>NZ_AP035879.1:0-3854481 GCF_055398295.1 Bdellovibrio sp. BIS2 | reverse complement strand
GTGATTCCCCTCAAGCGCTGCGTCCTCTTAACAAGGGGAGCTGAAGTTTTCAACAGTTGACCTTCATGTCGCAATGTGCTTTATTAATGCCCCACGTATCTAGTTGGAACCAACTTTGTGGAATACATATATAGGTGTCTTTGACGTCATTTAGCGTCGTAAAAAAACCCTGGGGAGATAGTTATGAAACGTACATACCAACCATCTAATAAACGTCGTAAAACCACACACGGTTTCCGCGCTCGTATGGCTACTAAAGCCGGTCAAGAAGTTCTAAATCGTCGTCGCGCTAAAGGTAGAAAGCGTCTGACGGTTTCTACTGGTGGAAAATAATTCCGCGCAAGTTATTAAGAGAAGCTCTGAATTTCTCTCTCTAAAACAATCGGGTAAAAGACACTGGCCTACAAAGTGGTTGCTTCTGAATTATCAGAGAAACCAGGTAGGTCAGTTGCGTTTTGGCGTTACCGCTAGTCGCAAGACTGGATCGGCCGTCGTACGCAATAAACTCAAGCGTTGGACCAGAGAGTATTTCCGCAGCTTCCTTGTGGCGGGACAAACCCTTGAAGCCGACATCAATCTTATCTTTAAACCTATGGAAGCAAACTTTTACAAAGGTCTCAGTCATGAGGAATTTGTCAAAGCTATGGACCGTGGTTTGGAAACTCTACGAAAACACCTTTAAGTACATCTTATGGGTTTTCATCGGGGCTTACCGAACCATCGGGACGACTCACTTAGGTGGATCCTGTCGATTCGAACCAAGTTGTTCTGCCTACGCACTCGAAGCCATTAAGACTCATCATACACACAAAGCCATTTGGTTAATCACCAAAAGGGTTTGCAAGTGCCGACCGGGAGGACCTTATGGTTATGATCCGGTTCCTCTTGCAAAGGGAGTAATCAATGCAACAAAAGAATAACAACCCGTCATTCTTTGATCCCAAAACACTTATTGCCGTGGCCGCCGTAGCTATCGTTTATTACGGATGGAACACTTACCTCGGCAAAAAATATCCTGACTATAACAAACCTAAGACTCAGACCGAACAAACGCAGAAATCTGCAACTGCTGCGACCACTTCTGAAACTCCTGCTGCCACAGCAAACACCGTCGATACAAAATCTGAAATCGTGGAAGCGCCAGTTACGGCGAAAGAATTCCACTTCGAAAACGACAAAGTGTCCTTTGTTATGACCAGCTTTGGTATGGGTTTGAAGGGTTACACCATCAACAACTACCAGGATAAAGAAAAGAACAATATCAAGTTGGGAGTTTCCAACACTGATGGTCTTTTTGAAATGCGCTGGGCAGGGGACTCAAAACCTCTGGCATTTGATGTGGCGGAACAGGCTCCAGGTCACTATGTCGGCACCGCGCACGTGGGTGAAACGGTGATTAAGCGTGAGATGAAGTTCAATGCTGATACTTCCTCTTTCACCAATACAATCTCCGTGTCCAACCCGACTGAAGACTTCAAAAAAGGCTTCTCTTTGTTGATCCCGGAATCCATCCACACTCAGGCTTCCACTTCTTTCCTGTTCCCTTCCTATGAACACCAGGATTTCTTTGTCACTCATAACGGTGGCAAACACGACACCGTGAATTTCAGCGGTGCTAAAGAGGACGTGGTAAAAGACTTCCCTTCAACATCTCTTGTTTCTGTAAGCTCCCAGTACTTCGCAGCGGCTATTTTGGACAAGTCCGAAATCATGCCGGAAGTAAAATTAAACGCTCAGATCAACGCAAAAACCGCGATGGCGGAACTGGTTTACAAGCCAGCTTCCGTGAAGTCTGAAATGACTTTCTCTGAAGTCTTCTATGCGGGTCCTAAATCCATCGACGCTTTGAAAGCGGTGGATCCGGAAATGGCAAGCCTGATCGACTTTGGTTTCTTCGGCTTTATTGCCCGTCCGCTTCTTTATGTGATGAAAGCCGCTCACTCGGTTGTCGGCAACTGGGGTTTTGCAATCATCATCCTGACCTTGTTGGTTCGTCTGTGCGTATTGCCTTTCAATATCATGTCCTTCAAGTCCATGAAGGCGATGCAAAAGGTTCAGCCGATCATTCAGGGTCTGCGTGAAAAGTACAAAGAAGATCCAATGCGTTTGAACCAGGAAATGATGGCCGTGATGAAACAAAACGGCGCAAACCCCCTGGGCGGCTGTCTGCCGATGTTGCTTCAGATCCCGGTGTTCTTCGCCTTGTATCGCGTGATTGGTTCCTCCATCGAGCTTTATAATTCTCCATTCATCCTGTGGATCACGGACCTGAGCTCTCATGACAAGTTCTATGTGTTGCCGGTTTCCATGGCGATCTTCATGTACATTCAGCAGAAGATCACGCCAAGCACGATGGATCCGACTCAGGCGAAAATCATGGCATTCCTGCCGGTGGTGTTCTCATTGTTCATGTTGCAGCTTCCGGCTGGTCTGACTCTTTATATGGTTGTCAGCACCCTGTTTGGTATTATCCAGCAATGGCTGATCATGAGAGAGCCAAAGACCAAAGCAGTAACCGCTTAGTCTTTGGGTGATAGTTTTAGATTTATTTTTTATTTATAAATAGGAGGCATAATGGGTTTTTTTAGTAAGCTTTTCGGGGGGAAAAGCAAAGGTGCTAACAACGAAGTGGAAGCCCTTGTTGAAAAAACTTTGGAAGGGATCATCGAGAAAGCTCAGTTTGAACTGTCTTTTGAGATCGTGACCGAGAAAGAAGAAGACGGCTCCGTAACTTTGGCTGTTCAGTTCTCTGGCGCTGATGAAGAGATTCTGAAAGACAAAAAAGGACAGATGCTGGATGCATTCCAGTTGTTCTTAAAACGCGTGATCCAGCACAACTTCCCTGAAGATAAGACAAATATCACAGTGGACTGCGGTGGGTACCGTGATGAATCTGCGAATGCTTTGATTGAGCGTGCGGAAAACCTGAAAGCGATCTGCATCGAGCAGGGGAAATCTGTTTACTACAGAGCTCTTCCGCCGAAAGACCGCAAAGTTGTTCACCAGTACCTGGCAAAAGATCCGCGCGTAAAAAGCCGCTCTTTGGGTGATGGTCTGTACAAAAAAATCAAAATTTATCCAGCTAAAGGCGGCTCTAACAATGCTGCTGGTGGCGCGGAAGAAGCTGCTCACGACTAGTGAGCTGTAAGTGGGGCCTATGATCCGCGGAGATCGTGATAAGGATACAATCTGTGCGATCTCCACTCCTCATGGAGTGGGCGGTATCTCTGTTATCAGAGTCAGTGGGCCCCAGACTTTAAATATCGTCTCTAAAATCTGCCCGTTTTTGCCGGCACATCCTGAGTCTCACAAAGTCTATTTCGGGAATCTGAAAAACTCCCAGTCAGGCGATGAGATTGACGAGGTTCTGGCAACCTACTTCAAAGAAGGCCGTTCTTTCACCGGTGAAGAGGTTATTGAAATCTCCTGCCACGGAAGCCCGCTGATCTGCCAAACAATCTTGAATCAATTAGTCAATCTGGGTGCTCGTCCGGCGGATCGCGGGGAATTTACTTTCCGCGCGTTTATGAACGGGAAGCTGGATCTGGTTCAGGCGGAATCCGTTCTTTCTTTGATCGAATCCCAAAGCCAGCAAGCCGCCAAACTGGCCCTGCGCCAGCTTAAGGGGACTCTTTCCCACAAGCTTGAAGAAATCGAAGATGATATGACCTGGATTCTGGCGCACGCCGAAGCCAGTATTGATTTTTCCACTGAGGGCATTGAAGTCATCGAAGAAAATGTCATTCAGGTTCGTCTGAAGAAAATCGAAGCGGGTCTGAAGGAACTGGTGGCCACTTTCAAGGTGGGCCGTCTGTTGAAGGACGGTTTCCGTATTGTTCTGACCGGTCTTCCGAATGTGGGTAAATCCAGTTTGCTGAACTTGTTCCTGGAAGACGAACGGGCCATTGTGACGGACATCCCAGGAACCACGCGGGATGTGATTCACGGGGATACGACTTTTGAGGGCGTGAAGTTCACTTTCGTGGATACCGCCGGCCTTCGTGATGAAGCCACTGATCTGGTGGAGCGAATTGGTATCCAGAAAAGCTATGAAGCGCAGAATGAATCCGATGTGGTGTTCTTTGTTTACGACATCGAAAAGGGCCTGGGAGCTGAAGAGCTGCAGATTTTGGAGTCTTTGGACCCGGCAAAAACCTATATTCTGGCCAATAAAACCGACAAAATAGGGGGGTCTAAACCCCTGGAAACTGTCGAAAAAACACTGAAAAACAGTAAATTTTTCCAAAAACTGACGGACCCTGGGGCTTTCTTCACAAGAAGGGTGTTCTTTGTCAGCGCTCTTGATAAAAAGGTGCGTTCTGAGGTGCTTAAGGACCTGGTGAAAGAGTTCACCGATTTGCAGGTGGAAAACACAGTGCTGATTTCCAATGCCCGTCATTTCGAGAATCTTTCCCGCGCCCTTGAAAACACCCAACGTTCACAATCAGTCGTGGCGCAAGGGTTAGGTGCTGAGTTTTTGGCTCTTGAGTTTAAAGAAGCTCTCATTGCGATCCACGAAACTTTGGGGAAACGGTTTGATGATCAGATCATGGACCGGGTCTTTAAAGAGTTTTGTATCGGGAAATAATTATGGCTAACAAAAAATATGATGTGATTGTTGTCGGTGCCGGCCACGCGGGTATTGAGGCGTGTCTGTCTTCTGCGCGTCTGGGTTTGAACACCCTGATGGTGACCACCAATACGGATCGTATCGGTTATATGAGTTGCAACCCGTCCATCGGGGGACTTGCCAAGGGACACATGGTTCGCGAGATCGATGTGCTGGGCGGTCAGATGGGTGTTGCAGCTGATGAAACCTGCATCCAGTATAAACGCTTGAATGCCTCGAAAGGTCCCGCGGTTCGCGGCACCCGTGTTCAGAACGACAAGCACTTGTATTCTCAATTCCAGAAAGAGGCCTTGTACAACCAGCCTAACCTTGAGGTTCTTCAAGGGGAAGTAAAACGCCTGATACTGGAAAAGGATCTGTGTGTGGGTGTGGTTTTGCAGGATGGTTCTGAGATTTTCGGTAAGGCGACCATCATCACCACCGGAACTTTCATGAACGGGGTTATGCATATCGGTCTTCGTCAGGAAGCGGGCGGCCGCGTGGGGGATCAGCCTTCGATCGGGTTGTCTGATCAATTGGCGCAGTTCGGTTTTGAAGTCAAAAGACTTAAAACCGGAACTCCGGCGCGTTTGCTGAAAGATTCTATCGACTGGTCTAAAACCATTCCGCAAGCCGGGGATGAAAAAGTTTATCCATTCAGCTTCCGTTCCTCTGATAAATTGAAACTTCCCCAGGTGCTTTGTTACCTGACTCGCACGACGGAAGAAACCCATGACATCATCCGGGGCAACCTGGATAAATCCCCTATGTACTGCGGGATTATTGAAGGTGTGGGTCCTCGTTATTGTCCTTCGATTGAAGATAAAATCACTCGTTTCGCAGAAAGAACCAGCCACCAGACATTCCTGGAGCCGGAAGGGCTTTCCACGGATTTGATTTATCTGCAGGGTATTTCCACCAGCCTTCCGGAAGATGTTCAGGATCGGTTCTTAAAAACCATCCCGGGTCTTGAAAACGTGAAAGTCGCACGCTACGGCTATGCGGTGGAGTATGACTATATCGAGCCGACCCAGATTTGGCATCGCCTTGAAACCAGAACCATTCGTCAGTTGTTCCTGGCAGGTCAGATCAACGGCACTTCCGGTTATGAAGAAGCGGCGGCGCAGGGTTTGATTGCGGGAATCAATGCGGCTCACAGTATTTTGGGTCGCGAGGAATTTATCTTGAGTCGTGATCAGGCCTATATGGGTGTGATGATCGATGATCTTGTGACGAAAGGAACGCGCGAACCGTATCGTATGTTCACTTCGCGCGCAGAGCACAGACTTGTTTTGCGAGAAGACAATACTATCGACAGGTTGAGTGACTTGGGTCGCCAACTGGGTCTTGTTTCCGAAGAGTCTTTTGAGCTTTTGACGAACTTGCGTGCCCGCCGTCAGACTTTGCATGATCGTTTGAAGAACACCGTGCTTTATCCAACCAAAGATATTCAGGCTATTTTGGCAACAATCCCGACTCCAGCTATGTCGAAGTCCTTAACTTTCGAAGAGTTGCTGCGTCGCCCCGAGCTAACGAGTTCACACCTGGAACTGCTAAATTTTGAGCTGGATCCGGATCCGAATGTAGTTGAGCCGGTCGAAATTGAGGTGAAGTACTCGGGTTACGTCAAACGCCAGATGGACCTGATCACTCAGTCCAAACGCCTGGAAGAAATGCTCCTTCCGGAGGGGCTGGAGTATGGTGAAATCCGGGGTCTTTCCAATGAAGAGAAGGATAAGCTGCAACGCGTTAAGCCCCGTACCTTAGGTCAAGCTCAGCGGATAAGTGGTGTTAATCCATCCGCTATTCAGGCTATAATGATCCATCTAAAAGGTCATAAAAAGATCAAGGAGATGGGGCTTGAAGGACAATCAGGAACAGGCAGCACCGATAGTATACTGGCGCATTGATGAGTGGTTCCCTGATCTAAGTCCAGATCTGAGAGCTCGACTTAAGACCTACCATGAAGAGCTATTGAAGTTTAATCGAACTCTGAATCTTATTTCAGCCAAGACGCTTTTTGTGGCGGATGCTCTTCATTTTGCCGATTCGATCCTGGCCTCTCAGGCCATTATGAAATCCAATCCTAACCTAGATAAAGTCTATGACCTGGGGTCCGGCAACGGTTTCCCGGGTATGGTGTTCGCTCTTTTGTATCCCAAGGTGCAAGTAGTCCTTGTTGAGGTCGATCAGAAGAAGTGCGAGTTCTTGACCCACATGGCGGGCGTTTTGAAGCTTTCTAACGTGACGGTCGAGAACAAAACCATCGAGTCTTTCCCGGATGGCTCTATGAACTATGTGATGGCCCGCGGACTGGCGAATATTTCCAAGTCCATCATGATGACCCGTAAAGTGGTCCCTAAAGGCGGTGTTTTCTATCACCTGAAGAGCGAGGAGTGGGGGATTGAAGTGGGAGATATTCCGACCCAGCTTTGTTCCGTATGGACGCCGTCGCTCGTGGGGGAATACAAGCTTCCGATCGGGGCTATTAAGTTTTCAGTGGTGAAAACAGACAAGATCGCGTGATGTTCCACGTGGAACATCCGAAAAGGCGCTAATGATGACCCCCGGCCGCTGGTTCGGGGGTTTTTTCTTCCCCTAGGCCGACTTCTTTCATTCTTTCTTTCACGTCCCAGCTTTTTTTGGCATTTCTAAAGCGCTGTTCGGTCTGATAGGACGCCCATTCCTGGGGATCAGGCCAAGTCTCGCCCTTTTTAAAGGCTTTGTTGTAGGAGCGCTTTGCTTCCTTTCGGCGGGCTTCAATCTTTAGCTCCAGATACTGCTTTTCTTGCTCCAGGCGCGTGATCTTTTCTTTGGATTCGCGCACACGTTTCTGGGCGTATTTAATCTGACCTGTTTGCGGAACAACCTCGGTCAGTTCCTTCTCAAATCCCTCAAGACCCTTTTTCTCGGATTCAAGAGCGGCCGAAGTGGCGCCAAGCTGTGATTGATAGTCGTTGAATATAGGATCTTTCAGTTCCGGGTTTGGATCCGGCTTACTGCACGCAATAAGGCTGAAAGTAAGAAGAAACAGGGTGATTATTCTCATAAATACAGTTGTTCCACGTGGAACATCGGCAAAAAACGCGAAAAACATAAGACGGCGCGCGAAAAACTGGTCTTTATTCTTGAATGTTCACGCAAAAAGGAGGATTTTTTTAGCTCAAGGAGGAAAAATGGCAAAAACAATCTGCATAGCGAATCAAAAGGGTGGTGTTGGTAAGACAACGACGTCTGTGAACCTCTCTTCTGCCTTGGCGTCTCTTGGAAAAAGAGTTCTTTTGATCGATATGGATCCTCAAGGCAATGCCTCCAGCGGTTTGGGTATCAAAAGATACGAAAGCCAGGATGCGAATAGCTACCACGTACTCATCGGCGAAAAAACTCTGACCGAGGCTACTCAAAAGACCTCCAATCCGAACCTTCAAGTATCCACGGCTAATCCGGATCTGGTGGGTGCGGAGATTGAATTGGTTGATATGCCGCAGCGTGAGTACCGTCTGAAGCAAGCCATTGCCACAGTGGCTGATCAATATGACTTTGTGATCATTGATTGCCCTCCATCTTTGGGTCTTTTGACTTTGAACTCCTTGAATGCGGCGGACAGTTTCCTTGTGCCTCTGCAGTGTGAGTACTATGCACTTGAAGGGCTTAGTCAGCTTTTGAATACGGCGGGACTAATCAAAAAGAATTTGAATCCTCAACTGCATATCGAAGGCATCGTTCTGACGATGTTTGATATTCGAAATAATCTGAGTCACCAAGTAGTGACCGAGATTAAGAACCACTTTGGCGAGAAAGTATTCAACGCCATCATTCCAAGAAATGTACGCCTCAGTGAGGCACCAAGCCATGGACAATCCATCTTCGAGTACGACAGCAAATCCATCGGCGCCGTCAGATACCTAGAGCTTGCACGTGAAGTGATTGCTCGCTCGGAAGTAAAAGTGACGCCGGAAATGGCTCCACAGACAGAACAAATGGCATAAGAAGGGGAATTTAAATGTCTGATATTGCTGTAGAATCCTCAAACAAGAAAAAAGGCCTGGGCCGCGGCTTGGGCTCTTTGTTGGGTGGTCCGGCTCCGGAACAAGCTCCGGCAGCTCCGAAGGCACCTGCTGCCACATCTATTAATAATACAGTAGCTACAACTCCCGCTCCAGCGGCTGCTCCTCAAACAGCGACACCCGTCGCCCCTCCCGTAGACCCTGAGAGCAAAATCTGGAAAGTGGGAATTGATAAGCTTTCACCTGGTCAATACCAGCCTCGTAGAACTTTTGAGAAAGAGCCTCTTCAGGAGCTTGCTCAGTCTATTAAAGAGAACG
Source organism: Bdellovibrio sp. BIS2 (assembly GCF_055398295.1). Lineage (NCBI taxonomy): Bacteria > Pseudomonadati > Bdellovibrionota > Bdellovibrionia > Bdellovibrionales > Pseudobdellovibrionaceae > Bdellovibrio > Bdellovibrio sp. BIS2. The sequence continues at coordinate 3,845,547 of NZ_AP035879.1, read as the reverse complement.
GTATTCTTCAGCCCATCGTGGCTCGTCGTACGGCTTCCGGGAAACTGGAAATCGTGGCCGGTGAACGCCGCTGGCGTGCATCCCAACTGGCGGGATTGCATGAAGTTCCAGTTATCCTTAAGAATTACGATGACAAACAAGCGCTGGAACTGGCGATTGTTGAGAACATTCAGCGTGAAGATCTGAACCCGATCGAGGAAGCAGAAGGTTACTCCCGTCTGATTTCCGAGTTTAAACTGTCTCAGCAGCAGGTTGCAGAGAAGGTGGGTCGTGACCGTGCAACGGTGGCCAACGCCGTTCGTTTGTTGTCTTTGCCTGACTCTGTAAAAGAGATGATCTCTGGAAACGAACTTTCCGTGGGTCACGCCAAGGTTCTTCTTTCTTTGCAGGATCCAAAGAAGCAGATCGAATTTGCGAAAAAAGTGGTTAACGAAAAAATCGCGGTTCGTAAGCTGGAAAAAATGGTGCAAGCCGTCGTGAAAGGTCACGAGGAAGTTGAAGAGGCACCGACTTTTGATTCTAATGTAACCCAGCGTTTGATTTCTGGTTTGAGCGATGAGCTTCAGAAAATGCTGGGTACGAAAGTGAACATTGATTATGCCAATTCAAAAGGTAAAATCACCATTCACTTCTATTCCGATGACGAACTGACCAATATGGTAGATAGGCTTAAAGAAGGATGGCAGTAAACCTTTCCCCCGCACTCCAAGAAGATCTTTTGACTGGTCATGTGACGGCAATCCTTGACCAGGGGACCCATTTCGAAGGAAAGCTCAGCTTCGAGGGGACCGTTCAAATTGGCGGTGATTTTAAGGGGGAAATCTTTACCAAGGATACCATCGTTATCAACGAAGGGGCCTCTGTAACGGCCCAGATCGAAGCTGATACGATCGTTATTAGCGGCCGGGTGGAGGGAAATCTCTTTGCCCGTCGCAGGGTTATCATGCACCCTCCGGCCATCTTTAAAGGCACCGTGACATCCCCAAGCCTGCGAATCGACGAAGGCGTCGTTTTCGAGGGCGCGTCCTACATGCCTAAGTCTTAGGCAGCGAACATTATCAATTAGAAATTCGCCTTGACCTGTTCCGGCCCCCAATGCTAATCCCGAAGGTCAAAAAATCAGTAGGGATTTCAACAAAATGGACATTTTTGCACAACTAGGTATCAATACCACGGCCGGCATTCAGTTTGTGTTCTTCGCAATCGCTTTGATCTTTTTAAGCAAAGTCGTCTTCGGTCCGTATGCGCATGCATTGGAAGAAAGAGAAAGAAGAACCAAGGGCGGCGAAGATCTTGCTCTTGAATATCAAAACAAATCCGTAGAGTTGCAGACAGAGTACGAAGTAAAAACCCGTGATCTGAACAGCCAGATGAAATCCATCATTGATGCGGCCAAATCTCAGGCGACCAAAGATTACGAATCTGCAGTTTCCAAAGCTCGCGCAGAGGCGGACAAACTTGTTCAGGACAACAGAAACTCCATCACCAGTGCGGTTGCAACTGCGGCGGGTGAATTGAAGTCCCAGACAAATTCTGTAGCGATGGCAATCACCAGCAAGCTTCTTGGCAAATAAGAGAGTAGTGCATATGAAATTGATTTTGAATGTATTGGTACTTCTGGCTCCAGCAGCGGTATTCGCAGCAGGTGGCGGTCATCACGGTGACAATCATATCCCAACTTCCACAATCATGTTCCAGGCGATCAACCTGACGATCCTGTTTGCGGCGATCATCTACTTTACTAAAGATGCCATCGTGTCCTTCTTTGCAGGTCGTAAAGCGGCTTACCTGGAAGCGGCTCAGAAATCCGCGTTTGCGCGTGAGCAGGCTGAAAAAGAATTCGTTGATATCAAGAACAAACTGGCAAATCTGGATCAGACCCGTGAAGAGAACCTGCGCAAAGCACAGACTCACGCTGAAGATCTTAAGAAGCAAATTCTTGAAGAAGCCAATGACGTTACAAAACGTATTAAAAATGATGCCGAACTGACAGCACGTCTTGAAGTTCAGCGCGCTCAAAAAGAGCTTCGCACCCAGCTTCTGCAGGATTCTGTTGAAGCAGCCCGCATCGTTTTGACGAAGGACCTTGGTTCTTCCGATCAGCAAAAACTGCAAAAAGATTTCATCAACAACGTTGGAGTGTAAGCCGATGAGAGTCAGCGAGATTTCCAAAAGATACGCAAAAGCCCTTCTGGCTGTAGCAAAGCAAAAAGGCATCCACACTCAAGTGCACGCAGAACTGCAAGCGCTGGTGAAGTCCTTCGCGGGCGATGCCTCTGTAAAAAACTATTTCGAAAATCCAATGATCGGTTCTGATCAGAAGATCGCAGCTGTAAAAGCATCTTTGTCCGGCAAAGGTGTGTCTGAAGAAGTGGTGAACACACTTGTTCTTCTGGCTGAAAAAAACCGCTTCGGTGTTCTTGAGCAAATCTCCTTCGCCTACCGCGACCTTCTGGATCTGGAAGACGGCGTGACTCGCGGAGTGGTTCGTTCTGCCCAGCCTTTGGCGGCGGATGCTCAAAAAGACATCGAACAAAAAATCACTAAAGTTTTGAATAAGAAAATCGTTCTGACGTACGAACAGGATTCCAAACTGCTTGGTGGCGTGGTTGCCACTGTAGGCGGCTGGACTTTCGATGACAGCATCGACACTCATCTTAAAAAATTAAATGAAGAACTAAACAGGAGAGCCAACTAACAATGGAAACACAAATCCGTGCTGACGAGATCAGTCGCGTTCTCAAAGAGCAAATCAATCAATACAACAAAAAGATTGAAGTAAGTGAAACAGGTAGCGTTCTTTCCGTAGGGGACGGGGTTGCTCGTATCTATGGTCTTGAAAACGCAATGGCTGGTGAACTTGTAGAGTTCCCAGGCGAAGTATACGGAATGGTTCTGAACCTTGAAGAAGGTTACGTTGGTGCCGTATTGTTCGGTGAAGACCGTCACATCAAAGAAGGCGACGTAGTTAAAAGAACGAAAAAGATCGTTTCCGTACCTGTAGGTGAAGCTCTTCTTGGTCGCGTTGTAGACGCTCTTGGTAACCCGATTGACGGCCGTGGCGCTATCAACACGCCTCACTCCCGTATCGTTGAAACAAAAGCTCCTGGTATCGTTTACCGTCACCCGGTTGAAGAGCCTCTTCAAACTGGTATCAAGGCGATCGACGCCCTTGTACCAATCGGTCGTGGTCAGCGTGAGTTGATCATCGGTGACCGTCAAACTGGTAAAACAACTATCGCCGTTGACACTATCATCAACCAAAAAGGTTTGAATGTTCAGTGCTTCTACGTAGCTATCGGTCAAAAACAATCCACAGTTGCCTTGGTAGTTGAAAAACTGCGTGCAGCGGGTGCTCTTGAGTACACGACTGTTATCGCGGCCAACGCTTCTGACCCAGCTCCACTTCAATACCTGGCTGCTTACTCCGGTACAGCGATGGCTGAATACTTCCGTGATACTGGCAGACACGCTCTGATCGTATACGATGACTTGACGAAACAAGCTCAAGCTTACCGTCAGTTGTCTTTGCTTCTTCGTCGTCCTCCGGGCCGTGAAGCTTACCCAGGTGACGTATTCTATTGCCACAGCCGTTTGTTGGAACGTGCTTCCAAATTGTCTGCTGATAAAGGCGGCGGTTCTTTGACTGCATTGCCAATCATCGAGACTCAAGCGGGCGATATCTCTGCTTACATCCCTACAAACGTGATCTCCATCACTGATGGTCAGATCTTCCTTGAATCTGATTTGTTCTACAAAGGTGTGCGTCCAGCGATCTCTGTAGGTAAATCCGTTTCTCGCGTGGGTGGTGCGGCTCAGATTAAAGCGATGAAACAAGTTGCAGGTTCCCTGAAACTTGAGCTTGCTCAGTTCCGTTCCATGGAAGCATTTGCGGCGTTTGCATCCGACCTGGATAAAGCGTCCCAGCAACAGCTTGCTCGTGGTCGTCGTCTGATTGAAGTATTGAAACAGCCTCAGTACTCTCCGGTAAAAGTTGAAGAGCAAATCATCATGATCTTCGCTGCTGGTAACGCGTTCGTTGACCAATACCCAGAGACAGACGTTAAGAGATACGAAAAAGAGATGATCGAGTTCTTGAAAAACAAGCACTCTGATATCATCAAAACGATCTCTGAGAAGAAAGCGATCGCTGACGATACTAAAAAAGCATTGTTGGCAGCTCTTGAAGAGTTCAAAGCTATCTTCCAACCTTCTAACAAGTAATTTGGTGCTTAAATGGCAAGCTTGAAGGATATCCGGGCTCAGATTGAGTCCACTAAAAACACCCAGCAGATCACGAAGGCGATGAAGCTCGTGTCTGCTGCAAAGTTGAGAAAGGCGCAGAATAACATCGTTAATATGCGTCCTTACGCTCTGGCTTTGCGTCAGGTGATTGCGGATATCGCTGTGACCAATAAAGTGTCGCATCCGTTGATGGAGAAGAAAGAACAAGTAAAGAATGTTTTGCTTGTTGTTATCACTTCTGATCGCGGTCTTTGCGGCGCTTTCAACAGCAATATCAACAAATTCGCTGAAGCTTATTACAACAACAACAAGACTTCTCTGGAGAAGATCGACTTCCTGTTCGTGGGTCGTCGTGGTCATGACTACTTCGCAAGACGTGGTATCAAAGCGGTGGATTACATCACCAAACTTGATAAAGACATCTCCTATGAGCTGGCTTCCAAAGTTGCCAACCGCGTGATGAATGATTACCTCGAAGGTTCATACGATGAAGTTCGTATCGTTCACAATGAGTTCAAATCTGCAATCTCTCAGGTTGTGACGGCTGAAACTCTTCTGCCAATTGATCTTGGTCTGACGACTTTCAAAAAAGAAGCTGACACTGCTTCCAACTTTGCTGTCGACATGATCTTCGAACCGGCTCCAGAGCAAATCATCAAAGAATTGCTTGAGAAGCACTTCGAGCTTCAGGTTTACAGATGTATGTCCGAGTCTGTTGCGGGTGAACATGGTGCTCGTATGAGCGCGATGGAAAACGCGACAAACAACGCGAAAGAGATGATCAACAAACTCACTCTGACGTACAACAAACTGAGACAAGAAAAAATTACTACAGAATTGATTGAAATCGTATCTGGCGCTGAAGCGCTTAAAGGATAGGGAGCTGAATAATGGCATTCGGTAAAGTAAAACAGGTAATGGGTCCCGTAGTAGACGTGGAATTTGAAGGCGGGGAACTTCCTGCGATCAACTCCGCTCTGCGTGTAACAAATAAATTTATCTCTGACGTTGAATTCAACCTTGTTCTTGAAGTTGCTCAGCACTTGGGTGACGGTGTTGTAAGAACGATCTCTATGGACCAGACTGAAGGTTTGGTTCGTGGTGAAAAAGTTAAAGCGTTGGGCACTCAGATCACTGCGCCAGTAGGCCGTGAAGCTTTGGGTCGTATCATCAACGTGGTTGGTGAACCAATCGACGAAATGGGCCCGGTAAACGCAAAAGAACAATGGGGCATCCACAGAACTGCTCCTAAGTTCGAAGATCAGGCGACAGCCGCTGCAATGTTGATGACTGGTATCAAGGTCGTTGACTTGCTGGCTCCATACGCAAAGGGTGGTAAGATCGGTCTGTTCGGTGGTGCCGGCGTAGGTAAAACCGTATTGATCCAGGAGCTTATCCGTAACATCGCTACAGAGCACGGTGGTTTCTCCGTATTCGCGGGCGTTGGTGAGCGTACTCGTGAAGGTAATGACTTGTGGCAAGAGATGAAACAGTCTGGCGTTTTGGCCAAGACTTCCCTGGTGTTCGGTCAGATGAACGAACCTCCTGGAGCTCGTGCGCGCGTTGCTTTGACGGGTTTGACTGTTGCTGAGTACTTCCGTGACGTTGAAAATCAGGACGTATTGTTCTTCGTAGACAACATCTTCCGCTTCACTCAAGCGGGTGCCGAAGTTTCCGCATTGTTGGGTCGTATCCCTTCAGCGGTTGGTTACCAGCCAACTCTTTCCACTGAGATGGGTACTCTTCAAGAGCGTATCACTTCCACTAAAAAAGGTTCCATCACTTCCGTTCAAGCGGTTTACGTACCAGCGGATGACTACACGGATCCAGCTCCGGCAACCACGTTCACTCACTTGGATGCTACGACAAACTTGGATCGTGATATCGCAGCTATGGCGATCTTCCCTGCGGTTCACCCGTTGACTTCCACTTCCCGTTTGTTGGATCCAACAGTTATCGGTGAAGAGCACTACAAGTGCGCTCGTGACGTTCAGGCGTTGTTGCAGCGTAACCGTGAGCTTCAGGATATCATCGCGATCCTGGGTATGGACGAATTGTCTGAAGCGGATAAACTGGTTGTTTCCCGTTCTCGTAAGATCCAGCGTTTCTTGTCTCAGCCGTTCTTCGTTGCTGAGCAGTTCACTGGTTTGCCAGGCCGTTATGTTGATATCAAAGACACTGTTAAAGGTTTCCGCGAGATCCTTGATGGTAAACACGATGCTCTTCCAGAGCAGGCGTTCTACCTGGTTGGTACTATCGAAGACGCTATCGAGAAAGCTAAGAAGCTGCAGGCTTAGTGCCTGCCTCTTCCTAAGGGGTGAATATGAAACTGACAATCGTGACACCGGAAAAGCGCATCCTTGTTGGCCAAGAGGTCGACGAGGTGACTGTTCCAGCATTCAAGGGGGAACTAAACATTCTTCCTGGTCACGCTCCATTGATCACCACTCTGGAAACAGGCGTGATGAAATGGAAACTCAAAGGGAAAGAAAAGCAGGACGTGGCTGTTATCAGCTGGGGTTACTGCCAGGTTTCTCCTGAGGGCGTGAATATTCTTGCCAATATCGCTGACCTTCCTGAAGACATTGATCTTCAGGCGACAAAAGAGTTCTTGGCTCTATCTGAAAAGAAGATCATGAACGAACTGATCACAGACGAAGACTGGGCAGAGTTCCAGCGCGACTGGGCTCATGCGAGAGCGAAAATCGAAGCGGCTGAACAACAGCCAGCGAAGAAGTAAGAAACTAAAACGGAGGCCACAAGCCTCCGTTTCTTTTTTGAGAATGTCGTTCTTTAGATCTAATCCTTCAGGGCAAACGAGCCTTGAGAGCTTTTAAGAATTTCATCCCGGTACTGGGCGATCTTTTTTCCGGCGTCCTTGTGATTGAAGTAAAGCTGAATCACCTGACGATAGCCGCGCGACTTCGGGAACAGGCGAGGCGCTCCCAAATTCACCACAATCAGTTTCTGACGCTCCTGCGGGGAAAGGCCGCGCACCTGACGGGCGGTGCGGGGGCCGGTGACCCCGACGAATAAAGCAGTGCACTGTTTCTTCCTGAGCAATCCGGAAAGGTCCTTACCCAGTGAATGGTTATCCAGCTTCAGGCTTGGAATCTTCTTTTTGTCGCTGCCGATAAATGAAATCAGAAAATCCTGGGAAGGTGAGGCGGCACAAATAGTTTCAGCCGAAGCGGGCTTGCGCGCGGATTTGGCCGAGGGCAACTGGCGTGGGATCAGACTGGTTTTAAGATTCTGGGAAAGAACCTCGTCCTCGATTTCAGCGTATTGAGGCGATGTAAGACTGTTGCCACTTAGAAGCGACGGAAGCTTGGGGTCACGGCGATAGACGTTCGCAAAGGCCTTTACGCGCAGAATACGGCGAAGCTTTTCATCCACGCTGGCAGAGGAAAGCTCGCCGGATTTCAGGGCCGCCAAAACGTAATCAAAAGCCTTTCCCTGATCGGCAAAAGACCAGGTCAGCATCACAATGTCCGATCCTGATTGCAGGGCACGCAGGGCTGCGGCCTCGGGGCGAAGCACTTGTTTGGATCCTTGCATCTGCAGATCATCCGTCATCACCAGGCCTTGGTATTTCAGCTCATCGCGCAGAAGATCCCGGGAAATCTTCGTGGAAAAACTGGCGGGCTCAAGATCCTTATCAAGACCCGGATAAATCAGGTGCGACATCATCACCGCAACATTGGCGCCGATTTTGGAATAACCCATGAAAGGAATCAGATCGCGCTTTTTCATTTCTTCCAGCGTGGCGCTGTTTTTAACCACCGTCACATGCGGATCCTGATTCAAACTGCCAGTGCCCGGGAAATGCTTCGCCGTCGGAATCACGCGCGCTTTCAAAAGACCTTTGGAATAGGCCACGCCGATATCACGCACAAGCACCGGGTCGGAACCAAAAGACCGGACACCAATGAAGCTTGTTGAATATGGATCCACCACATCCAGCACCGGGGCAAGATTCATGTTGAAGCCCACTTCGCGAAGGAACAGCCCGGTTTGATAGCCCATTTCTTCTGCCAAAAGCGGGGACTGGGTTTGCCCCAGAGCCAGAGCATTCGGAGGCGCGGGCGTGATCGGCAGGCGGGACACAGATCCCCCCTCCTGATCGATGGCAATCAGCGGAGGAAGTTTGGAATATTTGTAGCTTGATTTATAAAGGGCCAGATTCAGTTCCCGGATCTGCGGGGCTGAAACCATGTTGCGCTTAAATAGCAGGAAAGAGCCGGGTTTGTATTTCGCGATAAAGGATTCAAGTTCCGGAGCCACGTCTTTGTGGGGAAAACCCACGATGAAAAGTTGTCCGACTTTTTCTTCAGAGCTCATTTGTTTGATCTTGGAATCGATGACTTTTGACAGTTTGTCAGCCGAAGGACCAGAAGCTAGTACAAGGTGGGGAAAAACAAGAATCAGCAGACAAAAACTAAAATTCCTAAGGATTCCCCTGATATACTTGTTCATAAGATCAGACTATCACTTGGCCCTTACGAGGCCAGACGAGATTTGAGAGACAGCATGAAATTGCACCAAAGTCTTAAATCAAAAGTATGTATTCTGCTCACCTTGCTGGTGGGCTTTTCTGCCTATGCTCAGGATATCGAGCAAGAAGTGGAAGCCGCCGACGATGTTGAGATTCAGCAGCAGCAGCAAGCCCCCGCGGACTTTGATGATCTAACACCTGTAGAAACCACCGACATGGACGAAGAGTCTGACCCCTTCGCGGAAGAATCCACGACAACACCGGAAGAAACTTCCACCGCAGAAACGGAAGAGGTTGCGCCAGCTCCTGAGGAGCCCGCTGTGATTGAGGCTCCGGTTCAAAGATATGCCGAGCCGACGCCAAACCCGGCCTTGGAAAACCTTCCTTTGGTGGAGGTACAGATTCGTCAGGACAATCTGGCTGACTACAAAGTCCGACGCGAAACTCACGGCACCTATGTGTCGTTTGACTATGAGGCGATCGAATTTAAAAACTTCATTTCCACTTTGGACGGCCAATCCTACAAGGCCGTTTTTGGTTCGGACACGGTGAACCTGATTCAACTGGGTGTGGACTATAAATACAACTTCATGCTGGGCTCTTTGGCGGCGGGTGCTTTCTACGGCGTTGGTAAAGTCGACGGCAACAGCGATCGCAGTCTTGAAATCACCAAATATGGTATCGGCTTTAAATTCACGGCCGACATGCTGATGAATGAGCCTTACGTGGCCCCTTATGTGGGAATCAACGTCTGGCAGATGGGATTCTCGGAAAAAAGTGCGACGGATTCATTCTCAGCAACCACTCAGATGGGTTACAACTACACGGTGGGATTATTGATCCAGCTTGATTGGATTGATTACGAAACGGCGAAAGAAAGCACGTTCAACTGGGGTCTTGAAAACACCTTCATCGACGTCTATGCGACTCAGTATGCAAAAACCGAAGCGCCGGATGATCCGGACACCACCACAGACTTCCTGTTCGGTGGCGGTCTTCGTTTGGAATTCTAGATAAGTCTTAAAAGAGCGTCGATCTCTTCGTGAACTGCGGACCAGGTGATATTGCTCATTTTGATGTTCAGGCGGTTGTCCGGAGTCAGTGAATACTTTTTGCTTTCACGGATTGCCAGTTGAATCACCTTTTCCGGGCTCAGTTTGGTTTTCTCGGTGAAGATCAAAGAAATGGATTTTAATCCCGCACTGATATCACGAACACCCAGCTCTTTACACTGACGACGAATCAACATAAGGCCCATCAAATTCACGGTTTGTTCCGGGATCGGTCCGAATTGATCACGCAGCTCTTCTTCAATGCGATCCAGCTCTTCATTGGAAGTAATGTCCGCCAAAGCCTTGTAGTAACCCAGACGGATGCGGATGTCTTTGATATAGGCATCCGGGATCAGGGCCGGGATTTTCAGATTCAGTTCCGGATCCAGATCCATGTCTTCAACCGCTTCACCCTTGGCTTCCGCCAAAGCCTCATTCAGAAGATCCATGTACATTTCATAACCTACGGAATTGACGTGACCGGATTGCTCTTCGCCCAGAATGTTTCCGGAACCGCGAAGTTCCAGATCATACTGGGCAATCTTGATGCCGCTGCCAAGCGCGGTGTTTTCCTGAATGATCTTAAGACGCTCTTGCTGCTCTTTATCGAGCTTGTGATTTCTTGGCATCATCAGATAACAGTAAGCCCGCGTTTTGGAGCGGCCCACGCGTCCACGCAGTTGATAAAGCTGGGAAAGTCCAAACAAGTGCGCGGTATCAATGAACATGGTGTTAGCACGTGGCACGTCCATGCCGGATTCCACAATCGCCGTACACACGAGCACATCGATTTCGTGGTGGAAGAAGGCGAGCATGGCTTTTTCAAGCTCGTGTTCTTCCATTTGTCCATGGGCCACGCGAATCCTTGCTTCCGGCACAATCTGACGAAGCTCATCCACCAAACCGTAAATGGATTCAATGCGGTTGTGGATAAAGTACACCTGGCCGCCACGCGAGATTTCCGCCGTCACGGCTTTGCGAATGGTTTCCGGATCGAACTTGGTCACAAAGGTGCGGGTTGGCAGACGATCCACCGGAGCCGTGTTGATCAAACTTAAATCGCGAATCCCGACAAGCGCCATATTCAGTGTGCGTGGGATAGGAGTTGCCGACAACGTCAGGGTGTCGACGCTGGTTTTGATCTTTTTGATTTTCTCTTTATGAGTGACGCCGAATTTTTGTTCTTCGTCGATAATCAAAAGGCCCAGGTCTTTATAGGCAATGGACGATCCCAGAAGTTTGTGGGTGCCCACGATCAAATCGACTTTGCCGTCTTTCAAATCCTGCAAAGTCTTTTTCACTTCAGCCGGAGTCACGAAACGATTCAGCACGCGAATATCCACCGGCCAGCCTTCGAAACGTTTTTTGAAGGTTTCAAAGTGCTGGAAGGTCAAAACGGTGGTCGGTGCCAGCACCGCCACTTGTTTTCGGGCTTGAATGGCAAAGAACGCCGCGCGCATGGCAACTTCCGTTTTACCGAAGCCCACATCGCCGCACACAAGCCGATCCATGGGCTTCGTGGATTTAAGATCTTTGCGGATGTCATTGATGGCGCGAAGCTGATCATCGGTTTCTTCATACGGGAAACCGTTTTCAAACATCATGACTTCATCTTCTTTAATCACAAAAGCCGGGCGGTGCATTTCAGCACGCTTTGCATACAAGGCCAGCAGATCCGCAGCAATGTCGCGCACGTGAGATTTGACTTTGGCTTTGGTTTTTTCCCAGGCAGTGCCGCCCAGCTTGTCCAGGATGCTGGTGCCAGCGCCGGAGAACTTCTGCAACTGACCCACGCGGTATACCGGCAGATAAAGTTTGTCTTTATCCTTGTAGCCGACCTGAATGTATTCAGATTCGACTCCGCCGATATTCATGATCTTCAGGCCTTCGTATTGGCCGATCCCGTGTTTGGTGTGAACCACCAGGTCGCCGGGCTTTAAATCACCGAAAGAAAGACGCTTGGCCTGCTTCTGGAAATCCTGGGCGCCGCTGGATTCTTTGGCGCGCTGTTTTTTGCCGTAGAAGTCCTCATCGCGCAGGAAGATGATCTTTTCCTCTTCCAGGCGCAGACTTTCCGCAAGATGGCGGGGCACGATGTGAACGATGTTTTGTTCACGATCCTGTTCCTGCAGCCAGGAATCCCAGCGGTATTCATCACTGTTCGTGCGAATGGCTTTCAGTTCCAGTTTTTCAAACACCAAAGACAACCGGTCGATATGGGACTGATTTTTGGTGCTGACAAAGATGCGATAACCCTCATCACGCCAGCGATGAAGTTTGTTGGTCGCGGCTTGCAGCCACGGCTCGGTGCCGACCGCGTTGGCTAAGGCCAGGTTTGTAAAATCCTGAGTCATTGCCGTACGATATTCAACACGGGAATCATCCGAGTTTTCTTCGTCGAAGTATTCCAACGAAGAAAAATACACCTGGCGAGAGTGTAACGGATACGCCAGAGTTTCAAAGTTGACGTAGATGTCTTCAAGCTCGGGGCGGATCACATGCGCTTCACTGGTGCGATAGTCGGCTTTTAATTCCGCCCACATTTCATCCGCACAGCGGGAGATCTCCACCGGATCCAGGAACCACAGATTTAAAGCGCCCGGAAAATGATCAGCCGGAGTGGCAAGTTCGCCGTAGAAATAGGGAAGCAGGAATTCAATGCCCGGAAAGGCATTTTTTAACACCAGGGATCGCAGGGTTTCTTCGGCCTCAGCTTTATCGACTTTACGGCCCTCAAGGGAGCCGCGCACTCGCTGCAGCAGTCTTTCATGGGTTTCATCGCGATAAAGGACTTCACGCGCCGGAGTCAGAACAAAAGATTGAATCTCGTCCGAGCTTCTTTGATCAGCGACACTGAAGTGGCGAAGGCTTTCCACCTGATCCCCGAACAGATCCATGCGCACGGGCTGATTTTCAGTGGGGGGATAGATGTCGACGATACCCCCGCGAACCGCGAACTGACCCTTGTCCTCTACCATCGGAGCGGCGGTGTAACCTAAAGTGCTGAAATAGTCCGAAAGGTTTTCGGGAAGTTCATCCCCGGCACGAACAGTTTTGGAGTGATCCTTCAGGATTTTCACCGGAAGAGTTTTCTGCATCAGTGCGTCAACGGAAGATATGAAGATTTCTCCGGCTTTGGCAGACTGAGCTTTTGCCAGGAAACGAACCCGGTCGGCGACAACTTGAGTGTTCGGATAAAGACCGGAATACGGGGAAACATCGAAAGCGGGCAGAATATGACTTTGACGACTTGGGTCGAAGAACTCCAGCAAGGCTTGCAAGGTCACCGCTTCACGATGACTGCCAGTCACAACAAGATGCGGCAAGCCGTTGATTTTTTTGGAGTAAGTCTGCGACAAAAAGTAAGCAAGCGCCAGCGGAGACGCCGCCCCGGTGACTTGAATCTTTCCGCGAGTTGTTTCAAAGGCTCTTTCCAGGATGGATTCGAGTCTTGTGTGAGTGCTTTCGGCTTTCATTTGGTGGGCTCATCTTGCCACGCTTATCGCCTTGTTTCCATTCATATTTCTTGGTTTTCAAAGACGACACATATATAACTAATTGAAATCCAAATAATAACGACAACTTTGGAGGGACTAGTGCCACTCGGTGGAGTCATATTCATCGTCATTTTCATTGCTCTTTTTGGAGCCTTTTTAGTTTGGCTTGCTGCCAACATTACTGGGACAAAACCGGTATACAACCCTGTGAAGTACGAGCCTTACGAGTGCGGTATTCCTGGTATTGAGAAAAAGGAAACAAAGATTTCTGTTAAGTACTATCTGACAGCGATCCTGTTCATCCTTTTCGATATCGAGATTATCTTCATGTACCCTTGGGCGATTTCATTCCGTGAATTCATCGCGACAGGCGGAGGCACATTTGTCTTCGTTTCCATGATGATTTTCATCGCGATCTTCATCTTCGGGCTGTTCTGGGAAGTTAAATCTAAAGCTTTGGAATGGGACTAAGCGATGGGAATGGGTAAAGATATTTTCGAGATAACCGTTAACGGTTTAAAACTGGTCGTCATCTTCCTGATGATGGTTCAAGCAGTGCCTATTTTGGTTTGGCTTGAGCGCCGTGGCTCCGCATTCATTCAGGATCGTCTGGGTCCGAACCGCGTGGGTCCGCTGGGTCTGGTGCAGCTTCTTGCCGATGCGGTGAAGTTCCTGAACAAGGAAAACTTCATGCCGCAAACTGCGAAGCCGTTCCTGTACTACGCAGCTCCGGTGTTTGCTTTGATTCCGGGTACAATCGCTTTCTCTGCGATCCCGCTTTCTTCTCCGATTCAGGTTGGAACATTCGAACTGTTCGGCTCCACTTGGGGTCCTTACACTTTCCTGGTTCAGGGTTATGATATCGGCGTGGGCATCGTCTTCATCCTGGGTGTCAGCTCTTTGGCTGCTTACACGGTTTTGATGGCGGGCTGGGGTTCCGGCAACAAGTACACTTTGATGGGTGCGCTTCGTGCTTCCGCTCAAACGATCTCTTACGAACTGGCTTTGGGTCTTTCCATCGTGGGTGTGATCATGCTTTATGGCACGTTCAACCTGACTGAAATGACTTTGGCGCAGCAGGGTCCTTTGGCGTTCTCTTTCCTGGGTCACACGATCACCGCAAACTGGCTGCCGAACTGGGGTATCTTCTATCAACCGGTGGGCGCTTTGTTGTTCTTCTCGGCTGCGTTTGCAGAATCCAACCGTCTGCCATTTGACTTGGCGGAGGGTGAGTCCGAGCTGGTCGGTGGTTTCCACACTGAGTACGGCGGTTTCAAATTCAACATGTTCTTCATCGGGGAATACGGTCACATGATGATCGCTTCCGGTCTGATGGTTCTGTTCTTCTTCGGTGGTTACACGATTCCTTACGTTTCTGTGGCTGAACTGAATGAATGGGCGGCAGGTGTTGCTTCCACAGCCGGCTGGGCAAGTGCCCTGGTTGCGCTGATCCACTTCCTGGTGTTCAACATCAAGTTTGGGTTCTTCATGTGGGTCTTCATCTGGGTTCGTTGGACTTTGCCTCGTTTCCGTTACGATCAGTTGATGGATCTGGGCTGGAAGACGATGCTTCCTTGGGCTTTGGCAAACACCATTATCACAGCCTTTGTGATCTACATCGCATCTTTGTAAGGAGTTAAAATGACAGCAGATGCATTTCTTTTCTGGTTTCTAGCGTTTGTCACCCTGGCCTCCGGCCTTGGTGTCATTTTGATGTCCAATCCGATTTACTCCGCTTTGTGCCTGGCAATGACCATGGTGGGTATCTCTGCCTTGTTCGTGACTTTGAACGCCTTCTTCATTGCGGGTGTTCAATTGATCGTTTATGCCGGCGCGGTCATGGTTTTGTTCACCATGGTGATCATGCTCTTCGACTTGAAAAAAGACATTCAGGCCTTCACCCGCGGCAAGTTCACGGGTGTGGTTAAAATCGCCTCGGTCGGTCTGTTTGCAGGCCTGGTAGTCGGTGCGATCGCAATGTCCGTGAATCTGATGGGTGAAAAAACCACAGACAATCCGGTGCTTGTGGGTACAGGCATGGAAACCACCAAAGCTTTGGGGCACATCCTGTTCACCAAATACATCTTCGGATTTGAGGCTTTGGGCGTTCTTCTTCTGGTAATTGCAGTGGGTGCCGTTGCTTTGGCACGCAGTAAAGGTGGAACACATGAACACTGAGTTCATCAATAATATCGGCCTGACTCATTACTTGGTTCTGGCTGCACTTTTGTTTGTTATGGGTATGGCGGGCGTTCTTCTTCGCCGTAACGTGATCGTTCTTTTGATGTCCATCGAGTTGATGCTGAACTCTGTGAATCTGACTTTCGTGGCTTTCAGTAAATATCTGGGCCTGCTGGACGGTCACATCATGGTGTTCTTCGTTATGACTATCGCGGCTGCGGAAGCGGCGGTGGGTCTGGCGCTGGCAGTATCCATCTTTAAACGATTCAACGAAGTGAACATCCGCTTCTTTGAGCACTTGAAAGGATAGGGGATAAGCTGTGAATCATTCTCTATTAATGGCAGTCCTGATTCTGGCTCCTTTCGTTGGTTTCCTGATCAACGGTGCCAGATATAAAAAACACTCTGGAAACGTGGCGGGTTCCATCGCAACGGTTGCGGTGGCGATCTCCTTCATCTCCGCAATCTTGCTGGTTGTGGACCTGGTTTCCATGCCGGCTGAAGCCCGCCGTATCGCGGTGAGCTTCTTTGAATGGATGGCGATTGATAAGTTCAAGGTCAACGCCGGTTTCGTCGTCGATCAAATCAGCGCGATCATGATTCTGGTGATCACCGGTGTTGGTACTCTGATCCACTTGTTCTCTATTGGTTACATGCACCACGATAAAGGGGTGGCGAAATACTTCGCTTACCTGAATCTGTTCATCTTCAACATGTTGTTGCTTGTTTTGGGCGACAGCTTGCTGGTGATGTTCGTGGGCTGGGAGGGCGTGGGCCTTTGTTCTTACCTGTTGATCGGTTTCTGGTTCACAGACAAAGAAAAAGCAGCGGCGGGCATGAAAGCCTTCATCACCAACCGTATCGGTGACGCGGCCTTCTTGCTGGGTATGTTCGTTTTGTTCATCACCTTTGGCACTTTGAACTTCTCTGAACTGAATGCCTTGGCGCCAACCGTGGCTGAGTCCTCCTGGTTGGGGGCTTTGACTCTGGGCACGTTGTTCCTGTTCATCGGGGCGACTGGTAAATCCGCACAGATTCCTTTGTACGTTTGGCTTCCAGACGCGATGGCCGGTCCAACACCGGTTTCCGCCCTGATCCACGCGGCGACGATGGTGACTGCGGGTGTGTACATGATCGTGCGTCTGAATCCACTGTTTATCATGGCTCCTAACACGATGATGGTGATTGCGATCATCGGTGCGGCGACCGCGGTGTTTGCAGCGACTATCGGTATCACTCAAAACGACATCAAAAAAGTTCTGGCTTACTCTACGGTGTCTCAATTGGGCTACATGTTCCTGGCAGCCGGTGTGGGTGCGTTCGGGGCAGCGATGTTCCACTTGATGACTCACGCATTCTTTAAAGCCCTGATGTTCCTGGGTTCTGGTTCTGTGATTCACGGAATGCACGAAGAACAGGACATCCGCAAAATGGGTGGTCTGAAAAAGTACATGCCAATCACGCACATCACATTCCTGATGGGCTGGCTGGCGATCATCGGAACTCCGCTGTTCTCGGGTTTCTTCTCTAAGGATGAAATCCTGGCTTACGCGTTCCACTCTCCAATGGGTTCTCCAATCCTTTGGGCGGCGGGTGTTGTGGGTGCGACTTTGACGGCGTTCTACATGACTCGTTTGATGGCCCTGACCTTCTGGGGTAAAAGCCGTGTTTCTGCTGATGTTCATCCGCACGAATCTTCCGCGATCATGACGATTCCACTGATCATCCTGGCGATCCTTTCTGTGTTCGCGGGCTGGATCGGGGTTCCTCATGTTATCGGTGAGCACCTGGGTCACATGCCGAACTTCTGGGAGCACTGGTTGCACCCGATGATTTCTCCGATCCCGGGCTGGACTGCGATTGATCACACGACGGAATGGGTTCTGATGGGCTGTTCTGTGGGTCTGGCGACTGTTTCTGCGATCGTGGCTTACCAGTTCTATGTGAAGTCTCCAGAGACTCCGAAGAAGATCGCGGAAAGCATCAAGCCGGTTTACAACACGGTTTACAACAAGTACTTCGTGGATGAAGCCTACTTTGGTTTCATCATCAATCCGCTGGTTTCTTTGAGCAAAAACACCTGGTACTACATCGACGTGAATTTCATCGACAAGATGACGTTCTGGGCTGGTGATCTTGTGCGTGGCATGGGTTCCTTCGCCCGCTCGGTTCAGACCGGAAATATGCAACAATACGCGATGTACATCGGTATCGGCGTGGTTGTGGCCCTTTCATTTGTGATCATGAGGTAATGTATGATCCTGAGTAGCATTGTTTTCCTACCTCTTCTATTCGCGCTGTTAGTTGCGATCTGGCCTAAGGCGAACACCGTTCGCCATCTGGCTTTGGGTCTTTCCGTGATTGAATTCATCGTGAGCCTTTCCCTGTTCAAAAGCTTCGACGCTTCCGCGACGGGCTTGCAGATGGTGGAAAAGTTCATGTGGATTGAGCGCTTCGGCATCCAGTATTTCATGGGTATCGACGGGATCTCTTTGTGGCTGGTTCTGCTGACCACGTTCCTGACTCCGATTATTATCCTGGCTAGCTGGACATCCATCACTGAACGAGTCAAAGGCTTCCACGTTTGTCTGTTCATCCTGCAAACGGCGATGCTGGGCACTTTCCTGGCAATGGATGCCGTGTTCTTCTATGTGTTCTGGGAGCTTTCTCTGGTTCCGATGTACTTCATGGTCGGTATCTGGGGTGGTGCTCGCCGTATCTACGCAACCGTGAAATTCTTCATCTACACGATGGCGGGTTCGGTGCTGATGCTGGTGGCGATCATCTATATGATGTACCTGACTCAGGAAGCGACTGGCCAGATGAGTGCAAGTTTGCTTGATTTCTATCAGTTGCAAATCCCGTTTGTGGGCGGCACGTTCTTCAGTTTGCAAACGTTGTTGTTCTTTGCCTTTGCATTGGCTTTCGCGATCAAGGTTCCGGCGTTCCCGGTTCATACTTGGTTGCCGGATGCCCACGTTGAAGCTCCGACTCCGGGTTCTGTGATCCTGGCGGGCGTGATGCTGAAAATGGGTACTTACGGTTTCATGCGCTGGGTGATTCCTTTGTTCCCAGAGGCTTCTGAATACTGGGCTTGGTTGTTCATGCTGATCGGTACTGTGGGCATCATCTATGGTGCTTTGGTGGCGATGGTTCAGCCGGACGTCAAAAAACTAGTGGCGTACTCTTCCGTATCCCACATGGGTTACATCCTTCTGGGCCTGTTCGCGTTTAACGCCTACGGCATGGGTGGTGGTCTGTATCAGATGCTGAACCACGGTATCTCTACCGGCGCGCTGTTCATCCTGATTGGTATGATCTACGAAAGAACGCATTCTCGTGAAATCTCCAAATACGGCGGTTTGGCGGGTGTGTTGCCAATCTTCACGATCTTCTTCTTTATCATCACTTTGTCCTCGATCGCGGTTCCAATGACCAACGGTTTCGTGGGCGAGTTCTTCATCCTTCTGGGCACTTACCAGGCTCACCCGGTCTTTGCGTACTTCGCGGTTTCCGGTGTGGTTCTGGGTGCAGTGTACATGTTGTGGATGTTTAAACGTGTGTTCTTCGGTGAACAGGGCGAGCTGGTTAAAGACGAGCATCATCCGCTTCATGACCTGAACGCGCGTGAAATCACAGTTCTGGTTCCATTGGTGATCATGGTGTTCTGGATGGGTCTGTTCCCGAATCATTTCCTGAACTTCTCTAAAGCCAGCATCGATCATCTGGTGAACAACAGAAGCAATTATAATCTGACGATTGTTCAGCCGGGCGCCTCTGAAGTTACGCACGCGCAAGGAGGTAACTAATGAATATCAATATCGGTCTTAGCGACGTGCTTTTGATCTCTCCGATGATCGCGTTGTTCCTGGCAAGTCTTCTGCCAATCACGATGAAAGTTCTTCGTGGCAACCGCGAACAACACGCCCTGATCACTTTGGGTCAGGCTTTGACGGGTATCGTGGCAGCGGTTGTGTTGCTGGTGGTCTTTGGTGGCTCTGACAAAACTGCTTTCAACAACGGTCTGATCTTTGACGGTGTCACTCAGTGGATGGGTATCATTGCCCTGGCTGGTGCGGGTGCCGCGATGGTTATGATGTATGAAAATCCGGCGACTACGGGCAAGCAGTTCTCTGAACTGATCTTCCTGGCGATGAGCAGTGCGGTGGGGATGTTGATCCTGGTTTCCGCAGTGGACCTGCTGATGGTCTTCATCGGTCTGGAAATGATGTCTTTGGCACTGTACCTGATGATCGCCATGAGCCACGAGGAAAAACTTTCCAAAGAAGCGGCCTTGAAATACTTCATCCTGGGTTCTTTTGCTTCGGCATTGTTCCTTTACGGTGTGGCTTTCATCTTCGGTTCTACCGGTGGCACAAACATCCTGAGCTTCATGGACAACGCTGCTGAACTTGTTCAGACCAGCCGTTTGTTCCTGTTTGGTGTGACTTTCGTGATCCTGGGCTTCTGCTTCAAGGTTTCGATTGCTCCATTCCACGCTTGGACTCCGGACGTTTACCAGGGGGCTCCGACTCCGCACACGGCCTTCATGGCCACAGCGGTGAAAACAGTGTCCTTCGCAGCGTTCTTGAGAATCATCGCAACCAAGTCTTTGACGGGTTCTGATCAGTTGTTCGACATCCTTCAGTGGATGGCTGTTATCACCATGATCGTGGGTAATGCCGCGGCTATCATGCAGAACAACTTCAAACGCATGATTGCTTACTCTTCCGTGGCTCACTCTGGTTACCTGATGGTGGGTCTGATCACGGCGGGTGTCAGCGACAACGGTGCGTTTGGTGCTTCGGGCGTGATCTTCTATCTGCTGGCTTACGGTTTGATGACGATCGGTGCGTTTGCGATTGCGGCGATGCTGGAAAAATCTGAAAACCATATCGTGAACATCGATGATCTGGCTGGTTTTGCAAAACAACGTCCGATGCTGGCTTTGTGTTTGACGGTGTTCCTGCTTTCTTTGGCAGGTATTCCGCCAACACTGGGCTTCTTCGGTAAGTTCTACATGTTCAACGCAGCTATCGGTGAAGGCCTTCTGTGGCTGGCAATCTGGGGTATGTTGAACTCTGTGATCGGTGTTTACTACTACCTGCGCCCGATCGTTGTGATGTACATGAAGGAAGGAAACGCGGAAATCGCGGGTCACTCTTTGAATGCAACCACAGTGACGGCAGTGGTTATGGCTCTTGCCATTGTTTTGATGGGCTTTGTATCTGGTCCCATCTTCTCGGCTGTCGAAAAAAGTCTGTTGTAGGACTTTCGCCTTGTGAACAGGGCGGGATCTTAGAATAAGACATAAATAAAGCCTCGGTGAACCCGGGGCTTTTTTATTTTCCAAAAAAGGTTTGGTCACCGCCGCGACGGACCTTATCCTATCAGTCTATGAACACCAAGTTTCACGATCTGATTTCTGAAGCCTCGAAAGTTGTCCTGGATAAGAATGTGGAAATCCGTCTGGCCATGACGTGCCTGCTGGCCGGGGGACATTTGTTGATCGAGGATCTTCCGGGCGTGGGTAAAACCACGCTGGTGCAAGTGCTGGGAAAACTGACCGGCTTAAAAACCCGCCGTATTCAGTTCACAATTGATCTTTTGCCCGCAGATGCCATCGGTGGTCAGGTGTTTCATCCGCAAGAACAAAAGTTTGTGTTTCATCCGGGTCCTTTGTTTTCCCAGATGGTGATGGCTGATGAACTCAATCGCGCGAGCCCTCGCACTCAAAGTGCGCTGTTGCAGGCGATGGAGGAAGGTGAAGTGTCCGTGGACGGAACCACCTGGCCTTTGCCAAAACCTTTCTATGTGATCGCGACCCAGAATCCGCATCAACAAACCGGAACCTTCCCGCTGCCGGAAAGCCAACTGGATCGTTTTTTGATGAGCCTGGAACTTCACCACGCTTCGAAAGAAACTGAAGTGCGTCTGCTGCAAGGGGAAGATCCGCGCGCAAGACTGCAGAAGATTTCTGCCTTGTTCAGTGATGGCGAAATTGAGGCAGCTTTGTCTTCAGTGCAATCCGTGACCGTGTCGCCTGTGGTGGCCGGATACATTGCCGAGATCTTAGAGCGTTCCCGCCGTGCGGGATTTGAAGGGGCTCCACTTTCCACTCGTGCCGGCATGGCTTTGGTGCGTGCCGCGAAAGCGTGGGCGTTCTTAGAGGGACGTGACTATGTTCGTCCCGATGATGTTCAACAGGTTCTGGTTCCGGTACTGGGACACCGACTGGGAGGAAATCATGGCATCAAACGAGGTCGTGAGTGGGCCCATGCCCTTCAAAAAGCGACTCCAGTCCCTGTTTAAGAAAAAGAAAAGAACCTACATCATGCCATCCCGATTCGGAATGGCGTTTGGGGCCATGGCCCTGACGCTGTTCTTTTTGGCTGTGGGGTATGCGAACAACCTGATTTATATCTTCGTGTTCTTTCTGATCTCGGTCGCATTCACCGGGATTCTTCTGACCAATAAAAACATGGATGTCGTCCAAGTCGAGGGACTTGAGAACGAAGAGCTTTTTTCCGGCGAAGAAGGACTGCTGCGAATTTCCCTGGAAAACCCTTCCGTGACTCCGGCCTGGGATGTGGAAGCGGTGTTGGGTAAAGATAAAAACACCCTCCGTAAAACGTCAATCAAGCCGCTGTCCCATGGGGATTTGCAGATTCCCTATCGTCCCGGCAAACGAGGCTGGGTGAAACTTCCGCGCATCACTTTGCAAAGCACATATCCCTTTGGACTTTTGCGGGCGTGGAAATACATGACCTCTCAGGATTCCGTGTTGGTGTATCCGGCGCGTTTGGGTGAAAAACAATTCCCCACCGATGCGGTGGCCGGAGAAGGGCAGCAGGCCACGGGTTTATTTCGTGATCATCGCGGTTTTCAAAGTGCGGATTCGCTCAGTCGTATTGACTGGCGCGCCAGTGCGCGCCGGCAGGATCTGCTGGTGAAAAACTATGAAGAGCCTGAAAAACCCGCTTTGCATTTCAACTGGGAGCAGACGGAAAACTTGCCGGACGTTGAAGCCCGCATCAGTCAGTTGTGCCTGTGGGTCGATGAAGCGGAACGACAGGGTTTTCAGTATTCATTAATCGTCGGTCCGCAGGAGCTCAAACAAAACAAAGGCCCGCATCACCGCGAAGAGTGTCTGACGTTGCTGGCGCTTGCGCAGACCGAGGCCTTGTCATGAAAAGACAGTTCTTCGCCCAAACATCCCTGGCGTTTTCATTTATCACCGCAATGGTGATGGTGGGACTGGAAGTGTCCCCGTGGGTGGCGTTGTTTTCGCTGGGTCTTTTGATCTGGAAGTGGGGAGTTGAAAAACTTCACTGGAAAAATCTTTCGCGCAAAGTGACGGGCGGATTAAGTGTCTTGTTGCTGGCGCAGATTTTGGTGCAGTACCGCACCCTGATTGGTCAGGATCCTTCGTACACATTCCTGCTGGGTCTTTCCGCCTTGCGGGTGATGGATTATGAAAACGAAAGGGATCATCGTTTCCTGGTGCTTTTGGGTTTTGTTCTGATTTCGATCAAGGCTTTGTTCAGTCTGGATATCTATTGGATCGTTCCTTCGGGTCTGGCGTTTGCGGGTCTTTGGTATTCTTTGCTGTCACCCGAACTTCCTCAGCGCGGAAAGATTTTACTGAAGGTCTTTGCGCTGTCGGTTCCCGGGGCGGTGATCTTGTTCTTTGCTTTTCCAAGGTTTGTGCTTCCGTGGGCGATGTCTCGCGGTGAAGCCACGGGGCAGATTGGTTTTAGTGAAGAGCTCAATCCCGGACGCGTGGCCGAACTTGCCGGTGTCGCCAACATGGTTTTTCGGGCGAAGCTTTCTGAGTTGCCGATCAAATCCAGCCAGGAACTTTATTGGCGTGGATCAGTTCTGGTGAATTCCCGCGGCCTAAGCTGGCGGCCGGGAATGCTGGGGATCAAACCACGAAGCGAAGCCGAAGTTGATAAACCCACCGACAAACACTATGAAGTCGCCCTGGAGCCCCATGCGAACACCTTCTTGTTCGTGCTTGAGGGCACCGAACAGGTGCAGCTTGAAATCGGAAATTCGTTTTCACTTAACGCCTCGGTGTTTCGCAGTGCCCGGCCTTTGATGACCACGACCGTGTATCGCGGGCTCTGGAATGAAGGCTCGATTGATCGTCAGACCCCGGATGAAGAGTATCTGAAAATTCCGGAACTGCGCGGGCAGGTGGCCGACTGGGTGAACACCACCAAAGAAAAGCACCCCACTCCAGCGGCAAGGATTGAAGCTTTGCAGGCGTTTTATCAGGAAAATGATTTTACCTACACTTTGAATCCCGGTGCTTATGGTGGCGTCAACGAACTGGAATCGTTTTTGTTTTATCGAAAACGTGGTTTTTGCGAGCACTTCGCCGGAAGTTACGCGACCCTTGCCAGAGCTTTGGGGATTCCGGCCCGGGTGATCGTGGGTTATCAGGGTGGCAGATACAATCCGATGGGGGAATTTTGGCGGGTCAGTCAGCGTGATGCCCATGCCTGGGTTGAGATTTTCAATGACGGCCGCTGGCAGCGAGTGGATCCGACCCAATGGGTGGCGCCCTTAAGATTGGTGATCGGGGCTGAAGATTTCTTCAACCTGTCGGAAGAAGATCAAAAGGTCTTTGCCCGGGATATTCAGTGGCGTCCAAAGGCGGGGGATGGCATCACGCTGTGGGACCGCGTGGGCTTTGTGATGGATGATCTGAACTATCGATGGACCTACTTCCTGGTGGATTTCGATCGCACCTCGCAAAAAAGCTTCTGGCAAAGTCTGATCGATCTGAAACTGCAGCTTGTGGTGGGATTGATCTTTGTGGCGGTTCTTTGTGTTTTGATTTTCCGCAGTCTTTTCAAAAACAAAGGTTTACTGAGCGAAGAACAAGTTTTGTATCATGCGGTTTTAAGCTGGGGTCAAAAGCAGGACATCTTCCCGGAAGAAGCTGAAACTCCGCTGCAGTATCTGGAGCGTTTGGGGAAAGAACATCCATCCAAAAAAGCGATTTTACGCAAGGTCAGTGAATACTATGACCAGAAGGCTTACGCGAAAAAGCCGCTTTCCGGAGAAGGCGCAAAAATTCTGACGGAATGGAAAGAGGCCAGCCGGAATTAAATGTCGTGCTGGCGAAGGGCATTGATCCCGGATTTGAAACCGATGCGCACGATGCGCGCCAGGATTTCCGGATTCAGGCTGAAGTGATCGACAAAGAACATTTCATAGTTCTGTGGGCGCGGAGCCACATAGATGTAATCCACTTCCGGACGATAGTTCACACGATTCCTAATGATTTCAAGGATCTTGTCCCGGTGTTCGCCCGGCAAGTTCTGCTGCTTGAAGTAACCATCGACTGCGTTGTAGATACCGCGGATGTCGTTTTTATACTGGATATGACGGGTGATCTTTTGCTGCACCACCTGATACAGCGCCTGATTGGCGATCAGGGGAATCCCATAGTCATGAAGCGAGCCCATCTCTTTAGTGTAGTGATAGGGCTGGATGGAGTATGAGGAAATCACAAGATCCGCGCCATAGTCCGCCGCCACGTGGGTGGACAGGGTGTCGCGGATTTCGCCGTCATAATAGAAGATCTCTTTGCCATCCGGGCGTTTGATTCCATACGGAGAAAACACCGGAGGCAAAGCCGTCGAACAAGCCACCGCATCACTGATCGTCGCATAGTTGATGTATTTGGTGGTCTCGGTTTTAAAGGAATCGGGGAAGTTCCCGAAGATGGCTTTGCGGGTGTGATTCAGTTGAGTTCCGATGATAAAGAGCTCAACCCCCAAACGGGCAAAGTCATTGTCGACCAGAACCTCTTTGCGCAGATAGTTCTCAATCCCTTTTGTGGAAAACAAGCCATTCAGTTTCAGTCCGTTTTTCAAAATGGATTCAAGACCCCCGGTGACCAGGGCTTTTTCCATGATCGAACGCGGGATGAACTTCATCAGGCCGGAAGAGTTTAAGTTAAACAGGCTGCGATAAGAAATCGGCTTCAGATAACGAAGATCGGATTTATCAAAAGTGGGATCAGAACCCGAACCGACCTGGAAAGCGTTGATCAAAGATT
The DNA here is from genome assembly GCF_055398295.1 of Bdellovibrio sp. BIS2. Taxonomy (NCBI): domain Bacteria; kingdom Pseudomonadati; phylum Bdellovibrionota; class Bdellovibrionia; order Bdellovibrionales; family Pseudobdellovibrionaceae; genus Bdellovibrio; species Bdellovibrio sp. BIS2. Next base: position 3,819,999 of record NZ_AP035879.1, on the reverse strand, counting down.
CCACTGGATAACCAGCGGCAAGAACGGAAGCGACAAACGCCCCGGCGCTCGAACCGACATAAAGACGGATCGTCATCGGATCATCGGACCCGAAGTTCTGACGCACCATCTCTTTGGTGCCGCCGGCAAATTTGAATCCCTTTTCTTGAAGGGCCAAGCAAACCCCGATGTGGAAGGCGGCGGCTTTGATGCCTCCACCACTTAGAACCAAGGCTACTTTCTTTTTATCTCTGATACGCATATAGCTAATTTAAATTATCGGGTCTTTGGTCAAAAGGCGCAAAGAATTCTTTTATTCCACCAGAAATCCATGACTTAGGGTTGCGTAGTCAGACTTTGGTCCAGTGAATAGGCAATGGCTAACCAGATCAAGGTCCTGAATTTAGTTGAATTTGAGTAAGTGTTCACACAAAATTTGACAGACTGAAGTCCTGTGATAATGTTGACTACGCAAGCTGAGTAGGGATACCACCTTCCTAAAAGGCTAGCTACTGAAGCTTCGGCGCCACCGAGGCAGAAAGTATAAGAGGATTTAATGAACGTTGAGAGCTACGGTTCTTGGTTACCGCTAACGGACTACTCTACTAAATACAAAATTAGTGTGAGTACCCTCCGCCGACGAATCAAAGCCGACGACATTAAGTTCCGCTTTGAAGACGGCAAGTACTTCATCATGGACGAACCGATGGGTACCCATCAAAGAGTACATCGCCCCTCCCAAGAAAGCGACCTGGCTTTGGTGGGTGCTCATCAAGGAATGATGAAAGGTTATGAAATGGCCACTTCAAAGGACGAAACAAAGACCACAGACCTTGCCGACAAAGTGGTAAAGGTGAAAAACGATGAGCCCATCCTGACAGCGGCCAACAAGCTGCTGAATGAGCTCAAGAAGGCCTACACCCAAATCCTTCACGAAAAAGAGGAGCAGATCCTCCATCTGAAGGAAGAAGTGACGGACCTGAAGACTCTGGTTCGTGTTCTTGAATCCGAAAATGACCGTCTAAAAGGTTTTAAACAATAAGAAAAGGGCTGATCTCTCAGCCCTTTTTTATTTCAGGCACTGACTGTTCCCCGGTCCGAGGTGTTCAGGATTTTGGCTATTTTGCAGGCAAAACCCACAGAGAAGTTACCACTGTCTGCAGAAAGGGCCGAACCCAGGTTTTTTTTGACTTCGTCTATATCCGGTCTTTTTTCTCCCATCCTGACTTGAGTTCTATTATCCAGTTCCCAACACAGCCGAACCAGCATGGATTCCTCCGTCAGTTTGTCGGATCGTGGGCGATGCGGAAAACCTTTTTGATCGGATCTTTCATGGCTCATAAGGATCATGTCTTTGATGGCCTCTGTCAGCGGCAGCCGACGGGACAGGCAGTTGTTGAGACTGAAGATGGGGTGCTTATGATATTCCATCAGCTCTTCTGCGTTGAGCTGGCTCATCTGATTGTTGCGCACTTTCCGGGCGGTGGAAGGGCTGAACTCCAGATAACCAATATCCGCCAGCAGGGCTCCAATCATCACTTCTTCTGCCAGGCCAATCTGGTTTTGCGAACTTAAGATACCGGCATAGGCAGAAATGGCGGGCGATCTTTCAACGGAACCGAAGTCACCCACCGCAGAACTGGCCACCACCTTCCAGGGATCCGGGGTGTTGATCAGGGAGCTGTGCAGCTCATAGGCAAATTTTCTGCAAAGTTCATAAACCTCTTTTCCGGCAGCGAAGGAGGCCCCCGAGCTTTGATCGCTGATAAGCAGGGTCAGATCCAAAAAGCTTTGATTGAGCTGTAAGAATTTAGAGCGACACTGACGAAGCAAACCCGCCTCATCTTCGGCACGAAAGCTGTTGGTGTATTCCAACCAGGCACCAAGATCTTTACGGGGAATGAACAAGTCACCAGCCGGTGAGTACTTTTCCAGAAACGCCTTGCTCAGCTTTGAATCTGGTTTAAGGACTTTCAGAAAACGGCGGTTCATGGGGAGCAGGTGATACAAAGCAAACGACAATTCAGAGTCCTCGATCAAATCCAGCGTCTTAACGGGTATGAAGGCAGAACGGATCACCTGGCTAAGCGCAAATTCGGCTTTGCATGAAGAATAGTACTCACTCTCCATCATCACCAAGGAGGCTCCGGAAGTTTTGGCAATTCGCGCATCTTCGGGCGCCAACTTGGAGCTGATGACCGTTAGAATATAACTCTCTGGAGCTCCCTGACGAGCAACCTGCACAAGACCCGCCACTTCATTCGGCTTTTCAAGATAGCTGCAGTCCAACACGACAGACGTAATGCCGTTAAAATTTTCTGCCTCTGTAAAGAAATCTTCATCACTTCGAAAGACGTGAAATTCAAACTGAAAGGACGTCGACAAATCTTTGGCTCTTTCACAGAACTTTTGATGAGGGGAAATAATGGCTAAATCAAGCGTGCGCATAATCAACCTCTAAGAAGATCATGCGCTTAGGTGGACTAAATAAACACTGGGCTTGGTCCAAGATCCCGCACGGGTTGCTTGGAATTAATCAAATTAAACAAACTTGCGACTTTGTCTATTGGCAGCTTAGCGGTCGCTTCAGATTTAAGTTCTGGGAAAACACTGTGCGCTGGCGGCTGATGTCGGTCTTGATATCCCCGACGGTTTGTCCTTGGTTTCGTTTCAAATAACTTTCCGAAGCATCCAATTTCAGATCAAACAGCACCGTATTAAAACAGACGTTGTTGGCAGCATTGAGCATATCCGCGATGAAGTTGGCTGGCTCCACACGCACGCCGGATCTGGTGGCCAGGTAACCGATCTTAAAAGAGTTGATGGTGAAATCCACATGCGGGTTTTGCAAAAGCACGGTCTCAGCGCGGGTGTTTTCATCAAGCTTGATCAGACTGCGATCACTTTTTCGCAAACACAGGTAATAGGTGCTGGAGGAATACACCTCTGTTCCGGTGATAAAGACCGACGTCTTTGGAGTGATACTGCTGCCGTTGGCGGTCGGAGGCGACTTTAAGATCACGCTGACATAATTAAAGTTGATGGCATTTCCCAGTGAATCCACGCGGGGCTGGTCATCATAGGGGTCGAGCGTTGCATTCAAACGCATGGTGTGGGTGGAAACCTTGTAGCGGCGAATGTACCGGCGATCGGCATCGACCAACACAATTTCACGCGGGGCTTTGGAAGTCCCGAACATCGAACTGGTGGTGGCGTCCGCCGTTAGGCGCAGCTCATGGGAGCTGCCGGTTTTATTCACATCCGCCAGTTCCGACCAGGCACGAAGCACGCGTTCAGAGCGCTGCTTTCGATCCAAAGTGGTGTAGCGAATCACAGAGCCCGTCGCATCGTTCACGCATACCGAAGGCTCAAGACCCGGAGGCAGGGAGGTCAGCCCGAAATAGGCGACGCCGGAAGCGGAGGTCAGATTTTCAACCGGATCAAAACGAATGACGTTTCGGATGTCACCTTCGGCATTTTTTAGGGCCATCGACATCTCAAGCTGTCCGCCGGACCACACCTCCAGATTGCGTTGCTCGGAAAAGAAATTGTGAATGAGATAAGTTACAATCCCGATCACTATCGTGGAAATACTCACCGCCAGCAAAAGCTCCATGACAGAGAAGCCTGAATTTTTTCTCATCGTTTAAACAGAGTCACCTGATTGTGAATCAGGCGGGCTCCGGCTCCGCTGGAATACCCGCGCACATGCAGGGTGACTTTCTTTAGTGTGTTGGAATATTTGGGAAGCTTCAAAGACGGCGAACTGAAGTCTGCATTGATGCTGGTGGCGGGCTCGACCTCCCAAACCACCTGAATGGTGTCTTTGGAAGGTTCAGCCAATCCACAAAGAGGTGGGCTTCCGGCCTGGGTTACTTCATTTTGAAATTCAGTCTGATAATTATAGGTGCGCACAATGCAGTTTCCGGGAAGGGGGATTTCCGTTACGGCGCGGCCCTTAAGTTCAATAGCATTGTTGGTCAGAATTTCTTTTAAAACGATTGAACGATCCACTTCGGATTTGTGCGTGCGATTGCTCAGAGTCAGTTGCATCAGCACAGTCAGGCTGATCAGAGAAATGCCGATGGCCACCAGAACTTCAACAAGAGTCATACCGGAGTTGTTCAGAGGTTTCATGTTCATCTATTGTCGGGTCTCCAGAATAGGCTGGTCAATCCCGATGATAGAGCCCAGGTTGCGGTAATCCACAGGTGGATCAGCGTGAACAAAGATGTAGCGTCCGTTGTTGATGGTTGGCTGCATGGCCGTGGTGTCCGGAAGACCGGAATTATAAGAGGCTTCTTTAAACTGCATGGTGCTTGGCAGGCAGGCGGTGCCCGCGGCAGTGGGCTTATAATAAGAGGAACTGGTCCACTGCAGATTTTTGTGTTCAAGAGAAAACTGCGAACTATAGTTGCCCCGCGTGTCGGTGACCGTGTGCAGGGGCACATTTAAATTGCGTTTTCCTGTGGGCGTGAAACTATCAAACGCCGTGTACATGCGAATGCCCGAATAGATTAAATCGGATTCTTCCCGATTGCCCATGCCCGCCGCCCGCTGCACCCAAAACACGGAAGGATAGTAGGATCGCGGGAACTGGCTGGTGTTTCCGTTATAGTAACGTGATGAAAGTGGAGGAATCGGGGAGTTCGGTGCTGAGTGATAAGCCGGTATTTGGGCTGTCGCCAGCAAGTCATTTCCGGGAACGGGAGTCAGAGTCGAGCCTGCCATCGAAACCATGCACATATTCGACGGAAACTGATTAGCGGTGGAGTCCGGGCCGCTCCACAGCCCTCTAAGGACAAAGGGATTGGATGTATCAATATTGGCATTCGTGACCAGACTGATATTTTCCAGGCGGAAAGTGCGGTATCCATAGCGGAATCCATCATTTTCCTGACGGACATAATCGGTATAGTTGTGCACGACTGGGCGGATCTTGCCATTGACCACCGGCCAGTAATTTTGCAGGTAATTTATGGAGGCGGGAACATACTGCGGACTGAGCAGATGCACCCGTTCAGGGGAAAGAATCACCATCGGTAAAGGTTCGCGCCCTGCATTGGTGGCATCGGCGTTAAAGACCACCTCGCGCATACGGGCTGGATCTGTATCTAGAGGTGAAGTGTTGTCTTGTTGATACCCTTTCAGTGCCAACGTGTCTTCAGATACAACCCACAAGGAAAAATTCTTGCGGGCGGTATTGGTGGAAAGCGCTCCCAACATCAGGCCCTGCGATGTGGACTGACGAATTTCAGTGGGAACTTTCGTGTATAATACACGACGAAGCAGGCGTTCCTTCAGGGCAGGATTTGTCAGTTGGGCCGGGTTGAAATTGGTCAGGGTCAGGGAATTCATGTCCACCGCTGAAACTTGACCGCACACATTGGATCCGCTGGCTGCGGCATACTTTTGTTGGAATGAAAGATCCCAGACATCACAGTCAGTATAGGGATTGGTGGGTGCTGAAATCACCGCACCACAGGCACGAGCATCTTCTTCTAATGCTTCCATATTATCCCAATTCAAAGTGGGGGCGGGGATTTCTTCAGCATCGGCCGTGAACAAAGTCCCTTCAAGGCCTGCATCCTTTCGCCACTGGGCAAAACCGCGTGGGAAGTGTTCTGAATTCGAGCAGATTTTTTTGGTGGTACCAGCGTCCACACGAGAAATGCAGGTGGCATCCAGGCGGACGCCGAAATAGTTCGTTCCACCCCAGCCATAATTGAAGATGCTGTAACGATCCGGATTGTTGAAATAAGCACCGGTATCAGAAGCTGTCCATGAAAGCAGTGGCGGAGTTCCACCAAACAGTGCAATCGGATAAACTTCCGAGGCTACAGAGGCTTTGGTTAAAGGACCGGGAGTCGCATCGATCACCTGCTGTTTTAATGTCTGCGCTTTGTTGTAGTCCCGGGTCACAACGGTGGTTGCGGCACCGAATTGTGAGTGGTGAGTCGGAGGTTCATCAATGGCGTTGTCATAAGGGGCGAGCATCGCTTCGATGTTTGTGCCCGGTGTGGGATTGGGTTTATTCATGCTGTACTGAATGTACTGCATGCCGCCGCCAAACTGGATGCGGTCACCTTGAATGATTGTACCCCATTCTCCGGGCCATCCGGCGGCAGATCCCGCCCAATTCAGATGATCATTGTGACGGGGAATGTTTCCGCCAAACTGCAAAGGTCCTTTGGTGTAAATGCGACGATCTCGGGCAATCAGGGCGGTCGGGAATTTTTCATTATACAAACGACGCAGGGTCATCGTGTTAGGGGAGCTTGAGAACAACAGATAATCTGAAACATCCAGAATCTTGATGCGTTTGATATAGAACGCTTTCAGATCCCGGTACTGACCTTCAGAAATCAGTTCATAGTTTTTAGTGGTGAAATTGTACTTGGCTGAAACTTTCCACTTCATACCACCATTCAGTTCACCTTCGACATTAAAGTCCTCGGACTTCAAACAGGAATTGTCCGGCGGTGGTTCCCATAGTCGGCGTTGCAGGGCGGCTTCCATCACCGCGAAGGCCGAGGTGGTCACTTCATTCAACAGCACCTGGTCGTAATCTTTGGTTTTATAGTCGTAGTTGCGTTTGTGAATATCAGCAGAGCTCAGGACAAAGATGGTCCCAATAGCACACAGAACAGTCACAAACAGAAGGGTGCTTTGCCCTAGGCGGTTGAATGTCATTGCTAACAGGGTAAGACTGAACGTTGTTTAGCACAAGTTGGTGGGGTCATTTCTGGCCCTCACATTACAGAAAGTGTGTCATGACGAGACACACTTGCGAGAGAGGCTCTACAAAAAAACAGAAGGCCGGTTTTACCGGCCTTCTGCTGTAACATCACTTTTTGGGAGGGGCGATGTGTGGCTTGCGGATTAGGCCGCAAGCGATTTGGTCTTTTTCGGATCTTTCTTCGCGGCAGGCTTTTTCTCCTGACCTTTTGCCGACTTGTCGAAGGCAACTGCGAAGACTTCGTCCAGATTTTCTGCAAGGATGAAGTTGATCTTATCCTTGAACACCTTAGGGATATCAGCAAGATCCTTTTGGCAAGCCATCGGGATGATGATGTTTGTAATACCCAGGTTCAAAGCGGCAAGACACTTCTCACGGATACCACCGACCGGCAGTACACGTCCTTGCAAGGTCACTTCACCAGTCATCGCGATATCGTGACGAACCGGAGTGCCTGTCATCAAACTCACAAGAGCGGTCGTGAGAGTGATACCTGCAGATGGACCGTCTTTCGGGATCGCACCGGCTGGCAAGTGCACATGCACATCGTACTTTTCAAAGAAGTCCTCTGGGATACCCAGTTCTTCCTGGTGAGCACGAGCGTAAGACATTGCTGCGTGAGCGGACTCTTTCATCACGTCGCCAAGCTGGCCCGTCAATGCAAGATGTCCTTTACCTTTCATTTTCAAAGCTTCGATAGTGAGAACTTCACCACCCGCTTGTGTCCAGGCAAGACCCTGAACCACGCCCACCTGAGAATCCGCGATCTTGTCATCACGCTGGAATCTTGGAGGACCCAGAAGCTCCGGAACGGTTGTTGCGTTTACTTCAACAAAGTTCGTTTCTTCCATCACCACCATCTTAGCCACTTTACGGCAGACGGAACCCACTTCACGCTCCAGGTTACGAAGACCCGCTTCGCGAGTGTAGCCTGCGATCAGGTATTTGATACCTTCGTCAGTGAACTTGATGTTTTCTTCAGTGATACCGTTGGCTTCGATCTGTCTGCGGATCAAGTGTTTCTTCGTGATCAACAGCTTGTCATTCTCGGTGTAACCAGGAATGTTCAGGATCTCCATACGGTCACGCAAAGCTGGTGGAATATTTTCCAACACGTTGGCTGTTGCGATGAACAACACATTTGAAAGGTCGAAGTCGACATTCAGATAGTTGTCACGGAAAGTGGCGTTTTGTTCCGGATCCAGCACTTCCAGCATTGCTGCAGAAGGGTCACCACGGAAGTCAGAACCCAATTTGTCAATTTCATCCAGTACGATCACTGGATTGCTTGTTTTAGCCTGACGAAGAGCCTGGATGATTTTACCCGGCATCGCGCCCACATAAGTGCGGCGGTGACCACGGATTTCCGCTTCATCCTTCACGCCGCCCAGAGCGATACGGAAGTATTCACGGCCCATCGCACGAGCGATGGATTTACCCAGGGATGTTTTACCCACACCCGGAGGACCGCCGAAGCACAGGATTGGTCCTTTCAGGTTTGGTTTCAGCTTGCGAACCGCCAGGAATTCCATGATGCGGTCTTTGGCTTTTTCCAGTTCATAGTGATCTTCGTCCAGAATTTCTTTGGAACGTTTAAGGTCAATATGATCTTCAGATTTCTTGCTCCAAGGAAGATCCGCCATCCAGTCAAGGTATGTGCGAACCATTGTGGCTTCAGATGCATCCGGGTGCATACGCTCCAGACGGCCCAGTTGTTTCAGGGCTTCTGCTTCCACATGAGGAGGCATGCCGGCGTTCACCAGCTTTTCGCGCAACTCATCCATTTCCTCTGATTTGGAGTCGCCTTCTCCAAGCTCATTCTTTATAGCCTTCATCTGCTCACGCAGGAAGTATTCGCGCTGGGACTTGGACATGTCGTCCTTGGCGCCCGTGCGATTTTTGGATTGTGTCTGCATCACTTCAAGTTCAGCAGCCAGAATCTCGTTAACCAGTTTCAGTCTTTCTGTAGCATCAGAAGTTTCCAGAACCTTCTGTGCGTCCTGAACTTTGATGCCCAGGTTGGAAGCGATAAGGTCAGCAATACGGCCTGGATCAGAAACATCATCCAGAACCAGCAGGATGTCCGGAGAAAGAGGACGGCCCAAAGCGATGATGCGCTCGATGTGCTCTTTCGCGGTTCTGATCAAAGCTTCGTTTTCAACAACGGTTTTTTGAACCGGTGTTTCCTCGATCTTTTCAACAGCCACTTCAAAGGAAGGGGAGGTCTTGGTGAAATTTTTCACGCGGCCTTTAGCGACACCTTGGATAAGGATTTTCACGCGGCCGTCGGAAAGTTTTCTCATTCTCATGATCATCGCCACTGTACCAACAGTGTAGATGTTGTCTGGAGATGGATTTTCTTCAGTGATGTCTTTCTGGGAAGCCAGGAAGATCAGGCGATTTTTTGCCAAAGCTTCTTCAACTGAGCGGATCGAAGCGTCTCTGCCTACGAACAAAGGAATGATCATGTAGGGGAATACTACGATGTCTCTCACAGGTAGCATGGGAAGGGTCTGTGGGATTTCTAGGACTTTATCGTCAAAACTCATACCGCTCCTCCGCGTGATGCGGGAATTTATGTTTCTGGTATGAGTCTTCTCGGTGTGAGACAGTTTTTTCTAAACTGCAATCGTTGAATAATTTAAAAAATTGGACTGACATCCATGTCAGTGGACCTCATCCAATGAGTTTAAATATGAATGTTATTGGAAGAGGCCAGTCTGGCTTTCTTGTTCTTCCATGCAGTCAATACAAAGGGCTGTGAAAGGTCGTGCCTGCAGACGGCGGGCATTGATAATTTCAGTGCAGGATTCGCACTGGCCGTAGGTCCCGTCAGCGATCTTTCCCAAAGCTCTTTCGATCGCGTACAAAGCGGTACGGTCACGTTCGTGCAAGTGAATAGAGATATTGTTGGAGATATCCTGAGAAGCGGCTTCCGCTTCATCCGCAACCGCAGCCATGCTGGATTGTTCCTCTTTAAATTCATGTGATTTATTGAGGATCGTGCTCTTTTGGAAGAGCAGGGATTCTTTTAGATTTTGCAGTTCAGTTTCAGTCAACTCTGTGAGTTCGGTTGCGTTCATCTCACCCCCCGATATGATGATCCTTGGCCGAAAATTGATCGCATATTACGGGGGAATGATTATCTGTCACTAAAAATGCACAGCGTGATTATTTATCGCGCAAACTTACGACTTACCGCTTCTCGCATCTCGGCACCCTCGATGGACAAGCGAGTCCACGGAATTGCCAGCAACCTTTCAGATTCGATAAGTTCCTCGGTCTCTTCGCAGATTCCGAATGTGCCTTGCTCGATGCGAGCCAGGGCCATCTCGATCTCGACCAGTTGATTTCTCATGCGTGCTTGGGATATCAAAAAAGAATGTTCTTCGATGTGGGCGACAGATTGATCTGCTTCGTCACCGCCACGCTCCGCATGGACCAGTTCGCGCTGGGCTGTTCTGAAACGATTCAAAACATCCTGTTTCGCGGTAAGAAGTTTTCTTCTGCACTCCATCACTAAGTTTTCAGAGATACGACTTGTCATAACAACCCCCTTCTAAAGATTTGCGACTCTCTTGGTCGCTGGTGTTCCTAAGACAGGGCACCGCAAGAAGGGGGTTAAAAAATCGTCATTAAATTAACTTATAGCTGCTATTTGCGGACTTTAAGGGGAATTACTTCGCCTTTTTCAATAGTTAGAGCGGTCACCGGGCGCTCGATTTCGCGCTCAGCATTAATACTGAGGCTTCCTAGCGATCCAGGGAACTTGTTGAGCTGGCCTAGCTTCTGCACCAATTCCTCGCGGGAGCTGGCTCCGGCGGCAATCAACTGACGCAGAATAAGACCCGCATCATAGGCCTGAATTTCAATCAATGAAGGTGGTTCATTGTAAAGGCTGCGGTATTCGTTCACGAAACGTGAGCGGTCCTGATTCGCTGGAGTCATGCTGTCCACAAACACCAGATTCTGCGCAAAGTTGCCGGCACGTTTGGCGATGTCTTTGGTGTTCCAAAGATTGGTGCCCAGAAGTTTCACACCACGCACGTCATTGTAAGACAGCATCGCTGAAATCTGTCCCATGGCGCGGGCCGAGTCGGGGATAAAGATCGCATCAAAGTCGGTGATGGGTGGCAGCACATTTTCAAGATTGCTCTGACGAACTGAGTGTTTCTTGCCGGAGCTTTGCAGTTCTTTTAAACGCATGTTGAACTCATCCTGACGGGCCTCGCCGAAGTAAGTTCCCACCAGACGCTGCACAACCAGGCGGAAGTCTGTCTCTTTTACAGAGTAAGTCTGAACAGCGGTGATCTCGCCTCCACGGGCCAGCACTTCATCCCAGAAGATGTTGGTGAATTCGATGCCATAGGGATCGTTCGGGTAAAGCACCGCGAACTTTTTCATGTCCATGTCTTCCATCGCCGTGCGAACCAGCGCGCGCACCTGCATGCCGCTGGTCAGAGAATTTCTGAACACGGTCGGGCCCACTTCCGTCAAACCGGAACGCTGGGAAAGGGCAATGGTCGGCACACCCAGTTCATCGGACTTCGCCGCCACAGCCGGAGCCGTCTTGGAAAGCAAGCTTCCCACGATGGCGATAACGTTGTCTTCTTTCACCAGACGCTCGACTCCGCGGCGGGCGGAGTCAGGATTGCCTTCACTGTCCATCACGGCCAATTGGAAGCCCGAGCCGGGGATATGAAGGCCCAGGCCCATTTCAAGGCCCCGCAGCGCACGCTGGCCCACAGGGGCGTTACGGCCACTCAGTGGCAGCACCACGCCCACGGTCTGGGACTTTACGTTCTTGGCGGAATCAAGCTGCAGGATGATCTCCTGGGCTCTCAGCGCCAGATCGCTGCCCGGAACAAACTCCGTCACAGAATTAAAATACATTTTTGCATCGGAGGTGTCTTTTTTATCCAGGGAAATTTCCCCCAGGCGGAACATCGCATGCCCGCGCAGGAATCCAAAGTCGGATTCATCCGCCACGTCCTCAAGCTGATCTTCGTTCAATTTGTTTTCAACGATGTCGATTGCTTTAAGGCGGTAAGATTCCTGATCTGCTTTGCTGGGTGCTTGCACGGCCTGATTTACGAGGGACTTGAGTTGTCCCAGCACATCGGCGGTTGGAGTGGCAGGCACGCTCAAGGTTTCACTTTCAATCTGCTCTGGCGGTTTGCCGGTGGTCAGACCGCCGATGGCTTTTGGTTTTTTACCCGCAGCGGCCGTCGTTGCGGCCGGTTTCATCGGGGTGCGTTTCGTAGCTACTGTCGTACAGGAAGCCAGAAGGCCGGCCGTCAGCAAGAGTGAAAAGTAGAGTTTCATTTACGCGTCCTCATCAGTTGTGCGACTTTATCCTGGAAGGCTTTCACCAGCGGACTTGTGTCCGTGGTCTTGGCAAGTTCTTCCACCAGTTCTTTTTGTTTGTTGCTCAGGCTGCTTGGGGTGTCCACCAGAACGCGCACAAGCATGTCGCCGGATCCAAAGCCGCCCAGTTTAGGGAAACCTTTGCCCTTCAGACGGAAGGTCTGGCCAGAGTGTGTTCCCGGAGGAATGCGGATCATGGCTTTTCCCGTCAGGGTCGGAACTTCGATGTTGGTTCCCAAAATCGCATCGGTGTAAACAATCGGAAGATCCAATGTCACATCGTTTTCGTTTCGTTTAAACAGCGGGTGTTCCTGAATGTTGATAATCACATACAGGTCTCCGGCGGCAGCGCCTCCGGAAGCATCCCCTTCGCCCGCCAGTTTCAGGCGCTGGCCTTCTTTCACGCCAGCAGGAACATTCACGGAAAGTTTCGCAGGCTCTTCACGGCCGCCACGCTGGCGCATGAAGCTGATGACTTTTTCGCTGCCCAAGGCGGATTCTTCAAAAGAGATATTCAGTGTATAGCGCAGGTCTGTGCCTTTGGAAGGACGGCGCGCGCGAGCTCCACCAGCTCCGGGTCCGCCACGGGCATTGCCGAAGATCTCACCAAAGACATCCCCGAAGATGTCCTGGAAGGGATCGCCACCGGCCCCGGCTCCAGCACCGCCAGCTCCGGCACCACCAAAGCCACCGAATCCCCCGGCACCGCCGAACGGGCCGCCAGCTCCGCCAAAGCCCTGGGCCCCGGCGTGACCGAACTGGTCGTACATTTCACGTTTTTTGGTATCACTCAAAACCTCGTAGGCTTCGGTGATTTCCTTGAATTTTTCCTCGGCCTTTTTATCGCCGGGATTTTTGTCCGGGTGATACTGCATAGCCAGCTTGCGATAAGATTTTTTGATCTCATCAGCAGTGGCCGAGCGGGAAACATTCAAAAGGGAGTAAAAATCTTTTTTAGACAAGCAGGTTCCTTACTCTGGCTTCTTGGCAACAACCACTTGGCCAGGTCTGATCACTTTATCATGAAGTTTGTAAGGCTTTTTAAACACACGCACCACGTGGCCAGGGGCCATTTGGTCTGTCGCTTCGCTGCTCAGCGCTTCGTGAACGTTCGGATCAAACGGTGCGCCTTGCGCCGGGATTTCGGTCACATTGTGACGCTGAAGCAGGGATTTTAATTCCTGAGCGGTCATATCCACACCCTGTTTGAAGGTGTTGAAGTTCTCAGCACTCACGTTCACGCTCAGGGCGCGGTCGAAATTGTCCACCACTTCCAGCAGGTCGCGCACCAGACGCTCGCCGCCGTACTTCGTCAACTCGGAACGTTCCTTGATCGCGTTGCGTTTGTAGTTTTCAAACTCAGCGCGCAGATAAAGATAGTCGTTTTTGAACTTTTCAGCTTGTTCCTGAAGTTTCTGGATCTCAGAAGCGATTTCGCCATTTTCTGGATTGGGAGGATTGGAGTTTTGAGAGTTGTTTTCTTCTGACATGAGACTTCCTTTCGCAATACTTAAGATTGTGTATTCACGAAGCAATGTCAATGTCAGGGGGGCGGAAGAAAAACTCCTAGCCCCTTAGAGATCTTCTTGAAGGAAAGTCAGTTCCTGGAAAACACGGTTGCTCAGCACAAGGCCCTCGCGCGTCAGTGACCAATGCCCGTTGTCATGGCGAATCCAGGATTTTTCTTCCAGATTTTTCATGATTTGCAGGACCTTTTCGCTGACGTTTTGCGGGAATTTGGCTTGAAGCTGGCCCACATTGAGTCCACGCATCAGACGCATCGAAGTATGACAAAAGTCTGTAAGCGCCTGATGCATTTCCAGCACTTCCACCTGATTCGATGGCAGATGGCGCACCGGAGAATCAAATTCCTGACCGTCAAATGCCAGAATTTGCTTTTGGTATTCGTTGATGGAATTGATGTTCCAGTAACGCGTGCCCCAGGCGGATTCTTTGGAATAGGAATGTGCGCTCAGGCCCAGGCTCCAATATGGTTCATCGACCCAGTAAAGCATGTTGTGACGGGACTCAAAACCGGGCAGGGCAAAGTTGGATATTTCGTACTGCTGAAAACCTTTGCGCGTCAGTTCATCAGCGATGATGTCAAACATTTCAACCTGTTCGTCGTCAATCGGGCGGCCTTTTGACAAAGGATGCCCGTCGGGAACTGTCAGACAATAAGGGCTGATATGTTTGGCCCCTTGTTCAACAGCGATTTCCACATCACGGCGCAGGCCCTCGACAGTTTGTGAAGGCAGTGCAAACAGAATATCAAAGCTGAAATTCACTCCATGAGCCCGAAGAAGGTCGAGAGTCTCCAGGGTTTGTTTGGCCGAATGCTCGCGATGAACCATTTTCAACAGGCGATCATCAAAGGTTTGAGCACCCACACTGAAACGGTTGATGCCGTTATCCAGATAGGTTTTCAGTTTTTCTTTGCTGACGGTCGCCGGATTGATCTCGATGGTGATCTCGGTGTCAGGTCTAGTTGTAAATCCATATCTACCCAGCTCTTTGATAATCGCTACAATGAGATTTGCAGGGATGAGGCTCGGCGTGCCTCCACCAAAGTAAATGGTGTCCAGACTTTGGGGAGTGTAATAGCGGTGCTTCTGGCGAATCTCCTTAAACAGGAGTTCGACGTACTGATCCGGCGGCAGAATCTTGCTTTGCTCATAAGTGGCAAAATCGCAGTAAGTACAGCGCTGGATACAGTAGGGAATGTGGATATAGACGCCAAATGCCATGGGAGTTATGTAGAGTATGTCTAAGAAATTTCAACTAAAAAACGGTATGAAAGTCCTTTTACTGGAAAGCCACAAGTCTCCGGTGGTCTCAGTGCAAATGTGGGTGAAAACAGGCTCGGCGGATGAAAAAAAGACCGAAGAGGGGATCTCTCACTTTATCGAGCATTTGGTGTTTAAGGGGACCCGCAAGTACAAGGTGGGTGAGATCGCGGCCACCGTGGAAGGCTCCGGCGGGGAGCTGAATGCCTACACCTCTTTTGACCAAACTGTGTTTTATGTGACCATTTCCAAACAATTCTCGGATGTGGCGCTGGATGTGATCAGCGAAATGATGGGCTATCCCACTTTTGACCCCCAGGAAATCGACAACGAACGCGAAGTGGTTCTGGAAGAGATCAAACGCGGACAGGACAGCCCGGGCCGCAGAGCCAGTCAGCTGCTATTCACCAACGTCTTCCAAAAAAGCCCTTACGGAATTCCGGTGATTGGTTATGACAAGGTCGTAAAAAAAGTTTCCGCAAAAAAAATCCGCGAATTTTATCAGTCCCGTTATGTGCCATCAAATATGTTCCTGGTGGTGTCCGGTGACTTTGACTCCAAAGAAATGAAGAACCGCGTGCAGCAGATGTTTGGCGGTTTTGCGCCGTACAAACTGCGCAAAGTGGCGCGCAAAAAAGAACCGGCGCAAAAAACCATCCGCATCAAGGTTGAACAGGCAAAATTTGAACAGACCACCGCCTATCTGACCTGGAGAATCCCAAGCGTCAAACACAAGGACATCGCGGCCCTTGAGGTGATGTCAGCGATTCTGGGGCAGGGGGATTCCTGCCGTCTGATGCAGACCTTGCGTATCAAGGAGCCTCTGACCAATTCGGTGGGGTCATTTGCCTATTCCATGCAGGACGACGGTCTATTTGCCGTGTCGCTGGGCCTTGAAAAAGAGAATCTGACCAAAGCGCTCAGCGCGCTGATTCCGGAACTGGTCCGGATTGTGACGGAGCCACCCACGGTCGCAGAAATGCAAAAAGCCATCACCAACTTTGCCAGCCACGAAGTCTACTCCATGGAGACGGTGGATAACATTGCGAGAAAAGCCGGAAGTAATGAATTCTATTACGGCGATCATGACTACTACAAAAAGTACATGAAGCAGGTCTATGCGCTGAAACCGGAAGATATTCAGAAGATCGCCAAAAAATATCTGAAGGCGGACAGCTTTGGTCTGTCCATGATGACAAACATGGATAAGAAAAACGCGGACCGCATCCTGAAAGCGTTTGCCAAAGACTTAAGAAAAGCCCTGCGTGAGGCAAAAGTCGTAAAGCAGAAAGCACCGCGCTTTGCTGCGAAGAAATTCAATATCAATGCCGGCGCGGCCAAGGGCGTTCCAACCACGGAGCGTATTGTACTGGATTCCGGTGCGACCCTGTTGATTCGCGAACAAAGTGATACGCCGTATGTGGCGATGAAAGCCGCGTTCCTGGGCGGGGCGCGTGTTGAGCCGGAAGGTCAAAACGGTCTAACGGAACTCTTTGCCAGAAACTGGATGTCGGGATCCAAAAACTTCACTGAAGATGACATCAATCTTCGTGTCGATGAACTGGCTGCGGGGATCGGCGCATTTGGCGGCCGAAATTCCGCCGGTCTTTCCATGGATTACCTTTCACCATTTGAAGACAAAATGCTGGAGATCTATGCCGACTCCCTGCTGGCGCCGCAGTTCCCGGAAATCATCCTGGAGCGCGAAAAGGTTGTCCTTAAAAATCAGATCAAAGCCCGCAATGACAATCCGGCCCAGCTTTGCATTCTGGCCTTTATGCAGGAGATCTTCAAAGGGCATCCGTACTCCCGCGATCTGGTGGGAAGTGAGACGACGGTAAACGCCATCTCGTCCGCCGACCTTCTGGGCTACTACAAAAAAATCGCCATGGCGAAGAACGTGACGTTCTCGGTCGTCGGGGATGTGGACACCAAAAAATGGGTGAAGACGCTGAATGAAATCACGAAAGAGCTTCCCAAAGGGGAGCGCGTGAAAAATCATTTTGCCGCACCAAAAATCACAGAGTCCAAACACCTGTTCCGTGAACTTAAAAAAGAACAAAGCCACATTATCGTGGGCTATCAGGGTCTGACACTTTCAAGTCCAGAGCGCTACACGATGGAAATCATTCAGTCCATCTTAAGTGGTCAGGGGGGACGGCTCTTCATCGAGCTTCGGGATAAAAACTCGTTGGCTTATTCCGTGTCACCAATGCACATGGAAGGGATTGAGTGTGGATATTTCGGTGGATACATCGGTTGTTCACCCGAGAAATCAGAAAAAGCCATCCAGATGCTGAAGGCGGAATTCAACAAGCTGGCGACAACGAAGATTTCCCCGGAAGAACTGGTGCGCGCGCAGAGATATTTGATCGGCAGACACGATATCGAACTGCAAAGAAAGAGCACCATCGGCAATGCCATCTTGTTCGATGATATCTATGGCCTGGATTATCGTGAAAGCCTGGATGTGGCGGACAAGTACTTTGCGGTCAGCCCTGAGGATGTTCAGAAGCTCGCGCAAAAAATCTTTTCCCAGCCTTCGATCGTCAGTCTGGTGGGACCTACGGATGTGAAATCCTAAAGTTCGCGACGGAAGTCCTCAATGATTCTTTGATTGAGGGCTTCCAGATCCTTGAATCCGCGGGGTTTGAGTTCTTCAGGCCCCTTGTTCAGCTCCAAGTTTAGATGTCTTTCTAAAATCGCAAATACCTTTGGAATCAAAGTGCGCTGATAGTTATCACTGCCAATGCGGGTTTTTACGATCTGCCAAAGTTCCCAGCGCGCGGGCAGGAAGGCATAGTACAGATCACCGCCGAACTGCGAATAGAAAGGATATTCTTTTTTCCAGCGCTGGCGCGACAGGTGGTGGCGGCCGTCGGTAAAGTCACGAAGCTGCAAAACGGTGGAAGTGTGCGGGCGATAGTTTTCCCCGGTGCTTTTTAAAACTTTGGACATGGCCTTGGGATCTTTTGTTGCCACCATGGACAGCGAATCCGCAAAGAGCTCGTGTACGGCGCTGCGAAGACTCCAGTGGGCCGAAAGCTCCTTGCGGCGCTCGGCGATGGCGTCGATTTCTTTGATGACTTCATAGATTCTTCGGTCCAGATCCTGGCGAATTGCCGGGTCGGCGGTCTTTTCCTGTTCGGCCATTAAAGCATCATTCTTTGCGTGCAGGAGGTCTTCGCGAGTGTGCAGGGAAATCTGCTCTTCGCGCAAATTTTTGTAGCCGGGGGATTTTAAGGCCATGTTCTTTTCAAAAACCGCGTGGGCGTATTCATGCATCAGGGTGTTTTGATTGATGGACGGATGTTTTTTACCCATTTTTTCCGGGCGCACACCGACACTGATCTGATAGCTCTGGGCATTGAAGGTGGAAAAGATAAAAGCACTGTCGACCTGGATCTGCACTTCGTGGGGAACGGCGAGGTCACCCAAGAGGGAATTGATTTTATCAACTGTGTGGGCGTAGTCCCGGGCCGGAGGCCCTTTCTGACCGGAAGGTTTGACTTCAATCTGACCCAGCTTCGCATACTCGGAAGCAAAGACCGGCCCGCACTTTTCCCCGAAGGCCCACAGGGACCCGGGCGCAAAAGCGCTCAGCACTGCCAAAGTGATAGTCATCCATCTTAAGTTCATTCGGAGTACAGCTCCTTCAAACGGGCTTTCCAAAATGAAATGCAAAGAGGGCGCCGGAACAGTGTCTCATTGTGAGACTTTCGGCCAGCTTTGCAAAAAACAACTAACCGAAAACCATTCAAAATTTGTTAAACTAGCAGTATGCGGGAAAAGCGTTCGACACCGACAGTTGAGCTTTTTGTGAGCCCAGAGGGCTACTTCCAGGAACTGGTTCAGAAAGGTCTGTCCCAGCGTAAGGTTCAGACCTTTCCGATGGTTGAAGCCTATCTTGTGAACTTATTACAGCACTATTTGGATGCGCGAAATCTGCACGATCCAGCCTATGCCAGCGAAAGCTGCGCGCGAAATCCCCAGACCCTGGCCGAAATGTATCTGACAGCCCAGAACGCCGAAAGTTTTGTGAAGGCCGAAATGCTGAGAAAACTCGGCGACAGAACCCTGTACATCAGTGGGTTCTTCGGCGATTCGCTGTCTCGCAAGATCATTGATGTGGACTATTATGCGGAGATTGGCGGAGCGGCTTATGCGTCCCTGGCTCATTGCACCCGGGAAGACACAATGGCCCGCGTGTACTCGGTGTTTTCGGACCGCTTTCTGGAGTTTGTCGATGTGCTGACGTACATCAGCCATCATTCCTTCATCAAAAGCGATGAGAGCATTCTGAGACTGTATGAACGCTATATGAGAACAGGATCTGAGCTGGCGCGGGAAAAGCTTGAGGAAATGGGAGTTCTGACCCTTCCTCAGGATCAAGTAAAGCTTGGCAAGCAGAGCTGATTCCTCTATTCTGGCGCCATGTTTGGCTTAGGTATGTCTGAAATTATCTTCCTTGCGGTTCTTGCCCTGATTGTGATCGGGCCCAAAGAACTTCCGGAACTGGCAAGGACTCTGGGGCGCTTTCTCAACGAGTTGAAAAGAAGCACCGATTCCATGGGTGATGAACTCAAGCAACAGATGCGCCTGGATAAGTTAGACAAGTTGAACATGGACACCATCCGCAATCCTCAACCACAACAGGCCCAGCAGAACGAAGCTGAACAAGCTCCGCTGACGGCTTCTGCTGATGCAGCTCCAATCGTGGAAGAGCAGTTGGAGTTCCCGCAAGCCACCACTGATGACAAATCAGAAGAACAGAAGCCTTCATGAGACGCGAAGAACTCGATTCCAAAGCCCAATCTTTGTATGAGCACCTTTCGGACTTGAGAAAATGTCTGATCAACTGTGTCTGGATTCTGCTGATCGCAACGGGCATCTGCTACGGCTTCAGTGAAAAGATTTTCGATTTTGTGCGTGAGCCGATTCGTCCCTATCTTCCTGGCGGCGGTCTGATCTATACGGGTCCTCTGGATAAGTTCATTGCTCACTTAAAACTTTCATTCGTGTGCGGTATCTTGCTGTCTTGCCCGTTCTGGCTTTATCAGGTGTGGAAGTTTATTGCTCCGGGTCTGTATGCCAAAGAACGCAAATACACGATGGGCTTTATCATTTCCGGCACGGGCTTGTTTGTGCTGGGGGCGGCGTTTTCTTATTGGATCGCTTTGCCGATGGCCTTTCAATTCCTGATGACTTTTGGTGGGGAGATCGACAAGCCGATGATTTCCATCGACCAGTACATGGGTTTCTTCACTCAGATGTGTCTGATGTTCGGGGTGGCTTTTGAGTTGCCTTTGGTGATCGTGGTTCTGGGGATGATGGGGATTGTGTCCCAGTCCTTCCTGCGCAAGAATCGCCGCTATGCCATCATGACCATTGCGGTGATTGCCGCTATCATCACTCCGCCGGACCTTTTGAGCATGGTGATGATGCTGGCGCCGATGTGGGTTCTTTACGAAGCGGCGGTCCTGATCGTCGGTGTCTTTGAAAAGAAGCGTGAAGACGCTTACGCCGTGAACGAGCGCGAGTAGCCACAGTTCCTGCCCCGACAACAGTCGGGGTGTTCGGCATTTAATGTGAAATGTGAGAATCTTAAGAGTACACTCAAAAAAGTGTACAAATGCATTCTTACGTTCATGGAGGAACTGTGAGGTCTTTGATCTTCTTGCCCCTGATGGGTCTTTCTTTGTCTGCGGCCGCCAATATGGCGGACTATGAAAAAGCATCAAAACAATTTGCGTGTATCAATCAAGTCAACATGGCGACGATGGATATGGGCTTCGGCACAGAGCCGGACGGTGCTGCCTTCGCTATCGGTGCTGATGGTAAAACCAATGTTTTGGACTCCGGAAAAGTTGTTTCCCGCGAAACCAAAGACGGCGTTGAAACGATCGTTTACAAAGCGAAAGTGATGACCGGATTCAAAGACGGCAAACCGGTTTTTGAAACGGACCGCAAAACAGTGGCGATTCGCCGTGATGATCAGGGGCGCGTGGTGGCGGTGAACAAGGACATGAATCTGAAAACTCAGATTCAAAACCGTGATGCTTATCTGAAAACAGAATGGGGCAAACACGCCAAAGGCCACTATCCGTTGATCAAAGGAACTGAGTCCACGTTCACGTACGACGGGGATTCCTGTGATGTTGCGCAAAGTGTTTACATGCAGATGCAGGATGAAAATTCCAAAGTGGAAAGTAAAGTCACTTATGACAAAGTCTTCTGCGATCGCATGAAGCCCATGATCTCCAAAATGGGTTCTCAGAATGCGGCTCAGTGTGGAAACCTGATCGGTATGGCTCAAGGCGCATTCGATCAGCGTAACGCGGAACTTGCGAAAGAGGGCAAATCCATGGCCGCCAGTGCTTTCGGCATGTATGCGGATCCTTACGGTGGTGCACCTTCTTCCAATGCCAAAACCAAACAAGCAGCTCAAAGCAGCGCCTTTAATATCGGCGGTGCGATTGCCATGTGTGCTTCTATGGCTGATGGGGGCATGGGCATGATGGGTGGCTACTACGGCATGGGTATGGGTGGCATCATGGGCGCCTATTCCGGCGGTATCGTCGGTACTGGAGGTATTGGGGGGAGCGTTCCAGCGAAAGCCAAAACGAACCAGAAAGACGCTAAAGGCACCAAGTAAGACAAAATAAAAAAGGGGCTCCAAAGAGCCCCTTTAGTTTTTCCAAGATGTCGTTTGAAGACTATGGTTCTTCGAACTTGATCAGAACCGCTCCGGATTCAACCGAATCGCCCTGTTTCACGCGGATCTCTTTGATCTTCACATCGCGAGTCGCACGCATTTCGTTTTCCATCTTCATCGCCTCCATGATCAGCAAAGGCTTGTTGGCCTTCACGATTTCACCTTCTTTGGCGAAGATTTCGATGATTTTGCCAGGCATACCGGATTTCAGTTCCTGATCGCCACCGAAACCGCCACCTTTCTTCAGGGATTCATGCAAAAGCATTTCATCATTGAAGACCTTGATGGTGCGGAATGAGTTACGCGTAAAGACCGTGTACTCGGTGTCCTGTCCGATCACGTCGATCAGATAGGACTTACCGCCAAACAGGAAGCTGATGTATTGTTCAGCCTCTTTGTAGTCGTTTTTGGAGATGTCATAGTGGATCCAGTCTTTGCCCTCTTCCTGCAAGGAAACCTTCCAGGTTGTGCGGTGCTCGGTCACATCCACTTTAAATTTTTTACCTTTAAGTTCTGCCTCAAAGTACATGGTTACGTCCTCAATTGAAGTTTGCGGCTGATGCGCTTCCAGTTGGAAGTCAGGTTCAGCTGGCGAACGTCTTTGGATTTACGATCGTTGTAAGCAGTGATTGCCGCCGCGATCAGGAATACAGGGTCTTCAACTTCTTTGAAAAGATTTGGTTCGATCACTTCGAAGTTCTTTTCAATGAACTGAGTTGTGTAAGAGCCATCACGGAATTTTGCGTGATCCAGGATGGTTTTATGAAGAACGATATTGGTTTTAATACCGGTCAACACGAACTCACTTAAAGCACGTTGCATTCTGTCGATGGCCTCTTCGCGCGTCTCACCCCAAGTGATCACTTTCGCGATCATTGGATCGTAGAAGATAGGCACTTCATAGCCAGGGTAGGCGTAGGAATCCACACGCATAAACGGACCTTGCGGGTGACGGCAGGCACGAATCACACCAGGGTGTGGTTTGTACGTGATCGGGTCTTCCGCGCAAATACGGGCTTCAATCGCGTGGCCTTTTTGTTTGATGTCTTCTTGTTTGAAGCTCAAAGGTTTGCCCGCAGCCACATAGATCTGCTCTTTCACCAGGTCATAACCCGTCACGATTTCGGTGATCGGATGTTCCACCTGAAGACGAGTGTTCATCTCCATGAAGTAGAATTCTTTGGTGGCGTTATCGAAGATGAACTCAATCGTTCCCGCGCCCACATAGTTGATCTGTTTTGCTGCGCGAACAGCGGCTTCACCCATGCGCAGGCGCACTTCGTGAGGCACAGAAGGGGACGGACATTCCTCGATGATCTTCTGGTGACGGCGCTGAACAGAGCACTCACGTTCAAACAGGTGAACGTGGTTGTTGTGGGTGTCGCCGAACACCTGGATCTCGATGTGTTTCGGGTCGTTGATGAATTTTTCGATATATACTGTCGGATCCGCGAAATAGTTCTGACCTTCAGAGCGGCACGCACGGAAAGCGCTTTCCAGCTCGTCCATCTGACGAACCACACGCATCCCCTTACCACCACCGCCGGCGGAAGCCTTGATGATGATTGGAAGGCCGATTTTTTCTGCGATCTTCTGGGCTTCCTCAACGGATTCAACGCCGCCATCAGAGCCTGGAACCGTCGGGACACCGGCTTTTTTCATCAAAGCCTTGGCGGAAAGTTTATCCCCCATGGCTTCAATGTTCGCAACTGTCGGTCCGATGAAGGTGATGCCTGCATCTTTCAAAGCTTGCGCAAAAGTGGTGTTTTCAGACAGGAAGCCGTAACCCGGGTGAACGGCGTCCACGCCGGCTTTTTTGCAGACCTCGATGATCTTGCTATAGTTCAGGTAGCTTTCACGCGAAGGGGACGGGCCAATGTGATAAGCCTCGTCCGCCAAGAATACGTGCAAACTGTCGCGGTCCGCATCGGAAAACACCGCCACAGATCCGATACCCAGCTCGCGGCAGGCACGAGTGATACGGATGGCGATTTCCCCGCGGTTGGCGATCAGGATTTTTTTAAACAATGCCATGTTCGCTCCTACAGAGGGATGTTTCCGTGCTTTTTAGCCGGAGTAACGTCACGTTTATGTTTCAGCATTTCCAAAGAGTCGATGATGCGTTTACGAGTCATCGCTGGCTCAATAACCTCATCTGTGTAGCCCAGTTCAGCGGACACGTATGGATTGCTGAATTTGGCTTCGTATTCTGCCGTCAGGCGCGCGCGCTCGGCCACAGGGTCTTTGGCTTTGTTGATCTCTTCACGGAAGATGATGCTGACCGCACCATCAGCGCCCATAACCGCGATTTCTGCGGACGGGTAAGCCAGGTTCACGTCAGAGCGAAGAAGTTTCGAGCCCATAACGATGTAAGCACCGCCGTAAGCTTTGCGAGTGATAACGGTGATTTTAGGCACCGTCGCCTCGGCATAAGCGTAAAGAAGTTTCGCCCCGTGAGTGATGATGCCGTTCCATTCCTGGTCTTTACCCGGCAGGAAGCCTGGTACGTCCACAAAGGAAACAACCGGGATGTTGAAGGCGTCACAGAAACGGATGAAACGAGCGCCTTTGCGGGACGCTTCAATGTTCAAACAACCTGCAAGGATGTTTGGCTGATTCGCCACGATACCCACAGGACGGCCGTTGAAGCGGGCAAAGCCCACGATCAGATTCTGAGCGAAGTGTTTGTGCACTTCCAGGAAGTAACCTTCATCCACGCACTCAGTGATAACCGAGATCATGTCGTAAGGTTTCTTTGGATTTTCAGGGATCAGAGTGTTCAGACCTTCAGTCAAACGGTCCGGACGGTCGTTGGTTGGAAGAACCGGCGCATCGTCAAGATTGTTGGACGGAAGGAAGTTCATCATCTCGCGGATCAGAAGCAAGCAGTGCTTGTCATCTTCAGCAGCGAAGTGAGCCACGCCGGATTTTGCCGAGTGAGTTGTTGCGCCACCCAGTTCTTCTTTGGTCACATCTTCGTGGGTCACGGTCTTGATAACATCAGGACCGGTTACGAACATGTAAGAGGTGTTTTTTACCATGAAGACGAAGTCTGTGATGGACGGGGAGTAAACCGCACCACCCGCGCACGGGCCCATGATAGCAGTGATCTGCGGGATCAAGCCGGAAGCCATGGTGTTTCTGGTGAAGATGTCCGCGTAACCGCCCAGGGATTCGATACCTTCCTGAATGCGCGCGCCACCGGAGTCATTGATAGAGATAAAAGGAGCCCCGTTTTTCATCGCCAGATCCATCACTTTGCAGATCTTGTTGGCTTGAGTGCGGGACATGGATCCACCGATCACGGTGAAATCCTGAGAAGACAAATAAACCAGTTTGCCGTTGATACGGCCGTAACCCGTGATGACCCCATCACCCGGAACCACGTTTTTATCCATGCCGAAGTTTGTGCAACGGTGAGAAACAAAACGATCCATTTCAACAAAGCTGCCTGGATCCAGCAAAACATCCACGCGCTCGCGTGCTGTCAGACGACCACCTTGTTTGTGTTTCGCCAAACGAGCTGCGCCACCACCGGCCATTGCGGCTTCGTTTCTTTTCTCAAGATCTGCCAATCGTGCTTGAATGCCAGATGAAACTTCTGTGCTCATAAAATTCCTTTTCTTGTGAGGAACCATCCTCAAAAAACAAGGAATCAATCTAGCACTTCAGTTCAAAGAATCATCTTAAAACTAGAGACGCAGAGCATACTTTTTATGCCCTGCGCGAATTGAGCTATGTGTTTGAAATTATGGAACTAACTGCTGAATGTACTGAAGCGCCTTTTCGACATTGATGCGCCCTCGAGTATTTACTTTAAACTCGTGTCCGGAAGTGACGTCCACGGACTTCAAAATTGCCTCTTTAATTTGCACCGCGGAAGCCTTCGGTTTGGCACTCCAAAGCAGGGCTGCCGCACCACTGACAAACGGTGCCGCCATGCTGGTTCCTTCCATGTAAGCGGTGGATCCGCCCGGCACGGTGGAAAGAATTCTTTCACCCGGCGCCGCCACGTGCACCAGAGAAAAACCACTGTTGGACCAAGAGGTCATGAAGTCAGAAACCGAAGCCGCCGCCACTGTGATCTGATTGGCCATATTGAAGGACGCCGGGAATTCCGGATACACATCCACATCGCGACCATCATTACCCGCGGCTACGACAACTAGGATGCCTTTTTTCTCAAGCTCTACAAAAGCGTTTCGCAAAGAGGCCACACACGGAGCTCCACCCCAGCTGGCATTGATGATCTTCGCCCCACGACTGGCAGAGTATTGCATGGCAAGAACCGCATCCCCCAAAGAGCCACCGCCATCATTGGCGATGAATTGCGCCGGAATGATCTGTGCCTGAGGAGCCACACCTTCAATCGAGCCGTAGCGTGAATCAGCGGCAATGATACCCGCCACGTGAGAACCGTGCGAGCTCGGCGTCTGATTGTTGCCCGGCTGGGAAACAAAGGCCGCGCCATAGTAATCATCCACGATCCCGTTTTTATCGTCATCAATGCCGTTATTCGGTATTTCATCCGTGTTCACAGCAATGCGTGGAAGCAGTTGGGGATGAGACACATCTACGTAAGCATCCACCACAGCGACTTTCACGCCCTGACCGTACACGCCCTGGCTCCACACTGTCGGGGCGCCGATGCGCTGCTGGCCCCAACTGTCGGTGAAGGCTGTTGCCGACACTTCGCTGGATCTTTGCAGTTGGATCACGCGATCGTAATCAACGTGCTTGATATTTTCCAATTGAGGTTTGATGAAATTTTCTTTGAATTCTTCGGCGTTGGCTGCGGTTTCAGTTGTGAAACTGCCGTCTTCCCATTGCACGATGAATTTGTTTTCAAGAGCCTGACCACGACAGGCGCTGGAATCAAGCGCGCCATTTTCTGGAAAGACTGTTTCAGCGGATTTCTGGCTACAAGCTGCAAATACAAAGACGCAAGCGACCGCCGAGAGAATTTTTTGAACATCCATGTTCACTCCCTGTGCGAGCCCAACGGGTCCCATCAATGGGACGCACTACAAAGGCCCGACCGGTTAGCTCTTCGGCTATTATATGTCTTATTTTGAGGCTAAATTTCAGAAACTGGACTGGACCCTTTTCTCAGGTCCAACCCATTAGATATGAGCGATGAATTCGCGCAAAAACGAGGAGAATTGCAGCTCTACCTGTTTGGCTGTCTCTGTCACTTCGTCGTGGGAAAGCTTCTGAGAAGAAATCCCTGCCGCCAAATTGGTGATGCAGGAAAGAGCCGCGACACGCAGACCCAGGTGGTTGGCCGCGATGGTTTCTGGAACCGTGCTCATGCCGACCGCTTTGCCGCCAATCAGTTTCAGATAACGAACTTCAGACGGAGTTTCATAAGTAGGACCGCTCACGCCACAGTACACGCCTTTGTGATAGCGTGTGCCCTGTTTCATCAGCACGTCTTCCATGATCTGGATCAGGCGCTTGTCGTAAGCTTCGGTCATGTCCGGGAAACGAGGACCCAGTTCCTTGATGTTCGGACCCATCAAAGGATTCGTGCCCATCAAGTTGATGTGATCTTCGATGACCATGAAGTCACCAGCTTGCATGTTTTCACCGAAACCACCGGCCGAGTTGGTCAGAATCAAAGTTTCCACACCCAGCATCGCCAAAGTACGAGTCGGGAACACAACACTTTCCATGCTGTGGCCTTCGTAGTAGTGGTTGCGACCCTGAAGGATCGCGATGGATTGGCCATTGATTTTACCGAAGATCAGATTTCCGGAATGTCCTTCGACAGTCGGAGGGGAGAAGTGAGGAATGTCTTTGTAAGGAATGGTCGTTTCAACTTCCACTTCCTTCACAAAAGCGCCAAGGCCCGAGCCCAATACAACACCGATTTTCGGTTTTGCCGAAGTCTTGGTGCGGATGTAGGTCATGGATTCTTGTAGCTTATTGAGTACCAAAATATTCTCCCTTTTCGACCTTGAGTATTAGCTCAAAGTTTTGAGTATCAAACTAGGCTTTGTCGTCTTTTGCAAGGAAATTGTCATTGCTGAACGAAGCATTGGCAGAGCCGATTGCAGCAGATCTTTGTCGTCGCCATGCAATGTAAACACAGTGTCGCCGACCTTCACTTCATCACCCACTTTCACATGGAATTCGATGCCCGCAGTTGGGGCAATGATGTCCGTGGTTTGTGCGCGACCCGCCTTGATCAAGATGCCCGCAACGCCAATGCTTTCGGTGTGGAAGCCACCCACCCAGCCGGCTTTGTCAGATTTGACTTCGATGGAATGTTTCGGTTTTGGCAGGGCCTTCAAATTGCCACCGTGGATGGAGCAAAGTTCTTCAAACTTCGCCATCGCTTTACCGGACACCAGAATGTCTTCAGCAATCTTGTAGGATTCTTCTTCGTTCTTGCCAACACCCGCCAAAAGCAGCATGTGCGCAGAAAGTCGCAGACTCAGTTCACGAGTGTCTTCGTAAAGATCATAACCGGCAGGGCCGATGAATTTTTCATTTTTCATGATGGCCACGCATTCCTCGACTTCCACCGAGTTCCCGGCATAGCGGCCCAGGGGCTGATCCATATTGGTCAGCAATGCGGTGACTTTTTTGCCGTAACCTTTGGCAATCGCCATCAGGTTCACCGCCAGCTCTTCCGCCAGCACCGGGGTTTTCATGAAGGCACCGGATCCGAACTTCACGTCCAGCACCAGGCCATCAATGCCTTCCGCCATTTTCTTGGACATGATCGAAGCACAAATCAACGGCAGGCTTTCTACCGTCGCAGTCACATCACGAAGCGCATAGATTTTTTTATCAGCCGGGCAGATCTCTTTGGTCTGACCGATGAAGCAGATTTTGTGTTTGTGAACCAGTTCGATAAATTCAGGCAGGGACTTTTGCGTATTGAACCCCGGAATGGATTCCAGTTTGTCCAAAGTTCCGCCAGTGTGACCCAGGCCACGGCCGGAAATCATCGGCACCGGAATGCCCGCGGCCGCCACGATCGGACCCAGAATCAGACTGGTTTTGTCACCCACGCCACCGGTGGAGTGTTTGTCCACTTTGAATTCTTTTACGGAAGAAAAATCCACAACTTCACCGGAGTGAAGCATGGCTTTCGTCAACGAAAGAGTTTCTTCGGTGTTCATGCCTTGGAAGAAGATCGCCATCAGCAAGGCTGACATCTGATAATCAGGAATCTGCCCGCGCGCATAGCCCAGGATGAATTCGTTGATTTCTTCATAAGAAAGCACGCCGCCGTTGCGTTTGATTTTAATAATTTCAGCAGGAAGAAAAGCCATTAGTAACCACCTTGTACAGAGCCGCCTTGAATAATTGTGATCCCTGAGCTTGTGCCAAGACGGGTGGCTCCAGCGTCGATCATTGCTTTTGCTTGTTGGGCATCTTTGATGCCGCCGGAAGCTTTGACTTCCATGGATGAGCCCACAACGGACTTCATCAGTTTCACATCATCCACCGTGGCGCCGCCGCCCCCGAAGCCGGTGGAGGTCTTAACAAAATGTGCTCCGGCTTCCAGGGCTGCCTTGCACGCCAGGGTTTTGTCTTCCTGATTCAGCAACGAAGTTTCGATGATGACTTTCACGGTGTGACCAGCCGCTGCCTGAACCACGGCCTTGATGTCGTCACGAACATAGTCCAGACGGCGGTCTTTCAGTGCGCCGATCTGAATGACCATGTCGATTTCCTGCGCTCCGTTGGCGATGGCCGTTTTGGTTTCAAAGGCTTTGCTGGCCGTGTCCATGGCACCCAAAGGAAAGCCCACCACGCAGCAGACTTTCACAGAAGAGCCTTTCAAAAGTTCAGCGCAGGTTTTCACATAGGACGTGTTCACGCAGACAGAGAAGAAGTTGTGCTCTTTGGCTTCCGCGCACAGCTTTTCGATCTGGGCGGTTTGGGCTTCAGGCTTTAAAAGAGTATGGTCAATGTAACGACTTAGTTGCACGGGGCACCTCAAGAATGTTTAAATTAAAAAGTTATCTCAGATCATTGCAGGAGGCAATCATGACACCACAGAAGTGGACCTCAGTTTTACTCATATCTTTGCTCATTTTCACTTCATCCACTTCGACGGCCCAGGCCAATCGCAGTGTAAAACGCAATGTCGCCGCCGTCCTGTTTTCCACTCTGGGCGGGGCCATTCTGGGATTAAGCACGCTGTCTTTTTACGGTGAACCGCAGGAACACACCGGCAATATCACGACCGGTGCTCTGGTGGGTTTGTTAGGCGGGGTGGGGTATGTTATTTATGACTCTTCGCGCCCAGCGGCGCCTCAGTATGAGTATTCCCAGAACCTGGGGATGGACTTTAAAAACCGAAGGGCCTCGGAAACTTTCGTCGCCAAGGCCCCTCCCATGATTCAGTATTCGTTTACTTTTTAGTTTAGCCCACTTTGGTGCGTGGGCTGCCGCCAGCCATGGTCGCCCCTGGCTGAACGCTGGTGTCGCCACCACCGGCCTGACCCAGGAAGGTCTTGGCATCGGCTGCGGAAACTTTCCCCTTACGAACCAGATCCTCAATATACTTTTCAAACAGAACCATACCTTGAGTGGCACCGGTCTGCATGGCAGATGGGATTTGGTGGACTTTACCTTCACGAACCAAGTTCGAGATGGCTTTGGTGTTTCTCATGATCTCGTAAGCCGCCACACGACCTTGTCCGTCCGCGCGTGAGAATAGGGTCTGAGCGACAACTCCGCGCAGGGATTCAGCCAGCATCGTTCGGATCTGCTGCTGTTGTCCGGCAGGGAATACGTCAATGATACGATCGATTGTTTTCGCCGCACTGTTGGTGTGCAGGGTTCCGAAAACGATATGACCTGTTTCTGCAGCAGTCAGTGCCAAAGAAATTGTTTCAAGGTCACGAAGCTCACCCACCAGCAAAATATCCGGGTCTTCACGCAAGGCCGCTTTCAGGGCGTTGGCAAAACTTTTGGTGTGGCTTCCCACCTCACGCTGATTGACCAGGGATTTCAAATTCGGGTGAACGAACTCGATCGGGTCTTCCACCGTGATGATGTGGGCTTCACGGGTCATGTTAATTTGGTGAATCATCGCCGCCAGAGTTGTGGACTTACCAGAACCTGTCGGACCGGTGACAAGAATCAGACCACGATCGCAATCGATCATGTCCATCACGGCCGGAGGCAGTCCCAGTTCTTGGGCGGTTTTGATTTTTTCCGGGATGATACGCATAACGGCGCCAAGGCCTTTACGCTGCATAAAGATATTGCAACGGAAACGCCCGATGCCTGACAAAGTGTAGGCGAAATCCAGTTCCCATTTTTCAACGAAAGCTTTTTTCTGCTTTTCAGAAAGAATCTCAAACAGCAGTCCCTGTACGTCCTGATTTGTGAGCTCGCGATAGTTCAATGGAACCATGTTTCCATGCAGGCGCAAATAAGGGGCGGCTCCACTTGTGATATGCAAGTCGGAGGCACCTTGTTCCACCATGAGTTTGAACAATTCATCAATTGTTGCCATCGTCGTCTCCTAAGGTCTCTAATTCAGTGATCTTTTCGGTCAGATATGTTTCAATATTAAATATTAATTGCTATCGGTCTTGTTTCTGGACTATTGAACTAAGACCAGCCCCGTTCAAGAGGGGTTATATTCGCCAAGGAGTCGCCTGTGTCTGCTGAAATTCTGATTAACGTTCGACCACAAGAGACACGTGTAGCCTATGTTGACGGCGGGATCCTGACCGATTTGAAAATTGAACGAAAAACGTCCCCCACCTTGGTCGGGTCCATCCATCGGGGCACGGTGATTCGTGTTCTTCCGGGCATGCAGGCGGCGTTTGTGGATATAGGTCTGGAAAAAGCAGCATTCCTGTATGTCGGCGATATTCGCGAAGACGTCGATGACAACTTCCTTTCCGCGGTGGACCGTGAAGAGCCGATGGATGAAGGGGATGACGACAAGCCGCTGACTCACGCAAATAAAACTCCGATTCAGGATCTGGTGAAAGAAGGCCAGAGCATTCTGGTTCAGGTTTCCAAGGATCCGCTGGGCACCAAGGGCGCACGTTTGACGACGCACCTGTCCCTGCCAGGCCGTTTCGTGGTGTTCCTGCCCACCGTGCGCCACCTGGGTATTTCCCGTCGTATCGAAGACGAAGGCGAACGCGAGCGCCTAAGAAAACTGGTTCAGAAAATCAATCCTTCCGGTGGCGTGATCGTAAGAACCGCCGGGGATGGGGCTTCGGAAGAGATGTTGAAAGCCGACATCGAGTATCTGGATCGTTTGAGCAAAGAGATTTTCAAAAACTACGAAAAGAAAAAAACGCCGGGTCCGCTGCACACCGAACTTGATGTCGAGCTGCGCGCCCTTCGTGATCTGATGAGTGAGGACGTCACGAGCGTCTGGGTCGATGACGTTGAGATTCACAAAAAAGTTGTGAAGTTCGTGTCCCAGTTCATGCCCAAGTACAAACAGAACATCGTGCTTTATGAAGAGAAAAAGCCGTTGTTTGACCTGTACGACATCGACATTGAGATCTCCCGCTCGATGGAGCGCAAGATCTGGCTTAAATCTGGCGGTTACATCGTGATCGATGAAGCCGAAGCCCTGGTGGTTATCGACGTGAACACCGGTAAGTTCGTCGGTAAAAAAGATCTGGAAGACACCATTTTAAAAACCAATCTGGAAGCGGTTCGCGAGACTGCGCACCAACTGCGTGTGCGTAACTGCGGCGGCATTATCATCATCGACTTTATCGATATGGAAAAAGAATCCCACCGCGAAAAAGTTCTGGAGGCCTTGGCCGAAGAACTGGCGCGCGACCGTGCCCGCACCAACATCGTTTCCATGTCCCAGTTGGGCTTGGTGGAAATGACCCGTAAGCGCATCCGCCCAAGTCTGATCAAGACTTTGTGTGAACCGTGCTCTTACTGTGAAGGTAAAGGCTACATCAAACGCAAATCCACGGTGGCCAATGAAATCTTCCGTGAACTTGAGCGTGACGCTGACATGCTGATCAATAAAAAAACCAACGTGGTCATTCATTGTCACAGTGAAGTGGTGGACTGGATCTACGAAGTCGAAGGCGAAAGCCTGGAAGGCATCGAAAAGAAACTGGGCCGCTCTGTCGCGTTCAAAATCGAACCAAATTATCACTTGGAACAATACGAAATCTTCTTCGTCTAGGGCGGCTGGTGAAAGCACGCCTCCGTTTCGGAAAGCTCCCTCCGCCTCGCGGCTGAACCCTTTTGACCAGCCGCGAAGCTTTTGGGCTGAATTGTGGAATCATTTTGGGATTGCTGGACCTTGGGCTGTTGAGCCGGGGGTCTGGTGTTCCGATAGATTCTGTATGAAACATCTTTTGATTTTTCTTTTAGGCATTCTATTTTCTTTCGTTGCACACTCCGAGCCGCTTTTTTGCGGCCCGAAGCCTTACCAGTTGAAAGCTCTGGCGGATGTTTCCCGCAACACTTGTATGGAGACTTTGAAGTCCAAAGAGTGTCAGGATCTTTTTGCGAAGATGCGCGCCAATGGGGAAAAGCCTGAGGAGAAAGCGCTGAAGTGCCATGATCAGAGCTCTCTGTCGCGGGCGGCGGAAAGCACCTGGGGTTACACTTCGGGTTGTGCGGTGGGTGGCTGGAATTTTGTAAAAGACTCTTTTGTCGCTATTGGTACGGCGATTGGTGAAGGGGCGGCGAAGATCGCGCTGGATATGGAAGCGGAAGCGGCTGCCAACAAAGCCTGCGAAGCCGATCCCAAAGGTAAAGAAAACCTGTTCAAACAATATAACAGCACGGTGCCGAAACTTTTGCAGGTGCAGATGCCTGAAGCCTCTGTTTTAAAGCGCGCCAACTGTGCGACCGTAAAACGCATCATCAAAATGCAGGGCATGGACAAGGGCAATGCAACCCTTCGCCTTGTTATGATGAAGGGGGATAAAAACCTTTCTGCCGATGAACGGGAATATGTTCAGTGGAGTCAGAAACAGGTCACGCCCTCAAACATTGATCTGGTGGGGATGGCTAAAGCCAAACTTAAAGAGATGGGTGTGCAGATCGAATGCTACAACGCCCAGCAGGCCGCCGCGATCGTCTGTGAAGCTGTGGCCGAGGTGGCGACTTTGGCCGGCGGACCTGCCGGAGCGGCACTGAAAGCCGCCAAAGCCAAAAACATCATGAAATTGGCCGGGGTGAGTGCGGATGCTGGAAAGGCCTCTGCCGCGACCAGAACCGTGGCTTCTGCGGCGGAACTGGAAAAGGCCGCCAAGTTGTCTAATATAGAGCGTGTGGCCGCGGCGGAAAAATCCCTGGGTCGATCTTTAAGTGAGGCGGAAAAGAAAGCGCTGATCTCGGCCCATGAAGTGGGTAAGGGCACCGGCCGGGGTTATGGGACCTATTCAAAGACGGATCTCAGCGACAAGGCCAATATATTGAAGAACGCCGGGTTCAAAGCTGAAGAGCGCGATCTATTAATGCGTCAGGGATTGGCGGGAAGCCTGTCTGACACCAAGGCCGCGCGGGACTTTGCCAACAAGGCCCGTTTGGAAGCTGACAAGCTGCGTGTGTCCGGAAATATCTCAGAATCTACAAATAGTTACCGCAAGGCGTCTGACTCTTATGAAGTCTTTATGAACGATGTAAAAGCGCCCAAATCTTCGCGCGATTATTGGGTCGGGGCGAAGATGAATGCCTCGGCTGAAAGATATGATAAGGCTGCGGAATATTTCATCAAAACCGAGCAGGCCACCAGCCGTTCGGACGTGAAAGCGCAGAACATCTTTGATGCCCTTAACCGTGAAAAAGATGAGTTGCGCGTTATTGCTGCCCGGAATCCTGCCAGCAAGTCCGCCCAGAAAAATTATCAGGATCACAAAAAGCTGATTGAAGCGGTGGTTAATAGTAAAAATCTGCAGTTGGGTGACGCCTGGAAACGGGAACTTTTGAAGCCGTGAGTTAAGCTAAGGTGCTGAAAATATAGGCTTTTATTTAGCACCTAGACCTTGCCAACTTTTTCCAAAAATATTTGCATTTGAGGGGGGTTAAAGCTAACCTCTCTTTCTCTCGTAAAAAGCTGAAAAAAATAGCATGTATTAGGTTGACAAAGCCTAGTGCAAAGTGGCATTTACCATTGGCTTAATTCGGGTAGCTGGAGGTATTACATGTACGCGATTATTCGTACTGGCGGGAAACAATATAAAGTTCAAGCTGGTGACGTAGTTCAGGTTGATAAACTTGAACAAGCACTTGGTGCAGAGTTTGAAATCAACGAAGTTTTGATGGTTGGTGGTGAGTCCACTGCTGTTGGTCAACCTCTTGTTAAAGGTGCGAAAGTAACTGTTGTTGTTACTAAACAAGCTAAGACAAGAAAAGAGATCGTCTTCAAAAAGAAGCGTCGTCAAGGTTACAGAAAGTTCGCAACTCACAAACAAGAGTTCACCGAGCTGTTTGTTAAAGCAATTTCCTTCGATGGAAAAACTGCTAAATCTGATGAAGCAGCAACTGTTGTTGACGTGAAAGCAGTTCGTGCTGAAAAAGCACAAGCTCGCGTAGCAGCTCGTAAAGAGCGCGCAGCGAACAAAGGTACTGCAGAAGTTGTAAAAAAAGCGGCTAAAAAAGTAGCGAAAAAGAAAGTTGCGAAAAAAGCAGTTAAAAAGACTGTGAAAAAAGCGACTAAAACTGGCGCGAAGAAAAAAGCAGCTAAAAAAACTTCTAAGAAAGCTTAATTAATTTTATTTCGTAAGAGAGGTTCGTCATGGCAAGTAAGAAGGCCGGTGGTAGTACAAAGAACGGTCGTGATTCACAGAGTAAACGACTGGGTGTAAAAAGATTCGGTGGCGAGAAAGTTCTTCCAGGAACTATCATCGTTCGTCAACGTGGTACTAAATTCCACTTGGGTAACAACGTAAAAATGGGTCGCGACTACACTATCTATTCTGTAGTTGAAGGTCTTGTTAAATTTGAACGTTTCTCCAAAGAGCGTTTCAAAGTTAGCGTTTATCCTAAAGCTGTTTAATCAGTCTTAAGATAAACCGATACATTTTTTCACAAATGGAAAAGGAGCCATCCCATGGCTCCTTTTTTGTTGTATAGACAGTCAGTTATGAAATTCATTGATGAAGTCAGTATCTCTTTAGCTTCGGGACGTGGCGGCCCGGGTTGTGTCAGTTTTCGCCGCGAGTCCATGCAAGCCCGTGGCGGCCCAGACGGGGGCAACGGCGGCAAGGGCGGGGATGTTATTATCCGTACATCTCGTCATATCAATTCTCTGGTAGATATTAGACAAAATAAAAGATACGCCGCTCAATCTGGAAGAATGGGTGAGGGTCGTCAGAAATCCGGTATGGATGGCGAAGACCTTATCCTTGTTGTTCCTCAAGGCACTGTATTCCGTAATATGGATGGTGAAATCATCATCGATATGACCGGAATTTCCGAGCACACCCTGCTTAAAGGCGGTCGTGGTGGAAAAGGAAATGAGTTTTTCAAAAACAGTGTGAATCAGGCTCCAGAACATGCGCAACCTGGTGAAGAAGGTCAGGAAATTGAAGTTCGTCTGGAACTGAAACTGATTGCGGATGTGGGTATCGTTGGATTCCCGAACGCCGGCAAGTCCACACTGATTTCCCGTATTTCTGCAGCAAGACCGAAAATTGCGGATTATCCGTTCACAACCCTGACTCCGAATCTGGGAGTGGTGAAGGCCGGGGACTATTCCTCGTTCGTGGTGGCGGATATTCCGGGACTGGTGAAGGGCGCACACGCGGGTGTGGGTCTGGGTATCCAGTTCTTGAAACATATTGAACGTACACGCCTGTTCATCCATCTGGTTGATGCATCCGGAATGTCAGGCCGTGATCCTTTAGAGGATTTTACGGATATTAACAACGAACTTAAAATGTACGATGAAAACAACCAGGACAAAGAGGGTTTCTTCCCTCTATCCACGCGTCCTCAATTGGTTGTGCTGAACAAGATCGACACTTTAAGTGAATCTCAGCTGACGAAGCTGAAAAAACAGTTCCGGGAAGCCAGCGGCAGCGAGCCGTTTGCGATTTCCGCAGTGACTGGCAAAAACATCAAAGAATTTGTTCAGGAACTGGCTCGTCAGATTCTGAAAGAGGAAGAAGAATAATGAAAATAGGTATTTTCGGAGGCAGTTTTAACCCTCCACACATGGGTCACATCAACGCCATTCAAACCGTAGCGAAGAAAGCCGGTTTGGGCAAAGTTCACATCATCCCTGCGGCTCAGAATCCTCTGAAAACTCCGGTGGAAGGTCCAACGCCTGAACAGCGTGTGGAACTGACTCGTCTGGCGTTTGCCCAGTACGGTGAAACTTACTTCGTGGACGATCAGGAAATCAAACGTGGTGGCATGAGCTACACAGTTGATACCGTGATGAATCTGCGCAAATCCTATGATGCCAACGACCTTTACCTGGTTGTGGGCGCAGACAAATTTGAAGAGCTGGCTCAATGGAAGGACTATCAAAAGATCCTGACCGAGGCGAATCTGATTGTCACAACCCGCCCGGGTTATGACATGCCGGAATCTCTGGAAGAGATGCCGGGTTTCCTGAAGCCCCTGGTTGCAGAATTTGATTTCAACTTCATCGAACTGAACACGGGCCGCAACATCCAGTTCATCACTTTGCGTGATGTGGAAGTTTCCTCCAGCGAAGTTCGTAAATGGCTTCGTTCCGGCAAGCCGGTTGAAAAATACCTGCCATTGTCTGTTGAATCCTACATCAAGGAACACAAACTTTACCGCAATCTGGGTGACCGTATTGGGGACTACAAAAAGTTCACCGCGTTCTGCGCCGATGTTCTGTTTGCGAAAAAAGGCATCAACGTCCGTGGTTTTGACCTGACTTCCATGTCGGCTCCAAGTGAATACACTTTGATCGCGTCCGGTACCTCCACCCGTCATGCGGCGGCGATGGCGGAAAACATCGTGATGGCGGTGAAAGAGGAATACAACGTGCACCCACAAAGCATCGAGGGTGTGGACGAGGGCCGCTGGGTTCTTGTCGATTACGGTTCTTTGATCATCCACGTCTTCTACGACTTCGTTCGCCAGGAATACAGCCTGGAAAACCTGTGGAGAGAAGGCAAAGACATGGGATTGAAAGATCCTTATGTTGGCAAGGGTGAGCCGTAGTCATGAAGTTCATTTTGTACAACCTCGCAACGGCCAAGGAAGCCTGGGCGGACGAGGTCAGCGAGTTGTACAAGAAGAAGATTTCCTTCTTCATTCCCTTCGACATTCAGTCACTAAAAGCCAAAAAGTCCGCGCGTGAAGATGCGGACTTTAAGCGCAACGAAGAATCCGATTTAATCCTTAAAAATATCAACAGCGACGACTATGTCGTGCTCTTTGACGAGCGCGGGTCCGTGCTGGATTCGATTCAGTTTTCAAAAAAAGTGGAAAACATTCTGGGAAGCTCCAAGAAGCGCGCGATTTTCATTATTGGCGGCGCTTTCGGAGTCAATGAAGAGGTCCGTAAACGTGCGGACCTGAAGGTGGCTTTATCGCCCATGGTGATGAATCATCTGATGGCCCAGGCGATGAGCTTGGAGCAAATCTACCGGGCCTTTACGATCATCAAAAAAATTCCGTATCACAATATCTAGAGCCAAGGTGGCTCGTTACCCAGTTCTTTTTCCGGATCGCGATCCAGATCCAGCAGACGGTTCCATTCAAGGCTTAGGAAGCTCTTTTGCTCGGAGATCGCCTCTTGTTCTGTCAGGGCCCGTGGATTCAGGCAGTCTGAACCCGGATCAAATGTTTTGTGGGAGCAGATGGTGTATTGCACCTGGCTTTTTTCGCCACCGACGGCTTTGTTCCATTCAACCAGTGTCACGGGTTTTTCCGGATTGATGGCTGGATCAAAAACATAAACGTCGTTACCCACGCGGTAAGTAACTGCGACGTGATACCACCAGGAAACGGAACCGCCCGGTGCGTTCTGAGTCGGCGCATACAAGTTTCCGAAGACAAAAATTTTCTTCGGTGTTGTGAAGTGATGTTCAACCAGCTCGGTGGCGGCCATTTCGGCGCGGGCATAACAGCCATCGTCCGGATACATCCAGGTCAGGCGGCGGGCAAAGGGTTCGGCATCGGTGATGAAGCGGGTGTCGCGAACGTATTTGAATTCACGCTCAAGATCCGCGTAAGAACCCACATCCGGAATCTCCTGGATGTTCAGCTCTTTCATGGGTTTTTTCATGCGATCAGGATAGCTGTTGCGACCGAAGAGTTCCCACACCGGAGTGCTGCGCTGGCGGGCAGCCTCAAAAGATTCACCAGAGTGTCGGATGGAAGAAAGACCGGCCACGGCCGTGGCGGAAGCAGACAGAATCATCAACGAAACGAAAAATGCCTTCATAAACCCCTCACTCTTTCGGTTCTAGGCCCGCTGTCAGGGACTGTCAAAGAATTTGCAGTGACGCGAAAGAATGAATTCTGTGTTGAAAACCCTTAAGACCCGACTGTCCGCCTGTCTGCATTGCGGATCGTTTCAGGTGGAACAGGCGGGCCTGTGTGTTCCCTGCCATGAGGTGCTGAATCATTACCCGCATCGCGCGCGCCGACGGCAGGATTGGCTGAGGGCTCTATATTCTTGGAATCCCGGGGAAAGTGATCTGTTGTCAGCACTGGTGCTCAGTTTGAAAGGCCGGCATAACAAGGCAGGGTGGGAGCACTTTGCCCGGAAAATGGTGCAGCAGCAGGTGCCCCGTCTTTCCGGCGGGCGAAGGTTGCACTTTGTTCCTGCTCCGGCGAAGTCCGGTGCTGAAGATCATGCTTCACTTTTTGCCCGGGCGCTGGCAGCGCACATGGGTGGTGTTTTTAACCCGTGTCTTCGTAAAGCCTCGTCAGGAAAACAAAGGCGGTCCGACCGGGGAGAGCGGGCTCTGATCGCCATGGAGCTGGTTGAAAAAAATACAGAGCTGTCTATAAACTCGACAGACATCCTCTGGATCTTTGTCGACGACATCCTAACCACCGGCTCTACAGCGCGCGCCGCCCGGCTGGCGCTCGGGAGTCCCCCTCACTTTGAAGTTTGGGTCTTGGCAGAGAGGGGCCTCTCTTGCGGAGCGTCCACGGATATGCTACAAAACCCGCATGCTTAGATCGACTCTTTCCCTGGTCCTGACATTCCTGTTTTCTTTGAGTGCTATGGCGGCCGTCACCGGCAACGGCGCTCTTCAGAAAGTCGCAAAAAAATACCGCACCACCAAGCTTGTGGAAATGAATGTGGAAAAGACTGTGAAGTCTGAACTGCTTGGCAAAGAAACCAAGTACGACGGCAAGATCTATCTGGCGAACGGAAAGTTCCGCTGGGAAAACACCAAGCCGGAAGAAACTCTGCTGGTGTTCGACGGTAAAACCATCTGGAGCGTGCAGGTGCCGCCAAAAGAATTCGGCGGACCGGTGCAGGTGGCAAAGGGCATCGTCGACAAAAAGACGAAATCCCATATCCTGATTTCCTCTTTGCTGGGCGAGGATCTGAACAAGAACTTCAAGATCCTGAAAGAGGAAAAAGACGGGGAGCTGGTCAACATCGAAGTGCAGCCGCTGAATGACGGCCTGACCGTGAAATCCCTGAAGCTGACTGTGAAGTCCAAGGACAACACTCTGCAGACGATTTCCTACCTGGACGATATCGGAAACCTGACGACCATGAAGTTTTCCGATGTGAAGTTCCTGAAAAAAGAAAATAAGAAACTGTTCAAATATCAACCGCCAAAAGATGCACAGGTAACCGACCTATGAAACAAGAGACTGCTCAAAACAAAAAAGTTCACTTTATCTCTCTGGGTTGCCCGAAGAATCTTGTCGACAGCGAAATCATGGCCGGCACTTTGATGAAAGACGGCTATGAAGTTGTGGGCGAAGCGGATCAGGCCGACACGGTTATCGTGAACACCTGTGGTTTCATCGAAGACTCCAAAAAAGAATCCATTCAGCGCATTCTGGACATGAGTGACCTGAAACAGGAAGGCAAAATCAAAAAGGTTGTTGTCGCGGGTTGCCTGACCCAGCGTTATAAAGACGACCTGGTGGAAGGTTTGCCGGAAGCGGACTTGTTCGTGGGCTCTGGTGAGTTCCAGAACATCGCAAAAATCCTGAAAAACTCTGACGAAGGCGAAAAACAGAAAACCTTCTTCAACCTGCCGACCTATCTGCAGGAAGAGGCGACTCCGCGTGTGAACTCCCAGCCGGGTCACCGCGCATATTTGAAAATCTCTGAAGGCTGCATGAAGCGTTGTGCATTCTGCGCGATCCCTCTGATCCGCGGCAACCTGCAGTCCCGCTCGATCGACGCGATCGTGGCCGAAGCCAAATTGCTGGTTGCCGGTGGCGTGAAAGAGCTGATCATCATCAGTCACGATTTCACTGATTACGGTTTTGATATCCGTCGTAAAGATCCGACTCGTAAGGAAAGCCCGGTGGAACTTTTGAAAGCTCTGGATCAGGTTGAAGGTCTGCAGTGGATCCGTTTGATGTATCTGTATCCAGATGGCATCACGCAGGAGATGGTTCAGGTTATCAAAAACAGCACCAAGATCGTGAAGTACTTCGACATGCCTTTGCAGCACGTGAACGATCAGGTTCTGAAATCCATGAACCGTAAAATGACCCGTGACGAAATCGAAACGGCACTGATGAACATCCGTGAACATCTGCCGGAAGCGGTGATCCGCACGCAGTTCATCGTGGGCTTCCCGGGTGAAACCCAGGAACAGTTCGAAGAGCTTCTGAACTTCGTGGCGGAACAGCAGTTCGACCGCGTGGGTTGCTTCAAGTACTCTCCGGAAGAAAACACTCCGGGCGGTCGCATGGAAAACCAGATCGACGAAGAAACAAAACAATACCGTCACGACGCTTTGATGGAAGTTCAGCAGAATATTTCCCGTGAAAAGCACAGCGACTTTGTGGGTAAAACTTTGCAGGTGATCGTGGAAGGCTTCTCAGAGGAAACAGACCTGTTGTTGCAGGGCCGTTTCTGGGGTCAGGCTCCGGACATCGACGGTGTGGTTCTGATCAATGACGGTCAGGCGCAGGTCGGTGACATGGTGAAAGTTCACATCACCGACAACATGGAATACGATCTCATTGGTGAGATCGTGGTGGAAAACTAGAACGTACAGTTGTCCGACGCCTGTTCAAACTGGTCGGTCCATTTGTTATTTTTCGCGTTTCTTAAAACTGTCGTGGCTCTTCTAAAGGCCACGGCATTTTTTTTATCAAATTTGCAGGCGTTTTTGTAAGCCATCAGTGAAATGTCATACTTGCGCAGCTCAAACGACGTGGTGGCAAGCCCCAGCCACGATCTTGCCGCCTGGCTGTCGGCTTCCGTGCCGGATTTAAACACCTTCATCGCATCGATATAATTCTTCTGCTCTTCCAGCAGGGCGCCATAGTGGTACTGCGCCAGCTCTGACTTGGGGAAGTCGTTGGCGGCCTTTTTAAGCGTTTTTACCGCGATGGCGTCTTCCTCCAGGGCCTTGTAGGAAAGTCCCAGATAAACGTAAGCATCGGCGATTTTAGGGTCTTTCTGGATGGCTTCCTTGCAGGACTGCACCGCCGGTTCGTAAGTGCCGTCACGGGTGTTGATCTCACACAGCTTTCTTAAGTACTGCGGGCGCGGGCCGATGTTTTGAACCATGTCCTGCAAAAGAATGCGCAGTTCGTACAGATTCGGCGTATCGCGCTTTTCATAAAGCGAGATCAGGCCGTCGTAAGCCGGTTCATATTTCGCATTCAACTCGATGGATTTTTTGTAGGATTCCATCGCGTCCTTGGTTTTTCGCTGAAGGGTGTAGGCATTCCCCATCAGGTTGTAAGCCTCAAAGTCCTTTTCATCCTTACCCAGAAGCACGTTCAGGGAGCGGATCATTTCGGTGGGCTCTTTGCGTTTTTCATGGGATCTCGCCAGAATCAGAAGTCCGCGACGGTCGATTTTGTCGACGTGTTTCCACAAAAGCAAAGTGACCTTTTCGTATTCCTCTTTTTTGTAAAGCTCGTCAGC
Source organism: Bdellovibrio sp. BIS2 (assembly GCF_055398295.1). Classification (NCBI taxonomy): domain Bacteria; kingdom Pseudomonadati; phylum Bdellovibrionota; class Bdellovibrionia; order Bdellovibrionales; family Pseudobdellovibrionaceae; genus Bdellovibrio; species Bdellovibrio sp. BIS2. The sequence goes on along the minus strand of NZ_AP035879.1, from coordinate 3,777,412 downwards.
CAGATCGACAATCAGGCGGGCGTTTTTCGGGCTGGCGCGGATTTCCTTTTTCAGGCGCTCGATTTTTTGCTCAGGTGTTTCATCTGTCGGAACAGCTGCGACCGGAGCGGTAACCGCCTCGGGCTTTGGCACGGTGGCAGTTGCTTTTTCCGGAGCGGCCGGAGTGGCTGGTGCCGCAGGTGTGTCGACTTTCGGAGTCTCCACTTTGGGTGCCGTCACCGTAGGTTTAGTTACGGTCGGTTTGCTGATGGTGGGGGCGGTGGGTTTTACGACCGGAGGAGCCGGTGTGGCCGCCGGCTTCAGTTCCTCTTCAAAGAGAGAGAACTCGTCTTTGGTCTGCTCTGCCGCAAGGGCACGGGGCGGATCAATGACCAGAAATGAGACAAAAGCCAAGAACACTGTAAATATGAGTCGATTGAAATTCAGTCCATTGGGCATATGCTGTATTATGACCTAAATGCTCTTACGAGTGAAGAAATCTCAACTTACATCTGGACTACCCAGCGAGCGAGGTCAGGCCGCGCTCGAGTATGTCCTTATGCTCGTGATCATTGTCGCATTATTGATCGGGCTGACGTCTCAAATTATCAAACCCATGGATGCCTTCATCAAAAACTACATGGGTTCTTACGTGCAATGTTTGCTGGAAATGGGTGAGCTTCCTTCCGTGGGAAGTGAAGACACCACCGTAGCCGATGAAGGGTGCAACACCCGATTCCAGGCGGGAACGTGGGCGAACGGCCGTCCTCCGAATGGCAGTGGCGGCGGGGGTTCCAGCGGCAGTGGTTCGGGCTCCAATAAAGATGGATCAGGCAGCGGTTCTGGCAGTGATGGCAGTGGCGGCAGCGGAAGTGGTTCCAGTGGCGGCACTTATGCCGGTTCTCAGTCCCGTGGGGGCAGTCGTTTCATAAATCGGGGTCGTCGTCCGTCATCCGGGGTGGAATCCGGTGGAGGCGCTCAAGGCAAGGTCGTTGAAATCGCCCTGGAGGGCGGTGGCAGCGGTGGATTCTTCCGGGGCAGCAGTGGTGGCAGCTATGGGCCCCGTCCCGTTAAAACCCGTTCCGTGGCGATTTCGGGGTTGACCGAAGCAGAGCGCAAAAAGCTTGAAAAGAAATCAAATGGCGAAGGAAAAGCCTCGATAGTTACGGGAGAGTCCCTGACTCCTCCGGTGAAGAAGCTGGCGGTGAAAAAACCGCCGGTACAAACCTTTGAAAAAGAGGAAGAACCCTTCACCATTGGAAATTTTATAAGAATCCTGTTCATCGTCGCCATCATTCTGGCGCTGGTGGTGTTCTTGGGCGGTCAGGCACTGCAAATGTCGAAGAGTTTTGAAAAATAGTCTGCGTCGCGTTTAGAAATTCTTCATAGAAATTCTTAAGTTGTCTGTCATGTCGTTAATTTCTTGAAACAGTACATTCTTTAAAGGATACAGCCTATCTGTTCAGTGATGGGGGAGTTCTTTTGGAAAATGTGATTGAAATCAATCGCAATAAAACGTTCAGCTTGGATGAAGCACGCAAACTGCTTCCCGTCATTTACCGTATGACTGAAGAGGCCTGCCGTGAGGTGAAACAACACCTGAACCGCATTGATGCCTATTCCGACAAAAGCCATCCTTCGGTGGCGATCATTGAATCCCAGATTAATGCAGTTATTGACCGCTGGCAGGTTAAAATCGAAAAACTGGGTGGCGAGCCCAAGGGCCTGTGGATGGCGGATTTTGACAACGGTGATGGTTACTATTGCTGGAAGTATCCAGAAGTTGAAATTAATCACTGGCACGGCTACCAAGATGGCTTTTCTGGGCGTATAACGATTGAATGAGAATCGCAGTCGCCCAAATAAATCCAGTTCTTGCGGACTTTCAGTTTAACAAAGAAAAGATCCTCGATTTCGTAAACCAGGCCGTCCAAAGAAAATGTGACCTGGTTGTCTTTCCTGAATGCACTTTGTTTGGCTATCACCCGTTTGATCTTTTGGAGCGTGAAAAGCTCGTCGCCAAACAAGAGGCCGAATTCAAAGACCTGATCAAAAAACTTCCAAAGGATATCGGCGTGATCATGGGCTTGATCACCAGGAACCCGGCAAAAAAAGGGCGCCCTTATTTCAACAGCGCCGCTTTGATTGCCAAAGGTGAAAAGCCGCGCTTCTTCCATAAACAGCTTTTGCCGACGGGTGACGTTTTTGATGAAGCCCGTTTTATTGAGTCCGGCGATTTGTCGAAAAACTATTTCAAATGGAAAGGGAAGAAGTTCTTCCTGACCATCTGTGAAGACATCTGGGCGTGGCCCGATGCAAAAGGGAATTCGCCTTACCGTGAAAACCCCCTTTCCAAAGTTAAAAAACAAAAGATCGACATGGTCATCAATCTGAGCGCTTCGCCTTACTTTGTAGGCAAGATGAAGCAGCGGGAATATGTCACCCAGAAAACGGCGGCGTATTTCAATGCTCCGATCATGTATGTGAATCTGGTGGGCGCGCAGGATGAGATCATCTTTGATGGTGGCAGTTTCGTGCTGGATAAAAAAGGCAAAAAACTTCTGACCTGCCAGCAGTTTAGTGAAGACATTAACGTGATTGATCTTAACACCCTGGAAGTCTGGAACAAGAACGCCAAGCTTGAAGCGATCGAAGAGCTTCGCCGGGCGCTGGTGTTGGGCATCCGAGATTTCTGTGAAAAGACGGGAATCAAGAAAGTTCATCTGGGTCTCAGCGGCGGTATTGATTCTGCCGTCGTGGCCGCTTTGGCGGTGGACGCTCTGGGGCCTGCGAATGTTGTGGGCGTGGGTTTGCCGGGGCCGTTCAATGCTCCACAAAGTCTGACTTTGGCAAAAGATCTGGCATCCAATATGGGCGTGGACTTCAAGACAGTGGAAATCGGTCCGATGTATGAATCCGTGCTGAAGGCGTTGAACAAGGGCCTGGGTCTTGAGGGTTTTAGCATCGTGAACGAAAACCTGCAGGCGCGATTGCGTGGTCTGACTTTGATGGCCTGGTCCAACAAAGAAAATAGCATGCTGCTGACGACAGGAAACAAAAGTGAATATGCGTCCGGCTATTCCACTTTGTACGGGGATATGTGCGGTGGTTTGGCGCCGTTGGGGGATCTGACCAAGGCGCAAGTTTATGCTTTGGCCAGACACTACAACAAACAGGGCGAAGTGATCCCGCAAGAGATCATTGATCGTCCGCCATCGGCCGAACTTCGCCCGAACCAAAAAGATCAGGATTCGTTGCCTGAGTACGATGACCTGGACAAGGCTGTGACTTACTTGGTGGAAAAATCAGGTCCGGCAAAATCAGCGACTGAAAAGTGGCTGCTTCCGGTGTTGATGCGCACGGAATTCAAACGCTGGCAGGCACCGCCTATTTTGAAAGTGTCGCAGCACTCGTTTGGCCGGGGCAGAAGATATCCGGTGGCTCACCGGGCTCGTGAAATCTAGAAACTAAAAAGCCCCTTTGCAGGGGCTTTTTTTATTTTGCACAGACGGCGACTTCTTTACAAAGCTGGATGCACTCGCGCTGGGCTCCGGCGATGGCGCCCCGGCACTCGGCTTCGGCCAGCATCTTCAGAACACGATCAAGGCCTTCGGGCATCGAGTCACCTGCATCCGGCAGGGTGTACTTGTTTTTCTCAGCGTCTGTGATTTTGCAGTCGCCAAGACTTTTCACATAGAAGACAGCTTCTTCGCAGGTTTTAAGATCAGGGAAACTGGTGGCCGCCTGAACGGTGGAGGAAATTGCCAGCAAGAGCGTTGCAGAAAGCATCATAAGTTTAGACATGTAAAACTCCTTGAGCTGATAGAAATAAAAAAGGCCCCGAAGGGCCGTTTCTTAAAGACCTCCGAAGAAGTCCATTTGTTTTGGCTGGCGCACGATTTGCGGGAAACGCAGTTCGGGTTTGCCGGTCAGGGCGATCAGGTTTCCGACCTGCGGGGCCTGTCCGCCGATGGAGATTCTTTTCATCATCTGGCTGAACATGTGGCCCAGGTAAGTCGCATCTTCTTCCGCGCGGTGGAAATTGGAAGTCGGGATTTTCAGGTGCTGAACCAAAGTTCCCAGTTTGTAGTTCGGAAGGCCCGGGAAGACTTTGCGAGCGATCGGCAAGCTGTCCAGGATCACGCCTTTTGGAGCAGCAGTTTCATGCTTTTTGATGTCAGCAATCAGGAACTGGGAGTCAAATGGCGCATTGTGCGCGACCAAAACGTCATCACCGCAGAATTCCGCAAAGGCCGGCAGGATGGTGTCGATCAGGGGTTTGCCTTTAACCATATCATCAGAGATACCATTCACGGCGGAAGCCCCTGGTGGGATAGGGCGAAGAGGATCAATCAAAGTGGCAAAGATCGCCTCGGGCTGGCCATCGATAAAACGAACGGCACCGATTTCTACGATTTGATCTACTCCAGGAACTGTACCAGTGGTCTCTAAGTCAAAAGCTATGAATCTCATAAAAACATTGATACAAAATGGATGGGGCTGTTTCAACTAAAGAGTGTCCCCGTGAAGGAGTTCCTGACTGTGTCATCCAAGTCTGGAAAAATTATAAGCTTTTTGCCCGAAAATATTGATGTCTCAGTGAGTCAAAAGGATCATTCCGTTTTGGATGTGGCCTTGCGGGCGAAGGTGCCGTTGAACCACACCTGTGGCGGAAACGCGACCTGCGGGACGTGCCGGGTTTTCGTGGTGAAGGGGCTGGAAAAGCTGCCTCCACGCAATGAGCTGGAGCAGGAGATGGCCGAGGACCGGGGCTTTCAGCCTTCGGAGCGGCTGGCCTGTCAGATTGAGCCCGTGGACGGGCTCACGGTTGAAATTCCACTAGCAGATGATTAAGGGCTCACGTAGAACGGGTTTGTGTAAATCCACGTGATCCATTTTTTGGCGTCCGGGATGGGCAGCATCGGACTGACCCGCACTTGCACGCGATAAGTTCCGGGCTCTTTCAGCTCAAACACCGTTTCAGGTTCGTTTTTTCTAGCCACCACTTCGCCGTCTTTGATGATCATGATTTCAAAAAAGTCCTGAGGCTTCGCGGGCAGAGTCACTTTCAGACTCATGTTTTTGCTGAATTTCACCTCTGAACCCATCATGTGGCTGTGATTGCCGTCTTCGATGGTGGCGGAAAACCCTTTCGGGTCACCCAGCGTGTCCAGTGCAATATAGAAGCTTCCGTTTTTAACGGCGTTAAAGATCTTGGTGCGGTCACTGTTGAAGCTTCCGGTCAGTTCGGATTTCAGCAGCACGTGATTGCTCATGAATTCAAAGCTGCGTTTGTAGCTTGGGAAGCGGATGAAATAATTCGCCAGGGGAATCGCCCGCGCCGAGGCTTCAGTTCCGGCATAAACAACCACTTTGCGCTGCTGGCTGAGTTTGTTTAAAAGCGCGATTTCATCTGTGGGTTCGGTGTAAAGTCGAATGAACGCCAGGCGCGGATTGAAAGGGTAAATCAAAAGACTCCAGATGGTAGAGACCTTGGATTCCGCCCAGGCGCGATTGATCAGACTTTTCATGTTCAAAAGCTCAAATCCATCAAGACCCGAAGGAATTTCACCGGACCAGGAATAACCCGCTTTGTAGGGATGAGCCAGAATCGTCAGGGTGTCTTTGCTGGCGCCGGTTTTCTGTGAAAGCAGATCGGACAGCTTTACCTGGGCGTCGCCAAGGTTTGCGCCGATGCTTTCCTGATTCAGGGAATAGTAGATCAGCCGTGAATCCAGATAGCTGTACTTGCCGGCGTTAAAGACGAGCAGATTTCCATGGTAGGATTCAAACGTCGTCGGGATGTTGAAGATATTGTAGTCGGTGAAAAAGATGAAATCCAGGTTGGCAAGTTTTGCCGACGTGATGACAAAACTTGAAGTGGCCGAACCACTGGAAAGATCGGTGTGCACGTTCAGCACACCTTTGTAGTCATACAGGTTTCTGGAGGAATGTTGCGAGGTGATCTGTGGCGGCACCACAGCCAGTTCGTACTGATTCAGGTAAAATCCGTACAAGAAGAAGGTCACCAGTAAAAAAGAAAGAGTCGCAATTACTTTCATGGTCTTGTGAATTCCAACAGGACAAAGTCAGGAGAGATTTTTCGAATCTCTTTCATCTGCCATTGTTGTTCGGAAATCCACTTTGGTAAACCATTTCTCTCGCGCTTCACCAAATAAAAAACATTCCCTTGCGGTTCGGCCTCGGGAAGTGTGTCAAAGAAGTCATAACGGCTGATTCCCTTGAGCTTAAACACCGGAACCTTGCTGAAATACCAAAGTGAGGACGCCATCTGATAACTGCTGGCGTAAAGTGGACTCACTTCTTTGGCCACGGTGCTCAGTTCCTGGAAGACATAAGGTTCTTCCACTTTGTCACTGAGTTTGCGCAAAGATGGAGTGAACAGGGTGGCGAGCACAACAGCGACAATCGCTCCCCAGAAGATCATGTACACCTTGGTCCACTTTTGTACTTTAGGATGGAATAGGGCCAACGCCAGCACCGCCGGATAGGCGATGATCGGCCAGTTGGCCTCCACTAAAGCGCGGAAGGACGTGAACAGGAAAAACAGCAGTGGCCCCCAGCCAAAGTAATAAAGCCAGCGCATGGCTTTGGGAACCTGCGCGCGAAGGGCCGCCCAGAAAATCAGCGGGAACACGATCAGGATCTGTCCCAGAATATAGGACAGTGTCCATTCCGGATTGTAAGAGCTTTTTTCAAGGCCGTGTTTGATCTGGAATTCAAAAGAAGCAAAGTCGTTTTGATAATTCCACAAAAGAACCGGCGTGCAGAAGATCAGGCCGGACACTAGAGTCAGCAAAACCCCGCTCCAGCGCACATCCTTCCAGCGTTTTTCCAGGGTCAGATACGCCAGCAGGCACGGCACGAACAAAACGATGTGATACTTGGAGCAGAATCCCAGACCCAAAGCCACACCCAGCCAGAGGTAGCTGGAAAGAGCTTTTTTGTCGAGAGCCTGCAGGGATAACAAGATGGCCAGGGACCAGAAGAACATCACCGGCAGATCCGGTGTTACGATCAAAGAACCAAATCCCAGAAGCGGGGAGAACAGCACCAGATAGGTCCAAACTTTGATTTTATCAAAGTCGATCTTGTCTTTCAGGATATAGAACCATACTGCCAGTAAACCGTGGCCCAGAATCACTGCCGGCCAGCGGACCGCGTGCATGAAAGGCTCAAGGAAGTGTCCAAGATAGAACAGCCAGGACACCAGTGGTGGATGGTCGAAGTAGCTCAGCTGCGGGCGCTGCGCCCACACCCAGTAGTAGGCTTCATCAGCACTCAACGGGATGAGTGCTGACAGAACAAGTTTCACCAGAAGGCTGATCCACCAGATGCGGAATAGATCTTTCAAGATTAGTAGCTCAGACGGATTGGTTTACCAAGATCACCCGGAATGCCGATTTCTTTTCCATTCAAAATCAGATTCACAGCGCCACCGTTGGAGAAATTGATCTTCAGACCGCTTTTGCTTTTAAAGGTGTGAACCTGCTCTGCAGAAAGACGGATCTTTTGTGGTTTGCCGTTTGGAGCGGAGTACTCGATCTCCACAGAATCCAGTGCCTCAACGATCAGCTCAACAGGCTTTCCAGCCTCAGGTTTCGGAGTCGGAGTGGGTGTCGGGCTTGGAGACGGCGAAGCCACTGGCGTCGGCGACGGAGTGACTGTTGGAGCAGGACTTGGAGTTGTCGTCGGCTTCGGCGTTGCGGTCGGGGAAGCCGCCGGGGTCGCCGGCGTGGACACTGCCGGAGTCGGAGACGCTGCAGGGGTTGCTGTGGAGGACACCGGTGCCGCAGGCGTTGGTGCCGTCGTCAGGTTGCCCAACGGACCGGGAGTGGTGTTTGGTTCCACTTCCGTCAAAGTGCCGCCATCAATGGAGGTGTCGACCACCACCGGAGTTGCGCCTTCCATGGTTTGTGCCACTTCGGCGCTTGGAACTTCGGCTTCCTTGGAATACTTGTCGATCATTTTTTTTGTAAACAGAATCAAGCCGACCAGAACAACACCCAGACCCAGAATGATATAGGTTTTGGTGTTCTTGTTTTCTTTCAGGGACTGCATTCCGTGATTGGAGCTGGTTGGTGGCGGAGTCTTGCGAATCGGAGTGACTGTGGCTTCCGGAGCCGGAGCCGCTGTCGTTTCGGCAGTCACTTCGGTTGAGGCTGTTGCCGGTTTTGCCTCGGGTTCGGCCGGGGCCGCCGCTTTGGGTTCGTCAGTCTGGCGAATGTAAGGCTTTGGTTTTGTGGAACCCATTTCCTCGTAGAAGACTTCAAGGACCTGATCGGAGTTCAAGTGCAGGAAGTTGGCATAACTCTGTACAAAGCCGCGCAGGAAGGTCTTTGCCGGCAATTGGGTTTCGTCGCCCTCTTCAATGGCTTTCAGAACCTTGCTGCTGATTTTCAAAGAAAGACCAATTTCGTGCAGGGAGAGGCCTTTTTCCTCGCGGGCTTTCTTTAGAATTTCTCCGGTCTTTTTCATTAATGTCCCTTTCGAATCAAACTGAGCATTCCCTTGGCTTTGTCGCGGTACTTACCGGTGGGATAATATTTTATCAACTCTTCAAAGCGGGCGACAGATTTGGATTTTTCGCCCAGACGATAGTAGGAAAGCGCACTGTAGTAGTGGGGCTCATCGAACAGAATCTTCTGACAGAACCCGATGGCGCGATCCAAAGCTTCGGCAGCACGACCATAGTCCTTTTCCTCAAAGAATGTACGGCCGTAATAAGTGTTGGCAACGCAGTCGTCCGTTTGTGTGTCCATGACTTTGCCAAAAGCGGTGCGGGCAGCGCCGTACTCTTTTTGATTGAATTTCACCAGTCCCAGATTGATGTAGGCTTTTTCCGGATTTCCGTAGGTCAGATCATTGATCACCGTGCGAATTTCTTTTTCCGCATCGGCGTAGCGGCCTTCTTCAATCAGCACGCGGCCCAGATTGTTGCGGGCGTCGGAATAGCGCGGCTCAAATTCCAGTGCCTGACGAAGATGTTTCTCGGCCAGATCAAAGCGATCGCGATAGAAATACACCTGACCCAGGTTGTTTTGAATGACGGGATTTTTCGGATCCAGCTCCTGAGCTTTCAGCAGTTCCTGCAAAGCGTAGGGATAGTTGCCGCTTTCAATGTGTGCAGCACCCAAACGAAGGTGAAGTTCAGCTTTTTGTTTTTCCTGTGCTGATCGGCTGGCACAACCCAGCATGGTCAGGGCGCACAGAGCGAGAATCCATTTACGCATGCTAAAAAGGTATCATTAGAGGACTAAGAGTCAACCCTGAGTTCCGCAATAGTTTCCACATGATCCGTCTGTGGGAACATCTCGAAAGTCTGCACCCGGTCGAGCTTGTACTTGATGCCCATTTTCTGCGTCTGAGCAAAGAACCAGTTAAGATCCCGAGCCAAAGACACCGGATGGCAGCTGATGTAAATGATCTTGCGCGGCTGGGCGGCGGCGAGGGTCTGCATGGTGTATTCACTGGCTCCGGCCCGCGGCGGATCCAGGACCACCAGATCATCTTTACCGATGCGGGCCCGGCGCATGTAGGTTTCCACGTCCGACATGAAGTAGGTCATGCGTTTATCGGTGATTTTGGAGCGGGCGCGCTCCACGAGCTTCGGATTCAGCTCGACACCGATGATTTCTGAACTGGCGTATTTCGCGGCAAGGGGGAAGGTGAAGTTTCCGGCACCGGCATACAGGTCATAAACTTTTTTGTACGGACCGTCGCCCGCCCAGTCCAAAGCCGTGCGCAGCAGGTCTTCGTTCTGAAAGCGATTCACTTGAGAAAAACCGATGCCGTCATCCTCGTCCGTGATCAGGCCGTAGCGCACATCGCCTTCTTCAGCGATGTACATCTCAAGACGCTGAAGATCTTTCGCATTTTTCTTTTCGGCCCAGGCTTTCACCTCGGCAAACTTGTCGGTCAGGGTTTCTTCCGTGATCAGGCAGTCCATCGTTTCCACGATTTGGTGGGAATTGCGCGCAAAGAAGCCGAAGCGGCCGTTTTTGAACTTCGGCTGAATGCGGTTGCGATAGCGCAGCACACGTGGACTGGGCTGGATCGGCAGATAGTTGAATTCCAGATCGCGGTTGAACTTCTTGATCGTTTCCAGAACCAGAGTGTGTTTTTGGCGGCGCTGTTCTTCCTCGGTGATGTGCTGCCAGTTGCAGCCGCCGCAAGTGTGCGCCACCGGGCACGGTGGCTCGCGACGATGAGGGCTGGCGGACAGAACTTCGACCACGCGGGCTTCCATGAAGTTCTTTTTTACCAGAGTGATTTCCGCCAGGATCTCTTCATTGGGCGCTGCTTGAGGAACGAAGACAACCATGCCCTCGTGTCGAGCGACTCCAGCACCGCCAATGGCGAGTTTTTCAATATTCAATTTGATCTTTGAACCAAGAAGGGGAGCTTTCGCTCCCCTTTGGTTTGATTTCGCAGACATTTTATATCGCTAATTTCAAATTTGAATCTGTGAACGATTAAACGTTGCAGATTTCGTGTTTTTCGAAGAACAAAGCCAATTCACGAGCTGCAGACTCTGGAGAGTCAGAACCGTGAACAGCGTTTTCACCAACGTTGTCGCCGAATTTCGCGCGAACTGTGCCTGGGTTGGCTTTTTTAGGGTCAGTAGCGCCCATGATTTCGCGGTTTTTCAAAACTGCGCCTTCACCTTGAAGACACATCAACATAACCGGACCGGAAGTCATGAAGGACACAAGCTCACCGAAGAATGGGCGTGCTTTGTGTTCAGCGTAGAACTCTTCAGCTTTTGCAGTTGTAAGAACGGTGATTTTCGCAGCAGCGATTTTCAAGCCGTTAGCTTCAAACATGCTCACGATATCGCCGATAGCGTTTTTCTTCATGGCATTTGGTTTGATGATAGAGAATGTTTGTTCGATAGACATGGTGTCTCCTTGTTTATTAATGACAAACTGTTTTAGTAATCTCAAAGAACCTAGGAGTTTTAACGAATTGAGTGACACATGTCCACTCTTGGTTTCCTTGGTTCGGCATGTTCACAACCAGTTTTGTCTGAACGGCCAGATCGTGGCCTTCGGATGGGGTGGTGAAGTTCTGGTAGGTGATCTGATAGCTTTCGCGGTTTTGCCAAAGATTCAACGTGAACTCGACATCCTCGGTCGTCATGATCTGGATTTCATCAACACGGCCGGCGAATGCAGGACTGGCTGCCAACAAGGCAAAAACCAATAATTTCTTCATCTTAGATCTCCTGGATGGCCCTTAAATAGAGGCCGGAAGGGGCGCTGTCAACGGAAAATTGCCGCATGGGGTTATAAGCTCTTCTATATTCGAACTGAATCCTGGGATAGCGTTTTTTCCATGCACTCTGCTAGATGGATCCTCACTTCTGTCGCGATTCATGCCCTGGCTTTGTCAGCCCTGTGGTTGGGAAAACCCGTGCCTGCCCAAGCACCCACCAGTTCTGATCCTGTCCCGGTGGAATTTGCAGTTGTTGAAAGATCCCCTGTGCCTTCTGCAGGCCCGAAAAAAGGGATCCCTTCCGGAGCATCGAGACTTGAGGGCACGAAATCAGCGGCAATCACCAAGTCCCTGTTTAAAACCTATGACTTCAGTGATCGCGAGGATGTCGCCGTAAACTCTGCAGGTCCCCAGAAAGACTTCCGGGATCGCGCCACGTATGCGCTGGAAAGCGCCAATGCCTTTGCTGACACCGACAACTGGGATTATCACCGCGAAGTCTTTAAACGCATCGACAGCGAGCTGATGTTTGATTCTATTCTGGCCCAGTATAATCACTTCGGCACCGTGATGCTGCAGTTTGAAGTCGATGCAAAAGGTTATCTGCTGGAAAAATCCCTGCGCGCCTTTTCTGAAGATGCCGTTTTGAAAGTGCATGCCGTGCGCGCCGTAAGAAAGGCCCTGAAAGAACAGTTTAACGAGCTGAAGTGGAGTTCAGAAAGCACCATCTTCCAGGCCAAGTTTGAATTCCTGAGTGATTCGCATTCATTGAATTTTCGCAAGCAGCGGGAGTTTGGCAAACCGGTGCTGAATTTCACCCGCGCCACCCAAGAAAAGCCGGTGGCGACGAATCTGCAGGATCATCTGCTTTCCGGCGGAATTCATTACGACCCCTTTGCCCTGGCTGATCGATGGCAAAAGTACAACAAAAGAAAGCGCCTGGCGGTGGGCGAATATGATCCTTTCGCCCACTATCGCAAAGACCCGGCGTATCGTCTTTAGAACCGAATCTTAAACGAGAAACCCAGACTTAGCGGGAAGAAACTGTCGTCATCCTCGCTGTTAAGGCACTTTTTCAAAGACAGGCACAGGCCTTCCGGCAAAAAGAAACCCATCTCGAAACGGTCCGGGCTTGCCGGGTCGTTGATTGACGTATTGATGTTATCCACAATATTCAACGACTGCAGAATGGATTTTTCTTTGGCCATGCCTTCTATCGACGAAGAGCGCAGGCGCACGCGGCGGATGATGCGGTCGCTGGCTTCGCGGTCCTCATCACTCAGATGACGGGGAATATTTCTAAGAATGAAATGCACAAACGTGTGCCCGCGTTTGATTTCCTGAAGCATTGAAAGATCCGACACACGCACTTGCGCCACGGTGGCCGCGTCCCGACGAACGGCCACACGGATCATGTTGTTGGATTCCCGGGCTGAAGGCAGAAGGAACAACAGACTTGTGCGTCCGCCGCGCACGAAGCCGACATTGGAATCCCGGGCCGATCTTTCAGCCCTGCGCGAGCTGTCCACTTCGCCCATAAAGTCCCACTCATCAATTGGAATCGTCATCACCACAACACTGATGGGGTTGAGTTCATCAACGGCGCACAGATCCTCTTCCAAAGGCATAAAGGTTCGGATCTGATCCCGGGTTCTTTGGCAGTCGGCCTGATCGCGGGTGTCGGTGGCCACCATGATCCCGCGGGCATAGGTCTCGCGCTCTTCCAAGAACGAGTTCGCCTGCGTCGTCAGGGACGTCAGCATCATTGCAAATGTAAGTATCAGCATGGCGTTTTTCATCGTCAAATCTGTCTGTCCCTTGGGTTAAATGGAGCGCATAAAGCTAAGCGCAAACTCCACGTTCTTTTTAATTGCTTCAATTTCTTTCAACTGTGCCGAGTTGATCAGGCTTTCCACATTCTTTTGCACTTCATCGTAGATATCTGATCCCTGGCTTTGTTTGTGCGAAGAAAGACGCTGAACCTGTTCCCAGTCCTGCTCGGTCGGCAGACCGTATCCGTCCGCTCCCTTTAGGAAGGACGCCGGCTGTGAGAACATGTCACTGATCTCGGTCAGTGCAGTCACAATTTCTTTCTGGCGTGTGGTTTCGCCGCGTTTGGCGGCTTGTTTTTCTTCCTTGATCACATGCTGGGTCAGATCCGCTTTGATGGCTGCCGTCAGGAAGCGGTGAGCACCGTTTTCAAGCAGGACGATGGCCGCCGCAGCTTTTCTGCGGGTTTTTCCTTCCAGTTTGTTGATGCGCGAATACAGGCTGGCACGCTGAGAGGCGCTCAGGCTTAACAATTCACGGAAATCCTTTTGCTTAATTCCAATTGTGTCTTTCAGAACCTTAAAGCTCAATTCATAACGGTCACGGTAGGAATCAAACAGATAGCCGGTGTTGATGGCCTGGGTGCGATTGGCAAAAACGCGGTTGTCGGCAATTTTCAGACGCAAAAGATCCTTTTCAAGACCAATTGGGGTCTTGGTTTGAAGATAGATCAGCTCAGGACGGAACAAAGATCCCTTCATCAGATTCAGTGATTCCACCGCGCAGTTGTTCGAGGTGAAATAGTAGCGGCCGTCGTAAGACCAGTGTGTTTCGATTGTGCGGGTCACGAACTGACGGATTTCATCACGGGAAAGATTCATCGGCACACTTCGAAGATCGCGCAGCTCGGTCTTGGTGTATTCCTCGATCACCTGATGCATCGGCACCAGGAACAGACGGGATGGATAGTCCCCGGTCAGACCTTTAAGGGTGTTGATTTGAATGCTGTTCACAAAGGCGCGGTAAGAAAGCACGATGTGCTGATCCAAATCCTTCAGGCAGTCAGGACCGACCTCTTTTCTTTCCGGAGCACACATCACCAGACGGAACATGGAATGACCCCAGCCGCTCATCATGGCTTCGCCCTCGGCCGCCAGCAGATAATGAACCTGATAGATGCGGCTTGGATCGATACTGCGAAGAGGGCTGTCTTTGCCCTTGAAGTCAGGAATGACATAGTTCAGCGGGACCTGACAGCGGCTGTTCGGAAATGGCGTGTGATTGAATTTGGAACGGAACAGGTGATACAGCGAAGGCCGACGGCAGGCATAGTCCGGGTCCATCAGGAAGTATTCCATGTTCACCGGGAAGGACTCAAAGGCGCTGGTCAGCTCATAGATGTCAGGACTGCGGTGTTTCATCCACGATTCATCACTGTCGACAAAACCTGCGATCATCGTGAAATAAGGATTCTGCGAATAACTGCGATACATGTTTTCGTAAGGACGGCACTCGGGGCTGGTCTGGTTGTTCTGGCGATCGTCTTTTTCTTCTTTGCAGATGCGGATCATGCGGGATTCATCGGCATCATGCACATTCAGTTTGTCATAGGCGTGAATAGTTTCGTGAACCACTGTGGCCAGAATCTCACGATAGAAGGTTTTATGAGTGCGGTTGATGCGGGTGGCGTTGTTTTCACCACGGCGGATTTCTGCCACGGCCTTCAAATCAATGCGCACCTTGCCCCAGGACAGTTTTCCCAAGGCGTGATCGCCGCTTTCTTTTAAGCTTTCAAATCGGACTTCCAGTGGTTTTTTGAATTGGGATTTGATCGAAGCCGGCAGCAGTTGTTCTGCTTGTTTTAGCAGGATCTGCGCGTTTTGCCGGAACTGTTTGTCAGAAGGCCCCTCCGTCAGAGAGTAGAATGAAGCATGAACGCTGGAAGCCATCAGCATCGCGGCGACAAACAATCCTGCTTTTCTCATCGGACTCTCCTTTTGTGTCTCGTTCTGAGACGTTCGGGCCCTGGCGCTCAGAAGCTGAGGCCTCGTTTGAAATATTCTTACAAATTCAGTGCCAGACTATGGGGACCTAAGTGATTGATTTGAAAATAAAAAAGGGCCACCTTGCGGCAGCCCTTTTCCAGAGAAGAGGAGGAGATAAAGCGCGAATTACATCTTCAGGATGCCTTCAGCGATCTCAAGATCGGAAGCCTGAAGTTTTGGGTTTTCAGCGCGGATGGCTTCCAAAGCTTTCTGCAAAGCCACGCCACGGATAGCGCCATCAGAAGCAACCATCGTTGCGGCATCTTCTTTAGCTTCAACAACAAGTTTCAAAGTCTGACCAGAGATAGAAGCAGATGTCGCTACAACACCACCTGTAGTCATCAATGGAATCGCCAGGATGGAGTCTACTGTGGAAGTCACAGAAGCAGAGTATACCTGAGAAATCTCAGTAGCTTGAGCCATAGTAGCGGACAACAACAACGCAACGATAACGGACTTTTTCATGGGCACTCCTAAAAAGGGTTTAATGTGTTTTGGTTACTGGCTGGGGAGTATTGCAGCAACAGTGCCAAGGTGTCTCAGTACGGGAAATCACGCATTTGCCGGAAATTCGCGGTAAATCCGATGAGGGCTTGTGTTTAGGGATTGAACAGCGGGCGCCAATAAGCGCCCGTGTTTGCAGGAAAATCAGGAAACACTCGCGCAGAGACGCTTAGAGTGTCTGCAGGAATTGAATCAGATTGTATTTGTCTTCGGCGGAAAGAATTTCCTTTCCATCTTTGATGAAGATGCCTTCATCGTGGCCCATGTTGCCCATGCCGGCTTTTCTTGTGTCGTACAAATGCTCGCGTGTCTTCCACGCCTTCGGTGTTTTGTCGCCGATCGGGTAGCCACCGCAGGCGAAGTCATAGTCGGTGTCTTTATTCAGCGCTTCGCCGGAGTAATAAATCGACGGACGCTTCTTTGCCGGAGTCAGCAGGACACACAGATTCGGAATCGAGTTGTTGTGCATGTACGGCCATCGGGCCCAGATGCCCACCAGTGGTGGTGGCACATAGCCTTCCTGCGCTTTGATCACGATGCCGTTCTTTTTGGAGATCTCAAGGTCATTCAGTTGTTCCAAAGACTTCATGCCCTGACGGCGGTAGGGATCCGTGCCAACATTCACCACCGGGGTTTTTTCTTTGTAGCGGACTTCCACTGTTTTCAGGCGCTCAGCGGGCGACAGCACCAGGGCATGTGGCAGGTTCCAGGCTTTTTCATAGTTCCCGTGGCACTTGGCGCAGTTGTTTTTAAAGATCTGTTCGCCCGCTTTGGCGCGACCCAGATCAATTTTTTCCGCCGGATAAAAGTCAGTGATGTGCGGCGCTTCCGAGGCAAAAACCGCCGTGGTCAGCTCTTTGATCACATGATCATTTTCCGCCAGCCACTGTTCCAGTTCGTGCAAGTCGGCACCGCGGCCGATTTCATTCCAGATCAAATTGGTGAAAATGGGATTTCCGCTAAGAACACTTCCGTCAGACAGCCAGCGGTTTTTGTATTTTACGTTCCACCAGACGGCAGGTTTTGAATCTGCAGGCTTTTCATCAAGATAGGCATCGGCACGCGGCGATCTTGCGGCTTTGTCGCTGTAGTTGGCGTAGCCGTCTTTCGCACGACGATTCAGCGACAGACTGACCTGCGCCAAAGACGTATCCAAGCCCAGTGCAATCGGCTGCTTCAGGGCGACGGACTTCAGGCGTTCTTTGGATTCCACCAACAGGGCGGTTTCCGCATCAGTGGCACGCGTGTAAGCTTGAAAGATGTGCGGGTCCATCAAAGGCATGACTTTCTTGGCTTTGATGAAGAATTCATTCGCACGCGGGAATCGGTTGGTCATGCCCAAAACAGTTTTGCCAAACAAATTGGACGAGTGGCAGGCCGCGCAACTGAAAGTGAAACCTTCAGCCCCGTTTCGTTCAATCAAACCAAATCCCATCAGGGTGTCAGGACGAATTTCATTGGGATAAGGAACGGCATAAACCCCGCGCTCGTTTTCAAGCGGGTACTTGTGCAGGCCCAGATTTTTCAGCACGTCTTCAAAGCTTCTGAATCCACTGAGGCCTTTCATCAGGCTTTGAATCCATTTGCGCAAAGGATTGCTGTTCTTTTCCTCGATCAAGCGGCGCACGGGTTCATAGGGTGGCAGCATGCCGGTGACAGTGACCGGATAGATTTGTGCGTGGATCTTTCCCTTGTTTTGAGACGTCTGGAAATCGAAATCGTTCCATAAATAGATGTTGGATCTCCCGCCCGGAGGGACGGCGACTCCGGCAGTCCAGTCGGGTTCGGTTTGGGCAAAGGCGCTTGCAGAGATCAGGGTCAGAAGGAAAAAGAACTTCGTCATTCCCGATGCTTACATTGCTGTAAGATTACTAGACAATAATATTCTGTCGTTTGACGGGGAGGGCAGGCCCCCAAAGCTTTTAAAATGGGACCTTGTGAAAAATTGTAATGGTGTGTTCCACAAAAATTGAAGGGAGCACTATCTGCGGACAGGATCTGGTGAAAGACAAATTCTAAGTTAACATGAAATTGTTAACAGGAGTTTTATGGGTGCCGAGTCCGTTAAAGTGATTAAAGTAGTGCGTTCCTCATCCGCAGCCAAAGCTGAATCCGGGGCGGCGCCATTGTCCGACAATATTACGGAGATTCGTGAAAAAGCCCGTGAATTTCTGCTGTCGGCTTTAAAGATGCTGGCGCCTGAAGCTGAGGGCATCGGCGTGGATGTTGTTGTGGGCGAGAAAACCACCCAGTACATCGTGAGCTGCCCGAAAGAGGCCATCGGCCGGGTGATCGGTCAAAGAGGTGCCACGATCATGTCCTTGCGCCAGGTGCTGGGCGCGATTATGGGAGCGGCCGGAGCTCGCGCCGTCATTGAAATTCCCTATTATCCAGCAGAGAAATAAAAAACCCACGGTTTTCACCGCGGGTTCTTCAATTCCTATCTCATTTTTACCAGACTACTCAGGCTGACATTGTGTGTGCCTGAGTAACCGTTCAGGGTGACTAAGGCTGTGCCGTTACCGAACACGGAAATAACTTTTCCGGTGTAGCTGCGATCATAAGTCACACGGTCACCAGCACAAATTCCTTTGGAGCAGGTCACAGGTTTCGTCAGACTTTGCAGGGACACGGTGTGCGTGCCGTTGTAACCTTCAATCGTGATCAAAGCCTGACCATGACTGAAGACTTTGATGACTTTGGCTTTCATTGTGAAGTCATACATTAACTGATCGCCCACGCAGATGCCGCTGGCGCAGTTGATTTTCTTGCTTAAAGAGCTGATTGCCACCGTGTGGGTGCCATTGTAGCCCGCGATCGTGATCAGGGCCTGGCGGTTGTTGTAAACCTCAATAACCTTGGCGTCCATGGTGCGATCGTACATCAATGAATCCCCGGCACAAACACCGTCAAGGCAGCGAGTCGGGCGAGTCAGTTCAGAGATATTCACCATGTGAGTTCCAGAGTAGCCTTCCAGCGTGACTTGCGCCTTGCCATTGCCGTAGACCTTCAGGATCTTTGCTTTATAAGTATTGTTGTACATCACTGAGTCACCCACGCACATTTCTTTTGCGCACTGAATGACGTTGGCCAGCTCTGACAAACTCACGATATGCAGGCCGGAATAGCCAGCCAGCACCACCTGGGCTTTGCCATTGGTGAAAAGTTTTTTGATCGTGGCATCGTAGGAATTGCTGTAGATCGCTTGACGATTGATACAGAAGTTCTGGTGACAGTCGACGGATCTGGCAAGTTCGCTCAAGTTCACGATGTGCAAACCGGAATAACCATCCAGTACCACGCGGGCTTTTTTGTTAGCGAAAACCTCTTTAATAACACCGCTATAGCTATTGGAATAAAGGATGTTGTATCCACTACAAAGACCATCCAAACACGCTGTTTGGGTGGCGATTTCACGCAAGTCCACATCATGAGTGCCGCTGTAACCGTCCAACGTCACACGCACTTTGCCGCCGCCAAGAATCTGCACGATGGTGCCGACGTAAGAACCGGAATAGACGACCTTGCTGCCTTTGGCGATGGCTGACGGAGTGCTGTTTTGTACTATGGGTTCGTTGCGCACAGGAATAACAGGATTGCTTGGTGCCGGAGGAGCTGTCGGAGTGGCAGCCACAGGCTCAATCACCTGTTGCAATGTCAGACGAGGAACATCGGTCGCGCCGATGGCGCGCAGGCGGATGTTCGCAGCCCCACCATAAGATTCGGCAACCATTTCAATCGAAACCACACGGTCGGACAGGTTCAGGTTTTCAGACGTCAGTGATTCCCATGTGGATAAGACACGGGTGTCTTTGAATTCGCGAACCTGGATTTCCCGGCCACTGTCCGTGATAAGGGAAGCGGAATGGATCTTTAGCTTGTTGACCTCGACTACGAGTTCCAGACGGTTCAGGACGGCAGAGCGCTGCAGATCAATCTTATAAGTGGCGCCGCCGGATTTGCGCGACATGGAGGTGATGGAAAGCTCACCCTTATATTCGGTCTGCACAGGAGCTGCAGGTGCTGCCGGCGTTGTTGTGGGTTGAGTTTGAGTTGTGTCTTCCGCTGGTGGGGCCGGAGGAGTTGTCGGAGCTGTAACGACATCGCCTTCGAATTCGCCCGGGAATGGCAAATCGACGATGATGTCGGCGTGAGCCGTGTTGTGAGTCAGCGACAATAAGGCCATAAAAGCAGCCAAACCAGAACGTTTCATAAACTCTCCTAAATTGATCAACGCAAAACCTTTTACAAGAGGCGTTCCACCGCTTTACGGCCTTGAAACCAATCAGAGGATGTTTGAGCGGGGTGAGGCTGTCTTAAAAATTGACAGGGATCGAAAATGGTCAGCTTCGGAAACAAAAAAACCCACGACATTTCTGCCGTGGGTTTTTCAAAGTTGAATCTAAAATCTTAGAACTACTTTTTCAGCATGGATTGCATTGTGATACCCATGTCCGCCGGGGAACGGGAAATCTTGCAACCTGCAGCTTCAAGCGCTTTGAACTTCGCTTCTGCTGTGCCTTTGCCGCCGCTGATGATCGCGCCCGCGTGACCCATGCGTTTACCAGCCGGAGCTGCCGCGCCTGCGATGAACGCTGTCACCGGCTTTTTGAAGTGAGCTTTGATGTACTCTGCAGCTTCTTCTTCCGCCGTACCACCGATTTCACCGATCATGATAACGCCGTCTGTATCCGGATCTTCATTGAACATTTTCAAAACGTCGATGAAGTTTGTGCCGTTCACCGGGTCACCACCGATACCCACGCAAGTGGATTGACCGATACCCAGCGCGGTCAACTGACCAACAGCTTCGTAAGTCAATGTGCCAGAGCGGGAAAGAACGCCGATACGGCCTGGTTTATGGATGTGACCAGGCATGATACCGATTTTGCACTCGCCCGGAGTGATAACACCAGGACAGTTTGGGCCGATCAAGCGCGTGCGCTTGCCCTTCATGTATTCTTTCACCTTTACCATGTCCAAAACTGGAATGCCTTCAGTGATACAGATCACCAGATCCAGATCGGCATCAACCGCTTCCATGATGGAATCCGCAGCGAATGGAGGCGGAACGAATACAACGGATGCGTTGCAACCTGTGGCTGCTTTGGCTTCTTTCACAGTGTTGAACACTGGAAGACCGATGTGAGTTGTGCCACCTTTACCCGGAGTCACACCACCAACCATTTTAGTTCCGTATGCCAAAGCCTGCTCAGAGTGGAAAGTACCTTGAGCACCAGTGAAACCTTGGCAGATTACTTTTGTGTTTTTGTTAATAAGAATTGCCATGTTCGCTTATCCTTTAATCGCAGCAACGATCTTTTTAGCTGCATCAGTCAGGTTGTCGGCTGGAGTGATGTTCAAACCAGATTCTTTCAACATCTTTTTACCCAATTCCACGTTTGTACCTTCAAGGCGAACAACCAATGGAACTTTCAGGCCCAATTCTTTGGACGCCGCGATCACACCTTCTGCGATGATGTCACATTTCATGATACCACCGAAGATGTTAACCAGGATGCCCTTTACGTTTTTGTCTTTCAGGATGATTTTGAACGCCTCAGTCACTTTCTCTTTGTTGGCGCCGCCGCCCACATCCAGGAAGTTTGCAGGTTCAGCACCGTGCAATTTGATGATGTCCAAAGTCGCCATCGCCAGACCCGCACCGTTCACAAGGCAGCCGATGTTACCGTCAAGCTTGATGAACGCCAGATCGAACTTGGAAGCTTCGATTTCAGACGGCTCTTCTTCGTTCAGGTCACGCATCTCAACGATGTCTGGATGACGGAACAAAGAGTTGGAGTCGAAGTTCATTTTTGCATCCAAGCAAAGAACGTCGCCTTCTTTAGTCACAACCAATGGGTTGATTTCCGCGATAGAGCAGTCTGTGGCAACGAATGCGTTGTAAAGACCGGCGAAGAATTTCACCGCTTTGTTCACGATCGCTGGTTCCATACCGATTTGGAAAGCCAGTTCGCGAGCCTGGAACGGCATCAAACCCACAGTTGGATCGATGTCGACTTTTTTGATCGCGTCTGGATTGTGTTCAGCAACTTCCTCGATGTCCATGCCACCTTCGGAAGAAGCCATCATAGCCGCACGGCCTGTCGCACGGTCGATCAAGCAGGCAACATAGTATTCTTTTGCGATGTTGCAGCCTTGTTCGATGAAGACTTTTTGAACAACTTTGCCTTCAGGGCCTGTTTGGTGAGTCACCAAAGTCATGCCGATCATTTTCTTGGTGTATTCAGAAACTTCGTCCAGGGACTTGGCAACTTTAACACCGCCGCCTTTACCGCGACCACCAGCGTGGATCTGGGCCTTAACAACCCAAACGCTTCCGCCGATTTCTTTTGCCGCAGCAACGGCCTCTTCAGGAGAGTGAGCAAGTTTGCCTTTCAGCGTAGCCACTCCGAACTTTCTCAAGACTTCTTTAGCCTGATACTCATGAATATTCATTTAATTACTCCTAAAATTCCCAACGAAAATAAAAACTTGCGTTCGATGACCCATTCAATATCAAATCGTATTTAGAGACAACCATTACCGCTGGGCGCAGAGGCCCCCAGAGAGAGAATCTGGACCGAATGAGCATCATCAGCCTGAAAGACGTGACAGTGGCCTTTGACGACCTGGTGGTGTTGAAGTCCATCAACCTGGAAATTCAGGCGGGCGAATCATTTGTGATTGTCGGACCCAGCGGGCAGGGTAAAACAACTTTGCTCAAGACCATGTCAGGCTTGGTAAGTCCCCGTAATGGCAAAGTATTTGTTGAACAAAAGGACTGGTCGACGCTAAGCAATAAAGAGCGTCTTCCGCTGCTTAAAAAGGTCGGGATTCTGTTTCAGAAAAACGCCCTTTTTGATTCCCTGACTTGTGTTCAAAATATCAGCTTTCCGTTGCGCGAAACCACAGCGTTGTCGGACTGGGAAATAACAAAAAAAGCAGAGTATTTCTTGGATGCTGTCGGCATTCCTCATGCCCGCGATTTGTATCCGGATGAAATCAGCGGCGGGATGCAAAAGCGCCTGGGAATCGCCCGGGCACTGGCTTTGGATCCCGAGATCATTTTCTATGATGACCCAACTGCAGGCCTTGATCCGATCACTTCGCGCAAGATCATCGATCTGATCATGACGTTGAAAAAAGAAAAAGGATCTACGGTTGTCGCGATCACCAACGACATGAATCGCGCTTTTCAAATGGCGGATCGAATCGGCATGGTGGTGGATCAGGAACTGCTTATCACCGGAACACCTGAAGAAACAAAGAATCATACCGATCCACGCGTGCATCAGTTCATTCGCGGATTACTTTCCGGCCCTCTCACCACAGCTAACGTCTAGTTTGTTAACATCATCGTACACTAGTCGTAGAAATGTCGGATTGACCGTGTGTGAACACGCCTCTACCATGAGTCAGTGATTGAGTTCAAAAACCTCGTGAAAAGATTCGGTACAAGGACAGTACTCAACGGATTAAATCTGAAAATCCGCGAGGGCGAGATCATCTTTATTCTGGGGACATCTGGGACAGGAAAATCCGTTCTTTTGAAAAACATCGTGGGTCTGCTGACTCCGGATGAAGGCGAAATCTGGATCGACGATGAAGAGGTCTCTAAATTCTCTGAAGAACAATATCTTCCCATCCGCAAAAAATGCGGCATGGTCTTTCAGCATCCGGCCCTTTTTGATTCCCTGACAATTTACGAAAATGTAGCCTTCGGGCTTCGCCGTCACTATCAACTGTCTGAAGAAGTCATTCAGGCCAAGGTTTCAAAGGCCCTGCGTCTGGTGAATTTGCACGGGGTGGAACGAAAACGTCCCGGCCAGATTTCTTACGGAATGCAAAAGCGCGTGAGTCTGGCAAGAACCGTGGCCCTTGAACCAAGAATTTTGCTTTTTGATGAGCCCACCACCGGACTTGATCCCGTCACGACAACGGCGGTGAATCAGTTGATTCTGGATCTTTCCCGAGAATTGAAAACAACTTCCCTGGTGGTCAGCCACGATATGAATTGTGCGCTTTCCATTGCCGATCGCATTGTCGTTCTGGACAAGGGAAATATTGTGGCCTTGGGTACTCCGGAAGAATTGAAAAAGTCAAATCAGCCACTGGTGAAAGACTTCCTGGCGGAGGTTTTAGAGGCATGAGCATGATCACCTCGTTCCTCGACCAGGTCGGGGCCACATTGTTATTTCTGCAAAAAATCCTGCGCACGATGATGTTTAAGAAACTCAAAACGCACGAAATTTTTGAGCAGATCTGGAAGGTCACTGTCGACAGCTTCCCGACCACGGCGATGGCGGGTTTCTTTGTGGGCGCAATCATGACTGTGCAGTTTGCGATGCAGGTGAAAGAGTTTGGCGCCCTGGGGTATCTGGGGGCTTTGGCCACCAGTGCGACTTTCCGGGAAGTGGGCCCGCTTTTGATCGCCTTCATGCTCAGCGGGAAAGTCGGGGCGTTTACTTCTGCGGAACTGGGGACCATGAAAGTCACTGAACAGATTGATGCCGTTCGCTGCCTGGGCGCAGATCCGATTCAGGAAATCATCGTTCCGCGATTTGTGGGCATCATTGTTTCAAGCTTCTTCCTGCTAGCGGCGGGTTTGATGATGTCCGTCTTTGGTGGCATGCTGCTGGGTGAGCTTTTTGCCGGCGTGAATTATGAAGAATACCTGCGCCATGTTCCTCTGATTGTCAGTCCGGTATCTATTTTAAGCGGCCTTGTGAAATGCGGCACTTTTGCGGTGGTGCTGGCGACGATTTGCACCTATCAGGGCTATTCCACAACCGGCGGAGCCAAAGGTGTGGGCCGGGCGGTGGTGGCCACGGCTGTGACGACGATGATTTGTATTGTGGTGATGGACTGGATGACCAGCTTTATCGGGGACATTATCCTGACGATGGTGCGGGGGTTTAGACCATGATCACATTGATTGCTGAAACCCTGACCGGGGTGTTCACTCCGCCGTTTCGTCGTAAAGAATTCTTCCAGCAACTGCATTTTGTGGGCAATAAAAGCCTTTTTATCGTGGTTTTTTGTGTGTGTTTTGCCGCGATTGTCACAATCTTAGAGTCCTCTTTCCATATGAAGATGGTCATTCAGAATGACTCGATGGTGCCGGGTTTTGCCGCTGTTTTGATTCTGCGGGAACTGGGGGCGATCGTTACGGCGTTGCTTTTAAGCTCGCGCGTGGGTGCGGGATACGCTTCCGAAGTGGGTTCCATGCAGATCACTGAACAGGTGGATGCGCTAAAAATGCTGGGGATTGATCCGGTCAATTATCTGGTGGTCCCTCGTTTTTTGGCCTGTGTTCTGGGTGGCATGATGATCACAGTCGTCGCCAATATGGCGTGCATCTTTTCGGCGATGGCGGTCAGTCAGTTTTATCTGGGTTACACACCGGGGATGTTTTTGACTTCGATGCAGCGTTTTGTGGATTTCAAGGATCTGATTTTTGCAATGATCAAGGGTGCGTGTTTCGGAGGCGTGATTCCACTTGTGGCTTGTTACTTTGGATTCCGTTGTCAGCAAGGTGCCGAAGGCGTGGGTCGTGCGACAACAAACACGGTGGTCGTGTCTTCGATTGCAATCATTGTGATTGATTTTATTTTGTCCTATACTTTTAGTTATCTTTACTAGGGGAACGTATGAAGGTTGAAACCAAAGTGGGCCTGTTGGCTCTGGTCTCGGTAGTTCTGATTGTGGTCTTTGCCTACTTCATGGGATTTATTTCCCCGTTCTCCAATTCCAAAGAACTGAATGTCATGTACAACTATGCCGGGGGGATTGAAGAAGGTTCTCCTGTGCGTGTGATGGGTATCAAAGTGGGCAAAGTAAAGGCAATCACTTTTGATCCGGGATACAAAGCGCCTTCCGGTGAAGAAGTAAAACTTCGCCTGACGATCACTGTCGACAAGAAAGCCTGGACCAGTGTCCGGAAAGATTCCAAATTCTTCATCAACCTTGCGGGTGTGATTGGGGAAAAGTTTCTGGAAATCTCGCCAGGCTCTGTGGATTCCGGTGAATTTTCCTCCGGCGACTATGTTCGCGGTGAAGATCCCCCGCGTGTGGATCAATTGATCTCTCAAGGTTACGGTTTGGCCGGCAAAATCATCGAACTTGTGGAAAAAAACGAAGGTTCGGTCACCAATATGATCCAACAACTGAATTCTTTGACGACAAACTTCAATAAAACGCTGGTTCTGCTGGATAAAACCACGAAGAATAAAGAAATGGCCAGACTGCTTGATAATGCGGTCAAAATCAGCGATGACATGGCATATTTGACAGACAAAATGAGATCGAAGAAAGCGGAAGAGACTTATGAGCTGGTTCATAAGCTTCTTTTCAGGCTCGAACCGCTGGATGGTCCGGCTTTGAAGAAATTCTTCCAGCAAGAGGGTGTGAAAGCCCGCGTTTTCTAAGATCTCCTCGAGCACAGGGAGGTCCTCTATGTTGAAACTTTCTATCCGTCATGCGGTATCCACCGTGGTGTTTTTTGCAGCCCTGCAAACCCAAGCAGCCACGGTGATCCTGGGCGCAGACTCCAACACCATCAACACCAAAGCACGCTCTATCGAAACTGAATATGCCCAAGGCATGCGTGATGAGCGCCTGATGAACACTTATTCCTCGACATTAAGCATGCGCCAGCAGTTGAAAGTCGGCGCCGGTATGTCCGTGGGCGGAGCCCTGGGTACCATGGGCTTCAATTTGGAATTGAACGTGGAAGATGCTGACGGTGCCATCGCCGGATTCGGCACGGGTCATGGTTACAACTCTTTCCAACTGGCATGGAAACATGCTTTCGAGGGTGATTATCTGGCTCCTTATTTCACCGCCGGTTATTCCCGCTGGTATAATACCAGCGGCAGCACGTCGGCTGCGAATCATTCCGGAATTCTGGACCGTGTTTTGACCACGGAAGAGAAAAAAACCGGCCGATTTGGCACAGATTTTGTGAATGCTTCGTTTGGCCTGCAATATAATCAGCTTTCCGGCGACTTCCGAGGTGTCTCGGTTTATGCAGAACTGATGGCCATGACCGAAATTAAACGCGGCATGCTAGTTCCGACCGGTACCGTAGGCGCCCTCTACTACTTCTGATCGGTTGGTGAAAAGGGCCCATCCACTTCGTTGTCGGGCCTTTTACTTCTCTCCGACGTGCTTGGAGCACGCCTCCGTTTCGTAAAAAGCCCTCCGCCTCGCGGCTGAACCCTTTTGACCAACCTCAAGCTTTTTGGGTTGGTCTTTTTTTTACTGGCTCTCGCTTCGCGAATCGCCGGGCGCCTTGCTTCGCAAGAGCGTGTTCTTGGAGAGCATTTTTTATTCAAGAATTTTTGGTGAAATTGGAAGATTTGGATCGGCTTGAAAGCCGCTCTGGTGGCGGGTTTTGGGCATAAAAAAACCCCAGAGTTGCCTCTGGGGTTCAAGAACTAAAAACTAGTTCCTAAGAAAGACTACTTCGCAGCTTTCTTAGTAGCTTTTTTAGTAGCTTTCTTAGCTACTTTTTTTGTAGCTTTTTTTGCTACTTTTTTAGTAGTTTTTTTAACTGCTTTTTTTGTAGCTTTTTTAGCTGCTTTCTTTGCCATGTGCTCCTCCTAGGATGCAAACGTTGTTGTTGTTTCTTAACTTACAAAACTTTACTTACTTAAGTTTTTCCTAATTCGACCACCGACGTCAACAAAAAATTTACCTTGCATATTTTTTGCGAGCAACCGGGTTCAAGGAGGTGCCCTTTGCTCATCGTTTTTTCGATTTCGCTGTTCGGACATGCGCTCGTTCACCGAATTTTTTCATCGGTGGCGCGGGATTTTGCATTCTCTCAACACTGGGTTCGATCTTTTTCGATCATGAACCTGGTTGTGATCTGCTTTCTCACCGTCGCAGCCTCGACACCCACCTTGCTCTGGCTTTTCATCGGCATTCTTTTAATAACTTTAAAGTTTTTTCCGGCAATTTTGCGTTTTTTCTTAATTCGAAGACTGCGAAGTGCGCTGATTCCGCTTCTTGATTGCATGATTCTGGGTTTGCAAACCGGAAAATCCTTCCGCGCTTCGTTCCTTTCGGCCGTTGAATCACAAAGCGGTTGGGTGCGTGTGCAGATGTTTGAAGTGTTACATTCGCTGCAGTTTCCGGAATCAAACATCGCCGTGAAATCCGCTCTGCTGGCGGATTTCCTGTCAGAGATGCGCACCATCGATCAGTCGCAGACCCGGTGTGTGGAGCAGGTCAAAGCCCTTCGCCGACATTATAAAATGCTCGAAGATTTTCGACGTAGGTCCGGACAAGTGAGTCAGCAGATCAAGATGCAGGCGATAATTGTCACCGCTCTTTATCTCGCGCTTTTTGTCTTTGTAATTATGCAATTTGGTTTCGAGAAGCATCGAAATCTGCTTTTTGGCTCCGGTTTGGTGTTCATCGCGGGCCTTGTTTTCATTTTTTATGTGGGTCGGAGGATGAAATGGACGGTGTAGCACCTCCGTTAAAGCTTTTATTGGAGGTTAAACGTGCGGTGGAGCGCGGGCAGTCGGTGCGTCAGGGTGTTTTATCTTATGTAAAGACCTCGCACGATGACTTTGTCCCCGTTGTAACCCAGTGGTTGGCGCTATTGCAGCAAGGACAGGATCCGAAAGAGGCGCTGAAGGCTGTGCCCTCCCTTTATCGCCGCAGTCTTCTGCAGGTTCTGGAGCGCGGTTTGCGGGGCGAGGCCGTTTTTAATGTGCTGGTGCAGTTGGAATCGGAGCTGGTGGAGGCCTGTCAGGAGGAAATTTCAGGAAAGATAGCGCGGTTGCCGTTTATATTGCTGATCCCGCTTCTTTTGTTTCAGTTTCCGGCGTTTCTGCTGCTCCTTTTTGGTCCTCTTCTTCAAAATTTTTTTCACTCTTTGGGAGGGGGGTGATAGAGTGCCATCTGTTGGAGGATTCCTATGGCTCAGGCTGATAAAAAGCAGGTGGCACTTGAAAAACTGGTGGACGAGTTGATGAAAGATCAACCCAGTCGTCAGCTTGTTAAGCAGCTGACCAACGAGCTGGGAATGCCTTATTCCCTGGATCCAATGACTCAGATCAATACGGTCCTGCAGTCCATGAACACATCCCACCTTCGTTCCAACCGAAGAAAAGAACTAGAAAGATAGTCCCATGTCACAGATTTACGGTTCCATTCTCGAAGCTATCGGAAACACCCCGATGGTGCGTTTGAACAACGTCACCAAAGGTTCCAAACACCAGTTTTTCGCCAAAGTTGAGTACTTCAACCCGGGTGGAAGCATCAAAGACCGCGTTGCGGTGGCGATGATTGAAGAAGCCGAAAAGCGCGGGGACTTAAAACCCGGCGGCACTATTGTGGAAGCCACTTCCGGAAACACCGGTGTGGGTCTGGCTTTGGCAGCGGCGGTGAAGGGTTATAAGTGCATTTTCGTGATGCCAGAAAAGATGAGTGACGAAAAACGCGCGATCTTGCGTGCCTACGGCGCGAAAGTGGTTATCACACCGATGGTGATGCCGGAAGATCCGATGAGCCATTACTCTGTATCAAAAAAGATCGCCGATGAAACTCCGGGCGCGTTCCTGGTGAACCAATTCCACAATCCTGACAACCCTGAGCGTCACTATCGCACCACAGGTCCAGAAATCTGGAAGCAGATGGATGGAAAAGTCGACATGATCGTGGGTGGCGCAGGCACCGGCGGAACTTTGTCCGGCATCGCTCGCTACATGAAAGAGATGAATCCGCAGGTGAAGGCCATCTGTACGGATCCAATCGGCAGTATTTTGTATGATTTGTTTTATCATAAAAAAATCGTGGATCCTCCAGGCTCTTATAAAGTTGAAGGCGTTGGTGAGGACATGCTTCCTGACAACGTCCATCTGGACATCTATGACGGCTTTGTTCGTGTTTCTGATCCAGAAGCTTTCGCGATGACCCGTCGTTTGGTGGCTGAAGAAGGTCTCTTGGTCGGTCCATCCAGCGCTTTGGCCTTGGTAGGAGCGATGAAAGCGGCGGAAAAACTGGAAAAACCTTCCAACATCGTGGTGATTTTCCCGGATAGCGGTCGCGCTTATCTGAGCAAAGCCTTCAACGACAAATGGATGGTTGAGAACGAATTCCTGACTGATGCTGACATGAAAAACGCCTTCAACCGCGTGGTTTCTGCAGAAGAAGCCCTGGCTGACCTTAAAAAATAATAGAGCAGGTGAATGATATGAAAAAAATGAACGACAATCTTGGTTTTTCCACTCGTGCGATTCATGCCGGCCAAGCTCCGGATCCTTCTACCGGCGCCATCATGACGCCGGTTTATTTGACCTCGACTTACGTACAAGAATCTCCGGGTGTTCACAAAGGCTGGGAATATTCCCGCACGCACAATCCCACTCGTCACGCCTATGAAAGCTGCATGGCAAGTCTTGAGGGCGGCAAACATGGTTTTGCTTTTTCTTCCGGTTGCGCGGCGACGACAACTGTTTTGCACCTTCTTAAAGGCGGCGATCATGTGATTGCCATGGATGACATGTACGGCGGCACTTTCCGTCTGTTTGACAAAATCCTTAAGCACGATGGCATGGAGTTTTCTTTCGTTGATCTGACGAAGGTTGAAAACTTTGAAAAGGCCGTAAAACCAAACACCAAACTGGTGTGGTTGGAAACTCCGACCAATCCGACTTTGAAGCTGGTTGATATCAAAAAAATCGCAGCCATCGCCAAAGCCAAAGGCATTCTGGTTGCGGTTGATAACACGTTCATGAGTCCCTACTTCCAAAGACCTTTGGAGCTGGGTGCGGATATCGTGGTTCATTCTGCGACAAAATACATCGGCGGCCACAGTGACACGGTCGGTGGTATGGTCGTTGTATCCCGCGCGGATCTGGCAGAAAGAATGGCGTTCTTAAGCAACGGTATCGGGGCGACTCAAGGGGCGTTTGATTCCTTTATGTTCCTGAGAAGTTTGAAAACTTTGCCACTTCGTATGAAAGCCCATCAGGAAAATGCCATGGCGATTGCGAAGTTCTTGGAAGGACATCCAAAAGTGGACAAAGTCATCTATCCGGGTCTGGAAAGCCATCCTCAGCATGCTTTGGCGAAAGAACAAATGCATGGTTTCGGTGGGATGATCACTTTCTACATTAAAGGGGGCCTGGATTCGGCTCGTAAGTTCCTGGAAAACGTGAATGTCTTTTCATTGGCCGAGAGTTTGGGAGGGGTTGAGTCCCTGATCGAGCATCCGGCGATTATGACGCATGCCTCCGTTCCGCCTGAAAACCGCAAGGCTTTGGGGATCGACGACTCCCTGATCCGCCTTTCTGTGGGTGTAGAGGATCTGAACGACCTGATTGCTGACCTTAAAACTGCTTTTGATAAGGCTTAACTGTTGACATGCAGGGGGCCAATGGATAAACCTTTGGTCTCTTTGAACGCATAAGTTCCAGTGGCTTGGTAGCTCAGTTGGTAGAGCAGAGGACTGAAAATCCTTGTGTCGGCGGTTCAATTCCGTCTCAAGCCACCATTTTTCTTCAAAAGTTCAAAGCAACTAAACCCGCTTAATCAGCGGGTTTTTTCGTTTCAGGGGCCTGATAATCCGGGCAATTAAGTGAAATAAATCAGCAGACACAGGTACTGAAGGGCGGTTCCGCCCATCACGCAGACGTGCCACACGCCGTGGCCGTGTTTGATGCGTTCGTCATTCAGGAAAAAGATCATGCCGATGCCATAGCTGATGAAGCCTGCGATAATCATCGCAAAACCCATCGGCGGAATCGCATCCATCAAATACTTGATAAACGGAAAGATCGTCACGGCCATGGTGGAATACAAAAGCAACGAGGGCAGACGATTTTTCGGATTTAGAAGTTCCCAGAAAATACCCACCACCGCTAAAGACCAGACGATTCCCAGAATCACCCAACCCAAAGTTCCGCGCAAAGCCAGCAGCGCATACGGAGTGTAACCTCCGGCGATCTTCAGATAGATGCCGATATAGTCCAAACGGCGATACAGTTTTTTTCTTTCTCCGCGGGTGCCATGATAGATGGTTGAAATGCAGTAAAGTCCGACCGTGCAGACCGCATAGACACCGAAGCTGAAGATTTTCCAGGTGTCATGTTTTGTGGCTGCAAGCCCCAGAAGCAGAGCACACCCGACCAGCGCCAGCAACGCTCCGATGGCGTGGGTGACGACGTTGAGTCTTTCTCCATGTTCGATCTTCTGAATCATTCCCTAAAACCTGCTGAATTAAACCTGTTCCGTATAAGTCCAGCTTATCATCATTGGTGTGTCCAGAATGAACAAAAAATTTTAGCGGTCCAGTAAATTGATCACTTTTTAGAAACGAACAGATGATCGCGCAGATAAAAACGCAGAGGCCATTTTGCCGCTTCACCGGCATAATCAACACCCACACGCGCCGTGGGGATGATTTGTTTTTTCGAAACTTTGAAGTCCTCGTCCGTCACATACAGATCAGAACTTTTCTTCCACAGCTTCAGACCGTCATGCTTTCGGGTGATGCCGTAGTACTTGCAAAGCTTGCCCGGACCGTTGGTTTTTAAATCTTTCTTGCGCAGATTTTCCTGTGCTGGCAAAGGTTCCACCGCACGAATCAAAACCGCTTCCGGGTGTTCATGGGTGCGGGTCACAAAATTCAGGCAAAAATACATTCCATAAATCATATACACATAAGAATGCCCGCCATCCAGATACATGGATTTGGTGCGTTCGGTGCGACGGTCTTCAAATGTATGACAGGCGGGGTCTTCAACGCCCAGATAGGCTTCGGTTTCAATGATGCGGGCTTGTTGGATTCCACCGTCAGTGCGGATATTCAGAACTTTTCCCAGAAGAGACTGAGCCACCAGGGTCGTGTCTTCAAAGTAAAATTCCTGCGGCAGTATCATGTGCGGCAGATGAAACTGATCTGGCGCCCGGACTTTTCTTTGTCCCGGCGGTAAGAGTGAAATTCGTTGTTGGTGACCGTATCGATATGCAGATCAAACAAGCGGTCCAGATTGAGGCCCTCTTGTTCAAGCTGGGTGCGCACGACAAGATTCAAATCCACCAAAGATTTTCCATCTTCCAGATTCTGGAAATACTGAGCGCGTTCCGCCGGGCTTAAAGGTCCCAGACTGGAAAGAATCTGATCGCGCACGTCATTTCCGACTTCAAAACTGTTTTTCTGGATGTGTGGTCCGATGATCACATCCAGCTCTGAAGCCACAGCGCCTTCAGAAATAAGTTTCTGTACGGTCTTGGGGATAATTCGGTTGGCAACGCCGCGCCAGCCGGCGTGAACTCCTGACACTAAGCCAGTGCCATGATGATAGAAAAGCACCGGCACACAGTCAGCGGTGATCACACACAGGGCCAGATTTTTGGCGCGGGAAAAATGCGCGTCCCCCAGCACCTGATAGTCCAAAGAATTGTCTTTGCTTTCAATGACGGCATCGCTGTGAATTTGTTTTAGGCGGACAAAATCAAACTGAGGATAGGCGGATTTTAAGTCCGCCAGCGGAGCCGCAGCGCCGCCGAAGAAGGCCGTGATATGCGGGGTTTTGAGTTCATATCCAAGCGGGGTTTTTTCCAAATTCACAGCAAACCCCATTTTTTGATCAGCACCAGAACATCTTCTGGCCAGTCTTTTGTGAAGAACATGCGCTCTTTGGTGCGGGGATGAGTGAACCCCAGCTCTGCTGCGTGCAGCAGGAATCTTGGTAAAGTACGAAGGTCCTCCTGGGTCGCGCGGGCTTCGATGGATTTGATCTTGCGATCGGCTCCATACAAAGTGTCACCGGCAATCGGCAGACCGCTTTCAGACATGTGCACACGGATTTGGTGTGTACGTCCGGTTTCAAGCTTTAGTTTCAGATAGCTCATGCCGCTTTTTCTTTGCAGCACTTCAAAGTGGGTGACCGCCCACTTGCCCAGGCCCGGATCATCATTCGGATCAGTCAGGGGCTTGCGGTCATCCCCCAGTACAGACGCATAACGTTTGCGATCCACCGGGTGGCGGGCCAGGAAACTACGAACACTGCCGGACAAAGTACGCGCGGTTCCCAAACAGACGGCATAATAAATTCTATGTGTGCTGCGCTCTTTGAACTGTGAAGTCAGGGATTCATGGGCTTTGTCATTCTTGGCAATAACGATGATGCCGCTGGTTTCTTTGTCCAGGCGGTGCACGATGCCGGGACGTTCTTCGCCAAATTTCATGGAAAGATCATCCGTATGATGGATCAAAGCATTCACCAAAGTGTCATGCGCATGTCCCGCCGCGGGGTGAACAACAAGGCCGGCGGGTTTGTTGATCACAATCAGATCTTCATCTTCAAACAGCACATCCAGTTTCAGATCAAAGGGCTGAAGTTCGGATGGTTCAGGTTCGGGCAGTTGAATTTCAATCAGGTCGTTTTCTTTGATGGCGACAGAGGCTTTGGCGGGTTTCCCGTTTAACAGAACCGCGTTGTTTTCAAGCAGATGGCTTGCGCGGGAGCGGGTGCCGATCTCAGGAATAAGGGCCATCGCTTTATCAAGGCGAAGTCCACTCATCTCTGCTGTGGCAGTGACCGAAATAGTCGTGTTGTTCTTATTTTCCAAGTTTGTTTTTAAAGTGTGTCATGTATGAGTCGGCGACCTTTTTTTCGTCCAGACCCAAAGCTTTGGCAATTTGCACCACATAACCACGAACGAAAACCACAACCGGCAGATTGCCCGGATCCATGTTTTCAATGGCTGTGACATAGTAGGAATTGATTTTGGTGATCTCACTCATGCGTTGAGTGGTGATCTTTTTGTACTCGCGAACCTTTTTAAGGAAAGCGCCATCCCAGTCGGTGCGGGCCGCGATTTCTTTTTCGAAGGTTTCATCCTTTTGATAAGCCGCTGCTGGTTTTTCAACTTTGGTTTCAGGGAAAACCTGTTTGCTGGCTTCCAGGATGGATTCATAAGTCAGATCGTTCAAAGAAGAACGGCCGGACAAAAGTCTTTGATCATAGATGTTGCGAAGGATCTTGTTACCAAGAACCTGATAGGCCTCTTCGATCACAACCAGAAGCTCGCGAGCTTCCTGTTCAGAGAAAATAGTGTAGATCGCCGGATTGTCCCCGGAATAAGTCGAGCGAGCGCGCTCATAAGCCGTCGTCACCTCATGTTGAGGAGCGTTGGCTGTGAGTTCCAGGACTTCGTAATAGTTGTATCTAGACGTCGCTTGCATCGTAGCTATTATACTACGGCGCGAAGCTCCTCTGGAGCAATAAGTTGTTTGCAGGTTGCCAAAAATTGTCCTGCAAGGGGAGTGAAGGGTTGGGCGACAAGCACGTGTTCTCTCACACGCACGGACTGCCACACCGCATTGTCATAGTCGATCGCGCCGATGTAATCAATACCAAGGTCGTAGTACTTGTTACAGACACTTTTCATCGAGTGACCCAAGTCATCGTTGGCCTGATTGCGGGATGTATTCACCAACAAACGAACTGGTGTTGAGGAAAGAGCCTCAAAGAAGTCATAGTGAATGCCGGTTTCCTCTTTCAGATAAGAACGGAAAGAAAACGGCTTGCTCAAAGTTCTTTGGCGGTGATTGCGCAAAGTGGAAATCATGTTGCCGTAAGCATCCGGCGTGGAATTTTCACGCAGGGAATAGCACATGAAAGATTCAATAAAACGATAGGTCTTTTCAATGCTGGTTGGTTCCGGAGTCGTGATCAGGAACTTTTCATCAGCGACTTTGAACAGCTCCAGGTGAGCTTCCAAAGCGCCAGCGCCCAGGTCCACGATCACATAATCCGCGCGCAGGTTTTTCAACTGCGGGATCAGGCTTTGAATCTGGTTTTGGGAAAAATCAGTCGGTGTCCAGGCATCCCAGAAGCCTTGAACATAGGAAAGATGCGGATACGGAGTCGGGATCACCAGCTCTTGCAGGGTCTTAGCACCTTCAAAGTAGTGACGGATGTTCATGTGAGAAGGATTCAAACCCAGCACCGTGTGGATGTTGGAACCGGAAAGATCCAGATCGACGATCACAACCGAGTGGCCCAGTTTGGAAAGAGTCATGCCCAGGGAAGAGGATACAAACGTTTTACCCACGCCACCTTTACCGGAAGCGACCACCCATAGTTTGGTGTCATGATCTTTGTTTGCGTGAGTCGGTTTGAATTCCAATACAGCCTTATCCATGGTTGCATCCTCTTGCTATTTCAATGGTGAGATGAGAATCCCTTTTTTTGTCTCTTCGGCTTCAGATGCGCGAATATAAAGAGGAACAAACGATTTCCAGTCCAAAGTTTGACCTTTTTTTGCACGGGCTTCCGCCATCAGACCCAGCGTTGTCGCCAGCGGATAGTCCGGCAGGCCGGAATCGCGGTGCATTTTTTTCGCAAGCTCTTCAGGGAAGTATTCATGATAGGCCTCCCACCCGTCACCCACGACCAGGATGTCCTGACTGATGTGTTGGGAAAGTTCGCGAACGGGAATGGCCGCTGGACCTTTCAGATATTTCGGTTCTTCACCGGACATATCAAAAAGACCTGTGTACACCATGTTTTTATAGGCATTGATGATGGCCAGAACCGGCTTATCCGATCCGCGCGCGCGTTCAGCCAAAAGCATCAGCGAGTCAATAGTGACCAGGGGCTTGTTGAAGCTGTAGGAAAAAGTCTTTCCCGCATTGGCGGCAACCCGGATGCCGGTGAAACTGCCCGGGCCCTGGCCCACGGCAAAGACGTCGATGTCTTCCAATTTCAATCCGGCTTTAAGCAGACAGTTTTCAGTGAAGGGACTGATGATTTCGCTATGGGTTTTTTGCCGCAAAGTGGTTTCCTCGGCGACGATATTTCCATCCACGATGATGGCAACACCGCCGACGGCGGTGCTGGTTTCCATAGCTAATACTTTCATAGGCCAAACAAGCGGGTGAAGTCATTAAACAGGGCAAAGATCATAAGACTCATCAAAATCGCCAGACCCACTTGCTGGGCGATTTCCATTTTCTTCATGCTCAGCGGAGCACCTTTGACCAGCTCAATCACATAGAACACCAGATGACCACCGTCAAGCACCGGCACCGGCAGCAAGTTCAGGATGAACAGATTCACCGAAATGATAGCCATCATCTGCAGGAACTGAGTGATACCAATCTTGAATGTCTCGCTGGCGGCCTGACCGATAGAGATCACACCACCGATATTTTTCGGAGAGATCTTGGCCTGGAACAAACGAACAAAGCTCATGACCGTCATGACCGACACTTCCCACGTTTTTTCCGTGCCGCGGATCAAAGCATCCACCGGGTTGGAAGAACGAAGGGTCATCAGCTCCGGCATTGCGATGTTCGGAATAGGCGAAATACCGATGGTATAACGCTTTTCCTCAGCACCGGATGCCGTCATCTGCTTGGTCATCTTCGGAGTGATTTCCAGATCAATGGTTTTGCCTTCACGCAGAACGGACAAAGACACCGGATTTTTGCCGTCGAAGGATTTGATGTTGTTCAGAACATCTTCCCATTTGGACAGGGTGATGTTGTTGATCTTCACCAGACGATCCCCGGCGCGCAGACCCGCGGCCTGAGCCGGGGAGCCTTCAATCACACGGGACAGATACAATTCAGAACTTTCAAGCCCCAAAGACGCCAGTGAAAACGCCTTGATGGATGCAATCGGCGCCATGGTCACGGTGATGGCTTTATCAGCCTTGTCACCTTCGCGCATGCCCATTACTTCCAGGGTCAACGGCTCTTTGGCGCTGAATTTTGCCAAAGTGTCTTCCAAGGATCTCCAGTAAGAAACCTTGACGCCATTAATGCTGGTGATGGTGTCGCCGGTGCGAAGACCCAAAGCATGCAGCGGAGAGTTTTCCAAAACCCCGATCGTTGTGCCCGCGGAATAAGGGGAAATCCCCTCCACATTGGCCATGTATTCATAGCTGGAAAGCACATTTGGATTTGGTTCCGGTTTGGCGGTGGTGGAAACCGTCAGGGACTCACCCGTGCCTTCACGTTTCACATCCACATCAATGTGCAGATCGTGACTTTCTTTCAAGGAAAGGGTGCGCTGAACATCTTCCCAGGTGGTGATCGGCTTTTGGTTGATGGAAACAATCTGATCCCCAGAGCGGAAGCCCGCCGTGTAGGCCGGAGAGTCTTTCGCCACATCACCCAGTACCGGGATCTTGGCATCTTCGCCAATCAGGGCCACGGTGAAGAACACCAGGATCGCAAAGAAGAAGTTCATCAGCGGGCCGGCCAGAACGATGGCGATACGCTGCCATACGTTTTTGTGGGTGAAAGAGACTTTCTTGTCTTCTTCCGAAATGCCTTCGCCGTTTTGTTCGCCGAACATTTTCACGTAACCACCCAGCGGGATCAAAGACAGCGCGTAAGTGGTGTCACCTTTTTTATAGGTCAGAAGCTTTTTGCCAAAGCCCAGACTGAAGACCTCAACACGGACTCCGCACCAGCGGGCAACAAGGAAGTGTCCCAGCTCATGAACGAAGATCAGGATCCCCAGCAGGATGACAAATGGAACAATTGCAGACAGACCAGATTGTAAGAATGAGAAAATATCCATTGGTCCATTCTAGAGTGAGCCAAGGATTAAGGGGTAGAAAATTAAGGGATTTTTCCTGTGGGGCTCGACGTTTCTCTTAAGACAAAAGATGAGACAGAATCAAAACTCCGCCTAAAACAACAGGACTTGCGAATAGGACGCCATCGACTCGATCCAGGACACCACCATGACCCGGCATGATTTTGCCTGAATCCTTCACATCCGCCACACGTTTCAGCAGAGATTCGAAGAAGTCTCC
Organism: Bdellovibrio sp. BIS2; assembly: GCF_055398295.1. Classification (NCBI taxonomy): domain Bacteria; kingdom Pseudomonadati; phylum Bdellovibrionota; class Bdellovibrionia; order Bdellovibrionales; family Pseudobdellovibrionaceae; genus Bdellovibrio; species Bdellovibrio sp. BIS2. The sequence goes on along the minus strand of NZ_AP035879.1, from coordinate 3,739,073 downwards.
GAATTGACCCACAAACCCGGAAACACCACCCAGAAGCAGAAAGACACCAACACTGTTTTCCGGGAACAGGAACAACCAGCAAATCAGACCTGCGGTCACAGAACCAATGATGCCACCGACCGAGCCCTGCCAGGTTTTCTTAGGGGAAACTGAAGGCATGACTTTATTTTTGCCAAACAGCACGCCAAACACGTACGCCAAAGTGTCACCGGCAAATACAACTGCCAGCAGGAAGATGAACCAATAAAGGCCATACGCCTGATCCAGCAAACGGAATGCAAAAGAAGGCAAAAGACCCATATAGAAAAGGCCCAGAGCCGATTTTGCCTGAACAGAAGCCATGTGTTCCAGGTTGCCTTCTTTATGCGAAGACAAAAGAACCGTGATAATCATTCCGATCACGGCCAAAGAATAAACGATGGACCCCATGCTCAGGGACGTGATCGACGCAATGAAAACCGCGTAGGTGAAAATTCTGAAAAGTGTTTTGATCAGTTGGGACTTTTCACGCTGGAACAAGATGGCCGTCAGTTCCCAGTTGCCGATAACAACAATCAGACCCACCGCAATTTTAAGTCCCATCAGCCCCAACGAAACATAAAGTCCGATGATCAGGGCCAGGGCCACAATTGCAGAAACAGATCTAGTTAGGAAGCTTTTCATGGTTGTTGTCATTGGATGAGACCTTGCCATAACGGCGTTGTCTCATCGCAAAAGCCTGAAGGGCTTCGTCGAGGTGAGACTCGGTGAAGTTGGGCCACAGTACTTCTGTGAAATAGAATTCAGAGTACGCAGCCTGCCACAGAAGGAAATTCGAAAGACGCTGTTCCCCACTGGTACGGACGATCAGATCCGGATCCGGTGTCGGGAAAGTGCTCAAAGAGGAGTTGATCACGGATTCGTCGATGTCAGCAGGGGACATTTCCCCGGCCGCGATCTTTTCCGCGATTTCACGCACAGCTTGAGTGATTTCCTGGCGAGAACCATAGCTCAAGGCAAAGACCAGATTCAGGCCTGTGCATTGAGATGTGGCTTCGATGGATTTTTCGATGGCATTGGCAACATCCAGCGGAAGGCGCGACAAATCGCCAATCACCGAGAAGCGGATGTTTTCTTTAACCAGGTTGTCTGTTTCGCGTTTCAGGTAACGGCTCAGGATCAGCATCAAAAGGCTGACTTCCTCTTGAGGGCGGAACCAGTTTTCAGTGCTGAAAGCGTACAGGGTCAGGTTTTTGATCCCACGGCGTGAACACGCCGTGATGATCTTTTTTGCGACACGGGTGCCTTTGATATGCCCGAACGTGCGAGGACGGCGCTTGAGCTGAGCCCAACGACCGTTCCCGTCCATAATGATGGCAATATGCTTTGGCAAACCCATGATCTTATAAGTCCCTGATTAGATGGTCAGGATCGCTTTTTCTTTTTCGTCAGCAACCTGATCCACTTTTTTGATGAAATCGTCAGTTACTTTTTGGATGTCTGCTTCGGCTTTTTTGCCTTCGTCTTCGCTGACAGCTTTGTCTTTCTGAAGTTTTTTAACTTCATCGTTGGCGTCACGACGAGCCATACGAACAGCGACGCGTGCTTCTTCAGCGATTTTTTTAACTTGTTTCGCCAGGTCTTTACGGCGCTCTTCAGTCAGGTCAGGAACTTTCAAACGAATCACTTTACCGTCGTTCATTGGGGCCATGCCCAGTTCAGACTTGATGATCGCTTGTTCGATGTCTTTAAGGATAGCGACTTCCCAAGGTGCAATCAGGAAGGATTTTGCATCCGGAGTGGAGATAGAAGCCACCTGGGATAGCGGGGATGGAGTTCCGTAGTAGTTCACACGGATACCGTCCAGCATGGAAACCTGAGCACGGCCTGTACGAACTTTTTTAAGTTCTTCAGACAAAGAGTTCAGAGTCTTTTCCATTTTTGCTTGTGCATTCTTTTTAACGTCTGCGATAGCCATAGCTGTCTCCTTATTAATGTACCAGCGTTCCGATGGTCTCACCCTGAACGGCTTTCAGGATGTTGCCCGGTACAGTGAGGTCAAAGGTGATAATAGGAAGTTTATTGTCCATGCACATGCTGATCGCCGTGGAATCCATCACCTGAAGTCCGCGGTTGAGCACGTCGATGTAGCTGATCTTGTCGAATTTCTTCGCGTCAGCGTGTTTAGCAGGGTCTTTGTCGTAGATACCGTCCACTTTGGTTGCCTTCATGATCACCTGAGCGTTGATCTCCATGGCGCGAAGGGAAGCCGCAGTGTCGGTCGTGAAGAAAGGATTCCCGGTGCCTGCACCGAAAATCACCAGACGATTCTTTTCAAGGTGACGAATCGCTCTGCGACGGATGTAAGGTTCAGCGATTTCCGCCATTTCGATGGCAGTCTGAACACGTGTAGGAACGCCTTGTTTTTCCAAGGCGTCCTGAAGTGCCAGGGCATTGATACAGGTCGCAAGCATTCCCATATAGTCAGCACTTGCGCGATCCATGCCCTCGGCAGAGGCGGCAACACCACGATAGATATTGCCACCACCGATGACCAGGCCAATTTGAACGCCTGCTTTGTAAGCCGCTGCCACGTCCTGCGCGATCTGAGTGATCGTTGCAGTGTTGATACCAGTCCCTTGCTTTCCAGCCAGGGCTTCACCACTAAGTTTCAGCAAAATGCGCTTATAAACAGGCTCTTTCAAACTAGTGTCCTTTCATCTGAGCAGCAACTTCAGCTGCGAAGTCGTTGGTTTTCTTTTCGATACCAGCGCCCAGTTCGAAGCGAACGAAACGTTTTACAGTTACGTCTGCGCCGATTTCTTTACCAACAGCTTTCGCCAGGTCAGACACTTTCATGTCCGGGTTCTTAACGAATGGCTGATCAAGAAGGCAGTTTTCAGCAAGGAACTTGCGGATTTGACCTTCAACGATCTTTTCGATCATTTCTGGTTTTTTGCCGGACTCAAGATTTTTTGCAGTCAGGATTTCTTTCTCTTTAGCAACAACATCCGCAGGGATCTGTTCAGAAGAGATCGCCATTGGGTTCATCGCAGCGATGTGCAATGCAACGTCTTGAGCGAAAGTTTTCAATGCAGGAGCGTTTGCAGCTTCTGGCTTGGAAACGGAGGCTTCAACCATAACACCGATTTTGCCTTCGCCGTGCAGGTACGTGTGTACCAGGGAAGTTGCAGTTGCAGTGTATTTTTCCTGACGACGAAGAACGATTTTTTCACCGATAGTAGCAGTTGCTTCAGTGAACAGATCGCCAAGCTTTTTAGAAGAATCAAGAGCGTAAGCCTGAGCCAATACATCACCTTCAAGGTTAGTTTTAGCCAAGTGGGCAACTACGTTGCCAGCCAATGCTTTGAAACCATCGTTACGAGCAACGAAGTCAGTCTCAGAGTTGATTTCAACAACAACACCAGTGTTGCCGTGAAGTTCTGCGAAGACAGCGCCTTCAGCAGCAATACGGTCAGCTTTCTTAGCGGCAGCGCCAAGACCTTTTACGCGCAACCATTCAACAGCAGCATTGAAATCGCCAGAAGTCGCTTCAAGCGCCTTTTTGCAATCCATCATACCTGCGTTAGTTTTTTCTCTTAGCTCTTTAACAAGAGTAGCGGAAATAGACATTAGGAAGACTCCTTAGTTTTTTGCATCGCGAGCGGGCCGCGGATGACAATATAAATTAAGTTTTTAGATTCAGGACAAAGAAAAGGGTGGCTAGGCCACCCTTTTTTGAACGATCTGCAGATTACTCTGCGGATTCGTCAGACTGGCCTTGTTCAAGCTCAGCTTGGATCTCAACTTCTTCTGCTGTACCAGCAGCAACAAGTTTGCGAGATTTAGTGGCTTTAACAACTGCAGGACCAGCGGATTTCTTAGGAGCTTCTTTTGCTCCGGCTTTCGCGCCAGCACCACGTCTCTTAGGAGCTTCTTCCTTGCCATCTGCTTTTGCTTCTTTAGCAACGTCAGATTGCTTGTCAGTCATAGTGCGAAGTTTACCTTCCCACTCTTTAGCACCTTCAAGGTAAGCATCAGCTACCAAGTTGGAGAACAACTTGATGGAGCGGATAGCATCGTCATTGCCTGGGATCGCGTATTCAACAGACTCTGGATCAGAGTTTGTATCAGCGATAGCAACAACCGGGATGCCCAAGCGTTTAGCTTCAGCAACTGCGATGTGCTCTTTTGGCAAATCAACTACGAACATTGCGGAAGGCATTTCCTTCATGTCGCGGATACCAGCAAGGAAATCAGTCAGGCGAAGGTATTCTTTTTCAAGCTTCGCGCGCTCTTTCTTAGTCAGGTAGTTGAATTCACCTTTTTCTTTCATGGTGTCGATCTTGCGAAGACGATCGATAGAAGACTTGATCGTTTCGAAGTTCGTCATCATGCCACCCAACCAACGCTTAGTAACATAGTACTGACCGCATTTTGCTGCAGCTTCTTGGATTGGTTCGATCGCTTGTTTTTTAGTACCAACGAAGATCAAACGACCACCGTTAGCAGCGATTTCTTTTACGAACTCAGCAGCTTTGTTTGCGCGTACAACAGTCTTTTGCAGGTCGATAATGTGAATACCGCCGCGAGCTGTGTATACATAAGGTTTCATCTTTGGGTTCCAACGCTGTGTTTGATGTCCGAAGTGGACGCCAGCGTCTAGCATTTCTTTCATGGTCACTTGTGCCATGGTAGTACTTCCTTTCTGGTTAATCGTCCTCGCAGGTAGAGCCAGCTTATTTTGTTTCGCCGGAAGACCCCCTTTTTCAGTACTTGGGGGACCAGTTGATGCCTGTGAGTGCTTATTGTTGGACTCTCGGGATATCACAGGGCGCCATTGACCGCAAGCAGTCTTTAAAGCTCTTTTCTGAGACGCTTTCGTTACAAACCACGGTCTTCATTAAAAGATGTTTAGACGCACTGAATAATAGCCGATGATAAATGGGTAATCTCCCAAAATAATCCAGAACGTAAGCGGTGGGGAATGAATCAGCAACGGGGCGGTCGGAACGATCCTGAAGTGCAGCGAATCTTCCTGGAGCAATCCAGGGAAATCCACATTCGCGTCGATCGTGGTTTTTCAATTCTTCTTTTAATTCAATGGGTTGCAGCTATCGTTATGGGTATATTGCTAACCCCTACAACGTGGCTGGGAAGCTTTTCGGGGGCGGTGGAAAACGCCTTTGTGGGCCTGATTTTCGGAGGGCTTTTCAGTCTGCCCGCAGTTTACTGTGTCTATGTCTTCCCTGGGGAAAAGTGGACCCGCCATGTGGTGGCGGTCTCACAGATGTGCTTTTCGATTCTGTTCATCCATTTGTCGGGGGGCCGGATTGAGACCCACTTCCATGTCTTTGTTTCACTGGCGGCGCTGGCCTTCTATAAGGATGTCGGGCTTTTGGGGGTGGCGTCCTTTATTGTGATCACGGATCACATCCTGCGCGGGTGCATGCTGCCGATCTCGCTGTACGGGGTGGCTGAAAGCAATCAGTGGCGGTGGCTGGAGCATGCGGCCTGGATCTTGATTGAAGACATCATCTTAATCATCGGTATCGAACGCATTCGCGGTGAGCTTTATGAGATGGCCTATTCCAAATATCAACTGGTGCAGGCCCGCGAAGAGGCTTTGCAGTTATCCTCAATCAAATCCACATTCTTAAGCAATATGAGCCATGAAATCCGCACACCCCTAAACAGTATCATCGGTTTTGCGGATATTCTGCGCGACACTCATCTGGACAAGGATCAGACTGACTATGTCGGCACGATCCAGCGCTGTTCGGATTCGCTTTTACACATCATCAATGACGTTCTGGATATTTCAAAAATTGAAAACGGTCTTCTGCAAATTGACCGGCACAAATTCGATGTGAAAGAGCTGCACACAGACATCTTTAAGATCTTCGAAGCCAAGTGCCAGGAGAAAAACCTGCAGTTGAAAGTCGACATCGATCCCAGTATTCCGGCCTTTGCGATGGGGGATTCCCACCGCCTGCGCCAGATTCTGATGAATCTTGTGGGGAATGCGGTGAAGTTCACTGACAAGGGCCGTGTTTGCATCAGCCTGCAAAGGCAGCCGGGGTCAGGGCATTATGTTTGGAAGGTCGCGGACACCGGTCGGGGCATTCGTGTGGAAAATATGTCGAAATTATTCCGCAGCTTTTCTCAGGAGGATGTCACGATTTCCCGCACCTATGGCGGTTCGGGGCTGGGTCTGATGATTTGCAAAAATCTTGTTGAGATGATGGGCGGGGATATCAAAGTGGACAGCAAGCCGGGTGAGGGAACCACGTTCCACTTCACCCTGCCGTTGGAAGAGGCTTAAAGAGCAGCCTCTGTCATGGATTCAGATTCATCGGATACAGAAGGCATTTCAGCTGCTTCAACTTTGAAGCCCAAAGATGCCACGACCATTTCGGCCTGCAAAAGAGCGCCGACCAGGTTTTTCTGCTCGTGCACGGTTGCAGAGGCAATCCACAGATTTTCAAGTTCCGGCATGGTCATATTGGCGCTTAGTTTGATGTCGCCATTGCCCGCGATGATCGGAGTCACAAAGATTCTTTCAAGCTTCACGTTGTCCAAAGCTTCCGGATAAGCGCGTTTGATCTGGCGTTTGATTTTCTTCAAAGCCGTCCCCACAACTTCGCTGTCTTCAGTCACTTCCTGTTCGATGAAGGTCATCCACTGGGACGCCTGCAAAGGTGCACCCTCAACTTCAACCGGCGCATGGAACTTACCCACGCATGGGCCGATTTCATCCTGAGTGGTGCCGTTCAAAACGTGCATCGCCGTAGAGTCTGTCACCGGTTTGGCGTGGCAGATATCCAGGCACAAAGAAGTCCAGTAAGTGTTTTTAGCAAGCTTCGTGCGGGCGCGAACAGAAATCGCGTCTTCCGGAAGAAGCAAAGCCAGATCCTTCACAGAGCCAGCAAAGATGAAGTTCTGAGCGTGCACAGTCTTGGAACCGTTCACCGTGACGTGAGTCACGCGCTCGCCTTCCTGGTGGAACTTGGTCACATAAGAACGCGGCATGAAAGTGCCGGTGAATTTTTCAAACAGCATCTGGGTCCACTGATAAGGCTCCACCGCCAGATCCAGGCGTTTGCTGGAAGTGAAGTAGCTGAACTCTTCATAGAACGCAGGCGGGTTTTCACCAAAACCCAGGAAGGTTTTGAAGTTTCCGCCTTCGTAGGTCACAGGAGCTTCTTCAGAAGCTTCCGGTGCCACATTCACGTCAATCAGGCTTCCCAAAAAGCGCAGGGCTTTTTCAGAAAGCACAGAGTCCGGAACAAAGCGCAGACCGTTATTCATCGGTCCGGTCGGGAAGTTGACCTTTTTGTTGGAGCCAAAAGGAAGATCGGCCGCTTCAATCAGGGCGATATTCTTTGTTTCGCGGCTAAGTGCCGCTGCGATGCTAAGTCCGGTAAGTCCGCTGCCAATAATTGCGTAATCGTAGATATGAGCCATGCAAATACCTTCCCTCATAAGGAAGCCGCTTTGCAAGCCTCAAACGGACGAATTATCTGCTAACGCATTTAATCAAAACGCGGAGAGCGGCTCTGACTGAGGGTTTCAGCCAGGAGTGCTTATCGAGTAAGCAAGCAATGCGAGGGGAGTACTTGTAGTAGACAGCGATGAACTTTCTGCCCCAGTTGTGGGTTCGCAGTTGTGTGTCGCGGAAGGCGCGAAGCTGCATGACCTCAAAGGCGGCAGGGTTTTCAAAAGCCGAGGTTGCGATAAAGCAACGAGGGCGTTCCTTGTCGGACATCTTCAGGAACTGTTTTACGATCTGTGGGTTCTTGGCGGTTTTCTGGAACGACTCAGCCTTGCGGATGATGTCCGGATAAATCGGCGTGAACTGGATGAACATGGAAAGCTGTTTCGCAGCGTTCATCATGCGATCCTGATACTTTTCATGCGTGTCATAGATACGCAGCAAGTCCCAGTACACCGACGCCACCACGGTCAATTCGGTCGTGCGCGCGCTTTCCTTGAAAGCTTCCGGCTTCAGCTTTTCGCCTTTTTTGATGTCAAAAACGATGTCCAGAATTTTCAAATATTTTTCGTAGGAAATGGCGGCTTCAGAATAAAGCTTCTGACCCATGCACATGCGCGCTTTTTTAATCAGCATCACACGGCTTTTCCAAAGCTGCAGGCGGTGCTGCTCGCGGGCCCGTTCCTGCTGCATCAACACACCACCACTGCTGGTGGCGACGGTGCGCTTCAGGTCTGAAATGCATCCCGCACAAACCTGTGGAGGCAAATTGCTTTCGCCAGCGGCCTGAAGCTTACTGATAAGCTCCGGATCCACCGGGTGCAATTCGGTCACTTGTATTCCACATCGCGGGCATTGAATCATTTCATTGGTCCTTAACCTTCTATTTTAGGTAAGGGCCGTCACTAAAGCAAACTCATTGGATCGATATCGATTAATATTTTGACCCCTGAAGGAACCCAATCCTGGTCACCCAGGAGTTGTCTTGAAAAGGGATTCGCGGCTGCGGGCTGCGTAGTTTTTATTAGAAGATGATATCGGAATTGGCCTCGCAGTTTCGACAGCGGAGCCTCTGCCGGGCCCAAGACTTCAATCGAGCCATATTGCGGGAACTGAGTTTTTAAAGCCTGAGCTCTTCTGGCCAATAGTCTCGCGGTTTCCTCAACCTGTCCCAGTTTGGTCCCTTGAATGCGGAAGCTGACCAAGCGACCCATCGGGGGGTAATGAAGGGCCGAGCGGATTTCCAGTTCATGCGTGGCAAAGCCTTCAAAGTCATGGTTCTTTGCAAACGTGATGCTGTCGTGTTCGGTGTTGAACGTCTGAATGATCACAAGCCCGGGGCTTTCTCCGTCTTTGACGTGTCGACCACTGCGGCCGCTCATCTGTGTGATCAGTTGAAAACTTCTTTCGGTGGCGCGGAAATCAGGAAGGTTGAAGCCCACATCTGCCAGCACCAATCCCACCAGCTTCAGCTTCGGGAAATCCAAACCTTTGGCGATCATTTGGGTGCCGACCAGAATGTCGATCTCACCGGATTCCATGTTGGCAATCAGATCTTCCAGATCTGCACGGCTTTGAATCTCATCCCGGTCTGCGCGGGCAATTTTTTTACCCGGGAACAGGCGGGTCAGATCCGTTTCCAAAAGCTCGGTGCCCAGGCCGATGGCTTCCAGTTGGCCTTCTTTGCAGTCGGGACATTTGGTTTTGAAATTTTCGTGATAGTCGCAATAATGACAAATCAAATGCGAGTGCGCATGCAGGGTCAGTGAAATATCGCAGTTGGGGCATTCCCGCGTGTGACCACAGGCCGGACACACCACCATCTGGGCAATGCCACGACGATTCAGGAACAACGCGGCCTGATCACCGCGATCCAATACCTGATGCATGCGCTCGTACAGGTCGGGGCTGAGCCAGAACGGCAGATGCGAGTACTTGGTGATGGCTTTTTGTTTTTCCTCGTCATCGGATTTCAATTTTCTTAAATCAATGACTTCAATGTCCGGCAAGGCACGATTGGCCACACGACGGCTAAGGCGGTGCAGGTGATACTTGCCTTCCACCGCGTTCTTCCACGTTTCAAGGCTTGGTGTGGCGGAACCCAGCACGACCGGGCAGTTCATTTGTTTGCCGAGCATCACGGCGGCATCGCGGCCGTTGTATTTCAGTTTTTCATCCTGCTTGAAGCTGGGTTCATGCTCTTCGTCGACGATGATCAGGCCCAGGTTGTCGATCGGGCAGAATAAAGCGGACCGTGCGCCGATCAGAATGGATTTTCGTCCCTCGACGATGTCCCACCACTGATTGGTGCGTTCGCGATCAGTCAGTTGGGAATGTAAAGCTGCAATCTTGTCGCCGAATCGGCGTGCAAAACGCTGAATCAACTGCGGGGTCAGAGAAATTTCCGGCACCAGCACGATGCCCCGTTTGCCTTCGGAAAGCACCTTGTCCAAAAGACGCAGGTACACTTCAGTTTTACCAGAACCCGTCACACCAAAAAGCAGGTGCGTGGAAAAATTGGAAAACTTCGCAATGCTTTCAAAGCACGTTTGTTGTTCGTCTGTTAGGTGCAGGGCGGAATCCGCTTCCAGTTGCGGGATGACCGGTGGTCGCTTCGAGGCGCGCTGCTTTTCGGATTTTCGTAAAGGTGGAAAAGCCGATTGCACGACCTGACCCACGGGGTGCAGATAATACTGCGCCAGCCATTCCAGCCACTTTACATAGGGCTCTGGCAGGGGTGCGTATTCTTCCACAATACTATCCACAGCCTTGACTTCAAACTCGGGAACTTCCTGAGTCGGACCCAAAATCAGGCCGTGAACTTTTCGTCCCCCGCGGCCCAACGGCACGGTGACAAGCTGGCCTCTTTGCAGAGGCAGATCAGAGCTGTAGGTCAATGCCTCGGGAAGAGGAGCGTCGGCCGCAACTTTCCAAAGTTGCGTCGAACTCATCTAAACCTCGTGTAGAACTCCGTGATAACGTCTTTCGTTGCCAAAGAGTTGATGCCATCCCATTTCAGGTTCGCATCCAAAGAGGAAGGCTGGAACAGCGCCACCGCCGTTTGTGGACGGGCCGAAGCGCTGATCAAGCGGATGGTCACAGTGTTGTTGCCCCAGCGAATCGTGCGGGAGCGCGGATAAGAAAGATTTCGGGCGAAATTGTTATAGTTGTTCGCGCTCATCTCCACCTGGCTTGGCAGGCGCAGCTTGCGCACGACGAACTCATCCTGCTGAATCCAGATCCCCGGCGAACCGGCTTCCTGATCCACCGGCGTCGCCACACCCAGCGCGTAGTTCACGACGCCCCCGGTGCGGGAAAAACGCACCCAGCTTTCCGGGTCATGTTTGATATCGGCGGCATTTTTTGGAAGAGGCTTCTTGTTGAATGCACCTGCGGGAACAATTTTGAAATGCGCCAGGGTGTTGGCGAAGATTTCCGGATTGCGCATGTTCAGGAATTTTTCCAAAAACTCTTCCGGCAGCTTTTCGCTTTTGCGGTTGCCGCCGGTCATGCTCCACTTCTGGCCGCCATTATAAACAAACTGCAGACGGAAAGAGTTTTGCAAATCCTTTCCGCCAGTCACGGTCAGGCGCAGGGTGCGGTCGCTGTCGACCAGCCAGGTTTCTTTTACCAGGGTTGTTTCTTCGCCATTGGAAAACTGAACTTCCTGTTCGATGGCGTAAATGCCGGAACCGGCGTTCTCGCTGGTTTTTTGCAAAATTGTGCGAGTCGGAAGAATGTACGCCGTCGCCAAAGCTGGCAGCAGCAAAGTGGAAAGGGCGGCGGAGAAAATCATTTTCTTCATCGGGGACTCCTTACTTCAGTTTTTCAGCCAGGCTTAGAATATAGGATTTCAGTTCCTGATTCAGTTCCGGACTTTGCAAAGCCAGTTCAATATTGGCCTGCAGGTAACCTAGCTTGTCGCCAGCATCAAAGCGCTGTGCGGTGAAAGTCATGGCGTTCAGTCCATGCTGGGCACAAAGCACCTTCATGCTGTCAGTCAGTTGGATTTCGCCATTCAGGGTTGGTTTGGCATTTTGCAGAATATCCATGATCGCATTGTCGAAAACATAACGACCCGGAAGAGCCCAGCGGCTGTTGGTTTCACTGGCTTTGGGTTTTTCGACCAAAGAAGTCACTTTGAAGAAGCCCGTGGATTTTTCCTCGATCTCGGCAATGCCGTACTTGGAAACGTCTTTGTCTTCAACCTTCATGACCGAAATGGTGGAGGTTCCGGTTTCTTCAAAAGAGCTGACCAATTGGGAAGTCACATTCGGTTCACCGTGGAAGCCCATGGTGATTTCATCCCCCAGAAGAACCGCAAAGGGTTCTTTACCGACAATCGGAAGACCGCAAAGCACGGCGTGCCCCAGGCCCATGGCTTGCTTTTGGCGGATGCTGATGATGTTGGCGGAATCGCGGATGCGGGTCACACGCTCAAGCAGCTTCTCTTTGCCGTCCTTTGCCAGTTTGTCTTCCAGTTCGTAGGATGTATCGAAGAAATCCTCGATAGCATGTTTGCCACGCCCGGCAATCAGGATGATGTCCTCAATCCCGGCTTTCACGGCTTCTTCCACCACATACAGAATGATCGGAGCGTCCACGATGGTCAGCATTTCTTTCGGGACAGTCTTGGTGGCAGGCAGGAAACGGGTTCCGAGGCCGGCAGCGGGGATAATGGCTTTTTTAACTCTTGGCATAGACTATAAAATCTCAAACGTTTCATTCTAAGACAAGCCTTAACGAGGCCTGTCTCAATATGAAAAAGACTGCTGTTTTTCGCCAATATGCCGAAAAGAGATATGTTAGTCTAGGTACAGGGGAGTATTCCATGAAAGTGCGTTTTAAAAAGGCGACCTGGCGTGCAGCGGGCGGCATCTTTGCCTCCTTCGTGCTGATTGTGTCGTTCCAGAACTGCGGAAAGGCCGGATTTGATTCGGACCTGGGCAGTGAGGTGGAAGCCGGCCTGACAGATGCTGAACTTTCAGCGAAATATGGTTCCACAACCGGGGCCAAAGTATCCGCCATTCCATTTGCGTTTGATGCAGGGTTTGACACGATTACTTATAACTCCTGCGCGGACACTCATTTGCGCAACAATCCCGCTTTCTTTTCCATTAAAGCTGGTGCCTACAGTACCGGTGGTATTAAACTGACGAATGAATTCTTTGATTACGCGGATACGAATTTCAATCCCGTGTATCCGGCGACCGAGCTGACTGAAAACCAGTACAAGGAATATCTGGCGGACTCTCCGGCCAACAATGGTGCGGTGGCGACGATGGCGATTCGTGTGAAAAACAGCCTGACGGATGTTTACACAGCCACGAACAAACTGACGTTGTGGACCGATGTGATCCCGCTGGTGGCGCCCTTGACAGATTCCCTGGTGATGGATTCTTTTGCTCAGAAAAACACGACTGCGAACTATTTTCCGTTCTCGCCTGAATCCCGTGTGATGGAAGCTCAGATGAGTTTCAACTCCAGTGAATCACTGGCGAACGAATACCGCAGTACTTTCATGACGGCGGCTATCTTGAGTTTGACCTTTATGCCCAACAATGGCGAGCTTTATGAAGTTCGTGCGCCAGCGGCAACAGCGCCCGTGAAGACGGCGTATGGTAAAGGGTATTCCATGGTGTTTACACCAGCTGCGGTTGTCGGTGCGGCGGTGAACAATCCGAATAATATTCTTTCCAGTATTACGGAATATGATCTGCAGAATCCGACGACAGTGACTAAGAACTGGAACTGTAGTCGTGCTTACAAAATCATTCGAACCCAGGATGCCTCTTCACTTTGTCCGGCACAGTCTTACAATGACATCTCGGGCAACGCCACTTACCGTTCTGAATTGGCAGTGATGCGCCGTCATCTGCGTGCGGATCAGTGGGACGTGAATGTGGCCTTGAAGTGTGTGGTACCGAAGGGCGGGGTTTCTTGCTACAAGGAAGAATCCATCAATGGCGCGCCGGTTGTTGAGTATACATTGTCAAATGAATGCTTCCGCGAAAACGGAAGCTATTCAACCACGGTTCCCAACAGCCGTTGCATGCACTGGGTGACCGTGTGCACGCGTGACTAGTTTGCAGCTACGCGCGCTTCCAGCATCGCTTCCATGTGCGATGGATAAGATTTGATGTATTTGATAGGGTCGACCATTCGACCCTTTTTCTTTACCGCGAAATGCAGATGCGGGCGGGTGCAGTAACCTGTGCAACCCACTTCACCGATTCTTTCCCCGGCAGAAACTCTTAAGCCCTGGCGGATTCTTTTATCAATGCGATGCAGGTGATTATAGGCCGTTTCCATCCCATTGGAGTGCAGCAGGATGATATAGTTGCCCGCGGCGTGATTGCGCCCATAACGGACCACTGTGCCCTTGCGGGGAGCATATACCGGCTCGCCCACCGGAAGCTCAAAGTCGATTCCCAGGTGCGGTTGCAGGCGTTTGGTGATCGGATGAACGCGGTTGGGTTTAAAGCGGCTGGCGATTTTCAGATAATCTACTGGTGCATAGAACGGCTTGTTTTCAAGCAGGTCGCCGGCGGCAAAGAAGACGCCTCCACCTTTGTTGTTACGGACAAACTTTTTCTGAACTGGTCGGCCATTGATATCCAGTGAAGTCTGCAGAACCTCTCCGTATTTCACGAACTGACCCTGTTCGAACTTTCTTTCCACCACCAGCCAGAAATCAGCGCCACGGCTGACGGCTCTGGGGGCGATATCAAAGGCATAGGCATCCATAAAGCGGGTCGCCACCCAGTTGCTGTTGATTTTGGAAAGGATGCTTCCCAGCAGGGATCCGTACACTTTTCCTTCCACGCGTGCATGGCTGATTTTGTACTGCGGATCATAAGCGAAGGCCTGAACCCTGCCGGATTTTTTAACGATGCGGAAAGCGTCCGAAGTTTGAGAATCAAACATGCGCAGCTCGGTTTCGCCCTTGGATTGGCGAACCAGATAGCGTGTGTCGAGAGTGAGGAAGAGGTTGCGAAGCTTGCTGTTTGAGCCTACAACTGATTCACGTTCACTCTGAGAAAAGCCATGCTGGCGCAGAATTGAAATCAGATTGTCGCCAAGACGAACAGGTTTTGCGGTAAATGTGCTGGCTCCGGCCTGGGCCGATTGATAGGATGTGAATGCCAAAAGAAATGCACTCACTAGTGTTACGAGGTGAAGATTCATGATGCCCCATCCTTTGAGCTTGTTAAAAAAACTTCCTGTTTTTTTCTGCTTTTATCTTATCGTGAACGTGGCCCATGCCCAAGTTTATAATTCCTCGACATCCGCAGCCACAGGTGGAACTGGACGTGCGACGGTGGAACCTGGTGATGTGTCATTCATGAATCCGGGTACTATGGTGCACTTAAAAGGCCGTCACTTCTTTTCTTCCTTCGCGGAAAATCAATTCGCTGTCAGTTTGAGCGATAACACAAAAGACAGCGCGATGCCGGCGGCACTGGCCTTCGTCAAAAAAACTTCGGACGTGTCGCTGGGTCAGTTGGAAGAAAGTGATCTGACTTTGACTCTGGCGGAATTTGCGACGGAAAAGTGGGCGATGGGTGTGACGGGTCACTATCGTGAACAAAAACTTCCGAATACTTCTTATCGTCAGACCAATGCAGATATCGGCTTCATCTACACACCTCGCGCGAACATCGGTCTGGCTTTGGTGGGGTATAACTTGTTCGGTGAAGATAAAGATGCTCCTGAAGAGCTTCGCCGCAAAACCTCAGCCGGGGCGGGATTCAACTATATCCACAACCGCATGGTCCGTTTCCGTCTGGATGCCACGACGGAATCAGAAGTCATGGGGGGCCTTGAAACTTATGTGAACAATTTTTTGGTCAGCCGTCTGGGGTACTATAACGACACCAATGACAATAGGGAGCTTCTGACGGCCGGATTGGGCTTTAATGGCCCTAGATTCGCTTTGAACTATGCCTATGAAGGAAATCCCAAGGAGTCTGGGGATTACAGGCATTCAGTTGACTTGGGGATTCCGTTTTGATAACTAACTCATTCCGTTAAAAACCTAGGGGATAAAATGGCTTCAAAAACAAAAAAGACTGAATATATTCGCGAAAGAAAAAAAGCGACTAGCGGCAAAAAGCGTAAAGCTGCAGCTCGCACTAAGGGCACTACTAAATCTGCAAAGACTCTTTTCAAAGACTAATTGTCTTCTGATTTAAAGCACTTAGATCAAAGCCCCTGGAGACGTCCAAGGGCTTTTTTTTATGCTTAAAACGCCCTGGTAAGGGGCTGAAACGAAAAAAGGGCTCCGTCTGGAGCCCTTTTGTTTTTTTGTCTGTTCTTATCTCTGACCAACGCTGCGTCGCAACATCCCACCATCTTCCACTGCGCCACCTTTAAGGTCCCAGCGGAACGGCAGTTCAACCCAGCCTTCCTGACCTGGATAGAAGCGCCATTTTTTCAGCGCCGCCAGAGTCTTAGCATCCAGATTGCGGAAGCCGGTCGATTTCATCATTTTGAACTGCTGAGGATAACCCTCTTTCGTGATGTAGGCGTAGAAGGCTACGGCACCCTGATCGCCGCGACGACGTTCTTCGCGTGAATATTGCGGGCGCGGGTTGCCGGGCATTTGACGAAGCTGATCCAGACTGCGAACTCCGGTTGGAGTTCCCGCCAGTTGTGTGCCCTGACCCGGAGAACCTGCGTTTCCGGCGCCTGCACCTTTACCCATACCACGTCCGTTACCTTCGCCACCAAGACCGGCTTTTTTACTGCGCGCTTCGCGTTCCGCAGCTTCACGAGCGGCTGCTGCCATTGCCGCCGCACGTTCGTTGGCTAAAGCCGAAGCAATTGCCTTGGAGTTTCTTTGGCGCAGGTCTGCTTGTTGCGCAGCCAGTTGGTCCGCTTCCGCTTTGTTTTCTTCATCCAAAGCGGCCAGAGTTTCATCCTGCTCGGAGGCAAGGGCCGCCGCCAGTGCATCCATGGACTTCTTTTCATTTTCGATCGCCGCCCCTTGAGCGCGATCCATGTTATCGAAGTCCTCGTTGAAGTCTTCATTCATGCTGGAGGCCACGGCGTGTTTAGCCAGTTGGCCTTCATCCAGTTCTGGAGCTTCAATATCATCAATCGTCATTGGAACAGCTTTGAACGCCGTTTTTGGAGCCACACTGCGACCGCCCTTGGCTGCCGCCACAGACGCTTTCGCAGCAGATTTAGTGGCCTTTACTGGAACAGCTTTCGGAGCTTTTGCCACGTTCTTGGCTTTGGCTTCCGCTTTAGGTTTGGCAACAACCACATCACCCGGGCTGCCGGCGTCTTCGAGCTTTTCAACCACTGGAGTGTCTGCCGCAACTGGAGTTCCACCTTGAGTCGGCGGCACTTTTGCTCCACGAGGAGTGATCATTCGTTGAGGCACGTCTTCGATTTCAATCGTGATGGTTTCAGTTTTTACCTGCTCAACCAGGGGCACAGTGATCATTGCCACGATCAGGATTGCCGCCGCGTGAATGGTCGCAGAGATAGTCAGGAAGCGAGAGGTTTTGCTTTGTTCCGGTTCGCGGTGAGCCAACAGGAAGGCATCAAAATCAATAGCCGTATTGTCGGCAGCAGACTTCTTTGCCGGGGCAAAGTCAGCATTAGGCAGCTTGTAGTCGAACAGACTTAGCTGATCTTTTGACTTGTCATTATCGAGGTTAAAACCCATAGGCACTCCTGTAGCTATCCAAGAGTGCATTATCAATTCCCGGGCCACCCCTGCTGGGGCTGGTTTGCAGCTCGGGGGTGGTGGGCCTGTACTTATTTCAGGGGTGTTAGGGCGATTGTCAGTAAATAACTAAGATACCAACCGCAAGCTCACACCGTTACGGCCATTCTGTTTGACGGAATAAAGGGCTTCGTCGGCCTGTTGAATCAGGCTGTCGATACTGTTTTGTTTGTCGGTGGCGGTATAACAGGAAACTCCCGCACTGACCGTCACAGTCAGGTTTGGCGCCAGATCTGTAAAGTCACAAAGGGAAATCTCGCGACGAATGCGTTCGGCGACTTCTTTTGCCGGCAGCGGATCGGTGAATGGTAAAATCGACAGAAACTCTTCGCCGCCAATGCGTCCGATCATGTCGCCCTTGCGCAAAGCTTTCTTGCCAATATCAGCAACACGTTTGATCACCTCATCACCCACGGCATGTCCGAAGGTGTCGTTGATGCGTTTGAAGTGATCGATATCAAAGATAATCACCGACATGCCTTTGCCCTGTCGTTGCGAGGTGCTGAGGCTTTGTGCGCCGTATTCCAGCACATGACGACGGTTCGGGATGCGGGTCAGCTCGTCCGTCATCGCCAGTTCGCGCATGCGACGGGCGGTGCGCACCTGACGGATGGTGAAGATCGCCGTCACACTGAGCAGCAACACCACCAGACTAAGAGACATCAGTTGCAGGCGTTGAATGCGATGAGCATCCTTTAGCTGTCTTTCCTGGGACTGGTTCTGCGCCTTCAAAATCCTGTTAGCCTCTTCCTTTTTGCTCAGATCAAATTTGAAATTCAACTGGCGCAGTTGCTCATCGGCGCGGATCAAGTGCATCTGGTCTGAATACTTTTTAAAGCCTTCCAAAGCTGCATAGGCCTGCTTCCACTGACCCGAGCTTTGATAGATGCGGCTTTCTTCCGAGAAAATATCCGCCGCCAACTGCACTGAATTAGGGTTGCTGTTCAGGCCGTGGGCCTTTTTCAAATTCAACAATGCTTGTTTGTTGTCGCCCAGCTTTGCATAAGTTCGACCCAACTCAAAATACAACTGCCCCAGAGATTTGGGCAGGTTCATGCCTTCCAGAGTAGTCACCGCTGTCTTCAGATGCTCCAGCGCCTTCAGCGGCTGGTTCATGCTGTTGTAAAGGCTTCCCAGGGCGCGCTCGACAACGGCGATGGACTTGGTATTGCCAAGTTCGCGATGAATCTTCAGGGACTCTGTGAAGTGCTCGCGTGATTTTTCAAACTGGTTCAGGTCTTCATAGCGGCGGCCCATGTTGTAAAGAACGACGGCGACGTTGCGGGTTTTGTTCAGGTCGCGATTTTTTTGCAGAACTTCAGCGAAGTATTCCAAAGCGCGTTCGTGTTCCCCCATGCGTCCGTAAAGCACCGCGATCGAGTTCAAAGTGATGCGCTCTTCGTTTGAGTCCTGCAGCTTTTTGAAGATTTCTTTGGCTTGCAACAGATGCTTCAGACTTTCCGAAAACTGATTTTGATAGGATAGCAACTGACCCATGTTCAGGTGTGCCTTGCCTTGCTGGGCGGGCAGGTTCAGCTTGCGGCTTTTTTCCAGCAGATAGGTCAGGCCTTCCATCGCCTTGGTCGCCTGGCCCGAGGCCTCCAGCGCTGAAAAATGACAAAGCTCCAGATTCATCAGCACATTAGGTGGCAAAGAAGCGTGACCCAGATAAGGGCTGGTGGATTTTAATGCTTCTTTCGGATCGTCATTGTCGACCAGGATCTCGCATTTCAGCAGATCCTTTTCGGCCAGCAGCAGGGGTTCGTTTTTCGCAGCCGAGTTTTCAATCAGTGAAAGCAAATGCAGCGCTTTGCGAGGATCAGTCCCCGCAAGGGATTTGGCTTCGTCGATCAAAGATGTCGTCGAAGTTGCAAAAACGGAGGAACTGAAGAGCAGTCCCAGAATGATACAGCCGGCTGCCAGTACGTGCATACTTCCAGATTCATCGGACAAAGCCGGGCTGGACTAAAGTGTTTGCCGGTTCGGGAATAAAAAAAGCCCGTCAAGAATCAGCCTGACGGGCTTTGGAAGTTTTAAACTTCAGTTCTGAGGTTCAGCAGACTAGTGGTTTTCTTCTTTCAAAGAACCCGCTGGAACTTCTTTCACTTTCACGGACTTGTTCAGGAAAGCGATCACTTTCTCTTCAGTCAGCATGTAAGTCAGGCGGGAAGCCTGCTCTGGACGACCGTAGAATTCCTTGATGCGGGATTCTTCGATACCAGTTTGTTGAGCGTACTCAGCAAATTTAGCATCCAGGTCTTCTTTTTTGCAGAACAAATCATGTTTCTTGGCAATAGCATCAACCAGGAAAGAAGACTGAATCATTTCAGCAGCCGTCTTTTCGAAATCGCCATCCCATTTTTCAACGTAAGAAGCGAAGTCATCTGGACCCATGCCTTGTTCAGACATGCGTTTTTTGAAGTCTTCAACCAAAGACGCTTTTTGTTCTTTCATCAAAGATGGAGGAACTTCAACCGGGTTTTCTTTAACCAAAGTTTTCAAAAGACGGTTTTTGAAAGCGTCTTCGATGCGTTTGGTTTCAGTTTGCTCAAGGTCTTCCTGGATGGACTTTTTCAAAGTCTCTAGATCAGAAGGACCGCCCAGAGTCGCCAGGAATTCGTTAGTCAGTTCCGGCAAAACTTTGGCTTTGATCTGGTTCAAAGTCACTTTGAACTCTACTGGTTTACCAGCAAGCTCTGCAGAGTGGTATGGATCCGGGAATTTCAAAGAAAGAGTTTTAGTCTCGCCTTTTTTCATGCCCACGATACCGTCTTCGAAACCTTCGATGAATTGTTTCGCGCCCAGTTCAAGGTGGTGATCTGTGCCGGAACCGTTTTCAAGAGGCTGGCCGCCCATGAAACCTTCAAAGTTGATAACAGCGATATCGCCCATTTTTACGGCGCGGTCTTCAGCAACAACTTCGAAAGTTGCGCGGGAAGCACGGATGTTTTCAAGAACCTGATCGATCTTCTTTGGATCGAATTCAGCTTTTTCTTTTTCAACTTCCAGGCCTTCGTATTTTTTCAGAGTGATCTCTGGACGAACATCGAATGCTGCAGAGAAAGAGAAGTCTTTGTTCTCTGTTGGATCTGCAAATTCGAATTCTGGGTAGCTGATAGGCTCAAGCTTGTGCTCATTCAATGCTTCAGCGTAGTGCTTCTGGATAAGATCCTGAACCACGTCTTGTTTTACACGGTCACCGTAAAGGCTTTTTACAGTCGCCAAAGGAGCTTTACCTTTGCGGAAGCCTTTGATGGTCACTTCTTTTTGGATGCCATTGAAGATCTTTTGGAAAGCTGTCTGAACTGCCGCAGCAGGAACTTCGATGTTCAACTTTCTGGAAAGGTTAGAGACCTTTTCTACGTTTGATTTCATGTCTATTTCTCCTAGATTACGCCAACGCGTTATAAACTGGTGGATACTAAAAGACGGGCCGACTTTAGGCAACTGTAATGCTATGCGTAATGCCTATAAATCAGAGGTCAGCGACACTCTTAGAACCTATGAAGCAAGAGATTCACTTTGTGACCGGAAAAGGGGGCGTGGGGAAGTCGGTTTTAGCCGCAGCCCTGGCGCTTAAAAAGAGCCAAGAGGGTAAAAACACCCTCCTTGTCGAGCTTGGAGATCAAAGTTTCTTTAAGGATTTCTTTAATTTACCTCAAGTTGGATTCCAGCCAGTTTCTATCAGACCCAACCTTTCCCTTGCGCTTTGGACGGGGGAGGCCTGTTTACAGGAATACGCCCGCCATTTCATCAAGGTGGAAAGTCTGGCGAAGCTCTTCTTTGAAAATGCTGTGATGAAGGCCTTTATCAACGTGGCTCCGGCACTGCCGGAACTTGCGATCCTGGGAAAAGTCACCAGCGGCCCCCGCAAACACGGTCCGCCGCTGCCGTTTGATTGCATCGTGGTGGATGCCTTCGCCACAGGGCACTTCATTGCTTTGCTTGAAGCCCCAAAGGGCATGGCCGAGGCGGTGCAGTTTGGTCCGATGGGGGAGCAAAGCCGCAGCATTGATGCTCATATTCGCAATCCTGAAATCTGCAAGTACCACGTGGTCACGCTTCCGGAAGAGCTTCCGCTGAAAGAAGCCTCCGAACTGATCGCGCGATTGAAAAATGAATTCGGTGTCACCGCAGAGTTGATCATGAACAAGATGATCGAAGCCCCGGTGTCCGAGCAGACTCTGCAGGAAGTGCAGGCGGAAAATTCCGATCTTTCAAAATTTGCCGAGTATCTGGACGGTCACATTCGCCGCCAGAATCAGATGTGGCATCAGGCGCAAGGTTTAAGTTCGCAGGTCACACGCGTGCCTTTGTATTTTGAATCCAGCGCTTGGGCCCTGGTGGAAAAAACGGCGGAGGTGTTGAAGTGAGCCTGTTTAAAGACACCAAAGTTTTAGTCTGCGTGGGAAGTGGCGGCGTCGGGAAGACCACGATTGCAGCATCATTGGCCGTGCTTGCAGCCCAGGAAGGCAAACGCGTCTTGGTACTGACCATCGATCCGGCGAAGCGTCTGGCGCAAACCCTAGGGATCGAAGGCACCAAAGACATCACCAAAGTTCCGGGACAGAATTTCAAGGGCGAACTTTATGCCTCGGTGATTGATCATAAGAAAACTTTTGATGACTTCGTGGCCCGCGCGGCAAAAAAGACCGAATCCGCACAGAAGATTTTCAACAACAGTCTGTACAAGCAGCTTTCAACCAATCTTAGCGGATCACAAGAGTTCACAGCGCTGGAAAAACTGTATTCTTGTTACGAATCCGGGCAGTTTGACCTGATCGTGCTGGATACGCCGCCGACAAAGCATGCGATTGATTTTTTGAATGCTCCCCAAAAGCTTTCAGCCTTGTTCAATGAAGGCGTGGCGAAGTGGTTCCGCGATCCGGAAGGAAAAAAAGGGGGCTTCTTCGGTCACCTGTTGCAGACCGGAACCCGTCAGGTTTTGAAAGTTCTGGAGTCATTGACTGGCTCGAACTTCATTCGTGAACTGGGTGACTTTTTCATCAATATTGAACAGTGGCAGGGAAAACTTCAGGCCCGCACTATTGATGTGCACCGAATGCTGGTGGCGCCTACCACGCAGTTTTGTCTGGTGACGGCCTTTGATCAGGCCAAGCTGAAGGAAGCAGAGTATTTCTCAAGGGAAATCAATAAAGGCGGCTACCATCTCGGAACGGTGGTTTTGAACCGCGTCTTCCCTTACTGGCTGGACCTCCGTTCGGCTCAAGAGGTTGGAAAAGGTCATGAGGATCTTGTGAAGTTGTATTCTCAGATGAGGTCCTACTACAATCAAAGGGATCAACTGTATCAGCAGTTTGAGTCGGGCATGAAGAGTCAGGCCCGCATCTTCCGCATCCCTGATCTGGTGAAGGATATTTCCGACCTCGGGGGGCTTGAAGAGCTCAGCGCCCTGATCGTCGAAGGAGAAAAGAAAGCATGAGACTGATTCTGTCCGCCGCCCTGGTTCTGCTTTCAGGATGTTCCTTGCTGGGTCAACGAAGTCAGCCGGATGAAACTCAAGCGGTGCGAGCTACCGAGCTTGCGCAGATCACCAATGCGGAAAAAGTTCTGAACAACGGAAGCTTTGATCAGTCATTGATTCTGTATAAGGAATTTCAGGGCCTGCATCCCCAGTCCACCTTCTTCCAGGCGGCCCGCCTTGGGGAAGCGCAGTCTTTGGCCGGTCTTGAGCGCTGGCAGGAGGCTTTGGAGCTTTATCGCGACATCACAGTGAAAACGCGCAACTATCAGCCCGAAATTGCTGCCCAGGCTCTGTATCGGATGTCTTTTGCTTATGAGGCCCAAGGTGATGATCTGCGCACGGTTTCAACCTTGCTGGATGCAAAGAAACTGGGTCAGTATCTGCCGCTTGAAACTGCACTGGCAGAAATTCCAGCCCGTCTGGCCATCGTTTATGGTCGTCAGGATCGAGAAGACGACGCCGTGGCGTATTTGAACGAGGCCGAGCGTGGAATTGAAAAAGTTCAGACGGAAAAAGGCACCGAACTTCCGAAAGAGTGGCTGGCAAAAACTTATGTGCAGATGGGTGGAGTTTCCACCAATCAGCTGGGTGTTCAGAACTTTTCAGCCTTCGTGCGCGGACAGAAGCTGGTGCAGATTTATTTGTTCCGCGCTGTGCGTTTGAATGACACGAACTGGTCCACTCGGGCAAAAACCCGTTTGCAGGAAACCTACCGAGATCTGTTCACCGTGGTGGAATCCCAGCGTGAGCAGCGTCGCTTGCAGTCTGCTTTGGGTGCCGAACTTTTGGGTTTGATTGATCAGGCTGAATTGTACCGGCCACCCACGGGTCAGAAAATGAATTCTCATGAAACAGAATTCTTCGCGTTTCTGGCTGATGTAAGAAAGAAAACTGAGAATATTGTATATACCAACGATGAAGTCATGGGGTTGACCGAGGAATCCCAGCGACTGAACAGTCTGCGCAGGTCCGGTCGAGTCAAAGCCGACTCGCTCTTGCCTGCTGAAGAGAAAGCCACTATACCTCTTCCTCCCAAAGTGGTTCCCTCGGAAGATCCTAATCTGTAATTTCTGTCGCTTTGGCCTTAAGGAGATACTATGGCGAAACTTATTCTGCACAAACAAACCCTCGCCAACATGAACGAGATCTGTGCCTGGTTTGCTTCCAAAACCGCAAACATGTCTTACCCGATCTATTCCAGCTATGACATCCGTGATTCGGGCTACAAGATTTCCAATGTGGATGCGAATATTTTTCCGGCAGGCTTTAACAATATCTGCCCAACCGACAAAGATTCAGCGCCGGCTCTGGTCGACAAGTACCTCACCAAACACTATGGCGCTGGCATCAAGAACATCATGCTGGTGACCGAAGAGCATACCAACAACGCTTTTTACTGGGAAAACGTTCACACCATCCGCAAGCTGATTGAAGCCACCGGTCGCGTGGTGAAGGTCGCGATCCCTCGCGATCTGCCAGAGCCCTTGAAACTGACCAGTTCTGCTGGCAACGAAGTGATCGTTCATTCCGCCTTGAAGGGTGGAGAGCTTTTGAAAAGCTTCACTCCGGATCTGATCATCAGTAACAACGACTTTTCTGAAGCTTACGAGGAATGGGCGCCGACCATGAGCGAATTCCCGATGAATCCACCAAGGGAGCTTGGCTGGTATCAGCGCAAGAAAAGCACATACTTCAAATATTACAACCAGTTGGCCAGCGAATTTGCGGAAGTGGCCCAAATCGACCCGTTCCTGCTCAGAGTTGAAACCGAACTGTTTGAACACTTCGATATCGGAGACGAAAACAGCCGCAATGCCTTGGCGGAAAAAGTCGATCAGATGCTCGCGCGTCTGCGTGAAGACTATAAAAAACGCGGCATCAACCAAGAGCCCTTCGTGTTTGTGAAAAACAATGCCGGCACTTATGGTTTGGCGGTGATTCGTGTGGGTTCGGGCGAAGAAGTGAAAGCCTGGTCTTACAAGTCCCGCAAAAAAATGAAAGCGGCCAAGGGCGGTCGTGATGTGGAAGAAGTTATCATCCAGGAAGGCATTCCTTCCATCGTGGAAGCCGACGGGGCCAGCGCCGAGCCGGTGATCTATATGGTGGGCTGCGAGCTTGTTGGGGGCTTCCTGCGCACGCATGCCGAGAAAAGCTCCACCGAAAGCCTGAACAGTCCGGGAGCGGTTTATAAGCGTTTGTGTGTGTCAGACCTGGCAATCAATACTCCGGGCTGCCCGCAGGAAAACGTGTACGGCTGGACTGCTAAATTGGGTCTTTTGGCGATTGCCATGGAGGCGCAGGAAATGGGTGCGGTCTTTAAGGGCTACACACCGGTTGGTTGCGGCAAGCAATAATTTGATTCTCTGAAAAACAAAAAAGGCCCCTCTGAAAAGAGTGGGCCTTTTTCTTTTGTCGTACCGAAGTCAGACTAGCGACAGGCGGGAAGTTCCTGTGGATTTCCAGAGGCGGAAATGGCCACGGTGCCGTCACCATTGGCAAGGTTCTGGATAAACTGAACGTTGCCGTCATCGTTCATGCAAGGGGTGCCCCCCAAGCCCACTTCGATCAGGTTCATTTTTTTGTCGAATGTGAACGTCGTGTTGTAAACGCCTGTTTTGAACAGATCCGGAACCAGTTCGTAGGTGACGCCTTTGTAGTTCAGCTCAGTTTTCTTGTTCACAGTCCCATCAACGCGAATCACATTTTTGGCACGGTCAAAGAACCACAGATTGCCAAACACAGCGTATCCGTTGCTTTCCGGAATAATCAGCATAGGCAGGTTGCAGGCCCCCTCACGGGCAAAGTCAGCGTTCACTCGCAAGGTACGGATGTTTCCTTCATCCAGGGTCACACGGCCCATTTCGGCCACTTTGCTGTCGACACAAGCGTATTCCATGCCGCCGTGACCGAAGTACTGGTTGGCAGAAAGGGAGGCGGACAGAATGCGGCCCAATTGATCTATGAACAATTCGGAATTCGTCCAGAAACCTTCCGGCGTGGTGTATCCCAAAGAAAGCTTCAGGCCGTTTTCCTCGTAAGTGGTCAGATGCAGTTCCTGCAGCATTTTCAGATAATCTTTTTTCAGAAGGCTGCGCACGTGCTGGGCATGAATAACGCCGTTGAAGATGCGCACGCGTTCAGAGAACATCTCATTTGCAGGGCTGTTTATGACTTCGCGGTAGATAGCCTCGTGAAGGATCAAAGCGGCCTGATTGTCGGCATCAAGTTGATTCCACAAGTTGGCGTTTACCACGTAGCGGGCTTTGTTCAGAATGGACGGATTTCTTTGGAAGATGACCTGCTCAAGAGCGCAGTCCTGCGGCACTGTCACCAGGCCCAGGTCCGGAGTCTGGCGAATTCCCAGATCAGTCACAAATTGCGCCGAGTTCATGAAGTCCAAAGCGCTTTCTTTGTACTGGCGCATGCGAGCCGGATCCACAACTTCCAGGCGGGAAGCAAGATCCACGGCTTTATCCACAGCCGTGTCTGCCTTGGAGTATTTCACGACACCCAGATCACGAGTGGTGACTTCGTAAAGATCCAGCACGATCGGCGCTTTGCCGGTGCAGAACAGGGCAAAGCCGGCGTTGCCACGGTCATACCAGTTGTTGGCGTGAGCAGACACCGCGATCAGGGACAGCAGGGATGTGATGACTAGTTGGCTGAATCTCATTTTTGCACCTTCGTTACCGGGAACAGTTGCACGTTCAGATTGTAAACATCCGTTTTTGGTCCCTGAGTCATCAGGGTGGCCATTTTGCGGCGGAAGTTTCTGATCAGGCGTTTTGCTTCAGGGATTTTCTTGCGGTTCATTGGGAATGTGATTGAAGTCACATCACGCAAATCCAGCGGCACGCGGTCCATGTTGTCCAGAACCTGAACCAGAGATTGTTTGTGAGAGCGGCGCAGGGATTCAGAAGGGATGTTGTGGCTGGTTTCCAGTTGTTTGTGAGTGACGATGAATTTTCCGTCTTCGATCTGCAAAAGACCCAGACGGCACAGGCGTTCAATGGCGGCCTGGGCGACTTCAACCGGGATGTTCAGACGGTCGGCAATCCAGTTGGCGTTGGGCTGGAATGTTTTTACTGGCACCAGTGCCAAAATCGCAAAGTGGTACCAGTCGCAGATAACACCGAATTCGTCTTCTTTAAGTTGAACTTCCGGCAGCAGAGTTTTGACTTTGCGTTTGTCGAATTCGATCAGGTTTTTCAAATGGATGAAGTCATTTTCACCCATACCCAGGCCCTTGATAACCTGTTTCCCCACGGACATGGTCATGATCCGGCGGCCGTTGATATAGTCACTGAGGCGGCTGGATGGAATGCCCAGAATCTTGGCGAATTGGGCATTGGTCAGTTGAGGCGCTGAAGAGCGTCGTCTTTGATACTCGTTTAATAGAAATTCGGACGTCTTATTCATAAGGATTGGGTTTATTGCATGCTTTTTCAGAGACTAAAAGGGGAAAAACCCAGAGGGAAAATAGAGGTAAAATCAGATTGGTAATTACCGCGTTTTAAGGGGATGACAGGTGTTCCAGCCCCGGAACACCGGAAAATATTTCAGGTAATCTTACGAGAATTTCATCTCGACCTTGGTAGGCAAATCCTGCGACCTACGGCCAGCCGCTCACAAAGTAGGATATGTCGGAAAAACGCCGTGCTATCCTAAACAAAAGAGGGATCGCAAATATGAGAAAATTCTACGGAGTGGTCGGTCTGTTCACCGTGTGTTTTGTGGCAGGCTTTGCTTTCTTAAAATCCAACACTGACGAATATCAAATCAACCGTGATCCCGCGGCCGTCAGAAACAACTTCGACTTCTCTCACCTGCGTGGTGAACAACTGCAAGAGGCTGTCCGTCAAAGACTGCTGGCGGGTTTGGAAATCAGAAAAAACACTCAAGGGGCTGGCATCGGACTGGGGCACTTTGTCTTTATCGATGAAAGCGGCAGCAAAAAACTGGCTTGTCAGGAATTCCAGAAGGTCTTCCTGAGCTTTGAGGCCGAGGGTGTTTCCATTGGTGGTGACAAGCCTCAGATGGAAGTCGAAGGTCGTTGTGATGTTTCTTCCGACATGTCCCGCATCAACGCCTTGTATGTCCCTGTTCAAAAAATTCTGGGCGAGCATCCGGGCGACGGGGAGTTTCAGTTCAATGAAGGTCCGAAAGTGACCGTGCGTTTTACGAATCTGCCGGAAGAATGGCCGCGCACATGGTTGTTGAAGTCCGTGAAACTGGTCAATGAAAGCGCTTCTGAGGCGCTGGTCGTGGAAAGCGACGAGGTGGCCAAAACTCTGGGCCACCCGGTCGTCTTTAGCTGGTAATCTGCTTCGTCATCGGCAGATTGCAGGATTATTTTCCTGAAACCGCAGAGTGTTCAATTCCGTCCATCGTGATGGCTTTGAACGCTTTGGCTTTATTATAGTGCGCCAGAACCACGCGGGTCGCACACATCACACCTTCACATTTATGAATCACCAGATCGCAGTCTTCGGCTTCCACCGCGCCGGTGCGATGATCGATGTGGGTCAGACGACCTTTCATTTTCACTTCTTCTGTCAGTTCCTTGCTGGCAATCACGGAATTGTCGCGATCCACAGCACTAGAAACTTCTTTTTCCATGGTGATGATCACATCTTCCAGGCCGTCATTAGAGTTGGACCGAACCCCTTTCAGATATTCAGGCATGAACTCCAAAGCGCTCATTTCTTGTTTTGTAAAGGTCTGCTTGTCGGTGCGACCGGAAGAAATCAGTTTTCCTGAGTAAGATCCTTTTTTCATGTGGATCATATTGCCATAGTTCATGGTGAACTTGTCTTTGGCGAAGGTCACAAAGCCGAAGTTCTTGTCGCAGGTGTACTGGATAGCCACCGTGGTTTTGATCATCTTTTCTGTTTCCTGCAGCTCACGCAGGTAAGAGTTCACATCGGCCAGAGAGGTTGAAGAAAAGGCCAAAAGAGCCATCAGGGAAAGTACCGGTTTTTTCATAATCTGTCCTTTTTGGTTGATAGCCCCTAAAGAGCAAAGCCCTTGCCAGTCAGGCATTACCAAAAAAGCCGGGTACGGGGCCATGGGAGCCCATTTTAGAGGATTTGGCGCAGACGAGTGAACGGGATAAAAAAGAGGGGATGTCGCGGATTCAGTCAGTGGTGACAAAAAAAATCCCCTCGCAGCCAGGGCTGGAGGGGATGAAAGCTCTCAGATTGTGCCTGAAAAACTATGTGTACTGCTTCGCGATTTCAACGAAGGTACGGATCATCGCGCCGGAAGCGCCTTTCTTAGGGCAATAAGGCAAACGGTTGCCCACAGCCCAGCCAGTGCCCGCGATATCGAAGTGCGCCCAAGGGATGCCTTCGCCCACGAACTGCTCAAGGAAGGCAGCGGCTGTTGCAGAACCTGCACCTTTGCCGGAAGAGATGTTGGAAAGGTCAGCATAAGTGCCCTTCATGTCTTTCACATGGAAGTCTGTCAAAGGCATGTTCCAAACCCATTCGCCGGATTCAGCAGCCGCTTTTTCAACTTTCGTTTTCAAAGCAGAGTTGCGAGTGAAGTAACCCGTGTGAGTGTTACCCAAAGCGATAACCATTGCACCAGTCAAAGTCGCTGCATCCACGATCATTTGTGGTTGCAATTCAGTCGCGTAAGAAAGAGCGTCTGCAAGGATCAAACGACCTTCAGCGTCTGTGTTGTTCACTTCGAATGTTTTACCATTGCGAGCTGTGTGCACATCGCCTGGTTTTGTCGCAGAACCATTGATCAGGTTTTCAGTGGAAGCAACAAGGCCGACAGCGTTCACTTTCAGTTTCAATTTTGCGATCGCCAGCAATGTGCCGATAACGTTCGCGCCACCGCACATGTCGTATTTCATCTCTTCCATGCCAGCACCTGGCTTAATGGAGATACCACCGCAGTCAAAGGTCAGGCCTTTACCCACGAAGCAAACCGGCTTTTTGGAAGCGGCTGCGCCTTTGTATTCCATGATAATGAAACGTGGTTCCTGGTCAGAACCGTTGGAAACGCCCAGAAGGCCGCCCATTTTCTCTTTTTTGATGCGCGCTTTATCCCAAACAGTCACTTTCAGGTTGGCGATGCCTTTGGCACCTTCAACTGCAGAGTTTGCAAGAATGGTTGGAGTCATCAGGTTGCCTGGCAAATCGCCCAGACGGCGGGAGAAGTTCACAACAGAGCCCAGGATCGCGCCTTCGTTGAAAGCAGCCTTCACAGCTTTGTCGTTACCCATCTTGGAAACAACGTGAACGTTGATTTCTTTGGCTTCTTTTTTACCGGACATCAATTCGTTGAACACGTATGAAGTCAGGATCAGACCTTCTGCAGTTGCTTTTGCAAAGTCAGCAGCGTCTTTTTTGCCAGCAGTGATGCCGTCGAAGTGAACGGCAGCTTCAGTCACGTTCAAAGCCTTGATCGCCTCGTAAGCGGAAGCCATGGATTGACGAACGGATTCGTGAGTGATTTCGTTTTCTTTACCAAGACCCACCACGATTACGTGACGGAAACCTTTGAAACTGAATTCACGGAAAACAACAGTTTCCTGATGCTTGCCGGAGATCGTTTTTTCTTCCAAAGATGGCAGCAAAGCTTTGTGAAGCTCAGAATGAGTCACTTTTGCGAGCTTGTCTTTTTGAGAAGAAGACTTGGAAAACACGACCAAAGCCGGGCAGGTCAGTGTGTCGATGTCTTTGTTAAGTAAGTTGAAAGCCATAAAAACCCCTTAATATTATTCGGTTTTGTTGTGCGTTAATAGATGTAGCACAGCAGTTTTGGGGGTCAAAGGCTTTTTGATAAAGTCCTGCCATAGTATTCCGATAGGTAGCACAGTATGACACCTCAATCACAACCACAGGAGACAGCAGTGGCCCTCATACCTTACGTCATCGAGCAGACCTCAAAGGGTGAAAGATCTTACGATATTTACTCCCGACTACTAAAAGACCGCATTATCATTCTTGGTACTGCCGTTACTGATGAGGTGGCGAACTCTATCATTGCCCAGATGTTGTTCCTTGAAGTGGACAATCCTGAAAAACCGATTCATTTGTACATCAACTCTCCAGGCGGCAGCGTGTCTGCGGGTCTGGCGATCTACGACTTTATGCAGTTCGTAAAGTGCGACGTGGCGACCTATTGTATGGGTATGGCTGCGAGCATGGGTTCGTTGCTGCTGACCGCGGGTACGAAGGGCATGCGTTACAGTCTGCCGAACACTCGTATCATGATTCACCAGCCGCTTTTGTCCGGCGGGGGTCTATCCGGTCAGGTGACGGACATTGAAATCCACGCCAAAGAACTGGTGAAGACAAAAGAGAAATTGACTCGCATCTACGAGACACACACTGGCAGAGACTATGACACCTTGAGAGCGGCCATGGAACGCGATAACTTCATGGATCCTTATCAGGCGAAAGAGTTCGGTTTGCTTGATCATGTGGTTGAATCCCGTAAGGCAAAAAAAGGATAAGAGCCGATGACTACTAAAGATACCAATGGTGCTTTGAGATGCAGCTTCTGTGGCAAGGGCCAAAAAGAGGTCAAGAAATTGATCGCCGGTCCTGGCGTTTACATCTGCGACGAGTGTATCGATCTTTGCAATGACATCATTGACGAGGAAAAAGAGCGCGAGACGGCAGTCAAGGGCACGTTCAAAGTTCCCAAACCTTCCGATATCAAAACTTATCTTGATGACTATGTGATTGGTCAGACGCAAGCCAAGAAAACCCTGGCGGTTGCGGTTCACAATCACTACAAGCGTGTGAATGCAATGTCTCAGGGTAAAAAATCCGCTGACGTTGAAATGCAAAAATCCAACATCCTTCTGATCGGTCCGACAGGTTCCGGTAAGACATTGTTGGCTCAGACAATTGCCAAGGTTCTGAATGTGCCATTTGCGATGGCCGATGCGACAACTTTGACGGAAGCCGGTTATGTCGGTGAAGACGTTGAAAACGTGGTGTTGAACCTGCTTCAGGCTTCTGACTATGACGTGGAAAAAGCGCAAAAAGGCGTGATCTATGTGGATGAGATCGACAAGATCTCCCGTAAGTCTGAAAACCCGTCCATCACGCGTGACGTGAGTGGTGAGGGTGTGCAGCAGGCGTTGCTGAAAATCCTTGAGGGTACTGTGGCGAACCTGCCTCCAAAGGGCGGTCGTAAGCATCCTCAGCAGGAATTCATCCAGGTTGATACGACGAACATCCTCTTCATCGTGGGTGGTGCGTTCGTGGGTCTGGATAAGATCATCGAACAAAGAACGACGAACAAAACCATGGGTATCGCGGCGGACATCCGCACATCCGAGGAAGTTGAAAAGAGCGCGAATCTGCTTTC
This sequence comes from Bdellovibrio sp. BIS2, assembly GCF_055398295.1. Classification (NCBI taxonomy): domain Bacteria; kingdom Pseudomonadati; phylum Bdellovibrionota; class Bdellovibrionia; order Bdellovibrionales; family Pseudobdellovibrionaceae; genus Bdellovibrio; species Bdellovibrio sp. BIS2. The sequence continues at coordinate 3,707,036 of NZ_AP035879.1, read as the reverse complement.
CAAAGTGGAGCCGGACGATCTTTCCAAATTCGGTCTGATCCCAGAGTTCATCGGTCGTCTTCCGGCGATTGCGGTTCTGGCACCATTGGATGAAGAAGCTTTGCTCGACATCCTGGTTCGTCCAAAGAACGCCATCACGAAGCAGTACCAGAAGCTGTTCAGCTTCGAGGGTGTGGAACTGAAGTTTACGGAAAAAGCCCTGCGTGCCGTGGCCCAGATGGCTTTGAAGCGTAAAACCGGTGCCCGCGGCTTGCGTGGAGTTCTGGAAACAGCGATGCTGGATGTGATGTACGACATTCCTTCCAAAAACAATGTGAAGGAAGTTGTGATCGATGAAAACGTGATCAACGAAGGCGCCCAGCCGATGCTCGTTTACAAAACCGATGAGGAAATCCGAGCTGAGGAAGAAGAAGCGAAAAAGAAAAGCTCCGCTTAGTCGGGGAGCTTTTCAAGAAAAACACAAGAATCAGTAACTGTTTTGACGATCCGAAGGCCACGCTGTTTAATTTAAACGATGGCATTCGGATCGTTTCTTTTTGTCTTTCTGCTGGTTTTCTTTGCTGTTCAGTCCGTTTTCGCGGCTGAGACAGTGAAGGTGGGCCTGAATGCAGACATTCTGCGCGACTATAGATCCTTTGTGAAAAATCGCGATCCGTTAAAAATCACTAAATTTGGCGGCCCCTATTCTAGGCGCGATGTCGTCGAGGTTGTCCTGTTCATGCAGGCCTTGTCGCGTGGAAAATTCCAGGGTGTTGTGGAGTTGGTGCCTTTGCCTTCCACGGGCCGCATTCTTGAGCAGGTGCGCCTCGGGAAAGTCACTGCCCTGGCTAATTCAGTGTGGTCCGAGAGTCTGGCTGACGGGGATGTTTACAAGACAAAGCCTTTGATTCATGACGGGGAGTTTGTGGTTGGAATATACACCCGGCCTGAAAATGCCAAATTATTGAAGGCGAAATTCCCTGAGGACTTTGTAAAGTTTTCGGCCGTCACAAGTCCTGAGTGGCACCCGGATGTGAAGGCGCTCAAAGGCCTTCAGGTGGGCCATGTTTTCGAGGTTAGCCAGTGGGAACTGATGGTAAAGATGGTGTCTTCAGGGCGGGTGGATTTCACTCTGGCTCCCTTTAGGAATTCACAAGATAAACGTTTTACGGATGGCAGCGCAGTCTTTGTTCCAGTTCGCAACTACAAGGTCAACTTGAAGGGAACTCGTCACTGGGTTTCTTCAAAAAAGCACCCGGCTGGACTGCAAATGCACGAGATTTTGGAAAAAGGGCGGCAGATCCTTGCGCAAGAAGGCACCATTCGCCGGGCCTATCGGGAATCGGGCTTTTTCCAAGATGATATCGCAGATTGGAAGCTGTTAAATCCCTGAGTCGGAAAGCTTCAGATCCTGGCGAACGGCATCGCCCAGACGGCTAAAATCCACCGGCTTACTTAAGAAACGTGTCGCCCCCAAAGATTCCGCTTTGTTGCGGAACTCAGAGGATTCATAGGCGCTGACCATATAAAAAGGCACATGAATTTGCTGACCCTTCACGGCCTGCAAAAGTTCGAATCCATCCATGCCTGGCATGTTGATGTCAGAAAGAATCAAGTCGACGTTGGCTCCTTCCGGGCCCTTTAGAAAGTCCAGGCAGTCAGGTGCATTCAGGAAAGAGGTCAGATGGAGCTCTCCCCAGTGCGCAAACAGCTTTTTGAACTTCAATTTATAAAGCAGGTGTGTGTCTGCTTCATCATCGACTATCACAATGTGAATCATGAATTCGGTCTTTCGTGTGTAAGGGGCAGGGACATCGAAAACTCTGTCCATTGCCCGAACTCGCTGTTGTATTTTAATGTGCCACCGTGTTTCTGGGCAATATTAAATGCAACTGTTAGTCCGAGTCCAGCTCCTTCACCCGCAGATTTTGTTGTCAGGAACGGATCAAATATTTTTTCACCAAGAATCGTCGGGATGCCCACACCATTGTCGCGGATGGTGATTTCGACCATGTCCCCGCGCACGGCTGTGGACAAAATGAGTTCTGGTTCAAAGTTCTTATTTGCACGCACTTTCTTTTCTAGGGCGTGGATCGCATTGTCGACGATGTTGGATAAAGCCCGCAGTAACGACGTGGTATAAACCGGTGCTTTCACTGATTCACCCAGGCGGTAGGTCACCTTTGGCGGCACATAGCTTGACCCCAAAGAGCGGGTTGAAATCGTATCCTGGTAGGATTTTTTCACGATCTCATTGATGTCTGCAACCTCCAGCACGTCGCTGTCGTAACCAGAAAGGATCTGCATGGAACGAACGATCTGATCGATGCGCTGGCTGTGCTTCAAGATCACGCGGCTGATTTCTTTGATCTCTTCCAGATTTTCAGAATCAGTCAAAAGTTCCGAGAAATTCAGAACGAAGTTCAGTGGATTGCGGATTTCATGCGCCACGCTGGCAGTCAGGCTTCCCAAAGAGGCCAGACGTTCCTGGGCCACCAGCGTCGCTTGCATGCGTTTGATCTGCATCATCGCCTTTTCCAGGCTTTCATTTTTCGTGGTCAACTGGCGCGTGCGTTCAGCGACTTTTTGTTCTAGGGCCTGATTCAGGCTTTCCAGTTTCTGATTGGCTTCCAGAAGCTCAGAGCGGAACTGGTTGATGGATTCAACCAGAACATCCAGTTCATCCTGTCCCTTGTGGGCCCGGCGTTTCAGCTCAAGATCCTTGGCGTCGCGGCCGCGGTTTTCAGCCAGATAGCGGGCGATGTGCTGAATGTGAACCACCAGAATGCGATTGAAGATGAAATACAGGAAGAACACCACGACCGCCGTTTTGGCAGCCTGACGAATGAAGATCCAAATGGCTTCCTGGAAGTATTTTTCGCGCAGATTTTTGACATCAAGCTCGACATCCAGTGCGCCCAGGATTTCGTTGGTGTTCTTGTGATAGATGTCGAAGCGCTTGTGGCTTTCTTCGGTCGGGTCGGATTTCCCGGTTTCGTAGATGGTTTTGTTGTCAGCCACCAAACGCAGATAACTTACACCCTGCAAACGACCCAGACCATCGAGCTGAATTTCCAAAAGTCTTGTGTCATATGACCACAGATGTTCGGCCATGGAATCAAGGTAAGAGTTCTTGATGATGGTAAAGTTGTTCTGCAACTTATCAAAATCTCTTTGATAGTCCATGATGAGTTGAAATGCGGTAAGAATCAGTGTCGCAAACGAGCTTACAGCCCAAGTCGCTATGAGCAGCTTGAGTGATAGCGAGTTGGTGCGGAACCATCTTTTGCTGTCTCTGGGTGTCACATAGCACTTATCGAACAAAATGGGCTAAAAGGGCATAAAAATGTTAGGACCTGGAATTACAATTAGGAAAGATTCTCAATTTCCGACACTTATTAGAATTATTTTCGGTTAGCATTAGGGCTCATTATGATGCCTAAATTTAGGGCAAATTGGACTCGCTGCTAGGACCAGAAGTCTTTTTCACTGCAATATATTTACTTCCCAGTAATCGTTCACATAGTTAGACTGAGTATAAGAATTTGCTCAGGGTTGAGATGGATTTTTTAACCTAAGCAGATTTGGTTCGGTTCTAAGTAGGAACGAGCCTGCTCGTTAACCCACAGGGAGGGATAGGATTATGAGCGAGGGAAAAGTACAACAACTACCACTTTTGCCCCTAAGAGACCTCATCATTTTTCCGCATATGATGATGCCTTTGTTTGTCGGTCGTGAAAAGAGCATCAACGCTCTTGAAGAGGCGATGAGCAAACAAACCGACATCGTTTTGGCCGCTCAAAAGGACGCCAAAACCAACAATCCCGAACCTAAAGATATCTTTGCAATCGGCACGGTTGGAACAATCATCCAATTGCTTCGTTTGCCGGATGGAACTGTGAAGGTTCTGGTTGAAGGTAAACGTCGCGTAAAGATTAAGAATTTCGTAAACAACGATAACTTCTTCACAGTGGCTGTTGAGGCTCTGGATGAAGATCCGACAAACATCGTTGAAGCGCAGGCTTTGGTTCGCTCCGTAAAAGGAACGTTCGAGACCTACGTGAAGCTGAACAAGCGTATCCCGCCAGAGATTCTGATGCGTGTATCCACCATCGAAAATCCAGGGGAGCTTGCAGACATTATCGTGGCTCAACTGAACCTGAAACTTGAAGACAAACAGACTGTTTTGGAGATCATCGATCCTTCCAAGCGTCTGGAACACCTTCTGAACCTGATGACCGGCGAGATCGAAATCCTTGAAGTGGAAAAGAAGATCCGCACGCGCGTGAAGAAACAGATGGAGCGCTCTCAGAAAGAGTACTATCTGAATGAACAGATGCAGGCCATCCAGAAGGAGCTTGGTGAGAAAGACGATTACCAGGCAGAACTTCAGGATCTTGAGATCAAGACCAAGAACAAAAAAATGAGCCAGGAAGCCAAAGACAAGGTCATGAAAGAGATTAAAAAGCTCAAAATGATGTCACCTATGTCTGCGGAAGCGACAGTCGTTCGCAACTACATCGACTGGGTTCTGTCTTTGCCTTGGGCTGATTACACAGAAGAAAAACACGACATCAAAAATGCCCAGCGCATTCTTGATGACGATCACTGGGGTCTGGAAAAAGTCAAAGACCGTATCCTGGAGTACCTGGCAGTGTTGTCCATCTCCAAAGATATGAAAGGCCCTATCTTGTGTCTGGCGGGTCCTCCGGGGGTGGGTAAAACTTCCCTGGCTAGATCCATCGCGGAATCTTTGAATCGTCCATTTGCGCGTATCTCTTTGGGTGGCGTGCGTGATGAGGCGGAGATTCGCGGTCACAGAAAAACATACGTAGGTGCGATGCCAGGTAAAATCCTGCAGGCGCTTCGTAAGGTGGACAAAGGTAATCCACTGGTTCTTCTGGATGAAATCGACAAAATGGCCAATGACTTCAGAGGTGACCCGGCTGCTGCGATGCTTGAGGTTTTGGACCCTGAGCAGAACAACAACTTCCAGGATCACTACCTGGAGCTTGAATATGACCTGTCCAAAGTGATGTTTATCGCGACAGCGAACTCCTTGCACACGATTCCAAGACCTCTTTTGGATCGTATGGAGATCATCAACCTTGAAGGTTATATCGAGCAGGAAAAATTCCACATTGCGAAGAACTACCTAGTTCCGAAGCAGTTGGAAAACCACGGCTTGAAAGACTACAAAGTCACCATCAAGGATGAAACTATCCGTGATGTGATCCGCTACTACACTCGTGAAGCGGGCGTTCGTAACCTGGAAAGACAGTTTGCAAACGTGGCTCGTAAGGTCGCCAAAGACATCGTGATGAACGAAACTTTGGAAAACTTCAAAGCCGAAGCTAAAACCGAGAAAAAAGCTGTGGCTGCGAAAAAAGGCGCGAAAACAGCGAAGACCTCCACGAAGAAGAACGAAGGTTATGTGGTTACTCCGCAGAAACTGGTCGAGCTTCTGGGTCCGCACAAGTACAAGTTCGGTATGATCGAGACTGAAAACGAAATCGGTCTGACGAACGGTATGGCTTGGACGGAAGTGGGCGGTGACCTTCTGGCTGTCGAGGTGAGCGTGGTGCCTGGTAAAGGCAAGTTCACTGTGACCGGTCAGTTGGGTGATGTGATGAAAGAATCCTGTGCGGCGGCGATGAGCTATGTTCGATCCAGAGGTCCTTTGTTCGGTTTGGACAAAGAATACTTCTCTAACATCGACGTGCACATCCACTTGCCAGAGGGTGCAGTTCCTAAGGACGGTCCTTCTGCAGGTATCGCACTGACGACTTCCATCGTATCAGCGATCATGAAAGTCCCTGTGAAGCGCACAGTGGCGATGACGGGTGAAGTGTCCCTTCGCGGTCGTGTGATGGCCATCGGTGGTCTGAAAGAGAAGATCCTTGCTGCTCACCGCGGTGGCATCAAGCTGATCATCTGCCCTAAGGAGAACGAAAAGGATCTGAAGGACATCCCTAAGGATGTAATGAAGGATCTGAAAGTGATCCTGGTGGACCATGTGGATCAGGTTCTGATCAATGCTCTGGACATCAAGTCTCCAAAAGAATTGTTCAAGATTCAAAAGGAGCGCGAGTTCGGAATCAAAGCTCAGTACACGGGTCAGTCGGTACACCACCACTAAGAGTGGTTGGAAATTAGAGATTGGAAATTTGATTTAGGTCGAATTGGAAAGGCCGGTAGAAATACCGGCCTTTTTGTTTTTGCAATTTGGGTTCTATCTCTTGCTGCGGGATGCGCGCAGGTCTTTGGCGGTGAAGCCGCGTTTGCAGAAGTTTTTGAGTGCTGTTTCATAGGAGGCATAGTCCATCATGTTGCGGCTGGTGTAGGGAACTGCTTGATAATCTGAAAGCTGAGTCATGCCGTCACTATACACAACATTGTAGGTGCCTTTGTAATTGCTGTCGTGAACTGTCAGGATGTAGCCATTCGCGGTTCTTTTCATGTCTACCACCAGCCAGGCGTGCGCCGTGATGCCTTCAATCTGCAGCATTTGGTAAGGGATGATCCCTTTACTGACTTCCGCATACAACTCATCCATGCGTTTTTTCATTTCCGCTGCGGGAATGCTGTAATTCCCGGTGACACCGCGAACCCAACCGAACATCAGGCCGCCGTCGACGATTTGGCCTTCCTCTAAAGACTGCTGAATTTCATTGCGGTAAGCGTAAGAAAACTCGGACAGATTTTTAAAGCCCGGAATTTCAACAACGCCTCGGTTGGCGGAAATGTCCATGATGATCTGGCGGACCTCCGCACGGTTCGGGCGAGCTTCTTCGGGACGATAGATGGCCAGATAGTTGGCGTTTCGGGTGAACATAGAATGCCACCAGCAAACGCCAGCATCGCCCAGGCCGCCATGATTGGTGAAAGAAAGCTGGTTTTCCGTATCAGCAAGAAGAGCCCGCATAGTGGCCGGCTTGTGGGCCATTTCGCAGAATTCGGCCTTTGTGGTAGGGGCTTTGGCGTGGGCCCAGGCTGCGATTAAACTGGTGGCGGCAAAGGCGGTAAAAGCTTTCCATTTCATGGCGGACTCCTTGTTCCTGTAAGGCTAGGGCAAGGCAGGTGCCAAAATAAAAGGGATTCAGATATCTCTGACTCCCTCCCTGAGTTTCCGCGAAGTACCTCGGCTGCCACAGGGCCAACAGGTGTCTATTCTTTAGACGCCTCTTTTACCGGGGCTTGGTCACGCATCGGAAGCCGACGTTATTCATCTTCAGAATCCAGGACGCCGGGGCCTGCATCTCATCGGCGGTAATATCCCCGATGTTGGCGGTGAAGATTCCCGTAACACCTTTGGAATGAATGCAAAGGGCGCCTCCGCGAATGACTTTGCCAGAGCTTCCTCCGAACAAATTCCCCATCGAAGTGTCTTTCTTTCCGGCATCTGCAAGACCCGTGAAATCAAACAGCGCTTTTGAGCCCGGTTTCACGTCCCAGTTGTTGTTGTGATACTGGCGTCCATAGAAACTTGAAAGATCCGGATTGTACGAGTTGCCATAAATGGTGTCGCTGACCCACTCCCAGGCATTGCCACCGAAATCCCAGATCACTTTGCCGCTGGCAAGAACAAACGTTCGGCGCTCGCTGCCACTGGTTTTGCCGGTGCTGTCGTAAGGGTTGGTGACATCTTTGATTTCCACGGGCTCACTCCATCCGGAATAGTAGCCGGTGTACAGGGTGTCTTTCTTGTTTTTATCAATCCAGTTTTCCTGGGTGTTGTAAATTTCCAAAGCTGCCGCATTCCACTCGGAATTTGTTGGCAGGCGGTAACCCGCACCCAGCGCGGCACACGCGTCGGTGGCTGTGGCTTTGGTGGCCAGCCAAGGTTTGTTAGCCGCCGTGGACACTGCTTTGCCGCCCACTTTTTTCATTTCAAATTTCGCAATACAGAATGCTTCGGTTTTCACCGTGCTGTTGGCAGCAACAAGTTCATAGTTTTCTGGACAACCACTGATCGGAGTCGGCACAGGCTCAGGAACTGGTGCGGGTTCAGGCACAGGCACCGGAGTCGGAGTTGGTGTCGGCGTCGGCTCTGGTGTTGGCTCCGGAGCGGGTTCTGGCGCCGGCGTGGGAGTCGGTGCTGGAGTTGGCTCGGGTGCTGGTTCTGGAGCCGGTTGTGGAGCCGGCGCAGGGCTTGGTTCCGGCGCAGGTGCCGGCTCTTCCGGTGCTGGAGTCGGAACCGGCTCTGGGCTTGGAGTTGGTGAAGGTGAAGGAGCTGGCGCCGGTGCCTGACTTGGGGGCTGCGTTGGACTTGATTGTGGCGGGTTTTCGGAAGCTTGATCTTCCTGACCTGCTTTCTTGCCGCTAAAACTTCCTGAACACGCAGAAAGAGTTGTCGTCAGGCTCAAACACAAAATAATCCGTGGCAGGTTCCTCATGCAGAATCCTTCGTTTGGGGGGCTTTGGTTATTTTCACTGATTTTTGACTAACTTCGGAAAATTCCTTATGTTAGCAGTCAAAACTCGCCTTAAGCCTTTCGCCTGAAAGGACTACTCATTTTTTCTGCCGGCCTTTGGGCGGGTCGTGGTAAAGGATGTGTTATGAACGACAACAACCCGGAAAACGCCACCCCTATTGAAATCCCGAAGGAAGCCTTGAGCGAACAGGCTTTGCGCGGAGTGATTGATAATTTCATCCAGCGTGAAGGCACCGACTATGGAGTGAATGAAGTTTCTTACGAAACCAAGATGCAGCAGGTGCAAAAGCAGATCGACAAAGGGCACGTGCGCATCGTGTTTGATCCCAATACCGAAAGCGTCAGCCTGATGCCCGAGCTGGAGTGGAAGAAGTTTCAGAAGCGCTGAAAAGCGCTCTCCTAGCGATTTTTTCGCCTCACACACCGCAATAATCGAGGGTGCTTCATTACGTGGGCATTACATTCCTGAAATCAATTCTCAGTATGCTTAATTTGTGAGCAACTGTCCGCGTCTTACATTGACGTATTCCTGACAATCTGTAAAAACCTGTCCCTCGCGAGTAATTTGTTTTTTGTTTTGGAGTTTTAAGACCTTATGAGCCCTACTGATCGTGCTTTCGAGCTCGGCAAGCTTTACTACGACCGGGGAGAGTTCACGCCTGCCGTGGACAATCTTCAGGAAGCGACGAAAGCTTTCTTTGCCGAGAAGAATTTCTCTCAATACTTGAAGTGCATCAATTTGCTTCTGCGTATCTTTGCAGAGCGTGAGCAATTTGAAGAAGTGAATCTGACAAAAGAAAAACTCCAGGATTTGGTTCTGAAAGAGGGCTTCGAACTGAATTCCAAGACGTACTACACGCTCGCGGTGTGTGCGTCGTACAAAGGTCAAATCGACACAGCCATGGACTATCTCCAAAAGGCCCTGGCTATCGCGCTTGCTTCTGACAACAAGGAAGACATCTGTCACGCCATCTTCGGTCTTGCGATGGTGTACTCTCATCCGTCTTCCGCTCGCTATTCTGATGCTTTGAAAGAGATCTACAATCTTCAGGTCTTCTTCCAGGTTTATCAGATGCCGGATCTGCAGGCGTCCTCCCTGTTCCTGAATGCAGACATCCTGAAACAGATGAAAAAGTATGACGAAGCTATTGAGGTTCTGTGGAAGGCCTACGATATCGTTCGTGAAACCCGCAACGTGGTTATGTCCAACTATCTGATGGGCGCCCTGGCGGACACATACTTTGAAATCGGCGACAAGGACATGGCCCGCACTTACATCACTCTGGCACAAAGATCTGTGGACACTGAAAACCACAAACGTCTGGCGCGCATGGTGAAAAACCTGGCGGAAAAAATCGGTGGCGAAACCCAGAGCAACTTCGACCTTATCTTTGATGAGGCCAACCACTCTGTGATCGAAAAGAAACTGGGTCGCATTGATTTTAAAAACCAGTTCATATTATTGGATCTTCTGCGCCTGTTCGTTCAGAACCAGGGTCAGATTTATTCCAAAGAATTCCTGGTTGAGAATGTCTGGAAGCAGCCTTATGATCCTGCCATCCACGACAATAAGATTTACGTGACGATCAAACGTCTGCGTAAACTGATTGAACCGGATTACGAAAAACCTAAATATATCTTTAGAGCCAAAAACGGATATTACATGAATAAAGCGGCTCGAGTTCATTTCGAGCACTAAGGGGGATTCATGTTGAGCAAAATTTTGATCGCAACTTTGGTGACTCTATCGGGACTGACGTTCTCTGCAACTGCCTTTGCGAAGGATGAAGAGCACATCATGCCAGCCAGCGACGACCGCTGGGTCCCATGGCCAATGCACCTGGCGCAGCCATTCCCATGGCAGGACATCCAGGGTCTTTGGAAAGCCCAACAGGGTGAATTCACATCTTACTTTGCACTGAAAGTGGTTCGTCAGAAATCCACCGGTGTTCGCCAGCTTCAGGTGAAGCAGTTCGACGGCGAAACCTGCCGTGTGATCGCGACGGGTGTGGGTATTGAAAGAAACAAAAAGGTTCTTTCTCAGATGACCAGCAAGGGCGGAACAACCTTCCGTGTTCAGCTGACGGCCTTTGATCAGAAAGATTCTCCACTTCCACCGTTGCGCGGGAACCTGCCGACGGAGGCTGTGATGCTTCTTTCCTTCGGGGCGCTGGAGCAGCGTGGGACCGAAGAGCTGATTCATATGCAAATTATGAAGATTTCAGCGACTTTGACCCAGAAAACGTGCATGGACGACCTGAAGGCACTAAAAAAGTACTAAAATTAAAAAAAGATATTGATTAAGGGACGGACCGTTGTTAGAAATGGTCCTCTCAAGACGATAGGGAATTAGCTCAGTTGGTAGAGCGCCACCCTTACAAGGTGGATGTCGTCGGTTCGAATCCGGCATTCCCTACCAAACTTCTTCTAAGAAGTTTAAATCAACCACCGCCAAGGTGGTTTTTTTATGCCTAAAATCTGCCGCCGCATATTTAGCCCTCCTTTGCTTGAACAAAATTCCTGAATACACAATTGTTACACAATGCACAAATTTTGTACGGGCTATGTAATCTTTCTGCTAGAAGCTCTCCATCTTGAAACGACGAATTTCGTCCCTGAGGCGGAATAATTTTCTAAAGAGGAGAGATCATGAATCGTCTACTGACTGTATTTGGCCTTCTGCTGGTGGCAACTTTGGCCTCCTTTAATGCTTTTGCTCAATCTTCCGCTCTGGAGCGCAAACTGATGGTAGAGGATTCTTACGAAGCTCCTCGTGGCCGTTTGTTCAATGAGCAGGCTTATCTGCGTGGTGAAACTTACCTGAGCCAGTACACGAACGTGATCGTCATCAATAAAGCGGCATCCGGCTCCCAGGCTCAGACTCTGCGCTTGTACACAAACCGTCAGTTGATGCTTTCCACATATGTTTCCACCGGCCGTGAAGACGTTGAATACATCAGCAAAGTGCGCGGTGTTGTGAACAAGATTTTCAAAGGCACGACGTCTTCCCACTGGAGACATACTACTCGCGGCTTCTATACTATTAAGCGCGTTCACGGTTACAACTACCGTTCTGGCGAATCCAAATTCCAGATGCCATTTGCGATGTTCTTCAATGAACAGCGCGGCTTGGCAGTTCACCAGGTGCCGCCGGATCTTTCCGGCGGTGAAGCAGCTGGTGAGGCGATGCTGGGTAAACGTGCGTCCTCTGGTTGCGTGCGCGTTCATAAATCTCAAATTCAAACCATCCACCGTGCTGTGACTGCAGCGGACCGTGGCATTGTTCCAGTGCTGGATACTCGCACTGGTAAGCCTAAGTACGATCAGAACGGCAAAATCCGTTACGAAAGCGGTTACAAAACTATCGTTATCGTAGAGGAGTATTAAGAGCGGGGCTTTAATAAGCCCGATCTCTCGCGACACGCTCTGGTGGCTTGTTGACCTCGCCCCGAAAGGGGCATAAAAAGGCTGGGTTTCCCCGGCCTTTTTGTATTTTAGGAGTGACTATGAACCTGATTGAAATCGTAAACACCCCCGATGAACAACGTGACCATCAGTGGGAGATCGACTTTTTCATGGCGGTCACTCAAGGCAACGTCAAGCTGATCCATGAAGTCCCTCAACAAGGTCCGGATGGCTGGCCTTACCTGCTGGTGGAAACCGGCGCAGAGGCGACAGAGCCCGCAAACAAAATCATGCAATGGGCCGCCACCAAAGGTGTGGGCTTGGTTGTGAATCCCATGAAGTCCTATCCCGACTATGTATTCACTTACGGCATGCTTTGGAACTTCAAAGAAACCGGCCGATTCTATCAAGAGGCTGCTCAGTCTCCGGTAGGCACCGTGGAAATGGAAAAAGGTCAGGGTCTGCACGCAGGTCCTCCGGCGCCACACTATCTGCCTCAGTATGTTCGCAACATCCTGAAAGAATTCTTCCGCGATCAGGGCGTTCTGCGCCCGCGCATTCTGGTGATGAGCCAGGACCGCAAACACTACGACCTGGCATTCTCCCTGGAGTCTTTGGGGAACCCACCAACCAAAGAACACCAGGGCATCGCCGAAGCCCTGAGCTGGTTCCTGCCACCGCACTATTCCGTAGTGCTGGTTTCAGAAATCGGATTGCCACCATTCTCAGATCTATAAAAAGAAAAACCCCGCCAACAAAGCGGGGTTTTTTATTTCATTCCTAAATCCAATTCCCAATCTCAAATTTCCAATCGCCACCTAGTATTCAACCACCACAGTTTTCACTTCAATAGTCTTCGTGCTCTGAGAGCCATCCTCATTGGTCACCAGAACCTGGCGCTGATAGCCTTGAGTCGACATCTTGGGAATCATCGTTGTGCTCGGAGTGATGTAGGCGGTTTGCAAAGGCTCAAGCACTTTGCCGCCAGAGCGAAGCTCCAGATTCATTTTGTCTTCGGAAGTCCAATTCAGTTCAAAGTTCACAACACCTTTTTGCGAGCGCACGGAAGTGATCAGTTGGCGATTGATGTAAACATCCACCACCGCACCGTCTCTGGCTTCTGTCAGAATGCTCAGGGCTTTGATATCGCGAAGCTGGGAAGGCTCGCTGGTGACGTCGGAGGAAAGGCGGCCAGCTTCCACGATAGTCAGGCTCACTCCGATAGTCCCGCTGGTCATGCCCGCAGAGGCGGAAAACGCACTAAGAAGCAAAGAACAAAACAGCAGGGAAGTGGCGGCGATCTTCATGGAACAGACTCCTTGGTTGATTTCAAGCTTCTGTCTAAAGCAAGGCCTGTACCTGTTTTAAATAATGCTGCTTCGATTTGACCAAACGGAGCTGTCTAAAGTTAAGACACCTGATGCCTTAAAGAGGGCGATACCAGCAAGCGGGGCGTTCTTGCAAAAGCGCACTGGCGCGGAACGTGTCCAGTCGGCATTGCGGGCTTGGGTAGCCTAACAACGTGGCTGGCGGCAGATTTATTTCTTCGGCATCCAAAGCCGGGACCGGCTGATTATTTGAAAACACATTCCACTGCAAGCGAGCCATCAGGGCGCCGGACTGCAAAGCGCGACGGCAGACGGTGGGTTTGGCGGAATTAGCACAAGTCTGCTCAAGCAAAGCTTCATCGCGTTCTGACAGGCGCACTGTCGGGGTTTTCATCATTGAAGCTATGCGGGTGAAGCAGCCACGAATGGAATAATAGTCCGCCGCGCCTTCGGCCGAAGCCCACGTGTCTTTGCCGTCGCCGTCCGGGAAGTAGGGTTTGCCGCCTTTGTGGTGGCCGACCTCATGGCAGATCATCAGGGCCAGGCTGTCTGGGGTGGTGGTGGGCTCGCGCACCAATCCGCCATAGACGATGATCAGCTTGGATTCATCAAACCGCAGGGCCTGGGCATTGATGGTGTTGTTAAACCAGCTCGATTGAAAGTCGATGTCGGGATAGATTTTTTGGAAAAGCGTCAGCAGTTGATTCAGTTGGTCTTCAGAAAGGCCTTGGTCAACATCGGTGCTGGCATTGACCGGCAGCAGGGCCGGGCACAGCACACGTTGCACGGCCACCTGGGAAGGGGCCAGCACGGCAAGAAGAAGAAGGGTGAACAGCAGCACTTTCATCAGGCCGGGATCATAAACCCGGGTCCGAAGGGGCTCCACTCAAATGGCGGCCAACTGAAAAGATTGCAAAAAAATCGCGGGATCTTTCGACCCCGCGACTGGTGGTTTTCGTGGTGTTTTAATCAAGCTCGCCCGGGCGGGGCAGCAGATCCATCAGGCACTCACGCCAGTACTCCGGCGCCTCGTCGCTGTAGTCCACAGCCACATAGAAACCTTTTTTGCCCAGAAGCTGCGTGCGCGTAATCACGCCAGAAACTTCAAGATTCATTTCCTCCAGATGCATGAACACGCGGTCGCCAATCAGGCAATCCAGGGTCAGCGTCTTGCGCAGGGCTGATGGAATCAGATCCTCGCGCTTCACCAGAAGCAAAAGTCCGGTGGAAGAGGCTTCGACGATCTCACTGTTCTTTGCGATCTTTGCAAAGTCATCCAGTGATGTGAGATACGAAATATGAATGGGAGAGACTTCGGTCCTTGGAGCCACTCTGCGGTTGTATTTTGAACTTCCCATTTTTCACCTACCTTAAAAACAAACTGCATTAGCGTCGGTTAATAAACTCTTCGGCAGGACTCGACCAAAGTTAAGAGGGAAAAATAAAAAAGGCCAAACTCCAGGTGGAAATTTTCTTCACGACACCCCTGTTTTCAGAGGAGGAATTAAACGTTTCATAGTTTGAAAGACGGAATGTCTCAGTCTGAGAATCTATATTTTCCCACGACCCTATAGAAATTTTAGAGATCACCGAGGGCTGATCATAGGAACGAAGTGCTTTAAAACAAGCCTCTTTCGCACACCACAAAGCCGCCGCACTTGGCGCCGCTGCCAGTTCTTCTTGTGATGACACGCGAGCCACGGTTTTGTCGCTCACACGTTCGGTGACTTCAACATCCACACCAATCGGATGGGGGGAAAGCACGATGACACCCAATCCTTCCGTGTGGGAAGTGGATGAATGCCAGTTTTCAGGAAGAAGTTTTTGAATTTCCGTACGGATCAGATCGCGATGTGCGGGATTGTGGCTTCCCCATTCCGGGCGGGCATGAACTTGCAAGCCCGGTGATTGAAGAAGCTTTTGCGCGGACTCTGTCAGTTGTTCGGAAAGAACCAAAGAGTCCATAAAGAATTAAACCGTGAATTCCGCAGGCCAGCTGACGGGTTTGCCGCTGGTGATGTCCATCATGCGATCCAAAGACACCTTGGCTTTCAGGCGCAATGCCTCATCCAGGCCCACTTGAGGCTGGAATGTTTCCAAAGCGTGTTTGATTTTTTCCATGTTGTTCATCTTCATGTACGGGCAGTTGTTGCAAGAACAGCCTGCATCCAGAACCGGTGCCTGAATCAGCGTCACGTCCGGACGAAGTTTCTGCATTTGGTGGAAGATGCCGGTTTCAGTCGCCACGATGAACTTCTTCGCCGGGTTCTTTTGAACTTCTTCCAGCAAACGGGAAGTGGAGCCTGCCACCGAAGCATATTGCAAAACGGATTCATCGCACTCAGGGTGCGCAATCACCACGGCGTCCGGGTGCTGGGCAATCAGTTCGTGAAGTTTGCGGGCATTGAACAGCACGTGCACTTCGCACGCCCCTGGCCACAGGACAAATTCACGATTCAGTTTTTTCATCAACCAACGACCCAGATGCTGATCCGGTCCGAACAAAATCTTGCGGTCTTTCGGAATGGATTCCACGATCTGCTGAGCATTGGAAGAAGTGATGATCACATCAGAAATGGATTTCACTTCCGCACTGGAGTTAATGTAAGTCACCGCAATCCCGTCCGGGTGCTGACGGCGCCAAGCCAGGTACTGATCGTAAGGCGCGCCTTTAACAAGAGAACAACTGGCTTCCATGTCCGGAACCAAAACTGTTTTGGTGGGATTTAGGATCTTCACGCTTTCAGCCATGAACACAACACCGGCAAGCAGGATGGTGTCTTGCTGAACTTGTTGGCCCATTTTCGCCAGATAGAAGCTGTCACCGACATAATCGGCGATATCCTGGATATCACCATCTTCATAATAGTGAGCCAGAATGACGGCGTTTTTTTCTTTTTTCAGGCGCTGAATATCAGCAGCAATATCATAAGACATATCTACCTCGGGCCTATTGTAACCCAAATGAATACAGATGGGCCTCATATAGCACGAAGAGAACGAAATGCAACCCCACAAAAGCCCAGCCCTGACGGCCAAACTCTATAGAGTGGTGCCACCTTTCAACACGTTGATAATGGATTTAGAAACGGTTTTAAGCGATTCAAAGACGCCACGGCCTTCAGAAGCGCAGCCTTCGATTTCAGGGGCGTTATAAGGGTTCAGAGCGCTTCTAAGCTCTGCCAGGGACGCCACGTTCGGCAAATCACGCTTGTTGTACTGCATGATCAGCGGGATTTCGCGGATGTCATAGCCTTGTTGTTCCAGGTTTCTTTCCAGATTGCGCAGGGACTCTAAGTTTTCATCCATACGCTCAATTTGAGAGTCCGCCACGAAGATCACGCCGTCCAGTCCTTTCAGGATCAGCTTGCGGGAAGCATCGTAAACAACCTGACCCGGAACGGTGTACAGGTGGAAGCGGGTTTTAAAACCACGGATGTCACCGACGTTCAGTGGCAGGAAGTCAAAGAACAAGGTGCGCTCAATGTCCGTATTCAATGCCACCAGCTTGGATTTTTGGTCCTCTGCTGTTTTTTGATAAACCCACTGGATGTTCGTGGTTTTACCGCCCAAGGAGGGGCCGTAGTACACGACTTTGCAGTGAATTTCTTTGGCATTGTAGTTAATAAAGGACATTACAGCTCCACGCGGTTTTGCAGGGCGCGACCCATCGTTCTATCATCTACGAAATCGATGTCGCTGCCAATAGGAACTCCATGGGCAATGCGAGAAAGTTTCAAGCCTTTGCCCTGCAGTTGCTTCGCCAGGTACAAAATGGTGGTGTCGCCCTCAAGGTCCGCATCCAATGCAAGGATGATTTCCTTGATCGCAGGACCCGTGCCGTTCAAACCGTCTTCAACTCGGTCGATCAGCTCTTTGATTTTCAATTCTTTAGGACCGATGCCTTCCAGTGGAGAGATCGCCCCATGCAAAACATGGTAGCGGCCACGGAACGCGCCCGAAGATTCAATTCTCATGATATCGGAGGGTTCTTCCACGACACAGATGGATTCGTCGGAACGGTGAGAATCCTCACAATAACGGCAGACATCGGTGTCGGTGTAGTTGAAGCAGGTCGGGCAGTCGTGAACTTCAGCCTTGACGCGCAAAAGCGCCTCACTCAAACGTTCCGGGTATTCGTTCCCGGTGCGCAGAATGTAATAAGCCAGACGCTGAGCAGTCTTTGGCCCGATACCAGGCAGACGGCTCAACTCGTGGACTAATTTTTCAAGGGCGCTAATGTGTAACATCTAAATTAAAACATTCCTGGGATATTCAGGCCGCCAGTGATTTTTTCCATTTCTTTAGCGGAAGTATCACGGGCTGTTTTAACTGCTTCGTTGGTTGCAGACAGGATCATGTCCTGAAGCATCTCAACATCGCCAGCTTTCAAAACTTCAGGGTCGATGGTCAAAGCAGTGATCAAGTGGTCGCCGTTCACTTTTACTTTTACAGCGCCGCCACCGGAAGTCGCTTCGTACTCAACTTTTGCAAGTTCTTCCTGGGCTTTCTTCATTTTCATCTGCATTTGGTTGGCTTGCTTCATCAGCTGGGCCATTCCGCCGGGCATACCCTTCATAAAATCTCCTTTTTTAGTGGCCGCGCTTGTTCAGTTCAACGATGGACTTGATTTGTCCCTTGAACACGGTTTGAGCGGCTTTAACCATCGGGTTTTCAATGATCTTGTTGCGCAGATCCTCTTCGGCCATCTGCACTTTTTTCTGCTGGATGGCTTGGGCGGATTCGCCGACCTGATCACGACTCATCAATACTTCAAAAGAATACCCAGCACCCCAGTACGAATCAATAAATCCCTGTAGTTTTTTGCGCACTTGGGCGTCAGCCATTTGGTCTTTCAGGAAGGCCAATTTCACAGGAACGCCAAGGCTGATCAGCTTTCCCTCTTCCTTAACAAACAGTAAATTTTCCACTTTTGCTGCAAACAAAGCGTCGTCCTGGCGAAGCATTTCGACAAAGTTCACCCAGCGCTCTTTAGAGGTGGAACCAGAGGCAATTTTCGGTTTGCTTTCAACAACCGGAGTTGGTTGAGCTGCCGGAACCGGAGCGGCCGGTGCGGTCGCCGCAGGCTTTGCCACTGGTGCGGGATTTGATTTCAGGGAAGAGGCCGCGGAAGAAGCTTTGTTCAGCGCTGCCTTCATCGCCTCAAGGCCGGTCGGGCCATCTAGAACCTTCTGGGATTCCTCGATGCGATCATGTCCTTTTACGGGAAGGCTTACCGGCGGAACGTAGGGCCTGGCCCCACCTGCGCTGTGAGTGGGAATAGATCCGCCTTGCAACAAAGTCTTCAGATCCACAAGTTTGGGAGCTGAAGCCATGCGCAGCAAAGTCACTTCAAGCACAATGCGAGGATCCTGGGCGCGAGGAATGTCCGAACCGCCTTTTAAAGCCATGTCGAAGAGCATGTGGATGTCTTCTTCCGGCAGACGCTGAGCCATTTCGCTCAAAGCCTGCAGTTCAGAATCCGGCATTTCCAGAATCTGACTGGCTTGCGCTTCAGACACCTTGATCAGAAGCAGGTTGCGGATCATTTCCAAAAGATCCTGAGAATACAAGTGCGGCTCAAAACCGGCCGCAGCGATTTTCTCAATCACTTTCAAAATCGCCTGAGAGTTGCGATCAATCAGGGCGTTCAGAGTTTCAAAAAGCAAAGCCCGGTCGGTCAGACCCAGGATTTCAACCACACTGGCGCGGGTTAAAGGACCGTTGGCAAAAGTGATCACCTGATCCAGCAAACTTTGCGAGTCACGCATGGATCCGTCACCCTGACGAGCCACCACCCACAAAGCTTCATCATCCGCAGTCACGCCTTCACGATCACAGATCAGTTTCAGGCGCTCGGTGATAGAGCGGGTGGAGATACGGCGGAAATCAAAACGCTGACAGCGGGACAGAATCGTCTGCGGGATCTTGTGCACTTCGGTGGTGGCCATGATGAACACCACGTGGGAAGGCGGCTCTTCCAATGTCTTCAACAGGGCGTTGAAGGCGCTGGTGGAAAGCATGTGCACTTCGTCGATGATATAGATTTTGTATTTTCCACTGGAAGGCATGAAAGCCACAGTGTCGCGAAGCTCACGGATCGCATCCACACCGTTGTTGGAAGCTCCATCGATTTCGATCACGTCGATGCTGGAACCCCCTGCGATTTCTTTGCAGGAATCACACTCGTTGCACGGAACAAAGTTCTGGGCATTCGGGCAGCGAAGGGCTTTGGCAAGGATACGAGCGGAAGAGGTTTTTCCTGTACCACGCGGACCTGTGAAAAGCAGGGCGTGAGGCAAGCGACCGTTTTTAAGGGCATTGGAAAGTGTTTGGGTAATATGATTTTGCCCGACAACGTCGGTAAATGATTGGGGACGCCATTTGCGTGCAATCACCTGATAAGACAAAACCCACCCCTCATCACAAACAGGAAAAAAAGTGGCCGAGCACCCCATATCACATAGTCCCTCGAGTGCCGTTGCTTCCTTCCGGACCTAGCGGGATTCGTCAAGAGAGCTATTGTATGGGACCCGGCCACCGCTGGATGTATCCCATTGGTGGGGGGATTACATTCGATAACTCGCCGCGCATTTCAGTTAGTTTGGGAGGGGAACCCCGCTTCGTCGGGCACGCCGTCCGGGCTCTGCTGGCGCCGGGGCGGGGCCCCGGTTCGGGCCATCGTGGCCCCGCCAGAGGCCCTCCTTCGGGGGTTCCCCTCCCAAACTAACTGAAATACCCGAAGCTATCGAAAATACTGGGGAATGGGATAACTGGGCGGTGGTGCTTGGGGGATTTCTGGCTGGCCCTGCGGGCGCCGCGGTTTTTCTGGCTGGCCTTCGGCGCCGCCTTTTTGGGGCTTTGCCCCTTGCCCCCGGGGAGGGGTGGGGAGGTTGGAGGTGTTAACTGGGAATTGTTGGGGTGGGTCGTTGCTTGCTGTTCCTCATTCCTTGCGCGAGGATTATTCAACTTACCGAGGTGAATCCTATGATGAAATTGATCCTTTCCCTGTCCCTGATCAGCTCCTTTGCTTTTGCTCAATCCGTCGGCGTGAAAGACATCCCGGCTGATGGCGACACCACCATCGAAATCAAAAAAGGCTCTAAAACTCAAAACGAGTACGAAGTTATCCAAAGCGAAGACGAAATCGAAGGCGATGCAGCTCCACTCCTGAAAGAAGCCCGTGTGAATTGGAAAAAAGCCTGCGCTGATTGGAAAGCTGAAACCAAAGACCTGAACAAAGAAAACCGTGTCTTGACCCTGAGCTGCGGAAAAATGGAGTGCTCCACCGTTGCGATGGAATCCACTTGCCGCTCCAAAACCAACGCCAAGATTAAAGTTAAGGTAAAATAGGGTAATTCTTTCCACGCCTATTTCGAATAAAGCTCAACGTGTCTATATTTCCAGGCATGTTGAGCTTTTTTATTTCCCTTCTTCTTTCTTCCGTTTCTCCGGTTCAAGCGGCCACTGTGGGTTCCTGCAAAGGCGTAAACGGTGCAGTTCGTGAAGTGATCTTTCTCGAGCACCAGGACTGTGAACTGGCGGCAAGTCTGTCTGACATCTTCAATGAAATGGCTCAGACCTTTCAATCCACCGCTTCCGTGAATCTTGTGATCGGGGGGCCTTCTGATAATGCCAGCTTTGACAATGGCTCTATCGTGCAGGTGCCTTATCGTATGGTGTTTTACGGAAAGTACGGGCGCAGTTACGAAGTGCCGCTTTCAAATTTGTACGTCAGTGCGGCTCACGAATATGGTCATGCGATTTTCCACGAGGCTCTTCGCAAGTCGGCCGGGGATGAGTATAAAAATCTTTTTGCAAAGCTGGATGATCTTTCGGCACGCAAGCTGGCAATTCTAAAAGGAGCTTCGGATGTGAATTTTGTCGGGGATTCGACGGCGCTTTACTATTCGCCCGAGTTTCGTCACATCAGTTCGCGCATGGGAGCGTATTCGGAATTCTTTGCTGATGTGCTGGCTGTGTATCACTTCAATGACCGCCGGGCGATGGTGAAAGCGCTTTATCACGATGGTCTTGATGACTTTCAATATAACTATATTCGGATGCGTGATTTTTCTTCTGATCCTGATCCCAAGTGGCAACATCTTATGACCGAAGATCACGCCAAGCTCGCGCCCACCAGGGCTTTCGTGGGTCGGCACCTGTGGCCCGAAACTTCGGTTCAGGCCGGGGAGCTGGCGGACTGGATTTTATTTTCGGTGCTTCGTATGCTGACCGAAGACCTGATGGATGACGAAGAACCGGAATGGGAACTCGCCAACCAGAATCTGATTCGCGAGCTTGAAAGTTTACCGCCTACAGTTGGCAAAGCGGCTTCTGTTCGGTAAGTCCACCGTCTTGCGGGGTTGTCAGGAACTTGCAGGGATCATATCCCTTGTCCTGCAAAAATATCGTCAGGTCCTTCAGTGTCGCTGCGGGCAGATCCGGAGTGCGTGACAGAATCCAGCCGTAATCGCGGCTTGGGTGGCCCACCACCGCGAACTGATAGTTTTCATCCAGGCGGATGATCCAGTACTTTCCTCCAAAAATGTAAATCCAGCGGTCGCCAATTTTTACGAACGTCACTTTCAGTTTGGCGTTCGTCGTGGGATCCACGACTTTGCCACGGCCCTCAGACTGACTGCGATCGCCGCTGGCGGTCTGACACGAATTCAGAACTTTCACTTCGTTGGTGTCGGTCAGTAGTTCGTACTCTGCGGTGGTGTTACTCACACATTGTTTTTGAAAAGATTGAGGGATCGAGGCGATCTCGTGCCACTTTCCCATATAGCGGGGAATGTCCACTTGATCCACCACCGGCAGATCTGCGGCAAAGGCGAAGCTCGTGGACGAGAACAACAGTAAGCACAACAGCAGTGGCTTCATGAAAACTCCTTGGTGTTTGAACTTTATACCTCTTTTGGTCTTGAAGGGGTTGGTCCTGTGCTAAAAGACAAATCTTCTTTCAGAGTATTCTCTGAACTGGATGCGCTTATTTAAAGCTGCCTCGCTTTTTACTAACCCTTCCTCCAGAACGAGGGGGTCCTGTCTATGAAAAATATGTAAGCATTGTAGGCTGACACTTCCTTGCGAAAACGCAATGAAGGAGATCAGATGAAAATTAAGAATCACGCTATCACTATGATCGTCGCTCTGGGCTTGCCTCTTATCGGATGTCAGGGTGGATCAGAAGACTTCCAGAACTATTCCAGCACTTCTTCAGCACAAAACGATTCCCAAAATATCACCGACCCCACAGACACCACGGTCGAAGATAGTCACGATATCGCCGACCACATTCACAACGACATTACGGAAGCCATCAGCGAAGACATTCAGGCGCTGGGTTGTGTGAAAGCCTCCACGTCACAAAAAAAGCAAGTGAACCTGGGGCTGTCCAAAAAAGAAGAGTTCCTTGCAAAATGCTCCAAAGAGACCAACGGCTCTTCCTGGTGTGATGAGCTGGTTCGTCCGAATCCACGCAGTGTGAACACATTCCGTTGCACCTACGGTTCGTCCCAGGCGCACAACCTGATTCACCCGGATGAAAGCACCTGGAAATATCCAATCGCGGGTGTGCGCATCCTTCAGGATCTTTCTGCGAAAGGCCTTAAAATCAGCCAGATCTACAACTGGTGGAGACCTGAGCCCTACAACAAAAACGTCGGCGGGGCCGCCGGTCGCCATCCGTACGGAACTTCCATCGACGTTCGTTTCGCCAGCAACAGTGAAGCGGACCGCGCCTTCCGCGAGCTTTGCAAAATGCGTAAAGCCAAACGCCTGCGTGCGATTGGTCACTATGGCAGCGCCTCTTTGCACATTGGTGTGGGTGATAGAACTGCCAACACCTGGGGCAAAAGCTGCAACTGATTTTAATCTAATATCCAAGATTGTCCGTCCCTGAATCTGGACGGACCGGACGCCGAAGACCCTCTTCGGCGTTTCTATTTGAGTTGGCGGGGCCGCGAGTCTGGCCCGGGACTTGATATCTCCTACTTCCGAAAATAGGAGATGCTATGAAATCACTTTTTACCGTCCTTCCGCTTGCTCTGGTTCTGGCGGCTTGTCAGCCGGGTTCTGACTCCAACGGCGACCGTCCCCAAGAAGTCGTTCAGCCTGCAAATCCCGACGATCCTCAGAATCCGGACTCGAAGTCCACTTCAGAGCCCTCCGTCACAGTATCTTTAGATCGTGAAGCAGAGCCCGGTGCAGTTATGGTTCGTATCACCAAAGATAACAGTTCTTTCGGCATCGAGACGGTCGAAAGACTCGAAGTGAGCTCGGGCACTTCGGTCAGTGTTCCGGTCAACGGGGTGGATGTTGTTGATCGTCTTACCACCTCACGCAATGACCTGCGCCCTTGGCACTATAAATATGTCATTCACACAAATCACGGCCAGTTGGTTAAAGAGGTTCGGGTTTTAAAGGATTGGACCTTGGCAGAATCTGTTCGTATCTCTGATTTCAAAATCGAATCCAATCGTATTGAGCTTCGCAAACTGATTCTGAAAGAGGGAGCTGTCCTGATCACTGAGGGGCGTGACCTGCAGATTGACGCCGATGAACTTCGCAGTGACGCTTACACAAGCCTTCAAACCTTCACCGCTAAAGACATTGAAATGTCCAACACCACAAAGGTTCCTGGTCAGGGTGGCGGACGTCTGATTCTGAATTTTAAATATGCGACCGGCCTGTTGAAAATTGAAATGCGCGGACATCGCGGTTCTCGTGGTGAAAAAGGCATTGATGCGACTCAAGAGCGTCCGGCCCAGGCCGCCAGTGGCACTGCGGGCGCATTTCATCCGGGTTTTCCGGGTGGCCTTGATAACGGTGGCGAGCGTCCGAGCTGTGTCAGACAGCCTACCGACGGTCAGAGAGGTGCGAATGGCGTAGCGGGTGCCGACGGCTTCAATGGCTTCCAAGGAGGTTCTTCCGGTTCACTTTATCTGACGCTGCAATCAGCAAGGTTCTTTGACTACGAAGTCGTCTTTGTTCCTGGTGAAGGAGGCGAGGGTGGTGAGGGCGGCAAAGGCCAGCCGGGAGGCTTGGGTGGTCCGGCAGGAGCTTCTGCGCCTCTTTGCAGAAAAGCGAAAGCTGGAGCAGATGGTGCCAGCGGAGCTACCGGCCTTAAAGGCCAACAAGGTGCTGTGGGTATTTTGGGTGAATTCTGTCTAACGGTGGGGAGCAAAGGCACTTCTTGTGTGACCCGCGATCGATTCTCTGGAGGTTTATAATGAAAAACAAACTTATTCCCCTGACGGTAAGTGTGGTGCTGACCTTGTCTGCCTGTGCCCCTCAGAAAGAGACAGTGCGGGAGATCGTTCGTACAGGGGACAGCGCCGACATTCTCGATAACACATCATTATTTCCATTCTGGGAACAGGTGGCGGCGGGCAGAAGCCCGAACCCAGCCCTGGCCGAGCTGTTGATCCCGTATTTGTCAGAGCAGGATCGCTCCAAGTATCTGACAGCCAATGCGGCTGATGACACTGTTCTTGCGGCACTTGAAAGTGACCGTCAGATGGCTAAAAACATTTATCTGCTACAAACCCTGGGCTTCCGAAATGATCCCTCGGTTTTGAATTTTACTTTGAACTATAAATACAACCAGATGTCCTTTAGTGCGAAGGGCCTCAGGGATGATTTTAATTTGAAATTGCAGATTCAGAGGCAGAATCAGGCCATGGACAGTCTGTTGAAGACTTACTCTGAAAGAGCGCAGAAGCTGGCAATCGAACTGATGCCAGCCTACATTCAGCAGCTAAGCCCCGAGGATCAGAAAAAACTTTCTGCAGCTGTTAAGGGTCCTCGCGCTGAGGCCATTGAAAATACAGTTGAGATCCTGAAACGTTACGACAAAATTCTTGCCGCTTATAGTTTCCACGACGAAGACAACACCAAGCTGGTTGTTATCGGGCTTGTGGCCGGGGCTGTGGTGGATCACCTGGCAAAGCAACCCAGCATCCAAGAGCTGATTAAGAAAGCCCGTGAGGTCGGAGATATTGCTGCAAAGGTGCGTGAAGCCGCGTCCTTGGTTCAGCTGATCCAGGACAGTCGTCAAAAGATGGGCGACGACTGGAAGTCGGCCAAAGGCGCCATGGAAGCAATCCTTCAGGAAATCAAAAAAAGCAAATGGGAGCTTGAGTTCCGCCCAGAGACCCGTGTGGAATCTCTGCGCTTGATGAGCGACGCCCTGACCGGGAATCTGCAGTCCGCCGAGGGGCAAGGGCCTTTAAGTGAACCACAGGCCATCAATAAGAATATTGAAACATTTGTTAACAGTGCAGCTTCGGCGGCCGGTCGTCTGGACACGATCTTGAATGCGACGGAAAAACTGGCGGTCACGCTGGGAATCAAAATTGATCCGGGTGTGCAAAAGGCTATTGATACGGCTCGCACGGTGGCCTCGGTAGTAAATCTGACTCAGTCGGTGATGAGCGCTTATGCCTCTGGGGGGATTGATCGGTGCGATGAGCATGGTGGCTGGTGGTCCGGGGCCGGCATTGATGGGGGCTGTTTCCGGAGCGGCGATGCAGGCAGAAATGGCGGCCGACCTTAAGGCCATCCGTCGTGAGCTTGCAGAAATCAAACAACTGCAAAAGCAGATGATCGAAATTCAGCTTGAAACCATGAAAATGATCCGCGAACTCGCAGTTGTTGTTGAAGCTTATCACAAGATAGAAATGCGCAAGCTTCAAGAAATCAAGTCCATGATTGTGATGGATATCGAGGCGCAAAGACTTCTCACGCACTCAGAAATTAATTCTTGCGAAAAGATGATTCAATACGGTGTCAGCATGAATGCCGATCGTTCCCAGCCGTATCGCTTGGGCAGTGTTCGTACCGTTGAGGCCACAAGGCAGCTTCTGAAAACCTCTTTGCAGGAAAAAGGAGCGCTGGTGCGATTTGCCCGTTCCTCGGGAGAGTCTAACTATGAAACCTGCCAGCGAAGCATGACCAAAGCTTTTGGCAGCAAAAACGCCAACGAAAATCCGGTTCAGTTCGTGGCAAACTTCCGCAATGACGAGCTGGCGACTTTTCACAAAGATATTTACCAGCCTCTGGTGGAAGCTCTTCAAAGCAAAAAGATTATTTCTTATCCGGTCATGCTGACGGGTTTGCATCTTCCGGCGGTCAACGCAGATTCTTTAAGACGTAAGGTTGAATATGCAATCCGTGGTGAAGGAGCTGTTCACGGTGTTGAACAGTATGACCTGATCAATCTGATTTCAACGGAGGGGCTTGAACGCTACGTGGAAAATCTGCTGGTGCTTCATCCAATTCTTTCTTATGACAAGGCTGATTGGCTGGCGGCAGAAAAAGACGTCAACACTCTGAAAGAGCGCTACAATATCAGCTGGGCCAGATCTAATTATTGGCTTGAAAATGCGCTGTCTCTGGTGCAGTCCGCGATTGCCCAGGAAAGTCTGATGGCTGGAGAGCCCTTGATGCCGGGTTTGGCGGATCAGTTTGGCAGCTTGAGTGAAGTCACAGAATGCAGGGAAGACAATCTTCCCAGCCAGCGTTTGGCGTGTGCCGTCCGTCGCAATGGGATTTTGAACAAGAACCTTCTTGGTTTCGTGATCAGACAGCGTATTCCGGTCGAAGGGTTGCGAACTCACTATCAGAAGGCGCTTTCCGGCCTTAAGACTCAGGCCCTTGAGCAGGCTTTGGGGTTGGACTTTGCTGGTAAAATCAAAGTGAAAGAGCCTAAAGAAAAGGAGGAGGGCAAGGAAAAGTATCTGGTCTTTTCCTGGCTGGATAAAGACGGGCTTTACGAAACCCGTTTGCCATCTCCTGATGAAGTCATTCGTGGGGAAATTGTATATACCAGCAACATGAAGCGCCTGCTGGTACTTCAGGATAAGCTGATTGAAGCCTATCTTGAGGTGACTCCAATGGCGGTGGATGAAAGCGTGCAAAAACAAGTGCGCCGGATGATTCTGCAGAAATAAAAAAAGAGGAGCCTTGCGGGGCTCCTCTTTCATTTTGTCTTTTAGGACAAATCAATTACATGGAAAGAGCTTTTTTCAAGTTCTCATCCAACTTCGCCAGGAACGGCTCAGTGTTCATGTACTTGTCAGCTGGAACTTTGTCGCCATAGATGCAAACGGCAAGGTCTTTGGTCATGAAACCAGCTTCAACAGTCTCAACGCAGACTTTTTCCAAAGTCTGAGCGAACTTCACAAGCTCCTGGTTGTTATCCAGGTTACCACGGTGCTCAAGACCGCGAGTCCATGCAAAGATGGAAGCGATTGGATTCGTGGAAGTTGGCTTGCCTTGCTGGTGCTGACGGTAGTGACGAGTCACTGTGCCGTGCGCTGCTTCAGATTCCATGGTTTTACCGTCTGGAGTGACCAATACGGAAGTCATCAGACCCAAAGAACCGAAACCTTGAGCCACGGTATCGGACTGAACGTCACCGTCGTAGTTCTTACATGCCCATACGAAGTTACCATTCCATTTCAATGCGGAAGCAACCATGTCGTCGATCAGACGGTGCTCGTAAGTGATGCCAGCAGCATCGAACTTCGCTTTGAATTCTTTTTGATAGATCTCTTCGAAGATGTCTTTGAAGCGACCATCGTATTTTTTCAGGATGGTGTTTTTAGTGGAAAGGTACAGCGGCCATTTCTTGGTCAACGCCTGGTTGAAGCAAGAACGTGCGAAACCAGTGATGGATTCGTCAGTGTTGTACATAGTCAATGCAACGCCATCACCTTTGAAGTTGTAAACTTCGTGAGTGATCGTTTCGCCGCCGTTTTCAGGCTGGAAAGTCACAGTCAGCTTACCTTTGCCTTTGGTAACGAAATCAGTTGCACGGTATTGGTCACCGAAAGCGTGACGACCGATGCAGATAGGAGCTGTCCAGTTAGGAACCAAACGAGGAACGTTTTTGCAGATGATGGGTTCACGGAATACAGTACCATCCAAAATGTTACGGATAGTGCCGTTCGGGGACTTCCACATTTGTTTCAGGTTGAATTCTTTTACGCGAGCTTCGTCCGGAGTGATCGTCGCGCATTTGATACCCACGTTGTACTTTTTGATCGCTTCTGCAGCGTCAACAGTCACTTGGTCGTTGGTAGCATCACGATGCTCCATGCCCAGGTCATAGTACTTAATGTCGATATCAAGGTAAGGAAGGATCAATTGTTGTTTGATGAATTTCCAGATGATTCTTGTCATTTCATCGCCGTCGAGTTCAACGACGGGATTGGCAACTTTGATTTTTTTCATAAGTCGGTGTCCTTTGTGATTGGATTATAGAAGCCCTGAAAATATAGAATGCCCCTGCCGCGATGACAAAGAAAAACAGGGCATCAAAACCTTCGGACAGCGCCTGAAAGGCTGTTTAAGCCGGAAAACTGAAGCGAAAGCACTATTAACGCAAAGTATTGAAATCTCAAAAGAGTTCAAAAACTGAATGGAGGGATTAAAGAATGACTGTGAGGTGTCTTTCTATTTCAAAAGGGCCCGTTCCAAAAAGGCCAGATGGATGTCGATAGCTTCGTTCAAAGCGGCCTTATTGGTCAGGCTTTGAAACTGTCCATCGATCATCAAAACCGAGAAACCATGAATGCCGGACCAGACCGACCTGCCAGCCTCTTCGGGGTTGGACTTTCTAAACACCTGGGACTTCATTCCGTCTTGCAGGCAGTCGGCCAGAATCGCAAAGGCCTTGTAGCCGGCCACCTCAAGTTCCGGGCGCTGATCTTTCGCGCAGCGAAGTTCCTGATGAAACATCGCTCGATAGTGCCCTGAATGGCTCAAGGCAAACTCGATATAACTTCTTCCCAAGGCGACCAGGCGTTGGCGGGGGCTGCGAAGTCCGGATGAGGACTTTTCAAAGGCGGCGATCAGACTATGAAAACCTTCTTCGGCGATATGTGAAAGCAGATCCTGCTTGGATTTAAAATGGCGGTAAACAGCGGTGTGGCTCACTTTGAGGCTTTGGGCGATCTCACGCAAAGTAAAATCGGCTTCGCCTTTTTTTTGAATGATTTCAACCGTCTTTTTAATGGCGGCCGTTTTAAGGTCGCCATGATGATATGTCTTCGCCATGAAATAAAGACTAGCACCCCTTTTCTATGTTTACAATGGTCACATTAATGTTAACATTGTAAACATGAAAAAGCTCAATGCCTTTTACCGTATGTTGATCGTGTTTTCTTTGTTGGCGCTGGCGGCCAAGGCCGGCGGACTGCTGGCCACCTGGAGGGAGGTCCCTCTGTGGATCATGATTCAGGTCTTTTTCTTTGCCGGGGTCAGTCACTTTACGCCGCTTCGTCATGAGTTCGTGAAAATGATTCCGCCGGTGTTGCCGGCGAAAATGCTTTTGGTCTATGTGACCGGGGCGCTGGAAATTCTGGGCGCCGTGGATCTGGCAGATCCGGTCACGCGTCCTTTTGCCGCCAAGGCGCTGATTGTGTTTTTGATTCTGGTTTTCCCGGCCAATTACTATGCCGCCAAGCATAACATCCGCTTCCGGGGTGCCAAGCCATTGTCAGTGCTCCAGCGCGGTTTGGTGCAGGCCGCTTTCATTGCCGCTTTGTATGTGGGGGGTGTCGCATGAAAAAGATTTTGATCCTGAACGGTCATCCGAACGAAGCAGCACTTTGCGGGTCCTTGGCGCAAAAATACTTTGATGGTGCGAAGGATGCCGGATTTGACGTGAAGTTGGTGCATCTGTCGCGTTTGCAGTTTGATCCGATCCTGCACAAAGGCTATTTGCAGATTCAGGAGCTAGAGCCAGATCTTGTGCAAATTCAAAAAGACATCCTGTGGTCAGAGCACATCGTGATCGTTTATCCCATCTGGTGGGGAACAGTGCCGGCTTTGTTAAAAGGATTGCTGGATCGGGTGCTGCTTCCGGGTTTTGCATTTAAGTATCGCAAGGACAATCCGTTCTGGGATCGTCTATTAAAAGGCCGCACCGGCAGACTGATCATCACGACGGATGCACCGTGGTGGTGGAACAAATTTGTGAACTGGAATCCGGCGATTCATATGATGAAAACCACTGTTTTGGAATTCTGTGGCGTGAAACCGGTGAAGGTCACACAGTTTGATGAAGTGAAAAACAGAAAGGCCCCCCAGATAGAGGCCTTCCTGCAAAAAACTTACGAATTGGGAAAGAAGGGGATTTAAGCCCCCTTCCACCGATTACCTTTGCAGACTGAAAGGGTTTTGTAAGCGGGTTTCCAGCAGCTTGGTTTCTGTCTCCAAAGTCTCGAAAGACTTTTCTGGATTTGAATAGCGCACCAGTTTCGGTCCATTGATCGTCCAAGACGCCAATGCAAGCATCATCCTTGTGGATTTGTACGCGAGGTACAGAAGGAAGCTTGTTACTTGACCGGCCTTTTTCACGCTTTCAACAGAAACATCAGCTGAGGTTTCGACGAGACTCATAAAGTATCGTTCGTTTTGGAATTCCCATTCTTTCTTCTTACGCATTAGAGCGTTCATAGCTTCCTCCTCAGGATTAATGATGCTTGCAAGGCGCGGTGGCAAAAGGCCGTTTTGACCGTGCGGATGCAAGAGTTGAAATTTCAGACCGCCAGGCGAAATCGCCCCATGCGAACACGCCTGAGGGACTGAAAAAAATAAAATTGTTTTTGGGTTAAGATCCAAGAATCAGACGCAGCAAAGCGTTTTAATTCTTAGAATAGCAGTTCAATTGTCGTGGGATTGAATCTGAGTACCTATGATTGGATATCAGAGGCCATCCCGATGACTGCGGATCCGTGGTGATTGGATTTTTTAATGTTCATCAATTTCATTGATGGCCTCCTTTCAATAGAGTGATTTCAAATATCGGCGAAGATGCTGAAAAAGTAAACTGAATTTTTTGAAATCATTGATCAGAGCCAGTTCCAAGTTGGAACTTGAATGCGTAATTACGTTTTCTTTGTCAGAGATTCGACAAGTTGTTTGAAATACGGCGGCATTTCTGTACGTGGATACCATGCAAGCGCTACGGAATAATCCAGATGCAAATCACTCGCAAGAAGACAAAGACTGCCCTCTTTAATATAAGGCCGCGCGAATTCTTCCGTCAGAGTCGAATAACCCAGTCCCTGTTGCAGCATGTAGGTCAGCGCATCGATGTTGTTGGCATAGTTACGTAATTTTTGCGCTTTTCCGGCAAGTTTGTACTTCTTTAGCAGATCCAACGTCACCGTGTCTTGAGGATCAAAATCAATAATCGGTTCGTTGGTTAAAATATCATCGAGCGTTCTTTTCTTCCACGCAGAAGCTCCCACCAGAACATATCGTTCCGGGGCGAGCGTCTTGGAATCCAGCTCCAGCCCCACTTGATTGGCCGGCAACGCCCCAATCTGGGCAAAGCCGGTTTTTAGTTTTCCTAAAACACTGTCGGTGTCGGTGATATCAAAGCGCACGCGCAGCTTCGGATTCTTTTTCATCACCAAGCTGGCTTTAGGGATGATCCGCGAACGCATCAGTGTGGAAGTTCCACTGATGCAGACTTCAAAGAAGCTGGATTCTTTTTTGCCGGAAATTTTAGACAGGGTGTCCCCTTCGAGATCGCGGGCCGCCTGGACATAGCGCAGAAGGGATTCCCCTTCCTGGGTCAGACGCATGCCTTTACGGGAGCGGGTGAACAGCGTCACACCCAGTTGCTTTTCCAGGCTCCGGATTCGTTGGGTCACCCCTGTCTGGGTGAGATTTACCATTTTAGCAGCTTCCAGGACCGTGCCCTTTTGGACGACGGCCCAGAAAGCTTCAAGGGAAGGGCTCAGTAAACTCATTTAAAATCATAGTAAAATGAAATATATGAATTATACAAATACTTTGTTTGAAAATAATTTCGCCTCCAACAACGTAGGAGGTTGTCATGAAATTTAAGTCTTTGATGGTTCTTTCCGGTTTGATTCTTTCCACCACAGCGGCGCAGGCGGATTGTTTCCTTGATCGTGCCAGCAGCTATCAGTGTTCTTTCCCGAAGCAGATCACCTGCACGAAAGAAGCGGACCCTGCCACTAGCGGTAACACGCAGCAATTGTCTGTAACTTTCGATGACCAAGGGAAAGTGACTTACGATCTTTCAACTTGGGTTGCTGGGAAATGTCCAAGCCGTAACTGCGGCAGCGAAGTTCAATACACGAACGAAGGTTCCAGCGCAGAGCCAGGAAAAACCGGCGGCGTGAACAACTACAATGATCACCAGTTGGTTTTGAATGTTGCAAACGGCAATGGCCTTGAGTTCCTGATGATCCTGGAACACAAAATGCCACAGGCTTTGCAGTCCTTTGTTCCGATGACTGTGAAGACTTTGCAGGTTCAAGGCACAGAGCTGACAGGAAAAGGCACAAAGTGGGTCTGCCACTAGTCTGCTGACCGGATTATCCCACGACAAAGTGGTATTTCGGGGCTTCTGAGTCGCGGTTTAAAGGGTCTTTTTGACAAAAGACTTGGAAAACCGTCAACTGATTCAGGGGACAAACTAAGGCCGATGCCTTTATAGTGGCCTCGGGTTTTAGTTTGGACAAAGGAGTCCCGGATGAAAAAACTTTTAGCAGGTGTCTTTGGTATTGTGGCGATGAGCATGTCGGCACAAGCGGCAAAAAAGGCATCGAACTGTGAAGTCACGGGACTTGTGGATCGCATGACCTGCCCTTACTTGGAAAAGCTGGTGTCCGGTCCGCACCTGACTCGTCATGTGAAATACTCCCTGCCTAAGGGAAAAACGCCGAAAGCGGGATGGCCCACGGTCATTCTGTATCAGGGCAGCCTTTTCCCGGTGGAGTTTTCCCGCAGCAGTCTGATGATTGCCGGGGGTTATAACGAAATTCGTCTGATCCAGACGCTGCTTGATTCCGGTTTCGCGGTGATTGCGCCGCCAGCAATTGAAGGCGTGGCCTGGATGACGAATATCGTGGGCATTGACTATGACACTTCTGAAGATCGCTATTTCGTGGAAGAGCTATTAGTAGCCATGGGGAATGGGGAATTCGGGAAGTTGAACATGGATCGTCTGTATGCCACAGGGATCTCCAGCGGTGGATATCATTCCAGCCGTATGGCGGTGGCCTTCCCAGGGGTGTTTAAAGCCCTTGCGGTTCACTCGGCGTCTTATGCTGATTGCGGGGGGCCGATGTGTTTTGTTCCGGCACAAGTTCCGGAAAATCATCCACCAACAATCTTTCTGCACGGCCGATTGGATCCGGTGGTTCCAGTGCGCACGATGTATCCATATCACGAGACTTTGAAAAATCAGGGTGTTGAAACCGAGATGTTCGTCAGCCCTTGGGCTCGTCACGAATGGCTGGAAGAAGCTCCCGAGCTGATCACTAACTGGTTCATCAACCATAAATAGTTGAAATAGATATCGTTCAATTAACAAAAGCCAGGCGTCACAACCTGGCTTTTTTCATTTCTTAACTGATCAATCACAAGCAGATTGACGTCCTCTTGTGCCTTGCGGGTCTTGGTGGGTGTAAGGTTGCAACTATCTCAGAAAAAAGACGACCGAACTTTTTCTTCAGTTCAACCTAGGCTTCCAAATTCAAACCAAACCAAGACGAGGAGGTCTTTATGAAAGTAAGAAATATTATTGCGGGCTTAGTATTCCTGGCAGCGAACTACGCGGTGGCGTATCCGATGGTG
Source organism: Bdellovibrio sp. BIS2 (assembly GCF_055398295.1). NCBI lineage: Bacteria > Pseudomonadati > Bdellovibrionota > Bdellovibrionia > Bdellovibrionales > Pseudobdellovibrionaceae > Bdellovibrio > Bdellovibrio sp. BIS2. The sequence continues at coordinate 3,673,258 of NZ_AP035879.1, read as the reverse complement.
GGGGATAAAGTGGAATGGAAAGGCACAGTTGTTGGATCCGATGGCACATCCACAGAAGTGCTGGGTTCTAAGGAAGTTCTTGAGCAGGATCCAACCACAATGAAGTGGCTGGTGAAAACCTGGTACAAAATGGGCAAGTGGGAAAAAATGGAAACGAAGTACGCTAAAAAAATGTGGACTCCGGAAAAGTGGACCACTGTCCAGACAAACTGCGTGGCAAGGGGAGGAATGCTTGAGGACGTGACTGTTCCAGCGGGCACCTTCAGCACTTGTAAGTTTACGAAGTCTGACGAAGACTTTGTAGGCCTTGGCAAGCATGATGATGACGATGATGGAACCATGACAATGTGGATGGGGGATGTTCCATTTGGCGTGGTGAAAGTCATGCACACAGGGGACAAAGGAACAAAGACGATCGAGTTGAATACCGTTACTTTGGGCCAGTAAGAGCCTGACTTTCGATTTCAAGAGCCGCTTTGTGCGGCTCTTGTTTTATAACAGCAAGGACATGATTTTAAAGGCCACTCGGACAGAGTTCTCTAAACTAGAGTCAGCAACATCACTCTAACCGAGGAGCCAGTTATGAGAGACGAACTACAGACTGCTCGCCGCAATTTCCCACGGGCAGAATACCAACTTGTTAAAGACAGTTTCCCGGAAACCCTTCATCATCTTTCGCCGGCAAGATTGAACGAACACATCGAACGCTGCCAAAAGCTGATTCAAAGCTATCGCGTGCGCCTGAGCGATAAAGAAAGCCTGCAACACGCCTGGAGAGGCCCGGATGAAAAGATCGGCAGTGCGCGATTGATTCGTTATCGCATGAATGAGCTGAACGCCTGTCTTAGAAAATTCCGCTCCCAATTGAAAAGATCCAAAAAATCCGCGGCAGGAAGTGGCAAGTCCGCGAAAGCCGCCATTTCTGCAAAACCCGTTAGAAAAGCTGTTTCCGCTAAACCAACCAGAAAGACGACAAGTAAACGAATCAGTGCCCGTAAATCGGTTTCGGCCAAAAAAGCCAAGTCTTCTTCACCAACTCGTTCCGCAAAAGCCAAACGCACGATGAGTGCGAAGATGAAGTCCAAACCATCGATCCGCACGAAAAAAGCGGGAACATCCAAAACCATCAAAGCCAGTGGCGTTAGAAAAAGACCGGCATCAACAAACGGCAAACAACGTCGCGAGGCCACTATAGATGAGTTGAGCTTTGCACCCAAATCAGAAGAGCAGTTCTCAAGAGCCATGACTCAGCAGCCGAAAATGCGTCTGCCAAGAAAGAGCCTGAAAAAAGGCGGTCAGGCCCTGCATGGTCGTGAGGCCAGCGAAATCCTGCCTTCAAATTCCATCAACCCGGCACTTCGTCGACGTTGATTCTTTCAGCAGAATGGCTGAAATGAAAAGACCCGCTGTTACGCGGGTCTTTCTTTATCCGATCTTCCAGGCGATCTTTTCCAGGGCTTCAACTTCTTCCGCCCAATAGGTGTATTTGTTAAATTCCGGGAACAGGCGCGGGAAGCTTGGATCTGTCCAGCGTTTTGCAATCCATCCGGCATAGGAAACAATCCGCAAACCCCGAAGCATCGGGATCCAGGACCACTGATGATCCGGGAATTCGCGCAGTTCTTCATAGCCTTGAATGATCTGCATGCGCTCGTCATCCAGACTGTCTTCATCACCTGACAACAGCATCCAGAAATCCTGAATGACCGGGCCGTTGACGAAATCATCAAAATCGACCAGGAAGAATTCTTTGCCGTTATTCAGTAAATTGCCTTTATGGCAGTCGCCGTGAATGCGGATAAATTCGGACGTATCAAAGCTGTCGTCAATGGCGTACAGAATATCTTCTGCGGCGATGTTGTAGCGTTCACGCAGTTCCGGGGTGATCCAGTCTTGCAAGAAATCCAATGTGTCCCAACCACCATAATAGCTGGTATCCAAAGTCGGACGGTGCGGGGCGGGCTTTCTTGCGCCCACGTTGTGAACTTGTGCCATCAGGCGACCGACTTTCTGCAGTTCGCCGGACAAAAACTCCTGTGGCATACGGCCCAGAACCTTTGGGAAGAAAGCGACGTACATGCCATCGACTTCCTGGATGGTGGAGTCATGTCCCTGGAACAGGGGTGCCACCGCCGGGATGCCTTCGGCTTTCAGAGATAGCAGAAATTCATGTTCTTCCAGGATGGCGTCTTTGCTCCAGCGCTGGGGGCGATAGAATTTGGCGATGACATTGTTGCTTTGGGCGCCGGGAAAGCTCGGCTGTTCCAGCTTGATATCAAAAACGCGGTTTTCATAGGAATTTAGCTGCGTGAATTCGCCCGTAGGATAAAAGCCCGCGTGTTCTGCTGCCAGCAGCACTTTTTCAGGGTCTAGACTGTAAAAAGAAGAGCTTTTATCCATTATCAGATCTTGCCAGTTTTTAAGGCTTAAGTCATTCTCTGACTGATGAGCGGCAAAGAAACTTTTCTCTTCGCAAAATGGCCTGTAGAGGTGCATCGACGGAATTTTCGTCGCTCGGTTTCCATTTATCTTTATCCCAATAAACCCATCAAGGTTGTTGCGGCGAAAAGCACGCCTCAGAAGGTCATCGTTGATTTTCTGATGGCGAAAAAAGACTGGATCGAAAAGAACTTTGAAAAGTTCCAGGAAATCGCCGAAAAGTTCCCGGATAAAAAGATCAAAGCCTATGAAAACTTCCCGTTCAAAGGCAAAGAACGAAAACTAAAAGTCGTCATCACTCTTCACAAAAAAACCTTTGTGTCGGTGACCGATGAACATCTGCTGCTTCACATTCCAAGAAACGACTGGAGTGCCAATTCCCTGATCGAAGAGCATCCGACCGCATTAAAAGAAATCCGCCACTTCTACAAACGTGAAGCCGTGGATTTTTTAAGTGAGCGTGTGAAGTTCTGGGCGGGTGAAATGAACCTGCATCCTTCACAGGTGAAATTCCGCGAACAAAAGACCCGCTGGGGCAGTTGTTCTTCGCGCAAGGTGATCAATTTGAACTGGCGCCTGATTGTGTTTACCCAGGAAATCATCGACTACGTGATCGTGCATGAGCTTGCGCACTTGCAGCACATGAATCATTCCAGCCACTTCTGGAGTCTGGTCGAAAAGTACGTGGAAAACTATAAAGACATCGTCAAAACAATGAAGGAATCCCAGTATCTGGTGGAATTCCTTTCTGAAACCTAGCTAGTAAATGCCGTTGCTGGTTTTCTTGCGCATCAGTTGCAGGGCCAGCAAAGTGCCGACATAACCCACACAGGCACCAAAGATAATATCGCTGACAAAGTGGTCATGCACCACCACGCGGGTCAGGCAAATCAGCATCGCAAACGGAATCCAGAACCATTTGAATCTTGGGAATGCCACGCTCAGCATGGTTGCCACGGTGAAGATCACCTGCGAATGGCCGGAAGAAAACGAATGCCAGTGCCAATGCGTCGTAAAATGATCAAAGACGTAGGGATCGAAATCCGGTGTTTTGTGCGGACGCTGACGGCCGACGTTGAATTTGATGATATGGGTGATGGCACCAGAAACCAGCAGCGCCACAAAGAAATTCAAAGCCCAGCGGCGATAGTAGTCCACGCGGTCCAGATGTGTTTGCAGGAAGCTTAAACGGGGGCCGATCCATTTACAGAAGATCCACACCAGCAAAGAGCCCACGAAGTAGTACTCGGATAAAGCGATGTCCGTCAGGATGCGGGCAGGGGCGCGGATCAGGCCTTTGACTTCTTGTTCAGCAAAATACAAAGAAGCCTGTTGATCCACGAACACCAAGGCCAAGCCAGCCAAGGCCAGGGCAATCAGGGTGACTTTAAGAATATGTCGAATCAGTTTTTTTGGGTCGCTCAGAAGCTCGCCGAATTGTTGTACAGGCATGTAATTCCTTCTAAAAGCCAGTCTAAAACCTATCTGTATTGAAATACAAGGCCTGATGAGGGGTGACGAAATCTGGCCCGAGCCTTGCTAAAGGTCCTTTCTGAATTGGTTTATAGAAAGAATACTTGGAGGTTTCTCATGTTACCAATGCTTCACAAGCATACAATCATTACGGCCGCTTTGTTGGCTTCTTTGTCTCTTACTGCGTGTGGTAAGAAAAAAGACGTATTCAGTGAGCCTAAAAAAGAGGCGACTCAAACAGACTCTAATAAGACGAGCGATACCAACGATAAATTAGGTGGCGGTCTTCCTGACCCTGCAGATCCTAATGCGGGCTCTAAGCCTCAACCACTTCCGGGTAAACAGCCGTCAACTCCGACGCCTCCTCCTCCACCAAAAACTCCAGAGGCGCCTCAGACTTCCAATCCAACACCTCCACCGGCACCAGTTCCAACGACTCCGCCGCCAGTGGTGGGCACTCGTCCCGCTCCGGCTCCAGGCACGAATGTGATTCCTGGGGACTATAACGAAAAAGACCCGAACAGTCTGAATCGTGACAATCTGACAAAACGTATGACTGGTGGCGTGACTGAAGACGGTCTGGTTTATACTTCGTCATCTACCGATGAGCTTTTGAACTATCTAAGAGCTCGTAACGAAAAAGTTAGCTATGAAACTCGTCGTTTGAACAACGAAGCGGCGGCTTCTGTTCAGTCTGCGAAAATGTCTGTGGATGGTTTGTCCGGTGACGTGATCATCACTTTGAAAATCAAAGAAGGTAATGACATTAAAGTGTACAACGTAGCGGGTTCTTCCGGTGAAGGTGCTGCTTCTCCGGTAAGATCTGTGCGCGCTGGTAATGGTGAACGTTCCACAGGCACTCGCGCTTTGGAAGGCACTGTGAAATGTGTGGACCTGGATGGTCTTTGCGAAACAACTTTCGCGCGCTTGAAAATCGGTTCCAGCCCCACTTCTGCGATCATCAATATCGTATTCAGAAACTCTTCTGCTGACTTGTTCTTCAAACTTCCAGGCAACTACTCTGACAACCCAGAGTATCTGGTTCTGCGTGAGTTCATGAGAAACACTTACTTGAATGAAAACACTCAAGATAAAGTGAAGTCCGTGAAAATGTCTTCTTTCGAAGTTGTAAACGGTCGTTCCGGTTTCACAGTTCTGATGAAAGGTGGCAACAGCGAATTGCTGGCTTTTGCCGGTCCGTTGCTGGCTCCTGAAGCGGGTACGGGTGTGAACATTCCTCTTTCCCGTATCGCGAAAGATCAGGAAGACACTTTGGATTTGATCTCTTTGAACAACACCAAACTGACTTATGCTAACTGGATCGGCGAAGCTCGTCTTGTGGCGAACAACGGTTTGGGTCAGATTCGTTTGGCTTTGAAAATGAGAAAACGCGCAACTTATGCCCAAGATCAGTTTGCGATCACGTTCATGCGTAAGATCAAACCTATCGTTGATCTTACTGATGACAACTTGAAATAGTCCCTAAAAGAACCCTTTCGAGGGTGGTTAATGTGTTGAGGGTCACTGATACTCCAAGGTCAGTGGCCCTTTTTTCGTTTTTCAGGGTCATTTTGGCCTCCAAAGGGTTGGTACGCGGGTTGCTTTAAGGGTCGGTGGGGGAACTTTCTAACCACTTGGGGGACATAATGACTCTAAAAAACAGCCTTTTACTCTCTTTTGCCGCAATTACTTTATTCACCGCTGCTGCTGAAGCCTATATCGTGCCGGGTGGTTCTCGTCCGGGCCCAGCTCCGATTCCAGATGTCGGCCCTGGCTTCCCAGGTGATTTCGGACCGGGCGGTGATTTTGGACCAGTTCCGGGTTATCCGGGGGACGACTTCGGTAATGGCGGTGGTTATGGCCGTCAGGAACGTAAGGTCATCTATTTGAACCGTCGTGTGAACAACGAAACTTTGCACCTTCGCCAGTTGGCTGGCATCGGTGAAAACTACCGTGGTTATGTTGTCGAGTCCGTCGAAGCGGAATTCCGCAGCAGCGGTTACAACACGGAAGTCATTTTGCTGACTGATGGCCGTCGTGAGGAAAGTGTTTATTCTCCTCAAGGGTCTGTTCTGCTTCGCCCGCAGTATCGTGCCGTCTTGGGTGAAGACATCCGCACTTTGCAGCTAGAAATCCGTGGCAATGCCCAGCTTGAATCCGTCACTGTAAACTTGCGTGAACAGGATTCATACAATCCTCCAGGTCGTCCTGAGCGCACAATCGACGTGCCGTTGTATGTGAACCGTCGTTTGTACGGGAATGACCGTTTGGATCTGGGCATGTACCTGGATATGAACCGCTACCGTGGTTACAGAATCCAGGCGATCGAAATCGAGGCCAATGCTGTTTATAACGTGGCTTTGATGGATCTTCTGATCAACGGCTTTAACCAGGGTCAAACAATCCAGGTAGATCGTTACGGTCGTCGCCAGACTGTGTACCCGCAAAATGCTGTGATCGGTCAGACGGCTTCCAGCATCGTGCTTTACACTCGCGGGGACTTGGATGTTCGCGGAGTGACTTTGAAGTTGTCCCGTCGCTAATTGCTGAACGTTTTAAAACTTAGACTAGGAAAAGGGGCTCCAATCGGGGTCCCTTTTTTTATGCCTTGCAATAAGTTAAGGATCTTTGCGCCAAATCCGCTTGTTTTGAGGATTCAAATCAGGTGAACTAGTTTGAGTGCAAAGGAGAACCATTTCTATGCAAAACCGCCAGCCAGAGTTTAGCAAAGGCAAAGAAATTTCAATGGGTTCGCTCGTTCCGCCCGTATTATCTGATTACATGAACTATCGCCAGTTCTTGGCGGACTTCTATCTGTTTAAACGTAAGGCTTCCAAAGGCTCTTTGCGTGCATACACGTATGCCGTGTTCTCTGCCGCAGCCAATATCAAATCCCCGAATTACTTGAAAATGATCATCGAAGGAAAAAGAAATCTTTCCGACGACATGATCGGCAAGTTCGGTAAAGCCCTGGGCTTTATGAAAGATCAGACCGAAGAATTCCGTTTGCTGGTTCAATTCACGCAAGCGATGGATCCGGCTGAACGCAACATGTACCTCAAGAAATTGAGCGAACACCGTGTGGCGGGGAAACTGAAATCCGGCGAAATCGATCGCAAGACCTGGGAAAAAGTTCCGAACTGGGTGGCGTGGATCATTTACGCAATGATCGATCAAGACGGCGTGTCCTTCGATACAGCGACGCTGAAAAACCTTCTGCGTGGCAAGGCTTCTGAAGATGAAATCGACAACGCCCTTTCCACTTTGATCAGCTCTGGCGACCTTCGCCGTGACGAAGTGACGGGTGAATTGAAAAAAGCCCGCAGCCTGACTGAATCCCCGGAAGAAATCCCGGTGGCTTTGGTTCGCAAGCTGCAATCCCAGTTGATGTACTTGGGCCTTGAATCCCTGTACCAGGATCAACCAACCGAGCGTGAGTTCGGCACGTTGACTCTTTCTTTGACCAAGTCCGAGTTTGAAGAGATCAAATTCAAACTGCGCCAGATGAGAAAAGCCCTGCACAAGGACAACTCAATCGCGCGCATGAAGGACAAGGGCGAAAGAGTTTACCAGTTGAACATCCAACTGTTCCCGGTGACCAACGCGGTGGAATCTGCGGTGAAAGCACCAGCAATGAAGTCGGCTTTGGACATCCAGGTTGAAACTCCGATCGTGGAGACGACCCCTGTGGAAGCACCAGTGATGATGGCTGAGGCTGCTCCGGTGGTTCCTCAAGCGGCCGCTCCAACAGCTCCTGTCGGCGCTAAAGAACAGAAGAATGACCGTTCAAATGTGAGCTCTCTTGCCGCAACGGCAGCGTCCGCTGCCGACCTTTTCCGTTAATTCTGCACAATCTAAGGGCTGTCATTGAACGTGACAGCCTCTCGGATAAATTTAAGATTCTTAAATTTTGGTGTCAGTTTTGCCCCATTTTTCAGCCAACAATGTGGATAACTCTGTGGAATAGCCCCATAAATGGTGGATATCTCAACCGTTTGGCGTAAATTGTCCCTTGCTAACGTTAGGATCTGGTTAGGATGACACCACCCAAGCAAGACAAAAGTCCTGCGTCACGAAAAATTTAATCGTTGAAAACAGGGGTCCGAATGGGAAGGATAAACGATTTTCATTTTCCCGCGAAATGCGAGATGATGAGAAAGAACTGTTTCACAACATGGGGGCGTACTGGCTTCGACGTGGGTGCTGAAGCATAAGGAGCATACCGGGGCGGATGAGGACCTCGTTAAAAACGTCCACTTTGTAATTGGCAACGATTACGCACTTGCAGCTTAATTAAGCAGCACGATCAACCTTGTGGTGGTTCCGCACTTGGATTGATCGTCATTTAGGGACCTCGGCGTGTTGGGTTTTCTCCAGCAGACATGCTTAAATTTACTGGGGGAGAGGTCTTAGGGATTTTGTCTGTGGAAGCCCGAGGACCAATCTAAAACACTGACTAAGTATGTAGCGCCTTATCGTGGATCATTTGCGGACGGGGGTTCAATTCCCCCCGCCTCCACCAATTTCCGGCCTGGAAATGGTTCTAAGCTGTTATAGTGTTAGATACTACCCCCCTCGGGGGAAAGTCTTATGGTTCAGTAGTTCGACAGGAAATCAAGTACTCGGAGAGAAATGTTTCAAAGCAAACTTTGGCAGGATCGACTACTCTCAATCATTTCCTCCCATTCACAAGATAGCGTTGGTCGGCTCCGGGCAATCGGAAACTTTGAAAAGATGTCCGGGAATTTGAATAAGCATGAGGTATCATTTGATGAGGCTTCTAGCTGCATAATTAGTATTAAATCCATTGCGCTTAAAGATAAACTTTTTAATGTCCGACTTGAGCCACGTTTCAACCTGATCGCCTTGAGTGATCAAAAGCGAATTTTGTTTGTCGTATTTTGTGTTCGTGACAAGGGCACTCAAAAGCGAATCATTTCTGCTCGATGTGCAAATGGAAAGGAGCGCGCAAAACTCTTGGCTAAGTTCCCTGAGATTGACGGGTCTTACCGCTCCTGCAAATTCTTAAAAAATTCAATATAGCCTGACCGTCATTAGATGCTGGACCAAGATATTATAGTCTAAACAAAATATATTTATTCTTGAGTATGTACAGCTGAGAGCTTTAAGATCGAATTGCGGTCTGCCCCAAGAAAATTGATTAGTGCTGTCTGTAACTGCGGCAACTAGTAAACGCCGGGTGCACGGTTGCCCCCAGCAATCTCTTATGGCCTTTTCTGCATGTAACATTCTGTTCATGGCGAAAGAGTGAATTAAATCGGGCAGACCGCTTTTTTATGGAACAAAAAAGTAAAGACGTCAAACTTGAGTCCTTAGAGACCTTAAAAGAAATCGCCGACTTGCTTAATGTAAAAGTAAAGCGATTAGGTATCGTATTATACTCGGAAAGAGACAATCGGGCTAGTCAGTATAAAGAATACTCCATTAAGAAAAAAAATGGTGGCATACGAGAAATTGCTGCTCCGGAGGTGGGCCTTAAGATCCTTCAAAAGAACCTGGCTAAGGTTCTCTTGGAGAGCTACCAAGTAAGACCATCAGCGCACGCCTTTTTACCCAATACTTCAATCATCACTAATGCAAAGAGACACCTTAAACACCGTCATATATTTAATTTAGATTTGAAAGACTTTTTCCCTTCGATAAACTTTGGAAGGGTTCGCGGAATGTTCATGGCGAAGCCTTATAATATGAATGCAAAAACGGCTACCGTCTTCGCCCAAATTGCATGCTATAAGAATTCAATTCCTCAGGGTGCTCCAACTTCTCCCATTATCTCAAATATGATTTGTTCAAAATTAGACGGTGAGCTACAAAAATTTGCAAAAGAGAACAAGTGTACGTACACGCGTTATGCCGATGATATTACTTTTTCCACGAACCAACCAGGCTTCCCGAAGGAAGTAGGTTTTCTTAAGGGAGAAGTAAGCCATTCTTCTGCTGCGCTCAGAAAGATAATTGAAAAAAATGGTTTCACAATAAACTCAAAAAAGGTTCGATTACAGTCTGATGACGACAGAAAGATAGTTACCGGAATTACAGTTAACAGTAAGTTGAACGTATCTAGAAAGTACGTTAGAAATTTACGCACCGCCTTGTATAAATGGAATCAACATGGCATCGAAACCGTTTCGAAAGAATATTTTGAAAAATATATTCCGACTTCAAAAGAAAAGAGCACTAAAAGATTCGATAAAATCATCCGTGGAAAGCTCGAGTTCCTAAGATTTGTTAGAAGCTCTAATAATAAGTCAGTGCACTATAGCAAGCATCATTCCAACCAAGGTGATATTTTTGAAAATCTAATCTTAAGATATTTTGAATGCGGCTTGAGAGATCATAACTGCACCGCTATTCGAACTGAGGGAAAGACAGATTGGATAATATTCGATGCAGTTCTGAAAGCTCTTCAGGCAAACAATGAGTTTAAAGATTTAAAAATAGCTTTTCATAAGATAAAAGAGGACCGTTTCTATGGAGATCAAACTCTCTCGAGCTTTTGTTCCTCTGCTAAGAAGCTAAGGAAGTTCAAGCAACGTATCATTTGTATTTTTGATCACGATAATGATGCGATAAAAAAGAACCACGAGCAGGGAGTAATTAGTTGGTCAAATAACGTCTTCTCAATGGTAATTCCTTTGCCTCCTGAGCATAAGAACTCTTGCAGTGCTGAACTTCTTTTTAAAGATGACGATATCCGACGGCTTGTTGTTGATGGGCGACGTCTATATTTATCCAATGAATTTAATAAAGACGGCACACTTAAAAGTAATGGGAATATTAAGTACCAAGGAAAGATAAAGCTCGATACTGGTGAAGTGAAGGTTATTGATTCGGACGTATTTGATAAGTCATCTGGTAAGTCTCTTGCATTATCTAAAAATCATTTCGCGAAAACAGTTAGTAAAAGTTCCACTTTATTAAATTGTGATCTTACGGCATTCAGAAAACTATTCAAAGAAATCGAAGAGTTTGAATCTCGAATGACAAAAGAAGGATCTAAAAATGTCGAGACGAAATCTTCAAATGCATAAAGATCATGACGTCCTATTAAGATGGAGAACTCAGCTCACTGATATTGAGGTTGATACATTCATCCCTTTATTCCTTGGACGACTTGATGGCCTTGGAGAAATTCTAAAGAAGATGCTCGAGATGTTGGAATACGCTCGAAATGACAAAGTTTTTATACATTCGGTAGAACAGGTTGTCAATCCAGGTGCCTTTGAAAAAAAGGCAAATCAAGGATCTGCTGGTGTCGCTTATTGCGACGGTATCGAAAAGACTATTAAAGAAAGTTTTTTAGCCAAGATTCAGTCAATAGAGATTGAATTCAAGTCGGCTAAGACTTTTAGAGAATTTGCCAAGTGTACTGCCCAACTGGATATGCTTTGCCAGTCAATTATTCAAAATAAAGCTGATCTATTTCTATTTAGTTTGCGACCTTTTGCTGAGATTGAAGACAAAAGGACAGGGCAAATCATTACAACAGAACCTGTTCATTACTCAATGATTCTTAGACCATTCGAAATCTGGTTATCAAATCTAAATCAAATTGCAGAAACTACGTCTGCGACCATCAATACGTGGCGAAAATCGCAATTAGAATGGAAGACAGATTACTTAAACTTTCGCGCGGGAGAAGCAGCAGCGAAAGGGAATCGAATGGTCCTATATACCAATATCGCCACTGTAACTGTAGCAATCTCGCTTTCGTGCTTGTTTCTGTTTATTCCCGATATCCTAAATTTGCGAAAGGAAAATCAGGAGCTCAGGGAGCGGATTCAGCAGATGATGGCCAGCCAAAATACAACAAATAAGAAATCTAAGTAGGGGTGGGTTGATTGGTTTCTAAAGAAAGTCTGGAGCTGCACGCACTTAATTTAGGTAAACTGCTGGGTAATCTACAAATGCTTGAGTTTCTCGCTCGAATGGCAATTTCAAAGTTGAACAGTCGTGAGTCGGAGCGAGTTATTAGCCAACTTCCTAGAATTAAATCAGGTGATCTTATTGAGATTAATATCTTCACTAACAAAGATGATCTAACACAAGTCTTAGAGAAATATAACAAGTGTGCTCCTTTGGAGTTCAAAATAGATATCAAACCGATTGTTACTCTGAGGGACGCCTTGGCACATGGTCGTACTTTTGGATTCGGTTCCCAAAAATATCTTCGCCTCTTAAAGTTTAATCGGAAAGCTGAAAACGACAGGGTAGAAGTTACAATAGCTGTCGACATGTCACCAGACTGGTTCGATGAACAGAACAATAGCCTCCAAATATGTCTCGAGAAAGCACGACTTTCAATTGGATATCTTAAGGCAGAGATAAATTAAAGAGGTCGTCGGTATCTCCATCTTTGGTGGGACAATGCAGCAAGAGGATCGGTATAACGCAAATTTTGTTGTTGTCTTGCCTGCGCGTCAAAACGTTTATTGAAATCAGAAAACAATATCTGGAATTTCTCTAGTAGCTCCTGAAAGATATCTTTTTCTGTTTCATCTTGGTGAATTTGAATGAATGCAGCACGAGAGAATTCACATATATATTTGCGATCTTGGAGCCCTGCGGGGAAAAGACACCATAATGAGGTTTCATCCCCAAAATCAAATAAGATTGGTGCATTAAGATTTGACCATTCTTTCAGTAGCGTATTTTCACTAGCAATGAAAATTCTGCGAACAAGAGGGCTATTATTTATAGAGGCCACTTCTCTAAGAGATTCGAAGAATTGAGATTTGTCTCGTTTTCGTCTTAGACCGTCTACTACCCAAGTAAGTCTCTTATAGAATGAGTTTCTGGAATTACGTTCTTCGGAGGATATAGCCGAATGCTGAAATTCCAACACCCAACCCTTTATGGTCTTTACGTCAGCAATATGCTTTTCTCCATCTTCTGCTTGGTGGACATATTCCTGCCATTCAATTTGGAAGTGAGACTTCCACCCACGATGCCATTCAGTTTCATTTTCCCACCAGGGGTCGCATTTGCGTTTCCCTCTATGAGCCCAATGCTTAATTTTAATGTGCCCACATTTAGGCGTCATTGGTTGTGCGCAGCCCACGCAGATACCAGATAGTCCTTTTTTAGCTTCTCGACGCTGTCCGTTTACAAGTGCAAACTTCATAATACCCTTCTTTGTTTAAATCGTGTAACACGATAAAATCACTAAAGGCGTTACGCCTTCAAGAGGGTTAATTCATGGAAAAAGCGTTACAAGACTGTTTTTATGTTCAACAAACGGATGTGACCGGCAAAACCAACGGAAAGCCCCCAATCAAATATGACAGGGAAAATGCCTCTTACCTTATTGATGGCGCCAACAATCACATTAGAAAAGCTGAAGCTCGAGATACAATCCAGATCGAGCATGATGAGTATATTCACTGGTGTATGAGTGAATACTTCAGAAACGGGTCTTCACCACTGTTATTGAATACTTTAAATAAGCATGTTTGCATCGTGGGACACCAATGTCACATTATGCCTGCTGGAAAAAAACTGACGGCAATATTTGTGGCTCACATTCCTCATAAGCCTCCTCCTAAGACTTTCGCTTCATACATGTTTTCAAATATGATTTCACTAGGTTGGCTAGAGGGACTGAGGAAATGTAAAAATCCAGATTGCCAACAGTTTTTCACCGGCAGAGCAAACGTAAAGTGGTGCTCTAAAACTTGCGGATCAAATTATCGGGTGGGTCAAATGCGAAAGAGAAGCCGGAATGTCTAACAACTGGATTCTTGATTTAAAGAAAGAAAAACTTTTCAAGCTATTTATGATCCGCGATGAAGTTAGTCTCCGCATAAGCGATCTCCTTTTAAGGCAACTCCAACTCGGCGTCTCGGACGACTCACTTCATGTACAAATGGTCATAGAAGAAATCAACACACTGGAGGGCTGGGGAAAAACGCGCACGAAGAGTGAGGAGCCGTTCCGGGGAAAGCATTTGAAGGGGCTTTATAAAAAACATTTTTTCCAAACGGCGCTAATAGCGAGAAATCTTCAAAGTGAATGGAAAATGCAAAGTAAAAAGTCTGAGAAGTTGAGAGGAATGATTCAAAGTATTTTGAAAACCAGCAGTGATCCTTTAAAGAAAAGCCAGGATATAGCCAGCGAATTTGTAAAGGCATTATCCGTACGAGAAAAACGTGGCGATTTAGACGGAGAGTGGATCGTATTCGCTAAGTATGAAGGTTTGAACTATTATTTAGTCCTCGCACACCACAAAGATGGAGATGAAAATATTCGAGAAGAAATTCTGAATTCATGTCATCAGCAGTTCCCATTTATAAAAGAGATTCTTCGAACAGAGCCACTGTAATTTACTTTATATTAACGAATACTTTGATGGGATGATTCAATGAGTTTAATGTTTAGAATCTTTGATTTTATGTATACCAAACTGGTGCCCGAATCACATCACGACAAAATGCTGTTTGAACAGTTGGATAGATGTATGAAATCTTATCCAAAATTGCGCAAGGTTATTCCTCAAAGTTGGCCTCGCCATTCAAAGTACGGAATTACAAATAGAAGAATGCATAAGTTTAACAAGGCACGACGAAAAAGACCTGAGGGCATGAACCTGCCGTTGTTCTTACACCTCTCTGAAGTTGAACCCGATAGGAAGATGAGAGAGATATTCCAATCAATCTTAGTTGCTCTTGATTGGTTTGCGTCTGAGATGATGGATAAACCAGGTGCGAAGTCCGTGCTCGAGCCGCTATGGACTAGTACGTGGGATTTACTTCGAATTTGGGGGGTGGTTTCCGAAGTATTTTTGATCCGTCATTTAAAAATTAATACAGATTTTCAATTGCAGGGATTTGATCGAAAGATCCCTGATTCACAAAAGACAGCAGATATTCATGCAATTCTGCTAGGAAGAGATACATGGATAGATGTCGAAGCTTCGGCTCTAGAACCCTTCAGGGGAACTGCCCAAGAATTTAGAGAGTTGCTGGTCATGCGCGCACGCAAAAAAATGACCGCAAAGTTCTCTGATCTTCCGTCAAGTCACTCAGGCATGATCATTTCTATATATAGGGTTATGAGCCCCGAGAATTTGCGCCTTTTCCAAACGGATTCAATATTGACCAAGCCCATCGCGGAGAAAAACGTTTCTGGGAGCATATTTTGGCTACTTCAAGGCAGGAAGCTCGGAACGCTAGATTCATTCGCGCTACATCTCGAGGGTTTTACTGCTTTTGACAAAACCGAGTTTTTTGTACAAATTCCAAGAAGAGTGAATCAGGATAGTTCCTTTGAGGAAACTTGATTTTCCTCCTTTCCTCCAATATCGTCGAGGAAGCATATGTTTTTCAAATATGGGCCTGAATTTTCCAAAGGAAAACCATGGAACTACCATTCTCCGCCGCTGCCGATCGTAATAAAGAGCCCATTTTGGAAGTTCTTAAGAAAGTCATCCGTCACGAAGACCACAACCTGCTCGAGGTGGGTGCCGGCACCGGACAACACGCGGTTTACCTTGCACCCTTCTTCCCTAAGATGGAATGGACTCCGACCGAAGTAGCAGAAAACCTGCCGATGCTTCGTGAGCGTATTAAGCAAGCTGCCATTCCAAATATCAAAACTCCGTTCCGAATGGTTGTCGGGGAGGATGATTTCCCGATTCGCACTTTCGACGTGATTTTGACGATCAATACATTCCACATCATGTCCTGGAAAGAGTGTAAGACTTTTATCAAATTGATCGCGGGCCGTTTAGAGGAAGGCGGGAAGGTTCTGATTTACGGGCCGTTCAACTATAACGGCCAGTTCACGACCCCCAGCAATGAAGAATTCGACAAATCCTTGCGCGAACGAGATCCGCAAAGTGGCATCCGCAATTTTGAAGACGTCTTAAGCGCGATGTTTAAAAATGGTTTTGAGTTCGTGAAAGACTTCGAAATGCCAGCGAACAATCGCATGCTGCTTTTCCGCAGGCTTAAATTCGTAAGAAAGAAATAGTCCTCATTTAAATTTAAAGGTCTCAGGCTTTGTTGTTAGCAACTATTTTGATATAAAGCCCGCCAAGAATAAGGGCCGTTGCAATAAAAAGTCTGAGACTTGTTTTTTCATTCAAAAGCAAGATTCCACCAAAGGCCGCGATGACCGGGCTTGATAGCATGGCCACGGCAGCAGTGCTTGTTTTCAGACTTTGCATGACGATATACCACAGTAAATATCCCAGCGCCGATGTCAGTGCTCCGGACAAAACGGCCCAAGTGGCACCCATGGTTGTCAGTTTTAGACCAAACACAAGATACAAAGCCAAAACGACCGGAAGGGTGAAGATAAAGTTCATTGCGGTCGCGGTGACGGGATCAGCGGCTTTCTTTCCAAGAATAGAATAAATCCCCCAGGATATTCCTGAAAGAGCCATCAATATAGAGGCCTGAACCGGCGGAACATCAAAGCCCGGAAGCACCAGATAAACCAATCCGGAAAGCGCGACGATCACGCCCAGCTTTTCAAAGCGCGACAGTTTTGCGCCGTTGTACATCGAGTATCCCAGCATCGTCATTTGCGCCGCCGGAAATACAATCAAAGCCCCCGTGCTGGCGGTCATCCGGACATAAGCCAGAGAAAAGAAAAGGGCATAAGAAAACAGCATGAGCGCCGGGAGCATGGCCATTCTATTACCGATGATCTTTTTGTCGTGATAGGCCTTCAGGGCCAAAGGCAATAGAATCGCAGCCCCGGCAAATAATCTTAAGATAGTAAAAGAAACCGGATCATTCGCGTGATCGCTCAACGCCAGTCTGCAGAAAATGGAATTTGCTGCAAAAGCCACCATCGTCAGTGAAGTGAGTAGAACGATCCTTAGGTTCATCCAAGCATTCAACGCCACTGACTTTGGTTTTGCATCAGTAATGAGGGTTTTTAGGTTCTTTATCTGATGTTCAACATACGGGTGACTGAAGGCAGTCTTTTAATTTTTGGTCTGTAATATCACGATGGCCTGTCCGGTGCCTTTGATGCCAAGCTTTCCACTTTGGGCAAGAATCCCATCACCGTCTTTTATATCTTTCCCATTCCAAGAAAGATCCCCAATAGAAACCGCATAGGCGAACTTGTCTTCAGGAATTTCAAAGACCTGTTCTTCCCCCTCGATCTTTGCAGCATACAACCACACATCCTGTCGGATATTCAGTGGGGCAGTGCTGGGTCCCGCCAACAGGTTGAAGCCTTTCTGGGTAAGACCTGCTTGCTGCACCACCGGCGTTCCAGACTTGGCATTCGGATGGATCCAGATCTGAAGCAGACGCAAAGGTTGGTCACTGAGATTCCCTTCCGCATGAAAAATCCCATCGCGAGCACTCATTAGTTGCAAGTGCTCCGCCGGAACTTCCTGATTCGTTCCTTTGTCATCCAAATGTTGAAGCTTGCCATGAACCACCCATGTCAGGATTTCCATGTCATTGTGGGGATGATCGGGGAAGCGGGATTTTGGCTGGATCTTCGCATCCGCCAATACCAGCAGATTTTTCAGTTGTTCGCCACGACCTGAATAAGGTCCCACGGTTGCGATAAAGTGATCTTTCAAAGACAGCCAGCCCAGGTTCATTTCCGGCAGTTGGGAATAAGGCCTAACTTGAATTTCGGATGTTTTTGAATTCATAGAGCTGTCTCCTAAAATCGCAAAGTGAAACAGAGCCGCCACTGAAAGAATTCCGATACCGGCAAATACAGGGAATCTTTTTTTCATTCTTCACGGCTCCTTATGGTATTCTGGGGCAGGTGGTATCTTTAGTAAAGTAGGGGTATTTTGGAAACTAGTTTCCTAGAGTGAACTAATGGCAAAAAGTAAATCATTGGAAGCCTGCCCGGTATATAAGACGGCGATGATTCTGGACGGAAAGTGGACGATTCTCATTTTTAGAGACTTGCTGGCTAATAAAGTCGTCCGTTTTAACGAACTTCGCCGGTCCCTGGGATCCATCAGCCCCAAAACCCTGACCGAGCGCCTGACGGAGCTTGAAGATCAAGGTCTGGTGAACAGAAAAGTCTACGCCGAGGTCCCGCCACGGGTGGAATACTCGCTGACTGAAAAAGGCAAAGGCCTTTCTGCAGTTTTTGACTCCATGGCAAAATTCGGAGACAAGTGGCTGAGCTAGATCAAGCCACCTTCCTGAAGCAGAAGCCTGCCGGAAATTTCAGGCAGCTCTGTTGCCAGGCTTTTTAGTAAGAATTCAAAACGTGCGATGGCGGCTTCTTTTCGTTCTTGATCAGTGCCTTCAAGTCCGTCGGCCAGTTCGCGCCATTCCGGTGATCTTAAAAGGACTTCCTGCAATGACTTGGTGAACACATCCGCCCACGTCGGTTGGCTGAATGTAAAGTTCAGTGAAAGGGATTCTTCCTCGGTGGTTGTTTCATGCCAATAACCGCGGGGAACAAACAAAACACAGCCCGGCTTCATCACGACTTCCATGCTGTCTTCATCCAAAGCATCGATCAGGTGAGCATGACACTGTTTTTCCAGGGCTGCCGGCATTTCTTCTGATCCGGTAGTAAAGCGCTCCGTGGGGAACTCTACGGATTCATTCGGCGCAAGTCTCCATGTCTTGGTGCCTTTGATCTGAATGATGAAGTTTGCATTGGCATCAAAGTGCAGACGGGTGCCGCAACCAGCCGGTGTGGCATAGGCAATCGAACGCGCTTTGCACAGATCGTTTTCAGCTCCACCAGTTACCAACCCCAAGTCCGCGCGGATATTCGTAAGCATGTCGGCAATTGTTGCATCCTGGCTTTGCATGGAATCAAAAACCAGGGTCATGTTGTTGCGATAGGCTTTCAGCGCATCACTGGGCTCAAGATGGATCGAGCTGTATTCGTCGTCAAAATCAGGCAGACAGGCCCGAACCTTGCGCTGGCGGGCAGAGATCAGATTTTTAAGATCTTGCATTTGCTCTAAGGCAAATATGTCCTGCAGTTTCCCCGGGGTCGCCGGAATAAACAAAGGCTCCACTGGCCAGTGGGAATTAAAGAATTCAGGAAGTGTGACAGGGGCCAATAGTTCTGCAAGACCAAGTTTTTTCATGTCTTGATTTAACCCCGAGAAACCGATCAGCGCTATCTATTCTTTAAGGTGCCAGCTCTTCAGCAAAGACTTTTTCGGTCACGCGCCAGAACTTGTCCTGTTTTCTGGCGATCACAAAGATCGGGGCGCGGAAAAGCTTCTGGAATCGGATGACTTCCTGAGGGCTTGTCAGATCCACGGCCAGTTCCGGCAGTCTGAGGTGGGATCTTAAGAAGTTGATATTGAACTTCTTCACGGCTGTTGTGTTGTTGAAGAAGTGGACTTCGCTGAGGTAATTGGATTCCAGATCGTAATAACGGATTTCAAGGTAAGGATTTGAATTCTTGTCCTTGCGCTCTTCAAATGAAATCCGGTCCGGAGTCATCACATGGGCGTTCTTGGAAAGCTTCGCCTGCTTCAGTTTGGCTTCGGCATCAATTAAGACGGCATCGCACTTTTCACAAGCCTTGGCCGTGATGTCGTTTTCACAGGAACAGTTATGGCAAAGTTTAAATCTGAAGCGGAATCCGCAGGGCTTGATTTCCAATGTGTTCGGGTCTTGAGAGGCCCCTTTGCATTTTCTGCCGAAATGTTCAAAGACCACGCCGTCATCATCGGCATAACCCCAGAAATCATTTTCAAAGGCACACTGGGGGCAGGCCACTTTGACCGGAACGGTGTCCTTGGCCGGGCGCTTGTCGCTGATCTCCGGGGCATAGATGTCGTGACCGACCCCGGTGTAATCCAGAACGTAACAGTCTTTTTTGTCTTCAGATAAACGAAGTCCGCGACCCACAATCTGCTGGTACAGACTGTTGGATTCCGTGGGGCGCAAGATCGCAATAACATCGACGTGAGGCGCATCAAATCCGGTGGTCAGGACTGACACATTCACCAGGTACTTGAATTTTTTCTGCTTGAAGTCGTGGATGATCTGCGCACGCTCTTTGATATCTGTATCACCAAAGACAACGCGGGCCTGATCCGCCGGAAGATAGGTCATGATTTCTTCAGCATGTTTAATGGTGCTGGCAAAAATCATCACACCCTGACGGTCGTACTTTTCCGTGATGTCGATGATGTTATTGATAATCAAAGGGGTCAGGCGCTTTTGATTCTTAAGAACTTCTTCAACCTCAGCGGTGGTGAAGGCGCGGTCTTTTCCCAGCAGGTCTGAAAAGTCATAACATGTGACCGGAATATCAACCTTCACCGGAATGGTCAGATAGCCGTGACGGATCATGTAGGACAGTGGCAGTTCATACACGCACTGCTTGAAGAATCGACTTTGTTCGGTTTTAAGCTCGCCGCCTTGATTGTATTCATAGATCCAGCCTAGCCCCATACGGTAAGGCGTGGCCGTCAGGCCCAAGACACACAACGTGGGGTTGCGATCCTGCAGCTTTTTAACGACTTCTTGATATTGTGTTGCGCCCTCTTCGGCGACACGATGGCATTCATCAATGATCAGCAAAGAAAAGTTGTTGAAGAACTCATCCGGGGCGCGGGCCACGGACTGTACGCTTCCAAAGATGGCCTTCTGATCGTGATCTTTCTTTCCCAGGCTGGCGGAAAAGATGCCGGCTTCCAGGCCATAGCTTCTGTACTTGTCATGGTTTTGTTCGACCAGCTCTTTGACGTGTGCCAGTACCAGGATGCGACCACGGGCGATGCGGGCCAATTCGGCGATAACCAAACTTTTTCCCGCACCTGTCGGCAATACAATGACAGCCGGTTCCCGTTTCTTCTGAAAATACCGGATCGTATTTGTAACCGCCTGCTGTTGATAGTCACGTAACCTGTACATGGGCCTACCTTACAGGATTAGGCTGAAAATCTCACTTCTTAAGTTTCTCTGGGCACAAGCTTATTTACAGCTGAGAGCGCCGTGACTAAACTGATTTTGCAGGAGGTCTATATGGATGAAAGTGATTTTGAGGGGACTTTGGTTCTTGAGAAAATTGCAGAGATCAATAAGATTGACGAGTTCTTTGAGGCCGTGGATTCTGACGACTTTGACCAGGCCCGAGCCCTGATGAGACGCGCCGGGGTGGACGGCGAGACCATAATGATGGTTCTGCGCAAGATGCGTGCGGCGGACGGCGAGCACTAAAGCTGTCCGCGTTAGCAGTTTACTTGAATCCTCCAATCCGGTTGTATATGATCCCCATGTACTGCTAGAGGGGCGTGGGTTTTGGCGTTAAACGACAAGAAAAAAACATTTGAGTATTTTAGTTCGTGGCATGTCCAGAACAAGATCACTCTGATCACTCTCATTGCCATTTTGCTGCTGTCAGCCCTGTTTGTGACGGCGGCCATCATTCTTCCGGCCATTACGACTTCACAAATCATTGCCTTTATTATTTTGATTCCAGCGTTGGCCTGCTTTGGGATTGCCACCTGCCATTCTTCCAGTCTGGAGCTGGCTAAAGCCCGTCGCGATTACGACAAGCTCGCGCAGCGTCTGTCTGAAACGGAAGATTCCCAGATCACATTGGATCGTTTCTTTTCCATTTCGAACGATCTGATGGCCGTTGCCGGTAAGGACGGGCGGCTGAAGAAAGTCAGTAAGTCCCTGGTGACCACCCTGGGCCATAGCGAGGAAACTCTGCTGAGCACGCCGTTCTTTGAGTTCATTCATCCGGAGGACCGCGTTTCCACCCGCGAAAACATCAAGGCCCTCAGCTTGGGTCTGCGTTCAGTGGGCTTTGTGAACCGCTATCGCACCGCCGATGGTTCTTACCGGACACTCAGTTGGAGTGCTGCTGCCGATGATGAGTTGGGTGTGAGAGTCGCCTCCGCTCGCGACGTGACCGATGAAGGAAGTATCAAAAGCCGTATGCAGAGGATGCTGGACTCGGCTTCTTTCCTGCTGATAGTGAAAGACACCGATGGCATTATCACCAACTGCAATGAGGCTTTTGCAGTATTGGTCGGTTTTACGCGGGAATCCTTATTGGGAAAAAGTGTTAAGCTGCTGAATTCGCCGTACCATTCGGCTCCAGCAGATAAAGAGCAGGAAGTTCTAAAATCCCTGGCGCCTTTGACTTATGATGAAGTGTTTGTGAAGGGCGGCGCCGAAGAAAAGTATATTTCCACCGTTTTTCCAATCCTTGATCAGACGGGAAAAGCTATTTCTATCGGTAAAGTCTCAGTCAAAGTAATGCAATGACCTTAGGAGGCCTTGATGGCTGCAAATGACAAAAAGATTTTGATCTATCTGCCGGATGAATACGCGGACTGGGAAGGTGCTTATCTGATGAGTGAGCTTTCTCAGAACAAGATTCCCTTCACTGTTGTGTCGGAAACAAAGAACACCATCACCTCCATCGGAACCCTCAAGGTACAACCTCAGGCGGCCATCACAGACTTTACTGCAGACCAGGTGTCAGCGTTGATTCTGATCGGCGGGGAAAACTGGCCTAATATGGACCGCAACAAAGACGTGCGTGCGATGGCAGCGCAGGTTCTGAAGCAAAACTCTTTGCTGGCGGCGATCTGCGGGGCGACTTTTGCGCTGGCGCAAGAAGGTTTGCTGAAAGACCGCAAACACACCAGTAATGATCTGAATATGCTAAAGGCTTTTGTGCCGACTTACGCTGAAGACGCCAATTACCAGAACAAGCTTGCAGTGACGGATGGAAATCTGATCACGGCATCCGGTGCCGGCCCGGTGGACTTCACGTTGGAGCTTTTGCGCGCTTTGGATGTTTACACCGAAGAAAAGCGTCAGCACTGGTATAACCTGTTCAAAAACGGCACCCCGCCACCGGCAGAGTTCTGGACATAGCATTGGGCGGGCCGCTAGCTTAGCGATGTCAGGCGCGCCAGTTTGTCCGGATTTCTTTGGGAATAAATTCGGGCAATCTTTCCGTCTTCAAACTCAAATGAAATCAGGGTTTCAAAGGCCCAATCGCCCGAAGGAAGCTTTTTAGAAATCACCACACCCGGACGTCCACTGACCGGGTGCAATTCCATCTTCATCTCATATGGCGGTTTCACGCGAGAAGAATAAATGCCCGCAAAGAACCGCGCGATATCATACGGCGTGCGCAGGATGTGCGGAACAGCCGAGATCTTTCCGCCCCCATCAGCCCAAAATTCAGAGCTGTCCGCCAGAAGCAGACTTAAGGCTTCGGTATTGCCGGTTCGGGCGGTTTCAAAGAACTGCGAAATCAGCCTTGTGGGATTGGCACCTTCGGCAGATTCAAAACGTTTTTTGTTTGCGGAAATAAACTCACGCGCTCTTTGAGCGATCTTTCTGCAGGCGGTTTCGGATTTGTTTAAGAATTCAGAGATTTCCTTGAATGAATAATCAAAGATTTCATTCAGCAGATAGACGGCACGCTCTTCTGGATTTAGGCGTTCCAAGAGCAGCAGAAAACTTGTAGTCAGACTTTCGCTTCTGATCAGATTTTTGTCAGCGGAATCGGTCTCGGGCAAGTTCCAGTATTGAAGACTGTCGGGCACTGCATCCGGAAGCCAGGTTCCGGAATAAGATTCCCGCTGTTTGTAAGCAGACTTCAGCAGATCCAGCGCACGGTGGGAACATATCTTGGTCAGCCAGGATTTGTGGTTTTCGATGGTGGAAGGATCGGTTTTCGCCGCCTCAATAAAGACATCCTGAACCAGGTCTTCGGCTTCGGCCAGACTTCCGGTCATTCTGAACGTGAATGATATCAAATAGGGACGGTGCTGTGAAAAGGACGGTTCCCATTCTTTAAAATAAAGCGGTGTTTCCATGTCGATAAGACGAGTTTAAAAGGCGAAATGTGACAATTCACCTTAAAATATTCAGATTTGTCACAATTTTCAGGCCTCCCTCGTCTTAAGGGTACAAACCGCTTTCAAGGAGCCTCTATGCATAAAGCAAGAATTCAGTTCGCACCCATGATTCAAGATCAGTTCCAAAAGCTCGCTCAAATGAGCCAGTCGGTGGAAGAAACCCTTGGTGAAAGCCTGTTTGGTCTGGTTCATAACCGTGTTTCCCAGATCAACGGCTGTGCGTTCTGTCTGGATATGGATGTGAAAAAAGCCAAAATCCGCGGTGAACGCGAGCTGCGTATGTATCACATTGCCGTGTGGCGCGATTCTCATCTGTTTACGGATAAGGAAAGAGCCGCTTTGGAATGGAGCGAGGCGGTCACCAAGCTTCACGGTGATAATATCAGTGATGAACTGTATCAGCGTGTTCGTGAACACTTCTCTGAAAAGGAGCTGGTTCATCTGACGTTGGGGATCAGCGTGGTGAATGTGTGGAACCGTCTGAATGTGGCTTTCCGCAATCCCGCCGGGTCCGCGGATGCCTATTTCGGTCTTGATAAGGCGGGTCTATAGTTGAAATTGTTCGATTTGATCATGGGCTTGGAATATTCTAAGTCCATGATTAAATCTCACAGCAATAATTTCCAGGCCGAACATTCCTTTTCGATCAGCTCTGAAGATGAGCTGGTGAAGTCGTTCCGTGTGCGTGATCAGAAGAAATTGGTTCTGCCCGATCGCCTGCGCTATCCGCTGAATATTCGTTCTTACTTCACCTGGAAAGAGCCTTCCGGCGTTTACACCTATCTGGTGATGAAGATGCCGAACTGGGATCTTCCCAAAGGGGTTGCGTTTAAAAGAACAGCTCCCAGCGGTGAGCCCACGGGAGGGCTGTGCAACTGGTGCCACGCCTATGGATCTTCAGAAGAAATCGGCCTCTTGTCGGTGGCGATGAGTGCCAATGTCAGTAATTCGTACATGATCTGTCAGGACTTGCGTTGTATCGAAAAGATCGAAGAAGCGGCGATGCTGGCTGGAAAAGATCCTGAAAAGAACATCAACGAGCTTTACCAGAAGATGCAAAAGCTCTTTGAAAATATCAGCGGCTATCGTCCTGATTAGGCTTTTAGAATTTCAAAATATCTTTTTAAGGAATCATAAAGAGCATTAAAGGCTTTGGGGTCTTCAAGGCCTTTTAGCATTCCGTAAAAACCCTCATGCGCCATCACCACGAAATGCGCCACCTGACGGGTGTTGATATCTTCACGCAGATACCCCGCTTTTTTGGCGCGCTTGAGTTCCTGATCCATGCCATCGATCCAATAGTTCAGAGCATCTTGCAAACGTGCTTTAAAGCCCGGATCCACCGGAGCCATTTCCTGCACTAGATTATTCAAAGGACAACCATAGCGAAGTTCCTGAGGATCGGCTTTGCCGATCAGGTTTTTTAGCTGCAACAAGATCCCTTCCAGGGGGTTTTCATAGGTTTTCAGTGGATCAATCCAGCGGGCGTAGGTCATCGGTTTGATGACTTCATCGACCAGGGCATAGCCCAGATCCAGTTTTGTCGGGAACTGATGGTAAAAGGCCCCTTTGGTCATCGATGTCTTTTTGACAATGTCATCGATGCTAACCCCTTGAAATCCGCGGGTAAAGACCTCCCAAAAGGCCGCATCCAAAATCTCTTTGCGGGACTTTTCCAGGTTTCGGGTCTTTTTAACGGGTGCTTTCTGCCCCTTTTTTCCTTTTTCCATGTAAAGAGTCTAGCAAAAAAGACCGATCTTTACAACATACTAAATAGTATGTTAATGTTTCTCATATAGGAGGTCGTTATGTTGATCAAAGTAGTCGTGGGTATGCTGGTTGTCGTGGCACTGTTTTTGGCCTTTATCGCCACTCGCAAGGGTGAGTTCCGTTATGAAGTCAGCGAAGTGATCGCGGCTCCGCCGGAAAAGATCTTTCCATATATTAGTGATTTGAAGCTGGGCGGGGAGTGGTCTCCTTTTGAAAAAGTGGACCCCAACATGAAAAAAGAATTTATCGGTGAACCGAATCAAGTCGGCGGCAAAATGACCTTTGCGGGGAACAAAGACGCTGGCGCAGGATCAATAGAAATTATCCGAATTATTCCCAACGAGCTGGTGCAGCTTCGTCTGCTGATGACGGAGCCCTTGGCTGCTGACAACATTGTGGAATACCGCCTGACCCCCGAAGGACAAGGCACCCGTTTCAGTTGGGCCATGTCCGGTAATGGCGGTTATGTTGGAAAACTTGTTACATTCTTTATCGATTGCGAAAAAATGGTCACGGATCAATTCCGCAAGGGCTTTGAAAATCTTAAAGCCATCGTGGAAGTAAAGTAAGGAGCTGCAAATGAAAGGCGAATTTTGGATCAACCTTCCTTCGAAAGACATTGAAAAGACCCGCAAGTTCTATACGGAGCTGGGTTTTGAAATGAACACCGCCCATGCAGCCCCGCACATGGTGGGAATGTTTTTGGGAAGCAAGAAGGTGGTGCTGAACATATTTCCGGATGTGATGTTTAAGGAATTTATTGGTGGATCTGCTGTGACGGAAAGTCATGAATCCGGAGAAGTGCTGTTTTCATTGGGTGCGGACTCGGTCGAGGAAGTGGATGATTGGGCCCGCCGCGCTGAAAAAGCAGGGGCTAAATCCTTTGGGGATCCTGGAGACAAAGACGGTTGGATGTACGGATGTGGCTTTGCCGATCCCGATGGCCACCGCTGGAATATTTTATTTATGAACATGAGCAAGATGCCGAAATAGGAGGCCGTTATGAAGATTGATCCAAAGCTTGATCTGGTGCTGGAAAGAGTTATTGATTTGACCCCTGAACAGGTATGGAAGGGCTGGACGACTCCAGAGATTCTGACCAAGTGGTTCTGTCCAGAACCATGGAAAACCATCGAAGCCGAAGTGGATCTGAAGCCCGGTGGGATCTTCCGCACGGTGATGCAGTCTCCGGAAGGTGACAAGTACCCGAATGTCGGCTGCTTCCTGGAGGTTGAAAAAAACAAGAAGCTTGTGTGGACCGATGTTTTGGCTCCTGGATTCCGTCCGGTTCCGACGGTGGAATCTGGCGCGGGCTTCCCGATGACGGCTTTCATTTTGCTGGAAGAGCATCAGGGTAAAACCAAGTACACGGCCGTGGCCCGCCATCGCAGTGAAGAGGATCTGAAAAAACACGAAGCCATGGGTTTTCACGAGGGCTGGGGCATTTGTGCCGATCAGCTTGTGAAAGTGATGAAGAGTCTTTAAAAAGAAAAAGCGGCTTGTAACAAAGCCGCTTTTTTTATTTCTTCAGTGTCAGGCGCACCGGACAGTGGTCAGAGCCCATCACATCCGGGCAGTGAGCCGCTGCTTTGAGGCGGTCGGAAGCCTCTTTGTTCACCAGGAAATAATCCAAGCGCCATCCGATGTTCTTTTCGCGAACTCCGGGACGGTAGCTCCACCAGGTATAATGATCAGGGCCCTGTTCAAATTTTCTGAAACTGTCGACCCATTCAAGCTTATCCAGGAACCGTGTCATCCATGCGCGTTCTTCGGGAAGGAATCCGGCATTTTTCATATTGGATTTCGGATTGCGCAGATCGATCTCTTTGTGGGCGATATTAAAGTCCCCGCAAATGATGACCTCGCGGCCTTTTTTTCTGAGTGCCTGCAGGCGCTTTTCCGCCGCCGCACAGAATTCAAGCTTAAAGGGCAAACGGGTGTGTTCGCGCTGACTGTTCGGCCAATAGCTGTTCACAACCGTGATGGGGCCAAAATCCGCCTCCAGCCAGCGGCCTTCGACATCAAACTTGGCAATACCCAAACCAATGCGCACATCGTCGGGCTCTTTCTTGGAATAAAGCGCCAGGCCGGAATAACCAGCTTTTTCGGCAAAAGCCCAGGCAGAATGATATTTGGCCGGATGATAGAATTCTTCATCCTTTTTGATGGCTTCATCGGTGATTTTAATTTCCTGCAGGCAGACGATGTCGGCCTTTTCTTTTTCGAACCATTCGCGGAAATTTTTGCGGTGGACCGAACGCAACCCATTCACATTCCAAGAGATCATTTTCATAAGCCCTACAATAGGGGGTTTTGCCGATGGAGGTCAAGGCCGGTCGAGGGTTGCCGCCGCCCGGGTTTTGATACTATAAAAGGCTCATCTTTCTGGGGCGTCTAAAAATGAATATGAATGAATTTAACATCGCAGCTCAGGACTTTTTGCAGAGGGTATTCAATAAATTGGATGCTCAGAATATCCAATTGGATAAGCATTGGTTCATCGATCATCTTTGTTATCGCGTCTCTTCGTTGGAGAATTATAACTCCTTTAAGAAACAATTCGCATCTTTTGCCGAGCTTCTGATTGAAAGTGATGTGAACGGGCGCCCCATTGCCACATACAAATTCGCTGAGCCCATTTGTTTTCGAGATTGGTCCATTCAGGTGGTTGAGCTTCCGGCACCGAAGCCGGGTAAAATCACCATCGAGGGTTTTGAACACTTTGAAGTGGTCGCAGATGTCGGCTTTGATGAAATCAAGTCTCGCTATCCAAATGCAGTATTCAGTGAATCAGGCTTAAAAAAGGATTTTAATCCGGAGCTTGAAATTTCGTTGGATGAACTGGCGATCAAATTTCATCCCTTGTCTTTGGAATCTGTTATCCGACTGGAAAAGAACGAAGCCGTTTATGCAGCCGTGAAAAGCGCAGGTGTTCTGAAGTCCCTGAAGGAACATCAGCCCCTGTTGGTGGGAACATTCCCACTGGGTATCGATGTTTCAGGATCTGACGTGGATGTTCTGATCAACGTTCCAGATCTGACGGCAGCCGAGACTTTGTTTAAAAAGCATTTCTCCGGCTTTGAAAACTTCAAGACCGAAACCCACGCGCAGTATTCTGCGGTGACAGCTTCTTTTGATTTCCAAGGTGTGCCCTTTGAGGTCTTTGCCCAAGTCAAAGATTCCGCCAAACAAAGCGGCAATCTGCACTTCCTGGCAGAAGAGCGTCTGTTGCATGTGGGGGGAGCATCGTTGGGTGATAAGATTCTGGCTTTGCGTAAAGCCGGGGATAAGACCGAGCCTGCTTTTGCCAAGGCATTGGGGCTGTCCGGGAATCCCTATGACGAGCTTTTGCGATTGCAAAAACTCAGCGAGTCTGAACTTCGTCAGCTTCTGAAATAAAAAAAGGCCGTGGGTGTCACGGCCTTTTTCATTCTTATTTTTTCGCCAGCAACTCTTCCAGTTTGTCGAAGGATCCAGTCCATCCTTGCGTCATTCCGGCGCGGCCTTGAACAAAGGTCGCCAGTTCCTCTTTCGTCCATGTGCCGTGAGCTTCCCAGGTGATTGTGACCCGGGTTTCATCCGGAGCTTCCTCGGTCAGCAGCACCGTGGTCTTCATGGATTCAGGCCACGTCGGCGCCAGTGGGTGACGGGAGGGTCTTTCGTCCTTGTCGCAGAACTGCTGTGTGTACACGATGCGGTCCGGGCGATGAATTTCCAGATAGTCGGCGCGACTGTAAAATTCGACACCTTTTCCGTCCGTCATCATGCAAAGCGTGCTGCCGCCGGGTTTAATATCCGCGCGCAGGAACTTCATGGTGAACCCTGTCGGTGGGATCCATTTGGCAAAGTGCTCTGGATTTGTCCACATCTCAAACACCGTGTTGATCGGGGCTTCAAAGGAGCGGTTGATCACAAAGGTCTCGTGTCCGGTGGACTCTTTCTCCAGATACTCTGCCAGACGGTCCCAAGTGGAGTTGCCACCTGCAGCTTTGATAAACTTTCTGGTTTCTTGTGCGGCTTCAGGTGTCGGCAAAGTCATGGTCATTTCAAGTTTGGTTTTGCCTTTGACGTCCTGGAATGTCGCCGTCACCCGGAACAGAGGAGGCCTGTCATCATTGCCTCCGTGGTCGTACACCAGTCGGGAGCGTTCTACGACTTCATGATAAATGGTTTTGTTTTCCCAGTTGGTTCCATCAGGTCCATGCATGGTGTAAGCCCAGTGGCCGCCGGGGCGCAGGTCCTTGCTGTGAGTGGTGATGGTGAATCCTCGCGGACCCCACCACTTGGCGACTTGATCAGGGTCCGTCCAGGCATCCCACACGGCCTTCACCGGAGCATCGTAGATTCTGGTAATTTTAATTTCGTTGGATTTACTTTTTGCGGCCATGTTTTTTCCCTTTCGGTTTTTCTTTCACAGTGACGGTTTTTAAGTAGGCATCTAAGCGATCAAGGCTTTCTTCCCAGAAGACCCGGTATTGCTCCATCCAGTCGGCGACATCTTTTAAGCCGTCGCCATTCAATTTGCAGGGGCGCCACTGGGCTTCTTTGGATTTCGTAATCAGGCCCGCTTTTTCCAGGACCTTCAGATGTTTGGTGACAGCAGGCAGGCTCATTTCCTTTAGAAATGGCTTTGCCAAATCCGACACATTGGCTTCACCTTTTGAAAGCTGAGCCAGCATCGCCCGGCGGGTCGGGTCGGCAAGGGCGGCAAAGGTCAGGCTAAGATGGTCTTGCATAATACACCTATCGGTTAATTAACTAATAAGTTAAATATAAACCTCTGGAAGGGGTCTGTCAAATTTGGCCTTAAAACAAGTGATTTCAGTAAGTTATAAATATCACAAAAACGCGTGGCAAAGGCCCTGGTCTGTAATAGAACACTGCCATGGTGAAAGTTTCCCGAATCCTGCATGCTGGTTACGTCTTTGAGTGCGAGGGCACGCGTGTGGCCTTTGATACGATCTTTGAAAATCCCTTCAGTCGTAATTGCCATGCATTTCCTGCGGTGGAATTTGATAAGGAGCAGATTCGGGATCTGAAATTTTCCGCCGTTTTTATCTCACACTATCATGACGACCACTGTTCTTTGGACAGCTTGAATCTGCTGGATCGAAGCACGCCGATTTACATGTACTGTGTTTTTGACGAGATCTTTGATTGGATTCGACAACTGGGGTTCACGAACGTGAACTCTTTGGCGCTGAATGTGCCGGTCAAGATCGGGGAATTTGAAATCATCCCGCGCCGGGCTTTGGATGCGGATGTGGATTCGTTGTTTCAGATCAAGGCCAAAGGTTTAAACATTCTGAATGTCGTGGATTCCTGGATTGACTACGACACTTTGGATTTGTTGCGTGCCCAAGGTCCCTGGGACCTGATTATGTGGCCTTTTCAGACCATGCGGGAAATTGAAGTCATCGCCCCCAGAAGTGCGGCCCCGTCCGATGGTTTGATCCCAAAAGAATGGGCCGAACAGCTCAAGGCACTTAATCCCCGTTTTGTGATCCCAAGCTCTTGTCAGTTTTCGATGGAAAGCTGGTCTTGGTATAATCATGCCTTTTTCCCTGTGTCCTATGCCGGATTTCAAAAGCAGCTAAAGGACCTTTTGCCACAAGCGCAGGTGGTCCGCTTGAATCCGTCCTGCAGTGTAATACTGAATGGGGAAGGTGTGAGCCCGGCCGCGGCGCTGCCTTGGATAAAACCAGTGGGACCGCAGGATGTTGACTATGACTATCAGCCGAAACTGGTTCCGCCTAAAACCGCAGAAATCGCCAAGCGCTTTCCGGCTCTGACGGCGGAACAATACCGCCGTGTGATTGAATACTGCCAGTCAGACCTTTTGGAAAAGTACCGTTCAATGGTTCCCCCGGAAGATATCTATTTCGAAAATCCTCGTCTTTGGCGACTTTCCGTTTTTGATCACCAAGGTCAGGGTCAGGAGTTCTTGTATCAGGTCCACGGGGCCGAGATCGAAACGCGGACCGCTGCCACCGAAGACATTGGCTGGACGACGGAAGTGTCTCTTTACAAGCTGCATGCGGCTTTGCAGGCAGGCGAGACCCTGACATCCATGTACATGCGGATTAACGATTATGATTTTGCACCCGAACTAAGTTCCGCTGTGGCTGAAGTGGACGTCGTGGAAGATCCGCTGGTGCGCTGCCTGTTCAACGGTGTCTTCGGGGCGTACCAATTGGCACAACTTCGTCGTCTGACAGGATGTCAGTGAACAGAGCTTTAATCCGTTCTATCCATTGACTGATGTTTACAGCAATTCTAAAACTGATATGTGCTTAAACGTCTGATACCCCTTTTTTTGATGCTGGCGCTGCAACCTTGTTGGGGCGCTCCTTTGGGAACGATCCCCACGATTGAAGAAGACAATCTGCGATTGATCTTCGATTTTCGATCGGACCTTTGGTCTTCGCCCTACACCTACAAAGATTCACCCGTGCGAATCGTGGGTGGAGACATCCGAATTCCCATTTATAAAAGCGAAACCTGGAGCGCATCCGCCCGCATATTCGACGAGAACCTTCAGTTGGGCCGGGCCCAGTTCAATCTTGGTGGAGAAAGCATCTTCATTGGAACCGCCCTGCAGAATCAAGGGGCGGGGTTTGGCGTGCGTAAAGTTTTCGCCAGCGGCAGCATGATGAGTGTTTTTGCCTCTTACGCCACGGCCAGTGACGTTCCTTGGGGTGCGCCACGCAATGACTATTTCGACGGGACGATCTCTTACCGAATGGTGACTGGCAACGACTATCACTGGATCTTTGCGGTGAATCAGTCTGACAATCGGGGAATATACAACGGCATGCCTTACCCGTTCATCGGCGTGGTTCAGGATATCTGGCCGGGCTTTCGTTTCAGTCTGGGGCTGCCCTTCCTGATGTTGGAATGGGGAGCCACCGAAGAATGGGTGACTAACTTTAGCCTGACTCCGTTCGGCGTTAAGCTGGCCACCAGTAAGAATCTGGATCATGGCTTTGTCTTCCAGGCAAAGACTGCCCTGACGGTGCGATCGTACATGTTTGACACCCGCAAAGACAGCGCGGACCGCCTGTATTATCAAGAGATCTTTGCCGAAGGGGCCTTGAAAAAGTTCGTGACTCCTCAGACCGGAGTGTCTTTTGCGCTGGGGGCGGCGGTGGATCGGCGGTTGTATGAATCCGAGCGCATTTATGTTCCGAACTCAAAAGTGACCACGATCAAAAATGATTTCTATGGCCGTCTAGGTGTGGAGTTCAGACTATGATGAAGTGGGCATTCTATCTTTCCGCATTTGTCCTGACCAGCTCCTGCGCCCCGTTCGTGGATTCGCCTTTTTCCGACAATCTGCTGCGTCCTGAGCGCAACTTGAACGAAATTGCCATCAGTCGCTTGGGCGATATCGAGGGTGACGGAGTCATTCGTATCGGTGTTTTCTCTGACCCGCATCAGAACTACAAGGCCACCGACAAGATGGCTTATCAGATGAATCAGGCGACCGATCTTGATTTTGTGGCAGGGCTGGGGGATTTCACCAATTCAGCTTATAACCTGGAATACGATGAATTTATCGAAGCCATCGGGCGCCTGGATCAGATCAATATCAATGCGGTGGGAAATCACGATTCCATCGGGGCGGGCCCGGAGCTTTATCGCAAGGCTTTTGGCAAATCGAATTTCTATTTCGAGTCCGCGACTTACAGATATATCTTCTTCAATTCCAACAACCTGGAAAACCCGGCTGAATTCGATCCGCAGTGGCTCAAGGACCGGGTGGATGAAACCGGCAAGAACATCATGATCTTTTCGCATGTGCAGTTGCGCGATAACGAGCGCTATTTCAACGACGATGCCACGATTCTGGGTTATGTGATCGAACACCCCAGAGTGAAGGTGATTTTTAATGGTCACAACCACGTCTATGATCTGTCGAAAGATCACGACACCATCATGATGCAATGTGGGCGTGTTGCAGGGGATGATGGCACCCATTGGCTGACGATCACCGTGCAGGGCGGACAGTTCTGTGTGAAACGTATGGATACAGGAGTCACCACATGCGAAAATATCAAGTAGGTCTTTTCGTGGCGATGTTGCTGCTGGGTCTTTCGGCGCAAGCCGGAGACTGGCGTGCGGTTGTGGAGCGAGCAGGCTTCATGGGTACAGTGGCGGCGGGCTTTAGTTACGAGTGGGAGCCTGAACATGCGGTGGATCTGTCCCTGGGGGCTTACCCGCTGGATGATCAGACCTATTACCAGACAAATTTTGTCTATCGGTATTCCCGCTGGAACAGTCCGGTGGGGGAGGACATGTGGCGGCCGCTGCAGTTTGGCTTCTTCATGGCGTACTCTCTGGATCAGGAGCATTACTTTATGAAGTCCCCGGATAAGTATCCGTATCCGGAATACTATGACTGGACCGCTCTTCGTTATGGACTGGAGTTTGGAACAACTTACACCTTTATGCCCAGCCGAATCGGGCTGGCTTATCGCATTCGTATTTTTGATAATGGGGTGATTGCTTTGTTCAATAATTCCAATCGCGACCTGCAGTATTACGTGTCTTCAGGATTCTCGCTTCAGTATTTGTTTTAGAAGTGGCTGAAAGGTTGACAGATTTTTTGTCTTTCAGCCGGGACGTCCTGTTTAAAAACGAGATTCGCACGCAATGCCACGATCCGGTTGAGAATTAATCCTTTTCACGAATAAAATTTGTCAGAATGGATCCAGGAGATTCCTCATGGATCAAAGAGCCGCGCCAGTTCTGGGCGCCATAGATGACTGCATCGAAAAGTTCGCCGCAGAAAGAAAGCAGCACATTGCCCCCTTCATTGAAAAGCATTTTTCCGTGTCTGAAACAATCCGGATTCAGAAAAGGCATCTGCCTCTGGATCTGCTGTTAAGTCCGGTGAATGCCCTCTGGTCGATTCCCTATCTGATGCTAAAAAAAGCTGTAGAGACTTCCGACAAAATGGGCTGGCCGGCGCTAAATCCTCTGATCGACATTCTTCCGGCAAGTTTTAAAACGGGCTATCAAAAGGACATCGAAAAGCTGATCGCAACAGAGCTTGTGGGTGAAGACATCCTGATGGACTGTCTGCGCAAGGATGCCGTGCTGGGGCCAATGCTGGCGTCGGGGGCGGTTGAGCTGAATCAACGCAAGATCCGCAGTGAAGTGCTGAAAGAGATTGAAAAGTACACCTCCAGTCAGGCCATGATCAATGATATCTGCAGTTCTCTTCTGACTCTGGCGGCAGGATGGATTTATTTCGGAGACAAATCGCTGGGGGTCATGGGAATAGGAAGCAAGATTGCCCGGCAGATGGCCCGCGAAAAGGCGTCGTCGAACTTTTTCCTGGGTGAAAAAGTGGGGTCGGTGTTTTATGGAGTTTTTCCTCCGGCGCCCACAAATACCCAGGTGGTGCTGGCGACTCTGGCGGTGGGAACACTGCTGACGGCCTGCAGTTTGGTGGTCAGTGTTTTGAGTGACCCCGCCCGCAAACGTTTCGGCCTGCATGATAAAAAGCTTCATGCTCTGGTGGACAATCTGGAGGAAAGACTCTTTATTGCCTTAAAAAAAGACCTGAAGAGTCATATCCGCCAGTCTGCCCCCATGAAGCAGGCAAGTTGATCAGAAGTATTTTTTATGTTCGATGATCAGGCAGCGGTTGGAAACGACTTTGAGACCCGCTTTTTCAGCGCGGGCTTCCGCCTCGGGGTTGGTAATCCCCAACTGCAGCCATAACACTTCCACTCCACCAACAGCCAAGGCTTCATCGACGACTTCGTCGATGCGGTCCGAACTGCGAAAGACATCCACAAACTTGCGATACTCCGCCGGAACTTCAGCAAGACTGTTATAGATTTTAAATCCTCCGGCTTCATGTTTTTTGGGGTAAGTTCCCACCATGTCCCAGCCATGGTCACGCATGTAAGCCGGAACATAGTGGCTGGCTTTCGTGGCATCAGGGCTTAGACCATAGACGGAAAATTTTTTGTACTTTTCCAGCAGGGCTTTGAATTCGCTGTCTTTGACATTCATTAGGGCACCTCGGGTTGTATCCATTATGTTCAGCGAGCGACGCTTTAAGTTCAAGCATTCAGAGGGAATTTCGTGCAATAACAGCATGAAATCTCTGTGCGTACTTTGTTTTAATCAAACATCTTGATTAAGTTTATCGATTTTTAAAATGAACTGCCCTGAGCTACATTGGATTTATCAGGAGGCAGAAAATATGAAATGTCCAAACTGTAAAGAACCGAATCTGGTGATCTCTGAACGCAAAGGGATTGAAATTGACTATTGCCCTGAGTGCCGCGGCATCTGGCTGGATCGCGGCGAGCTTGATAAGATCATCGAAAGATCCGCAGAATACGAGGCGGCTCCAAAACGCGAAGAGGTTGTTCAACATCAACAACCCCCTCAATATCAGCAGCAGCATCAGCAGCCCTATCAGTATCAGAAACCTTACAAACGCAGAAAATCATTCCTGGAAGAACTGTTCGACTAGGACTTCTTTTCCGTAAGGAAGTAAGCAAAGGCGAGGGCTGGCATCAGGAACCCCACCCACGATGTCAGCTCCCAGCCGCCACGGGCGTAGGCCCACGCACCCAGTGTAGATCCCACCGCACCTCCCACAAAAATCGTCGCGATAAAGAGTCCGTTCAAACGACTGCGGTATTCCGCATTTAGTGAGAAAATCGCTCTTTGACCCATCACCAGATTGGCGGTGATGCCTGCATCCAGCAGGATTGCGGAAATCACCAGCGCGGCCAATGAAGCCGTAGAACCACCGTCAAAGAAGTGACTTAACAAAAATGAAAAGGCCGAAACCGTCATGGCAATCATGGTCGCTATGCGGCTGTGACCTTTGTCGGCGGCTTTACCGGCAATGGGTGCAATCACCGCTCCGGAAACTCCGACCAATGCAAAGATCGCAATGGCTGACTGGGACAGGTTGAACTTCGGCCCGGCCAGCAGCAGGGGACTTGCGGTCCAGAACAGACAGAATGCTCCAAACATAAAAGCCTGATAGGCGCCACGACGGCGGACCACCGGTGTTTCAACAAACAGTCGTCCCATGGATTTCAGCAGATCAAAATA
This sequence comes from Bdellovibrio sp. BIS2, assembly GCF_055398295.1. Taxonomy (NCBI): domain Bacteria; kingdom Pseudomonadati; phylum Bdellovibrionota; class Bdellovibrionia; order Bdellovibrionales; family Pseudobdellovibrionaceae; genus Bdellovibrio; species Bdellovibrio sp. BIS2. The sequence goes on along the minus strand of NZ_AP035879.1, from coordinate 3,636,657 downwards.
GTGGATGTTTTTATTCTCGGGATGACGTTCCGGCATCACTTTATAAAGAATGACGGCAAGGACCATCATCAGTGCGGCAGACAGAACAAAAACCGCATGCCACGAAAATAAATCCGTCAGCAGGCTTGAGACCGGACGGGACAGCATAATCCCGATCATCAATCCGCTCATCAGGCTGCCAACGACCTGGCCTCGTTTTACTTCCGGGGCAAAGTGCGCCGTGTAGGGCACAAGAATTTGCACGGTCGAAGCCCCAAGTCCAGTGGCGAACGCGGCGATAAAATAAGGCGTCAGTTGCGAGGCAAACGCCAGGCCCAGAACACCCAGTACTGCAATCCCAATCATGGTCAGAACCAGACGGCGATTTTCGATGATGTCACCCAAAGGCACAATCAGCAAAACTCCCAGTCCATATCCGATCTGAGTAAGGGTCACGACAAGACCGGCAGCGCTGGGATCCAGTCCCAAAGCCTGACTGATCATGGCGGTGATGGGTTGAGCATAATATAAGTTGGCAACAATGATTCCGACGGCAGCCATCAGAAGCAGGACCAACCCGCGAGTTAAAGTCGGGTGTACAGTGTCCGTTTTCATATTTCCGAAGCTACGCCTGTCTATGCGATTGCGCAAGGTCAGTGATGAAAGCCGACTTGCACTCGGTATTCACTAAGGATTGCTAAATGGATTATTGATTTCAAGTCAAAGATCAATTGCGGTTTTATGTCTGAATCAGCAACAGTGAAAATGTTAGATTAGCCTTATCAAAACGTATCTTTGATGAGGAGAACTCTATGAAAATGCCACAAATCGGACTTGGAACCTTTCGTTTAAAAGGCGCTGACGCCGAAAACTCAGTAAGAATGGGACTGGAGCTGGGCTATCGCCATATCGACACGGCTCAGATCTATGACAATGAAACCGAAGTGGGGAAGGTGCTGACTGGAAGCGGGATGCCCCGCGCAGACGTGTTTTTGACCACCAAAATCTGGACAGAGAATCTGTCCAAAGCAAGTCTGATTCCAAGCTTGAAGGAAAGTCTTCAGAAGCTGCAAACCGACTATGTGGATTTGGTGTTGATTCACTGGCCATCTCCGGAAGGAAAAGTTCCCTTGGCCGAGACTTTGGAGGCCCTGATGCAGGCAAAGTCCCTGGGGTTGAGCAAAGAGATCGGGGTTTCCAACTTCCCGATCAGTGAAATGAAGAAAGCTGTTGAAATTGTCGGGGCCAAGAACATATTCACCAATCAGATCGAGGTTCATCCGTATCTGCAAAACCGAAAGCTGGTTGATTACCTGCAGTCGGTGGGTGTGACCGTAACGGCCTATATGCCGCTGGCTTATGGGAAAGTCATGAAAGATGAAACACTGCTGAAGATCGCAAGCCGACATGGAGTGACACCGGCGGATGTGGTTTTGTCCTGGCTGATGGATCAGGAAATGGTGGTCATTCCTTCTTCGACCAAGAAACAGAATCTGCAGAAAAATCTGCAGGCACGCCGGGGGCTTTTGACTGCGGAAGAAAAAGAACTGATTGCCAACCTGAACTCGGGGGAACGACTGGCGAATCCGGCTTTTGCGCCGGCGTGGGATTAATGCGGGTTCTTGCCTCGCTTACATGATCCGCAAAAGATCTTCCAGGCGGTTGTAGCTTTCGCTAAGTCCGCGGTGCATGCCTGACTGTAAAACCATATCTCGCGCAGTTTTGGATTCGTAGCGCAAGACCACCGTGTGCAGCGTGGTTTTGCCGTCTTCGGTCAGCGAAAGGTCATTCAGGCCCTCACCCGGATACCAGGGCTCATCGAAGAGCTCGGTGGTTTGCAGATGGTCGGGGCGGTGAATCTCTTTTACCACTCCGTGCATTCCCATTTCGCGGCCGTCCTCGTGGCGCCACAAATAGTGGTATTGACCTCCGGGATGGGGATCCAGAGTGCAAACGGGCAGGGTCCATCCTTCCGGGCCCAGCAGCCAGCGTTTCAAATATTCCGGTTTCGTGTAGGCATCAAAGATTTTTTCTTTAGAGGCTTTGAATGTGCGGGTGATGACGATATTGCGGTCACCTGCGGGTACGACTTTTAAATCGTTCATGCGTCCTCCTACTTTGGCGGCTCTTCTCCAGAATAGCTGACAATCTCCCAGACATGTCCGTCCAGATCCTCAAAACTGCGGCTGTACATAAAACCATAGTCCGTGGGCGGGCGTGGGGACAGGCCTCCGGCTTTTTTGGCTTTGTCGATCAGCGCTTCCACCTGCTCTTTTGAATCGACGGAAAAGCAGGTAATGACTTCAATGTTCTTACGGGCATCCATGATGGTTTTGTCGGTGAAAGTCTGGAAGAAGTTTTCATCCAGAAGCATGGCGAAGATATCTTTTCCCATGACCATGCAGGCGGCGCTGTCGTTGGTGAACTTCATGTTGTATTCAAAACCCAGCTTGCTGAAGAACTCCATGGATCTTTTCAGATTCTTGACAGGAAGATTCACGTAGATTTGATTAACCATGCATTTCTCCTTCCAGAACGGGCCTGGTTCCATATATTGTTATTAACGTGGCAATAAGTCTCAAGTGACGATGAAGGAATACATAGAAACATAACGGAGGAATCATATGGCAAAATACGTAGATGGATTTGTACTGACTGTTCCCAAGAAAAACATGGCACAGTATCGCAAGATGGCGATGCAGGCCTCAAAAATCTTTTTGAAGTACGGGGCGCTGGAATACAAAGAATGTGTCGGCGATGACATGAATATCGAATGGGCGCTGCCGTTTCCTAAGCTGACCAAGGCAAAATCCGATGAAGTGATTGTGTTTTCATGGATCACCTACAAATCCCGTGCGGCTCGGGACCGTGCGAACAAGGCCATGATGAATGATCCGAAGATGAAGGACATGCAGCCGGATAAAATGCCATTTGATATGAAGCGCATGGCCTACGGCGGCTTCAAAACGATCGTGGATAAATAGGTTCGGAAAGTCTATGAAAACATTTGGAATAATAGTTGGTTCCCTGGTGGCATTGATTCTGGTGCTGGGACTTCTGGCACCCAAGGACTTTAAGGTCAGCCGTGACATCATTATCGATAGGCCCCAGTCTGAAGTTTACGCCTATGTGAAACAACTGAAGAATCAGAACCTGTGGAATGCCTGGTTTCTGAAAGACCCCAAAGTGAAGATGGAGTACCAAGGCGAGGACGGGACCATCGGTTTTGTCGCTTCCTGGGAAAGCGCGATGAAAGAGGTCGGAGTGGGTGAGCAGGAGATCAAAGGTCTTTCTGAAAACACTCGCGTGGACACCGAGATCCGTTTTAAGATCCCGATGGAAGCCAGCTTTGATTCTTACGTGACCACGGAGGCTGTGGACGCTGGTCAGACCCGCGTCACCATGGGAATGCATGATGAGATGTCCATCCCCATGAATGTGATGAGCTTCCTGTTTAACAAGATTTTTGGCGGCGAAGACCATATCATCCGGGACATGGATCAGAGTCTGATAAATTTGAAAACACAGCTTGAGCAGAAATAAGGAGAGAGAGTTTATGCGATCTAAATTGGCAACAGGTTCCCGTTATTTACTGGGTTTGATTTACTTTGTTTTTGGATTGAACGGCTTTTTGCAGTTCATTCCGGCACCACCGACAATGCCAGAAGGGGCGATGGCCTTTATGGGGGGGATGATGGCGGCGCCTTATTTCTTCCCGGTATTGAAAGGCACGGAAGTGATCTGTGGAGCTTTGCTGCTGAGTGGATTTGCGGTCCCGCTGGCGTTGGTGATTCTGGCGCCAATCACTTTGCAGATTTTCCTTTTCCATTCCTTCCTTACGCCGGGTCTTGAGAATGTCATCATGCCTGTGGTGATGATAGCCCTGCATGTACTGGCAGCCACTGGATACTGGAATCTTTATAAGCCATTGTTTAAAAGAGGCTGAGGTCGTGGCGGGCTTTTTCCCGTCAGGCGCAGCACTTCTTTGACAATGCTTTTGATCGGACTGGGTTTGCTTAAATGCTGCTGGAAACCGGATTCCAGCGCTTTGCGAATGTCTTCGGTGCTGGTATACGCCGACAGGGCAATTGCCGGCAGGTGACGGTTTCGCGGGCCTTCCCAGTCCCGCAATGCCCGAATCAGTTCATATCCGTCCATCTCAGGCATGCCAATATCTGAAATCAGAATATCAAACTGACCTTCTTTTAACTGAGCCAAGGCTTGTTTCGGTAAAGACGTGTCAGTCACCAGAGCCCCTTCCCGCTGCAGCAGGCGTTTGATCAGCACCAACGTGTCCTCTGAGTCGTCCACCAAAAACACCCGCAGCCCCGACAATGATCCTTTTGCATCTTCGTCGATGAATTGCAGCTTTTCGGTGTTTCCACTTAAGTTCATTGCCGGAGCCTGCGTGGCTTCCATCGAAACCAGCGGCAACTGGAACCTGAAGGTCGCACCCCGGTTTTTTCCACCACTGCTGACTTCGATGCTGCCGCCGTGAAGTTCGGTCATATGTTTTGCAATCGAAAGGCCCAATCCCAGTCCCATGCGCTTGCGATTCATGCCGGAATCCTCCTGCCAGAACTTTTCAAACATATAGGGAAGATTTTCCGGTTCAATGCCCTGACCTGAGTCCTTCACTGAAACACTGAATTGCGAGTCGTACTTTTGGCAATCCACGTGAATATGACCGCCATGAGGTGTGAACTTGATGGCGTTGGAAAGAAGATTCCACAGGATCTGGCGGAATCGATCCGGATCGACCACGGCAGGCGTTGCGGCTTCGCTGCAGGTGAATTGCAGTGAGATGCCCTTGGCATTGGCGGCGGTTTCAAGGGATTCCATCACGGATTGAATCAGCTCCTGTACAATCACTTTCTTCAGGCTTAATTTGGTCTTCCCGGTGGTGATGCGAGAAATTTCCAGCGTGTCGGAAACCAGGCGTATTTCGTGATTCAGATTTCGCTCAATGGCGTCCAGCGCATCGTGATATTCCCGTGACAGGGGATCTGAGCCTTTTAAAAGATCCAGGCCCCCTTTGATGATGTTCAGCGGGGTGCGCAGTTCATGGGACAGGGTCGCCAGAAAGTCATCTTTCTTTCTGTGGGCAGTGTGAAGCTGCTGAATCCGCTCTTCCAGCTCTTTGTGAAGGGCATTGCGGCTCATGGCGATGGAAAGAGTGTTCACCAGGGACTGGACGAAACGCACTTCCTCTTCGGAAAAGTGGCGGATGGACCTGTTCATCAGTAAAAGCAGGCCAAACTTCTGGTCTTTCTCAAGTCCCTGCACTGGAACAATCAGGCAGGAGTTAAAGCCCTCTTCCCGCAGGTCCCGTGCAGAAGATAGCTTCATCGCCAGATCTCCATCCAGCAAAAGTTTCGGCGTGCGCAGATTCCAAAAGCTGGACCGGGCGAATTCTTCTGACATTTTTTCTGAATCACGACGGATCATTTCGACAGCGGAAAGTTTCAGGCACTTCAGGGCGCTTTGCCTTAAGTGTTCGATCATCTGCTCGGGATAGACCTCGGTCATGACAAATTTGGAAAAATCAAAAAGAGTCTGCATCTGCTCGAACTGCTGTCGCATCAGCACTTCGGCGGATTTTCTTTCAATGGCGGCATAGATTCCGCGCACCATTGCTTCGGATGTCAGTTCCGACTTGCAAAGATAGTCCTGGGCACCTTCATGGACTTTTCTAAGGGCGAATTCCCGGTCTTCCAAGGCAGACAGGATGATGATTGGGGCATCCGGCAAAATGGCCTGCATACGGGGCAGGGTTTCATCCAGGTCACTGTCCGGCAAACGCAGGTCCAGCAACACCAAGTCATATCTTTTGGTGTCTATCAGTTGAAGAGCGGTCTTTAGCATCGCGGCGCGATCCAGGGTGATTTCGGGAACGTCCTTCACACGGCGAATATAGCGCGAAATGATGAAGGCGTGTTCATCGTTGTCCTCCACCAGCAGAATATTCAGTGGCTTCAGGGGTGACATCACGGCTCCTTTTCGGCCTCGGGCTTGGAAATATTGCGATTCCAAACGCCCCAATAGGTGGCCATGCTTTCCACCATTTTCTTAAGATCATCGGCTTGCAATGGCTTTACCAGATAACTATTGGCGTGCAGATCGTAGGCTTTCATTTTGTCGACTTCTGCATCTGAAGTGGTCAGCACGATGATGGGAATTTTGCGAAGCCGGGCGTCGTCTTTCACCTCGGAAAGAACTTCGTGTCCGTCAAGGCGGGGTAATTTCAGATCCAGCAGGATGATGTCCGGCTTTTCCCGGTCCTCATAGGGGGTCAGGCCGCGCAGATACTGAAGTGCCTGCACGCCGTCGCTGACGCGGTCCACTTTGTGGACGAAGGATTCTTTCTTCAGGTTTCTCATGACAATCAGGGCGTGATCATCGTTGTCTTCCACCAGAAGAATTCTTAAAGGGTGTTTGGCATCATGACTTGGCTGCATCGAAGACTCCTCGCTCGGTGAAGAATTTTGGGAAGGCCAGCCAGAATGTGGCTCCTTCATTTTCCCGCGATTCCACCCAGGCGCGCCCACCGTGCAGTTGCATGATTCTTTGCACGATAGCCAGCCCCACGCCTGTTCCTTCTTTCGAGTTGTCCAGACGCTGAAACAGTCCAAATATTTTGCGATGATAGGCCGGGGCAATCCCCGGGCCGTTGTCCTTCACGCCCACCATCATTTCCGTGGGCGCATCCTTCGTCAGGATTTGGATTTGCGGATTGGGATTGTCGGTTCCGTATTTCAGGGCATTGGTGATCAGATTCTCCATCACCTGATACAGGCGGCGGCGGTCGCCGATCACTTTCGGGAGTTCGACGGGAACCTGCACATCTATTTTGCGGTCGCTGAAGCGGTTTGAGAAGTTTTCCAGAATTTCATTCAGGATGTCATTCATGCTGACGTCACTTAGGTTCAGTTCCATGCGGCCGGCTCGGCTTAATTGCAGCAGATCGTTGATAAGTTCCTGCATGCGCTTGTGGGCTTTTTCCAGACGGTCGATGGAATCAGCGACATCATCCATGTTGCCGCTTTTAATATCTTCTTTGATGAATTCAATGAATGAAGAACTGGTCACCAGGGGTGATTTCAAGTCATGGGAAACCGTGTATACGAATTGTTCCATCTCCTGATTCTTCTGCTGAAGCTCATCATAGGCGTGTTTCAGACGGGTTTCGATCGTCTTTCTTTCCGTGATGTCGACGATGGAAGCAATCGCATAGTTGCTGTTGTCGATAGTAATGTGGTTCAGTCCGATTTCCACCGGAATTTCTTTACCATCCTTGCAAAGTCCGCTGAGATCACGCCCCGCCCCCATCTGGCGTTTGGCCGGGTTTTGCATGAAGCTTTCGCGATGTTTGGGATGGTTGTGCCGCGACCCCATCGGTACCAGTCGTTCTATCGCCGAACCCTTGAGTTCGCCGGGATTGTATCCGAACATTTTTTCCATCTCTGCGTTGCACAGGACGATGAATCCGGCTTTGTTCACCATGACGATTCCTGTGGGCAAAGACTCGATGATGGTTTTAAACCGGTTCTCATGCTCGAAGGCTACAGTTTCCACACATCCCCCTTTATTCCTAAGCACAATTTCAGTTTGTTTAGGCAAAAATGCGGACGCAATATGTTTAATCACAAGTGTGTTTTCACAGTGGATTTTTCTTTAGCACTACTTAGTGGTTCATTTTAGCAAAGCACGCGAATCAACTTTCTCTTTCGTTTAATTTCGCTACCTTCTGGCTGTGAAAGAATTTTCACCAACGCAGGATTCAAGGAGGATGATATGCGTTTCTCGAAGTTAATTCTGACTTTGTTTTTAGTCACAGCCACATCACTGACAGCAAAAGGCTTCGTGATGACAGATGCGCAATACGCGCCCCTGCACGATGACCCACAACCCCCGGGATGGTCCGCCTGGACAAGCGTTGGCGGGGTGGGCACTTCAGATCCCGCCAGTTGCTCCCGCAGCAACTTCCGCACGGATCTGTTCGTGCGTGGTACAGACAATGCTCTTTGGTATCGTCACTGGAACGGATCCAGTTGGGGTTCTTGGACGTCGCTGGGGGGTTTCCTGACGTCTTCACCCGCGGCGGCTTGCTGGGGCCCCAACCGCATTGATGTCTTCGTGCGTGGCGGAGACAACGCTCTTTGGCAGCGCACGTTCCGTCACGGAGTGTGGCAACCGTGGGTGTCGCTTGGTGGCTTTCTGACTTCGGGCCCAGCCGCAGCCACGTGGTCGGGGGGACGTCTTGATGTATTCGTTCGCGGTGGTGACAATGCCCTCTGGCATAAGTGGTTCACTGGGGGAGCTTGGTCTGGCTGGGAGTCGCTGGGAGGAGTGCTGACGTCAGATCCTGCTGCGGTCTCTTGGTCCAGCGGACGGATTGATGTGTTTGTGCGAGGAACAGACAACGCCCTTTGGCACATCTGGTACTGGGGAGGCTGGTCCGGATGGGAATCCCTGGGCGGAGTTTTAACTTCGTCACCGGGGGTTTCATCATGGGGTAATGGCCGTCTTGATGTGTATGTACGGGGAACTGACAATGCCCTCTGGCACAAGTGGTACAGCGGCGGCTGGTCCGCTTGGGAATCTTTAGGAGGCGTTTTAACCTCCGGGCCGGATGCCACATCATCTGCGCGAAATCGAACGCTGGTGTTTGTAAAAGGCACGGACAACGCGATTTGGTATCGATCGTGGAAACAGTAGAAATAAAAAAGCCGGGTTTTTAGACCCGGCTTTTTCTTTATTGTCCTGGCATCACATAGAGCAGATTTGCTCCCGGTCCCAGTGGCAGCTTCAGGCCGATCCACGCAAACAGCAACAACGACCAGAAGATCGTAAAGGCGATCGAGTACGGCAGCATCAGGGCGATCAAAGTTCCCAGGCGTGCTTTGGGCTCATACTTGTTCGCAAATGCCAGAATCAGCGGGAAGTACGGCATCAATGGCGAGATAATATTCACGACGGAATCCGCCACACGGTAAGAAGCTTGCGTTAGTTCCGGCGCAATTCCCAGCAGCATGAACATCGGCACAAACACCGGAGCCATCAGGGCCCATTTCGCCGAAGCACTTCCCAGGAACAGATCCACCACGCAAGTCAGAATGATGAAGCCAATCATCAGCGGGATGGCACTTAAGTTCATATCCTTCAGAAGTTCAGAGCCCTTCACCGCCAGAATCAATCCAACGTTCGAGGAGTTGAACAAAGCAATAAACTGCGCGGCAAAGAAGACCATGACCAGATACGGAGCCATCGTTGCCATGGCGTCTTGCATGGCGCTGGTGACGTCAGTTTGGGATTTGAAGGTTTTTGCCGCAAAGCCATAGACCACACCAGTGGAGGCGGCAAGGAAGAACACCATCGGGATGATGCCCTTTAAAAACGGCGAATCCAACAAAGAGCCATTGGCAGGATTTCTTAAGAAGCCAGTTTCAGGGACTGTGCCCCACAAAACCAGCAGAGCGAAGATCGCAAACACAACGCCGGCCCACAGCAGACCCTTTCTTTCGTAGGCATTCAAAGGCTCTGGAGCCGTGCGCTCGGCTGCACCTTTGTATTCACCCAAAAACGGCAGCGTGATCTTTTTGGCCACAAGAGTTCCCACACCAATGATGAGCACAGAGGAAACTGACATAAAGTACCAGTTTACCACCGGAGTGACGGTGTAAGCAGGATCGATGATTCGCGCGGCTTCCTGAGAAAGACCTGAAAGCACAGTGTCGGCCACACTCAGCATGAAGTTGGCTGCAAAACCCCCAGACACCCCGGCAAAACAAATTGCCAGACCAGCCAGAGGGTTCAGACCCGCACTATGAAAGGCCATCGCTGAAAGGGGAATCAACAGCACATAGCCGATGTCTCCGGCGGTGTGGGACATGATTCCGGCCAACAGCACTGCGGGCACCAGAAGCTGACGCGGGGCCTTGATCACCAGCAGGCGCAGCAAAGCGCCCAGCAATCCACTTTTTTCTGTCAGACTGAAACCCAGCATCGCCACCAGCACCGTTCCTAGGGGAGCAAAGCCGGTGAAGTTTTTCAGCATGTCAGTCAGAACCATGTGCAGGCCCGATACGGAAAGAAGGTTCACCGCAGTGATGCTTTCTTTTTTGACCGGATGAATGGCCTCAACGCCCAAACCACTGATGACCGCCGACAGCAGAACCACCAGAATTGTTAATAACAGGAACATCAAAGCCGGTTGTGGCAGGGCGTTCCCCGCGCGTTCGACCTTTAGCAGAAAGCGATACAACGGTCCGGACTCTACAGTATTATCAGTACTCGACATGTGAAAATTTCCCCCTCAGGCGAATATCTTTTAATATTTGTAAGTACTTGTCACATATTAAAGACAAAGTAAGATGAGTTATGAGCGAAGTATTTTCAGAGAAGGTTCTTAAACTGATCAAAAAGATCCCGGCAGGGAAAGTGGCCACCTATGGCCAGATTGCGGCCTTGGCGGGAAAGCCTCAGGGATCCCGTGCAGTGGCGTGGTTGCTGCACTCGTGTTCGGAAAGTCATGATCTTCCCTGGCAGCGGGTGTTGAACTCGAAAGGAAAGATTTCATTTCCGCCGGGGACGAAGTCCTATCGGCAGCAGAAAAAGCTTTTGGTTTCCGAGGGCGTGCGCTTCGGCGAGGGTGACGTGATCGAGATGTCGCTTTTTCAGTGGAAGAAAAAACCGGTATCTGCGAAAGTTTCTGCCAAGAAGCCACGGATGTTTTCGTAGTAAGTTATTTCGGAGTATCCTCGCAAAATCCGCTCTGGTAGCGGGTTTTCAGTTTGTTTGTTTGCGCCTCTTTGGTCTTAATTAGGTCTGGAAACTGGGCTAAGGGTCTTTTCAGTTACAGCGCTGTTAACTAAGACTCAGGCAATGACAAAATACACAAACTTAAAAAGTGTCTTAAAGTCCTCGAATGAAAGTAAATTTCCCATTCGGTTTTTGCTGGTCTTGGCGGGTTTTTCCCTCGTGGTAGGATGTGCTGGTGCCTCTGGAGATGGGGAATGGGCTTCTGGAAATCCCGACAGCGCTCAAGGAGGCGTAACACCAGAGCCGGAAGTCCCAGAAGTCACGACACCACCATTGGCGGGGTTGTATTTTTCTTTCAAACCCGGCACCCAGACGCTGGCCTATGGCTTGGGTAAAACCTGGGATGGCTGTGACAAAGAAGCGATCGTTCGTGGCGGTTATGACAGCGACACGAAATGTGGTAACGGCACGGTGTTGCCTGCGTATGCTGAACATTTGAATAAACACTTTTTTGGCTGCGTGGAAAAAGGTTCTTTGGCGGCGGGGTATTCTCAACCGGACCGGGTGTTCATCCGTCACTGGGGAACTTATGTGAATCGCAACGCAAGAAATTCAAGCAGTCTCAGCATGCATGCCTATGCCCGTGCGATTGATATCGTGAAGTTTATTATTTATGACCGCACCGGCAAAGCAACCTCTGTCAGCACTCATGTGCGGGACTTTAAAGGGACGACGGCAAAGTTTTATAATGCCTTCCGCCAGTGCTGGAAGGACACGATGCCGTCGAAGTGTCGACCGGGGCAGCGGGAATACAGTGGATCAATTGGTATTCCTGGGTCAGAACTGGGCGGGAACAGTTTGCACAACGACCATATTCATCTCTCATTTCCATTCTGTGCGGGGTAACTTATGAAAAAAATGATTTATACTTGGATGACTTTAATGGGGATCTCTTTGACGGCTATGGCGGCCACAGATGTGGTGGGCGAAAAGACTGTGGATCTTAAAGGGGGCGGCCAGGCCATGGTCACGACTCGCAAAGTCGGCGACAAGCTGGGTAAACCCTATACCATGGAGCTTCGCGTGAACTGCCACGGCGGACGTATCGCATGGCAGGAGCTTCCGGTGAAGGATCAGGAGTCCGTCTGTGACGTGAAACCCCAATCGGCGAAACTGTCTGAAGATGGTAAAAACATCGTGGTTTTGATTCGGGAGACAGATGCTGATGAATTCAACCGTCTTTCCAAGCAGACTCCGGCTGGAATCCTGGGCGAAGTGGAGCCGCAGTGTAAAAAAGAGGCGGCCGAGTTCAAGTTCCCGGTGGAAAGTTATTGTTTGCGCTAGTTCCAGTCGAATCTGCCCCGAAGCTGTGATAGTTTGGGGGCATGAGTTCAACTTGTTGTGTATGCCAAAAACCTAAAGCCACGCTTCAGTGTGGCTGTTGCAAAGAAGCGGTCTGTAAGAACTGTGCGCAGTTTCTGGAAGAGGGCCGCTTTTCCTTTATGACCAAGGTTCCGGAAATGCTTTCTCACGGAGCTTACTGCACCCCTTGTTTTGATTTCAAAGTGATGCCTGAAGTGGATGCCTACGATGCGGATGTAAAGGCCGCGCGTAACATCGCGGTCTTTTTCAAGGATCAATCCAAAGAGACTCGTCTGATGAAACGCACTGAAAAGCCGTTTAAGATTGTGGACTGCGAGGATCGTGACGAGACTTTGCTGCGACTGGCGTATTTTGCGGTTCAGGCGAAGTTTAATGCGATCATCGATGTGGAAATCACCTCCAGGAAAGTTCGCAATGGCGCTTATCAGACTCATCTTTGGAGTGGTACGGCCATTCCCACGAACTACACGGCCCGCCGTTAGGAAATGCATAGCCCCGTCCTGGTTTGAACGGGGCCCTTGCCCGGAACGCTCCATCACAACGTGCTCTATTGAACTGTAATCCACACATTGGCTTTGCCATAACTTCGCACCAGACGGTTGAAGACGTATCCGTTGTCCGGGTGCATGCGTATGCAACCGTGCGAAGCGCGCGTTCCTAACTTAGACCAGTTGCCCTGAGGGGTGCCATGCAGGGCAAATCCTCCGGTGATAAAGACGGCGTAAGGCATGTTACCCAGTCCCTTATAATCGCCACCGGGAAACTTGCTGGAGCTGTAGCGGTCATAAATGCGGCCGTTGGGGTGTCTGTCAAAGTTGGGCGTTCCATAGCCGGCCATGCCGGTGGATACCAGCCATGATCCTCGCAGTGAACCGTTCACATACAAGTACATTCGCTGACTGGATTTCACCACCTGTGCCCAGACCGCACAGGTATTGCGAGTGCAGCCACCAAAGATGTTGACCAGTTCATCAAGATAAGTTTCTGGAAGATGAGCCGATTGTCCGGTTTCTTCTTCATAAATTTTATCGAATTGTTCCAGCACTTGTTCGATGTTTGGGTCAAAGGGGTTGATCTCGTCGATCACTGTGGGACTGCGTTTTTGCATTGTTTCGGTGGGCTCTGCCTGGGCAGTATTCACTGTCAAAAACAGCAGAGCAGCGATGGCTCCTGTTATTTGTTGTAGAGTTCTCATGCCACACCTCATTGGTTAGAGAGTTGGGATTTGTCCTCATTGTACTTTGTGGGGGCAAAAAATTGGTAATTTCCGTACAAGCATGGACGGATGACAGAGATATTTTCAGAGAGACAGACAGACGAAGGGAACCTTCATGCAAGTTCAGAAAGAGAACGACACAGAGGTCTGGTGTGAAGGATGGGGACAGAATGTGAGCATGTTGAATCTCTTCAACATGCTCATTAGCAGCCGGCTAGGACTTAAATGGCAAAGCGCCCAGGAAGTCTTTTTTACCAATCTCGACGCCATTGTGACGAAGGATGGAATAAGCTGTGGTGACATGGAAATAGATGTTCGGAATCGCGTGATGCAAAACATACTCTTCGCCAGTCAGATATTTTCCTTCCCAGCGCGGTTGGCTGATGTGCTTTTTATCTGCACCCTCAAAGTCCTTGGCGGAGACGGACTCAAGGAAGGCAATCGTGCTTTCAATGCGCGTCTTTAGTTCCGGTAAAGTTTTTTCCGTGTCGGGGTGGGAAGGCGCTTCTTTGCCTGTCAGGCGAGCCACACCCAGTTTCGCCGTGTCACAGGCGATCTGAATCTGACGAGTCAGCGGGAACTGATCCGGCGCCAGGCGGGAGTTCAGCAGAACCTCGACGTCAAACTTTTTTGTCTCGGCCAGGTGGGCGCCTTTGTCCAGAATGGCAGAAAGATTTTTAAGGGTTTTGATAAAAGGGGGAACAGTCATTTCGTAAAGCATGGAGACCTCCGGTGAACAGTGCAGAAGAATTAGAGCAGAGGCTTTTCCCAGTGACAAGTTTCCTGTGCAGGTTAGACTCAAGTTTGAAACGGGAGTCAGGCGTTTGGATTTAAAGCAGTACCAGGAGCGTAAAACACAGCAGCAGAGCGGTCCTGCCATGAGACCCCTGTGTTATTCCTGTCTGCAGCCCGGAAAAGCCTGCTATTGCCATGCCATTCAAAGATTTGATCCTGGAATCAGCTTTGTCCTGTTGATTCATCCCATTGAAGTGCGCCGGCGCATTGCCACCGGGCGTATGACGTCGCTATGTCTGGATAATTCTCATCTTATTTCAGGTCAGGACTTCAGTGAAAATTCCCAGGTGAATGCGCTGATCAAGGACCCGGCAAATCACTGTGTGATTTTGTATCCGGGGCCGGATTCCAGTGACCTGTCGGTGATGAATCAGACGGCGCGCAACAGCCTGGTGCCGGATGGAAAAAGGCTGACGGTGTTTGTGATTGATGGCACCTGGGCCACGGCAAAAAAGATGATGCGTGAAAGCCGCAACCTGCACGCGCTTCCCAAGATCTGTTTTTCCCCTGATAAGCCCTCGGGCTTTCGCGTGCGCAAGCAGCCCAGGGAATTGTGTTATTCCACCATCGAGGCCGTTCATCAGACGATTGATCTTTTAGGTGGGGCGTTGGGTTTGGATCTGACCCGGCGTCCGCATGACAACCTGCTGGACGTCTTTGATCTGATGGTGGAGCGTCAGTTGCTTCACCTGCGCCATGCGGAAGAAATTCACGGGCCTTTCAATTCACGTGATCTCAAGGCCCGTCACAGTCGTTAGTGAGTCACTTGCTTGGAAGCCAGGTACTCTTCGTAAGTGATGTGATTGTCGTAAACCACACCCTGATCGATTTCGATAATTCTGTTGGCCACGGTTTGAATCAGCTCATGGTCATGGGAGGTGAAGATCACTGTTCCCTTGAAACGGCTCAAGCCTTCATTGACCGCCGTGATGCTTTCGAGATCCAGGTGATTCGTGGGTCCATCCAGAATCAGAATGTTCGCACCTGACAGCATCAGTTTAGAGAACATGCAGCGAACCTTTTCGCCCCCGGAAAGAACCTTCGGCTGTTTCAGTGCATCGGTGCCGCCGAAAAGCATTTTCCCCAGGAATCCGCGCAGGAAGGTTTCGTCTTTTTCCGTGGAGTACGGGCGCAACCAGTCCACCAGGGTTTCCTCATCACCATTGAAATAGCGGGAGTTGTCTGTCGGGAAGTAGCCGACGGAGGTTGTGATACCCCAGTTGTAAGTTCCGGAATCCGCCTGCATTTCACCGGCGATGATTTCCAAAAGCAGGGTCTTTGCCAGGTCATTGCGGCCCAGAAGTGCGACCTTGTCGCCTTTTTTTAAAGTGAAGCTGAGGTTTTTAAGCAGCGTTTCGCCTTCCCATGTTTTGGTCAGCTTATCCACGACCAGAACGTCGTTCCCCAGTTCGCGCTTGATATCAAAACCGATAAACGGTTTTTTACGGGAAGAAGCCGGCAGATCGACGAACTCGAGCTTTTCCAGTTGTTTCTGACGGGAGGAAGCCTGACGGGATTTCGAGGCGTTGGCGCTGAAACGGGCGATGAAGGCTTTCAGCTCTTCAGCCTTGTCAGAGCTTTTTTTGTTCTGATCTTCGCGCAGGCGCTGATTCAGCTCGCTGGCTTGTCTCCAGAAGTCATAGTTGCCGGTATAAGTGGTCACTTTGCCAAAGTCGATATCGGCAATGTGAGAGCAGACTTTGTTCAGGAAATGACGATCGTGCGAAATAACGATGACGGTGTTTTCAAAGTTCAGCAGGAACTCTTCCAGCCACTGGATCGCATAGATGTCCAGGTGATTCGTCGGCTCATCCAGCAAAAGAATGTCCGGGCGCCCAAACAGAGCCTGCGCCAGAAGGACCTTTACTTTTTCGCCGCCATTAAGCTCTTTCATCAGCTTGCCGTGCATCTCTTCCGGAATTGCCAGGCCGGCCAGCATCACGGCCGCTTCGGATTCAGCCTCCCAGCCGTTAAGTTCTGCGAACTCAGTCTCAAGTTCGGAAGCGCGCACGCCGTCAGCCTCAGAAAAATCCGGTTTTGCGTAAAGAGCGTCTTTTTCTTCCATCACCTTGTACAGGCGCTCGTTCCCCATAAGAACGGTCTTAAGCACCGGGTACTCATCATAGGCATAGTGATCCTGTTTCAGGATAGAAAGGCGCTGATCCGCGCCGATGATCACTTCGCCGGTGTTGGGTTCGATTTCTTTGGAAAGGATTTTCAGGAATGTCGATTTTCCAGCCCCGTTGGCGCCAATCAGGCCATAGCAGTTGCCGGGGGTGAATTTGACGTTCACTTCTTCGAAGAGTTTTTTGCCGCCAAAACGCAGACTTACATTATTCGTGCTGATCATCGGAAGGGTCCTTTTGAAAGCTGTTTTTTTACGTGTTTCAGGCGGGAAACGCAACCCTTTCCGGGGCCGAAGCCCGCCCTTGGAAAAATCTCCCGGTGAAAAAGGCTGGCCGTGTGCTCTGGGCTTGAAAATAGGGGGGCTTGGCGGCTTAATAAATGAATTATGTTTGTAGGAGGACTTATGAAGTTTGCAGCATTGTTGGCCCTGTTTATCAGTCCCTTGGCTTTGGCCGCCGAGACCGAAGTGAAAGAGTTTGATGCGAAAACCATTCACAGTTTCGATATCGAGAACCTGAACGGAAATATCAAAATTGAGGGGGGTCACGAGGAGAAGATCGTGATCACGGCTGAAAAGACCGATTTCACCAAATCCTGCCGTCTGGAAATCAAACAAAAAGGCGCGGACCTGGATGTGAAAGTTTCCCGCAAAGGCGTATTCAAAAAGTCGGACTGCACCACCCATTTTACCGTCCTTTTGCCAAAAGTGATTGAGCTGGAATTGAAATCGGGCTCGGGCAATATCGCCATCACCGGCACTAAAGGGGATATCGACTTTAAAATCGGCAACGGCCAGGTGACGATTGATGCCGACGTTCACGAACTGGATGGTTCAGCGGGGAATGCGGATATCAATGTGAAGTCCCTGACCGGTAAAACCGAGCTGAAAATGGGCTCAGGCACGGTGAAGGCCGCTTATGCCGCTTTGCCTGCCACGGGTGAGTTTGAAATCAAATCCGGCAGCGGGAATGTGGAGCTGACTTTGCCAGCCGATGCCAAGATTCAGACAAGCTTCATCTCTGTTGGCGGAAAAATGACCAACGAAGTGGGCGACACGCCGAATGCGGGATTCAAAGTGAAACTGAAATCGGGCGCCGCCAACCTGCATATCAAGAAGGCGCTTTAATCAGCCATGGCCAAAAAAGCACCCGTCGTTATCGAGGTTTTAAACAAGGTCACAGCCGCATCCGTGGAAAAACACACGGGCAAAAACTGGGATCAGTGGATCAAAATTCTGAATGAGCAGGGTGCAAAAAATCTTTCCCACAAAGAGATCGTGGCTTTGCTGGGAAAGAGGACTTTCAAGATGAAAGAGTGGTGGCGCCAGATTGTGACTTCGGGTTACGAGGTTCATATTGGCCGCCGTCAGGAAGGCCGCAATCAAAAAGGTGAACTGTCGGCCACGGTCAGCCGAACTTTCTATATCAGTGCCGACAAACTTTGGAAGCTTCTGGAATCCGCCGAAGGCCAGGCCGTCTGGTTAAAGCCATTGTCGCACTTCAAGTTCAAGGCCAAGAATGTTTTTGAAACCGAGGACGGTTATTTTGGGGAAATCCGCACGATGAAAGAGGGGGAACGCCTGCGCATGAGCTGGCAGGATCCCGAGTGGCACAAGCCCACGATTGTGCAGGTCTATGTGATGGGCCGGGAAGAGAACAAATCCATGCTGGCCTTCATGCATGACGGCATCAAAGACACCCGTTCCAAAGCGGCAATTCGAGAGCGCTGGAATGAAGCCGTAAACGCCCTGTCAGAGATGACGCCCGCGGCCCCAGTCAGAAAAAAGAAATCCTAACGAACAGTCACGTTCGTGCGATCCGTAATATATTTCAGCAGTGTTTCACGACTGATGCCGCGTTCTTTCAACGGGCCCTGGGTGCTGATGTGCCCGGTTTCTTTGATCCAGCTTTTCACGGTTGAAAGTGTCGATTTGGAAGTCGGAACAAATCCCGCCGCCAAATCCAGGCAGATCCCCCGGGCCGCGCCGGCCTTGGGTGAATAGTCGTGGGATACAAAGATCCCGTTGTAGCGCCATTTGTTGTCGCGATCGATGTCAGGATAGACTTTACGGTTTAATTGCGCCCACACATCGCAGTACTCGGCATTGTTCATGTCCGAGCGCAACTGATAAGCAAAAGTCTGCACGGAATCCAGAATCCAGTCCGTCAATTCCGGCTGCAGGGCCGTTGCCAATTCGGAGCGCAGCTTTGTAAATTTCAAGGTACTGACACGAAGTTTTGGATCGAACAGGGACTGGGGCACCAAGTCCGGATAGCGGGATCCGTTTTGTTTCGCCCAGATTTGCGTCGCTTCATAGTTCACGCAGGAATCAAAGAATGACACCGGCATATGACCCAGCAAAGTCTGATAGAAAGGCTGACGGCACGCTTTCAGCACGCGGTCTTTGTCGGTGTTGGTCAGGCCGTCGTCGCGGTCGATCTCTTTTTGGAATTTTTTTGAAACGCCGGTGTCACCGCAGTTTTTACTGGAGGTGTATTCCTGTCCGTCGTGCACCAGATACTTGATCAGGTTGTATTTTTCTGCGGATTTTTTCTTCAGCAGATTCGGATTAAAGCGGTAGGCCGTCACGCTTTCGGCGAAATCTTCAAAAGGGTTCGATTCGCCATAGCGGGAAACGAAAGGGTGACCCTGGAGGGCTTTCTTCTTTTCAACTTCAAAGCCGCCGGCTTTGGATTCTTTCCAGTTGCTCAGTTCCAGCCATGTCACGGAACGATCATAGTCTGAAAACTGATTGTCCGAATGGTTGTGGGCGATTTCGTGATAAAGCGTGTACTGACGCATGATCGAGGACTGTTCAGACCAGGAATCGAAAAGTTCGATTGAGGCATTGGCCAGAACTTTCCCGCCGTCATTGCCGTAAGAGGCCCGGGTGTAGCCGCGTTTGAACTTGATCAGTTGTTTGTTGAATCCAAATGGCAGTTGGTCCGGTTTCACCAGTTCGAAAGTGCGAATGACATCGGCGATCTCGCCAGCGGTGAAAAGGGAGGCGCTGGTAAATGAATAAGGCGAGGTGTTCACATCGAACCTGTCCATCAGGTAAAGCATCTGCGGACCAACATCTGCGCCGAAAATCTTTTGAGCCGCGCAAAGAGCCTTGTCACAGCCGGGCCCGATTTTAAACTCTTTCTGAAAGTCCTTGATCACTTTTTCCGGAGTCGCGCTTTCGCGTCCCAAAGTCAGCAGACGACTGAAGGCCAGAACCAGATGGGGGCGTTCATTGTTCAGGACAACCCCCGCAACCTCGTGGGTGCCGGCTTCATAGCCGTCTTCGACGGGAAGATTTTTATAGTAGCGCTGAATTTCTTCGGTGGTGACGGGCAGCTTTAAACGGCACACAGCGGACTTGACCTGGCGTTCGTTGGCGGCCCACCAGTCAAGTTCTTCAGCGGCTGGCGTTCGTTTGTGGGGAGGAAGAGGCACGACCTTGTCTGTCAGGAGTGAACTTTCATTCACCGGTGTTTTGGTCAGATGAGTGCATGCGGAAAGTACAAAAACGGCTGCCAAAATCAGGCGGGATAAAAACAAGCGTAACTCCTCAGAAGTAGATCCAATATTGTCTTTTCGGAGAAGGTCCGAAGGGCTTAACAGCGCCCTTCAGAAATCTCAAATTAACACAGGACTTTCAGAGAGGAATTCGCGATTAGAAACTTTCGAAGGTGCCTTTTTCGCGATTCTTGCGAACCTGAGGCACATTGAACACCTGGTTGTGGAAGGAAATGTAGAATCCCGGTTGCAGAAGTTTAGCTGACAGCAGGGCTTCGGTGACATTTTGAGCGGCATCGCTGTCGTCAAAACCCATTGGGATCATGGCGCCAGTGAAGACCACCGGAACTTTCGGTGTGCCGATTTCTTTAAAGCAGTGTTCGGCAGAAATGTGCATGGTGTCGGTTCCATGCAGAACGACGATCGGGCTTCCACGCTGCATTTGATCTTTGACCGTGGCAGAAATCAGGGCGCGGTCCTCATCTGTCATGTACAGGGAGTCTTTGCTCAGCAGGGGATACACCATGATATTGGTGTACGGCAGACGCATCTTGGAAAGAATGCGGTTTTTAATGCTGGTGCCTCTGTTTTCCAGAGATCCATCGAACTCATTATAAGTTTTTTCGATGGTGCCACCGGTGGTGATAATGATGACGTCTTGAATAGCTGTGCCCATGGTCCGAGATCCTATGTCAACTTTCGGAGGCTGGCAAGAAAAGCAAGAAAGCGGATGCTCGCGGAAAAGGCCCTGTGTTAGCATCTGAGTGCAAGCGAGGTGGATTATGGAAGCACGACTGACGATGATCACGCTGGGCGTTCAAAACCTGGCAGTGTCCCGCGAATTCTATGAAAAGGGACTGAAGTGGCCCGTTTCATCAGCAAGCAATGAAAACGTGGTCTTCCTGCGCACCGGCGGAGTGGTTTTGGCGCTGTTTCCTTCCGAGGAGCTGGCAAAAGACGCCGGTGTCGACCCGCAGGGCAGTGGCTTCCGGGATTTCACCATCGCGCACAATGTGAACAGCAAAGAGGAAGTGGCCAGAGTGCTGGCACAGGCTGAAAAAGCCGGAGGCCGCATAATTAAACCTGCCCAGGATGTGTTCTGGGGAGGTCATAGTGGATACTTTGAAGATCCGGATCGTTTCCTGTGGGAAGTGGCGTGGAATCCCATGGCGCCACTGAACGAAAAAGGCGAGATGCAACTGCCTTAGGGCGCCTGCCGTCCTACCAGATATTGATAATGTCGTATTCGCGAATCTGAGGGCCGTTTTCGACAACGGCCACGCCGCCGACCTTCTGATCCAGAAGTGCTTCGCCCAAAGGGCTGTTCGGTGTGACCACCTGAATGTTCTTTCCTTCAAACTGCACATTGACGCCGCCGCCTTTGGCAAGAATGAAGAAGAAGCTGGTTTTGCCGTTATGCTCAACTTCGATGACCGCCGAAGACGAAATGCCGTCGTTGGGTCCGAAGTCACGCACCGACAGGTGTTTTAGCAGCAACAAAACCTCTTCAATGTCGGCAATGCGCTTGGCTTGTCCACGCGCCAGATAAGAAGCCTCAAGGCCACGGGTGTCGTATTCGTTTTCAGCTTTGCTTTCTTCATTGGTGGCCGCATCGATAGTGGCTTTAACAGCCTCTTTAAGAGCAGTCATGTCCGCGACAAGTTGTGTGCGAATGGCTTCAATCAGTTTCTTTTTATCCAAGGGACACCTCTGTCGTCAGTATCGTCTTTTGTGTGGACACAGGCAATCGATAAAATAGAAGAGGGCTTGACGGGGAATCAAGCCCTCTGAGGGAAGGAAGAAGGATTAGTGGGAGGAAGATGCGGACTTGTTGTCTTCGGCTGCAGAGCTTTTGGCTGCTAACAGCTTGTCGAAGAAACCCCCTTTTTGAGTTTGAATTTCAATTCTTTGGGCTTTCGCCACCGGAGCTTTCGGCAGATAAATGCTGAGAACTCCGTCTTCGTGATGGGCTTCAATTTTTGCGCCATCGACGGTGTCGGGAACGGTGAAGCTGCGACTGAAAGTGCTTAACACTTTTTCATCACGCTTTCGTTCGCCTGAGATGGTCAGAAGATTTCCGTTCATCTCGATTTGAATGTTTTCTTTTTTGAATCCAGGCAGATCAACACTCAGTAAGTAATGATCTTCGGATTCGGCCACTTCACATGTGGGTTTAAATAGACGCTCCTGATTCTCGGTGAAGGGGACCGCTGCAAGATTTTCAAACATACGATCCATCTCTTCAAAGATATTGGATGTCATTCTGCGAGTGGGCCAATAAGGTGTAATCAGTCTCATTATAAACCTCCTTTGCAGGTTTCGTTCTTACACTCTAACGATGTGGTGGCTTGTGCGACTGTCAAGTTGGGGGGATCAAAAATTTTTGCGCCAACCACAACCAAAGCTGTCAGATAAAGTGCAATCAGAAGTTCTTTAATAAGATGTTTTATTGAAAAAGAATCGGTTCGTCTCATGACCAACAACCTCCTTTCGTGGGTCAAAAAGAGGAACTTCAAATCAGTTTGTTGCCATAAATCTGGGTCCGATATTTTTGTTGTCAAGCTGCGTGCAAGTGCTTGTTATTTGTCAATAATTTTAGGACTCTGGATGAACGTGTTAGGATGGATCTATCTGTGAGGTCGAATGTGAAGGTGGCAATTGCCGGAGCCAGCGGTTTTGTTGGCAAAGCCCTGATCCAGGAACTGCAAGGACATCATGAAATCGTTGCGCTCAGCCGGTCCAGTAAAAAGGATTCGGCTGCTGGCATCGAGTGGCGGTCCTGTGATCTGTTCAGTCTGCTGGATGCGGAAAAAGCTTTGGAGGGCTGTGATGCCGCCGTTTATCTGGTGCATTCCATGCGTCCTTCAGCGCAACTGACTCAAGGGACCTTTGAAGACTTCGATCTGATCGTCGCTGATAATTTTGTGCGTGCGGCGGAAAAGTGCGGAGTAAAAAGAATCTTTTATCTGGGGGGCATGTGCCCTGAAAACACGGATGAAATGTCCCGCCATCTGCGCAGTCGGCAAGAGGTCGAAGGTGTTTTCAAAACCAGTCGCATTCCCGCAACCATTCTGCGTGCGGCAGTGATCCTGGGCCCGGAGGGCTCTTCATTTCATATTATGACTCGTTTGGTTGCCCGGCTGCCGGTTATGGTCTGTCCGAAGTGGACCAGCACGCAGAGCCAGCCCGTGGCTTTAAAAGATGTGGTGCGCAGTCTGCGCCACTGTCTGGAAACCGCGGAAACCCAGAATCATATCTATGATATTGGTGGCCCTGATGTGATCAGCTATCTGGATATGATGAAAATGATTGCGCGCATGCAGGGACTAAAACGCACGCTGCTGCCGGTTCCGCTTTTAAGCCCCAAACTTTCGACGTTGTGGGTGTGTCTGGTGACCGGAGCACCCAAGGCTCTGGTCGCGCCGCTGGTCGAAGGCTTGCGGTCCACGCTTTTGGTCAGCGACAAACGTCGGCTGGAAATTCCCGGATACCGGTTCATGCCGGTGGACGAGGCGTTACAGCAGGCTTTGGCGGATTTCACGGAAAAGAAAACACCGTTGGCTTTTCAGAAAAGTCCTTTGGGAAGTTACGAGGTGCGTTCGGTCCAGCGATTGTTGATTCCCGAAGGGGTGACTGCTGACGAAGTGGCTCACGCGTACATGGAGTTCTTGCCCAGTATGCGCCCGGGTCTTATGAAGGTTGAAGTCAACGGACGCTGGGTGAATTTCTGCTGGAGCTTTCCGTATGTGCGGCTTTTGATTCTGGAGTATTCGCCGGAAAGAAGCTGGTCCCATCGTCAGTTGTTCTATGTGCGGGGTGGTCTGCTGGCGCAAAAAACCGTGCGTGGACGTTTGGAGTTTCGTGAAACTCTGGGAGGCAAGGCGGTGATCGCCGCCATTCATGAGTTTAAACCCCGCATGCCGTGGTTTCTGTATCGCTGGACTCAGGCGCTGTTTCACATCTGGGTTATGCGTCAGTTCGGACTTTACTTGAATCGGCCCAAGTCTGCGCGGTAGTCTTTGGAATGCAAGGAGGCCCGCATGGCCAAGTCAGATCATTCCAGTTTTATCGGTTATATTCTTTGGATCTTTGGTTTCATGGGGGCGCACCGTTTTTATTTCGGCAAATCCATCACCGGGACCATCTGGTTTTTCACTTTCGGTCTGGCCGGCATCGGCTGGCTGATTGATATCTTTCTTATTCCAAGCATGAGTCGCAGTGCCCAGCGCAGCTATCGCAGCGGACGGGTGGATTATAACGTCAGTTGGATTTTGCTGACGTTCCTGGGAATCTTCGGTGTGCACAGATTCTATATGGGGAAATGGTTGTCAGGTTTGATCTGGCTTTGTACCGGTGGTCTTTTCCTGATCGGTTATCTGTATGGCTATTGGACTTTGAATGAGCAGATTTCCGACGTGAACCGCGAGGCGGCTTAACCACGCAGCGCCCAACGATCCCCAACTGATCAAAAGAGCATCAAAGGGGACTCGGAAGCGGTTCTCTGATTTAAAGAACCACACCGTCATAAAGAGCGAAAGCATCAGAAGGACCGTGGCCTTGTTAAAGGGCTCTTCTGACTTTCGCAGTACCAGCAGTCCCAGCAGACTCAGTGGCAGCAGAGCATAGTAAAAGAAATTTTCCCATGGATAGTAAAGCTCTTTGGTGGGGTTTGAGATGATCGGCCACAAGGGGTTTCCCCACGCCAGATAGTAGATATATCTTAAACTTGAAACCAGTACGGCCGGATCTTCGGCCACACACTTCAGGCCTTCTTTCCAGAAATAGCCCTGATTGGTGAAGGGCTGATCCCACTGCTTGAAAGTTCGTTCGTTCGTAAAGTGAAATAGCGGCGACATCCAGCGGGCACCGGACGAATCCGCGTTGTCTTTGGAGGGGCACTTGCCTTCGATAAAGTTCAGGGCTCCGGCGGTGGGACCCAGTTGCGGTTTTCCATAGTGCTTCCACGTCCATGCCATGTGAGGAACCACAATCAACAGACAGCCGATGGCCATCACTGTCGCCTTTAAAAACGCGCGAGGGAGTTGGTGGCGTTCACGGTACAGCAGCCACAGGCCCAGAATCGGAATAAAGAACGCATGATTGCCTTTGAAATAAAACGCCACGGCCAGCAGAAGCCCCATAAGGAAATAGCCGGACAGCTTTTCATTTTTAAAGGTCTTCATCATCAGCCACAGGAACAGCGTGATTAAAAAGGCATAGGCATTTTCCGCCATGTGGAATGTCGCAAATCCGGCAAGGGGAATATAGGTTGCGGAAATAAGAGCCGAGAAAGCCCCCGCCAAAGCGCCAAAGCGTTCCCGTACCATCAGATAAATTAAGACGACTGTTCCCCAGGACAAAAACACCTGGGACCAGTTGAAAAGCTCAAAACCGCCAAGCCGACGCAGCCACAGACTCCACAATGTGAAGCCGGCAGGCTGGAAAAGCTGGCTCAGGGTGTATTCACCGCGCATGATTTCCTCGCCGCGGTGAAAGTATCCTGCCATGTCCGAAAACAGACTGAATTCCGGAGGGGCTTTTATAAACACCAGCCAAAAACGGAATAAGAAGGCGCCGCCCAGAACAGCGGCGATGAAAGCCCGTTCAGCCAGAGGCACCGGCAGCTTCGTCATAAGCATCATCATCAAAGAGACCACAACCAGCGCCAGGCCCAGGGCCACGGGAAGATCGGTCCAGTCTTTTTCAAGCAGGACACCGTAGCTGTCGCCCTTGGTGCTGCCAGCAAAGTGCCAGGTGGTTTCTTTGGCAAGGCTTGCACCCGTGTTGTTTAATTTGAATCCGGCCAAGTTATCACAGCGGGTGTTTAGATCCGTGGGTAAGTTCCAGTCGCCGTGCTGAGTGCTCATCTCATGCACGCAGTTCATGGTGCGAAGCTTAAGATGTTTCAAAGGATAGATCATCGGGGTGGTGGTGAACTTAACCCAGTAAAGGCCTTCGCGTTCGGGATTCATATCCTGAAACAGAAAGCTCGCCAGGGAGTCCTGAACGGTGTTCAAATCGGTTTTGATAATTTCAATATTGTGAGCGCGCGGGGTCAGCAGAAACAGCCAGCTCATTGCCAGAGTAAAAAGGGCAAGGCTCAGACCGAAGAATGCGTTGGATTTCAGAGAGTTTTTCATGGCTGGGGACTTTCTACTGAAAGGAACTCCCTGCCTTCAAGTTACGAAACCCTTAGTGAACAAGTCGTAATAGAGACGTGTTGTGGGAAAAGACCAACAACAAATACGGCAGGGTGGTGGTCACCAGCACGCCCCAGGGTTTTGGGTTGTGCAGGATATGCAGGCCTGAAATTACGAAAATCAAGGGGGCGAACACCACCAGCGTGGCCGGAACCGCGAAATTCAGCAGAAGAACGGCGCCACCGATGATCTCCATTAATTTGACCGTGGGCATGATAAAGCGGGTTTCAAGGCAGGCATTCACAAAGGCATCGATCTTGGGATCTGAAGGTGGAATCTTCACCCAGTGGAAGAAGCCGTTCATGCCCCAGAAAAACATTTGCAGTCCAAAAATCCACCGGCAGACAATCTCGATGTATTCAATCATGCTGTCAGTGTAGCGGAAGGGTCCGGGCAGATCAATGCGGGATTCTTGCATGATTCTTACCACTGGACTTCGCCAAACCTCCAATTGCCATGAACCCCTTGATAGCTTTGGAAAAGACAGGGAGGTCGATGTGGATATGGAATTGGCGAAGGTGGATCGCGAGATTATTAACAACGAAGCTTATGATCATCTCGCGGACCGCTGGTACGAGGCGCAGGATGACCCTATCGCTCTTTTGCGCAACCAACACAAAGTGGAAATGCCGTGGATATTGGAAGCCATCCGCCGCAACATTGGTTACAAAGCCGAAATTCTGGATATGGGCTGTGGCGCGGGCTTTCTGGCAAATGATCTTGCGGCGGCCGGGCATAAGGTGACTGGAATTGACCTTTCCACCTCCAGTCTGAAGGTGGCGGAATCTCGTGATCTCACCCATTCAGTGCACTATCGGCAAGGGGACGTCTATCAGGTTCCTTTTGCCAACGAAAGCTTCGATGTGGTGGCGGCGATGGATTTGCTGGAGCATGTGTCTGATCCACAACGGGTGATCGCCGAAGCCTCGCGGGTGCTGCGTCCGGGCGGGCTGTTCTTCTTTAACACCTTCAATAAAAATCCCCTGGCGTGGCTGGTGGTAATTAAGGGCATGGAGTGGTTCGTAAAGAACACACCCAATGATTATCACGTGTACTCACTTTTCATTGAGCCGAAAAAATTGAAACTGTGGCTGGAGGATTTTAGCCTGGATACCACTGAAATTCGTGGTATTCGTCCGGTGTTCGCTCAAAAAGCGCTGTGGCAGTTGATTCGCACCGGTGTCGTACCGAAAGATTTTAAGTTCACATTTTCACGGGCGCCTTTGATTGCGTACACGGGCTTTGCGAAGAAGTCGCGGGGGTTCAATTAATTAACAAAAAGCAACTTGAGGAGCGATAAACAAAGGAATATAGATTTCGACATGAACGTTTCCACTCTTCTTAGATATTGCGGCTTGCTCTTGGTGGGCATGATGGCGGGCAGCTCCTTCGCCTTTGTTTTGGGTATGGGCCCGGCGATGGAGCAACTGTCGATCACTTCCTATATGGAATTCCACCGCTCGATGGAAACTCCGTTCAATATTTTCAGTCCCTTGATCTATCTGCTGGCTATCGCAACTTTGGTGGCCAGTCTTTTTCAGATCCGCCATTCGTGGAAATCGATGGAGTTTCTTCTGATCGTGTTTGCGCTTTTGTGTGTGGTGGACGAGCTTCTGATGACCCGTTTTGGAAATCTGCCTTTGAATCACGTCATCAGTCAGTGGGATTTGATCGCTCCGCCACCGGATTGGATGGAGATCCGCTCTCAGTGGCTGCGTTTCATGTACATCCGCAGTGCTTTACTGGTGTCAGGATTCGCACTGCTTTTGGCGTCGACGTTCTTTATGAAACGGTCTCCGGCTTCCCCACAAGATGTCTTTGCTGTCGCTTAGGCAGATTGATTTTGTTTGATCCATCTCCGGATATCTTCTGATTTTTTTCTTCGCCCTTTTTCAGGAAGCGCGGGATTTCTTTTTTTCCCGTGGCCAGATAATCTTCGGCCAGCAGGTCCTTGGCTTTTTCTTCCGGCCAATGCTGGCTTTCAGTCAGATACACCAATGCCGATTCAAACAGGTTCAGTTGGGAAATACCGTGGGATTGGGCATGGCGCTTGGACATAAAGTCGTTGAAGTCATAGAACTGCCAGAAGAAGGACTTGTGTTCCTGCTCCTGCGCTTTTTCTTTCAGACTTTCGACGAACTTTTTGAATGTTCCGCTGTTGGCGTAAAGGTCCCAGTACTTGGCAAAACGATTCATCACCTGCAGGGTCGCAAAATCCATGGATTTGGTGCGCAGGATCTGGAACGGAGGATGATTGGAATAAACCATCTCCCATTCCTTGTCGTGGCGGGCGATCGGGGCGCCTTTCAGACGCTTCAAAATGCCCACCTGGATTTCGTCCGGACGAAGCTCTGCCAGGGTGTCAAACCCGCGCGCAAAACTGTGAATGTCTTCACCAGGAAGACCCACAATCAGATCGGCATGGGTGTGCACGCCGGTTTCTGCGGCCAGGAAGCGGAAGTTGTCTTTTACTTTTTCCAGATCATTTCTGCGGCTGACCAGGCGAGCGACGTCGGTGTTCCAGGTCTGAATGCCGATTTCGAACTGCAGGGCGCCGGCCGGGAACTTTTTGATTAATTCTCTGATTTCGGTCGGCAGGCGGTCCGGCACCATCTCAAAATGCAGGAACAGTCCCAAATGCACTCGCTCCAAGAAGAATTCCAGAATCTGGGTGCAGGTGGTGGGACTTAAATTGAAAGTGCGGTCGATGAATTTGAACTGACGGGCGCCTCGGTCCATCAGCTTTTGCATGTCGGCCAAAAAAGCCGGGACATCAAAGTTTCGGACGGCTTTATCCAAAGAGGACAGGCAGTATTCGCAGCGGTAAGGACAGCCGCGGGAAACCTCGACATACAAAACCCGGTTCTGAATGTCTTCGTCAGAATAAAATTCGTACGGGGTTTTGATGGTTTTAATATCCGGCAGGATGTTTGTGACAAACTTTTGGCCCGGCAGTGTTCCGTCAGTCAGGAAGCTTTTGCAGAAGTCGCGGAACAGGAAGTCCGCCTCGCCTTTGATGGTGAAGTCTGCGATTTGGCAAATCGGATTGGTTTCGGCTTCATGGCTGACTTCAGGTCCTCCAAGAACAACCAGGGTCTCCGGGCTGATTCTTTTTAGCAGGGACACCAGTTCCAAGGACTCCTGGGCATTCCAGATGTACACCCCCAAACCAATAATTCTTGGTTTCTGGCGCAGAAGAATTTCAGCAATATCGCGGGGATCCCTGGCGATCGTGAACTCCATGATTTGAGCGCGATTTTGCAGCTCTTCAAGATTGGCGTACAGATAACGCAGTCCGAATGAACTGTGTTGATAGGTGGAGTTCAGGGTCACAAGCAAAATGTCTGTCGTCATAGGGGGCTATCCTAATGCATGTTGAAAAAATAAGCGAATTGTCTTTGCCAACATGAGGACAATTTAGCTACCATTACTTTGCGGTAATGCTTTTTTCAAAGGATTGAAAATGATGAAAACTGCCACGATGGCTTTTGTGACGTTGGTTGCTATGACGGCAACAGCGCATGTGCCTACGCTAGAAAATTTTGAAACCAAACCTATTCTGGCGGATCTTAAGGACTTGCGCGCCCTGAACATCCCGGTATTGGCAAAAGATGAACGCATCGAAGTCGGTTACGCAATCGTGACCCCGTTGATGCAACAAAGAATTCAAGAACGCTCCCACCAAGTGGGTAAATGCGGCGGCTTTGAAGATCTGAGTTTGGATATGCATATCCAGGGCACAGGCTTTAACAGCATTTTGGATAGTCTTGCGGCTATTCAGGAAAAGAACGCCCTTTATGAGCGCGCTCCATTTGCAGCTTTGGCTTTGGAGAAAAACGGAATCATCGAATCTGCGATGACCGAAGTCAGTGAAGAAAACCTGCGCAGCTATGTGACCTGGCTTTCCTCCTTCCCAAGCCGCAGCAACCGTGATGCGGATCCAAACCGTCATGTGGTGGAAATGAAAACCCGTCTGGAAGCCATGCTGGCGGAAGCGACAATCCCTTACGAGATTTCTGAAATCAGCCACACCTCCACCAAACAAAGAACTTTGAAAGTTCGTCTGGTCGGCAGCGAGCGTCCCAGCGAGATCGTCGTGCTGGGTGGTCACCTTGACTCCATCAATCAAAGCTGGGGCGGAGGCAAGACGGCGCCGGGTGCTGACGACAACGCTTCCGGTTCTGCGAATCTGATTGAAGCTTTGCGCATCATGATGACCAAGGCTCAGCCAAAGCGTACGGTGGAGTTCTTCTGGTACGCGGGTGAAGAATCCGGCCTGTTGGGTTCCGCTGAAATTGCCAAACAATACAAAGCTGAGAAAAAAGACGTGGTCGCGGTTCTGCAACTGGATATGACGTTGTTCGCGGGTTCCGGGGAACTGGTTATCGGCAGCATGACGGATTTCACCAGCGCTTGGCTGCGCGATTACCTGAAAGCGGCGAATGAGACTTACATCCATGCACGCATCGTTGATGACAAGTGCGGATATGGTTGCAGTGACCATGCTTCATGGAATCGTCAGGGTTATCCGGCAGTGATGCCGTTTGAAGCGACCTTCAGCAAAAGCAACAAGAACATTCACACCACGCGTGATGTGATTTCTCCTGAATCCAACTTCAAACACTCGGCTGCGTACACGAAAATCGCCCTGGTGATGGGAATGGATCTGGCCAATTCAACTGCAAGACAGCCTTACTAGCTGATAGCTGAAAAATGAAATTAAAAAGGGAGCCTGCTGGCTCCCTTTTTTTATCTAAATCTTCTCCAGACGTTTGACGGTCTTTTTCAGATCCTGAATTATTTCATCTTCTTTTTCGTCTTTTCTGCCCAGTAAGTACAAGGTGTGTTTCCAGTAGCCGGCTTTGGGACCCAGCAGGGTCAGGATACCGGATTGGACTTCGTCCATCACATAAGGCACCGGCAGGAATCCCACACCGGCGCCGTCAACGATGGCTCGGCCCACGACGGACATGATGTCACTTTCAAAGACGACTTTTTTGCGGGCGCGGATTTCTTGAAAGAACAGATCCGTTTCATGGCGCAGTTTCATTTTGTACGATGGAATGATCAGTCCCCACGGAACCGCATTCAGAAACTCTACGGCCGATGTGTTTCTGGAGGTGCGGATTTTTCTTTCTTTCAGGTTCTTCGTGGACACCATCAGGTTTACCGGCATTTCGGCGGTGGCAAGTTCGGTGACATCGTCGGCATAGATGGGTTTGTTCGTCAGCAGCAGGTCGATTTCCCGGCTGCGCAGTTGTGTGACCAGGGCATCAGAAGGGGCCGAGCTGACGAAAAATATTTTCTCCACACCACGCTTTTGTTCGCGAATCAAAGGTGCCAGCAAGTCGGCGATGAAAGGACGTTCCACCTGATCGCTGACGCCGATACGGATGCGCTGACTTTGTTTTTCTGTCGGACTTTTCAGGGACTCGGCAAAGTCGGCGGCGACATCGAACATTTTTTTACAGTAAGCAAACGTGCGTTCACCCTCTGGAGTTAAGTGAAGATTTCTTCCGCGTTTTTCGAAAAGTTTCTGATCGATGGAAGATTCAAGCACTTTGATCTGTGAACTGAGCGAGGGCTGACTGATATGCAGGTATTTGGCAGCATTGCTGACTCCACCCAGCCGGGCGGTTACATAAAAGTAGTACAGGTGATTGTAGTTAAACATGATACTAGACCTCCTAATAACATGGCTTTTTTGGAGCCCTTTTGGAACTGGTCTTTCGCTGCGAAACTGTAAGTGATGATCTCTACAGCGAATTTCTAAACAGGACCCCTTTAATATATAACTTTAACCTAATTATGTCTTCTAAATTATATATTTAACGAAATTGTCGATATGAACGATAATAGTCTCAAGAAGGAGGTAGATATGCAAACAGACATCTACTACAGAGACATCACTAAAACTGAAAATCTCGAATCTTACTTGTTGGAAACAGTCGAAGGGACTGTGGGAGATTTCTTCAAGTATGACAGTGGTGCTCACCTCACAGTGCGGGTGGAAACCGATCGACATCGATCGCAGACTCGCAAACCCAGTTATGTGTGTGAGGTCATCTTGAAACCATCTCGCTCGAAAACAGTGATCAAAGTGGTCAAACGAGACGAGAATTTCAAGCGATGTGTAGCTAAGACCGTATCTGCTTTAAAAGGCGTTCTTAGCAAACGTTCCTCCCGTAAATCCCAGCATCGTCGTAATGATCCGATGTTGGAATTCCAACCTATGCCACTCGAAGGGGTGGCATAACCCAAAAGAATTAAGACCCGTCAGAGGCAAGGAGCAGCTTTATGAAAACTCATCTTCTGAAAAACCAAAGTGACGGCGAACTGGGTCGCAAGATCCGGGACCGCATCAAATGGGACAAAAGAGTGAGCTTGGCTGATCTGGATATCGTCATTCGTGACGGCGTGATTGTGGTCAGTGGATTTGTCGACACATCTTACAAGAAAAATGCCGCTTTGGAGGTCATCTCTGAAACGGAAGGAGTGTGGACGATCGAAGACCGTATCGTCGTTCCCGCGGATTACTACCGCTCAGACGAGGAAATCCAGAGTATCCTGGAGGCTCAGATCGATGACATGATCAAGATCGGCGGAGAGCACATCGAGGTGATCGTCAAAGATGCCGTGGTCAGACTGGAAGGGGAGGTCTTCCGTCCACGTCTGAAAGCAATGGCCGTTGGCGCTGCCTGGGAGCTTTCCGGTGTTCATGACGTTGTCAACGCCATTGAAATCAAAGAGCCGCCAAGACGGGTTCCCATGACTGTAGGTTTTGAATTTGAAGTGCTGTTCCCTTTAAACAAGGGGACAGAGATCCTCGAGGACAAACTAAAGGAGGTCTCTTGATGAAAGTAGACACAACATAATGTGCGGTCCTTTTCCCATCCCTCCATGTGCAGGCGTCTGAATCAGACGCCTGTCATTTTTTTATGCCGAATCGGCTTTAGAACAGATAGCGCAGTTGAGCCGCTGCCGTGAACATATTGTACTTTTCCAGATTGCGGTCGCTTTGATTCATCACCGTGGCAAGTCCTGCGGTCGGGATGAATTCCAGTCTCTCAGCCACGGGCATGCGGGCGCTGAAGTTTGCATAGAACATTTCCAGATCATCATCGATAGTTCCGGTAACTGACTCAGAGCTGAAGCTGCGGCTGTAAGTGCGCGCATAAGTCAGGCTGAAGTTCGGGTGACTTTCGCCTTCGATTTCGCCGAAGAACGAGAATCGAACCTGACTGCCCCCTTTGACTTTGCCCGAGTCAGAGAAAACGCCGACGTCAACATCCGCGTCTCCCTCCATGGCGATGTCATAGGCTGCGATGGCGCCCAGGGTGAAGTCCACAAGCTTTTGCACATAGCCCGCGGCCAACGTAACCGTGGTTTGCCCGGTGCTGGCGCTGAATTTGGCGTCATTGGTGTTGAATTCGTACTTTTCGCTGGGGAACGAGACTCCGGCTTCCAGATAGACTGTTCCGCTTTCAGTATCCAGATTTCCTTTATAGCTGATGTCGATGTTACCGAAGTCTTGAGTTTCTCCGCTGCCAGAAAGACCGGCTTTGGAAAAGTTGGAATCATTTTTCAGATAGTAAGTTTCAACACCCACAGCATGATGGGTGGTGATGCCGTAAAAATAAGAAACAGGAATCACAAACTGATTGGAAGTCGCTGATCCGCCCAGATCGGCTTCGGCCGAGACGTGAGAGTATGAAATGCCGCCCTTCAGCTCGTTTTGTCCGGCTTTAGGGGTCAGGGTTTGCAGCGTTTGGGTCAAAGCAAATGCAGAGGCAGGCAACAGCGAAAGCAGCAGAATCAGGGATTTCATGAACATCCTTTCATTTGCTTTCATTGTGGCCTTGGGCAGACCTCAGTGTACAGACAAATGTTTATGGGCGTTCGCATCTTTGGTTTCGGGCGGCGCCATTTGACAAAGCTTGATTCGGCCGCTGGCTTTTGCTGACGCATCAGAAAATCGACGGATGTCCTTGGCCTGGGCGGTGGAAACAGACAATAATGCTGAAAGAGAGTGAACTGGCGGGAAGTAAAAGCATGAAAAAAGTTTTGATCTTAAATGGCAGTCCGACGGGGGACAAAGGCAACTGTGCTCAGTGGATCAAGGGGCTGGTGAAGATCTTTGGGAAGCAAGCCGAAGTGGAAGTTGTGCATCTGGCGAAGACGTCTTACGGGCCGGGACTGCGAAAGAAACTCGAATCAGCTTCAGGCTTGTTCTTTGTGACGGGAACTTACTGGGATTCCTGGGGGAGCCCATTGCAAAAGTTGATGGAAGACATGACTGAACTTGAAGGCTCGGCCGCCTTTATGGGAAAGCCTGCGGCGGTCTTTGTGCTGATGCATTCGGTGGGTGGTAAAGGGGTGCTGTCCCGTCTGCAAGGGGCCCTGTCGACGATGGGTTTTTTGATTCCTCCGATGAGCGGCATGGTCTATTCCTTGGTTTCGGATATCGCCCTGAAAAGTCCAAGCTCTCACGCCAAGGACTTCTGGCAAAAAGAGGACGCCGAACTGATTGTGGAAAATTTCCTGAAAGCCTGCGATCTGCAGGTGACTTGGACCACCTGGCCCGTCGACAAAAAAGACCCTCGTCGCAAGTGGCTTAAGTAATCTGATCAGCTTTTGGTCGCTGTGAACTATTTACCCGGTCCGCGGGGGATAGAGGCGCTCAGAGGGAACTGAGGGGGCTTTCGGGCCCCTTTGTATTGGCACTTATCTTGTATTGCGTGCGGGTATGCGCGCGTTGATTTCATTCATCATTTTGGCTTTCAGTTTTCAATCCCTTGCGGGGTTTGACGACGTCATTCCTGAAAAACGAGTGGTGTTCAATCCGGTTGTCAGCACCTCCGCCCGCACCTTGCCGCAGTGGCAGTTCGGTTATCAGCGGGCCGGTGGCGCCAACGTCAATTCCCACATGTTGACGAATGCTTTGAGCATGGGTGTATTGCCTCGTCTGGAAATCGGTACGGTTCCCATGTTCTATGCCACGGCATCCGGCAGCCGCAATTACACCGTTAAAGGTAACTTCTATCGTGGTGAGAACTTTGACTGGGCGGCTTCATTCACCGAAACACGTTTCCGGTCTGAAGTGAAGAAGGAAGGCAAAGTTGTCGAAAGACCGGATCTGGTTTTGCGTTCGACCCAACTGGGATTCAACTATCGTCCTGACTGGAATGAAAACGTGACGATGTCGCCGTTTATCACTCAGGTGTGCGGGCACATTGATTCCACCAACGGTTTGATTTTCGTTTATTCACTGAAGTGCGAGGCAGAGTACGGTCTGGATATTCAGTATCAGATCAAAGATCGTGAATGGATCACGTTGGCTTACGGTCATTTGCGTGAAGCGGGTCTTTCGCCTTACGAGCAGATGAATACTGGGGTGGGTCTGGCCTGGTCGCAGCTTCGCCCGAAAGAAATGTTCTCGCGCCCGTCGGTCGGCGTCTACTACACTCCCGACACCCAAGACACCCTCTTCCTTCTTTCCACCACCTTCTTCGAACTCTAAAAGGTACCTGCTTACTTTTTCCGAAGCGTCGCTTCATTTTGGCCATAAAAAAAGGAACTGCTGATGAAGGCAGTTCCTTTTCTTGTTTTTGTGGTGCTCTGCTTATGCAAAACTGCGGTGGGCCCCCCTGTGGAGGGTGCCGCAGAGGTACCTTTTGGTTATGTCATGGACTTGGTCAGGTCACGAACTTTTTTGGAAGCGAAGTTTTCGGAAACGAAGTTCCAGTTTACTTGCGCCCAGAAAGTCTCAAGATATTTTGCACGAAGATTTCTGTAATCAACGTAGTAAGCGTGCTCCCAAACGTCAGCAACCAACAGTGGAGTCGGGCCGTTGTTAGTGAATGGAACTGCCGCGTTGGAAGTGGAAACCAAAGACAATTTGCCAGCAGCATCCATGCACAACCAGATCCAGCCGGAACCGAATGTTTTAACGCCGCCATCTACGAACTTTGCTTTCAATTCATCCATAGAACCGAAATCACGAGTGATCGCAGCAGAAAGTTCTGCAGACGGTTGGCCGCCCTGACCCGCCGGGCTCATGCCGAACCAGAAGAAAGTGTGGTTCCATGCCTGAGCGGCGTTGTTGAAGATGCCACCAGAGGAAGTCAAAGTGATCTCTTCCAGGGATTTACCTTTCAGGGATGCATCTGTTTCCATGAATTTGTTCAGATTGTCGATGTAAGCTTTGTGGTGCTTGTCGTAGTGGTAAGTCATTTGTTCTTCGTTGAACAATGGAGCAATACCGGTTTTCGCGTAGGGAAGATTTGGAAGTTTGAACATTACGCCTCCTGTTTTGTTTAGTTTTCTAAATGAAACTATAATGAAAACAGGAGGCGGTCTATCAATTAAGCGTTATCGCCAAGCATTGTTTTGACGAAAGTAGGAAGGCTGAAGGCCGCAGTGTGCAGGTCTTCATTGTAGTACTTAAGACCTTTGTCCTGAGCGAACTTGGCCGCGTGGTCTTTGTTGAAGTCTTTCGCCGGATGTTTGGATCCTTTCACAGCAACCTGCAAGCTCCACATGCCCGACGGATAAGTCGTCGCATGGAACAGCATGGTGTGAACGCTTTGTTTGCCGAAGATGCCCTTCAGGCAATGATTCAATTCAACGAAAGTGCCCTCATGGAACATCGGGGATTCACCTTGAGTGATCACCAAGCCGCCGTCTTTCAATGCGTTTTTACAGTTGTTGTAGAATTCCGCAGTGAAAAGGCCTTTCGCCGGACCCACCGGGTCAGAACCATCCACGATGATCACATCGTAAGAATTCGGAGCCGCGTCTTTCACAAACTGGATGCCGTCACCGATAATAAGATTCAATTTCGGGTTGTTGAATTCGCAAGCGATGTTTGGCAAGTGCTCTTTGGAAGCACGAACCACCGCTTCGTCGATTTCAACCATGGTCACATTGTCCACGTTATATTTGAACAATTCACGGATGGTACCGCCGTCGCCGCCACCGATAACCAATACGTTTTTCGCATTGCCGTGAGTCTGCATCACAGGGTGAGTGATCATTTCGTGATAGTGGTATTCATCACGCTCAGTGCACATCACCATGTTGTTGATCGCCAGGAATTTCCCGTGAGAATAGGAATCCAAAACGCGCACGCGCTGGAACGGATTTGTTTCATCAAACAAAACATCGCCCGTGTAACGCAAAGAAAGCGCCTGGTTTTCGTCTTTGTCGGTGAACCAGACATTGCGATCGATCTGATGACCTTTGGAAAGATCGAAAGACGGTTTTTCGCGCATGATCTTAGGCTGGAAGTCGGACTTCTGGATGACGTGCAAAGAGCCGCGATTCATCTCCAAAGCCGAATAGTTCGCCTGGAAAGCTTTTTTCAGGTGTTCAAAAGAAACCCAAGGATCCACTGAATCACCGCAGGTGAACAGATCCACGGCCGCATAACGGTATTCAGGCCAAGTGTGAATAGCCAGATGGCTTTCCTGAATAACTACCACACCGCTTACACCCCATGGGGAGAAGTGGTGGAAAGTGGAGTTGATGACTGTCGCACCAGCAATCTGCGCCGCTTCGACCATGCTTCTTTCGATGATGGAAACGTCGTTCAGAACTTCTGCGTTACATCCACTGAACTCAACCAAAATATGACGACCTAAAGCTTTCAATTCCCTGTCCTCCAACGGCCCCTGAAAAGTGGCCTTAATAAGTAAAATTTAGGGGGTTCTAGGGTGTTTTTACCTGGGGGGCAAGGTATTTTTGGCCCCAAATGGGAAAAGGGGCCGTTTGGCCCCTAGTTGCTTCTGATCTCGAAACAGTTGTGTATTTTTTTGTCGTGGAAGTCCTGGGGGATGCTGTCGGTGGTGATTTCCTTCACCTTGTATTTGGCCAGCAGCGCCGGGGAGATTTTAAATTTTCGCTTGTTGTTCGAGAAATAGAGTATTCCCTCTGGTCGCAGCATATTCATGCAGCTTTCCACCAGGAACTCCTGGTCCCTTTCGACTTCGAAGCTTTCGTCCATCTTTTTTGAGTTCGAGAAGGTCGGTGGATCCAGGAAGATCACGTCGAAAGTGTTCGGCAATTTTGTTGTGCGCAACCAATCCAGGACGTCGGCGTTGATAAAGGCGTGTTGGGCCGGATCCAGATTGTTCAGTTGGAAATTGTCCTGAGCCCAGCGCAGATAAGTCTGGGACATGTCCACGCTGGTGGTGTGGGCGCCACCCAAAGCCGCAAAAACGCTGACTGAGCCCGTATAACAGAACAGATTCAGGAACTTTTTGTCTTTGACGGATTTAAACACTTTTTGGCGCATCGGGCGGTGATCCAGGAACAGGCCGGTGTCCAGATAGTCGTACAGGTTTACTTTCAGCAGCGCCTGGGATTCGCGCACGACAAAGGTTTCCTCTTTGGCGTCGAGCTTTTCGTATTGTTTCAGGCCTTCCTGGCGCTCCCGCTTTTTGATCACGATTTTGCTGTCGTCGCATTTAAAAAGGGCCTTCAGGGCTTCTTGCACGTGAGGCAGGTGGTTTTTCTCCACATCGCGCAGGTCGCTTTTGTCGTAGATCAGGAAGTGATCTTTGTAGATGTCGACGATATAAGGGTATTCCGGAATATCCCGGTCATACAGACGGTACGCCTCGATTTGGGCGCGTTCAGCCCAGCTTTTCAGTTTTTTGTAGTTCTTTTCAAGACGGTTTTTGATCATGTCCATGGGGGCTTTTTAGACAATTTAAGCGGGATATGGTACCAATTCCTCGATGTTGGCAGAAAAAAGGGCAGAACATATAGCATTTTTACTCGCTTCAGACGGCGGAGAGGTTGCCTTTGTCGAAGACAAGGGGACCGTTTATTTCGCCCGCTTTCCGGCTGGAGCAGTGGCACCTTCATCGGCCGTGGTAAAGCTGCTGCAGGGGCTGTTTGACCGCTTTGTGGATCACAGTTTTTTCATTCTGCGCCAGCGCATTTACACCACGGCCGCCCTGACCGAAATGTGCCGGGGTATGGTGAAAGTTGTTGCCAAGCGAATCACGGAAAATCTCAAACCCTCGGATCAGGGTGAAAATCCCGGCTGGCAGTTTGTGGAGATTGGCGACACCACCCAGATTGTTTCAGCCGTGTCCCATCTGAATCAGGAAAATCAAAAATCAGTCCACGAGATTGCAAGCTGGTTTCGGGGGCAGGCTGCCCAAAGCCCGGAACAGCAGTTGGAGCTGGCGTCAGGCCTGGCCCGGCTGGTTCCCCGGGGGGATGTGCTGCATGACTATGATCGCGACATTGCGGCCTTTCTGGTGAATCCGGAAGGCGAGCTTTTAAGTTATGGTGTGAATTCCAATTCAAAAAACAAAACTCTGCATGCGGAAGTGAATCTGGTGCAGCGCCTGTATCGCGAAACGGGAAAGAAGATCCCGGCCGGAGCGGTTCTTTATTCCACCCACAAGCCCTGCAAGATGTGCGCAGGCATGATTTATCACTGGTGTGAAAATCCGGCGCAGCTAAAGGTTTATTATTCTGTCGAGGAAAAAGGCGGGCTGTCACGGCAGACCGTGCTGGATCGGCACGGCCTGAATCATCACCTTAGAAAGTGGCTTCCGGAGCATCGCTAAAATAAGAGGAGATCGCTTTCAGCATGGTGTCCTTGCGCACGGGTTTGGACAGGTGCAGGTCGCAACCGGCAGAGATGCTTTTTCTGACGTCCTCCTGGAAAGCATTCGCCGTGCAGGCAAATATTTTCGCAGGAGTGCGATTCAACTGGCGCTCCATTTCGCGGATGCGCTGAGTGGCTTCATATCCGTCCATGCCCGGCATCTGCACGTCCATGAAGATAATGTCGTAGTGGTCCTTGGCGACCATGTCCACAGCCTCGACGCCGCTGTTGGCATAGCTGACAGCGTGAGCGGTTTTTTGCAGATAAATTCCGAACAGATGGCGATTGTCATCGACATCATCCACGACCAGAATGCGCAGACGGCTTTGAGAGATATTGTGTTTGATGTCGCTGAGCTGGTAGCGGCCCTGCCAAGGATTGTGCATGGTCGTTTTCCTTTCAGTTGTGGACGGCACCGAAATCGTGAAATAGAACGTCGTTCCCTGGCCCGGTTGGGATTCAAACCAGACATGGCCGTTCATCATTTGCACGATGTTTTTCGTGATGGAAAGCCCCAGTCCCGTGCCGCCATATTTGCGTGTGGTGGTCGTGTCGGCTTGAGTGAATGGCTGGAAGATGTCTTTGAATTTTTGTTTGGAAATGCCGATGCCCGTGTCGGTCACCCGAAACAGCAGATTTCCTTTGTGGGGCGTGCGGTTCACTGACACCTGCAAAGACACCTCACCGGTGTTGGTGAATTTGATTGAATTGTTCACCAGATTCATCAGTACCTGGCGCAGGCGATCGGCGTCGCCGACAAAGTATTCTTCAACATCGGGATCGATGGTCATTGAAAGCTTCAGGCTTTTTTCTTTGGCTCGGAAGCCCAGCACGGTGTTCAGTTCGTCCAGCAGGCGTTTTAGATTGAACGGAAGCGGTCGCAGTTCCATTTCTCCAGCTTCGACTTTGGAAAGATCCAGAATGTCATTGATGATGGTCATTAGCTGATGATTGGCGCGCTGAAGAATCTCGACGAATGAGGCTTGCTGGTTGTCTAGCGGAGTCTCGGCCAGAGTGTCGGTGATGCCGATGATGGAATTTAGCGGAGTGCGGATTTCGTGGCTCATGTTTGCCAGAAAAACGGTTTTTGCGTCAGTGGCGGCTTTGGCTTTGATCGCAGCGCCCAGAAGCTCTTTGTTTTTCTTTTCCAGGTTGTCTGAAAGACTTTTCTTTTCAGTGATATCCACGGCCATCTTCACGATCTTGGACACCTGCCCCTGCAGATTTCTTACTGGAGTGTAAGATCCTTGAATCCAAACTTCGCGATTTGTTTTGGTAAGTCGCTTGAACTCTCCTGCCTGGGCTTGTCCTTCAGCAAGTTGGTTCCACATTTCTTGATATTCCAGCTCGTGTTGGTGAAACTCCGGCAGGAATATTGAGTGATGACGTCCTTCAATCTCATCGAGTTCATACTCCATAAGATTCAGGAAATTCGGGTTGGCCCAGAGAATGTATCCCTGGTTGTCGAACTCGATCACCGCATTTGAATTTAGTAGAGCCTCATAAACAGAATGAGTCATGACATAAGTGTATCTACAGTCATGTTTATTAATAAAATTACAAAATCCCCTGGGGATTAAAGTTTTGTAATTACGCTATGAGTCCGTCGCTTCTGTACAACCAGAACAACTGGAATGTTGATGAATCGTTGAGTTTTATCTGCGCTTTGACAACTTCTTAGCGCTCCAAATTTTTATGGCCACTGATTCTCCAGCAAGTCTTTGCGCGCTTCCATGGCGTTACGAATTCCGATGGTGCATGAATTAGAAAGCTGTCGGCTGTTGTCTTTCAAACAGCGCAGGATGCGGCCTTCGCCGGGTTTAAGCATGTCACAGAACTGCAGCAGATCGTTGTTGCAAGCGCGA
Organism: Bdellovibrio sp. BIS2; assembly: GCF_055398295.1. Lineage (NCBI taxonomy): Bacteria > Pseudomonadati > Bdellovibrionota > Bdellovibrionia > Bdellovibrionales > Pseudobdellovibrionaceae > Bdellovibrio > Bdellovibrio sp. BIS2. The sequence continues at coordinate 3,595,200 of NZ_AP035879.1, read as the reverse complement.
CGAAGCTCCATCATCAAGTGATGCACCTTCTGACTGCGCGTTCGGCAGTCGCTGGTCAGTTTGTCTTTGTGATCTTCCAGACATTTCAAAAAGTTTCCGCCGCCAGGTTCAACATCCTGGCAATAGCGATTTAAATCTGCGCGGCAGGGATCCAGGGCGGTTTTTTCCGTCTGGGCCAGAGCTTCAATAGAGAATATGAAAATCAGCGTAAAGATCAGGGTCAGCACGCCGACGATGAAACGATTTTCCATAGGCGAAACCTCCGGAGTGATCAATGCCATCCAGTGAAGTGGTTTATTCAGTTTTGAAAGGGGAGATTTTTTTTGAAGAGCCCTCTCTGAAGAGAAGTATGGAGGGCTCTTGAGAAACTTAGAACGAGAAAACTAAGGACGTGTTACTTTGCAGCCGGTGTTTCGAACATGGACATTGCAAAGAAGGACTTGCGGAATGTGCTCCAGTTTGTGGATTTCACAGCCGCGACTCTCCAGAAGTAATGTTTGCCAGCTTCCAGACCTGTGGCTTCGAAAGTAGTGCCTTTAACAGCGTATTCGTTTGCCACCAACCATTTGAAGTTAGGATCTGTAGCCACTTGAACATGGTACTCGTCCGCGCCAGCAACGGATTTCCAAGTCAGAGTTGTTTTATCAGCTTTAACGGAAGTGTAATATGCCGGGCTTACAAGCTCTGGTTTAGCCGGAACTTCGTTTTTCGCAGGATCCGCTTTTGGCTGTGGGAACAAAGAGTTCATTTTTTCGGTCAAACCACCGTGGCCGCCGCCGTGACCACCACCACCATGAGCCTCTTCAGCCAAAGAAGCAGAAGCAAGAGTCAAAGTCATAGCGAACGCGAATAGAGATACCAAGATCTTCATGATTTAATCCTTTTGTAAACGATGCTTAGAAAGTAAAATAAAACCGGGATTAAGAAAACCTTCTTGCACGAAATGCTGGACGGTGTTAGAAATCCCCACGGTTTTGCGGATGATTGCTCTAATAATTCTCTAAATTCCTGAAATTAGAGAGGAAAGTCCGGACTCCATATGGCAGCGCAAGGGGTAACGCCCCTCTACAGTAATGTAAGGAACAGTGGAACAGAGAGAATGTCCAGGGCATTGAGCCAGACACCGGGAACGGGAGGGTCTGGGGAGCCGCTGGAGTGAAAACAGCCAAACTCTGCGCGGAGCAAGATCAAATAGGGTGACACTAGTAGGGCGGCCAGCCCGTAGTCACCGGGTAAGATCGCTTGAGGGTGTCAGTAATGCCACTCCCAGAGGAATGATCATCCACGATTATCGGGTAAATTATGGGACCTGGTAGTTTGGACAGAATCCGGCTTATAGCAAAACCGAGATCCCGCCTTCTTTATCGACGACTCTGCAAGTTTTGCAAAACTTGAGAGTTTTCGTGCCCTTAGGATCCCTATTTGGGCTAAATTCCCCGCCATGAAAACACTGTTGTTTGTCCTGATCATGGCTGCAGGCTTGGCTGCACAGGCCCAAGTTTCTTTGAACATTCCTTCTGAATCGACTTACGAGTCAGGCAAGTCCCTTTGTCAGAAAACCTATGCGTCTTTGATCGCCCACGAAAAAGGATTCTATGTCCGCGTCCCGGTGGACTATTCCCGCCCGGAACGGGGTATGACCGAGGTTTACTCTTATTTCCACCGCGGCTTTGATCCCAGCAAAGAAACCATGATTTATTTCACCGGCGGACCCGGGCAAACCTCGCATTGGGGCCTGTTCCGCAATCCGATGCCTTACAATGTTCTGATCATGGAGCACCGGGGGATTGGCTGTTCGCGCCCGGACACCCGCGCGATGTTCCTGGATCCGTCTTATTATTCCTCTGAAAATGTCGCTCGTGACGCCGAAGTGGTTCGTCAGCATCTGATGATCAATCAATGGACTGTGTATGGAATTTCTTATGGCACGGTTCCGGCGACGATGTATGCTTCGCTTTTCCCGCAAAGCACCCGCGCGGCGATTTTGGAAGGTGTGGTCTATGACGGGGGCCTGCAGTTGTGGGATGCGCCTCATCGCCGCAAGCTGGTGCAGAAGATGCTAAACTCTTTGTCGCCTTCGCTGATGGCACGGCTTGAAAGTGTGTCGACAGTTCATGGCATTCCCGACACCTGGATGTCACGTCAGGCGCGCACACAGTTGATGTACAACGATGGCGTGAAAAAACTGAAAGAGCGCTTGGAGCTATTAACTGACGACAAGGTCTTTAAAGAGTTTCTTGCCGAGGTTCGCAAAAGTTATGAGCCGATCACTTATACTCCGCACATTCTGTTTGCCTCCAATGACATCGCCTACATGATGATTTCCTGTCAGGAGCTGGGAATGGCGACGCCGGACATCAGCATCGAGGATTCTTTCATCAAGGGGCAGTTGGTGCGCAAGGTGGATACTGATTCGCTGAAGCAATGTGCGCGTCTTCGTGCCAAAGGCGACAAGATTTATCGGGCCGAAAATTATCCGGTCAAGGTTCCGGTCACGTACTTCCAGGGATCTGATGATGGAGCGACTGCGGCTCCAGAGGGAATTCGTCATTACAAGAGTGTTCCGGCTGGATTCAAGCAGATGGCGATTTTGGTTCGTGGCGGACACAACCCGAATCTGGAACTGATCCTGTACGAAAATCCACAACAGTTGCAGATCTTTGATTACGCTATGAAAGGTCTGCCAATTCCCAAGTCTCTTTATTCTGAAATGAAAGAGAACACCGGCCATTTCTGGGCCTACACTTCCAACTGAAGTCGGGGTGGTTTGTTTGTCGCCACCGAATGGCGAATGAATCTGTCTTAAGACTCCTCCGGGTCTAAAATAGGGATTGTTGCTTTAAAGACAAGGAGGTCTTTATGGGCCAGTCGTCGAAGGTTATTTTTACTTCGTTAATGACAGCTTTCCTGCTTGCGGGATCGGTGGGTTTCGCTGCGGAAAAAAAAGAGCGTATCAGTGACAAGGATGTGGTCGATGCCTACGCTTATTATTTGGGACGTTTGCTGGTGCTGCGCCAGGAGCACCTTGATTTTCGCGATGAAGGTTTCCGCTGGAATAAAATCATCCATCGACCGGTGGGCGGGGTGAAATGGGCCAATCCGAATCTGGATGTGGCTTACAGCGAGGCTTGGGTGGGAATTGATAAAAACTCCTGCACCATGCTGGAAGTTCCAAAGATCACCGGGCGCTATTATACCATTCAAGTTTTGAATGGATGGGGCGAAACAACCTCCAATATCAATGAACGAACTTTTCCCCGCCATGCTTCCGGAAAATTTGCCTATTGTCTGAAGGACAGTACGGTGGCGCTGGGACCTGATGTTGAAAAAGTGATCCTGCCCAGTGCAAAGTCGCGAATTTTGGCCCGAGTCGAACTGGGGGCTGATCCATCTCAGGCGGTGGCTTTGCAAAAACAAATAAAACTGTATTCAATCGGGACGCCGGTGATTGCCAAGCCTGTTGCAATTCAGATCTTCACAAACAAGAATCTGCCGGGAATCACCGCTTTTGACAATGCTTCCGCGGTCCTTGCCAGTGAAGCGGACATCAATCCTGGAATGGAAGAGCTGCAGGCCAAGGTTCGAAGCATTCAAAATGCCGCCAAGGGATCTGAAAGAACCCGCTTGAATGAGGTGATTCGCACGCGCGCGATTCCGGATTTTGGTGCGCATTTTTTGAAACTGGGTCGAGCGGGTAATGGCTGGCATCATCCGACCGTCGTGGGTAATTATGGGTCTGATTATCGCGCCCGGTCCGCTGTCAATCTGGGTGGGATCTGGGCCAATAACAGCAAAGAGGCTGTCTATTTCAAAACCAATACCGACGGACAAGGGGTCGAACTGAACGGCTCCAATGTCTATACGATGACCTTCCCGAAAGATCGCCAACCGCAGTCTTTGGTCCGCTATTTCTGGTCAGTCATCGTGGTGGATGCTGAAAAATTCCAGGTGGTGCCGAATTCTTTGCAACGCTACAACCTGAATAATCAGTCGGGTCTTAAGACGAACGCAGATGGATCACTGACCGTGATTTTTGCCAACAAGTTGCCATCGGGTTATCCGCAGAGCAATTGGTTGCCGACACCGGCAGGGAAGAACTATCACCTGACCATGCGTTTCTATGGTCCGACGGCAGAGCTTGAAAGCGGTCGGTACTTCCCTCCACCACTGGTGAAGGTGGGTGGTTCTCTGGCCAAAGCCGAGAGCAGCTCCACGGTCTTGAAGTAAATAAAAGAAAACCCGCCTTCGTTCTGAGGGCGGGTTTTCAACTCACAGGATCTTCATTCCTAAAGATCCACGTTCGTTTTTTAATGTCTGGTGATGGGAAACTGGAAGTTCAGACCCACAAAAGTCTGAAAATTCGGAACGCCCACGCCTTCGTGCGCGACGGTCCACTGAGGTTCGGCAAACAGATTCATCGTGGTGCCTGTTTCAAGCTTCCACACTTTGCCAATTCCCAGTCCGATCGGAATGTAATAGTCACCGGTTTCCCAGTTGAAGAACCAAATTCCCGTCGAGCGCAGGTAAACGGCCGACGGCAGATTATAGATGACGAAAGGCTGTAGGGTGGCGATGTTCTGGGTGGGGCGATCCTCGTCCCCAGCGACATCATGCTGATAAGTCAACAGGCCCCCGATAAGTCCCCAAGGGTGCGGGCTCATCATCATGGCCGAAGCACCCACCTGCCATTTGCCAGCGCCGGTTTCATCTTCGCTGGCAGTGGGGAAAACAAAATAGGGACCGACACCGAATTCCACACTCTCGATGCCTTTAACCAGGAAAATATCAAACAGGTTGATATCACCCAGGCCTGACACTTGATCTCCGTCAGGACCCGGCACTGTCTGGTAAGGAATGGTCATGCGCGCAATCTGCGGCAGGCCTCCCAATAGATGCGGCAAAGCTCCGCGCAGATTGAATGAATTGGAGGTTTCATCCGTACCGAAGATGGAAGAGGTTATATAGTCGTGCAAGTTCAAAGCAACCATCGGTGTCAGTGGATTGTTGGACTTGTTCATGTCATCGGCAGAGGCATCTGCCAGGGCATTTGAGGTGGATGTTGCAACTGCGAGGGCCGCCAGCACTTTTCTGAACTTTATATTCATGAATCCTCCACTGCATGAAGTGCTATTATTTCGCGACGGCGAAGTTCAAGGTACTGGCATGAGCAAAAGTGTGAAAAAAACAAAAAATATTTATTATGTGTAATTCATCCCTGCGGGTTTAGGTGTCGTGATGATTGTCATAAAATACATCTGATGAAGTCATTGGTTGTTGTGACGATCTTATTTCTGATTGCAGGGAGTGAGGCAGTGGCTTCATTGTTTTTGTCTCCGGTTGGGCACCGCGAAGCCTTTTTAGGAAACACCGGGGCGGGACTTGTGCAATCCCCTGGAGCGGTGCTGTTTAATCCAGCAGGTATGGCCTATTTTAAGGATCGGCCGGCTGTGTCTCTGTCCGGATCCGCTGTCAGCTATCAGGAGTTTTCAGGCCAGGCATTAACCCGGGAAACAGGACAGCTTAAGTCCGAAACTCTTTTAGGCTCTGCGATTTTTCCGGTGGAGGCAGGCCTGCGCATGGGCGTCTTCTATTCTTATCCAGGCAATATTCAGGATTACCTGCGTTCGTCATCCATTGAAAATGGCGCCGAGGTCACCGACACCAGTGAGCTGCAGCGGCAGGCGGCCGTGGGTGGAATTGCGTATGCAGGAATGATTGATGCCGATCAAAGCTGGGGGGTTGGAATTAACATCGCTTACAGGGAACTGAACGGTCTGGTACTGAGTCAGTCGGTTTCTTCGGGGGCTTCGACAGTTCGTTTGCAGAAGAACGTTGAACAGCAGACCTCGCTGGTGTTGACCCCTGGATACATGTGGCGAGTCAGTGAAAACTATTCTTTTGGTTTGAACGTTCAGTGGAAGGCTTTGAATGTTTATTCTGAAGGAGATCAGTACATCAATGAATTCAGCTCGGGGGATGCACGGCCTTCAGAGGATTTCTCCCGATACACTCCGGCCTCTGAGTCGATGCTCGGGTTTACTTTAGGACAGGTATGGAACGTCGACGGACATCGGTTGTTGCTGGATCTGTCTTGGGCACCTCATTCCGGCTATCGCGAGATGGCGGTCGGGCGGATTCGACGGTGTCAAAAAATATTTCCCTTGGCTGGGAGGCTCCGGTGCTGCCGAATTCTGATATTTTAAGCGGCCTGTCGCTGACGGAGGTGGGCTCTCAGAATTTCTATCTGGTCACCGGGGGCTTGGGATTTAGCAATCGCACCTATGATGGCAGCGTGGGAGGCTTTTTTAAATACACAACGGATTCGCGCCGGGGCGGATTGTCTTCCAGCACGATAGGTTTTCTGTTTTCTTCGTACATCGAGTACTGAATTAGAACCACGCTGACCCGGCCTGGATATAGAACACGGTTTCTTCCGGTCCGCGGGCGACATCAAAACCCATCTGAAAACCCACCAGGCGAGCCATTAAATAGCGAAGACCGACACCATAGGTGTCTGCGGTGTCAGAGCTTTTAAAAAGATCGTTCTCGGTTGAAGCCTTTCCTCCGCCTCCAAAGGCGCTGAATTGCCAGCGGGGTTGGGGACGCCAGCGCAACTCCAGTTCCAATGATCCCGCAATGTCGCCTTGATATCTTTGTTTGGCGATTCCTCGCAAATCAATATAAGGTTTGGCATAGAAGGGCGCACTGCCATCAGTCCAACGAGTCAGGAGCCTTGCAGCGCCACCCCAAATTTCGTTCCACTTCCAAAAGGTTTGAATATCTGCCGCGGAAAGATTGTAGTTCAAATTCCCACCGAAGTTTTCTGAGAACATGTAGTAGCGCAATTCCCCCTGTACACCAGTTAAAGGGGAAAGTGTGTTGTCGCGGCTGTCATAGTTTATCAGCAACGCCAAACCTCCATTGCGGTTTTCGGTCTCGGGAAGGGGAAGGTTTCCGCCTTCAAAAGTGGCTTTCAGATCTGAATACAGGTAGCGTGCACCGAGAAACCAGTTGCTTTCGCCCAGGCGGCGACGCAGATCCTGTAAAAGGAAAAAGCCGTCCAGGCTGTATTGCATCTTTAGGTCTTCTGAACCGGGAAAGCCGACTGAACCATAGAAGTTCAGATTCATTCCGGCGACTCCAAGCACACCCAGATAGCGCCAGCGATCCTCATCCCAATTGCGCACATAAAATCCGGCTCCTCCTGCACTGCCGTTATCTGTGGCAAAGGCCGCAACCCCTTTGATGGTTGGGGGAGCAAAGTGTCCCGGGCGGGGAGCTTCAGTGCTTCTTTCCATGAAGACCAGGGCCAGTCCCCCTCCGAATCCGACGGCCGGTTCAGTGATTATGATCGGCACGGGCAAGAAGCCGCTGTGTTCAAGCAGCCAGCGACTGGCATCCAGATAACCGTCTTCGGGATCTATAAAGACACTTCCCCATGAGGGGCTGCAGGTCAGATGAGTAAAGATAGTGGCTAAGAGCAGGATCTTTTTTTTCACTTCCATCCTCCATGTAAAGCATCAATAGCTGGCAATCAGATTCAGGGTTGTCAGAGTGCTGGCGGTTTCCATACCTGCGAAAGGTTGCTTCTGATACTGCACCAAGTAGCCCAGCTTCAAAAACAACTGCGGGCTGAGGGAAGACCCCAGTGCCACCTCGGCATTGGCTAGATCCATTCCGGCATCGGTCAGGTTGGGAATGTATTCGGCCCAGACTTCTGCGCTCAGTCTGGAGGTGAGTTTTCTTTCGTAAAAGGAATAAACCCTCCCCGCAGTCTGAAACCGGTTCGGGGAATTCTGCGGGTTCACCTTCATGTAGCGAAGGCCCGCTTCTATCAGCCAAAGATTCTGACCGTTTTCAATAAGGCGTTGCTGAACGCCAACTTCGTCACTGTCGCGCTGGATGATTCCCGCGAACGGATCGCTTTCGGTCTGGTGAAAGTAATACCCGCGGGTTTCGGTCATGATTAGATTTCGTTCCAGACGGGCGCCCCCCAGCCAGTTCCGGTTGTTTTCCACGCCGTTGTCTTTGGTGCGCAGGAAATGGCCATATAAAGAGATCATTCCCGCTGTCATTTCATAGTCGGCATCCAGACTGGCGGCATAGGAGTCAGAATCAGCGTTGCCACGCATTTCCAACAGACTCATCTCCAATGTCACGTGAAAGGGGTTGGGGGTATGAAGAGTGCCTTTTGAAGAAATTCCAAATAGTGAGGCGATGGCCAGAAATAGAATCAGCATTTTTTATTCCTAAAAGCGATAGTTGACGTTGAGGGTCTGATTCTCTTTGTTTTCTGAAAAACCAACTTCCAGCACGGCCGACCATTCTGAACTTAGTTCCCAGTTGATTCCGGCAAGCGCATTCCAGACGTCCAGCGGCTGTTGGGACATCCGGTAACGGACGGTCACGTTTTCACCGACATTGGGATCTCCGGCAAGGGGCAGTTCGTAGTGTCCGGTCAGATTGACTTTTGTATTCAGATAATTCGCGCCAGCATAGAAGCCGAACTTTCCGCTGCGCGGAGTGCGGTAATTGTAGCCCACCCTTGGAATGAAGCTGAAGGCGGTGATGTTATCTTCAGATACATTCACGTTGGTGATCACATAAGTTATGGGGGCGGCGAAAAACCAGTCCTTGTAGCCACTGGCCAGCAGAAGGCCCAAGCCGTAATTATAGCCGTTATAATCAATGGGCGCGACGGCAGAAAAGTAGCCCTCGCAAAATGCCGGTGGGGACCCGCCCGAACAAAGATTCGGGGTGAAAAAGTCATAGAGATCCGCTTTGGCAATTGAAATAGGAACTGTGCCGGTTCCTTTGACCGAGCCCAGAGTGACAAAGGCATTCAGGAACGGAAAGATCCAGGCATCGAGCTTTGTTTGCCAACTGGTGTTGTCGACTTTGGCTCCGGAAAAATCAATGAAGTCGATGTTTTTATAAGGAACATCCTTGCGAAATGCGACTTCCATGGATTCGATGCTGAACCCCTGATTCTGATGAAAGAATATCAGGCTGACTCCGTAGGGCAGCGGCAGGCTGAAGCCCCTGTCCAAAGCTCTCTGCCCCAGAAATGGCAAGGCATGGTCCCAGGTTCTTTCGCTTTCGCTGTCGGGATGATAGGCCGGATAGGGTTTCCCTTGAATGGCATTGCCAGGTTCAAGGACACGATCCCGGGTGGCTTCTTCAGCCGTTTTTCCTGCTGCAGGATGAAAGCAGAACAGAAGTGACAAAGCTGTCATTATCAAATGGATGGAATTCACGTCCGGCCTCCTTCATTTTAAAATGACTGCCCCACACTGAAGTAGTAACTGATTCTCTGGTCGCCATAGGCGGTATCAAAACGGAAGTCGACTGGATTTTTCTGAGCGATACGAAAACGCACGCCCAGACCGCCGCTTCCCAGAAAGGCGGCGCCTTCAAAGTCAGAAACTTTTGGGGCCAGTTGTCCGGCACCCGCGAAGGCGACACCGCCCCAGCGATCCGTGAAACGATAGCGATACTCTGTTTGTGCGGCCCACATCATCTTGTCGCGGTACTTGCCGGTTTCATAACCGCGCAAGTCGCCGCCCTGACCAAACATGCTCAGGCTGTAAAAGGGGACTTCGCCATAAGCAAAGCGCGCCATCAACCGATAGGCAAAAACGGAAAATGGTGCCATTTGCAGATACTGATTCCAGGAAATTTTGTAGGTCTGGTAAGTGGAATTGTCGTGCAATTCCTCACTGTGAAATTCAGCCTGCAGATCAAACAGGGATCCTTCCGTCGGATAGAAGCTGTCATTACGGGTGTCACGTTCAGCTTTCAGGTTCGGGGCAATGAAATCTGTTTTGGCGACGATTTCCTCCGCCAGGACGCCGGGGATGTTCTCTGATTCTATGTTGGTCGTGATTTCAGCGCCGATAAGCTCAATTCCCAGAAAAAGTTTATTGGTGACCTGCTTCATCAGTCTTAGCCCGGCAAAGTCGACTTCCTGTTTCAGGGGAATGGAGATGTCCTGCTTGTTCTGATCGTAACCGACGCCGTAAAAGTCGTAAAAGACTGTGGCCTTTCCAAGTGCCAGTCCCACGCGCCATTCGTCATTGGCAAGCTTTCCTGAATAGGCCAAACCTCCTCCGTAGGAATGTTTTTCGGTGTAGAATGCGCCACCTCCGACAATAGAAGGCGGACTGTCGTCATCTTTCAGAGTAAAAATGTACTGGGCCATCAGCGCAAGCCCCCATCCCTGACTCGGATTCAGGAAGGGAATTGGGGCAATGACAAACTCATTCTGGTCTTTTTTGTGAAAGGCGTTGAATGGCGTGGGTTGCGCTGCGTTCACCGGCAGAGCTTTCTCGTCGTCCAGTAAATTGGAAGACTCGTCCCAATGCAGACGAGTGTCCTCTTCGGCAGAAGACTGTTGAGCTTCTGCCGAAAAAGAAATCATCCAGATGAGAACGATCAGAGATAAAGATTTCCGCATTTTCGATTAATCCATCGAGTACGTCAGATTCAGACCCACGGCCTTATAGTTGCCAAGGCCCTTTGCCACGGCACCGTTGGCGCCATCAATATAGAAGTTAAAGCCGAACTTTGGCGTGGCTTTAAACAGGACACCAAAGATAATCGGGAAAGTCGGAGTGTCCACATCCTGGACCTGGCAGGAGTCACTGCCCGAGCAGGATTTCGAAATATTGATACTGGTGTGGAAGCCCATATACATACCGAACTGCTCTCCGGACTTGATCAGGATATCCACCGGAATATCCAGATAGTCCAAGTGGAAATCAATTGTCTGTCCGGTGATGTCACTTTCTGATTGCAGCGGTCTTTGAGTATATAAAAGCCCCGTGCGGAAATGAACCGGTCCTTGCTCCATCGGAACATGGACAAACACGCCCCCCTGGAAACCGACTTGCGAGTTGGCCGAAAAATTCAAACCCGCGACATCGCCTGCTTGCTGGCGGGCTCCCAGCTCGATGCCCCAGTCCATGGCTGCCATCGAGGGGGACGTCAACAGAGTCAGAGCCAAGTAACAGAAAATCTTTTTCATAGTCATGGTGCACTCCTTTTATTTGTTATTTATTTATCTGCGGAACCCACCGCCATGGAAGCCTCCTGCCCGGAAGCCCCCTCCGCCTTGAAGCTGCGGTCGTCCTGAGAAATCCCGGCCTGTGGGCGGACGGGCCATCTCACGTTGACTGTCGCGGGAACCATGCATTCGATCCAGGTCTGCCGTGTTCTTGCGATCGACGTTTTCCCAGGAGCCCGGACCGATATTTTTCTGCCAGCCCGAATCGGTGCGGCGATAGACCTGGCCATCGTGGGTGGCATAAATATTTGAACTGTCATTGCCGCGAATGAACTTGGTCTGACCGATGGTGTTGGTGGTGATGCCATGCCCACCGGGCCCTGAGATGACGGTGTGACGACCCCAGTTGGTGTAGGTGTTGTTGATATTAATGTTCACGAAGGTCGGACCGTAACAGCAGTATCCCCAACCCCACGGGTACATGAGTGAACCCATTGAAAAGCCCATAAAGAATCCGGCTTCATAGCCCCAACCGTAACCCACACCAAAACCGTAGGTGCTGGGGGCGGGGTACCACTGACTGCCGGATGTGTAAGAGTCATAGTTGTAGCCGGTTCCATAAACGATGGTGCCATCCGCCGAAACAAAAGTGCCGTGATATCCCGGAGTGTAACCCACCGTCACTGTGTCTGAGGTCGATCCATAAACGTGCACATAGGTGACATAGTAAAGGGGCGAAGAGGCGGGAATTTTGTAAATCTGTTCTGGAACGGCCAAGGCCACCTGCCAAGGGCCTTGGGCTGAAGTGGATGTGAACCACACTCCATCCTGCACTAAATAGAAGGATTCACTGTTAACTTCAATCAGCGGACTGTTGCAGTTTTGCGCATACTTCAGGCCGGTTTCGGGAATGGACTGCCATTTCACCTTGCCATCGCAGGAGATGTCTTTGGGTTTGAGATCTCTTTTCACCTGAGCTGTTTGCGGGATCTGACTGACAACGACAGCTTCCTGGGCCTGCGGCGTGCCCGGCACAGAGACCAGCACTTCCGCGACAGGGCTTTTCAATGGGATTCTGGCAAAATCCTTGGGAAGCTGTTTGCCGCTGACATAGCTCCACGGTCCTTGAAGACTGGCAGAACGGAACCATCTTCCCGAGACCAGGGTGTAATAGTTCTGGTCTTTGGAATCTATAAATATAGAGTTCGGTGAGTTCGACATGTATAGCAGTGCGGTGCCATCGACTGCGGCGTACTTCGGTTCCCCTGTGCTTTGCAAAAGTTCCGTAGGCTTAGTGGCTACAATTATTTCAGGTGTGACACCAGGCTGATAAAGCGGTTTGCCGTCGGCGGTTTTGCCTTCCAGTGGATCCACCTTTTTGGCTTTCACGAGTTTATCTTTAATCATCACAAATTTGGAGGTGGGACCGGATTTGGAGACCTTCCAGGGGCCCTTAAGTTCGGGGGCTTGAAACCATTTTCCCAACGCCCAAAGATAATAGTCTTTTGATTTTTCCTGATGCAGAAACAAGGCGCTCGAGTTCAGAACTCGTTTGACCTCTTTGGCGCCGTCGGATGCGGTCCATTGGGGTTCGCCCGAGATCATAATCAGGATCGACGGCTGCGAAGCGAAGACAAACTCAGGGGGCTCGTTATGCAGTTTGGGTTGGGGCAGGCTGGCGCCCGAGGCCACCGCCAGATTGTCGACCAAAGTCCGGTAAGAAAATGCCACGGTTTTACCGTCGAAATTTTTTTCGATTTCTATCTGTAGGTCGTTGTTGGTGATATTGGCCGTCGGTGCCTGAAGGTTCTTGATGCGGAAGCGGCTGAGTTCGACCAAATCAGACTCTTTGTTGATGGCTGCTTTTGCTTCTATTTTACAGCTCCCATAATAGTCTTTGCCCTCCCTTCTTAGTTTGAAGGCGGCGCGGGCCTTGATGTCGTTGTGGCTGAGGGATTCTACCTGAGGCTGATACATTTCGATGGTTTGATTATTGGTGAGCTTCAGCTCCAGGGGCCAGGTGCGGGTTTGTTCCGGTTTGTTTTGAGCTATTACCCAGGGCGAAAGAACCATAATAAGAAGAACTGCGATCCAGGACTTCATGGGGATGTCTCCTCTGATTGATAAATCAAAGTTTATCAATATGAAGAGGGTCGACAATTCAGCCGCAGAAATTACAGTGGTCTAGGTTTACCAATTCGCCACTGTTACCAAGTCCAGCAATGGATTTATCGGTGTCCTTTTGCACTGGTCCTCTGGGCCAGATTTACTGTCAGTAAACATGTTTAAAGCGAGAAGTTAGTCCTCCTCAGATAATCTGATCGTATGGAGGGAAATCCCATGCGTTTCGCTATTGTTCTGTTGTGTGCACTCACAGCATTTGTTGGCGCTTGTTCTTCGTTCAAATCTTCTCAGGAAAGAACGCCAGCAGCGACCTATTATGTAGATCCCCAATACTATGACCTGCAGGTTTTGATGGCCGAAGCTTTGGACTTCCGCGCCACCGCCCTGCGCTTTGCGGATGAAAAGAAGTTGGGTCAAACGGGCGACGTGTCCTTGAGTCGTTCTGAAGGGGAATGGGTTCGCGCCATGGGCGCAAATTATCTGGAAACGCGCAAAAAACTGATGGATCTGGCGATCGCTGAAGGCGAGTATTTCGCAGGTAAAAATCAGGTGAAGTTGACGCCGTATAAAGGCACCAAAACAGAGAAGAAAGACCGTCATGTTCGTAAGGACACCTACGAAACTTATAATGTTTTGAATGTGGATCCAAAAGATGCTCAGGGCGAAAAACAGATTTTCCGCATGCAGATGGCTTTGGCTTCCGCATTGCTTCTGATGGACAACTATCTGGTGGCCATCCAGCCGTTTAATGACAACTCTTCTTTGCGTTATGTTCTGAACTATGACGTTCCTCAAAAACGTGCGTTGCAGGCGATTGCGGATTCTTATTCCTCCACCAGTCGTCGTGACCAGATCGAAGACGCGATCAAGTTCATCGACTCGGTGATGGCTTGGCGTCGTGCTAACGGTGAAAAAACCAGTCCGGAAGAAGCCCAGCTTTACACCCTTACTCAGTCCAGTATCTGGTACCTGGCAGTTAAAAATGACAAGACCGGCACAGGCTTTAAAGACGCCATTGCCAATCTGTGGAATCGCCTGACTTTGCGTGGAAAACGCGGTGTTCGTGCAGTTTCTTACGGGATGAGCATGGGCTTCGGCAACATGGTCGGCCTGGTAGAGACTCGCAAAGGTTATCTATACAATATGTCTGAATCGGAGAAAGCCAATCTGATTGCAGAAATGAAACCGCTGGACATTCTGATGGAGAAAACTCCATTCCGTCTGACCGACAAGATGATCCCGGGGCACTACGGCCACGTGGCCATCTGGTTGGGAACTGAAGAGCAACTGAAAGACCTGCAGGTTTGGGATCAGATCCCGGCAAAAATTCAGGCGAAAATCCGTTCCGGCCACCGCATCGTGGAAGCTTTGCGCCCGGGTGTGGAATTGAACACTTTGGAGCATTTCCTGAATATCGATGACTTCTTGGTGGTTCGTGACACGCGTTCCAACATCACGGATGAATATCGCCGCAAGGCCATTTTGCAGGCGATTGCCCAGATCGGGAAAGAGTATGATTTCAACTTCGACGTTCATACGCACACGCGTATCGTTTGTTCTGAGATCGCCTATGTGGTCTTTGGTGACGTGAAGTGGCCGCTGGAAGAAACATTGCGCCGCTACACCATCAGCCCGGATAACGTGGCTCAACTGGCTATCGGAAACCAGAGAACCTTTGAACCGGTGATTATGTATTACGACGGCAAGCGCGTTTACAAGGATCTGCCTTATTCTTTGGGCCTTCTGCTGAAAGCCGACGATCAACACTACGCTGAATTTAAAAAATTCCAGAATCTGTAGGAAGTAATCATGAAGATGACGATGAAATCCGCTTTGATTGCCTGCACAGCCCTGATGGCTGTGCATTGCACCCACAAAGAGGTGCGTGAACCAGCCAGTGAAAAAAAGTACACGATCTCGGATGGGCAGACTCAGGCATTGGCTGATCTGATCGGGGGGGATTCCCCTTTGAAGCCGTATCGTCATCCGATGAAGATTTCTTTCCACACCAATGGCGACCAAAAGTATCTTTCTGAAACGGCCCGCAAGGCTCTGAATCAAGCGATCATTGAAACGCTGGGTGTGGAAAATCCGGAACAGGGCCTGGCTAAACTGGCGGTAGGAAACCTGAAAGACGCGATGATCGAAAACTTTGTAAAGACCATGCGTGTTTACAAGATCATCAACACCGGACTGCAGGTGGATCTGACTTTCCTGCCTCAGCCGAATCAAAAGAATGATTATGCGACCGAGTTGAACAGCAATCAACTGGTTCGCTTCAATGAAACCGGCGCATTGAGCTCCAAGTGGGATCAGTTGGAAAAGTCCACCGACACCGGCACTGTTTATAATAACTCAGTATACATTCCGGCCACCCAAGGAAAGGCCGACTATATCGGTGGTACGGTGACCTTTTATGTTGAGATTCTGGATACCCGTCCCAAGTTCGGTCTGCCGAGCATCAAAAAGAACGGCGTCAAGGGCTTTGCCCGTTATCGCCGGTACTATCGCCTGAACCGTGAAGTGCAAAAGTCAGTAACCTGCGAAGGCTTCACACTGTCGGCTAAAAAGGCCGGTGCCGGAGTGCCGTTGTTCTACACGGTGGATCTGTATAAGAACTTCAGTCTGAAAGACATCATTCCGACGGAAGAAACCATCGAAGTCTTCCCGGGCCTCGTGGCCTCGAACAATGAGGGACGTTCTGAATTGATGCCGGATAAATACGAAAAAACCGGCAAGTCCATTCCAACGGGTCAGTTCCTGGTGGAAAGTAAAAAGTCCTTTGTGGAAGAGATCAGCTTCAACCTGGAAAAGATCGTTTACGACCTGAAAGAGAAAAAACTGGATCGCGATCGTTCCCGCGTCAAGCTGGTGGAATACTATTCTTCCCGTGATAACGACAATATGGCGAACGAGACCCAGGCGCTTTATTCTGCGCGCGTCCAGTACCTGAAAAAATGTGAGTCATCGATGGAGAAATTCCTGCATCTGGATGCTCTGGTGAACGGAGGTGTCCTGTGAAAAAGACCCTGTTGATTCTAAGTTCTGTGGTTTTTGCCTCCACTGCGGTGGCGCAAACGGCACAAGTGTCTTTGAAAGAGCGCATTGCTGCCATGGACTACTATAAGAAAAATCATGACATGATGTTTGCGGCAGAAGCCTGCCGTCGTCCAGAGACTTTGCTTCAGGAAATCAAAAAGCTCCCGGCGTCCGAGCAGACCAAGGCTCGCGCTTTTGTGAAAGCCAATGATTCCATCGTGCCGGAAAAAATCCTGCTTCCTTTGGTTTATTGGAAGTTTGTGAAAAAGAATGCGGCAAATGAAGGCAAGGTGATGCAGTACTGGCTGCAGATGCGTTTGCAGGCCCTGCGTGACTATGCTGATAATCCTTTGGTTAAAGATAAAGCGGCTCAGAACGAAGCCCGCTCTTTGATGACTTCGTGGGCTGGGGCTTCCAACTTGAGTCTGACCAGTCGCGAACTGACCGAAAATTTGCAAAAACGTTTCCCGCAGATGGACCCGTACTCTTTGTCGGCGGGGGGCTTTGTCCCGGGCAACATTGTAGAGCTGGTCAGTCATAACGAGATATCTCCGGAAAGAATCCAATGGTTCAATGACCGCGTGATCTTTGCCGGTGGGGTACTTGATTTCAGTCAACCTTATATGAAGATGCCTTTGCACAAGGACGATGACGGACATCCGTCTTTCAAAGACCCAATGTTTGCAAAAATCCGTGACATGATCCTTTCCGCGAAAGAGTCGGTGTTCATTGATATCTTCCTTTTTGGCGGAACGATGGGTGGAACTTTGAGCAAGTTCCTGCTGGATCAAACAGTGGAAAAGAAGAAAGCCAATCCGAACTTCAAGGTGTTGTTGCTGCATGATTATGCCACAAACTACAACATGAAGGACGAGATGATGCCGATCTTTAAGTATATTAAAGACCGTGCGGCAACCGATCCTGGTCTGAAGGGTTCTGTGTACCTGCTTCAGGCCAACATTCAGCGCCATCCTCCTGGGATTCCGTTCGGTATCACGAACCTGGTGCCGAAGACGGAAGAGACTTTCAAAGCCCTGGAAAAGCGCAACACTTACTACGAATCCAAGATCGATCATAGCAAGGTGATCGTGGTGGATCCCGAATCTGATGCGCCTCAGGCTTATTTTGGTTCCAAGAACTGGTCTGATCACAGTGGTGGCTATTACTATGATAATGCCCTTTATGTGAAAGGCCCTGCCGCAGCGTTGGTTCAGGCCGCTTACTATGATGATGTCGAAGCGGCGTTGACGACAGATCCGAACGAAAGAAAATGGTTCTATTACAAGGAAGAGGGTTACGACAACGCAGCTTATCTTAAAAACCGTGATCAGATTCTGGCGTGGTTCCGCGTTGACAGAACTTCGTTCCCGGCCGTGGGAAATCAGTCTGTACGTCTGGCGGAAGCCAATGTGGATGGGAAAATCAAAGACACCCGCAACATGCTGGTGGATATGATTATGAAAGCCGAAAGCCACATCTATATGGAGCATCTGTTCATTTATGACAAGTACATCAACGATGCCCTGATGAAACGCAAGGCGCAGGTTCCGGGTTTGAAGATCCGCATTCTGGCTGACCACAACGGAAACTTCAGTTTGGGGGGATTGCCAAATACGTTGTACTTGGATCAGTTGCTGCGTCATGGGGTTGAAGTTCGTGCCCGCCGCACTTTGGGTATCGAAGCGAAGTTCCCTAATGGAAAAACACAAGGCTATCACCAGGAAAATCACCGTAAGATTACTTCCGTTGATGGCAAAGTGATGCTGGTGGGTTCTTCGAACTTGAATCCGGACACTTTGCAGGGAAGTTTCCGTGAATTCGGAGCACAGTTGTTTGACCAAAAAGTCATCGGTGGCTTTGAAGAAGAATTCCTGGATGCGTGGAGTGACGACAAGCTTGTCGGCCCGTTCTATGAAGGTGAGCATCTGCAGTTGCAGGTGATGGGTAAAACCCTGTCGCCGGAACTAAGCAAGATCATCAATGATCTGGGTTCCACGGTGCTAAGAGCCAAAGACGACATCGAAAAGCGTTAAAACTAAAAAGGGCCTCAAAGGCCCTTTTTGTTTTTCGGACCTTGCGGTAAGATCAGTGCCATGGAAAAAATGGCTTGGAATCTTGAATCTGAATATCCGTCTTACAACTCTCCTGAATTTCAGGCTGAATTTGATCTGGTGAAATCCAAGGTTGATCAGCTTGAAAAGGACGTCAAATCCCTGAAGACTCCGTTTGAAAACGAAGTGGAAAAAATCCAGAAGATCTGGATCGACGTGGAAGCCACCCAGATTTTGGTTGGTAATATGTCGACCTTCCTGAATTGTCATCTGTCGGTGGACAGCACCCTGAACGAGGCGCAAGCCAAAAAGTCTGAGGTGATGGCGCTGAATTCGCATATGTGGCAGATCCTGATCCCGGTGGATAACTTTATGAAACGTTGTTCAGAGGAAACTCTGAACAAGATTCTTTCCCACCCGGAACTGACACCAGCAAAATTTGACTGGAGCCAGGAACGTACACAAAAACCATTCATGCTTTCTGATGAAGAAGAAACTTTGTTGCAGGCACTTTCAATGCCGGGCTTGCATGCGTGGGGCGAGCTTTACACCAACTTGAGCGGCACCATGCGCTGTGAAATGAAATTCAAAGACCGCACAGAAACTGTGGGCCTGGCGAAGGCATCCGCATTGATTCGCAGTCAGGATGAAGAAACCCGCCGTGTGGCGTGGACCTCCATTCAAAACGCATGGACCACGCACAAGGAAACAGCAGCATCGATTTTGAATGCCCTGGCTGGCTGGCGCCACGAGGTGATCAAGAAACGTTCTCAAGTGAAACCGGCGCACTATCTGGATCAGTCCCTGTTCTATAGCCGTATCACCCAAGAAACTTTGGATGCGATGCTGACGGCTTGTTATGAAAACGTCGATATGTCCCGCCGTGCGAATCTGGCGATGGCAAAGCTGATGGGTAAAAAGTCTTTGGACCCTTGGGACTTGCTGGCGCAAAGCCCGATTTCAGCCTCCAAATCAGAGCGTAGCTATGAAGAAGGCTTGAACATGATCAAGGATGCCTTCGGTCAGGCTTCACCAGACATGGCGCAGTTTGTGGACATGATGGCTGAAAAACACTGGATCGAAGCGCGTGTTCTTCCGAACAAACGCAACGGCGCTTATTGCACCGGCTTCCGCAAAAAACGTGAACCACGCGTGTTTATGACCTACATGGGTTCTAATAGTGATATCTCCACCTTGGCTCACGAACTGGGGCATGCTTATCATTCCTGGGTAATGCGCGATATGCCAATTGCCGAGTGTGGGTACCCGATGACGTTGGCTGAAACGGCCAGTATTTTCTCGGAAACCCTTTTGCATGATGTGCTGTTGACCAACTCCAAAACCCGTGAAGAAAAGATTGAATTTGCGTGGGGTGAGATGGAGCGTGCGACGGCATTCCTGCTGAATATCCCGGCTCGTTATGACTTTGAAAAAAGCTTCTATGAAATGCGTGAAAAGCGCACGGTCAGCGCCGATGAACTGAGCAAATTGACCGATGAGGCGTGGAGCAAGTGGTACGGCAGCACTTTAAGTGCGAACGACAAGATGTACTGGGCGACAAAGCTGCATTTCTCGATGTCCGGAATCAGCTTCTATAACTATCCGTACACGTTCGGTTACCTGTTCAGCATCAGTGTTTATGCCCGTCGTGAAGAGCTGGGTAAGGACTTCATGAAGACTTACGTCAATATTCTGCGCGACACGGGTCGTATGACGGCGGAAGATCTGGTGCAAAAGCACCTGGGCGAAGACATTCGCAAACCAGAGTTCTGGAGAAAATCCATCGCGGTCATTAATCGCAAAATTGAAGAATTCGAAAAACTCGCCCTTAGCTAGGGCGAGCTCTTAGATCCAGTGACATGGAAATGTCATCGGTGAAAATTCCATCGGGTTGGCGATAAGCTTCGCGCAAATAGCCAACCTGCTGGAATCCCAGTTTTTTATACAGTTTGAACGCCGGTTGATTCGCACTCATCACGTTCAGTTCCAGAAAGCTCAGGCCTTCAATGCTTTGAGCGACTTCAATCAGACGACGCAATAAAGCTTCGCCCAATCCCTGGCCGCGATAATCATGATGCACTGACATTCCCAAACCCGCGCGGTGCCCGCGTTTGCTGTCTTTGAACGCCACCATGTTGGTGATGCCGATGATGCGGCCCTGGTGTTCAGCGATGATCAAAGCGCCTTTGGGATCTTCGTTGGCATCGGTAATCCACTTTGTTTGGGTTTCCACGGTTTTCTTTGCTGCGGATTCCGGAGTGGTCAGAATGTAAGGGGACGTGGGCAGAATTTCCAGAAAGGCATTTAACAATGCCTCAGCCTCGCTGACCAAAGCAGGCCTCATAATGATGGAATCGCCGCTTTTCAGTTGAATGGTGCGGGCTTCATGCAATGCCATTTGGACCTCCTTTGGTGATCTTTAAGATCGGCGAAAAGAGGCCTCAGGACAAATTAATAAATTTGATGGAGCCTCTAAGGAAAATGCATTCCCCAGAGGCTGTACGATCTAGTGAGCCTGAGCAGAGGCGCGCAGTTTATCCAGCTTTTGAGCGGCGGGACGGCTGGTACAAAGTCCCATCCATTTGTTGATTTCAGGATAAGCAGACATGTCGAATTTCAGGGCGTATAGCAAGCCCGCCACCGAAGCCACATTCAGATCCGCTACGGTGAAACGGTTGCCGACAAGGTAAGTCTTGCCTTTAAGGCCGGCTTCCAATGTGTTCAGATAAGTTGGCAGAACCTTTTTCGCGTCTTCGATGACTTTGGGATTTTTGAATTCATCCGGGACAAACAAAGCCTGAATCAGCCAGTTCACGGCTGGGGTTTGCAAGTCCACCAGGGCCCAGAAGCTCCATTGCATAATGTGGCCTTCTTCTTCCAGATTCTGCGGCGCCAGCGGGCTGTTGTGTTTTTTTGCCAGATAGTTGGTGATCGCCATGGATTCCCACAGTACGTATTCACCGTCGATAATTGCCGGGATTTTTCCGTTCGGATTAATCTTCAGATAGTCCGGGGACTTGTGCTGCTTTTCGCGCATGTTCAAGGGCACCTGTTCGTAAGGCAGGCCCAGCTCTTCAAGCATCCAGTAGCAGCGCCCGGCGCTGGACATTGGGGATCCGTAGATTTTAACCATGTGAATGACTCCTTAGGAACTTGCGCTGGAATAAAAACGCAGGGCAAATTTCCAAAACTTGTTTGTTAGATAAATCAAAATTCCCGAAAGCACCACCACCCACGCAAACAGGGCGAAATCCGGCGGCTCCAAAAGAGCGCGGGCCGGAACGCTGGCAATCACACCCACCGGCAGGGCGGTCAACAGCATCCATTTGAACCACGGAACATAGATCGAATCCGGGCGCATCCCCAGGCGATAGATCTGATACCAGATGAATTGCAGGTTTTCGGAACGGGCAAAGATCACCGCGGTGGAAGCCATAAAGAATCTCATGGCATACAATGCCACCAGTCCGCACGGAACCAGAAGCAGCAGCCAGAACAGGCGCAGCCACTCAAAATTAGAAAGCTGGATGATGCTGTAAATGAACCAACTGGAGGCAATAATCAGATTGCCGATCATCGCGGTGGATGCTTTTTGCAGTGAAATCATGAACTGCGAATTAATGGGCTTTGCCAGCAGCAGATCCAGATCGCCTTTGCGCACTTTTTCAGAAAACTGATCCAGGTTCTCGGAAAGAATGATCATGTAAAGGCCGTCGACGACAAAAACCACACCCAGGAACACACGCATTTGTTCCAGATTCCAGTCGCCAATCTTGGGCGTATGACGGAACAAAACCTCAAACGTCATGATCTGCGCCAGATACCAGAAGATATCTGTCGCAATGCGGGTGATAAAGTTCACCCGGTATTCCAGGTCCGCAATAAAGCTCGTGCGGAAGAGGGCGGCGTACAAAGACAGGTATTTCTTTAGCGTCTGAAACATTTAAGCCCCCGTTCCGGTGTACACGTTAACACCTTTTCGCCACAGCCAGGCGCCGATAAGATTCACCACGACGATGCCGACAGTGACAGAGGCAAAGGACTGCCAGACCGTGCCGATTTCCAGCCGTCCTGTCAGATATCCCACGGGAACATAAACCCCGGCACTGAAAGGCAGGGCAATCATGATGGACTTCAGCGGTTCCGGCATCAGATCCAGCGGGAACAGTTCCCCGGTCATCAGCCACAGAGCCAGATTTTTCGCTCCGGTCACGGCATAGACCTTATTCAGGTAAAAGGCGCCGGCCGCGATCACAAAGCTGATCGAATGAACCAGAATCAGATAATAGAATTCCAAAGCGAATGCCAATGGCAGACGTTCAAACTTGGTCGGAAGATCAAAAATAAAGATCGCGATGAAAGGCACCAGCATCGACACCAGAGTGGTGATGAACTTGTATCCCATCAATTGCGAGAAATAGTATTCATAGAAAGTCATCGGGCGCACCAGCAGGCTGTTGATGCTTCCGGAATCAATTTCCTGAATCATACGGTATTCATACATCCAACTGGTGCAGATGCGCGCAAAGAACGCGCCCCACATCGCGTAGGCCAGATAATATTCGCGACCGAAGCCCGCAATTTCGGTGGCGCCCGCCCCTTTAAAGACGGCAAACCACAAAAGGATTTCAATCCCCGTAGTCAGTGTTGGCTGAACAATCGCATCAACGAAGTAATTCAGCCGGTATTCAAGATTGGACAGAATCGCGAGCTTAGCGAACGCGAGATTCCGCTTCCAAAAAGCGGCGAATGACATCTTCAAAATCGACCTCTTCGTTTTCAGCCAGTTCAGTGTTGGATTTGGTTACGAACTCAGGAACCGTGCCCTGATAGACGATGTTGCCTTTGCTGATAAGAAGCAACTTGTCAGCAAGCTTGGCGATATCGTCCATGTAGTGACTGGTCAGAATCACGGTTGGTTCTTTTTCTTTCACGTACTGATCCAGGAACTCACGAATGGTCTCCTGGGCCACGATGTCCAGGCCGATGGTTGGTTCATCCAGGAACAGTACTTTGGGTTCATGTAAAAGGGCGCCGATGATTTCCATCTTCATGCGCTCTCCCAGACTCAGGCGGCGAAGCTGTGTGTGCAGGACGTGTGTGCACTGAAGCATCTCGGCCAGATGGTCCACGCGCTTTCGGGCCTGTGCCGGATCCAGATCATAAATACGCGCCAGCAAAGAATAAGAATCCGCCGGAGAAATATCCCACCACAGCTGATTTTTCTGCCCCAGCAGAATGCTGATCTGGCGCAGGAATTCGTTTTTGCGCTCCCACGGTCTGAAACCCAGGACCCGTGCATCACCACTGGTGGGAGTCACCAGGCCTGAAAGCATTTTCAGTAAAGTGGTTTTGCCGGCACCGTTGGCACCAACCAAGCCCACAATCTGGCCGGATTCAATTTTTAAAGTGGTTTTGTCCAAAGCAACTTTGGAGACATGCTTACGATTCACGAAGCCCTTCAGGGAATTGATAAATCCTTCGGGCTTCTGGTAAGTCTGATAGACGCGGGAAAGGTCGGTGGTTTCAATTACGATCGCCATGTCGGCGACTATAACCTAGATCCTAGTCGTTGATAAAAGAAAACTCAGCGTAACGTTCTTCATCACTGAAGAATGTTTTTTGATCCGCAGATACGTAGCTGCCTTCGATAATACGGCCTGCTTTGCAGTTTTTCAAAGACTCGCGTTTGCCGTTGTAGTCGCAGTCACCCACGTACCAGGCTTTTTCGGAATACTTGATTTTGTAGCCGATCAGGCGGGCGCCTTTGTAGAACGCCAGGACCTCGTCCAAACGAGTGCGGCCGGCCGCGTGATAATCGCCCTCCAGAATCGTGTCGCCCCAAACCTGAGCTTGCTCCACTGCGATGGCCTTCAGGTTGTCGCGGGTGGGATCGTTCAGTTTGTTCATGCGGGTTTTCTGGCTGTAAACGATCTGGTGGGAATAGTTGGATTTGCACGGCTGGGTCTGGCAAGCGTGCTCGTAGTGAGCCGCTTCTTCGTAGAATTTGTCGCCGTTCGGGCCCATCTGATCAGCCATCGCCAAAGAGGAAACGAATAGCCCCAAAAGTGCTGTGACTGCAGTTTTCAAAGACATAGAAACCTCCTGTGAGGTGAATATGCTCCGAAATCGAGGAAACTTTTAATACATACAAAAGAACTTATTATACAAAAAATGAATCAACCGGAGGCCGATCGCGCATAACGAAGTCGGCCCGGGAAGGCTATTTCAGACGGAACGAGGCCGAAAGGGGCTTGTGATCCGAGGTTTCGATATTGTTGTGCAGGGTTGTGGAAGTGGCTTCCAGCCCGCGGACGTAGATGTGATCCAGTTTGAACCTGCGGTTGTCGTTGGCAAACGGCAGCTTCTTCATCTTGAGTTTTCCAAGGATTTCATCAAGATAGGCCAAGCGTTCGCCATTCCAGGAATTGAAGTCCCCGGCAAAAATCAGCGGACCGTCGTGTTTTTTCAGGAAAGCCGCGACCTGTTCGATCTGCTCGCGGTTGTGTTTGTTGGCCACGAAATTCAAACCGTGGATGTTCGCAACCCACAATGTGAACGGGCTGTTGGCGATGGCGTATTCGCTGACCAGCACCATTTTCGGGGTTTTGATCACGGGTTCGCGACCCGGGCTGCGCAGGAAGTGAACCATGGACGGGCGCGCGTAAGAGCCATTCATGACGCCGGTCTGATCGCCGTCTTTTTCCAGGAAGCTTGTGGCAAAATCCCAGCAATAGTTCTTCTGGCGCAGGATCACGTTCGGAACGTAAGAATCAATCATGCCTTCCTGAATCAGGATCAGATCGTTTTTGGGAACAAAATATTCAAAGTCGCGGGCCCAGCGGTCTTTGGCTTCGGCTTTTTTGATGTTCCACACGAACAGGTCAAAGTTGGACGGCAGAAACTCGTGCTGGCATTGGCCAAACTGAGTGTGAACGTCTTTGTCTGCGGGAATTTCGTTTTGAACCTCTTCGGCGAACGCGAATGAGGACACGGACAGGGTCAGCGCCAGGATCAATCCCTTGATCATTTTTTGCTCCTTGCAAAAAAAGCCCCTCATCAGTGAAGGGCTTTAGGATTTTAAACTTTCTTTTCAAGGACTGTGAACTGCAGTCCTTCGACTTTCGGAATTCCGAAGCGTTCATCACCGTAAGGGAACGGCTTGGTTTCCTTGGTGTTGCGGAAGCCATGCTTTTCGTACCACTTGATCAGCTCTGTGCGAACGGAAATCACTGTCATGAAAATGGTAGTACAATCCCAGAATTGCGCAAGAGCCTCTGACTCATTGAGCAACAATTTTCCGAGTCCTTTCGACTGTAATTCAGGAGCCACGGTCAGCATGCCCAGATACATTTTTGAACCTTGTTTTTCGACGTGGACACAACCCAGAAGATCACCGTTGTCGTCATCTTCCGCCACCAAAATCACGGACTCTTCCTTGTCGATCAGTGCCTGAATGCCTTCAGCATCCACACGCTGTCCGTCCAACAAGTCAGCCTCTGTCGTCCACCCTTGTTTGGAACTGTCCCCGCGATAAGCGGAATTAACCAGTTCAACCAAATCTTCAATGTGACTATGATCAGCCTGAGTAAATTCAATATGCATAGCTTCCCCCAAAAGGTACCTGCTTACTTTTGCATAAACGGTGCGTCTAGCGCGATGCTTATGCAAAAGTAAGCAGGTACCTTTTAGTTACTTCTTTTTGGTGTAGATGAAAAGCTCTTTGCCTTGGCGGCGGGGGATTGATTTTTGCCAGCGGCCCCAGAAGATGGGGTGGTAGTGGTTTTTCAAACGCTGGCGCAGCTCCCACTCGGTGCCGCCGTAAGGTGGGCCCTGGCGTTTTTCGAAGGTGAAGAACACGCCCATCAAATGGCCGCCTTGGACCAGCACGCGGTTCCAGATTTTGACAAGCTCCTGACGGCGTTCCGGATTGATGGCGCAGTAACAAGTGTGTTCAAACACGACATCAAAGGACTGGTCGAAATCCTGTGGCAGCTTGAAAAGGTCCGCCTGCACAAAGTTCAAAGTCGGCAGATGGCCGTAAAGTTTTTTAGCGCGTTCCAAAGCCAATGGGGAGATGTCGACGGCCGTGACAAAGTGGCCGGCCGCTGCAAACAAAGCCGCATCATGACCTTCGCCACAACCCAAAACCAGCACGCGCGACCGGCTGATTTTCAGTCGGGGAATCATGTCTTTCAGGGCTTCAGCGGGTTCGCCCAGATTCCAGCCCGGATTTTCTTCCTGCTGGTAGATCTGACTCCAGTAGGTTTCTTTTTCGACGTCTTTGTGGGATGGCCAGTAAGCCGGGATGTCGTAGGTTTTGCCGTTGAATTCGATGAAGTCGTCGCCGAATTCTTCAAGCAAGTTGAAGAACGTGGCCTGGGCCTTGCGGGACATCACGAACGGGATTTTATTGGCGGCATAACCGTGAAAGCGGTCCCATTCGTCCAAAGACAACGATTCCAGATCGAAGGCATAATGAACGCCATACGGAAGCAGGATTTCCCAGGTTTTGTCATCTTTCAGATTTACTTGAGCGGCTACGTAGGGTTCGTCGAAGGCTTCAACGATCACCGGGACATCGCCGAAGGTGGAAAGCAGAGTTCCGCCTTCGTGAATTTTCAGATTTTGCAGGATTTCCTGCCCCACAATCGGGTCTTGGATGCGAACCTCGCGGCTCAGAGCAAAACCCTCTTCATCAATCTGGATGAAATTTGTGGGAATAGCCATTAGTGGCCAGGAGTTGCTGTTGGAGCAGGAGTCGGAGTCGCAGTGGCTGCCGGAGTCGCCTCTGGAGCTGCTTCAGTTGTTGCTTCGTCCGCACCCGGAGTGATTGTGGAACCTTCAGTGAAGACCACGATATCATTGGTGGTTTTTACGGATTGCAGAACCCATTTATCCACGTTTTCCTGATCAGAAACATCACGGTAAAGAACCGCTTCGCCTTCGATCACTTGTTCCATGGTTTCGCCGTCTTCAGCCACGTCCGTGAACTTGTAAGCAAACACCGCACGAACCTTGTTGTCGCTCAGGGTTTCAGTCCACAAACGGGAGATGGAAAGGTCTTTGGCGTGTGGCTTTTTTGCAGCCAGAGTCTGAGTGATAAGTTCAGCCAGTTTTACCTGAATGCCGGAGTGCGTCTCAAATCCTACGGCTTGGGAAGTGTGGATCACGTTCCAGGTCCAAACCAAGGCAGCAATGAAAATAACCAGGCTTACAATTTTCTTCATCTCTAGAGTCCTCTCTCCATTTACTCAGTGTGATAAAACTGACATCGCTATCCGAGCATGATATTCAGTTTTTTTCAACACTCGCACAGAGAGGGTATCTCATGAACCAACAATGGCTGACAATCTTAATGTCAAAGGGGATTGAGCTGGAGCAGAACCTGCGTCAGCAGTTGCAAAACGCCAAAGACGGGCTGAAGTCCCAGCTTGAAGAACGGGGTATTCGTCTGAGTGCCGCGGACCTGGCAGCCTTGCTGGAAGAGGTTTCTCCGAAGGCCTCTCATGCTGCGCTTAGTTATGCGCTGGATATCGTGCGCCCGTTCTCGGCAGGCATGGGTCTGAGAATTTCTCGCTTGTCAGACACGCAGGTGGAAATGGTGGTTCCGGCCCGCACCCGCAACCTGAATGAAGTCAAAACTATGCACGAGGGGGCTTTGGTTACGGCGGCGATTGAGGCGGCCAAACTTCTGTGGATGCGCCATGCACCGATGGGGTCTTTTGAAATCAACGTGACCCGTATTGAATCTGAATTGTTCAAAGTCACCAGTGAAGAGTGCCGTGTGCGCATGGAGCTTCCTGAAACAGTCCGCGAAGTGGTGCTGGCGGAAGTCCGCGATCACCGCGAAGCCAAAGCCGAGGTCGAGCTGAAAGCCTTCGACAGCAACGATCAGGCCGTGGCGGAGTTCCGTTTGCATTTGAGTTTTAAACACACTCCGGCTTTGCCCGGCAGTGAGGGATAGTACAAGGTTCTATGGAAATTTTAGAGACAAACATTGATTCCAGTTCCAGTGATTTCAAGCTCAACCGCGAGGCCATGCTTGGTATCGTCAACGAATGGCGTGAACGCGTAAACCTTGTGAAACAAGGTGGCGGCGAAGACGCGACTAAAAAACACAAATCCCGTGGCAAGCTGACGGCGCGTGAGCGTATCGAGGCATTGGTGGACGGCGGAACCGCGTTCCTTGAGTTCTCAACACTTGCGGCGTGGGACATGTACGAAGGCCAGGCACCGGGTGCGGGTGTGGTCACCGGTATCGGTGTTATCCACGGCACTGAATGCGTGATCGTGGCGAACGATGCGACGGTCAAAGGCGGCACGTACTTCCCGATGACGGTGAAAAAGCACTTGCGCGCGCAAGAGATCGCTTTTGAAAACGGTCTGCCATGTATTTATCTTGTCGATTCCGGTGGCGCCTTCCTGCCTATGCAGGCGGATGTTTTCCCGGATCGCGATCACTTCGGAAGAATCTTCTACAATCAGGCCCGCATGTCGGCCGCCAACATCCCGCAAATCGCGGTGGTGATGGGTTCTTGTACCGCGGGTGGCGCGTACGTTCCGGCGATGAGTGATGAAACCGTGATCGTGAAAGAAAACGGAACCATCTTCCTGGGGGGGCCTCCTCTGGTGAAAGCGGCGACCGGTGAGGTTGTTGATGCTCAGGAACTGGGCGGGGCGCAGGTGCACTGTGAAACTTCCGGTGTGACGGATCACTTTGCGGAAGATGACGAACACGCGATTGAAATCACCCGTTCCATCGTGGCTCACCTGAACCACAAGCGTGCGGTGCAGTTGAAGACTCTGCCTGTGGAAGAGCCATTGTTCGACCAGAAGGAACTTTACGGGATCATCCCGAAAGACAGCCGCACTCCATTTGATGTGCGTGAGGTGATCGCGCGCATCGTGGACGGTTCCCGCTTCCATGAATTTAAACCGCTGTACGGTAAAACTCTTGTAACGGGCTTTGCCCACATCTGGGGCATGCCGGTGGGTATTATCGCCAACAATGGTGTGTTGTTCAGCGAAAGCTCTTTGAAAGCGGCGCACTTTATCGAACTGTGTGAACAGCGCGAAGTGCCTTTGATTTTTCTGCAAAACATCACCGGCTTCATGGTCGGTAAAAAATATGAAAACGAAGGTATCGCCAAACACGGCGCGAAGATGGTGATGGCCGTTTCCAACGCCCATGTGCCGAAATTCACCGTGGTGATTGGTGGTTCTTACGGTGCCGGAAACTATGGTATGTGCGGTCGTGCTTTCCAGCCTCGTCAGTTGTGGATGTGGCCTAACGCCAAGATCAGCGTGATGGGTGGCGAGCAGGCAGCCAACGTTCTTCTGACTGTGAAAATGGATCAGATGGCGGCGAAAAAACAAACGATGTCTGCTGAAGAGCAGGCGGAATTCAAACGTCCAACTTTGGAAAAATACGAAAAAGAAAGCGCTTGTTATTATTCTTCAGCGCGCCTGTGGGATGACGGGATCATTGATCCGGCGGACACCCGCCGTGTGCTGGCACTGGGGATTTCCGCAAGCCTTAACAAGTCCTGGGGTGAAAAAACTCAGGGCGTCTTCAGGATGTAATTATGTCTTTTGTTGTAGTTACAGAAATGAATCAGGTGGCCTATGTGAAACTTCACAGGCCCGAAGTGCGTAACTCTTTCAACCCGGAGATGATCGCCGAGCTGACCAAGATTTTCACCGATCTGGAAGCGCGCAAGGATCTGCGTGCTGTGGTTCTGCAAGGGGAAGGCAAGGTCTTCTGTGCGGGTGCGGACCTGAACTGGATGAAAGAGATGGTGAACTTCACCTTCGAACAAAACCGTGAAGACTCTTTGAAGCTTTTCGGTATGTTTGAAGCCATCGCCCAATGCAGTCTGCCAGTGATCGGCATGATTCACGGCGCGGCCTTTGGCGGCGCTTTGGGGCTGGTGGCGGTTTGTGACGAAGTCATTGCTGAAGAAAACACCCAGTTCTGTTTCAGTGAAGTGAAGCTGGGAATCGCGCCGGCGGTGATCAGTGCCTTTGTGAACAAGAAAGCTGTTGCGGGGAAAGTTCGTCCGTTGATGCTTTCAGGCGCGGTGTTTAATTCGCATATCGCCCAGCAAGCCGGTCTGGTAACTGAAGTGGTTCCAGTGGGTGAAGGCCACACGGCTTTGCAAAAGGTTCTGCACGGCTATATGCAGTGTGGTCCGGATGCGGTTCGTGAAACCAAAAAACTATTGAATGATCTTGATACCTTGAACTGGGCCGATCAGCGCAGCCGTACAACCACGGTGATCGCAGAACGTCGCGCCAGCAATGAAGGGCAGGAAGGCCTGAAATCCTTCCTTGAAAAGCGTGAGCCCGCATGGAGACTGAATTAATGAAAAAGTTCACACGTATTGCCATCGCCAATCGCGGTGAAGTGGCTGTTCGTATTATCAAAGCCTGCGAGGAACTGGGGATTGAAACCGTTCTTCTGCACTCAGAAGCCGACATCAACACCCGCGCTTATCGTATGGCGACTAAAACCATCTGCGTGGGTCCTGCGGCGACGGCGGAAAGTTATCTGAACATTCCAGCCAACATCAACGGCGCTTTGGCCGGTGGTGCGCAAGCGGTACATCCGGGTTTTGGTTTCCTGTCTGAAAACGCTGATTTCGCGGAGGCTGTGAACAAAGCCGGTTTGACCTTCATTGGTCCTTCTCCGGAAGCGATCCGTGCTTTGGGTGACAAGGTTCACTGTAAAGAGCTGGCAAAGCAGGCGGGTTTGCCGCTGGTGCCGGGTTATCAGGGTGAAAACCAGGATGTGGCTCACTTGATCACGCAGGCTGAGAAAATCGGCTATCCGGTGATCGTGAAGGCCGCTGCCGGTGGTGGTGGCCGCGGGATGAAGCTTTTAAAGTCTTCCGCCGAAGCACACGAGCTGATTGAATCCGCCCAGCGTGAAGCGCAGTCGGCTTTTGGTTCCCCGAAAGTTTTCCTGGAAAAATATCTGGATCGCGCCAAACACATTGAGTTCCAGGTCTTCGGTGACAGCACCGGAAATGTGCAGCACTTCTTTGACCGTGAATGCTCTGTTCAGCGCCGTCACCAGAAAATCATCGAAGAGGCGACTTCGCCTTCTTTGACCGATGATCTGCGCCGCCGTATGGGTGAAGCGGCTTGTGCGATTGCGACTTTGGGCAAATACAAAGGCGCGGGCACGGTGGAATTCCTTCTGCAAGATGGGGAGTTCTATCTTTTGGAAGTGAACACTCGTTTGCAAGTCGAACACCCGGTAACAGAAGAAGTTCTGGGCGTGGATCTGGTAAAAATGCAGATCCTGACTGCACAAGGCGACTTTGTTCACGACAACAAGCAGATCCGTGCGCCGAAGGGTCATTCCATCGAATGCCGTATCTATGCTGAAAATCCATTCCTGGGTGGCGTACCTTCCACAGGTCTTTTGGGGCATGTGGAATGGCCCGAAGGCCCAGGCCGTCGTTATGAATACGGCTTTGATTCAGGTGATACCATCACGCCGTACTATGACCCGATGATCGCAAAAGTGATCGTGTGGGATGAAAACCGTCCGCGTGCGATTCAGAAAATGATCCGCGTGCTGAAGGATTCCGTGGTGTTTGGGGTTCACACGAACATTCCGTACCTGATCGAAATTCTTTCTCACAAAGAATTTGTCATGGGCACGATGACGACAAGATTTATTGAAACCTACTTCAGTGAATCACTGAAAGAACCAGCTTTGACGGAAATTGAAAAAACCGTGGCAGCCGGAGCTTTGTTGCAACTTCGCGGAGGCGCTGGTGAAACGGCCAAAGCTTCCGCATCCCCTTGGGCTTCTTACTGGAGAGGTATCTAATGGAAGTGAAAGTAAGAATCGACGGTGTTGATCACAAAGCTCAGGCCCAACTGATTGCCGGGACATTGTGGGTTCACTATAACGGCCGTGTTTTCACTCAGGACGCCACGACAGGACGAAAGTCCCGTAAAAAGGGCGGTTCGGGTGGTTCTTCCGATCAGATCATGGCCCCTATGCCGGGCAAAGTGACCAAATTGCTTTTGGCGCCAGGGGCGGCTGTGGCTGCAGGCCAGGCGGTTTTGGTGATGGAAGCCATGAAAATGGAGTACACTTTAAAGGCAGAGATCGACGGAACTATCGACAGTGTGAACTGTGCCGTCGGCGAACAAGTGGCCTTGGGTAAAGCCCTTGTGAAAATCAAACCAGCATCCGATAAATAGGGCCTATGAAAAAGTCAGTTGTCATTGTGGAAATGGGATTAAGAGACGGTCTTCAGAACGAAAAAACGGTTCTGGATGCTGACACTCGTGTGGAACTTGCAAGACGACTGATTTTGGCCGGAACCAAGCGTGTTGAAATCGGGGCATTTGTTTCCCCGACCTGGGTTCCGCAAATGGCGGGCACTGCGGAAGTGTTGCAAAAGACTTTCGCGCAGGTGAAGTCCGGAGTAATCCCCAAGAAGACTGAATTTTCGGTTCTGGTTCCCAATGAACGCGGGATGATGGATGCCATCGCCAGCGGCGTAAAGGAAGTTGCGATCTTTGCGGCGTGCTCTGAATCCTTCTCTTTGAAAAACATCAACTGTTCCATCGATGAAAGCTTCAAACGCTTCGAGCCGGTGATGGCTTTGGCAAAGAAGCACAAGATCAAAGTGCGTGGTTATCTTTCCACGTGCTTTGGTTGTCCCTTTGAAGGCAAGGTGTCTGAGGCCAAAGTGGTGAAGCTTGCTCAGCGCATGCACAAGCTGGGTGTGTACGAGCTTTCCATCGGCGACACCATCGGCGTGGCGGATGTGGGGCAGGTGGAATCTTTGTTCAGAAAGTTGAAGAAAGTCGTTCCGGTGAAAAAACTTGCCGGCCATTTCCATGATACGCGCGGGCAGGCTTTGGCGAACATTCTTGCGGCGTACAAACTGGGGATCAATGTCTTTGACACCAGCCTGGGTGGTTTGGGCGGATGCCCTTATGCTCCGGGGGCCACGGGCAACGTTGCGACCGAGGACGTGGTTTACATGTTCCATGGTATGGGTGTGAAAACGGGTCTGAATCTGGACAAGCTGATTGAAATCAATCCGTGGATGGCGGAAAAAATCCAGCATCCACTTCCATCAAAGGTCGGCAAAGTCGGCCGTTTGAAACCTTTGGGTAAAGTTCAAAAGTAGACAAAGGTCCTGTTGTTTCCCAGTAATTGAGGCAATACATTTTTTTGTTTATATTCATACCACCGTGAGGATCGGATGAATAAGATTCAAATATATGTAGCGCAAAGTCTCCCTACAGCCGCCAAAAGCAGTGGAATAGAAGTTTATATTACGCCGATCGATGGACATTGGAATGATCATGGTTTCAAAACTCGATTTACTTTGAGTATTCTTGTTAACAGAAAGTCCGTTTTTAAGTCGTTGTGTCACTTGAATGTAAGAGATGGTTCCGAGCTTTTGCAAGAGATGATCATGGATGCTGATCCTCCAGTGCATTTGACTAAGGGCTTACGTACTTCTCCCGAGCTTTTCATGCTAATGCCAAACATTAAAGACTACCAAAGGCTAATCGAGGTATTCGACCTAGAGTTAGCGAAAGAAATTCTGTCGAGATTGGGCGATGTTGTATTATTAAGCCACGAAAATTGTACCGATGAGAACTTTGAGACTTTTTTAAAGAGCAGGAAATTTATATTGTCATACACGAGAACCGCGGAAGCGTTCTTTTCTTATAAGAATTCTGGGGTGATTCTCAATGGTCTAAAGCAAATTGAAAAAACTAAGATGTCAATGAGCTATAGGTTTTCCTTTAAGCTCCCGGCCTTCCGAAATAAACACACACTCAATATGGACTTTTCTCTGGAGTCTCGCTTGCCTAGAAGAGTTTTTGCAATCATTGGTGAAAATGGAGTCGGGAAGAGTCGATCATTGGTGAAAATGCGGGAATACCTGATTAAGGGAAGCGGTATCTTGGATGACGATGGAAACAGGGTTGCAGTAAATAGGCTTTTGTGTTTGGCGCCAAGTGCTGACTCCATTAGATCATTTCCAAGAGGAAACTTAGCTTCGAGCCGAGCGCGGATATATGCGAGGACTCTTAATTACGGATCGGTTTCTAGGAAGGGAGTCGAGGGAGTTTGTCAGAAATGTATTCAAGTTTTTAGGCGCGAAGATGAAATTCGTGGGCGAACACGTTGGGAAATATTCATTGAGGTGATGCGAAGTGTTTTGCCAATTGATGAAGTTGTGTTTCCATTTGAAGATTCGGATGAAAAGGAATCTTTTGTCGAACTTTCCAAGTTAGACCAGCTGAGTGAACAGAAGTTTCTTGAGACCGCAAGTAGAGTATCGAAAAGTGGAGATCCTTTTCGTCTGGTGGATGGAGAACTCACGCCATTGAGCAGTGGGCAGATTTCATTCTTTAGATTGGTTGCTACTCTTTTGTTGGAGATTGAAAATGGCACTCTTGTTCTTTTGGACGAGCCTGAGACGCATTTGCATCCGAACTATATAAGTAAATTGATGGAGCTGCTGGATTCTTTGCTAATGTCAGCAGGATCGATAGCAGTAATTGCAACTCACTCTGTTTATCTTATTCGAGAGTTGCCAAGGTCCCAGGTTGCAATACTTGAAAAAGATTCTGAAGGATCAATTTTTATCAAGAAACCAACGCAAAAGACGTTGGGTGGGGATGTTGGATTGATTTCGCACTTCGTATTTAAAGATGAGTTCTTTGGCAGATTGGTGCGATCAAAGAAGAATTTGTTGAGAACTCCCGAGTTTTTAGATGAATTGTCCGATGAAGCGCGTGTTTACTTTAGGACATTAGGATCGGTCAATGAAAAAACTTGAAGCTCCGAATTTTGACGATCTAGATATTCTGAGAGACATGAGCGGAGAAGGGAATCCATTGTATAGGAGATGGAATCTCATTGAGAGTATTCGTGGTGCCTACGGAAACTATGATGTGCAAAGAGGCAATGGACATCAGATTGGTGCTGCTGTTTCAATAACGGATTCCGCCAAGTTTGCTATCTTGAGTTGTGTTAAAAATTGGAGTGGTCCTCTTGGAGTTTTTGAGGACATTCGATTTAACTTGTCTCCAGATGTTTGTCCAATGTGCGGAAGTTTTTCAACAACATCGATAGATCATGTTATTCCTAAGGAGCTATACCCGGAATTTAGCTTCTATTCAAAGAACTTGGTGCCTGCGTGTTCCTGTAACTCGAAAAAGCTTCTCAATTTTATCGGAAGTCCGAATGAGAGAGTATTGCATCCGTACTTCGATGAGGTTTTAAGGAAGCGTTTGATTGTCTCTTCGTTTGGTAGACCGCTCGATTCAATGACGATAAGTGTTGTCGTTGCGCCGGATCTCGATGAGCTCCAAAGTGAGGTAATTTTTCACATAGATAAGTTGATTAAGAACGAAAGAATTGCCGGATATTTCTCCTGTGAGTTTAAAAAAATTTGGACTTTACCGGATCACTATTTTAATAATGTCCAAACTTTGACATTCGACATCATGAAAGTTGAACTGGAGAGAAAGCTTCATCGGCTTGATGAAGAGTATGGTACCAAGAATAATTGGAAATCGGCTCTTTATTCTGGAATCTTGCTTGATGAAGAGGTCTTGAGATATATCTTCAATAAGCTTCAGAATATTTAGTTTTTCGAAGCAGAAACTTGTGATGCCATTTGCGGTGTCACAAGCAGTTCCGGATACAGTTTAGAGTACCAGTACTGGTTGCGCAGGATGCCTGCGACGTATTCACGTGTTTCATCAAACGGAATCAGATCCACGAACAGCAACGGATTTTCCACCGGATAGCGTTTCATCCATTTGCGTACGTTGCCGCTGCCGGCGTTGTAGGACGCCAGGGCTTTCATGTGATCATTCTTGAATTCTTTTACCAACGCAGCAAAATAGCGCGCACCCAACTGGATGTTGCTTGAGGGATCCAGCAGTTCTTTGTCGGTGACAACGCGTTTTTTCAGATCTTTCGCCGTGCGAGGCATGATTTGCATCAAGCCCGTCGCGCCCACCGGGCTTTTGGTGTTCGGATTGAAGGAACTTTCCTGACGGATCAAAGACAGAAGCAGGAACGGATCCTGATCGCGGTGATGTTTGATCACCAGATCTTCAAACGCCAGTGGATAATAGATATTCAGATTCTTCAGTGTCTTGAACTGAGGATGATTCTGGAACAGGCGGCTGAGCACCATGAAACGCTGATGGTTCATGTCATCAAACTTCGCCAGCAGTGTTGCCACATAAAGCTGGAAACCGGGTTCTGCTTCGGCCAGCTCTGCATAGTCGATAAATTCAAGCGTGCGTTTTGCCAGGGCATCTTTTTGCTGAGCCATGAAGTGCTCAACCAATTGGATGGCGCCATTCAGATCTTCAAATGAGCTGCGGGTCTGCATGCGCTGCTCTCGCAGGTCGGAAACCGTCTGATAAGGGCCGTCTTCCATTGTCGCGTAGTCTGTCAGGATGTGATAGCTCAGGGGGAAGCTGGTGAAGTGATCTTCCATGGTGTTGGCAGAGACAGATTTCCCCTGCTCGCGAGCGGCATGATTCATCCAGAACTGCGCACGGGATGTCAGTGCGATGTCCTTGGAAAGCTTGGAAAGTTTCTTCAGGAAGTCTGTGGCTTGTTCAGGATTTTCCTGCCAGATTTCAAACAAACCACCGCGGTAAAGACCCAGGTCGCTGAATTCTTTATCTGTACTGCACTCCAAAGTTCGGGCATACAGCGCGCGCACGGTGGAAAGCACTTTTGCATCGGGAAGTTTTTCTTCCAGCTTAAAGGCCATGGCAGTTGCCAGGTGCGGGGAAATGCAGGTTTTGTCGTTTAGAATATGCTCAGTCAGGTTGTGGCGATCTTTGTTTGAAAGAGTCGAAACAGCGCGCACACTTTCTGATTCAGAAGTGTTGGAAAGCTCTGTCCATTTTTGCTGACGAATTAATTTTGTCAGTTGGGCTGCTTTCAATCGGGTGTCTTTATCTTTCCCGGCAGCGGATTTGTCTTTATAGAAGCTTTTGCACAGAACGGCATTGCGTTCGATATGGCAGCCCTTATAGCGGGCGGCAAAGAAGTTGTGCTTTTCATTCAGTTGAATAAAGAGCTCAGCGGCTTCTTTATGTTCCTGGGAAACAGGGGTGGGGCTGGCATGTACATTTTGTAACAGCTGCCCAAAACCGGCATCGAAATAGCAACCGGCCGCCGCTAATGTCAGGGCGAAGGTGCTTGAAATCATTAATAAAGTCTTAAACCGGTTTTTCTGCATAGTTGTTAAAGTGGTTTAACTGCACTAACCGTACCCTTTGGAGGCTAAGCAGATTGGCGGTGGATTCCACTTAAAATGCTTTTGAAACGTGTCAGATTGAGACGAACTGACTAAGATGGTGTCTATGCATTTTTTAAAAGCGCTTTTGGTCATTGCGATAGGATTGTCAGGCGGAGTGGTCTTTGCCAAAGAGACCTGCTCTAAGCAGTATATCGTGGGTACCAACAACTATATGCCGATGTACTTTCGTAATCCCGGCGGCCAAGCCGGGGGCGTTGATGAGGATCTGATCTCTGCCATCATGGCAAGAAGCGATTGTGGATACAATTCCCGAGGCATGTCCCGGCCGATGGCGGTTGAGTCCTTGAAGCGAAATCAACTGGATTTGATTCTGCTGGTGGCAGAAAATAACATCTATTCCGATGGCGGCGCAGATTTCATTCCACTGTTTCGTTCAGTGCGGGAACTGGTTGTGCGCAAATCGAAATATAAAAAGGGTCAGACGGTTGCTGATGTTTTCGGAAATAAAAAAGTCATTTTTGGAAACCTGATCGGATCCCGTGCGGTGATGACAGAGCCTGAGTATCAGATGCTGCTTAAAGACAGCCGGATCATTCAGGTGCCGGATGCTGTCGGTGTTTATTCCCTGATTCAAAAAGGCCGTACGGATGCAGTTATTGCGACTCCGCTTTTGAATAATTATTTGGTTAAAGATTTAAAAATAGAGAATGACATCATCCTGGTTTCGGATCGCAATTTTACAACGTCATTGGGTATTTATGTTTCCAGGCAGCGAGTGGGACAGCAAGACCGCGCAAGGCTTGAAGAGGTCGTGCGTAAGATGAAGAAGGACGGGACCATAGAAAGAATCATCTCAAAGTATCTTACGCAGGATCAGATGTCGTCAGTGACCTTCGAATAGACGGTTACTGACAGGATTTTGCTTTGGAAGGCGTGAAGTTATAGATCATGGTGCCGCCTTCTTTCAGGAAGCCTTGTTTCAGTTGATCCAGATATGGGGGCGGAGTTCCCAGCTTGCTGCGACCGTGGCGGACGGTGTCCAGTGATCCCGCAACCCCCAGACAACCCTGAGTTGGAGTATACGGATCCCAGCCGTGCAACAGAACGCCGCGACCATGGATATCCTGATTTTCCGGCTCGAGGCCCACCAGTTCAATACCGTCACGAATATTGCCGCCGCGCGGAGGGCTGTAGGCTTTGGTCATGATAGCGCCATTCGGAGTTTTCAAGGAACCCCGGCCGTTACCGAAGCCGCCTTCACCGCGGGACACCCAGAGGGGATTTTTATCCACAACATTGGCTAGGGAGCCATCGGCGTTCAGAATCCACATTTTTCCCATCACACCGCCATCAGAGAAGTCATTGAAAATGAACTTGTCCTGATTGACCTTGCCTTTGTTTTTCTTCAACGCTTCCATAGCCTGCTTCAGGCCGCAGTTCAAAGTCTTGTTGTTCTGAATGACTTCAGGAAATTTCTTTTCATCGCAATTGGCAGTGGCGCTGCGGGAGTTCAGCATGCGATTGGTGCTGTCGATCTTTTCCGTCATCGCCGAAGCCATGGCATCAGCCTCGGCCACTTCAGTTCCGGTGCTTGGCGTGACCAGGGATTTCGGTTTGGATCCCAAGCCGAACAAGTTCAGGAACCAGTCGATCAAATTAAAGCTTCCGGTTTTGTAGGCTGGCACATCGCTGGTCAAAGTACAGTTGGTAGTGCCATCACCGGCGGAGCAGGTGGCGGCATCAGTGCCCAGATCGGACTTTTGCACCACCAGGCTTGAGGATTTTGCCAATGCCTGCAGATCGGCGTTGTCGGAAGTGTCTTCCGTGCCGCTGATATCAGTGACCTGATAAAGAGAGTTTTTATCAACGTCTTTTAAAAAGCCGCTGTTGCCTTCGTACTGGGGAGTGATAAAGCGGGTGCCCTCTTTGACGGCCTGAAGTTTCACCGAAGAGTTTTTTGGCAAGGCCCCGA
Organism: Bdellovibrio sp. BIS2; assembly: GCF_055398295.1. NCBI lineage: Bacteria > Pseudomonadati > Bdellovibrionota > Bdellovibrionia > Bdellovibrionales > Pseudobdellovibrionaceae > Bdellovibrio > Bdellovibrio sp. BIS2. The sequence continues at coordinate 3,555,714 of NZ_AP035879.1, read as the reverse complement.
TAGGCATGACCGCCTCGGTGGATGCATAACTGACTGCTTGTAACAGAAATATTGAAGCGCCAACAATGAACGGTCTCATAGTCTTAATTTAAATGAAAAAGACTCTGAAATTAAGGCCAGTTTCTGTCAAATGGCGGGGAAGGTCCTGTTCCGGGAAAAACTGAGGGGCACTGGACCCCTCAGATACAAAGAGCGGTGCTTAGAACAGGTATTCCGCTCCCAGTGAGCCAGAGAAGCCCTCTGAATAGAAGCTGTAGGTTTCTTCATAGCGATGGTCCGCCAGGTTGTTCAGGCGGGTGAAGACATTGATATTGTCATTCCATTGATATGAATAAGCAGCGTTGGCGGTCACATAACCCGGAATTGAAGTGGAGGCATAAGCCGTCATCGAGATCGGTGCGCCGTTATCCATGCGTTCGCCAGCACCCACCAGCTCCAAAGCAGCGGTGTGTTTGTCGTGGTTTTGGATGTATTTCAGGCTGCCGTTCACAAGCGGACGACGCAGCAGCCACGTGCCGGTGTCGACATTGCGTGGCTCCTGATAGCCGTAGGTCGCGATGAATGTGCCGCCAGTCCAGGGACGGATGGTATAGCTGATATCAACACCACGGGTTTCGGTTTTGGAAACGTTTTCGTACTGAATGCTTGGGAATGAACCGGAAATCTGGATCAGATCCGTGAAATCAGAACGGAAGAACGTGACAGAGGCGCTTTGGCTTTCAGAGATTTCAAATTCCTGCATCAGGCTGTACTGAACGGCGCGCTCGGCTTTCAGGTCTGGATTGCCATAAGAAGAATACAACTGGAACAGCGAGGGAATCTTGTATCCGGAAGCCACTTCAAGCTTGGTGTGCTCAAACACGGTCAGGCCAATTTGATAGGTGCTGACAGCATCCTGATCCGCCCAGTTTTCCACGCGCCCACCCACGGCCAAAGAAAAGCCCGGATGGAATTCATAGTCAGCCTTGGCAAAGACACCGCGCTGTTCAGAGAACGTATTCACGGATTCCACACCCTTGTCACGGTATGTGAAGTCTTCATAAAGATAGCTAAGCCCCGCAGCCACGCTGATCTTTTCAGACTTGTACGGAGTCAGATCCAGACGGGCGGTGCGCAGATTTGCGCCATATTTCTGGTCAGTGCCTGTTGGGTTTTGTACTGGAACCACCGGCCACTCATAAGTGCGCAAGCTGTTTTGCATGCTCAAAGCCAGGCGCGGTTCGAACGGAAGTTCGTTGAACTTCATGTAAGTGGAACCACCAATCTGACGGGTGAACATTTCCAGATCGTCGGTGTCCATCACCTGATTGGTGGTGCGATCCGTGGTCGGGGACGTGTTGAAGTCCTGCAGGAACAGGGCTTTCAGGTTTCCATCAACAGCGCCCTTCCATACATAGGCACCTTCGGCGTTCCAGTTGTTGCGGGAATAGGTTTCGGTGGAATCAAGCACCGGGGATTCTGCGTCTCTCCACGCGCCATGACCACGCAATACCAAGGCGTTGTTGTCATTCAAAGCTTCTGTGTGACCGACAGTCACGTCGCGGAAGTTCTGGGTGCCCAGTTGACCTTGCAGGGAGCTTTGGCTTTTGATTTCCTGAGGAATAGTGTCGATCTTGATTACGCCGGACAATGCCTGACCGCCGTAAAGCACGGTCTGGCCACCTTTGATGATTTCAATGCGGCGAACGGATTTGATATCCAGGGAATTCAAATTGAATGTTCTTTGCACCGTAGAGGCGTCGTAGAACGGAACGCCGTCGACAATGATCATCACGTGCCCAGAGTCACCGCCACGAATGAAGATGGAGTTGGGCTGAAAGGGTGTGCTGACGACGGTGATGTTGGCCTGGCTGGAAAGCAGACTGGTGATGTTCGGAGCGCGGGAATCCTTGATGGTCTTTTCATCGATCACGACCTTGTTGGAGGTGTTAAAAACAACATCCTCAACAACGGTTTCAAAACTGGGAACAGCTTCTTGAGCGTGAGCGGCCAAACCCAGGAACAGGCAGGCAAGCAGAACTGAATATTTCACTGATAAATCCTTTAAACCGGTGCAAGACTTAATTTACTTCTAATTTAAATCTATAGGTGTAACGGATCTTAACAGCAACAGATTCTTCGCCTTTGAAAGCTGGTTGAAATTCGAATTTTTTCAGTGCTTCCACGGCGGATTCATTCAAGCCATGACCCGGTCCGCTTAGAACCTGCACGTGGCGGACTTTGCCTTCGCGGTCGATCAGGATTTCCAGAATGACGGGCCCATCCACAGCGGCTTTCTTGGCTTCTTCCGGATATTGGGCTTTGAATTCACGTTTAACTTTTGGAAGACGGGTGATTTCGCTGAAGCCCACCGGGGTGGTGGAATCTCCGCCACCACCGGCGGCACCCGCGTCTGCGTTGGCAGTTGTTTCAGGGGCTTCGCTCTTTACAGATTCCGACGGAACAGTCGGTGCTGGTTTGCTGACAGCAGCCGGAGGTGCCGGCGGCAGGCCTGAAACACCTGCAGGGCTTGTAACCGTCAGATCCACCACGGTCCCCAGATCTGGAGACACCGGCGAAGCACCCCACTGCAGGGCCGTGACCGCCAGCAAATGCAAAATAACTGATAATAGGATCCAAAGTTTAAGTTTCAAGCCCTTAGACCTTCTCATAATCCAATTTTAAGTCAATGCCCGGCAGGGCTATTGTGGGAAGAGCTCAGATGGTGTAGAGTGGTTCTTGTCGGGCTCTAAATCCGGCGTCTATGAGAAATTAATCCGTCATCTTATTCTTTTTTTAAGAACTCACATCGGCCCCCTTCGGGCTTGGACGGATTATTTACTATGCAAAACAATTTATTTCAGGTGACCGGAAGGTCCCTGTTCTATGAGCTTCCCAATGGGGTGAAGCTTTTGAATGATATTTCATTTACGTGGAACTTTCGCCGGTGTGCCTTGGTCGGCCCCAATGGCGTGGGAAAAACCACGCTGGCAAAGATTCTTGCAGGAATTTTGGAACCCAAAAGCGGTGAATTGCGCTGTTCACAAAACGTGGTGTATCTGGCGCAGGTCAGTGAACCGGCAGATATCACCGTGGGTGAGTATCTGATCGGCTTGTGGGAAAGTCCGGTGGCGGACCCGGCAGTGTGGGGCTTGCTGCTTCAGGATATTCCGCTGGAGCAAAATCTAAAGTGTTTGAGCGGTGGCCAGTGGACCCGTGTGCGCATTGCTGAAGCCCTGGGGCGCGGCGGTGGGCTGCTGATCCTGGATGAGCCGACAAACAATCTGGATCGTGAGGCGCGCGAACTCGTGTATCGCTTTGTGCGTGAATATCCGGGATGTCTGCTGCTGATCAGTCACGATCGTGAACTGATGGAGGAAGTCGACGGTATCTGGGAGCTTTCCAGTCAGGGACTTTCAAGTTATGGCGGCAGCTATTCTTTTTACGAAGAGCAAAAACAGGCCGAACGGGAACTGCTTGAGGAAAAGATCGACCGCGCAAGACGTGAAAAAAAGAAGCTGGAACGCGAACACCACGACAAACTGCAGACCCAGGAAAAGCGCATGCGTGCAGGTGACGCCAAAGCCGCCAAGGGCGGGATTCCCCGGATCATTGTCGGCGGACTGAAGCGCCGGGCGCAGGAAACCCACGCACGCATCAATGTGAATGAGGAAAAGCGTGTGGAAAAGTCGCAGGAAAACCTGCGCGAACTGGTGCAGGCGCAAAAGGTGGAAAGCCGTCTGGGACTGGATTTGAGCGCCGCAGCCCTGCCGGAAGGAAAGCTTGTTTTTGAGCTCGATCACTTCAACTTAAGTTATTTTTCAGAGGGTTCCTTTCTTTGGCAGGAGCCATTGACTTGTGCCATGCGCGGACCCCGAAGATGGGCTTTGTATGGAAGAAATGGCGCGGGCAAAACCTCGTTGCTGGATTGCCTGTTGGGCCGTTCACAAGCGGTGCGCACCGCAGGTGTCTGCCGTCTGGGAGAGGTGCCCGTTCAGGTCTTGGATCAAAAGTATTCGTTGCTGGATGCCGATCATTCTGTGCTGGAAAACGTGATGGAACAATCCAGGTTTGATCCGATAGAGACCCGCAACCGTCTGGCACAGTTTCAGTTCTTTGGTGACATGGTTCATCGCAAGACCCGGGACTTAAGCGGAGGTGAAAAGCTGAAGGCGTCTTTGGCGAAGCTATTGCTGTCCCAGCCCGTGCCGCAGCTCTTGATTCTGGACGAGCCCACCAACAATCTGGATCTGGCCAGTTTGAAGGTTCTGGAAATGGCCTTGGCAGAATACGCCGGAGCGCTGCTGGTGGTTTCCCACGATGAGGTGTTTCTGCAAAATATCGGGGTCGAAGCGGTATTGGAAATCGGATAGGGTCCCAAAAAACAGGGGCCCACCCTTTGCAATGTTCCAGCTTCGCTATGTTTGCTCGTTGGTTCACCGTTCTATCTTTTGTGTGTTTTGGCCTACTTAGCCTTTTTGTCGTTCAGATGACAAGAAGGCCGCTCTGTATTGAATCCAAGGTTGTCGAAAGAATCGACAGACTGGGACCTCAGTCGACGGACACCATCTATCGCTGTGCTGTGAACCGTGAAACGGCTTACAGCACCTATTTTGGGGAGCAAAGCCGGGACCTGACGTATCGGATTCAAAAGACCGAGCGTCTGCTGGAAAGCTTTGAACCCTTCCGCAAGAAAGTGCAGCTCACGATCTTCCCGGATCGACCGTACTTGTACCGCGTTCAGGGACAGCATATTTTTATCGGCCAGAAGATGCTGGAGGCTCCGGGGCATCTGGAAAAGGCGCTAGCAAAAGTCTGGTATCACGAACGCAATGACTCCTTGTTTGTGCAGCAGGATCTGATGGAAGAAGTCTTTACTGATTTCCTGGTGTATCTGGATCTGGGGGATCTTGATATCGGAGACCCGGATACGCGTCTGAAGACAGCGCTTCGTAAAGTGAAATGGCCGTTTGTTCTGAAATCTGTGGCAGCTTACTGTGATTCGCCATGGAAGCAGTCTGAACACTTCGCCCTTTGTCAGAATAAAGCCGAAGCCGCGCATGAGCTGAATCAGCAAGTGGTGGAAATGAGTCTGCGCCCGCTGCTGGTCACAAGCTGGGTGAATGCCTATCGTCAGTTGACGATGAAAGAGCGTTTTGAATTCACGCAGAATCTGCCGCAGCTTTTGCGCGCTGACCATTCCGAGCCTTTGCCGATCGTGGGCAGTGCTGAGGCCATGATGTCGGACACCGCTTTGATGAAGGCGGCCGAAGCCATTAAGAATGTGAATCTGTTTGTTTCAAAGACCAACGCCATCAAGGATTCTGAAACTCATCGTCTGTTCCTGGCGAATTTCACCAATGAACTGCGTATGAATGGGTTCCATGATGCCTTTGCCGAAGCGTCTTTTGATGTTTTGTATGTGGCACAGGAAGAGCTGAACGAAAAATCCAAAGTGCTGCAGCAGTTTATGAAAATTGCGAAGGCCCAGCCAAAACTTCAGATGGCTGTGCGTGATGGAACAAACCTTTGGATGCTGCCGTCCCGTTACCCGGTGCCGGTAAAGTCTTTTGGTCAGATCAAGTCAGTCCGTACCGTGGTGGAAAAATGCGGTGGCTACAATTTTAGCTATGTGATGGACTATGCCGAAGAAACCGAAAAGTTGCTGGTAGTGGACCATTGTGACGCCAAAAAAGAGATCCAGTATTCCCGCTATCTTTCGGAAGGGGCTGAAGGTTTTGGGGCTCAGAACAAAGGAACCGCGTTTGTGCAGTTCCATCTGCCTTCGTTGCTGATGAAGAAGGCCGAGCTGGAGCAGGTTTCAAATGTCTTTGAATTTATTCAGAAGCGCGATGTGGAAAGTGCGCCTTTTAAAAGCCTGGGCTGGCGCGAGGTTCACTGGAGTGAGCAGGCCAATGCTTATCAGCCAAAGGCCTTTGTCGATGCTATTGAATGGTTCCGCGTTCCAAACTAGGGGTTGTCCAGGCTTGGCAGCTCTTCCTTGAAGGCCGAGATATCTTTCTGCAGTTTGTCTCGGTTGTTTTCCAGAGTATTCAAATCACTTTGCAATGAAAACACCTCTGATTTTTTGCTGTTGATATTTGAATCAAGCACAGAAATCTGGGAATTGAAGTGAGTCACCAACTGGCTTTGCTGATTTATCATTGCCGCGGACTTGCTGGATTCCAGACCGCTTTTCTCCGCTTCCAACGCGCTCAATCTGCTGCGTGCAAAACTTAAATTATTGCGCTTGTGCAGAATATCCATATCCAGGCTGCGTACCTCGGAAGATTTGCTGTCGATCAGGGATTGAACGTATTTTTTGCGACCTTTACGGTATTCAGGCAGGAAAGCCGGTTCAAGTTCCTTCGGGCAAACGTTCTGATACTTTTTGCCGGACGTGCCGGCAACGAAGCCGTTGGATTTTGCACAGTAATCCACCGTGCCTTTGCGGTGTTCAGCAACCAAAACATTAATCTGCGGTCCTTCGCAGATATCGCGAGAGAAGAAATCACCACTTTTTCCGATGATGTACGCATTGGTGGTGGTGCAGTACTTTTCAACGCCGCTTTTAAAGCCTTTATCCAGTTGGGATTCCTGAATATCAGCCTCGACTTTGCGGCATTCGTTCACTACCGGGTCGGCATTCAGCCATTGGCCGCGCATGGCAACTTTTTGGCCGTGTTCAAACCAGTTGATGGATTCGCAGTCTTTCTTTTTGAAGTAGCTTGCACAACCCGCCAATTGAAATGCCATTACCATCAACACCAATACACGCAACATCGTCATTACCCCACAAGCTGCTTCAGCTCGTTTTCAAAATTCTGCTGGTCTTCCATGGCTTGCAGCATGGAGGATTCCAGATCTTCAATGGCCCCGCTCAGTTCATGCAGCTCTTTGGCCAGGCCTGCGGCTTTGTCCCCGGCCGCGGTCATCAGACTTTCATTTAAAGCGTCTCTCTTTTTAGTGAGATCGGCAATCTTCTTGTCACAGTCTTCAATCAGTTTCTGGGCCTTCTTGATCTGGGTCTCAAGCTTCTTTCGTTCTTCTTTATAGTTGAATTTCGGAGCCTCGGCGGCTTTTTCGGAACTGACTTTTTGCGTTGTCGCGCCTTCGTTCAGATCACGTTCTGCCAGGAAACCTTTTTGCAGACTCCAAACATACTCGTCATAGGTGCCGGGATACAAAGTCAACTTCCCGTGGTTCACCTCGAGGATTTTGTTGGCCACGCGGCCGATAAAACCCCGATCGTGGCTGACCGTGATGATGGTTCCTTCGTATTTTTCCAAGGCCGTGGTCAATGCCTCGACTGTGTCAAAATCAAGGTGATTCGTAGGCTCATCCAAGAGCAGCAGCGGTGATTTCTGCAGCAGGATCTGCCCCAAAGCCACACGGGACTTTTCGCCGCCGGAAAGGACTTTCACTTTCTTGTGAACGTTGTCCCCGGAAAATAACAAACTGCCGGCGATGTTCAGAACATCCTGCTGGGTTACTTCTTTGTGGGCAGCAGAGGCCATGGCTTCTAAAACTGAATGTTCAGGATTCAAAGATTCCGGCGTGTGCTGGGCAAAATAGGACAGGCTGACCTGATGACCCCATTTGATGGATCCACGCACCAGGGGAATCTGTTCACCCAGGGACTTTAACAGAGTGGATTTGCCGGCCCCGTTCAGCCCCACGATGCCCAGATGATTGCCGCGCTCTAAGCGCAGGGTTACGTCTTTCAAAATCACCTTGTCGCCATAACCACATTCGACATTTTCCACTTCCAGAATCATTTTTCCGGTCGGGGAGGCCGGCGGAATGTGAATATGGGAATGGGTGGGTGCTGCCTTCACCTCGATGACCTCCATTTTTTCCAAAGCCTTCAGGCGGCTTTGTGCCTGACGGGCTTTGGTGGCTTTGGCTCCGAAACGGGTCACAAAGTCCATGATGGATTTCTTTTTGGCTTGTTGGCTTAGAACCTGCTTTTGCAGAATTTCAGCCAGCATTTGTTTTTGCTCGAAGTAATCGTCAAGACTTCCGGGGAACTTCACGATGTCGCCGGATTCGACTTCCAGAATATGATCCGTCACCCGGCGCAGGAATTCGCGGTCGTGCGAAATCAGCAGGAACGCGCCCTTATATTCCTGCAGGAAGCTTTCCAGCACCAGCAGGGTTTCCAGATCCAGGAAGTTCGTCGGCTCATCCAGCAACAGCAGGTTCGGCTCTTGCCCGATCAGGTACAAAAGCTTCACGCGCATGCGGTAGCCACCGCTAAGCTGTTTCAGATGAGATTGGAAGTGACCTTCCGTCAAACCCAGTTTCAAACCGAACTGTTTCAGTTCCCATAGGGGCTTGATGCAGTTCTTTTCCAGATATTCTTCGACCTTTTGATCGACGTCCCAGTCAGATTCCTGTTCCAGATAGCCCAGACGCAGTTGTTGGGATTTGGTCACGATCCCTTCATCAAGATGTTCCTGATCGACCAGAATTTTAAACAGAGTGGATTTGCCGGCACCGTTGGGGCCGATAACGCCGACGTGTTCACCTTCGTTGATCGCGAAAGTGGCATCGTCAAAGAGAACTTTGGCGCCAAAGGCCTTGTGGCCGGATTGCAGTTGCAGAAGAGTGATAGCCATACGGCCTAAACTGAAGGAATTTCGTCGCGGGGTCAAGAGCGGGAAGGCCATTTGGCGGGCTTCCCGCATTTTTAAGGCTACTTATTGTTCTTGCGGTCTTCTTGGCGCTTTTCAGTGACTTTGTTTTTTGCGTTTACAAAAACCACTGTCGGCTCATGTTTCTTGGCTTCATCCATGCTCAGTCCGCAGTAAGAACAGATGATCACCAGATCGCCTTTTTGTACGTGACGGGCGGCAGCCCCATTCAGGCAGATTTCGCCCTTTTTACCCTTGATCACGTAAGTGGAAAAGCGCGCGCCGTTGTTGCAGTTGTAAATATCCACGCGTTCGTTCATCAACAAACCAGAGGCTTTGATCAGATCCGGACAGATGCTGACAGAGCCTTCATAGTTCAGATCGGCTCCAGTAACGGTCGCGCGGTGAATTTTGGTTCTAAGCAATGAAATATTCATAAATAAATCCTTAAGCGTTGTGTTGCAGGGCGATCAGCATGCCTTTAAGAACAAGGTCCGGCACGATTTCGTCGAATACTTTTTCTTTTTCAAACAAATACGAAAAACCACCGGTCCCGATCACCATCGGGCGTTCCCCCTGGAAACATTCTTTGGTGATTCGTTCCGTCAGTTCCTTGATGGTGCCCAGATGACCATAATAAAGACCCGACTGGATGCTTTCGATGGTCGCACGGCCCAGGGCCTCGTGCATGGCCACGATTTCCACGGACGGAAGCTTGGCCGTTTTGCTTTCCAAGGCCTCCATGCAAAGGCGCAATCCCGCCACGATGGATCCCCCCAGATAGTCCTTGTCCTTTGAAACCGCACAGAACGTGGTGGCCGTACCCAAGTCCACCAGAATCAGATTCTTACCCGGATACAGGTGAGTCGCCGCAATGGAATTGGCGATACGATCGGCGCCGACTTCCAGTGGGTTTCTGTACTTGATCTTCAGACCGGTTTTAACCCCGGCCTGCAGGATGAACGGATTGATATTGAAGTACTTCATGCAGGCGCCGCGCAGGGAATAGATCACCTCCGGAACGACACTGCAGATCGCGATTTGTTTCACCTTCGCCGGATCAAATCCATTTTCGCGAATGGCCGTGCGCAGGAAAATGCCGGTTTCATCGGAAGAAGCCCCGCTTTTGGAGTTCTTACGGAAAGACAGAACCATCTTGTCCTTATCAAAAAGCCCGGCATAAATCTGGGTGTTACCCACATCAAGACACAAAATCATAAAGAATCCTTTGGCAGCACCACACGAATCAGTTCACTGGTCAGTTGATCCAGATTTTCACAGGCAACAAAGCCTTCGTGATTGAACAGCGTGAACCTGTGGGTGTGGTTGACGATATCAATTTCGCTTAAATCATTGTGAACGACGAAGTCCGCGTGGGAGTTGGCAAAAAGCTTTTCCACGGCGTGGGCTCGCTGTTCAGGAGTGGCGTGACTGGTCAGTTTAAACGCAATCACTTTCAGGTCCTTGTTTTTTGAATAATCCTTCAGTCGGTCCACAATCTTGTGGTTGCGCTTCAGAACGATATTCATTTTATCAGCGTCAGAGCTGACTTTCTTCACCTCAAACGGACGGAAACTTTGCCCATCGACTTCGATGTGGTCGACAGAATAGTCACTGACGGCCGCCGCATGGATCACGTGGGTGAAATCCTCGGTGGAAAGGTAGTGCTTCATCTTTTCATCCAAAGTCGCAAAGCTGACGAACAGGTCACGGCGGGTGACGTGTTCAGACTTGGGTGAAGAATGGGCTTGCAGCAAGGTCACATCAAAGCCCATCTGGGTCATGTATTCAGCCAGCGCAATGCCGGTGCGGCCGGAGCTGAGGTTGCTGATCACACGAACCGTGTCGATGGGCTCTTGCGTGCCCCCGGCAGTGATCAGGATTTTCACTTTGGAAAGAGCAGAGGACTTCGGAGCGACCGAGGCCCCTGCGGTGTCTTGCGCAGGCTTATGAAGCGCTTCCAAAGTCATTTTCAGAATCAGATCCGGTTCCAGCAGTTTGCCCCAGCCTTCTTCACCACAGGCTAGAATGCCTGAGGCCGTGTCCAGGATCTGCACACCCATCTCTTTCAGTGCGGTCAGGGATTTTTGTGTCACCGGGTGCAGATACATGCTGGTGTTCATGGCCGGAGCGACCAGGAAGGGCTTTTTAAAGTCATGAGCCAGGAATAGAGTCTGCAGCAGATCATCACCCACACCTTGAGCGGCTTTGTTGATGAAGTTCGCCGTGGCTGGTGCCACCAAAATCACATCCGCCCAACGCATCAGGTGGATATGATCCATGACGTTCCCTGCGGCATACATGTCACTGATGACGGGTTTACCCGTCAGGCCTTCCAGGGTGGCGTTGCCGACGAACTTCAACGCTGACGGAGAGGCCACAACCTGAACCTCGCAGTTATTCTGCACCAGACGGGAAACGACATGGCAGGCTTTGTAACAGGCAATCGAGCCCGTCATCATGAAGAGAACTTTAGATTTGGACATTGTCGATCAACCTCACTTCACCGAGTTTGGCGGCGACGAAGCGGCGGTTTCCCACATCCGTCACATAATCCACGATAAATCCTTGCGCTGACAAGGAAGCGGCGGCTTCTTCGGCCGATTTGCTTTTCGTAATGGCTTTAAAGATGGCCGGTGCTTTCTTGCGCTCTTCCGGGGTTAGGCGCAGATTGCGCGAACTTTTAGCCAGACCGTCTTCTTCACGTACGGTCGGGACCGGAACGATTTCCAGGTCCATGAAGAAGCTTTCCACCATGCCTTGAATCAGGGTCAACTGCTGGAAGTCCTTTTCGCCGAAGTACGCCTTGGTCGGGCGAACCACATTGAAAAGTTTCATCACCACCGACAACACACCATCAAAGTGACCCGGGCGGTGGGCGCCATCTAGCAAATTGGAATATTCATTTTCAGAAACTTTATAGCGGTAATTGTCCGGGTACATGTCAGAATAGCGCGGGAAAAAGATCGCATCGACGTTGTTTCTTTCGGCCATCGCCAGATCCTGATCCCAGGTCTGCGGATATTTTTCCAAATCTTTTGGGTCATTGAACTGGGTCGGGTTCACGAAGATGGAAAGCACCACAAGGTCGTTGTTCTTGCGGGCTTGTTTGATCAGTTCCTCGTGTCCGGTGTGCAAAGCCCCCATGGTGGGAACAAATCCGACCGTGCCGGATTGCTTGCGGCGCCAGGCTTGAAATTCGGAAGGAGAGCGCAGGACCTGTGTCATGAATAACTCTCTTTCTCGGTAGGGAAGGTTTCAGCACTGACTTCCTGATGGTACTGGTTCAAGGCGCCTTTGATGGTGTTAAAGCCATCCAGGTATGTTTTGACGAACTTCGGTTTAAAGCCTTGGTTCATGCCCAGCATGTCCTGCAGGACCAGCACCTGGCCGTCGCAATCCACACCCGCACCGATGCCGATGGTTGGAATCTCCAGAGCGGCGGTGATTTCTTTGGCCAGTTTGGATGGAACACATTCAAGGACGACGGAAAAGGCGCCAGCGTCCTGCAATTGCAGAGCGCCTTCCAGAATTTTCTTCTGCGCTTTTTCATCGCGGCCCTGAACTTTGAATCCGCCCAGTTGATTGACGGATTGCGGGGTCAGTCCCAAGTGTCCCATCACTGGAACGCCGGAATCCACCAGATGGCGGACCAGTTTCAAATTTCCGGCAGCGCCCTCCAGCTTCACGGCGTGTGCGCCCGCTTTCATCACTTTTTCCACCGCTGTCATATTGGCCGTCAGGCCTTTGCGATAACTCATGAACGGCAGATCGGCGATCACAAACTTGTCACCAGCCCCGCGCACAACCGCGGCAGTGTGATGAGCCATGACACTGGCTGAAACATCCAGGGTGGTGGAATGCCCCAACATCACCATCGCCAAAGAGTCTCCGACCAGAATGCAGTCGATATCACTGTCGGCCACAATGCGCGCGAAGGAATAGTCGTAGCAGGTGATCATCGAGATCTTTTGTTTTTTGCTTTTCTTGTCATGGAAATCGAGGATGGTTTTCATAGGGCCCTCACTTTCGCGGATACTCAGGCCAAAGGGTTTCAAGAAAGGCTTTGTACACAGCCTGATAAGGATCATCGTTTAAGGCCTGCAGATTCTTTTCGACTGTGGCGGCATCTTTGCGCGCCAACGGGCCGGTGAAGGCATCTCCAGGGTTCGCCAAAGTGTTCTGTATCACTCTTTCAATATAAGGCTTGGCGGCACTTTGCGGTATTTTCATCTCGGCAAAGCCTTCCAGCATCTTGGCAAGCAACAAAGTGGTGAAATTTCCACCGAGCACACACAAGGCGTGATAGCGGGCTTTTTCAAAGGCGAAGATGTTCGAATAAGAATTGGGAAGTCCCGGCAGGGCCTCAATCAGGGAATCACATCCGGTCAGTGCAAAGTGAATCTGCTGGTAGGTGGACAGATCGTAAAGATCCGGACCAAAGGTCATCAGCGGGTGTGCTGCGATCATTCCTTTGAAGTACAGTGCGCCCGAGAAATGCACGAGCGTTTTGTCTTCATGCTGGGCCAAGTGCTCTTGATAAAAGGACTCCAGCGCACTGTCGCTAATAGCCAGCAGAATATGCGAGCTCGCAGAAACTTTGCCCGCCAAAGCAGAGATGTCCTCGCTGCGGTCCCAGGTCTGGTATTTTAGATTGAGTAAATGGAAATAGTGGGCGACATGTCGGGCGACACGGCCAGAGCCAATAATAAGAAATGTAGGAACAGTCTTTGTCGCATTCATATGTGGGTACCTGTCCTTTGCGGGATCAAGTCCTCTGTAATGTTCGCAACCTAACATAATTCTAACAGATTTCAACGATTCTTGCCAATATGCGTAAATGCGGTCGTGGGCGCTGGACTTAGCTCTTAAACTAAGTAAAGTTCCGCTCATGAAATACTTGTACTGGATCAGCGCCGTCGCCGTGATTGCATTGGGTGTGTTTTTCTCCATGAATTTTCAGATTCAGGAACGCTCTATTCCCAAAATCAAATTTTCTCAGGTTGAAGTTCCCGAAAAGATGGGAAAAGGCATTTACGAAAGACTGCGCATGGAAATCAAAAATGCGCCGATCGTTTTCCTGGGTGTGACCCCGGGACAGATTGAGGATTTGGAACTGTGGAGAGGCTTTATGGAAGCCAATCAAGAGCAGGGATCCAAGTACGACGTGATTGTCGTGGACCCGCAACTGCCTTACGTGGAGCTTTTCAATTCCACTATGCGCCTGGATGTCCAAAATGAAATGCCCCGTTTTGTCGAGGGCGTGAACAACGCTCGTGCGCAAGGGTTGCGAGTGGCCGTGATAGTGCCTTACATTTATTCTTCGCAACTTGTGAAAAAAGGCCCTGCCAATCGTCTGAAGGAAGAGTACAAGATGGACGTGACGAGTTTCTCGGTGATGAAATTCCCGGTGACTCGCGAGCAGGAAGAAACCTTCCAGCCTGTGTGTGATCTGGATGGCACAAGAGACCTTGCTGGCACCGGACATCTGGGCTGCATGGTTATCGAAGTGGCACGCAAAACGTACCGCAAGAAATTTGAAGAAAACAAATACTCAGGCATGATGGAACAAACCGGCGCCAAAGACTACATCGTGCTACTAAACCGCAACGCCAGCCCCCGCTAAAAAGGTTCCCGGTTCTTTTTTGGGTCTACAGAGCGTTATAAGAGGAGAAGATAGATGAAAACGATGATGCTTGTTTTGTCTCTGTTGGCAGGTTTCACTGCTGAAGCCCGCAGCGTTCTTGAGCAGCCTTGGCAGTCTGCTGATGGCCGTGCGATTGTTCGTTTCGTTGAATTCAACGGCAGGCTGACTCTGAACACTCGCAGTTACTATCCAAATGGCGCCCCTTCTGATTATTTCTTTGAATTCTGGATGCCGGAGGGCCGCGATGTACGCCCTGGTGAAACAATCCAGGGTCGTCTGCGCAGTTTGGATGGTTATTATGGCTGTGTGTTTGATGAACATGCGCAAGCTCAACTGACTGTGGATGGAACTTTGAAAGTTCATTATCCTTTGTTGACGTTCCACCGTGAAACACGCTCGGTGCGTGATGGTAACGGCGGCCGCCACTATCGTCGTGTCATCGACTGGAATGGCTGGGGCTGGGTTGAGACTGTTTATTCCTATCCAGTGGAACGCTGGAGAGTGATTTCTTCTGAATGCGTGATCAACCAGCGCAACTGGGTGACCAATGAATTGTTCCCGGTCGGTGAACGCCCGGTTCCTCGTCCCAACTAAAAGGATTTCTTCGTGAAAAAGATCGCTGTCGTCACTGGTGCAAATCGTGGTTTGGGTCTTGCCTTGAGTGAGGCCCTGGCACAAAGGGGCTTCAAAGTCCTGATGGCGATGAGAAATCCGGACAAAGCACAAAAGACCCTGAACGGCCTGACCATGAAGGGTCTGGATGTCGTGCCAATGAAGCTTGATCTGTCCCAGGAAAAAAGCATCAACGACTTTGTCGAAGTGATCAAACGCGAATACGGTTTTGTCGATGTACTGGTGAACAATGCGGGCATCCTGATCGACAGTGAAGACGGCGGAAATTCCTCGCTGTTTAAAACCAAAGCCTCCACTTTGCAAAAAACTTTTGCTACCAACACCCTGGGGCCGTTCCTGCTGACTCAGAAAATCTTCCCGCTGATGAAGCAGGAAGGTTATGGTCGCATCGTCAATGTCTCTAGCGGCATGGCTCAGCTTTCGGAAAAGCAGAAGGCCTCGGCGTCTTATCGTATTTCCAAAACGGCTCTGAACATGGTGACGAATCTTTTTGCCTCGGAAGTTTCCGGCGAAGACATTTGTGTGAATTCGGTATCGCCAGGATGGGTGCGCACGGATATGGGCGGGCCGCACGCGGATCGTTCAGTTGAACAGGGGATCAAAGGTCTTCTTTGGGCGGCGACGTTGCCAAAAGGCGGTCCCAATGGTGGTTTCTTCCAGGATGGCGAATCCTTAAGCTGGTAATTAATCCTTATAGTATTTCAGATCTTCTTCTCGGACATAGTCCTTGGCAGAGCGGGCTAGGGACCCGTCGGACTTCATGCGTTTGATAATGTCTTTGATTTTATTGCGTTCTTTTTCTGTTACACGGGCTTTGGAAACATAGATGCCCAGATCCTGCGCCTGATTCGGGTCCGGTAAAATCACAAAGTTATGATCCTGACCTTTGCGCGATAAGTAATAGTGAGTGAACAGCGGGGTCGAGAACGTGGCCTGCGTGCGGCCTTTGATCAGGTTGGCAAAGATGTCGGCGGGGCCGGGCACTTCAAACAGGCGCTTTTGTTTGAAAAGTAATTCCCGTTCCTGATCGGACATAAAAAATCCAGCCCCAATCAGGGTCGAGAAAACGATTTTGGAGCTTTTTAGGTAATCATCGATCTTGTAGGCGGGATTGAAGACTTTTTTATCGACAATCAGCATGCGTGGCACGCGATAGGCCGGTATGAACTCTGCGACTTTGTCCATTTCAGCATCGCGGATTGCAAGCCCCATGATGTCGACACGGTTTTTGAGAAGCTTTTCTTTGTTGGCGGCATATGATCCCGGGATCTCGGTTTCACGGCATTCAAGCTGCTTCACGACTTCAGTCATCAGAACATACGAGTGGCCTTTTTTAACGCCGTTTTCGATGAAGTAGGAAGGCTCGTTGTCCATAAAGGCCAGAACGAAACGTCTTTCGCAAAGGTCATTGGCGTGCGCAAACATCATCGCAAAAAGGACATTCAGCAGAATCATGAAGTTTATTGTGATTAAGCCGAGTTCATCGGGCAAATTGAAACTCGCCCAGGTCTAGTATTCGTACTCACTTCCGAACACCACGCCGACCGTAGAGCTTTCAACCGTCGTGCTTTCTTTGCCATAGTAAAAGCCGGCCGCAGATCGCAGCGCGCGAGTTCTCCATGAATACCCTACGGATGTATTGAAATTCTGTCCGAAGTAATCCACATCCGAACCAAATCGGTGGGAAATACCACACAAAAGCTGGTGTCCGTCCGCGGCTCCGTAACGATAACCAAAACTTTGCGAGAACGTGTAACGATCCAGATTTCCCGAGACTTCGACAAAAGAAGAATCCGTCAGAAATTCGTGATGTCCCACCTTGAAGCCGTGACCGATCAAGAGCTTGCCCTCTTCATTGGTGACGCTGGATCTGGCGTCATCATCTTCGCTGACGGTGAAGTCGCCTGGAGGTGATCCATGGGTGAAGATTTTGGAAGAACCCTTGTTCTGGTTGTACAAGGACAAGCCGCGCGAATTGAAATTCACACCCAATGTGTAGTGTTCAAACTGAAAGTGCGTCGAAAGCCCCAGGGCCACATTCAGATTCTTGTATTCGGACTTGGTTTTGGAAACCACATAAATGTCTTGTGCGGGGAAAGAGCTTTCGCCAACCCCGAATGTTTTTGCCTCGGAATAGCGAGCCAGGAACTGGATGGCAAGCGGAATGGACTTAAAGGCCATCGAGTATCCCGAAACCATGCGACTGATATTGGCTTCGGCATCAAACGAGGTTTCGTTCTTGTTGGACTGCCAGGAAAACAGACCCTGTAAAGTGTTGGCGACAAAGAATTCATGCACCAGATCTTCGCCGACCACCAGATTGCTCAGGTAAGAAGGTGCCAGTCCCAAGGACGATGAAAATGTCTGGCCTTCGTTTTTGGAATTGATGGCCCCAATCGAGTTTCCATTCAGGCTGAAGGCATTGTCCTGTCTTTGGCGAAGCAGACTGGGATTGTAATAAGACGCGGCCTTGGAGTGAGTGGTCGCCACGCCGGTGTTGGCCATCATGCCTTCGTAAAGGCCCACGGGAAGAATCTGCGCCAAAGCCGTGGAAGAGGTCAGAAGAATTGAAAGAGCGTACAGAACGGATTTCATCAGAGTATCTCTATTGTTTGTTCAGACGGACTTGTCCGGTCATGGCGTATTCGCCGCGTTTTTTCTGTTCATAGACGTTCCCCACCCAAACTTGAGTGTTCCCGTTTAAAGGATAGATTTGAATATAGGCTTTGTCGGCGCGGATATTGACGATCAGGGCGCTGCTGCCGGAAACGGTCATATAGTCCTGTAAAGGCCCGCTGGATGTCTGGGATCGGCTGATAACTTCACCGCTGTCCTTTTTGGAAAGGATGACCAGGGCATAGGCATCTTCCTTATTGGGCTGTCTAAGGCGGACGTCCCAGGTGATGAGCCAGTCTGACTTGTGTGTTTTGCGATCAAAGAAGGTGATCTCTCCATTGTAGACACCCTGGATGCCGCTGGAGTTTTTGGTTGAAAGGGGGGAGCTGGCAGTCAGCGTCGCAAACAGGTCTTTGATCTCCATTTTTTTCAGTTCTTCCAGCGCGAGGTTTTCGTCACGGACTTCAAGAAGTGTTTTTTCGTGGCTGATCCACTCGTTGCCGGTCTTTGAGGTGGCTACAGTTTGCACCGCAGTCGGAGCGGCATCGGTGGGAACCGGGCTTGAGGTCATCGCAGCGGCAGCCGGTGTTTGGGCAGGCGCTGTGGGAATATTGCATGCGCCCTCCAGCATTGTCGGGCTTGTGGATTTAAACGCCAGCTTTACGCCCAGCTCGGCCAAAAAGACGGTGACGATCTTTCCCAGAATCTCGTCCGCCTTCTTGTAGCGCTCTTCGAGAGTTTTCAGATTCTGGTATTCTTCAAAGTCCTTCTGAGTCAGTGCAATCAGTTCGGATTTGACCTGATCGGCGATGACCGCCGATGCCGTCGAAGTCGGTGCGGTGGAGCGCCCGAGAGAAAACGAAACAACTGCGACAGCAGCAACAACCAGGACAATCAGAATCTGCGACGAATTTTTCTTCATTTGGAAATGGTACTTTGGGGCGTGGGCAAAGAAAATAAAAAAGCCATCCCCGAAGGGATGGCTTTGACGCGGCAGGGACCTGAATTAGAACCAGGAACCTTTTAGAAAATTTCGTGAGCCAGTGGGCGACGAGGCGCACGGAAGTAGGTTCTTGGCGACAGATCCAGCAGATCGCTCAGCTTCTGCATGTAAACGCAGGCATAGCGGTCTAGTTGGTAGGCGAAGTAACTTTCTTCGTTGCCGGCTCTCATCAGTTGACCCCAGTTGGAGTTGTACATGGCCTGCTGCTTTTTGATCAGTTGGCTGATCTGGGCGTCGATCTCAGAAATAGTCTTCTGCAAAGTTTCGATCTGAGGTTCATTGGCCGCCACGGATTTTTCAATCTTGCGGGTCATGATGTCCGTCAGTTCATCTTCGAGAGGTTCTTTCTTTTTCATCAGGGTTTCGATTTCCTGATTGATCGGTTCAGCCTGCTTGTTGTTTTCAACTTCAACGTCAAGTTCCTCGATAACCATCGCGGTTCTCCAGTTGCAGTCCTTTTTCAAGCGCAGGATATCACCGTAGATATGGTCACCCACGTAAAGGATGTCATCCCCCGCCAGATCCAGATCGGCCGTGAATTTCTTCGCGTTACCGCCCTGATAGATCCCCGGAGTCAGCTTGCCTTCCATGTTGGTCATAGTGCCATCTGCCGGATTCACACGCAGGTACTTCTGGTTTTCGTAGAAGAACTTTGGTTTGGAGGCAAACGTGATCACGAACTCAAACAGATCTTCCCAGGACTTGTGCTCTTTTAGGAATGGCTGAATCGCATAGTCCAGAAGCAGTTTCGTGTAGTGGAAATCAGAGTTCGTCAACACGAAGATCTTTTTCCCGTGACGACGGAATTTTTCCAGCGTGTGCACCAGGGTTGGATCTTTGATGATGAAATGATCCAGGTTCTGTTTCACAACGTCTTTCAGGGAACCGTCGCGGTGAGCTTCATCCAAAGCATCCAGCACGTCGTCAGCAATCTGCGCGTATTCCGGATACTTGTTGGTTGTGTCCGAGTCTTTCAGTTCCACGATCTGAGCGATCAGATTCGCCAAAGAGATCGAGAAAGACGTGTCCACCGCCAGGTAGTCGGAATTGGACAGGTCAATGTAAGTGGACTTGTAAAGCTTCTGGTGGCTTTTGAAATCCAGAGGCTTCAGACCGTGATAGCTGGCACGAATCGCCGTGTAGCGGTTCAGCTTCAGCAGATTTCCCATCTTGCGGTCGATAACCAGGCCACGGATGGCGAAGTTATAGTCGAACACCAGCTTGCGCAAAGTTTCAGGATAACCGCGTTTGACCAGTTTATCGATCATCGTGGTGTGGGACAGGCGCTCAAAGTTTTCGCTGTTATAACGAACCAGTGTGTGGTCCATGTCCACGCCGATGTAGCGGATTTTTTTCAGATTCAATGTTCTGTTAACAAATACTTTTCCAGGCATATTTTCTTTTCTTACTTAGTAACAGGGAGCTGCAGATCATTCCAAAGAAGCATGCCCCCTTGCATGTTGTATACTTCTTCAAAGCCGTTCATCTTGGCAAAGGCTGTGGCCTTGGCAGAGCGACCGCCACTGCGGCAGATAAAGACCACAGTTTTGTCTTTGGGCAGGGAGCCCAGTTGCTCAGGGAGAGTGTCCAGTACCATCAGGGAGGAGCCTTCAACGTGACCCAGTTCGCCGATATATTCTTCAGGCTGGCGCACGTCGATCATCACCACGTTTGCCTTGTTCTGCAGAAGCTCCGCAGGGCCAATATCGTAGATTCCCTCAAAATGAGGATTTTCAGTTTTTGAAGTAAAGTTGACGAATTTCATTGTAACGTCTTCCTCCGGCATCAGAGCCAAGACTCTAACCATAGCACCTGCCGGAAAATACAGCAAGAACCAGTCAGGCTCGGCGCGCAGCAGATTTAGGTCCTAAGTTGTTTTAGGACCTGTAAATCAATTGGAAGCAGATGGCAGGATGGGAGTGGCCGCAGAGACACAGCGGAAACCCAGATGATTGGCGGTGTAAGACGCACTGTTGTCCAGATCGATCGAGAAAATCCCGGACTGTGTACCATTGTAAAGACTGCCCCCGCGGGCGACGGCCCCACCCGGACTGCTGATCCAGGCAAACCCCATCCCGCAGAAGTCGTTGGTGTTGGGGTCGGCGCATTGCAGACTGGCGGCCGGGGCAAACAAGGTGGTGAAAGAATCCGCCAGCGTGATCAGTTCCGAGATATAAACATTCGAAGTGGCCGCACCAGCAGAATAGTCATCTTTGGTCCATTCCCACGAGTTCCCGGCGAAATCCCACAGGACTTTTCCGGTCGAAAGCTGGTGAGTGCGACGGTTTTCGTGCCAAAGCGTGGGACTGCAGACCGCATCCAGAGACGCAAGACTGTCGGGATTGGTGTCTTCATCCAAATCCAGGCCATAGCAAGGATGATCATCACCGCCCGCAGCCAGTAAGCCCCCGAAATCGTCGTTGAAGTGCCCCCGGTTCAAAGCGCCCGAAGTGACGGCCCCGGAATTCCAGTTGGTGGATACCGACGCCAGATTCTGCGCCAGTTGGTTCCACTGCGCATTGGAAATCAAGTCAAAATCCGCACCCAAAGCCTGGCAGGCCGCGACGGCATCGTCCCGGTCAATCGCACCCCACGGAGCCCCGCCAGCCTGCGAAGTCGCCACGGAACCCACGTCCTTCATTTCAT
Source organism: Bdellovibrio sp. BIS2 (assembly GCF_055398295.1). Lineage (NCBI taxonomy): Bacteria > Pseudomonadati > Bdellovibrionota > Bdellovibrionia > Bdellovibrionales > Pseudobdellovibrionaceae > Bdellovibrio > Bdellovibrio sp. BIS2. The sequence goes on along the minus strand of NZ_AP035879.1, from coordinate 3,534,554 downwards.
ACTTGGCAACACAAAAACCCGGAGGAGGAGAGCCCGCCGGCGCCGGCACATAGACATAGTTCTCCGGACAGGAATAAAGAGTTTCCTCGATCACGGCATCTTCGTCCGTGCTGCCGTCTTCTTTTTTTAAGTCCAGTGTGCAGGCGGAAAGCAGCAGGGAAAGCAGAGGTAAAATGGCGTATGGGAGTATACGTTCAGTCATGCAGGACTCTTCGGTGTCCATTAAAGATTCGTAAAGAGCTATGCGATGAGAACTCGGTAAATTCCGCGAGAAACTAAAAGAGCTGTTTCAGGGTGAAACAGCTCTGTGAGAATTCTTGTATTACCAGATTTGCACTCGGTCTTTTTCCGGAAGAGTCATGGGATCTCCAGGCTTGCACTGGAAGGTTTCCGCAAATGCCGGCTGTTGTTTCACCTGTTCGTTGATGCGTGCCGGACCTGAAGAGTGCGGATCGGTTTTACGCAACAACTTGGCGTTGTCGGGGCGAATCACTTCGCACCACAGGCGTCCGTAAGCAACGAAGAAGTCCTTCTTGTCTTTTTCACTGCCTTTGCCGTCAGGGAAAGCGGCGTTGTAGGCAAAAGTCAGCCCGACAAGGTCGGCCACGTTTTCGCCCAAAGTCAGTTTGCCGTCATGATCGGCCTTGTTGAACTGGTCAATCATCTTCTGGCCGCGCAGATTGAACTCCATGATGTCCTTGGTGGTCATCCAGGTGCGCAGGCGCCCCTGGGAATCATATTTGGAGCCGCTGTCATCAATACTATGCCCCAGTTCATGACCGACAACCGCGCCCACGGCCCCCAGATTTTCAATCACCGAGCCGTCTTTGTCATAGAACGGGAACTGCAAAATTCCGATCGGCAGCACGAACTTGTTTTCGTTGGAGCTGTAGTAAGCGTTCACGGTCAGTGGGCTCATGCCCCAGGCGTCCATGTTGGCGGGCTCGCGCATTTCCTGCATGGATTTTTCCCAGCGGGCCTCGCGGTAAGTCCGCAGGTTTTGAATGGCCTGTCTGCTGGAATACTTTTTCACCGGCAGGAAATCCCATTCGCGGTCGTTGTGGGGTTTAACCAGTTGCAGGCGCGCTGTGCGGATCTTTGCCAGGGCTTCTTTTCTGCCTTCCTTGGAAAGCCAGGTGTTTTTTTCCAGGCCCTGCAGGATGCTGGCGCGAATGCGTGATGCCACTTCGTTGACTTTGCTTTCGTCAAAATTCGGGAACACTTTTTCAATCAGAACCGCGTCGATTTCTTTCGAGAACAAACGGGTGGCCTCTGAAGTGCAGCGTTCCTGACGGACCGGGCGCTGGGCCGGGCCACCGAAGAACTTCTTTTCAAAGGCAAACTGTGAAGCAAAGAACTTCGGATAACCGTCATCCATAATTCCGCTGAGTGCGCCATACAGATACGCATCTTTCCAGACTTGCAGATCCCGTTTTGGCAGTTCGGCATTCAGAAAGTCCAAAGATTCCGGAATCGGCGTGTTGACGGCCAGTTTTTCCGGCACGTATTTGAACAAAACATCCAGCTTCAGATTCGGATATTTTTTCACCAGATCTTTTTGGGAGGCGACACGTTTTTCGCTCCAGCGCTGGTGACGAACTGCTGTTACCGGGAAGACTTTGATGAAATCCTGCTCCAAGGCGATCTGGGCCTGGGCTTTTTTCACGGCCTCAGCTTTTTTGATTTTCGGATCGACGGACTGGAAAAAAAGCACCAGTTGCTTTTCATAGTCGGCCATCAGGTCCTTTTGCTCATAGTACTTGTGATCTGGAAGCTCCATCAGGCTTGAGTACAGCATGGCGTCGATCTCTTTGGGATTATCCAGATTGTTCGTCGGCCACAGGCGGATCAGACCTCCCAGTCCGCGCGGCATTTGGGCGTGGGTGTAAAGAATGAATTCCTCTGTGGACTTGATTTGCTCCAGCTCGGCTTTCAGCTTTTTGACTTCGGCTTTTTCATCCTTCGCCTTGGCGGTGGAATCCATGCACGCCAGATAGTAATCGCGAACCTGGGAGGTGCGTGCATCCAGATTTTTCTGGTGTGGAAGTTCTTTCATGAACTTCATCTGGGTTTCAAGCAGACGTTCACGGGAATCACTGAAGGCAAACAGGTGACGGCTGCGATCCTCGCGCAATTTGAAAGCGGATTCGGCTTTGGAGCAAACATACTGATGGAAGTTGTGGCACGGGCTGATCTCTGAATTCAGGGGAAATTCACGTTTGACCGGAATTTCGGAAGTGGATTTGGGAGCGGGTTTTGTGGCCTGCGCCATCAGAGGGGTCATCAGCAGGGGGAAGAGAAGTTTCAGCATCAACAACAGTCCTTTGTTATGAATTCGGAATCCAAATGCTATCGTTTTTATATTTGCTTCGCAAGACTGGGAAGTGGCATGATCGCAGGACCTATGCCTGTGCACGAAATCGAACTTTCCCCCGAACAAGCCTCTGCTTTGGATCTTTTAAGATCCGGAGAGAATGTTTTTTTGACGGGTGGGGCGGGCAGCGGAAAAAGCTTTCTGATTCGTCAGTTCATGCGTGAACTGGATCCGAAGGAAATGCCGATCCTGGCCAGCACCGGTGCCGCCGCCGTATTGTTGGGTGGTCGGACTTTTCACAGCTTCTTCGGCCTGGGTATTATGGAAGGTGGCGCAGATGCCACTTACGAACGGGCCAGCAAAGACAAACGCCTGATGTCCCGCCTGCGCAAGGTCGAAGGTGTGATCATTGATGAAATTTCAATGATTCCCGGTCAGGCCCTGATGATCGCCGAAGCTTTGTCGCAAAGAGCCCGGGAATCCAAACTGCCCTGGGGCGGCCTGCGTGTGATCGCGGTGGGGGATTTTGCGCAACTGCCGCCCGTGACACAGACGGGGCAGCGCGACTGGTGTTTTCTGAACGGCGTCTGGGAAGCCAGTGGTTTTCAGACGGTGATGCTTTCGCATAATCAGCGGGTTTCAGACAATTTGTTTTTGGATGTGCTCAGCGACGTTCGTCACGGCAAGGTCACGGAACGTGTTCGTGAATTTCTGAATGAACATGTTCAGGATCACGACGAGGACGATCCGGGCACACGCCTGTTCCCGCGCAAGATCAACGCTGAAAAATTCAATGAACGAAAGCTTGCCGAAATTGACGAAACAGAAGTGGTGATTGAATCCATTTACAGCGGATCCGAACGTCACATCGAGACTTTGAAGAAGGCGTCGCCGATCGCGGAAAAGTTGATTTTAAAAATCGGTTGTCAGGTGATGTTCCTGCAAAACGATCCGCAGCGCCGCTGGGTCAATGGAACTCGCGGGACTGTCGTGGATATCACGGCGGATCAGATCACCGTACGCAAGGATCGCGGTCGCGAAGTTCAGGTCAGCAAATCCTCTTTTGCCATTCAGGATGCCGAAGGCAATATTATGGCGCAGGTCGAACAGTTCCCCCTGACGCTGGCGTACGCCACCACCATTCACAAAAGCCAGGGCGCCACGCTGGATGATCTGTGGTGTGATCTCAGTCAGTTGTGGGAACCGGGGCAGGCGTATGTGGCGCTCAGTCGCCTTCGCAGCGCCAAGGGCCTGCACCTGATTGGGTGGAATCCACGATCGATCATCGTCGATCCAAAAGTTTTGCAGTTTTATAAGCAGTTTGAAGGTCTTTAATGTTTTTGAAAGTAGTGCTTTTCACCTGGGTTTTCTCGGTAGCGTCTTCTGCATTTGCAATTTATTTTCCATTGCCAGCGGGGCATCGTGAGGCCTTTATGGGCAATGCCGGTGGTGCGATGGAGTCGTCTCCGGGAAATGCATTGTACAATCCTGCGGGACTGGGGTTTCGCTCTACGAATAAGTTGTCACTGTCGGTCAGTGGGACCGCGCTAACCAGTCACCAGATGAAAAACAGCAGCAGTGACTTGAGTCCCAGCGACTATTCTGTGCGCCCCTTGCTGGCTTCCGGAATTTATCCGACGGAGTGGGGGACCGGAGCTGTGTTTGTGGCAAGCCCGATGATGTTGAGCCTGGATGGTTTGTTGAATACGCAGGGTGGTTCCTACAATTCGTCCACACTGACCAGTTTGGACAGTCAGCTTTTGAAGGTCGGGGCCGCATTTGGCGCAGCCATCAACGACAGCATTTCATGGGGGATTTCTTCTGGCTTGCAGCTAGGGGACTCCAGAACTCACAGTTACAATAAGGTAAGTACGGGGGGAAATCTTTATGCCACCATATTTACCGAGACGGAAAACAAAAATAAAGGCCTCTTCATTTTGCCGGGGATCCAGATAAAGCCTGTGGCGAACTGGACGCTGGGTTTATCTGCTCAGTTCATACCTGTGATGCTGGAATCAAAGGCGGTGGATTATACGGCTGTTCACTATGTGGCGACTCCGAACACGGTGAATGAAGAGACGGTTTCTTATGAGCCGGTGAAGCAGTCCCCTTACTATCTGCGTTTGGCCAATGGCTTTAATCTGCTTGCTGGGAATGACGTGTTTGTTGATGTGACTTATACTTCCGAATCCTCGTTGAGGGACGCAGAGGGAGTTGTCGAGAATGAAGAGTCGTTCGTTGTCTATTCTGTTGGCTGGAGAAACAAAAGTTTTGAAAGCTGGCAGCCTATGGCGGGTTACAGTCATACTTCAATCAACAACAGTACAAATCATCTGACCAGTGCCGGAGTTGCGATTGTGCGTGGCCGAAGTGAGCTGATTCTGGGTGGCTATTACATGGCTTCGGTACCGAACGAGGATAATGTATTTGAGTATTCGAGCTACGGATTTATGTTCTCAAGCAACGTAGCTTACTAAAGAATCCACATCAGTTCGCGAAGCATGCCGATGGCGATGATGATTCCCAGTGTTTGTAAGACCAACACTATGTAGAACCAGGCAGGTTGTTTTTTCGATGGTGCTTTCGACATCAGCCCTCTTCATAATCCTCATCGGGTTTAGTTCAGAATGTGTAAACCAGATGAGGTTGAAATTTCATCACTGTAATCCCTCTGTGAACATCGCCTTTATGTCTGATCCAGCCCCTGGGTTGGGGGCGCAAAATTGATCTAAGTGTTTGATATACCTAAATTTATTCATGCTTGAATAATGCTTAATTTGGGGCTACTGTCAGCGCATCGTATATAAGTTGTAGGAGGAGCCATGGCTCAAGTTACCGAGAAAAATCCGGTGGGTCTGAACGGGGTCGATTTTATCGAATACTCCGGTCCTGATGCCCACTTTTTCGAACAAGTGTTCAAGCGCTATGCTTTTAAAGAAGTTGGCCAAGTTCATGGCAAAAACATCAAGCTTTTCCGTCAAGGCGACATCAATTTTATCCTGAACTGCGAACCTCAGACATTCGCTACGGACTTTGCAAAACTTCACGGCCCGTGCGTGAATGCAACCGGCTTCCGTGTTTTTGATGCGGATCAGGCCTTCAAAACGGCTGTGGCTCGCGGTGCGCGCCCTTACGACGGCAACGAACACCAAAAAGGCGCGACTCCTTTCCCGGCAATCTACGGCATTGGTGACTCTTTGATCTATTTCATGGATCAGAAGAACCAGGACAAGCTTTACAATGAAATTTTCCAGGTGAAACCTGAAGACAAAGCGCCCGTGGGCGTGGGTTTCACAGTTGTCGATCACTTCACCAACAACGTACCAAAAGGTGAAATGGACAAATGGCAGCGTTTCTATGAAGACGTTTTCGGCTTCTATGAGGCGAAATTCTTCGATATCCGCGGCAGCAAGACGGGCCTTCTGTCCCGTGCGATGAGATCTCCGTGCGGCAAATTCTCTGTGCCTATCAATGAGCCGACTGAAGAAAAATCCCAGATTCAGGAATACCTGGATGAATATAAAGGTTCCGGCATTCAGCACATCGCTTTGCTGACCAATGATATCAATTATTCTTTGGAGTCTTTGAAGAGCAGCGACATTCAGTTCCTGACGCCGCCTCCGCACACGTACTATGAAATGATTCCTGAGCGTGTACCGGGTGTGACGGAAGATATCAGCCGTCTTGAAAAGAATGCGATCCTGGTGGATGGCGACAAAACAGGAAAATACCTGTTGCAGATCTTCACGAAAAACACTTTCGGTCCGATCTTCTATGAACTGATTCAGCGTAAGGGCCACGATGGTTTCGGCGACGGAAACTTCCAGGCTTTGTTCGATGCTATCGAGCGCGATCAGCGTGACCGCGGTTATTTGACATAGGTGATTTGATGGAACTGATTCGTTCTTTGTCCCTGCCTGCCATTGGAACCAAGCTCACGGCTGAAGAAGCCATGAGCCTTGCCATCAGCGAGGCCTATAAGGGAGCAACGCGAGTCAGTCCCAACCCGCTGGTGGGTGCGGTGGTTCTGGATGCCCAAGGAGGATTTTTATCCGCCGGTCATCATGAATTTTACGGCGGCCCCCATGCGGAAGTGAATGCTCTGAAAAATCTTTCGCCGGAACAGCTTAAAGGCGCTCATGCCTTTGTTACGCTGGAGCCTTGTGCGCACGAAGGGAAAACCCCTTCCTGCGCCAAGATGATGGCAAAACTTCCACTGAAAAAAGTGACCTTTGGTTTGATCGATCCCAACCCTCTGGTGGCGGGGCAGGGCGCGGAAATTCTGCGCCAGGCGGGGATTGAAGCCGAGGTGTTTTCTTCGCCACATCCGGCCCTGGATGCGAAAATCAAAACAGAGCTTGAAGAAGTCTGCGAAGCGTTTCTGTGGAACTTCCGCAAAAAGAAAGTCTTCGTTTCTTTGAAGATGGCTTCCAGCCTTGACGGGCAGGTGGCGCTTCGTTCGGGTGAAAGCCAGTGGATCACCGGTCCTGAATCCCGGGAATACGTTCACTACATCCGCGCCTGCCATGATGGAATCCTGGTGGGTAAAGGCACCATTGATTTTGATAATCCGTCTTTGAACATTCGGCACCCGCAGATCACGAAAAAGAACAAGGTCATCGTGGTCGATGGGGAAGCTGAGCTGCTGCCGAAATTCACCAAGCTGAAACTTTCCGAAGTGCATGCCTCTGAGGATGTGATCTGGTGTGTGGCCGAAGAGCTGCGTGAAAAGGTTGAAAAACTGCGCGGCACTTTGGCGAAATCCCCGGACGTGGTTTACGTAAAAACCCGCGTGGGTGGCGATCTGGATCTGGAAGACCTTTTGGCGCAGCTTTATAAAAAAGGTCTTCGATCGGTGATGGTTGAAGGGGGCGCATTCACGGCCAGCTCCTTTGTTAGTTACCACCTTGTAAATCGACTTTATATGTTCCAGGCTCCTATCATCATGGGCTCTGGAGGCTCCCGCTCCTGGACGGAAAGCGTTCGTATTTCCACCATGACGGATAAGATCCACTTGAAGAACCCTCGTTATCTGACTTTCGGTAACGATTTCATGATCACGGGGACCTTATAGGTACAGCTTACTTTTCAAAGGCAGGGGTGCTAAAACCCTCCCTTTGCTTGAAGCAGTATTGATGGAGGCCGAAGTGACCGAACAAAACACACAGAAACTGGACTATCGTTGGGTTCGATCCGATAAAGGCGCCTTGGCTGGCGTTTGTAAGGGTTTGGGCGACGCTTTGGGTATCGAAACATGGATACTGCGCGTCATTTGGCTGGTTGCGGTTCTCTGGTTTGGCAGTGGGATCGTGTTTTATTTGATCCTGGCAGTTTGCTTGCCCCGTGTCGACAGACTGGACCAAGCTCTAGATAGAAAGCTTCTTGGCGTGTGTGCTAGAATAGCTAAACGGTACCACATCGAGGTGGGAGTAGTAAGAACGGGATTTGTTCTGTTCTCGCTGGTCACTTTCGGTGCTGCGATCCTGGGTTACGGCCTTTGTTACTTTCTTATTCCCAAGGCTGACGAACCCGCAAGTCGCTCAAAGAGCGCAGGAGTATTTTAATATTTATGGGTGATGACAGTAGTAGGTCGATCGTAAAATCCCTGAAAAACGAATGGTCTTTGTTTTTGGAAGCTTTCCAGGGCGAAGACGCTGATGAAACTAAACCGTCGCAAGACGCCTTTGCCACGGGCCAACTGGAAGTTCTGGATCTGGAGCAGATCCGCGAAATGACCAAGGCTCTGGTCGAGGACCGCAAAAAGCTCAATCAAAAATTGGAGTCCCTGTCCAAAGAGATCGACCTGAATTCGGCGAAGCTGGAAAGCCTGCGCCTGGTTGGTGGTGAAGAGGACGAAACCATGTCCCGTATCAACGAACTGCATGATCTGGGTCAGAGCATGGCGCAAGCGCTTCAGAAACTGGACAAGCAGCTTCGCAATATCCGTGAACAGGAAGACAAACTGAATGAGGAGCTTCTGACATCCTAATGGGATGGTGGTTGCTTCTTCCTTTTATCGCTTCGGCTGACTTTGCCTTCACCGGCAAAGTCGTGAGCCTGCAAAAAAATCCCCTGAAAAACAATTATCTGGTGCGCATGGAAAGCGTCGATAATCCCTTGGAGGTCGACAAGGGCCCCGAGTACCTATGTCTGCATAAGGCCATGAGGTCGCAAGACCCGGTGCTGTTCACCTTTGATGCGCGTCTTTTTAAAATCCGCACCTGCAAGCTTTGATCGTTTTCGTCTGCTATCTTTGCACTGTGCCGGCGTGACTGATCAGCAGTTTGCCGGTTCGTCCAAGGCAGTACAGGTCCGTCGACAAACCGTTTTTGACGGTCTCAGTTTTCATAATCATAAAATTATGCTTCCAGGTGTGAGTCAGTCTTCGCGGGTTTCGCATGTACCAGGCCGTGGGATAATTAATACTGTGCATGGCGCTGGAGGTGAATTCAAAGGTTCGATACCCCAGAAGCTGAGGTTCAATTTTTAAAACTTCACTGAAGTGCACATCCCCTGAGGCAAAGACCACGGGGGCTTCCAACCGGCGAAGTTTTCCCGTCAGATCAGAAAGGTTGCGCATGTATTCTTTCTGAAACGAATCGTGGCCGATATAGGATGAAAAATACTGACTGCCGTTCATCAGCCAGGAAGGTTTGTCATTCTCACCTAAAGTTTCAAGCAGCCATTCCTGCTGATCCGATCCCCACATCATGCCGCCGGTTCGGGGTTCATCGCGGAAGAAGCGGTCATCCATAAGAAAGAATCTTTGTCCAAATCCGGTCAGCACCGAACCGACCCCATGACCCTTGCGATAGCCAGCGACAGGTGTAGAGCCGAAGAAGCATTCAAAGATCCGTCGGGAGACATGCTTCATGGCATAGTGGCGATTTTCATTGTTTCGGCCATAGTCATGATCATCCCAGGTGGCCAAGGTTGGAATCAGCCGCGGTTGTCGGAAATGCGCCAGAGTCGTGCGCGTTTCGCAGTGGCGGCGCCACAGGTCTTTTTCCGTCCCGTCACTGCCCAGGTCGCAGTACACCGAGTCCCCCAGCACAAACACCAGTTCGGGAAGTTCGGCAAACATCCGGTCCCACATATTGCTGTTCTGGCTGTGATAGATGTCACAGGAACAACTGATCATTGCAAAGCGCAGATTTGTTTTTCGATTTAAAGGTAAACTTTTAAAGATCCGTTCGTCCAACACAGTGCCGCGGTCCTTGTCGATGACCTGCAGGCGGTACAATTGGTCGGCCTGCAGTTTTTCCGCGATCAGCTTGTCGATGCCGTATCCGGAATGCTTGCGGTGCTCTTCATCCCATTTACGCACGGGAAGATCGCGCCCTTGCGAGTCTTTCACTCGGTAAGCGTAAGGATTTTTTCCTTCCGTCAGGATGGTGAACTGAGCCGAGATTTCGTTGGTCATGTTCTGGCAGATGGGAACTTTGCCAGTGTAAAGATCGGATTGATATTCATTGCCCGCCAGCGCAAGCCCCGCGGGGAGGCTTGTGTATATCAGCATGGATTTCGTGGCATTTTCCAGGAACTCGCGGCGTGACGTGCTCATCACATTATCATCGCGGTAAGAGTTCCTGCTTGGGGAGGCCTCTGTTCAAAAAACAGAGATGACAGATTTGTTACTAACGATCGCGGTTCTGGAATTCCTTCCATTCACGCAGTTTGCGAATGCTTTGTTGCAAAACGGTTTCCAGAATCACCAGTTCTTTTTTGGTCGGCGTGTTTTGCAAAAGCATACGACGAAGAACGGTGAAGACATTGATCTTTCTTTGGCGGGTCAGATCAAAGCCCATTTCTTCAAGCCAGGTTTTCAAAGTGGCCTCGGGATCAATGCCCTCGATGCCTTGGGGGGCGCGGCGAACTTTTCCGCCGTCCAGTTTCGTACGTTGTCCACCCCAGGTGCGGCGCAGACTGTACATGCCAAGCAGTGTGGCTTGCGCCAGATTCAAACTCCAGTTGTCACCAAATGTCGGGATGCAGGCGCAGAAGTTGGCGTGCTCAAGGTCTTCTCCGGCAAGTCCCCAGTCTTCGGGGCCGAAGACCAAGTGAACGACGTAAGGCACGTCACTTTCCACCTGGAACTGAGGGGCTTTGTCGGCGATGTCCTTAAGAACTTCATCGACATCACGCACTTGACGGCCTTTGCCATCGCGGGCGGTGAAGGCGACTTTGATGCTTTCGGGTTCTTGTTTCAGGAACTCGTCCCAGGAAGCATAAGTCGTGCGGTTTTGCAGGCCGGTTTGGCCGGTGGCCGCCGCTTGCTGGGCTTCATAGGTGATTTCGCACTTGGGATCAATCAGGATCAGCTTTTCAATCCCCATGTTGGACATAGCCCTTGAAGTGGCGCCGATGTTTCTTTCATAGATAGTGCGAACCAGAACAATACGAATCTCAAAAGGACGTTTCATTTTACAGGGCTCCAGCCAATACCAGGCCGTCAGAAATCAGGCCGTGGGTTTTTTCATCCTTCTTGGACAGAGTCGCCAGATCGTCTTCGATCTGTTTTTTTAGTTTCGATTCAGGGTGACGGGATAAAACCAGCTCCAAAGACTCCATCAGCAGCAGCCAGTCGGTCGGCATCAGGGTTTTGTGAACTGTCAGAACTTTTTCCAAAGCGTCAGTCAAGGCAGGCCCCTGAAGTTTGTCTTCGCGGATCTTGCGAACCTGACCGTACAGGCTTTGTCTTTGCAGTTCTTCGTTGGAATACTTCGGGGCCGGAACACGTTTGGCCACGAAGTCAGTGGTTTCACCATAAGCTTCGCGATCTGCAGGCCCGCCAAACACCGACGGGACCGTGGATCCCACGGCCATGTCAAAGGTGCCCCACTCTGGAGCAAACAGCACGCGGCCGTTGAATTCCGCTTTGGCATCGGTCAAAGCCAGCACCAGGGTCTTTCCGTCTTTTTGCAGAACGGACTGAACCTTGCCGGTCACAACGACGCCAGAAACAAATTCAAGGCGCGTTTCTTTGCCCGCAACCACATTCAGTTCAGCCCACTGGCTGGCTGTGAATGTGGAAGGGCACTGATTTGGATACGCTTTCAGGAAGCCCACCGGAGTTCCGAATCCATGGGCATGATACTTTTGATCATGGCCGGGAAGTTCGTGATCCTGATAGGACAACTGCGAAGGCCCTTGCAAACGCAAATAAGCCAGGGCACCGTTGCTGTCGGTGATCGCTTCCACGATCTGACCGGAAATCTGCAGACCGGAATTCAGTTCGGCCGTGTTCACGGACTGGGCTTCGATGGCTTTGTTTAAGCCCTTCAGGCCGCCAATACGGAAGGCCATCTGGTTCGCCATTTCATCCAGCACTCGCACCAAAGTTTTGAAATCCTTCGCCACGAACAATTGCGGCTGCGGTTCAGTAATGTCATAGGAAGTTTTAATGCAGTCCACAGTCAGAGGGATCTTTTTCACCTTCTGACTTAGGCACCACTTGGATTCACCAACACTGGACAGCAAGCCCGCACCAAAGATCTTTGGATTGTCGAGCTCACCAATCAAACCGTATTCCGCCGTCCACCAGTTCATGCGGGACAGTTCAGACGCTTCTGAGATATGGCTGATGCTTTTACCAACCTTGTCCAGATGTTCTTCCGCCGCCTTGACCTGTTCAGGTGTGGAGGCCGGGTTTTCCTTGATATCAGAAAGGTCACGGATGGCTTCGTAAAGATCCAGATCCTCTTTGCTGATGATGGCTTTCTTCGCGACCTGAGCATACTGGCGCAGGTAATCGGAAAACTCCGGATGAATTAGAATCGGGGCGTGACCCGCAGCTTCGTGAACAATGTCCGGGGCCGGGGTGTAAAGCAAATGATCCAGGGTGCGCATGTCCGAAGCAATTGGCAGCACCCCAAGGGATTGCAGCTCCATGAAAGCTGCCGGCGGGATAAAGCCGCTGACCGGCAGTGCGCGCCAGCCGAATTCCTGGATTTTTTTACTGACGTCTTCAATGCGCGGAATGCGTTCGATATCGATGCCGGTTTTCTTCAAACCTTCGACGTAACATTCATGAGCATGTTTGGACAAAAAGGCCTTCAGTTGGCGCAAAACATAGCGCCACACAGCCTGATCAACGGGAGTGTACTTTTCGTAGTGTTGTTCTACGACGTATTTTCTTAAGTGTGGCGGTAGAAAGTCCGTCTCCATAGTGGTCTGCCTCTTACAGGTCTTTGTCGTCTTTGGACAGATAGTTCTGAATATAATCAGCGACGGCTTTTTCCAAAGGCCATTTCGCCGGGCTCATGCCCGCAGCCAGCCACTTGTCGGTTTTAGCTTCGGTGAAGTATTGATACTGGCCGCGGATGTTTTCAGGCATCTCGAGCCAGTTGATTTTCATGTCTTTCCCCATGGCCTTGAATACACCACTGGCCAGATCCAGCCACGTGCGTGGTTTTCCGAAGCCCATGTTGTAAACGCCATTCTTTGGTTTCTTGTCCATCAGCTCGGCCATCCAGCCGGTGACGTCCTTCACGTAAACGAAGTCACGCATGAATTCGCCGTCTTTATAGTTCGGGTCTGCGGATTTGAACAGTCCCAACGCGCCGGTGTCCTTGATCTGATTGTAGGCTTTAAAGGCCACGCTGGACATGGCGCCTTTGTGGTATTCATTCGGACCAAAGACGTTGAAGAACTTAAGTCCATACCAGTGTGGAGGAGTTTTTGTCTGCTTCACCGCCCAGCGGTCAAACAGAACTTTGGATTCACCGTACAGATTCAGCGGACGCAGTTTTTCAGGATCGGTGGTGTCGTCAAAGCCCAGTTCACCAGCTCCGTAAGTTGCAGCACTGGAGGCATAGATCATGGATTTGCCATGTTCTGCGCACCATTCAAAGATTCTTTGTGTGTAGTAAGTGTTGTTCTCCCACAGGAACTCTTTGTTGGTTTCTGTCGTGGAAGAGCAGGCGCCCATATGGATGATCCAGGTGACTTTCTTTTTTGCTTCCTCGGTTTCAAGGAACGGCCACAAGTCATCCTTCAAAAGGAACTTGGTGATTTTTTGTTTGCGAAGAAGATTGCGTTCGGAAAGACCGACCGAGTCCACCGCGACGATATCGGTAAGACCTTTTTGGTTCAGTTCCCACACCATCACACTGCCAATAAAACCGTTTGCGCCTGTTACAATAATCATAGTGATTTTAAGGTATTACAGGGGGTCGAAAAGCTCAAGGCCGGGGGCGTTGTTCAGGGCCTGTGCGAACAGGAAATTTCTTCCAAAATGGGGGTGAAAAACGGCACCTAGAGCCGATTAATTCGATCTGGGCGGGCACGGTGGTTGCTCTCTAGGAGCGGGTCGGGAGGGCCGAAGTGCTCAGTTCACCACGTTTTTTCATAATCTCATTGATGGTTTTGGTCTTGGGGGCCAGCCTGTATCTTGTGCGTCTTTCAGGTAAAGACGTCAGCAAGGTGAAATCCGGTGAAGACTATTGGGCCGAGACCGGCTTGGGGCCGGCAGCCCTGGAAGACCTGCTTCAGGATCAGACCTGTGGCAGTTCCGAACGCTACTTCCTGGCTTGTGCCAATGCCATTCTGACAGTTGCCAATCGCTACAATCTGAGCCTGAATTTGCAAGGGGAGCTGGTCCCAGTTCACGAAGCCTTGTCTGCCGACATGAGCTCTGAGAAAAAACAGTTGGAACCGTGGAAAGAATATTTCACTTCACACACTGCCAAAGCCACACAGATCTCTTTCCTGAAAGCATGGGAACAACTGAAGGCTGAATATATCAAACCCAAACAAAGCTCCATGATGGTGGGCCTGGGGTTGAATGGTTTTATCTCGGTCTTCCGTGATCCACACACTTACTTTATGCCGGTCAATCAGTTCCAGGAAGTGATCTCCAGAGCCGACAGTCGTTCGGTCACTTTGGGAATCACGTTGGGCAGCCACAAAGGCCAGTACGTTGTGCGCAAGCTGACCGAAGGCAGTCCCGCGAAAGCTTCCGGCATTCAAAAAGGGGATGTGCTGATTTCCATCAACGGCACCCCTGTTAAAGGTCTGATGCAGCCGCGCGTTTCTGAATTGTTGAAAGGTGAAGTCGGCGATGTGGTTCGCATCCGTGTTGAGCGTGATGGCGAAACCTTGAAGTTCCGCCTGCGCCGCCAGGAAATCACTGTGGCCACGGTTTCCACCCGAGTGATCGAAGGCATCAAGCCTATTGCGGTGATTGGTATCAACAAGTTTGCCCGTGGCGCCTGTGAAAAGGTGAAAGAGTCGCTTGAGATCGTCAAACGTTCCCACGTGCGTGGTTTGTTATTGGATTTGCGTGACAATCCAGGCGGTCAGATGGAAGAAGCCGCTTGTATTGCGAGTCTTTTTGTAGGACCTGAAAACAAGATCTTCGAAGTTCGTTACCTGGATCCAAGCAAAAAGGCTGAAGTCTTCTATGGTGGCGAGGAAAAGCATTTTGATATGCCAATGGCTGTACTGGTGAATGCAGCCTCTGCCAGTGCTTCTGAAATCGTGGCCGGGGCTTTGCGTGACCTGAATCGCGCCGTGCTGGTGGGTGAAAGAACTTTCGGAAAAGGTTCTTTCCAAGAGGGTGAATACTGGTCCCAGAACAAGAAGATCGCTTTGTTTGAAACCAAAGGCTTCTACTACCTGCCATCGGGCCGCTCCCCACAGATGAAGGGGCTGGAGCCGGATGTGGCGGTGAATTTTGAAGAGATCTCTGTCGTGCGCGAGGCGGAGCAGTTCATCAATCCGCTGCGGGCACCGGAACGTCAGGTGCGTGCGATGGCGCAATCCATGTCCAGCAGTGAATGTCTGGACTTGGAAGACGGTTCTCCTTCTGATGATTTACAACTGACAAAAGCTCGTCAGGTTCTTTTCTGTACAAAGGCTGTGGCGAGGGCGGGGCTATGATTACGACGACACTTTTTAAACACAAATTTATTCCGGCAAAAAGAAAATCCGAGTACCTGATGATCGTGCTGCACGGTCGTGGTGACAGTATCAAGCCGTTCTTTTCATTTGATGAAGAACTAAATCTGCCTGAAATGAATTATCTGCTGCTGAATGCGCCCCGCAAGTTTCTGGATGGCTACACCTGGTATGGAGAACCTCCGTATCAGGCCAACGGCGTGATGAAGATCCGTGAAAAGCTTTTTGATCTTTTAAACGATCTTGAAAATCAGGGTTGGGACAGTGAAAAGATCTTCCTGTTTGGCTTTTCGCAAGGCTGCCTGATCAGTGCGGATGTTGGTTTGAACTATCCCAAGAAGCTGGCCGGCGTGGTCGGTATCAGCGGCTATTTCAACTTCTATCCCCGTTGGAGAAACAATCTTTCGTTGGATGCGAAGAAAACCCCGTGGCTTTTCACCCACGGTCACCAGGATGATATTCTGCCTCTGGAAGAGACCAAGTACGGTGTCGACAAACTGAAGGACGCGGGTCTGAAAGTGGAGTGGGTTGAAATGGACAAAGACCATTCCCTGAAAGATGAAGAGTATCCCATTATAAGACGCTGGGTTCGCGACCAGCTTTCTGATTTAAGAAAAAATTGAACAACATGACGGCCATCATGCAGAAGTAAATCAACCCCACCGAGAAGTTGGATGTAACAATCCTGCTTCTCCACCTTACGGGCGAAGTTGGATGTAACCAACAACTTCTCGAGGTGAAAGATGGCTGAATCATTCTTTAAATGGGACCAGGAGCGACTGACCACACATGTGGACGCCATGGACCATGAACATCAAAAACTAATCCAAATCATGAACCGTCTGTATGAGCGTAACGAAGCCAAGGCCTCCAAGGCCGAACTTACGTCCATCGTGCGTGAACTGGCCAGTTGGACCGTGACTCACTTTGACCACGAGGAAAAGTTCTTCGACACCCTGGCGTATTCACAGGCCGCCGTTCACAAGAAGATCCACCGGGATCTGATCGAGCGTCTGAAGGGGCACCAGGCAGAATTTGAAAAAACCGGGGTGCTGACACCAGCCTTCTTCCAGTTCCTGAAAACCTGGCTGACCGCGCACATTATGGGGATTGACACCAAGTACGGTGAAATCGCCGCCAAGAAGTCGGCTTAAAAGGCAGAAAACAAAAAGGCACCCGGTGGGTGCCTTTTTGTTTTAGATGGATTCCTTGTGTTCTTCCACCAGACTGAGCAGCCGGGCATAAAGATCCATTTTGACCGCCGGGGTCTGTTGCAGTTCCTTATAGAAACGGCCTGTTGGAATTTCCGGCATTCCGTTTTGTTCAAAGACCAGCTTGTCGATGATCTTCTGGATCTGCTCCATGCTCAGGCCCTTTTTCTTTTCGGTGATGATTTCCTCAACCATCTCGATCAGGGCGTTGCCGGTGATGCGTTTTTCTGAATTCAGCTTTTCAGCGCGGTCAGAAATGCCTTTAAGAATATGTTCGGGCTTGTTTTTACCAGCCGCCGTCTGAACCAGCTCGCGGTACAGGGACTGGAAGTTTTCAATATGACGACGCTGCTTTTCACCCATGCGGGCATCACGGTTCTTGGCAAAGCCGGACAGCACCGTCTTAAAGAAATTGTTTTCAGTCATCCAGCGTTTTTCAAAAGGCAGCGGACTGTCCTGAAGGAACTTTGGATAGTCCCTCATGATCGTGCGCATATTGTAAAGCGCGGGGTGATTTACTCCATCAGCGACTTTTTCGGTATTACCGCTGACTTTGCACCTTTCAAAGAATGAATACTCTTTGTCAAAGCGGGCAAACAGACCGTCTTTGGCCAAAATGTGACTGCGCTGGGTTTCATTAAAGCCCATGCGATAAAGAAGTCTTTCGGCGCGTTTGTTGTCAAAGACCTTGTTGAAGTTCTGCACCGCCGGGTGGTGGGCAAATTCACGCAAAGGTTTTTTCTTTTTGGTTTTAAGGTAGTCCACCATTTGCGCAAAGACCTGCACAATCAGACGGGCTTTTTGTTTTTGCTCGTTCAGATTGGTCGAGAATCTTTCCACGTCATCATAGCGGTATTTGTCATGGCGAATACCAAACTGACGAACACTGCCATAATCAATGATGCCGGCATCAGCCAGAACGTTGTCACCGTCCCAGTCGAGCCACGCAAAGATATAGTCCGTATCCAGCAGGGCGGTGAATTCACCGAAGGCCTTGGACACTTCATGCAGCATTTCATCGTATTTGGCGCTGCCTTTGGATTTAATATCCCAGGCTTTGTTCATCACCTGACGGTCAATCAGATAGTCTGTGGCCGCTTTCAAATTGTCCAGACGCTCTTGCTTCAGATAAAGGAACAAGTGGGCCGGACGGATCAGGTTTTGAGCCGCACGAACGCCAATGCCGTAACCTTTGCCCAGATCAATCACACACAAAACACGTTCAGTGCGCACGCCTTGCAGGTGCATCACTTCAGCCAGAATCGAAGCGCCCAGCAGTTCATCAATTTCAGCTAGACCGCAGCCATAGCCAAATTCAGTGCCGCCGGTTTTTAGTGGCTTTTGTGCCGCCACTGCGCCTGGAGCAAGGCACGTCACACCCGTGCCGCGGCTGGAAACATCCCAGGTCGTACCGCGATGGTAAACAGTGCCGTTCCAGATGCCACGCCCGTCGCCCGAGGTTTTACCCTGTTTGTTCGAGTGCTGCAGTTGCAGATAGCGGGTGGCCATGTATTCGTGGGGACGGATGGTGTCAGGGTCGATGCGACGGTGAGTGAGTTCGTCGTATTCATTGATGATTTGCAGAGAGAAAGTCTCAATCAGTTTTTCCTGAAGATCATCCGTCATTTGATGAGGATGGTCGGAAGGGATCAGTCCCATTTCTTTGGCGAGAATGAAATTGAAATAGGCGACTTTGCCAGTTTGCAGTTCACGCACTTTATAAGATACAAAGCCGTCTTTTACTGCTTCCATCCAAGGATGCACGCCGTTGAGCTGATCAAAGGACGAATAAAAGTTCGTCACTTGTTGTAACTTTCTCGCGCCGCTATGTTTCATCGTCATGAGATTCCACACTCCTTGTAGAAAAATGAGACACTCTTCATATCGGCAAGCCAGGCCTGCACTTTAATATTAAGCCCTAAAAAAGTTATTCCGAATACTAGACTGGACATAATAAGGGGACTTCATGAAGACATCTGGCTTTTTACTTCTAGTGCTGATCTCAACGACCTCCTTTGCCCTGAAGCGCGACCCGCCGGGAAAGCTGCTGCGACCGCAGTTTTCAGCTTCACAACCTTGCGAGAACCGTCCTGACTTCCTGACTGAGATCCGCAGTGAGTTCGTCGGTTCCCTGAAGCACCTGCCAGAGACGGTTTTGGTGGCCCGGGATGTGGAATATTATGTGGAAGGCAAGGCTGACGCGGAAAATCTGCGCATGCATGGTTACCAGTCCTTTATGAAAGCTCCCGCAACGCCAGCCAAAGTCCTTTGTGGCAGCACCGCTCAGGACCTTAGCCAGAGGTTTTCTTTGATGGCTCCCACTTTGATCGACACCCACAAGGAAAACCGCGTGGGACAAAGCTTGTGGCAGTTTCAGTTGCTGACGGACTCTCAGCGTTTTTCATTCTGGAATTTGAAGACTGCGGGCCTGCGCGGGGGTGAAAGCCTGGAGGACTGGATCAAAAGCAGCGGAGCTCAGTATAAGATCTATCAAAAGACCCACACCGAGTATGAGTTGATGCTGATTAAAACTGAGGGCAACGTGACTCAGTATCTGTCCGTTCGCTATGACTCGGTTCCGAATCTGAAATAGCGCTGGCCTTTGGTGGGGGATTAAAGGCGACGACGGAAGTAGCCTGGATATTCCAGCACCAGACAGTCTTTATCCACTGTGAGGTCCGCGCTGAAGTGGACCTCTTTTGTTTTGGCATCGATGGATTCAAAGCGATAGATGCTTTGTTCCGGTGTGTTCTTCAGTTCGGTATATCGCTGGCTGGCTTTTTTGGTTTTAAACTGCAAAGCATCAACCCAGGTCACTTCAATTTCATAGACTTGCAAAAACTGCGAGCGCATCCATTGAATTGGCAGGGTGTTGGTGAATGGAGACGGAAAAATATCCACAAACAGGGAATCAATCAGGTCCGAAACGCCGACCTTTTGGTTTGGATGGGTCAACGACTGCACGTGAAAGTTCTGTACGCTGTAGGAATCATCCATGGTGATGCTGTACTTGATGCGCTGAAGTTTTCCGGCTGAATCAGGGTAAACCAGCAGGGAGTCAGCGAAGATGTTATCTCCGGCTGTTTTCAGCACCAGATGTTCAAACCCGACTCCCTTCAGGGATTCCCATACAACGTCCTGCACTTGCATACCCACCACCTCGTACGTCTAACAGGATAACACAGAGAGATTTGTCTGGTCCGGGAAAATGTTCGGGAAACTGCCAAACGTTTTGACAGCTCGGATTTCCGCTTCATGGTGAGATCCAAAATCCGATAAGAATACATGGGCTCAGCATCGTTTCTTAAAAATCTGCTGACACGCTTTGGAGTGGAGTTCGGTCTGATGGGTCTCATCGGGTTGGGGCTTCTTACGTTCCAGCACCCCGAGCTTTTAAAGCTGAGCCAGTACTCTGAACGACCTTTGAGTGAACTGACCGAAGTGCTTCGCACAACAGAGCAGATTCTGGTGCGCGCCGAAGCGGCCCAGGATCGATTCCTGGTGTCCCGTCAGCCCACCGACTTGCAGTCTTATAACAGTGAAATCACCGCTTTGAACGGGCAACTGGCCAGAATGTCGCAACTGGTGCGCAACAAACCCCGTGAGCACGCCATGGCCGTAAAGCTGGGGCATCTGATTCGGGCGCACATTGAAACGGCCAACACGCAAGTGATGAATCCGCAGCGCCGTCCGGCGCAGACTGAAGAGTCTTTGGATAAAACCCGCTATCAGATCCGCCATCAACTGGTCGAGATGCAGGCGGCGTCCGCACCCGCGATTAAATTCAAACCCACCAAAGAAGGTCAGAACTTCCTGCTGGGCTTGTGTGCGGCGATTGCTTTGATCGTGGTCAGTCGTTTTTTGCAAAGAAAAGAACAGCGCGAAACCCGCAAGGCTGTGGAAGCCCTGCAGGGAAAATCCATTCTGCTGGATACAATCCTGAATTCCATGAGCGAGGCCCTGATCGTCGTGGATCAGAATGGCTGGTTTACCCATTACAATGCAGCCGCGCAAAGAATCGTTGGCTCCCGGATCAAGGAAATTGCAACTGATTCCAGTGTGGAACAGTTGGGGTTCTTTAATCTTGAGGCCGGTCGCCCGTTCACGCGGAAAGAGCTGCCGTTGTATCGTGCGCTTAGTGGGGATCGCGTGGATGATCAGGAGATTTTTGTTCAAAATGCCGAGCATCCAGAAGGAATTTATATTTCTCTTTCCAGCCGTCCGCTGAACGACATTGACGGCGGCATATCCGGCGCCCTGATTGTGTTTAAGGATATCAGCCGTCGCAAGATGGTCGAACAGGAATGGATCCGCGCCCGTGAGGCCGCGTTAGAGGCATCTCAGAAAAAATCGGATTTCCTTGCGGCGATGAGCCACGAAATCCGCACGCCGATGAATGGCGTGATCGGTATGACGACGTTGTTGGCGGACACGCATCTGAATCCGGAACAGACCGACTATGTCGGAAATATCAAACGTTCGGCGGAGTCCTTGTTGATGCTGATCAATGATCTTTTGGATCATTCAAAAATCGAAGCGGGCAAGATCCGCCTGGATCCGCAGCCGCTGGATCTGCAGTTCCTGGTGGAAGACGTGCTGGAGATGTTCAAGCCCACGGTGGCGGAAAAGAACATCGGTCTTGAGTGCCGCTTTGATGGCCGGAATCTTTGGCATTACCGCGCCGATGCCGGACGCCTGCGCCAGATTCTGGTGAATCTGATGGGGAACGCGGTAAAGTTCACGGAAAAAGGCTTTGTCCGTCTGGAAGTTTCCAGTCGTGGCGACAGTGACGGCAAAACGGCATTGTTGTTTGAAATCAAGGACACCGGTCAGGGACTGCAAGAGCATGAAAAGCGCTCGCTGTTCCAGAAGTACTTCCAGGCAAAAGCCGGAATGAAGTTTGGTGGCACGGGGTTGGGGCTTTCCATTTGTAAACAGCTTGTGGATCTGATGGGTGGCGAGATTGGCGTTGAAAGTGTGCCCGGTGTCGGATCCAATTTCTGGTTTATGGTGAACCTTGAAGAATGCGCGGGGGAAGTGCAGCTGCAGAGTTCAGAGATTCGTTTTGCCAAGATTTTCTCAGGCCATGTGCTGGTCGCTGAAGATCAGATCGTCAATCAGCGGGTGGCTGAAAGTTATCTGACCAAGCTGGGTTTGAAAGTGGAAATCGCCGGCAACGGTCAGATCGCTTTGGAAAAAGCCCGCAGCAAGTCCTACGACTTGATCTTTATGGACTGCCAGATGCCAGTCTTAAATGGCTATGAAGCGACAAAGCAGCTTCGCCTGTTGGAAAACACCCTGGGCCGCAAAACCCCGGTGGTGGCGCTCACAGCCGAGGGCACCAGTGGTGAACGAAAGAGCTGCTATGAAGCAGGCATGGACGACTTTTTGACGAAGCCTTTGGAGCTTCATAAACTGATCGCGACCTTGCACCGCTGGTTGAAGCCGTCAGAGAAAAATCTGGATCTGAAAGCTTTGGAGAGTCTGAAAGATCTGATTTCAAATGATCGCAGCCTGACAGAAGTGCTGATCGAGGATCTGGAACAGACAGGGCCTGTGTTGTTGCACGAAATCCGTGAGGGTATCGAGGCCAGGAACCAGGAAAAGATCTCTGAAGCGGCCCACGCTCTGAAATCCAGTGCGGCGACTTTGGGGGCCAAACAGGTGTCCGAGCTTTGTCAGAAGCTGGAGGATCTGCAGGACTTTACCGAAGCAGAGTTTTTGCTGAAACAGACGGAACGCAAGTTTTTTGAAAGTCTTTCGGAGTTAAAGACATACTCCTCCAGAGTGAGGGCGGCATAAGATGGCTAAAATACTGATCGTGGATGATCAAAAAAGTGTGTTACTGACTTTAGAGGCTCTGTTGATCAAGGACAATCACCTGGTCACGGCCTGCATGAATTCGATTGATGCTTTGGATAAGCTGACCAATGAACATTTTGATCTGATGATTACAGATGCCATCATGCCGGGCGGAGCCACCGGTTATGCCCTGATTCGCACAGTTCGCAGCAATCCCCAACTGGCGCACCTGCCGGTGATTTTGCTGACGGGGAAGAGGGAAAAGGCTGATATCGAACGAGGCATTGAATCCGGCGCGAATGACTATGTGGTGAAACCAGTGGACCCGGAGCTGCTTTCTGCCAAGATTCAAAACCTGCTGGCGAAAACTGAGAAAGACACTGCTCACTTTGTTGAAGCCCCCGTACATGCGAAGGCCGAATGGGAAACCAAGACAGAGATCATGGCGGTGTCTGAGCTGGGGATGACAATCAAATCAAACATTCCGATGCCTTTGGGGATGGTGACCCGAATTTCCAGCAGCCTTTACGAAGACATTGGTATCAGCAAGGTGCCGTTGAGAATTACGGCCTGCGAGGAAACCAAAACCGCGACCGAAACCTTTTATAAGATCCAGGTGCATTTTGTTGGTTTGACGGAAAAAGAACTGACACCACTGCGTCTGTGGATTCGTTCCAAAAAGACCTTTTAGAGTTTCACCGTCGCAAAGCCGCCGTAGGTGGTGCGCAGATTCGTGACCTGTCCCTGATAGAGTCTTGCCAGAACCATTTGCATACGCCCCTGATAAGCATAACAACGCAGATCATACTTGAAAGCCTGAGGTCCTTCCGGCGTTTCAAAGGTTTGTTCCGGAGCTGGCATGTATTCCTGCGCAATCATATCCTGCCCCACGATCTTGTCATAGGTGCTGCGGCTGATGGTGCCGCCGCGATAGGACTGTTTGGAGCCAAAGGCGTTTTTCGGTTTAAAGAAGAACTTTTTGCGATTGCCCCAGATTTCGTCGGCACGCTCGGTGCTGATATCAAAGGATTCCGGCACCGCTGTGCGAACCAGGTTCAGATCCTCGCCAGTAAGACCCTGGCTTTCAAGGAATCCAGGGGTGCCCCAGTCGATCAGGCGCTGCTTATCAGCCAGCATCAGATATTCAAACGGATTCGGTGACAGGCACACGTCACGGCTCAGGAACTTTTCACGCAAAACAGAACTGGAGGGTTCGGTCAGGAAAAAGTCTGTGTGACGGTTGTAAATAAAGTCCGGATGGAAGTCCTTGAACAGCTCGCGATAGTCGACAATGCGGGAATCCCAGCCGAAGGATTTGAACAGCTCGTTGTAAGCCAGGAACTCAACATACAGTCTTTGCTGGGAAGGGGCATCGTCGGTGATCGCCACTTTGAAGCCGGGGCCGGCTTTTTTCCCCTGCAGTTCCATTTCCGTTTCGATGGAGCGGCGAATTTCTTCAGGATTGAAATCGGGAACCGGAAGAGAGTGCCCCTTCATGCGGTACATTTCATAGCCCAGGATCAGAAAAGCGGCGTTGGTGTTCACTTCGATGAGCTTCAGATTCTGATGCTCGTCCAGGTGAAAATCATAGCTCATCATGATGGATTTATTGCCCGGGTCCTTCAGGCCTTTTTCGGCAATCAAAGACTGGTAGTGCTGCAGATAAGAGGGCTGCTGGCGCATGTTGTACAGAGCAGAGATGATCTTTTGCGCCTTCTGAATCACGTCCGGGGACAGAGCCACGGTAAACGGTGAAATCAGATTTTCAGAAACGATGTCCTCAAGAGGCTCTTTTTCAAGCCCCTTGTAGGAAGAACGAAGCTGCTGGATATAGTCAGCCTTCAGATTCATGGTTACTTCAGTGGAGTGATGTGTTCGTCGCCCACTTTCCAGCCGGCCTGGCAAAGCTCTCCGGTCTGGCAGCCCTGAAGCACGCGCAGGATTTCTTTAGCATCACGGCCCACGGATGTATTGTGGATGCCCATGTATTGAATTTTTTGGTCTGGATCGATGATGAAGGTGCCGCGGGTCGCAATACCACGATCTTCAAACAGCACGCCGTAATCACGGGCAATACGTTTTGTCAGATCGGCCATCAGTGGATAACCCAGGTTTCCAAGGTCATCACGCAACCAGCGTTTGTGAGAGTGTACAGAGTCCACGCTGCAACCGATAACAGTCGCACCCGCATTGTGGAATTCCTTCAGGTGCTCGCGGAACTGAGTCAGTTCAGTCGGGCATACGAAAGTGAAATCCAGCGGATAGAAGAACAGAACCACCCATTTACCTTTGAAGTCGTTCAGTGAAATATCTTTAACTTCGCCGCCATCAAACACAGCCTGAGCTGCAAAGTGCGGAGCGGGTTGATTAATCATTGGCATAGATGTGTCTCCTTGCTATTAATTGATGCCTTTGATGGTGTGGAAACTCAAGGAGAAACTGTGAAAATCATCTCTTGGAATGTGAATGGAATTAGGGCTTGTCACAAGAAAGGTCTTCTCGATTTTGTGAACAGGGAAAAGCCGGATATTTTCTGTATTCAGGAGACAAAAGCTCACATTGATCAGGTGGAAAATGAACTGAAGAAACTCACCTGGAATCATTCTTACTGGTCCTCGGCTGTTAAAAAAGGTTATTCGGGCGTGGCGACGTTTGTGAATGAAGAGCCAAAAAACGTGGAATACGGCTGGGGTATATCTGAATACCAGTCAGAAGGCCGCATCATCATTTCCGATCACGGTCCTTTCGATCTGTACAACATCTATTTCCCGAATGGCGGTTCCGGCGATGTTCGTCATAACTTCAAGCAACAATTTCTGAAAGATCTGAATCTGCATCTGAAAGAAAAGCTGGCGACCGGACGTCAGGTGGTTGTGGTCGGGGATTATAATGTGGCTCACGAGGCCATCGACGTCCATGATCCTGTCCGTCTGTCCAAAGTCAGCGGCTTCTTCCCTGAAGAACGCGCCTGGTTTGATTCATTCGTGGACCTTGGTTTCATCGACACCTTCCGTTATTTCAAGCCGTCCGAAGCAAAGCGTTACTCCTGGTGGGATTATCGCCAAATGGCACGCATTTCAAACCGCGGCTGGAGAATTGACTACATCTGTGTCTCAAAAGGCCTTGAGAAATACCTGGCTTCAGCAGATATTCTCGACCAAGTCGAAGGCTCGGACCACTGCCCGGTCGTAGCCACTTTGGATATCTAGAAAAAGGGGTCCACAAATGATCATGATTCCATTTCCATTCATCGTTGCAGAGCTGGTGATCTTTTTCCTGGCCGTGCAAGAGTGGGGTTTCCTGAACACGCTGGGCCTGTATTTGCTGCCATGCCTGCTGGGCTTTTTGATCATGACCACCGTAGGCCGCGTGGCTTTGATGAGCCTGCAAACCTCCATGATGCGCGGGCAACAACCCGGAAATAAAATCCTTCATTCCGGAGCCCTATTCCTGTCAGGCTTGCTGTTTCTGATCCCAAGCTTCTTCGCCCGAGTTATCGCGGTAGTTTTGTTCCTTCCAGGATTGCGCCATCTTGCAGTCTGGAGATTCAAAACCTACATGGCCAAAAAAATGACCCAAGGCTCTGCCAGAGTCTTCAATTTCGGCGGCGGACCTTTCGGCTTCGGCGCAGGAATGGGCGGCATGGGCAATAACAACGCCAACAACGGCTTCCGCTACTACGAATTCAGAAACCAAGGCGGCGGCTTCGAAGAAGTAAGAGAAGAACGCGAAATTCAGGCCGAAGTATTGGACGTAACACCTCTAGAGATCACCCACGAAGACAGCAACCCAAAAGAAGACAAATAGGCGAGCTTCCCCAATTCAGAGGCCTTTGAAGGACCTCAAGAACCAGTAAAACTAGTCTTAAGATCCGTTTAAAGCTCCTCAAAAAACGACGAACATTACTTTGCGTAAGTAGTTTGTTCGGCATTCGAACCTCCTCGGAAAGCGAAGAGGCTCAAATTCCATAAAAAGCGAAATGAGGAAGCTCATTTCGCTTTTTGCATTTCACATACCCAATCTTCCCAAACACTCGAAGCAGTCTCATCGCGCTCGTGCGCAATTTTGCTCCAACCTAAAATGATCTGATTGTCCTACCAAGCTGTCGTTGTGGCAGAGGGAGGATAAAGACGAATCCGCCGCAAGTTCTGCAGCGAAAACAAAAAACGCCGGCGAAAGCCAGCGTTGATAGTGTAGAGCGAGGATGTGTTCGAAGCGGCGGGGTCGGCTTTAGCCTCTCTCTGCCGCATCCGGGAGCCTACTTGGTGGAAGAAACCACGCGCCCGTTCTTAGGTTGGTTAGAAACCACTGGGCCGAAGTATTTGCGGAACATGGACTGCCCCAAGTGCGCCGACTTTACCGTCCAGAATTTCTTGTTCACAGTGATAGCAGCAACCGCGATCTTGCGTTCGCCGTCTTGGGCGTAGCCCACGAACCAGTCAGTGCGACCTCGTGGGTTGTCGCCAGTCAGGTGACCGGTTTTACCGCCCATTTCGATTTCACGGAACTTGCGATCTTTGGTGATCGGGCGGAACGAGCGGCGGGAAGTTCCTGCCAGAACAGTTCTTTCCATCAGCTCTCGCACTTTCGCGGCGGATTCTTTGGTCATGATCGTGCCGTTGTTCAAAGTCGAACCCTCGTAAAGGGATTCGCCTTTTTCATCAGTCACATTGCGCACAAGGTAAGGGATTACAACCTGACCGTCGTTGGCGACAGCAGCGGCGATCATTGCGCCTTGAACCGGGCTCATGCGGTTGGTTTTGTTGTAACCGGAAGCCACTTCAGCCATTTCAAAGCCTTTGCCTGGCGGAACGTAAGCCACACCCATTTCAACCGGGAAGTCCGCGGGGATTTCCTGATTGAACATGAAGCGGTTGGCGTATTCGTTCAGGTCTTCGGGGTGCAGGTTTTCGATGCTCAGGCGACCGAAAGCCGTGTTGATCGAGCGGGCGAAGGCGTCTTTCAGGGTGATCACGTTGGTCCAACGGGTCACTTTGTCAGAAAGAACGTTTTTCTTGTACAGAGTGTAAGCGCCGCCGTTGTAGCGGATCTTGCTTTCAGGGCTGACGCCGGCTTTATCAACTGCCGCTGTGGCCGTGACAACCTTGAAAACGGAAGCGGCCGGGAACGTGGCCTGCAGATTCAGGTTCGGAGCATCGGCATCGTCACGCTGGAAGCTCGACATTACCAGAACTTCTCCGGTCATTGCATCGATCATGAAGACCGCGCCGTAATCCGGTTTGTAGGATTTCAGCAGGCGGTCGGCTTCACGTTGAAGGGTGTCGTCGATGGTGTAGTTCAATTTCACGGCCTGCTCTTCGCCGTTCCATGGGATCTTAAGAGACTCTGGCAGATCATTGGCGCGAACTTTTGAGCCAATGGCTTTTGCCAACTGAGTGCGCTGTTCAAGTTGAGATTTGATTTTCTTGTGAGCTTGAACCTCTTGGCTGTCCGCAGAGGACGTAAAACCTAACAGAGAATAAAGGCCTACCAGGCAAGCTCCTGAAAAAACGAGCAGTTTTAGCAACTTATAATTGTTTTTAGATGACATTATTTTATGGTAGCACCAATTTTTTAACGCTTTCAAGGGCATTCTCAGAAGAAGTCACTGGAAATGCCATTCTGGTGCGCTTTTCAGGCCTATTCCTCGTGACTCTCGAGGGGACTTGGACTAAAGACTAATAAGCATGAAGACCAAAGAACGCATTCTCGTCACCTCCATCGAACTCTTCAATCGCAGCGGCGTGGTGGCTATCACGACAAATCATATCGCGAAAGCCATGGATATCAGCCCCGGCAACCTGTATTTCCACTATGACAACAAGGAAGAGATCCTGATTGAGCTGTTTAAGAGAATGGCGAAAGAGACCTACGACGTCTGGCGCCCCAGCCGTGCCAAGAAGTCGACTCCGCTGGTCTTCATCAGCGACAACTTCGAGTTGTACTGGCGCTATCGTTTCTTCCACCGCGAAATGTACGCCCTTCGCCGCCGTGACCAGCAACTGGCGAAGATGTGGCGCAACCACATCCAGAAAATGATGAAACTGATGGTCATCCTTTACCGCCAGTGGGTGAAGGATGGCAAAATGGTGAAGATCGCCGAAGTTTCTGAAATGCAGTACATCGCCGAATCCCTGCTGGCGATGGCGACGACCTTCCTGCAGTTCTTTGAATCCGCAGAAAAGCAGCCCGGCAAGCGCAGCATCGAGCGTGGTAAACGCCACGTGGCCCGTCTGTTGTTGCCGTATACTTCTGGCGAAACAAAGAACGAGTTTGAAAAATTTCTAAAGTCCTAGCCTAAAATGTCACCTGAGAGCGAATACAAGCCGTTCTCAGCTGGCAGACTCATTGCTTTAGGTCAGAGTCATCAACGAAAGGCTCTGACATGAAAACCATCGCCACATTCTTCGCCGTGATTCTGTTTGCTTCCAATTCCATGGCGGCTTCCCAGTGTGCAGAGCTTAAAAAAGAACTTCAGGCCATGCAGAAGGCTCAGGCCCAGATCATGGCAAGCCTGGTGAACAATCACGAAACTTTCGCGTCTTCTTTGGAGGAATACTCCACGACAATGAAAACAGCCAAGGGGTCGGCTGTGAAAGCCGTGTCGAAAGAGATGGATCAATCCGCTCAAGCCTTCCGCACTCGCGGAGTTCAGGGGAAAAAGATGGCCACACAACTTAACGCCGCAACCGGGGATTTGCTGGCGCGTGTGGCTTCTTGCCTTAATTAGTCTTTATATATGCCTGTGGGACGCTTCTCGGGGGAGAAGCGATCCTGAATCGTGCAAGGCGACCTCATAGCAGGTCGCCTTCTTTATTTCTGGGCCTTGTTCTAAGGGCTTTCAACGACTGTCAGTCGGCAAACTCGCTTCAATCTGAGATTCTTCGAGGGAAAAAGCCCCTTTCTGTTTTCATTTCGCAAACTGAGGGCTAGAATTCTAACGCGTTGCGAGTTTGAGCGGGCGATCTAATCAAAATTGGGATTATAATTGTAAGAAGATGACTTGGAGATGGGTTTGTGAGGTCAGCCGCTATGGCGCTCCCATGGCCGCAGTTAAGGATTCGTCAGGATTTACAACGCTTTATTTAATTTTAAGTTAATGTAAGATTTTTTGCTTGCAAAAATTACAGGTCTAGAACTTAATAGGTCAGTTCCAAATTGGCACTTAAGCTGGAAGGAACTCGAGGGGGCAATATGGCTATCTCTGAAAAGCTGGTGACTGAATGTCGTACAAAGCTTTTGCAAACGAAGCAGGATATCCTCAATAGAGTGAAAGAAGCTCGTTTGAACTTGGACCAGAATGAGGAAAAGGGCGGCGATGAAGGCGACCAAACGGTTCGCGTTTTGGCTGAACAAGAATTCCTCAGCATGCATGAAAGACTGCGTGGTCAACTGATGGAAATCGAAAGCGCCTTGGCTCGCATTGAGGGCGGCACATTCGGTTACTGCGAAGAGACTGAAGAGGCGATTGAGCCTGAAAGACTTCGCGCTATTCCTTGGACTCGCCTGAGCATCGAAGGTGCTGAGATCCGCGAATCCATGAATAAACGCTACGCTCGCGGCTAAACCGTCAGCTCAAACGTATTTGATTTAGTATTATCTCGAGGGGATTAGAAGGGATGGTGTGCGCTTGCGACCATCCCTTTGTTTTTTCTACGGTCGGTGAAAAGGACCTCATCGACGGCGTTGTCGGCCAACGTCCTCGCTTCGACGTGCTTGGAGACCGACCGTAATTACCTGTAAATTTACCACTACTTAACTCGTTGCGTTGGTTTTGGGGTGGGGCTGTGCTAGAACGCCCTCATCAAAACAACCAAGGAGTTAAAAGATGAAAGTTCTTTCTGTTGTCGCTGCATTGTTGGTGGCTTCTTCCGCTCAAGCCTGGAGCGATAAATACGTCGACGTTCAAAATGGCCGTACGGTGGCTGTGAAAGCTGTGGATGCTTCCAATCAGGATGGCATCGTTTCTTTGCGCGTGGTTGTTAAAAACCAGGCTTTGAATCTGATTGATCCAAAAGGTGTTGTGACTTCCGAACAAGATGGTTTCACTTGTGATGTTGAGCGCGTGATTCTTTTGAACAGCTCTTATGATTCCGCTTCCAAAACTTATACTCAGAACTATGAACTGAAAGTGTCCTGGACTCCGGGCGCTGACTGGAGCTCTTGCACAGTTCAGGTTCAACACCCATCTTTGAAAAACAACAGCGTTGTTCTTTATGTAGAAGGTGCGACGACGTCTCCAATCGAAGACGATTATCGCGATCTTTACTAGTTTGATTATTGAAGAGTTTTATTAAAAGCCGGTTTGTGCAAAACGAACCGGCTTTTTTGTTTTCGGTGGGTTGATCCCGAGGTGGGCTTTTAAACAAACCTGTCTGGCCACGCAGTTTTACTGATCAGAATCTGCACCAGGCCTTCAAGGCCCTTTTGATCTTCGTTGTCGAAACGATTTAAAACCGGCGCATCGACATCCAAAACCCCCAGCAGCTTTCCGTTATGAATCAGTGGCACCACGATTTCAGATTTTGAGGCGGCGTCACACACAATGTGACCGGGGAACTGATCCACGTCAGCCACCAGTTGAGTCTGCAGTGTTTTCGCCGCGGTTCCGCACACACCTTTTCCGATTGCGATGCGCGTGCAGGCGGGAAGTCCTTGGAAGGAGCTGAGCAGCAGTTCGTTGTTATGAAGCAAATAAAATCCCACCCAATTGATCTCAGGCAGGTGCTGCTTAAGCAGGGCAGAGAAGTTCGCAAGATTCACGAACCATTCTTTTTCCGCCAGGCCTTCGGCTTCAGAGTGCAGCTCTTTATAGAACTTGGTTTTGTCAGAATAGTTGATGGACGTGTGCTGTTGCATATCTATCTCCCTTGAGTGGACCGTTTCTGAAAGGCATTCCATACTGAACGGGCCGTGACGCCGATGGGGCGGTTTTTGGGACGGACCAAACATAGCTCAAGATGGGTCTCGGAAGCGATGGATTTATCAATCAGCACCAGATTTTTTTCTTTGGTGCATTCGCTTTTGGCGATGCGGCCCCAGCCGACGCCACCTTCGATCATTTTCACTTTGGTGTGGTGATCGGGAACATAGATTTTGTGACCGGCCTCTTTGCTGGTTTTGCGAATCGTGGCATCGGGTCGTTCATTGGTTTGGTGGTTATAGACCAGAATCTGGGGGTGTTTGGTCAGAAATTCTTTGGTTGGCGTGCGCTTTTCCTGCAGCAGACGGCGGGACACGGCGGTCACCAGAACGACGTCTTCAAGGAAGATGCTTTCCAGGTCTTCGTTGTTCTTGGGGGCCGGAGCGATGGCCAGGTCAATCTCGCCATCCAAAAGGCGCTGATAGCCGCCCTGAAGAATGGACTTGCTGATGATCAGATTCACCGGCAGCACGGGGCGCGCACATTCCAGGGCGATCAGCTCCAGAATTTCGGTGGAGATCAGCGGGTCGGCAGAAATATGCAGTTCGGTGTCGGCCTTGTGACGTCCCAATTCGATACCCACACGGGCCGTGTATTGGGCGGATTCCAAGGTGGCTTTTGCCACGGCATAAAACGCCTGGCCTTCCGGGGTCAGTTTTACTTTGTATTCGGAGCGGTCAAAGATGGTCAGGCTCAGCTCATCTTCCAGATTCTTAATAGCCACGCTCAAGGCCGGCTGGGAGCGTCCCACCTTGTCGGCCGCGGCCCGGAAGCTTCCACACTCAATGACGGCTTTAACGAATTCCAACTGGTCTAAGTTCATAGGACCCCTAATGATAATCTTTACTTATCAAGATGATTAAATCTTTCAAATTTTATTTATCGTCTGAAAGCCGTAAAGTCTATCAAGAAAGACAAACACGATTTTAAAAAAAGGGAGCAACATATGATTCAAGTAAGAAAATCCAACGAGCGCGGTCTGGCACAACACGGATGGCTGAACTCCAAACACACTTTCTCTTTTGCGGAATACTATGACGAAAACTTCATGGGCTATGGCCCTCTTCGCGTAATCAATGAAGACCGCATTCAGGGCGGCACAGGTTTCGACACCCATCCTCACCGTGACATGGAAATCATTTCTTATGTGATCGACGGAGAGTTGGCCCACAAAGACTCTATGGGTAACGTGGCTGTGATCAAACCGGGCGAAGTGCAGCGCATGAGTGCAGGCACAGGGGTCCGTCACTCCGAATACAACAACATCCCGGGCAAGGAAACTCACTTCCTGCAAATCTGGATCAAGCCGGATAAGATTGGTGTGGAGCCGGGCTATGCCCAGAAGAACTTTGCTGACAGCTTTGGTTGCAGCGATTTGATTCTGGTGGCTTCGCACAAAGGCCGTGGTGGTTCCATCACGCTGAATCAGGATGTCGACATGTATGTGGCGAAAGCCCAGGATGCCGGTGAAAAAAATCACAAGACCTATCCGCACAGACATCTGTGGGTGCAGGTAATTAAAGGCGACGTGCAGGTGGATTCAAAGTCCCTGACGGCGGGTGATGGTGCGGCAATTACTGATGTGGAAACACTGAAGCTTTCCTGGGGCAAAGGGGCTGAATTTATCCTCTTTGATATGCCGTGAGTTCTGCTGCTGCTGAAAACACAAGGGAGCAAAGTGCTTTTGCTCCCTTTACTCACAAAGCTTTTGCGGTCATCTGGATTGCCACCGTTTTATCCAACATCGGCACGTGGATGCACGATGTGGGGGCGGGCTGGCTGATGACCAATCTGAATCCATCACCAATGATGGTGGCTCTGGTGCAAACGGCAACGACCCTTCCCGTATTTTTGTTTGCATTGCCGGCAGGCGCTTTGGCGGATCTGATGGATCGTCGCCGTCTGTTGTTGGCGGCACAGACCATTCTTGCAGCCTTGGCTGTGTGTCTGGGGTTCATGGTTTATGCCGGGCAGATCTCACCGGTGTTGCTGTTGTTATTTACGTTTTTGATGGGAACATTTTCGGCTTTTTCAACTCCGGCATGGCAGGCCATCACGCCCAGCCTGGTGCCCCGGAATGTTCTAAACAGTGCGGTGTCGTTAAATTCTGTCGGGATCAACATCAGTCGCGCCATCGGCCCGGCCTTGGCGGGGGTGATTTTGGTGCAAGTGGGTCTTGCGGCGCCGTTTATGGTGAATGCGTTAAGTTTTTTGGTGGTGATCGCGGCTTTGTGGTGGTGGACACCACCGAAGAAAGCGGAAAGAACGCTGCCCGCTGAAGACATTCTGGGCGCGATGTGGACCGGGGTTCGTTATGCCCGCAACAGCCGTCCTTTTAAGAACACGGTCTTGCGTGCGGTTGGATTCTTTTTGTTCGCCAGTGCTTACTGGGCGTTGCTGCCTTTAGTGACGAAAAAGAATCTTGGCGGCGGCTCTGAACTTTACGGCATCCTGCTGGGAAGTGTAGGCGCAGGTGCGGTTCTTGGGGCGTTGATGCTTCCGAAGGTGCGCGCCCGTCTGAAAGCGGATCATGTGGTTTTGCTGGGTACAGTGGGAACCGCAATCAGCCTGGGCCTTTTTGCCGTGACAGCACAAAGTTTTGTGGCCGTGGCGGCCAGTATTATCGCCGGGGCTTCCTGGATTGGCGTTCTGACGACGCTGAATGTGTCAGCGCAGACTTCGTTGCCGGATTGGGTGCGTGCCCGTGGGTTGTCCTTGTTTGTGATGGCCTTCTTCGGCTCGCAGACGCTGGGAAGTTTGTTGTGGGGGCAGTTGGCTTCCCGCACGACGATCTCGATCGCCCTTTTGGTGGCAGCTGCGGGGTTGTTGCTGGCGGTTCCATTGTTCTGGGGCTTTAAACTGCACCAGGAAAAGACGGCGGATCTGACTCCGTCAGCGCATTGGCCCGAACCCGTGCTGGCTCACAAAGTCGAGCTGGATCGCGGTCCGGTGATGATTACGGTGGAATACATTATTGATGTGAAAAAGAAGACCGAGTTTGTGGCCGTCATGGATTCCCTGAGCTCTGAACGCCGTCGTGACGGTGCTTATTCCTGGGGAATTTTCGAGGACACTGAAAAGCCGGGCCGATTCTTGGAATATTTCCTGGTGGCCTCCTGGCTGGAACACTTAAGGCAGCATGAACGCGTGACCAAGTCCGCTCATGATGTGCAGATGGAAGCGCGACGATTCCACGTATTGTTGGAAGAACCCGTGGTGTCGCACTTTGTTTCTCCGTAAAGGGTATTGAAAATGGTTGAAGGTAGACGAAAAGAAAATCTGGTGGCGGAAATGTCGGTTCGCGAGCACAAGGTGCATGCGGGTCTTGCAGAAAAGCTGGGTGGCAAAGATGAAGCGCCCGATCCGCATGAATTGCTGGAAAGTGCCTTGGCGGCTTGCACGATTTTGACGGTACAGCTTTATGCCAACCGCAAAGGTTACAAGCTTGAATCGACAGACGTGAAAGTGAAAATCGAATCTGAAGGGCCCGAAACCCAGATCAGCCGCGAGATCACCTTCCGCGGTGAACTGACAGATGAGGAAAAGGCAAGGCTTTACGATATCGCCGGCCGCTGTCCGATTCACCGTCTGCTTGAAAGCAAGGTCACGATCACCAGCAAAATGGTTTAACTTTCCTAACAGGGGGCTTCATGAAAAGACGGGACTTTATTCGCAGTATCAGTCTGAGTGCTTTGGGGGCTTTTCTTCCATGGAAAGTCTTTGCTGCTGACAGCAGCAAGGCCCGGGTGACTTTAAGACGGTCAGACGAGCGAGGCTTCGCGGATCATGGCTGGCTTAAAACCAAACACAGTTTCTCTTTTGCCAACTATCGTGATCCAAAACACATGGGTTTTAAAAACCTGCGCGTGATCAATCAGGATATCGTGGTGCCGTTGGAAGGTTTTCCCACTCATCCTCACACAGACATGGAAATAGTGACTTACGTATTAAGTGGAGAGGTGAAGCATAAGGACACCCTGGGTAACAGCACTATCATCAAGCGGGGTGAGATCCAGAAAATGACCGCGGGAACTGGAATTCAGCACAGTGAATACAACAGCTCCAGTCTGCAGGATGTTCATTTTATGCAGATTTGGATCGAGCCTTCCCTGGAAGGCATTCAACCCATTTATGAACAAAAAGCCATTGATGGTTTTGGTAAAGAGGGCTTGATTTGTGTGGCTTCTGAAGCCGGTCGCAAGGGCGGGCTTTATCTGAATGCCAAAGCTGATATTTTCCGCGGCAAGTTTTCAGAAAAAACCTCGGCCACGTATCGTTCTTCTCGTGAAGGCAGTGTTTGGATTCAGGTGATCTCAGGTTCAGTCACTGTGGGGAAGGTTCTGGCCCAGTCCGGGGATGGCTTGCGAATTGAAAAAGGAAGCAAGCTGCACCTGCAAGCCGGGGCTGGGACAGAGTTTCTGCTCTTTGACCTTACTTAGAGGGAAATGCGCAAATAATGATAATTAATTCCTATCATCTCGATTTAAAATAACAAATTTCTTTTATCAAAGTTAATCGCTATCTTTTTAAAAAACAGGGGAAACCCACTCACAAAATTGAAAAATAAAAAAGGGGATATCAACATGGCAAAAGCAACTGCAACACCGGCAAAATCACTTCTGACTCCAAAAGATCACACTCTGATCCTGATCGACTTCCAAAGCCAGATGGCTTTCGCAACCAAATCCATCGACACCACATTGCTTCGTAACAATGCAGCTCTGGTTTCGAAGGCAGCCAAGTCCTTCAACGTGCCAGCGATCCTGACCACGGTGGCGGAAAAGTCTTTCTCGGGCCCGATGTTTAGCGAAATCACGCGCACCTTCGAAGGTCAGAAAATGCTGGATCGCACTTCGATGAACACCTGGGAAGATCAAGCCGTGATTGATGAAGTCAATCGCATCGGTAAAAACCGTATTGTCTTTGCAGGTTTGTGGACCAGTGTTTGTATCGTCGGCCCTGTTCTTTCTGCTTTGGAGCAAGGTTTTGAAGTCTATGTGATTGCTGACGCCAGCGGTGATATCAGTGAAGAGGCCCACAACCGCGCCATGGATCGTATGGTTCAGGCGGGTGCTCGCCCAATCACATCTTTGCAATATCTGTTGGAGCTGCAAAGAGACTGGGCTCGTGGCGAAACTTATGCGTCGACAACCAGCATTGCCAAAGAGGTGGGTGGCGCTTATGGCCTGGGCATCGACTATGCCAAAACTATGTTCAACGCTCAAGAAGGCCACTAGTGTGCGGCCCTACATAATATCATTAGTGGTTGGATTGCTGGTCGGGATCATTTACGCTGGTCTGCGTGTGAAATCACCAGCGCCACCCGCAATCGCCCTTGTGGGATTGCTGGGAATGCTGATCGGGGAAAGTGTCTTTCCCCTGATCAAAGACCGCCTTTTTCCACCAGCCGAGCCCGCTCGGATTGAAAAACAAGAACTGAATCGCTTCAAGTAAGGACAACCATGGATCAGAAAGCCAGCCTCGTATTTATCAACGGAAAAATCTCCACCATGAACCCGAAACAACAGGACGCCACTGCGGTGGCGGTTCTGGGTGACAAGATTCTGTCGGTGGGGTCTGACAAAGATGTGATGAAAAATGCCGCGGCCGACGCGAAGGTCGTCGACTTGCAGGGGCGTCGTCTGATTCCAGGCCTGATTGACAGCCATATTCACGTGATTCGTGGGGGCTTGAATTACAACATGGAGCTTCGCTGGGATGGCGTAGATTCTTTGGCTGTGGCCCTGCGCATGTTGAAAGAGCAGGCGCAAAGAACTCCGGCCCCACAATGGGTGCGAGTGGTGGGCGGCTTTACCGAATTCCAGTTCCGCGAAAAAAGACTTCCGACCATTCAGGAAATCAATGAGGCATCCCCGGACACGCCGGTGTTTATTCTGCACCTGTATGACCGCGCTCTTTTGAATGCGGCGGCCGTGCGTGTGTGCGGCTTCACCAAGGATTCTCCGAACCCTCCGGGGGGAGAGATTCAGCGTGATGCCAACGGCAATCCCACAGGCATTCTGATTGCGAAGCCCAATGCCCTGATTCTTTATTCGACTTTGGCAAAGGGGCCGAAACTTCCGGTAGAGTACCAAAAGAATTCCACTCAGCACTTCATGCGCGAGCTGAATCGCCTGGGTGTGACCGGAGTGATTGATGCTGGTGGCGGTTTTCAGAACTATCCGGATGACTACACGGTGATTGACGAACTGGCGAAAGAAAAAAAGCTGACTCTGAGAATCGCCTACAACTTGTTCACGCAAAAACCGAAAGGGGAACTGGCGGACTTCAAAAATTGGACTGAAACCGTCAAGTTCGGACAGGGGGACGATTTCTATAAACATAACGGCGCTGGCGAAATGCTGGTTTATTCCGCCGCGGACTTTGAGGATTTCAGAGAACCCCGCCCGGACATGCCGGAAAATATGGAAGAGGATCTGGAAGCAGTCGTGCGTGTGCTGGTCGAAAAACGCTGGCCGTTCCGCATGCATGCCACTTACAACGAAACCATTGAGCGCGCTTTGAATGTGTTTGAAAAAGTGAACCGCGATATGCCTTTCAACGGCATTCACTGGTTCTTTGACCATGCAGAAACGATTTCAGAAAAGAACATCGAGCGTGTGAAAGCATTAAACGGCGGGATCGCGGTTCAGCACCGTATGGCTTACCAGGGTGAATACTTTGTGAATCGTTACGGTAAAGAGGCGGCGATGCGCACACCTCCGGTTCAGGAGATGTTGAAGGCGGGTGTGCCAGTGGGCGCCGGAACGGATGCCACTCGCGTTGCAAGTTACAACCCGTGGATGAGTCTTTACTGGCTGACAACTGGTAAAACTGTGGGTGGTCTGAAAATGTATCCGGATGAAAGATGCCTGGATCGCGCCGAAGCACTGAAACTTTGGACGATGAGCAATACCTGGTTCTCGAATGAAGATGGCACTCGCGGTCAGATCGTTCCAGGGCAGCTCGCTGACTTTGTGGCCCTGAGTGCGGATTATTTCACCGTGCCGGTGGAAGACATCAAAGACCTGCAGGCGGTGATGACGGTTGTGGGTGGCAATGTGGTGTATGGTGCTGAAGAATTCAAGTCGCTGTCTCCGGAAATTCCGGCGGCGATGCCTGACTGGTCCCCGGTGCGCACTTATGGCGGCTACCAGGAAAGATCTTCGGCTTCCAAGCATGCACTGGCCAGCATTCATAATGCTTTCAGCCATGGCTGTTGCGGGGTTCATGCGCAAACCAAAAAGGTGCGCAGCTCTTTGGAAGAAGTCGCCTTGGACTGGAGCATGGGTTGTTCTTGCTGGGCTTTCTAAATTATCAGACAGACAAAATAAAAAAAGCGCCCACGTCGAAAAGACGGGGCGCTGGTATTCATATAATTAGTTCCAATCGAACTTAGAGTTGTCCCAATTGTTTCAAGCCCTCTTCGGTTTTTTTGCATCCTTCTTTGAAGGTGTTGCTGGAGATGTCAGTAATTTCGTATTTTACTTCAGCCTTGCAAGTCACACCCTCATGTTGGGGGAATAGTTTTTTACAGGCTCCGTGAGCGGCTTTCATTTGCGCCAGGATTCTGTCTTCATTCGGAATCCCGCCCAGAAGGATTTGCAGGTGGTTGAACTCCAGAAGGACATTGTTATAGCTGGTGATGAACTCCTGGGTGCAGTAGCCGTTGGCATCCACAGAGTTTGTTTTGGCGTTGGTTTCATCACTGCCGCCACCACCGGCACAAGCAGTCAGCATGGACATAACAAGAACGGTGCTTAGAAGTTGGATGGTTTTCATTTTAAATCCCCTTTGTTTTCTGTCCCAGTTTTCAGAAGCTGGAACTAAATTTTAGAAAAACAGCGGGTTTTATCCGTCCCCGCTGCGGTATCCGATATGGACGACTCGCGGAGACGTAAAAGCAATGGCAGTGCCAGGGGATTTAATAGGAATTAGAACTTACGGATCAGGCCGACAACGATTCCACGGATTTCAACCTCATCAGGAGTGTACCACATGGATTTCATCGTTGAATTAGACGGGCGCAGTTCCACCATCTTATCTGCGTCCCCAGTTTCCGGGCGGGGGCGCAGATAGAAGCGTTTCACGGTGGCTTCATTATCTACCGTTGCCACAATGATGTCGCCGTTGTTGGCGGAATTCTGTTTCTGAATCAAAATGATGTCTTCATCAAAGATCCCGTCTTCAATCATGGAATCGCCCTGCACCTTCAGTGCAAAGGATTTGGAAGGATTTCTGACCATGGAAGGGGGGACGTCCACGAACTCGTCGTGTTTGATGGCTTCAATAGGTTGGCCTGCCGCCACTTTCCCAAGAAGGGGAAGTGACAGGATCTCGTCACGAGCCTGGAGGAGCTGAGTGCGAGGAGATCCTGTCTTCGTCGAGACCGTTTTCGATTGCAGCTGATCCTGAACCGCCGAAGCGGAGTGGAGCACCTGAATGGCTCGCTTCAAGTTCTGGGGATTTGAGATATATCCCTTGTTCGTCAACTGCTTCAGATAATTCTGAACCGAGTTGAACGAAGCCAGACCGAAGTGATCCTTAATTTCTTGATATGACGGCGAAACTCCTGAACTTAAGATGTGCGCCTCGATAAATTCGAGGACGGATTTTTCTTTCGGTGTCAGTGGTGGGAGGGGCGTTTTCATCGTCATAACTTACATATGAACTTACAGTGTAAATTATATGTAAGTCAATAGCCTATTTTCAAAAAAAGAAAGGACCAGCCCTTGGGCCAGTCCTTCGTCATTTTTTGCGCTGGAAGCGGGTTTTATTGCTTCTCAGGGGCTTTTCCAGCCTCGTCATGCTTCGGTGCCGGGCCTTTGTGCGCTGGGCCGTTTGCAGGGCCATGATGGCGGCGGGAAGCATCCACCAACTTTTTGGTGGCTGGGTCCACCGGTTTATCAACAGCCTTCAGGATTTCAGCGATGCGGTTCAGGTTCGTTGCCCAGTCGGTGAAGATGATCTGGTTGGCCGCCGCATTCACATTCATCTCGCCATCACGCGAAGGCAGGATGCGCAGATCGCGATTCAGATCCAAAACAGAAACATGCTTCAGCGTCGCCACCCAGGTGTACATGCGCTGAGGTGAAATCGCAGGAACTTCCGAACTGACCTCGATCAAATCACGCTGCACATTGCGCGCGGATTTCACCACCATCACGTCGTTTTGTTTGCTGATCGCAAAGCCGTTGGTGGCAAGGGCGATGGAAAGCTGATTGAACGCTTCAGCCGGCTCCAGAGCCTCTTGATTATAGATTGAGATTTTTCCGCGCACGCCCGGATCAATAATGAACTTTTGACCTGTGGCCTTCGAGTAAATCTCGATCACCTTGGTCAGTTCCTCGTTATTGAAATACATTTTGATTTTGTCGGCAGCAGACGCCTGGGACAGAGTAAGAATGGAAACAAACAAACTTGAGATAACGTACTTAAGCATGGATCCTCCTAGCGCTGTTTAGGCTAGGAGACCTTCCAAAGACGGGCAAGTCCAGCTTTACAGCAGACCCGCCACGCAAGATGCCAGCGCCTGTTCAGCGTAAGGGGATAAAACCATGCGGACGTGGTTGTCGCGAGTGGTGGATTCAGTATAAAGATCGCTGACGTCGTTCATATGCTCAATCAGGCAGCCGGCCTTCTGGGATTTGATTTCCATTTTAACCAGGCACTTTTTATTGCGCACAGAGCAGCGGATGTCGTTGTAATGAACTCCAGGGGTCAGGTTTTCCTGATTCAGGGTCGCCAGCAGCGTGGTCTCGTCTTGAGACGACAAAAAGGCCTGGGCAGGAGATGCTGCCAAAGCCATGATTGCGGCAAGTGCGATAGTGATTTGTTTCATAGAAGCCTCCTTGTTTCTAACTTGCTTCGAAAGCTAGTTGTAACAAGCAGGCCATCATGGGTAAAAGGTATATAAAGAATTCAGATATGCACGTTTAGAATATTATTCCTTACGTGGGCATTCTTTCTTATCGTCATTGCAGACAGGTTTGATATCAGCAACCACAGGCTGTGACTCGGAAGCCACTTGGCGGGTGATCACCGGGATCGGTGTGGAGTTTTTGGCGTGGCTTACCGGCGCCATTGAGCAGTTTTGATAAAACAGTATCACGACGGGATTGATTACCAGCATCGCAACGAAACTAAAACTACCTCTATTCAACATACTTGCCTCCACACTGAGTCCTAATGGTCACACCCTTTCTTTTACGGACGAAAGCCTGCAAGACTTTAGTCAATTTGTAAGGATTCTCAGCTTGATTCAAAAAAAGCCACTTTCTCATCTTGAGAGAATTCGCAGACACAGCGATAATGATTGCTGAGTGGTTAAGAGGACTATGAAAGCATTAATTTTTAGCGCGATCCTTATGACAGTTGTTGGGGCGAAGGCGAACTTCCCTGATCTTCAGCAAGACTGTATCAATGAGCTCAAAAAATTTCCGGGCGCTTGGGACGACAAGCTTTTGCATCAGGCTTGTGCCAAGGTGCAAATCGACACTCAGTGCGTGAGTGCCGAAGGCCGGCCTATCTATCATTATGAAAAGATCTCTTCCACCCCTGGAGCCAAAAAGGTTCTGGTGTTCAGTATGATTCACGGAGATGAAACGCCGGCAGGCACCGTGGGCCGTTACTGGATGGAGCGTCTGGAAGGCATCGATCCGCGCAATTCCTGGCGTGTGATTCCGGTGTTGAACCCGGATGGCGTGAAATACAAAACCCGCTACAACGCGAACAAGATTGATATCAACCGCAACTTCCCAACCAAAGATTGGGATGCGGGGGCTTTGACTGCGTGGAGGCGTTCTACGGGCTCCAACCCACGCCGTTTCCCGGGTAAAGAAGGTGGCAGTGAGCCAGAAACCAAGTGCGCGATGAAGCACCTTGGTGACTTCCAGCCGGATTTTATCGTATCTGTTCACACACCGCTCAAAGTTTTGGATTACGACGGACCGAAAGTGAAATCTCCGCCCAAGTTTGATTACCTTCCTTGGAAGTCCCTGGGGAACTACCCTGGGTCCTTGGGTCGTTACATGTGGGTCGAGCGTTCAACACCGGTGCTGACGATGGAACTGAAAGACAATCTGCCGCCGAATCTGGCGCCGTTTGATCAGCTTCAGGATATTATCGGGACGCTGGTGAAATACGAAACCTCTGCAGAGCAAAAAAAAGAGGAGACTTCCACAGCCTCCTCTCCAACGAGCTTTTTACCTGTCGCCTTGGAACACTAGTTCCAGGGCTTTCTAGAAATCACCGATAGAATCTTCAAGACCCGGGAAATCGATGAACGGGTTTCTGTTCCCTTGCATCTTGTGGATCTCGTCGTTGCGGCTGATTTCTTCATCATCAATTGGATCTTCTTTGGACCACTTGCGCAAAGTCGCTTCCTGACGGGAATCAATTGGCAGGTCATATCTTACAGAGAAATAGAACAAAGCGCGAGCCACGTTGCCGCGGTGATTTGCCGGTGGCATGAACACGTCAGCGCCACCCTGGGAAGCACGACCGAAGCGGGATACTCGGCATTTCAATGGTTTTCTGTCCTGAACAACTTCACCAAATGGGTTGTTGCCGCGGATAGAGTTCATTTCATTGTCAGTAGGGTACAAGTGGTGCATGTCAGCTTTCTGCATGCTCTTGTTGTGGCGGCCAGAGAACTTGGATTGCGGCCAGGTGTGCTCAGTGTTCACAATGTTGCCGTCGGGAATTCTGCCCGGAGCCGGAGCATTGCCGCCGCGGAAATCAGCAGAGCCGCGGATAGAGTCGCAGTAAACGTCCTTCACGGCATAGTCCCCGTGACCTTCATCAACCAAATAGAAAGAACCCAGAAGGAAGGTGCGAGCGCCGTCGTAACCCAGAGAAACATGCTGATAGCAGTTGTCGCCGCTGCAGCCGTTCACGATCTGATCGTAGCTGCCGTTCACACGAAGGTGGAAACTGCGAAGAACAAACTGAATGTTCTTTTTCAGATCGTCGTTGGAAATTCCGGAAGCCAGATCGTGGTGGAATTTTTCGCCATAATAAGGAACATCGCCGGAAGAAGGAGCTGCAAAAACGAATTGCCCACAAAGCGTGGATACCAGCACCAGAAGAGAAACTGCGGTCAACTTCACAAAGAACCTCCATAGTCAGGCATTTGAGGTGCCTGGTAGAAACGCTGCGCCCTATTCGCAGCATATACGGGGAAACACTATGAAGTTATTTCCAAAAGATTCCGTGGTTGCAACAACTTAATGAAAACCAACCGTATACAAACAAATTTGCGCGGCGCGGAGGTGTCATATTCGACAAATTATCGGAAACAGGGCGGTTTTTAGCCCTGCTTTTTAAGATTTTTTCAGAAAACTCTCTGGCATTTCAGGCGCAGGTCCCAGATTTTTTTCCACTCATTTTGGAATATCAAAGCCGCTTCGCGGGACTGAACAGTCAGGCGGGCCTGCAGGGATCTTTTGTCCAACTGAAGCTGATTGAGGACATCCGGGGTGTAGGTCAGGGTGGAGCCCTCTTCCAGGGCTTTCATGGTCAGGAACTCTGGGGATTCCTGCATCTCTTCTCCCGCCCAGGCGTGAATGTAGGTGGAATTCAGGAACTTGGTGTGAAGACCCTCGGAGCGGTTATAGATATTTTCATATTGGGAAAGCGGGATGTACTTCAGTTCGGCTTTGGCGTAGCGCTGGCCATCACGGTAAGGCACCGAACCAATACAGACTTCCACCTTGTGCATTTGAAGTTTGGCCAGATCCGGCTTCGTGACTTCGCAGGCGTAACCTTCGTCAGCGGGCCAGTCGGATGTCAGAAACTCTTGGCAGTTATGGGCCCAGGACAGGGCCGGGAACAAAAGCATGGCAAGTACAAGCAGGCGGTTCATGGGTACTCCTGAAAGCGCTGGTTATACCTTAAAGGCCGTGGGCCTTCCAGATGGTGGCCGAGGCGCCTGAAAAAGATTCCGGACTGCTCAAGGTTCAGACAGGTGACAGCGGCTTTCGCGGTGAATCT
Organism: Bdellovibrio sp. BIS2; assembly: GCF_055398295.1. Lineage (NCBI taxonomy): Bacteria > Pseudomonadati > Bdellovibrionota > Bdellovibrionia > Bdellovibrionales > Pseudobdellovibrionaceae > Bdellovibrio > Bdellovibrio sp. BIS2. The sequence goes on along the minus strand of NZ_AP035879.1, from coordinate 3,490,411 downwards.
TGTCGCTGCCAAAGCGTTATGGAATACTGCCGATGTTTCTGGAGGGGTTCCTTGGTTAAGTATTTGATGATGGAGATTGAAAAGTCTCAGCTTATGAAGGCTGTGCATGACAACAACAGCCTGGTGCTGGATCTGGAGTGCATTCTGAGTGTGGTGGATGAAACCACCGACGTTCTGGAAAGAGCCAACAGCAGTGTCACCACTAAAATCACCATCAAAAATCCCCGCCTGAACCGCGTGCCACCTGTGGGCTACGTGTCTGAAGGGCAACTGGAAATCGACGACAAACCAAAAGGTTTCCTGCCGCTGAATCTGGAATACAAAGGCGACTTCCGCCTAAGTCTGACCCTCGGCCCGGATGAATTCGAGACCGAAGGGGATGAGATCATTATCAAGACCGAGAGTTCGGAGATTCCGTCGGGGTATCGTAAAATTCCCGCGATGGGGTGGTAGACTCGCTAATCTTATTTCACGATTAACTCAAGGCTGACCTTGGTTCGGGAGTCTTCGGCGGAAGGTGGAAACTTCATCGCCTTGATTTTGGAGATAATGCAGTCTTCAAATGCAGGATCCTTGAAGTTCATATCGCGAATGCGCGGATTCTTAACAAAACCATCTTCATTTTGAATCCAAACAAGCGTTGCTCTTCCATCCAGGCCCGGCGATCTCTTTACTGCATCTTGGATGCAGGACTTGAAAGCACCTTGATTTTGATCGAGCGTGCGGTTGGTCGCTTTTTCCGTCGCATCCAAACGTTCTTCACGCGTAGGCACATTTGAACAAGAAGCTAGAGCTAGCATCATCAGGGTGAGGATAACTTTTTCTTTCAATTAAAACTCCCGTTATTGGTCGGTCTCGTTGTTGTTCTTTCCACTTCGTTTATGGGCGATCCACGATAATGCAGCAAATGCTGGAAAAATAATAAATGAATATAGGACATGCGTCTTAGCTTCGGGGCCGCATGTAGTTTCCCAAGTACCTAACCCGCTCGCGATACATTGATCCAACGAGTAATCGAATAAAATAACGATCGGGACCAGTAGAATAATAAGGCAGAAAAATATGGCTGATTTTTCTTTATAGGTGGGCATGGTTCTATCTTCTGTGATTTATTTTGGCGGGTACAGTCAAATAGCAGTGAAAGAAAAAGGCTGCGGGGGACTTCCCAGCAGCCTTTTGTTTGTCTCATTAGTAAGCGAAAATCTTTTTAATGTCTTTGTCGATCTCGGGTGTGATTTCAACCTTCAAGGCACCCAGATTTTCCTGCAGTTGTTCGATGCTGGTCGCGCCCAGAATCACGCTGCTGACTCCCGGTTGGGCGGCGGTCCATGCCAGTGCCAACTGCGTGCGGCTGCATTCCAGTTTGTCGGCGATGCCTTTAAGTTCCCACACGCGCTGACTGTTCTTTTCGGTATAGAAGGTGTCCTTCAGCCAGTCGATGCGCGACAGGCGGCCTTCGCTGACGCCTTTGTCGTATTTTCCGGTCAGCATGCCAGACGCTAACGGAGACCAAGTGACCAGGCCCATGCCGTGTTGTTGGGCTTTAGGTTGCACATTGGTTTCAAACTTGTCGCGCACAAGCAGGTTGTACTGTGGCTGTTCGACTTGCGGTTTGTAGTAACCACCCTTGTCGCAGATATCCATGGCTTCCTGAATCTGTTCAGCGGTCCATTCGCTGGTTCCCCAGTACAGAATCTTTCCGTGATGAATTAAATCATCCATGATGCGCACGGTTTCTTCCACCGGGGTTTCGGGGTCATAACGATGGCAGAAATAAATATCCAGATAGTCCGTGCCGATTCGTTGCAAAGACTTGTTCACGGATTCCAGAATGTGTTTGCGGGAAAGACCCTTGTCGTTGATGTCTTCACTCATCGGCCAGAAGACTTTTGATGAAATCACCAGCTCGTGGCGGGGGAAATCTTTTAAAGCTCCGCCCATGATGCGTTCGGATTCGCCTTTGGCGTAGATGTCGGCGATGTCGAAGAAATTGATTCCGGCTTCATAAGCCAGGCGCAGAATGCTGCGGACGGAAGTGAAGTCTTTGACGGTGCCACCAAAGGTGGTCCATCCACCCAGAGAATAGGTGCCGATTTTAAGACCGCAACGGCCAACGCTGCGGTAAGGCATATTGGGATTGAACATCAGGGCCTCCTTGCAGAAGCCCCATTATCTTAATGAAGAACCGGATGTTGCAAGTAATGATTGATTTCGATGATTCGGTCTTGCTGACTGACCACGGAATCCTGAATCGCCACCAGCTTTTGCATCAGATTGTCTTTAGCAAGCCTAATGGCTTCGAAGATATCCTCGTGGACGCCTTCAGCCTCGGCCTTCGCGCCGCCCTCGTTTAAGACGATGGCAATACGATACAGTTTCTTCAGACCCTCGCGGGTGAATTCGCGCCCGTCTGTTTCATACTGGAGCGCAAGTTTTCGGGGATCCCGGGCTACTACCGCAACCACAGTCTGTGGAGTCACAAAGTGTTCAAACTCTGCGATCTGCTGGTAGATAAAGGACTTAACCTCAGGATTTTGCTCAATAAGCTCAATGGTGGGGTTGAGAAGGGTCGTCATAGGCGGCCTCCTTTTCCTCGTAGTTATAGTGTAACAATGGGGTCGAATTTTGTCTGGTCAAGAAGACTGGCACCGAAAAAATAATTTGAAATCGAATAGGTTTGCATTAGAATCCCGAACCTGGACCATAGACCTGTGTCAGATTGAGATGGAAAATATTAAGTCAGAAATCAAATTAGACTCATCTTGGAAGCAGCATCTTCACCTCGAATTTGAAACCGAGCGCATGAAGAAGCTGAAAAACTTTTTATCTGCTGAATACAAGGCGGGTAAAACGATTTATCCCCGTGGCGATGACTATTTTGCGGCGATGAATCTGACTCCTTTTGACAAAGTGAAAGTGGTGATCGTCGGGCAGGATCCTTATCATGGCCCCGGTCAGGCGCACGGACTTTGTTTTTCTGTGCAAGACGGCGTTCGTTTTCCTCCGTCTCTTAGAAACATCTTTAAAGAACTTCACGACGACGTGGGCGCGACCATTCCACAAAGTGGCTCCTTGACCAAATGGGCTCAAGAAGGTGTGTTGTTGTTAAATGCCGTGCTGACAGTCGAGGACGGGAAGGCCGCTGCCCATCAAGGCAAGGGCTGGGAAGAGTTCACCGACAAGATCATCCACGTGCTGAACGAAGAAAAAGAAAATCTGGTGTTCATTCTGTGGGGTTCTTACGCGCAGAAAAAAGCGTCCTTCGTGGATCGCAAAAAACACCTGGTGCTAGAGGCTGTGCATCCATCGCCATTGTCCGCTCACCGCGGATTCTTTGGGACTAAGCCCTTCTCCAAAACCAATGCCTATCTGAAATCCAAGGGTATTGGCGAAATCAACTGGAACCTGGTTTAACTCCTTCGGGGGGCGTCCAAAATAGATCCATCCCGGTGTTTTATATCAAGCCTGCAAGGGTAAAAGCTCTAGTCTTCGCTGGGGACCTTGGCTAAGATATAAGAAGGTCTCAATTATTCACCAGGAGGATTTATGAGATGGCTTGTTATGGTGGCTTTCGTGGCATCCGTCTTTACTGGCTTGAATCCGGCACAGGCGGGTCCGTCGATCCGTTTGGTCGCAAGTGAGCACTCCACAATCACCGCAGACACCGTCAAAAGCATCCGTGCCGATGGCAACGGGCTGCTGGTGGTCTTTGCGAAAACAGCCGGAACCTATTATCTGGATCGTGATGTCATCAACTTTGAGACCTACCGCAGAAAGCTGGAAGAAAGTCTGAAAAATCAGAAGCCTGTCAGCGTCAAGGCCGAGCAGCATCAGCTCAATATTGTTGAAGTAAAATAAGGCCCCGTTGTAAACTGGTCTCCGTCGTAAGGAGACCTTTTATGCGTCATATTGCTGCTGCCTTTGTAGTGTTGTCCCTGGCTTCCCAATCCTTTGCCACTTCCGCTGAAGAAGTGAAAACCAAAACCGCTGAAGCAGCTACGGCTGCGGCTGATTACACCAAAGAACAAAAAGAGCAGTTCCAAAAAGACATGGAAGAAAATCTGGCGAAAATGAAAAAAGAAATCGCCGAGATGAAAGAAGCTGCCTCCAAGAAAACCGGCGAAGCAAAAACTGAGTACAAAGAACAGATCGCTGCTTTGGAAAAAAAGCAGGAAGAAATGAAGAAAGATCTGGCGAAGATGAAGAAAAGCTCTGGCAAAGCCTGGGGCGAAATGAAAAACGGAATGAGCAAAGCGTGGGATGCGATCTCTGATTCCTACGGTAAAGCCAAAGCCCACCTGTCAGAAGAAAAATAATGAAAAAAAGCGCACTGCTCTTCACCACAGAATTACCTCGTCCCGCAGACCTGGGGGAAGAGCTGTTGTTGGTCCACGACGAGATCTTGCCTCGTAAATCCAAAGCCTTTAAAAAATGGATGGCACAGTTTCCACTGCGTTATCCGGTGAAGGCCGGGGAATCTCTTAAATCCGTTCAGAACTTTCCTGAACACATCACCAAGATCGTCAAGCTGTGTGAAGGCGCTTCCAGCCGGCGTTTGACGGTGGTGGTGGCCGGAGGCGGCAGTGTCGGGGACTTTGGCGGCTTTGTTGCCAGCATCCTGAAGCGTGGCGTGCGTCTGGTGCACATGCCCAGCACCTGGCTTTCGGCGATTGATTCTGCTCATGGTGGCAAGACCGCTTTGAATGTGGGATCAGCGAAAAACCAGATCGGCACTTTCTATCCCGCTGACAAGATTGTTTTGTCTCGTTCGTTGCTGATGGCTCAGCCGGTTGCCCGAGCCTTTGAAGGTTTTGGCGAACTTCTTAAGATCGCTTTGATTGCCGGGGGACCGCTGTGGCGGGATCTGGCGAAAGAATACGAAGTGAATGCGGCGGTGCTGTGGAAATACCTTTCCAGTGCCATTGATGCCAAATACAAGGTTGTCGCCAAGGACCCGGAGGAAAAATCCGGTCATCGTCATATCCTGAACCTGGGGCATACTTTGGGTCATGTGCTGGAAACCCAGTACGAACTGCCACACGGGGTGGCGATTAATTACGGGCTGGAGTTTGCTTTGCGCTTCAGCTTGCACAAAAAGATCATCACACCTGCTGAGTACGAAAAGCTGATGCTGGCGCCTGTGATGGGTTACTTGCTGTCACCCGTGCGGGATGAATTGCTGCAGACCAAAGAATCGGTTCTGCGTGAATTCAGAAAGCAGCTTCTTAGTGACAAGAAAAAGACGTCGTCTGAAGTTCTGCGTTTCGTTTTCCTGAAAAAGCCCGGCCAGTGTGTCGTGCGTGAAGTCAGTGTGGATGACATCCTGGTGGAAGTCTGCCGCCAGAAAGAAGATGAACTCAATGGCTGATTTCCGATTTCAGGGCGAGATTCCTGGTTCTAAATCCATTTTCAATCGCGCTTTGATCGTAAAAAGCTATTTTCCCGTGTTGGATCTGCAAGGGCATTCCGAATGTGACGATGTCGTTCACATGCGTGAAGGCCTTAAAGAGATCCGCGAACGCAGCCGCATTGATTGCGGCGAAGGCGGCACCACGTTCCGCTTTATGGCGCTTCGGGCGTCACGCATGCGCGGGGTCCATACTTTAGAGGCCACACCTCGTCTGTTGCAAAGACCGCAAAAAGGTTTGCTGGATTTGTTGTCTCAGTTGGGTGTGCAAACCCAAATCAAGAATCGCGAAATGTTCGTGGTGTCTGAAGGGTGGAAGCGTCCGCGCGCCCCATTGAAAGTAAACACCTCTGAATCCAGTCAGTATGCTTCGGCTTTGATTCTGAACTGCTGGCTTTTGGATTTCGATCTGGAATTTGAACTGGTCGGCGACAAGGTTTCTGAATCGTACTTCCAGTTGACCGTGCAGATGCTGAAAGAATTGGGCATGCGCATGCAGGTTCAGGGCAACAAGTACCTGATCCCGGCCGGCCAGCGTATCAGCAAGCTTGAATACCGTGTGGAATCGGATCTGAGTTCGGCATTCACCATGGCGTCTGCTGGCGCCTTGGTGGGGGGAGCCAAACTTTTGAACTATCCGGTGAAAAGCTCCCAGCCGGACGGCGTCTTTGTCGAGATCTTCAAGCAAATGAACATCGAAACAGAAATGGTCGAAGGCGCTTTGTGTGTAAAGCCTTCCACAGGCTTGCGTGCGGTGAATTGGGACCTTTATCAGTCCCCGGATCTGTTCCCGGTGCTGGCGGTGCTTTGCAGTTGGGCCAACGGCAGCTCCAAGCTTTTCAATGCGCCTCATCTGGCGGCGAAAGAAAGCAATCGCATTGCCAAGATTGCTGATTTGTTTGAACGCCTGGGCATTTCCCATGAAGTCTTGCCGGATGGCATGATCATTCACGGCAACCCCCAGCAAAGCCTTAAAAAAGGCATCACTTTTGATTCCGATCAGGATCACCGTATGGTGATGGCGGCCACTTTGATGAAGCTAAAAGGCCATGACATCACCATTGAAAACCCCGAGGCCATCAATAAGAGTTTTCCAGAGTTCTGGGACATGATAGGTATCAAGGCATGATTACTGTCGTCGTTGGCCACCGCGGAACCGGAAAAACTGAAATGATGAAGCGTCTGCAGATATACCTGCGAGACGAGTCCGCGGAGATCATTGACCTGGATGAATCCATCGAAGAAAAAATCGGAAAAACCATCCCCGAACTTTTCTTAGAGCACGGCGAGGCCTATTTCCGCGAGTTGGAGCGCCAGCTTTTCCTTGAGACTTTGCAAAAGCCCCACACGCAGATGTTCCTGGTGCTGGGGGCGGGCTTTGATCTGTCCGTGATCCCAGAAAACGTGCGCGTGCTGTGGGTTCGTCGTAACACCGATCTTGATGGTAGAATCTTCTTGAACCGCCCACGCCTGAACCCGGAATTGTCTCCGCTGGAAGAATTCCATAAGCGCGCCGTTGTGCGCGAAGCCCGTTATCGTGAACGAGCCGATGAGGTCTATCTGATGCCGGAAGGTCTTTTTGAAAATCGCCATCACGCCATGGCCGTTGAAAAAGCTCTTTTGACTCACAGTCTGCATGACATCGGTGGCGCGGTGACGATCCCGTCCGAAGTCTTTGCGACAGAAAAGCGCTGGGAACTTTTTAAAGCCCGCTTCGTGAACCGAGGTGTGGGTTTGTTTGAGCTGCGCGATGATTTGCTGACCTTTGAACAGATCCAGCGCGTGGTGCAGGAAATGGCCAGCGAGCGCCTGCTGTACTCTTTCCGTAAGGCCCCGGAAAACGCCGAAGCTCTGATACAGGAGCCTTTGATTGCGGTTTTGAATCGTGTCGCCTGGATTGACTGGCCGGTGGAGCTGGGATCACCCGAAGATCTTTTGCGGGTGATTTCGTCTGATAAGCTGATTTTGTCTTTGCACGATGATTCCCGCAAAGAACTGTGGCAGCAGTTTTCTCATCAAGCGGCACAGTTGAAATATGCACCGATGGTCGACACCTTCAGTGATCTGAAGACGGGCCACGAATGGCAGCAAGGCGAACCTTCCCGCCGCAGTTTCTTGCCGCGGTCCCCGGATGGTCGCTGGGAATGGTATCGCCGTTTGCAAAAAGGTCATCAACTGATCAATTTCTGGCGCGAAGGGGATGGCACTGCGGGGGATCAACCTTCGCTCTGGGCATGGATGATGACTCCGACGGTGGTGAATGGTTTTGCTGCGGTTCTGGGTGATCCCGTTCGTCACAGCTATACTCCGCTGGAGCATTCTGATTTCTTCCACAAAATGAATTTGCCGGTCTTCGCAGTCGCTATTTCCCGTGAAGAGTGGGATCAGGCCTTCCCGGTGGTGCAAGGCATGGGGCTTCGTTATGCGGCGGTCACGTCCCCTCACAAAGAAAACGCCGCCAAAGTCTGCAAACATGAAACCCTGAAGGCCGTGAACACTCTTTTCTGGAATGAAAAGACCAGATCATGGCAGGGGACCTCCACCGACGATCAGGGCTTTATGGAACTGATCGAGGGTGTTGGTATGATTGCGCCTTTGCAAAAAGAAATTTCCGTCTGGGGCGGGGGTGGCGTGCTGGAAATGATTGAAAAAGCCCTGCCGCACGCAAGCTTCATTTCTTCGCGCACGGGGAAGCCCCGCGCAGGGTCTGAAGATGCCGAAACCCTTTTGCCCAAGATTGTGATCTGGGCTGCACCTCGCGGACCGGAAACCCAGATGCCACCTGCACACTGGAATCCGGCGATGGTGTTTGATTTAAATTACAAAGAAGATTCCATGGGCCGTGAATATGCCCAGCGCTGTGGCGCCAATTATCAGTCCGGGCTTGTGATGTTCACAGCCCAGGCGCAAGGACAGCGAATGTTCTGGCGCAAGTCCGAGGAGAACGCATGAGTGCAAGTCAGTTCGGTTCCCGTTTTGTGATCACGACTTTCGGTGAAAGCCATGGGACCGCTTTGGGCGTGGTGATTGACGGATGTCCGGCCGGAGTGAATTTTGACGAAGCACTTCTAAAAAAAGAACTGGAACGCCGTCGTCCCGGTCATCATGGTTCGGGTCAGATTGTGTCCGGTCGTCAGGAAGCAGATGCTCCGGAAGTTCTGAGCGGCGTTTTCGACGGTAAAACCCTGGGCACGCCGATGGCGATCATTGTGCGCAATCAGGATGCAAGATCTCAGGATTATTCTGCCATCAAGAATTCCCCGCGTGCGGGCCATGCCGATGACATGTGGAGGAATAAATTCGGTCACAGCGATCATCGTGGGGGCGGCCGGTCTTCCGGTCGTGAGACGGTGTCCCGCGTGATGGCGGGGTCTGTGGCGCAGATGATGATGAAACACGTCAGTGCGCCAACCAAGGTGATTGGTTATGCCTCACAAATTGGTCCGATGACTTTGACCGATGCCGAACGCGCGGAAGTCAGCAAGAAGGACATCGATTCCTTCCAGGCAAGATTTCCCTCCAGCCGCGATCAGGAAGTGGCCGCGCTTTTAAAGAAAGCCCAGGACAACGGCGAAAGCCACGGCGGCGTGGCTGAGATTCTGATTCAGAATCCACCAGCCCATTTGGGTCAGCCGGTGTTTCATAAACTGAAATCCGATCTGGCGATGGCTTTCTTGAGTGTCGGGGCCACCAATGGCTTTGAGCTGGGGCTGGGCTTTGAGTCCGCCGAAGTCAAAGGCACGGAATTCCATCAGGGCCCTCAGGACGCCTATGGCGGCATCCGCGGCGGGATTTCCACCGGGGAAAGCATTCTGCTGCGGGTTTCCTTTAAGCCCACAAGTTCGATTCTGGATGTGGCAAAAAAAGGCCGCCACGATCCCTGCATCGTGACCCGTGCGATCCCGGTGCTGGAGGCCATGACATGGCTGGTGTTGGCAGATCACTACTTGTGGTCTAAAACTGATCGCATCTAGATTCAATAAAGAGGTTTTAAATGGTTTCTGATATTTTCAATCCAGAGTGGTGGACGGAAGTTCCTGGTTTTAACTTCAAGGATATTACTTATCATCGCGCTAAAGATCAGGGCACAGTTCGTATTGCCTTCAATCGCCCTGAAGTGCGTAATGCCTTCCGCCCACAAACCGTGGACGAGCTTTACACTGCTTTAGAGCACGCTCGTATTTCTGCTGATGTTGGTGTGGTTTTGATCACGGGTAACGGTCCTTCTCCGAAAGACGGTGGTTGGGCGTTCTGTTCTGGTGGTGACCAGCGCATCCGCGGTAAAGACGGTTACAAGTACGAAGAAAAAGAAGCTCAAGGCAAAATGGATCTGGCTCGTCTGGGTCGTTTGCACATTCTGGAAGTTCAGCGCCTGATTCGTTTCATGCCGAAAGTGGTTGTGGCGGTTGTTCCCGGCTGGTCCGTGGGTGGCGGTCATTCCCTGCACGTGGTGTGTGATATGACGATCGCCAGCCAAGAGCATGCGATCTTCAAACAAACGGATCCGGACGTGGCAAGCTTCGATTCTGGTTACGGTTCTGCATACCTGGCCCGTATGGTGGGTCAGAAGCGTGCTCGTGAAATCTTCTTCCTGGGTCGCAATTACACAGCTCAAGAAGCCTTCGATATGGGCATGGTGAACGCCGTGGTTCCGCACAAGGATCTTGAAAAAGTGGCGTTGGAATGGGCGAAAGAAATGAACTCAAAAAGCCCGACAGCGATGCGCATGCTGAAGTATGGCTTCAACATGATCGATGACGGTCTTGTTGGTCAGCAACTGTTTGCGGGTGAGGCGACTCGCTTGGCTTACGGAACCGAAGAAGCCGTGGAAGGACGTAATTCCTTCGTTGAAAAACGTCCGAAGGATTTCTCTAAATTCCCTTGGCACTACTAGGCTCCAGATTCAGAAAATAATAAACTCTTAAAACACGGTCCGAAAGACCGTGTTTTTTTATTTAAAACCAGCCTAACGATTTGAAAATCCCTATCAAGTGCCAGTGCTTGAATACAGCTGTCTTTGTTTGATGCCGGGGAGGACAATAGGGTCATGAAACCAGCTATCTTCTTCCTACTGTTAGTGTTCGTAGGACTGGCATTCTGGGGATGCCCAACGAAGAAGTATATTCCTGACCCAACACCACCAAAACCTGAAGTGCAGATCCAAACCATGCGTTATGATGAAGTTCTAAGACAACATGGGCAGGCCCCACCCGTGGGACCTCGCCAGGACCAGCGTCGAATGCTGGCTATGAATTACTAGAAAATGCTGATTCCTACAGACAGGAAGGTTTCGGAAGAATCCTGCGGGCTCATGCCGGCTTCAATGTTAAAGCCCATGCCCGACAAATAGATCATCGCATAGTTGCGCTCGTTGTATTCTTCAAACGTCAGGCGTTTGTAGCCAACGCCCGCATAGAATGGCAGAAAGTTGGCCGTTTCAAAGTACCAGCGATAAGCCAAAGCCAAGCCGCGGTACTCAATATCTTCTTTGGATGAAGACACGGAACGCTCAACACCCACCAGAAAGCGGTCTCGCAACCAGATGCTCAAGTCCAACGCCAAAGCATTGTCCTTAATTTCTTTGCCGTTGTGATGAAGGCTGACGAAGGTTTCTTTTACATTCAAATCAAAGCTGGCTTTGGCATCCCGAGAGCTGAACGTGCGCGACGGCTGGTCTTTCAGTGTCGCCAGTTTCGCCGGATGAATCATGCGCCCGATGCTGCCCGCAGCTTTGCGCACGTACTTGGCGGAAACCACGCCGATGATTTCACCCTGATCATTCAAAACCGCACCGCCGGAATTCCCCGGGGACACGGACATGTCGGTCAGGAAATTTTTGTCAGAGTTGATTTTGGTGACCATGCCTTTGGTGAAGTTGAAAAGCATGTCGTTGTTCAGATTTGTATCGAAATCCAGTCTTGTCCCGAACGGGTGCCCGATGGTGGCGCATTCCTGGCCCACTTTGATGGAAGCAAGGTTTGCAAACTTCAGGGGCGTGGCTTTCGCCGGAGCATCCAGGGTCAGAATCGCGATGTCATTGTCTTTGTCCCAGCGGCTGATGGTGGCGCTTTGCTGGGTCACGACCTTGTCGTTTTCAAGCCATTGAACGGTGATCGGACGAAGATCAAAAACACAGTGGCGGGCTGTTAGAATTTCTGTCGGGGAAATCAAAGCGCCGGAACAAACCCCGCCTTTAGAGCGGATCACCGGAATTGCGGGACGCGCTTTTTCAAAGACCGCAGACCATACGGTGTCTGCGGCAGTTGCCGGAAGAGCCACTGCCATCAGAAGAACGCCAAATAGGAATTTCATAAATTATTTTACGGTGCCTTTATAGATGTAAGCGATACCACCGGTCAGGGTGATGTATTCCATTTTGGAATAAGAACCGCTTTCTTTCATCAGATCCAGGAAGCCTTCACGGCAAGGGAAGGCCGCAGAGGATTTTTGCAGGTATTCGTAAGCTTCTTTCTGACCCGTTACGATGCCGCCGATTTTAGGCAGGATGTTCTGGGAGTAGAAGTTATACAAAGCACCGAACACCGGAATGTTCACCTGGCCAAATTCCAGAACCATCACTTTGCCGCCTGGGCGAGTGACACGCGCCATTTCTTTTAGCGCCTTCACCGGATCACCGACGTTGCGGATACCGAAAGAGATGCTGCAAACATCAAAGCTGTTGTCAGCGTATTGAAGCTGGGTCACATCGGCTTGTTCAAAAGTGATGTCCAAACCGCGCTCTTTGGCTTTGCCCGGAGCCGGGATCAGCATTTCTGCGCAGAAGTCAGTTCCAGTCACAGCGCCCGTGCCGACAGTTTTTTTGAACTCAATCGCCAGGTCACCTGTGCCAGTGGCACAATCCAAAACCTGATCACCGGCTTTGGCGCCGCTGTATTTCACCAGTTTTTTTCTCCACAGGTGATGGATGCCCATGGAAAGGACGTTGTTGCCCTTGTCATAGTTCGCCGCCACTTTAGAGAACATGTTTCTGATGATTTCAGGATTTGGAGAATGATTAGACATAAACTTCCGCCTTGTGCGCTTTGTGCAGTGGACGGTCGATAGCCGTCAGGATTCTATCAAGCTTCTTCATCATCATCGAGAAGTCATTCAGGGTCAGCGCCTGCATTCCATCAGACAGCGCTTCCGCCGGACGAGGGTGAACTTCGACGATGATACCATCGGCGCCCACCGCTGCGGCTGCGTAAGCCAGATCCGGAACCAAAGCGCGGATGCCCACCGCGTGAGAAGGATCCACGATCACCGGAAGGTGCGTGTTCTTTTTCGCGTAAGCCACAGCGTTCAGATCCAGAGTGTTGCGAGTTGCAGTTTCGAAGGTGCGAATACCACGTTCACACAGAATCACATTTTGGTTGCCCATTTTGGTGATGTATTCAGAGGCTTTGATCCATTCGTCGATATAAGCAGCCAAGCCGCGTTTCAAAAGCACCGGCTTTTTCTGGCGGCCCAGTTCTTTCAGCAGTTCATAATTTTGCATGCTGCGGGAACCAACCTGGAAGCATTCCACGATGTCGTAAACTTCCTCGATTTGACGGATGTCAGTCACTTCGGACACAAGGCTCATGTTTAGTTCTTTGCAAACAGTGCGAACCATGTCGAAAGAGTTTGCGCCCAGACCCTGGAAAGCAGTCGGGGAGGTGCGCATTTTCCAAATGCCACCACGAAGCAGGTGTGCGCCTGCGGCTTTAACGCCGGAAGCGGTTTCCATGAACTGAGCCTGGCTTTCAATTGAACAAGGGCCGGCGATCACGGTGAAATTTGGTCCCCCGATATCAAAACCGCCAACATTGACAATTTGGGTTGAGGGACTTGTTTGCATAGTTTGCGTTTCCATAATACGAACTTCTTCTCGCCCTTGTTTTAACATTTTCACAACTACTAAGTTGAAAAAAGAGGGTCCTTTTGTGGATCGGCAGAATAGCATAACGCTCGAAGGCATTACAAACTTTTTGGAGGCAGGGGCCCTCTTGCGACATGGAAACCAATGGATTCTCATTGAGGGGCCGTTCGCTGCAGAACCAACCCCAAATAGTGTCGAAATTTCAGTATTTTGCCCGGATTTCTATGATCTGACGACCCCGGCCCGCTGGTACGGGAAAGCCCGGTACGCCCTCTCTACAGAGGAATTGCGTCGCATTTGTGAGGCCTACTTGGCTCAAGGGCCCCGTACTGTGGAGCCCTTAATGACCGCACACTGGGAAGAGCCGCGTCTGGAGGACTTTGCCGAGGCCCTTTCCGTTATCCAGTCCCGCATTGAAAAAAACGAAATTCAGAAAGCCGTTCCGGCTGTGTTTGCCCGGACCGCTCAGACCGTCACGGCCCGTGATCGTGCGCGCATGTTGGTGAAGCTGTCTGAAGCTCCATCGACATTGTTTGTTTATGGATTCTGGAAAGACGGTGAAGGAGTGCTGGGGGCAACACCGGAAACACTCTTTGATTTTTCCAAAGGTGTTTTAAAGACCATGGCGTTGGCGGGCACCTGCCCGAAAAATGAAAGCACCGAGCGTGAATCGCTTTTGCGTGATAAAAAAGAAATGCTGGAACACCAGTTGGTCGCCGAAGATATCAAAGAGCGTCTGTCTGTCTGGGGCGCCGTGCAGTCCTCCGCGCCTTATATTCTGGAGCTTCCGACCCTGTATCACCTGAAAACCGACATCAGCGTGGTTTGTCAGACACAGCCGGATTTTGTGGAGCTGGTGAAAGCCCTGCACCCTACGCCGGCCTTGGGCGTGGCGCCACGGTCCGCCGGGTATGTGTGGATGCAGGCGCTGCCGGGGCAGCAGGGGCGCCGCAGGTTCGGAGGTCCTTTTGCCTTTATCGGGGCTGAGGAGGCCCTGTGTCTTGTCGGCATTCGCAATTTGCAGTGGAGTCAAGACTCTGCGATGATTGGTTCCGGCTGTGGTGTAGTCGCGGCCAGTGAACTGGAAAGAGAATGGCGGGAGCTTTTCCAAAAGCGCCTGTCCGTGAAAAAGATATTGGGGCTTGAAGTATGACAAACATGGAACTTGCAGCAAAAGTCATTCAGGAACTGGTGCACACCGGAGTCAGAGAATTTATTCTTTGTGCCGGCGCCCGCAACAGTCCGATGGTTCACATTCTGGATGAATGCAAGAATCTGAAGGTTTATTCATTCTTTGAAGAACGTGCCGCAGGCTTCTTTGCTCTGGGCCGTATTGCCAGCACCCGTCGTCCAGTGGCGGTGATCACAACATCGGGAACTGCTGTGGCGGAACTTTTGCCCGCGGCTGTGGAAGGCACTTATTCTTCTTTGCCTCTGATCATGGTGACGGCGGATCGTCCGAAGCACTATCGTGGTTCCGGGGCTCCGCAGACGATCGAACAAGTGGGTATTTTCTCTTACTACAACGAAGTGGCTTTGGATCTGGACAGCGAAAACTCGCATCTGTCATTCAAATCCCTGTCCTGGAAAAAACCAATTCACGTCAACGTCAGCTTTGAAGAACCGCTGATCGACGGTCCGGTACCACAAATTCATATTCCCAGTGTTTCTGAACGCACCAAGCTGCCCGTGCAAATTCCACTGGGCACGCTGAAAGAAATGGAAACTTTCGTCAACACCCACAAGCCACTGGTGATGGTGGGGATCCTGCCGGAAAAAGCTTACGGCACTGTTTTGGATTTCCTGAAGCAGTACAAAGCACCGGTTTATTGCGAAGGCATTTCCAGTCTGCGTGGTCACCCGGACTTGAAGGATGTTGAAATCAGGTCCGGTGAAAAAATGATTCATCGTATTCTGGAGATGGGCGTTTGCGATTCCATCCTGCGTATCGGGGGTATTCCGACAGCGCGTGTGTGGCGTGATCTGGAAGACAAGTACAAAGAGCTTCCGGTGTTCTCGGTCAGCTTCAACCACTTCACAGGCCTGAGCCGTCCGGTTCAGCACTGCAATTCTTTGGATTTGCTAAGTCAGGTGGAATTCTCGTATCCGCATCACGAAAACGTGAAGGTGAATATCGAGGACGCGGCTCGCGCGACGCAGATTCGTCAGCTTTTGGACAAGTATCCTGATTCCGAGCAGGGCATGATCTATGCGATTTCAAAACGCATGAAGGGCTCATCGGTTTATCTTGGAAATTCTTTGCCGATCCGTGAGTGGGACTCCAGCTCTTCGCATGATTTCCCTCCGGCGCGGGTGGCGGCCAACCGTGGCGCCAACGGTATCGACGGACAGATCTCAACCTTCCTGGGCTGGGCTCATCCAGAGCTTGAAAACTGGTGCCTTGTTGGAGATTTAACAGCGCTGTATGATTTATCGTCACTTTGGGTAACTTCCCAGCTGGATGCGAAAAAATTCCGCGTTGTTGTGATTAATAATGGCGGGGGGCAGATTTTCCACCGCATGTTTAAGAAAGAGATTTTCATAAACAAACACCAGATTTCTTTCGAATCGTGGGCAAAGATGTGGAACTGGTCCTACGACAAATGGCATACTATTCCAGAAGACAACAAAGAGTTGAACCTGGCGGACCATCAGATCATTGAGCTGAGTCCTAACTGGGAACACACTCAAGAATTCTGGAAGGAGTACGACTCATTGTGGAAAGAGTGAATCTCTTTTTCCTTCACGGCTTCCTTGGAAGACCCACGGACTGGGCGCTTGTAAAAGCGCACTTGCCGCAAACTGAAGGACTGCGCATTTTTACACCGGATTATTTCAAAGAACTTTCCCTGGGGCCGACGCATTCGTTCGAGACCTGGGCGGAAAACTTTGTCAGATGGGTTGAAATTCATGGTGGTGGCAGTGCCGCCCGCAATGTTCTGGTCGGATATTCTTTGGGTGGTCGTCTGGCGCTGCATGCTCTGGAAAAAAAGCCTGCCCTGTTTTACAAAGTCATGCTGGTGTCCACCAACCCCGGCTTCAATGACATGCACGAATCCTTTGATCCTATTTCTGAAGAGCGCCGTCAGCGCTGGATGAATGATTCCTATTGGGCTGAGGAATTTTTAAAGGCCCCGTGGGACATGGTTCTGCGCAACTGGAACGCCCAGCCGGTGTTTGGCGGTGCTGAAGCTGAGCCATCCCGGTCAGAAAAGGAATACTCGCGCGAGGCGCTCAGTCTGGCGTTGACCCAGTGGTCACTGGCACAGCAAAAGAACATGCGTGGTCTGCTGGAAAAGCAGATTCAGAAGCTGATCTGGATGGTCGGGGAACGTGATGAAAAGTTCCTGGAGATGTCCCGTCGACTGACGGAAGAGGTCCCGGGGTTCCACTTTGAAACAGTGCCCTCTTCCAGTCACCGGGTTTTGTTCGACAGCCCCAAAGAACTGGGCGAAAGAATTCGTCAGCTTTTACAGAAGCTTCTTTGAATTATCATCAATCCACTGGCGATATTTTATCACATTCATGTAGATGGATTTGTCTTTGCAAAGGTCTTTATTGTCGATGTACTGGCTTTTCTGGCTGGCTTTGACTTCGCCAGGCACGGTCCAGGAGATCGCTGAAGCCACACCCACGACATAGTCCTTGCCTGAATAGCGCATCAGCGCCGGTCCACCCGAGTCGCCGTTGCAGATGCCTTTGCCGTCTTCCTGATTGATATAAAATTGAGTCTCGTCGCTGCTGAAATGACTGATGGTCAGATCCACGTGGCGCAGCTTGCCTGAACCTTGAGTGTCATCGGCAGAAGTTTTTTTGCCCGAGATGCGCCCGTAACCAGCGGCCGTGAAGATCAGGTCTTTGCTTAGAGGGAATTTGGAATCCGGCAGGGTCAACGGACGATAGGACGCCGGGGCATCCTCTTTCATCGAGATCAAAGCAATGTCATTGCGCTCGGTGGAATTTAATTTTTTGTATTTGTCGTGAGTGGCCACCTTGTGGGCCTTTTTCATCACGTACTGACCTGCCAGCGGATTCAGGCCGAATGCCAGAGTCAAACCCTCAGCACCTTTACCCACGCAGTGAGCGGCGGTCAGAATCAGGCGTTTGGAAATCAGCGCACCTGTGCAGTAGGTTTTTGTCGGGTTGTCATAGATCAACACCACATACTGGGAAATGATATTGTCTTTGGCGGTCATGGTGCCGCCGACAATGGCCGTGTCATTCGGAGCCGGGGAATAGGCTGCTTCATAGCCTCCGCAAGCCGAAAGAATCAAAACGATGAAAGAGCTAACGTACAACTTCGTTTTCATACTTCCCCGGACTATTTAGGCAACAACTGGTTGGGGTCAACCAGAGAACTGGAAAGTCTGGCGACCATGCGATTGATCCAGGACTTATAGTACAGCGTGCTGGTGAAAGCTGCGTACTGAGAGCAGTCGTTGTTTTCGTCCTTCACACCACGGCTGGTGATACCCATCAGGAACAGTTTACCGTTTTGTTCAAGGTACGCAGGCCCTCCGGAATCCCCGTGGCAAGCTCCTGTGCCTTGGGTCTGATCGACAAGGAATTCAGAAGTGCTGTAATTTGGACTGTCGATTTTAACTTTTGTCGTGCGCAATGTGCCGATGCCGGCGCCGGTTTTGCCATCTGCGATGCCATAACCTGCAAGAACGATCTCTGCACCTTTTTTGATGTTGCGTTTGTTGCCCAGAAGCGTGGCTGGCTTATAGCCCGCCGGAAGTTCGCCCGAGAATTTAACAAGAGCGATATCACCAGTGTCATAGTCTTCGCCCTGGCGATTTTCCCAGTATTGGGAAACTTCCACTTTTTCAACCTTGCGGTGTTCGCTGGTGGCCGTGATTGTTGTGCCGAAGAACACGTACATGTCTTCTTGGAAAAGACCTATGCAGTGAGCGGCTGTCAGAACGATATTGTTGGTAAGAAGTGAACCTGTGCAGATTTGACCCTCGAAGGCGTCATACACAGCGACGATGCTTTGGCTCATGGAGTCTTCGGACTTAACTTCCGTTCCCCCGATGATTCCGTCTCCAGATGTCAGAATGCTGGAGTCGTTTTTTTGTGGCGCGCAGGCTGAAAGTGCCAGACTTGCCATGATCCCCGAAATTAGCAACTTATTCAGTTTCACTAAAATCCCCCCGGATTTCGCTCCACAAAGCTTGTGGTTCGTGGCACTGAATAAACCCTTTTTGGCACTGCGTGACAAGATGATAATGCTTATATCAGCCATAAGGGGAAAAACCCCCTATGGCTTTGAAAGTCTTACAGATCTCTGAAACTGTCTGTGGCTTCAATAAGAGCTGAGCGGGTTCCAGGCTCGGCCGCTGCGTGGCCTGAATCCGGGATGATTGTAAATTTTGCCTCCGGCCAGGCCTTGTGCAGTTCCCAGGCGGACTTCGCCGGGCAAACCACATCATAGCGGCCCTGAACAATGGCGCCCGGGATGTGGCGGATTTTATCCACGTTTTCCAGCAGCCAGTTGTTGGTTTTAAAGAAGGCGTTATTGGTAAAGTAATGGCATTCGATGCGCGCAAAGCTTAACGCGTATTCCGGGTCATCGAACTCATCCACCGCTTTCGGGTCCACGATCAGACGGGAGGTTGCGGCTTCCCACTTGCTCCACGCTTTGGCAGCTTCCAAACGGACATCTGCGTTTTCGTGAGTCAGGCGTTTGTAGTACGCAGCCACCAGATCATGGCGTTCGTTTTCAGGGATTGGTTTCAGATATTCGTCCCAAACATCCGGGAAGATGTGGGAAGCGCCCTCCTGATAGAACCACTGAATTTCAGACGGACGGCACAGGAAGATTCCGCGCAGAACCAAAGCCTTTACGCGCTCTGGATGAGTGATTGCGTACGCCAAAGCCAGGGTCGAACCCCAACTGCCGCCGAAGACAACCCATTTATCGATCTTCAGCATTTCGCGGATGGTTTCGGTGTCCTTCACCAGATCCCATGTGGAGTTTTCACGCAGTTCTGCGCAGGGCAAAGACTGCCCGCTGCCGCGCTGGTCGAAAAGAATTATGCGATAAGCTTTTGGATCAAAGAAACGACGATGATCCGGGTGAACACCTCCACCCGGGCCGCCGTGCAGGAACACCACAGGTTTGCCTTGTGGATTTCCGCACTCTTCCCAGTACAGGGTATGGATATCAGAAACTTTCAGCATGCCTTTATTGAAAGGCTCTAGAGCTGGATAAAATTCGCGCATAAGCACCTCGCTTGAGAAGCAAAGACTCGCGCAGTTCTGTCACGAAGTCAAAATGCGCCACGGCTGATTTTAAAAAGTGCAGCGCATGAGACGTGAAGGACTATTTGGTGAGTTTGTCTCGAAGGATCAGAGGGCAGAGGCCGGCGCGGCAGCAGAGCTTGGCCAGCTCTTTGGCGTCGGAGGCTTTGTTCATCATTGCATGCAGCAGATTCATGGCATCTACCGACAACAAAGTACTTTGGCATTCGGTTCCGGATACAAAATGAACAATACGCACTGAGCACCTCCCGCGCATTCAGGATAAGCGGGAAGTTTTGTTTAAATCCATTTAATGAGAATAACTGTCAAAAGATGAAAGGTCGTTGAGAATCAAGCTGGATCAGCCCTCCGGGGAGGGAGGAGGGCTTTGGCTTGGGGTTACTTGGCGATGCTAGTGCCGATGTCGCGTGGGTCTGCCACGCCATGCAGTTTGTCGCCTTCTTTTGAGACGGCCATCACGTTGCAAGGGATCGGGTCGATCTTCACGTCATAGCCCATGTCCTTCAATTGCTTTAAAACTTCCGGCTTCGGCCCTGGCGGGTCGATGAACAATACATCCGGCTGCCACTGCTGGTGGTAGCGAACCATGGTGACGGATTGATATAACGGCAATTTGAATTCGACATAGTTCAAAATTGTCTGCGCCACGCAACTGATGATGCGTGTGCCGCCCGGAGCCCCCACGGCCATCACCGGCTTGTTGTTTTGAAGCAGAATTGTCGGAGACATGCTGCTAAGTGGAGTCTTTTTCGGAGCGATGGCATTGGGTTTTCCACCGATCGCACCAAACAAATTCGAAGCACCCACTTGTGCCGAGAAGTCATCCATTTCGTTGTTCAAAACCATGCCTGTACCCGGCGCCACGATCGCAGCCCCCATCCAGCCGTTGATGGTCTGAGTGGTGGCGACTGCGTTGCCTTTGGCATCGATCATCGAGATGTGTGTCGTTTCGGTGGATTCATATCCTGTGACTTTGCCTGCGGAAACCTCGGATGCTTTGCGGGCGCGATTCTCGGGAATCTGCTGACGACGGTCCTTCAGATATTCCGGGGACAGCAAAGTTTTCACGGGCACGTCGGTGAACTCGGGATCACCCAGATAAGTCGCACGGTCCGCAAACGCGGATTGTAAGGCGGAAGCAGCCAAGTGAATGGACTTTGTGGACAGCGGACCTGCCTTTGCCAGATTGTCAGCTTCCAGCGTGTCCAGGAACTGAATCACGTGAACACCGCCGGAACTTGGCGGTGGCATCGAAATCACTTCATAACCGTGGAACTTTCCTTCGACGGGTTTGCGCCATTTCACCTGATAGTCGTTGAAATCTTTTTGTGTCAAAAGACCTTTGCGCTCTTTGGAAAGTTTCAGCATGGACTGCGCAACGGATCCCTTGTAGAAACCGTCTTTGCCTTTTGCGGCGATCAGCTTCAGGGTTTTTGCCAGGTCTTTTTGTACCAGTAATGTTCCCAGGGCAGGGGCTTTGCCTTCTTTCGTCAGGAAGATGGCTTTGGCCGCCGGGTCTTGGGCCAGAACATCGGCGCGGTATTCAAGAGCTCTGTGGAATTCCGGGTAAATTTCAAATCCGTTTTCAGCCAATTCAATTGCCGGCTGCATGACTTGCTTTAAAGGCAGTGACCCGAAGCGCTGATGAATTTCCAAAAGACCTGCGACCAATCCGGGGACGGCCACAGCCAGAATTCCGTCTTTGGAAAGATCGGAAACGGCCTTTCCATCTTTTCCAATGTACATGTTTTCAGAGGCCTTCAGCGGCGCACGTTCGCGGAAATCAATCGCGTAGGTGTCACCGGTTTTGGCTTCGTGGAAAAGCATGAAGCCTCCCCCCGCAATCCCGGTGGACTGAGGGCGCTCGACAGAAACTGTGAAGGAAGCGGCCACGACCGCATCGATGATATTTCCGCCGTCAGCAAACATTTTTTCTGCGGCTTTGCTGGAATAGCGTCCTTGGGTGGAAATCGCATACTGCGTTCCGTAGGCCTCAGCGGTGGCGTGATCCGGGCGTTCTTTGGCGGTCAGGATGACAGGTGAAGTTGAAGTCGTCTGACAGCCCAGTGCCAGCAGAGAAATTGAAAGTACGAAAAGTTTTGATTTAGTCATTGTTTCTCCATCCGGTTTTAAAGGTCCATTCAATGAATTCTTTGTGTCGCTTTTCGGGTTCGGGCGGGTGGTATTCACCATCCAACGGGGTGATCACCAGGCTTTCAATGGGATCCAGCCCCATCTCGGATCTTCGGTTGTTGAGATTTTTTTCGTCCTCAACATCGGTGATGCGCAGGATGCCGTTTTCATCCCAGTCGGCATTGGTGCCGTAAACCTGCTTTCGTCCCTCATAGAAACGAATACGGTCAATCAGAATGGCAACGTAACTTTTAGGGACTTTTCCATTCTTGGCCAGATCAATCAGCACGGGTTCCTGCATGCGCATGAACTCCGGCCAACTGATTGCGTGCAAAATGATTCTTAAAGCGGCGGTGCAGGCCTCTTCGCCGACAAGGTCGATTGTGGGGAAGCCTTTTTCAACAATCAGGTCATTCAGTTTTCTGGCATTGCGCAGGTGAACTTTTTCCATCTGGGCGTTGTAACCCTGAAACAACTCGCCCGTGGCAGCCAAAGCTTCGCGCACGGCCTCATCTTCACGCATCAGGTGCAGGATTTCTTCTGCGTAGCTCATCCGAAGAATTCCCCCATGATGCGGTTTTTTTCGATGTCCGGAATGAAGCTCGCATCAAAGGCGATCTGATTGCATTTGTGGAAATCCTCTTTGGTAAAGCCATGCACGCGGTGAAGGACTTCATAGTCATCACTCAAAGTCGTTGCAAACACGCCGGGATCGTCGGAATTGATCGTGACCAGAACGCCTGCCTGCATCAGCCTGCGGATCGGGTGTTCTTCGTAAGTCGGGAAGGACTGGGTCAGATAGTTGCTGATCGGGCAAATCTCTAGGGGAATGCGGCGGTCTTTCACCAGTTCCAATACGGACGGGTCGTTGATGATCTGAATGCCATGCCCAATTCGTTCTGCACCCAGGATCTCGATGCTGTCGCGAACCCAATGAGCAGAAACCGGGCTTGGCGTTTCACCAGAATGCACGGTGATGCGCAGGCCCGCCTTTTTGGCTTTTTGGAACAGGGGAGCAAAGACTTTCGGATCAAAGCCCTCTTCGTTGTCTGCCAGGTCCAGAGCCAAAAAGCTGTCTTTGTGGTCAATGGCGAAATCCACAACTTTTTCCGCAACGTCAAAGGACTTGATCCTTTGAACGATGCAGATCAGGCCGATCAGCATCGGGAACTGTTTGCGGGCTTGTTCGATGCCTTTTAGCAAAGAGCGGTGGATCTTTTCGAAAGTCAGGGATTTGTGTCCATCGGCGATAAAGGTCGGCGCATAACGCAACTCAAGAAGACGAACTCCGTCATTGAAGGCGTCCTCACAAGCTTCATAGGCGACCCGGGTCAGGATTTCTTCACTGGCCAGAACTTTCTGTGCATTCATGAACTTATTCAGCACCGAACCTAGGTCCTTCATGGGACCCGTAATCAAAAACTGATCCTTTTGCCCCTGGGAGGTGGGGGCCAGCGGAATGCCCACTTGCGGAGCCAGTTCCAGAATGGTGCTCCAACGCACTGAGCAGTCCAAATGACGGTGCAGATCCACTTTCAGGATGTCGCGAATATTGTGAGAATAGAGCCTTTCCATTTGATGTTCCTCGCTCTGGGCAGTAAAACTATATCCTATGACAGAACCGATTCAGATCAAAACAAAACTCGCAGGCAACCCTACTCAAGAACCTCAATTCAAAAGCTTTGTTAAAAGCAAAGACGGACGTCAGATTCCAGTGGCCGATCCTAACGCGACTCGCGCCCTTGTTTCTTTGATGGATATGAACGCCGTCCTTGGTGGCGCGGCTTCTCACTATGGCGGTCCTGCTGCTTTGGCGGAACTTATGTCCGCATTGCACGGTCATGTGTTTGATGTGGCGGCTCGTGAAAACAAGCAATGGTATGACCTGTTCCATATCGTGAACGACGCAGGTCACTGCGAAAATGGTCTGTATGCTTTGAAAGCCAATTACAAAATGGCGGGTCTGACTTTGGACAGCCTTAAAAAATTCCGTTCGATCGAAAGCGGTCTGACGGGTCACGGTGAAGTGCACTGCTTCCCGGAAGGGGTCTTTATCTCCAACGGTCCTTTGGGTTCTGCGTTCCCGCAAACTCAAGGTGTGGCGATGGGCGAGGCGATCTCTGGCAAAAACCGTGTGACAGTGACCACGATCTCTGACGGTGCCTGCATGGAAGGTGAAGCGAAAGAGGCTTTCGCGGCGATTCCGGGTCTGGCAAAAACCGGCAAGATGGGTCCTTATGTTTTGATCATCAGCGATAACAACACGAAACTTTCCGGTCGTATCGATGCGGAATCTTTCTCGATGACTCCGACCTTCGCGTCTTTGAAGGACCTGGGCTGGAATGTGATCAATCTTGCTGAAGGCAATGATCTGCAAAAATGTTACGACACGATTGTTAACGCTATCGAGCAGGCCAAAGCCAATCCGATGGCGCCGGTTGTAATCCACGCAAAAACCGTGAAAGGCATCGGCACCAAGAAAACCGCAGAATCCGCAACGGGCGGTCACGGTTTCCCTCTGAAAAGCCCTTCTGAATTGCCTGCATTCGTTGGCGAAATTCTGGGAGGCGCGGCTTTGCCGGATGTTTTCAATACCTGGATTGCTGAACTGAACAAGTGGGAAGCGGACATCAAAGCCAGCGG
The DNA here is from genome assembly GCF_055398295.1 of Bdellovibrio sp. BIS2. Taxonomy (NCBI): domain Bacteria; kingdom Pseudomonadati; phylum Bdellovibrionota; class Bdellovibrionia; order Bdellovibrionales; family Pseudobdellovibrionaceae; genus Bdellovibrio; species Bdellovibrio sp. BIS2. The sequence continues at coordinate 3,466,100 of NZ_AP035879.1, read as the reverse complement.
TGTGAAAGATTCCGGTGAAAAAATTCAAGTCGGCATTTCTTCCGCGATGGTGCGTGCACGCAAAGCCGGTTTCCCGGTTTTGAGTGTGACTTCGGATCTGCCAGGTTCCACAGGGGTTGCGGGCTTCCGTAAAGAATTCCCTCAAGATTCCTTCGACGTGGGTATCGCAGAATCCAACATGGTTTCAACAGCGGCGGGTTTGTCCAAGCTGGGTTACATCCCGGTTGTTGATACCTTTGCTCAGTTTGGTGTGACCAAAGGCGCTTTGCCTCTGACGATGGGTGCATTGTCTGAAGCGCCGGTGATTGCGGTGTTTTCTCACACCGGTTTCCAGGATGCGGCGGACGGGGCTTCCCACCAGGCGCTCAGCTATGTGGCGATGGTTTCCTCCATCCCGCATGTGGATGTGTATTCCCTGTCTTGCAGTGAAGAAGCCGACGCTTTGATGTACACGGTGATTGAAAACTTCGCCAAAGCCCGCAAGGAAGGTAAAGTTCCGAATTCAGCGGTGTTCTTCTTGGGTCGTGAAAACTTCCCTAAGACCTATGTGGCTGGTACTTCCTATGACTTGCGTAAAGCGCAGGTTCTGGCGGACACGACAGCGGGTAAAACCAAGTCTGTGGCGATTGCAACGACAGGTTCTTTGGTCCCACAAGCTTTGCAGGCGGCTAAAGATCTTGAATCCAAAGGTGTGGGTGCGGTTGTTGTGAACTGTGCCTGTGTGAACCATGTGGACGTGGCGACCTTCAAAACTGTTTTGGAAAAAACTCAAGGGCACTTGATCACGGTGGAAGATCACCAGTTGCTGGGTGGTTTTGGTCAGATTCTGACTCATGCTCTGATGAATGCCGATGTGACCTTCAAGGTGAAAAGCCTGGGTGTTCACGGCGAATTCGGTCAAAGTGCTTACACGGCGGCTGACCTTTATCGCAAACACAAGGTGGATGCCTCCGCGATCGTCGAAACCACCGGCACCTTCTTCCAAAAAAGCGGCGCCTGGTAGGGCCCCCTACACTGCGTTAGTCTTTGTGAGATAAAATGAAACCCCACTGTCGAATGGCTGTGGGGTTTTTTATTTGCAGGCCCAAGGTCCGTAAACAGATATTGCCACTAGTAGGCGTGAATACCTTCGGTGAAAATGGATATATATCCAAACTTCTGAGGGGTTCATGAAACTGCTGACCAGAGTGATTGTGTTTGTGATTCTTGGACAGTCAGCCGTGGCGGCAACAATGCCGGCCTTCACGCGTTTTGGCGAAGGCTTCTCGGTTCAGCCAAAGACCGAAAAGAAAGTCACGATGCCCAAAGTGATGTCCCAAGACACTTTGGGGCTTTGTTATTCTTTTGCTGCCGCCGCGATCATGACGGCGGAAAAATGCCGAATCGAAAAAAAAGACTGTAACAATCTGCCGGATTCAGAGGTGTTTTCCCCTTTGGACGTGGCCCGATTTGGAAATGATCCCGACGGAGAGAATACCTTCGAGTCGTCTTACCGTGGTATCCGCGAGGGCGGTCCGGGGGCTTTCACTCTGGAAGTGGCGGCAACGTTTGTCGGCAACGCGGCTTCTCAGCAGTGCATGTCTCTGGATAAAGTTCTGACGAAAATCGGCGGAGCACAGATGGGGACGGAGGCTCAGGTGGCGGCCTTCAAACGTTTGCGCAAAAAATACGATGAATACCGCAAGATTGATCCAAACTGCCAAACCTGTCTTTCTGATTTTTTTGCCACGGCCAAGACCGAAGTGGACAAGGATTTTGCTGTCGACACAGATCCGGCCCGATTGTTAAAGGCTTTCAGCGAAGAGACCTATGAAAAGTTCTTTGACCGGCTTGTGACCCCGAAAGAATGTGCTCGGGCGAAAAATCGTGCCTACTTTGAGGGGATGGGCTCCACTGAGATAAGTCTGTTTCCCAAGAAGGGGCAGAAGGCAGACTATGCGAACTCTATTGCAGAGATTAAAAAGCAATTGTCTGCCGGGCATCCAATACTGCTTTCGAATATTTGTCTGAATGAAAAATACTCCGACGACTGTCCCGCCCCAGGTGTTGAGGGCGGAAACAAACATGCGACGGTGATTTCCGGTTATCGCCGCATGTGTGACAAAGCCAACAAGTGCTATGATGCAGTTCAGATTCATAATAGCTGGGGGCAGGAGTGGCAGGACACTTATAACGGTGGCTGGGTCGATGCTGAAACGCTGTTGAACTATACCGGATATCCCGAACAAATGCTGGCCTGGCTTTCAGACAAACCAAAGGACAAATAATGAAAATGCTTGCGATGATTTCAGTTTGGATTTTGGTGGCGTCGTCAGCCTGGGCAGACCTGAAGATTTATGATGGCAAAGGGTATCGGCCGTTGAAGGTGCAGGAATACCAGAAGCTGAAATTATCAGTGGATTGTTTCAAGGGAAAAACCCCGAATTGTGACGCGTGGAAGGTCGCTCAAAAACAGGCCCCGCGCGTAAATCTGCCTCAAGCCTTGGCGGGCAATCCCGCTGCCAGATACTGTCTGGACGCCGGGGGAGAAAACCGCATCGCTAAATCAGACAAGGGTGCCGAGTTTGACTATTGCCTGTTTAAAGACGGTTCGATGATTGAAGCCTGGGGACTTTATCTGAAGTTTAATCCCGTCAGCGAAAGAAAATAAAAAAAGCCCCGGGAAATCCCAAGGGCTTTGATGAACGCCCATTTACGCGGCGTTTATGCATAACTGCGGTGGGCCCTCCTGTGGAGGGTGCCGCAGAGGTACCTTTTTACTTAATGGAAACTTCGCATTGGAAGGTGCCGACTTCGGTTTGTTCGCCCAGGCCCCACCAGTAAACTTTGGCAGTGTGGTCGACAACGCTGATGACCAGTTCGAATTCGTAGGATGCTTCAACCCAGAAATCATAACGAACTTCAGTGTCAGAAGCGGCGCTGGATTCTCTTGCCAATGCCGGACCGTTTTTGTCCAGAGTGGAAACAGAGTAATCACCAACACTCAAAGACCAGTTCTTCGCGTCTTCGATCAGAAGTACAGTGGGATTTTTTTGGATGTTGAAATCTTCAGATACATCCGGGCTTTTGGAAAGTTTGGTAGCTTGGCAGTCAAAAACTCTCTGGCCGGCGAAAGACAGGCTGGAGAAAAGCATCGCAGTCACAAAAAAGATAGATTTCATGATTTTGTCCTTTGTTTAATGGCGTCTTGCTATCTCGTTTAGGGCGAAAAGTCTTTGATTTTATTGTTTGATTTCTGAAAGTGAAGAAATTGCCCAAGTCCAAGATGGAACATGGCGGAGCGGGCGAGGGCGCGGGCCACGCGTAAGTGTTCGTTTTTAGGTGATTTTATCGGGTTATTGAAAAGCAAAACCCGCGGGCTTTGGACCCACGGGTTTTATATTGGAATCTTTTAAAAAGCTCTTAAGCGGCTTTGGCTTCTTCGTGGTGAGAGAACTGCGCCATCTGACCCATTTGATCCTGATTGAACGCAGACACGATATCCACAAGGATAACGACTTTATTGTCGACTTTACCCATACCACGCACGAAGGACATCGCGTGTTCGTTGCCCAGAACCGGAGATGGTTCGATTTGGTTTTCCTGAAGGTCCACAACCTCTTTTACAGAGTCCACGATCATGCCCACCTGACCGATTTCAGTATCGATCACGATGATGCAGGTGTCGCGGGTTGTGTCCTGAGACTGCATGCCGAATTTAATGCGCAAGTTCACTACTGGAATGATCTTGCCGCGAAGGTTCATCACACCTTTTACATAATCAGGAGTGCGAGGCACTGGAGTGATTTCGCCGAACTGATTGATCTCGCGCACTGTTTCGATGGCCACACCATACTGCTCTGCCATCAATTGGAAAGTTAGATACTGACCGGGTTTTGCTTTCATGGATACATCGCTCATCGTATTACGCCTTTCAAAGTCGTGATTAAAAATCTTAACAATAGACTCTTCGCGAAAAAACCAAGGTGACTTAAGAGGATTTCTCGGTGGGATGGAAAAAATAATATTCTCGGATATTTGGCGGCTCATAGTGGGACAATGGTCCTGTGTTTCATTAATTCTTTACACCAAAGGGTGGATTGATTCTCATTCTGGACCAAGGGTCTAAATAGCTCAGATGTTCGATCACCGATACATCAATGTGATTTTCTAATCTCTATGGAGCGCACAATGAGCGGTGACAATTCTTTCTTTGAAGAACTACAAATGGATTTCCTGAACGAATCCGCATTTATGCTGGAGCAGTACGAGGAATACATGATGAGGCTGGAAAACAGCGAAGATCCAGCGAAAGATCTGACAGATATATTCCGGGTGGCCCATTCCGTAAAAGGAGGAGCTGCTGCCGTCGGTCTGGCAGACTTGTGCAAATTTGCCCACGTGATGGAAGACCTTTTGGATCTTCTGCGTTCGCGCCCTGAGCTGGTGAACTCAACTGTGATCTCTTTGTTGTTGCAGTCCGGAGACGAACTGAAGAACCGCGTTGCGGCTCTTCAGCAGCAGCAGGGTGGTCCTTGGGATCCTTCTGCATTGACGGCGGAATTGATCGCCATCACCGAGCAGCTTTCTGGCAAAGCTTCCAAGCACGCACATGCTCCCGCTCCTTCAGTGGATGAGCCCAAAGTGGAAGCTCCCGATGATTTCTTTGCCCTAACGCCTGCGGCTGAAGCGGCTGCACCAGAAGATGATTTGATCAATCATGATCTTTTGGCAGAACTTCTGGCACAGATGTCCCCTGAAGATCAGGCTGAATTCCATGCCAAAGAAGCGGCTGAAGCCGCTCTGAAAACGGCTATTGCCGAAGCGGCCCCTGTGGCGGCGGCAGAGCCTGCGAAGCCGGCTCCGGTTCTGAAAGTGGTGGAAACACCGGTTGAAGCTCCGGCACCAGCTGCAAAAGCAGTTCCGGCTGCGGCAGCCAAACCAGCAGCGGCGGCAGCCGCATCTGGAAGTGGTGGTGGTAATAACAAGAATGTCAAAAATGCGACCAGCGCCATCAAAGTTGACACCGGTCGTGTGGATTCGGTTCTGGATGCCGTGGGTGAGCTGGTTGTATTGAAAAATCAGCTCGTGCATGACGAAACAGTTCGCAGCGGTGTGAACCTGCGTCTGGAGGCCATTGTTGATCAGCTCGATAAGGCCGTTCGTGAATTGTATGAAAAAACTTTGAGCATCCGTATGACCCCGCTGAAATCCATGTTCATCAAGATTCAGCGTATCGTGCGTGACGTGTCTTTGACTCTGGATAAACCAGTGGATCTGCAACTGATCGGTGAAGAAACCGAAGTTGAAAGAACCGTGTTCGAGCTTCTGGGGGACCCTTTGGTTCACCTGGTTCGTAACTCGATGGACCACGGGGTGGAAAAGAAAGAACTTCGCCAAGAGCGCGGCAAGCCGGCGACGGCAAAAGTCACCGTATCTGCAAAACAATCTGGCGGTAACGTTATCATCGACATCTCTGATGACGGTGGTGGCATCAACCGTGACAAGGTTCTGAGCAAGGCCATTGAAAAGGGCTTTGTGCCCGCAGGCGTGGACCCGGCGTCCATCCCTGATGAGCAGGTTTTCCAGTACATCTTCTATCCGGGTTTCTCTACCGCTGACAAGATTTCGGACCTGTCCGGTCGTGGTGTGGGTCTGGATGTGGTGAAATCCAATCTGGATAAAATCAACGGTAAGATCAATATTTACTCCAAGGCAGGCCAGGGGACCACGTTCCGTCTGACGATTCCTTTAAGCACGGCGATCACCGACGGTATCATCGTGGCTTTGGATGGCGCTCGTTATATTCTGCCGATCCATTCTATCCGCGAGATCGTGCGTGTCCTTCCAAAGGACTACACGAACATCTCTGGTGCCGGGAAAGTGGCCAGCATCCGTGGTCTTCTGTTGCCGGTGATAGACGTTTCCAAAACCCTGGGGTCTATCAATTGGACTTTGAACAAAAAAGACCAGCAACTGGCTCAGCGCCGCGAAAATTCTTTAAGTGCACGTCGCGAAGAAACCATGCTGGTGATCATTGAATCCATGACAGGTCAGATGGCCTTCCCGGTGGACGATGTCCTGGGTCAGGCGCAGGTGGTTGTAAAACCAATCACCACCGGTCAGGACATTCCGGAAGTGGCCGGTGCCGCGATCCTGGGTGATGGCCGTACAGTATTGATTTTGGAGCCCGGTGCTCTTGTGAACAACGTCGCTAACGGAAGAGGAATGGCCGCATGACCGCTGTAAAAAAGAACGAGGCCACAGGCGCTCTGTACGATTTTGAAGATATCAAGCTTTCGGACAAAATGTTCATGAAGTTTGCTGAGCGCATGTATGACCTGGCCGGGGTGGATCTGCCACTGACGCCAAAGAATCATGCTTTGATCCGCAATAGAATTGTAAAACTGCTGCGTCGTCATTCCTTGAAGACCTATGAAGAATACTGGTCAAAACTTGAAGCCGGTGGCAACGAGATGGTGTCTGAATTCATTTCAGCCCTGACCACGAACATGACTTCGTTCTATCGAGAGTCGAATCATTTCGACTTTCTAAAATCCATTCTGCCGGAGCTTTCCCGCAAGTTCGGAACTGATCTGCGCATGTGGTGTGCGGCAGCAAGCACGGGCCAGGAGCCTTACACGATCGCGATGACAGCGTGTGAAGCTCAACCTGAAATGCCTTCCGCGAAGCCGCGTTTGCTTGCGACCGATATTGACCTGCAGGTTTTGAAAAAAGCCTCTACAGGCACATATGAAGAGCGCGAAATGCAGGGGCTGCCGCCAGTGCAGCGTTCGAAGTACTTTGAGAAAATCAAAGCTGACGGCGATGAATACTGGAGAGCCAAGGATCAGATTCATAACATGATCCGCTTCGCGCCGTTTAATTTGATGAATCCCAAGTACGAGTTCCAGCACAAGTTCCATGTGATCTTCTGCCGTAACGTACTGATTTATTTTGATGAGCCGACAACAAAACGTGTGATCGACAATCTGGTGTCCTGCCTGGCACCGGGCGGATATCTGATTCTGGGTCATTCCGAATCAGGGAACGTGAAACATCCGGGTTTGAAACCGATGTCTCGCGCAGTATATCAAAAACTTTAATTAAAGAAGGCCCCAATGGCACAAAAGATTCGTGTCCTGATTGTTGATGACTCTGCGGTGATTCGTAAGCTGCTGGAAAAGATCTTTTCCTCCTGCGCGGATATCGAGGTGGTGGGAACGGCATCGGACCCTTACATCGCCCGCGACAAGCTGGTGGCGCTAAAACCCGACGTAATGACTCTGGATGTGGAGATGCCTCGTATGGACGGCATCAGCTTCCTGGAAAAAGTCATGCAGCATTTCCCGACCCGCACGATCATTTTCTCAAGCTTGGCGAAAACCGGCTCTGAAACGTATCTGCGTGCTCTGGAAGCTGGCGCGATTGAAATCATGGAAAAGCCGTCCATCGACGTGTCCCAGTCTTTGGAGACATTGTCGGCGGCCATCATTGAAAAAGTAAAAGCCGTGGCGAAAGCCCGCATCAATCCGATCAAAGCGGTGATTCCGAATCCGGGGGCGCCAGTGCAGAAGGTGGCCAGCACCTCTTTGGCAAGAACCACGCACCAGTTGCTGGCGGTGGCTTCTTCCACGGGTGGTACCGAGGCTTTGAAGGTCTTCCTGAGCGGCATGCCGGCGGATATTCCGGGAACTTTGGTTGTGCAGCACATGCCACCGGGCTTCACGAAGTCGTTTGCTGAAAATTTGGATAAGATGTTCCCGTTTGAGGTGAAAGAAGCGCAGGAAGGTGACCAGGTGGTGCCAGGGCGCGTTCTGATTGCTCCGGGCAACTATCATATGGAAATCACGCGCAGTGGTGCCTTCTATTACGTGAAGCTGCATCAGGGCCCGGCCCTGCACAGTGTTCGCCCTGCGGCGGATTATCTGATGAAGTCGGTGGCTAAATACGTGGGTAAGAATGCCATGGGTGTTGTTCTGACCGGTATGGGTAAGGACGGCGCTGAAGGTCTTTTGGAAATGAAAAATGCCGGAGCTTACACTGTGGCTCAGAATGAAGAAACCTGTGTGGTTTACGGTATGCCAGCCGCAGCGGTGGCGCTGGGGGCCGCAGACAAAGTTCTGCCGCTGGATCGCATCGCAGGGGATCTGCTGAAACAACTGCAGACTCGTAACGCCGCTTAGTCCAGCAAAGTTTAAAAAATGTTTTACCCAAGCCCGAAGGAAACTTCGGGCTTTTTTATTGTCTTTCTTGCTTCATTCCGCCGTCCGGTTAGAATAAGTTCCTGAAATCCGTCAGGAGACATCAATGAATTTCCGCAAAAGTTTGATCCTGGGTCCTCTGTTGCTGGTGGCCTGTACGACGACGAATCAATTCAAGAAGGAGTCCCTCATGCACGATCCCTATTTGTGGCTGGAAGAAGTGGAAGGCGAAAAGGCCCTGGAATTTGCCAAGGCCGAAAACAAACGCACGCTGGGGCACTTTCAACAGAATCCACGCTTTAAAACCATCGAGCATGACTTAAGAAAGATCATGCTGGCGGAAGACCGCGTGCCTGCTGTGCACCTGAAGAACGGGGAGCTTTATAATTTCTGGCAGGACGGAAAACACGTGCGCGGCCTGTGGAGAAAAACCACCCTGCAAAACTATAGGACCTCACACCCGCACTGGGATGTGATTCTGGATATTGATGCTTTGGCCAAAAAAGAAAATGAAAACTGGGTGTGGAAGGGGGCGATGACCTTGCCCCCGGCTCACGAAAAAGCTTTGGTCTATTTGTCCCGTGGGGGCAAGGACGCCACGGTGGTGCGTGAATTCAATATGAAGACCCGCCAGTTTGTGACGGACGGCTTTGTATTGCCTGAGGCAAAAAGCAATGTTCAATGGAAAGACGACAACACCGTTTATGTGGGAACGGATTTCGGGCCGGGCAGTATGACGGACTCAGGTTACCCGCGTATCACCAAAATCTGGAAGCGGGGCACGCCGGTCAGCGAGGCCAAGCTGGTGATGGAAGGCAAACCTACTGACATGTCTGTGTACAGCTATGTGCAGTTGGACGGCGACAACAAACATGTCTTCCATTCTATCCGTACGGGCTTTTATTCCAGCGAAAACTGGTACGAAGACGACAAGGGCGTTAAAACCCGTCTGCCGATGCCGACGGATTCCGAGTTCTGGGGTGTTTTCAAAAACAAACTGTTCTTTGAGCTGAAGTCTGATCTGGGAAATCTTAAAACGGGCAGTATTGTGTTCATGCCATTCGATAAAATCTTCGAAGGCGAAAAAGCTCAAGCGTCCCTGAAGGCGATCTTTGTCCCGACCGACAAAAGATTCATTCAAGGCCTGAATCCAACCAAAAATCATATCATGCTGCATGTGACAGACAATGTGCTTTCCAAAATCGAGAAAGTGACCTTCACCAATGAGGACACCTTCAAGACCGAGTCCGTGCCACTGGGTGAGAACGGCATGGCCTATGTCACTTCCACCGAGGAAGAAAGTGATCTGTATCTGGCGCAGTACATGGATTTCTTCACTCCGGTATCGACATATCTGGGGGATGCGAGTGACGGCAAAAACATGCTGGAGCTTTTGAAGAAATCTCCGGATCGTTTCAACAACAAGGGCATGAAGACCCAGCGTTTTGAAGCGACCAGCAAAGACGGCACGAAGATTCCTTACTTTGTGACTTCCAAGGCAGACATCAAGATGGATGGAAAAAATCCGACGCTGCTTTACGGGTATGGCGGATTCCAGTCGCCGATGCAGCCAAGTTATCTGGGCACGGTCGGCAAAGTGTGGCTGGAGCAGGGTGGGGTCTATGTGATTTCCAATCTGCGCGGCGGGGGCGAGTTCGGTCCGGCATGGCATCAGTCCGTGCTGAAAGAAAATCGCTATAAGGTTTACGAAGACAACATCGCGATTTCAGAAGACCTGATCAAGCGCGGTTTCACCTCGCCACAGCACCTGGGTATTTCCGGTCGATCCAATGGCGGTCTGTTGACGGGGGCGACCTTCACGCAGCGTCCGGATCTGTACAATGCGGTGATTGTGGGTGTGCCTTTGCTGGACATGCTTCGCTATCACAAGCTGCTGGCGGGCGCCAGTTGGATGGCCGAATACGGTGATCCGGACGATCCAAAAATGCGTGAGGCGATTCTGAAGTATTCTCCGTATCAGCGTCTGAGCAAAGACGCGAAGTATCCTGAGGTGTTTATCATGACCAGCACCAAGGACGACCGCGTTCACCCGGGCCATGCGCGCAAGATGGTGGCCAGAATGAAAGAACAGGGTCATCCGGTTTACTATTATGAAAACATGGAGGGCGGCCACGCAGGCAGCGCGAACATCGAACAGGCCATCTTGTGGAATGCTCTTGAGTACACCTATCTTTGGGAAAAGCTGAAGTAGGTTCTAGCCGGTCAGGGCCTTGTTGGCTTTCTTCAGCCGCTGTGACAGGGTCTTGACCAAAGCCTTCGCCCACGAGGGGCGCGCAAAGATAACATTGTCCAAAGAGCCATTCGGGATCGCGATCAATTCGACTTCCGTGATGGCCTCCACGGTGGCCGAGCGGGGTTCGTGATTGAAGTGCCCCATTTCGCCAACGAATTCACCGGGCAGAATTTCTCCGAACATGATTTTGTCACCGTCCGGGCCTTCCGAGTACGCACGCAGGCTGCCTTTTTTCACGATATAAGCCACTTCGGTCATATCGCCTTCTTTGAACAGCACATCACCCGGCTGCAATTGTTTTAGCTCGTACTGGGCCTGGTTGTTATCAACCTTCGGGGAAATGATTTTGGAAACACAGTCCACCAGAGCTTTTTCGCGGTCCGGTTCGGTCAGAAACTGAATACGGCCCGAGGCGACTTCGTGTTTGAAGATATCGTGGTCGGCGACATAGGACATGATGATGATCGCGATGTCGTCGTTGTTTTTTTCTTTGAGAATCTTCGCGACGATGTCAAAGCCGGAACCCTTGGGTAAATATTCATCCACCAAAACGGCTTTGGGGTGAACGTTGTCCAGTTTGTACTTGGCTTCAAACCACTCCGAGCCGTGAAAGACCGAGCAGTTTTCAAAATTTCGATTAAGGGCTTCAGTGCACTTATGGATGCGGGTTTTGTCGCCGCTGATAATCAGGAAAGTGTTCTTCTTTTGGTCGTTCCGTCCCATATCTAAAACCTTCCATCGTTTTACGTGGATGTTTAAGACAACCCACGCTGGGTGACATTGTCTTATTATCAGGCTTTTAGGGGACGGCTTCAATAGACCGGTCTCAATTCAATCGTGGATGTCTTGAACTGAGACCCTTAGCGGACTTAGTGGTGGGTTTCCTCGGGTTTCGGACGCGGAGCCGGTCCACGCGAGAACTTTTCATACTGCTGTTCCCAGTAGTGCATCTGGGACGGGGACAGGGAATAATCCATCTTCGCCAGCTTCATCGCCAGCAGGAAAGATTCATTCATCACAAAAGCCGCCTGACGGCGTTCGCCCTTGCGGCTGTAGTTTTCAATCTTGTGCAGACCCTGCATCAGATACAAAGCTTTGAAGAAGATCGCGATCTCCTGTTTGAAGATGCCCATTTCTTCACGCATGAAGTAGGCAAGCTTCGGATCATTGGAAAGCTCGTCATGATTCCAAGGCTCTTCGCCGTACTGGGCTTTCATGAAGGCCATCATAAATCCGGCAAACAATTCGATCGGATCATTCTTGTCGATGCCTGAAAGATTGATGCGCGCCAGATGAATTTCAAAGATTTCCATCTTGTGGGCGTCAACAAACACAGAATGCAGGCCCGGCAGGATTTGTTCCAGAATGTGCAGGTCAAACAGTTCCATGAAAGCCAGGTGGGGTTCTTTCAGGCGCAGGAATTTCAGCCATTCTTCACGACGGCGCGGAAGGACGGATTTTTTCAGTTCACCACTGCATTCGGCGATCGCCGCACGCATCGTGGCTTCAATCGAGAAATGCAATTTGTGGGAAAGACGGATCGCACGCAGGATACGAATCGGATCCTCGATGAAACGAGCTTTCGGATCACCGATCATGCGAAGCACGCGGTTTTCGATGTCCTGGATGCCACCGCAATAGTCGATCAGTTTGTGCTGACCCGGATCGTAGAAGACGGCATTGCAGGTGAAGTCGCGGCGAACGGCGTCTTCTTCAACAGTGCCGAAGTAGTTGTCACCTTCCACAGAGTCATCGCCCTGATCGGCCAGTTCTTCCTGAGTCACGTTACGACGGAAGGTGGCCACCTCAAACTGCTGATCACCACGTTTAACAAGCACCAGCTTGAAACGACGGCCGATCACGTAAGCGTTGGGAACTTTTTTGCGAACCTGATTGGGGTGAGCGCTGGTGGCGATATCAAAATCTTTCGGATGAATCCCAACAAGCAAATCACGAACGCAACCACCAACAAGATAGGTTTCAAAACCGGCGTCTTGAAGGTTACGGACAATTCTTAATGCGTAGGAGTCGATCCAGTCCTCGTGGAGCTGGGGTTTTTGCTGGGCAGTCATTGAGGCTGAATCTACATCCCTTCGCATCAAAATTCAAACCTGAATAACAAAAGACCGGAAGGACAAGTCTTTGATCTTAAGTCCTTGAAATAATTGAGGGTCTTTTGAATAAATCAACATGACGTCACCCTCGCCCGGGGGTATAAAAGGGTATGTCTTACCTCAATAATTTCTATCATCTCTTTTATGGTCCCGAAGACGGGCGCAAATGGGTCTTTGTTCATGGTCTGATGGGCTATGGACAGAACTGGCGCCGGATCATTCAGGGGATTGAGGCGACCGAACGGTGTTTGGCCTTTGACCAGCGCGGGCACGGAAGATCCTTCCAGCCGCCCGAGGGTTACAGTCCCGAAGACTATGCGGACGACCTCAAAAAGATTGTGGATGAGTTGGGGTGGGGGAAGTTTGTTCTGGTCGGGCACTCGATGGGTGGCCGTAACGTCCTGAACTTTGCTTCCAGATTCCCCGAGTATGTGTCCCACCTGGTGATCGAAGACATTGGGCCCGAGGCCAATCCCACGGCTCATGAGTATTACGAGTATTTGTTGAATCTGGTTCCCAGCCCTTTTGCCTCCCGAGACGAGGCCAAGCGCTATTTCTTTGAGGACTTTGTCAAAACGGCGAAGACCCGGGAAAACATCCAAGTGATGGCGAACTACTTCTATTCGAATATGGTGGAACAAGCCAACGGAACTGTGGATTGGCGGTTTTCGAAACAAGGCATTCTGGACTCTGTCCGCCTGGGGCGCACAGATGACCGCTGGGACGAAGTGAAATCCCTGAAAGTGCCGACCCTGTTGGTTCGCGGAGGAAACTCCAAAGAACTCAGTCAGGAAAACTACGACAAAATGCTGGCTAGCAACCCTATGATTAAGGGCGTCGTAATACCTGGAGCTGGACATTGGGTCCACTCAGATCAACCTCAGGCCTTTACGGAGGCCGTGAAACTGTTTGTGGGCGGCTTTTAAGCGCCTGCTTTGACATTTGGCTCCCTGCTAAGTAGTTTGGGAGCTTCAGACCGGAGTATAGAAACTTGAAATTCTCAGAATTGAATTTAGATTCCCAATTGTTATCTGCAATCCAGAAATTGAACTATGATGATTGCACGCCGATCCAGGAACAGGCCATCCCGCCGGTTCTGGATGGCAAAGATGTTGCCGGCCTTGCTCAGACCGGAACAGGTAAAACCGCCGCTTTCGTAATCCCAGTGATGGAACGTATCCTAAGAGCCCGCCCGGTTCAGGGTGAAGTGACTGAAGAGCAAAAAGCCCTGATCGAAAAAAGAGCCTACAAAGACTGGAAACCTCAGAACTTCGTATTGATCCTGGTTCCAACGCGTGAGTTGGCCGAGCAGGTTCAGGACAACATCAACAAACTGAGCGTTGATTCCGGCCTTCGTGGTTTTGCGATCTATGGTGGTACTGGTTATGACAAACAAAAAGAGGCGCTGAAAAACGGTGTTGAATTCATCGTGGCGACTCCGGGCCGTTTGATCGACCTGTACAAGGAACATCTGGTGGACTTGAAACAGGTTCGTGCGATCTGCTTCGATGAAGCGGACAGAATGTTTGATATGGGCTTCAAAGACGACATGAAGTTCATCCTTCAGCGCGTTCCTCGTGAACGTCAGTTGCTGGTCTTCAGTGCGACTTTGAACTTCGACGTTCTGAACACGGTTTACCAGTTTGGTTCCGAGCCGGTTGAAATCAACATCAGCCGTGACCAGGCCAAAGCTGAAAACGTGAAAGACCAGATCTTCCACGTGGGCAACGAAGAAAAGCCCCAGCATCTTTTGTCTTTGGTAAAAGTGCACAATCCAAAACAGGCCATCATCTTCACCAACTTCAAAATGAGCGTCGAGCGCATCGCGAAGTTCCTGGTGGAAAACGGTGTTCCTGCCATGGCCATCTCAAGCCTTCTGACCCAGGCTCAGCGCAACCGCGTGATTGAGCAGTTCAAGGCTGAAAACGACATGAACGTTCTTGTGGCAACCGACGTTGCAGCCCGCGGTCTGGACATCAAAGGTGTCGACATGGTTGTGAACTATGAACTGCCAATGGACTCTGAATCCTACGTTCACCGTATCGGTCGTACCGGCCGTGCGGGCACGACGGGTCAGGCGTTTTCTTTGGTGGGCGACAAGGATATCGAGTCTTTGGGTCGCATTGAAGATTATCTGAAACACAAAATCGAAGTCGGCTATCTGGAAAACGACCAGTTGTTGAAAGACTTCAAACCGATGAGCTCCAGCTTCGATGGTCACTATCCAAAATCTTTGGACCGTGCACGTGCACCTCGTGAAGGTGGCCGTGGTGGTGACAGAGGCCCGCGCCGTGAAGGTGATCGTGGTCCACGTCGCGAACGTGGTGATCGCGGACCTCGTCAGGACCGTGGTCCTCGTCCAGAGGGGCAGCAGAAATCCGCTCAAAGCGCGGCAGGTGCTCAGCAGACTCAAGGTGGCGGCCAGCGTCCGGACAACCGTCCAAGAAGACAAGAGGGTGGCCCAAAACGCCAGCACGAAGGAAAACGTGGCGAACAAAGACCAAGAACCGACCAGCAGGCCCGCAAACCGCACGGTCAACAGCAGCAGCGCCAAGGGGCTTCTGCGAAAAAGCGTGTGCCAGTGGCAGCGCAAAAGTCCATCGGCCAGAAGGTCGCAGGATTCTTCAAACGTCTGTTCTCTTAATCAGGCATTTCAAAACCCTGAAAAACAAAAAGCCTGCTCCGTTAAGGAAGCAGGCTTTTTTTATGCCCCGAGGGATTTTGGGCGTCTTATTTCTTTTTGGAAAGAGCTTTTGCCGTGTCCTGGTTGGAAGCTTCTTTTGCCACATCCAGAGCCGTCTGACCTTTTTTGTTTTTCACTTTCAGGTCAGCACCTTTTTTAACCAGGAAGTCGATGTCTGCCGGAGTTCCGTAGCGAGCCACCGCAAACAAGGCCGTCTCACCCAGAGAGTTGGCTTTGTTGATCAGGGATTTGTTTTTCGCCAGAATGGATTCTGCCGTTTTTTTATTGTTCTGGGCTGCACGCATGAACAGGGTGTCGCCTTCGTCGCCCGCCACGGTGATGTCCACGTTGGCGCCGGCTTTGATCAGCTCTTCAGCCACGTCGTAGGCATCGTTGGTCACCGCAAAAGCCAAAGCGGTTTCTCCGCCGTTGTTTTTCAGCTCCAGATTCACTTTTTTGGAAAGCAGGAATTTTACGATATCCAGATTCCCACCCATCGCCGCATTCATCAGCGGGGTCATGCCGGTTTCGTCCTGAGCGTTCAGATCAATCTTGTTTTTCTGAACCAGGGTTTTAACTTTCGCCAGGTCACCTTGTTCCGCAGCCTCGTTCAGGGCTTTATTGGATTTTCCCGCCGCGAAAGCCGTTCCGTGAAGAAGGCCCGCGAGGAAAAAAATCAATGCCGCCAGCAAATAAGACTTTTTCATACGTCACCTATTTCTTCGCTGTAGTGATAGTGTTCACTTTGGTCAGGTAAGAATATTTATCAAATGGCAAAGGCAGTTGCTCTGTGTATTTGATCGCTGTCGGGCCGCCATTTTGATTGATCAACTGGCTGACCTTGTTTTTGATCTGTTGAGAAGCCACACCCCAGTCAGAGCGGGACTTGTCATAATCTGTGTGCATCAGAACTGCGAAGTAGATTTCGCCGTTTTTGGTGGAAACAGAACCCATCAGAGTTTTGGCTTTGTTCACGCTGCCGGTTTTTGCCGTTGTGGAACCTGCCATCACGCCGCCATAGTTGCCGACGGTGGAGGATTTGTCCTTAGCGGCAACCGCCATGACGTCAGAAAGGTCATACCCTTTTGCAGACAGGGATTTGTCCAGGGAATAAAGAACCTTGATCATCATTTCGCAAGTCGCTTCGTTATAAACCGGTTTTGCCACCGAGCCTTCATTGTTGCCGGAACCGTTGTGGAAAACGATATCGGTTTGATCAGCCTGCATTTTGTTGGCGATATAAGTGTTGAAAGCCTCAGTGCCACCCAGATTCCAGAACAAATTGTCAGCGATGTAGTTATTGGACTGGTTGTTCATGCGCTTCAGGATGTTTTTCAAAGGTGAAGACAACAAAGCCATGGTGGTGGTCTTTTCAGATTTCTGAAAATCAGCTTTTCTTACGAAGCTGACAGTGCGCACGTCCACCTTCGGGCGAAGGGCCATTTGCACCCCAATGCGGGACGCTTTGGATTTCAGAATGGCGTAATAGCCCGGATTGATAGCCGTTGCAAAAGAGGACACCAAAGTCGCACGCACGACAGAGGCCTGCTGTTCAACGGTTTCATATTTAGGTGTCGTTCCACCGATCATCGGCTTTTCTTCCGCCAACCACGCCAGCAGGAAGTTTTCATCGAAAGTCAGCTTTTCGACCTTGGTGATTTTCATGCGGTTCAGTTCAGAAAGCAGGAAATAGGACATGTTGCGACCAAACAGCGGATCGCGGCTGCCTTCGATATGAATATCGTAAGAACCGTTTGCTGTCGGTGTGACATGCAGTTTGGTTTGGAAGCGATAGTCAGGACCCAGGCGGTCAATGGCCCATAATGTGGTTACGACTTTGGAGATGGATGCCAGCGGGAATTTGTCGTCCTTGTTGTCATCACCCTGGATCTGCTGGGTTTTTGAATTGGCGGCCATATGGCACATGGAATTCAAATAAACCTTCGCAGAAGCGGCGGAACTGATTAGAAGCGTACCAACAGTAACGTGCAGTATTTTTTTGGCCAAAGCTGGAATCATTACTACCTCTCCTTCAAGACACAGGCTGTATTTCATGATCTGTACCACCTTGAGATGCTTTCAGTTTTAGCTGGGGAACCAAAACATGTCAGGATTCTGTATTGGAGCCCAAAATTGGCAGCCTGGGGAGGGAATAAAAAAAGCCCCGGGGTCTGCGGGGCTTAAGTTCACTGAGATTTGCTGGTTTTCTTGAGCCTGTTACGGCTGACATTGGGTCAGTTGGAAAGCCTTCTGTACGGCCAGTTGCTCATACAAAGAAGCCGTCAAAGTCATATTATTATATAGACGCAAGGTCCATGCTTTGTCCAAAGAACCCAAAGTCAGTCCATCCAGAATCTGGTTGGGCGAGGCCTCCAGAGTGCGTTGGAATTTTTCACGCAGATCACTGATTTGCTGAAGCAATTGGGCTTCATTCATACGAACCAGGTCGCCGTTCTGAGGAAGCTCTGCAACTACGTCCGGATTTTTCATCTCAATTAATGTGCTGGCAACGACAGTGTTGATATAAGGCATGGTGACCACGGGACTTCCCACCACAGCCACGGCTCCCAAAAAGGTTTCACCGACTTTGGCGGCGATCACATTTGCGGCTCCCTCGATGAACTGACCATGGGCATAGGCGGCCCGGGAAATGAATCCTCCTGAAGTGACGGCGGCCCCGCCGGCTCCGATCATAACTTCTGCCGCAAACAGCAAGGTCATGCTGGAAAGCGCGATACCCAAGGACAGATGCTGATCTCGGGTGGCTTCATCGTAGTTTTCTTTGAACAGGGCAGAGATGGCCTTCATGTCATCTGCCTGCATGCGGTACAGGCGTGCCTGGCGAGCCAAAGCCTCGCTGTTACATTTGCTATCAGAGGCCTGGGAAGTTTGGCCTAAGAGCAGGCTTGCGGCAATAAAAACGGACAGTAGACGGGACATGGAAAGCTCCTTGAATCATTGCCAAGGGGATTCCAAGTTTCAGGCCAGCGCCGGAATCAATTAAAACACGATACAGGAATCCGGGCTGTCTCATAATTAGACGAGCGACATTTGTGGTCGGTTCTGTTAGGTTCGAGGAATCATGATTCAGGCTTTTTTGATTCTGCTGATTTTTCAGTTGTTGGGAGAGGTTGTGGTTCACCTTTTCCGATTATTTATCCCCGGCCCGGTGCTGGGCATGGTCTTCTTCTTTATAGCCCTGTTGGTGCGCCCGTCCTTAAAGGACAGGGTGGAAATCTTGAGCCGTTCCATCACGGCTCATCTGGCCTTGTTCTTTGTTCCGGCTGGGGTCGGAGTTGTTGAGTATTTCGATCTGTTTGGAAAATTCGGCGTGGGTATGGTGGTGACGGTTTTGATCAGTACCGTCATTACTTTGGGGATGACGGCTTTCGTGTTTCATCAACTGATGAAAGTCGGCACCAAGGAGTCCCCATGATTGAGTTAGGCGCCTTGATCATGACCCTGGGGTTTTATCTGGCATCCCGTCGTATCAGTGCCTGGGGAAAGGACAATCCTTTGCTCAGTCCGCCTGTCATTTCCATGTTCGCAATTATTGCCGTTCTTCTGATGGCGAGGATTCCATATCGTGATTACTTCCAGGCCGTGCGCCCGATTCACTTTATGCTGGGACCGGCGACGGTGGCGTTGGCTTTGCCGTTGTATAACCAACTGGATCGTCTGCGCCGGGTGCTGGTTCCGTTGATGGTGGCTTTGGTGATTGGCTCGGCGGTGGGAATTCTCAGTGCTGTGTTCATCGGGGCCTTCATGGGACTTCCGCACGAGGTGCTTTTGGCGCTGGCTCCGAAATCTGTGACCACACCAATTGCCATGGGCATTGCCGAAAAAATCGGTGGGGCTCCTTCGCTGGCGACCGTCTTTGTGATGATCACGGGGATTGTCGGTGCGCTGGTGGCCACCACCGTGATGAAGCTTGTGCGGGTGAAAGATCCGGTGGTGAAGGGTTTTGCGATGGGACTTGCCGCCCATGGACTGGGAACCGTGCGGGCCTTTCAGATCGGCGAGATGGCCGGGGCCTTTGCGGGGCTTGCGATGGCGCTCAACGGTTTGATGACCGCCATCATTGTGCCTTTGATACTTTCGTTGATTCCTTAAAGGCTCTTCACCAGATCGGCAAAGCCCTGAACCCATTTCGGGTTGTCGTTCACGCAGGGGACCAGATAGTACTGGTCGCCGCCGTGTTCGTGGAAGGTCTCTTGTCCGCCGATTCCGATTTCTTCCAAAGTCTCGATACAATCAGCCACAAAGGACGGGCAAATCACGGCGATATTTTTTTTGCCGGTTTTGGCCAGTACTTCCAGACTGTGATCGGTGGCAGGTTTCAGCCATTCTCCACGTCCCAGACGGGACTGGAAGGCCACACTCCAGTGACTTGGAGCCAGATTCAGAGATTCTGCAATCGCAGTTGCTGTGGCAAAGCACTGGGCGCGATAGCAGTTCTTGGCGCAGGCGTTTTTTTCAAAACAGCAGTCTTCGGTGGTCAGGCAGCCGGGAATTCTTCGCACATGGCTTTCAGGCAGACCGTGGAATGAAAACAGATAGTGATCGACCTTTTTGTCCTGCAGGGTTTCTTCGGTCAGTTTCACAGAAGTTCCAATGAAAGAAGCATCATCGAAAAAAGCCGGCAGACGGCGCAGAGGAGTCGTCAGGTGAAGTTTCTTGGCTGTTTTCTCTGCCAGTTTGAATGAGCTTCCATTGGTGGCTTCAGCATACTGAGGGAACATAGGGGCAATCAGGATTTCATCAACACCGGCTTGCTGCAATTCCTTCAGGGCTGATTCCACGGACGGTTCACTGTACTGCAGACCCACTTTCACGACGAAACCGTCTTTGAGTTCCTGCTGCAAAAGTTCGGCAAATCGACGTGTGTACACGGCAATCGGAGAACCTTCCTTCATCCACACTTTTTTGTAGTTTTCAGCCGAGAAGGGCGCGCGACGGGGAACGATTAAAAGATTCACCAGAGGCCAGCGCAGAACGAAGGGAAGATTGATGACCTCTTCATCCATCAAAAACTCGGTCAGATACTTTTTTACGTCCGGCACTTCGTAAGAGCGGGGGCTGCCAATATTGATTAACAGAAGTCCTTTTTTAGCCATGTGCGCTCGCAATCTTTTCAGCGATCAAATCGCTGCGTTCCAGAATTTTGCTTAAACCAATGCCGCTCAGGTAATTGCCATGCAAGTACAAACCTTGTGGTTCCGGCACTTCAGCCAGATCCGCCAGAGCATTTTCCAGGTTCAGATCATAAAACGGCAAAGCCTTTTTCCAGCGGTTGATACGATATTCCAGCAGGGTGTCTTTCTGACCCAGAATACGGAAGCGTTCTTCCGCCAGAAGGTTCAAAAGATCACTGTCAGAAAGATCCAGCAAAGCTTCTTCCTGCTGCCCACCCAGAATCCAGGTTTCATTGTAAGTTTTGTCGCGGTCCTTAAAGATATAGGAATTCATCAGAACCCCCAAAGTCTTCAGGTCAAATCCACGAGGGATCAGGCAGCCGAAGCCTTTGTATTTCTCTTGGGGCTTGGCGAAGAACAACGTCACACTCATCAGTGAAGACATCTGAATGTTGCCAAGAACCTTGGAAAAATCAGGGTGTTTTTTGGCCAGCAACTGGGTTGCAGCCCTGGCGGAAGTGGCGACCACCACCGGACCTTGCAGGGACTCAAGGCTTACCTGAGAATTCAGGTGAATCTTCACGCCCAGTTCCTGCAAACGGGTTTGCAGGTGATCGACCAGATCCTGCATGCCGCCCGGGCCGGTCAGAAGACCTTTGTACTTGCTGCGTTTGTTCCCGGAAAACAGCGGGCCCAGAATCAGACTGGCACTTAGATGTGTGATCTCGTTGCCATAGATTCCCTGCATCGCAGGTCCCAGCAAAAATCTGGTTGGCGCCTTTCCGATTTTGCGCTCGCCCCAGTTCAGCAGGGTTTCGCCGGCCTGAGGGCGCAGGGCTTTTTTACCCCCGGTCAAAACGCGCGGAAGCACCCGGCCCATCAGGGCCAGGGTCTCAAGGAAGGACAGCGGCCACGCTTTCGGAGTGTTGCGGAAGAGGAAGCGTTTTTTTGAGGTTTCCAGCGGATAGCTGGGAGTGATGCCGAGTTCCGCAAAAAGGCCTTCGGCTTTTTCAGTGCGGATCAGGGCATTGGCGGCACGTTCGGCAATTCCGTAAGGTGTCTGGTCAGTACCCAGCAATCCTCCGACACGGTCCGAGGATTCATAAAGTTCTACCTGAAAGCCTTTTTGGGCGAGCCTCAGGGACACTGTCAGTCCCGCAAAGCCCGCGCCGATCACATGCACTGTTTTCATATGGATTGAGAGAAGATTTTGGTCTGTGGTTGTTTGGTTTTCAAGCGCTCATCAAAAAATGCACAGGCATTTCTCAGGAACGGGCGACCGGCTTCGTTCACCATTAGCTTGTGATCCTTGATTTCAACCAGTTCGTCTTTGATCATTTCAGCCAGGAATTCCTTGGATTGATTTTCCTGAGCTTCATTGACGAATGACACCTCAAAGTTCGTCATCAGATTCAGAATCTGTTCACGACGGACTTTGTCTTCTTCAGTCAGAATGTGGCCGCGCAAAGTTGGCAGGCGGCCTTCATTCAATGCGGCCTCGTAAAGCGGCAGCACTTTTTCGTTCTGATGGAAGCTAAACGGAGTTTCAGAGATCGAAGAAACACCCATGCCCAGCAACACATCCGTGCGCTGATCGGTGTAACCCATAAAGTTCCTGTGCAGGCGCTTTTCTTTCATCGCAATGCAAAGATTGTCCGTCGGAAGGGCAAAGTGATCCATGCCCACTTCCACATAACCGCCTTCGATCAGGATGCCACGGGCGATTTCATACAATCTGCGCTTTTCAGAAGCTTTTGGCAGATCCTCGTCTTTAAACAGGCGCTGAGCCGGTTTGATCCAAGGAACCAGAGCAAAGCTGTACAAAGCAATACGGTCCGGGCGCAAAGCCACGGTCGCTTTCGCCGTTTCGGTGATGGATTCCGGAGTCTGGCGAGCCAAACCATAGATCAAGTCAAAGTTCACGGAAGTGTAACCCATGTCGCGCGCGTCCTGAGTCAGCTTCTGGGTGATTTCCAAAGGCTGAATACGATTCACCAGGCGCTGCACTTCCGGATGGAAATCCTGAACACCCATACTGACACGGTTGAAGCCCAGCTCGCGCAAAGCTTTCAACTGAGCGGCATTGGTGCGGCGAGGATCCACTTCGATGGAGCCTTCAAAATCGTTTGTGTCGATTTTCACGCGGGAAAGAATCGGTTTCAAAAGCTGAGTCAAAGCATCTGCGGAAAGGAAGGTCGGCGTGCCGCCACCCAAGTGGATGTGCTTCAGGGGTTTTTCCAAAAGCTCAGGAACCTGATCCAGATACAACTGCCATTCTTTCAAAACCATATCCACATACGGTGTTTCACGCTTGTGGTCTTTGGTGATGATGTTGTTGCAGCCGCAGAAAGTACAAAGACTTTCACAGAAAGGAATATGCAAGTACAGGGACCAGCCCCCAGTGCCTTCTTTCAAAGTGGCGCGCAGATGCTGCACCCATTGATCCGTCGTGGGATTGGTTTCCCAGTACGGCACAGTCGGATAAGAAGTGTAGCGGGGAACTGGTACGTCGTATTTCGCCAATAGATCTTTCATCATGACAGCACCTCGCGAACAGTATCTACGAACAGTTTCACGTTCTTTTCAGGAGTTTTCGGCAAAACACCGTGACCCAGACCGCTCACCCAGCCGGCGCGCTGTTCTTTGCTCATGTTCTTCATGGGCGCAAGGTAGGTGTGCATCGCTTTTTTAAAATCAGCATCATCCATGAACAGCAAGCTTTGGTCGAAGTTGCCCTGAACGAAGCCTTTGTTCTGGATGTTGAAGCAATCCGGAAGATAATTTCTATGGTCGAAGCCCTGACCTGCCCATGGCAGTGCCTTGAAGGCGTCATTGAAGAACACCGCCTGGGTGCCCTTGGAATAGTAGCCGATCTTGCCCGGATAGTCCTGGGACAGACGGGTCAGTACCGGCTGGATCCATTCCTGGAAGAACAGAGGTGAAACTTCACCGGCAGCGGTGTCGAAGATCATCACGATCTCTACGCCACCTTCCAGTTGCAGGCGGATGTTTTCTTTTAGCAGCGGATACATTTTTTCCAGGAACTGCGGGAACATCGGTGCCAGTTTCTTGGACTGGATCAAGGAGCCCGCGTGAGAACCTTCCACCGCGTAAACGAACAAAGTCCAAGGACCGCCCACAAAGCCAATCAGACTTTTATTGGAAGGCAGAACTGCGCGAGTCGCCTGGACCGCTTCTTTTTGGAAGTGCATGAATTTGACAGCTTCTTCCACGCCACCCAAGGTGCCGATGGTTTCCGGAGTCAGTTTGAAACCCAGTTGCGGGCCGTGATCCGTGTACTCAAGGCCCATGCCCAGAGCTTCCAGTGGATACAGGATGTCGCTGAAAAGGATGGATACGTCGAAATCAAATTCCGCCACGGGACCACGAGCCACTTCTGCCGCCAGATCCGCGCGTTTGCAAAGCTGGTCAAAGGAGTGATTGGCGCGCATGCCCTGATAGTGTTTGTGATAGCGGCCTGCCTGGCGCATGAACCAGATCGGTGGGACTGCCTGAGGAGTTCTTTTAAGTGCGTTGTGGAATAAAGTGTTCATGTTGCCTCCTCAGTGGACCATTGATAGCCGACGCCGCGAACAGAGCGGATGTGTTTTTCTCCGTCATCGCCCAAAAGCTGGCGCAGGCGCACGATAATATTGTCGATAGTGCGATGGCTGGGGTTTTTATCAACGCCCCAGATTTCGTTCATAATTTCATCACGGCTTAGCACCCGTGGTGATTTTTCAATCAAAAGCTGCAGAATCTTCAGATCCGTCACCGGCGGATATTCAATCTGGCCGGTCTTCTTGGTCACGGACATCTGTGTGAAGTTCACCACGCAGGATTCCAGTTGCAGTTCGCGGGTCGGGGCATGGGCATCCAGCACATGCTTCACGCGAATTAAAAGCTCTTTCAAATGGAAAGGCTTGGGGATGTATTCTTCCGCACCCAACTCAAACCCCTGCAGACGGGATTCCGCATCGGCTTGTGCCGTCAGGAACAGGAACAGGATGGGAGCGGTGGCCTTTAGTTTTGCCGCCAGTTCAAAACCGCTGCCATCAGGCAGGCCCACATCCAGAATCGCCAAGTCATAATCCTTGGTTTTTGAAAACAGGGACCAGGCCTCGCTCAAGGATTTCGCCCAGGAAACTTCATAGTCCCTTTTCAGGCGTTCATTCAGGGTTTCGCCCAAAGAGATATCATCTTCCACCAGAAGGATTTTTCTCATGGCAAAGTCCCTTCAATTTCAATGTGGGATTTGAAGCCTTCGTTTTCCTTCGATTCAAACCAGATGTCGCCGTTCATTTTTTCCAAAAGACGTTTTGTCAGCAGCAGGCCAATGCCGTTGCTGCGAACATCCTGGGACATCAAAATCTCGGAGCCTAGCTTTTTTAGAATACCCTTAAAGCCCAAACCATCATCCTGGATGACCAGTTCAATGCGGCCTTCGCCATGTGGGCGCACACGGATCTTCACCGTGGTGGCTTTGCCGTGCAGGACTGAATTCTGCAGAAGATTGCGCAGAACACTCAGCAGGGCGCGGCGATCACCCAGGATTTTGGCTTCACGTTCAAGCTCCACAGTAAGTTCAGAGAACTCACTGCGCAGACTGGACAGAAGATCACTTAAAGA
Source organism: Bdellovibrio sp. BIS2 (assembly GCF_055398295.1). Lineage (NCBI taxonomy): Bacteria > Pseudomonadati > Bdellovibrionota > Bdellovibrionia > Bdellovibrionales > Pseudobdellovibrionaceae > Bdellovibrio > Bdellovibrio sp. BIS2. Next base: position 3,441,102 of record NZ_AP035879.1, on the reverse strand, counting down.
CACTTGTTCTTTCAAGAGCTGACCGGCCTCAAGATTTGCCAGCAGCAGGGAGTTTTCAAGTTGCAGATCCAGACGCTGAATGTCCTGAATCAGGCGTTTCATCACCGGGTGGGATGTTGTGTTCAAATCCTCTTCCAGCACCTCGGCCTGCAGGCGCAGACGGGCAATAGAGGTTTTAATGTCATGGCTGAACGTTGAAAAGAAGAAGCGCAGACGCTGGTGGCGCTTCTGATCGCGGTAAGTGAAAATCACCAAAGCAATCCCGCCAAACAGGATCGCCGCCAGCAGGATCGAACCTTCCCACGCAAACATGCGGTGAGAAGTTCTCATCTGTTCAAGTGAAGCGTTTTCAGGACTGAGTTTCAGCAGGAAGTAAACCCACCACCAACCCACCAGCGAGAAGGTAAAGGCGAACCACAGGATCGCCAATGCCGTCTTGATATGGGGTTTGATGAAGGATTTAGTCATTTACTCCGCCGCATCCACGATAATCTGTGCTGCCTGTTCCAAAAGCTCATCAGAGTGAGCCAAAGAAACGAAACCTACTTCGTAAGCATTTGGTGCAAGGTAAACACCTTTGTCCAAGGACTTCAGGAACAGGTTCTTGAAGTTGCCGCCCTGATTTGCCGGGATCTGGTCGATGGAACGGATTGGGTTTGCTGTCGGTCCGTGGATCCAGAACAGGGACGCCACTTGGCTGACTTCAAGGTTCACACCTTTTTTCGCAAAACCAACACGGATGGCATCAGCGAATTTTTTGGTTCTTTGCTCAAGCACGTTCCAGCCGTCCACACGCTGCATTTTCTTAAGTGTGGTCAGGCCTGCGCGCATGCCCACCGGGTTTGCGCTCAAAGTGCCGGCCTGGTAAACGTCACCACTAGGGGCCACCATGTTCATCAGTTCCGCTTTGCCGCCATAGCAACCCACAGGGAAGCCGCCGCCGATGATTTTACCGTAAGTCACAAGGTCCGGACGGATGCCAGTTTGTTCAACCATGCCACCCAAGCCCACGCGGAAACCCGAGATCACTTCGTCAAAGATCAGCAAGCTGCCGTTCTTTTCGCAAAGCTCTGCGACCTTTTTCAGGAACTCAGGACGCTGAACCAAAAGGCCATAGTTGGCTGGAAGTGGTTCGATGATCACAGCGGCAATGTCTTTGCCTTGAGCCGCAAACACTTCAGCCAATTTAGCTTCGTCATCCAACGGAGCCACCACAGTGTGAGCCGCCACTTCCGCCGGGATGCCCGCGCTGGAAGATGCAGATGCACCTGCCAGACCGCTGCCGGCTTTTACCAGCAGGTTATCAACGTGGCCGTGATAGCAGCCTTCAAATTTCAAAATTTTAGTACGGCCCGTTGCCGCACGCGCCACACGCAAAGCACTCATCACGGCTTCAGTGCCGGAAGATACAAAGCGCAGCTTTTCCATGAACGGCAAAGTGCTGGTGATCCATTCAGCCAGTTCCAAAGAATAAATTTCAGTGGCACCGAAAGTCCATGCGGTGTCCACCATGCGGTGAACTTCCTCTTTCACTTCAGCATCCAGATGACCCAGGATCAGCGGGCCAAAGCTTTGGCAGAAGTCGATGTATTTTTTGTCTTCAACGGAAGTCAGGAAAGCGCCTTCAGCTTTTTTGAAGAAGACAGGAGCACGGTCAAGACCCTTGAAGGAACGAACCGGGGAGTGAACTCCGCCCGGAGCGACTTTCAAAGCGCGTTGGAAAAGTTCTTCAGAAGTTACTTTGTGCATTGTTTTCTCCAGTCTTCCTGATCCAAAAAGACGTGCAGTCGGGTTGGATCGTATTTCTTGTTTTCTTGCAAATAGGATCGGATCACCTGATGGGTGTTGCCCGGTCCGGAGGCGTGGTGCTGGGACAGAATCTCTGGGAACTCCTGCACTGTTTGCAGGAACTGACTGCCGCTGCTCCAGAAGAAGAACTTTTTGCCGCTGACAGTTTCTTTGGTGCCTTCCGCTTTCAACGTATAGGTCGCAACCAAAGGCATTCCACCCTGAACCGGATTGGCGAATCCGTCTTCGTGGCTCAGTTTTGCCCAAGCCAATTTACGATTCGCCAGAGTGTCCAGTTGAGGCTCTTCCTGCTCTCCAAGGCTTTCCGCACATCCGTGCACCCATATACCTTTTTGAGAGAGGTTTTTCCATGTTTTTAGACCTGCGGTCCACACAAAATCAGTCCAGAGGAGGTCCGTCGGCCATGCTTCACTGCGTGCTACAAACAGGGCGGTGGTGCCTACCGGGATTTCATAGCAGGAAATCGCCTGGCGCTCGGCTTTGACGTCAGCAGACCACAATTCAGGCGCAGCAAATTGTGGCGGTTGGTTTTTAGGCTGTAATTCTTTCTTATCCAAGACCTGTCCGCCGTCAGTCAGGCCCTTCAAAAGGGTGATGCGGCCATACGGGCGGGACAAAACAGCGATGCCGATCTTCTGATGGCAGCCCCCACCAAAACCGGACAATGTATCGCGCTCGCTTTGGGCGCAATGGAATGTGTCGGGATCATGGATGGTGTTCAGCAGATCGCGCAGATCCTGACGGCTTTTCAGAACCTCAACCGCCAAGGCCCCTTGGGCCGCGGCATTGGGATTCACACTCAGTGGCAGAACCACCCAGTTCAGTTCATTGAAATACTGGCGCAGCTGCTGCTGGCCTTCAGCAAACTCTGGCAGTGTTGCGCTGAACAGGCGGTCAAACGCCGCTTTGGCGACGATCAGGCCGTCGGTTTCCGGGGATTCAATCAGTTTGCGCACGCGAGTCAGCATGTTGCCGCGAACACTTTCAAATTTCACGTCCTGCAAACCAAAGGGCAGGTGTTCTTTGAAGAATCCTGTCAGGTTGTATTCGCGGCGCGGGGACGAGCTGAAAACCTTCAGGGTTTTGCTGGCCATGATTTTGTCGAAGTGGGATTTTTTAACCAGCAACAGATCACGCTGATCCGCACGCGGTAATGTCGCACCGATCACAGTCTCGGATTTGAATTCAGTCGGAAGATCTTTCCAGGAATGCACCACCAGATCGGTTTCATCGCGCAGCAATTCGCCGAAGAAATCCTCGGTGAAAACACCTTTTTCCGGAATCTTCCACAGAGGTTCAGTCAGGTTTTTATCACCCAGGGATTCACGAAAACGGTAGTCGATTTCGATGTGTGGATTTTTTTCTTTCAGAGCGTCTCCGACCATGTAGGCCTGAAGACGGGCCAGATCACTTTTCCTTGCGGAAATTCTTAAGCGCATATGTCGTCCCAACCAAGTGGGCGAAGCTCTGTCCTTTGTGTGAAGGCCAATGCGCGCTCAAGTAGAGCGGCTTTAAGGGCCTCCAGTTTGGTAGTTGTGTCTTTCTTGGTTTCTTCGATCTCTGCAAAAAATTTGTTAAGACCCATGAAACCCACATGAGAGAATTGCGATGCAACGATGTCCGAAAGGTTGTTCGCTTCCCCGCGCAGGTCATAGACGGCGTGAGGGCGAGTGTCTTGTTTGTTCATCAGCTCCACAATGCGCTCATCAGTAAGTGGTGCAGCAATCACCAAAGCTTCGCCGTGAATAAAAGCATCATTGTAAGTGGAAATGGTAAGATTGTCGTATTTATCGGCGAAAGCCTGCATTTTTGCAGGTTCACGGCAGATCACCTGAACGGACTTTTTCAAAGCCAGCCACGGAAGGATTTCCTGCGCCAGATGGCCGGAACCGCAGATGGTGACAGAGTCCATGTCTTTTGTGTAGCGACGCAAAAGACTGCCATAGCTTTGGGATCCCAGGCCCACAAGATGCTGGGCGCGCGTTTTCTTCACTTCGGCCATGATGAAGTTCAGCCATTTCTGGTGATCTCCGAACAAGGGGTCCTGAAGCTGTTTGCGGGAATCGACGAAAAGTTTGAACTGACCGAAGACTTCAGTCTCGCCCACGATCGGGGAGTGAAGGCCGCACAGAATCTCAAGCAAAAGACTCAGTGCCTTTTCGCCACGAAGAACAGTGTCTTCCGGTTCAATCACATCCGCATAGTTGCCCAGTTCCATTTCTGTGCAGAAAAGGATCTTGCGCAGACACGTCTTGAAGATCGCAGCGTCTTGCAAAGCTGCGAATTCTTCAGAGAAGTTTCTATTGGATTTTCTGTGAACGAGAAGTATATCTTCCATGTAGGATTAGGTTTATCACTAACCTTTCATTAAAGTGTCATCGAAATGTCATGGCTCATGGAAAACTCTGCCTGTTATTTAAGCAGATGACCCAATTTAAGACCCCAGGGTGGAGGCCGATTATGAAACTCACTCAAAGACCGAGAAGAAATCGCACTACAGAAGCTCTGCGCCAAATGGTGGCTGAGACCGAACTGCGTGTATCGCAGCTGGTTTTACCCCTGTTTTTGGTGGATGGAAAGGACCAACAGCAGGCCATTTCCACAATGCCGGGCATTTTCCGCCTGAGCCCGGACCTGACCTTGAAACTGATCGAAAAAGCCGTGGGTCTGGGAGTTAAATCCTTCGATCTGTTCCCAGCCCTGCCAGAGTCCAAAAAAGACAAGTACGGAACAGAATCTTTGAATCCGAACGGCTTAATGCCAACGACTCTCAAAATGATCCGCGACAAGTTCCCGGACGTGACTTTGATCACGGACGTGGCTTTGGATCCGTATTCCTCTGACGGTCACGATGGTGTGGTTGAAAATGGCAAAATTCTGAATGACGAAACTGTCGAGCTGCTGGCGAAGATGTCCCTGGTTCATGCGCGCGCCGGAGCAGACATCGTGTCCCCGTCGGACATGATGGATGGCCGTGTGGGGGCGATTCGTGAAGCTTTGGACAACGAGGGCTTCATCAACACGGGGATTCTTTCTTACTCGGTGAAATATGCGTCGTGCTTCTATGGTCCGTTCCGTGAGGCTTTGGATTCAGCACCAAAATTTGGCGACAAAAAAACCTATCAGATGGATTTCCGCAACACGCGAGAGGCTTTGCGTGAGATTGACCTGGATGTGGCAGAGGGTGCTGACATGGTCATGGTGAAACCTGCCTTGAGTTATCTGGATGTGATCGCGAAAGTGAAGGCCCACACCAACCTGCCAGTGGCGGCTTACAACGTCAGTGGTGAATACAGCCTGATCAAGGCCGGGCACAAGGCCGGCATCATGGATGAAACCCGCGGCATGGTGGAAACTCTTTATTCCATCCGTCGCGCTGGTGCAGATGTGATCTTTACGTACTTCGCCCTGGATATGGCCCAGTGGCTTCGCGATAACCGCAATTAAAAAACAAATGCCGGCGACAGAGTTGTTGCCGGCATTTTCTTTTCAGTCGTTTATTTGCTACAAGGTTTTAGCACGACTTCGACTGTCGCCTGTCTGTCAGTTTCGATCTGCGCAAACAATATGATTTTGCCCAAATTATCCCAGACTCTGATATCAACCAGTGTAAAGCCTGTTCTGTTCTTGATTGTTTTCTGAATGATCTGTTCTGCTTCTTCCGGAGTTCCCGTGTAGCAGATTTTATCGGTGAAAAGAAAATTGGCGGGAATTTTTGTCGCCTTGTCGATGATGGTGATTTCGTTGTAGGCGCTGACGATAATAACGGCCTTTTGTTTGGCCTGTGCCGTTGCAGAGAACATCAGGGACAGGGCCGCTAGAACGATAAACTTGCGCATAAAAGCTCCTTTGTTTTTAGTGTTGAAACAAGGTGCTGCGCGGAATGTGCCAGATTAGAATGTGAAAGAATGAACTTTTAGGGTGTGGCGCGCGAAAAAGCCACAGACACAGTGACAAAAGGGAGTCGCCGTGACTCCCTTTTAAGTTTTTTTCCAGTTTTGAAAACTACTGGAAGTAGTGTCGGTAATAGATCGTGAAAGTAGGATCGATTTTTCCGGTTTCCATGTTGCGACCGTTGTAGGTCTGATAGTTGTGCAAAGTTCCGTGAGTCTGTTCCAGACGGAAACCAATGCGCCAGTTCTTTTTACCCGTGGACAGATCCACATAGCCTGAACCCTGATAGCCATCCTGGAAACCTTTGGAGTTGTGACCGATCTCTGCTCTGTAAGTCAGTGTTCTTGGGCCGGCCTGACACCACAAAACCCCACCGACATTGGCAGCCACGTAGCTTGCGCCATCAATGGTGGACCCACGACCGCCAAGTTCGGTGAAAGCACGGGCACGGCAGGTGTTTTTCGCGTTCACGTATTCTTTCGCAATACCCAGATAAAGACCCATGATCATGCCGTCACGGGTTTTCTGCCCGTCGCTGATATAGGTTGGCGTTTTGGTCTGACCTGGCTTCAGGTTGTTCACCATCTGGTGGAACTTGTCCTGCTGGTTGGCGGCTGTCAGCACGTTGCCACGGGAATCAGACTGCAGTTGCTGCCAGCCGGCTTCGGCTTTCCAGTAGAAGGTTTCAGCGCGGGCATTGTCGATATTGTCGATTACGAACTTCAGAACGTTTTCGTTCGTGAAGTGCTGGTCAATACCACGGCCGCCATCAGGAAGTTGTTTGGCGGTGCCTTCGATTTCACGAGTGTACAAATCAGAAGTTGCATCGAACTGCAGGTAATGACCCGTTGGCAGGAAGCCACCGATGGAAAGTTTTGATCCATGAGTATAACCGTTGTCATCAGTGTCAGCACCCACCGCAATTGGATTCAGCAGATTGTAATCGTTGGTGACGGCCAGATAAACGCTGATACCGCGTGGACGTTCAAAGTCTTCACCGGGCAGGAACTGTCTGAACATTTCAGGAACGTCACGGGCGTCTTTAAAACGAATGTGGATCACACCCCCCAGTTTTTCGGGGCGAGCGGCGTTGTTGTAAGAATACTTATGACTGAAGATATCAGGCTGCGTGTTCTCGGCATACAAGTCCTGGAACTTCCAGAACTCTTCCGCGTGCGCCACGGAAGAAAGGCCAAGAACCGAGGAAAGAAGCAACAAGCCCCATCTTTTAAAAATCATGAATCCACCTTGCGAATTTTTAATAGAGTTAAAGCACAAGGGGGCAATTCACAAGGTGGCGTCTTTGGATTCACCTTTTTCCAAGGCGTCGTCTAAAGTTCAGCCGGTTTAATTTCGTTATGGCGTGGATTTACGTGGAACACGCGCCAGTGAAGGCTTTCGTGGGTCTATTGTTTGGTCGTCGGGGTGGCTGGAGCCGGAGTCGATGGAGCCGCTACTGGCTTTTTTTCCTCTTCATTCCAAGAGAACGACTTCATGATCTGATTGCAGCTTTGCAGGGACTTGCTGAAGGTGGCTTTGTCATCCAGGCAGGTCATGATCGCCACACGGTCCTGGTTTTTCAAAACCACCTGACGGATTTGTTTGTTTTTGGATCGGGATAGCATGTCCACCACCAAAGCGGGACTGCCGTTCAGTTCGAAGTTCTTCGCCGAGATCACCTCAAAGCCATAGTTCGGGTAATCCCGCATCCATTTGCGTGTGTAAAGCTCCAGGGACGCGGTTTTTGCGACTTTGTCAGTGCGAATGCTCAAGACCCCTTTACCGTTGTCTTTGGCGGCAAAGCGGACGGTATCCAGCAGGCTTTGTTCAGAGGTCGCAACCGGGATCCAGGATGTGCCTTCGGTTTTCAGGGTGAAACCCTTGTGCAGGAAATAGAGACCCTTTTCCGGATTGGTCAATGCCGAAGAGCTCGTCGCCGGAAAAGGCGCCGCCAAGGCAGACATCGGTAAAAGGATCAGTAAACCAAGCAGATTTCTCACTTCTTCAGGGTATCTGAAGGGGCGGGTTCCAGGCAAGGGCCTAAATCTGCGGGCAAGGTGACAATGTAAATTTGTTTCTTGTCCTGAAAGCTGCGAGTAAACGCCAGACGCTCCTGGGATTCATTGGAAACCACCGGGGAGGCCAACGAGTCATTGCCTTTGAATACAACCTGCGTGCACTGCTTTTCAAGGTCGTACGCTTCCAACTGCCACTGCTTTTCACCCTTGCGCAGGATGCTGTAAAACAGACGGGCCGGGGGGCGTGGAGCAAACTGCAAATCGCGGTATTCGCCCTCCTGGCTTTTCAAAACCACGGGGATCTTTTCTTTCAGCTTGAAGGCCACCAGGCTTTGCGTGTTGGCCTTCAGATCCTTTTCGACCCATACCAGTTGTTTGGCATCAGGGGACAGGGTTGGATAGCGTTTGTCTTTGTCTTTTTCCGCTGAAATCAGACTGACCGGCAGATTTTTCAGATCCAGACGATAGATGCCCGTCAGGCCGCCACGACGGGACGTGAACAGAATGGCAGGCTTCAAGGCATGGGTCATGAACAGGCTTTGCCCGTCATATCCCGGCTGCTGGGTCAGACGCACAATCTCGGTGCCGTAAAGATCACTCATGTACAAGTCTGACGGAGGATATTCTTTGTCGAAATTTTTATTCAGCAGCGGACTTTCTTTGATTTCATCCGTTGTGGAGGAATAAAGAATCTCGGAAGCGCTGATATAGATCGCATCAAAGGCATCACCATCAGAAAAGGTCACGCGGCGTTCTTTGTTTTTAGCCAGATCCATTTCGTAGATCTGTGAACCTTTGTGGGATGAACGGCCACGACTGGTGTAAATCAGTTTGTCGTTGTCTTCGGAAAAACGCGGATGATCATTGTCACCCAGAAACGTGATTTGTTTGGAGCCTTTGGCCAGCAGATAATCCGGAGTCAGAACGTCTTTGGTGACACTCAAATGTGAACAACCCGTTGCAAGAAAACAAAGGGCCACGATCGCCGGATTCATCCACTTCATATTTCAACCTTGTGCAGTACTTTCTGGAGTAAGGAAGAAGGATTGACCTTCTTCAGTTCTTTCAAATCAACCCACTGCAGGTTTTTGCCCGTCAGTGATTTCTTTTCAGTGATCTGAATAAAGATATCATGATGGGTAATGTTGTGTTTGGCATCATAGGCTTTGGGCTTGTTTTTTTCCATGCTGATTTCCCCTGGGAAAATCATCTGGCCCTTCAGGAAGGGGGCGTAGTCATTCTGTACCAAAGCCACCTTTTGGTTTTTGATTGCAACCACTGGTTTCCAGACCCAGACCTCGGATTCTTTGCGTGGCTTTTTCAGGGGCAGCTTTTCCACCAGATTTTTTTCGCGGGACACACAGGTCGCGGCCCACGGGCACAGCATACACATGACTTTTTGCGGAGTGCACACGGTGGCACCAAGCTCCATCAGTCCCTGATTGACGACATCCGCCTGCCCGAGCAGGGACAGTTCGTCCGAGATCTTTTGCAATTGATCACGACCTTTGCCGTTCCACCATTCCAGTTTCAGGCCATAACGACGGGACAAAACACGAATGACGTTTCCATCCAGGACACCGACTTTTTCACCGAAGGCAATGCTTGCGACCGCGCGGGAGGTGTAAGGGCCAAAGCCCGGAAGCTCCAGCAGTTCGGCGGCGGTTTTGGGAAAGCCGCCGGCGGCCAGCGCTTTAGCGGCCTTATGCAGATTGCGGGCGCGGGAATAGTAACCAAGACCCGCCCAGGCTTCCAACACCTCCGCTTCAGGGGCCTTGGCCAGATCCTGAACGGTCGGGAACTTTTGCAGAAATTTTTCGAAGTAGGGAATCACGGCAACAACGGTGGTTTGTTGCAACATGACTTCTGAAAGCCAGATACGATACGGGTTCTTGTTTTCCCGCCATGGCAAGGAACGTTTGTTCTTGTTGTACCACTGGGTCAGTTGCTTGTGATCTGTCTTGTAATCGTGTTGGGCCGCCATGCGCGGTAATGTAGTCAACAGCCCAAGGCAGAGTCAAGGGGCGTCATTGCCCGGGGCTCGACACAGGGGTAGAATAAGGCTGTAACCGGGCTATTTCAGTCAGTGAGGAGCACCATGGAATACAAACCGCTGAGCGGACGCGAGTTCCCGCGTTTTTCCGCAATTAAAACTTTCTTCAGATTGCCGTATGTTTCAATCGAGGCCGACTACGAAGTCGGGATTTTTGGTATCCCGTATGACGGTGGGGTGTCGTATCGTCCGGGCGGGCGCTTTGCTCCGGCGAAGGTGCGCGATGTGTCCAGTCTGGGGCGTGGCTTCCATATGACCCGCATGGAAAATTTCTTTGAAAACCTGAAGGTGGCCGACATCGGTGATTGTCCCACAGTGCCGATTGATCAAAAGCAGACTTACGAAAAAATCGAAAAGTTTGTCGGTGAAGTTTTAAGTCACAACAAACGTTTCCTGGCGGTGGGCGGGGATCATTCCACAACGTTGCCGGTACTGCGTGCTTTAAGAAAAAAATACGGCAAGCCGTTGGCGTTCATTCACTTTGATGCCCACTTGGACACGTATCCGGCAGCCTGGGGTCAGGAATACCACCACGGGGCCTTTGCCCGTCACGCTGTCGAAGAAGGTCTGGTGGATCCGAAGAAGATGGTGCAAATCGGTATTCGCGGACCGCTGGCCGGTGGTGATGATCTGAGCTTCGTGAACAAACACGGCATTCGTGTGATCACCGTGGATGAGATCCGCAACCAGCCGATCAACGATTTCCTAAGAACCCTGCCGACGTTTGATGAAACGCCGACCTACATCAGCTATGACATCGACAATCTGGATCCAAGCTGTGCTCCGGGCACCGGCACACCGGTTCCAGGGGGGCTGACGACTTATGAAGTTCAGCGCATCTTCCGTGCGCTGAAGATTCCAAATCTGGTCGGTGGTGACGTGGTGGAGATTTCGCCTCCATTTGACCATGCAGACATCACGGCCTTGGCTGGCATGGATGCACTGTTTGAAATGCTGCATTTGTTTCCCACCAAAAAATAGCTAATTTCGCTCGCCGTGGGATATCACCAGGATCTGGGATTTGGTGATATTCACGGCGATAAAGCTGACCGCATTGACGCTCGGAAACCAATACGTGTCCGGGTCGACCCAGAAGTTTTCCAGGCCCTCTTTAAGCTGTAACAGTTCCCAATGATTTTTGCTTTTGGTTCGTTGCATGACTTCAATTTGATCGAGGTCGTCGTAACGGCGAATTTGACTTTCCATCGAGGCCATCAGGGTCTGGATCATCAGAGACCATGTGGCCGGACGCATGTGCCAGTCATTCAGGTCCCGCAGTTCCTCCAAATCCGCCGCCAAGTCCTGTGCGGAGCTTTGATAAAATTCAATTCGCACGCAGGCAAAGTCTGCGTAAGCCTCTTCCACTCGGGCGCATTCGGTGCGCAGGGTTTTCAAGGATGAACTGGCTTCGATTTCGGTCAACGCCCAGACACCGGAAGGACAGGACATACACAGGAACATTGTTATCAGTAAGAATTTCATGAATCACCTCAGGTGCAATGGATTGCAAGCCAGAGGCATAATTCAATTAAAATTCAATCGTTCTTGGGTGAACTGCTGTCCGATGTTGGGAACAGGGGCAAACCTGTCCGCGCAATTGTCTTCGCCCGATACTTTTTATTTTCGCAATTTGCAAAGCACCTCAGAGCTTTGCTAGGATGGCGCCATGAAATGGGCCTTTATACTTGTATTTTTTGTAAGCTCAATGGCGATGGCTGAACAGTCGCCTTTGCAGTCGCCCAAGCCTGTGGTGATGGGGCTGCCCTTTCATGTCAAACGCATTAAAGCCATCATGCAGTATCAGGACTTCATCAATCAGACTATGTCCAGCGTGGGATACAAAGTCAGCATCCGCAACACTCAAGGCAGTCCCCCCAATAAAATGCTGACCGATGGACAGATCGACGCCATTACCTATGACGACAAGACCTGGACCGAGCAGCGGGATAAGACCGTCAGTCTGTCATTTCCGATTATTCGCACTCGGGGGCGCATTTTTTTCAAGGGTAACAACACACGATTTGACGAAACCAAACTGGCAAAGTTCAAGGGCGGTATTTCCAATAACAATATGGCGTTCACAGAAGAAGCAACCCGCCGCAAACTGAAGTTCATCAACACCGCAAGTCCGTTGCAAAGTGTGGTGGATCTGATGAGTGGCAAGATTGACTATTTTGTCGCCATCCAGGAAGTGGGATTGAGTGCCGTCGATTCTCACCCCGAAGGCAAAAGCAGTATTGTCATGGGTAAAACAGTTTTTCTGGAAGTGCCGCTGTATCTGACTTTTTCGCGAAAGTTCCAGTCGGATCTGCCGCGGATTGAAAGTGCCTTTCGCAAAGCGCTGACCGGAGACCTGTCCAAATACCCGCTGATCATTGAAAATCTGAATAAAGAGCCCTGAAATGAAAAAACCCGCTGCTTTGAACAGCGGGTTTTGTTTTTTTAAGTCGGGGTGATTTCGTTTGGCGGGGTCAGACCTTTCTTTTTGATCTTCTCTACCAGAGTTGTGCGGTTCAGTCTTAGCAAAGCCGCTGCCTGATTGCGATTCCAGCCTGTTTTTTCCAGGGCTTTCAGAATCAGGGCGTTTTCGTAAGCGTCCACCGCCGAATTAAAGTCCATACCCACATCCGGAATTTCAAGGCCGCCGATTTCAGTCGAAGCCGTTTTGCCGGATTTGTATTTCAAAGGCAGATCGGAAATGTCCACCTGACCCTGGCCTTTAAGGATCGTCATGCGCTCCACCAGGTTTTCAAGTTCACGAATGTTTCCTGGCCAAGGGTAATTCACCAGACAGTCCAAAGCATCAGAAGTGATGCCGGTCAGACCGCGGCCCTTGGTTTTATTGAAGATATCCATGAAATGATTCAGCAGCAGCGGAATATCGCTCTTGCGTTCGCGCAAAGCCGGAACGGTGATCGGAATCACGTTCAGGCGATAGAACAGATCCTCACGGAATTTGCCGTTTTCAACCGCTTCTTCCAGATTCAGATTGGTCGCGGCAATTACACGCACATTCACGCTGACAGTTTTGGTGGATCCCACCGGCTCAAAGCTCCTTTCCTGCAGGGCGCGCAAAAGCTTCACTTGCAGGGACGGCTCAAGATCACCGATTTCATCCAGGAAGATCGTGCCCCCGTCAGCCATTTCAAAGCGGCCCACACGGTTGGCAATGGCGCCGGTGAAGGCACCTTTCATATGACCGAACAGTTCACTTTCCAAAAGTTCAGAAGGGATCGCACCGCAGTTAATCGGTACAAAAGGCCCTTGTGCGCGGGAGGAGTTATAGTGAATTGCGCGGGCAATCAGTTCTTTCCCGGTCCCGGATTCCCCGGTCACCAGAACTGTCGAATCAGAATCAGCCACGCGCTCAATCATGCGCAGAACATTCTGGATTTGGTCGCTGGTTCCGATGATCTGGTCGAATTTGTATTTCTTGTTCAGCTCCGAGCGCAGTTGCTGATTTTCCTGCTGCAGTTTTTTGTGCGTCAGGGCTTTTTCAATCAGACTCATCAGCTCTTCAAGATTGAAGGGTTTGGTCACGAAGTGGAAGGCCCCTTTTTGAGTCGCGCGAATCGCGGATTCAATAGTGGCATGACCAGTCAGGATGATCACTTCAGTCGCCGGTGTGAGTGATTTAAGATAAGTCATGAACTCGATGCCGTCGCCATCTGGAAGATTCAAATCGACAATGGCCAGATCCACCGGGCTGTCACCCTGGCACAGAACTTTGGCTTCTTCGATTTTATTGGCGGTGATGACGTTCAGGCCTTTGCGATCCAGCACCCGGAACAGAGCGGTGCGGAGTGAAGACTCATCATCTAATATCAGGACACGTTGGCTACGCATGAACCTTCCTTCCATGGTGGGTTCTTGGCGGAAGAAACCGCCTAAAATCAGGATAAGGGGATTTTGACGGGACTGTCAAAAAATCCGCGCCTGGCAAGGCTTTCAGGACCATAAAACTGGACGGGGGTGGGAAAAAAATGCCAGATTTCGCTGGGCCAGAGGCGAGGAAAATTCGAGCTTTTTCTCGTGAAGCAAGGCCTGCCAAAACCCATGGAAATTGCTAACAGCTAAAGAAGACTTGGGTATTCCAATTTTATCAGAAAGAACTGATTAAAAGACGGGCAGACCTGACAGGGGATTCGCAAAGACCCCTGTCTGTGGGGTGGCAAGGGCTAGAAGCCCAGGTTTTCGATCTTTTTGCGAAGCAGGTCCAAAGTGACGGGTTTAACGATGTAGTCATCCACACCGTCTTTCAAGGCGGACTTCACCGAGTTTTCATCTGACACATTGGTGGTCATGATGACTTTCGCGGATTTGAATTTTCGCGACCGTTTCAGTTCCTGCAAAACGGCGGCACCATCACGCTTGGGCATACGCCAGTCCAAAAAGATCAGTTGCACGGGGTTCAGCGTATCAAAGGCATTTTCCAATTTTCCCAAAGCGATGGATCCATCTTCGGCTTCAAGAATATTCTTAAAGCCCAGGGTGTCCAGCGCCGCCACCATGATCATGCGGTCGGTGCTGTTGTCGTCAATTACCAGAGTCGGACATTTAATGCGTTGAAAACTCATGTGGAAATTCCTTGTTGTGGTACTTCGAGCATTTCTGAGCGCCACAGATGCGTGCAGGCCATCTTGTATTCAGAGCGAAGTTGCAGCAGCAGATAACGAAGCTCTTCTTTGGTGCCCGCACGGGCCTGCTTTTCGATATCGCTGCACAGTTGACCCATGACACGCAGGCCGGCATTCACACAGCTTGATTTCAGATAGTGGGCGCGGTCAGCAAGGTCTTTCAGATCCCCGCGTTTTTCCGCTTCGATCATCTCCACCACATAGGCAGGGGCCTCTTTACCCCATGCCTGCAGAATCTGCTTCATCAGGTCGTCAGCCATATCCGGGCTGATCTGGCGCAGGTTTTCCATGGCTTTGGGATCAACCACCTGGGTTGCCGCATATTTCAGATGACGTGACCACAGGGCCAGTTTTTCATCAAGCTCTGCCAAGGTCAGAGGTTTTGACAGATAGTCACACATGCCGGCAGCCAGGCAGGCTTCTTTGTCGCCGCGAATGGCGTTGGCGGTGACGGCAATAACGGCCGGCCCCTGACACCATTGCGGGAAGCGTTCCGTGATTTTTTGCGCGGCCTCATAACCGTCCATGACGGGCATGTGGCAGTCCATCAGGATAATGTCGTAGGTGCTGGAAAGGGTTTTCTCCAAAGCCTCTTTCCCGTTGTTGACGATGTCAAACTTGTGTCCCAGTCGGCTCAGCATGACTTTCACAACTTCCTGATTGGTCATGTTGTCTTCGGCCACCAGAATTTTCAGAGGGGCCTGGGATGATGAATAGCTTTGTGATTCGCTGGGGCGCTGGTTTTCCGGCATCACGTTGATCGCCTCAAGGGGCAGGGTCACCCAGAAGATGGAGCCTTCGTTGGGTTTACTTTCCACTTCGATCTTGCCGTTCATCAGCTCCACCAGTTGTTTGGTGATGGAAAGGCCCAGACCGGTACCGCCGAATTTGCGGGTGGTGGATTTGTCAGCCTGCTCAAACGGAGAAAAGATTTTTTTCAAAGTCGCTTCGTCCATGCCCAGACCCTGATCCTTGACCTGAATCTGCAGCATGGTGCGGGACTGATCACTGCGGAAAGAGTTTACAATCAGGCTGACGGTGCCTTCAGAGCTGAACTTGATGGCATTCCCCAGAAGATTGATCAGGATCTGGCGCAGGCGCAGGACATCCCCTGAAAACGCTGCCGGCGTCTGTTCACTGACCGAGGCATGCAGATCCAGTCCTTTGGATTTGGCAGAGTATTCAACGGTGTTGATGACTTCCTGAACCAGCTTGCGCGGCTCAAAATAGCTTTCTTCCAGTTCCAGTTTGCCGGATTCAATCTTTGAAAGATCCAAAATGCCGTTGATCAGCGACAGCAGGTTCAGGGCGGATTCGCGGATGATTTGAATTTTCTTTTTGATTCCCGATTCTGGGTTCTGATCCAGCAGAACTTCGGTCATGCCCAGAATTCCATTCATCGGTGTGCGGATTTCGTGGGACATATTGGCCAGGAAGCTTGATTTCATATGAGAAGCCTGAAGGGCTTCGTTGCGGGCTTCGACCAGTTGCTTTTCAAGCCGGCGACGCTGACGGCCTTCAAATTCTGTCATGACATAAGCCACGATGATCAGCAAAAAGGCCATAGCAGTGCCCAGCACCTGCCACAACTGATTCCGCTGGGCTGTGATTTCGGATTCCTTTTTCAGTGCCAGCACGCGGGCGCGTTCGTTAGTGATGACCGTGTTAACCGCTTCACGTAGCTGGTCCATGACATCCTTGCCTTGGCCGGATTTAACCAAAGCAATCGCGGTGCTGAGTTTGCCAACACGCACGTAATTGATGACGTTTTCTGAAATTTCCATTTTCTGGCGAACCAGAGCGGACATGGATTGATACTCAGGGCTGGCCTTCAGAGTTGCCGGAGCACTCTTTTCAAGGAGTTCAAATTCCTTTTCGATCGCATCGTTGGCATCCAGATACGGCTTCAGAAACTGTTCGTTCTGCGTCAGCACGTAACCGCGCTGGCCGGTTTCCAGATCCAGTGTGGATTTTTCCACGGCCTGAACCAGAGTAATAAGAGCTTCGGTTTTTTCATAGAGTGCAATGGTTTCTCGATATTCCTTCAGGGCCAGGAATTTCAGGATGAAAACCGTCAGGGTGGCCGCAACACCGGTTGAGAACAGCAACAGTGTCAGGGTGCGATTCATTTTAAATGCCAAGGTGGTCCTCGTTTCCGAGTCTTCAGGATAAGAGAAAGACTCTGCTCCAACAAGTGTCCTAAGACCTAGGGCGTGTGTGTCGGAGTGAAGGAAATCTTAACACCGTTTCCGGCGGTTTTGTCAGGAAGAATTTCCAGTTTGGCGTCATGATCGCGCAGAATCTGAGACGCAACGGAAAGTCCCAAACCCAAAGGCATGGAGGTGCTTTTCTCAGGGGTGCCGTTATCGTGAACCAGAATTTCAGGCACACCATCGGTCGTCAGGATTTCGATGTCCATCAGAGCCTTAAAGTCCTTGTTGTGACGGATACGATCAGTAACCCGGTCAATGGATATCTGCAGGATGTTTTTCAGTGCCTGGGCCAGCATGTTCAAATGTCCGCGAATGACGATATCATCCGCAGGGAAGTGCAGTTTGACCTCGATCCCCTGGGATTTCGTCTGAAGTTCGACGATTTTCAGGGACCGCAGGCAGACTTCTTTCAAGCTGACTGCACCCTCACGGTCGGCGTTGGGGTCGCGGGTAAAGCCCAGCAGGTTCTGCACGATTTCTTTGCAGCGCTGGACGCCGGCTTCCATTTCCACGACATCCGGATAAAGGGGATGTTGGGGGTCCATGTCCATTTTGATCAACTGGGTGAAGGACAAAATCCCGCCCAGAGGATTGTTCAGTTCGTGGGCGATGCTGGATCCGATTGTTCCCAGTTCGGCCATCTTGGCGGATTCCAGAATCTGACGTTCCATTTTCAGTTGCTGGGTGACGTCGTGATAAAGGTTCACGAACACCGGCGGTTTTTCTGAATCCAGCAGCAGGCTTTGTGAATAGACTTCAAAGGTGCGGGCGGCGCTGCGCGATTGCACGCGGAAGTTGGAGCCGCGCTGACAGCCCGGGCAGGGTTCATCGCGGTTGTATAATACCTTGTAGCATTTGCGCGAGGTTTCCTCTTTGCTTTCGCTCAGGCGTTCATTCAGGGCCTTGTTGGACTGAATGATGTCATAATTTGTATCGATCAGAACAACCGGGTCGGACATCGAGTTGAATGTCGCCTCCCATTGTTCCTTCATGGATTCAGATTCTTTCAGTTTCTGAATACGATCCAGCGCCAGGGCCACGGCCTCGGCCACGCGGGTCAGGAAGTCACTTTCATCCTTGGAAAAAGGATGGTCCGGGGCGCGCAAAAAGAAGATCGAACCGACTTTTTCATGCTGGCGGAACAGCGGCACCTGAAACTGGGTGAAGCTCAGTTGGGTCTGCACCTGTTTGGCAAAAAGTTCGTCCTGGGGATGGAAGAACAAACGAATCCACGATGTCTGCACTGTTGCCGCCAGGGAATCATTCAGCAGTTGCTCGATTTCAACAACGGAGCTGGCTTCGTGCACCGCCATCAACGCGCGTTTGAAACCTTCAATGCGCGAATTGGTCAGGAAAAGTTTGCGGCGGGCCTCGGTTAGAAACTTGGTTCTTTTCTGAACCCGTTCTTCCAGTTCGATTTGCAGGCGTTTAAGTTGGGCTGTCTGTTCACGAATCAAAAGGGCGAGGTTTTCATCCTGTTTGCGCTGATTGGCCTCTTCCAAAGCTGAAAACAAATGTGTTTCCAGATCCGGATCCTGAAAGCTTTCCATCACCCGCAGGAATGTGAATTCCTCATGCAGCAGCGCCAGTTGGTTGGCGGAAAAGTCCGCCGGAACCACGGCGATAAACTGCGTGGCCGGATGGGCACGTTTGACCTCTTCGTAAAATTCGGGAAATTTTTTACCCAGAATCAGAGTCACTGACAAAGCCACCACGTCATAGGTGGAATCCTGGATCCAGTGCCAGGCCTGATTTAAGTCCGTGGCGATGTGAGCACCCAGCTCTTGCAGGCGCGCATCCCAGGGACCAATAAGCAGGAAGCCGGCTTTCAAAGTCCGCATGTCGGGATCAGATCCTTGTGGTGAGTGATGGTAAAGTCAGGATGATCTTCCGGATACATCGGTTTTTCGCCGGTGTGTTCTCCATAGGCGAAATAGCAGGTGTCAGCGCCCACGCGTTTGCCGTCGCGAATCTCGCTGGACAGGCGGTTTCCGATGCTCAGCAGATGTTTTGGGTCGTGACCTTGGGTGCGCAGAATTTCACGGAAGGCACTGTCTTTCTTTTCGCCGATAAAGCCGTTCAGAATGTAAATGCCGTCAAAGAAGCCGGCGATGTTCAGGGCTTTGATCTTTTTTTCCTGCGACGGGCGGGAGCCCATCGTGACTAAAAACAGTTTATAGCGTCCGCGCAAAGCTTCCAGATTCTGCAAAGAGCCTTCCAGCAGGGGAAGTGTTTCCGGCACCAGAGGGTTGTAGAATTCCTCCAAGGCGTCGTGGATGGCCTTGCCTTTTTGGTTCGTGCCAAAGCGGTTGGCAATCTGGGTGAAAATTTCGGTGTGGGAAAGTTCTTTGGCCAGCTCTTCGCGGGCGCTCATGCATTCGTCCAAAGTGCATCGCAAACCGGCTGCCAGCATAGCTTCGCAGGCCCGCTGGGAGGCGCGAGGCACCAGCAAACCTGAAGTATCTAGCAGAGTGTCATCCAAATCGAAGGCGATGCTTTTGTACTTTGTCATTTATACATTCCGTCCCGTGATCAGAAGTTCCAGGCCCGGCTTAAAGTGAGGCCAGACCAGATTCAGATCGATGTGCTCTTGCTCTTCGATGCAGATCACAGGAATTTGATGTTCAATCCATCCATACTGTCCAAGGCTGCCCGGGGTCGGATAGCCAATGTCCTCGCGGGCTTCATAGCCGGTGCCGGTGGCCAGAATCTCGGCCGCCTGTTTGCCCGGAGCTCCCGTATAGACAACGCAAGGCTCCCACGAATGAAAGTGTACTATAAGCTGTGGCTTTTCGTCCTCAATGAGTTTTACCAGAGCCTGAACTTCCCTCTCACTCCCAGGCGAAGGGCCAGGATAGTATCGAGGAGCTTTGCTTTCGGGGCTCCAGTCCCGGCACGGGAAGTTGCGATTCAGATCGACGCCATTGGCGTTGGTGCGCTGATTCTTGCCGTAGCCGTCGGGATTGATGCAGGGAATGAGGATCCACGGGCGCAGGCGACCGCTGTTGGCGGCTTCCTCCTGCTTCAACCAGTGCAAAAACTCTTCTGCCAGACGGACCCCCTCGGGTTCGTCGCCATGCACACCGCCGATAAACAGGATCGGGCGTTCAGAAAAGTCACTGAGGCTGTGTGATTTTTTATACAGCTCAATGGAAGTTCCCTGAGAGGTGGTGGCCCAAGAAGTTTGGTGAAAAATTTTTGCTTGCATGAGACAATTAAGCCTGTTTTTTTCAGATAAGAAAAGCTTTTAAAAGGAAGTTTCGAAATGTCAGCAAATGCATCTGAGAAGTTGACGGTTATCGCTCTTGCGGCAGGCAAGGGAACTCGCATGAAGTCCCCCCTCCCGAAAGTCCTTCATCCTGTAGCGGGCCGTCCGATGATTGAAAAAGTGATTCAAGCCTCCAAACAGGCCGGCGCTGCCGAAGTGCGCGTGATTGTCGGTCATGGTCAGAATCTGGTTCGTCAGGTTGTGGAGCCAATGGGTGTTGCCTGTTACGTGCAGGATGAACAACTGGGCACCGCCCACGCGGTTCGCTGTGCGAAGCCGGAAACCATCGAGGGCGTGGTCGTTATCATGAACGGGGACCACCCGCTGATTGAAGCTTCCGACATCAAGGATTTCGTGCGCATTTTCCGCGACGAAAAATGCGATCTGGCCGTGGTGACTGCGGTCTTGAAAAATCCGGGCGAGTTCGGCCGTATCGTGCGCCACAAGGGTGACCTGGCGGCGATTGTGGAAGCCAAAGACGCTTCTGCCGAAGCTTTGAAAATCCGCGAGATCAACACCGGCATCTATATCGTCAAGGCGTCCATCCTTGCTGATTATTTGCCAAAGATTTCCAACAACAACGCAAAAAAAGAATACTACATCACGGACCTGATTTCTTTGTGCATTCAGGACAAGTGCCGTGTGCAGGCAATCCAGTCCACGCCGAAAGTGGCGGTGGGTGTGAACAACCAGCTTGAACTGGCGCGCGCCACCCGTCTGCTGTTCAAGCGCAAAGCTTTGCGTCTGATGGAAGAAGGTGTGCTGATGATTGATCCGCGCACCGTCTATGTGGAAGAAAGCGTGGAAATCGGCGCGGGCACTGTGATCTATCCGAATGTCTTTATCCGTGGCCGTTCCAAAATCGGCTCTTTCACGGTGATTGAATCCAACGCCTTTATTTCTGACAGTGAAATCGGCGACAGCGTGCAGATTCGTGGCGGTAGCTATCTGGAAAGTTCCAAACTGCACAACAAGGTTTCTGCGGGACCGTATGCGCGTCTGCGCCCGGAAACTGAAATCTTCGAGGAAGCTCATGTTGGCAACTTCGTTGAAATGAAAAAGGTCAAGTTCGGCAAAAAATCCAAAGCGGGTCATTTGACTTATCTGGGTGATGCCGAGATTGGCGAGGAAGTGAACGTGGGTTGCGGAACTATAACTTGCAACTACGCCGCTGATAAAAAGAAATATAAAACGAAAATCGGAAACCGCGTCTTCGTGGGCAGCGACACTCAGTTTGTGGCGCCTATTGAAGTCGGCGATGATGCCATCATCGGTTCCGGCTCCACGATCACCAAAAACGTGCCGGCGAAAGCATTGGCTGTGGCCCGTGGAAAACAATTTGTAAAAGAAAACTACGCCGCGAAAACTGCGGAAACTGAAGAAAAAGAGCAGGTGTAAGATGTGTGGAATTGTTGGTTACTTGGGTCCACAAAATCCTAAAGATATCATTGTGAGTGGTCTGAAAAAACTTGAATACCGCGGTTACGACAGTGCCGGGGTGGCCATTCTGGACCACGGCAAAACCAAACGCGTGCGCGCCCAAGGCAAGCTGAAAGCCCTGGAAGACAAACTGGCGACTGAAAAATTCGACGGCCACATCGGTATTGGTCACACCCGCTGGGCGACCCACGGCAAGCCTTCCGAGCGCAACGCCCATCCGCACCAGGTGCGCGGAATCAGCCTGGTTCACAACGGCATCATCGAAAACTATCTGGATATTCGCGAAGAACTGAAGGCCCAGGGTGCGGATATCACTTCTGACACGGACTCGGAGCTTGTGGCTCACTTGATCGCTAACGAAGTGGAAGTGACCAAGGATCTGTTCAAGGCCGTTCAGAACGTGCTGGAAAAGATCCGTGGCGCGTTCTCGATCCTGGTGATGTGGGAGCAGGAACCGGACCGTTTGGTGGCCTTCAAAGACGGCCCGCCGTTGGTGGTCGGCCTGGGCAGCAAAGAAATCTTCGTGGCCAGCGACGTGCAGGCTTTGATTCAGTACACGAAAAACTTCGTTTATCTTGAAGACCGTGAAGTGGCTTCCATCAAGGGGGCTGATGTTCAGTTCTTCTCTGCCAATGGTTTCCCGATCCAGAAGAAAGTGGTTGAGCTGAACTGGAACCCGGAAATGGTTGAAAAGCAGGGCTATTCCCACTTCATGCTGAAAGAGATCTATGAACAGCCACGCGCGGTGGCGGCAGCGATCGAACCGCACGTGAATCCAGAGACGTTCTCTGTGGCTTTGAAAAATGTCGGCTTCGGTGGACAGTCCGTGCAAAAGCTGGAGGAGCTTGATGCGAAGGCCGACTGGGCAAAAACCCAGGAAGTTTTCAAGAGTATTGAGCGTGTGTTCATCATCGCCTGCGGCACCAGCAACTATGCCGGGAACGTCGGTAAATATCTGATCGAACAACTGGCGAAAGTTCCGGTTGAATGCGACATCGCCAGCGAATTCCGTTACCGCAATCCAGTGATCCCGGCAAAAAGCCTTGTGATCACAATTTCTCAATCCGGAGAAACAGCTGACACTTTGGCGGCCATCCGTATGGCCAAAGAAATGGGCGCGACCACTTTGAGTATCTGCAACGTGAAGAGCTCCACGATCGACCGTGAAGCGCATGGGCACTTGTACATGAACTCGGGTCCTGAAATCGGCGTGGCTTCCACGAAAGCCTTCACCAGCACGATGGCGGTTCTGAACACTTTGGCAATCGCCATTGCGCGCACTCGCGGGGTGATGAACGAAGCAGAGGAAAAAGAGCTGGTGAAATCCCTTCTGGCGGTTCCAAGTCAGATGGAAGGTGTTTTGTCTTACGATAAATACTTTGAAGAAGCGGCTTCCAGTCTGAAGTTGTTCCGCGGTTTCCTGTACATGGGCCGTGGCACCAGCTTCCCGATTGCAATGGAAGGGGCTTTGAAACTGAAAGAACTGGCTTACATGCACGCGGAAGGTTATGCCGCTGGCGAAATGAAGCACGGTCCTTTGGCGTTGATTGATGAGCGTATGGCGATTGTGATGGTGGCTCCGACGGATCACCTATACGAAAAAACCATCAGCAATCTGGAAGAAGCCCGCGCCCGCGGTGGCAAGGTGATTTCTATCGGAACTGGTGATAACGAAAAACTGCGCGAGATCAGCGAGCACTATCTGGCTATTCCAAAAGCTCACTGGACAGTGAATGCAATCCTGTCAGTGATACCTTTGCAGTTGATGTCTTATCACCTGGCAAGCAATCTGGGTTACGACGTGGATCAGCCACGCAACCTGGCGAAGTCAGTGACGGTGGAATAGACTTTTCAACCCCGGGTGTCCCCCGGGGTTTTTTGTTTCTGGTGACATCTTCTTTTCGCCTTCCAGATAAAAATACAGCGCCATCAAAATCAGAATGAATCCCGCAGTGATAATCAGCAGATGGAAGAACATGAAAAGAGTCCATTCTTCGCGCAAGGACAACCACTGCGTGGGCACTGAACCGGTACGACCGGCTTCGCGCAGGATGATATTGATTTTGTAGTGTCCTTTGTAGGACAGGATGATTTCATCCAATAAGCAAAACAGAGATGAAGCCACGCAGATAAATTCAAAAGAACGCCATTTTTTACGACGAAGTATCAGCCAGGCTAAAGCTGAGACGACCATTGTCAGATAGGCCAGACGCACCTTGGGCTCAAACAAGGGTTCGGCCACACGATAAAACTCCAGATATTGTTCCAAGGGCATGCGCGCCAGAACCTGGCTGGCAAAGAAAGCAAAGTAAAGCACAAAGCCGGCAAACAGACCGATGCTTAAAACACAGATATAAATGCAGATTCGCAACGGGAGTTGTGCCATTGTGTTTTATTGTCAGCACAGAGGCAGTATATAGCAAATTTTAGATCGGCAACATTCCTAAAGAAATTCTATTTTTATCCGGCGGCGTTCATCAGATTATAGAATGATTTAACACGCTCCACGAAATCCACGGTTTCGTAACCGCGAGCCGGTCCGTATTCAAACTCTGCGGCGTATTCCGGATCCGCCAGCAAAGGCAGAATCTCGCGCATGTGTCTCCAGGAATAAGGATTGCGCCCCATTTTTTCGGCCAGCTTCTGAGCGTCTTTTAAATGAGCCCAGCCAACATTGTAGGCTGCCAGCGCCAAAGCCAGACGGTCTTTGTAGTTCAGGTGGGAAGGCACGCGGTTCATCAATGAACGCAAGTATTTAGATCCGCCCCAGATGCTTTGCAGTGGATCGGTACGATCTTCAATACCCACATGTAAAGCAGTGTCAGTCGTCAATTGCATCAGACCACGCACACCGGTGAAACTGCGAGCTTCCGGATTCCAGTGCGATTCCTGATAAGCCACAGAGGCGATCAACTGCCAAGGCAGATTGTGTTCGCGACCAGCATCACGGAAGGCCTCTTTATAAGTCGGCAACGTCGTGCGAATTTTTTTGAAGAACTGAGCGATGTCGCGCTTGTCTAACTGGGTCAGATACGTTTTGTAGCGATCCAGGATGCGCATGATTTCGTCTTCGCGGGACGCCTGCTGATACCAGTGTTGCATTAGGTGAAGCAGACTTGAGTTGTCCGGTGATAGCTGCCAGCTCAAAGAGTAAGGGGCTGTCAGGTCCGTGACCTTTTCGATCGAGGGGTGATAGCGGGCATAGAAATCACCGCTGAAGTTTTCTGCGATCACACAGTCGTTCTTGCGCTGGGCAAGGCTGGCGATCAGATCCTGGGTTTTGATGTTTTCCTGAATTTCAACCTTCACTTGGGGTGAAAGCTGGGTCAGACGTTGTGACAATCCCAGATAATTGTCTTTTTGCAGCAGTGAGATGCTTTTGCCATTCAGATCCTGGATGTTCTGGATCTGGGCCTTCTTGTGGCAGTAAAGGCTAAGATAAGTTTCTTCGTAAGCCGGGCCGGTCAGGAAACCGGTCATATTGTGAGGAGTCCTCAAGCGGGCTGCGGCGATATCCCCTTCGCCTTTAGAAAGCGCCCGCAACACCGAGTCCTCATCCGGAAGGACCACGTACCTCAACTTGAGGTTGTAGCGGGTGGCGAAGTTTTCCAAAAGATCGTGATCGATCCCGAAAGCCCCACCGCGTTTGGGCTGACTATATATAAGAGGACTTTGCGTGGTCAGCACCACGATTTCACCTTTGGACTGAACTTGAGCCAAGCTCTCCTGTTCGTCCATAATCATGGCGTCGCAGCCATTCATGGCGACCGTGGTAAACCCAAGGCCTCCGATTAGAAAGGCCCGGGCGATTTTCTGTCTTAATCTTAAAATCGTTCCCATAGCGTGGGGCAGTGCTATCCTTTGGCGCGCCGCCAGTGCAAGCATTAAGCACCGAATTTGTGTCTTTAAATGTGAAAAGCGCGCGGTTTTTGCACAAAATCCCCGGCAAATTGTAAAAAAGCTCAGTCCTCGGCGACGCTTACAGGCTGGCGTCAGAAACCCAGAAATCGCTCGTTTTTATGACGCAAGCTAGTTGAAAAAGCCTGTCTGGAGCGTTGACTCCTCCGCCAGATTCCACGATCGTTTTTGCCAATGGCCACTAAAAGGAGGGTTTTAGTGTCTGAGTTTTCTTATGTTCACACTCGTGGTTGGGTTGAGGTTGTTGTTGGTTCCATGTTCAGCGGTAAGACCGAGGAACTGATCCGTCGCCTGCGCCGTGCGGAATTCGCGCGCCTGCAAATTCAGGTGTTCAAACCTATTATAGATAAACGCTACAACGAGATGGCCGTGACTTCCCACGATCTGACGACCATTGATTCCACTCCGATTCACGATGCTGAAGAAATCTGGAACCTTCTAAAACCCAACACGAAAGTGGTGGGGATCGATGAAGGTCAGTTCTTTGGGCAAAACCTGGTGCAGATCGCCCAGGATCTGGCAGACCGCGGATTGCGTGTGATCATCGCGGGTCTGGATACAGACTGGCAGGGGAAACCCTTTGAACCCATGCCGACGTTGATGGCCGTGGCTGAAAGCGTGACCAAACAACATGCCGTGTGTGTGGTGTGTGGGTCTCCAGCCAGCCGCACGCAAAGAACGGCGGGTGGCGACGGTCAGGTTCTGGTCGGAACTCATGACGCGTACGAAGCACGCTGCCGTCAGCACTTCAAACCGGAAGTGGATGCTCCCACGCTCGACTGGAAACTAAAACGCGAAATGGAAATTTCCTAAATAAAAAGGCCCCGGATGGGGCCTTTTGTTTTTTATGGTTTCCACTGCTCCATCGCATTGCGGGCGATGGTGATTTGTTTTTCTTTGCGCAGGGTTTTGTCGCGCTCTTTTTCCGCCAGTGGTGGCAGTAAAGCAAAGTTGATATTGGTCGGCTGGAAGTGTTCTGCACGGGTTGGATCCGTGATCGCTTCAAGCAAAGAACCAAAGGCACTTTCGCGCGGCGGAGGATTGAATGGCTGGTCTTTCAATTTCTGATTCAGGAACCGGGACACCATCAAGCCTGTGCAGGTCGATTCAAAGTAACCTTCAACACCCGTGATCTGACCGGCAAAGAACAACCAAGGATCATTCTTGCTGGAAAGGTCCTTGTTCAGACGCTTCGGGGAGTTGATGAACAGATTGCGGTGAATGCTTCCAAGTTTCAGGAACTCGGCGTTTTCAAGGCCCGGGATCATGCGGAACACACGAACCTGTTCGCCGTAAGCCATGCGGGTCTGGAAGCCCACCATGTTATAGGCTGTGCCTTCTTTGTTGTCCTGACGAAGCTGAACCACGGCCCATGGATAACGGCCGGTGCGAGGGTCATCCAAGCCAATCGGCTTCATCGGACCGAAACGCAAAGTCTGCGGGCCACGATCCACCATCACTTCAATCGGCATGCAGCCTTCAAAAAACTCTGTAGTCTCGAAGTCTTTTGGTTCGATCTTGCGCGCTTTTTGGATTTCTTCGATGAAGCGGTTGTATTCTTCCTTGTTCATCGGGCAGTTGTAGTAGTCCCCGGTGCCCTTGTCATAGCGGTCGGCCTTCCACGCGATTTCCGTATTGATGGAATCCGCATCAATGATCGGTGCAATGGCATCAAAGAAATAAAGGAATTCGTCACCAAAATGCTGGCGCATGCTTTCGGCCAGATCATCGTGAGTCAACGGACCGGTGGCAATAACTGCCGGACGGGGGATGTCGTTTAAGGACTTCACCACATCGTTGCGGATTTCAATATTCGGATGATTTTTGACTTTTTCAGTCATGATGGCAGAAAAGACCTCGCGGTCCATGCCCAAAGCCTGACCGGCCGGAACTTGAGCCTCGAAGGCGGCCTGCAGGATGTGAGAATTCAGCTTTTTAGCCTCCCACTTCAATTGGCCAGGAGCGGAATGTTCACCCAAACTGCCAAAAGAGTTGGAGCACACAAGTTCTGCGAATTTATGAGTTTTGTGCGCCGGGGTCATGGTTTTATCGCGCATCTCGTAAAGAACGACACTGTATCCCATGTCAGCTAGTTGCAGAGCGCATTCTGAGCCCGCAAGCCCTGCTCCAACGACTGTAATTTTTTGATTTTGAGTGATATTTGTCATCTTTGTGGTAGACCTTTTCTTACATGGATCCCAATCAGAAACCCAAAGGCAAATTATCTATCGGCTCGGAAGTACTACAGAGACTTTTCGAAAATGGCAAGTCGCCATTGTCCGAGCAGTTTATGCGCTGGAAACTATGGGCAAAATGGGAAGAAGTTGTGGGTCCGACTATCGCCAAAAATGCCGAACCGGTGGGTTTTCAGAGGGGTGTTTTGTACGTTTGGGTGCGAAACTCGTCCTGGATGCAGCAGATGATCTTTATGAAGGATCCTATCCGCGACACCATCAATCAGAAGTTTGAAAACAACTTTGTAAAATATATCAAGTTCACCCTGGATCGCCGGGAGGTTCCGACTGAGGACACCTCCACTTTCAAAGAGATGATCCAGAAAATCGCACCAGAATCCGACGACGACTAAGGCTGATGAAAAAGGCTCAGCCTTGCAGTTTACTCAATTTTTATTTTAGGTTTTTAAGAGCGGCTAGCCACGGGTTCATCAGCTTTTCCAGTTGAATGCGGCTTTCTTCCGGCAGGTGTGGTTTCAGTTCGCTGAGTGCCAGCAGGGTGTTGATACGCTCGGGCAGACTGAGTTTGCTGCCGTCGCTGTTGATATAGAATTCTTCCTTGGCGTTGAACATCTGGCGGTTCATCGCATAGTAAACTTCCTGAGCGGACCACAGATAAGAATCAATTTTCGTGATCTGCCAGCCCTTTAACAGCGCACGAATCGCCAGGGCCTGTTGTTCGACGCGATAGTCTTTGTTCACTTCCAGCGTGCGTTCATTCAGATTCATTTTGGTCACAGCCAGCTTGTCGGCTTTGATCAGTTGATTGGAAATAAAATTGGAAAGCGCCAGGATCAACAGACGCATGTCTTTGCGGCCCGCATTTAAAATATCCAAAGGCGCTTCGCCGTTGGCGTCTTTTTCAAGCAGGATCGATGATTTGGTGTTTTCTACACCTTCGGTGGCATCCAGGAACTCGCTGAGCGCCAGCAGGAAGTTTGCCGTGTCGCGGGTGCTGACCGTCTGCGTGCGTTCGCCTTTTTTGATGTCAACGATTCCGGCCATGACGGCAGTTTCATTGGTTGTTCCATAGCTGTCTGCCCAAAGCAGATTGTTGTTCAGACTCAGCATAAACACCGGGGTTGCTTTTTTGGTGATGTCCTGAAGCAAAACCGCCGCATTCCCCAAATTCAGAGCAAAGAGCATGTCTTTCGGGAACAGAGGCTGTTGCAGGTCTTCGTGCTGGGCATCCTGAGTCAGATCCTGCGCTTTGATCGGACCCAACTGTTCATCATAGGCGGTTTTCTTCCAGTCGGCCGTCAGGCGCATCATGCGACTCAAACCACGAATTTGCGATGCGAAGGCTGCCGCTGAAAAGTCTTTTTCATAAGTGAGCTCGTGATCTGCATGATAGGCATCACGCAGCTTGATGATATCAGGGACGCGGAAGGAAAGTCCCGGGTCTTTGGAAGCATCAAAATTCATTATGTCCAGCAAGGTGCCTTCATGATTCACCGGAGCCAACAGGGCCGGAACCAGATTGTTCTCCATGTCACGATAGCCAGCAATTGCCACCAGCTTGTTCACCTGCGCCAGCATTGCGGCAAAGGCATTCGGATCGTTGGCAGGCGACTCTTCCAGCAAAAGGACATTGGCCGACATCGCCGGACCAATGGAGTCTGCGCGCAATTGCGGGGAGGCTGCCGCCGGCTTCAGATTCAGGGATTTGCTGGTGGAGGCTTCAAACAGAACCTGTCCGCCTTCAAAGCCAGGCAGCATGCCGTCGGTGGCGGGCAGGACTTTCTTTTGCCATACCTTAAACAGGTTGCGCACATAGTTCTGATAGCCGTCACGCACCCGTGTGATGGCCGCCGCTTTATCTGTCAGGCCCACATCGATGTTGTCAGCGAAGGTCTGGGGCATTGTCTTTACGAATTCGGCAGCGAAGGCCTCAATGGAGGTCACAACATACTGGCGGGTGGCGTTGTTCAAATCGCGCTGCAAAGTCTCTACACCGAATTTTTTGATTTTCGGAAGAATAAAGATCTTTTTGGTGATGCCGTCGATGATGCCGCCGTTGCAGCCTTCGGTGGCCAGGCAGATCAATTCGTCCTCGTTCTGTTTGGACAGGAAATCATACAGTGTTTCATTCACCGGTTTGAAATTCTGTTCGCGCTCGGCGGGGGTCAGCATGCGCCATACGTCCACGATCACGGTCAGAGCGCTCTGGGCATCGGACATGCGATCCAGGCCCACCGCGAGTTTGCGTCCCTGCAGCATGCTGGCCTGAAGTTCCGGGGTCAGTTCGACCTCAAATTGCTTAACGGCGTCGTCAATAAGGCGCAAAGTTTCTGAAAGGGTTTTGGTGGCCGCAAGTTTTGCCAGCAGGGCGCGCACTTCCGCAAACAAGGGTGTGGTTTTCTTCTGGAACTCTTCTGTCAGACCACTTTCGATAACCGGGATCAGTCCCATATTGGGGATTTCCGCCAGCACCATGCCCGTGAATATTTCGGCGCGAGAAAGAATCTCGTTCAGATTTTTAATGGGAACCTGAGGCAGTCCCGGGCCCAGAGCCT
Organism: Bdellovibrio sp. BIS2; assembly: GCF_055398295.1. NCBI lineage: Bacteria > Pseudomonadati > Bdellovibrionota > Bdellovibrionia > Bdellovibrionales > Pseudobdellovibrionaceae > Bdellovibrio > Bdellovibrio sp. BIS2. The sequence goes on along the minus strand of NZ_AP035879.1, from coordinate 3,411,102 downwards.
CAATGTGTCTGCGAATCACCGGACGCGATTTTTCGATATCGGCCAGAACTTCAGTCAAAGTCCCGCGGACTTGTTCCTGGGTCTGAGAAGTGGCCAGAGATGCAAACGGGGAATCCGCTAGCTCCGTTGTCAAAGTGGCCTGGGGAGTGCTGTAATATTTGCGAATCCAGGAAAGCCCGGTCTGCTTTAGGGCCGGTGTTTCGGTGGAAGCACCCAAGTGGTGCAGAGCCTCAGCAATTTCAAAGAACCGGGCGCTGCCGATGGTGCCAGCCCAGTACAATTCCGGAGTGTCTTTGCCAAACTGACGAACACGCAGGTTCAACCGGGTGTCTTTGGATTGCGGGCCGAAAGAAGTTTGGGGTTTTTCAAAGACACGTTCTTCCACTTTCGGAGCGCACGCCGAAAGAACAAGGGCCGAGGACATCAGAATGTGCAAAGACTTTCTTAACATGGGCCCTCCTTTCTAGAAGAACATCATCAAGTTCATTTCCTGCGCCAACTGGCGTTCGATATTGACGCCGGCAAAGACGTCGGAAATCTGATAGCTGATCATCATGGGAATCAAGGCGGTCTTTTTAAAATATGAATTCACCGTGCTGTAAGTCAGCTCGGCCTTCACGCGGTGAGCGGTGGAGGCGGAATTCAAAGCCAGCAGGTCATAGCGTGTATTGCGATCGCCACGATAGACGTCTTTTTCTTTGGTCGAATAGTCATAACCTGCCCCCAGCGTCCAGCTGTCGCTGAATTCATAGAAGGCATTGCCACCGACGGTGGCGATATTACCCAAAGTGCGGGTCACGTCCTCTTTAGTGGTGGCATCAGGCAAGGTGTCATCTTCATCGGTGGGAACCCGGGCTGTGATGTTGTCCGGGATGTTCACCAGATAAGAAACGTAAGGAACCAGATAGGCTCCGGCAAAGATTTTGTGGGAATAAACGAAAGAATTCGTGATGTTCGTGCGACCGAATACATTCAGCGCAGCCAGATCGTCGGTGTCGTATTTAGGGCCCGTCGGCAGATTCAACTGGGCCTGATGGGCCATGGTGATGTCGCCTTTTTCATAGAACTTGTAAATGCTCACCACGTTCACATCGCCAATGAAACTTTCATCGCGGTTCGCAAGTGGTTTGTAACCCTTTGCCGTCAAAGTCTCGTTGGTGGCTTTGCTCAAGTCCGTATTCAAAGCCGCATCCAGTTCCGGATTCAGTCCAGAGAACTGCTGGCGATAGTATTCAATATTCGAGAACTCCTGCGAAAGGGAGATCTTGTTGGTGTAAGACACGACCGGCACGCCGACACCGATTGTCCAGTTCTTGGTGATACCGCGGGCGAAAACCGGGGCATAGTATTGAACCTTCGGCATGGTGTCCACGCGCAGGACGCCCAGATTGAAGGCATCCCCCAGATTGTGACCACCGAAGCGGTTTAAAGCGTCAATCAGGCGTTTGGCGTCGGAATTAAACTTAGCCAGGGATTTGGCGTCGAAGACCACGGATTTGTAGTCCCCCAGATTCATCAGGCTGCCGCTTTCGGTGTATTTCTGGCTGATGCCGTCGATCATCCCAAAGCGCAGGGAAGGGCTGTTGATCCCCTCGGGCAGTGTGCTTGTTCCCATAAGCGAACCATAGGCGCAAATTGAGCCTAAAATTCCGCAAAATGTTACAAGTAACGCCCGAATATTCACAGCATTTCCTTCTAAAGCATTTAGATTGTATTTAAAAGTCTCTTCTGAAACTTACTAACTTTAACCTGAAATTCTTATGCCACTCGCGCTGCGGATTACTCTTGTGAAAGAATCTTGGATGTCGCTTCGATCCAGTCCATGTGGAACTGAACGTTCATGTATTCACCCTGCATGATGCACAAGTTCCATTCTTCCTTTGGCAGTTTGTCATCGAAGAATGTTTTCGAAGCCACGCCCACCACCATGGTGTCGCTGCCAATCGTGGTGATCGCAGGTCCACCGGAATCACCCTGACAGAAGCCTTTTCCTTGTGATTGATCCACGATGAAAGCAGGTTCGGTCGGACTGTACTTGGCGATATTCAAATCTGCCGTGCGCAGAATGCCGACATTGCCTGGGAAGGACGGACGGCCGTCCATGCGACCGAAACCAGCCGCTTTGATGCTGTTTAACCCCAGATCCACGTCTTTGGCCGGCAGTTTCATGATCTCGATATTTTCTGGCAGGGCCGTCTCAAGCAGTACCAGCGCCAGATCGTACTTTTTGTTTCCGTTTTCGTATTCAGGATGAACCAGGAATTTCGAGGCCTTGTAATAAATCGCCTCGCCATCCTCGTTTTTCAATTCAATTCGGTGTAAAGCGTCTTCGCGCTTTGAAATGCAGTGGCCCGCCGTCAGGATCAGACGGGGAGAAATAGCACTGGCTGTGCACTGGGAAACTTTGTATCGGGTGATGGTCCCGCGCTCATCTTCGGTGATTTGCGGGTCATACAGCACGCGGAAGTTCAGGGCCTGTTTTGCCGTGGCTTCAGTCACGGCCACGTCGGTCCCGCCGACTATGCCGTCAAAGTTGGAATTAACCAGGGAATCTTTGGAGATCTGGCCCTGGCAGGCGGACAATATGAGTGACAATACGATCAACTTTCTCATGCCGGGTCTGACTTGCAAAATTGCAACTCAGCTTATATGCATCCCAAGGGGTTTTCGGCTGTCAAAAAGTTGGATAGTGCCCTAAAAAGACCACGAAATTTGGGCAGCCGCTCCCACAGCTTCCGTTTGCATCAGGCTGGAAACCTGCAAAGTGGCGGAGGTGGCTGGGATCTTTTCAGACCAACTGACCTTCATTTCGCGCACATCGCCGGTGGAGTCTTCATTGTCGATGTAGATCACTTCGGAGCTGATGCGGTTTTCGCCCAGTCCATCCATCGGAAGTTTCAGGCGGTGTTCAGAGGCCTGCGCAGTCCCCGCCAAGATCAGTAGAAGAGTAACGCCGATTGAAATTGCTTCGAGTAGTTTTGAATTTTCCATGAATCTAAAACTAAAGATCTTTGAAACGATTCTCCACTCGGGTTTCCAGGATTTCTGGACCAAGTGGAGGAAGCTTGCAGAATTAAAACGGTACTAAACCGAAAAGACCAGCAGAAAGCTAGTCTTTGAAGGGGACTAGCTGAAAAGGCTAGTCTTTGGTTTCTTTTTCGATGGAAGTGCGAAGCAGGGACTCGACGTGATTCTTGCGATTGGAACCACCCAGCATGTTTTTCAGGCGGTTGTGAATGGACGGATCGTTGATCAGTGCGCCCAGACTGCCTTCGCCACGGTCGATCTTGGACAGAATGGAATCCAGTTTTTCGATGGATTTACCCAGCTTTTCGCCGCCTCCGTGGGCATTCATCTGCGCCACGAATTTCTGGCTGTCTTTGCTGGTCTGGGAAAAATTCGTGCTGGCGGTTTCAAGGTTCGCCATGATTTTACCCATGCGGTTTTCCACGTTCATCGCATGGGTGATTTTGTAAAGCTCGTTGATGATATCAAAGATTCTGTTGGTTTCATTGCCACGCTCAGAAACGATACCCAAAAAGTCCGTGGGCTTTGCCACTTCCAGAATATCGCCTTCTTTCAGGCTTTCAGCGCGCGGGTCCCCTGGGATGATAAAGACGAACTTGTCACCCAAGGCCCCTTGCGTGCGGATTTCCACCTGGGAACCCTGACGGATACGGTCGATATAGTCCTCGTTGATTTTCATCTTTACGTCCAAAGAGTTTTTCTCGGGCAGGAAGGTGATGGTTTCAACGTTACCGACGGTCACACCGGACAGGGACACGACGCTTCCCACCGCCAGGCCCTGAACCTGGTCAAAGTGAGCATGCACACGCACATAGCTTGTGAACAAGGCCTTGTCCGCGCCGAGCATAAAGATGGTGGCCAGAATCAGGAAGATCCCGATGGTCAAAAAGATTCCGACTTTGATTTGGGTGCCGAAGTGAGATTCCATTAAGCACTTTCTCCGTTGATGAACTGGCTCATGGCCCCTGGGGGCTCTTGTTTGAGTTTTTCAATTGTGTACTGCTCGCCGATTTTTCCATTCAGCAGCAGGGCAACCTTGTCACAGACGGCATAGACCGTCGGCATGTCGTGGGTTACCAGAATCGAGGTCACACCCTTGGCCTTCAGGCTTAAGATGGATTCCTGGATGCGTTTGGTGTTGTAAGGGTCAAGACCCGCTGTCGGCTCATCGTACAAAACGACTTCGGGGTGCATCATCATCGCGCGGGCCAGGCCCACACGCTTTTGCATACCACCGGAAAGATTTCCCGGCAGCAGGTGTTCAGATCCCGGCAGGCCAAACTCCTGCAGGGTTTCTTTGATCTGGCGCGAGATTTCCTCTTCGCTGAAGTTGAAATGTTCACGTAAAGGATACGCCAGATTTTCGTACACCGACATCGAGTCAAACAAAGCCCCGCCCTGGAAGGCATAGGCCACTTTCTTGCGGATTTCGATCAGTTCGTTTTCTTTCATCGGAGTGATATCCACGCCGTTGATCAGAATCTGCCCGCTGTCAGGTTTTTCCAAACCGACCAGACTGCGCAGAATAACACTTTTTCCGGCACCGGATCCGCCGATCAGGCCCAGACATTCACCTTTACGCACATAGAAGTTCACACCCTGGTGCACTTTCTTGCTGCCAAAGGACTTTTTAAAGTCCACCACTTCGATAACGCCTTGTCTGGTTTCGCTCATATCATTTTCTCCACGATCCAGAAAAGTTTTGAAAGGAAGAAGTCACCGACTACAATCAGGATAGACGACACGACCACCGCTTTGGTGGTGGCGATGCCGACTTCTTTCGTGCCGGCTTTCACATTCAGACCGAAATAGCAGGACGGGATGGCAATAAAGAGGGCAAAGAAGAAGGTCTTCGCAAATCCGGACAGATAATCTTGGATGTTGGAAGTCGTCATCACTTTCAGATAATAGAAATTAGGATCCAGATTCAGTTCAGTCGCACCGATGATCAGGCCGCCCAAATTTCCGACGATGTTGGCAATAGAAACCAGGATCGGCAAAGTGATCAGGCATGCCAGAACACGGGGAATAACGATTTTCTTGATCGGGGATGTGCCCAGAGCACGAATCGCATCAATTTGCTGGGTCACGACCATACTGCCAATTTCACTGGCGATACCGGCACCCACACGAGCCGCCAGCATCAGACTTGTAAACACTGGACCCATTTCACGCAAGATGGTCACGGCCAGCAGTTTAGGAACATAAAGTTTACCACCGAATTTTTCCAGACCCATCCCAAACTGCAGGGACATCACCATGCCGATGCTGACGGCGGTGATCACGATCAGCGGCAAAGAACGCATGCCGATCTGATAAATTTGTTCAGAGATCAGTTTGTAATAGATACGGCCACGGATGGTTTCACGGAAAACATCACGGCTTAGCAGCCCCACTCCACCAATAAAGTGGAGGACTTCCATCATAAAGACTGTGAAGGGCAGGGCGAGGTTATTCATCACGGAGCCTTAAACTGAGCCTTAAAGTCTTCAAAGTGTTTCTGTTCAGCCGCAAACTGCTTCTGAACGCCACCATAACTCAAAGTGTAGTTGCAGTTGTTTTTCTTAAACACCAACAAAGCCAATTGCACTGGAATGCCATCCACCGTGCCCGTAGCAACGGATTGACGGGCCTCGCGGCCATTGAACATCAAAGTGTCTGACTTAACATCCAGATTGGAAAGCGCCGCCAAAGACTCGGTTTCCATTTGCTGTAAGGAAGGATCCGAGCCACCACAATCAGAAACAAAAGAAATGGTATTGCCCGTAGCCGAACTCAACCAGGCTTTGTCAGAGTTACCAGCATCAATGGATTTAAACGGAGAAGCAGGCGAAGAAAACTCCACACCCTTAGCAGGCACAGATTTCCGCCCCGGCAAATTCACCGACACACACCCAACAAAAAGCAAACTCAAGATGCAACAAACAAAGATGTTCTTCATAGCACCCATCCATCGGAATAAATTGAGGAAAAATCCAGAGTCTGTACGGCGAAACAGTGCCTCGGTCTAGTGCGGATAGGGGGAGCGGTGGCGCCTCATCCCCTTCGAACACATCCTCGCGGACGTGGCCCTTTGGGCCTACTGCTGCGGAACTTGGGGCTGAGCCACCACCGCTCCCCCTATCCGCACTAGACCAAGCTGTCCGACCTTCCAAACAAGAATTTTCCCACTGCTTCTAGCGCCCCACCGAGAGCTCTCGTTAGCGCGTAGAAAAAGTTCAGAGAACACACGTCGTGTGCACAAGCCCACAAAACCTGCCGGCACACCAGGCGCTTGGCAGGGGCTTAGGCAAGCCAGACGCGAGTTCCGCAGCAGCACGTCCCAAAGGGACGGCGTCCGCGAGGACTGTCCGAAGCGGCTGGCTTGCCTAAGCCCCTGCCAAGGGCCGGGTCGTTTGCCGTCAGCGTTTTGGCGGTGGTGTTGGAAATTCTATGAAACTTTTTGCCCATCTGGAAATTATTTGCCAATGGACCTTTGAAAGAGGTGGCACCGTATGTGCAATAGCAGAGCGAAGGGAAGAGAAGGGGTTCAAGGAGTGAACACTTTACGCAATTTGATCGTGGCAGGATGCCTGTTCTTTGGTCTAGCTTCAGCGCAAGCGGCGAAGGTCAATGGAATCATTAATTTTCAGGGCGACACTGTTCACATGGAACTGTCGGGCCAGCAAAATTGGGATTACGACGTCAAACGCCTTGATAAAAAAGGTCAGGTTGTCGTTGAAATGACCGTGCCGGCGTTGGATGAATCCACGATCGGTTCTCTTTCTTCATTTAAAAGTGATTTTGTGACGTCGGTGGCTGTGGACCGCAAGGGTCCGGATGGCAAGAACGTGATTCAGTTCACCCTCTCCGGCGAAGACATTGAGACATTTGATTACCTGACGGATCAGCCTTCTCGCCTGATCATGGATTTCTATGTGAATCCTTCCGCGAAACCTAAAAAAGACAGCAAAGCGGTTGCTAAAAAAGACACACAGATCCCGACCGAGCTGCCTGCTAAAGATGTGAAACCTGTAGCAAAAGCCAAAACAGACAAGAACCGCAAACCTGCGGCGGATACTTTGGCGATTGCGGATCAGGGTGTGGGCTTTGCCGCTAATGATTCGGTGAAATCCGGTATCTTTGACGGTGGCGATCCGGACTATTCCCGCTTCTCGGTTAAAGACTATGAGATCAAAGAAGAGGCGATGATCCGCGCCAAGGATAACTACTATATTCCGTTCCCGATGCTGGAAACCCCGGTCAGTTACTGGGAGAAAATGAAGATCACTCCGGCGATCTATCAGATTTCCCCGCAGTCCACCGAAGAAAACAAACAGGCTCGCTTGCTTTTGACTCTTTTTGAAAAGCAGCGTTATGGCGTTTATCTGAAAACGCAAGCTTGGTTCAAAGACAAGTATCCAAAATCTGAATACAACGAAGTCATTGATTTCATGACTGCCGACGTTCACCTGGCCCTGTGGCAGGAAGAAGGCCGCATGAAGGATTATGACGAGGCAATGCAGAAATATAAGGAAGCGGTCGCAAAGTATCCGCGCTCTCCTCTGGCGGAAAGAACGTCCGTGAAGACAGGCTTTTTGGCTTTGGAAAAAGGCGATGCGCTGAATTCCCTGCGTTTGTTCCAGGAACACATCGACAATAAAAACTTCTCTGGCAAAGAATCGGTTTCAAAAGACCTGGCTCGTCTGGGCATGGGTTTGGCTTTCATGAAGCTGAACAAATGGACTGATGCAATTGCCCAGTTTGATCAGGTTGAAAAAGAAGCGACCAACCGCGATTTGAAAGTGGAAGCCGCTTACCGTCGTGGAGACGTTTGGGTGCGCGGCAAGAACTATGCAAAAGCGGTTGATGAATATCAGAAAGCTTTGAAGAAGTATCCAGAGGGGCAGGGTTCTTACCCGAATGCCTTCTTCAATCAGGCGGAATCTTTGTTCATGATGAACAAGTACCCGCAAAGTCTGGACACTTATCGTGAATTTGTGAAGAAATTCCCAAGCAGCAATCACTCGGCCTTTGCGATGACCCGCATGGGTGAATTGCTTGAAATCTTCGGTGCCGACAAGTCCCGCGTGATGGGGGCTTATCTGGAAACTTACTTCCGCTATGGTGAAACTCCGAATGCGGTGATTGCGCGTTTGCGTCTGTTGAGTGCGCGCATGAAGGGCATGAAGCCGAAGGAAGTGAACCATGCGGTTGAAGAAATCATGTCTTTGGCTAAAAAAATTGACCTTCCGAACATCGAGCAGTTTGCAACTGTGATGGTCGCGGATGGTTACACTCACCGTGGGGAACACCAAAAAGCGGTGGATCTGCTTTCCAAGTATTATAAAGAACATCCAACATCTGTGGATGTTCCGCTGCTGACCAACCGTATTGTTTCCAACATCAACGACAAGCTGGAATCTGAAGTCAATGAAGGCAACTTCATCAAGGCTTTGAAGACCCACAGTCAATATGCTGACAACTGGCTGAAAAATTCAAAGCGTCTGGATACAAAATATAATGTCGGTCGTGCCTTTGAAATGGCCGGCGTTCCGGTTGAAGCGGAAAGATACTACAAAGACGTTTTGAATCGTATCTATGCGATTCGTGGCACCGCGGAAGCCAAAGAAATCCAGGTGAAAGAGCAGATTCCTTCTGAAGACGAGCTGAACCTGCGTCTTTCCAACGTGTTCACTCAAGAACAAAAATACAACCAGGCCTATGACTATCTGAAAAATATCAAAGCTCCTGAAAAGATGGATGAAAAAGCTCAGATTGAACGCGTGAACATCGCGGTTCGTCTGCTGGAAAAACGTGGTGATAATGACTCTGCGGTTCGTTACCTGGGAGAATTGCTGCGCACCTGGAAAGGCCAGCCTCAACTGGTGGCAGAACCTTACTTGAAGCTTGCAGAGCTTCAGGTGAAACAAAGCAAGCCGGATGAAGCCATCCAATCTTTGGAAATGATCGACAAATTGCAAAGTGATTCGGGCAAGATTTCCCCGGTTGTCCACGCCAAAGCGCTGGAAATGATGGGTGATATCTATCTGGATAAAAAGCAGCAGGATCTGGCGACAGGTTCCTATGAAAAGCTGCTGGAAAAATACGAAGACAATCGTCCTCTGTCCTCTATCCGCTACAAGCTGGGTCAGATCTACTTCAAAGCAGGTGAGATCCAGAAGGCGGCTGAGGTTTGGAATGACTTCAAAGGTGACAAGAGCGGGTTCTGGAAGAATCTGGCTCAGGAGCAGTTGAAGAATTCAGAATGGCGCGACGGTTACAAGAAATATATCAAAAGAATTCCAGCTATGTCTGAGAACGAGCAAGGCCAATAGGAGTTTGGATGTCGTACTTTGATTTTGATGCTCTACACATCGAAGATAGAAGAATGCACGAAGTGAAACAACTGAGTTTGCAGTTGGCTTCAACGCAGGCAAGTTTGCTTCTGGTGGGTGAAGCCGGTGTGGGTAAAACAAGTCTGGCTCGTTACATTTACACAAAAAGCCGTTCAGCACGTCTGTACTGCCTGGATTGTAAAAACGCCGGTGGATTTGATTTCTCCCGCGTGGATGGCGGTACTTTGCTGATTGAGGATCTGGATTGTGCTTCCGTGGCGTTGCAAAATGACCTGATGAAGCTGGTGGAAAGAACCGACGGCACTCGTCCCCGTTTCATTTCGACTTCCCGCCGCGATCTGCGCGCTTTGGTGAAGCAGGAGCAGTTCCGTCAGGATCTTTTCTATAAGCTGGCGGTTGTGCATCTGGAAATTCCGCGTCTGGAAGACCGTCGTCAGGATTTCCAGAATATTGTGAATTTTATTCTGGAAGTTTCCCAGATCATGCACGGCAAGTCGGGCTTGCGTTTGACGGCCGAGGGCTATGAGCGCCTGAATAGCTGGAACTGGCCGGGGAACATTCGTGAGCTTGAAAATGTGCTGGAAAGAGCCGTGGTTCTTGCAAAATCTTCACTGATTGGGCCTGAATCCATTCAGTTTGAGGCTGTGGTTGAGGATATGGACCTGGATTTTGCACCGGGCATGTCCCTTTCTGAGGTCGAGAAGCGTCTCATTATTCAGACCCTGGAGCTGACTGCCCAGAACCGCACCCGTGCGGCGCAAATGCTTGGAATCAGTATTCGTACATTGAGAAACAAACTTAATGAATACAAGGAAGCAGGTGTTTTATGAGTAGTATCTTCGATAAAACAACCAACGCTCTGGCGACCTCACTGAGCATGAGGCAGCTCCGTCACAATGTGACATCCTCCAATATCGCCAATGCCGAGACTCCGGGGTACCACGCCAAGAAAATGGATTTCGAAGGCGCTTTGCAAAGAGCCCTGGATCTGGATGGCGCGAATTCTTTGAGCACGAGCAATCCCGAACACTTCGCGGTGGGCGGAATCTCTGTGAACAAAACCCGCCCGGACATTTACGATGATCCGGAAGGCGCCGTGAACAACGACGGAAACACCGTCGATGTGGAAAAAGAAATGTCGGCGTTGTCAGAGAACGCGATCATGTACAAAGCGGCTCTGCAACTGATCAACAAAAAAATGGCGGCCCTGAAATATGCCGCAACCGAAGGGCGGTAATAGATGGCTGATTTTTTGACGGGGATGAGAATCAGCAGCAGTGGTATGGCGGCGCAAAGAATGCGCATGAATACCATTGCCAGCAATATTGCCAACATTAACACGACCCAGACCCCTGAAGGTGGTCCGTATCGCCGTAAGGACGTGGTTTTCGAGGCGATGCCCGACGCCAAGAACTTTGGCGAGATTATTACATCGACCGATCCGGCGGGAAGCTTCCAGCGGGTCCAGGTGACAGATGTGGTTTCGGATCGCAAGGCGCCGTTGCTCAAGTATGAGCCGGACCATCCTGATGCAAATGCAGATGGATACGTGGCTTATCCGAACATCAATTTGATGGAAGAAATGACCAATATGATACAGGCGTCGCGTTCTTACGAGGCGAACGTGACAGCGGTTCAGGCGTCCAAGGATATGGCCCTTTCCGCGCTGGAGATAGGCAGGTAATTCCTTCCTAGACCCCGGCAAAAATTAAGGACTTTTTTACGCAAGTTTAATACAATTTTCTAAGAGGAGAAGGTGAAGCCATGGAGGGTTTTACTGTATCAAATGCAAACAGGTTTCTCGATAATGGAATCGTCCGTGATTCCAAGTCACTAAGTATCGAGAACACCCCTTCAGCTAGTTCGACATCCGGTACGGGCAAGAGCTTCGCCGACACCCTGAAAGACGCCGTAGGCAGCGTGAATGAAATGCAGAAGGCTTCAGACAAAGCCATGCAGAATCTCGCGACTGGCAAAACGGACAACGTGGCCGATGTGATGATCGCCGCAGAAAAAGCAGACATCGCCCTGAAGGTGATGGTGCAAGTGCGCAACAAGATTATTGATGCGTACCAAGAAGTTATGAAGATGCAGGTTTAGTTTCCTTAGGCTGGAGGGGTTTCCTTGAATAAGATTTTTGGTGGATTGGTTGTCCAGTTTCGCGAGTTCTTCAAAAACCTGGGTCCGACCAAAAGACTTTCAGTAATTGCGGTTACTGTAATTGCGGCGGTGGCACTTTTCACGATGCTGTTTATGGCTTCAGGAAAAGACTATGTGCCATTGTTCACAAACATTCCGACGGAGCAGGTTTCCACAATCGTGGGAAAACTGAACGAAAAGAATGTGCCGTTCCAGTTGCGTGATGGCGGTAAAACAATCGCCATTCCAAAAGAACTGCTGCACTCAACCCAGATGACATTGATGTCCGAGATCGGTTCCCCAAAAATGGGTTCCATCGGTCTTGAGATCTTCGACAAGCAGGATTTCGGTATGAACTCCTACGCTCAGAAGATCAACTATCAGCGTGCCCTTCAGGGTGAGCTGATGCGTGCGATCAACACGCTGACCGCCGTAAAACAATCCAAAGTGATTCTGGCATTGCCAAATAAAAAGACTTTCCTTGAAGAGGGCGGTCAGGCGTCTGCGTCTGTCGTGGTGGAATTGCACCAGGGGAAAGAACTGGCTCCGGAGCAAGTGCGCGGTATCCGTTACCTGGTGGCGAACTCTGTTGAGGGTATGGACGCCGACAAAGTCACAGTTCTGGATGAGCGTGGTAAAGTTCTGACCCGCGTGGCGGACGGTACAACCGGTGGTTCCAATGAACTGCTGGATCTGAAAGCGAAAATTGAAGGCGACCTGGAAGATCGCATCGAGGACATCCTGTCCAAAGTGGTGGGTCATGCCAAGGTGGTGGCGAAAGTGGATGCCACTTTGAATCACCGTGTGATTTCTTCTGTGGAAGAATCCGTGGATCCGGATAAAACAGCGATCCGTTCCCAGCAGTCTGAAGAGGAATCTTTGGACGGCTCCCGTACCAATCCAGCCGGTGTGCCGGGCTCGCGTTCCAATCTGCCGGGTGCCGAGGACCAGGGGACTGTGGGCTTCCGTCAGGATGTTAAAAAAGAAATCAAGACAACCAACTATGACGTTCCAAAAACCGTGCGCAACATCCGTGAATCCGCCGGGAATCTGGAGCGCGTGAGTGTGGCGGTCGTTGTTGACGGTATGATGACCACAACAACCAAGGCCGACGGCACAACTGAAACAACCTGGAAACCGCGCTCTGCTGAAGAGCTGCGCAAGTACGAGGACCTGGTTAAAAACGCGATCGGGTTCAACACCGCCCGCGGTGACAGTGTTAAAATTGAAAATATCCAGTTCCAGCCGGAAGACTTCTCTGAAGCAGAAAAGATCCTGACGACGCTGGAAAGAAAAAAGCTGATCCACGCGTTGTTCAAGTGGGCATTGCTGGGCTTCAGCTTGGCGCTGTTCTTCTTCATCGTGGTTCGCCCGTTCATGCAGTGGATCACCGACAGCTTCCAGGATTCTGTTGAGGAAATGCTTCCTCGCACCATCGAAGAACTGGAAGAGCTGCAGTCTGTGGATAACACCCTGCCGGGCATGTCCACCGCGTTGCCGGTCCTTCAGGAATCAATTGATCCTGAGAAGGCCGAATCTGAATTGCTGAAAGACCGTATCCTGTCATCAATGAGTCGTGACGAGGAAAAAGCAGCCAACGCCTTTGGTATGTGGCTGGTTAGGAAGGATGGCTAATGAAACTTCATAAGTCAGATAATATTGAGTATGAAAATCTCAAGGGCTTCGACAAGGCCGCAATCCTGATCAACTACCTTGGCAAGGACGCGGTGAAGGTTCTGCTTCGCCGTATGGACGACTCCGATATCCGCAAGCTTATTAACCAAATGAGCAAATTGCGCGTGGTGCCGGTTCATGTGACCAAACGTGTACTGGAAGAGTACTACGAAATGATTTCTGAGACGGAAGACTACATTTTCTCTGAAAATATCTCTGCCAAGGACACCATCGTGGACGCCCTTGGTGAGGAAAGAGCCCGTGGTATCCTGGGGGGCTTGAACATCACTTCCGGTGGTTCCCGTTCTTTGGAATCCCTGGAGATGGTCGACGCCAAATCCCTGGCGACCTTCCTGGTGAATGAGCACCCGCAGACCGTAGCCGTGATCCTGGCGCATCTTGAGCCCGAGAAAAAAGGCGAGGTTCTGAAACGTCTTCCTGAAGCCCTGCAGGCCGAAGTGGTTCTGCGTATGGCGAATCTGGAGCACGTCGATCCTGAATTGATTGCTGAAATTGACCGTGTATTGAAGAACCAGTTGTCCAATACGGCGACTGTCGAGCAGGCGGCATTGGGTGGCGTACATCCGGTGGCGGAAATGCTCAACGTCATGGACAAGAACACGGAAACCGCGATCATGTCCCGCCTGGAGGAAAAAGATCCTCTGCTGGCGGAAGAGATCCGCAAGCTGATGTTCGTCTTCGACGACATCGTGAAAATCGACGACCGTGGTATCCAGTCCCTTCTCAAGGAAGTGGCGAACGAAAAGCTTCTGCTGGCGCTCAAAACATCCAGCGAAGAGATTCGTACGAAGATCTTCAAGAACATCTCTGCCCGTGCGGCCGAGATGCTGCGTGAGGATCTGTCGAACATGGGTCCATCCCGTCTGTCCGACGTCGAGTCGGCTCAGCAGGAGATCGTGAACGTGGCACGCCGTCTGGAAGCAGAAGGAAAAATCCTGATCGCAAGAGGTGGTTCAGAAGATGCAATGGTCTAATCGCGCCTCCAAGTCCGTTCTGTCCAAGGAAGTGGCTGAAAAGACAGTTCTCGAGTTCGTTCCCATGCGTTTTGATCTGGGGACTCCCGAGCAGGCCATGAACTATCTGGCAGAAAAGAAAAAGGGCTCTGACTTCCGCATGAACGATGCCGTGCGTGTGCAAACGGGTATCGATCAGGTGGAAAAAGGCAACGACGAGGAAAAAGTCGAAGTCGCCGCTTTGGAAAAACTGAAAGAGATCCAGGAAGGCGCCTATCAGGAAGCCTATCGCCTGGGTCTGGAAGAGGGCCGTAAAGAAGCCTTCGAGCAGGTTTCTGCGGATATCGCCGAGCGTATGGCCGGTTTGGACACCCTGCTTTTGACTATCAAAGAACTTAAAAAAGAAATGTCCGGATTCAATGAGGCCCATCTGCTGAAGCTGATGTTCCAGATGGCCTCCCGTCTGGCCAAAACCGAGCTTCAGAGCAATAACGACGCGATGGTGGGAATTCTGCGCGACGCGGTTGGTTTGGCTCAGGACGAAGAAGAAATCACCGTTCACGTGTCCCAGGCTCAGTTCGACTTCCTGGAAGAACTGAAATCCGAAACCGGCCGTGAATTTGAATTCATCAAAAAAATCAAATTTGAACCCAACGCCGAAGTTGCTGATGGCGGCTGCATCGTTGAAACCAACTATGGTGAAGTCGATGCGCGCATTGAGCAGCGTGTGGAGCAGTTGTGGTCTGTTCTTTCTGAAAACATGCCCAAAGTTAAAGACAGGATTGCCGGTTAATGAGCGAATTTGAACTGAACCTGGATAAGTATTCTGACGTGATCCAGTCTGTCCATTTGACGAAGGACAGCGGTAAAGTCACGGAAGTGAACGGGATGCTTATTAAAGGGTATCTGCCCGGCGCAAGTGTTGGCAGTATCGTGTCCATCAATCCCAGTGGGATGGAAAAGTCCTTCCTGGCGGAAGTGGTGGGGTTCAAGGACAAGCATGTTCTGATGATGGCATTAAACGACATGAGAGGCGTGGCCCTGGGATCCAAAATCGTCCTGGCCCGTCAGATTGCCACCGTGCGTGCGGGTGAAGAGCTTTTGGGCCGTGTGGTGGATGGCCTGGGTCGTCCTTTGGATGACAAAGGCGAAGTCGAAAATTTCCGTGAAGTTCCTTTATACAGTGAAGTCCGCAACCCTCTGGATCGTCGTCCGATTCGTGAGCCTATTGACCTGGGGATTCGTGCCATTAATGGTGCATTAACCGCAGGGCTGGGCCAGCGTGTCGCTATTATGGCGGGTTCCGGTGTGGGTAAATCCGTATTGCTGGGCATGATGGCCCGTAATACGAATGCCGACGTCAACGTGATCGCCATGATCGGTGAACGTGGGCGTGAGGTGCGCGAATTTATCGAGCACGATCTGGGCCCGGAAGGGATGAAAAGATCGGTTGTTGTCTGTGTGACCAGTGACCAAAGCCCGCTGCTGCGTATGCGTGGCGCCTATGTGGCGACGGCACTGGCTGAATACTTCTCCTCTCAGGGGAAGAATGTTTTGTTGATGATGGATTCGGTGACTCGTTTTGCGATGGCTCAAAGGGAGATCGGTCTGAGCACCGGTGAACCGCCATCCCAGAAGGGTTACACCCCGAGCGTCTTTGCCACCCTGCCTAAGCTCCTTGAGCGGGCCGGGTCCTTTGAAGGCGAAGGCAGTATCACCGGCTTCTATACGACGCTGGTCGAAGGGGATGACATGAATGATCCGATCGGGGATTCCGTGCGTTCCATCGTGGACGGGCACATCGTTCTAAGCCGTTCGTTGGCGCAGAAGGGTCACTTCCCGGCGATCGATATCATGCAAAGTGCCAGCCGGGTGATGCGGGCGGTGTCTTCGCCGGAGCACTCCAAACTGGCGCAAAAGCTGCGTGAAACCCTGGCGGTCTATAAAGACGCCGAGGATCTGATCAACATCGGAGCCTACAAACCGGGATCCAATCCCAAGATTGACCGGGCCGTGAAGGTGATTGACCAGGTGAACGACTTCCTGAAACAGAGAGTCGAGGACCCGACCAACTTCACGCAGACCGTGCGTCAGATGCAACAGATTCTTATCAACGCCTAATAGAGGTGGATCATGAAATTCAAATTTCCACTTCAAAAGGTTCTTGAACACCGCAAGATCAAAGAAAATCTGGCACAAAAGGACTTTCAAGAGGCCGTGAACCTTTATCAAGAGGAACTGGAGCGTCTGAATCAGATGGGCAGCCAGGTTCAGAACGCCCATGCACAGGTGGGAGCGCTCAGTAATCAGGGCGGGGCCCAAGGTCCAGCTCTTTCTCAGATCCACGAGTTTCTTCAGGGCCAGCAAATCCGCATCCAGAGGCAAATGCAAAAAGTTCAGGAATTCGAGAAATTGGTCGAGGCCAAGAGAGAAATTTTGCGACAAGCCGCTCTGGAATATAAAATTATGGAGAAGATGCGTGAAAACAAGTTCGAAGAATATCGGGCTGAGCGTCTTTCCAATGACCAGAAGGAAATGGATGAACAGTCCATTCTGCGGTTTAAAGCTGTGAAGGAATCATAGGCAGATGAAAAGCGGATACGATCAGTTCTTCAAAAATGCACGTCAGGTTGCCGACCAGAACAACGGAGTGAAGTTTCAGAAAAGAAATGCGTCTCCGAAACTGCATCTGGATCTGGCGTCTGAAGACGTCGAACAGCAGATCCGCCGCCGTATGAAAATGTCTGCTCCAAAGAAGAAGAAAAAAGCCCCGGTACCATGGAAAATGATTGGCGTGTCCTTCATGGGTTTCATGGTGGCCATCTGGGGATTCCAGAATCACGAAGAAGTTGAAAATATCATTAAACGTGTCGAAGTTCAGATGACCGGCGAAGCGATTGCCCAGCCGTCAGCGGCTCCTGCAGAGCCGGCACCTGCCGAAGCGAAAGCGGAAGCTCCGGTGACCGCGGCGATGAGTGGCGCTGAAATCGATCACCTGCAAAAACTAAATGAAAGAAACAAAGAGCTCGATGCGCGTGAAGAAGAGCTGAACCGCATGGAGACCGAACTTGCCACCCAGAAGGTGGAACTTGAAAAACGCCTGAAAGAGCTGGAAGAGATGCGCAGCAAGATCTCCGGCATCCTGGAAGACCGGGTCAAGGCGGACGACGAGAAAGTCGATACTTTGGTACAGATGTACACCAATATGAAGCCACCCCAGGCGGCCAAAGTCTTTGAGACGATGGACGAGGATTTGGCAATTGAAATACTTGGTCGTATGAAAAAGAAGAATGCTGCTGATATTATGAATTTGTTGAAGCCTGAAAAAGCTCAGATTTTGTCTGAGATGTTTGCGGGCTACAAGCGTCGTGCTCCTGCGAGCGCGAAATAAGAAAGTAACGACAGTTTTTTCCAGGGAAGGAGGAAGGTTTGTTACAAAGTATCGTACCCCCCATGGTGGGTGCGACCGAGATGAAGTCACCACCTGACAGAGGGGTGGAGAAAGACTTCAAGGGAACCGGATCCGGCTCTTCTTTCGGCAAAGCTCTCGAGGAGAAAATAGCCTCGAAAGACCCGAAAGAAACGAAAGAGCCACCGCAGCGGGAACTGAAGGCGAAGAATGAAAAGCCTGAAAAGACCGAAGCGCAAAAAGGCAAGGAACCCGAGGTCAGCCAAAACGATGGGAAAGCAGAACGAAAGGGAACGGTTCGACAGCAAAAAATAAAAGAATTCATGGACTCCTTCGAGAGTGAATTCGAAATATCCCCCACGCGACTCGTGGAGGCGATGTCCCAGCTGGACGACACCCAACTAGTACAATCCCCGGAAGAGACGGCAGAAGCCGTGATCTCTCAATTGGGACTCAGTGATGAGGATGCAGACAAAGCGCAAGCGATGTATGCGGGCTTGCTGCTGCAGTTGAAGCAGACTCCTGCGCCTGCAAAGGCTCCGGAATTTGCGGTGGGTGCTGGCGTGGTGACTCAGGCTGGTGTGCAGCTGCGCGCTGAACAGGCGCAGGCCAAGCAGACCATGCTGGGTAATACCGTCGACCGTTTAAATCAAAAATTCTGGACAGACGCGCAGGCAAAACCTTTGCCTTCGGCAGCGCTGGGACAGCTTGATGCGGCAGCCCTGCAGAACATGGATCTGGATGAGGCATCTTTTGCGGATATTCCAAAACAGGAAATCCCGATGGATATGCCTCTGCCGGAAATGCCACACCAGGCTTCAGGCAAGCTTCCTGAACTTCCTCCGCATCTGCAGGGGCAGATGAAGGATACCATGTCTCCGGCATTGCTGGCGGCTTTGGCAGCAAAGAAGGCGGCCGAAGCGCAGGCCGCTCAGGGAACTGGCGTCGCAGCGGAAGCTCAAGCCTCTGAACAGGGTGCGGATCTGATGGCGGAATTCACTCAGGCGGTCAAAACGCCCGAGGCTCCGAAGATCCCGACAGCTCAGGCTTTGAATCCATTGGAAGTGCAGTCCAAACTTTCCCAGGAATTCATGCGCAATGAATCCCAGGGTGGCAATCTGATGCAACAGGGCAATGACTTTATGAAAGGCATGAGCGCCGAAAAAGAAGTGGGTGAAAAGTCCACTCTGACATCCGGCGAATTCAAGCAGGGTCTTGAGGGCCTTCAGAATGTTCATGGCGCTCCGATCAAGGGCGAATCCCTGAAGATGGATGCCGCTTTGCCATTGGCAGGGACGGCCCCTCAGGCACCTGTTGATGCCAAGGAAAATGATGCCGCCGTGAAGCAGTTGATGAATCAGGCCCAATACCTGATCAAACGCGGTGGCGGCGAAATGAAGGTTCAGATGACCCCGGAGGGCATGGGAACCATTCACCTGAAAGTCATGCTTCAGGACGGTAAAGTGAACATGCAGATGTCAGCAGATACTCAGGAGGCTAAAAAAGCCATCGAGTCCAGTCTAGCTGAACTGAAAACCAGTCTTGCTGCTCACAAATTGTCCATGGAGAATGTAAAGGTGGATGTGGTGAACACGACATCCGCGGATACGGCTACGCAAAACCAGACCAACATGAACGGCAATCAGCAAAGAGATCAGGCGCGCCAGTTCTGGAATCAGTTCAATGAGAACTTCGGATCCCAGGGCCGCAAGGAATCTTTCGCAGACATGCCTTCACTGAAAGGTTATGGCAGTCGCCGTGATCCACTTCAGCCAATCGAGACGCGCTCAACGCCGACTCGTAAAGTTGAAGGCCGTGGCAGTGGACTGAATCTTGTAGCGTAACGGCTATGCCGGCAGAGCTGAAGCCCCGGCAGGGGCGTAAGCTGAAGCAGCTTTAAAAGGAGCAAAGATGACAATGGTGAACGCGAAACTTGGTGTGAATGCATTCGGAGCGACTCAGACAAAACCTGAGAACGCCGGGCCTTCCAACATGAGCGTGACAGACAGAGAAAAGCTGGGCGGTGAAAACGTCGGCGAAGTTCTGAACAAGATTGTCGATGCCAACTGGACAGATCCATCCAAAAAAGTTCGCACGGTCGGCAACCCGAGCTTGGACAAGGATGCTTTCTTCAAGCTGATGCTGACACAGATGAAAAATCAGGATCCGACGAATCCACTGAAGAGCCATGAGATGGCGGCACAGTTGGCAAGCTTCTCCTCTCTGGAGCAGATGCAGAACATGAACAAGTCACTTGAGGAAATGAAGAACGGTCAGAAGCCTTCGGAAAACTTCCAGGCGCTGAATCTGATCGGTAAAGCAGTCGCAGGTGATTCTTCGAAAGTGGTGCGCGGCACGAATGACAGAGAGCATGATTTCAAATTCACTCTGCCGATGGCTGCCAGCGAAGTGTCGGTGAAAGTTCGTGATGCCGAAGGAAACATCGTGCGCACGTACAATCTGAAATCACTGAAAGCGGGCGAAAACAAACTGACCTGGAATGGTGAAGACGAAAAAGCAATGAAGGCTCTGCCTGGTGAATACCAGTTCATCGCAGAAGCCAAAACTGCTGACGGTAAGAAGATGGGAATCAAAACAGACTTCGACGGAATGATCACCGGTGTGAGCTATTCCAATGAAGGCCCTGTGCTTCATGTGGGAAATCAGGCGATTCGTTTCTCTGACGTGAAGAAGATTACAGACCCACGTCTTATGACCACCGACCAGAAAGTAAATGATGTAACAAACCTAGACTTGAAGAAAGATGATGCTAAAGGACAAACTATGAAAGAGGGGAATGCAGAGTTACAAAACTCTTCCATGAATCCTGCTCCTGTAGCAAAATCTAACATCATGAACAATGTGGGCTTGTCCCGCGACATGATGGAAAAGATCGCCAAGGAGACAGCGAAGTAATGGTCGATTTAAAGAAGATACAAACTCTTGATCAACTCATCCCGCAGCAACCAGGGAAGGTAAAACAACCGGATCTGGCTGGGGGACCCTCCTTCAAGGAGACTCTGAATCAGGTCGGTGGTGTGAAGCCGCAGAACCTGGGACAGATGCAACCTCCTGGGCTTGCAAAAGCTGTTGAAGGGGTGAAGTTTTCGAATCACGCGATTGAGCGCATGAGAACACGGGGAATCAATTATTCACCGGAAGATGTCTCAAAAATCTCAGAAGCGGTTTCGAGAGCGGCGGCGAAAGGTTCCAAGGATTCATTGATTCTGATGAATGACTCGGCACTGATCGTCAGCGTGAAGAACAACACGGTTGTCACGGTGATGGACAAGAATGCGCTCAAAGAGAACGTGTTCACCAACATCGACTCAACAGTGGTTCTTTAAACTGTGAAGCTGTCCCGACGAGACAGATAGCAGCTGGTTTTAAAAACTAAATATTAGGGCTGGTCCTCGTAGAGGAGGCCCTCCAAACGGCGGAATTCGACTAATTCTGCCAACGACATGGAGGTCACATGGGTATTCTTTCTTCATTGTACACTGGTGTATCCGGTATGACAGCACAGGGCGAGGCTCTGGGTGTTATCGGGGACAATATCGCCAATGCGAACACTATCGGTTTCAAAGCAAGCCGTGCAGAGTTCCAGGACATCATCTCCAAAAATCTAAAAGGTATTGTTGGTGGTAACCAAATTGGCCGCGGTGTGAAGATCGGTGCCGTAAATCCAATCCTTTCCCAGGGTAACATCGACGCCACTGAAAAAGTGACGGACCTTGCGATCTCCGGTGACGGTTATTTCAAAGTTAAAGGTTCCGATGGTGAGTCTTACACTCGTGACGGTTCCTTCCACTTCGACCGTGAAGGTTACCTGGTAACAAACGACAATCAGCGCGTACAGGGCTTCTCCACAGACGAGAAGGGCAATATCGTCAACAAAATGACCGATATCAAATTCCCTCGCGCTCTGATCCCGGCTAAAGCTACAAAAGAACTGAAACTGGATCTGAACCTTGACTCCCGTATGGAGCCGACGAAGAAATTCGATGTTAACGATCCATACTCCACTTCTCATTACTCTACAGGCGTTGAGATGTACGACTCTCAGGGTAACAAACACCTTGTCAGCTTCTTCTTCAACAAAGTTAACGACCGTGAATGGGAATTCAAAGGTTTGGTTGACGGTAAAGAGATCACTGGCGGCGAAGAAGGCAAAATGTCTGAAGTGGCTGCTGGTAAATTGATGTTCACAGTTGACGGTAAACTGGATTCCCAGGAAACAACGTCCACGAACTTCAACTTCAAAGGCGGTGCTTTGCAGGACCAGCAGGTGAAGCTGAACTTCGGTGATGCTATCAAGGACGGCGGTAAAGGTTTGGACGGTACTAAGCAGTACGGTAAAAACTCGGACCTGATCTCCTGGCACCAGGATGGCGCGGCTGCAGGTACTATCACTGGCCTGTCCTTCAATGACGAAGGTACATTGACAGCGGTATACTCCAATGGTCAGGCCAATGACCTTGCCCAGATCGCTTTGGCGAAGTTCGAGAACCCGGAAGCTCTGTTCAAAGTCGGTAACAACCGTTTGAAAGAATCCAGAGACTCCGGTACTGCCTCCGTAGGTGCCCCAGGCGCTGCCGGCCGCGGTAAGTTGTTCGCGAAATCCCTGGAAAGATCCACAGTGGATCTGGCTACAGAGTTCGTAAACATGATCCAGAATCAGCGTGGTTTCCAGGCCAATGCCAAAACCATCACGACGACGGACGAGCTTCTGAACGAAGTTATTCAGTTGAAACGTTAATTCCCGCTAGTCTAAACCTACCATGACCATGTCGACAGGCTCCCTGACCAGGAGCCTGTTTTTTTTCGTTTGGCAACCTCGTTTCAGAGGGAAAATTGTTTCATCTTTGCAATCCCCTGACTAAACCCGATTAAATCTATGTAATATTGCCTATTAAGGGCGCCAATGTGAAATTTGCTACTTTTGTTTAGAAACAAATCTGCTATAAATTGCATATAGATTTTACGAACCAGTAACAAAGGTGACTCTCGATGAGATGCTTAGTGGTCGAAGACGATAACGAGATCGCAACAATAGTGAAACAAGGCCTGGGCGAGCTTGAAGGTGAGGTCGATGTTGAGTCCAACGGACGCCGTGCCTTTGAAAAAGCACAAACCAATCATTACGATATTATTGTTTTGGATTTGATGCTGCCTGAAATGGACGGTTACACTTTCGCAAAGTCTTTGCGCGAAAAAGAAATCAACACCCCCATTCTGATCCTCAGTGCTTTGCGTGAATTGGATGACCGCCTGAAGGGCTTGAGCATGGGTGGCGACGACTACCTGACCAAACCTTTCGCGATGGCTGAACTTCAGATCCGTGTAAAGAACCTGTTGAAGCGCTCTCAAAAAGCGTCTGAAGTGACTCAACTGGTATTCCAGGATTTGAAACTGAACCGTCTGAACCGCGATGTGGTTCGCGCCGGCAGAAAACTCGACCTTCAGGAAAGAGAATTTGTTCTTCTTGACCTGTTCATGAGTAATCCAAATAAAATCATTGGTAAGCAGACGATCCTGAAGGAAGTCTGGAACTATGATTTTGACCCTCAAACGAACGTGGTGGACGTACTTGTATGCCGACTAAGAAACAAGCTGGAAAAAGATTTCCCTACACGCCTTATCTATACGGTTAGAGGTGTAGGATATGTCCTCAAGTCGTCTTAAGCCGACACTCTTCAGAATCAGCACCAAGCTGACGCTTGCGTATTCTCTGGTGCTGATTCTCAGTTCTACCGTTATCTTCAGTTTCCTTTATTTCCAGATCAGTCACGGCCTGCAAGAGCAGGAGCGTGGCGTTCTTTCCTCCAAGCTGGAAGAGTACCGCAATCGTATCGAAGTGCGGGGCCTGGGGGAATTCAATGACTATTTCCTCTATATTCCCAATTATGATCGCGATGCTGCGCTGCTGGTCAGTGTTTTCAGTCCCAAAGGGGAAGTGACTTTCCATCACGAGCCCTTCCCAAGCTTCAAATTGAACATGGAGAAGCTTAAAGAAGAGATGAACCGGCACCGCGGTCAGCTCTTTGAATTTGCCATGCGTGAAATGCATGGGGGCGACACGATCATCATTCTGGGGTCGACTCTGAAAGACGGCAGCAGACTTGTGGTGGGTAAAAGTACAGAAAGCCTGAGCCTGCAACTGCGCAATCTGCAGAAGATCTTCTGGTGGTTGCTGCTCCCGGTGGCGCTGATCGGATTCCTGGGGGGCTTGTTCCTGTCCAACAGAACTCTAAGTCCGGTGCGTGAACTGATCACCTCTATGAAAAAGATCGAAGGCGGTTCCCTGTCGACCCGTGTTCCGATCGGGGGCAGTGACGATGAGCTGGAAGAGCTGAAAGTTCTGTTCAATAAGATGCTCGATAAAATCGAAGGTCTGGTGAACGGACTGAAAGAGGCCTTTGATCATCTGGCGCATGATATCCGCACTCCGGTCACACGACTGCGCGGCCGTGCGGAACTGGCGCTGACCAGTGAGGGGGATGTGGAATCCTATCGCGAGGCTTTGCAGAGCTGTTTTGAAAACTCGGACAAGATCCTGAATTTCCTGCAAGTGCTGACGGATATTACTGAGGCTGAAAATCGCAGTAAGAAACTGAAGATCGAAAAGAAATTCATCAGTGACCTGGTGAAAGAGATCATGAGCCTTTATGAAATGGCCTTCGAGGAAAAAGACATTCGTGTGGTGCAAAAGCTCGACAACCATGACTGGGCCATGGTCGATGCCAAACTGATCAGCCGGGTTATCGCAAACTTGCTGGATAATGCACACAAGTACACACCACCGGGTGGTGAAGTGACGATTGAAACCATCAATCAGACCGAAAACGTCATCATTCGTGTGACAGATTCAGGGCCGGGTATTTCGGCTGATGAACACGGTATGATCTGGCAAAAGCTTTATCGCAGCGACAAGAGCCGTTCTGAATACGGAATGGGATTGGGTTTGACGTTTGTAAAAGCAGTCGTTGAAGCGCATGACGGTAAAGTTTCTGTGCGCAGTCCGGTGAAAGACGGACGTGGTACAGAGTTCGAAGTTCTTTTGCAGAAGATGTCGTGACTTAGGTCGCGGCTCTTCTGTTCCGCAGAGTGAAGTTTTCTCTTCAAATTCAGGAACACAAGTGTTGTCCAGATGTTGGATATTTCTGGCCGGGGTGTAATGCGTCGGACATAATGACTTCAACACCATGAAAAAAATAATTGTCGCATGTATTCTCGGTATTTCAGTGTTGTCTTTCATCGTGGCAAAGCAGTTTCTGTTCAAGGCCGAGGTGAATAATGAAAATCTTGGTCCGACACTGGCGGAAGTTCGCAATGTAAAAAATGAATTGCGTTACAAGCACGCCACCGGATTTTTCTGGGCCGACGCCGCCCAATCACAAAAACTTTTTAATGGATCTGAGGTTTTCACCGGACCTTCTTCTGAAGCCCTGCTGGAAATGCGCAACAAGGATATCATCCATGTTCCTGCCGAGACTCTTTTGCGCATCTCGGAGAATCGGCAAGCGGGCACTTTGGCTTTGAATCTGGAGCGCGGAAGCCTTCAGGTGGAAGGTAAAGGGCAGGGAAAACCTTTAAGTGTACGGGTTGGGAATTCTGATCTTGTTTTGAAAGCCGATGCACCCTTTGGACTTTTCGCGAAGAAAGATGCTTCCGGTCAGCTGACACTTTCCATGGCCTCGGGTTCTTTAACATTGGAAAGTGGGGGCCAGACGAAAACCCTCGGCACCGGAGAGGCTTTGAGCATTTCTGATCCCACGGCTGCTGAAGAGGGCGCCGCAAGTGGGGCCGCAGGTGGAGGCTCGGAAGTTTCAGGTGGTGGGAGTGGTGATATCAAGGTTGCTCCTGAGTCAGAAGTAAAGAAGGCACCGCCCGCTTTGCAGATGACCGAAGTCGTGAAAGAAAAGCTGGTTCTGCTGGAGCCTGCTCCTAAGAAGGTTTTTTATGGTCAGGGAATTGAGTTCTTCCGCTGGAAGAGTGCTGACGGACGAAGACTGACCTTACAGATCAGCCGCACCGCCGATTTCCTGACGGAAACACGGGCAGAAGATGTCTCCGAAATGAAAGAGGCCGTGATTCCGAAAGATCTGGGCACGGGCGAGTATTACTGGCGCGTGGTCGAAACCACAGACGGTGTGCCGCATTTTTCAGAAACGCGCACCTTCCGTATTGAGCGTCTGGGCCGCGCCATGATTGGTCAGCCTGTTTTGACATTCAAAGAGCGTGGCAAGTGGACTTTGAATGTCCCGGTACAGGATGCGAAGCCCGGTGAAAAGTTCCACATGCAGGTGGGAAAGAACAAGGGTTTTGAGCAGATCTTTGACGAATACGAAGGCCCGCAGCCCTTGAGAAGTTTCCTGGATATGTCGGGGGAATACAGCATTCGCGTTCGCAAGGCCTATGGAGACAATCTCTATTCTGACTGGTCCGATCCGGCGAAATTGATTGTGCGTCCTCCGTTGTCGGCGCCAATTCTGTCCAAAACAGATGAAAAGATCGGATCCTCGGGGCTTTCAGAGATGACTCTGACCTGGAATCCGGTTCCTTATGCCGTCGACTATCTGGTGCAGATTGCTGACGGACCGAAGTTCAGCAGAATCCTGAAAAACGTGGTCGTTGAAAAAGCCCCTTACGAATTGAAACACAACGAATCTGTTCCAGGTTATATGCGTTTGGTGGCCCGTTCCGTTGAGGGGGAGTATTCTCCTGCATCCGAAGTTTATCAGGTCAAGGGTGTGATCAAAGGCCCGGCTATTGAGAAAAAAGAGGTTCTGCCGCCGGTCTTTGAGCAGGCGGGATCAACACCTCAGTTTCATCTGGTATGGACTCACCGTGAGGCGGCGAAAAGATACCGTGTTGAATTAAGTCGTGATCCGAAGCTGGCAGGATCACAGATGCTGGACACTGAGAATGTGGAGATTTTCCATCCGGTTTCAGAAGAGGGCTGGTACTATTTCCGCGTCTGGCCAGTGGTGGATGAAAGCAAATTGTTTGGTCTGCCAACGCCGATTCTGGCGGTTTCTTATGGCAAGCCCGGTCCGCTGATCACTCCCAAACCCATGACACCCAAAAAGAATGAAGTGTTCCTGATTCCCCGTGGTGTGCCGGTGTCAATCAAGTTCACGTGGTCTGAATCTCCCGAAAATGAATGGTATGTTCTGCAGATGTCGCAGGATCAGAACTTTGCAACGAGTACTGAAATTAAAGTTGAAGCCCAGGAATACATTCTGAAGAAGCCGATGAAAAACGGCCAGTGGTATTACCGCGTTCGGGGCAGAAACAAGTACCAGGCCTCGGCCTGGAGCGATACTGGAGTGTTCTATTTTGGCGTCTCTCAATAAAGCTCTTGGAATTTTTGCTGCTGTATTGATTTCGTGCGGATCGGCGTGGGCTCAACAGACCCTGAACAAGGCGCGGGTTGAGGTTGTCCCGTTTTCTTCATTGCAAAAGAACATTCATCCGTTTCAGACGGATTGCCGCAATATTCTGCGCGAGCCCAGAGTGGAATGGGAGCAGTTTGAAATAGTCAAGTTTCCCGAGCAAAGCACGTTGCAGCTGAAGATTTCCGGCGAGCTGAAGGAAAATTTGGATATCCGTTTCTGGAGCCGGCGAATTTTACTTTACGACAAGGACAAAAAGTCCCTGAAGCCTGTGGTTTTGCCCCTGGTGAATCTGCCGCTAAAATCAGACACCGGAAAGTTTTTGATCTCTTTGAATATTCCGGAAAACGCCAACTTTATTTCCGTGCCTTTGGAGCTGTTTGGCGATGAAAGCTTTCGGTATTTGTTTCACGTGCGTGGGGTGAATCAAGAGATGCAAGTTCAGGCTATGCCCGTGCTGGACAAAGTCGGAAAGGACTTTTGTTCCCGTGACGTGATGTGGGTTGGAGCGGGATTGATGGGGGCTGCTCAAAAACAGGATACCAGTCCGATCGTGACGACTTTGGATCTTCAGTCTTTTACATTCGACACCCTTTCGTTTACCCGCCGCTGGAACTGGAAAGTGGATCGCACGATTCGCGCCGGTGCTTACACCAGCAGCTTCCAGTTTAATAATTTTCTGGATGTGTCCGGAAACCAGCGCTTGTTCGATATCAAGGGTGAGGTGGCGTTCACCAGGCGCCATTGGACCTATCGCAATGCTCTTTTCAAAGTGCAATACGGTTATCTGGCGGGGGGCGATTTTGAAAGACGTCCTTATGCCTATGTCTCCAGTGCATCGTCAGGGGGGATCAGCAGCGGACAGCATGTCAGCGCGACGGCAGGCGGGTTTGCGGAACTGTTTTCTCACGACAAGAAGTGGTACACGGATGTGTCTTTACGACTGCATCCCTTCTATTTTGGTCTGGATCACACCTATAGTGGCATTGGAATTTCAGGGGAACTCGGTTTTGCCCATCCACTCAGTTACGAGCGCACCATTGGTGTTTACACCTATGGAACCATGTTTCAGGGCCGGCACGCAGGCTCTGATTCCAAAGACACTTCCGATGTCTTTATATTCGAAACCCATCTTGAATTCCGATATGGCTGGCTATTTTAAGACGTAAACTGGTGTTCGGTGCATGAAGTTGTCATGCGCCTCGCCATATTGACTGACGCCCCAGCATTTCAAATCCCCCAGAGTCGTGAGAGCGCAAACATGCAGCGGCAGATTGTCCATCATGGACATTCCCACGCTGACAGATTTGGCAAGGCCAAATCCGAATGCAAATGATGCTGTCGGCGACGACACAATCTGATAAGTGGAACTGACGAGGCCGTTGTTGTCGACACCCCAGCATTTCACGGTGCCGGTGGCCATGCTTGCACACCCACCGAAGGAGCCCAGCGAGATGTCCGTGGCCCCCGTCAGTTGGGGCGCCACGACAGGGGTTGTGGTGATGGTTCCGTTGGCCAAAGTTGTGAGAGGCACGGCAGCCAAAGCCGTTCTGCTGCCCCAGCACTTCACTGTTCCGTCGTGCAAATAGCAGGCGCCATAGTTCCCCATGGAAAGTTTGATTTCCTTGGTGGTGGTGATTGTATCAATCAAGGTGGGAACGTGAGTCGCATTTCCGATGGCAGTCCCGGTGCCAATGATGCCGTTGATGTTGTAACCCCAGCAGTAAATTTCCTTTGTGGTGGCATTAGCCTTAACGGTACAAGTGTTACTGATGCCGGCATGAACACTTTCAACTCCGGATGTGAGGCTTGCGATTGCGGAAGGGTAGGGCCTGGAGGTGCTGATGTCTGCTTGTCCGGACTCGCCAGCGCCGTTGTTGCCCCAGCAAAGTACTCCACCGGAAGAAATGATGGCACAGGTGTGATTGTAGCCGACCGATATGTCTTTGATGCTTGCAGGCAGGGCCACAACTCCGTTCGGATATACGGTGGGAATTTGATAGGGAGCCAGCACTCGCGTGCCGCTGCCGTCGTTGTTTCCAATCTGCCCGGTTCCATTGTATCCCCAGCACCAGACGGCACCGGCCTCGGTCAATGCACAATAAGACTGGTACTTGCCCGAAATTTTCTTAACGTTGGTCAGAGGCAGTGTGTACTGCGGGCGCGAGAATGAATTTCGATTGTTTACGCCAAGCTGTCCTTCGTCATTCTGCCCCCAGCAGGTCACAGTCTTGTTCGTGCGCAGGGCGCACGTTGACGCCAGGGTTGCCACCACCTGCGTATAGGTTTCCGGGGACTGGCCGGGACTGAAGGCCACAGCTCTGAAGCCATCACCCCAAAGACCGTTGCCCATTTCGCCGAAGCGGTTGAATCCCCAGCATTTCACTCTGTTGGAGGCCGTGATGGCACAGCTGGCAAGTTCACCCAGTTGGAAATCTGTGAGGGTTTCACCAAAAGAGTCCATCCTCATTGGAGTATAGCTTTCAGTAAGTTCATAAGCATTGTTCGCAACAGGAAGACCGACACCCCAGCAGTACAGATTGTTATCCACGCCCAGTGCACAGGAAGCATCCGTTCCCACTTTGACCTTTTTTGATTTGACTGGCATGGCCACCTGATTGGCTGATGCCCAGGGCACAGAGCCGGAAACGGCACCGCGACGTGAGCGATAGTTGCTGCCCCAGCACCAGACGTCGCCGGATTCAGTCAGACCGCAGCCGTGACGGACGTCTGCATAAGTGCTGCCATTGACTGACAGAGTGGAGATGTCATTCGGTAATCCAGTGATGGAGATTGGAACATGAGTCGCCGCAGATCCTGTGCCCATTTTCCCCCAGCACTTCACGGTGCGCGTGCCGGCGTCTTCGTCGATGGCGCAGGCCATGCGTGCACCGGCGGCGACGTCCAGAGCTTTAGTGACATAGCCATACAGAGTCGGTGTGCTATATACAGAAGTGCTGGTGGCCTGTCCCACGGTGGCTTCCGTGTTATTACCCCAGCAACGAACCTGATCTGTCGAGGTGATGATGCAGGTGTATCCCATTCCCACCGTGACTTTTTTTACATTCGTGTAGCCAGCAAGTTTTTGCGGAGTCTCTGTGGCGGCCGTTAAACCATTGCCAAGCTGCCGGGAGGCGTTTTCACCGAAACAATAGACGTCTCCTGCAGTGTCGATATAGCAGTTGTGCTCAGCATATCCGCCAGCAATGTCCCGAAGGTCGCTGGCTCCGGCAACTTCGGTTGCGAAAGAAGTTCCGGCGGCCTGACCATTTCGATAGGGGAAAGCTCCCCAGCAATCCAGCTTTCCATCCAGGCGCTGGGCACACATGTGACCTTTGGCGGCGCCCGCCATTGATTTGTATCCTGAGGCCTGCGGTCGGGAACTGGTGTCAGGTATTGTGTTGGCGATATTTACTGTCAATGAGGGCAGACTGGAGGCTGCATTCGTCGTTCCGGTCACCGTCAGTGCAAAACTTTTCGTCGGACCCGGCGTTGTTTTGGTCATGATGGAATAATATGCGGGAGTATAAATCGATCCTGCAGGAACCGTCACTTCCGTGGAAATGATATCCGGGAAATAGTAATCAATGCCCGCCAGAGCCGTGCCCGGGACTGACTTCAGCAGCACCGTTGTGGCCACGGGGCTGGTGCGCGACAAGTTGACCTCGATGTTCCCCATGGTTTGTTCCTGATTGTAGGTTCCCAGAGAACTTAATGTCACGACAGGTCCGGCAATGAATGCGGGCGAAGTTTTTTCCGCACTGACGTTACCCACTTTGTCGGTCACGCGAATGATATAGTAGTAACTGTCAGCCTCCGTATCCGGCAAGGTCAGACCGTCAAAGAAAAGCGCATCTTTGGGTTTTTCAGCCCAGTCCTTGATCACGGCGTTGCCAGCAGTTTTTACCAGCTTGATTTCATACTTGGCGATGCCGGACAGATTGTCGGTGGTCACGGGTGCATTCAGGCGCGGTGAAACATCCAGCAAAGAGCGCGTTGACACCAGGGTCTGTGTGTCAGAAACATTGGGAGCGGTTTTATCCAGAATGATTTTGGCTTTCGTGCATTCGCTGTAAAAACCGTCCTTGTTGCGAACTTTGACGGAGATAATATGTTCGCCCTCCACGTTCGGAAGCACGGCGGTTTTTTCCGCGGTGTAGGGTTCCCACATCTCTGAGCACAGACCACCGACCGCAAAGCTCAGTTCAGAAATTTCAGAAGTCGAAATGATTTTGACCGGAACACTGGTTTGTCCCGTGTAAGGCACTTCGTTATTCACCTTCAAAGAAATGGCCGGCGTGTTCTTACTTGAAAAAATGAGTGAAAGATCGTTCTTGGTGGTGCAAGAACTTAGAAGAAATAAACCGAGCAAGAGGCAGAAGAACGTTCTAGTCATGCCGTTCTGATCGGGTATTTGGAAGCAATTATAAAGACTTAGGTGGGTTCAATCTCGGTTTGAAACAACATGAATGTTCCAGAGAAAATGCCAGCGGAATACTTTGCAATGCCATGGTCGGGATTCTAGACTCCCAGATAGCTTTTTCGGACTTCGTCGTTGTTCAGAAGACTCTGGGCAGAGTCCTGCATCACGATGCGACCACATTCCAAAACATATGCGCGGTGGGAAATCTTCAGTGCCATGCGCGCGTTTTGTTCGACCAGAAGGACCGTCATGCCTTCCTCCTGATTCAGCTTTTTTACAATTTCAAAAATCTGCGCCACAATCAACGGAGCCAGCCCCAAAGAGGGTTCATCCAAAAGCAGCATGCGTGGTTTTGCCATCAGCGCACGGCTGATAGCAAGCATCTGCTGTTCCCCGCCGGAAAGGGTCCCGGCCATCTGGGAAATGCGTTCTTTCATGCGTGGGAATAAAGTCAGGCACATTTCCAGATCCTGTTTGATCTTTGCTTTGTCGGTGCGGGAATAGGCACCCATTTCCAGATTTTCAAGCACGCTCATTTGGGCGAAGACCCCGCGGCCCTCTGGTGATTGGGCAATACCGAGGCCCACGCGTTTGAAAGTGGACACCTTGTTCAGGTCTTCACCACGAAAATGAATGCGCCCCTGGCTTGGTACAATGCCCGAAATTGCCCGAAGCGTGGTTGTTTTACCCGCGCCATTGGCGCCGATCAAAGACACCACTTCGCCTTCATTGACGTTGAAGCTGATTCCCTTCAGGGCGTGAATGGAACCGTAATAGACATCCAGATTTTCAACGGTCAACAGGGGATTCATTCAGCCTCCTCAACGCCCAGATAGGCCTCGATCACTCTTTGAGAGCTTTGCACCTTTTTCGGAGCCCCCTCTTCAATCTTCACACCATGATCCAGAACAATGATGTTTTCACAAATACCCATCACCAGTTTCATGTCGTGCTCAATCAAAAGCACGGTCAGTTTGAAATCCTCGCGAATCTTCGCAATGGTTTCCATCAGATGGTGGGTTTCGGAATGGTTCATACCGGCAGCGGGCTCATCCAAAAGAATGATCTTTGGATCCGTCGCCAGAGCGCGCACGATTTCCAGCTTGCGCTGTTCGCCGTAGGGCAGGGATGTTGCCGGTTTGTGGGCTTTTTCCTGCAGCTTGAAAATCTTCAGAAGATCGAAAGCCTTTTCCTGCAGACGTTGTTCATCCACGCGGAAAGAATCTGTCTGAAACAAAGTATCAAACAAGCCATAGCGAACGTGCTGGTGACCGGCGATCAGCACGTTGTCCAGAACAGTCAGGTTTTTAAACAGACGGATGTTCTGGAAAGTGCGTGTGACGCCACGATGGGAAATTTCATAAGGTGCCAGGCCTTTCATGCTTTGACCTTCCATCAGGACTTCACCGGAAGTGGGCTGATAAACTCCGGTCAGCATATTAAACACCGTGGTTTTGCCAGCACCGTTGGGGCCGATCAGTCCCGCCAACTGCCCTTTTTTGATTTGGAATTCCAAAGAGTCAACGGCCTTTAGGCCGCCAAACTGCATGGTGATCTTGCGGGCCTCAAGCAGAACGTCGGACATATTTTCTCCAAACATCGCTGAATTCCATGTCCCCGAACAAACCCTTTGGTCGAAGGATCATCATAAGAATCAAAGCCAGGGAATAAATCACCATGCGCAGATCCACACCCGTCAGCTCCTGCAGTGGGCGCAGGGCTTCTGGCAAAACCGTGATGATGATCGCTGCCACGATGGACCCGGTCATGGAGCCCATGCCACCCAGAACAACCATGATCACCGCATTCACACTTTGCAGGAAGGTGAAAGAGGAGGGATTGATGAAATTAGTGAAGTGTGCAAACAATGCCCCCGCCACACCGGCAAAGAAGCTGGAAAGTACAAAAGCTTTTACTTTCATGCGGGTGGTATTGATACCCATCGCTTCGGCAGCGATTTCGTCTTCACGAACGCTCAGGAATCCGCGACCGTGACTGGAATGCATGACTCTCCAGATAGTGAAGAAGCAAATCACCAGCCACACGGAAGCAAACATAAAGGCAAATGGAAACGAGCCGACACTGGGAATTCCTGAAAGACCGCGCGGTCCTCCCAGGAAGTCCATGTTCAACAGCGCCACGCGAATGATCTCGCCAAAACCCAGGGTCACGATGGCAAGGTAATCGCCCTTTAAACGCAAGGAAGGCAGACCTACCAGGAAGCCCGCAGCTGCGGCGGCAAGGCCTGCGCCGATCACAAAAACAAAAGACTGAACAAGCTGTAGGGACTCAGGCAAAAAGCCCCACTTGGTGGAAGCGTGTGCCGAGAAATACGCGCCAATCGCCATAAAGCCCGCGTGTCCCAAAGAAAACTGGCCAGTGTAGCCGTTTACCAGATTCAAGCTCATGGAAAGCAGACAGTTGACGGTCGCAAAAAGCAGAATCAGTTTGATATAGGCATTGACGCCAAAATCCAGTCCGAATCCCAGGACAGCAAGGCATATCAGGGCCAGTGCCGGGTTTTTTAAGGCTTTCATCAGACCTTCTCCACAGAGTATTTACCCAGCAGACCTGCCGGCTTAAAGATCAAAATCACAATCAGAATTCCGAAAGCCAAAGCATCACGATAGGTGCTGGACAGATAAGCCACGACCATTTCTTCGGAAAGACCCATGATCATCGCACCCAGAACCGCACCGCCGACGTTGCCGATGCCACCCAGAACCGCGGCGACGAAAGCCTTCATTCCGATCATCATGCCCATCAAGGGATCGATTTTGGGATACTTCATGCCGACCAGCACGCTGCCGATACCAGCCAGTGATGATCCAACGATAAAGGTAAAGGCAATGATGCGGTCCGGGTTCACACCCATCAGGCTTGCGACCATGGGGTTGGCGCTCACGGCCCGCATCGCGCGGCCGATTTTGGTTTTGAACAGCAGGAACTGAAGTCCCAGCATGGCGACAATCCCCACGCCCAGAACGGTCACATCAAAAGAGCGGATTTCAACGATACCGATAGAGAAGATCACAAAGTCTTTCATGACTTCAGGAAAAACTTTGGGATCGGCTCCAAAAACCACCTGACCGGAATACTGCAAAAACAAACTGACACCGATGGCGGTGATCAGGACATTCAGTTTTGGAGAATTTCTTAAAGGACGATAAGCCAGACGTTCAATCACCAGCCCCAGAAGGCTGCAGCAGATCATCGTGATTACAATCAAAGTCAGAAGAGTGCTGAAACCGGGGTTGTTTTCAATTCCCAGCCAGCGGGCGAAATAGTAGGCGGCAAAGGCGCCCACCATATAGACATCCGAGTGGGCGAAGTTGATCATTTTCAGGATTCCGTACACCATCGTGTAGCCCAGGGCGATCAATGCATAGATGGATCCAAGGCTCACTCCGTTGATCAAATGCTGTACGAAATCCTGCATGCACGTCCTTATGGGTTGATGGTCGTCACAAACTTGCGGTTGTTGCCGTCCACCTGGATGACCACCGCGCTTTTCACAGCGTCACGGTTTTCATTCAGGCTGATTTTCCCGGTCACACCAGGGAAATCTTTTGTCTTGGATAGTTCATCACGAATGGCTTTGCCTGACAAGTCTGGCGCACGTTCAATCGCTGCCACCAGGATTTTCGCAGCATCGTAACCCAAGGCTGCCAAAGCGTCCGGAGTTTCATTGTATTTGGCTTTGAATTTTTTGATGAATTCAGTCACCGCAGGATCTGTGGACTCAGTCGTGTAGTGGTTGGAGTAATAGTTGCCGTTGATGGCTTCTTTGCCGATCTCGTACAATTTGTCAGAATCCCATCCGTCGCCACCCATCAAAGGCACTTTCACACCCAGTTGGCGGGCTTGTTGGGCAATCAGACCGACTTCAGTGTAATAGCCCGGCACATAGATCGCTTCCGGATTCTTGGAGCGGATCTGTGTCAGTTGGGCTTTGAAATCAATGTCTCCGGCTTGATAGCTCAGGTCTGCAACGATCTCGCCGCCGCCTTTTTTGAATTCCGCAGCAAACACATCCGCCAGACCCACGCTGTAGTCATTTTTCACGTCACGCAGGATCGCGGCTTTTTTGATCTTCAGGTTTTCTTTGGCGAACTTTGCCATCACCATGCCCTGGAACGGGTCGATGAAGCAGACGCGGAAGACATAGTCACCGGCCTTGGTCACATCCGGATTCGTGGAAGCCGGGGAAACGAAAGGAACTTTGTTGGACTGGGCAATCGGAGCTGCCGCTTTGGAACGTCCGCTGGCAACACCACCGATGATCGCCACGACATTGTTTTGGGTGATCAAACGGGTTACTGCAGAGGCCGCTTCTTCGTTTTTACCCTGATCGTCCAAAGTCACCAGGCTGATTTTTTTGCCTTTGACCCCGCCCGCGGCGTTGATTTCATCCAATGCCAGGCGCACACCCTTGTTGGAGCTGAGGCCGAACGTGGCATCGCTTCCAGTCAGGGAATCATATTCACCGATAACAATTTCATTTTCTTTTTTGGTGCAGCCGCTGATGAGTGGCAGAACCAAAATCAGAGCCAAGAGGAGTTTTTTCATGTGGACCTCGCTGTGGGTTGCTTAAATGGAATACTCCATAGAATTCAAGCTCCTACAGTCGAGGTCAAGGTAAAAACGTGAGGACAGGTTTAAGTTGCCAGAACACTCGCCAACGAGATCAGATCCAACTGGTTTTTCTTTTCGTTCTTATAGACAAGATCCAAAGGCACCTGAATAAGTCGTTCGCCTTCAGTGCCGATCATGACGTCGCAATAACCTTTGAACAAAGCGTCCACGGCGGCAGCGCCCATGCGGCTGGCAAGAATACGGTCGGCCGCGGTTGGAGATCCGCCACGTTGTTGGTGTCCAAGAATACAGACTTTTGCGTCCATGCCGGATTTTTTGCGGATGGCATCAGCAAGATCATACGCGCGCCCTGGTTTCTGTCCTTCAGCGGTGATGATGATGCTGCTGGTTTTACCACGGGATTTGGCTTCGTTGATGCGGTCGATGGCTTTTTCAACTGTGGTGTTGGCATCCGGAGTGAAGATTTCTTCCGCACCACCCGCAAGACCGACGTGAGAGGCGATGAAGCCTGAGTTTCTGCCCATCACTTCCACGATAAACAAGCGGTCGTGAGACGCAGCGGTGTCACGAATGCGGTCAATTGCTTCAAGGGCGGTGTTCACAGCCGTATCAAAGCCGATGGTTTTATCACTGCCAAAGATGTCATTGTCGATAGTGCCAGGAACGCCAACCACCGGGATCTGATGCTCTTCCCAAAGGGCATGAGCACCGCGGAAGGAGCCATCACCACCGATGCAGACCAAGGCATCAAGTCCCAAATTTTTGATATTCTGAGCGGCGCGCGCGCGGCCTTCAGGGCGCATGAATTCTGTAGAGCGGCCGGTTTTAAGGATCGTACCGCCACGCTGGATGATGTTGGCCATGTCACGAAGTTGCAAGGGCTCGATCTTGTTTTCGATCATGCCGACGTAGCCGTTGTGAATTCCGTACACTTCAAGTTTTTGCGAGATCCCCACACGCACAACTGCGCGGATTGCCGCATTCATACCCGGGGCATCGCCACCGCTTGTGTACACACCGATTTTCTGAATTTTCTTATCAAACTGAGCCATGGGATAAAGGCTACCCCGGGATTATCATAGAGACAAAATAAAAAAGGCGTCCTTGCGGGACGCCTTTTCAGAAATCGAAAGACTTCGGTTAATTACTTAACCATAGCTTTGAATTCAGCACCTGCGCGGAACTTCGGAGCCCATGCAGCAGGGATTTTGATCGCTTTGCCAGTTTGTGGGTTGCGACCAGTGCGAGCTTTACGTTTAGCTTTAGTGAAAGTACCGAAGCCAACCAATTTAACATCGTCACCTTTTTTAACGGATTTTTTGATGTTTTCTACAGCGCAATCAAGGATTGCTTCTGCTTGAGCTTTGGAAACTTTTGTTTCAGTAGCGATTTTTTCGATAAGTTGAGCTTTGTTCATTTGAACTCCTCTTGTTGGACACGTTTGTGTATCCGATGTTGATTATAAAATCGTGATGATAACTCTTCGTCATCCAATGACAGCCCCATGAAAATCCATAATCAGAATTTCGTCAACTGCAAAATGTGAAAAGGTCTCTGAGTGTGGTTTTGCGGCTGATACTAATGTTTGTCTTCGCCTGGATAATCATCATCATCCATGGAAGTTAAAGCATCACTTGAAGAGTCTTTAACGGGAATTCGGTAGGACTCAGAGGCCCACTCGCCAAGATCAATAAGTCTGCATCTTTCAGAGCAGAAAGGGCGGAAGGGATTTTCGTTTGAGTACAAAGCCAAACGCCCGCATTGCGGGCATTTGACCTGTCGAGATTGAGATTCGGTCATAGTCGAAATTTATTCCAAGTCCCGCACCCAGTGCAAGACGCGGAGCTTAGTAACGCTTGAAAACACCCGTTGCGAACTTCGTCGCAACACCATTGTGCGGGAAGTAAAGTTCGTAAGCGAACTGATTCTGCGCCAAAGTGCCTTCTTTCACCATCACCTGGATCAGGCGAAGACCACCACCGTTCAGGTAAGAACCCTGAGCGCGGATTTCAAAGCCTTTGCTGTTGTTGATCAGGCTGAAAGTGTTGTTGTTGGAAAGAATCAGCGGGTTGAAAGCAACACCACCTGCGTTGATTCCCAGGCTCAATGTGTACTGATACCAGTTTGGAGCAGGGTATGCTTCAAATCTCAACACTGGTCTCATGGAACCGTCGATAGAGAAAGAAACCATCAGGGAGCCGGATGTCCAGTTTTCACACTTGGCCAAGCCCGCTTCGATACCCCAGATAGTGCGACCGCACACGGCCAAAGCTTCCTTCAGGAAGGTTGCATAAGCACCGCTGTTTACAATGCTCAGGCTGCCGCGGTAATTTGTGTTATTACCATAATAGTTATAGTCATAGAATTGAACAGGGCCGGTTACGACGTTGCCGCCGCCATTAACCACAACACACTGTGAACCGTTCCAGACAGTTCCTACTGCACAGTTGGGAATTGTGCCGGTGTTGTTGTTTCCGCCGCCGCCACCACTTTTTCCGCACGCCGCCAAAACCAGCGCGCTATAGATCGCGATAAACGATACGATAATCCTTTTCATAATAAACCTCTCTCTCGATATTTTTCCTCACTTACACTGCAATACATGAGTCATGCCAGAGGGCGGGATTGTTGAAAGAGGGTTTAAATGCAGATGGGGCGCGCCGAGGTGTTTACTTATTTATAAGGTCAGCCATTTTGTGTCACAGGCTGCGCCGATGGCGAGGGGTGAATACTGCAATGGAACATGAAAAACCCTGTCTCAATCTGAGACAGGGGGGGGAACTTATTGAAAGCACTGCGGGTTTTAGTCGCCGCGAGCGATGTCGGCTGTGCTGGAGATGCCCACGGCATTGCCGGCCTCATCCAGGTCAACATGGAAGCGGACGTTGGTTTCGCCCAGCGGGCGGTAGGTGATCAGCAGATTGCACACGGCGGATTTTCCACTCTGGTCGACGCTGCATTTGGTGTCGGTGTGGGAAACAGCACTTGTCATGTTTTCCAGATCCTGGCCTTCGGAAAGGCGGGTCAGGATCTCGTCGTTGTAGGCCTGAACTTTGGCCAGAATCTCTGTCAGCTTTTCTTCGGGGCGAACATCACCAGTCAGGCGCATTGAAGCGGCATTTTGTTCCAGAAGAGTCAGGGCCTGCTCTTGCAGTTTTTGATCATTCAAAGAATCAAAAGCCGAAGCTGAGGCTTGGGTCGCAAAAACAAAAGACATCAAAAATACAGTCATCGACACGCGCATGGAATCCTCCGGATTTTTTTAAAAGTATGTCGAAGATGGTTCATAGCAGAATTTGTGCCTGCCGGAGATGAGCTTTGTTTTGATTCCAGTGACTATGCTTGAGTGAGGTGAACATTTTCTGTCACTGCGGGTGGAAACTTTCACGCCACGTTTTGCACATGGGACTTTAATCTTAAATATGGTATGGTGCTGTCCCTATGAGCCGCGAAACTAAAAAATATCTTCCCTATATTCTGGCGACACTTCTTCTGGTGGGACTTATTGTTATGGTTCAGACGCAAAAACCGTTGAAGGCCCGCACTTCAGGAGCGTCTTTCGCGCAGCAGGCCGGATATTTCTTTTTGCCTCCGGGAAGTGCCAAGGTTTCGGATGTGACTGAGGCTCAATACCGAGCCCTGCTGACTGATTTTCAGGTGAAGTACATCATGCCGGTGTTCAACAGCACCGGAAGACCTCTGCTGATTCCGGCGGAATGGGAAAGCCCTTACTTTGCGGCCTTTGCCCAGAACAAAGACACTTATATGCAGGTGTCTTTGTGGGGTGGAATGGCCAGAGCGCCAGGGGCTTCGCTGCCGGTTCTGGCGGGAATTCTTTGTCACGAAATTGGTCACGTGATTGCCGGAGAGCCCCGTCAAACTTTCACCGGGGCGGAGTGGTCGTCTTCGGAAGGTCAGTCGGATTTTTATGCTGCGAAAGACTGCCTGCCGCAGTTTTTGAAAGCGCATCCGGAACTGGTTGCTGATATCAATCCGCAGGTGCTTGCACTTTGTGGGGGCAATGAACTTTGCGCCCGAGTTGCGCAGACCGGGGTTGAAATGGTGCAGTTCTTTAAACGCTATGATTCACAAAAATCAGATGATGTATCTTTGTGGACACCGGCTCCGGCAGCAGAACAGTTGCTAAGAAACGTATATCCATCCCATCAATGCCGTCTGGATACTTATCTTGCAGGGGCTTTGTGTCAGACGGGCGGCAGTTGCTCAGCTCCGGCGTGCTGGACGGCGAATCATCAGGAATAATCCCAGCGCCATAATCGTCAGACTGATCCAACTTGAAATGGACAATCCCAAAGAAGGCCCACGGAAATCATCGCGGAAGGCCTCCATCAACAGACGTCCCATTCCATGCAGCACCATCCATAAGAAAAAGATGCTGCCCGGATTTTTTAAGAGCTTGGGACGAAGTGACTGAGCCGTGGTTTCAGTTCCCAGCAAAATGAAAAGCACTCCCAGTTCCCAAAGCGAAGCATAGGCCTGGGTCGGGTGCAGACCATTCACGGCCCAGGGCAGATCGCAGCTTCCGCCATAACAACATCCCGCCAGCAGGCACGCCACGCGACCCAGGACATAAGCAAAAGACAAGACCGGTGCAAACAGATCCAGGTAATCCTCAAACTGAACCCTGGCCACAAAGATCATATATAATAGACAGCACAAGCCCGCCAGAATTGCGCCGCCATAAAAAACAAACCCGCCATTCCAGAAATAGAAGATGCGGGTGAAGTCTTCCTGATAGTGCTCGAAGTTTTCATAGAAGACGTGAAACAGGCGGCCGCCAATAAATCCCGTGACCATGATAATAAGACTTAGGTCCAGAGCGACCTTCCGGGAAAGTTCAAACTTATCCGCGCGGGCACTGATCCAAATCAGACAAAGGCACACCGTCAGACTCAAAACGAGATAGTAAGTGGGAACGTTCAGAGTTGATGACAGGGGGATAAAAGGAAACAAGCGGCCTCCGCTATATACCGACGATAGACTTAATTTTCTTTGATTACCAAGAATATTCAAGACGATTCTGGTCAAGGGCCCGGAACTACAGACATAATAAGGCCTATATGAAGTTGCACCCGGCTGAAATCGCCAAAGAAATTAGGGCCTTTTCTTTCTTTAAATCATTTGCGGATGACCTGCTTTTGCAGACGTCTGCCATGGTTCATTGCGAGTCATTCGCCGCGGGTTCCTTCATTCTTCAAGAGGGCAAACAAAACAGCTCTCTGTTCTTTTTGAGATCCGGAAAAGTCGAAATTTCCCTGGCTTCTGAAGTGATTGCCACTTTGGACACCCCGGGTGAGGTGTTCGGTGAAATGAGCGTGATCACCTCCAATCCGACATCCACCACGGTCAAGGCTCTTTCGGCGGTGGAATGTTTTGTGATCCGTTCTGAGGACTTCGGTCATGTTCATCCCAAAGACAAAGACCGCTTTCAGGCGTTGTTGTTCCAGATTTACTGCAATGTCCTTACTGAACGTCTTATGAAAACCAACGAAAAAGCGCGACTCTTTGAAATCCTGAACCGCGAACTTCATGAGGCCCAGCAAAAAATCCAGAAAGTGGGCGGACGCGTTTTGTTGGTTGAACCGGATAAAAAGCAGCAGCTTCCGATCCGCATGGCTTTGGGGGGCACCGGGGTTCATCTGGACATTGCCAATGATGCCGAAGGTGCACGGGAATTCCTGCGCGACAATCAGTACGACGTGGTTTTGTGTGAAGAAGGCTGCGTGGAAGTTCTTAAAGAGGTCCACGAAGGCAAAAAGACACCATTTTCAATTTTGCTGACCAGTAAGGATGTCCAGGGGAACCTGCGTATTCTGGAAGGCAATCGTTATGTGGATCATATCATTTCCCGGGATGCAGAAGACCGCAACGCCACCATTCGCTATGTCCTGACGGCGCTGGGAAAACTTCTGAACAAGGATCTGTTCGGTATCGAAAAGTACCTGACCTGGGGAGTGGAAGTTCAAAGAAAGATGGTTTCCAACTCGACCCAGCGTGAATCCCTGCGCGAAGATCTGTATGGTTATTTCAAAAAAATGGGGGTTCGTTCCACCATTTTGGACCGTGTGAACACGGTGGTTGAAGAAATGCTGATGAATGCGATCTATGATGCGCCGGTGGACTCCAACGGAAAATCCATCTTCAATCATGTGTCCCGTAAAGAGGAAATTCAGCTCGACACCCATCAACAGTCCCAGCTTCGTTACGCGAGTGACGGGGTTTATCTGGCGGTGGGGGTGAAGGATCCATTTGGGTCTTTGACCAAGGATATCATCATTGACTATCTGCTAAGCTGTTACAATGGCGCGGCGGGAAGCATGAACGCCAACAAAGGCGGCGCCGGGCGCGGCCTTCATCAGATCATCGAAAATGCGGATCTGACTGTGTTCAACGTTAAAAAAGGCGTCTGCACAGAAGTCATCTGCATGTTCAATATCGACGGCCAGAAGCGTGAAGCCCAGCCGTCATTCCACTATTTCTTCGTATAAGTGATCAGACCCAGCAACATCTGTCCCAGAAGCACGCAAGGCACTGTGGGCAGATTGGTGGATATCAATGAGGTCGCAAAGCCCAAAGCCGTTCCCCCCAGGGAAATCACCAGCATTCGGATCAGATAACTTTGTAAATTGCGACTGCGGGTGGATGTAAAGCTGGTTGCGATGAACAGGGATCCGATAGTGAACAGATAACCCATGCTTTGGATCGCCATCGTCGTCAGCAGCAGCGTTCCCACGTCAAAGACGCGATTTTGCCAAGTGCGATGAATATAGCTGTGGTTGACCATTTGGAAAGACGCCAGCGACAAGGATCTCCAGAACTTCAGAACAAAGACGCCAAAAAACACGGCCGCCAGCAAACACAATTGCGCCCCCGTATCACTCATCACCGCCAGATCACCGAAATAAGAGGCGGCAATATGGCTTTCCAGGGCCGGGGTAAGATAGCTGGTCAGATAGGTCAGCGACAGGAAGAACACAAACAGGGTCAGATAGATGTGGTTGCGATCGGACTTTGTCTGAATCAACTGATCCATCAGTAATAAAGTCACCCAACCCAGGGACAATCCCGCCACCAGGCTGATACCATGAAAATCAGTGCCCAGCAGAATATTGATCACCAGGCCCAGAACAATCCCCAGGGAGGCGCCTTGTCCCAGGACAAAGATTTGCGCGCTTTTTTCACGCGCACTCCACTGGGACCCGATCAGTGCCAGCACCGCCGCCATCAACACCGACGACGGCAGGGACCACTTATAGATTTGCAGCAGTTCAATAAAGGATGTCATCGGATCTCCAGCACACGCACGCGGTTCCATTCAGCGGTCAAAGCGCGATGGGACACCAAAATCAATGAACTTTGCGGATGTTCTTTCAGGTAAGTCCCCAGAGCTTCTTCCAACTGCAGGGTGGATTCAGAGTCCACATGATTAAACGGTTCATCCAGAATCAACAGACGGGGCTTTTTAGCGA
Organism: Bdellovibrio sp. BIS2; assembly: GCF_055398295.1. Classification (NCBI taxonomy): domain Bacteria; kingdom Pseudomonadati; phylum Bdellovibrionota; class Bdellovibrionia; order Bdellovibrionales; family Pseudobdellovibrionaceae; genus Bdellovibrio; species Bdellovibrio sp. BIS2. Next base: position 3,367,634 of record NZ_AP035879.1, on the reverse strand, counting down.
GCACGGCTGAAAGCAGGATCTTCTGCCGTTCGCCACCGCTGGCGGTGTTCCACTTTTTATCCAGATCCATGTTCTTTAATAGGGGGTGGGATCCTTCGTTATCGCCCAGCAGATCACGCAAAGTCAGTGGCAGATGAAAATGAAGTGTTCCCAGTTGCGGCAGATATTGGATGTCTTTTTGCGGAATTGAAAACTGAAAGCGGCCCTCAAAGTACTTATGCAGCCCCAGCAGGGTTTTTAGCAGCGTGCTTTTTCCAGCGCCGTTTTCACCACGCAGAAAAAGAACTTCACCATCATTCAGTTCAAGGTTCACCACGGGTGAAAGCGCCAGACCATCAGAGCTTAGAACCCGCAAGTCCCGGGCGGAAAGCAAGGAACTCATTTCACTGACCCCACCAGCAGCTCCTGCAGTTTCGCGATGGAGCTGGCATCGCCTTTTGTTTGCACATAAGAAGGCACGATCATCACGGGCACGCCGGAAAGTTCCTGAAAGCGCTCCAGGGTTTTATGCGGAGCTGATGCCGTTGCAAAGAGCACAGTCACTTTATTGTCCTTGGCAAGTTTGGCAGCCTGAGCGATGCGCGCCGCAGACGGAGGCATTCCCGGTTTTTCTTCCAAAGAACCTGCGGATTCAAGCCCGTAGGCGCTGAAGAAGTAAGTGAATTCCTTGTGATACTCCATCACTTTGGTTTTCTTAACGGTTTTTGTCAGACGCTCCTGCAGGCGGGTCATTTCGGCTTTGAATGCATCATAATTTTTCTCAAACGCCGCACTTTCCTGAGGTAGCGCCGCTGACAGCACTCGCACCACTTCGCGCCCGGCTTCGGCCATTTTCAAAGGGCTTAATGTGAAGTGAGGATTGCCGTGTGCGTGAACATCGCCCAGCGAGCGATTGATCACACCTGTCGGGACGTCCAAGGGCTTGATGCTGTTGCCAAGAATGCAGGAGCCAGTGCCTCCATCCTGAATTTTCGCATTCCCGGATTTGGAAAGAACTTTCGGAAGCCAGCCGACCTCCAGTTCAAGGCCCATGGAACAGACGATGTCGGCGCGGTTTACTTTCAGAATGTAATCAGGGCGGGCTTCGGCAAAGTGTGCATCTTCAGAACCTGAAAGCAGACTTTGTACCTCCACCTGCTCTTGTCCGATGGCACGCACCACTTCAGCAATGTCCGGCAATGTGGTGACAACTTTGATTTTGGCCTGAGCATAAGGACTAAAAAGCAACAGCACAGAAAGCAAAAATTTATTCATGTCAGGCTCCTAGAATGAATGGGCCGGGTGGGCGCCAAGGATCGCCACCCACTGCAGTTCGATTTTCTGGCTGATGGTGTCGGATTCGCCCTGATAAGTTTGATTATCATAGGTGTATGCCACACGCAGCAAAGAGAACTCGCTGTTTTTAAAAGTCAAAGTCGGGACAAATCCATAATCCAGATTTTTTTGTCGGGAGCCATCGCTGATAAAGCTGCGGGACAGATCCGAGAACAAATCCACACGCAGTCCCAGGAACAGTCTTTCTGACAAAGACATCTGAGGATAGACGTAAGCACCAATGTCTTCCTGAGTGTCCGCCCCCGGCCCACTCAAGTTGCGGTACCAGATTTCAGACTGGAACAGGAAGCTGAGGGTTTTGCCCTCTGTTTTTTTAAACACAAAATCCAGACCGTAAAGCTGGGTTTTGGTTTCTGCCGCGTCGGTGCGGCCCAGATAGTTCATGCCCCATTGAAGCGCACCGGCCTCGCCGAAGTCGACAAAGTTCACCGGGTGGATGTAGTGAGTGGGCACCTGCGGCTTTTCGCCCTCATCGTGGCTGTGGCCATAAGTGTAGCCATTGGTCACACCCAGGGTGATATCCCAGTAGCTGTCCGTGGGAAGCAGAGTTGAAAACTCAGCGCCAGTATCGGCGACACCTTCCTCATCAAAGAATTCAGCCTGTACGCGGGGAGCCGACACAAACGCCCAGTCGTGCTGGTGGAACTGATTCAGTCGACCCACACCCAGAAAGAATTTTCCGACGCGGAAGCGGGAATTTGGAATCACTTTGCTGGAACCCACATAGGCTTCGTGAACTTCGGCCACGAATTCGCCTTCCTCATTGTGAGCGGCAAAGTTCAGGTAAGCATCAAAGGTCGGATCCAAAGGCCCAAAGAACATCAATTCGGCAGCGCGGATGTCCAGCTTGTTTTCGGCAGAGTCCTCGAAGTTCAGCGGCGCCACCAGATCCAGTGCGGCTGCAGATTGCATGTTTTGCAGAACCTGGGCGGAAGCTGTCGTTGCGGTGGAAGAAAGCAAAGCGGCGGTCAGAATCAGTTTTTTCATCAGTGTCCATCCTGTGGGGAAGAAAGGCGTGCATTCAAAAGTTGAGCGTTCGTGGCGGTGAAGCCCCAGGCCCGTCCAGAACCATTTCCGGGAGCGGCATCATAGTTCAGATCCAGGCTGTCCTCCGCGCTGTTATAAACTGTGTTTGTGTGGTCCATGCCAGATGCTTTGGCTCCATTCCAGATCAGCACATGGGCGGGACGTTCATTGTTATGAATGTCCAGATTGAAAGTCAAAGTTGTGGAGGCATCCACGGCAGCAAACAAAGAACTCCAGTCCTGCACCTCGCCTTGAGCATCGGCATGCACCTGCAATACATTTCCCATGCGTGTGAATGTCACCGTGAATCCACTTTGCAGGCTGGAATTTGCGAATGTGTGCAGGCTCAAGGAACCACCGTCATTCAGGGTGAAGGTGATTTCAAAATTGGCTCCGGCAGAAACAGCCGAAATACCTTCGCTCATCAGGCCTTTGCCTGAACCCAGATCATAATAGGAAGAGTCACCCACCTGCAGCGCCTTGCTGAGGTTGTCTTTGTCGGGATTGTGACCACCACCGCAAGCTGCCAAAGCCAGAGAGAAGAAAACAGTTAAAAGCTTCTTCATCGACTACTCCTGATAGCGGGGTTCGTTCGGACCCGGATTTCTGCTGCGGTGACAGTCAAAGTGATCACCGTGCATGTGACACATGAAATGGGACTTCACTTCTCCCGCACCCGCGTCGTGAGTCAGCGTTGCCCAGATGCCTCCCCCAGTCTGCCACATTTTCACATTTGTGATCTGGGACAGAGGCGCAATTTTTCTGGTGAAGATGTCAGCGGAATAAGCCAAAGAAGCGGCGAATTCATCAACGCTAAAGCTGATGTCGTTGGCAGGGGAGTCGATCACTCCCAAATCTGCAGAGTCATGGCAGTGAGCTTCCTGAGCATCGCCATGAGCATGGAAATGGCAGTCATAACCCACCACGCGGGCTGTGCCGGAGTTATCCATATAGGTCAGTTTCACGGCCGCTTCATCATCCGCTTTGAAAGTTTGAAAGCCCACCAGACCGCCGATGTTGCCGCTTTCAAAAAGTTCCAACGCCGCCACCGATGCCAAGGTCACCGGAGATTGGTTCAAAACGGTGTTGCCATGATCATGATCGTGTTCATGAGCAAATGCAGACAGAGGCAGGGCCAACAATAAAGAGAAGATGAGTTTCATAGGTTACTCCTTGGATTCTTTTGCTTCTAACAAGGCCACCTTCTAATTGCAAGATATTTGCGTTTAGGTGGCGGAACTGAATTGATTTTGGGTTTAACAATGTCTAAGTGCTTGAAATTACGAAGCAAGGGGCAGCGAATCGTTGCATATTTAAGTCTGCGGTTGCACCCCCGGGGGGCTGGGGTTACAAGGGGCCCATGCCAGGACTGATTCGTTTTCGATGGATAGCTATTGTGTCTTTGTTGCTTGGAACCATCCCGCTTTTGAAGTGGGGTTATCTGGACAAGCGCCATTTTCCGTACATTATTGCAGTGCTGACGTTGCTGGCGATCTTGAATGTTTTGGCTCACAGTATCTGGCCGAAACAAGAAGACTATGGACAGAAGCAAGTGCTGGTGCATTTGTGGGTGGATCTGCTCGCGGCTTCCGGATTGTTGTTCGTAAGTGGTTCTGCCGACAATCCGTTTGTTAGCATTCTTTGCATTCACTCATTCCTGGGTGGGATGCTTTTGCGAAAAAAAGCATCCTATGTTTTCGGAGCTTCCGTTTTGGTGCTGCTGTCGCTGTTGCAGTATGAAACCTGGCTGGACTCACAAAAGACGGTGGGAATTGATTTCTCAGAACTGTCTTTGCGCTTCCTTTCCCAGTGGGTTTTGATCACGGCCAGTTGGTTTGTCAGTCATTATTTTTCCAGTCTGCTGGCGCGTAAAGAAAAGCGCATCCGTCTTTTGCAGGACCGTCAGCATCAGGCTGATCGCTTGAAGGCTTTGGGTGCCCTGACGGCGGGTTTTTCCCATCAATTGGCAACACCGATGAATTCGCTGAAACTTCGCATGGAGCGGGGCTTGCGCAAGCTGCCGGAAGAAAGCTCTGGCGCTCGTGAGGAATTTGAAAAAGCACAGAGTTCACTTGATGAATGCGTGCGTGTTTTCCAGCACATGGCTTCAGTCTTTTCGCGCTCGTCCCAAAGCGAACTGCAACGGGTCGAACTGCCGGTGCTGGTGAAGGATTTGATTGGCGTGTGGGAAAAAGAAAATGCCGGGGTTGTGATTGAATCCCATCTGACCACTGATTCTTTGTGGTGTCGTTTGCAGACGCTGGCTTTTTCCCAGACATTGTTTGATCTTTTGGACAATGCTTTGGAGGCGTCCCCGGTGCCAAGCCCGCTTTACGTGCGCCTGTTCAAAGAGGACACCTGGGCGGTGCTGGAAGTGGTCGACAAAGGTTCGGGCATTTCGGCAGAAATCCTGTCGCGTTTGGGTGAGCCGTTTGTGACTGGCAAAGAAGCGGGCAACGGTCTGGGAATTTATTCTGCGCAAATGATGGCTCAGGCCAGCGGCGGGGATTTTGTAATCACCAATAACGTCAGCGGCAAGGGCGCCACGGCCCGCATCCGTCTGCCTTTGGAGGAAAAGTAATGGAACAACATGCAAAACGACTTTTGCTGGTGGAAGACGACCAGGGTTTGCGTGAAGTGCTGACCGAAGAACTGCAAGAGCGTGGTTTTAAGGTGAAGGCCTATGCTGATATGCCCGCGGTGGCAGAGCTGGGTGAAGTTGACTGGGCGCTTTTGGATTTGCGCGTGGGCAGTGAAAGTGGCCTGGAGCTTTTAAAAGATCTGAAGACCCGCCAGCCGCAAGTCAAAGTTGTGATGATGAGTGGCTTTGGCAGTGTGGCTTCCGCGGTGAAGGCCATGCAACTGGGTGCACATAACTTTATCGCCAAGCCAGTCACGGTGGAAATGATTTTAAGAGCCTTCAGTGATCAGGCCGAAAACATGGAGCTGCCGGAGGAAGAAATCTCCCTGGCGCGCATGGAGCGTGAATACATTGATTATGTCCTGCAAAGTTCTGAGGGTAATATCACCCAAGCCGCCAAAAAGCTGGGTCTGCACCGCCAGAGCCTTCAGCGCAAACTGCGCAAGAACATCCCCCGCAAATAAGCCAGTTCCCGGATTTATATTTCCTTCAGACCCACTCCCTCAGTTTTAAGGTCGGAGTGGGTTTTGCTTTTTAAAATCTTCAATAAAATCAGCATATTGATGTTGTAATTACGATGTATTTACATTTTTGAAGAAGCACGGTAATATGGAATTTGAGTGGGACGATGGCAAAGCCCAGAGCAACTACAAAAAACACGGAGTCAGATTCTCTGAAGCAGTGACGACGTTTCGAGACTCTCACGCGCTGGAGATGTTGGATCAGGAAAGCTCTGCTAATGAAGACCGCTGGGTAAGGTTGGGAAGGTCATCGCATTCAAGAGTCCTGGTGGTTGTCTGTTGTGAGCGTGTGAGTCCGGAACGAATTCGGATCATTTCGGCAAGAAGGGCAACATCCCGGGAAATGGAATCATATCTACGAGGTTTGCATGAAGAGTGAATTTGATTTTTCCAAAGCCAAGAAAAAGAAGCCTTTGAAAGACATCAAGGTGCTTAAGACCATTCGTTTGGATCCTGAGGTGCTGGAGTGGCTTGAAATTGAAGCTGAAAAGCAGGGGATGGGTTATCAGACATATTTGAACTGGTATTTGCGAAATGCCATGTCCAATAGAAGTTCGATTGAAGAGCGCATTGCGAAACTGGAAAAGGCTGTTTTTCCCAAGAAGGCTTAACAAATAAAAAAGGCGCCTATGTGGCGCCTTCTTCTTTTTCTTTATTCTTTTTATTTTCCAGGAACATCAACAGCAGCAGCAGTGCGACACCGCCCACGATCGCCATATCGGCGATGTTGAAGGCTGGCCAGCTCCAGCGGTTGTACAGATGGAAATCCAGGAAGTCGATCACGTAGCGGAAGCGCACGCGGTCGATGTAGTTCCCGATAGCACCACCAAAGATGCTGGATAGAGCGATGATTTGTTTTGTGTCGTCATCTTTCACTCCACGCAGGATGCCCAGAATGATCAGCAATGCGATCGGCGGCATGGACAGGAAGAAGATCTCACGGAAAGAGGGATGGCTTTCAGCCAGGAATCCAAACGCCGCACCGAAGTTTCTAACATAAGTCAGATTGAAGAAGTTCGGAATCACGATAACGGATTCGCCCAGATGGAAGTGCGTGTGAACGTACACTTTCACCAATTGGTCCAAGGCCACCAGAAGGCCGGAAATAAGCACTAACCAGATATATTTTTTCTTCATGCGGGGGAGTATAGCCTAGTTTAAATAAGATATTAAATGATTTCGTTGGGATATGGCTTACTTCAGAAGGCCCTTGGAGCGGCTGTAGCCGATCTTGATCAGCATTCTGAGGGCTTCCAGATCCGAGCTCAGGTTGAACTCGTCTTTGACTTCCTGAATCATGGCTTTGGAGCCACAATCAAGCATATCCAGGGTTTCCGGGGCGCGGGAGGTCGTCGTCAAAGTCTTTTCTGTGTAGGAAACCTGAGTCTGCGTCGCCGGTGCCGGAGGCATCGTCATCACCGGCTGAACCGGTGGCAGTACCTGCTGCTGCATCTGAGGCATGTGCTGAACTTGATGAACCGGCTGTTGCGGAGCCATCATTGGTTGTGCCTGAACCGCGGCGGCGGCAGCGGCTTGTACGACAACAGAACTAGCCTGAGGTGCGCGATCCAATTCGCCCATCATGCCGGCCAGGCTTTTCAGCTCGTTTTTGAAGTTCTGAATGCTGGGTCTTTCCAGAGAATGTTCACCATCACGGGTGGCCTTCAGATACAGGCTGACCAGAATGTCCGGAGTCGTTGCCATTTCCTTGATAGAGCTGTTCTGCACCATAAGCCATTGATAGGCTTTGAGCATTGTCTCTTTCGTGTAAGCCTGTGGCGGCAACGGATTCATGGTCATTAACTAAAAATCTCCGGGAGTGAGGGACTGAAACTACAGAGTTCGTAAGATCGAGTCAATGCAGAGACCTCACTATTTAAAACAATTCAATGCCTAAAAAATATGCATCTCTAGATAGGGGGGATTTAAGGTGATTACAAAACTAGAGGCGACGCAGAAAGGGCTCTTTTATGAAAAACTTTTTCTTGATTTGGCGGAAGAGCTTTTGTTGGTGACTCCCGAAAACCCTGTCGTTCCGGGAGTTCCAGGCCACTAAGGCCATTAAGTATTTTCGTTTTTCTTCCAGTATCCGGTGGCTTTCACCCATTCCGGATTTGCACCACGAACGGTTTCAACAAGCTCTTTGAGCTCTTTGGATGTTTGCAGCTCGGTGGCGATCCAGCAGAAATAATCACCATGTGGAAGCTTCGCTTTCAGCACAGTTTCTTTCAGTTTTACCGCTGTTCCGGGCGGGTTGTTTTCACGCAAAACCCAGTGAGTTGCCACATGGGCCTTGGATTCAAATTCGCGTTTTTCGGATTCATTTCCGATTTCAACAACCACCACGGCTTCAGCGCCAGCGGGCAGTTCGCTCAAACGGCGGGCAAATGACGGAATCGCACACTCATCACCGATCAGCAGATACCAGTCAAAGTCATAAGGAACGACCGTGGAACCGCGCGGTCCGCCGACGCCCAGATAGCTTCCCACCTGGGCTGCGCGAGCCCAGGTCGCCGCAGGCCCTTCTTCGTGCAGGAAAAATTCCAGATCAAGTTCTTTGGCGGCATTGTCAAAACGGCGTGGAGTGTAATCCCGCATGATCGGTTTTTCACCTTCCGGGAAGACCGGTCCTTGCGGGCCAAGCTCTGGAATCACGGGCATTATCTCGCCGGGCTTCGGGAAGAAGACTTTGACGTGATCATCCGGGGATGCGCTGTAAAAATCAGCGAGGTCTTCGCCGGTCAAAGTGATGCGTTTCATGCGCGGGGAAATATCAGTGATGGATTTGACCTGCAGCAGTCGGAACTTAAGATTGTGGCGAACTGACTGAGGTTTTCTGTATGTGTTTTCCATTCGAGGAACCTCCAATATCTTTAGATCTAGGAGGCGGGTTGATTTGGTGCAACCGCTTTTCGTTCAGCTCGATTATATGAATTCACATTATCATCGCGTTTGCGATTTGAAAGTTCGGAGTGCTAACGAAGAAGGCCGGGATGTCCCGGCCTTTTCTTAGTTCGAATAGTCTTTGGCGATGATGCCGTACTTTTCGATTTTTCTGAGAAGAGTCTTCTTTGGAATGTTCGCATGCAATGCTGTCTGATTGATGCGGCCGCGGAAGGTTTTCAGAGCCTTGATGATAAATTCTTTTTCGAAGGCTTCTTTCTGGGCGTTGAAATCCAGATTTTCGCCAGAGTAAGCGATCATCTCGCCGTCGTCTTCGTCCAGATCCATGCCACCGACATCGCCGTCTTCGTCATCACCCAAAGAAGCGTGAGCCTGAACTGCAGAGCTGATGCCCGCAGAAGCCACGTTCTGAGCGGTTTCCTGAACCGGAGGAACGTCGATCAGGTTTGTGCCTGTCGCGATCAACAAAGCTTCCGGCAAAGAGGCGATCGTGATCACATTGGACATTTCCAGAACGAAAGCGTGTTCGATCACGTTTTCAAGCTCACGGATGTTTCCTGGCCAGCTGTGTTTTTTCAAAACAGCCATGGCATCCGGCGCGATGCCAGTGATGCGTTTGCCATGGGCCTGGTTGAACTTGCGGATAAAGATGTTCACCATGTGTTCCATGTCGTCTTTGCGTTCAGCCAAAGCCGGCAGGAATATAGGTACAACGTTCAGGCGATAGAACAGGTCCTCACGGAAAGTGCCGGCTTTGATCATGTCCTCCAAAGGACGGTTGGTCGCAGCGATGATACGCACGTTCGTAGGGAATTCACGGTTGGAACCCACTGGAGTGAACAGTTTTTCCTGAAGCACACGCAGGATCTTCACCTGCATCAGCTGAGGCATGTCGCCCACTTCATCCAGGAACAAAGTGCCACCTTCAGCGAACTGGAATTTACCAATCTTGCGCTGGTCAGCGCCGGTGAAAGAGCCTTTTTCGTGACCGAACAATTCGGATTCAAACAGATTTTCCGGGATAGCAGAACAGTTGATTGCCACGAATTTTTCGTCTTTGCGGGCCGAGTTGAAGTGGATGGCTTTCGCCACCAGTTCTTTACCCGTACCGGAAGCACCACGGATCAGAACCGGGGTTTCCACTTTCGCCAGACGATGAATGATGTTGAACACCTTCTGCATCTGGGAGGTATGACCGATGATTTTGCGGCCTTCTTCCACCATCACGGGGGCAGAGGCGGCGATATTGGAAATCAGATTGTGGGCGTTAACGGCTTTGTCGATCAAAGCCAGCAGGTCATCACCAGCCACAGGTTTTTGCAGATAGTTGTAGGCGCCGTCTTTCACTGCCTGAATGGCAGATTCAAAGGTCGCGTGGGCCGTCATGATGATAACGATGATGCCTGGATCGAATTCTTTGATCTGACGAAGGGCTTCAAGGCCGTTCATGCGAGGCATGTCGACATCAAGCAGAACAAGGTCGTATTTCTTGTCGCCGTTTTTCACTTTCTCCATGGCATTGACGCCGTCGAAAGCTTCATCAACTTCGAAGCGCTGAGTAACCGCAAGTGCGGACTTTACCGAAAGTCTTAAGCCCTGATCATCGTCTACAACCAAAACCTTAAGCATGAGTGCCCCCTTGTTCGATGGGTAGTTCTACCGTAAATGTGGAACCATTACCATGGGAAGATTCTACAAAAATGTTTCCCTGATGTAATTCCGTGAAGTATTTCGCCAGATACAGGCCCAACCCTGAACCCTTGATAGGGGAGGATTTGACGTTTTTCGATCTGAAGAACTTCATAAAGATATTCTGCAATTCATCCTGCGGGATGCCCGGGCCCTGATCGGCCACCTGAACGATCACCTTAGAGGGTGTTTCCTCGCTGCTGACCATGATTTTCGTGTCTTCCGGGCTGTATTTGATGGCGTTTTCCACCAGGTTCGAGAACACCTGTTTCATCAGCTCCGGGTCGACTTGAACCGGGAACATGGGCTCCAGTTCCGACACGATTTGAATGCGTTTCACCTTGGCCAGGAACTCGTGCTTGCGGATAACCTCTTGCAGAAGGTTATTGATGTCCTTGCTTTGCATGTTCAGCTGCACGCCCTGACTTTCAATCTTACCGTAGCTTAAGATCGCATTGATGAATTTCAATAGATCATCAGAGGAATGTTTGATCGTGTCCACGGCCTCGCGCTGCTGGTTGCTCAGTGCGACCGAGTCGGTCAAAATCACATCGGTCATGCCCTGAATGCGCGCAATTGGCGTTTTCAAGTCATGGGACATCATGGAAATGAAGTTGGTTTTAAGCTCTTCCACCTGGCTGAGCAGTTTATTCTTCTGATAGTACTCCCAGCTACGGCGGTTTTCCACGATCAGGCGGTAAGGGATAAAGAAGTAATAACACAGGAAGATTGTCAGCAGCGGTGCCGCCATTGGCAGCCACAATCCGAAGCCCCAGTAAGCGCCCGCACATAGAATCACAAACCCCAAGAGTGTCGCGCCCAGAACAATCAGGCCGCGGGTGGGTTTCATCGTCAGCACCACTTGTGTGGTCAAAACCGACGCAATCAGAATAAACAGCCAGCTTAGGTAGCCGGAAACTTTCACCGGGCCCGAGTTTTTGATCAATGTGTCGATGACATTGGCCTGCATCTCGATGCGGGTCATGGCGGTCACTTCTCGGCTGAACGGAGTCATGATGTATTCAGCTTCATTCAAGCCCAGATCCGTCCCGATCAGAATGATTTTGTCTTTAAAACGGGAAGGGTTCACTTCACCTTTAAGAATAGCTTCAAAGGAAGTTGCCGGGTAAGAGCGCGCCGGATGGAAATCGATGTACGCCTGGTCAGTGCCATAGAAATCAAACTGACCACGGATGCTGTCCACTTGCATGGCCTGAGGATTCACCAGACTTGCCAATCGCACCGGCAGCATAGGGCGGTCCTGATAAGTCAGAATCATACGACGGGTGACACCGTCTTTGGCAAAGTTCACCAGATCGGTTGTCTTGGGTGCAGGAGAAATCGAGACCTGTTCCAGAGGCTCTTGCAGGAACATCTGGTTTTCTTCACCCTTCATGGGCGTCGTGCGACCGGCGACAAAAACATGCGGAGAAGCAACAATGGCTGATTCCCAGGCATTCTTTTCGTCAAGCGTTCCTGGAACCTCATCAAAGGCAAAATCATAGGCAATGGCTTTAGCGCCGCTGTCATTCAGAGCCTTCAACAGAGCAATCTGTTCCGGGGCGGAAGGATAACCTTTATAGAACTGAACAGTCTGTGGAGTGATATAAATCAGCTCGACGTTGCCGGAAGTGGAATTGAGGATTTTTGTGCGAACCCGCAGATCGTAAAGATAGGACTCAAGATAATCCAGGTTGGTTTGGCCGATGAAAAAAGAAATCCCCACTGCGAACAACATTCGCAGCGCAAGTGCTTGGTAGGAGCGTCTTTTGGAGGCTCCGGATTTCTCTTCAAGGGAGGGAGGAAGAGTCATACAACCTGTCTTTAAAGTTTAATCAATTCTGATTAGCGAACCGGGATGCAGCCTTCGCCAGTACCGCCGCCAGGACCGGCCAGCTTGGTAGTGGATGAAGGTTTGGGCTTCAGAGGTTTGATTTTTTTGATATGTGTTTGCTGTGTCATAGTTTCCTCTAGCAGGTGGCCCTGCTTAATTTATAGTACATAAAAGTGGTTCCAATCAAGCTGCGCGTGCGGAAGCAGAACTGACCGTCCTTTTGGTGCTTGCTGCCCGTGCCTTTCTTGTGGATGAACATGCAGCCGCCACCGCATAGGAACCGGGCCCAGCAGCTTTGGCAGTTGTTTTTTTCAATCAATGGCGCCTGTTCGGCCTCCATGCGGGCAAAGTCAACGTCTGTGCCTTGTCCGACTTTTTCTTCCTGATTTCCCACTTCCCAAGGGCAAGTGAACAGGTTGTTTTTGGCATCCATCATCAGGAAGGATTTGCCAGAGCCGCAGAAGTTTTCCGTCTGCTGCTGATTGTCCAGTGCATTGAAGTACTGGTCGAAGATGCCCACTTTACGAAGCTCTTCCTCGCCGCCGGCTTTGAAGGCCATTTCAGCGATCTGATTCATCTGATCGACGAACAGCTTGTTGCTGGCATCGTCATTTTCTTCCACTGAGTAAGTGAACTCATAGCGGTCCGCATTCAGGGTTTTGTAAAACTCGTAAGCTTTTACCAGCTCCAGGTTTTCACGGTTGAAAACGCCGTGCAAAGTCAAACGACCCAGGGATTCGCGAACGGCAGCAAGCTGTTTCAGACCTTCAACAACCAACGAAGTGCTGCCGCGACCGTCTTTGGAAGGGCGGGCCTTGTCGTTGGTTTCTGCCGGGCCGTCCAGGCTGACGGTGACATTGGTTTTCAATGAAGTCAGAACTTTCAAAGTTCTTTCGTTGATCAAAGTGCCGTTGGTCACAATCGAAAAAGACGCGTGAATGTTCTGGCCCGCGGTCATCAAACGAACATAGTTGCCGATTTCCTGAATGCCGTCCGGGTAAAGCAACGGTTCGCCGCCCAGGAACGTGATGTTGAATCTGCCACCGGCAGGAACACGCTCCAGGAAGAACTTCAACTGCGGCAAAGTTTTTTCAACGTTGATTTTGGTTTGAGCGGAACCATAAGTTCCATCGCCACCGGCTGCACAGTAAGTGCATTTCAAGTTGCAGATCTGGGTCACGTTGATAGTCAGGCTGCGAATGCCCACAGAAAGGCGGCCGGATTTAACGTCAGGGCTGTTTTCCAGCTCCCAGTTTTTCAGCGCCACGGCGGCATCGTCAGAACCCAAGGATTCCTGACTCATCTGGTTCCAGGTGTCTTCAGAAATCTCGGCGATTTCAAGATTGCGGGCATGGAAAGCCAGGGGAGCTCCTTGGTTCCATTTGAATGCCACAATGTCTTTAAATCGTCTTTGTTCCATAGTCAGTCCAAGGTATTGCAATAAGCGTTCCATAATGAGACACGGCAAGGCCTTAACTTAATTAAGTAATTTCATATACTTAGGAATGCGTAAGGTGGTGTATTTTTGGCCTCTTTTCGGGGGGCTGGGAGCAAAAGGAAACTATTTCAGGGGGTGTCTAAAAGGTCCCTAGGTCCCTTGGTGGGCGGCAAAGGCGAGGAAACTCGCGAGCTGCGCTCCATTTGTCGAAGGAAAACTCATGCTTTTCCGAATGATAAGTTCCATATTCTCAAATCAACCCGGTGTGGGACCAGATACGGAAAAACAGGGGATTTTCAGAGGCAAAATCCTTCAGTGGGGCCTTGGGGGTTCCGATAAATTCTGTATGGTATTGCATATCCTGTACGTCCTTGTGGCGATATTCATTTTCGCGGGTTGTTCCATCGAGGCTAATCTTGAGGATCTGACCAGTCGTAATCAGTTGTTCATCGTTTTGGATGAAAGCAACAAGGCCATTAATTCCTCCAACATTCGCTCTTACGTCATCAAAGGTTCGTGCCAGCATGTGGGTGAGCCTGTGCAGATCTCTCTGGAGGGGCGTGGAACTTTCGAGGGTCTTTGTGATGCATCAAAGACTTTCGAGGTGGTTCTGGATCTGGATGGTTTGTCCGAGGGAGAAATCCAGATGACGGTTTCACAAAATGAAACTGAGATCAAAAAAACATCGCTCGATACAAAAACCATTCTTGTGGATCTGACTCCGCCGACGGTGACCGTGAATGCGCCGGACAATGCCGACAACTATCCGGTATCTTCGTTGCGTGCGAACTATCCGATCACGGGGGCTTGTTCTGATGCTTTGAATCTGGTGAAAGTTGTAACGTCCCTGCCGACTGAACATTTCCTGGTGTGCTCTGCGCTGAACCAGTGGGAGCTTCGCATGGACTTGTCGGCGCAGACGGCAAGTTCCATTGATTTTTATATTCAGCACTTTGATACGGCAGGAAATGTCTCAGAAACAAAATCTGTGACGATCAGATATCCTCAATGGCAGAAGATCAGCCCGGACGTGACATCGACTGGTTATCCGGCTGTACGCCAGATCGTGCAGTATGGGGATTCGGGGCGTGTCCTTCTATCTTCTCCGTTGCGAAACGATGATCTGGTGGATCTTGGGATTGTGAACTTTGACGGGACTGGTTTGACCCGGATAAATCCGATGTCGGGGCAGTGGGCCCTGGATACAAGTTCGGTGATCACCCCTGTTCCAAAGCACAGCCGGGCCTTGTATGTTCGTCAAACTGTGGGCCGCATACAGCTAAAAGAACTGCATTCTGTGAAACTTGACGGCAGCGGAGACCGTGTTTTGATGGGACCAACCTCGGCCAATCCAACAGGGGGCGTGACAACCTACGCTTTGACGCCGGATCAGAGCACGGTCATTGCTATTGGGGATGTGGGTTCGGCCGACAATGAATTCAGTCTGTATGCCATCAATGTTCTGACGGGTGCACAAACGAAGCTGAATGGAACCATGGTGGCCGGTGGGGATGTGCGTGAGTTCAGAATTTCTCCGGATGGATCAACTGTCGTGTTCCGTATGGATAAGGACATTGATGAAGCGATCAATCTTTACGCTGTAAATGTGAATGGCACGAATTTGCGTCGTCTTGGACCTGCGATGGGCCCCGCTCAGTCAGTGCAGTCAGACTATGTGATCAGTCCGGACAGTACATGGGTGGCATTCCGGGATAATAAAACTTTCTCCAACGGCGGCACGGCTTTTGGTGTGGTTTCGCTGGTGACGGGAGAGCTGATTGACCTTACGAGTGCCACTATCAGTGGTATAAGTCTGATGGGGTCCTTCAGTCCGAACTCCCGTTATATCACTTATCGATCGGACCGTGCCCTGGCGACATGTCTGGAATTGTTTGCCTATGATCTGCACACTCGGACGGAAGCCCGTATTACCGACACTTGCACGCTGACCACGATGGATGTGGGCGCGTGGACCTGGTCCGCGGATTCGACCAAGCTTGCTTTCACTCAGTCCATCACCGCAAACCGCTATGATCTGCATGTGGCTAATGCCGATGGGACCGGCCTTTTGCGTTTGACCACAACAACGGTGAACCGCAATGGCCTTTTTCATGGATTCAGAGACAAAGTGATCAACTTCACTCCGAATGGAAAGTACATCGTCTATCAGGCCGATGCGACCGGTGTGGATCCGGGAGCAGCTGGTGAAATGAAAATGGACCTTTTTGCGATCAAAGCTGATGGTACGGGCAGCCCGGTTCTGCTCACCACCCAGTCAACTCCAGTCGTGATTCGTGACTATCCGGTTCTTGAGATCGGTCCTCAAGGAGACCGGGTGGCCTATGTCGCTGATATTGAAGTTGATGGTAAGTACGAGATGTATTTGTCTGCTATTGATGGCAGCTCCACGCGGAAATTAAGTCCTGTCATCACCAACCCTGACGGCGACGTCGGTCTTACACAATATTTCTTTGACTGGGGCCGCAATACCGTCATGATGCTTGCCGATGACACCATTGACGCCGTCAATGGCCTGTACCGTTCAAGCCTCGGGCTTGCTGCCAGTCCGACAGTGAAGATCAATATGCCGTTGATTCGTTCCGGGGACTATTTCTTTGGGACACCACCGGCGAGTGGAACTAAAATCGCTTTCCGGGGAAATCCTGACGTGGATGGCGAAATGCATATCTATGCTGCAAATCCCAATGGCAGCAATGTCGTCCGTGTGACGAAGAATTATCCTGTCGGGGGCGGCAAGTTGGTTTCGTTTTTATTCACTGCTGATGGGGCGAAAATTATCTATACGGCTGATCAGGACACCCCTGGTTTGCTGGAGCTTTATGTGGGTGACAGCAACGGGGCTGCGCCGATCAAGGTCAGTGTCCCAATCACCAATCCTAACGGGGCAATCACGGACTTTAAGTTCAATGAGGCGACTCAGAAGATTTACTATGTCGGCGACATCACAAACGACACGATTCCGGAGCTGCATTCAGTGAATCTGGATGGAACTGGTCACATCAAAGTGACTCCTGACTTTGCTCACAGTGTGATCTACACCTTGTGGGATGTGGCCCCGGACGGCAGCTATGTGGTGATTCGCTGGGACTACGCGATTGATGAAAAATTCGAGGTCGCGAAGGTGGCTGTGGACGGCAGCGGCACTATTACCCGGTTGAACTCGGTCATCGGCAATGCTTTTGATATCGCAAACTTTGTGATTTCGCCGGATTCCCAGTGGGTTTGTTATTGGGGTGTTACGGTCACTGCGGGTCGCAATGATGTGAAAGTGGCCTCTGCAGCGAATCCCGCAGGTGTGAACCATATGGCGGCGCAAGGGGTGGACACTTCGCGTATGGGGGCGGGGTGCCGATTCTCTGAAGACTCTGAATATGCGGTTATCAATGGGGACTTTGTGACCGACGGACGCACAGTGCTGAAGACCTTCCGTATTTCTGATCAGACGCTTTTTGATATGAATCCGGGGCTTCCCGCGACGTCGCACACATCTTTGTATCAAACGTTGACGGAGGGGGCGAACAAGCGGTTGATCGCTCTCAGTGAGTCGGCACCGGACATCTACGAATTGTACAGCATGAATCTGGACGGGTCTGATCTGAGAAAAATCAGTCAGGCTCCGTATGCCGGCGGTCAGGTAAACGCCAATAACGGAACGGCCGTTAAGTTTCTGAATGACGCCAACAAAACGATAGTCTACACGGGCTTGATCGAAACCGTGGGGAAATGGGACCTGTATGCTGTGAAGTGGGATGGAACTGAAAGCAGAAAGCTGGTCACTTTGAATTCCTATGCAGACATCTATGACACCTTTGTGTCGGTGCTGACAGATCGAGTGTTCTTCCGTGCGGATAACGACAAAGACGGTGTTTTGAGTCTGTATTCTGTGAAGGGCGATGGTACTGGTTTGAAGAACCATATGCCGGGCCTGCAGGGTAATACCGGCGTCTGGTACAGCACGATGGCCACATCAAGCCATGTTCTGTTCACCAGTGATGCCTACAATTCCCAGGTGCTGGAAGTCTTTGTCGATTCATTCTAAAAAAAATCCCGGATTGCTTTCACAACCCGGGATTTCTGAATTTCTGATTTTACAGTTCAACTACATCAATGGAGCTGGCTTCGTGTGAGTGCGGTACTCACCGGCATCATCCGTGAACAGACGCAGGTCAAAGCTGCGGTTGTGGATGATGTTCTGGATGTACATCAATGAACGGTACAGACTTTCTTCGGCGAAAGTGCCGAAGCTGTACTGGATCGGAGTGTTGCCTTTTGCTGACAACACCATTTCATAGCGCATCAACTGGTGCTGCGATGTTTCTGGAACCAGAGACATCAGGAAGCCCACGCCGCGTTCGCGCCAAATGCCGATTTCCTGCAGGTCTTCAAACGCTTCGAAGCGTTTTTCAACAGTGGTTGCCGGATTGATGATGATCTGCAGACGGTCTGCGATGCGCTTGATATCGCCCGTGAATGCCGCCATCCAGTTGCCGATCGCACCTTTAGGCGGGATCAGACCACCGATGATCGGTGTGGAGCGAGGACGGCTTTTGGTTGCGATGTAAGCTTTGAACTTCGCCACAAAAGCCTCTTTCGTCATGTATGGCAGATAAGCCAGCGCATCCGGATTAAAGAAGACTTCCTGTTTGAAGTAACCATTCACGATCTTGCCGTTTTCAAAGGACCACAGATGCCAAGGGATCTTGTTGTATTCCTTCTGACCGATGGTTTCCTGAACGATTTTCTGGATCTCGCGGAAGTCGCGGGCAGAAACATCACGCATTTTCATTTCGTTGCTGGAAGTCAGGGTCACAAAACGCTGAGGCGCCCATTTGTTGTTGGAAGTGAACAACAAGTTGGAAGTCGCCAGGGTTTCTTCACCGAACAGACCAAACAGGATCTTGGACTTTTTGTATTTGGAGAAAGTATCCAGCAGGAAGTGTCTTTCCTGGTCTTTTTTGTCGAAGGAAAGAACTTTGTTTTCACCGTAAGCACGACCGGCTTCGAATTTCAGCAGGCTCAAAGAGAACTTGGTTCTGGCATCACGGAATACACCTTCAGAGGAGCCTTTGAACACGCGGTCGATACGGCGCTGTTGAGCCGGGGCTTGAGCGTCTTCCATGGTGATCGCTTCAACATCCGTCAGGTCAGCAAGAAGCTGGTTCTGAAGGTCTTTGCGGGACGCCAGCGGATTCAGGATCTTCACATCCTTGAACATAACTTTATTTTGCATCAGACCGTCATAGGCCTGAGCTGCTTGCGCGTTGTTCAGGTCAAACACGTAATCAAGCATGATCACGTCGTTTTTGCCCAAACCGGCGCTGGCTTTCAAAGGAACGAAGTTCAGCCATTTTTCGATGCGGTTGTCGATCAGGTTTACACCCAGAACTTCAAGGTCTTCCATTTCAACACCGGCGTTGGCGCCGACACCTTCACCACGAATGGCGATCAGTTTCACGCGCATTTTATTGTCGGCCATACGGAACAGGTGAACCATGAAGTTGCCGGACAGGTAAGCGTGAGTGGATGCCCCGGCTTCAAAAGAGCCTTTCAGGGTGTCGTAGCCCAGGGAAAGGATCAGGCTGATTTTGCCTTCAAATGCCACGAAGTCGCCTGGAACCAGACGGGTGATGGCTTTTTCTGCCGTCAACGGCAGGTTTCTCATTGTGTATGGCAAAGTCAGCAAAGAGTCCTTTTGGGATTTGAACTGACGGGCAAAGATGATTTCTGTGCCTTTGTTAATGCCAAAGCTGACCGGGCTGTCCATATCGTTGATCAGGTCACCGATATCCACGCCGACGTCCATGATGTATTTGTCGATACGAGTGTAGTAGCCGTCGACGTAAGAAGGCTCGGACTCGATTTTATAGCGAAGGGAAGTGGAGATACCGTCGATGATATCTGCATTCACCAGGGTCAGGCTGCCGCCGATTTCCTGCTTTGCCACTTCTTTTTTGATTTTTTCCCAGGCATTGGCAGGTTTAAGAACTTCCCATCCAGCCTGTGCCGGGGAAGTGATCATCAGTGAAAGGGCTGCGGCCAAAGCGGCAGTCACAACACGTTTTTTGAGCATCATAAGCTCTCCTCTACATACGTCCTTGAATTAAACAGCGGTCATCTATGCCGCTCTGCGAGTTCCGTAACTTTGGGGCACGTTACAACTCCGCAAGAGTGGTAGTAAATATTCTTTCAAAACACAAAGTAAAAACTCTAATGGGCCGAATTACCGGTAAATATCGCTTAGCAGTAGAAAGTATTTGGCGGTACGACCCCGGCGATGATGTGATGACAGAATGAAGGTCAAATACATCCTCAATGGTTGCGAATATGAAGTCGAAGCAGAATCTGGCCGCACGTTGCTGGATGTGGCTTTGATCGCCCGATTGAATCCTCCATACTCATGTATGGAAGGGAATTGTGGCACCTGTGAAGCCCTGATTGAGCAGGGATTCACTTCTGAAAATAAAGAGGTAAGTCGAGTTGTTCGCACCTGTCAGGCTGTACCATCGTCTGAATTTGTGATCGTGAATTATGACAAAAGCCCGACCCAATAATATGTAGATTGATTCGTGTTTCTAAACAGTTCATTCTGTTCCATATATGTCGCTTACGATAAAATTTTGGGGGGTTAGGGGCTCTCTGCCATCTGCGCCTCCACCTACGGATTGGACTTATCATGTGGAAGGAGTTCTTAGAAACTTCTTCTCGGCCGGTTATCGCGACCCATCCCAGATTTCCCGCTATATTCAAAGTTTGGATGTGCCCCAGGTCGGCGGCTATGGTGCTGCTACGACCTGCGTGGAAATTCAAAGCCCCAAAGGACAGTTGATCCTGGATGGTGGCAGTGGCATCCGCAATTTGAGCGAACGTATCATGACCGGCACCACCGGTCGCGGCAAAGGCCCTTTCCATATCTTCATGACTCACTTCCATTGGGATCATGTGATCGGTCTGCCGTTCTTTACCCCGCATTTTATTCCAGGCTGCGAAGTCCACTACTATGCT
The DNA here is from genome assembly GCF_055398295.1 of Bdellovibrio sp. BIS2. Taxonomy (NCBI): domain Bacteria; kingdom Pseudomonadati; phylum Bdellovibrionota; class Bdellovibrionia; order Bdellovibrionales; family Pseudobdellovibrionaceae; genus Bdellovibrio; species Bdellovibrio sp. BIS2. Next base: position 3,347,223 of record NZ_AP035879.1, on the reverse strand, counting down.
GTGCAGCCGGAACTGGAAAAACTGATCCGCGGGATCTTTCAGCGGCCGTATTTTCCGGTGCCTTTTGAGGCATTGAAAGCAAAGATTCATTTCCACGTCATGGAACCGCGCAAACCCTATCAGTTGGATGACATGACCATCACGCCGTACAAGCTGGATCACCCGGATCCTTGCTGGGGTTTGAAGGTGGAATGTGGTGGCAAGTCCTATGCCCACTGCGTGGATACTGAAGGCACCCGTATCACCCGCGATGAGCTCGGGGAAGATCTGCCGCTTTATCAGAATGTGAACCTGATGTACTTCGATGCCCAATACACCCTGCCGGAGCTGGCAGAAAAAGCCAACTGGGGCCACAGTGCTGCACAGGTCGGCTTGGATATCGCCATTCGGGAAGGCATTCAGAAGGTTCTTTTTGCCCACCACGATCCGGGAGCCCGTATTGAGCATGTGCAGGAATTGAAACGGCAGACGAAGGAATACTACGAATCCCGTCAGCGTTTTGCTTCGGCAAATCAGAACTCTCTTCCGCCGGTCGAGTGGGACTTTGCCCACGAAGGCCTGGAAATCAAACTTTAAAAGAAAAAGGCGGGTTTAACCCGCCTTTGCTATTTTTTCCAACTGTGCTGTTTTCTCGTTCAGATTTTCGATCAGATTTTTTTTCTGCTTTAAATTCATGGATCCCAGAACCTCGATGACCAGTTTTTGCAACTGGTGTTTGTATTCGCGGAAGGCCGTTTGGTATTCGGCCAGATCCATGGCGGCGGGATTGTTGTAGTAGGTTTTCAGGAACTCTCGTTTTGCTTCGGGAGTGGTCATCTGTTCCTGATAGCGGCTGAGGATATGGGCTTTGTTGCGCGCCTTCAGTTCGCCGGGGAACGGGGATGAATCCAGGTGGGTGTTGATCATTTTCTCCTGTTCTGAGGTCAGCGAGCCCAGGAACATTTCAAAGTACTCGGTGTATTTGTTGCGCATTTCTTTGCGGTATTTGGATGTCTGATGAAACTTGTCCAGATCCGCCTGGGTTTTCTTTTCAAATTCCCGGGCGAAGGTGGCGAGTTGCTTGGGCTGGGTCGAGGCAATGAATTTTCCGGCTGTATCGGAAAAGCGGGCGTTGATCTGCTCAACGTCCTTGAGGAAAAGATCAAAATAGAAACCGGTGCGGGAGGAATCCAGAGTGCCTTTTTGCACTTCCTGTTGTAGTCCTTTGAGGCGGGCAATCCACTGGGGCAGAACCTCGGCTTTAAGTTCGCCCAGATCCTTTTGCACGCCGTCTTTCAGATCCCGGCTTTGCGAGCTTGAGATGTCGAAATAGTCATCGACCTTTGAGGCGATGTAAGTGTCAGCCCACTTGAATGCGATACCAAAATGATTGCACCCTGTTAGGGTCAAAGCTCCGGCACACAGAACGACAAAAAGAAATCTATTCATTCGTCAATTCTATCAGACGAAGCTTTGAAAACCGCGCTGGTGGCGGTTTTCAGATCAAAGGTCGGGTGATTTGGCCTTGTCAAATACGAGTTCCACTTGAGTTGGATCACCTTCTTTATAGGCGTTCAAAGCCTCCAGCGTCTTTTGATCCAGCATCACTTTTTCGGTGTTTTCCGGCCATGGGAAATCATCCGCCGGGAAACGGGTTCCGATTTTTTTCATAAATTGAGTCCATACCGGCACGGCGCCATTGGAGCCTGTCAGCTTGTGCGTAAGATTGTTGTCGTAACCAACCCACACCACTGTTGTGATGTAAGGGGTGAAGCCTGCAAACCAAGCATCTTTATTGTCGCTGGTAGTTCCGGTTTTGCCGGCTGCCGGGTTGAAGAACCCGTTCAGGGTGATGGATCGTGCTGTCCCGGACAAAATGGTTTGTTTCATCATGCTCACCAGGCTTGCCACCGCGGCAGGGTCCACAGTCCCTGTTGGGCGAGGATCGTGTACGAAGACCTCAACATTGTCTGAATTCAAAGCGCGTCTGATAAAAGACAGCGCGGGTTTTTGTCCCATTGCTGCCAGAGTCATGTAGCTTTGCAGAACTTCTTTTGGATACATTTCAAATGCACCCAAAGTCATTGCCGGGAAGGATTTAAGCTGCGAAGTCACGCCCATTTCGTGGGTCACGTCAATCACGTTCCCCAGTCCTACCGCAAGCCCCAGAGAGGCCGTCGCCGCATTCAGGGAATTTTTCAGCGCATAGAACATCGGCACTGTGCCGAAGAATTTCTTACCATAGTTTTCCGGGGACCAGGCCTGACCTTCATATTTATAAGTGAACTTTTCATCGTTCAGCAAAGTCACCGGAGTGTACGGTTCGCCCGTTTCGGTTTTGTTCAGCAGGGCTGTCAAGTAAACGAAGGGCTTCATGATCGAGCCGATCTGGCGGTGTCCGTCGATGGCGCGATTGAATTGAGTCATACGGAAGTTTCGGCCGCCCACAACCACGCTGACCAAGCCCGTTTGATTGTTGCCAACCAGAACGGTTCCTTCCAAAGAGTGACCTTTGGCCTTCAGGCCCGAGATGTGTTTGTTGTTTTTTTCCAGATTTTCAAGGTGGCCACGCAAGGCATCCTGCGCTGTTTCCTGCGCTTCCAGGTCAAGCCCGGTGTAGATTTTCAGGCCATCGGGACTCAGTCCCTGAGACGTCAGTTGTTTGCGAACCGCATCCAGATAGTAGGGGGCTGTCTCGGAAGCGATCGTGCGGGGTGCGCTCGGAAGTGGCTGGCGATCGGCTTCATCAAACTGGGCTTGCGAAATGTAGTCCAGGCCCTTCATTTTTGTCAGAACCAGATTGCGGCGGCGCTCGGCGTTTTCTGGTTTCTTGAACGGATTGTAAAGTCCCGGGCTGTTCACGATCGCGGCCATCAGCGCACATTCGCTGATATTCAGGTCGGTCAGTTCTTTGCCAAAATAGTAGCGGGCGGCCGCGCCATAACCACGCACCTGGAAAGCGCCGTTTTGTCCCAGATAGATCACGTTCAGATAAGTTTCCAAAATCTGGTCTTTGCTGAAACGCGACTCCAGCAGCACGGACATGATGAATTCCTGATACTTTCTTTTCAGGGTTCTTTCGCTGGTCAGGAAATAGTTTTTCACCAGTTGCTGAGTGATCGTGCTGCCCCCTTGAGCACGGCGGCCCGAGGTGACGTTTTTAACCAGGGCGCGGAAGATGCCTTTGAAGCTGACCCCGCCATGTTCCAGGAACTGGGCGTCTTCAATGGACATCACGGCGTTGGAACACATCGGGGGAACCTCTCCCAATGTCACGGTTTTTTGCATCAGGGGTTCGTTGCCGATATATTGGGCAAGCAAGGGGGCTTCACTGACGGCCTCTTGCACTTCTTCAAAGGGTGCACCTTTGAAAATGCGGGAAATCAAACGGTCCTTTTGCACGACCAGAATCTGAATGGAGCTGTCAACATCCTGAGTGCGGGTGTCTTGTGTGACCCAGCCGATGCAGGCATCCTGGTTTTCGTCCAATCCCACCTGCAGGCGCGCGGCGCACTGCTCACGTGTGGCAATAAAGTAATCTCCAGCGAGCAGTCGTTGATCGAATTCTCGACGGCGATAGTTCTGACGCAGAAGCTGTTTTTCGATGTCGGAAATCTGAATCTGACTGTGCGACTGGAAAGTAGGTGGAGCTGCATAAAACTCCGTCGGAACGATGAACTTTTTTGACTCCAGCTTGGAGGTCAGTTCCTTTTCCAGTGCAAAGTAGGAATAGACGCCAATCCCAAGCCCGCAGATGATTACAAGCGTCAGAAGGATTGTAAAAGCCAATAAAATAGTCTTTAATCGTGGTCGCATCATAGATGACAGAGTAGTACGAAACTCACTCGGTGAACAACCTTTGAAAATGTTTTTCATAAGTTGCCTTTGTGAAAGGATTGTTTGTGGCTAAGAAGAAATCTTCTGCTAAAAAAGCCAGTGTAAAAAAGGTCGTTAAAAAGACCGTCAAAAAAAGCGGCGTAAAAAAATCTCCAGCAAAAGCCGCCAAAAAACCAGCTCCCGCAAAAAAGAAAGCTCCTGCCAAGAAAACCGCTGCTAAAGCACCAGCTAAAAAAGCTGCTGCCAAAAAGCCTGCAGTGAAAAAGGCTGTGGCCAAGAAGCCGGTCGCTAAAAAGGCAGTGAAAGCTGCCAAGCCTGCGCCAAAGAAAGCGGCGGCGAAGCCTGCGACTTCTCACTTGGTGCGTGAATCTGCCCCTGTTAAAAAACTGGATTTGAGTGGCTTTGTCACTCCCTTGGACGACCGTCTGATGGTTCAGGTTTCTGGTGCCGAGAAAATGACCCCGGGTGGTTTGTATATTCCTGATTCCGTGGCCGACACTTCCGGGAACCTGCAAGGTTTCGTGGTGGCTGTTGGACGCGGGCACATGAACAAAAAAGGTCATGTGCGTCCGATGGACGTGCAAGTCGGGGACAAAGTGGTGTTCTCTGAATATGCAGGCTCTAAAATCAAAATTCAAAATGAAGACCTCATTATTCTGCGTGAAGCGGACGTGATGGGCGTGGTTTCCAAGTAAAGGAATGAAGATGTTGAAAAAGAACTTTTTGAAAGCACTGGGTCTTTCTGTCGCTTTGGCGACTCCGGCGGCTCACGCCCTGTCTTTGGATTGGAGCGGTGGTTACCGCTTTGAATGGACTGAGATTGACCGTCCATCTTTGGGTTCCCCGACGGAAAGAAAAGCTTACGGTACCAACTATCTTTATCTAAGCCCGACCGTGATCGCGGCAGACGGTGTGAACGTTGTTTCCCGTTTCGATATTCTGAACAGCGCAGATTATCCGAATTCTCAACTGGGTGAAATCTGGGGTTTGAACTCCAACGCGGCTGCGGCTTCTTCCACAAACCAAGGTTCCACAAACGTTCGTGTCAGCCAGCTTTATCTGACTGTGAATCAGGAATACGGCGCTTTGGTTGTGGGGCGTACTCCGTTTGAGTTCGGTTTGGGTATGACTTACAACGCGGGTAAAGGTCTGTTCGATCACTGGTATGACACGCGTGATATCGTGGGTTACAAAATCGTGGTGGGCGACTGGTTCTTCATGCCTTCTTTGGGCCGCAAACAGTCCACTGGCTACGGTCAGGGTGGTTCTATCTCTACAATGGGTTTGCACCTTCAGTATGAAAATGCAGAAAACAAAACCATTTTGGGCGTTTATCAGGAAACTTCCAAAGGCGTGAAAGAGGCTTTGGGTTACCAAACTCCGGATCAGGTTGAGGCTATCGGCGGCGCGGGTGCAACTGTTGGCGAAAGCATGAATGTTCAGCGCACGAATGTGGTGTTTGGACGCGGCTTTGATTCCTTCGGTTTCAAATTGGAAGCCGGTTTCCAAAGCGGTGAAACAGGTGTTTTGACCGCAGGTGGTGATTCTGTGTCCTTGAATGGTTTCGGTGTGGCTTTGGAATTCGAAGTTCCGGCCAAAGAATCCAAATGGGATTACAGAGTTCGTGCGGGTATGGCGACGGGTGAAGACGGTGGTTCTTCCGGTTTCGGTGGTTATGCCTTCAATCAGAACTATGATGTGGCGATGTTGTTGTTCAATCATCGTTTGGGCATGAAAGACTTCCTGAATACCAACGCTTATCGTTCCAATCCGAACCTGACTGTTGGAAATTCTGCGGATGATGAATACGTAAGCAACGCCATTTATCTTGCTCCATCCGTGAACTATGCTTGGTCCGAAAGAGTCGACCTACGCAACACTCTGGTTTATGCACAATTGATGCAGACCCAGAATTCTTCTGTTGATTCTACAAAAGATCTGGGCCTAGAATGGGATATCGACGTGGTTTACAAACACAGTGATAAAATCCAGTGGGTGAATCAGGTCGGTCTTCTGTTCCCAGGCGAAGCTTGGAAAAATGGGTCTGGAGCAGACGGAAACCTGGATAACGGGTTTACATTTGGATTTGCATCTAAAGCCGCCATCAGCTTTTGATTACAGCACGATTGCAACTTGTACGACAGCTTGATGACTACTTGAAACATCTTGTTTGGTGGTGAGCAGGGCCCGGGGGGCGAAAGTCCCCCGGGATTTTTTTTGCCTTAAAACATCATGGACAACTTCCCAAGGATTTGTAATATCAGGTCAGCAACTCAAATCGGAGGTTCTATGAAAGCGCTTTTAGGGTCTTTGTTGGCTCTGGTGATGTTATCTGCTCCGGCAGCTCAGGCTTGGACTGAAGTGGCCAACGAAATGATCTTTGCTGATCAACCGACTTTCCAGCAGGTGTTTTTGCGTAAAAGCAAAGCCGAATATCAGGAAGTCATGGTTCAAATCATGAATCCCAACGGGGCCCGCATCCAAAGAGCTGAAATCATCACGGAACAGGGCTGGTCCAAACCGGTCTGGAGACTTGAAGGCGACTACCGTTTCGGCATGCAAAGAACGGATGTCTTCCAGAAAGCCAAAGTGAATATCTTCCGTACTTATTTGACGACTCTTCGTCCGGGCGAACCGGTTCGTCTGCGCGTGATGATGCGCTAGTTTTCATCCATTAGGTACGGAGTGATGTGGCAGCCCATAAGGCACAGGGGCATATTCTTTACGCCCATCATTCCTGTTGCCATGACATATTTGTTCTTTAGATCTTCAGCTTCCTGTTCGGTCATGTGATCCAAATCAAAAAAGGTTCTGGAAATAAGGGGAATGTCCTCGCTTGCCTTAAAAGTAATATAGCTCCTCGTCTGCGGAAGGAGTTCGGCGGCCGTTGTTAGTTGGGCATGTTGCGGAGCAAGGTCTTTAGACGACAAAGCCAGTTTAATAAAGGCAAACGGAGTTCCAACCAGTTTGCCTCCGGCAACTGGAAGTTCTATTTCCATGGTGTCGATTTTCTTACGGCTTAAAAGATACTTAAGATAATTTAGATTTCCATCGGGATGACGGGACAGGGAGATGATTTCCCCTAACAGCCAAATTTTTAAATTCTGATTGTCCAAATTATCCTGGCAATAGGTCTCTGCCAGCCCAAGAACGGTATTGCTGAAAGTGTTTGAAAAGACACTCATGAACGAGTGAATATTTAATAGATCTGAACAGCCCAGATTGATTTTTTGAAAGTGAGCCCAAGCTTTCTCCAAAGTGCCATAGGTCGACAAGTTTTGATATTGGAGCATCGCCCATGCTCCAATGGCCCCTCCGGAATCCGGGCTGTAGTCCCGAACTAGCAGGTATGGTTTTTTGTGAAAGCTGGATCCTTTGATAAAGGCAGAAGCTCCCTTCGCAATCAAAAGACTGACGATAGTATGATTTCCCCTCTGGAGAGCAACTTCTAAAAGGGTTTGTCCGTTTTCTTCAATTGTTGCCAAATCCGGCATGGGACGGGATTCGATAAGTGACTGAACTTCTTCGAAGGAAGCATACTTCACGGCCTGAAAGATTGATTGAGCCGGAGATTCTACCGACCTTGTAGGGACGTATTTTTCATCAGCCTGGTCTTTCTGAAATGCGCAACCCACTACTAAGCAGGCAAGGAGGCTCGAAATAAGCAGATTTCTCATTCCTCTTCCTCCGGGTTCCAGAAGTCCCCGCTGGCTTCTGCCAATGAATCATTTAGGATGGTGTTACCCCAAAAGTTTTCATCGTTGCGGAGTTCATCGATAGTGATCGAGAATTTTGCTTCGTCGATAGTTTTACACTTTCCCGGGCAATAGATTGTTGCCAGTGCCTCAGGAAAACGTGTGATTTTTTGCAGATAAGTGCTGAAGTTTTCGTGTCTAGCCGGATATTTGATATTTCGCCACCATAGCAAAAGCGATGGATTTACAAAGTAGGTGCGGTCTTCTTTATCGCTATAGTGCCAATATCCATGGAATTTATTCGGCATTTTTCCAGATATAAACTCTGCCAAAGCGAAATGCGGAAGAACCTTGTTTAGCTGGGTATCAAGCTCGCCAAGCAGAATATAGGAAGCATCTTTTACCAGCCTTTCAAATAGCTCGTCATTTTGCATCGAGGGAACTTTAATAAGCTTTTCTATTATGGCCAAAGGAATTTCATGGTCGCGATATCCACGCGTAATTGCGGGGATAACCTCGGAGGCCGGAGTCTGATTGGTGATGACAAAAGTCAGCAGCTCTTCAAAAGACTTGCTCTTAAGAAGACTTCGAATTTGCGACTTGGATCGTGATATGCCCGCCCTGAGAGCGTGGTACTTAAACAGCTCTAAGGAGCTTGGTTTCTTTTGTTCTAATTTTAGAGTGCCGACTTCCTGATACAAAGACTTCTTAGTTGTGGTATTGGCCACGAATGGTGAGGCGCCCAACTGAGCCAGGTGCCGGATGACTTCAACGTCACCACGCAAGGCTGCATTCTCCAGTGGTGTGCTGCCATCTGGAAAATTCTGATTTAGATCGGCTTGGGACTTGGTTTGAATGGCGTCCTTCAGGTCATGAAGTTCAGCTTCAAGAATAAGTTTTTGGAAGGCGTTCTCAGGGGTTTTGGCTGACTGGGCCAACGGCGTTTCAGACGGCACGGCTGGTTTGTTCTGATCTTTCGAGAAAGAACAACCCATCAAAACAGTCATTATGATTGTTTGCGCAAGAATGACTTTTTTCATGTTTTGTTCTCCTTTCTCAATAGGACAAGGGTCCTTCATGGACCCTTGGGAGGATTGAATCAATTAGCTGTTATTGGCGGCCGCGGATCAGTGCTCTTTGTTGCAAGGCTTCGGCCGTCGCATCGCGTGGGGTTCCGAAAGTCACACCACTGCTGTTTGGGTGAACATTCAGTTGCATTTGTGGCTGAGTGCTCAGTGCCGTGCCGCCGGTTCTGGAAGAAACTCCGGACGGGATCGTACCTGGTGTTGTCGGCGTTGTTGGCAAAGTCCCGATAGACGTCGTTGGTACCTGGCTCTGGATAGTGCCGATGGTGCCGCGACCTGGATTCTGCAGGCGGCCGGACAAGTCGATACCTGGATCTTTAACTGTGCCGCTTGTTTTTCCACTAAGGGCATTCAAAAAGGCAAGGTAAGATTCAGTCAGGAAGGTCCCGTATGCAATCTTCTGCTGTTCAGTGAGGTTGCCAATAGAAGCTGCCGACTGCAGTCCATGCAGGCTGTTGGTTTTCAGAAGTGTCTCCAAAACGCTGGTTTCACTACGGCGAATTTCTGCTTCGCTGCTCAAGTATGCGAATTCTTGCGGGTTGGTTGTTTTTAGAGACAACGCAGTCAGTGCTGCCGCTTGCTCAGCTTCGTACTTTAATAGATTTGCCTGTGCTGACAAAAGCTTAGAACGAACCATTTCATGCTTTTTCGGGATGTCTGCAATAAGCTTTCTCGTGAGTTCTAAGGTGTCCTTTCTTAGCTTTTCCGCATCTTCTTTGGCCCATTGGTATGAAATATTATCATCAAAAGAAATCATGCCTCTTTTGACACGTTCATCAATTTGAAGGGAGGATCTGATAGTAGTAAGCTGTTCAACCAGAAGAGGCTGAATTGCGCTTGTGAAGAACTTGGAGGCTTCAGAAGATTCTACATCTTTCTTTTTGTCATTCAAAATTTCGGTGAAACCTGAAGCCAGGCAAGAAAGTGCATCTGCAGATTCTTTGTGTTCTTTACACTCTTTACGCAGTTTTTCAAAGTGGTTCACCTTCTTTTCAACAACTTCTTCACCCGTAGCCTCAGCATCCGCTTCCGCCACTTCTTCTTTTTTAGCCACTTTCTTTTTAGGCGCGGCTGTTTGTTCAGCCAATTTTTTCATCAGCTCAACATTCAGTGCATCGATATCAGATTTGTTTTTAGCGCTCAGGACGATGGTGTCGTAACCACACTTGCCTTCGCAGACTTTACCTTCAGTTGTTCTTTTTGGAACCAAAGCCAGGACTTCTTCATCACCGTTATCAATGTATTTAACGGGCATCACACCTTCAGCGGTGTAAACCTTGCTTTCAGTCAGATCGCCGCTTGTGGAAGCGAAGTCTGCGGAAGCAATTCCGTCATTATGAGTGTTGAACGATACATTGAATCCCAAGACAGCCAGCAGAGCCGACGTCAGAACCCATTTCTTTTGCGGGTAAGTGAATTTCATAAGTCCTCCTATATGAAGGGAACATCCAGTCCCTTTTATCTACACTTATGTAAAGCGAAGGCCGGGCCAAAACCCGAGGTTCGGGCCAATGGCCCTAAACACAGGAAATAGCTAAGAGTTCTCATGTTGAGATTCATTGCACGGGCGATGGTGCCTGTTGAACTTCTGGTGTCCCATCGTGAGAAGTGCCAAAAGTGTTTTAATTTCGTATACTTAGACCTGACTTTCGGGCAGAAGGCAAAATATTGAAAAAGCGCCCCTTTCGGTCACTTTTAGAGTATAAAACAGCCATGAAGTTTCATTTCCCGCGAAGCAAAAGGCCTGAACATATCGCCGAATCCGATTGGAATAATTGGACCTGGCAGCTTCGCCATTCCCTGAAAACCCAGGACGATTTCGCCCAGCATTTTGAATTAAGTGCGGATGAAAAGGCTGCGTTTGTGGGTGGGAAAGAACTCTTCAACGTGCGCACCACGCCGTACTATGCAAGCCTTGCTCAAGGTTCTGCCGGTCAATCCATTCGCCAGATCCTGATGCCTCATCGATTTGAAATCGAAGACGGAGAACAGCAGATGCTGGATCCTTTGGGCGAACGTCAGAACAAGGCAGCCCCTCGTTTGATCCATCGTTATTCAGACCGTGTGTTGTTCCTGATCACAGATATCTGCAGCGTTTACTGCCGCTTTTGCACCCGCAAGCATTTCACGGGGCAAGAGCAGGCTTTCATCCGCAACGAAGAATACGAACAGGCTTTGGCCTATATCAAATCTCACACCGGGATTCGTGAAGTCATTCTTTCCGGCGGCGATCCGCTGACGGTCAGTGACAAGCAACTGGATCGCGTGCTGGGTGATTTGCGTGCGATCGAACACGTTGAGATCATCCGCATCGGATCCCGCATGCCCGTGGTGTGCCCGATGCGTGTGACCGAAGACCTTGTGCAGATTCTAAAAAGGCACAAGCCGGTGTTTTTGATGTCGCACTTTAATCATCCGGACGAGCTGACTGCCGAGGCGGTGGAAGCTCTGGAAAGACTGGTGGATAACGGTGTTCCGGTGATGAACCAGATGGTGCTGCTGAACGGTATCAACAACCATCCAGCGCTGGTGCAGGCATTGAATCGAAGACTGCTGTTCCTGCGTGTGAAGCCTTACTACATGTTCCAGTGTGACCCGTCACTGGGGACGGACCACTTGCGCACCTCTGTGGAAGATTCACTGGAAATTCAGAAAGAGCTGTGGGGGCACTTGTCCGGCCTTGCGATGCCGAATCTGTCTTTGGATATCCCTAATGGTGGAGGCAAAACTTATCTGGTACCGAATTTTGAAGTCGGCCAGGAAGGCCGCACCCGTCACTATGTTGGTTGGGATGGGGTGAAGGCTGAATACGTCAGCCCCGCGCCCGAAAAGATCCGCAAGCCCGATGCCTCAATGTACGAGGCCGAGTGGGCTCACCTTAAAAACAGCAAGAACTTACTTTAGTTCTCCGTTTACACCATCCAAAAGCTCTTTACCCAAAAGGCCGATTTCTTCCAGCTTTTGTACCGGCAGGCGGTTGAACACAACGGCCCAGGCGTAGCCATCACCATGACGAGTGAAGTAAGAAAGTGTGCCGGTTTCCAAGGCGCCGGCGTGTCCGATGTTTTTCCCACCATCCATGCACACCCAGCCCAGGCACGCGTTCGGATTTCCGATGGTGGTCACGGGGGCCGTCATCACCGCCACCGTTTCAGGTTTCAAAATCTGCACACCTTTGTTCCAAGGTGTTACGGCATTGGCAATTTTCACCAGATCTGACGGAGTCGCCAGCCAGCCACCGTGTCCATCCATGGTGTGGAAGACATAGCCGTTGTAGGATTGAGGCCCCATGGTTTTGTTGTCGAAAACAGACTTATTCGGTGCAGAGCGGGGATCATCATAATAGCGGGCTTCGTTTGGCAGGCGGTCCTGCAAAGTGTTGCCGGCAATTTTCATGTCGGTGATGCCCAGAGGTTGCAGAACCTTTTGCTGCACATATTGCTCATAAGGCATTTTAGACAGGGACTCGATGATACGCGCCAGAATATTGAAACCCAGATTGGAATAGTGGAACTCTTTCCCCGGAGCCACATCCAGCTTTTGATACTTCAATACATAAGAAATCACAGTTTCTGCGCTGGCAGGAACCGGAGTCTTCATTTTTTTGGCGATCGTATAGACTTCATACTGCGGATCACCACTGACGCTCAGATCCCAACCCGCGGAATGCTGAAGCAGATCACGCAAGGTGATCTTGTAAACACGCTGATCGCGGATCTGGCGGTACTTTGGCAGATAGCCGCGGGGGCCGAAAACAGGTTTGTTCAAAGCTTTTTCCAGATCGACACCGGAATCTTCCAGCACTTTGAACACGGCAATAGCCGTGATGGGTTTGCTGGCACTGGCGATGCGCCACAAGGTGGTGTCTTGCGGCGTCGTTTTGTTTTCTATATCTGCAAAACCAAAGTTGTCCGTGTGGATGATCTCGCCATCTTTCAGAATGGCGACAGAAGCGCCTGGGATGTTGTGTTTTTGAATGAACGTATTTACGAAATCACCGGCTTTTTTTGCCGACGCATTTTTCTTTGGGGTGCTGGTGCAGCCGATCATCAGCAGGGAAACCAGCAGGGTCATCAGGGGTGCTTTCATCTATAGCTCCTTCTCGCTATGAGACAGCGTGATCGATTTTTTGCATAAAGAAAACAAGTTTTCGTGGATTTTCTGGGCCATCGGTCCCGTCGCGGTTTGGCCAGTTGTTAATGTTCGGTGAAAAATCAATCCATAGTCTCGTGAAGTACATTCAGGATCACCCGAATAGTTCAGCAGAACACAACCGCAAACTCGGATGTAGGCGGTCAACTATTCAAGGAGGCTAAGCCATGGTTATGACGAAGTAGCGAGGAAATAAATGGGAATGAGAGTAACAACCAATATTGCAGCCCTGAACGCCCAAAGAAATCTGGCGGGTTCGCAAAGAATCGTAAATGATTCTATGGCCAAACTCGCTTCGGGCAGTCGAATCAACAAAGCGGCAGATGATGCTGCGGGCTTGGCGATTTCGGAAGGGTTGAAGGCACAGATCCGTTCTGCAGCTCAGGCTCAAAGAAATGCCAACGATGGTATTTCCATGATCCAGACGGCAGAGGGCGGTCTGAATGAAGTCGGCAACATTATTGTGCGTCTGCGCGAACTGGCGATCCAGTCGGCCTCTGACACTGTCGGGGAAACCGAGCGCGGGATGCTTAATAAAGAGGTGACACAGTTGACCAGTGAAATGCAGCGTATTGCCAAGTCCACGACTTGGGGTACGACCAAACTGCTGGATGGCTCTGCGCCGAAGTTTGATTTCCAGGTCGGCATCGGCAACGACGATTTCGCGGATCGCATCAGCTTTAATGCGGGCGAACACGCGGCGACGCTGGATGCTCTGGGCTTGGAAGGACTGGATTTCTCTTCGAAAGAAGGGGCACAAACGGCACTGAAACGACTGGACGATGCGCAGACGAATGTCAGCGGCACCAGAGCTTATCTGGGGGCATTGCAGAATCGACTGACATCGACAGTGGATAATCTGGGTGTGACTCAGGAAAACCTGTCCGCTGCCAACAGCCGTATCCGTGATACTGATGTTGCAACAGCATCCAGTGAGATGGTCAGAAATAATATTTTACTGCAGGCAGGAACTTCGATTCTGTCTCAGGCAAATCAAGCAAACCAGTTGGCGTTAAAGCTGATCGGTTAGCAAGTACTCCGTTAGGGGCCCTTTCCCAGGGGCCCCTTTTTTTTGTCTTAAGCGGCCTTGCGGCCTTCGATCAATCCACGCAGATCCGAAATCAGCGAATCCACAGCTTCGGTTTTTTCATTGAGCTCTTTGGCAATGGAAGAAACCTGCTCTGAAGCTTTGGTATTGCTTTGTGATGTGGTGTCCAGGCTGACCAGGGCGCCGGAGACCTGCTGAATACCCAGACGCTGTTCTTCGCTGGAAGAAGCGATGTCCTGGTTATAAGAAGACACTTTTTCAATGTCCTTATGGATGCGGGTAAGAACATCCTGGCTTTGGCCGGCCTTGGAAACGCCCTCTTCAATATAGCTGGCACTTTTTGAAATCAGCTCAGAGATTTCTTTGGCAGAGACAGAACTTCTTTGTGCCAAAGAGCGCACGGCTTCGGCGACCACGGCAAATCCGCGACCAGCTTCTCCGGCGCGCGCCGCTTCAACGGCGGCATTCAGTGCCAGCAAGTTGGTTTGGAAGGAGATGTCCTCGATGATATTGATGATATCCTGCATTTTTCTGGAACTGTCGCTGATTTTTTCCATCGAGCTCATCAGTTGTTTGATAGCGCCCGAACCGTCTTCAGCGGAGGTTTTGGATTCTTCGGAAGCGACCTTGGCCAGCAGGGCGCGTTCGCTGCTGATTTTCACAATGGACTCTATCTGACTGATGGAGGCCGTGCTGGCTTCCAGCATCGAAGAGGCTTTGCTTGCGCCGTTTTGCACGGTCAGGCTGGTTTCAGAAAGATAGCTGGCGGCCTTATGCACCTCTTGTGAGTTGTCTGCCAGGGCGTCACAAATCTGCTTCACAGTTCTTGCGATGGAAGAGGAAGCAAAGAATGAAACCAGGCCCGCCAGAACGATTGAAACGGCAGCAAAGACCGTCACCCAAAAGCGCGCCTGCTCTTCAGCGCTGGTGGCCATGTGGGCTGACTGATCGGCATACTGAATTTGGTATGTGGTTTCACGCAAAAGAGGCTCATAGATTTTTTGGGCTTTTCCGGGGCACACGTCGCGAATCAGGGAAACGACCTTACTTTCGTTTTCCTTGAACTGCGCACTCATCGCAAGGACTTCGCCTCCAAAGGACTTGAATTCATTCCATCCGGCGATGAACTCTTTATAGCTGGTGCGGTCTTTGGCGGCAGGATCAATCTTCTCGTAAGCTTCAATGTGCTTTTCAAGATTGATGATCTGTTCTTTGGACTTTTCGATATAAACGTTCACTTCTTCCTGCGTGTTGCCGGCAAGTCCAATGCTGCGAACATGGATGCGAAGCTCGCGAATGGTCGCACGAAGGTCGGCAAGCTCTTTCAGTGAGGGCAGATTTTCATGCGCAACGATGCCGTACTCGGCACTGACTTTATTAAGAAAGAAAAAACCCAAAGCACCGCTGGTGGCTGCAAGCAGAGCAACGGACAGTCCCATCACGGTCAGTTTTGCTTTTAAACTCCAAGTCTTCATAACGGTCCTTAAAAACAATTGTTAAAAAATATTAACCTTGTTTTTACATCGGAGCGATTCAACCAAACATGAGATAAAAGAATTAAAGAGAGGAAGTTTCAACGTTCTGAATAAGAAGAACGGGTGATAGAGATTCAAATCTCCGAGAGGCATTCGGGTTAATATTTGGAGGCCGAATAAAAAAAAAGCCCGGGCAGGCCGGGCTTTTTTTAAGTCTGTTTCAGCTCTTCAAACTAGAAGTTGAAAGAGTAAACTGCGGAAGTGAAATCCACAGAAGACGCAGTGTCTTCGTCGAACCAGTTCCATACTTCGAAACGCTCGATGCCGATAGCGCCAGCGCCGTTGGCAAGTTTGTATTGAGCACCGTAACGGAAGCTTGGGCCAACAACAGTTTTATCGTCAGCGCCATCCATTTTGATCATGGAGATGCCCACGCCTGGAGCCAGGAAAGCAGTCACGTTGGAAGCTTCAACAAGTCTTACGAAAGAGTGTGCACCAAAGCTCAATACTTGAGGGATGCCAGCGTCTTTCTTTTCAGTTTGCATGAATACGTATGCACCCAGTGCGCCTTGAGCATCGTCGAATTCCATACGGCCACCGATGTTCAATGCAGAACTGGTCATACCCAGATTGATGCTGGCAGTTTTGTTGCCGCCATAGGAAGCAACGTTTCTAGCTGCGAAGGCAGCAGAAGAGGATAGAAGACAAAGGACAACGATCAACTTTTTCATTAATTACTCCTTGTTAGTAACCCGAAGAAGTTTGTCAGTTATCCTCATTTTGGCAACAAAAAAAATATGACTACACGCGCTCCAAGCGGGCGTACTTTACAACGAATTTCTTCACAGTGTTATCCGTGAACATCACGCTGACTTTGAAGTTTTCGCCCGTGCCCTCGGTCGCATACACCGTGCCGACGCCAAATGTCGGGTGTCTTACGCGCATGCCCTTTGAGAACTGCGCCGATCCGCCCCCTTCATTTTCGTAATCCGGGAAGTCCTGTGCATCATCATAGCTCTGCGTGCGCGCGCGATTGCGATCGCTGCTTGTGGCGCCCCATTTCGGCGTGCCGCCAAAGTCAGAGTCATAAGAGCTGGAACCATAGCGGGCCATAAAGCGCGGCGCTTCAGCCGACGTTTTAAAGTCGATCAGGTTCTGCGGGATCTCCTTAATGAATCGCGAAGGAGGATTGAACTGTTCCTGGCCCCACACGCGTCTCATCTTTGCGTAGGTCAGCCAAAGTTTCTGACGAGCGCGGGTCATGCCCACGTAAGCCAGGCGGCGTTCCTCCTCGACATCTTGTTCGTTGTCGCTTTCTGCACTGCGAGCGCTTGGGAACAGATTTTCCTCAAGTCCCACAACAAACACGTACGGATACTCAAGACCCTTGGAGATGTGCAGGGTCATCATGGTGACCGAGTTCTGCTCCTGATCCAGAGAGTCCACGTCATTTACCAAAGCCATTTCTTCCAGGAAGCTGATCAATGTCGATTCTTCGCCACGCTCTTGCACGAACTGGGCAATGGCGTTGTCCAGTTCTTCCAAGTTTTCGATGCGGGCCTGGGATTCCGGGGATTCGTCTTTTTTCAAAGCCGCCAGATATTCAGTGCGATCCAGAACCACGGCAAAGAATTCCAGCAGTTTCAGATGCTGGGCATTTTGCTGAAGGTCTTTCATCAGATCGATAATGCGACGGATCTTGCCCGTGGTGCCGGCATTGAACAGGCGCTCTTCACAGGCTTTTTCGGCCGCTTCGAACATGCTCAGGTTTTTGTGAGCCGCGTATTCTTCAATTTTTTCGATGGTGGTTTTGCCAATACCGCGCGCCGGAACATTGATGATGCGTTTTAAGGCGATATCATCCGCCGGATTGATGGACAGCTTCATGTAGGAAATCATGTCCTTGATCTCCATACGCTCATAGAAGCGCACGCCGCCCACCAAGCGGTACGGAATTCCCATGGTGCGCAGTTGTTCTTCCAGAACACGAGACTGGGCATTGGTGCGATAGAAAATCGCATAATCATTGTACGAGCCTTCGCCCTCATTCATCATCGACTGAATGGTTTTCGCAACAAAGCGGCCTTCCTCGTATTCGTTCTTTTCCTCGCGCACGTGAATCAGGTCACCCGCGTCGTTGGAGGTGAAAAGAGTTTTGTCTTTGCGCTGGGAATTGTTTTTGATCACGGCCGTGGCGCCATTGACGATGTTGGCGCTGGATCGGTAATTTTCCTCAAGCTTGATCACCTTCGCATCACGGAAGTCTTTTTCAAAATCCAGGATGTTTTTGATGTCGGCCCCACGCCAACTGTAGATGGACTGATCCTCGTCACCCACTACGCACAAGTTGCGGTGAGCGGAAGCCAGCATCTGAACCAGCAGATACTGAATGTGATTGGTGTCCTGATACTCGTCCACCATGATGTAGCGGAACTTTTTCTGATACATCTGCAGAACATCAGGGTACATGCGGAACAGATCATAGGTTTTCAAAAGCAGATCATCGAAATCAAGGCTGTTGGCCTTTTTCATTTCGCGCTCATAGGCTTTGTAAACTTCCACGGTCTTTTGATCCATCAGACGCTTCGAGGACTTTTCCAAACCTTCCGGGGAAAGACCCATCATCTTGGCGCTGCTGATGCGGCTCTGGAAGTTTTTCGCGGGATACATCTTGTCGTTGATATCCAGGGCGGTCATGACTTTTTTGATCTGGCTGAGCTGATCCGAAGAATCGTAAATTCCGAAGAAAGGCTTGTAATCAAGAAGCGTGATGTGCTGGCGCAGAACACGAACGCAGAAACTGTGGAAGGTGCTGATCCAAAGCTGGGTTTGAACCACGGCCCCCATGTCAGACAGGATCTTGTAAATACGGTGTTCCATCTCTTTGGCGGCCTTGTTGGTAAAGGTCACGCACAGAATTTCATCGGAAGCCGCGACCCCCTGGCCGATCATGTTGGCCATGCGGTGGGTAAGGACGCGGGTTTTGCCAGATCCGGCGCCAGCAAGGATAAGCAAAGGCCCTTCCAGGGTTTCGACGGCATCCTTCTGCGCGGGGTTCAGATTTTTCGTAACAAAATCAAGTACATCCATGGCGGCTTCCTTAATGTGCGTTTGCAGGGGCTGTCGAACTTCTGGTGAGACTGACAAAGTTTGTCTATCCATAAGTTTTCATTGAGGTTTTCGCCATTTTCCACTATAACTATAACGCAATAAGTCAAGTGAGCGAGGAAACCCCTCCGTTTATAGAACTTAGAGAGGACTTTGTGAAGCGCGTTTTTAGCCGGATCACAGCAGCAATTGTAATGGCAAGCACCTTGGGTGCTTGTGCCCCGCAGTCTGACAGCGCTGATCAGTCCGGCAATGTCCGTGTACTGGCGCCACAAAGCAATTCCAAGGCTGGTTATTCGCTCCAGACCGTGGAACTGCTGGGGATTGAGGACCTGCAAACCGTCACCGGGAAATTCGTTCGCTTCTTCCTCAGCCCCCGTATCACCAACAACACTTTGCACGGCCGTCCTGCCGTGGCTCGTTTTATCAAAAACAAATCCGGCGATTTTATCCCGGCCAACGAAATGACCCAGCAACTGGTCACCATTTATGCTCACACTCAGAAACTGGCGCTGCTGGATGAAGAATTGGGCGCCGGTGGTGTGAACCAGTGGCCGCGTGATGTGGGTGTCGGCGTTCGGGTGAAAGGTTCTTCCGGCGCCAACAACGCATTCTATGACGGTGCCACCGATTCCATGCTGGTCGTGCCTTATACGCAAGACGGTCTGGCAATTGCCATCAATGGTGGGATTCTGGCTCATGAACATTTCCATTCATTGTTCTTCAAACTGGTTTTGAAAGATGTTGTCGATGAAGACACGGGTGTTCACAGTCGTGAATCTTTCATGGATGACGCGGCTATTGTGCAAGAGGATCTGTCCGGCCGTGGTCGCCGTGAAAAACCGGTTCTGATCGGGGATGAACTGGATGAAGCCACGCTATTGAAGTTCCACCGCCTGGCGATGATGCGCGGCCTGAATGAAGGCCTGGCTGACTTCTGGGGCTGGATGTACACCGGGAACCCTGATTTCATCGCCCAGTCCCTGCCAAGCCAGAAGCGTGTTCGCTCTTTGGAAGTCAGTGATTTGTTTGGCATCTATGAGCTTCCGAACAAAACCGTTGTGCGCAACAACCTGGAATTGTTCCATGCTTCCGGTGAACGTGCGAAGTTCCGCGATTACGTGACAGGTTATGCCTACACCGTGGGAACGCAGTTTTCCCGTGTGTTGAAAAAGTTCACCGACATTTACTCTAAAGAGCGCGGCCTTGAGGATCTGGCCGCCCGCAAAGAAGTGGCGAAACTGGTTGTCAAGATGCTGCCCTCTTTGAAAGCCGAACTGGCTGAAAAGAAAGACACTTATTACACTCACGATCAGTTCATGCAAAGCTTTGTGAAAGAGCTGGGCGAAATGAAAAAGAAAGAATGCGAGTTCCTGGCCGAGGTTCTGGAAACTTCTGCTGAGACTCCGATGGTTTACTCCTGCGTTGAAGAAACCGGCTGGGTGATCAAGTCGGCGACAGCCCCAAATCCTGAAGTCGGGGAAGTGAAGTAAATGAAAGTCATCGCAGGTCTGCTGTTATTCCTGATGTCCGTGAGTGCTTTCGCTCAAGAGTCGCGCATGAAGCTGCCGGCTGAAAAGCCGGTTTCTCTGCTGGCTGCCTATCCTCTGAATTATGAATTGCGCTATGAGCGTGGCAACTCCGGCGATCTGGAAGCCCGGCAGCCGCAGAATTTTTCCCTGGGATATCACCGCAACAGCTACAGCCTTCTGGTGGAGTACGCGAGCTTCACTGATACCACGGGCAACAGCACCTCCAGCATCGAACGCCGTCATCAGGACATGACTGTGTGGGGCCGTTACAATGCCTTAAGCGGGCAGGACGGTGGTATGCGCGGGGTGATCTATTTCGGCGCCGGCCTCGGCGGCTATGAAGAAGAGGTCATCACACGATTCATGACGGACAGTCGTTCTGACAAAACCGGAATGAAAGTGATGGGTGGTCTTTCTGCGGGCCTGGAGCTGTTTATTTTAAGCACCAGCCAGTTTGGTGTGACTGTCGGCATGGAAGGCCGTGCCTTGGTGGGATCTGATTTTGATCCGAATCCAACTTTGGGTGCTGTTCTGCGTGCGGGCCTGGTGGTTCCGCTATAAAAAAAGCCCCGTTCTTTCGAACGAGGCTTCCTTAGGAATTTAACTATAAGCGGGTTAACAATTACTCAGTGATCTTTTGCACGATCGCAGAGCCGACTTTCGCTTTGCTCACAAGCTCTGTGCGATAAGCTTGAGCTTCTTTCTGAGTCGCAAACTGGCCAACACTTACGCGGAACCAAGTTTTGCCTTTGATGTTTGCCGGGATATAGAACGCGCTGTAGCCTTTGTTTTTCAGATCAGAAGCCATTTTCTGAGCTTCGGCTTCGTCAGCATAAGAAGCCACTTGCACAGTGAATTTACCCACTGCGAATTGCGCTACGTCTTTAGGAAGGGAGGAAGGCAGACGGTCTTCTTTCGTCGCTGCTTTCTTTTCTGCTGCTTCCAAAGTTGTTGGAGCTTTGCCTGCCGCTACGTTTTTCGCAGCTTCAGATGGTTCGTTGTGCTGGGTTACTGGAGTTTTGTCACCTTTGGTTGGATTCGGTTTGTGAGTCTCAACTTTTGGTTCTTTGGATTCAACTTTTGTTTCAGCGATTTCGCCGTGGTGACCGGCAGGAGCCGCGTGTTCACCGTGAGCTGGTGTTGCTTCGTGTTCAGTTGTTGCCGGAGTCGTTTCGTCAGCCACGAATTCTTCAGCCAGTTTCGCGATTTCTTCATCCGTCATCGCGCCCACTTTGCCTTCAGAAGTCCCGTGTTCAGAAACAGAAGCCACTTCACGCTCTTGGGTGTGAGAGGATTTCTGAGGTTCCAAGGCAGCCAGTTGATGTTGGTTGTCACTGTACTTCTTGCCTACAAATGTACCGATAGAGAAAGACAGCAAAGAAATAAAGAAAACTAAAGCTAGTTTCACCATCACATCCGTTTTAGAACTCATTTTTTCAATCCTCATAATTTTTAAACCCGCTTGAATGCTTAAGTTTCGGGCCCTTCCTTTGGCCCTGCAAACATGTTAGCGTTAATCCTCTGAACTGGTCAATCATCCAAGGGTCCTGCCCGAAGGGGAAAGCGTGGAAAACAGCGTAAAATCAAGGGATTGGAAGCAGGTCTTAGGTCAAGCTATTGAAGCGGTCAACCTGGGTCGCCAAGTGCTTCTCAATTATTTCGGTAACTTAGAGCACGTCGAGGAAAAGTTCCAAGCCGGCCTTGTCAGCGAAGCCGACAAAGAATCAGAAAGAGTCATTGCAGAGCATCTTAGGAAAAATTTTCCGGAAATCGAGTTCCTGGGCGAGGAAACCTTCGCGGCTTCTCACGGAACCGGGACAAAGGTCGCGTGGAGCAAGGCCGGCGCAAACGGGCGCTGGATCCTGGATCCACTGGATGGGACTACAAACTATGTTCATCGTTTTCCGATTTTCTGCATCAGCCTGGGTTTGGAAATTGACGGTCAGATTCAGCTCGCGGTGATTGATGTGCCGATGTTGAATGAAACCTACACCGCGATCCGCGGTCAGGGTGCATTCGTTAATGGCAAGCCTTTGCGAGTCAGCAAGAACACCGAACTGAAGAAAGGCCTGCTGGCGACGGGTTTTGTGTCCGAGCATGAACATGTGATTTCTGAACAGCTAAGAATCTTTGATGACATGGTTCGCAAGTGCCGTGGTGTGCGTCGCCCTGGGGCGGCTGCTTATGATCTGGCACAAGTGGCGCGCGGTGTGTTTGACGGCTATTGGGAGCGCAACATTCAGCCGTGGGATGCGGCTGCAGGAATTTTGCTGGTTGAGGAAGCGGGCGGTGTCGTGCAGACCTACCGTGGTGAGGCCTACACGCCTTATAAGAACTCGATCGTGGCTGGAAATCCCACGATGGTCACAGAGATTCAGAAGGTCCTTGTGCCCCGCCTGAGCGAAGGCACTGATTAATTCTTTTTCTTGGTTGAAACCAGACGGCCTGACTGAGCCTCATCAACCAAAGCCGGGTGGTAGTGATAAATCACACTGCCACCTTTCAACAGCGGAATCAGTTTTTCCGCCATCGACAAAGACAACGCCGGGCAACCCCAGCTTAAACCCAAACGGCCATAAGGCTGCCCGGTCTTTTGATTGACCATATTGATAAAGTCTTCGCCGACATACCACGCGCCATGAACAACGATATCGCGATTGTAGGCCTGATCGTTCGATCTTTGCAGGCCGTACATGCGCAGGGTTTTTCCATAAGAGCCGGTGTACACTTCACCTGTCAGATAAATGCCCAAGGAGGTCTGGCGGGAATCCTTGGTGTTACTGAAGCGATAGGCATAGTTGCCCTCACCACTGCCGATACCGTGAGAGGTATAGTATTTTTCCACGGCTCCATTGCGCAAGTTGATGAAGTAAAAACGTCGCTGGGTGGACGGGGCAGAGTAATCGATGATGACAACGTACTGCGGGCTGTTCAGGGTGACGTACTTGCTGCTGCGGTTGCGTTTTACCTCTTCACAAGGGCGCACACTGGTCGGATCTTTGCCTTCACAGGTGTAAGTGTCCTGTTGAAAGCTGCGGCCCCGGTTTTCATACATGAATTTATTTAAACGATTGACGGCGTCGGCGGGCACGCCCTGGGAGATGATTTTACGATTGATGTCGTCCTGCTGGGCTGCCGAGGCAGAAAAAGCGGTGCAGAAAAGCACTGTTCCCAGAATGTATGGCAAGGCATTTTTCATCAAGGTCCCCTTGTAAATAAGAGACCTTATATTACGCCCTTTTCGGGAAAGAAACTGTCAGAATTTTTGACAGGTATAAAACACAAAAAGGGCGCTCTAGATACGTTTAATTCAAGCGGATACGGAAAGAACCGAAGGTCACCGTTTCGGAGTACTCAATACCGTTGTCAGCTTTCACGTGCTTGCGGGTGCGGATAATAACATCCACGTCCTGGGGGACTTCTCTGGTTTTAAAGAAGGACACAGACTGCTCTTGTACCGCGCCCTGATTCAGGTGCTCGAGGCTGGTTTGCAGCAGAACTTCAGAGTATTTGTTCACCAAAAGCATTTCATAGTTGCTGTAGGTGACTTCTACGTTGGCGCCGTTGGGTGCAACATAGGATTCGTGCGTCGGAGCGGAATCAAGAACCCACTGGGCATTTTGACATTTCACCATGGCTACGCGCAGGGTGGTTTGTTGTTCTTCATCGCTGGAAGAGGCGTTGATCAAAGACAACTGAACAACTTTGGCTTTTGCTTCCGGTGTGCCACGGGAAGAGTCGCAATAAGCAACAGAACCATCGATAACCTTGTTCAAAGTGATGTCAGCGTGTGCCGCACCAGCAGCCAAAAGCATGGATAGGACAGAAAAAACCAGACGAGCCATGGATACCCCCTTAAAAGTGATCCACTAAATACCACCAAGTGTATGTGCTTTTCAACAAAGGGATAAGTTCCAGAAAAGATTTTTTATTAGGGAGCACAAAGGGAGCGGTTTTTTTGCCCGCCAAGGGTGGATATAGGAAAGACAGGGGAGGAGTTGTGGCTCCTCCCTGAAGCCTCAATGGCTGAATTTGTTTTTGATTTCAGCTATTTTATCACCGACTTTGTCGCCCCACTTTTCCATGAAGCCTTTGACTTGGGTGTCATCAATGCCCACGGTGCTCATGGCTTGATGCACGCGTTTGTCGGCTTCTTCTCTGGAGATTCCTGTTTTGGCAGAAACCAGGGTGATCAGTTCGTCGGGATTTTTCATCGCTTTTTTTATTTCTTCGTCAGTCAGATTCAGACCGGCGAATTTCTGTTTCAGGGCGTTTGAAAAGTCCCCGAATTTGTTCTCAAATAACTGCTTGTCCATAACAACTCCTTCCCTCGACCAGAGTCGGGGGCTTAATGAGACAGCTTGTTTTTGATATCATCGATTTTCGAGTTCACTTTGTCTGCGGCGGATTCCGCTTTTCCCTCGAACTTTCTGTCCATGTTGGTCATGAATTCAGAAACTTGTTTTGACGCTTCCTCTTTGGAAAGTCCGATTTTCTGCTGAACCAAACCGCTTAAGGCTTCCATATTGCCTTTGGTTTTTTGGATGTCGTCGTCGGTCAGGGCACCCCATTTTTTGCGAAGCTCGCCTGATATTTCCTTGATTTTGCCTTGGAAGATATCCTTGTTCATAAGAACCTCCTTAGTCATTGTTGCTACCTTAATGGGGCGCCTGTTTGGCAAAATAGTCAAATTTTCGCGCCAAAACTTTGGCGCCTGTCATAGAATTACTACCCGGCAAACATTCACCACAGGGGCAAAAATTGCCCCAGTTCAAATATGTTGGACCGCAGTCACTGGCCCTCGGCGAAGGTCCTGTTGGCATCCGTGTTGCTTTCAATCTTGATAGGACCACTATGTGGTCATTCATCATGGAGGATGAAGTGGCTGAAGAAAAAGCGGCAGCATCGGATGTATCGTCAGCTCCGAGCGGGGGATCTGGACAAAAGCCTATTCTACTTATTGCCTTGGCGGTCGTTAATATGCTCGTCGTTGCGGGTGTTGGATTCATGCTCTATTCCAACCGCAAGAAAGAAGCGGCAGAACCTAAAATTGAACAAGTGATCAAGGGCGAAGCAGAAGCCCAGCACAAAGAAGCCACTGAAGAAAAAGAGGTCATCGGTAAGGTCGTGCCTCTGGAAACCTTTATTGTGAATCTG
This sequence comes from Bdellovibrio sp. BIS2, assembly GCF_055398295.1. Taxonomy (NCBI): domain Bacteria; kingdom Pseudomonadati; phylum Bdellovibrionota; class Bdellovibrionia; order Bdellovibrionales; family Pseudobdellovibrionaceae; genus Bdellovibrio; species Bdellovibrio sp. BIS2. Next base: position 3,322,155 of record NZ_AP035879.1, on the reverse strand, counting down.
GCTGGCTCCAAGGGCCGTAAAGTCGCAAAAGTGAACATGGAGCTGGAAGTGACCGGCAGCCACGTCATGGAGGAACTGGAAAAACGCAAAGCCCAGATCCGCGACATCATTATCATTATTCTATCCAGCAAGACCTACGAGGATGTTTCCTCCAGGGAAGGCAAAGACAGTCTTCGCAGTGAAATCAAGGACACCATCAATTCTTTCCTGGTGCAGGGGAAGATTTCCAACGTGTTCTTCACCGAGTTTATCTATAACTAAGGCAGGACTATGAATCAGGTTCTTTCACAAAGTGAAGTGGATGCTCTGTTAGCCGCGGTCTCTGACGGGGACGTGGGCTCGCCGGAAGCAGCCAAGCCCGAAGCGCAGAACGTCGGCAAGGTCGACGAGCGCAAGATCGTATCTTATGATCTGACCAGCCAGGACCGCATTATTCGTGGCCGACTTCCGCAACTGGAAGTTATCTACGAAAAATTCATGCGTGCCTTCCGCGTGTCTTTGTCATCAGCTCTGCGTAAAATCGCCTCCATCACGCTGACTTCCACGGAATTCCTGAAATTCGGGGAGTTCATCAATACACTGCCAATGCCAACGTGCATGTCGGTGCTTCGTTTCGGAAACCTGCGTGGTTCCGCGCTGTTCGTGATCGAAAGCAAGCTGGCTTACGCCCTGGTGGACAGTTTCTTTGGCGGTGCCGACCGTCCTTACACGAAAATCGACGGCAAGGATTTCACCCCGATTGAGCTTTCTATTGTCCAAAAGGTGGTGGGCCTGGCGATCAACGATATGGAAATGGCCTGGGCCTCCATTGAAAAGATCGGCTGTTCTTTCGTTCGTACCGAGGTGAATCCGCAGTTCGTGGGTATCGTGCCTCCAACGGACGTGGTTATTGCCTCCACATTCGACGTGGAGCTTGAAAACGCGACGGGCACGATCTCTATCGTGATTCCTTACGCGACCATTGAACCGATCAAACAAAAACTGCAGACCGGTTTCCAGGTTGAAACCGATCAGACAGACAAAAAGCTTTGGACGGCGATCATCCAGGAACAGCTTCTGGAAACAGACATGGAGATCAAAGTGAACCTGGGCGAAACCGAGATCAAGCTGAAGGATCTTATGAACCTGAAAGTCGGCGATGTGATTCCGCTGGATCAGGATGCCTCAGGAGAGTTCGACGTGGCGGTCGAAGGTGTCAGAAAGTTTAAAGGTTATTACGGAATACATCATGGAACCGTGGCTGTGCAAGTGACCAGACCGGTGGAAAAGTAGGGGGATGAATGAGCGACGATACATTGGATAATCTGGCGGATCAGCTGGTTGCGGAAGCGGCCGGTATGGCTGAATCCAGCGGAAGAAAATCTTCCAGCGAAATGCCTGCACACAAAGACAGAAACCTGAGCCTGATCCTCGACATCCCTTTGAAAGTGTCCGTGGAGCTGGGCCGCACCAAAATGCCGGTGAGCGAGCTGCTGAACCTGACTCAAGGTTCTGTGATCGAGCTGAGCAAACTGGCGGGTGAGCCGATGGAAGTTTATGTGAACGACAAGTTGATCGCCCGCGGTGAAGCCGTGGTGGTGAACGAAAAGTTCGGTGTGCGTTTGACGGATATTATTTCACCTGCTGAGCGCGTAGAGCAGCTCAGATAAGAGGTATGAAAATGCGTTGGTTGCTTTCTTTGATCTTTGTAGTTTCAGTTTCTGCTCACGCGGAAGAGGCGTCGACGCCAACAGCGGCGGCGTCAGAATCCCAGGAGCTTTCCGCGGCGGCAACAGCAGAGCCAAAGGATGTCACTAAAAATGACAACCGCAAAGAGTCCGAGATTCTTCTGAATCTGGAGTCCAACAAGAAAGCGGCCTCTGAGGGCGGTGGCGTCTTCCGTATTCTTTTCACCCTGTCCATGCTGGGTGTGGTGGGTACGGGCGCGTACTTCTTCCTTAGAAAATACAAGATTCCCAAAGCGATGAAACATCAGACGCAGATCAAGGTTTTGCAACAGCACTACCTGGGTCCGAAGAAAAGTCTGGCGATCGTGCGTGTGGCGGGTGAATCCATCCTGATCGGCGTGACGGATCATAACATCTCCATGATCAAGTCCCTGTCCCTTCTGGATGACGAAGTGCCTGAAGAAGCACCGCAAAGCTTTGGCAAAGTTCTGGGTCAGTCTGCAGCCGCAGACGTGGACTTTACAGACACGGCAGACACAGAAGAAACTCCCGCTCCGCGCAAGCGCAGCGCCAAGGATCTGGATCTGGACGAGGAATTTGCGATCAGTGGAATCAAGGATATCGTTTCCAAACGTCTTAAAGGCATGAGGTCTTTTCAGTGATCAGAAATAAATGGGCTCTTTGGAGTCTGCTTCTTTTGCCTCTGGTATTCTTCTTCGGTTCCAGTGCGTTTGCCCAGGTGACATTGCCGACAATGAATCTGGGATTCAAGACAACCGACAACCCGAACGAGGTTGTGAATGCGGTTAAGTTGATCATGATCATGACGGTGCTGACTCTGGCACCGGCGATCCTGATCATGATGACCGGCTTCACGCGCATTATTATTGTGCTGTCCTTCCTGCGTCAGGCGATGGGCGTGCAGCAGATGCCGCCGAATCAGCTTTTGGTGGGTCTGGCTTTGTTTTTGACTTTCTTCGTGATGCAGCCGGCGTTCAATGAAATGAACACCAACGGCATTCAGCCTTACATGGCGGGCACGATTTCCCAGGATCAGGCGATTGAAAGGACTTTGGCGCCTCTGCGCAAGTTCATGTTCAATCAGACCCGTGATTCTGATCTGGCTTTGTTCATCAAACTTTCCAAAGTTGAAAAACCAAAAACCCGCGCGGATGTTCCGACGATGGTTCTGGTTCCGGCCTTTGTGGTGTCCGAATTGAAAACGGCCTTCCAGATCGGCTTTATCATCTTCCTGCCATTCCTGGTGATCGACATCGTCGCGGCCAGCGTTCTGATGGCGATGGGTATGATGATGCTTCCTCCGGTTGTGATTTCGTTGCCCTTTAAGATCATGCTTTTTGTCCTGGTGGATGGATGGGGTTTGCTCATCGGTTCCATGGTCAAGAGTTTCGGGTGAGGTGAAAGATGACAGATGAATTGGTAATCAGACTGGGACAGGACGCTCTTCGCACGACAGCCATGCTGGCGGCGCCGCTTTTGATCAGCACGCTGGTTGTGGGTTTGGCAGTCAGTATTTTCCAGGCTCTGACTCAGATCAACGAAGCGACTCTGACCTTCATTCCAAAAATGATCGTGGTGGCGGCGGTGTTTATCCTGGCCGGTCCATGGATGATGGATGTGATGAGTTCTTACACTGTGAACCTTTTTGAAAATATTGCCGTGATGGTGAGGGAATAGTGCTGAACTGGAGTACGATGACTGAGGCACAGATTCTGCTGTTTGCGCTGGTTCTTCTGCGCATGATCGCCTATGTCGTTTCCTCCGCGGTTTTTGGCTCTCCCTTGGTGAATACGCCGGTTAAAATCCTGCTTTCTTTGGTTTTAAGCATGGTGATCTTTCCGGTGGTGAAGGTCGGAAACGTCGATTATTCGCTAATTTCCAATGAAATCATTGGTTTGGCGGTCCGTGAACTGATTGTGGGTCTGGCGCTGGGTTTTTTAACCCGGTTGTTCTTCTTCGTGGTCAGTATGACAGGGGACCTGGTTTCCATGAGTATTGGCCTGAGCGCGGCTCAGCTTTATAACCCGATGATGGGCTCCCAGGGTGGGGTGATCGAGCAATTCTATTCTGCGATGGCGACCCTGGTGTTTTTGGCGATCAACGGTCACCACATGCTTATCAGTGCGATCGCGCAAAGTTATGAGCTTGTGCCGGTCAGTTCTTTGGCTTTGAATTTCGGTCCGTTTGCGGAAATCGCCGTATTCGGACAAGTTGCATTTGTGATGGCGATCAAGATGTGTGCCCCGGTCCTGGTGGCAATCCTGATTGCCAATCTGGCTATGGGTATTCTGGGAAGAGCGGTGCCCCAGATCAACGTCCTGGTAACAAGTATGCCAGTGACGATTATGCTGGGTATGGCAGTGGTGTTTATCTGCCTTCCGCTATTGATTATGGAAATGAATGGGGTTGTTGAAATCACAGCTAGCAAACTGTTCGATGTGATGAAACACTTATAGGGTAAGGCTTTTAAGTTCTAGGAAGGAACGAGATGGCTGAAGACAACGGCGAAAAGTCCGAAGAAGCAACGGAAGCGAGACGGGAAGAGTTTCGCAAAAAAGGGAACGTTGCACATACAAAGGAGCTGGGTTCCGCAGTAATGTTACTTGCGGCGGCTGGCGGCGTGTATGCTTTGGGTCGTTTCTTCTTCAAGGAAATGTACGAAGTCTTTCAGCATTCTTTCGGTGATGACATGGTGAAAATGGTGCGTGAAGGGAACTTCACCGAAGCAGCCCAGTACTGCGGTATGAAAGCCATGATCCTGATTGCGCCGGTTCTTTTGTTCGCCGGTATCATCGGTGCAGCCTCTTCCATCGTTCAGATCGGCTTCCTTCAGGTTGAAGACGCCGTTTCCCCTAACTTTGAAAAAGTAAATCCGGTTGAAGGCTTCAAGCGTGTCTTCAGCATGCGTGCTCTTGTTGAAGCTCTGAAATCCATTCTGAAAATGGGCGCCGTGGCCATGGTGCTTTACTTCCTGCTGCGCAGTGAAGTCACTCAGGTTCCTTACATGCTGACTTATTCCATCGACCAGATCATTGCCTATATCGGCGTGATCGTGGTGAAGCTTTTGGGTGGCGTTGGTGCGGTGATGCTGGTGATCGCCGGGGCGGATTACTTCTATCAGCGCTTTGACCTTGAAAAGAAAATGATGATGACCAAACAAGAGGTCAAAGAAGAACACAAGCAGCGCGAGGGTGATCCGATGATCAAATCGCGCATTCGCCGCATTCAGCGTGAAATGGCGAGCAAGCGCATGATGTCCGAGATTCCCAAGGCGGACGTCGTCATCACGAATCCGACCCACATCGCCGTGGTTTTGAAATACACCGACAATCTGCCAGCGCCGCAAATCGTGGCGATGGGCGCTGATCATGTGGCGGAAAAGATCAAGGAAATCGCGCGCGAAAACAATGTGCCTATCGTGGAAAACAAACCACTGGCGCGCACGATCTTCAAAACTTTGAAAATTGGACAGGTTATTCCCCGGGAGCTCTTCGTGGCTGTGGCTGAAGTGCTTTCATACGTTTACCGTTTGCGTAGGAAGAAAAGATAATGGATCAGTTGTTTCAGTTCTTAAAACGATTTGACAAGATCACCAAGAACACGGATTTGTTCATTGCCGTGGGCTTGCTTGCCGTGCTGGCCGTGATGATCATTCCGCTTCCGCCGATGATGCTGGACTTGGCACTGACCTTCTCTTTGGCAATCAGCATCCTGATCCTGCTGGTAAGTATCTATACTGACAGAGCCCTGGATTTCACATCCTTCCCGTCCTTGCTGCTGATGACGACTTTGTTCCGTCTGGCCCTGAACGTGGCCACAACCCGTCTGATTCTGACTCACGGACACGAGGGTGAGCAGGCCGCGGGTCACGTGATCGCTTCCTTTGCGAACTTCGTGGTCGGCGGAAACTATGTGATCGGTTTTGTGATGTTCCTGATTCTGATGATCATCAACTTCATGGTTATCACCAAGGGTTCCGGGCGCGTGGCGGAAGTTGCAGCTCGATTCACCTTGGATGCGATGCCTGGTAAGCAGATGTCCATCGATGCGGAACTGAACTCCGGTCACATCACGGAAGCTGAAGCGCGCAAGCGCCGTAAGCAGGTGGAAGGTGAAGCGGACTTCTACGGCGCGATGGATGGTGCCTCCAAGTTCGTGCGCGGTGATGCCATTGCCGGTATCATCATTACTCTGATCAACGTTATCGGCGGTCTGGGCATCGGTGTGATCCAAAAAGGTCTGGATGTCGGCACAGCCGCAAAATATTACACGATGCTGACGATCGGTGACGGTCTGTTGTCGCAGATTCCGGCGCTTGTGATCTCCACCGCAGCCGGTATCATTGTGACCCGTACTTCCAATTCCGACAAAGATGTCGGTGAAGAGGTGACTGGTCAATTGTTCGTGAAGCCTCGTGCCGTGATGATTTCAGGTGCAGTATTGGTTCTGATGGGGTTGGTGCCGGGCCTTCCGACATTGCCATTCCTGTTCATGGGTGGTGTTCTTTGTGCCACTGCATGGATCATCAAGAAAGCCCGTGCTGAACAGGCCGAAGCTGCCAAAAAGCAGTCCGATGCGGCTTTGTCTGCGCCGAAAAAAGAAAACATCGAAACGATGCTTCCGCTGGATATGGTCGAGCTGGAAGTGGGTTATGGTCTTATCAATATTGTTGAGTCCGATCACAGCGGGGATCTGTTGGAGCGTATCGTCAGCATCCGCAAGCAGTTTGCTTTGGATCTGGGGATCGTTGTTCCAAGCATTCATATCCGCGACAACCTGCAACTGGCGCCGGGCGAATACCGCCTGATGATCAAAGGCAATCGTGTGGGGGGCGGGACTCTTCGTCCGGAAGCCCTGCTGGCAATGGATCCGGGCAACGTGGCCGAGCGTATCGAGGGGATTCCAACGAAGGAACCGGCGTTTGGCCTTGATGCTTTGTGGATTTCGCCTGCGCGTAAAGAAGACGCTGAAATTGCCGGTTACACCGTGGTGGATCTGCCGACGGTCATGGCGACTCATCTTACCGAGATCATCCGCACGCATGCGCATGAACTTCTGGGGCGTCAGGAAGCTTCCACTCTTATTGAGAACTTCAAGAAGTCCCATCCAAAAGTGGTTGAAGAGCTTATTCCGGATCTTCTGCCACTGGGATCTGTGGTTCGCGTGCTTCAGAACCTGTTGAAAGAACAGGTTTCCATCCGCGATCTTCTGACCATCTTTGAAACTTTGGCTGACGATGCTCCTCGTACAAAAGACATCGAGGTTCTGACAGAGCAAGTTCGCCGCAGCCTGGCTCGCGGTATCACTGCAAAATACACCACGGATATGGGCAATATTCCGGTGATGACTTTGCACCCGCATATTGAAGAGCTGATTGCCAATTCCCTGTTGCAGACAGAGCAAGGGGTTCAGTTGGTTATGGATCCGACGACGGCCCATCGTCTGATCAACGAAATCGCGCGGACGGTGGAACACCATCCGGAAGTGGCCGGTCAGCCGATCCTGCTGACCAGCCCGACATCGCGCCGTCATTTGTATAAGTTAACTTCCCGCTTTATCCCGCAGCTTGTGGTGCTTTCGCACAATGAGTTGTCTTCGGATGCGGATGTGAAATCGGTTGCACTCGTGGAGATGAGCCATGCAGGTTAAGAAATTTGAAGCACGTACCATGAAAGAAGCCCTTGAGATGGTCAAGACCCAGTTGGGTCCTGACGCCATCATCCTGTCGGCTCGTGACAACAACAAAAGCTTCGGCCTTGTCGGGGAAGGCAGTGTGGAAATCACTGCGGCGGTTTCCGAGGAAACCCTGCAAAAAAAGAAGTTTGCTGAATCCCGTCTGCGTGAGCAGGATCGTGTCAGATTCAACAACAGTTCCGCCCGTCAGCAAAAAGAACTGATCCACAAAATGGTGGAAAAGCATGTGCAAAAGAATACGGCGCCGGCTCCGATCACTCAGCGTCGTTATATCGACATCGAAGATGAGTCTGAATTTGGCCGCCAACAGAAGGTATCTGAAGAGCGAGTGCGCAACGCCGCTCAAAGAGCGTTGAATGCGTTCCAGGAACAAGATGAAATCTTCTCCCGCGGGGGCAATTCGGCGGCACGCAAGCCGGCGGCTCCGGCTCCGGCTCCGACCAAGGCGGCCCCAGCGGCAAGACCGGTGGTTGCGGCGGAAAGCCCGGAAGTGATTGCGCTAAAAAATGAAATTGCCAGCCTGAAACAGGTGATCACGCAGTTCCAGCAGATGCCTCAGACGTTCACGGGCTCACACCCGGGTGCGGACTATGGCATCAACTATGACCTGAGCTTTGTATTCGAAAAACTGACAAAAGCAGGCATGGCTCCGGAAATCGCGGCAGAAATCCTGACCACAGCTCAAGAGACTTTGCCGGCGCTGAAATTGAAGAATAAATCCCTGGTGGAAGCCTATGTGGCCCGCCACGTTTTGGACAATACCAAGATTTCCCAGAATCCGACGCATGGGAAGATCCACTGCTTTGTCGGCCCTGCGGGCAGCGGCAAAACTTCGGCATTGATCAAAATGGCCAGCCAGATGGTGGTGCGTGAAGGCAAGAAAATTGCTCTGTTCACAACCGACACTTTCAAGGTGGGCGCGGCGGATCAGATGAAGATTTATGCTCAGATTCTGAATGTGCCGTTCTCGGTGATTCGCACTCAGAATGACTGGACAAATCTGATGCGCTATCTGGCGAACGTGGACTGCGTGCTGGTCGATTACACAGGTCTTAGCCTTAAGAGCAATGAAGAAATTCAAATGCTGAAAAGCCTGCTGCCACCGGCGGCATTGAATCCGAACATCCATTTGACGTTGTCCACCAATGCCAAAGACAGCGATGCGACCGAGCTGGGTCGTCGTTACTCGGTCCTGGGCTATAAGGATGTGATCTTTACGTCTTTGGATGAATCAACCCAGCATGGAACGATTTACAACTTCATGAAGCGCTTTGATGTGCCATTGCATTCCTTCGGTATCGGGCCGCGTGTGCCTGAGGACTTTGAGTTTGCGACCAAAGAGCGTCTTTTGGATCTGATTTTCAGAATCACGAAATTTAAACAACAGGACTCTGAAGCTGTATGAGAAATTTGAATTCGTTTGATATGCAGCGCACGCGCACGATCAGTATCACGTCTGGCAAAGGCGGGGTGGGGAAGACCACGCTGGTGGCAAACCTGGCTCTGTCTTTGGCGCAAAAAGGTAAAAAGGTGCTGATTCTTGATGGGGACCTGGGGATGGCGAACGTGGACATCCTGTTCGGGGTTCGTCCGGCAGGAAACATGCACGACATTATCGCCGGTCGCAAAGAGATGCGCGACATTCTGATGGAAGTATCCAAGGACGTGTTCCTGATCCCAGGCGGCAGTGGCGTTGTTGAGTTCAATCATCTGAATCATTTCGAAAGAAGAGCCATGGTGGAGGCCGTCAGTGCCTTGCCCCTGGGCTTTGACTATCTGCTGATTGATACCGCTCCGGGCATTGCTGAAAATGTGTTGTTCCTGAACTCGGCTGCGCAGACGGTGTCGGTGGTGATCACGCCGGATCCGGCAAGTTTCGCGGATGCTTATGCGCTGATCAAGGTTCTGCACAAGCAGTACAAGGTCAATCACTTCTCTATCATTTGCAATCAAGTGCGTGATGAACAGGAAGGGCTGGGACTTTACCAGCGCTTCAACGATGTGGTGAACAAGTTCCTCTACATTGGTCTGGATTATTGGGGTTCGGTTCCCAATGACGTGGTTTTGCGAAAAGCAAACCAAATGCAGCGTCTCATCGTGAGACACGATATCAGTGCTGAATCTTCCAAGGCGATTCGTCAAATTTGTAATCAGGTGGAGAAATCCTCCAAGCAAATCGAGATCACTGGTGGCATGCAGATGTTCTGGGATCAGGTCGTGGGGAGCGCTTAGGTCCAACTCCACAGTTATGTGAGAATTGGACTTTTAGGGCATGGACCTGTTTGATAACATAGACTTCAAGAGGGAAAATATGGGGAAAAACGCGGCATTGTTGAAGAAGTACAAGGAAGAGCCACGCAAGCTCGCTCCGACGCAAAAAGATGACCTAATCAGAGAATATGCTCCGCTAATTAAGTTCATCGCTCAGAAGATCGCGGTACGACTTCCCTCCAATATCGAGCTGGATGACCTTATTTCCGCAGGTGTCATCGGTTTGATGGATGCGATTGAAAAGTACGACTCCACTCGTGACAATAAGTTCAAAACCTATGCAGAATTCCGCATCCGTGGAGCGATCCTGGATGAACTTCGTGCCCAGGACTGGGTTCCCCGCTCTATCCGTGACAAAGCCAAGCTTCTTGATAAGACCATGGTGCAATTGGAAGCTGATCTGGGTCGTACTCCCTCCGACGAAGAAGTGGCCAAGGCATTGAATGTAAATATTGATGAATTCCATGATCTGGTGAATCAGGTTCGCCCGGTCAGCTTGTTGCCGATCGATCAGGCGACAAGCTTCAGCAATACCGACAAGAAGTCCATCATGGATATTCTTGAAGGTTCCCGCACCAACAGCCCTTTCAATCAGTTGAATGTCAAAAACATCAAGGAAGTTGTGGCTCAGGCAATTGAAGAACTGCCAGAGCGTCAGCGTCTGGTTCTGTCTTTGTATTATTACGAAGACCTGAACCTGAAAGAGATCGGTCAGGTTCTGCGCGTGACCGAGTCCCGCGTGTCCCAGCTTCACGCTCAAGCGGTCGCCCGCCTGCGTGCCAAACTGGCAGCAACCATCGGTGCCGGCGAACTCGAAATCGCTTAAACATCCGTTTAAGGCACTTAACAATAAATTGTTTGCATTGAAAATTGAAACCTCCCGAAGAGAAATTCTCGGGAGGTTTTTTTATGTCTCAAAAATGGTCAGGGCTGATCGCAAAGGCGTTGTTGTCCATGCTGGGGGCAGGGCTTGTCGGTGGTTGTACCAAAGAGACGATTTCGGACTCTATCATTTATCCGGATGTGCAGTGTGGTCAGGCTGTCGAGGAAAGCTTTTTGGGAAACAGTGGCACCGACGTCCTGGGGGCCAGCGACAAGATGTCCCAGGCCATGTATGTTTTTGGACTGGTCGGAGCCCGTATGGAAGTAAATCGGCTGACAGTGCGTATGTCGTCCGAAAATCTGACTTCGGCGACGGTGAAAGTTTATCAGGGTGGAAACGTTCCTGAGGCGGGCGAGTTGGTTGGCAGTGCCACGGTGACTTCCGGGTTGGGCAGTTCCAGTCCCGACGATGAAGTTGTTTTTGCTTTTAGTCCCGCGTTGACTCTGACCGTTTCCGGTGAGAACGAATTGGATAAGTACTATTTTGTTGTCGAAGGTGCGGGCGGGGCGTACACGATGGCCGTGCAAGGGGTCCGTCCCATCAATTCACTTCGGTATGTGAAAAAGAACGGAAGCTGGTCATCACAGAGTGCCTATATGTCATTGTCCATTCGCTACAAGGTCGTATGTCCGCTGTAGGATGTTCGTCAGCAAATATTTTTGGTGGCAGGGTCTTTGCTTGAGGGGTTTGTATAAGCATGAATGCTTATCACAACCACAAGGAGGATACCGTGGGAACAGAAAGAACAAACAGGCCACAACAAGGTGATTTGAATAAAGACAGATCTCAAAGAGAAGAAAGCAGCCGTTTGGAAAGAGAGCGTTCTTCCGAGAGAAGTTCTCAAACATCCCAAAGACCTCAACAAGATAGATCCGACAGAAGAAACAGCAGATAGCCGTTCTCCTTTTGTCTTCGAGCGAGAAGGGGCCTTCCTTAAAACGGGAGGTCCCTTTTTATTTTCCCTTCCTGACATTCATGAAGCGGGGCAAAGTGCCCGTTCAAGCGGGGCGGGATGACCTGTGAGTTCTGACAGCAGACGCGGCTTTTTATGAAAATCCAACCATCGAAGAAATTCATTTTGCGTGACGGGCATCGAAGGAATGAAATGGTTCATAAGGAGGTGCTTATGAAAATCTTAACAGGTCTTTTTCTGCTTCTCCTCGCTTCACCCGTTTCGGCATACGAGGAGTTCAGCGAAGGCAACATCAACGAAGTGTATGTGATCAATGTGACAGACGACACGACAACGCTGGATCGGGACTATTACTATAATTTCGGGCGCACCCGTCTGTTTCAGGATAAGCGGGCAACATTTTATCTGCGCAACAACAGCGGACTTCCGATGTATATCAACGATTTTGATATGAACGGGGACTATGCCTTTGATTATTCCGAGAACTGCCCGCAGATTCTTTTCCGCGGTCAGCAGTGCCGCATTCGTGTGTTCTTTGAACCACGCAGCCTCGGAGTGCATCGAGCTGATTTGGAGATAGAGCTGACTCCGCAGGAGGACATCGTCCTGCATTTGCGCGGACGTGGCGTGCTGAACTATTAAAAGGAAAGACGCCTATTCCGAGGCGTCTTCTTCCATCTTGGCTTTGATTTTTTTCATCAGGCGGGCCTCCATCTGACGGACGGCCTCGCGGGTGATGCCGTGCTTTTCGCCGATCTCCTGCAGGGTCAGTGGATCGTCATTCAGAATACGTTCATCCAGAATGATCTTCTCGCGTTCGGAAAGCTCCGGACGGATCTCTTCGATCTTTTGCTTCAGAATTTCCAGTTGTTCATTGTGGGCCATGGCTTCATCCAGCGGCTGGTCCGAAGGTCCGCGCTGCAGGTCCCCCAGGGTCGTACCGGAATCTTCATCCACCGGGCGGTCCAGGCTGACATCGCGACCGGACATGCGCAGGGTCATGTCGCGCACTTCGTCCTCGGGAATGCCCAGACGGCTGCTGATCAGGCCAATATTGGGTTCAATACCCATGGCATCCAGAGCCTCTTTTTCTTTTTGCAGCTGATAGAACAATTTGCGCTGGTTCTGCGTGGTTCCGATGCGCACCAAAGAATACTGGCGCATTAAAAATTCCTGGATGTATCCACGAATCCACCACACCGCATAGGTGATCAGACGAGCACCTTTGTACGGATTGAACTCGCGCACCGCATGCATCAGGCCGACGTTACCCTCTTGGATCAGGTCGATCATTTTCGAACCGAACTTGGAATACTCGGCGGCGACCTTCACCACAAAACGCAGGTTGGCTTTCACCAGGGCCTGGGCTGCTTCGGGGTCTTTGCTTTCAAAGTATTTTTTGGCCAGGGCCATTTCTTCTTCCCGGGTCAGAACCTTGTAGCGACGGATCTCGTTCAGATACATCACCAAAGGATCGGCCGAAGTCAGGGCCTTGGAGGTGTCGGCGACCGCAAGGGTTTTGGTGTCTTCCTCCACGTCGGGAAGTTCGTCTTCGATGCTGGGGACGGCGTAGGCTTTTTCGGCCTCTTCGTGCGAGCGAAGTTCGTCGCTGTGTGCGTCTTCCACCAGCTCGGCCACGACTGATTTTGATTCAGTGGGGGCGGGCTTGGTGTTTTTCCCAGACGCAGACTTGCCCACAGGCTTCTTGGCAGAAGCCGTCTTGGACGGGGACTTGGTCTTAGGGGTGGAAGGGCTTTTTGCTTTCGTTTTCGCCATAAGCTCAACTAGCCAAGGTATTTAGCCAGTTTCCTTTGCAGAGTCTCGGTGACTTTACCTTTGAAGGGAGTCAGCATCAACGGCAGATCCACGGTGACAGAGACTTTGCTCCCTGCGCCAGCCGCCGCAACCGTCATATCCGCTTTAAACTGGGATCCCTTGAGATTGGCGCACTTGGTGCCATCATCAAAAGAGCACTGAATTTTTGGGTCAAAGCGTCGAATATCCTGATCATTCGAGAGGAATTCTTTGATCTTCTTATAGGCTTCTTCCGCAGAATGGCTACTAGAATGATCAATCGTAAACTTGGGCATCGGATATCTCCTTATTTCTGTTTTGAAATTATAGGGGGAAATGCTTGGTAAATGAAGCAGAATGGCTGGGTCTGGGGGGGACTCTCTTAAGGTTCTGTTATGGAGAGTATAAGAATATGGTTTTTGACTGCAATGGCACAATATGTAAATCTGGGGCCCACGAACAAGGTAGACATATGAAGTTTGTTAAAGAGCTAAAAAGAACACATTATTGCGGAAGTCTGGGCGTTTCCCAGGCAGGTCAAAAAGTTGTACTGATGGGTTGGGTCGATGTTCGACGTGACCACGGCAGCCTGGTATTCATCGATTTGCGCGACCGTGAAGGCATTGTTCAGGTTGTTCTGGATCCAAATAAAGCCGAGACCGCTTCCTCAAAAAATCTGCGCGGTGAATTTGTTCTGGCCGTGGAGGGTGTGGTTCGTGCCCGTCCGGACGGCATGAAGAATGCGAAAATCAAAACAGGTGAAGTGGAAGTCGAAGCAATCCGCTGCGAGATTCTGAATGAATCCGCCGTGCCGCCATTCCAGGTCAGCGACACGAACGTGAACGAAATGCTGCGTTTGAAATACCGCTATCTGGATCTGCGCAGCCCGCGTCTGTCCAATCATCTGATCACCCGTCACAAGGTGGCTCAGTTGGTTCGTCGTTTCCTTTCAGACAACGGCTTCCTGGAAGTTGAAACTCCGATCCTTTACAAATCCACTCCGGAAGGCGCTCGTGACTATCTTGTTCCTTCCCGTGTGAACCCGGGCCATTTCTATGCGCTTCCTCAGTCTCCGCAGACGTTGAAGCAGCTTTTGATGATCTCCGGTTACGACAGATACTTCCAGATCGCCCGCTGCTTCCGTGACGAAGACTTGCGTGCGGACCGTCAGCCGGAATTCTCCCAGATCGATATGGAGATGTCCTACATCGATCAGGAAGACATCATGGAGATGAACGAAAAACTTTTGCGCACGATTTGGAAAGAGATCAAAGGCATCGACGTGGGCGCCATCCCGCGCATGACTTATCAGGAAGCCATGGACAGATACGGCATCGACAAGCCGGACACGCGTTTCGGGGTCGAGATCAAGGATCTGAAATCCATCGTGACGGGTTCTGGCTTCAAGGTCTTTGATGATGTTCTGGCTCGTGGCGGGATCGTTCGTGGTATTGCGGCTCCGAAAGGCGGCAGCTATTCCCGTGGTCAGTTGGATAAACTGACGGACATGGCGAAACGCGCGGGCGCTAAAGGTCTTGTGTGGATCAAATCAGAAGCTGATGGCACGCTGTCTTCTTCTGTTTCCAAATTCTTCAGCCCTGAAAAGCTGGCTGAAATGTTCAAGGCCTGCGGCGGTGAAACCGGTGACTGTGCTTTGGTTGTTGCGGATGATTACGACACCGCTTGTGCGGCATTGTCCACGTTGCGTTTGCACCTGGGCCGTGAGTTGAATCTGATCGACAACAGCAAATACAAATTCCTGTGGGTTGTGGACTTCCCGTTGCTTGAGTACTCTCCGGATGAAAAGCGCTGGGTGGCTCGTCACCATCCGTTCACATCCCCGAAGGATGAGTTCGCGCAGGATCTGGTGAACAACAACGAAGCCGCTTACGGCAAGATGCTGGCGAAAGCCTACGACCTTGTGTGCAACGGTTACGAAATGGGTGGCGGAAGTATCCGTATCTATCGCAATGAAATTCAGCAGGCGATGTTCCGTCTGTTGGGCATGAGCGAGGAGGAAACTCAGCACAAGTTCGGCTTCTTCCTGGAGGCTTTGAAATACGGAACTCCTCCGCACGGTGGTATCGCGTGGGGTATGGACCGTCTGGTGATGCTGCTTTGTGAAACAGATGCGATCCGTGAAGTGATTGCGTTCCCGAAAACCGCGAAAGCAACAGACTTGATGTCTGACTGCCCAAGCGAGGTGAATCGCGATCAACTGGCGGAAGTCGGTGTTCGTCTGAGCACTCTGGCGGAAAAACATCTGGAAGATCTGAAAAAGAGCTAAAAGATAAAAAACAAAAGCCCGGGATGGAGACATTCCGGGCTTTTTTTATTTCTAAATGACGTCAATTATTCCAGTGCGGATTCAACGGTGATAGGGCCTTCGACCGTTTGCACCTGAATGCGTCCCACTTCTGTCGGCTCCACGCCAGCCACAGGCTCTTGCTTTAAAGAGTTGTCGATAGGTCCTGAGATCGACTGCAGATCCAGCTCGTACAGGGTTGTTGGCGGCAGGCGCAGGGTCACATGTCCTTCGCGGGTTTCAATGCGGATCTGTTTCTTGAAAGTCTCGGGCACGTAAACTTCGGCTTTCAGGTGCGAATCGGTGGACTTGCTCAGTTCCTGTCCATTGACGTTCATCTGAATCCAATGACTGGCCAACGGCTCCAGAAGTTCCAGGTGCAGGCGGGATTGTTCCGCAGTTTGCTGGATGTAGCGGCCTTCTTCAAAGCGCGGCACTTTTCCAGACAGACGGATTTTCAGGGTGCTGCCATTGTAGGTGCGCAGATCGACATCCACGGTGCGGGATGAAATCAGAATCTCGTCCATGCCCTGCAGGAAAAATTCCTCGTTTTCTTCATGGGTCTGACCTTGCAAAAAACGGTCGGCGACGGAATTGAAGGCATTAAAAACAGTTCCCGGGTTATTAAAGACATAACCCATCAGCAACATCAAAGAGCCAGCAAGAATAAAGAATAATGCCGCAGCGGCAAGCAGGAGCTTCTTTAACATGCGAAGAAACTAACACATTGAAAAAGCAATTGAAACGTATTTGAATTGAACAAGGCCGGTGAAAGGGGTTCCCATGCAGCGCATTTTGCCAGAAACAGATCTTGAAAAAAAATTGATGTCTTTGGGTGCGCCGTTTATCGAGGAAAATCAAGTTCTTGATGAGCTGTTTCAAGTTGTCGGGTCTGATTTGGAAGAGGGCAAGGAACTTTCCCCCGAAATTCGCGAACAGGTGATGGATGAAATCGGCGAGTACTTCTTTCGCCTGGATATGAATTATGGCCCCGACATCAAACTTGATTGCCTGGCGATCCTGGAGGAGTTCTGGGGAGTGGCCGACCGGGAAACCTGCCAGAAGAGTCTTGAAAACATCCGCACTCAAGGTCACCGCACCAAGTTCAACGTTCTAAGATCCGCTTTGCCGTCTGATGGCAGCATCGACGCGGTTTCCATGGAAAAGTTCCGCCAGATCTTCCGCTTCGATCTGGAAGAAGGGCAGGAACTGCAAATGAGCGACGCGGATTACAGCAAGCTGGCGTTGTGGGTTCAGCGCACAAACAAATATCTAAAGGAACCCGGAATCCTGGCCTGGGATGCTTCCCGCTATATTCACCTGGTGCGACTGAGCTTCGTGGCCGGGCACCTTTCAGATATTCAGGCCTGGTCCGAAATTCTGAAGCTGGCGCCTTTGATTGAAGGGCGATTTTCAAACTGGATGGATTTTTCCCAAAGCTTCCTGATCGGGCGCACGTTCTGGTCGGGTTCGGATGATCCACGCGTAAAGTCCATCTGCGAAAAGCTTCTGGGGCATCCGGCAAGCCCTTGGCAGTTTATAAGCTGGTCCTAGGTCCAGAATTCCGGATTCTGTCTCAAGTTTATACGTTCGATTCCGATACGTTTTCCATCAAGTGAAGACCAGGATGGACTTCATGGATACACACGGAGGTGTGATATGGAAAAAATCAGCGGAATCCTTCCAGCAACGGCAAGGACTCGAGCGGTAGACACTTCGGCTTCCCAGCCAGCCCGTCCCGGAGCTTTGGCCCTGGGGCGACCAATGGGAAAGAACTCCCTGGGTGATCGCATCACGTTGAGTAAACAGATGGAAGAAATGCGGGCAACCGGAAACCTTCCTGAACAACAACCGCAGCCGGAGGCCTCTCCCGTATATAAAAGACCGGCTGGCGAGACGAACAAACTGAAGGTGATTGAAGACCTGAATCAAAAGTTCTTCAATAATCCGAAATCGGTGGCCCGCGAAGGCGACCAGACGAAATCGGAAGAAACCTTCACCAAATCAACCGAGAACGAAGGACTGTTCTTTGTTGAAAAAGACCTGCGCGCACCGGAGCAAGCTCCACTGAAGCCGCAGACAGATAACACAAAAGTTGTAGCTTAATTATAAAAACCCGGACGGCGCCCCTCGCTTTCCGGGTTTTTACTTTTCCTGCTCCAGCAGAAATCCTGTCTCTTCCAGGGAAGTGATTCGATAGACGCCCTTCAGGCGGCGCGAACCGTCGGGTTTTCTTTCCGCCACAATCACATAATCCAAAGACATTTGAATCAGCCTGCGAATCGCAGAAAGACTCCATTGCGGGGCCCCCATCTGAATCAGCATTTCTAAACGGATCAGCGCCTGGCCCGCATCCTGCGCGTGCAAAGTGCCAAAGCTGCCACTGTGACCTGTGGCCAAGGCCATCAAAAAGTCCTTGGCTTCAGCGCCGCGCACTTCGCCCATGACCATGCGATCAGGCCGCAGGCGCAAAGAGCGTCGCACCAATTGCGCCTGATCGACGGAAGGTAAAACCCCTTGGGGGTCTTCGCGGGTCAAAAGTTTCAAGCTGGCTTTGTTGGGAAGGGAGATCTCAGACGTGTCTTCGATCACAACCAGGCGCTCGTTTTCGGGCATCAGATTCAAAAACGAATTTAACACTGAGGTTTTTCCAGATCCGGTCGGGCCCACCACTAGAAAATTTTTACGACGCTTTACCAGGTCTGTAAAAAACGGCAGACAGTCTGTCGGGCACCACTGATGTTCGGCCAGACGGGCAAAGCTCCAGGGGTTCTTCGGGTGACGGCGCAAAGTCACGTGGGGATGCGTCTGTGTCAGTTCCGCTCCAATCAGGCTTAAGCGAAAGTCCCCAAAGCGGCCGTCGGCACAGGGAAATTCAGTGGTGATGTGAGCCTGGGCGGCGTGGCTTAAACGATCCAAAAAATTGCGATAGCTGGTTTCAGAGAAAAAACAGTCAGGATGCTTTTGCAGGTGGCCGCTTCTTTCAAGCCAGATGGCCGAAGGACCATTGATCAGAATCTCGGTGATACTTTCATCGGTCAGCAGGCTGTCAAGGGGGCCCCAGGCGTGCATTTCATTTTGCACCCTTGTTCGCACCTCGGGTGCGGCTGAGGCCGTGTGCAGTTCCAGAATCTGTTCAATGCGCTGAGAACGCAGTTTATGCTGTTCTTCGGAACTGAGCAGGAACTCATTCAACGGCAGCTTCAGAATGTCTTCGTGAATCCGGTCATAGAGGTGTTTGGCTTCGCTCATCATAGACGACGACCCTGCAAAGTGTTCAAGTGGTGGGGCATCGGATTTTCCTCGCCCTCGCGCAGGATGGAAGGGCGGACGAAGATCACAAGCTCCGAGCGGTTTTCCTTAAAGTCTTTGCTTGAAAACAACGCACCCACCACCGGCAGGCGAGAAAGCAGGGGTAGTCCCTCGGAACTTTTCCCATCTTCACTTTTAAGAAGTCCCGACAGCGCAATGGTCTGCGGTCGGGTCAGATCAAAGTGACTGGAAACCCGGTTGGTTAAAATTCCGGGAACGTCATCGACCTTGCGCGAATCATCCACGGTGGAAATTTCGGTTTCAATCGAGATGCTCATGCGTCCGGCGGCGTCCGCTTTGGGTTTGACCCGCAACAAGATCCCGTAGCGCTTCCACACGATGTCCTGCATTTTATAATTCATAATCTTGATAGGGAATTCACCACCGGCCAAGAACTCGGCCTCTTTGCCGCTGCGGCAAAGGATGTTCGGGCTGGCCAGAATTTTCCCGTGGCCTTGAGCTTCCAAGGCGGTCAAGTTAAAGGGAAGCTCATCCCTTTTCCAAACTCCGTCAGGCATAAGCTTAGCGGAGTAGCCCGCCGGCGGGCGCAATCCATACTTCAGGGAAAAGTCCTTTTTGATTTCAGCGACGGTGATTTGCACTTTGATGGTCGGTGCGACATCCAGACTGGTTTCATCTTTTAAAAGACCTACCCCGTAGGGCATCAATAGCTTGCTGTATTTTTTGAATGTTTGATCCGTACCGCTAACCCGGATTTCCAGGGCGGGTTCATAGATCAGTGTCTGGGGTGGCAGGTGAGCTTGGTAAAACAAGTCACTGAAGTGTTCCTGGGCCTGTTGCTGCAAGGAAGCGGTCATCCGTGCCCGCATTTGATAGTTCAGACTTTTTGAGCGCATGTATTCCGCCAGATGAATCCAATCCTGCAGGCGATACAGTTGGCCTTCAATCAAAAGATCCCCTTCGCTTAAAGACGCACGCAGGCCCACACGGGATTTCAAATAGACACTCAGATCCTGAAAAGAGTCTTTCTTGGACGGATGCAAAACCTGCACGCTGTAAAGGGCCGATCCCACTTTGACTGTGGTCACGCCTTCGCGGCGGCCGACCAAATTCAGTTTGCCGCCCTGGCCTTCGGCGGTCAGGATTTCGCGGTCTTGAATCCACACACGATCCTGCCCTTGCAAGGGGACGGATTTTTGTTCACCCAGTCCCAGCACCAGCGCGGTCTGAGAGTAAGCAGGAAAAGAAATAAGCATCAGGAAAAACAACAACGTTTTCATGAGCGGGCTTTAAAGCAAAGCCCGTGCAGAGTTCTTGGCAGGATAGAGCGGGGTCAGGGTCGGGAGCCGGACACCCTAGCCCAGGGGCAGTTCGAAGAACACCATCACTCCCTGCGCCGTGTTTTTAAACTGCAGGTGGGATTGGTGTGATTTCAAAATGGACTGACAGATGGTCAAACCTAAGCCCGTGCCGGTGGAGTGGTGCATGACGTCCTCATCAATAAAGAAGGGCTTCATGATTTTATCCACCACAGACGTAGGCAGGTGCGGGCCGATGTTGGAAACCACAAAGCGCAGGTTCGTGCCGCTTTTCATGCTTTCCACGTGGATCTCGCTGCCATCGGTTCCGAATTTGGCGGCATTGTGAATCAGTCGCAGCATGACTTGTTTGATCAGGCGCACATCGGCAGTGACGGCCAAGGGTTCCAGTTTGCTGACCAGCTTTTGTTGCTTTTTATTCATCAGTTCCTGCACCTCTTTGCTGACGGCTTCGTCAAACTGGGTGAAGGCCACTTGCTGCATGTCTATTTTAAGTTGGTTGGTTTCAGCACGGACCACCAGCAGAACATCTTCGACCAGGGTCTTAAGGCGCTCGGCGCTGCGGGTGATACGATTCACCATCAGCTTGTCTTCATCATTCAGTTTGGATTCCGCCAGCAGGGAAGAAAAGCTTAAGATCGAAGTCAGCGGAGTTTTTAATTCATGATTGATCAGAATCATGAAATTGGATTTGGCGACATCCAGGCTTTTGAGTTCTTCCAAGGCGCGCGCCAGTTCCTGATTTTTTTGCTTCAGTTCCTGTCCCAGGGAATAGCGTTCAATCGCATGATCCACGGTGTTGGTCAGGTCCACCGGGTCCCAGGGTTTAGTCAGATAACGGAAAATCTGACCTTTATTCACAGCGCTGATCACGGATTCAAGATCGGTGTAGCCGGTCAGTAGAATGCGCACAGTCTCAGGGTGAGACGTCAGGGTCTTTTCCAAAAATTCCACGCCGGTCATTTCCGGCATGCGCTGATCGGTGATGATAAGGGCGACCGGGCCCGGATGTTCGTCCAGCACAGCCAGAGCCTCTTTCCCGGAGGTGGCCTTTAAGACGTTGTATTTCTTTCGGAACAGGCGTTCCAAGGCGTCAACATTATCCACTTCGTCGTCGACACACAAAATTGTGCTTTTCATCATATGAGGTAGTGTAGGAGCTGGAAATTGCCAGTGCAAAGGATTTCAAGCTGGTCCAACGTACCGTCCGGGTCGAGTCCTGCCAAATGTGAGAAATATGCTGGTCGACAGTCCAGATTCATAATCTTTCAACATTTAGACCGGGAATGCATCAAGTTGAAGCGCTATTCTGACGAAGAGTGGAACGATAGAAGTTTTTTTATTCCTTTTCAGGAGATCGTGTATGAAGTTTTGGATGCGCATTGCAGCTCTTTTCACCTTGGTGATGAGCTTTGCAGCTGGTGCCCAAGCCCAAATGTGGGGCACAGGTATGTACGGTGGGATGCAAGCCTGCCCGTATGATTACTCTGCTGGTGCCGGTTCTTCCAGCTATCTAGATGAAATCAAAGAAGCTCAGGCTGAAATCAGCGAAGCACAAAAGCAGCTTCGTGCAAAACAATCTGAATTGAAGAAGATCGACAGATCCCTGACTCGTTCCCGTAAAGATGTCGAAGATGTGGTTTCTGAAGACTATACAGAACTGATGTTTGAGCACATCGAGAACAACGTCAGCTGCAAAGAGTACAAAGGCATGGGCGCGAGTGATGAGTTCATCGCTCAAGGTCAGGAAGGTGATGCTTCCGTTCAAGCTGGCGGCACCCGTGAAGTTCACGGTTTCAGCATCCAGGAATGGGCGCGCGTTTGTGATCCGAATAAAAACGGTTCTGTTTCCGGCACGGTTTGCTCCACTCCAAAATTCCGTCAAAGTGAAAAAGGTCGTGCAACGACTGAAGATTGTAAAAAAGGTCTTTCTGACTACAAGAAGGGTTATTCTCAAAGAAACAAGGTCACTCGTGAAATTGATGCTTTGAAAAACCTGATCGAAAACAGAAAAGAAGACATCAAGATCGCGAAGGAAGATTACGCTGATGAACAGCGTGAACGTCGTCGTGAGATTTCTGAAGGTGGCGTGTGCGTTGACTGTATCGCCTCCGGCTCCGGTTACCAGTATCAGAAACCAGAAACAAACTGGGGTTCTGTGATCGGGAACTTCGCATTGGGTGGTCTTTCCATCCTTGCTGGTTACAAAACAAATCAAATGATTGCTGATGCGAACTCCAACATCGGTTGGCCGACAGACCCTTGGGCTTCCATGGGCTACGGTTACGGTTTGGGCGCAATCGGTACCGGTATCGGCCAGATGGTCGGTGGCGGCAGTGGTATCTATGGCTCTATTGGTGGTGGTATCGGTGCGGGTGCATTTGGTTGTGCCGGCAATAACGGTGGCGCTTACGGTATGATGGGTCCTTACGGTGGCATGAACGGTAATGGTATGTGGGGTAACCCATATGCGATGGCCGGCCTTGGTATGGGCGGCATGGGTGGCGGTATCTATATGCCAGGGATGGGTCCTTGGGGTATGGCCGGTCCATGGGGCATGGGTGGTCCATATGGCGGCATGGGTGCCATGATCGGCGGTATGGCCGGTGGCATGATGGGCGCTTACCCAGGTGCGATGATGGGTGGTATGGCTGGAATGGGTGGCATGATGGGTGCTTATCCAGGCGCAATGATGGGCGGCATGGCCGGCATGATGGGCGCGTATCCAGGTGGCATGATGGGCATGGGCGCATTGGCTAGTGGAATTATCGGAGCTTACCCAGGTGCTATGATGGGTGGCGGTATGATGGGTGCTTACCCAGGCGCGATGATGGGCGGCATGGCCGGCATGATGGGCGCATATCCGGGTGCAATGGTTGGCGGTATCGGCGGTGGTATTATGGGTGCATACCCTGGTGCTATGATGGGCGGTATGGCTGGCATGATGGGAGCTTATCCAGGTGGTATGATGGGTATGGGCGCGATGGCTGGCGGCATGGCTGGCATGATGGGCGCATATCCGGGTGCGATGGTCGGCGGTTTGGCTGGCGGCATGATGGGTGCTTACCCTGGCGCTTTGATGGGCGGCATGGGTGGTATGGCCGGAATGATGGGCGCATATCCTGGTGGCATGATGGGCATGGGCGCAATGGCCGGCGGTATGGCTGGTATGGGCGGCATGGCCGGTGGCATGGCGGGAAGCCTTGGCATGCTTCAGATGCAGCAGCAGATGATGCAGATGCAAATGCAACAGTATCAACAGTACATCCAACAGCAGCAGTCTTACATGCAACAGCAGGTTCAAAGACAGCAGGTTGTGGCAAGCTTGCAGCAGGAACTTTATGGATTGTTGTATAGAATCCAGCAGGTTCAATACGGTGTAGGCGGCGTGGGTGGCTCTATCGGTATTGGTATCGGTGGCGGCACAGGTATCGGTCCAACGCCAATTGGTGGTGGTATCGGCGGTCCTCAGCCAATCCCGGTTCCGGGTACAGGCGGGACGACAGGTCCGGCTCCAATCCCTTCTGCCCGCTAAATAACAAATTAAACAGTTAAATAAACTAAGGCCTTCTGCTAAAACAGAGGGCCTTATGCTTTTTAAAATCCCGCGTCTTTACGACAGTCACGTTCACTTTATCGCCACGGGCGAATTCGCTTCGGGGCTTCGTCTGGAATCGATCACATCCCTGCAGGATCTGCAGAATCTGGATCGCACCAAGCCGGGATATTATCGTCAGCACTGGCTGGTGGGGTTTGGCTGGGATGAGCGTCAATGGCCCGCGCACGAACAGCCACACAAAGATCTTCTGGATAAAGTTTTTCCCGATATTCCCGTTTACTTTGCCCGCATGGATGGACACAGCAGTTGGTTGAATTCCGCCGCCCTTAAAGAAATGGGCTTGGAGTCCGCCACTGGCATTCTGACGGAAAAAGATCATCTGCGAGCCTGGGATCAGTTGCCGTCGTTCTCTAAGTCCCAGCAACGATCCAACATCCTGCAAGCCTGCCGCACGTTCAATGCCGCAGGCTTCACCCATGTTCGTGACTTGAGCTGCACCGAATCCCTGTGGAATATGCTATGTGAGGTCGCCGATGCCGGAGATCTGACTTTGGCGATCGAGGAAAATTTCACCTCGCACGACATGAATGACTTTGATTCGATGTTGAGTGCGGCCCTGGCGGCAAAAAAGCAGGATCGTCCTTTGCTTCGTTCCAAAGGCATCAAGGTTTTCTACGATGGTTCGCTGGGGTCTGAGACGGCTCTGCTCAGTCGACCTTACAACGGCGAGCGTTCTGGCAATCAGGGACGTATTCTTTGGGATATCGCTGATATTGAAACGATGATGAAACGCACCTGGGCTGCGGGGCTTGAGTTTTCAGTTCACACCATTGGTGATGAAGCTGCCCATCACATTGTGCAGGCCGCACGCAAGATTTCCGCGCAAGGGGCCGTAGGGCGTTTGAATTTGGAGCACGCGCAGATCCTGCGCCCGGAAACCATTCAGATGATGAAGCCCTTGCATGTGCGCTGTCATATGCAGCCATGTCATTGGCTGAGCGACCGGGTGTGGTTGATGGAAAAGCTGCGAGAACTTTACCCGTATGTCTTCCCTTGGGAGGCCCTGCGCCTGGCGCAGATTCCGATTTCTTTTGGTTGTGACAGCCCGGTGGAGCCATCGTCTTTCTGGCGCAACTATCTGGCTTTGGAAGAAAGCCCTCAGGCTCGCATTCGCAAATTCAATGGCGACATCACTGTGGTGCATGCGCATCCGGATAAAACTTTTGCGCCGGACTGTCATTCCGTGATCAAAGACGGCGTGGTGAAAGAAGTCGTCTTTAACGGCAAGAGGATTATTTAAACGACGGCTTGTCGATAATGATCTTTTTGTCCTTCAGGGCATAGATACCGCCACCCACCAGGATCGCGGCTGTCGGGATCAGCCATTTCTTATTTCTTTGCACCCAGCTTTTTTCAGTTTCTTCATCGGCTTGATTTGTTGCCTGCACACAACTGGGGGTGAAAAACACCCGGGCCTGCAGGGACAGGCTGATGTCGTCGATCTGGGATTGAAATCCGCCACAGCCGCCCTCCACCAGTGCTTGCGCGTGATTTGCCTGCTGCAAAAGCTGCGCGAAGGTTCCATAGAAACTCACGGCGGTGTGAGAGTCAGAAATCAATGTGAAGTGATATGCGGCCTCGGGTACCAGTCGTAAGTGCCTATTTTCTTCCAGAGGGATGATCTGACTTTCCACGGCCAGCGCCTTCATCCACGGATTTAATTTTTTTAGATTTTCCAATGATACCGATTCGACCCGGCAAGCCGCGGGGCTGGATTCATCCTGCAGCAGGCTGAACTTGCAGTGCAAAGTCTTCACAGAACTTTCGATTTGCGGCGAGGTCTTCCCACTTTGCCATTTCAAAGTCAGATCCAGCAGAAATTGCAGACTGAGTGCTGAAAGGGCGGATTGTTGATTCAGTCGACTCAAAGTTTCAAGTCCCTGAGGGATTTCCGTGGGGGACAGGTCCGCTAGAGAAAACATTTGTTGTTCTTGCTCCGGGGCTTGTTGCAGTTTTTCAATTTGCACGTCGCCATAAGAACGGGTCGTTGGGTTTTCCTGCAAAAACTTTTTAAACTCGGCCGGAGACGCCGACGGGGCTTGAATCAGCACTTGCGCTTTGGTGCTTGTTGCCAGAAGTAAAATCAAAATCATCAACGGGGTTTTCATTTTTTCTCCTAGTTTTGATATTCGATACGCACAGCTTTGCGGGGGGCGGAAGCGGGGGTGACGCTGTTACCGCGCGCCTCAGGATTTTGAACGACGGCAATAAAGGGGCCATTAAAGCTGAGCAGTCGTGGACTTTCGGTGTCTTTCACCAGCACGGCATATTGTTGGGGATTTAGCGGAGCGCGCAGAAGTTTCAACTTGCTTCCCACTTTCAATCCGCCTTTTTGGGTGTCATTGCTGGCCAGATAAAGATCCACGACGCCACCCATGTCACCAACGAGGGATGCGAGCGATTCTGCATTGGCGATTTCGATTGGCACCAGTACATGGCCCGCCGGGATATAAGTGTCAACCGATACTGGGGCCGCCACGGTTTCCAGTGGATCTTGTTCAGACTTGGAGGGGCTGCTGATAAAGGCGATCAGGCCGATGACCAGAAAGCCCGCCAGAGGCCAGTTACTTTTTAGATTTGAAACGGTCTTTTGAAACATAAGACTTCTCTTTTGTGAATTGGTGACGTTGTTGCGCGGATTTAAGTTTTGAAAGATGGGAAAAGGCCGCGAAGAAAATCAGCAGCACCAGGGCCATCACCAGACAGACTTCAATGAGTATCTGCCCTTTGTTATTTGGGTTTTCCATCGCAAGGGTCCTTTGGTCAAAGTAACGGCGCAGGCTTTTTCAAAGCCGAAATCCGCCTTCAGGAAATTGGAAAGGGGCGGGCGCAGCGCGATCCGGTACTGCCAGCGTTGCGCCAAGGCCTGACGAACTTCAAAGTCAGGCTCAGGGCTGTATGTCGGCGCCGTGTCCGGGAAATCCGGACGGACCGCCAGGCGGGGAATGGGCTCGTTTTCAATCTGGGTTTTGATCGTGAGGAAATTCAGACGTGTCTGGTTTTCCCGGTGGGCGCGGTAAAGCTGGGTGCGGGTGGAGCTGTGGCTGCGTTGAAGCTGCAGGTTGCTTTGTTGGATGAGTTGTTTTTGTTGGGCATCCAGGGCCAGGCGCCAGGTTTGAACTTGCAGCACGCGGGCCTCCGCCAGAGTGATTAAGTAGGGATTCTGTGCTGAGTATGCCATTTTCCGTTGAGTTAGGGCTTTACCCCATTGAACTTTTAACTTGATGGCTTTGGAATTCAGCGACAGCAGCTTTTCTAGATGGGGACGAACCTTTTCTTGTCCTTGAAGGCCCTCACTGCGACAAGTGTGTTTCATCGCCAGATCCAGTTGCAGAAAGCCCATCATTGCAGCGACCAGAAACAGTCCGGACACCAGTATCGGCAGTAAAGCCAGAATAAGAATAGCGGCAAAGCCCTGCTGGTTGCGCATGCGGGGGCCTTTATTACAGCCGCAGTTCTTTTGAAATTTGGATTTCCGGTTGCAACGCAATTTCGATGCGTCCGGTGCTGCCCGAGAGCGATTTGTTCAGACGGACATTCAGGCGGGTGTTCTTAAGCATCAGCTTTTGCAGATTCTTTTCCAGATGGTTTTTACAGGTGGAAACTTGAACGGATTCCGCACAGATCAGGGCTTCATGCAGTTGATGATCGGCATAATAGAAAACCAGCGTGCGATAGAATAGAAATGCCAGTGCCGTGCCGGTGGCTAACAGGAGCGGCAGCACAAAAGCCGCTTCCAAAAGTGCCTGTCCTTTTTGATTTAGAATTTTCATAACTATTTACTGTCTGATTTGGAGTTAACGGAACCCTCGAAGAAATCGCTGAAGTCGCGCTTCTTGTACATGGTGTCCGTGACTTTATGGGCTTCTTTCTTGCGGCTGTCGGTTCCGCCCAGGGCTTGCGCCACATTGGCGAACTGCACGTCGATGTTGGCGCCGACAACTTTGATGACGGAAATGCTGCCGACAGCAACGATAGCGACAATGATCAGGTACTCGACAAGTCCCTGGCCTTTTTTGTTTTTGATGATGGTTTGAGCTTTCATAAATCCTCCAGTGGTCAGGAGGTGAAAGCAAAGATCGGACAGCGGTGGGATGCGATTAAAGCAAAAAAAAAGTCCGGAGGTCCGGACTTTTTGGAGAACTACTTCTTTTTAGCTTTTGTAGTTTCAGCTTTTTTTGCAGCGGCCTTTTCTTCCTTGGCAGCAGCAGCAGCTTCTTTTTTAGCGCCGGCTTTTTTAGCCTTACGCTGAATAATAATGCGATCCAAAATGTCGTAAGCTTCTTTTTGCAGGTCGTTTTCGAAGATAAAGCGATAGAAACCTTCGATTTCCGGGCTTTGACGGAACTTCTTCAGGGACGTAGGAAGGCTGTCAGATTGAACGAAGTCAATAGAACTACCATCTTTTGAGAGCTTAACTTTTTCAGCCATTCGAAAATCCCCTAATCTTTTAAAGGGTTTGTACCTTGATAGGGGTTTAGGAATCAAGCAAAAACAGGGTTCGCAGGGGTGAAAAGGTCCCGCAAGAAGGCCTTGGCGGAATGGGACGAAGTTGGAATAAGTATTGAATTTTGTTAAGAAATGACGCAAATTTAAGGCTCAAAAAACAGGGGAGGTCATGGTGCTGATTCTTGACGGAAAAGAAGTCGCGAAAGAGGTGCGTGCGTCCCTTGTTCCCCGAGTGGCGAAGTTTAAAGAAACTTACGGCCGGGCTCCTCATCTGTCGGTCGTCATTGTCGGCGACGATAAGGCGAGCCACGTTTACGTTAAAAACAAAAAAATCGCCTGCGAAAAAATCGGGATGACCTCCACGATTCACACTCTGCCGGCCGAAACCACACAAAGCGAGTTGAATCAGATTCTAAGCAAGCTGAACAACGACAATGGCGTGGACGGCATTCTGGTTCAGTTCCCGTTGCCAAAACATCTCAGCGCGGACGAGGTTCTGAAGCTTGTTTCCGCAGAAAAAGATGCCGATGGTCTGACTTACGAATCCTTGGGTTATTTCTTTGCTGGAAAGCCCCTGGTCAGCCCGTGCACTCCGGCGGGAGTGATTGAGATTCTGAAGCATTATCGAATCCCGGTGGAGGGGAAAAGGGCCGTGGTCGTTGGTCGCAGCAATATTGTGGGGAAACCCATGGCTCTGCTCTTGACTGAAGCCAACGCCACAGTCACATTGTGCCACTCCAAAACTTCCAATATGTCAGAGCTCACAAAGCAGGCGGATTTGGTTGTCGTCGCGGCTGGCAAGGCCCGACTCTTGGGTAAAGAAGATTTTAAAAAAGATGCGATCGTGATTGACGTGGGTATGCATGGCTCAGGTCAGGGCGGAAAACTCTGTGGAGATGTTCGCTTTGAAGAGCTTGATGGCTGGGCGAAGGCAGCGACTCCGGTTCCCGGTGGGGTGGGTCCGATGACCATTGCCATGCTTTTGAAGAACACCTGCCAGTTGGCGGAACAACGCGCCCGCGACCCTCAATTCTAGTTCAGAGGATTTTATGTACAGCGGATTTTTGAAAAATGTTTGGTATGTGGGACTTCCAAGTGCAGAGCTGGCGGTGAATAAAGCCACGGCCCGCAAGATCTTGGGTGAGCCCATCGTGTTCTATCGTGATTCCAAAGGCAAAGTGTCCGCGATGCGGGATATCTGTCCCCACCGAGGAATTCCTCTGAGCTATGGCCGCGTGGTGAACGATCAGATCGAATGCCCTTATCACGGCTGGAAGTTTGACGGCACCGGCATGTGTACTGAGATCCCTTCACTGTGCCCGGATCAGGAACTCAATCCGAATAAAATCAAAGTACGCTCTTATCCTGTTCACGAAGCTCAAGGCCTGATCTGGGTCTTTGTGGGTGACAAGGACTATGATGTTTCCAAAGCGCCAGCGATCCCGGTGATGAAAGCGTTCCCGGCGGATGTGAAACCGAATTTGACTTACGTGGTGAACTTCCCATGTCACGTCGATCACGCGGTGATCGGTCTGATGGACCCGGCGCATGGTCCTTACGTGCACAAAAGCTGGTTCTGGCGTTCTGAAAAGACCATGCTGGAAAAGAAAAAGAAATTTGCTCCGGTGAACTATGGCTTCCAGATGGTTCGTCACCAGCCTTCGAAAAATTCCAAGGCTTATAAGATCCTTGGCGGCACTCCGACGACCGAGATCACCTTCACGCTTCCTTGCGTGCGTGTCGAGCATATCGAAGTCGGTCCTCGTAATTTCTATTCTTACACGGCGCTGACTCCGGTGGATGAAAACAACACACGTGTGACTCAATTGGCGTACTGGGACATCCCATGGCTGACGCTTTTGAAGCCGGCGATTCATCAGTTCTCTAAAAAGTTCCTGGGTCAGGACATGGATGCGGTGACCAAACAGCAAGACGGCCTTCGTTATGATCCAAGTCTGATGTTGATCAAGGACGCCGACACTCAAGCCAAGTGGTACTATGCTTTGAAAACCGAGTACCATGACCATCTTGAGGGTAAACGTGAATTCAATCACCCTGTGAAAGAAACTGAGCTTCGCTGGAGAAGTTAAGATGCTTCGAGGAACCGGAATTTGCCTGGTTTTGCTGTTCTCGCTCAAAGCGCAGGCTTTGAGTTTGGAATATTTCGGTGAAACCGCGATCAAGACCGGAACCGAGTTCAAAAAGACCACCATCGGTGGTCTTTCCGGCATGGCCTTCAATGGCGACACTCTGTGGGCGCTTTCTGATGATCGTGGAAAGTTCGGGGAGCCCCGCTTTTACGGTTTTGACCTGAAGATTTCGGGGAAGTCTGTTTCTTTAAACCCTAAATCCGTCAGTTTTATTTCGGGCCTTCCCAAAACCGGGGAGCGGGCCGCGATTTTGGATCCTGAAGGGCTGGCGCTGTTGCCGTCGGGGGATTTCTTGGTTTCCTCTGAAGGCAGCAACGATTCCAAACCCCGCGAAATGCCCCGGATCTTCCGTATAAACCCGCAAGGGGCGTGGAAGTCCGACCTGTCCGTTCCGGCCAAGTTTTTACCCGAATCCATCGGCCAGCAAAAGCAGGGCGTGCAGAACAACCTTTCGTTTGAGGGACTCTCAAGTTCCGTGGACGGGAAGGTGCTGTTTGCGAGTGTAGAAACTTCCCTTTTCCAGGATTATGTCGCCGGAGAAGAGGAAAAAGGCGACTGGCTGCGAATTCTCAAGTACGAAGACAAGCCTGAAAAAGGCTATCAGCCGGTGGCGGAATACGCCTATCGCCTGGATCCGTTGAAAGACGGGCACGGGGGAAAAGAAGTCTTCCGCGGGGCTTCGGAAATTCTGGTCGTCAGTGAAACCAAACTGATTGTGCTGGAGCGCGGAGTGCGTCTGCTGCCGAAAAAGATCTGGGCTAATACAATCACTTTGTATCAGGTGGATCTTGCCAAAGGCACGGATGTTTCGGGTGTGAGTAAGTTGGAAGGTGCGAAGTTCACGGGTGTTGAAAAAACAAAGCTGGTGGATTTTGAATCTGATCTTGGTAAAAAACGTGGCGACAAACGTGTGCAGAACTTTGAAGCTTTGGCCTGGGGGCCGAAACTTCCGGATGGTCGGCGCAGTTTGCTGATAATGAGTGATAATAATTTTTCAAAAAAAGAAATCACCGAGTTGGTTGTTTTCGCAGTTGAGGGTGAATAGTTTATGATGACAGTGTGGCGTCTTCGTCAGGGAGCCGATAAAAGAATTCGCAGTGGACACCCGTGGGTGTTTTCCAACGAGCTGCTGGTAAGCCCTAAGGGTCATCCCGCGGGTGCGGCGGTAGAGCTTCAGGATTCCAAAGGGCAGTTCTTGGCCCGCGGTTACGGCAATCCTCATTCCCTGATTTCGTTCCGTGCCTTGAGCTTCAACAGTCAGGACAAGGATCCAACCAGTTTTGACTTCCTTCATGAAAAGATCTTCAACTCTTGGCGCGTAAGAAAGGCTGCGGGCTTCCGTGGCAGCTTCCGTCTGGCGTTTGGCGAATCTGATTTCATCCCAGGTTTGGTTCTGGATTACTATGTGATCGTACAAAACGGCAAACGTGCTCAGCTCTTTGCTGCCCAGTTGGTGACGGCGGGAATGAATGAAGCCCTGAAGGACGCGGAAGGCTTCTTCAAAGGTTTGGCTGAAAAAGCTCATGCGCAAGGTCTTTCCGAGTTTGGCTGGGATCAAACGGCTGTGGTGATTCGTAATGACGTGGGTGTGCGCAAGCTTGAGGGCTTGCAAGTTGAAGAACCGCGCCTCATCAAGGATCTGCCGGACATGAACCTTCGTGATGTTGAAATCGTGCTAAACGCCGCAGGTGATGACGGCACGATCACCATGAGCTGTGATCTGGTTGAAGGCCAAAAAACGGGCTTTTTCCTGGATCAGACTCACAACATCTTCCTGGCAGTGGGGTTATTTAAGAACTGGGCCAAAACCCAACAGCCGCGCAAGATCCGTGTTTTGGATCTATGCTGCTATGTCGGTCACTGGTCCACGCAGATTACACGTGCTTTGAAGTCTTTGGGCTTTGAGGTCGAGGTGTCTTTGGCGGACATCTCCAAGACCGCTTTGGCTTTCGCGAAAAAGAATGCCGAACGTGAAGGGGCGGAAGTCATCGTTCACGAAATGGACGTGTCTGAAGGTTTGGCGGCTTTGCCAAGCACTCACTATGACATCGTGATCGCGGACCCACCGGCGTTTATCAAATCCAAAAAAGACATCCCTATCGGGAAGCATGCTTACCTTAAGATGAACACGCACGCATTCCGTCTGGTGAAAAAGAACGGCTTTGTGGCGTCATGCTCTTGTTCTGGTTTGCTGGAAGAAGAAGAATTCCGCGATGCGATTCGTAAGGCGTCACTGAGAAACTACGCCGAACTTCGCAGCGTTCTGCGCGGGGGCCATGCGGCAGATCACCCAACGCTGATGCAGTTCCCGGAAGGGTTCTACCTCAAGATGTATGTACATTATGTTCATTAATAAAAAAGGCCCGTTTCCGGGCCTTTTTTGTTTTTCCTAAACAGTCTCTTTCTTATCGAGATATTTGCGTTCAAACCAGAAAGTGCCGGCGGGAAGCACGGCCGCTGCGAAGGAAAGGATTCTTTGTTTCATGGACCAGTTCAGTTCGCTGGCAATAAAGTTTGCCATCAGGATGTAACCGATGAACAGGAAACCGTGGATAGGCCCCATGGATTTAACCAAAGCGGGATTGCCTGCCATGTACTTCATAGGCATAGCGATCAAAAGAAGAATCAGGAAGGAAGCCCCTTCGAGCCAACCCAAAATACGGAATGCTTGAATCATAAGTTCACCTCTTAGTCGTTCAGATACCCAATGTTAGCGCATTGTGCAGCTAAAATATAACTGAGAGGCCGCAGCAAATCATTGCGGTCAGGCTGAAATGCGTTTTATTAGCCACTGGTGCAGGTCCTGAAGCATCTGCGGCGTGATGTGATGGTCCGCTTCATAACTTTCAAATTGAAAGTCAAATGAGGCGGCCTTCAATACGGCCTCGGTGTTCAGGCCGTGAGTATAGGGAAGTTTGCTGTCCTGACGTCCATGCATCAGCAGCACTTTCGGTGAGCGAGGATAGCAGCGCTCTTTGGCTTGCGCGGAAATTTCCTGCAGCGTGCGCCCGGAAATGGCGACAAGGCCCTTGAACAGCTCCGGTTCAGTCAAAGCCAAAGAAAGTCCCATGATTGTGCCCTGGCTGAATCCCAGAACGAAAATATTTTCAGCGTCGATGTCCGGATTTTCTTTTGGCAAGGCACGAATGAAATCAATCAGGATCTTTCGCGACTGTTCGGCCTCTTGCTGGTTGTGCAACGGACCTTGGGCAGTGAAATTCACATGAAACCACGCAAAGCTTCCGGCCCCCAAAACCAAAGGAGCACGCAAGTTGTAAACCGCAAAGCGGGGATCAAGTCCCTCAGTCAGCGAAAGCAATGACTGCTCGTTGGCCCCGACCCCGTGAAGTAACAACAGCACCGGGGATTTGCCAGAGGATTTAACTTTTGCCGGGCGATAGATATACTGCAGGCTCATAAGTTAAACCTTTCTGCCAAAGCTCAGGGCGCGCATCGAGATGCTTCCCATGTCAAAGCCTTCAAGCTCAAACTTCAGGTTGTCTTTTTCATCGGCGGCACCCAGCACATACAGCAAAGGCAGATAGTGATCCGGAGTGGGCACACTCAGTTGTCCGGCTAAAGTTTTCGCATAGTCATCCCCGACCGCTTTGAAATCGCGATCGATCAGACGAGCCTTCACCCATTCATCAAATTCTTCGGCCCAGTCAAAACCCTTGCGCGGCTGATTCCAGTCCATGCGACGAAGATTGTGAACAATGTTGCCGCTCCCCAGAATCAAGACACCCTGTTCACGCAACTGGCCCAGCGTTTTACCCAACTCCAGATGGAAACTTGCGGGTTCGGACATATCGATAGAAAGTTGCACCACCGGCACGTCAGCCTCGGGATACATCTTTGCCAGCACGGACCATGTGCCATGATCCAGGCCCCAAGATTTATCATCGGCTTGAATTTTTGGATTCTTGGAAAGACGGCGAAGCTCTGCTGCCAGTTCCGGATTTCCCGGAGCCGGGTACTGCATGTCGTGCAGGGCTTGAGGGAAGCCATAGAAGTCATGAATCGTGCGCGGTCTTTCCATTTGGGTGACCCAAGTGCCGGCGCTCAGCCAGTGAGCGGACACACAAAGAATCGCTTTGGGTTTTCCGATCTCTTGGCCCAGCTCCAGCCAGCGCTGACCGTATTGATTGTCTTCGATGGCGTTCATAGGGCTGCCGTGACCGATAAACAGAGCGGGCATTTTTGCAGAGTCATTTTTGCGAGAGGGGTCGAAAATCATAAGCAGCTCCTTGGCCGAGGTCAGCTGACTAAGCCCGGCGACTGCAGCAAGGCTGCCGGCACCGAAAAGCAAAGATCTGCGACTGAAAGGCCGGGAAGGAAGTTTCATGCTTTAATTATCGGTGGTTTTTGACTGTTTCGCCAGAATACATAATTGCAAATCAGTGTTGCAACAGTAGAACAATCAAACGACTTGCGTCCCTTGCGCCACAAAGCCCGCCGCTTCTGTCAGACCGGAAAGCACCGAGTGGAAGTGAGACTGGGTTTGCAGGCGCTCCAAACCGAAACGTTTTTCAAATTCCTTCTGAATGAACGGCACTTTGGCGGTTCCGCCGGTCAGGCA
Organism: Bdellovibrio sp. BIS2; assembly: GCF_055398295.1. Taxonomy (NCBI): domain Bacteria; kingdom Pseudomonadati; phylum Bdellovibrionota; class Bdellovibrionia; order Bdellovibrionales; family Pseudobdellovibrionaceae; genus Bdellovibrio; species Bdellovibrio sp. BIS2. The sequence goes on along the minus strand of NZ_AP035879.1, from coordinate 3,287,218 downwards.
CACCAGATCCACTTGATCGGCCGTGACGTTTCCGTCTTTCAGGCACTGATCTAGTGACGCGAAGATGTTTTCGCGGGTGTCCTTGGCCCATTCGATAAACTGGGGACTTGTGAAGTGTTCGCTGATTTCCAGACCCGGATAATCAAAATTGAAATCCGTTTCGTTGCTGTTGGAAAGGGCGCGTTTGGTTTTTTCAATGTTTTCAAAGAACGGGAAGATCTGCTGGTCTTCAATCAAGACGAACAATCTTTCCACGGCTTCAGCATCCTTGGCGGTCAAAGAGCACTTCTTAACTTCACGGATGAACTCGTAGGTGTCTTTTTCTTTCAAGTGCACGATGTGCGCGGGATGATTCAGGCGCAGGGTCACACCTTTGGGCATGGTCATCACGTTGCTTCCCATCGGCAGGCGATAGCGGGATTTTGCGCCAAAATATTCATTCAGCTTGTGACTCATGAACACGCTGTCCAGGGCATCGCCCGCCAGCGGGCAGCCGTCGATGGCCAGAACGTCTTCTTTCGAAAACCCGGAAGGGCGCAGCTTGATCAGAGTGAAATCCGAGGTTCCTCCGCCAAAGTCCCCGATCAGAACGATCTTTTCTGAAGTCAGCTGGCGGCGATAGTCAAAGGCGGCCGCCAAAGGTTCTGGAACAAACTGCACTTCTTTAAAACCGGCAAAGGCCGCGGCCTTTTGCATTCTATGCAGAGCAAAGCCGTCCGCCACAGAGTCCATGGAATATCTAGCCGGTCTTCCGATCACGGCTTTGGTGACCTCAGTGTCTAAAGTTTTTTCAGCTCGTTTTTTCAACTCCAGCAGAAAGACCCCGATCAGGGTTTCCAAAGTCAGAATACGGTTGTCGAGAACAGTTCCCAGATAGTTCTGATTGGGCAGGTGGGATTTGAAAGACCGGAACAGACGACCTTCCATATCCTGCTGAATATACTGCTCAATCGCTTCAGAGCCGTAATAGCAAAGATCCGGGTTCGGGAAATAGAGCAGAGTCCGCATCATGGTCGGATCCGAGGCTTTTTCATCCAAAGGCAGGGCCTCATAACGCTTGCCTTGATGGTAAGCGCCTACCAGGGAATTACTTGTGCCGAAGTCGATGGATAAGAATGTGTCTGTGCTCATTACAGCAGGATAACATGGCACCGGTTTTTATCGGTACCTATTTTCGTCACCTCGATTTTCATCTTTTCAAGGGGAACACAAAAATCCCGGGTTTCATGGGGACCTTGGTATTCTGCGCCCGTCTCAAGGTCAGGAGTTTGAATATGAGTAAGAAACATATTGCAATACCTAGTCTCTTAGCTGCTTTACTGGCGTTGTCGGCCTGTGGGCAGATGAAGGCTGGAGTTCACACATTCCACGCCACTCAAGGTACTAATCAGTTGCCGTCTGAGGTGAATAAGGACAGCTATGGCTATTATGGCTATGAAGAAGCCATGGGCACTGATGAAGAGGAAGTGATCGAAGTCATCGCTCCCAAAAAATCTCAGACCCCAAAAAATGCGAATGCCACCAAAACTGAAACGGTGAAGGAAGAAGCGCCGCCTGTACAACCAAAGACGGAAGCTCCAAAAGTGGAGGCTCCGAAGGTTGTAACTCCGAAGCCGGAGACCAAACCAGAAACCAAGCCGGAACCAAAACCAGCAGCCAAGCCTGTGGTGCCGGAAAAAATTGCTGAAGAAGCACCGGAAAACAGTGAAGAAGAACCAGAAGTTCCATCCATTCCGAAAAGTGAAATGGTGGGTCCTGGTGTGTTGAAGCCGACTGTTTATTACTTTGTGATTATTGATGAAGACAAAAAGACCTTGTGCCCGGCCAACACCAAAAGACCTCTTTATGGTGAGGGCGGTAAGACATTGTTGAAAGTCTGCCCGAAAACTGCGGAAGCCTGCTCACTGCAGGGCACTTGCGGAGTTGTGCAAAAAGGTGTGACTCACACGTTTAATATTATCGGTAACTTCCAGGGGCAGGATCGTTTCTTTGAAATCCCTCATGACGGCTGCCGTTTTGGTTACGGTGTGCGCAGCTCCTGCCTTGATCCGTTCTATACATTGGCGGCGGATCTGACGATCTATAAGCCGGGTGAGGTTATTTACATTCCTGCAGTGGTGGGTTTGGAATTGCCTGATGGTTCCAAGCACAGTGGTTACTTTGTGATCCGTGACCGTGGTCATGGCATCAAGGGCCTGGGCCGCTTTGACTTCTTCACTGGACACTATAGCTGGAACAACTCCAAAAACCCGTTCAAGAAACTGGGTCTGGGAGACGTTAAAACCAACATTCCGTATTTCCGAATTAAAGGTGAGGCGGCGAAGCAGGTGCAGGAATACAGATCGTATCCGGATCTTCCTCGCCACGCGGTCACTAAGTAGTCCCGCGTGATCGAGGTCTGAGAAAAGAAAGAACTAAGTTGAGACCTGTTGTTGCTGCTGTTGAGGAACCGGAGATCCCTGAACCTGAGCAGCGGCAACCTGAGCCATCTGCGCCACTGCCATCTGCGCGTGTTGCGCCTGCTGATGGTAGTAGTTCAGCTTCTGTACATACTCTTTAAGTGCGCCGTTTTCCTGTTTCAGCACACCCAACTGAGTCAACGCCTGCTGCAGGTGACTGTAGTAGTCCTGAGCTTCCAGGGATTTTTTATCCAAAGCCAGCTTCATTTCCACAATCTTGGTTTCGGCGACGGACATCAGGTTCTTCAATACATCATTTTGCTGAGCCGCTGAAGACTCCACTTCGCTGAAGGAGGCAGAGATTTTTTCGATCTCTTCATTCAGGGAAGTGATGGTCTCATCACGCAGGGTGATGGTGTTTTGCAGTTCTTCCACCGTGTTCTGAAGGTTCTGGCGTTCGCCCTTCAGGGTGTGGATTTCGTTTTCGAAGTGTTCACGCTGCTCTTCCCACAAGGACTCTTCTTTGGCGAAAGCGCTTTTGGCTTTCATCAGCTCCATCGCGGTTTCGTCTTTCAGCGCTTGATTCAGATCCAGGTCTCTTTGCAGTTGTTTGTTCTTTTCAAACAGGGCCTGGCTGTACTTCTTTTCTTCGCTTTGCATTTGCAAGGCGCGCGCCTTCAGGCCTTGGATCTCAAGCTGCAGTTGCAGACTTAGTTCCAAAGATTTCGCCAAATCGCCGCTCAGTTTGGTGTTGTTCGAGCGCTCGGCAATCAGTTGATTGGCAAGGCCCTGCAGTTGTGCGTCCAACGTTTCAGCACCGTAAGACACGTTCTCCAGGGACTTGATCTTCTCGCGAAGTTCTTCCTGGCTGCCTACCAGCTCTGAATGGAATTTTTTCATCTGAACTTGCATCTGCTCATACTTTGGTGGGGCTGGCACTGGACCCTCTTCAGGTTGTGTGCTTAGCTCATTGAGTTTGCCGCAGATCTCATCAAAAAGTTTTTCGTGATCAGGAACAGAGTTCGTCATAGACTTCATTGTGAAGCACAGACGGAAGTCAAGTCATCGAAATTTATTGACAAGAGTCGAGGCTCTCGATTTAGGTCCAGTGTTGAATACGCACGAGTGTAGAAGGAGAGAGAATGAATATCCAAAAGTCCCTGCGCCTGTTTGTGGCTTTCGTGTTTGGGTTGGCTTGCACCCCGGCTGTTCATGCCCAGGAACTGGGTTTGTTAAGCGACATCAAGCCTCCAGCGCAAGCCTCTGAATATATCTTCCGTTCTTCCCCGAAAGAATCCCTGATCAGTGTTCAATTGTTGGGAGCGGTTTACAAACCCGGCATTTATTACGTTCCTGCAAACACTGAACTTTTGAAGCTTCTGACTTTGGCGGGTGGAACCACCAACGGGGGGGATCTTTCTGAGGTTCTGGTTCGTAAAACCGAACCGCGCACCTGGGCTGACCTGAACATGAAGGCGATCAGCGAATACCAAGGGGCCTATGAAGTCGATGCTGAAAAGCTGATCAAATACGGCGGCGGTAAAAACCTGAAGCTGGGACAGGATGATTTTGTCTATGTTCCTCCGCGCACTCCGTGGATTAGCAACGAAGCCTCCCGTGGTATCACTATCGTGTCCATCGTTTTGGGTATCGTGCTGACGGCGGTTCTGATCGATAAAAACACTGGGGATAAATAATGATCCGGGCCCGCGATGGTCGAATTCTATTTTTGATCAAAGCCCTGGTGGCCCTGTTATTCCTTTCGAAGATTTCTTTGGGAAGCTTTCTGCTTCCCGTTCCTTACAGTTTCTCTTTTCTGATTTTCCAGCAGGGCATGCATCCTTTTGTGAACGTGTTTTTGTGTTTCCTGCTGGGTTTGCCCCTGGGCCTGCTGTGGCTGAAGGTGCGCGACCGTCATCATCTTAGCGGTTTCTATAAACTCTTCGTCTTTGCCCTGATTCTGACCATGACTGTTCAGACCCTGTTACAGATCAGCTTTGTGAACACCGAGGAATCCCCGGTCATGCAAGTCGGGGCCCTGGCGGTGTCGCTGTTCATGGTGCTCATTTACGGAATGATCATTCCCAGCCTGTGGGACGTGAAAGACTTTATGTACTTCGTTCAGCGCTGGTCAGGGGTGCTGGTGTTGATTTCTTTGGTGTTGTGGGTGGTGGCCGGTGGAGCCGTCTTTAAAGGGGGGCGTTTTGTCGGCGTCTTTAAACACATTCCGCACATGGTGACCTGCGCGACGGTGGCCTTTGTTTTTTCATTGGGAACTTTGCTTGAAGACCAGAAAATGAAACATAAGGTTTTCAGTGCGCTGGTTTTGGCTGGAAGTTTCTTTGCTATCATTCTGACGGGCACGCGTTCTTCGGCGGCGGCGGCCGTGATGGCCTTTATTGTTACGATGGTTTTACACAAAACCGAAACCAATCAAGGGCGCATTTTCAAATTTGCTTCGTTGTCAGTTCTGCTGACATTTGCTCTGTTCTTTGGTTCGCAGGTCTATGACTTTGCCCGTGGAGTGGCCACTGGTCAAAATGCCTTGGGCACCCGGGAGGCTCAGGACGGAATCGCCTCTCGCTGGGAAGAGGTGGAGCGTGGCAGTCAGATCTTCCTGCAGCAGCCATGGCTGGGACACGGGCTTCTTTCGAAATTTGCCTCTGGGAACGAAGTCGATGTCTCCAATTACAACGCCATGAAAGATCCGCACAATATCTTTGTCTCGGCCGGGGTGATCGGTGGCTGGCCCCTGATTGTGCTTGCTGGCATTTCGTTGATCCTGATGGTTGTGGGTTCTTTCAAAGCCCTTGTGAGCTTTGACATCTCCAAACGACAGGTCGCAATCTATTTACTGTCCCATATTCCTATTCTGGTCATTTATCACATACACTTGTCCCTAGGGGGCATGGCAGATCGTCTTTACTGGATGGTCTTTGGCTTTATTGCCGCGTCGGTCTCTCGAACAGGAAAATAATGAAAGGCTTCGGCTACGGCTTTGCAGAGTTGGGAATCAACTGTGTTGAGATTTTCCTGCGTCTGCATTTGCTCGTCTTTTACACTCAGGAAGTGGGCTTGAATTCGTCCTTGGCCGGATTGGCGCTGGGACTGGCCATCTTTTGGGATGCGGTGATTGATCCGGTGATTGGCTACTATTCGGACCGGGTGCGTTTCAAGCGGGGAGAGCGGTATTCTTTCCTGCCATGGGGCTTGGTGTTTTTGTGTGTCAGCATCATGGGGTTGTTGAATCCTCCGCCTATGGAATCCATGAATGCGAAGTTTTTTTACCTGCTGGGGTTTTCGCTGTTGGTGAATACAGCCTACACCTGTTTAAGTGTGCCTTATTCTGCCTTGGTTGGGGATCTGGCCGAAGATTCGCGCGAGCGCTCAAAACTGATTGGCTGGCGTCTGGCTTTCGGCAATATCGGTGCGATCTTCGGGATTGCGGTCCCCGGATATTTTCTGATCGCGCGGGAATCAAAGCCTTATGCGCAGACCGCGTGGATGATTGTGCTGTTGTTGTGTGTGGGCACTTTGGTTTCTTGGTACACGGCCCTTCGCTATAATCGTCCCGCGCGGCAGGGGCAAGGGCAGGTTAAATTTTCGCTGTTTCAGCCGCTGAAAAACCGCAGCTTCATGCCGCTGCTGGCGGCGTACTTTGTTGCCAATATCGGACTGACTTTCAACTCGTCGGTGGCCTTGTATTTTTATCGGGAGGCCCTGGAATTTTCAGAAAAAGAAATCACCGCCGTGTTGCTGCTGTTTCTGCTGTCGTTCACGGTCGCCATTCCCGGGTGGTTGTTTTTGGTCAGGTATGTGCCCAAGCGCCGGGCCCTGATGTGGGGGGTGTTTATTCTGGGAATGGTCAGCTCTTTCATTTATCCGATGCTGCCGCCCGAACAGGTGGGCTGGGCGCTGTTATGGGCTTCGGGGGTGGGGGGAGTGCTAGTGGGCTCGGCCGTGCTTTTAGAGTCGCTCCTGACGGATATAGTGAAGGCTGAAGAGGAGCGCACGGGCCGGGACGAGTTAGGGCTCTATTTCGGAGTGTGGAAAATGATCGGGAAGATCTCTCGGGGATTGGCCCTGGCTGTTACTGGACAGATCCTGACTTGGGCCCTTACCGAGCAGTCCGAACTAACCCATTTCCGACTGGGGCTTGCCTTTGGCCCTCTGGTTGGGAGCCTATTCATTCTGGCGGTCCTTCTGCTGTGGAAGTTGTCAAATGGGCGCCCTGCCGTGAAGTAATTTCAAACTCTTAATCCTCATTGCTTATATAACACAGGCCAAAGCCATTTTTCGGTGGCACAACCAATGCTTACAGGTTCGTGACACTAGAAGGTGGGGAAATATGAGTGATCAACATATTGAACCGGAATTAACAGTTGGCGAAATTATCAAACTATATCTGTCGCACTGGCGGATGTTTGCCCTGTTTACCGCAGTTCTCTTTGCAATCAGCGCTTTAGTATATGCCGTGAAGGTTCCGTTTGTGGCCAACTCCACGATCGTGATCCACGATTCCCAGAACTCCTCTTTGCAGGCGTTTTCTAACCAGTTTTACGGCATGTCCAAGTCTGTTCAGGAATCCAAAAAGGGCAGCAGCGTCCTTTCCAAGCACATTGAATACCTGAAAACCCGTGAATTCTATGAGGATCTGCTGAACCGTATCCAGGCCCGTGGCAACAGCAAAGAAATCACTCTGGAAGAGCGCAAAGGCTTTGAGATCTTCAAAGAAAAGTATCTGATCGGTCTGGAAGGCAATCCGGAAAGCAAAGTTCAGTTGCTGCAGATTTTGAATGCCTGGACAAAAATCAATCTGGATTCTGATTTCGAGATCCGCGTTTCTGCGGTGACTCCGATCAAGTCCATGTCCTTGTTCCTGTCCAACACCGTGTCTGAACTGGCGGCGGAAAAGCTGAAAACCCGTGAGCTGAGCGAAATCAACCGCGTGGAAGACTTCATGGTGAAGCAAAAAGCGGACGCTGATGAAAAGCTGGTGGCGTTGGGTAAACAACTGGCGGAAATGCAGAATAAAGACGAAAACCTGCTGCCTTTGGCTTCCAAAGACAAAATGGGTGAATACGTTTCTGACCTTTTGGTTCGTTCCAACGAGATCAAACTGAAAATGGCCGAAAATAAAAAGATGATCGATTATCTGCAGGCCGGTCGTGGCAAACAGAGAGAAAGCGCACTGTACGGTGTCGGCGGTCGTATCGAGGCTTTGAAAATCGAAAACAACATCCTGTCCAGCAAGCTGGGTCAGGTGCAGGCCTCTATCGCGCGTTTGAAAAAAGAGGTGAAAGACCTTCCGTTTGCCGCTCAGATGGTGGAAGACCTGAAAAAGAAATCCGAACTTGAGTTCAATCGTTACAAGGAACTCAGTACTGCGTTGACCAAGTTGGATGCGATGAAGATTTCCATCGACACACGTTTTGAGGTTCTGGAAAGAGCCCGTTGGGAAACAACCCTGCCGCAGATCGGTCTGTTGAGCCTGGGTCTTTTGTCATTGTTGCTCAGTCAGTTTATTGGTTCATTGGTGATCTATTTCAGATACCTGTGGAACCCGCATGTGGTGACGGCGCAAGCCTCCCGCAACTTGGTCATCTTCGACAATCACTCCGTGGATCCACGTGTGATTATTGAAAATTCCAAGATCAAATTCAGTTTAAAGAAACCGGAAGCCAAGAAGGAAGACGAAACCGAGGACGAACAGCAGAAGATTGCTTGGAACGTTCTTAATGTAGGTCAGGGTACTGACGTTTCTCAGTAGGTGAATATGAAGAATCTTGTTTTCGGGGGAATGTTAATCATGTCTGCGGCTTCCTTGGTGGGATGTGGAAGCCAGATCGGTAGCAGTGTTCGTCAGGCGGTGTCTGACAACCAATCAGCGCAAACGCTGGTTGAGTGGGAAAACTCTGAAGCCAACCCGGAAGCATTGTTTGCCAACTGGCGCCATGAGTTCATGGTTGATTCCGGCAAGCGTGAATCCATGAAGACCGAATTGTGCAAAGAGCTGAAAGCTCTTCCGGCGCAGGATCTGACTTTGTTTGAAAATGAAATCCGCGATGAAAACAACCGCGCTTTGGTGAGCGATTGTAAACAAGAGCTTCTGGCTCAGGTGGATGCGCACTTTGATGAACAGCGCGAGACTATGGATGTGCCAGGTCACGCGTTGAAAGCAGTTCAGACCAAGAATTCTTTCCGTTTCCCGGAAAACGTTCAAAAGCGTGATATGTCCAATGGCTATATGGCGGTGACGGGCGATGTGGCTCGTAAAGAGATCGTTTTGACCTTCGACGACGGTCCTCATGGCCTTTACACAGATGCTATTTTGCGTGCGTTGAAAGAAGTCAATGCCAAGGCGATGTTCTTTGCTACTGGAAAATCTGTGCGAACCAATCCAGAAGCTTTGAAACGTGTGGCGGCAGACGGTCATGTTATCGGCAGTCACTCCGTCACTCACGCGTGCTTGGGGACCAGTGTTGCCTGCTATAAACAGATGGGTAATCGCAACCTGACCTTTGATGAAGCGGCGGCGGAAATCCGCGGTGGTCATCAGGCGGTCTTTGACGTGCTTGGCTGGGTGGACCCAGTGTTCCGTTTCCCTTATGGCGAGACTTCCAAGGATTTGAAAGCTTTCTTGAGATCCAAATCTGCGGGCGAGTTTGCCTGGAATATTGAAAGTGACGACTGGAGAACTCAAACCAACGAACAGTTGTTGGCTCGTGTTCTTGCGAACGTGGATAAAGCGGGTCGCGGAATTGTTCTTTTCCATGACATTCAAAGAAGAACCGCTGAAATCATGCCTCAGTTTTTGCGCGAGGTTTACAACCGCGGTTACAGTGTTGTATTACTGACTTCCGCAGATCCGTCTGCGAAGTACAACAGCAAACTGGTGAAGCGTAAACAACAGCTTCCATAAGGTTCATGAAAAAGCCCGATATTGACCGTCCCTCGACGTGGAAACCCTATAAATCTGGAATGTGCAATGGCTGCCATGGCGGCTGTTGCACGATGCCGGTTGAAATCAAAATCTCCGACCTGATCCGCCTGGGTGTCGCCACCGAAGACGAGGCCCAGGGCTCCATCAAAAAATTAGCCAAGCGCCTGATGAAAGAGGGCATTATCGTGTCTTATCGCTCTGGCACCGAGTTCTTCATGCTGTCTCAAAAAGCGAACCGGGACTGTCTGTTCCTAGACACCAAAACCCGCCTGTGCACGGTCTATGAAAAGCGCCCGGACACTTGCCGCGAGTTCCCTTCCATTGGCCCCCGCCCAGGCTTCTGCCCCGGCTCCAGCCACATCTAATACCGCTGTCTCAGTCTGAGAAATGATCAAAAACCTGACAGGGGGTTGCGCAAGTACGGCTCTGTCTCAGAGTGATTGGCGCTAAATGCTCTATATTCGCCAATAGGTGGCACAGGCACTGCTCTTACATACAGATAGGAACAGGAGGCCCCAATGAGCTTCACAGATAAAAAACTCGAAATCGCAATCGTCGGCTTTGCCATCGTGATGGTGGGCGGGATGAGCTATCTGTTGAAATCCCCTGTTCAAAACGTGATGAAAGAGCTTGAGGTCGTTTACGAAATGCCTCGCCCTAAATCCATTTTGGCGGCGTTGTTTGATCTGGGTGACCGCGAGATCTCCCGAGATTACAAGAACCCGTTTGAAAAGAAAAAGGCTGACGCCAAGAAAGCGGACGCTCAGGCGGCCACTCAGAAGCCTGCGGCTGCAAAAACGGCTGCTAAAAAGAAAGAAAACTCCAAAGCTCCAACTGAAATCAAAAAGCCATCTGTTGAGGTTAACGTGGTGGGTGCGGATGAAACCCGCGCCAACCTGGGTGAAGACATCACTGTAGGGGATGGCAACGGCAACAATCAGATTGCTGAAGACACATCCGGCAATAACAAACAGGCCGAGCCGAACAAGTCCACCTTGTCCGGTGATCAGTGGCGTGCTCTTTTGCAGGCTCAGCCTACAAAAGAAAATGTGGCCAAGCTGATTGCGGCTTACGAAGCCAAAGAAGTGGACGATCAGACTTTCTATACAATCGTGACGGATCTTCTTCGTGGCAATAAATCTGAAACTCAGCTTCTGGGTCTGATGGCCTTGAAGGGTGCTTACAGTGCGAAAAGTTTCGCGGTGGCAGCTCAGTATCATGATTCCCTGGCTCCAGAAGTTCAGACTCAGGTGCAAAGTTATATGATGACTTATGCGGCTTCCGGTCGCTTGCCTTATCTGATGTCTGCTTTGCAAACGAACAGTCCTGAAGTGGTGACTGCAGCAACTCAAGTGGTGATGCAGGGTTATGCGGCAGCTAAAACCGGCACGAACTTGTCGGATCCACGCGGTTCCCGCGGTGACGTGGTGGCAAACTCTGTGGAAAGCTACAGCAAATTTGTTCCCATCTTCCAGCAACTGGCACAGAGCCAGGACAGCGAAATTGCAGGCTTGGCTTCTGCAGCTTTGAGTCAAATTCAAACTGCGGCGGTTGCGTCTCTTTAAAACTGGACAGCCCCCGTCTTTTTCGATGAGAATAAGCCCATATTTATGGGCTTTTCTAATTTCTGGCGCAGCTTCATTTTAATGACCGCATTGATGGGAACTTCTTATTCCCATGCCGCCACTGATTTGCCCCGCAATCTGACTCAGGGTGATCAGATCCGCACTTTGCAGATTCTGGGATTTGGATCGGCCTCCAAAATTCTTGATAATCCGTACCCACTGGGTGGTTACACCGGGATTGAGGTGGGGCTTTCCACTGAGTTCATTCCCGCTGAAGATCTTTCCGCCTTGGGCAGTAAGACTCAGGACAAGGGTGAATTCAATTACTACACCCTGACCATCGGCAAAGGCCTTTACTACAACATCGATGCACACGTGTATTTCACGCCGACCGTGCAGGAAGAAAAGATGCAGAACTTCGGCGCACAACTGCGCTGGGGTTTTTATGAAGCCAGTTTCTTTCCTCTGACATTAACGGCAATGGTTTACGGCGGGGGGGCGAACTTTTCAAATCTGATCAATGTGTCCAGCATGGGTTATGATTTGATTGCGACTGTCACCATGAATCGTCTGGCGATCTATGTGGGTGGTGGGCGTCTGCGTGCTATTGGCACCTTCATCGGCGGTCCGGATGGGATCACCGCAGATCAAAACACCGTGACTCAGGATATCGTCGAAGACCACGCGGTCTTTGGCATCAACGTCGACATCGCGAAAATGTTCATCGCCATGCAAATCGACCGCTACGCCGATTCTGTATATTCAGGAAAAATCGGCTTCCGTTTCTAGATCGCTGAAAATTACTTTTGCGCTTTTTCGATCAGTTTGGTTGTGGACTTGCCATCAACAAACTGCAGGGACATGACTTGACCGCCGTAAGACATCACAAACGGTGCGCCGACGATGGAATCGATTTTCCAGTCGCCGCCTTTGACCAGAATGTCAGGGCGTACTTTGTGAATCAGGTTTTCCGGAGTGTCTTCAGTAAAGATCACAGTGAAGTCCACAGCACTCAACGCCGCCAGAATCTCGGCGCGATCGGCTTCGATTTGCACGGGGCGGGTCGGGCCTTTCAGGCGTTTCACACTGGCATCTGAGTTCACACCCACCACCAGCAGGTCACCTAGTTTCTGAGCTTCCTGCAAATAGCGCACGTGACCCACATGAAGAAGGTCAAAGCAGCCATTGGTGAATACGATTTTTTTGCCAGCAGCACGAAGAGGGGCCAAAGTCGCTTCAATGTTATCGAGATTACGGACCTGACCCATAGAACTTATGCCTTTTTGAACAGTTGAGCCCCAGTGATAGAGCCCGTGATATCTTTATTGAACAGAACGGACAGAATCGGAAGGATCACAAAACCCGTTGCGATCACCACCAAAGAACGTGCAACCACTTTCAAAGAGTAAGCGGCTTTGTTCAGCTCTTCAGGTTTGCCGATGCGCTGATCAAACGCCCATTCACCCGGAGTGCAACCGATAAAGATGCGGTTCACTGTCAGATAGATGAAGGATACGCCAGCGAACAGACTGAAGGTCGCCAGATAGATCATGCCTTGAGCGTCCGGATTGGTCAGATTGCCGATCAGATCCACTTTCGTCACAACCAACAGGATGATCATGCAAAGAAGGCTTGCCGCCACAACCAGCATTCCATCCAACAAAGCGGCAGAGAAGCTGAATGTGGTTTTTTTGAATTCTTCTTTGGTAGCTGTGCCAGTGATCTTTTGTTTTGCCGTGGACTTTTCGAAATCCAGACGACGGTTTTTCTGCAGAGTTTTCAGGATCTCATCCACTGCCGCAGAAGATGTGCCGTCACCACCCACTTCCGTCAAACCACCTGGAGTTGGAGGCAGGGAAGTGGCTTTTTTACGTGGCAATGGTGGACGAAGAGGATCGGTGGAGGATTCTTCAATCAGCTCCAGACCTTGGTCCTTGATGCGTGGGGTGGCTACGAAGTTTTCTTCCGGAGCTTGGGACGCTGGATTTGCCTGTTTTTTCTTGTGAAAACCCAAACCATCCGTGAGGGGCTTAAACTCAAATTCCTCAAAAGGATCCATGCCTTCTCCTTAAATCAACACATCAGATCAAAGTCATACTTTAGGACGGAGACCAAGGTCATGCAAGCCGTTTCAACTCGTAGAACTTGAGGCCCCAGAGTGACTGGATGAAGGCCTAGTTTTTGGAATTCTTCGACCTCACGGTGAGAGAACCCACCTTCGCTGCCTACGATAATCCAGACATCTTTGATCCCTGCGGGGTGGTCGGCTTTGACCTTGTTGACGTATTCCTTGATGCTTAGAGTCGACGGACCCTCATAAGCAAATAGACCCACACCGGCCCCGTTTCGGTTAATCAAATCCGAGATCTTTTCAAATGAAATGGCAGGGTGAACCTTCATCAGGTCGCCGCGGCCACTTTGCTGGGTGGCGGATTTGACGATCTTGTCCCAGCGGTCGGTTTTATTGTCAGATAGCTTTTCGCCTTTTCTTAAGAAACTGAATTCAGAAAAGAACGGATGAATACTGGTCACTCCCATTTCCACCGCTTTTTCCATGATGGCGTCCATCACGGGGAAACGCGACAGCGACAGCACCAGATGCAGGTGCGGCTCTTTCAAAGCGGGGATGATTCGTTCTTCCAGAACACGGGCCGTGGCGTTCTTTTTAGACACGTGAGTGACTTCAACAAAGTACGCCTTGCTGTCTTCTGTCAGCACTTCGAATTTGGAACCAATTTCCTGGCGGCAGACATCGAAGATGTGATGAAAGACGTCACCGGTGAAATTCACCTGATCCTGGAACAGGTCCTTTTTTTCGATCCAATAGCGTCTCATGACTGAACCCAGTATCCGACCCATTCGTCTTTTTCAATTCGACGAACCACGGTCAGGCCGGAGTTTTCCATGAACTTTTCAAAGAAGTGATTGTCACGCTCTTCCAGAATCCCGGTCAGCAGCATGTGGCCGCCTGGTTTCAGAACACGCAGCAGATCTTTTTTGATGTTGATCAGAACACCATCGATGATGTTGGCCACAACCACGTCATACTGATCGCGGATGTCTTCGATTTGTGTTTCTGGAATTTCAATTTGTGGCAGCTTGTTCAGCTTCACGTTTTCACGGGCTACACGGCGCGCTTCCGGATCGATCTCGATGCCGGCCACCAGTCCCATACCGGACATCTGCGCCAGCATTGCAAGAATCGCGGTGCCCGTGCCCACGTCCAGCATCGCCCAGTTCGCCAGATCATTTTTGTATTTTTCAGAAAGCTTGTGGATGAAGAACGCCATCATCTGAGTGGTGGCGTGAGTGCCGGTGCCGAAGGCCATGCCCGGATCAATGTAAATCGGGTGCTTGCATTCTTCAGGGGGAGTCAGCCAGGATGGAACAACCCAGAAGTCACCCACCAGTTTGAACGGCTTGAAACCTTTTTTCCATTCTTCCAGCCAGTCTTTGGTTTCTTCTTCATGGATATTCCAGCGGATGCCGTCGTTGAGTTCGGTCAGGCCGTCAAAGAAGGTGTTGTCTGGTTTTTCAGTGAAGAACACGTCCATTTCGTGGGCGCGCACATGAAGAATTTTGGGATCGTAAGTCAGATCGGGCTGTGAAAACGGCAATGCTTCGGTGACGCCGGAGGCGCCACATTCAAAGCAGTGGGTTGTGATGATATCTTCAAGTTCAGCAGGAACCTGGCTTAGTCGGATACGGAAGTAGGAATTTGTGTCACTCATTCCGAGTGGTGTTATCAGAAACCACCGAATTATCAAGTCTTTCCGCTGTTGGGGCCGGGGTCAAAGCCAGGGCCGCCGGAGCTGTATTTGCCGCAGGAACCACCGGGGAGGGGTTTGCAGAAACTACAGGGTTTTGGGCGGTCAAAGCGGGGGGAGTGACCGTGGTCACGGCCGTTACCACAACCTCGGTGGCAGGGGTCATTTCGGCCTCCGCGACCTTCTTTTTGGCTTTGGGTTTGGAGTTATCGATAAAGGAACCACCCAGGTCAATGCGGTCGCCGGTCATGATGCCGATTTGTTCCAGCATTGGCAGCTCATCACGGGAAAGCAGGGTGAATTCGCGGGCCACCGCCACACGGTCGTAAATGGCGATGATTTTCAACTGCCCCACCGGAACCAGGATTTCACCAACGGCATTGGCACCACTGGCATCGCGGATGTTGATCTTGCGAACGGCGGTGACCACCAGATTCTTTTTCAGTCCGGAGCCGGGGCCGGCGTTGATGTAGAAGTCTTTGTAGACGGTGTCGGTTTCAGACAGCGTGATATTGCGGCGGACGTCCACCACGGACATATCTGCGGCGTGGGATGAATTCGATAATCCAAGCATGAGCGCAATCAGTAGCATCATAAGAAACCCTTCCATGGTTCACTGAATCCCTTATCGGCCGTCTTATTTTGAAACTTAAATCCACTGGACCAAAGAAGTGCCTGAAGCAAAAAGCCCCTTGGGTTGCAAGGGGCTTCAAAGTTAAATCGAATGTAGGGGCCGAGGTTAGTTGGAAACGATGGCGCCCTGAACTGAACTGTACACCTTGTAGGTGTCATCAGCAGTTTTTTGTTCAATACCGGACATGTAGTTACCCACCGTGCTTTGCACGTGATAGGTCACGCCACCACCTGTGGCCGTACCGGTCTGAGTAGAGCCCGACACCAAACCTGTGGTCTTTGCCGGATCCTGGAATTTGACAGGAGGAGGAGTCAGCTCAGCAATTTGCTCCAGAGATGCTTCCATAGAACATCCCGTGGCGAGTATTAGTAGTGAAGCTATAACGAACCTTTTCACGCAATACCTCAGTGTTACTGTCTTATCGGCTGGAAGCCGGCAGACGTTGAGTGTTCTCATTTTGAGACTTAATATATTTCATTAGATCTTCATTCTGTTTGAGCAGAAGCTCATTTTGTTTTTGTAAGGCGGTCATCTGTGTCTCGAGAGCGGAAATGCGCTCGTCATGATTGGTGAGGATCGCTTTGAATTTGTGGTAAAGCTCCTGCACCGCACTGGTGATCGGTGCAATCATGTTCATGTAAGAAACGGCCTTGATACCTTTTTTGTTTTCATCCACCACGTGCGGATAAACTTTTTCAAGTTCTTGCGCGATGAAACCCATCTGCAGACGTGGATCGGCATTCGGGTCTTTCCAGTGATAGGACGACGGCTTCAGTTGCAGGATCTTGTCCAGGCTGCCATTTAGAACGTGGATGTCTTTTTTTAGGCGAATATCCGAAGCACCGTTCACAGTTCCAGTGGTGGTCAGATTTCCTACGGCAGACAGGGTCATCCTGGTGCCGGTGGAGCCACCGGTTTTCGTGGCAAAGTTGATATCCCCACCATCCATTTCATTGGCAATGTGAAGTGCGGTGCTACCACCGGTAGGTACTCCCACATAGGCAGAGCGTGTATTCGGAGACGCGGTTCTGGCAAAGAACTGCATGTACACGTGATCTCCGGTGCCGGGCTTAAGGCTCAATATCCCCATGCCGTTTGAACCGGTTTCACCCAAAGTCAGAAGTCCACTGGCATCCAAAGACATCAGCATTTGACCAGACCCAAGGTTTCCTTTGTAGAAATTCAGACGACGGCTGGAACCATATTCATTCACGATGTGGAAATTGTGGGTGGTTGTGGCGTCATTACCCATCTGGAAAGACGAGTACGCCGTGTTGCCAGCGCCCGAGCTTCCGATGTGTATATTCGCCAGCGGGCTTGTGGCAGTGTTAAATCCGGTAGGGCCGGCGAAATAGTTTTTCGCGGTGGTGCTTTGCTGATAGATCCCGTAGCGATTGGTGACAGTTCCACCTGTGGATGGGTTCTGCAGGAACAGGTCATACATGTTCGTTATCGAGCCAGTGATTAAATGCGGGACGATGCGGATACCATAGGCATCTGTTGTTGTCGGAGCATTGCCCGCGACAAAGCCCTCATGTCCATAGACGAATTGTCCGGAAGTCAGGTTTGATACTGTTCCCGCATCCACGTTCCCCGCATAGCGGTTGCGTGTGGCATTGGCGTGGAAGGCTTCATTTTGACTTGTTACAGTCACTCCTGAAGGTACGTTGGGAACAACGATACTGACCAGGGAATGTGTCGACAAAGTGGAATTGGCAGTAGGGCTGAAGCGCTGGTAGGCACCTGCCGCCACATAGTTGCCGGTTGTTTCAGTGTGATTGCGCAGGGTCGCATTCAATGCTTCAGTTGTGATGGCGCTAAAGGCACTTGGGAAAGGGGCAAGATCCCCAATCACCGCGCCACCTTTTACCTGGAAGTTGGTCGCCGGTGCATTGGTGTTGATACCCACCTTGCCGTCCGCCTTGATGGTCATCCACTTGTTCACACCCATCATGTCGGTGAAATGCAGGTCCGCTGAAGTGGTGTTGGTGAAATCCGTGCCGGATTCAATATAGTTCGCGCCACCTTGGGAAAGGATGCGCATGGTAACCGGAGTGCCGGATTTATCTTCCAGACGAATATCGGCAGCGCCGTTGTTTGAAACATGCAGGTTTCCAGTAGGGGCGGTTTCATTCACGCCCACCTTGCCCGTGGCCAGAATGGTCAGACGGGGAATGGCATTCGTTTCAAAGGTCAAAGACTGGGCGTCGTTGGTGCCCAGGACTGCCGCAGTACCAAAGCTATTGCCGCCATTGGCAAAAATCCCCGAAGAAGAATAACTCGTACAACCCATCACGCCTGAGGCGTTGAAGGTCAGCATCTGTGCGGTGCCGCAGGTAAATGGAATCACCGCAGAACCTGTGCCATTGGAAACAAGCAGACGGTCGGCCGTCAAAGACGTCGCGCCCGTACCACCTTTGGATACCGGTACCGCAGACGGGAAGTTCGCCGGATCCGCACTGATAGTGCCTGAGGAAACCGCGATACCCGAGCCCACCTGAACCACACCGCGAGCTCCTGTTGTCGCAGCATCAACGGAAATCACTGGTGTTGAAGTGCCTGTAGCCACCTGAACCGGCGCTGTACCAGAGACACTGGTCACAGTTCCCGCGTTGGGAGTCGCCCATTTTACACCCGCGGCAACAGCACTGTCGGCAGTCAGCACCTGACCGTTCGTTCCCACCGGCAGACGGATATTGTTGGTGGCATCACGAACCAGAACGTCCCCTTTGGTTGTCAGAGGAGACAACGCATTGAAGGCCCCCAGAGCCGTTGTCGTCCCGGTACCTCCATTTGCAATCGGCAAAGTGCCGGTGATATCTGAAGCCAGATTGATCGCCGCACCGCTGGAAGCTGCCGTCAAACGACCTTGAGCATCCACTGTGATGGATGCGCGAGTGTAAGAGCCCGCTGTCACTGTCGTGTTGGCCAACGCAATCGTTCCGGTCGAGGTGATCGGGCCACCTGTCAAACCAGTGCCCGTTGCGATGTTGGTCACAGTACCGCCGGAAGAAGTGTCGGTATCAGTACCGCACTCCCAACGATTGTTCGCGGACACCCATTTTAAAACCTGGCCATCAGTACAAGCCGTGTTGTTCGGACGATAGACAAAGTATTTGCCAGCACCGTTACCTACATCACCCACATCCAACGTCACAGCACCTGTGCGACCAGCAACGGTTGTGACCGGGAAGGCGATTGCTGCATTCGAAGCCGCCGTCAGGCGACCTTGAGCATCAACAGTGAATGTGCCCACTGCAGTGGTAGAACCATAAACCGCCGGAGTGACTGTCGTGTTGGCCAAAGAAATTGTCCCGGTGGAGGTGATCGGACCACCTGACAGACCGGTGCCGGTTGCGATATTAGTGACGGTACCGCCGGAAGAAGTGTCGGTATCAGTGCCGCACTCCCAACGATTGTTCGCGGACACCCATTTTAAAACCTGACCGTCAGTACAAGCCGTGTTGTTCGGACGATAAGTCAAATATTTACCAGCGCCACTGCCGATGTCAGCAGCATCCAAAGTAATCGCACCCGTGCGACCCGCAACCGTCGTCACCGGGAAAGCAATGGCGGCATTGCTTGCCGCCGTCAAACGCCCTTGGGCATCGACGGTGAAAGTTCCAACTTGAGTGCTGGAACCATAAGATGCGGCCGTCACCGCTGTATTAGCCAGCGAGATTGTGCCAGTTGAAGTGATCGGTCCGCCGGAAAGCCCCGTGCCGGTTGCGATGTTGGTCACAGTTCCGCCGGAATTGGCGTCATTATCTGCGGCGGGTGCGAACTTGGTGCCGTCGTACTTCAGCACCTGACCTGCGGCCAACCCCGTCGTGTCGACGGTGATGCCCTTGATTTTGTTAACAGCCACAGCACCAATGGTGCCACTGACGTCCCCCGCAACAGACACGTTGATAGACTGACAGTTAAAGCCAGACACCGCATTCCAATACATGGTTTGGTGGGCCGCACAGTTTGCATTGGCCACCGCCGTATTGAAGTCGGCCTGGGTCATATAGTTGTTCAATGTGGCCGTCAGTCCATTCACATCACCGGTGCTGATCTGAGCAGACAGCCATTGGGTGCCGTTGAATTTCAAAAAGTGCCCGTTCGTTGGAGCTGTGGCGGACACCGCCACGCCCTGGATTTTTGCAACAGAAGGATTCGGATAGGTGCCGCCCAGGTCGCCAGCGGCCGCGCCCGTCGGAACACGGGCATCACTAAAGCGGGCATCATTTCCGGCGGCAACCTGATTGGCATTCTGACCGACATTCAAGGTCAGTTGCGGAGTGGTTGTGCCGTTGGTCACAGTGATATAAGCGTTGGCGGAGGTCACATCAGACACCGTCCCGCCATTGGCACCGGAAACACCAGCACAGCTTAAAGCGGTGCCATTCCAACTTAAGAACGTACCGGCGGCGCAAGTCGGCAAACCGGCTTTTTGCAGGAAGTCCTCTTCAGTTTTGGTGCCGAGCTTTTCTGATGACAGGGCATAGGCTGCGTAAGGAACCGTACGAATTTCATTGGACGGGGAGATGATCTTCCAGCCCGAGCCATCATGGAATTGCACTTTCAGCAAGCGGGTGTCCCCGGCCTGCGCGGGATAGGTGGAACCACCAAAGCAGTTGTGAGTTTTTGAGTTGTTAAATGCCTCAAGCAATGTGAACAGGGGATCTGCCGGGAAAAGTTTTGTCCCGGAACCGATCGGCACGTCAAACACGCCGCCAGAGTTAATCATGTTCACGCCATCTTTTTGCTCGCGATAGATAACACAACTGCCGTTAGGATTGGTGATCTCAAACAGGAAACTGACGTTGTTATAATCAAGCCCGTGTCCGTCAGCTTTAAGAATACGCCCCTGATAGGTCAGTGAATTGGGGGAGGCCAGTGCAATCACACTGGTGAACATTGAGAGAATAATGAGCAAATACGTTCCGTTTCTCATGTCTGTCTTATCGGCTTTTTAACAGAAAATCGTGAGAAAAATCCCTGAGCTTTTTCAGGGATTTAATCACATTTATTTCTTTTTGATACAGACCTTGGACTTTGGATTGACCTCGCAAATCGCTTCACGAAGCTCCTGATTCTCTTGTTTTAAAGAGGCGATTTCGCGCTTCTGTGCCTGAACTTCGGCCTTAACGCCGGACAGGGACGCGTAAAGCTCTTTGAAGGCTTCAATCATCGGGCCGATCAATTTGGTATAGGCCACGGCACGGAAGCCCTTCTCATCTTTGTCAACGGCTTCAGGGAACACTCGTTCGACGTCCTGGGCGATCACACCCATGTCTTTTTTCTCAATAAGATCCAGATCCGGTCTGACATCATGACGCCAGTTGAAGGTCACACCACGAAGGGAAAGAATTTTCTGCAACGAATCCGGAACAACCTGGATGTCGGTTTTCAAGCGGGCATCGGACAAGTTTTCCCACGCAGCCGTACCACCGGAGGTACCGTTGACAAAGAATTTACGAGAACCTGTGTTACCACCGATATAGACGTTGCCACCACTGGTGACAGTTAATGCGTCACTGGAAGCCGTGGTTGGTCCGGGACGAATCCAGAAGTTACCGCCATCAAGCCCCATGAAGAATTTTCCGGAGGTGTCCATTTCATCAAAACCAATGTAAGGAGCCGTGGCACTTCTCAGATTCAGCGGCGCACCCGGAGTCGACGTGCCGACACCCATAGTGATCCAGCCGGTGCTATGAATGCGCATGCGTTCAGTCGGCACTGTGAGGCTTCCAGTCCCAGTGTGGGTGGAAAATGTCAGATCCGCGGGAACGGAGGTCGATGTCCAGGTCGCGGCAGCGACACTTTGGATATGTGAACCCAGGCCCACAGTTGTGGCGTCACCATAACCATTGAACAGAAGGCTGCCTAAAGTGTCACCGGATTGAACGGCGGTTTTGGCGCCAGTAGTTCCGCGGGATTTCATCAGTTGAATCCCCGGGCCTGCACTTGCTTCTTCGTTGCGTTCAAAAGCGGCAGATGAGTTGGTGTAGTTGTTGCCCTGAACATGAAGTCTGACCGTGGGTGCTGTCGCACCGATACCAACAGCCCCAGAGCTGGTGATGCGCATTCTTTCTCCCGATGATCCGTTGTTCAAAGTCGCAAAGGACATATAGGCAGACTTGGCTGTGGCAAAGTCGGCTTCAGCGACACCCGCGATTGAAGCACCACTCTGATAGGCAGTACCGTCATAACCACGCATGGACAGGAAGCCCAGAGAATCACCCGCAAGAACTGCGGCTTCGGCGCCCGAGTTGGAGCGGGCCTTCGTCAGTATGTAAGCCGGTTCACCGGTGTTACCGATGCTTTGGACATAGACGTCATCATTGCTGCCGCCAGTGCCTTTAACATGGATGATTCTTTCCGGGGCAAGGGCGGTGCCAAGGCCTAAACCACCTGGAACATACAGCTTCAGATCCTGAGTCGAACGCCAGTCGCCTTGAGCATTGGCATTTCCGATGCCCACTGTGCTGTTCGCCGGATTAGCTACCGGGCCAATACCCCAGTAACCTGCGCTGTTCCAGTTTCCGACAAACTGCGCTTGACCGTTGGTGTTGTGATAAGAGCCGACGAAGACGGCGTTGTAGTTGGCCGTGGCATTCCATTCACCCACCTGGAAGCGGGCGCCGGGGCTTTCAGCATCAATGCCGACTCGGCCATCGTTGGTGATTCTCATTTTTTCAACATTGTTCGTATCAAAGATGATGTGAGCATCACTGCCATTGGAAATATAAAGATCCGAAGTCGCGGTATTAGCATAACCAAAAGTACCCAGCCAGGTTCCGTTGCGCAGGAAATCCATTTCAACTTTGCCGGCAGCTGGTGAATTCAGGATGAGCGCAGACTTGGTTGTTGCCGGCGCCATCACGGCCAGACCCGCATTGGTGTCTGGAGACTGACCAATACCAACATAGCCGGCATTAGAGATCGTCATGCGAGTGACGTTGTTGGTTTCAAGCGCCAAAGAATAAGCGTCATTAGTGCCCAGGGTCGCGTTCGAAGCCAGAGTGTTACCACCGTTGGCAAAGAAGGATGTCGAAGCAAAGTTCGTACAACCCATCACACCCGAAGCATTGAAGGTCAGCATCTGCGCGGTACCGCAAGTAAATGGAATCACCGCAGAACCCGTGCCGTTGGAAACCAACAGACGGTCAGCAGTCAGTGAGGTCGCACCCGTACCACCCTTGGAAACAGGAACAGCAGAAGGGAAGTTCGCCGGATCCGCACTGATTGTGCCTGAAGAAACCGCGATACCAGAACCGACTTGAACAACCCCGCGCGCACCCGTTGTTGCCGGATCCACAGAGATAACGGGAGTCGTAGTACCCGTAGCAACTTGAACCGGAGCTGTACCCGTGACACTCGTCACAGTACCCACAGTCGGAGTCGCCCATTTCAAACCAGAAGCTTGAGCAGAATCCGCAGTCAGAACCTGACCGTTCGTTCCCGCAGGCAGGCGAACGTCGTTCGTGCCATCGTTACCGAGAACATCCCCTTTAGTCGTTAACGGGGAAAGACCGTTGAAGGCGGCAATCGCTGTCGTAGCGCCGGTACCACCATTTGCAATTGGCAAAGTGCCGGTCACATCCGAAGCCAGATTGATTGCCGCGCCACTGGACGCCGCCGTCAAACGACCTTGAGCATCCACCGTGATCGAAGCGCGAGTGTAAGAACCCGCAGTCACCGCGGTGTTGGCCAAAGCAATCGTGCCTGTCGAAGTGATCGGACCGCCGGTAAGACCTGTGCCCGTTGCGATATTCGTGACAGTACCACCGGAAGAAGTGTCAGTATCTGTCCCGCACTCCCAACGATTGTTCGCCGTCACCCATTTTAGAACCTGACCGTCGGTACACGCTGTGTTGTTCGGACGATAGACAAAGTACTTGCCAGCGCCGTTGCCAACATCACCCACATCCAAAGTCACAGCACCTGTTCTGCCTGCAACCGTAGTCACAGGGAAGGCGATGTTAGCGTTGGAGGCCGCGGTCAAACGACCTTGAGCATCGACGGTGAAAGTGCCCACTGAAGTAGTGGATCCATAAGCCGCCGGAGTTACCGCCGTGTTCGCCAAAGAAATGGTGCCCGTGGAAGTGATCGGACCACCGGAAAGACCCGTTCCTGTGGCGATGTTGGTGACAGTACCACCGGAAGATGTGTCAGTGTCATTCGCACACTCCCAGCGGGAGTTGGCATTGATCCATTTCAAAACCTGACCGTCTGTACAAGCCGTGTTGTTTGGACGATACGTCAGATATTTACCGGCACCGCTTGTGATGTCGCCGGCATCCAAAACGACCGCGCCCGTTCTGCCTGCAACCGTGGTTACAGGAAACGCGATAGCGGCATTCGAGGCGGCGGTCAGACGCCCTTGAGCATCGACGGTGAAAGTGCCCACTGAAGTAGTGGATCCATAAGCCGCCGGAGTTACCGCCGTGTTCGCCAAAGAAATGGTGCCCGTGGAAGTGATTGGACCACCGGAAAGACCCGTGCCCGTCGCGATATTCGTCACCGTACCGCCAGAGTTGGAATCGTTATCCGCTGCTGGAGCCCACTTGGTGCCGTCGTATTTCAAAACCTGACCAGCAACCAAACCCGTGGTATCAACAGTCACACCTTTGATTTTATTAACTGAAGATGCACCGATGGTTCCGCCGACGTCACCGGCCAAAGAAACATTGATGGCCTGACAGGAAAAGCCGGCCACCGCGTTCCAATACATGGTTTCATGAGCGGCACAGCCCGCATTGGCCACGGCCGTGCTGAACTCCGCATCGGTCATATAAGAACTTAAAGTCGCAGAAAGACCGGTCACATCACTTTGTGCAATCGCCGAAGGCGTCCACGCCGTGCCGTTGTATTTCAGGAAGTTCCCGCTGGCCGGAGCGGCATTGGAAACCGCGGTGCCCTGAAGTTTTGCTACAGACGGATTGGGATAAGTGCCGTCCAGATCTCCAGCTGCGGAACCTGTTGGTGTGCGAGCATCAGAGAAACGGGCATCATTGCCTGCCGCCACTGTACCTGCCGCCGTGCCCACATTCAGGGTCAGTGCCGGGGTGGAGGTGCCGTTGGCAATCGTAATGTAAGAATTTGTGGAAGTGACATCAGTCACAGTACCGCCGTTGGCACCGCTGATTCCGGCACACGTCATCGTCGTGCCGTTCCAGGTCAGATAAGTGCCAGCTCCGCACGTTGGCAGGCCGGCTTTAGCCAGGAAGTCAGTTTCGGTTTTGGTGCCCAGGCGTTCTGCAGAATAGGAATAAGCAGAATAAGGAACCGAACGAATTTCATTCGCCGGAGAAATCACTTTCCAGCCAGAGCCATCATGAAATTGCACTTTCAACAAACGGGCATCACCGGCCACCGCGCTGTAGGTGGCTCCGCCGGAACAATCGTGAGAGCGGGAGTTGTTGAAAGAATCAATCAACGTATAAAGAGGATCCGTCGGGAACATCTTGGTGCCGGAACCAATCGGCACATCAAACACACCACCCGAGTTCTGAAGATTCACACCGTTTTTCTGTTCGCGATAAAGCACACAGGTGCCTGAAGGGTTTGTGATTTCAAAAAGGAAGCTGACGTTGTTGTACTCAAGCCCTTTGCCGTCAGAGTTTACGATACGTCCTTGATATGTCAGAGAATTTGGAGCAGCCAAGGCCACTCCACTCCAGAATGCGAGAATCAAAGCAAGATACGTTCCGTTTCTCATGCTTTTCTTATCGGCTTCTTAACAGTTTGCGAAAGTCCAAGGCCAGTATGTTGCCGCAAACTAATGTAATTGTGATTTATCCACAGATAAGTGTCTCAGGAAGAGACAGATACACTGGATCTTTTGAATTGATCTTGAATTATCTAGAAAACATCAGGACTTAGGATCTATTCCACAGACTTCGTTGGGCGGGAGTAAAGTGTGTTCGTGACCAGTGCTGCGCCAATGATCAAAGCGCCAACTATCTGAACCGGCGCCAGTCGTTCATGGAAGATTAAAGCGCCCATCAAAGCGGCGGTGATGGGTTCGATCATCATCAACAGCGCCACTTCGGTGCTTTTCAATTTTTGCAGAGCTGCCAGCTCCAGGGTCAACGGAATGATTGTGCAGACAAAAGCCAGGCCCAAAATGCTGGATGCCTGAATGTGGCTAAGATTTTTGATTTCAGAATAATGAGGATGATGGAACAGCGACAGGGCCAGAGCTCCAAAGGTGATGACGTACAACGCGGAAGAAATTGGACGAACATCCTTTTGCAGGCGGCCTGACAACAGGACATAGATGGCATAGCTGATGGCTGAACCCAAGCCTGCCGCCACGGCCCAGATGTTACGAACCTCGATATGCCCCCACAGCAACAGGATCAGTCCGGAAGAGGCCGCCACCAGACACAAAGCCTCTTTGCGGGAAATCTTGTCCTGAGTGAAGAAATGGGAAAAGACATTCACCCAGAACGGATAGGTATACAGTAACAGCGCTGCCAGGGTGACGCTCAGTCCGTCGATGGCGATGAAGTACATGGTCGAGAAGAACGCGTAACCGAAGATCCCCAGCAGGGCTGCGATGATGGTCTGACGCAGATTCAGTTTAACCCAGGAAGGGCGGAACAAAAGCAGGAAGATCCACAACAAAACGGCTGCCAGGGCAAAGCGGTAGGAAAGAAGCTCTCCGACTTTCATGCCGGATTCAAAAGCCCACGTTCCAAAGATCCCCAAAAAACCAAAACCCACGCTCGCTACAGAAATTTCCAAAGATCCGCGAAGGCGTGGGTTCATGTTTTTCATAATGGAATGGCTTTAAACTTTTTTACCGTTTTTGTATTTGCTTGGTTTCTTGGTCGTTTTCACTTTGGAAGCCGGTTTTGCAGTCTTCTTTTCAGAAGTCGCACGGCCTTTGTAAGTGCGTTTTGTCTTGATCTCTTCCGGATCATCCGCAAGGAACACGCGTTGAACTGCGGCATCGTTCAGGTAAACCAGCTCGCCGGTTTTCACAGCACCCATGCGCAGGCGGCCAATGGCCACACGCTGAAGTCTCATCACATCGAAACCGATTTTCGCGAACATCTGACGGATCTGACGGTTTTTACCCTCGGTGATCACGATTTTGTACCATTCGTACTTTTCAGATTTGTTGTCGCCGGTTTTTTTGATTTTTTCGATATGACGGGCAGACACTTTACCGCCCACGATGGAAACGCCTTTTTTAAGCTTTTCCAGTTGGAATGGTTCAGGTTTTCCGTTCAGTTTCACAAGGTAAGTTTTGGTTACTTCAGCCTTTGGATGCATGACCTTGTTGGCGAAGTCACCATCGTTGGTCAAAAGCAGCATGCCTTCAGAGTCCCAGTCCAGACGACCTACCGGGAACACACGCACCGGCAGTTCGGTCAGGTATTCCGCCACTGTGGGACGGTCGTGTGGGTCATCCATGGTGGTCAGAACGCCGGTGGGTTTGTTCAGGATGGCGTAGATTTTCTGAGTCAGGGGTTTGCGCAGAGGCTTGCCGTCAACAAGAATACGGTCGCTTTGAGGATCAACTTTGATACCCAGCTCGTAAACGCGTTTACCGTTTACGGTCACAAGGCCCTCTTCGATCATGCGGTCTGCATGACGACGGGATGCCAGTCCACTGTCAGCAATTAGTTTATTAAGTCGAACTCTTTCAGAGGAGTTATTTTCAGACATTCTTCATCGGCCTCGGGTAATTGTTGAGTGATCAATATATCACCACTCAGGCCGGAAGAGGAGATATTCTTACGGTTGTACTCGGCGATGGCATGGCGGAGGTCGCGAGCCAGCAGAGTCATGAGTTTATCTCCCAAAAAGACGTTGTCCACGGCGGTTTCCGCCTTGCTCAGAACGATGGAGGACCATTTTAGGGCCTCAGAATCACCTTGTTGGATCAGGGCGCAGGTTCTTTCAAGCTGGCTGACCAGGTCTTGATAGTAAGGATCGGTACGGCGGTCGACAAAGAACTGCTCCAGACGCTTGATCGGGAAAAGCAGGCGGGTCTGTTCCTGCAGCGGCTCGTTTTTCATTTCAAGCAGCTTTTGGAAAACATAACCACGCAACAGGGAACCGGTGACTCTGTCGCCCACCACGCGGAACTGGGCAGTAATATACGGAGCCACCTCGATTTTGTGGGTGTGCTGCGAGCTCAGTTCCAGGTCGGAGTTATAATAAAGAACCAGGTCTTTGCGAAGAGGCTCTAAAAGACCGTCACGGATCGTGAATTTGCGGTCGAAAGTGCGAACTTCCAGGGATTTGTCTTCACGCAGGATGATGGCAATGGCTCTTTTATTCTGATCTGGCAGGATGCGGAACTTCTCGCCTTCGGCGCACTGAGTCTTAAGATAAGAACCCACCGCGTCAACGAGGTCGGAGAAATGTTCAATCTCGATCAGTTGAACTGATTGCGGGAAGCGAATCGGATTCAGGTCAAATTTCTGCTGATAGAACCCGTTGAAATTCTCCAGCAAAAACTGAACTTCATGACCCAATTGCTGCTTATTGGACGCCCAGTGCGGGTAATCCATGCAGTAATTGAAAAACATTTCGATCAATTCAGGGGTCAGAACGTCGTCGGGATGAGGGAAACCGCGCAGGAAATTGAAGAAAGACAAACGCGTCGGTGTATTCTGAGGATTCAGATCAGAAACAAACTTCAAAAGTTGTCCGACTTTAAGCATTTTTTTCTGTCTCCTTCCCTCGGGCCCTAAAGTATGAACATTTGAATTTTTAGTCCAGAGAAAATATAATGGAAAAGAAGAATTTTTTAAGTCCTATGGAGGGGCCCGATATGCATAAAGAATTGAATCCGGAATTGTTTGGGGAAAAGAAAGTGGCCAAGAACACCGCTATGGACAGCGTTTCTGCCGTGGGGACATCCCCGAACAGCTACCTGAATACAGACCGCCAGATTTTTGAAATCAAAGCCCAGAACCAGGCCCTGGCCGACCAGTTGAACAAGGTCGTCGCCACTGTCAACGAACTGATAAAGACCTCCAACATCAAGTTTGAAAAGCAACACCACCTTTTGAACCGTCTGGAGCAAAGCCACAACGGCCTTGCCACTGAAGCCGGTCAGAAGATCACCCAGCTTTCCCAGCGCGTGAATGAACGCAAAAGTTTTGACCTGAAAGTTCAGGAGATGGTCGACCGTCACAACAACGTGATCAAGAGCTTTGAAGTGCGTATGAACCACCTGCAAAAGCTTCTGGCCGAAAAAGAAGCGCAGATGATTTCCAGTCAGGCGGCTTTGAATGAAGCCAAAATGGAAATCGCGCGCCTGAAACGTCTGTAATCTGAGCTGACGGAAGTTTAGTCAGTGTCAGGTTTCACCGCTTTGGCGCTTTTGGCGTCTGGAAGTGGTTAAAACGACGGTCGAAATTCAGAATGAGACATTATAAAACCCGGTGAACTTTAGACAGGTCACCGGGTTTCTTTTTGATTAAGTTCGATCTGGTGGTTGGAACAACCCTTGCCTTAGAAGTCTTCACGCAGTTGTTGTAACGGGGTGGGGATTATGAAAAAGCAATATGTTGTTCTGACCATGATCTTTTTAGCTTCCACATTTCTTTTCCAGAATTGTTCTCCATCCGGAGTTCAGTTTGAACAGACCCGTGAGTTGGCTTCTGTGACCGAACCGGAAGTCGTCTCTTCCGAAGTTGTTGTCGACAACGAGGCCGAAGCTGAAGAGGCTGCACCCGAAATCAAGACCAAAACTTTCACGGCCGCTTCCAAGGAAAAAGCCGTGGATATGGTGTGGGTGATCGACAACTCTGCTTCCATGACCGCGGGGGCGGATATCATTCGCAAGAACTTTGAAGCGTTCGCTCACCTGGTGGAAAACCAAGTGGATCTGCGTGTGGCGTTGATCTCTAAAAAGGACGCCTTCAATTTGAAGACCCATGTGTCTTTGCCTGAAACCATGAAAAATGGCCAGCAGGTCGACTTTATGGTGCACAGCTATAATCCGTTGCTGGTGGCGGCGGCGGCCACTTGCCCGGAAACGGCGACGGATGCCTTTTGTAAAAAGATTCTGGGTAACAGCAAGTATGACAAAGTTTATTCGTCCCTGAATGACTTTTTCCGTCCTCAGGCCCAGAAGGTGTTTGTGTTCGTGACGGACGATGATTCCGCGGCGAATGCCAATACGACTGTTCAATACGAGGCTGCCAATTCAAACGGTTACGTGGCTACGATCAAGAGTCTGACCATCAACGAAGATTACATCACCGCGGCGACATTCAAGGACCGCATGGTTCGCGCCTTCGGTAAAAATGGTTCCTATAAGGTTTTTGGATTTATTGCCGCAGCTGACAGTAAATGCCGTGCGCGTGAAAGTGCGGCGTATAGTTCGCTGATCTCTTACAGTGGTGGCGTCGCGTTTAATGTGTGCGACAAGGACTGGAGCAAAAATTTCAGTCAGCTATCTGAAAAAGTCGTCGACTATGCCAGCACCGAATATTCCCTGCAAAGTGAGAACGTCAAAAAGGTTCTTTCTGTTAAGCTGAATGGGAAAGTTCTGATTCCGGGTGTGGACTACACGGTGGCTGACGGGAAGGTTGCTTTGAACCCGACTTTGGTCAAGTCGCTGGGAAATTATATCATCGACGTCACCTACACAGAATAGCCAGTACTTCGTAGGGAAATATGAATGCGAGTTGTTTATAGATACTTAGGTTGTCTAACCTAGGTGGAATGACAAAAAACAAAATTCTATTTCATGTGCTTGCATTCGTATTAACGACATCTGTTTCTGCGGTCTCTTCTGCTGCGGACTGGTCACAAACCAACATTCAATTCCTGCATGGGAACGAATACAAAAAAGGCAATGACGACAGCTATTCAGCCACCGTCGTGACCTTTGAGCATTTAAGTTCCTGGGCCTATGGATCCAATTTCTTCTTCTTCGACATCACCAGCCCTGACACGGAAAACAGCACGGCCTATTACGGTGAGTTTTCTCCGGCCCTCAGTCTGGGGAAAACCGGCGTCTTTACGCCGCCGGAAGGGGTACTGAAGGACGTTTTGTTGCAGTTGAATTTTGAAATCCCTCAAGGTCCGGCGCGCCGGGTGAACCTGGGCGGGGTGACCTTTGAATGGAAGGATCTGTGGTTTGACTATCTGGGCACTCAGTTCCTTTATCGCGATGCTTTGGGAATTGACGGGCATACCGGTCAGTTGACGGTGGTGTGGCTGAAACGTTTTGGCGGCGAAACCTTCCCGCTGGAGTTTTCCGGCTTCGTGGACTGGGCCGGTCAGGAAGGTCCACTGAAGGACAATGTGCATACTCAGGCCAACTTCCTTTACGACTTCAATCGCCGCACCCAGAACAAGGTTCCACTGAAAATCGGCATTGAATACAAATACTGGAACAATAAATACGGCATCGACGGCGTGGTTGAAAACGTGCCCCAGGCCAAGCTTCTTTGGATCTTTTAATAAGGAACGTCTATGAATTTCAAAGCTCAATTTAAAGGTCTGCGTGGAAAGCTTCTGGGCGTGGCGGTTCTGCCGTTGATTGCGCTGTCGGTGACGGCGTGGATCAGCTTTCAGGGCTTCAGTCAGATCGGAACCATGCTGAACGAATCTTATGAAGTCTATGTTCCGAACATCCGTTTGCTGGGACAGTTGAATTTGAATCGCGCCAATATTGGTTATTTCACCTTTGCCGCTTTGGCGAATAAAGAGGACATGAAAAACCGCGAAAACTTTGTCGGCCTGCTCGATCGTTCTGTCGATGCTTACAAGGCCGCGATGGCGGAGTATGAAAAGCAGAATTATATTGAGGGCGAAGCGGAAGCATTCCGCGCAATGAAGGACAATTATCCGAAATATCTAGAGTACACCAAGCAGGTGCGTGAAGCTTTGCTGCGCGGAACTCCGGCGGACTTCGAATATGTGGTGAGCCTTGTGGATAAGGGGGGACCTTGGCAGGTTCTGCAGATCCAGATCGATCACACCATCACTAAAATTTATCAGATGTACACAGACATCAGTAAATCAAACAATGACCTGCAGAAAAAAGAACGGGCCCAGAAAGCCTCTTTGATTGTTGGCGTTGCGTTGGGTTCATCGTTGGTGCTGTTCCTGATTATGTTGTGGATTGCAAACCGTGTGTCCGGCTCTGTCGGTCGTGTTGTCGGGGCCCTGACTGAAATCAGTCAGAATGTCTCTGGCGCGATTTCCCAGCTTTCGGTGGCAGGTCAGGCCTTGTCGACGTCTTCCACGGAAGCCGCCGCATCCCTGGAAGAAACCGTGGCCTCTTTGGAGGAAATGACTTCCATGGTTTCGCGCAACTCTGACAGCGCGAAACAGGCGTCTTCTTTGGCGGATGATTCTTCGTCGGTGGCCAAAGAAGGGGAGCGTGAGATCAACGGATTGATTGAATCCATGTCTCAGATTTCCCGCGACTCCAAAAAAATTGAAGAGATCATCCACGTTATTGATGATATCGCCTTCCAGACGAACCTGCTGGCGTTGAATGCCGCCGTCGAAGCGGCCCGCGCGGGAGAGCAGGGGAAGGGCTTTGCGGTCGTGGCCGAAGCCGTTCGGGCTCTGGCGCAGCGTTCAGCCACCGCAGCCAAAGAAATCAATGGCCTGATCAAGGAAAGTGTCGAGCGAACTGAAAAAGGCAGCGTCGTGGCTGACAATTCCGGCCAGGTGCTGACCCGAATCGTGTCTTCCGTTGAGCAGGTTGTGGTGCTGAACCGCGAGATTGCCCAGGCCAGTAGCGAGCAGTCGCAGGGCATTTCTCAGATTAGCAAGGCCATGAATCAGTTGGATCAGGCGTCGCAAAGCAATGCGGCTTCTTCAGAGGAAATCGCCGCAACAGCCGGGGAAATCGAGCGTCGCGCCCACGAGCTGCAGCAGCAGGTTCAGATATTGAGTTCAGAAGTTCTTGGGGCCAGTTGATTACTGGCGGCCCTTTTCCATTCTTCTCAGGAATTCCGGAGCTTTTTCAAACTGAGTCAGAGTCAAAGCATCAATCCACACACCGTGTGGGTTGATGAACACCACCGTCGGCAGGCCCTGGATGTGGTATTTCTTTTTCAGTTCACGCAATTCCGGTGAATCCTTGGTCGCATCAAACTTCAAAAGCACATAATTTTCGGACATTGCACGCACGCGCGGGTCGGTGAATGTGTGCTCTTCCAATTCGTGGCAGGCGGCACACCATTCCGCCCAGAAGTCGATGATCACCGGCTTTTGATCTTTGGTGGCTTGAGCCAGAGCGGCTTCCGAATAAGGCTGCCAGTTCAGTTTCTGGATCTGATTGATGCTGGCGCCACCGATCATCTGCCCGCGGATATACGGGCGCAGATCCAGCACCGCAATCACGGCGTAACCAATACCCACCACCAGCAGGGCCTGCATCAGACCTTTTTGAATGTGACGAAGGGCGCTTTGGCCTTTCGCGGGCAGGAAGGCACCATAGATGCTGGCCAGAACAATCAGGCCGATGGCCAGGGCCCCGTCAAACCAGCGCGCTGGCAGCAGCAGCTCCAGATAATAATAGAACGCAGAAAGCATCAGTGTTCCAAGAATGAATTTGAAAGCATTCATCCACGGACCAGAGCGGGGCAGGGCATTGGCCAGTTGGTTGAAAAGTCCCAACACGATGAAAATCAGACCCAGCCCCAGGGCGTAAACGAACAGATAAAGGAAGCCCATCATCTTGTTCTGCGTGGAGGCCACATAAGTCAAAATCGCCACCAGCACCGGTCCGACGCAAGGGCTGGCCACGATACCGGCAAACAGTCCTGTCAGATAGACACCGATGACACCCTGTTTTTTGGTTCCGCGCCCCAGTTTGTTGCGCAAGAAGGCCGGCACCTGCAGATCATAAAGACCATACATGGACAGTGCCATTGCCAGGAAGATCGCACACACGACGGTCAGAACATAAGGATTCCCGAGGCTGGCTCCGAACAGTCCGCCACTGGAGGCTGCCGCCAGGCCCAGCAATGAATACGTTGTGGCAATCCCCAGAACATAAATGCAACTGGTGAAAAAGTTCTGCAGACGAGTTCTTTCGTTGGAATGATTTCCCAAAACCGCCAGGGTGATTGGAATCATCGGGAAGATGCACGGCGTGAAACTGGTGAAGATGCCGGCAAAGAACACAAAGATCAATCCGGCGATCATGCTGCTTCCCAGGTATTTCTGGAAGTTGGCCGTATCAAAGAACTCTGTTGGCGCAACCATTGGTTGCACTTCAGCGTCTTTGATCTGAGCTTCACCTTCCACCATGGTCACCACAATCGGAACTTCAATCAGTTTTGTGGTCGGGAACAGACAGAACTGATCTGAACACGCCTGATAGGTGAGCTCCATTTTCATTTTGGTGTGTTTTTTCAGGAAACGGTGAGGCGCTTCAATATGTGCGGTAAGCGTTGCGGCTTTTTCCATCCCGCTGCGCATCTTTTTTGAGAACTTGTCATGCCACTGAACGATCGGCTCAATCTTGAACGGAGCCACTTTGAAACCATCGGGTTCAAGAATCACCACGCTGAATTTGTCTTCATAGGCGTGATATCCTTCGGGGAGCGTCATTTTAATTTCGATATTGCCGCCCTGACCCGGACTCCATTCGTAAGGCACGACTTTGGTTTCAGCCAGCAAAG
This sequence comes from Bdellovibrio sp. BIS2, assembly GCF_055398295.1. NCBI lineage: Bacteria > Pseudomonadati > Bdellovibrionota > Bdellovibrionia > Bdellovibrionales > Pseudobdellovibrionaceae > Bdellovibrio > Bdellovibrio sp. BIS2. The sequence continues at coordinate 3,253,290 of NZ_AP035879.1, read as the reverse complement.
GGTCCGTGTCATTGGGATCAGCAGCCCAAGACTTAGGACTTGCGAACAGGGAAAGCAGAATGGCAACAACGTAAAACAGGCTGAATCTCATGAGTTTCCTCTTAGTATCTCTCCGGACCATGGGCAAGTTTATTTGCGACTGACTCAATATTAACACAGTTCGGTCCGATAGAGAAACTGAGAGGTCATATCTTATGGGTTTTGTAGGTATATTAGTTGTATTCGTGATGGTGTTCGGCGGCTTCCTTATAGCCGGCGGTAACATGTCCGTGATCATCAAGGCGGCCCCTCTGGAGCTGATGATTATCGGGGGCGCGGCCCTCGGAGCGTACATTATTGCCAATCCGATGAAGGTTATCAAAGCCGGATTCAAAATGAGTATCAAAGCAATGACGGCCAAAGGACCTCAAAAGCAGGACTACGTCGAACTGTTGCAGATGATGTTCCAGTTGTTCCAGGCTTTCCGTAAAGAAGGTCCTCAGGGTATTGAGAAACACATCGAGGAACCGGACAAGAGTGACATCTTTAAAGCTTATCCAAGTTTCATGCACAACCATCATGCGGTTCACTTCCTTTGCGACACGATGAAAATCACGCTGTCTGCAGAAATGTCCCCTTACGATGTTGATGATTTGCTGGATGCCGACATCAAAGCGATTCATCACGAAGAACACATGGCGGTTCACGCCGTGCAAACAGTGGCCGATGGTTTCCCGGGTCTGGGGATCGTTGCCGCGGTTTTGGGTATCGTTAAAACGATGGCCCACTTGACGGACGGGGTTGAAAAGATCGGTGCCTTGGTTGCAAGCGCCCTGGTTGGAACGATGTTGGGGGTTTTCGGTGCTTACGGTCTGATTGGTCCGACGGCGACGAAGATGGGTGCCGATATCGATGCTGAAGGCCGTTACCTTGGCTGTATCAAAGCGGCGATGGTGGCTTTGCAGCGTGGTGCGCCTCCGATTGTGTGTGTCGAGTACGCTCGCCGTTCTATTATGCCTGAAGAAAGACCTTCTTTTGAGGAAGTTGACAAAGCTACCAAAGAAATCAAGAAAGCAGCTTAATCATGGCAGAAAAGAAACAGACGATCGTTATCAAAAAGATCATAGTTTCCGGCGGCGGTCACCACGGGGGTTCCTGGAAGGTGGCCTTGGCCGACTTTATGACGGCCTTGATGGCGTTCTTCCTCGTTATGTGGCTGGTGGGGCAATCTGAAGAAACCAAAAAAGCGGTTTCCGATTATTTCTCCACGCCTTCTGTTATTGAATACAACTTCCAGAACTTCGGTGCTGAAATCACTCTGGAAAAACTTTTCCTGGATATTCTGAATGAGCCGTTGAAGGCCTTCCAGAGTTTCATGGAGCCGGCAGATAAAACTCCGAACCTGCTGGACATGGGCTCCACAAAAGTGGTGGCGGCTTATCTTGCGGATCAGATGACAGATGTGGCGAAGAACGTCACGGTCACTCCGGATGGGTATGACTTTGATATTCCTGACTACATGCTGTTTGAGCGTGGCACATCCACGCCGAATGCAAACTTTGTGAAAGTCATGGACAAGATCAAGGGAATCACCACCGGTTTGAAGGATGCGGATATCAAGCTGACTTCGGGTCTGTTCATTCAGGCGGTTCCGGATGGCAGTGTGATGTCGGCGAACAAGGTGGCTTCTGAGCGCTTTGACATTGTTCGTGCCAAAATCATGGCTTCACTTGAAAACAACACGGTGAATGTTTCCGGTGGCATCAGTGTGAAGGAAAAGCGCGGTGAAATTGATCCAGCCAAACTGGTTGGTTTTATCCGTGTGAAGATCGCGCAGAAAGAAATCACTTCCGACGGTCATAAGCCACGCAAGCTCGAAACCCTGTTTGGCCCGTCCCGTGTGGATATGTCTGTGTATGACAGCTTTGTGAATCAGATCAGCAACCGCAAAGCGGCTGAAAAGAAGGACCTGAAACAGCAAGTGGATCAGGACCTCAAAGAAGAAACGGGTATTACAGATCCGTTGATGCAGACAGAATAAAGAAATAGTCTCCAGCCCCGTCAAATTGGGAGCTTTCACTGGTCGCGGTGAGGGCTCCTTCAAAGAAGATCACACCCCATTTTGTTCCCAGCCCGGTTCGTGCATCAAAGTACGGATTGATTGTTTCCACGTCCGGTGTGTTGTAACCGATTTCGTTATTCCACTTCCAGCCGCCGAAGACATCCATGATATTGCCGAAAGCAAAGCGTTCGGATTTTTCATGAGTGGCTTCCCAGTTGGAGTTCGTGTCGTACATGATGCGTGATTTCCACAGATTCAGATGCAGGCTGAGCAGGTCCCCATTGTGGTCGCCACCATTGTAGTACTGACTTTTGGTGTAACCGATTTCCAGTTGTGCATTCTGTGAGAAGTCCACTTTCACTTCCGCATTCATGCGCAGGTTGAAGTGGTCGTCACCATGTTCATAGTTCGTGTTCGAGCCCCAAACCCCCAGGCGGAACTGGGAGCCGAAGTTGAACCAGAATGATCCCTGCAAAGCCGGGGAGTTGTCGGATTGAGAAAGACCGTGCTCCACATAGTGGGAAAGCAGGCTCACATCACCGGACAGCGCAAAGGTTGGAGACGTGCTGGCTTTGGCGGCCGTGGCCCCCAAAGTGCTGATCAGAATAATGGTAAAAGCAATGTATCTTCGCATAGATAGTTCGCCTAATTGTGACTTAGTCCTGCCGGAAAAACAAAGTTTTCGCGCGGGGCCTGCACGGGGAACTGGACCAACAGCCCCAAGAAAGGTAGATTAGCCCGCTATGAATCTTGATTTGCCACTGAATGAATACACATATGTCGCCTTTGATACCGAAACCAGCGGAGCTTATCCGGTCGGGCATGACGTGGTCGAGTTTGGCGCGGTGAAGTGGCATAAGGGTGAAGAAGTCGGCCGTCTGCAGTTTTTGTTCAAGCCGCGCGAACTGATGACGGATTTCATTATTGGCATTCATGGCATCACCAATGAAATGGTGGCTGATGCTCCGTTGATCACCGAAAAGATCCGCGAGATTCATGAATTCTTCAAAGGCGCGATTGTGATGGCCCACCACGCTCCGTTCGATTTGGGTTTTATGGCCATTGATTTTGAAAAAAACCAACTGCCGTTGTTGCCCGAACCGGCATTGTGCACCAGCCTTCTTTCCCGTAAATGGATTCATGGCGTGGAAAACCACAAGCTGCAAACTCTGGTCAGACATCTGAATATTGATGGGGGCCAGGCTCACCGCGCCTATGACGATGCGAAGGCCTGCCTGCAAGTGGGCTTGGCGTGTTTTGCAAAGATGCCGCCAGAAATGACTTTGGCCGGAGCCATCAAAAGTCAGGGGAAGAATCTGTGGTGGAAGGATTATTCTTTGGCGTCCCTCAGTGCGCCCCAGTTTAAGTCCATCATCGAAGCGATTCAGACCAAAAAAGATGTCGATATGGTTTACGAGGGTGGATCAGACCGAGGTTCCACCCGTCGTGTGACCCCGATTGGGATTGTCAGAAATCCGGACGGGGACTATCTGCAGGCGTTCTGCCACAAGGATCAGGCGGCCAAACGTTATTATTTGAACCGCATCAGCGATGCCCAGATCATCTGGATCTAGGGCGCACGCTGGACAATGAATTTGTTATTCTTCGTCGATGTTCCAACTGAGCTTTTTCTTTTTGCCTTTGCCTGGGGCCAGACCGAAGCGTTCTTTGATTTGCTCCAGGTCTTCTTTGCGAGCGCGAACTTTCAGCATCACGCCGTTGGCTTCATAGTTTTCTGAAAGCACGCGCATTTTTGCGCGGATGTCACCGATGGCACCCTGAGTGGTGTACGGGATCAGAACGTCTTCTTCGACCATGGCATTTTCAAAGTGCTTCACAAGTTTGGTGTGCAAAGCTGCGATGTCGTCAGGATTCTTTGCAGACATGAAGTGAGCTTCCGGGAACTCCTTCGCAAGTTCCGCCTCTTCTTCCTGGGACAGGCGATCACGTTTGTTGAAAATCAGCATGCTTGGGATGTCCTGCGCGCCGACCTCTGCCAGGACGGTGCGGGTGACTTCCAGTTGAGAACGGAAGGTCGGGTCTGAACAGTCCACTGTATACAACAGCAAAGAGGCATTCGCCGCTTCATCCAAAGTGGATTTGAAGGACGCCACCAGATCATGCGGCAGTTTTTTAATGAATCCGACGGTGTCAGAGACAAGCATCTTGGGGCGGGTTTCCGGATAAAGAACACGAACGGTGGTATCCAGAGTTGCAAACAGTTTGTCTGCCACCAGCACATCACTGCCAGTCAACGCACGCATCAGGGAAGACTTGCCGGCATTGGTGTAGCCCACCAGCGCGATGGTCAGTTCCTGTTCTCGGCGCGCGCGGCGAGTATCAAGTTCCTGGGAAATGGAGGCCAGTTCCTGCTTCAGTTCCTTGATGCGGTCGCGGATCTTACGACGATCCAGCTCGATACTGGTTTCACCAGCCCCTTTGCCGCCACCACCTTGACGGTCATCGCCGGCGGTAGACTCACGCATGCGTGGAGCCACGTACGTCAAACGCGCAATTTCAACCTGCAGACGGGCGGCGCGAGTGCGTGCGTGTCGACTGAAGATTTCAATGATCACCCCGGTGCGGTCCAAAACCTGGGCGCCGGTGGCGCTTTCAAGGTTGCGCAACTGGGACGGGGAAAGATCGCAGTCAATAACCACAACCTGGGCTTTTTCCTGAGGTGTTGTGTCGCCGGAAGAATCCATGTCTTCAGCGCCTTCTTCAACCTCGAACACTTCTTCGACGTCATCACCGAAAAGATCGTCTTCTTCCTCGTCTTTTTTAAAGCGAAGGGCGGCCTTGTGCTTTTTCTTAACGAAGTTCGGGCTGACTTTGCCGGTTCCACCAGTCCACTGCGCCAGCTCTTTCAGTTTGCCATCACCCAGGACGTTCGCGGTTTTTGTAGAGCTGCGACGCTGGGACATCTGACCGACAACTTCATAGCCAAGGGTTGTGACCAGACGGGAAAGTTCGGTCAAAGAACCTTTGAGTTCCTGATCTGAAGTGCGTTGAAGTTGAATGCCGACAAGGACGGCCTTAAGAGGGGTGGTTTCGTTTTCGTTCATGGCGAACGGTATAACACAGGGCCCGGCAAAATCCAGCGGGACCTCAAAAAAGTCTTTAAATTCGGGGGGATCGGCGCATCATGATGTAGCAAATACCCGGATCAAGATCCTTGGAAGCGAGGAGTCCTTAAAAGCCCGTTTATTTGCGCGGGCGCAAATAGTGGCGCACCAGTTCGCCGGTGCTTACATAAGACCCGTCCTTAAAGACACAGCGATCCAGGGCGAACCATTCCTTAGAGGCTTCAAACTCCAACAGTTCCGGTTTACCGCCCAGTTTGCGGCACAGGTTGAAGCCGGGATTGCTTTTTTGATCCAGAATGTCCGCCGTCTTTACTTCGATATCGACAGTGAAAGCCGTGCATTTGCGGTCCTGGCAGTCTTTGGAGTAAAGTTCGGTGCGATCCTCGTTGAAGCAATAAGTCTGCGCTTCAACAACTTTGGTTTCAGCATTGTATGGCATACGGAAGCTGCCTTTTTGGCAGGTCAAATCCGCAGCAAAGACGGGCGTTGTCAGAAACAGAATCAGACTACTTAACATATGTTGCACCCTTGCCTCGTTTTACGATATCCGCTTTCGGAATCCAGATGTTGCCCTCTTTGCACTGGTAAGAAGGATCATAGTAACCGCAACTGCGGCCCCAGGAATTTCTTAGCAGGTATTCGCACTGCCCGGATTTTTCATTGAATCTGCGGCCGACCAGAACACTCGCGTGCATTCCCAGTTGGGAATAGTCGCGGCGGTCGCCCAGGCCCTGTGCATCGTAACTGAGAACAACCGGATTTTTCGCGCTCAGTTGTTCATCGATTTCATCACCCAAAGATTTTTCGCGGAAGGTCCATGGAGAGGAGACTTTCAAATCTGTCTTGATACGCTGTTTGCATGTGCGGTTGGCCATCTGGTCGATGAAATCCGCGCGCGAAGAAGTTTTCAGGATGTGTTCCAGATCCTTGGTGCTGACGTTCGGGAACAGACGGCGCGAGGTTTGATAGACCTTTTCACAGTTCGGGGCCGACCACGACGTGATCTCGTCCCGTCCTAGTTTGTCGATCTGGGTGATCAGTTCCTGAAATTCACCGTTGATGTTGTCTTCGCTGGGGAAGTCTTTCTCAAGACAAAGGCCTTTTTCGATGGCCCCTTCCAGGGCGCTGGACGGGAAGCCGCCCTCAAGGCTGCCCGCTTTGACGCCGACGTATTTGGCCCCGGTGTTGAACAGGCTGTCGTTATAGTTGACGGCGATGTCCGCGGCCGAGATTTTCTTTTTCAGTTTGAAGGACAATACATCCGCAGCAGCAAAGGCATAACACCAGCCGATCGAATCCTGATTTCGCACCGGGCCCATTTCTTTGCTGACGTCCATGGGTTTGCAGGATTGTTTTTCGCGCGCATAGGATTTTTCAGCCTTCGCTTTCAGGCCGTTCGTGAAGGACTTCAGAATATTCGGAGGAAAACCCAGGGCTTTACCGTAGGCGGTGTAGGCCTCGACAAATTCATTGATTCGACCTGTGTTCGCATATTGTTCCATGTCGACCTGGATGCGGTTGAATTCAGCTCGAAGTGTTTGCGTGCGCAGGGTCGGATAGAAAGTTTCAGGCACACCCAGTCTGCGGCTGGGAATCTTGCATCGCTGCATGCGACCGGTCAGTGAGTCGATCTCCATCGACATATCGTATTTTTGATAGCCCTGCGCAATCTGCTTTGCCTGAAGTTGGATGCTGGAAATGCTGCAGTTATCGGCATGAGCCTGTGGGAAAGGAAAAGCCGTCAAAAATAGGATTACGATCAATGTGCTGCGCATGATTTGTTTATCGGAATTCAGAGCGAAAACCTGTGGATTTACGCGGAAATCAGGACCAAAAGAGGGGCTAGCCCTCTTCTTTGTATTCGATCACGTTTACGGTGCGTTCTTTTTTAATCTGATGCAGGCGTTTGTTGATCTCGTCCGCCAGTTCTTCGAGATGTTTGAACTCGTCCCCGGTACGAAGTTTCAGATGGGCGTCTGCCTTGCCTTCCAGGGCCTGATGCAGGAAGCGCTCAAAAGCATAAAGGGGACCGGCGATGCGGTGGGAAATCAGACGGCCCACCGCAAACAAGATCGCGCAGAACGCAACTGAGATGATCATGAACGTGATCACAAACGGCACCAGGAATTTATTCAGCAAAAAGGCGTTGTTTCCCACCAGTTCCTGAATCGTCACACGCATGTAGGTATAGGAAAACACCGAGCAGATCAGTGTCAGGCTTAATCCCACACCCATCAGGATAAAGCAGTACTTCAACTGAAACGGCATGTTCACCCAGTACTGTTTGCGCACGTTGTTTTCGGGCCACAGCAGTTCACCTTCACGAATGATGGCATAGACGATCAGTCCATACCCCACCCACTGCAGGGCATCGGCGACGTTGAAGGCCGGGCTGGACAAGGACGGCGTGCCGACCACGATAAAGTCCACCACGTAGCCCCAGATGATGCGGTCGGTGACGTTCCCGATGATGCCGCCAATCAGAATGGAAAGACCCGAGCGCAAAGTGAGGGATTTAATTGGAAGCAGGTATTGAATCAAAGCATAAGTCGCCAGCAAAAACGCGCCACCCGTGGAAAGGGACACGATACGCAGTACCGATGGCAGATCCGAGAACAGTCCCAGCATAGCCCCATGGTTATGATGAAGAACGAAGTGCACAGGACCATAGGATTTCAACTGCGTGATTCCTGTTGCCCAGATCTTGGTGATGCGGTCCAAGGACCACGTCGCCAGAAGTGGCAGAATCACAATTAGCCATTCACGTTTTTTCATGAACTTCAGTCTAACAAGTGACTGTTGGACTTGCGAAAGAAAAACAAGAACATTACCATCGTCCAGACACTTGGTTTTTATGAGGAGAGTTGAGTGAAAGCTTTATTGATTTCTTTGGTCGTTGCGCTGATTTCTTTCAACGTTCACGCGGATGATAAGTTTAAGGATATTTCCAAAGAGTTTGAGGCGCTGGCTAAGAAATACGGGGTTCATTCCAAGGATCTTGGGATTTATGCGACGATCGGGGAAGGCGAAGAGCTGAAAACGGTTTTGGATGTGAACGGGAACAAGATGATGGTCCCGGCCTCCATTTCAAAAATTGCGACGGCTTCGGCGGTTTTGGCGTCATTTCCTCCGGGGACTAAATTCAAAACTCAGCTTTTGATCGGCGGGGACCTGAAAAACGGAACTTTGAAAGGGACGTTGTATCTGAAAGGGGGCGGGGATCCTTCGTTCGTCTCTGAAAACATGTGGTATCTGGTCAATGCTTTCACCCGCACTAAAATCAAAAGAATTGAAGGCGATATCGTCGTTGATGACTCTCTGTTCGACAATGTCCGATACGACATGAGCCGTCAGAAAGAGCGTGTGGATCGCGCTTATGATGCTCCGGTCGGGGCGATGAGCTTTAACTGGAACTCCGTGAACATTTTTGTGCGTGCGAACGGGGCGGGGAACGGTGCTGACGTCACCATTGATCCGGAAAATGACTATATCCGTCTGGTGAACAAGGCAAAAACTGTGGGCGGTTCAGCGAACAATCTGCTGGCAGATCGCCAGGAGGACAAAAAATTCCCGGGTGATGTGATTCACGTGGGAGGCAGCATTGGTCAGGGTTTGAAGGAAGTGGTGGTCTTTAAAAACATCACGCAGCCGGACCTTTGGGCAGGGTATAATCTGAAGGCTTTCCTGGCGCAAAGAGGAATTCAACTCACCGGTACGATCAGGAACGGTGTCACACCAGAGAAAGCAGAACTTGTCGCTGAATCGGAAAGCAAACCGATTGAGCAGATGGTGGCCGACATGAACAAGTTTTCAAACAACTATGTTGCCGAGATGCTGACCAAGAATCTGGGTGCGGTGAAAAAAACAAAAGGCGCAACACTGGCTGACGGCGTGCTTGTTATCAATGAGCACATGCAAAGTCTGGGTGTTCCCGCGGATCAATACAATCTGGAGTCACCTTCAGGTTTGTCGCGCCAGAACAAACTGTCATCATTCGCGATGTGGAAGGTCCTGCAGCATTTACGCAACGACTTCCGGGTCCAGCCGGAGTTCCTGACATCCTTGCCGATCGCAGGGGTTGATGGCACGCTTAAAAAACGCATGAAGAATTCCCCGGCAGAACGTTGGGTGCGTGCGAAAACGGGATTCCTGACAGGCGTGGTCTCATTGGCGGGTTATGCGGGTTTGGAGGACGGGCGAGTTGTGACTTTCTCTTTCGTTTACAATGGTTCCACGGATGAGACGAAGATTCGCGCGTTTTTTGATAATTTACTTATCTATCTTGTAAAATAAGCCGATTGAAATGGTGGAAGGTGGACCTCCCATGATGAAACTCAGTGTCTCAGTTCTATACGTTTTTATGCTAGGCGCTCCTGTGGCAATGGCCCAGGGGAATATCGCCGAGCAAGTGGTGCCGCAGGTGCTGGGAAGAAGCCCGGAAGAAAGCCGTCCTTGGCGTGCTCCGGTATTCTCTGACCAGGCTGCCTCCTTGGGTTACCATGAGACCGCTTTCTCCATCCCAAAGGGCATGGACAAGCAAGTTCAGTTCTGGATTGATATCTACACCAAGTATTCCACCAATCAGGGCGTGATTCACGATTCTGAAAATGTTGAGAAGGTTTACGAGATCGTTGATCTGACGGGCCTGACAACAGAGCGTGCGAAGCAAAAGCGCGTCGATGAAGTAAAGAAGGAAATTGCGCTGAAACTGAACTCGCCGGAAGCGGCGGATCGTCTGCGTTTCCAACTGGGTCAGAAGGACCGCATGCAGGATGCGATCTTCTATTCCGGCCGTTATCTTGAAGACATGGAAAAAATCTTCCGTGATGCCAAAGTTCCGGTGGAACTGACGCGTCTGGCGTTTGTTGAAAGTTCTTTCAACATCATGGCGCGCTCCAAAGTGGGGGCCAGTGGTCTGTGGCAGATCATGCCTTACACGGCAAAACCTTATAAAATGATTTCTGCGACCGTGGACAACCGCAATCACCCGATGGAAGCCACAAAACTGGCGGCGAAACTTCTTCGTCAGAACTATTCCATGCTGAACTCCTGGCCGCTGGCGGTGACGGGTTACAATCACGGTCCTACAGGTGTGCGCAAGCTGACTGAAAAGTACGGCACACGTGAACTGGGTCAGTTGGTGACGGATGTAAAATCCAGCAAGACCTTTGGTTTTGCCTCCCGCAACTTCTATGCAAGCTTCCTGGCTGCTTTGGAAGTGGAAAAGAACGCGGGCAAGTATTTCGGTTCTGTGGTGTGGTCCAAACCTTTGGATTCCCAGGATCTGAAACTGCCAGTTTCAGTGAAGTACAAAGAGATCGTGTCTTGGTTTGATGGCGATGACCGCAAGGCGCAGATCTTCAATCCGCACCTGACCTTCAAGGCCCGTAAAGGCCACCCGATCCCGGCTAAAACTGTGATCGCGGTTCCAAAGGACAAATACAATGTCGCTTTGATCACCCTGGCCCGCCGTGACCGCATGGTGGCGATGGAAGATAAAAGAAAATAAAATCAGAGATTGGAAATTGAAATAAAAAAAAGCCGGGATTGTCTCCCGGCTTTTTTATTTTCGAATGTACGGATGGCTTAGATGAAATCGCCTTTACTGCGATTTACTGCCGCCACCGGAGCGGGACCGCCCAGATCCAGATACTTGTGGAAGAGCTGGTAGATCTCTTCAACCACGGCTGTATCGTGGATGGCGGTTGGATTATCGATCGCCATCGTATTGGTCAGGCCGATGAAGGCGTTAACCATGATGTAAGAGATCTTTTCCATGTCGCGGCCCGGGATCTGTGGAAGGTTGTAGCGGACAACCTCCTGGAAGAAACGGATTGTCTCGGACATATAAGCAGCTTCGGCAACATAGTACTGAATGGTGGTCAGTTTAGAGCGAAGTTCCGAGTTGCGACGAGTGGTTTCAACAGCCAGTTCAATCATGCCTTTCACACGCTGCTCGGGTGGCAGTGGGGAAATAGCGCGCATTTTTTCGCTGAAGATGCGTTTGTCTTCTTCAAGGATGTTTTTCACAACCGCTTGTACAACAGACTCTTTGTTACCAAAGAACTGATACAGTGAACCGATGCTGACACCGGCTTCTTTGGCGATTTTGTCAGTCGTGATGGAGTAGAAACCTTCACTAACCAGAAGGCGAGAGCATGCATCCAGGATTGTTGCTACTGTCTGGCGAGAACGTTCTTGTGTGGGAGCCTTTACAATAATCTTAGTTTTCTTCGTTTTTTCTTCAGATGACATCATGTTCACGGAAAACCCTTTCTGAGGACCTAGTTCCATGAGGACAGAATAGGATTGAGTGGACGCGTGGGCAAGTCTGGTTTTTTGCAAACCTGTAATGTTTGTAAATAAATAATGAAGAAAAACGCGAGGTTTTATTCGCTGTAGGCTTGTGCATCCTGAAGAACCTCAGGACCCCACATCACAGTGTCGCCGGAGCTGATGTAGTTCTGAAGAAAGTTCGACAGATCCGAAGCGCCTTCGTTCAGCCAATACATCACACAATCAGAATTGGTTGAATGGGCTCCATGAGCCGTGTCCTGATGAGCCGTGACCATCGGAACGCCGTTGTTCACAAATCCCAGGGCGTGACCCATTTCATGCACCAGCGTGCTTTGCTCGACGTATTTCGGGACTATGCCGTTGGGGTTTGCCCCCGAGCTGCGCACGACATCCTTAAAGATCGCGATGATGGGTGTACCGCCAAGGCTGACACCAATGACTCCGGTTTCAGGGCCGGATCCGGTGCTGTAGTTTCCGTCCAGGAAATAAAGATAGAAACGGGATTCAGCACTGGAGGGAAGCTGACTGTGATACTGCTTGTGCAGATTAACGATATCGATGCCGGTCCATTCCGTTTTTCCCTGCGCCGGGATTGCCGTCATTTCAGCCAGAGTTTTTGGAACAGCGATGGTCGGGGCAGAGCTGCGGTACTGAAAGATCGCCGTCAGGTTGTCTTCCAGAATCTGCCAGTAGTTCATTCCGCCGGCGGTGGTGCCGGTGAAAGGCTCGGACCCTGTTTCATAATAAATCTCCATCGAGATTTTTGCCGTGCTTTTGAAATAGATGCTGGAGTTTGAATAAGGGAAGCTGGATTCAGAGCCAGAGTTGCCACCGCTGCAACCAGCGGCCAGCAAAACACAGATTGTAACAAAAGATCCCAGCAACGTCTTAACCACAGATTCATTTTAGACTGGCTGGCCGCCGTTGCCTAGATCTGGTTTCAAAACCGGACAATGTTACTGCAGTTCCTGCTCGCAATAAACCTGGGCGCGCTCTTCATTGGCTGGATAGCTCATGGATTTGGCCAGTTTCTGGCATTGCTTCTTGGTGATCGTGCGGTTGTACTTGCGCAGGCACTCCCAACGGGCCTCATCGCCCGTATCCGGGAATTCCATCAGTTTGGTGATGGAGTGACATTCTTTTAGATTGGATTGCTGGCGCAGATCGTACAGGCACACCAGACGGGCTTCTTCTGCGTTGGTGGAATACTCCATAGAGGACGCGACACCCAGGCACTGGGTCACGCTGATTTGGTTCTTTTTCTGCTTCAGGCATTTCAAGCGCAGATCATCGCGCTGATCCATGGCAAGTTTCGTGGACTTGGCCACATGGCAAAGTGGGGCGGCCTCCGCACGGAAAGCACCCAACCCAATAATCGCAGCTACAACCAACAAGAGCTTCATCATGTTCGCACTCCAATAAGCACTGGTGTCCTAATCAGCAAGGTTCTGGCCAGATTTATATGCAAATAAGAGCGGTCTGAAATCAAATGACTGTCTCATAATTTGACAGTCGACATTCTTTGGAAGCGCCAGGCGTCCTTTAACAGGGCCTGACGCCGGGGCTGCGGGGCACAGCTTAACGAGCTTCCACAGCGGCATCAACGGCGGCCTGGGCATTGACCAGACCCGAACCGTAGCGATTGTCGTCGTTCGGAAGAATCGGCGTGGCGGTTTTCATCAGCAAAGTCTTCACTTCGGAAGGCTTTAATTTTTTATTGGCGGCCTTCACCAAAGCAGCAACGCCAGCGACATGTGGGGTCGCCATCGAGGTGCCGAAGGTTTCTTTGTAACTTGTGAGATCTGACTTCAGGCTGACCAAAGTATTTGGGGATCTTTTGATAGCGGCGCGGATTTTTTCCCCTTCAGCCTGCTCGACAAAAAAGCCCACCGCAAACAGCACGTTGTCTTGTTCAAACAGACGCGTTTCGATCAGGCCCGGTCTGTTGTTGGCGACAATCACGCTGGTGGCGCCGGCGCGCATGGCATTGCGGATCTGGTCCTCAATCGGAGTGACTCCGCTTAAAGTGACCAGCACGTGCTTGTCTTTGACGTCTTTCCCGGCAAAGTCTGCGGGCTCTCCCAAACCGCAGTCCACAACAGGGCGGGTCTGCTCCAGGTACGGAGTTGCGGTGCCCTTAAAGTGATAAGCTTTAAGGGTCTGCGGTCCCTGGGTGTCATTAAGGGTCACGGTGCTGAAACGGCCCGAGCCCACGGGGATTGTTGATACGATTTGAACTCCAGGCGCCACCACGGCCACTTCCGGTCCGTACTGGGAAAACACCGCGTGCTTCAGGTTCTTGTCAACGGCACCCACTGCGATCACAGACGGGGCGGAGGCGGGGAAGTAGACTTCGTTGATGCCATAGTTGCCGGTTGCTGCCACCACGGTGATGCCGGCCTGATCTGCACGCAACAAAGCGGCTTTTTCCGCAGGGGACCCGCTTGGGCTTCCCAAAGAAAGATTCATCACGTCCACTCCCTGATCAATCCCCCAGGAAATGCCAGCGACGATGGCGGTGTTGGAACAACCTGAATCCACACAGACTTTGGCGGCCAGCAGTTTTGCTTTCGGTGCAACACCGGAAAAGCCACTGCCATCTTCTGCAGCGGCAATGGTGCCGCCCACATGGGTGCCGTGACCGGTGCGGTCGTAGAAATCATTGATGCCATCTTCACCCGTGAAGTTGCGGCCTCGTTCAAAGTTCGGCGCCAGCGAAGGATGAGACGCATTCATTCCGCTGTCCAACACCAGAACGCGGATGCCCTCGCCTTTGTTGGATTTGCTCCATGCTTGCGGGGCTTTCACCGCTTCAAGACCCCAAGGGGTGCCGGGATGAACGACATCGATGTTGGCAAGAACCGCGCCCTCACTGATGCGTGGGGGAGCCGGATGGAAGTATTCTTTTTCGACATACGCCACACCCGGAGCGGACTTCAGGCGTTCGATGTCAGCGGGGTTTTCCGTGTCGACGATGAAGGTGTGAAGTTGCGGAAGACTTTTTTCGATCGTGCCGGGCAGGGACTGGGACCACGTGCCACGGGTGCTCAGTGTGCGCTGGAAAGCCGAGGCATCTTTCATCATCACAATCGCGCGTGCCGCCAGGGCCTGGGAGCTGGTGGAAAGAACGAGCAGAAAAGAAAAAAAGGTGAACTTCATGGGTCAGAAGTTCACCTTTTCGTGTCTATATGTAAAGGGGCTGTCGGGGCCTCGTGAAAGCTTTTCCCGGGTGTCAAAACACTTTACGGGGAGTTTTCTCTTTCAAAGCTTCCTCGACCCAGAATTGCACGCCATGGTGATCCTGGATGTTCTTCATATAGGCTTTGACCATTTTGTCTTTGATCTGAATTTTGTAAGACAGGAAGCGGAAGACAATCGGCGCAAAGAAGGCATCGGCGATGCAGAAATCACCAAACAGGTAAGGCCCTTCGCTGACTTTCAAAGCCGTGGTCCACATTTCCAGGACACGGTTGATGTCACTGATGGTTCCCGGAGTCAGATGGCGGATTTCTTCAGAGTGTTTCAAATCCATGCTCAGTTGGGAGCGCAGGGAGGCAAAACCGGAATGCACTTCCGCCGCGTAAGTGCGGGCCAGCGCGCGGGCCCCGATGTCTTCAGGCCACAGTTTTGCTTCCGGGGAAAGCTCATTCAGGTATTCGGCAATCGCCAGGGAATCCCACAGGATAATTTTACCTTGTTTCAAAGCCGGCACTTTTCCGGATGGAGAGAACTTGGCGATCTGAGCCGCCGTTTTCGGCTGATCCAGGGTGATATTGATTTCACGGAATGGCAGGCCGGATTGCACGGCCACCAGCCACGCACGCATGGACCAGGATGAAAAGGTTTTGTCTCCGATGATCAGGTCAAAATACGGTTTGTCGCTGTGAACGTGATAGGCCACTTGAATACCTCCGGGTATTGGGATGGCCTAGAGTGTAGTCTTACGCGGCCGCCTCGGCAAGGGTCAGCTCAAATGGAGGCGGCGAGGCAGAAGTTTGAGCAAGTTTTTCGGCTTTGTGGTGAGTGTATTTTTCCCACAGTTTGCGCACCCAGTGGTGAGTCAGTGGATTTTCAAAGGTTCTCTCAACTTTTTTCTCAAAGACGGCAATCGCGCACTTGTAGTTCATTTTTTCGACGTGACCCTGGATGGTGGCCCCCAGTCGTTCACACATGGAATCGACCTTTAAATCCACGCGCGGGGTTCCGACGACAAAGTCCGCCGGGGACTGATCCATATAGAACAAACCCAATCCCGTCAGAATTTCCCCCCAGGGGATTTCCTGGGACTGCTTGCGCCACAGCGGGGCCAGGGTGAAGTATTCCATCGTCATGATCTTGTTGCCTTGTTTGGTCACTGATTTCACAAACTGCGGATCGAGTTCCTTGAAATAGTTGTGATTTTGATGCGCACGCAGATTCAGATCGAAAGTGGTGAAAAGATTGAATCCGACAATTTCGTTTTTATACAGCAGCACGCCGGCAGCATGGCAGCGGAAGAAATCATCGTGATCAAGTTCAACGCCGGCGCGGTTCAGGACACGCCCGAAGGTTTCCTCCCACAGTCCGTAAACTTCGTTCAGAAGTTCTTTTTGAGAATCGCACACGTGGTGAAGCGGAATGATTTGATAGCTGATTTTTGGCATACACCAAGCATGAAGTCGGTCCGGCATCTTCTGACAGTCCAATTGATTTTTTTTGGACCTTTGCTAAGTAAATTTCAAATATTCCATGTTGAACGACAATAAAAAAGGCGACTTGCGCCGCCTTTTTCAGAGTTAATTTTGATTCGATAAACTAGGGTTTGAAGATTGGACCGTTGCCATCAAGCACGCGATAAGGATTGTCAGCGTATTCGATCATGTAAAGAACCGGCTCCAGATTCTTTCTTTGCACCTCAGGAATGATCTGCGCACCGGGATAGAATCCACCCGAGCCCCAGCCGCTGTTGGCCGGATCCAGTTCGAAGGTGAAGGAAATGATCTTGTGTTCACCGTAAGACCAGTCAGTTGTGTCACCGCTGGCGATATACAGACCTGAAGACTGCTTCGGTTCGTAGCCGTTCCACTCCGCCATTTTTTTTGCCATCACTTCGTGAACTTGTTTGTCACGGGTGTTGGAGATTCCTTCGTACTGGTGGCCCCAAGGATAAAGAATCAGTTGCGAGAACGTGTGGAAGGAAAGAAGGCTTGTGATGTTCTCGTGGGACTCAACATAGTTTTTGATGGCCTGGGTTTCCGGTTCACTGAAGGCTGCAGGTCCACGGAAGGTGTCACTGTTTGGATTGGTGCTGGCACCGCCGCCGCCCCAGCCGTAACCATAGTTGCGGTTCAGATCCACACCATAAGTTCCGTTGCTGTTTTGTTTGCGGTTCTTTCTCCAGGATTTATAGCTGCCGGTGGAAATGTCGAACTCCGCTCCGTCAGGGTTCACCATCGGGATGAAGTGCAGATCGCGGGCGTTGACCAGGCGCTGGATGCGCGGATTGCCGTTGGCGTACTCGGTAAGAAGGTACTGCACATAATAAAGAGGCAACTCGATGGACAGATGCTCACGCGCATGGTGACCGCCCATAAAAATCGCCGCTGGCAATGTGTCTGCATTGGCAAGATCGCCGGAAATGCGGATGGCCCAGATGTCACGGCCTTCAACCGACTTCCCGATGGAATTCATCTGGGAAATATCCGGGTGTTGGGAAGTCAGAGTTCTTAGTTTCTCGGTCATTTCTGCATAGTTATGGAAGGCGGCATCTTTGGCCGGGAAATCCATGGCGTCAGTCATCGGGAAGCTGACTTCAAGCAATCCCAGTTTCTCGACGGCGTTTTTTTCTTCCAGGCTGCCGACGGCGATGACGTAGTCTTCACGCGTGGCTTCGATGGAAGCGCCCGTGTTGGCAACAAGGCTTCGCTGGAATTTGTCTTCGGCGCGAACCTTCATCCAATATTGAGTGGTATCTACGGATTGTGCATTTTGCAGCGGCAAAAAGCTGATAGCGGAAATGGCAACAGCCGCCATCCACATGGTGGTCTTCTTCATAACCCCTCCTTGGGCTTCTGAGGCAGAACTCAGATACCATATTGTGAGAGGTTTTTGTGTTAGGGTACAAGGCTTAGGTAGGGGAGCTGAGACTAAGGTCTAGGTTTAGGACCGCAGAAGCGGTCCACGAGGATCTGCGGTCCTTATCGCAGAAAAATACATGCACTGAGGTTGTCGTGAAGAATGTCTGTTACCAGCGGATGGGTTCGGCTTCGATTTCGACGCCGAATTGAGTGTGAACGTCCGAAGACACCTGGCGAGCCAGCTTCCACACGTCGTCGGCGGTGGCTCCGCCGTGGTTGACTAGCACCAGGGCCTGCTTTTCGTACATGCCCACAGGGCCCAGTTTTTTGCCCTTCCAGCCGGCGCGATCAATCAGCCAACCGGCTGCAAGCTTGAAGCGGTCTTCGTAAGGGAAGCTGACAAGGTCATTGTGTTTGGAAAGCAAACCATCGCGCAGCTCTTTGCTGACAATCGGGTTTTTGAAGAAGCTTCCGGCATTGCCGATGACTTTGGGATCGGGCAGTTTGCTTTGGCGGATGTTGATCACGGCCTGAGCGATGTGGCGGGGATCTTGCGGCCAGTTGTTGCGTTCAACCTCTTTGCGGATGTCGCCGTATTCCAGGTGCAAGGTGTTTTTCTTTGGCAGACGGAAGGTCACATCCCAGATCAGATAGCGGCCCGCGCCTTCTTGTTTGAAGTAACTGTCGCGGTACGAGAAGTGGCATTCTTTGTTGCTGAAGATTCGTGGTTCGCCCGTTTGCAGATCCAGAGCATGGACTTCCCACAGGGTGTCTTTGACTTCCACGCCGTAAGCACCGATGTTTTGAATCGGAGCGGCTCCGACTGTGCCAGGAATCAAAGAAAGATTCTCAAGGCCCCAATAGCCTTCTTCCAAAGTCCACTGAACAAAGTCATTCCAGATTTCTCCGGCCTGGGCTTTCACGAACCAGTAATCGGGATCTTCATGAATCAACTTACGACCGAGGTTAGAGACCTTCAGCACCAGGCCTTCAATCTGAGAGGGCAATACCAGATTGCTGCCGCCACCCAGGATCTTCCAGGGAAGCTTTTTAAGGTCAGGATTCATCAGCAGGGTGGACAGATCCGCAGGCGTATACAGCTCCACAAAGTGCTCTGCTTGAGAGCGCAGTTGAAGGGTGTTGGAAGAGCTGAGGTCGTGAGAGTTTTGGATCTGCATGATCCAGAGATCTTATTAGAAGGCTCCGGCTTTGGCCATCATTCTTTCAAGGATTTGATCCTTGTTGATAAAGCAAATGCCCAGGCCCAGTCCTTTGCTCCATATCACTTCGGCCGCCACGTTGTGCGTACGATCGACAGTGTCTAACTTGACTGTAAGGTTCAGAAGGTCCCCTTTTTGCGGGACATAGTCTCCTTGCGAGACTTCCAGAAAGGCGCCGGTCTGCGAAATATTACGAAGCTTGGCCACCAGAATGCCAATGTGGCCGTACACTTCGATCGAAGCCATCTCTTTGGTTCTGAATCGTTTCGCGGTCTGGGAAGAACTCATAAGGCACTCCGGGATTAGCGTCTTACCTCTATTCTCGGAAAAAATATCGCGTTGGTAGAGTCCAAATTGAATCAGTCTCAAGATGGGACTTGATTCTGGACCCTACTTGCGCAAGTACGTCAGAAACGAAAAAGGAATAGGCGTTTCGATGTCACGTCGCTCGGTCTGAGTGAACACCTTTTCGTCGATTTCAGGGTAATAAGTGTCCCCCGGAAATTCACGATGGATCAGGGTCAGATAGATTTTGTCGGTGATTGGCATCGCTTGTTTGTAGATTTCGCCGCCGCCAATAATGAATACTTCATCGCCCCACTTTGCCGTCAGGGGTTCCGCGTGTTTTACCGCTTCTTCGATGGAAGAAACAAAAACCACGGGGCTTGATTCGGTGGAATTGAAGCTTTGTTTGGACGGATCGCGGGTCACCACAATGTGATAGCGGTTGGGAAGGGCGCGGCCGTTGAAAGAATCAAACGTCTTGCGCCCCATGATCATGATATGACCCTTGGTGGTTTCGCGGAAGAACTTCATGTCCTCGGGCAGATTCCAGGGAAGTCCCCCTTGCGCGCCGATCACACGGTTCTGCGAACAGGCCACCACATGAGTCAAAATCATACTGCCACCTCAGCCTTGATGGCCGGGTGCGGATCGTAACCGATGATTTCGATGTCTTCGTAAGTGAAGTCGAAAAGATCTTTCTTGGCCGGGTTCAGTTTCAACTGAGGCAGTGGACGGAATTCACGGGTCAGTTGCAGGTTCGCCTGTTCAAGGTGATTCAGGTAAAGATGCGCATCACCCAGGGTGTGAACAAAGTCACCCACTTCAAGATCACAAACTTGCGCGATCATATGGGTCAGCAATGCGTAGCTGGCGATATTGAACGGCACACCCAGGAAGATATCAGCACTGCGCTGATACAGTTGGCAGGATAGTTTTCCGTTCGCCACATAGAACTGGAAGAAAGCGTGACACGGTGGCAATGCCATCTTGTCTACGTCACCCGGATTGAACGCCACCACCAGCATGCGGCGGGAATTCGGATTCTTTTTGATTTGCTCGACGACGTTGGTGATCTGATCGATGGTGCGACCGTCAGCGGTTTCCCAGGAGCGCCATTGTTTTCCGTACACCGGGCCCAGGTTGCCGTTTTCATCTGCCCATTCATCCCAGATCGTCACTTTGTTGTCGTGAAGATACTTGATGTTGGTTTCACCCTTCAGGAACCACAGCAGTTCATGGAAGATAGAGCGCGTGTGAAGTTTTTTTGTGGTCAGCAGAGGGAAGCCCTCTTGCAGATTGTAGCGCATCTGATAACCGAACATTGAAATGGTGCCGGTGCCGGTACGGTCCTCTTTTTTCACACCATGTTCTAGAACTGTTTTTATGAGATCGTGATACTGCTTCATTCTGCCTCCTTGCGGGTACCGTACTGTGGGAAAGTTATGGTCCCTTTGTCGCTGAACATTCTATTTTAGCTTCTTGCCTTGTCCACGTGAAAAATAGTCCCAGATGAATTTGCCGCAGGGGCCAAGCTCCTTAGAGCCATGTCGACCAATAGCGGCGTGCAGAGGGATGGGTTTTAATCCCAGTGTCACGAGGGATTTTTGCTTGATTTCCTCTTTAATTGCGAAATCAGGCATGCGCCCATAACCCAGGCCACCCTCCAAAAAGACTTTCTTCGTCTGCAGGTCCTGAACGCTGATGGTGTTTGCCGGATTCACAACACCTCCGGAGCGATTGGAGCTTTTCACTGTGCTGGAAAGAACAATCTGAGGATATTTCTTCAGATCCTCGGTGGTGGCTTTTTTCAGCTTCGCCAGCGGATGCTTGGCAGCGCAGACCATCACCATGTTCACAGTGAAAAGCTCCTCAGTGATGAGAAGCCCTTTGTCGTTAAAAATCGTGCCCAGGGAAATGTCGGCGTGATCCTCCAGCAAATGTTCATCGGCACTCAGAACATCGTGAATAATTTTGATCTCCGTCTGGGGGAAACGGGAGGAGAATTCCTTCAGCGCACTGACCAAATTCGGGAGGGGCCACAGAGCGCTGACGGCCAGACGGATGATCGGTTCATGTCCTCTTTTCAATAACTCAGCAGTTTCCCCCAGTTCGTCGAACTGAAGGATCAGGTCGTCGGCTTTCTTTAAGAAAGCGCGGCCCTGAGGGGTCAAGGTCGGGCGGTACTGGTCACGGCTGAAAATTTTAAAGCCCAGCTCACCTTCAAGGGTACGCATGGCATAACTGACCGCGCTTTGTGCGCGATGCAATTCCTGGGAAGCGGCCCGGAAGCTTCCCGATTTAACTATGGTTTGAAGTACTTGCAGTTGATCCAGTGTCATACCTCAGAAAGTATATCAAAAAATTAGATCATGTTAATCAAAAAATTATAATTTTTTTAGATCGTCTAGTTGTGTAATATTATTTACGAAGAAATGGAGTTCCTGTCGAAGCTAGAGCAGACAACCAACAACCAAGTCTCCATTTCAAGTGGGAGGTCATTATGATGTATCAACGCAAATCCGAAGACAGAGGCTACGCAGAGTTCGGTGGCTGGCTGAAATCCATGCACACGTTTTCTTTCGCCGACTACTACGATCCAAAGTTCATGGGTTACCGTGACTTGCGTGTGATCAATCAGGACTGGATTGCAAAATCCTCCGGATTCCCTGCGCACCCGCACCGTGACATGGAGATCATCACCTACGTGCTGAAAGGCGCCGTGGAGCACAGGGACAGCCTGGGTAACGTCGGTCAGATCAAAGCCGGAGAAATTCAAACGATGCACGCCGGAACCGGCATGCGCCACAGCGAATACAATCCGTCCGAGACTGAGGACCTTCAACTGTTCCAGATCTGGATCATGCCTGACGTGGTCGGTGCGACTCCGGGTTACACCCAGCAGTCCTTCACCCGCGAACAGAAGCTGAATCAGTTCAAGCTGATCGTTTCCAAAGACGGACGCGAAGGCAGTCAGAAGATCAACCAGGATGCGGATCTGTATGCGTCGGTCTTTACCGAAGGTTATGAACAGGAATTCGCTTTACGTTCCAAACGGGGAGCCTGGCTGCAATTGGCCGAAGGTGAACTGGAAGTGAACGGTCAAATTCTGAAATCAGGGGATGCCCTGGTGGTGGAAGAAGAGAACCTGAAGATCAAAGCTTTAAAAGAAACTGAATTCTTGCTCTTTGACCTTCGTTAGGTCTTAAAAACAAAAAAGGCGGAGTGAATGCTCCGCCTTTTTCTATTTCAATCACTGTTGGGACTAGTGATGGTGATGATGTTCTTCTTTTTTGGTCTCCACGCGGGGGATGACTTTGAAGTCGAAGGATTCAACCTTGCCGTTTACTTTCAAAGACACTTTCAGTGTCTCGTCGGCTTTGACTTCGCGGGTGGGGTCAAACAGCATGATGTGGTTGCCGCCGGGTTTTAGTTCCGCGGATTTTTTTGCCGGGATGGTCAGCTTTTCCACTTTCTGCATGGACATGCGACCGTCTTTTTCCACGGTTTCGTGCATCTCAACTGCTTTGAACGGCTCGATCTTTTCAACCGTGACAGTGACTTCCTTGTCGGTCGTGTTCGTGATCACGCCATAACCTGCTGTCGCATTGGTGCCTTTGATCGGCGCAAAGATGCGGGCGTCAGAAATAGTGACTGGGGATTTCGCGGCAAACGCAACAGGGCTCAGTGCCACTGTCAAAGCTGCAAGTACGATGGCTTTCATAGGTTCTCCTTAATTTTAGTTGTAATTTCATCGGCAGAGCGCGGGCTTTGGATGCTGTCGACGACAATGCCTTTTTTATTCAAAACAAATACGCGGTCGGTGTGCGAGATCGAATAGCCCAGATAGGACTTCGGATCTTTTTCCACGATGTAGCTGGCGCCAAAGGGTTTGATCGCGGCATCGATTTCAGCCGTGGTGCCGGTCAGGCCGATAAATTCCGGATTGAATTGGTGAGCGTAAACAGACACCGATTCTGCCGTGTCGTTTTCAGCATCCACGCTGATAAAGATCAGTTGAACATTTTCACGTTCTTTGTCTGTCAGTTGTTTGAAGGCCTGGGCAGAATAGCTTAAAGCCATCGGGCATACGTCCGGACATTTTGCGTAACCAACATAAAGAAGATTCAGCTTTTTTGCGTTTTCAGAAAACTGCCACGTCTTACCGTTGTGGTTCAGTTTAAAGTCGCCACCCATTGTTGGCGGACGCTGAGTGTACCAAAGCAGAAAAGCCAAAAGGCCCAAGGCGGATAAGGCCGCGACAAGCGAGCGAATTAACTGTGTTTTTATCGAAGTCTTCATCCCCCCAGTTATAGAGAATTCAGCCCGGTTCGCCAAGGTGTAGAATGTCAGACGCAACATCAAGTTGCGGGGGAGTTTTCTTTTGACTTTCATCTGCGGCCTTCGTAAGTTGGCCGGGTAGTTAGGGAGTAGTCGCAATCTTTCCCAAGATTTGATTTAAACCGACATACTGAGTGATGAACTCCGGTTTAAATGCCTAAGGACCCAAAAGTCCTTCTGTTGACGAGACTGACACGAGTGTTTTTAACAAAGCACCGTGTGGTCTCGTTTTCTTTTTGAAGCAAGCCCCCACGGTCATAACCGTATCGAGGGCAAATGGAAGCAATCATCAATTCATTCTTACTGGTGGCCGCCACAGAAATGGGCGACAAAACTCAGCTATTGGCGCTGGTTCTGGCATCAAAGTTCAAAAAACCATGGCATGTGATGGCCGGGATTTTCACAGCAACAGTTCTGAATCACGCTTTGGCTGCCTGGGCGGGTGAGTGGATCGCGGCCACTGTTCCTGGTCAGTGGTTGAACTGGGCGCTGGCTTTGACGTTCTTTGGTTTTGCTCTGTGGATTCTGATTCCGGATAAGGATGACTCGAATGCCGACAATATGAAGTGGGGCGCCTTCTGGACAACCACCGTGTTGTTCTTCTTTGCTGAAATCGGCGACAAAACCCAGCTCAGCACAGTGGCTTTGGCGGCGAAATATCAAAACATCCTGCTGGTCACCTTGGGTACGACCGCCGGGATGATGTTTGCGGATGGATTGGCGGTGGTCTTCGGTGAAAAACTCACTCAGAAGATTTCAATGAAGTGGATTAACTACGGGTCGTCGCTGCTGTATGTGCTTTTCGGTGTCGGCATTCTGATGCGCTAAAAGCCTTAAAAAGGCCTGTGTGAAGTTTTGACAGGCAGCTTTTTCATGGTGGCTAAGTGTATGAAATTAAATGGCTCTTTCGGGTTTCGGAAGGGCCGTTTATTGCCTCTTTAAAGGGGCTTCAAGTCCCCCTATACTGCGCCCTATGAAAAAGCACATCTTTGCCATTAGCGCCGTTATTCTGTTTTTTGGGACCGTGACTTTCGCTGCGACGGAAGTTTCCAAATCCACGAAAGAGGTCCTTGGGTTTTCCAATCTGTTGAACACAGATGCGACGTCTTGTGACTATTCCGTGGAAAGGCAAAAAGACGGCAAGGGTGCCGTGGTTGTTTCCTTGCGTTCCGATAAAGAAACCGGCATTCAGGATTCCATCCGTATTGCTGCCGCTCAGTTGCCATTGAAAGAAGGCGTGCTGGTGGCGCGTCCGGGACTAAGTATCACTTATCGTGATGGTGTGCTGACGAAGAAAGAAAAGCTGCCGGCAATGGGACCGGAAGGTCAGGACTACCAGGTGCTGATGCTGAAGGTGTCCCCGGATCTGAAGGATATTTCTTTGGGTTACGCCCTGGATTCAGTGAAGACGATCTTTAAAGAAAAAGTTCTGGCTGAAATGAACTGCAAGTTCTAATCAGCAACAGATCCTGAAACGAAAAAAGGAGCCTTGCGGGCTCCTTTTTTTATTTGTGCAGTTGTCTTGCTTACTGGAAGTTTTGAACTTGCGCGATGTAAGGAAGATTTCTGTAGTAACCCTGATAATCCAAACCGTAACCAACAACGAATTCGTTGGCGATTTTGAAGCCCACGTGATCAATGTCACATTTCACTTTCAATGCATCCGGTTTTTCCAGCAATGCAACAGTCGTCAAAGATTTTGGTTTGCGGGACTGGATGGCGTTTTTCAGATAGTTCATGGTCAGACCTGTGTCCACGATGTCTTCCACCAGGATCACGTGGCAGTTTTCAACCGGACCGGCCAGATCCAAAGTCACTTTCACTTCGCCAGAAGAAGAAGTGCCGCCGTGGTAAGACGCCACACCGAAGAACTCGCAAGTGATGTCGGCTTCGATGTTACGAACCAAATCAGAGTAGAACATGAAAGAACCCTTCAAAACGCAGATCGCAACGACCTTTTCGTTTTTGAATTTCTTGGAAAGGGTAGCCCCAATCTCTTTCACTTTTTGCTGGATCTGCTCTTCTGTAAGGTAAGGTTTCAAGGAAAGATTTGTCATGGTCGCCCTTTCTCCAACTACACGAAGGAGTTGTTCATGATTTCGCCGAAGCCGCCGCCGCCGGGAACGATGTATTGCTTTTCGTTCAGGCCGCGTTCTTGATCCCAAAATTGTCCGGGAGTTGCATCTAAAACTGCCTGAGGGGACAGTCCCCGGTCAAGTCTTAAGGCATAGATTACGACCTCAGGGTGTGCAGCCAGTACATTCTTCAAATACTCAGGCGTCACAATCAGGTTCAGGGCGATAAACTTGCGGGCTGGACCCTCAATATGGGTCTTGTAGTGGTCAATGGCGGTGACCATGGTGTTGCCGGTGGCTCCCATAGGGTCGGGGAAGATCACATGGGCGTCTTTGACGTCGCCCCCGATCTTCATGCCGCCGAACTCGGCCCCGGTCACAGCGTCTTTGCTGTTTGTCACCCGGGCGGCAAAGATATGGTCCTGACGCACGTTTTTCCCCGGCAGGGAAAAGTGCAGGAAGTTGTAACAGATATGGCTGGGATAAGTTCCGGCGCGGGCCAGGTTCACACTGACGGCTTTTTGCTCCGGGTTGATGCGTGCGCCAGACAGTTTTTTATCCGGGTGCATCGCGGTCATGCGGGTTTCCTGCTCGAACCTTTCCATCGCAAACTCATTGTTGATCGTGATGGAAATCATGTGGGTGTAAAGCACTTCCACAATGCGGTTGATTTCAGGCTGATAAGTGTCGGGGTGGCAGAGTTTGGCTAAAAGTCCGTTAAGGAAAGGGCTGTCAATGATGTGTACCTGAGGCCCATAGTGGTGTCTCAGTTCCTGTTGAAATGCCATGCTGCTGCCTTTGGTGAATCAGTTGCCTTTTTCGAACTCAACAAAGATCACAAAGTCGCTCTCGCCGGAACGGAACTGGGGGGAGCGCAGGATCTTGTAAATATCAAAGCTCATCAACTGGTCTTCTTCCGGGCCCATGTTTGACACCGGAGGCATCACGCCAGACATAAAGAAACCAGTCTCGCCGCCGATTTCAAAAATCGCTGGGAAGGATTTGCGCTGAAGTTCAAACCCGCCGCCGGGAGCCGGCTCGCGCCAGTTTCTTTGGATTTCCAGGTTGCCGCGCAGGTTGTTGTTATCAAAGTCATTCAGCTCAAAGAACGTGGTCAGGCCGATTTCAATGGCCGGATTTCTGCGGTCTTTCAAAGTGTAGGACCACTGCAGGGTTCTTGAGGCTGTCAGGGGGCGGTCTTCCTTGTGCAGAATCTTGATGTCCGGGCGGTTCATCACGTTCTTTTCAAAGTCCGGCAGAATCCCTGCAGAGTACTCGTTGAAATTCATGAACTGTCCGGTGGATCGGCTGGCGCCAAAAATGGTATTCAGGCGACCGCGAGAAACTTCGGTGTAATAGACAATCAGGTGAGCCCCGGCTTTGGCAACGGCACGGCCCGTGCGATCCGTCAGTTCCGGAGCGGCGGCCGCTGCCACCGCAGTCACTGCGGCAGGTGTCGGCTCCACTTTATAAGCATCGATGGTGCCGTCTGCAGCTTCAGAAGATTGTGTTGCTTCCTCTGTTTCCTGATTGGCAAAGTTCGCGGTGTCCTCGGGTGGGGGGACATCCACGGGTCCGCCGGCAGAGTTGATCTGCACTGTGGATTTCAGATAGCTCACCCGGCGTTCCAGGTTCTGCTGGCCTTTTTTATAGAGAGTGATTCCGACACCGCCGGCAACAACGACCACCAAAGACAATTGAATCAGGGGATTGCCGAAAAAGCGTTTCCATGCCGGTGGTGTTGCGGGTTTAAAGCTTTCCATATCAACGCCACACTGCGCGCAGTATTTGTCTTTAGGTTGTTGAAAACCACAGCGGGGGCAGTTGATAAGCATCGAAATCCTTTTCAATACGAAGAAGCCTTAAAAACAGGTTAAGGCAAAGCGACTTGACGCTCAATAGAATAATTCATACCTTGAATCATCTAATAGCCCGAAAACTATAGCGAAAGCGCGCGCCCATGAAGAAGTACAAGCCCAAATCCGGTGAACGAATTGAACGTCAGGAAGAAGTCATCCCGCCGAAGGTCGAGCTTCCCTTTGAATTCTCGCCTGAACACTATCCCGTTCTGCTTCAGGAAGTGCTGGCGGCGTTTTATCCTCTGCGAGACAAAAAAGAACTGAGCTACTTCGACGGGACTTTTGGCCGGGGCGGTCACTACATGGCGCTGAAGTATGCTTATCCCCAGATGAAAGCCACGGTCATGGACCAAGATCTGACTGCGATTGCCTACGCGCAAAGCCGCTTCCAGACTGAAGTCGAGAAGGGCCAGTTAAACGTAATCCATGGTAATTTCACGCAGTTTTCAGAACACAATCTAAATAACTTTGATATGATGCTCTTAGATCTAGGTGTGAGTTCTCCGCAATTGGACCAGGGAGAACGAGGCTTTAGTTTTTATAACGACGGCCCCCTGGATATGAGAATGAACCAGCAGCAGGGACTGACAGCTGAGGTGCTTATTAATACGGCTTCTGAGGATGAGCTCATTCGAATCTTCAAGGAATACGGCGAGGTCTATCGCCCTTCCCGAGTCGTACGTGCGATCGTCAATGACCGCAAAACAAAAGCATTCCAGACAACAGGCGCCCTGGCAGGGCTGATTGAACGCGTGGATGGATGGCAGGTTAAAGGCCATCACCCGGCCACGAAGTATTTCATGGCTTTGCGACTGGCGGTGAATTCCGAACTGGAAGTGGTGGCAGAGGCGATTCCGAAAATGATTCGCGCGCTGAATCCCGGCGGGCGACTGGCGGTGATCTCTTTCCACTCTCTGGAAGATCGTATCGTAAAAAATATTTTCCGTGAGTCCGAGGATTTGGGCCGCACGGTGACTAAGAAAGTAATTGTTCCCACTCAGGAAGAGTGTGACAGAAATTCTCGCTCACGCTCTGCGAAGCTGAGAATATTCGAGAGGAGTGCTCAGGATGAGCTCACAAAACTTTAAGCAGCTAAAACCTTTCTTCAGTATTCTTATTGTCATCTTTACTTTGTTTTCAATCGTGTTCCTGCAGATGGAAGAACGCCGTATGGGTTACAGCGTTCTGAAGCTGACCCGTGAACACAAAAAAGTCTGGGAAGAAAAACGCACCAAGGAAATCTCTTTGGCAAAAATCACGCGTCCCCAGCTTTTGGATTCCGTGGCTCAGCAAAAATTCACGCTTAAAAAGGTTCAGGCCAATCAGATCATTCATCTGACCGGCCCGCTAGCTTCTGAGATGAACACTGTGGCTGAAAAAGGCATCGCAAAAAAGGATCTGTAAGTTGAAATCACGTATTGTTGTCATCTTCGTCGGAATTCTGGTGTTGTGGTCCGCTTTGGCGATGCGCGCAGCCTATCTTCAATTTCTTCCCAACGACCGTTTGAATGCTTTGCAAAACCGTCAGTTCCAAACCAAGGTGTCCTTGCCGGCACGCCGTGGGGCGATTGTCGACAGCAATGGCCGTGACCTTGCAATGTCGGCGGCGGCTTATTCACTGTATGCCGATCCGAAACTTTTGGAAAACCGCAAACAAGTGGCGAAGAAGCTGGCGAAAGTTTTGAATCAGTCTCCTGAATCCGTTTACGCAAAGATCAAAGACGGCAACCGCCGCTTCGTGTGGATTCAGCGCATGCTGGAACAGGACAAAGCCGACGAAATCAAATCCTGGGACATCCGCGGTCTTTCCTTTGTGGAAGAATGGCGCCGTGTTTATCCAAATGAAACTTTGCTGGCACAAACCCTGGGTTTCCTGGGCAGTGAAGGGCAGGGACTTGAAGGTCTTGAGCTGGGTTACAACCAGGCTCTGACCGGGAATAAAAAGAAAGTTCTGGTAAAGCGTGATGCTCGTGGCCGCCCGCTGATCAACGACGGTTTGATGTTCATTGAAAATCCGGAAGGGACCGAGCTGAAACTGACTGTGGATTCCGATTTGCAATACCGTCTTGAAAGCGAACTGGCGAACGCGGTTTCCCAGTTTGAAGCCGACCACGCGGTGGGTGTGATTCTGGATGCGAAAACTTCCAAAATTCTGGCATTGGCATCTGCGCCTACATTTGATGTGAACAAAGCTGCCAAGGCGCCGTCTGAATATCGCCGGAATAAAATCGTAACCGATGCATTTGAGCCCGGGTCCACGATGAAAGCTTTTGTGATCGCCGCAGCTTTGCGTGATGGTCTGATTCAGCCCAACACCAAGTTCTATTGTGAAAAAGGCAGCTTCAGAGTCGGCGACCGCATCATCAAAGAAGCCGAAACCAGAGAGAAGTTCGAGGACCTGACTGTTTCTGAGATTCTGGCAGTGTCTTCCAACGTCGGTACCACCAAGATCGCTTTCAAAATGGGTCAAGAGCGTTTGCGCCAGGGCCTGCTTGATTTCGGATTCGGTCAGCGCCTGGGTGTGGATCTGCCGGGTGAAGCCCGCGGCATGGTGCAGGGGCTTCCTTGGAGACAGCATTTGCTTTCCAATATCTCTTTCGGTCACGGGATTTCCACGACACCTTTGCAGATTGCCAACGCTTTTGCGGCGATCGCCAATGGTGGCGTTTTGAATACACCGTACATTGTCCAAAGCATGCGTGATGCTGAAACAGGCGAGTTGGTTGAAGTTCAGCCAAAACCCATCCGCCGTATTCTTTCTGCAGAGCAGGCTGCGCAAATGCGCGCAATGCTGGTAGGGGTGACCACGAAAGGTGGAACCGGCGGTAACGCCCGTGTGGACGGTTTCATGGTGGCCGGTAAAACAGGGACTGCTCAAAAAGTAAATCCGAACGGACGTGGGTACCTTCGTGGCGCTTATATCTCCAGCTTCGGCGGTTTTATTCCGGCCAACGATCCGAAGTTTGTAATTTATGTGGCAGTGGATTCACCGAAGAAATCCTATTACGCGGCAACGGTGGCGGCTCCGGTCTTCTCCAGAATTGCGTCCTATGCTGTCCGCAAAGAAGGAATTGCCCCTTTGCAGTTGGCTGAAGAATCCACAGTGAATCCAAAAGTTCGCCGCGTGGCTTCTGAACCAAAAGCCGTCAAGAAAGCCGAAGCTCCAAGAGCGCTTCTGACTGCGACTGAACTGGATAAGGTCACGAATGTTGAAACCGGCGACACCGTTCCCAACCTGATGAATCTGACCACGCGCGAAGTTCTTCGCAAAGTCAGCGGTCAGGATCTGAAAGTGAAATTCGTAGGGCAGGGCACCGTCAGCGAAGTCTTCCCAACCGCCGGCTCCCAAGTCCCCGAAAGCAAAGAAATCACCGTCATCATGAAATAACCAAAAGGTACCTGCTTACTTTTGCAGAAGCATTGCGCCAGATGTGCCGCTTCGGAAAAAGTAAGCAGGTACCTTTTTTACCAGAGGTTTTCCTCTTTTAGCAGATTGATGGTCAGTTGTTTGGCGAGGCGGCTGCCGAATTCGGCGTTTTCCACGTCCACGGTGTCGATGTAGTTTGTTGCAAAAACATACTGGCGATCAGGTGTTTTGATGAATCCCACGAACCAGCCGATGCGGCGTTTTTGAGCTTCATCCGTATAGCCCGATCCGGTTTTTCCGCTGAACTCATAACCCTTCGGGGTCTTTTCCAGGAACATGATTTTCTTGGTCAGTTCCTGCGAGCGTTTGGTCGCCGGCAATTTATCGTACAAAAGTTTTTTCAGGAAGTCGGTTTGTTCAAATCCTGAAATGCGCAAAGAGAAGCCTTTTTCATCCGGGGTGAAAGAGGCCGGGGTCAGCCACGCGGTTTTGATTCCGCCGGAAATATCCTGATTGCCGTAATCAAACTTGCGCAGATACGTTTGCAGCTTTTGAAAGCCCATCTTGCCGGTCAAGACCTGGGAATACCACACGGTGGAATTTTTCATCCACGAAGCGGCCGTCTGATCTTTGTTCCACTCGGGGATGGAGTGCTTTTTGCCGTTCCATTTGAATTTCGTGCTTTCATTTTTCAGAATGCCGGAATCAAAGCCCATCACCGCCAAGGGAACCTTGAAAGTCGAACACGCCGGACGCTGCACCTGACAGTTTTCCTCATTGATGGATTTCTGAATCTGACCGGTTTGGGCATCAATCAGCAAAAAACAGACGGCCTTGTCCGGGTAAGGATCCGCTGCGACTGGCGTGGCTTCCCTGGCTGGAGCCTCTTTCGGGGCGGGGGAGGAACAACCCAGCAGCAGGGCAGGAATCGTTAGAAATGAGAGTGCCTTCATAAAAACTCCTTCGGATTTATAGGTTCGCATAAATTGCGGGGCAGGTCTTGCAAAATTTTTCCGACTGGAATTCGGAAACGCCCGGGAACTTCCGAAGGATTCAGGGCACTTAGGGCCTCGCCTTGTTCTTGCTGCCTGTTTGCGCGGCAGCACAAGAAGCCGTGCAATCTTGTTGAAATCAAGGGGTGTTTGAATGAAAGTGTCGTTTATGGAAATCGCCGCCAGTCCGCAGGAAAACCAGCTCAAAAAATACTTCAATCTTTCCGGTTTCCGTCGCGGGCAAAAAGAGATCATCGATTCGGTGATGGGTGGCCGTGATGTTCTGGCCGTTCTGCCGACGGGTGGGGGCAAATCCCTGTGCTATCAGTATCCGGCGGTTGCCACACAAAAGCTTGTCATCGTTATTTCCCCGCTGATTGCTTTGATGAAGGATCAGGTGGCTTCTTTGCGCCGTTATGGCATTCCGGCGGGCGCCCTGCATTCCGGACAAAGTGATGACGACAAACGTGAGGTCTTCGCCGAGATCAACAAGGGCGGCGCCTTCGTGTTGTATCTTTCCCCGGAGCGCGCTCAGAAAGAGGGCTTCCATCGCTGGGTGCAAAACCGTCAGGTCGGCCTTTTTGCGATTGATGAAGCTCACTGCGTGTCCCAGTGGGGGCATGACTTCCGTGAAGAATATGCGCAGCTCAATGTTTTGAAAAAGCTGTGCCCGGATGTTCCCGTGCTGGCACTGACCGCGTCGGCGACACCGACCGTCTTGGATGATATTTCCAAGCATCTGAAGCTGCAAAAGCCCGAGCGCATGGTTCACGGATTCTACCGTTCCAACTTGTACTATCAAGTGGAGCTGTGTGAAGACGAAGACGCCAAGCTTCTGCTGCTGCTTCAAAGTATCAAACAAACCCCTGAAGGGCGCATCATCGTTTATTGTGGGACTCGCAAGGTCACTGAAAGCATTGCGGCTTTCCTGCAAAAGAAGTTCGGTAAAACTGTGGGCTACTATCATGCCGGTCTGACTTCCGAAACTCGCACCAGCACCCAGGAAGCTTACGCCAAAGGGGAGCTGCGCATTCTGGTGGCGACCAATGCCTTCGGTATGGGTATCGATCAGCCGGATGTGCGTCTGGTGGTGCATTTCCAGATTCCTGCCAATATCGATGCTCTTTATCAGGAAATGGGACGTGCGGGCCGTGACGGAGAGCATTCGACCTGCCTGACTTTGTATTCGAAGAAAGACAAGGGTCTTCAGTCCTTCTTCATTCACAGCTCGGAAGCACCGGATGAAATCAAAGACGCGCGCTGGAGAAATCTGGACGCCCTGGTGAACTATTCCGAAGGTGGAGAGTGTCGTCACGCCGAGATTCTTACTTACTACAAAGACTCCCAGCGCATCGAGCGCTGTGGGCATTGTGATAGTTGTGATCCGAAATCAAGTCGTCGTATCCAGAAGTCTGTGACTCCGCTGGCGAAGATGGATCAGGTTGTCACCAAACTGAAAAAGGCCTCGAGCAAATCCAAAAAAATCACCAACACCGACGATATCGTGCTGGATGAGATTCAGGAAAAACGTATGGAGCTTCTGAAGCGCTGGAGACGTGAAAAGGCGAAAGAGCTGGATGTGCCAGCCTTCGTGGTCTTCGGTGATTTGACCCTGCGCCAACTGGCGGTGAAAAACCCACGCACTCTTGATGAGATGAAAAACATCTATGGCATCGGGGATTCCAAGCTGGAAAAGTTCGGATGGGATATTCTGGCGGAACTGGGTGATCCCACACGCCGTCTTTAGTGGCGGCTAAAGCCCCTTATCAGCTTCAAACTGAGTCAGAACCACATCCTGGCTTGTAATGCCGATATAGGTCGGCGAAATCATCCAGGAACCGCTGTTGAAATACCTTCCTTGGGGCAGATCAATGGTGCCGGGATGGTGAGTGTGACCAAAGATGATGGCATCAAAGCCGCGGGAACAGATTTCTTCGGCCGCGATCACAAAGTCCGGATGTTCTCCGGGCAGGCATGGAACTTCGCTGCTGCCGCGGAAGCGCCGGCGCAGGCGGGACTTTATTTCTTCAAACTTAATCCAGGCTTTATAAATTCGCGGGCTGACCATCAGGGCAAAACCACCCAGCCAGGTCAGGAACTCATACAGATCGGGGCGTTTCACAAAGAACGGGTCGTACAAGTGGCCGTGCTCGATGCGAATGCGCTGCTTGCCACACTGAACATTTAAAAATGGCGCCAGGGTTAACGGGCCCCAGTCCTCCAGAAAGTTTTCAAGGACGATGTCGTGGTTTCCGACGACGTAAAACACGCGATTTCCAGCTTTGGTGATGGCTTTGACGGCGCGAAACACCTCGGGCACATCTTCCGCCATTTTACGGAAAGACACTTGCGCGATTTCCAGACCGTCGCCATTGATGCAGACGTCGTATTTGTTTTCCGCCGCCCAGTACAGAAATTCAATCAGGGATTTCTTTGCCTCAGAAAAAGGATTCCCCAGATGCAGATCTGAAATGACCACCATTTTCTCTGTGGTGACATCAATAATCATAAAACGGATTCCGTAATGTCTTGCAGATCATCTTTGGAAAGCTGTTCAGCCGCCATCAATGTAATGAGCTTTTCATTGGTCTGACGAATGCGTCCGCTTAACTGCTTCATCAGCTCAAAGGCAAAAGTTGGGTCGCGGCGGATCTTCAGCAGAAAACTTCCCGGATCAAACATCAGCAATGTCGTTTCACCCACAGCCTGAGCAGAAGCGGATCTTGGCAGGGATTCCAGCAAAGACATTTCACCCACCATGCTGCCACGGTCGATGCGACTTAAAATCATGGTGCGGCCTTCGACTCTTTTAAAGACTTCGATGGCGCCTTTTTGCACGATATACATCTCGCGGCTCAGATCCCCTTCACGGAAAAGGACGTCACCATCGGACAGTTTAACGATCTGCTGATCGACGAATTTTTTGCCCTTGGAAGCTTTTGAATTGAACATAGGTGGATAGATTATCAAGGATTTTTGACCATTCCACCGGGCATGAATCGGTCTGGTCGAAGGTACCGCGAGCAAGTGCAGACAGTGGGGCCGCAATGGGCCCTTCGTCTGTGAAAAGAAACTTAGATTGGTTTGGGATGACCATCCACGCGCAGTTGGAACAGGAAGTAAGGCGGAATGCACACGCCTTTTCCGGACTGGGTTTTGTTGCAGATATAGTCGGCCCGGCACGAGGTGTTGTCATCGCAGGCCTGCAATCCCGCAGGTCGGGTGTTCTGCGCCAGGCATTCTCCGAAAGGACGATTGCGCGCCAGACAGTCGTTGAAGCCCTGAAGAATCGCGATAGCTCCGCATGCTTCACCGGAAGCCAACTGTTCACAACCTCCAGAACACATGCCGCCCGGGAAACCCACCTTCGTGGTTTGGCAGTACTGATGTGACGGGCAGGATGTTCTGGTTCCGGCCTTCATCAGATCGCGATGAGAATTTGCGGTTTGAGAAATCGTCCCCGGCTCGCAGGGGTTGCCAGCCATCGGTTGTTCCGGCAGGCATTCGCCGATTTCTTTGGAGGTTTCAGGCGTGACGACCGCCTTGCATTTCAATCCAGCCGCACAAGTCCAAGCCTGATACTCTGAACCCGGCAATCCACAGTGGGCATTCATGGAGCCCGGTGTTTTCGGGTCACGCTCAGAGAAGGGACGAGAGCTGTCGGCCGTTTTTCCCTGGAAGACATTCTGGAAATATATCTGACGGCGCTTTTGTTCCTGCATCATGTGCGGAGATTGGGATGAGAAGACCGAGTTGGCAAAGATCGTTGATTCCGGGTCTTTCCCCAGAAAGTGGAAGCCCGCAATCGTGCGTCCCTGATGGCAGCCCGCACAGGAAAGGTCGTTCAGGCGGCGACGGAAAGACGACGGGCCATAAATGTTTTCCAGATCCGACAGCTTCAGATTTTTAAAGTCGTCTTTCTTGAAAATCTGATCAAACGGTCGATTGGCCAAGCGGTTCATTCCGTGCAGGGCAAAGGAAGAGCTCTTGTTGGTCAGGAATTTTTCTGGAATGTTCAAGGTCCCGGCATCCAGAGCCTTGATATTTTCCGGCGTGGAAATCCAGGCCAGCAGTTCTGTGCGCAGGACGGAATCATTTTGCAGACGAGCCACGTCCGGGGTGTTTTCCATCGGGGCTGGCACAAAGATTTTGTTTTTTAATTTATACACGCGCAGGAAATATTCCGCATGTCCGCCCATGTCCCCCCGAATGGTCGACGGCCAGCGTACGGCTTGCAGATTCACTTCCAGTGATTTCAGGTTCGCCAGCGTCACCCAGTTTTTCAAAGGAGGCTTTTGCTGAGAGGACCATTGTTTTGCCACCGTCTGGCAGTTTGATGTCGCTGGAAGTTTGAAGACCGCATTGAGGGTCATCGGCAGACGCGACTGAATCAGGGTTTGGTTCTGGGTTTTCGCATAGGACAGGCGATAGATCAGGCGCACCTCGCCGCAGGTGCCGGGATTAAATACGGTGCGATCCATGCGGTTGACAACGCCCACCAGTTCAAAGCGGGCCGCCGTGGTTTTTAGCCAGCGGATATCAAACAGGCGGTGAACATAGTTCATACCCACACCCAGCTTGGCATCCTGAGTCTTGAGGGCGTCCAGGTCTTTCTCCAGATCGGCAACCAAAGAATGGTAAGCAGGATGTTCCAAAAGTTTCTTATTGTCTGCGCCAGGAGCAGAAAATAAAACGGCGCCAAGATTGAAGTCAGCTTCGTCAAGGGCTTGAACTTCAGAGGGTTCTTCCAGAACCAGACGGTGCGCAGAGGCCGCACAAGCGGACAACAACAAGGCCATAAAAATAAAATTTTTCATGGCTTTATTTTGACTTATGCCTGGTTTTTGTCACGTTGCAATTGGGAAGGATCAGTTGCAAGTCACGCCGTAGCGGTCCTTCTGGGTAAGGCAGTGGGCTTTCACAGCACTGTCTGCCAAAGATTTTTGGTAAACACGCAAAACCGCCAGCTTGCCGTTGAAGCGGCGGCGGCCATCGACGTCAAAGGGAATTCCGACAAATGCATCGGACATCCCGCCAATAACATCGCCGTCGCTTTGAGCCACGTTGTTGGAGTCTTGCTTGATATTAACGACTTTAGAGCTTTCAAGAGCGCCGTTCACATAACTTTTTAATGTTGAGGTGGCTTTATCAAAGCTGACAGCCACATGATACCACTGATTGGCGTTCAGGCTGACGCCGCCACTGACCGTATCGGTCGAGCCATAGTTGTTGATGTAAAAGGCGTCGACGGTGTTGTTTTTACCTAGGCGCAATCCCAGGCCATGGGAAAGCTTGTTGCCATTGTCGTACTGCGCTTTTTCAAAGATGGTCTTATACAGGTCGTGGCGCAGGTCATTGGGCGGATAGTTGTTATCCACTCCCAGCGCGGCACCGGGTTGCAGCCAGGCTTCAATGGTCCACGCCGGACCCAGGGTCGAAAGATCCGCCTGAGAAGTCACCTGCATATAATCATCAACACCGTCAAACTGCATGTAGGCAGTAGCGGCCGTGGGGGCTACAAACCCCGATGAGGCGTTGCCATCAAATCCGCCCAAGGTTTTTGTTAACGCTTTGGGAGCCAGATCGAACCAGCCCAGCCAGCCCGCCGGACTTGCGGAAGGAGCCATGCCGCGATCAGCGTTGGCCGCGTCCCAGTGCAAAACCAAATCACCGGAATTGATGGCGCCGACTTTCACCGGACGATAGCGGTCGGCGGTTGCGGTAAAGTCGTGAAAGATTTCTGCTGGAGTCGATTGGGTATAGCCCGCAATTTCTGACATCTGACCCGCGAAGGGGAAGAACGTCTGAACCCGGGGAGCCAGTCTTAAAGGAGAAGCAAAGTTGTAAGTCGCCGGCAGATTCTGACTGCACACTTCTCGGCCGCTGACGAAAGTTTTTAGTTTTCCTGCAGTCACCTGGGTCGTTACAAACATCCATCCGCCGTTGGCGGCATTCGGATCATCGCAGACGACTTCAGATCCGCCATCCGTGTAGCTGCTGGAAATAACTCCGATCCAGTGACGGCTTTGCAAAGTGCCGTTGGTGTGATTGGCCAGCACGGCGGTTTTGCTGTCGGTGTTGTCACGCTTGAACCAGTAAGAAAGGCGCAAGTCCTGAGTCGTTCCAAGATTGGCAACACTCAAAGGCAGCCCCTGATCATCCTGAAGAGCATCAAAGTGCAGGGCGTTTTTTAAAGAAACCGCGTCGTTGCGCCACGGGTTTGCTTCGCTTAAGCCCGAAAGGTCAATTGTATCCGCCGTGGTCAAAGCCGGCCAGTTCACGGTTTTGTTGTTGTCGGCACTGGCGGGAGCCCGCGTGGTCAGGATGCTTGTCGCATCCAGTGTTTTGCTGATGGAAAACTCTGGGTCAAACAAAAACAACTGCGAGGTGCCGGTCCAATCAGGACGAACCTGCACCTGGAAGGACTTGCTGCCAAAGCCCCCGCGTTTTTCCGAGGCTTCAAAATTGAAAATCCAGGTTCCGATCTGATCCAAGGTCGGCGTCCATGAAAACAGACCGTTGTTGCCAATGGTTCCGACGGAAAGACAATCGGTGTTGGCAAGACCGGTGACTTCGCCGGTAATTTTCTTATAGGTGCAGGACCAGAACAAATCTCCGGTCTGGGCCGAGTTCGTGACCGTGGCATTCAAGGTGGAAACCGACTGTGGAGAGCGCGACTCAAGCGAGTTGGAGGTGAGCAGGGGCAGAACCTCTGATGCCACCGTGCCGCTGTCCAGTCGTTTCAATTGTACGGAATGGATTTTGACTTCGGCGTCTTCTGAGTAAAAGCCCAAAGCCCCCTTGCCGGAATAAAGCGCGGAAGGGAAGGTGCCATCCGTATAGGAATAAAAAAGCTGGTCGTCGCGATAGACGCTGAACAAGGTTCCTTTGCGCACAAACTTAAACTTGTGACGGCCGCCCACGGCGGTCTTGCTGACACTGTCGGTGCCTAAAAACTTCTGTCCCACTTCCCCGTGCGCCAGCCCCAGTTCGGATCCGGTGGAGGGTTTGGAAATATAGTAGTTCGTGGTTTTGTCCGTGATATTTCCTTTATAGCCAAAGAACAGCCAGAAAACCTCCCAGTCATTGGCGGCGGTGTTTTGGCGTAACTGCTGGCTGGTGGTTAAATCCACGGTCAGTTCAAAGTCCTGTACAGGTGTGTCGACAGTTTCTTTGATGAACACCAGGGCGGCGTGGGTTTCGTTGGCCGCCGTCGCGGGCTTTGGCGCCAGAATGATTTCGCTTGAGCTGAACGTCACTGATCCCTCGCCATCATAAGCGACGGCAAAGTTTGCGGCATCCAAAGAAATGACTTTGGTGGGAGGTGTTTTTGCAGGATTGCTGGAAGAACCCAGAATTGCGGTAATGCCGCCACAACCGGTAAGAATGAGAGATGCCAGTACGATCAGAATGCTCATGCTAGCTCTAACGGAGCTTTCTGAAGGGGTCTGAAGCAAAAAGCCCGGGCTGCAAGAAACTGAAATGTTTCCGTATCAACCCGGGACAGTCCTTATGGAATAGTACTCAGATAATCCCCGATTTGGGTGATGACCGGCATTGGAATTTCGTGACCGCCTCGGAACCCTTGCAGGGAGCCTTTCATGCCATGTTGGGTCAGCAAAGTTTCAAGTTTCTGCGCCTGTTTGTAGCCCAGAACCGCATCATTGATGCCATGACTTTGATAGAAGCGCTGGCCGGCGCGATTGGGAACATACTGCTTCCATTCTTCCTGATGCACCAAAGTGCCGGACATGATCACAAGTCCTTTTGGAGTTTCCGGTGCACGCAGATAGATTTCAGTCGCCAGCATCGCGCCCTGGCTGAATCCGCCCAGCACGATTTTGTTCCACGGAACCTTCATCTGGCGGATCATCTCCATGGCCAGGTCGTAAGCTTTGCTCATGCCTTTCGGGGTGTCGTTGCTGAAGTCACGGTGTTCACCGCGTTCCTGCGCACGCTGAATTTCCATCATGTCAATTGTCCACCAGGCGCGGCCCATCCAAGCCGGGCCGATGGGCACTTCCAGATTTCCGTTCGGAAATAACCAGTTGTATGTCTTCTTGGTTGGGATGATTTCCCCCAGCGAAAACAGGTCGTTGGCATCAGCGCCGTAGCCATGGAAGAAGATGACCCATGGCGCATCGTCGTTATGATTTATTTCTTGGCAATGTAGTTTTCCGAGTTGTCTCATATCTGAGACCTAAGTTACTCTTAGTGCGTGAAACTGCAACATCTCTTTTCCATTCTGCCGGGGATTCCTGAAAACGCATTCTCTCATATTGAAGTGACAGGGGTCTTTAACGACGCACGCCTTGTCGTGCCGGGTTCAGTATTTGTCGCGATTCGCGGCAACAAACTGGACGGGCACACTTTTATTCCTGATGCCGTTGCCAAAGGTGCCGCCGCCCTGGTGGTGGAAGATCGCGCGAAAATTCCGCAAGGGTACGAAGGCGTTGTGTTGCAGGTGCCAAACTCCCGCGAAGTGCTGGATGTTCTGGCCAGCCGTTTTTACTGGGATCCGGGGCAGGAGCTTTTCTGCGTCGGCGTGACCGGCACCAACGGAAAAACTTCTGTCACGTACATGGCCGAAGCCATTTTGAATCACGGCAAAATTCCCACCGGGGTGATCGGCACGGTCAATCACCATCTGGGTGATCAGGTATGGCCTTCTGAAATGACCACGCCGGATCCGGTGTTTTTGCAAAAGCGTCTGCGCGAATTCCGTTCGGCAGGGGCTTTGGCCGTGGCGATGGAGGTTTCCTCCCACGCTCTGGACCAGCGCCGTGTGGACAGTGTTCCGTTCAACACCGTGATCTTTACGAATCTGACACGTGATCATTTGGATTATCACAACACGATGGAAAGCTATCTGGAGGCGAAGCAGCGCCTGTTCACGGATCTTTTGTGGAAGACCCACAAGCGTCCGTGCTTTGCCATCGTCAATACCGCTGACAAGTTTGGCCGTCGCTTGCGTGTGGCTGATCCGGCGGTGCTTTGGACATACGGTGAAAAAGACTCTGACATTCGCTATGAAATTCTGAAGATGGACTTTGCCCTGACCCACTTCAAAGTGTGGACCCCGGTCGGGGAGGGTGAAGTGCGCTTGCCAATGTCCGGGACTCACAATGTGATGAATGCCCTGGCGGCCTTGGGTGCGGGATTGTCAGCGGGGCTTCCGCTGAATATCTGCATCGAGGCTTTGGATCGTTTTACTGGTGTACCGGGCCGTCTGCAGTCCGTGCCCAATGATAAAAATCTTTCGGTCTTTGTTGATTACGCCCATTCGCCGGATGCATTGGAAAACGTGCTGACGGCTTTGAACAAGGTTCGTGAAAACCTGCAATCCAAAGCGCGCATCTGGACGATCTTTGGCTGCGGCGGGGATCGTGACAAAGGCAAACGTCCTTTGATGGCTGAAATGGCCTTGAAGTATTCAGACGAAGTCGTGATCACTTCCGACAATCCTCGCACCGAAGATCCGCAAGCGATCATTCAGGATATTCTGGCCGGAGTGGCCGGATCTGCGAAAGCCAAAGCCATGACCGTGGTGGACCGCAAGGACGCCATCACTCAAACCCTGAAGCGGGCCCAGGAAGGCGATGTGATTCTGATCGCCGGCAAAGGTCACGAAGACTATCAAATTATCGGAACACAGAAGTTCCCCTTCAGTGATGTGAAGGTGGCCGAAGAGGCCTTGCAAGGGAGATAAACATGAGAGCCATGGACCTGCAAACCATCGTTAAAGTCACAGGTGCAAAGATCCTGAGCCAGAAAGAAACCCATTTTGCTGGCATTGGCACCGACACCCGCGCCCAGTTGCAGGGCCAGCTTTTCATCGCGCTTAAAGGTGAGGCTTTTGACGCCCACAACTTCCTGGACAAAGCGGTGGAATCAGGCGCCGCGGGTTTGATGGTGCATGAAGAAAACGCTCACACCGAAAATCTGCAAGACAAAGCCACGATCCTGCTGGTTCCTGATACTTTGAAAGCATTGCAGAAGCTGGGCAATTGGGCTCGTCACGAATCCAGCGCCCGCATTGTCGGGATCACGGGTTCCAATGGCAAAACCACCACCAAAGAATTCACGGCGGCGCTGGTGGGTTCTGCCATGGACGTTCACTACAACAAAGGCAGCTTCAACAATCATTGGGGTGTTCCTTTCACGTTGTTGCAACTGCCTCCGAAAAAGGATGTTGCCATCATTGAGATGGGGATGAATCACGCCGGTGAAATCACCGAGCTGGTGCATATTGCCGAACCGGACGTGGTGGTTTGCACCATGGTGGGGCGTGCGCACATGGAATTTTTCGGCACCATCGAAAAGGTGGCGGAGGCCAAAGAGGAAATCTATGAAGCTTCCGGTGATCAGACTGTGCGTATTTACAATCTGGACAACACACAAACCCACAACATGTACGTGAAGGCGCGCGAAAAATTCCCGAAGGCGCGCATCCTGACGTTCTCTTCCGAAGATCCGCGTGCGGATGTGCACTTGATGATTTCTTCCATGAACATGAATGAAATCTCGATCAAGGGTTCCATCGGTGGCGAAGCGGGAACTGCGCGCGTTCAGGTGTTCGGTGCTCAAAATCTGACGAACCTGATGGCGGCGGCCAGCGTGGGGCTGGCGGTGGGAATGACTCCAGCGCAGGTGTGGGCGGGGCTTCCTGCC
Source organism: Bdellovibrio sp. BIS2 (assembly GCF_055398295.1). Classification (NCBI taxonomy): domain Bacteria; kingdom Pseudomonadati; phylum Bdellovibrionota; class Bdellovibrionia; order Bdellovibrionales; family Pseudobdellovibrionaceae; genus Bdellovibrio; species Bdellovibrio sp. BIS2. Next base: position 3,211,003 of record NZ_AP035879.1, on the reverse strand, counting down.
TGCAAGACCAATTGGGGGCGTAACCAGTTGGTGCACTTGAAATCCGGTGCGCAGATGATCTTTGATGCTTACAACGCAAATCCTGACAGCATGAAGGCTCTGATCGACAATATGAAACTTCTGACCGTTCCGGGGCGCAAAGTCGGTGTGTTCGGTCAGATGCGTGAACTGGGATCTGCGTCCGCGAACCTGCATGAAGAGCTGGGCACCTGGGTCGGCCAAGCAGGCTTTGATAAAGTATATTTCATTGGTGATGACGCCGAAGCCTTCGCCAAAGGTTTGAACAGCACCGGATACAAAAATCTGGCGCTGATTGAAAAAGACTATAAAGATTCTTCCGGCCAGGATCTGGCGGGCTTCCTGAAAGCTGGCGACATCGCCGTCGTCAAAGCCTCACGCGGGACAAAGCTAGAGCGCTTCGTCTTCCCGTGTGAGCCTTTGGATTTCGCCGAAAAACAGTAATCCCAAAAGGTTCCTGGTTAGACGCCGGCTTGTCCGACCAGATAGGCGGTTCGTTGCAGCAGGGGATTTGAGAACAAATCTCCCAACACCCAAGGGGCGTCCGAGGACTCATCTTTTTTCAGAATCTGATCCAGCAGCACCAGCATGTCTTCCGAAGTCACGATGCCGACAACTTCATCGTCTTTTGTGATCAGAAAGGCCGAAACCTTTTCTTCAATCATCGCATCAACGACGGCTTTCATCGGGGCTTCGATCGGGAATGTTTTTAAGGGTGAACTCATGAGCTTTCCAACAGGAGTTTCGGCGTGCGGAGAACGCAACAGATCCCGCTCGGAAAGCATACCGACGATATAATCCTCTTCTTCATCCATGACGGGAAGGTGACGAATCCAATAGTTGGTCATCAGGCGCAAAGCTTCTGAAGCTGTCGCGTCCTTACTGACAGTGATGAGTTTTCGGGTCATATGGTCTTTCAACGCAATTTTCACAACGACCTCCTTGCTTGCTCTTATTTTAGCACTTTCAAGGGCGCGGAACATGAGCCCTGTCATATCACAGATAATTCTTTAAACATTAGTGATTACATATACTTACGAACTTTCGCTTGATTTTTGTCCAGCGAATATGCTAAACCCTTTAAGTTCCTAGCAAATTTAAATTTTTAGGTCACAACAGGGGATCAGCGCAGCATGCTTTACCAATGGCTTTACTCAATGGCGGATGAATTCTCGCCACTGAACGTTTTCAGGTACATCACGGTCAGAACCTTTATCGCCTTCTTCACAGCCTTTTTGCTGTGCTGGATTTGGGGTCCGCATTTTATCAAACGTCTTCAGTTGAAGCACTTTGGTCAGGCGATCCGCGATGACGGTCCTCAAACTCACAAAAAGAAAGCCGGCACACCAACCATGGGTGGTGGTTTGATTCTTCTTTCCACTTTGATTCCCTGCCTGTTGTGGGTGGATATGATGAACCCGCTGGTGTGGGGTGTTCTGATTATCACTTGGGGCTTTGGTTTGATCGGTTACATGGACGACTGGTTGAAAGTCAGCAAAAAGAACTCCAAGGGTCTGTCCGGTAAAATCCGTCTGGCTGGCGAGTTCCTGATCAGCGGACTTGTGGTTTTGGCTCTGGTTCACTTCCACGGTCTGAGCACCGCAGTGACCATTCCATTTGTAAAATCCGTTTCTATTGATCTGGGTTACTTCTATGTGATCTTTGCTGCCCTTGTTGTGGTGGGCACCGCCAATGCGGTGAACCTGACAGACGGTCTGGATGGACTGGCGATTGTTCCGGTGATGATCTCGGCGGCGACTTTGGGTCTGTTTGCCTATGTGACGGGACACTTCTCGATTGCGAACTATCTGCAAATCCCTCACGTCGTGGGCGCCGGGGAGCTGACCATTGTGGCGGCGACCATCGTGGCGGCGGGCATGGGCTTCCTTTGGTTCAATGCGTATCCGGCGCAAGTTTTCATGGGTGACGTGGGTTCGTTGTCCCTGGGCGGTTTCCTGGGTTCCATGGCTGTCATCACTCAAAATGAGTTGTTGATGCTTGTCCTGGGCGGGGTTTTCGTGGTCGAAGCATTGTCAGTGATCACTCAGGTGATCTCTTTCAAAATGACCGGTAAAAGAGTTTTCAAAATGGCGCCGATTCATCACCACTTTGAATTGGGCGGATTGACCGAAACCAAGATCATTGTTCGTTTCTGGATCATTTCCATTTTGCTTGCAGTATTAAGTTTGGCCACTCTGAAGTTGAGGTAAGAAGATGTATAAAGAGTATAGTGATTTAAAAGACAAACGCATTTTGGTTGTGGGATTGGGCAAGACGGGTGTTTCCCTGGCTCACTTCCTGACCAAACATGGCGCACAAGTGACAGTGACAGACCACAAATCCAAGCCGGAGCTTTCTGCTCAGTTGGAGCAACTGGGTGATTTGCCAATCAAGTTTGAGCTGGGCGGCCACAGCCCGAAAACTTTCATTGCTCAGGATCTGGTGATTCTTTCTCCGGGTGTTCCAAGCAATCTGAAGATCTTTGATTATGCCCGCTCCCAAGGCATCAAGATCACCGGAGAGTTCGAATTCTCTGCCGGCTTTATCAAAGAGCCGATCATCGGTCTGACTGGTACCAACGGTAAAACCACAGTCGCGAAAATCACTGAGGCGATCCTGACTGAATCCGGTGTAAGAACCTGGGTGGGCGGGGCGAATGAAAAGCCGCTGGTGGATTACCTGCGTCTGGATGACAAAGCTCAGGTGGTGATCGCGGAAGTATCAAGCTTCATGCTTGAACACTGTGACACTTTCAATCCGGGCAACATCGTGTTCACGAACCTGGCTGAAAACCACCTGGATCGTTACCGTTCCATGGAAGAATACGTCAATGCAAAACGCCGTATCTTCAAAAACACCAACCAGGCAACTACCAGCATTCTGAATGCGGATGACAACGCGGTTGTCGAGTTGGCTCGTGATCCGGCAGTTCAGCGCGGTCGTATCTTCTACTTCTCCCGCAAACCGGCTTTGGAACCTCAAATCATGAACATCGGTGGCGCTGTGAATATCGGCGACGAAATCCGTGTTCGTACCGGCCCAGAGATCGAAAGCTTCAATATCAAGGGCATGAAAATGCGCGGTAAACATTCCGTGGAAAACATCATGGCGGCGATCCTGGCATCCCGCGAGCATGGTGCAACCCGTGAAGCGGTTCAGAAAGTGATCAACACTTTCACCGGTCTGCCTCACCGTATCGAATACGTGCGCAAAGTGGGCGGAGTGATGTTCTACAACGACTCCAAGGCCACCAACGTGCATGCGGTTCTGCGCGCTTTGGACACTTTCGATGAAAACGTGATCCTGATCGCCGGGGGTAAAGATACGAATCTGAATTATGAGCCTTTGCGCACTTCCGTGAAACGCAAGGTGAAAACCCTGATCTTGGTCGGGGAAGCCAAAGAACGTATCAATCGCGACCTTGGTGACTTCTCTGAAACCTTCCTGATCGGTACATTTGAGGAGGCGGTTTTGATCGCTTACCAAAAGTCGAGAATCGGGGACGTTGTCCTGCTTTCTCCGGGCTGCTCAAGCTTCGACATGTTTGACAGTTTCGAAGAACGCGGCGATTATTTCAAAGAAATCGTGAGAAAGTTTCACTGATAATTTACAATCAAGAAACAAGCAAAGGGCCTCGAGGATGAGGCCCTTTGAGTATTAACATTGCCAGGAGGGCTCCCCGTGTCTCGTCGTCTTTTCCTTTTATTCTCTTCAAGCGTATTGGTTCTTTCCGGTTGTGCTTCCGGATCTTTCAAGGCCCGCCAGGAACAACGTGAAAAGATGGCAGCCAGCACAGGCATGTTCTGCGAATTCCTCAGTGGCGATGTTTACCATGATCTGGATGTTGAACTGAGCATGAAAATGGCCAATCGCTGCGACGCCAACCGCAACTTCTCTATCACCAACTACAAAAACACTTCCGATCAGAATGGTGTGATCTATTGCTGCGCTACAGCCGGACGTGGTGAGCGCAAAGCTGCCGCTCCGAAAAAGGCTCCAGTGACACCTTCCAAACAGGAAGCAGAGCAGTCTGACGCTGAAGTGATCTCCGAGTAATCGGGTCCAGCTTTTTTCCGACCCGATAGACCTTAATCTGGACTTCTGATTAACTTAGAAAGTGGCTGGTGAAGCCACTTTCTCGGGAGTCCACGTTTATGTTGAGATATCTGTCCAGCAGCCTGTTTCTTGCCATCATCACTCTTTTAGGAATCGGGCTGGTTCAAGTTTATTCTTCCAGTTTTATCTTCGCGATCGAATCCTATGGCGACGGTCTGTTCTTCTTCAAACGACAATTGATTTTCACGATTCTGGCCATGGGCGTGCTGGTGACCACCATCCATATTCCATTCCGTTACATTGAAAAATACGGTTGGGCTTTGTGGCTGGTGGCGACACTGGGGGTGTTGGCGACTTTCGTTCCGGGCCTGGGGGTTCGTGTGGGTGGAGCGATCCGCTGGATTCAGTTGCCATTCGGAGTGCGCTTTGAGCCGGGCGAGCTTTTGAAAATCGCCTTCAGTGTGTGGTTTGCAAGTTTGCTGTGCCGTCAGGAAAACTTCCTGGGGCGTGTTAAGTGGCACTGGATTTTTGTGGCCCTGGTGGCTCCGATGGCGTTGCTGCTGAAACAACCTGACTTTGGAACCTTTGCCATCATCGTCATGGTGGCGGTGACTTTGTTGTTTGCCTTCGGTTTGCAGTGGAAATACATCATTGGTGCGGTGGCGGTGATGATTCCGGCGTTCTATTTCCTGGTGATGAGTGTGCCTTACCGCCGCGCACGTGTTCTGGCCTTCCTGGATCCATGGGCGGACCCGGCGCAAAAAGGCTTCCAGGTGATTCAAAGTATGCTGAGTTTCCATTCCGGCGGATTGACCGGCGCAGGTCTGGGGCAAGGGCAGGGGAAACTGTTCTTCCTTCCAGAGGCGCACACCGACTTCACCCTGGCCGTGCTGGGTGAAGAAATGGGCTTTGTCGGTTTCGTTCTGATTTTGGCATTGTACGGTTTTGTTGTTTTCCGCGGAATGCAGATTGCGGTCAAAGCTGAGGAGCCATTCAAAAGAGCATTGGCTCTGGGTTTGTCAGTGACATTTGGCTTGAGTGTATTTATCAATGCAGGGGTGGTGATGGGACTTCTTCCCACCAAAGGTTTGACTCTTCCGTTCTTGAGTTACGGGGGAAGCTCTTTGGTGTCCCTGTGCTTTATGTTTGGACTTATTCTGAACATCGAGAACTCTTTCGAAGAAGACAAGTTTTCCCGTCGCTTTGGTTCCCGTTGGACAGCTTCAAAGGTGAAAAATTAAAATGACTGTTAAGAAAAATATCGTGATCGCCGGCGGAGGCACTGGCGGACACATTTATCCGGGTATTGCCATCGCCCGGGCTTTGCAAAAGCTTGATCCCAGCATCGAGGTGCACTTTGTCGGCACGGCTCGGGGTCTTGAAAGCAAGATTGTTCCTCGCGAGGGTTTCCCTCTGCATCTGATCGAATCCGGTCAATTGAATGTGAAAAGTCCGATTCAGAAACTGAAGACCCTGTTGAAGATTCCGGTGGGTCTGTGGCAGTCCATCCGTCTGCTGGGGCAGCTAAAGCCTTTGTATGTAATCGGGGTGGGTGGTTATGCTTCCGGTCCGTTTGTGCTGGCAGCCAGCATTATTGGCTTTAACACGGCGGTGTGGGAACCCAATGCAATGCCAGGCATGGCCAACCGTATCTTGTCCCGCTTTGTCGACAAGTGCTTTGTGGTTTTCAACGAAGCTAAAAAACATCTCAAGGGTGACAGCATCATCCAAACCGGTATGCCGGTTCGTGCTGAAATCGAAGCGGCTGTGCATAGCACCTCTGAAAATCAAAAATTCCACCTGCTGGCTTTTGGCGGCAGTCAGGGATCCCGTATCATCAACAACTGTCTGAGTGATGCCGTGATGAGCGGGGGGGAGTGGGTGAAAGACCTTTCTGTCGTTCATCAGTTGGGCAGCGCGGATCTTGAGCGCGTGACTGAAAAGTACAAAAATGCGCCGTGCGAAGTGCAGCCGTTTGAGTTCATCTATGACATGGCCAAGTATTATCAGTGGGCTGACATCATTGTCTGCCGTGGTGGGGCCAGCTCGATTGCGGAAGCGGCGGCGTTTGGCATTATTCCTATCATTGTGCCTTTGCCGGCTGCGGACGACCATCAGCAGAAGAATGCAGAAAGCCTGGTGCAGAAAAATGCCGGCCGGATGATTCTGCAGAAAGATTTAACGCCGGAAAGGTTGATTTCAGAAGTCCAATCTTTGCGGGCCGATAAAGATTTGCGCGATCAAATGGTTCGGAATATAAAGAACTTCTATATCCCTCATTCTGCGACCGTGATCGCAAAGGAAATCCTGCAATGAAGTTACAGCACGCCAAATTCCATTTCGTAGGTATTGGAGGCATCGGTATGTGCGGCCTCGCGGAGCTGTTGCACAATATCGGCGCGAAAGTATCCGGCAGTGACCAGGCTGAAAACGCCAACACGGAAAGACTGAAAGAACTGGGTGTGAAGGTCTTTAAAGGCCACGCTTCCAGCAACGTGGGGGACGCTGACGTTGTGGTCTATTCCAGTGCGATTCAATACGGAAACCCCGAGATCTCCGAAGCGCGCGCTCGGCAGATTCCTCTGATCCCGCGTGCCGAGGCTTTGGCGGAAATCATGCGCCTGAAGCGCGGTATCGCAGTGGCGGGGACGCACGGAAAGACCACCACAACGTCCATGACTTCTGCGATTTTCCTGGAGGCCAACCTAAGCCCGACGATTGTGATCGGCGGCCGCTTTGAACTGATCAAGTCCACAGCGATGCTGGGTTCCGGTGAATGGCTGGTGGCCGAAGCCGATGAGTCTGACGGAAGCTTCCACAAGCTATCCCCGGAAATTGCGATCATCACCAATATTGACTCGGACCACCTGGAACACTTCAAGACCTTTGAAAATGTGCAGAAGTCTTTCCACGACTTCGCGATGAAAGTTCCTTTCTATGGCAAGGTCATCGTGTGTGGCGATGATCCGCTGGTTCGTCAGATCTTTGAAAACTTCCCGAAAAGAATCCTGTTCTATGGCTTCGATGAAAAGAACGATTTGGTTGTGACCGGAGAGCAGGGGCACTATGCGGTTCACCGCAATGATCGTTTGCTGGGTACAAAACATCTGGTGGGTGAGTTCAATCTAAAGGTTCCGGGTCGTCACAATGCTTTGAATGCGGTGGCGGCGATTTGTGCGGGTGTGGCCGCGGGGATTCCGTTTGCAACATGCGCCAAGGGTCTTCAGCGCTATGAAGGCGTGGATCGTCGATTCCACTTCAAGGGCGAGAAAAAAGGCATCAAAATTTACGATGACTATGGTCACCATCCGACTGAAGTGCGTGCCGTTTTGCAGGCCTTCCGTGAAAAGTATCCGAAGCAGAGACTGGTGGTTTTCTTCCAGCCGCATCGTTATTCCCGCACACAGCACTGCTGGCATGACTTTACCACGGCCTTTATGGAAGCCGATCAGGTTCTGCTGACAGATATCTATCCGGCGGGTGAAGCGCCAATTCCAGGCGTGACCAGTGAAAAGCTGGCTTCAGAAATGAAACATGAGCACGCCCAGTATTTTGTGCGTGATGAAAAAGCGACTCAGAAAATTCTGGGCATGTTGAAAGAGGGCGACGTGTTTGTCACCCTCGGTGCCGGAGACGGCTGGAAACTGGGACTGGATGTCCTGAATCAGCTTTAATACAAAGAATCCCCGGGGCGTTGGCCTTCCAGCGCCGCGGTGACATTGTCCAAAGCCCGGTGACCCATGGCGGATCGGGTTTCGACCGTCGCACTTCCCATGTGCGGAGTTAAAAACACATTCGGAAAATCACGCAGCTTCAAGTTGTAATCAGGTTCATGGCAGAACACATCAAGTCCGGCCGCAAACAGATGACCGCTTTGCAGCGCTTTGATCAAAGCATCCTCGTTCACCAGATTCCCGCGCCCTACATTCACCAGCACCGCGTTTTTCGGTAGCAGCGAAAAGCTTTTACTGTCCATGATGCCATTGGTTTCCGGAGTGCTGGGTGCATTTAAGGAAATGATCTGACAGTGCGGAAGCATGTCGTGGAAGTTTTTAAAATACACGGCATCTTTTTCAAGTTCCGGCGGCAATCGTTTGTTGTTGCAATAGATGATCTTCATGCCAAAACCGCGGGCGCGGTCGGCAAGAGCCCGGCCGATGCGGCCCATGCCCAGAATCCCCAAAGTTTTGCCGCTGACCTGCAGGCCCAGCATGTCCGTCTGGCTGTAGGTTTTTCTCCAGCCGTCCTGCATGATGGACAGATACTCGCGTCCGCGACGGCAGGCATTTAAAAGCAGCATCATTCCCAGATCCGCCGTGCACTCGGTCAGCACTTCCGGAGTGTTACTAAGAAGGATGCCGCGCTCTTTGGCGGCACTGATATCCAGGTGTTCAAATCCCACACTGGAGGTGGCGATGATTTTTACGGAATCGGGCAGAGCTTTAATGACATCGGCAGTAATTTTCTGACGGGGTACAACCACGATGGCAGCAGGCTGGATCTTGTGAACCTGATCCAGCATTTCTTCGACGGAAAGTTCTTTGGCCGAAATCGTGGCTTTGAACTGATTTAATGCGCGTTCAAGGACCGAAGCCGGTGGCAGAAAAGAAAAGAGCAGGATGTGTTTCATCGAGGCCTCCAGTGTTTACGTTGTAAACCCCGCAGGCCTTCGGGTCAATTTGCGATACGATTCATGCAATTCCAGTTGGCTTTGAAGCGGTTGCCTTGAATTTTCATTGAAGAGGCCAAAGCAAGACATTCGGACCGGCTCAATTGTTTTTGTTCAGACAATTTGGACCAGCAGTACCAACGAACATTGTCGGAACTCTCTACATCGGCATTGCGATCGGCCGCTTCAAGACACGACCCCAGGTGGATATCGTGGTTAAATCGGGTCAAACAATTCCAGTCGACGCCGGTCACACTTTGTGTTTCAAAACGGCGGGCGAAAAGATGACATTTCAAAGGATTGTCAATCAGCGGTTCAAACTGGTTGTAACAATACCAGCGATAGCCATCGCGGGATTCAGCGTTGTCACCGGAAGCCGCTTTCTGCAAACATGTTTCCACCATTTGCGGCAGCATTTCTGTTGGCGCCTTCAGGCCGATGCTGTAGCTCATGTCCAGACGGTCGCGTTGTGGCCACTGGGCCGAGGCTTTCAGCAACTGACTGAAATCGTGGGAATACAAACGGCCCTTGAGCGCGCGCAAAGCTTCGCGACGAATCGGGGATTCGTTGCTGTACATCATCTCTTTCAGAAGGCCTTCGATGCCCATGTCATAGCTTCCGAAGCATTGGGACAGGCGCGGGATGAATTGCCATGCATCGGAAGTATATTGCAGCCAACTGGCTTTCAGCTCGGTGGTCTTCAGCAGATCCTTCATGGCGCAGAACTGGTCAGTCACGATAAAGTTCAAACCGTCCCCCAGTCGCTGACGGATCAGGCGTTCCTGCTGTTCAGCTTTCACCATATCCGGGAGAAGCCCCAATTGCGCTTGCAGATCCAGGAATTGCATTTTCATTTTCAGTGGCAAAGAGCGCGCAGAGCCGATTTGCAGGAAGAAGTTTTCAAAGTTGCGGGTGGCTTCAGCCGAAGCACGCAAAGTGTCCTGCAGCAGCGCCATGAACAGCGGATTCTGGGTCGCTTCCAAAAGAGGTTCATAGTATTTCTTCAGATGCAGTTTTTTGGCCAGGAAATGGATGGCTTCACGGTTTTCGTTGATGCTTTCAGAATACGCGTTGCAGGTCAGGGCCTTGTAGTTTGGATCGGACTCGGTTTTAGGTGCGACGATGCGATAGCTCATTCCGGCAAAAAGCTGATTCAGCTTTTTTGTATCCGGGCCTTTGCTGAACAGAGTCTGTGCGCTGGTGTCGCGCAGGGCTTTCTTCAACAGGGGGCCTGCGACTTTTCCCATGGGTCCGGTGCTGGTGAAACCATGCAGGCGCTCGACGTTGTTAAAGGCCGAAGAAAAGATCTGACTGATGCTCATCCCGTATTCGGAATAGCGGGAAAAAGCCACGCGTTCAGCAAGGTCACGGGGAAATCCGTTCTTGATCAGAACTTCCACGTACTCTTCAATCGAGCGTTTGTCCGGGGTTTTGCTGGAAAGGGTGTTGCAGCCCATCAGGAAGACGTCTTTGGGTTTGCTTAAAATCCCCGGGCAGGAGTTTTCGCAGCTCAGCCTTTCGATTTCCTTCAGATCCAGAGTGGTGCTGTTGCCTTCCCCAAAGAACACGCCCCCAAAGTGGCCGGAAATCAAAAGCACGTCACATTGAATGCCGGAGTCGCAGGCGTTTTGCAGCCAGCGGGGGTTCTTGCCTTCCGTGGGAACAAGCTCGGTGATCTCGACATCCTGGGAAGCGTAAAGCTGTCTCAACGCCTCTTTTTCGTCCGCGGAATTCAGGGTCATTGTGCAAATGCGTTTGGTGGCCGCTTCGACAGAAGGGCTCCCAAGCATAACCAGCAGTCCAAGACAGAGCAGGGATTTCAGTTTCATACCCGCAAAAACTGCAAAGGGCTGTCCAGCGCCAGTTAAGAATCAGGCAAGGAGGAGCGTCCATGGCTTGCGCATATGACAAAATGGGGAAGACGAAAAAAGGGTGTCTCGTTTTGAGACACCCTTTTTGGGGGATAAAAATCAGGCGGCTTTGCGACCTTCGACGACCGAGATCAGCTCCTGAACCATCGAATCCATCTGCTGGGATCGCTGGGCAAGCTCTTCAGCGGCCGAGGCACATTCGCCCGCGGCCGAGGCATTGTTCTGGGTCACACGATCCAGTTCATTGATGGACATGTTGATCGAGCTGACCCCCTGGGACTGCTCCGTGCTGGCGGTGGAGATTTCAATATTCAACGCCGTCAGTTTTTCGATCTGCACCACGATTTCATTCAGCATCGTGCCGCTGGCCTGAACAACCTCGTGACCGCTTTCAATTTTGTGAACGCTGTCCTCGATCAGGGTGGCGATCTCTTTGGCGGACGTGGCACTTCTTTGTGCCAGTGCGCGCACGGCCTCCGCAACTACGGCGAAGCCTTTGCCTTGCTCTCCGGCGCGGGCCGCTTCCACTGCCGCATTCAGGGCCAGAAGATTGGTCTGGAAGGCGATATCGTCAATAACTGAGATGATCTCTTCGATCTTCTTGGAGCTCTTCGCAATGTCATCCATGGAAAGAATCAGCTTTTCGACCTCATCTTTGCCATGGCGGGCTTTGACCTGCGCGGTTTCAGCCAGTGAGCGGGCTTCGTTGGTGTGTCCGGCATTCAGCTTGATCATGCTCGACATTTCCTCGGTGGCCGAAGTCGTCTGTTCGATGGAGGCCGCGGCCGTCGTGGCGGCGCTGCTGAGGTCTTGAGAGGACTTGGAGATTTCAGAGCTGGCTTGGGCGACACTGGTGCCTGTTTCTTTCAGTTTCACCGCGATGCCGGAAAGGGCCTTCATTGGGCGGTTTAACACCACAAAGGCCAGGCCCATGGCAACAATCGACAGGCCCACGGCAACAAGCACGATGTACATGGTGGCATCGGTAGCTGCGGCTTTGACTTTGTCTTTGCTTGAAATCACAGCGAAACCGCCATGCAGTTTACCGTCGGACCAGTCTTCCATGGGATAGCCCAGAATGTCCTTGCCGTTTTTCCAAGGGGACTGGGAAGGGGAGCCGTGACAGTTCATGCACCCCTGACTGGATGAAAGGCGCACCGGACGGTATACGATCACGTGATTGTCGGTGGTTGCCGTGAGCTCTTCCAATTTTGGATCGGCCTCAAATTTTTTCAGAATGTCCATTTCTTCCTGAGTGGCGCGATTGTCCGAATTGCGCGGTTCACCCGAGAAAATGCGGAAAGTATAGCCTTCCTTTTCAGCGCCTTCAGCGCCCACTTTCATTGCGGCAAAGATGGGAACCTGCTTCAGGATGGCCATTTTGGATTCTTTGGAAAGATTGCCATCAGGATGATCCTCGATGGCCTTTTCGATGCTGGCTTTTAATCCACCCTGGGAAGCCACGTAAGAGCGCACGGCTTCCAGGCGGGAAAGGATCGCTTCTGATTTTTCGACCAGATGGGATTCGCCTTCGTGCGAGATGCGGGATGATGCCACGATCACAGCTGCGGTCGTGCAGATCACGCAAGCAGTGCCAATACTGATCATAACTTTGGTGCTGAACTTCACTTTGAAACCTCTTGTTCCTTATTTTGTTTAATTGGAATGAGGCTCTTATCGAACAAAAGCTCTGTAATCTTCCTTACAAATGTGAGAAGCCATCTCCACCGGGCGGGGGATCTTTCTTAATAACTTGTCCGGCGAGCGTTTAAAATTGAAATAGAAAAAGGCAGGCGACTAAGCACCTGCCTTGGGCAATGAATTTGTAATAAAAGGTCGAGCTGTTAAGATCTCACAACAATTACAGGAACGGGGGATTTTGCGATCATGTCGCGAAGGTTGGATCCCAGAAGCGTGCCCAGAAGTCCGCCGTGGCTTTCATCACCCATGCAGATCAGATCGCAGTTGCCGGCAGGTCCCGCAAGGAAGGTGTCCACCAGCGGAGTTTTTTCCTGCTCAATGATGCCCTCGCAGGAAATGCCCTTGCTGCGCAGACGCTCCAGTTTTTTCTCCATGGAACTCTGGGCGTCTTTTTTGATGTCAGTATAGATGGTGTCGATACTTGGAGTCGCTTCCCCAGCAGCAAACATGTATTGCTCTACCGTGCGCAAGGTTTCTGCGACGGAATGATAAAGGACAACGTGGGCACCCAGTCGTTTCGCCAGACTGACGCCATAGGTTTCAGAGGCGCGGCACTTTTTCGTCAGATCGGTGACGATGGCGATGCGCAGGTCCTTTTTGGTCGGCAGGCTGTAGTCGTCGCGTTGAGTGCCGGGGCCCAGGATGTAAACGGGCCGCTTCACATTGCGCACGACTTCCTCGGCCACGCTTCCCAGGAAGAACCGGTCCATCCCTTTGAGTGCGCGGGACCCGACGATCAAAGCTTCAACACTGTTGGTGTCTTTGACGGCGTCAGAGATTTCTTTCACTGGCGAGCCGAACTTCACAATCAACTTTCCGGGAACAGCAAAGTTGTTCATGACCGGGGCCAGTTGATGATGTTTGTGGCTGATGATTTTGGCTTTTTCAGCATAGGAAAGTGCCAGTCGTCCCGGAATGTCTTTGAGTGTTTTGATATACAACAAAGACACCGGGCAATTCAGGCGGACAGACAGGTCCGAGGCGAAGCGACGGTTCACCTGGGATCTTTTCAAAGAGGCTTCGTCTTTATGTTCCAGTTCGTCGGCAATAAGAAGTGAATGAGTGGTCATGCTATCCTCCTTGTCTTGAAGGATAGCACTTTAACTGCGCGGGTCTATGATTCCCGTCATCATTTGTCTATTTTTGGGTCACGAAGCGGCCTGGTCTGAGTTTCCGCTAATAATAACATTCAGTTGCTGGACTGCTTCTTCCATAACAGATGACTGGCGCGTCAGCTCTTCTGAAGCAGCAGCGCACTCTTCGGCTGCCGCTGCGTTGGCTTGTGTGATTTTATCCATGTCGGTCAAGGCCTTGTTAATTTGCAGAATGCCCTGTTCCTGTTCTGAGCTGGCGCCGGATATTTCCGTATTCAGGGCGGACAGCTTTTCGATGGTGGTTACGATTTCTTTTAATGAATCTGCACTGGATCGAACAACTTCGTGACCTGACTCAATCTTTTCAACACTGTCGTTGATCAGATTGGAAATTTCTTTGGCGGAAGTGGCGCTTCGTTGTGCCAGGCTGCGAACGGCCTCTGCGACGACAGCAAAGCCTTTGCCATGTTCACCGGCACGGGCCGCCTCTACAGACGCATTCAAGGCCAGCAGATTGGTCTGGAAGGCGATATCATCAATCACCGTGATGATCTCTTCGATTCTTTTTGAGCTGGAAGTGATTTCATCCATGGATGTCGTCAGCTTCTGGACCTCGCGTTCACCGATGCGCGCCTTTTCCTGGGCGGTGTGGGCCAGGTCGCGGGCTTTGGAGGCGTGCTGGGAATTCATTTTCACCATGCTGGAGACCTCTTCAGTGGAAGCGGAGGTTTCTTCGATGGAAGCCGCCGCCTTCACGGCGGAATTGCTGAGGCTTTGGCTGGAGCTGAAGATTTCATTGCCGGTGGTCGACACCTGCGTGCCGGCGCGGTTGAGGGTGGCAATCGCCTCCAGCAGTGCGCCCAGAGGGGAGCGCAGCAGTGCATAGGAAACGGCCAGAATCACGACCGTGATCAGCAAAGCCCACAGCAAAATAGAGTAGGTGGTGTTGCTGGCGGCCTCGGCGACACGGTCTGTGGAAGAGGTCACTGCGAACACACCGTGAAGCTTGTTGTCGCTCCAGTTTTCCATGGGGTAACCCAGAATGTCTTTGCCGTTGCCCCAGGGACTGTTGGCAGGATTTCCGTGGCACAGCAGGCAGCCTTGCGCTTCTGACAGACGCACGGGACGATAGACCACGACCTCGTGATCGCCCCGGGTGATGATCTCTTTCAGTTCAGGTTCTGCTTCAAAGCGCTTCAGGATTTCCAGTTCAGAGGTTGTGGCTTTGTTGGATTCGCGGCGCGGGGCTGCGGTGAAGACCCGGAATTTGTAGCCGTCTTTTTCTGCATTCTCAAAACCCACGGCCATCGATGCGACGATGGGAACTTTGCGCAGCAGTTGTTTGCGCACTTCTTCAGGCAGGTTGCCATCCGGATATTTTCCGACGGCCTGGGCAAAGTCCTCTTTCAGATTTCCGGAGGTCGCCACGTATCCACGCATGGATTCAAGGCGGGAAAGAATCGCCTGGGATTTGTCGACCAGTTGGTCGCGTCCCTGCTCGTGAATTTTGGAAGAAGAGATTCCCACCGCTGCCAGAGTGCAGACCACACACGATAAAGCGACGTTTAAAATGACCTTGGTGCCAAACTTCATAGAATCTCCTTCGCTGCTATCTATCGGTAATGAGGTCGAAAACAATATGGACTAAAGCTCGTTTTGTTGCGGTTTGAAAAGCTAAGTGCACAAAGGTCCAGTGAAAGACCTTGGTCTTGTTTTGCGGACAGCGTTTCATTGTTGGCGATCTTGTTGCTAATCTAAAATTCACGACAGCAGAGGATTTCCGACTGTGAAGAAGCTCGTTTTGAAACTTATTTTTGGATTCATTGTTCTGCCTGCAGCACTTGCGGGAACGCTTTTTTATCTGAATGAAAACGGCTTTTTCAACATTCGTACAGTCGAGGTGGTGCTTGAAAATCCACCCGCGGGGCAGGAGCAGTTTTTGCGCCCGCACGTTGATCGACTGGAAGCAAGTCTGGCCCGTTACAAGGGCGTTTCTCTTTGGAATATCAAACTTAAAAAAGTGTCTCGTGAAGTGGATGCCCTGAACTGGGTGGAAGGTTTGAACATCAAAAGAAGCTGGCCGACGACGTTGTCTGTGCGCGTGCGCCCGCATGAAGTGAAACTTCTGTTCATGGCCAAGGGTGGAAAACTTGTTCCGATCATTAAAGACGGGACTTTCCTGGATCCGGTTGAAAGCAAGCAGGCTCCCGATGTTGTGTTGCTTGACGGAGAAGGTTTTGTGAAAAAAACAGAACTTCGCAAGAAGGCTGTTGATGTGGTTGAGCAAATTCCTGCTGAAGGATCGTTCAGCAGAAAAACAATTTCTGAAATTCGTTACGACAATAAAGAAGGCTTCTGGATGACCATGATCAAAACGGGAATCCAGGTGAAGATGGGTGAAGACCAAGTGTCTTTGAAGTCTGCACGAGTCAGCCAAGTCGTCGATTATCTCGAATCCCGCCAGTTTGACGCGCGCGTCATAGACGCGAATCTGTCAAAGAAAGTCCTTGTCAGGTTGCGTAAGGATCCCTAAGCTTAAGTCTGGAAGACCGATCAAAGTCGGGTAGATGCCCCCTTTCGAAGCCCCTTAAAATGATTTTAACGGGTGGTCTTTCCTGAAGCTTTATAGTTTAGGCATCCGTGAGGACTTAAGGATGAGTACATCAAAACCCAAAGCTCCGGTATTGGCTGGCTTGGACATTGGTTCTACCAAGGTCTCTTTTGTCATCGGCACAGTTAATCCCGAAGGAAAAATCGAAGTCGCAGGCGTGGGCACCGCTCCCAATACAGGGATCCGTCAGGGTGTCGTAGTCAATATCGAAGCCACGACTGATTCCATCAGAAAAGCCAAAGAAGAAGCAGAATTGATGTCCGGTTACACCGTCTCCGAAGTGTGGGTGGGTGTTGCTGGTTCGCACATTTCTTCCTTTGATTCCAAGGGCATGGTTGCGATCAAGAATCGCGAAGTCACCGCCTCTGAAATTGACCGCGTGATCGAAGCTGCAAAAGCAGTGGCGGTTCCGACGGATCGTTCTGTTCTTCATGTTCTTCCAAGAGAATTCAAAGTCGACGGCCAGGATGGGATTACGGATCCTATCGGCATGTCCGGCATCCGCTTGGAAGCCAATGTGCACATCGTGACCGGCGGTCAGAGTGCCATCAATAATACAGTAAAATGTGTTGAAAAAGCCGGTTTGAAAATCGCAGGCCTGGTTCTTTCCCAGTTGGCATCCGCAACCGCGGTGATGTCCAACGATGAAAAGAATCTGGGTGTGTGCGTGGTTGATATGGGTGGCGGCGCTTGTAACGCCCTTTACTTTGTCAACGGCAGTGTGGCTCACTCCTCTGTAATTCCAGTGGGTGGCCAGCACTTCACTCACGACGTGGCGGTGGGGTTGAGAACTCCGCAGTTCGCGGCGGAAGAGCTGAAAAAGAAGCATGGCTGTGCCATGGCTTCCATGGTGAATGAAAATGAAACTGTTGAGGTCGAAGGTGTTGGCGGCAGAAAATCCCGCGTGATTCCTCGCAAGGACCTTGCGGATGTGATCGAAGCTCGTGCAGAGGAAACTCTGAACCTGATTGCCAATGACATTCGTATGAGCGGCCTGATGCCAATGCTTGGTGGCGGGATCGTTCTTACAGGGGGCGCAAGCAACCTGGATGGTCTGATCGAAATGGGTGAATTTATCTTTGATATTCCGGTTCGCAGAGGGGCTCCTCGTGAAATCGGTGGTCTGACGGATGTGGTGAAGTCTGGAGAATTCTCCGCCGCTGTCGGACTGTTGCAGTATGCACTGGGGCAGAGAAAAGACCTGCTTCAGGCGCATCAACAGCAGCAGGAAGTGAACATTGGTGAATCGCTGGACGGGATCACCAAGAAGATCAAAGAATTTTTTGGACAGATTTTTTAAAATTTTTAGCCTGAGTTCGCCCAAGCCTCGGCGACGGCGGATGATTCTGTGGGGAGGATCAAATGTTTGAGTTGGAAGAAAATATCAATATCGGTGCAAATATTAAAGTAGTGGGCGTCGGCGGTGGCGGTAGCAACGCGGTTGCCACCATGATCGAATCCGGCATGAACGGTGTTGAGTTCATCGTTGCCAATACAGACATCCAGGCCCTGAACGCCAGCAAGTCTCCGAATAAGATCCAGTTGGGTCTGGATCTTACAAAAGGTCTTGGCGCGGGTGCAAATCCGGATGTGGGTCGCAGAGCTGCGATCGAATCCTACAATGAAATCGTTGAAAAATTGGAAGGCGCGGACATGGTGTTCGTCACTGCGGGTATGGGTGGCGGAACTGGTACGGGTGGCGCTCCGATCGTCGCGAAGATTGCGCGTGAACTTGGCGCTTTGACTATCGGTGTGGTTACCAAGCCTTTCCTGTTCGAGGGTAAAAAACGCGGCAAGCACGCTGAAGGCGGCCTGGCTGATCTGAAAGAAAACGTGGACACCCTGATCGTGATCCCGAATCAGAAACTTCTTTCCATCGCTGCGGAAAGAACTCCGCTTCTGGAAACCTTCAAAAAAGCGGACGAAGTTCTTCTTCAGGCTGTTAAAGGTATCTCTGATCTGATCAACATCCGCGGTCTTATCAATCTGGACTTCGCCGATATCCGCACTGTTATGTCCTCCAAAGGCATCGCAATCATGGGTACTGGCGCAGCCAAAGGTGACAACCGTGCGGTTGAAGCGGCGACTGCGGCGATCTCTTCTCCACTTCTTGAAAACGTCAAGATCGATGGCGCGACTGGCATCATCATCAACGTAACGGGTGGTTCTGACCTGTCCCTGTACGAAGTGAACGAAGCTTCCACTCTGATCACTGAAGCGGCTCATGAAGATGCAGAAATCATCTTCGGTGCGGTTATCGATGAAAGCATGGGTGATGAAGTTCGCGTGACTGTGATCGCGACTGGTTTCGATTCTCACGATGTGAAACTTGTGAACGACATGGCTCAGGTAAATCAAATGCAGAACTTCCTGAACCAGAACGCAGCTCACTTCGGTGGCATGAACATGCAGATGCCGCAAATGCCGCAGCAGATGGCTCAAATGCCACAGATGCCGCAGATGCCACAAATGCCGCAGTTCCCGCAAATGCCGGTGATGCCGACAATGCCACAAATGCCTGTTATGCCTCAGATGCCAGCGGTTGAACTTCCGCCGATCACTGCGGTTCAGTCTCAGGTTCAGTCTTTTACGCATCAACCACAGCAGACAGAGGCAGCTCCTCAGGTTACTGAGACTGTGGTTGTTCCCCCTGTAGCTGCCGTGACTCCGCAAGTGGCGCAGCAGGCAGCACAAAACATGATGCCACAAATGCCGGTTCAGGCTCAGCAAGCTCCTGTTCAACAGGAAGTTGCCACTCCGATCCAGCCACAAGTGGAATCATCTTTGTCTCCGCGTGATATGCTGCTGGCTAAAGCCCGCGCTTTCAAAGAAAGCCAGGACTTGAAATCCAAGCACGCGAATCCGGAACAACTGTCCATGAACGTGGATCACGAACAGCAGTCTTTGGAAGAAGCGCGCCGCATGGCTCGCGAAGTCCTGAGCTCTCCGTTCTCCAGCCAGAATCTTGAAGTTCCTGCATTCATCCGCAAGAAACAGGGATTCGATCTGAATAAAGAATAGTGGAAGCCTGGTTCATATCCGACATTCACTTGAAAACCGCTGAAGAGCGCAATGGGAAAATCCTGTTGCGCTTTTTGCGTTCTTTGCTGGCGGGAAATCCGCAGCAGGTTCACCTTTTCATGCTCGGGGACATCTTCGATCTGTGGGTCGGTGGACACACTTATTTTGCCAAAAAGTTCGAACCTTTGATGCAGGCTCTGGGTGATCTTCGCAAAGCCGGAGCCCGCATCACGTTCATCGAAGGAAACCACGACGTTCACGTGGAAGGTTACTTCCAAAAACGTCTGGGGATCGAAGTTTTTGTCGAGGCTCAGTATTATCTGATCGACGGAGTTCGTGTGCGCTGTGAGCACGGGGATCTGATCAATTTGAATGATGAGAAGTATCTCAAATACCGCGGCATCATTCGCAATCCTTACATCAAACCTTTGGGAAATATTCTGCCGGGCAAGTTCTGGGATCATATCGGGAACAAAGCCAGCAAAAAAAGCCGCGAACGCAGCGGACACTATCGTGTTTCCAACGAAGGTGAGCTGATCACGATGATTCGCAAGCACACTCCGGTGGCCTATGCGGAAAAGCCGTTTGATCTGATTGTGTCCGGGCACATGCATGTGTTTGATGATCATACTGAAACCATCAACGGACACTCGGTGCGTTCGGTGAACCTGGGGTCATGGTTCGAAGAGCGTGTGAAAGTTTTCTGCCTGAAAAATGGCGTGGGCGAATGGGTCTATCTTCCCTCTGAAGACTAAGTTCTGACCGAATTTTCTGGATCACTTAAAAACCTGAACTTTTGCGACGACAGTCTTCAGGGCGTATCCTTTTTGTATTCAAGGAGGATTTATGAGATCAACGGTCAGTGCTTTGGTGTTTCTGCTGGCAATGACAGCTCAGGCTGCTGTGGAAATGACAGTGCAAAAAGAGGCCTTCGTCATTCATTCGACGTCCATCAGTTGCATGGCTTATCAGGATGGATCCAACCGTCGTGATATTGCTTCGCCATACATTGATATTCCTCAGATTCGTATTGCCAACCGCAGTGGTGAATTCTTTGCTCCGGCCATGATTCAGGTGACATTCAAATCTTCGATTCGCTCTTACACCTGCACCTATTCTGATTATCAGTTGGATGCCATCGGCATTCCGGTGCGTATGACCAATAACGAAATTCTGGATCTGACTTGTCCGATCAAGTGTGGCGGCTTGCCAATCGGCAGCCCCGAAAAAGTCACCGCCACGGTCGAACTGATCGGGTACACCGAATCTGGCAACGGCCATATGACACCCGTTAAAATTCAAAAGAAAATGGACATCATCAATCCATAACTAACTAAAAGGTACCTGCTTACTTTTTCCGAAGCGCTGCGATAGAATCTGGGTATGGATTTCAAACCGACTCAACGATTTAGTGACCGGGTTGATAACTACGTCAAGTTTCGACCCTCGTATCCTTCTGAACTTCTTAAGTTTTTCACCGACCAATTGGGGCTGACCGCAGCAAGTGTGGTTGTCGATGTGGGTTCGGGAACAGGGATTTCCACCGAAATCTTTCTAAAGAACGGCAACATCGTGTATGGGGTTGAGCCCAATGCTAAAATGCGGGCTGCTGCTGAAAAGAACCTGGTGGGTTATCCTGATTTTCACAGTGTGAATGGTTCATCTAAAAACACCGGGCTGCCTGCCAACAGCGTGGATTTCGTAATTGCCGCTCAGGCCTTTCACTGGTTTGAACCGGTGGCGACTCAGAAAGAATTCAAACGCATTTTGAAATCGCCGGGAACGGCGGCGTTGATCCGGAATGACCGCCGGATGACGGGCACGGGATTTAATGTGGACTATGAAGCGCTGATTGCGAAGTACGGTTCCGACTACAAGTAGGTTCGACATAATAATATCGATCAGTCCCAGATTGAAAGTTTTCTGGGGGCCTACAACGAACATGTGATTTTCAATTATCAGGATCTGGATTTTGATGGCTTGTTAGGGCGTCTGTTGTCTTCGTCATACATGCCTCAGGCGGACAGTGAAGTTTATCCGGCCATGAAAGTCGAGCTGCAATCGCTGTTCGACAAGTATCAAAAAAACGGAATGGTGCGGATTGAATACGACACGCGTATTTTCCACGCACGAATGAAATAAAAAAAAGCCGGGTTTCCCCGGCTTTTTTTTATTTGAAGTACTTTTTGAAACCTTGCCAGCAGTTTTGATAATCGCTTTGCAGGAAATCTTTCCCCATCGCGAAGTCCGTCACCATATACGGGGAGCGGGATTCAAACATGAAGGCCATGGTGGCTTCGATCTTGTGCGGCTTTAAATCCGCATTGCTGGCTTTTTCAAATGCGTCTACGTCTGGTCCATGCGCGGAATAGAAATTGTGCAGACTGCCGCCGCCAGGAACAAAGCCCCCCGCGGTTTTTGCGTCGTATTCGCCATAGATCAAACCCATGTATTCGCTCATGCAATTGCGGTGGAAGTACGGTGGGCGGAAGGTGTGTTCACCCACCATCCAGCGCGGCGGGAAGATCGCAAAGTCCACGTTCGCCGTGCCCGGCACTTCACTTGGTGAGGTCAGTACGGTGAAGATGGATGGATCTGGGTGATCATAGCTGACAGTGTTGATGGTGTTGAATTTGCGCAGGTCATATTTGAACGGAACAAAGTTTCCGTGCCATGCCACCACATCCAGTGGCGAGTGACCGATTTCAGCGCCCCACAGTTCACCGGCAAATTTGCCGACCAGTTCAAACTTTCCTTCTTTGTCTTCAAACGCCGCCACCGGAGTCAGGAAGTGACGACGGTGAGCCAAACCGTTGGCGCCAATCGGGCCCAGATCCGGCAGTCTGAAAGCCGCACCAAAGTTTTCACCGATATACCCAGTGCAAGTGGTGCCTTCTTTCAGTGGATTCACCTGGAACTTCATCCCGCGGGGAACCAGAGCGATTTCGCCCGGTTCTACTTCCATAAAGCCCATTTCGGTTTTTACATGCAAAGAGCCTTTTTGCGGAACCAGCAGGAAATCCCCATCGGCGTTCATGAAGTAGCGTGTGTCCATGGGCTTGTTGAACGAATAAAGATGCGCATTCAAACCACGCTGTTCGTGCACAGAGCCTGTGCCACACACGGTGCGGATGCCTTCAACGAAATCCTGCTTCGCGGAAGTTTCAGCCAGCGGATTCCAGCGCATTTGGTTGGGATTGATGTGCTGAGGTTTGAAGAAGGTTTTGGAAGTCAGATCCTTCAGCGGGGCGAAAGGCTTGTGCATCACGGACGGGCGGATGCGATACAGCCAGGAAAACATATTGGAATGACGAGGGGCTGTGAAGGCCGTGCCGCTGAGCTGTTCAGGATAAAGACCCGCCGGGGCCTTTTGTGGAGAGTTCTGGTCCTGAGGCAAAGAGTTCGGGCGAGCTTCTGTGGAAAAATGATTTCCGAAACCTGATAAGTATTTTGTTTCCATATGGGACAGATAATCAGTTCCCAGGTAAAAAATCAACAGGGATGCCCCTCAACCGCGGGGGCTGATAAATGACCTCTTGACGGGCTTTAATGAAACTAATATAGTTACAGTATGGCAGCTAATAGCAGATTCGCGGTAGCGACTCATATTATGACCCTGGTAGCTCACGATGCCCCTAAGGGGGAGCTTCTGAAGAGCGATATTGTGGCGGGAAGCGTCAACACCAATCCGGTGGTGGTGCGCCGTCTGATGGCCGAGCTTTCCAAAGCGGGTCTGCTGACGTGCCATCAGGGAAAAGGCGGCGGAGTCGAACTGGCCCGGCCGGCAGAGAAGATCACCCTGCGTGACATTTATCAGGCGGTGGGGGAATCCGACGTATTTGCTTTCAACCCGAACCGGCCCAATACAAGATGTCCTGTCAGCACCAGTATGGCGAAGCTGCTGACGCCGGTGTTTTCAGAAGTGAATGACTGTGTGGCAGATCAATTGAAGCAGACGAAGCTTTCGGATCTGGTTCACAAGGTCGACTAGGTCTTCTGTTTTTTTGCATTAAACTGTAACAAATATGGTTACTTAACAAAGGAGAAAACCATGAATGTAGCACTGATCGGAGCTTCTGGATTTATCGGAACCGACATTTTGGAAGAACTGCTAAGCCGCGGACACAAAGTCACCGCCATTGTCAGAAATCCGGAAAAAATCAAATCCCGCGAAAACCTGCTGGTGAAAAAAGCCGATGTCACTGACACGGAAAAACTGGCTGAAATCCTGAAGGGTCAGGACGCTGTTGTGAGTGCCTATAATCCAGGAACTGACATGAGTGTGACTGGCGCGAAATCCTATGCGGCGGCAACAAAAAAAGCCGGTATCAAACGTCTGCTGATCGTGGGCGGAGCGGGATCTTTGGAAATTTCTCCGGGGGTTCAGTTGGTGGACACACCTCAGTTCCCGGCGGAATGGAAAGACGGCGCCCGTGCAACGCGCGAAGTACTGAACTTCATCCGCACCCAAAATGATCTGGATTGGACCTTCTTCAGCCCGGCCATGATGATCGAACCAGGGCCTCGCACGGGAAAATTCCGTCTGGGCAAAGACACTCCGGTCTTTGATGCGAAAAATGAAAGCCGCATTTCGACGGCAGACTATGCGGTGGCGATGGTCGATGAACTGGAAAAGCCCCAGCACCTTAAACAACGCTTCACCGTCGGTTACTAGAAAGGCCCCTACATGAAAGCATTTAAAGCAATTACTGCCGCATTGATTCTGTCATTGGCTCTTCCGGCAATGGCGAAGAAAACCGCCGTGGAAGAAAACAAAAAGATTGTCACGGATTTCTATAACATGGTCTTCCGGGATCACAAAGTGCAGGAAGCCGCCGACAAGTACTTTGGCTCAAAGTACATTCAGCACAATCCCCTGGTGCCGGATGGGGTGAAACCGTTCACCGGGTATTTCATTCCGCACTTCAAAGCCAATCCCGAGGCGCGCAGTGAAATCAAGCGTGTGATTGCGGAAGGCGACCTGGTGGTTTTGCATGTTTTGTCCAAACAGAACAAAGACGATCGCGGTCGTGCGATCGTGGATATCTTCCGCGTGGAAGACGGCAAAATCGTTGAACACTGGGATGTGATTCAGGCGATTCCGGAAAAGGCCGCCAATACAAACACCATGTTTTAGTTTCTTTTGCTGACGCAGCGGAAAGCCGCTGCGTTTTCAATCACGGGTTCCTGATTGCACAGGGATCCGTGCAGGTTCTGTCCGCGTGCGCGGGCATCTGCCAGGACCCTTGCCATTTTCAGATAAGTCGGCGTCAGTGTTTCGCGAATCTTGGTGACAACTTCTTTATATGGTTTGCGTGGATTGCCGGCTTCATAGCCCCGCGCGCACATCTCGGACTTGAACGCTTGCGCTGCGGATTCAAACTCTCCGGTCCACAGGCCCCAAAGGCCCGCCAGATAACCCGTGCGGTCTTCACCCACGGTGCAGTGGAAGTAAATGCTTCTTCCGGCTTTCACAGATTTTTCAATTGTCTTTAAAGCCTCAATCGTCATG
This sequence comes from Bdellovibrio sp. BIS2, assembly GCF_055398295.1. Lineage (NCBI taxonomy): Bacteria > Pseudomonadati > Bdellovibrionota > Bdellovibrionia > Bdellovibrionales > Pseudobdellovibrionaceae > Bdellovibrio > Bdellovibrio sp. BIS2. The sequence continues at coordinate 3,186,450 of NZ_AP035879.1, read as the reverse complement.
CGGCAGGCGGCCTTGTAGTCATGCAGGTCTTTCCAGGGAAAAGGCACATGGGTGATGGCCGAGGCTGACAGCCCCGCGTTTTGCAGTTGGGCGATTTCTTTGGCGACTTCGCCTTTGGTGTCGGTTTTGAAGATGAGAACCTCTTCGATGCCGGAATCCAGCAGCTCCTGAATCTGAGCTTTGTTTCGGGGCTCCATCCCGCGCACCACGCGGGCGCCGTTGGCGTCGCTGGAAACTTCATGCGAGTTGGGAATGCTTAACCCCTCAACCGAGCCCAGAAAAGCCGATTGTAAAGACCAGGCAGATGGGCAAAGGAATAGAACAAGAAGGAAAGGAAGTGCTTTCATGGCCCCGGTTTCTATTTAAAAACCGGGGGACTGGCAAGTAAGCAGGTGGAAACTTAGTATTCCCGGAAGGAATGATAAGTTTATGGCAGCAGCATCATCGCAGGGCTGCGGACTTCTTTGCCCTTGGCATCCACACTGATGGCCTGAACCTGATACTGCAAACCATGGATCAGACCGCTTAAGACGGCCTTGTGGCTTGTGACCATTTCAGAATCCACGGCCGTGTACATTTCCTCACCCGTAAACACATTCACGATATAGATCTGGCTTGAGGACGGGAAATTTGTGGACCAGGTAATTTCTGCATTCGGTGCCGCCACCGAGGCGATTTTGAAATCACTCAGGGCAAAGTCCGGCTCCACACAAGGGTTCGGCTTTAAAGCGGGCATGTGGAAGTTGGCTGGTGCCACCACGTCCCAGCCGGTGGCTTCCAGGAACTTCACGGCGGCCTGTTTTTTTCCGTTGTTGGGATTATAGAAGAAGTTGTTGCTCTGGATACCACACAGGGAGTGGGAAGAAGGCTTCTTCCAGCTTTGGGCCTTTTTGTGGTGCTTCCACATCATCACGTTGGCGATGTGATAGCGCGGCCCCTGATAGTACAGAATACGTATTGGCAGTTCGGTGTCTTTTTTCATTTCCACCGTGCGATAAGGACAGCCCAGGCGGGTCGGGTGCACACCGTCGTTGTTCACCAGTTCATTCCACACGTCACCTTCTTTTACGAACAGGCGGGCACCATCATCCGACAGCAGGGAAATCTCGTAGTGGCCTTCGCGGTCCTGATCAGACAGCTTCAGAACTGACGAGTATTCAATGGCAAAGTTTTCGATCAGCTTGTTGCCACCGGCATCCACCAGCACATCTCCGTTTTTAGTGGCAAAACCTTCGGTGAAAGCACGGGTGGGCACGTTCACGTCCGAGAAATAAAGATCCTGCTCAAGCTTCACACCCTTGTTGTAATAGTCCATCACGCTCTTGACTGATGCGGACATCTCGGGGCTTTTCACATACAGTTTCGCAAACAGTCCGTTTTCGCTGTTGTTGGCCGAACCGCTGCCCAGAGGATCACACACGGTTTTTTCCGGATCGGCAAAATCCACCGATCCGATGCTGTCGCCAGTCGGGGTTTTTCCGCTGCCATGATAGCTGCACGTGATCTTCTTCAGCAGTCCGCGGGCGCGGATATTGGGTTCATTTTGTTTTTTTGCCAGTGCAAAAGGGGACACCAAAAGCACGGCAAGGAATAGTGATTTCGTCATTACGTACCTCAACAATCAGCTATCTACAAGATTAACAAAATTGTAAAAACTGTGGAAGTATCCCCCACACGTCGTACGATATTGGTATGTTTTGAAGTTTCGAAATGAGATTACTGCAGACCGAGTTTGGCTTTGATCAGTTCCAGATCTTTTTTGAGACTCTTGTTTTCTTCTTCCAGCGCTTTGATGCGCAGGTCTTTCGCAGCGGCATCCTCTTCCAGTGAAGCCACTTTGCGTGTGATGGTGTTCAGTTGTTCCTGGGTGGCTTTGCACATGCCATGAAGATCTTTGACGGCATTGACGGTCGCCCAGTGAATGGGGTCGACGTTCAGCTCCAGGTATCCATCCGCGCGGGTTTTCACCGCATCCGGAATCACCTGCTGCACTTCCTGGGCGATAAAACCAGTCATAGGCACATCCGACGGAAGGTTCAGGGCATTTCCGGATTTATAATTATAACGAACGGTGTGTAATTTCAGAACTTCATTCAGACCGTATTCGTATTCACCGTGGATGTCTTTCAGGCGTCGGTCCGAGGCATTGGTCCACGCGGTCCCGGTGCTCAGTCCGGCAGTTCCCGTGACATGAAGAGTGTAAGTCGGTGCCGGGGTGTTGATGCCGAAGTTCCCTGTCGCACGATCAATGGTCACCGCTGCGCCCAGAGTGGCACCCGTGTCATCATAGCGAAGTATGCTGAAGTTGGAGCCCATGTTGGATCCGGTTTCAGACGCTGCATTCACCATCATCGACCAGCGATTGACGTTGGTTTTTCTGTAAATCAAAGACGGGTTGTAGTTCAGTGCTGTGGAGTCGATCACCACCCCGCCAGTGGCCGAAGTCACGAAGCGGGCAACTTCGCCAGATCCGATGACATGCAGGGGAGTGGCCGGGCTGGTTGTGCCGATACCCACGCGTCCGCTGTCGTCGATCGTCATGCGCGGAGAATTGTTTGTTTCAAACGAAAGACTGAAGGCATCGTTGGTGCCAAGCACCATCGGAATACCCAGCGAGTTTCCGGAGTTCACCAGGACACCCAAAGAACTGTAGCTGGAGCATCCCGCAACGCCGGCTCCATCAAAGGCGATGGCCATCCCGACAGCGCAGGAAAACTCAGTGAAAGCAGAGCCTGAAGCATTGGTGTAAACCAGTTTGTTGGCACTGAAAGTCCCAGTGCCGGTACCACCTTTGCTGACTGGAACCAAAGAAGGGAATGATCCCGGATTCACGGTGACGACACCGGAGCTGACATTCAGACCGCTTCCGATCTGCACTATACCCTTGGAGCTGGCGGTGGCATCACTGACAGAAATCTGCGGGGTTGTGGTGTTGTTGGTAACAACCACGGGGGCGGTTCCGGCCACATTCGTGACGGTGCCGGTGGGAATTGAAATCCACTTCACACCGTTGGCGTCTGCCGTGTCTGCCGTCAGGACCTGTCCACTCGTGCCCGCTGGCAGGCGCACATTGTTCGTGCCGTTGTGAACCAGGATGTCCCCTTTGCTCGTCAGTGGTGAAAGAGCGGCCATAGCACCCACACTGCTGGAGGCGCCGGTACCGCCATTGGCTATCGGCAGGATGCCTGTAACCTGGGACGTAAGGCTGATCGGAGTTGCCGCACCACCTCCGCCCAAGGTGCTCCAACTGGAACCATTGTCGCGATAGATCTGGTGGCTGTCTGAAGAAATATAAAGAAGTCCGTTGTTGCCTGCTGCGGGACGGGCGGCATCCACACCCGCCATGATTCCCGTGGCGCCACCAAAGTTTTTCACCGCATCGACGATGCCATATCCTGAAAGTGTGCCAGGAAGGCCCGTGGTGATTTTGCTCCAGTCCAATGCAGGAATATCAGCCGCTGTCAGGGTCGAACCCGCAGTTACGCGTCCTTTGGCATCCGTGGTCACTTTGGTGTAAGTGCCGACCGTGCCGACAGTCGCAAGATTTAAAGCTCCGGCAGAGTTCAAAGTCGCATCACCGCTGACCGCGACTTCGGCCGCCGTGCCACCGGCGTTACCCACCCAGATGTTTCCAGTGGAAAGGGTTTTGCCTTGTTTGTTGTTGAAAGCCTGCCAGTCGGTTGAACTTAAATAACCGTTCGTTGTGGAATTGGCCTGAGTGATGAACAAATCAGGCACCGCCGCTGTTCCCGCAACCCCCAACGGTGATTGTGCGGTGACGGAAGTGACTGAGCCTCCACCGCCGCTGGCAGAAATCGTAATGTTGCCAGCTCCGTTGGTGATATTGATTCCGGAACCTGCTGTCAGAGTTGCCGGAGTATAGCCTGTGCCATTGCCGATCAGAACCTGACCGTTGGTTCCGGCAGTGCCAAACAGATTCAAAACACTGTTCAGAGTGCCGTAGCGGCTAAAGACACTGTCAACATTGGTTTGAGTTGTCGAGGCTGAGATCTGCACAAAGTCCGCGGCAGTCTTGTCGGCAAGGCGGGCGGCATTGATGGCGAAGGGAACTGTATTGATTGCCACATCCGGTGTCAGATCTGTTCCACCCACACGCACCCGCAAAGACCTGGTTGTGAAACCAGATGCCGTCACCGTGCTGGTGTCAGCACAGGTCACACTGCCGGAGGACGCAAAGATGCGATCGGCGGTGTTGCCGGTGGAATCCGTGCGCGTGCCACTGCCGACAATCACACTGAATTCACCACTGGAGCCGGGAGTGATGCTGTGGGTTTCTTCAAACACCACACAAGTGGACGGATAGATAATCTGCAGAATCACGGTCTGAGTCGTCGTGATCGGGGTGCCCCCCGCATCAGTCAGCAGACCCTCATATGTGAACAGAGGACCGGGCGAAGGTGATGCCGCATGGGCGGCAAGACCTGTTAAAATCAGGAAGAGGGAAAGAATCAGGCTTTTCATTCGGTGATTCTCCCTTTGATTTTGAAATTGCCGCCGGCAGCGACATGCTGCTGTTGGTGGCGCAGGCGGCTTTTTACCCGATAACCACCACCAGCCTGTTCGGCGCTGCCGATCAGGATTTCCTGACTGCGGGTGGAGGAAGGGGAGTAAAGCACGGTCACTTCCTTGTAGAAGAAGTTGTTCTTGCGAGGTTGCGCACGGAATTTAACCTTCAGTGTCTGGCCCGGTGAAATCGCCAAAGAGCTCCAGGGGGATTTCAGATTGGACAAACTGACGGTGAACTTCCCGTTCACGCACGAAGAGGGAGCCGCAACATCATAGCTGGTCGGTGTGATCCAGGTGGCACCACCATCGAGGCTCATGTCAATGCTGCCGATGAAGTTGGAACAAGAGGCCTGCAATGGCACGCTGTTCAGGCTGGAAGTAACCACATGGTTTGGATTGAATTCAAGACTTTCCATGGAACGCAGAATCGACACTGTCGGACTGGCATCCGAACAGGCAGAGAGGATCGACACGATCATCCCTAATATGGCGATTTTATTCACGTCCCGTGTGTTCATACTTGTTAAAATATCGGCAAAAATGAAGGACTTCTAAAGTCGGCCGGTGTCTCAGGATGGGAATAAAAAAAGCCACCTCTTTGAGGCGGCTTTGGGAGCGAATCAGTACTGAAACAAGACAGCAGTCTTGCTAGAAATTCATCGTATAACCGATCAGGCCCTGCACACCGGACATAGTCGTGGACAAGTCCTTGCCGTTGCGCTCGACTTCGGAATCGCCACCGCACTGGCTGACACCCGGGATGTCGCTGGCGCCGGTACAGTTGCCTCCGGTCGTCAGGTTTCTTTCAATCGGCATGTAACGGACGTTGCCTTCCACCGTCAAACAATGAGCGTCGGTGAAGCAGAAGTCCACACCGATACCACCCATGGCGCCAAAGGCACTGCCTTTGAAATCCAGATTCTTGGTGCCGGCGGTGATCTCTCCACTCAAGGACCCGTAACCCAGACCTGTCTGCATGTAAAACTTAATGAAAGAGTTTTCCAGAGGATACATGCGGAAGATGGGAAACACGGTGAATCCCGTCAGTTTGTAATCGTAGCTTCCGTCTGTCCCAGAGCCTTCAGTGCTTTGCATGAAATAAGAGGGGCGGAAGACAAAGGCGTAAGAAGTCCCGCTGAAGCGGTAGGACCAGTTGGCATAAAACTCCCAGGCGCTGCCCAGAGATTTGGTGTCAGCATTGGCGGCGCTCGCACGAGCGGCATCAATCAGGGAGTTCATGTCATTTTGGCCGGCAGAAACCGTCGACAGACCGATTCCCAGAGACATGTCGCCGGAAAGGCTTGGACCGCGGCTAAGGCGGCGTTGGGCGTTTGCATCCTGGGCAAACATGAGCGAAGCAAGAAGAGCGGTGGACATGAAAATTCCCACCTTGGTCAAAGCTCTCATAGTGATCCTCCTGATCTTTCAAATTTGATTTAACACAAGTCTATACAACACTCTCTATTTCAACATCTATGAGCCACATCCATTCTACACCTTTTGGACAAAAGGCGGGACCATCTTTGGTCCAGACGAAATGAAAGCGACTTCAGCGTGTCTGTATGAGACTCTGAACACCATGAAGCATTTGGAAGAAAAGACGCTTTCCACGCGTCAGATTTTTAAAGGAAGATACCTCAAAATTGAACAGGATCAGGTGCAGGCACCGGATGGGCGCACTTACACCCGGGAATACATTCTGCATCCCGGTGCCGCGATGATGATCCCGCTTTTGCCGAATGGAAACGTGGTGATGATTCATCAGTACCGTCATGCGGTAAAGAAAGTTTTTCTCGAGTTCCCGGCTGGCAAAAGGGATCACAACGAGGAAACCCTGCTGACAGCAAAGCGAGAGCTGCTTGAAGAGACCGGCTATGAAGCCAAAGAATGGAAGTTCCTGACCACAATTCATCCCGTCATTGGTTATTCCAATGAACACATCGATTTGTATCTGGCCAAGGATTTGATTCAACTGGAACAGCGTCTGGATCAGGGTGAGTTTATTGAGGTCGTCGAAGTAAAACCTGCGGATCTGATGCAGCTTGTTCTCGAGGGAAAAGTCAGCGATGTGAAAACCCAGATCGGGGCTTTTTGGCTTGATAAATTTCTAAGAGGGGAGTGGAATTGAGAGGAAGGAGCCTCTCATGTTCATTCAATCCAAAGACAGTTTTAAGACGAAATCGAAACTTCAGGTGGGCTCTCAGAGCTACACCATTTTCAACGCTCAAAAAATTCAGCATCCCAACATCAAGAAACTTCCGGTGTCGCTGAAGGTCCTTTTGGAAAACCTTCTGCGGCACGAGGACGGTCTGCATGTCAGCAAAGAGGACATTGATTCTTTGCTAAGCCTGAGCAACGAATCCCTTTCCCGCGAAATTTCTTTCTTTCCGGCGCGGGTTCTGATGCAGGACTTTACCGGCGTGCCGGCCGTGGTGGATCTGGCGGCAATGCGGGATGCGATGAAGTCACTGGGCGGGGATCCGAAAAAGATCAACCCGCTGGTGCCGGTGGATCTGGTGATCGACCACTCGGTGATGGTCGATGCCTTCGGGACACCAAAGTCCTTTGATGAAAACGTTAAGATGGAATTTGAGCGAAACCACGAACGTTATGTCTTCCTGAAATGGGGGCAGAATGCGTTCCAGAACTTCAAAGTGGTTCCGCCGGGCACAGGTATTTGTCATCAGGTGAATCTGGAATATCTGGGTAAAACCGTATGGTCCAATCAGGGGCCGGAGGGTGCCAACGCCTTCCCGGACACGCTGGTGGGCACAGACAGTCACACCACCATGATCAACGGTCTGGCCGTACTGGGCTGGGGTGTGGGTGGTATCGAGGCGGAAGCGGTGATGCTGGGGCAACCTCTCAGCATGCTGATTCCGGAAGTGGTCGGCTTTAAACTTGATGGCAAAATGAAAGAAGGCACAACGGCGACGGATCTTGTTCTGACCATCACGCAAATGCTGCGTAAAAAAGGTGTGGTCGGCAAGTTCGTTGAATTCTATGGTCCGGGTCTGGCATCCATGTCACTGGCGGATCGTGCGACGATTGCCAATATGGCTCCGGAATATGGTGCCACCTGCGGATTCTTCCCGGTGGATGAGCAGACGATGAAGTATCTGCGTCTGTCCGGGCGTGATGCCGCAACAATTTCTCTGGTTGAAGCTTATGCGAAAGAAACCGGTTTGTGGCGTTCTGAAGAAGCTGAAAAGCACTATCACTTCAATGACACTCTTCATTTGGATATGTCGACGGTGGAGCCTTCGTTGGCGGGACCAAAGCGTCCTCAGGACCGCGTGGTACTGGCGGGCGCTGCGGAAGACTTTAAAAAACAACTGGTGGCGGGCTTCCAGGTGGAGGCTGACAAAGCCAGCAAAACCGCTTCGGCGGTGGCAGTGGACAGTGAATCCTATTCACTGGGTCACGGGGACGTGGTGATCGCCGCGATCACGAGCTGCACCAACACGTCCAATCCGTCGGTGATGATCGGGGCGGGCCTGGTGGCGAAGAAAGCCGTGGAAAAAGGTTTGACCGTGAAGCCGTGGGTGAAGACGTCCCTGGCTCCGGGTTCACAGGTGGTGACGGACTATCTTGAGCGCGCCGGTTTGCAGACTTATCTGGACAAACTGGGTTTCAATCTTGTGGGTTACGGCTGCACGACTTGTATCGGAAACTCCGGTCCATTGGAAGCGCCCGTTGCGGGAGCAGTGGAAAAAGGAAATCTGGTTGTGGCTTCGGTTCTTTCCGGCAACCGCAACTTTGAAGGTCGTATCAATCCGCATGTGAAAGCCAACTATCTGGCGTCCCCGATGCTGGTGGTGGCGCACGCGTTGGCGGGAAATATGATGATTGATATCACCCGTGATTCGCTGGGTACTGATTCGGCCGGTAAACCGGTGTATTTGAAAGACATCTGGCCTAGCACGCAGGAAATCCAGGACACCATCAACAAGACTGTTGAAACGAAAATGTTCGACACCCGTTATGGAAATGTTTTTGCCGGAACTGAGGACTGGCAAAAAATCAACACGACGTCCTCTCAGGTGTACAACTGGGAGCCAAGCACTTACATCAAGAACCCACCGTACTTCGAAGGCATGACTTTGAAGCCGGAAGCTGTTCATGACGTGAAGGGCGCTCGCCCATTGGCCATTCTTGGCGACTCCATCACGACCGACCATATTTCTCCGGCAGGCAGTATCAAAAAGGATTCCCCGGCAGGTCGTTATCTGACTTCACACGGTGTAGAGGCCAAAGATTTCAACTCTTACGGATCCCGTCGTGGTAACGACGAGGTGATGGTGCGCGGAACCTTTGCAAACATCCGTATCAAGAATGAGATGCTTCAAGGGGTGGAAGGCGGCATGACCAAATACGTGCCAAGTGGTGAAACACTGGCGATCTATGATGCCTCTGTGAAGTACCAGTCCACGATGACCCCGCTGGTGGTGATCGCAGGGAAAGAGTACGGTACCGGCTCTTCCCGTGACTGGGCGGCCAAGGGCACTCGCCTTTTGGGTGTGAAGGCTGTGATCGCGGAAAGCTTTGAGCGCATTCACCGCTCCAATCTGATTGGTATGGGGGTGTTGCCGTTGCAATTCCATCCGGGCACAGATCGCAAAACTTTGCATTTGGATGGCAGTGAGACGTTTGATATTTCCGGCATTGAATCCGGGATGAAACCGCAGCAGGATCTGACGTTGACGATTCATCGCGCCGATGGCAAGAAAGAGGACGTGAAGGTGCGTTCCCGCATCGACACCGCCGTCGAACTTGAGTACTACAAGAATGGCGGCATCCTTCATTATGTCCTGAGAAAACTGGTCTAGTTCCTTGCACAGTTCACAAGCTCTCGCCTGAACAGGCGAGAGCTCTGTCCACCGGCCAGGTCCAAAAAATTACCTTCCTTTAAGAAACTGTCCCAAGCCCTTCAGTAAAGTTCGCATCAAAACGAAAAGTAGATCAGAACGTTATCGAGGAGTTATACATCTATGGGCAACATCACGTCCTGGTTTCGCGGCATCAAGGGAAAACTTCTATTCGCAGCGGCCCTTCCGATTGTGGCTTTCTGTATGGTCGGGGTTATCTCTGTCAACGGTGTGGGTCGCGTGAATGAGCTTCTGAAAAGTTCGCACAACGAAATCATTCCCAATATTCTGATTCTGACGGACATGCGCATTTCCCGGAATGCTTTTGGATTTCGTGCTTACTCAGCGCTAAGCCTTTTCAAGGCGGGGAAAGATATCGACGGCGAAGTGACGATGGCCGAACAGGCTTTGCATTCCTATCGCAAGGACTATGAAAAATACACCAAGACGTCTTTCACGGAAGAAGAAAAGGTCCTGTTTGAAAAGGCCCAGGACAAGTTCCCGGCCATTCTTGCGATCATGGAAGACATTCTGAAAAATCTTAAATCCAAAGATGCCGCCAGCCTTGAGAAAGCCGAAGAGCTTCTGCGCGGGGCCTACACCGTGGCGGGTGTTCCGGTGAGTGAGTTCACCGCCGCAGCCTTGAAAATCTATGAAGGTAAAGCCACGACCGAAGGAGTACTGGCTCATGAGGCCGAGCAGTCTGTAAAGATGTGGAATATTCTGACAACGATCATCGGGAATATTCTGATTTCCGGGACGTTGCTGTGGATTGCTTCGCGCATGTCCAAAGAGATCTCCGGCATCTCGGAAAAACTGACGGAAGCCAGCAATCATGTCGCCGGTGCCGTGACCCAGATGACCAGTGCGGGTACAAGTTTGTCCCAGTCTTCCACGGAAGCGGCCGCTTCTTTGGAGGAAACCGTGGCTTCTTTGGAAGAGCTTTCTTCCATGGTGCAGATGAACTCGGATAACGCCAAACAGGCGGCAAGTCTTTCGGCCTCCTCCCGTGAGGTTGCGGAAAAAGGTCAGGGTGAAATTTCAAAACTGATTTCGTCCATGGAGCAGATCTCTGGTTCCTCGCGAAAAATTGAGGAAATCATTCATGTGATCGACGATATCGCCTTTCAGACCAACCTGCTGGCGCTGAACGCCGCGGTGGAAGCCGCCCGTGCCGGAGAGCAGGGGAAAGGTTTTGCCGTGGTGGCTGAAGCCGTCCGTGCGCTGGCGCAACGAAGCGCCTCTGCCGCCAAGGACATCACCCAGTTGATCAAGCAGTCCGTGCAGCAGGTGGAAGAGGGCAGCCAGATCGCCAGCTCCAGTGGTGTGGTTCTGGATAATATTGTGACTTCAGTTAAAAAAGTGGCGGATTTGAACAATGAAATCGCCACGGCCAGCACCGAGCAGACAGCCGGGATTCAGCAGATCAGTAAAGCCATGAACCAGCTTGATCAGTCCGCACAGAGCAACGCCGCTTCCGCTGAAGAAATCGCCGCCTCCAGTGCCGAGATTGACTCGATGGCCGCCACCTCCCAGAAACTGACGTCTCAACTGAATGAAGTGATCCACGGTAAAGGGGGTGTGACGGCTGTTGCGCCGACAGTTGCCGCCGTGGCGGTCAGCAAGACGCCTGCCGTGACGGCCTCCCAGGCAGTAAAGGTGGCGGCCCCGAAGAAGGCTGCGAAAGCCTCGGCTGCCAGCGAGGTGATTCCGTTTGATGACGATCGCCAGGTGGGTACCATCGAGGGCTTCTAAGGCGGCCAAAACGCCTGTGTTGAACTTCTTTACTACGTGACTTTTTAGGGCCCCTTTCAGGGGCCTTTTCCATTCAAAGCCTCCAGCTTGCAGTACAGTGTCTCAAAATGTGGCAAAGTCTTTGCTGTATGAAATTCGTCTTTTCATAAAAAAGAACGGAGTGATTATGAAGAACGTTATGAAGTACGGAGTCGTAGCCGCGGCTTTGGTTGTCAGTCAATCCGCGTCGGCCTCTTTCTGGGGTAAGGTGAAAAATGCCTTTAACGACTGCAAATACGAAGATCAGGAGTACAGCCAGGTCTATTCGTATGAAAAAGCCGTGACGCCGCGTCTGCCAGAATACCTAAGACCGCAGCAGGCATTCAGTGAGCAGGATTTCTATTCCAAGCCCTGGCTGCGTGATTTCCGCTATGTGATCGTGATCAACAAGGCTGAACATGGCCGTACCGCCCAGACAATGCGTGTGTACGAATATGGCCGCGTTGTTATCAACAGCAAAGTATCCACAGGCCGCGAAGGTCTGGAGCTGAAACGTAAAAACAAAGAGTGCACGGGCGCTCCGGCGAAGTCTTACTGGTCTCAGACCCCAACGGGTTATTACACGCCGAAATTCCTGTCTAAAGATCACCACTCCAGTTCATGGGATTCTTCCATGCCGTTTGCGATCTTCTATGACGTGGACAACGGTTTGGCTTTGCATGAAGTTTACAAGAAATACACGGACTATCTTGGAGGCCGCGCTTCCGGTGGTTGCACCCGTCAGGATGCGAAAACAGCTGAAGAGTTGTTCAACCGTGTGAAGGAAACTGAGCGCGCCACCATCCCTGAAATCAATCCGGACGGAACTCCGGTGTTGAATGAGGATGGCAGCGTGAAGTACATCAACTCTCAGTACTGGACAAGCCAGAAGACCGGCGAAACTGTGAAGTTCAACACTTTCAGTGCGCTGATCATCGTGCAGGACGTAAGAGACTAATTCTTATTTCCGTTAACCATCAGAATAAATGCATATTCCGTGGCCGTTTCTTTCAACTGATCGAAGCGGCCGGAAGCTCCTCCATGACCTGACTCCATGTCAGTCTTCAAAAGAATCATCGAAGTCCCTTTGTTGTGTTCGCGAAGCTTCGGCACCCATTTCGCCGGCTCCCAGTATTGTACCTGAGAATCGTGGAAACCTGTTGTCACCAAAACATTCGGATAAGCCTGGTCCTTGACGTTGTCGTAAGGAGAGTACTTGCGGATGTACTCGTAGTCCTCTTTCACATTCGGATTGCCCCACTGGTCGTATTCGCTGGTGGTCAAAGGAATGCTATCATCCAGCATGGTTGAGATCACATCCACGAACGGCACCTGGGCCACCATACCTTTGTAAAGATCCGGGCGCAGATTCATCACCGCCCCCATCAAAAGGCCGCCGGCACTTCCACCCATGGCAAAAGTGTGTTCCGGAGTCGAATAGCCGTCTTTGATCAGAGCTTCGGTGACGTCAATAAAGTCATTGAAGGTGTTCATCTTTGAATGCGTGCGGCCCTGGTCATACCAGTGACGGCCCATCTCGGAACCCCCACGGATGTGAGCCTTGGCATAGACAAAACCACGATCCACCAGGCTGAACAGATTGCTGCTGAACCAAGGGTCCATGTTCGCGCCGTAGGATCCGTAGCCGTAAACCAGCATCGAGGACTTGCCGTCTTTCTTGAAGTCCTTTTTCATGATCAGGGACACTGGAACTTTGGTGCCATCGCGAACTGTCAGGAATACGCGCTCGGTTTTGTACAAGTCGGCGTTGTAGTTCGGGATCTCTTTCACTTTTTTCAAAACCTGTTCTTTGGTTTTGACGTTCAGGTCGTAAACAGAATCCGGCAGACGCATGGATTCATAGTTATAGCGCAGCCATTCGGTGTCGTATTCACGGTTGTCGCCGACAGATGCCAGATAGCTTGGATCTGCGAACTTCAGCTCGTAAGGATTCTGGGCGTTGCGGTCCGCAATGCGCACTTGAGTCAGGCCGTTGTGACGCTCGTCCAGTGCGATGAAGTCCTTAAACACGGTGACGCTTTCCAGGTACGTGTCATCCCGGTGAGGGATCAGTTCTTTCCAGTGTTTTTCCTCGGTGTGATCAAGGTCTGCCACCATCAGTTTGTAATTGCGGGCGTTTTTATTGGAAACGATATAGAACTTGTCGCCGCCATCCGTGACCGAGTATTCGTGCGCACGTTCGCGTGGATTGAACACCTTGAAAGTCCCTAGGGGGGTGTCTGCCGACATGAAACGTGTTTCGGTCGTCAGGGTGCTGTAGGAGCCGACGAAGATGAACTTTTCAGACAAAGACTTGTAAACGTAAACGCTGAAGGTGTCGTCTTTCTCGTGATAGACCAGATCCTTTTTGTGCGTTTTGATGTTGTAGCGATAGATCTTCTCTGAACGCAGGGTTTCTGGGTGCTGTTCGGTATAGAAGATCGTTTCATTGTCATTGGCCCAGCTCAGGTTGCCGGTGACATTTTCGATTTTTTCTGCCAGCACTTTCCCGGTGGTCAGATCCTTAAAGTGAATCGTGTAGAATCGTCGGCCCACGGTATCCACCGCATAAGCCATCATTTTGTGGTTTGGACTCATGCGCGGACCGGTTGAGCTGAAGTAGCTGTGCCCTTTTGCCAGTTCCGGAACATTGATCAGAATTTCTTCCGGGCCCGTGGGGCTGCCTTTGTGGCGGGTGTGCAAAGGGTACTGCTGGCCCTTCTCATATCTTGCCGAATACCAGTAGTCACCGTCCTTGGCCGGCACGAAGGATTCATCTTCCTTCACGCGGGACTTCAGCTCTTGGAATATCTTTTCCTCAAGCTCTTTGGCGGGCTTCATCATTTCGTCAGTGTAGGCATTTTCTTTTTTCAGATAGTCGACGACTTTGGGATTCTCGCGTTCGCGCAGCCAGAAATAGTCGTCCATACGGATGTCGCCGTGTTTGGAAAGCTCGGTTGTGATCTTTTCAGGTTTCGGATAATCAAGATAATTTTTGTGCATGCATGAAACTCCCAGAAGTGCGATAGCCAAGACACTTTTTTTCATTCGAAAAGGCTATCACCATCTTCCGGGAATTGGGAAGCACAAGAACCTTACGGTCTGGCTTCGCGCTCCGAGGACGGACGTGATTTTCTGTCTGCGTCAGCGCGCTGAGCGCGGGTGTAAGCATCCAGGAACGTTGTTCTGGCGAATTCCTCCAAAGATGTGGCCGTGGTGTTCTTTTTGTCGCGGTTGAAGGTGCCGGCGATGGTGCCGTTATTGAACGAGCGGCTCATTTCCAGCATGGCATCTGACCAGTCTTCGCTCAGACCGGCTCCGATCAGGTAATTTCTCATTTCCTGTTCAGGGACCTCGACATATTCAAGGTCGGGTTTTTTGATGGCCTGACCGATGATGCGCATAGCTTCTTCGAAGGTCACATCACGCTCACCTAAAAGATATTCGACATTGTGGGATTTGAACTCCGGATGCATCAACAGGAACGCAGCCCGGGCCGCAATATCACGGGTGGCAATCATTGGCACCGGAACTTCTCCGGACATGGTTCCAAAGAAGCGGTTCATCGAGATAATGCTGGGAATTCCGCTGAGCAGGTTTTCCATAAAGTACGTCGGGCGAAGGTGTACGATGTCCGCGCGGGTGATGGAGTTCAGCCTTTCTTCCTGATCATGCAGACCCAGGATAGGGCCTGTGCCGCTTTCAAGGTCGGCTCCGACACTGGAAAGATTCACCACCTTTTTGACGCCGGCCTCTTCGATGGCTTCGGCGATGACTTCACCGAATTTGTTTTGATAGAAGCGCACTTCTTTGGCGCTCAGGTCCGGGGGAATCATCGTAAAGACGGCGGAACAGCCACGCATGCAATCCATCAGGAAGCTCACGTCATTGGCGTCACCTTGCGCCAGTTCCGCGCCACGGAAGGCCTCTTTGTTCGGGAACTTGCGGGCCACGCAGCGCACTTGTTGGCTGTTTGCCAGAAGGTGAGTGGTGATTTTTGAACCGATGTGACCTGTAGCTCCCATAACAAGAATCATAGCCCGTCTCCTTAAAATATGAGTGTAGGCTTCAATGGTAGGGGATCGGCTTCGGAGGGGGGAACTTACAAATTAGAAAGGCTGCTTTGTGGGCAGCCTTTCTTTAGTTTTATTCTACTCCGCCAGGGTCGGAGTGTAGACCAGCTAGTTTTGTTTGGCGTCTGCCAAGAGTTGCTCAGCGTGGGCCAGGGATGTTTTGGAGATCTTTTCACCGCTGATAAGACGGGCGATTTCCTGAACACGATCCTTTTGTTTGAGTTCTGACACGACCATGTTGACAGAATCTTTTTGCGGAGACTTCTGGATAAAGAAGTGAATATCTCCGAACGCTGCCACCTGTGGAAGGTGAGTCACGCAGACAACCTGTTGTCCTTTGGCAATCGTGCGCAGCTTGCGACCGACTTTTTCTGCCGTTTCGCCAGACACGCCGGTATCCACTTCATCAAACAGATACGTGCGCGGCTGATTGCTGGAGCCCACCACGCGCTTCAGTGACAAAAGAATACGGCTCAACTCACCACCCGAAGCAAACTTCGCCAGCGGGCGTTTTGCGTCCTTGGCAGAGGTCTGACTTAGGAATTCCACATCACTTAGACCTGTGGACGCCAGTTCCTGCAGTTTTTCAGTCATCACATGGAAGGTCACGCCTTTCATGTTCAGATCCAGTAGTTCTGCGTTCACGCTGTCGGCCAGAAGCTCGGCTCCTTTTTGACGGCGTTTGTGCAGATCCGCACCCAGAGTTTCAAGCTCTTTCAAAATCACGGAAGCTTCTTTTTTCAAAGATTCCACGCGGCTTTCAGAGTTTTGCAGGTTGGAGATTTCAATTTCCATCTCCATCAAAGCCTTCAGGATGTCATCGACCGTGGCGCCGTATTTTTTCTGCAGCTTGCGCAGATCGCTCAGGCGGCTTTCGGCTTCTTCCAGACGTTGAGGGTCCGCATCGATCTTGTTTGCGTACTGGCGCAGATCATAGATGCTTTCATCGATCAAAGTCTTGGCTTGTTCCAGATTTTCCAGCTTCGCCGCAATCTGCGGGTCGACGTTGGAAATCTCAAGGCCTTTTTTCAGGATCGCATTCAGGCGGCTGATCGCAGAATCATCATCCGTGTACAGGGCCGATTCCGCCTGATCCACAAACGCACCAATGCGGTTTGAGTTCTTCAGTTTTTTGACTTCGACTTCCAGTTCGTGGTCCTCGCCGGGGGAAAGATCCAGATTGGCGATTTCATCACGCTGATAAGTCAAAAAATCCAGACGCTGGGCCTTTTGTTTGGCAT
Source organism: Bdellovibrio sp. BIS2 (assembly GCF_055398295.1). Classification (NCBI taxonomy): domain Bacteria; kingdom Pseudomonadati; phylum Bdellovibrionota; class Bdellovibrionia; order Bdellovibrionales; family Pseudobdellovibrionaceae; genus Bdellovibrio; species Bdellovibrio sp. BIS2. The sequence goes on along the minus strand of NZ_AP035879.1, from coordinate 3,169,968 downwards.
CGCTTTCAAGTTTTTTGATTTCAGCAAAGATCGCGTGATAGCGGTTGAATTTTTCCGTGAACAACAAACGTTTGTCCCAGGTGCCCGCGTACTGATCCAAAAGATCCAGGTGATAGTGCTTGGACATCAGGTTGCGGTTTTCGTGCTGACCGGTCATTTCAATCAGCGGTGCGGAATGACCTGCCAGTTCCACCATCGGGGCCACAATGTCACGCAGGCTGTTCAGGGTGCTCAGGCTGCCGTTCAGGTAGACTTTGGATTTGTCACCGGAACTGAGCACGCGGCGAACGATCAGGGTGTGCTCGTCGGCTTCAATGCCCATATCGTGCAGCATTTTTTGAATATCGGGGCGGGAGGAAATATCAAATGAACCCTCGATGGTCGCCTGGGTGGCGCCTGTGCGAATGGTGTCGCTGGAACCTTTGCCCCCCATCAACAGGGAAAGACTTTTCAGCAGAACGGATTTACCGGCGCCGGTTTCACCGCTCATGATGTTCAGTCCCTCTTTGAAAGAGACATGAAGGTTTTCGATAATCGCAAAATTGGACACTTTCAACTCAAGTAACATAATCTTTCCTTAAGCTCAGTTTCGATCGCCGAATTTCAGTTTCTCGCGCAGCAAATGGAAATAGTTGTGATTGGCTTCACGAACCATCCAGTGGTCATAACAAGAACGGCTGATGATGACTTCGTCATCGGCCGTCAGTTCCGTCATCTTCTGTCCGTCCACGATGAAGTGGGCCTTCTGGGTTTTACCCTCCAGACGGAAAGAAAGCTCCCGGTCATCCGGGAACAACAACGGACGGGAAGTCAGGCTGTGCGGCGCCACCGGAGTCACCACAAACACCGGGGACTCGGGATGGCAGATCGGGCCGCCCGCTGCCAGATTGTACGCCGTGGAGCCCGAAGGGCTGGCCACGATGAAACCATCGGCCTTCACCTGACTTACCAAGAACTTTTCAGAATAAATCGCCGTGTTGATCAATTGGGACATCGAGCCCCTTTCAATCACCATGTCGTTCAGCGCATGGTACTCGGCGCGAACCTTTCCTTTGCGCAGAATTTTGGAATAGATCATGGAGCGCGGACGCTGAACCATTTTCCCTTCCAGAGTTTTTTCGATGATATCAAAGCAGGAATCCGCACTGTGAGCCGTCAGGAACCCCAAAGAGCCCATGTTAAAGCCCAGAATAGGAACACTGCGACCTTCCAGCAGGCGCACGGCGCGCAGGTAAGTCCCGTCACCGCCCAGAACGATCACCAGTTTCAGATCGTCCATGTGCTTTTTGGTTTTCGCCGCCTTGGTGCCCGCTACCACTTTCTGGTCCGGGCAGGTAAAGACGTCAAAGCCGCGTTCTTTCAAAAACTCCGCGACCTTTTTAGCCAAAGAGACCGCTTGCGCAGTCTCCAGGCGATAGACCAAACCAATGCTGCCGTTTTCTTTCAAAACCAGCTTGCTCTGTTTGTGTTCTTTGTCCATCGAACTCTTCTTCATTAAATCAGTCCATCACGACGCAAAAGAGCGTTTGGATCCGGCTCACGACCGCGGAATTTCTTGTACAAATCCATCGGGTGCTCGGTGCCGCCACGGCTCAGAACATTGTCTTTGAACTTCTTGGCCACTTCCTGATTGAACAGGCCTTTTTCCTTGAAGTACTCAAAGGCATCCGCATCCAGAACCTCGGCCCATTTGTATGAGTAATAACCTGCAGAATAACCGCCAGCAAAGATGTGGCCGAAGCTGCAAGAGGAATTCGCGCCATCCACTTTCGGGAACAGACGGGTTTCGGCCGTTGCCAGCTCTTCAAACGCGTCCACGTCCTTGATCGTGCCCGGATCGGTGGAGTGCCATGCCATATCCATCAGACCGAACTGCAACTGACGGCAGGACATGTAACCCGCCTGGAATTTCTGGGAGCGTTTCAATTTCTCGATCAGCTCCGCCGGCATTGGTTCGTTGGTTTCGTAGTGACGGGCAAAGATGTCCAAGCCCTCTTTTTCACCCACCCAGTTTTCCATGATCTGGGAAGGAAGCTCCACGAAGTCCCAATAGACATTGGTACCGCTCAATGAAGGATACGTGCACTCAGACAGCATGCCGTGCAAAGCGTGGCCGAATTCGTGGAACAGCGTGCGAACTTCGTCATACGTCAAAAGTGACGGCTTGGTCGGAGTCGGCTGCGTGAAGTTGCACACGATGCTGACGTGTGGGCGTTTCATTTCGCCGTCGATCAGACCCTGTGAACGGAACTGAGTCATCCAAGCGCCGCCTTTTTTGGTCTCGCGCGGGAAGTAGTCCGTATAGAACAGACCCATGTATTTGCCAGAAGCATCTTCATAGATCTCGTAAGCTTTCACTTCCGGGTGATAGACCGGGATTTCTTTGTTTTCTTTGAAAGTCAGGCCGTAAAGTTTCTTCGCGTGTGCGAACACACCTTCAACCACGTTTTCAAGTTTGAAGTAAGGGCGCAGGTCCTCTTCGTTGAACGCGTAACGCTCTTCTTTCAGTTTTTCAGAGTAATAAGCCACGTCCCAAGGTTTGATCTCTTTCAGACCATCCAGCTTGTTCGCGAACTCTGTCAGTTCCTGAACGTCTTTCAGGCCCGCGTTCTTGGAAGCCGCCAGAAGTTTGTTCAGGAAGTCCATAACAGTTTTTGGATTTTTCGCCATACGCTCGGCCAAGACGAAGTCAGCATGCGTGGTGAATTTCAGAACTTTCGCGCGCTTGTCACGAAGCTCAACAATTTTCAGAACGTTGGCCTGATTGTCGAACTCACCTTTGAAGGCCTTGGAAGAAAACGCTCTCCACATTTTCTCACGAAGCGCACGGTTTTTTGCGTAAGTCATGAACGGAAGGTAAGAAGGGATCTGCAGATTGAACATCCACTTGCCGTCGTGACCTTTGGATTTCGCCAAAGCCGCCGCACCTTCCAGTGTGCCCTCAGGCAAACCCTCAACATCTTCTTTTTTATCCAAAAGCATTTCGAAGGAATTGGTCGCCTTCAAAACGTTCTCAGAGAATTTCGGACCAAGAACAGAAAGCTCCTGATCGATCTGACGAAGAACTTCCTTGTCAGCCGCATTCAGCAAAGCTCCGTTGCGAGTGAAAGACAGGTAAGTTTTTTCCAGCAGGCGAGTCTGTTCCAGATTCAGGTTCAAGGATTCACGCTTGTCATAAACAGCTTTCACACGCGCAAAGATCTCAGCATCCAAAGAGATGTCAGAACTTAAAGCCGTCAGCATCGGATAAATATCTTTAGCCAAAGCCTGAAGCGCTTCATCCGCATGAGCCACTTCCAGGTTGGAATAGATCGTGGAAATCTGATCCGCATGAACGCTGGCCGCTTCCAAAGCCACAATGGTATTCTCAAAATCCGGAGCCGCCGGATTGGCCTTGATCTTAGCCACATTTTCTTTAGCCATCTTGATGGCTTCTTCAACCGCCGGCACATAGTGCTCAACTTTGATCAAATCAAAAGGCACTGCCTGATCTTTGTTTTTGAAGGGTTGCAAAAGAGGATTAGTCGTATTCATAGGAACCTCCATGGATAGAGTAAAAACACCCTTCTTTTCTTCCATGAAACAGACCCGAAATAAAGCGAAAAACCCGGATAAAAAAATGACTCAACCCGACGCCACCAGACGGGTCAAACGACAGTACTTTTTAACTCCCAAACCCCGACGAAAAGACCACCCACAGCCCAAACTGTGAGGACCGTGAATAATGCAGGAGTGACCAGCAAAGGGGGATTTCAAGTTTTTTACCCGAACAAGCCGGGAAAGAGGCATTGGGGAGAGGGGGAAAGGCTTTATTGGGGCCTCCGGCCCAGGGATGGTCGCGAAGCGAGTGCCGGCAGAGGGCAGGAGCCCGTGCCCCAAGAAAGCCTTTCCCCCTCTCCCCAAGGCCGCCGTCCAAATTCACTTCGGGTAAAAATGGAAAGCCCCCTTTGGTGGTTATTCCAAAGGGGGCGTATGATGCGGCATATTAGTCCGTTAAAACGGTCGAGAAGTGCCGCGCCTCTCTAGTTTTTAACACAAACTCCAAGATTCGAACCGGACAGAACTTGACGGCATGTCGCCCCGACACCGCAAGTGTTCCCTTGGCTCAAAACGCAGCTCTGAGTGAGGGTCTGAGAGCAGCTGGAGAAGCTGTTAGAATTCGTTGGAATATTGGAGTACTGCGGATGATTGATCGTCATCTGCGGAGCTGACGGAATGGACATGTAGCCGAAGCCCCAGCCGTATCCGTAAGACCAGAAGAAGTAATCATTCCAGTAAGGCATGATCAGTTGTTGCTGAACGCAGCCCAAACCAAATGTGCCGTTGTAAGTTGGCAGATAGCCATTCGGGCAACCACAGAACCCTTGCTGAGCAAAGATAGTCGAATAGTTGTAGGCATAATTGTACAGGCCCGGATAAGGGATGAAACCCGAATAGTTGTAATAAGCGGTGTTATTACAATACGAAGTTCCGTTGATGCAGTTTAGCTGCAACGGTGTGGTCGCGATCTGACCGGGATTGGTCACGGTGTTGTTTCCACCATTGTTATCCGGTTGGCAGGCTGCCAACGCAAATACCGTCAGAACCATAGTTATGAGCTTTTTCATAAAGCACTCCCAAGGTTAAAAAATCTTTCAACAATGCCTAGGACTCCAAGTTCTGTGCCTTATGAGTTTTTATTCAGGAGCCTTATATTCGATTTCAGGGCGGGTTTTTACAATTTCGGGGCCAAAAAGCGTCACCTTGCGCCGCGAAAGGTTCCCGATATGAGATGGCGGCGAGGGTGGGAAATTTGGGGATTTTGGGGGTTGGCAGATGGGGAGTTCCCCTTTAGGCTTAAGGATATGTTCGAAGGGAGTCGATCATGAAGAAGTACATTGGATGTGTATTGGCCGCTCTATTGGCGTTGCCTGCTCAAGGCGCAATTTCTAAGCAAAAAGCAAAACCTGCTGCTTCCAAAATTCTTTCTGGTGAAGGCGTCAGCTTCGGTGGTCTTGCCGGAACCGGTTTCACTTTGATGGATGTTCGCCGTACTGCAGATGCAGGTAAAAAAGTTGAGCGCATCGTGATTGATGTCGGTGATATCAACGGCGGCATGCTGCGTGGCTGGCCGGGCTATTACTATGCAGAGCTGAAGAAAAATCCTCAGCGTCTGGTGGTGGACTTTGCCCAGATGCCGAATGCCAACATCGATCAAAAGCGTTTGAATGACCGTCTGAAAGGTTCTTTGGCCGTGGTGAAAACCAACATGAGTCTGGATCCCGTCGACAGTTCTTTGAACCTGACCCTGGATCTGAAAAAGAACACCAAAGTTCGTGTCTATCAGGTCGCCGGCAAGAAAAGCACCAGCAAGGTCGTTATTGACCTGATCGCGGAGTAGTCGTGATCGTGCGGGGACTTCTTTTCGCGGCACTGCTGATTTCTGCAACTTCGGCGCAGGCCCGTGTTTTTAATATCAACAATGAAACCTTCGCCGCCTATTTTGACGTGTCGGCGGGACCTTCCACTATCGGCACCGGCGCCTTCGATGGCGAAGCCACCGGGCTGAGCTACAGTGGGGGAGCCGGCTACAATTACAGTGGCGAGTTTGGTTTCCTGTATACGCGTCAGTACATGAGTCTGCGTTTCGGTCTTGAGATCATCAGACCCAGCGCCATCGAAGGCTCTTCTGCGACCAACGCCTCTGAAACAGAGCTGTACACCGCAGACAGCCAGATTCTGGGTTATGCCCCAAAGCTGGGGGTTGAATTCAATCTGCAAAGCAATGCACGCTCGCGGTCCTTTGTGGCTTTGGGTGTGGGTGCTGCCAGTGTGACCATGAAAAACAGCTACACGCTGACAACAGACGGGCAGACTGCTTTTCCGGGTGTTTCCAATCATGATGTGGAAGCCAAAGGGTCTGCCACTTTGCTGAATGCCTCTTTGGGCTACGAGGGACTTTTGACTGACACCACCACCATTGTTGTGGAAATGGGGTATCGTCAACTGAATATCGACAATCTGGAGTACACCAAGTCTGTCACCACTTTCAAAGGTCCGGTGAACAGCGGCGACAAAGTCACCACAGCCGCAGGCGAACAGCGTGATCTGAATTTGTCCGGCGCCTTTATCGCCATCGGCTTCCGCTTCTATCTTTAACTTCAAGGAGTCAGCAACATGAGTGCTCTGTATCGTCTTAAGGGCCTGGAATATTCATACCTTTGGAACGGCAAGCAAGTGCCGGTTTTGAAAGGCATTGATCTGGAACTGGAAAAAGGCTGTTTCACCTGTATCGTAGGCCCGAGCGGAACCGGAAAAACCACGTTGCTGAATCTTTTGGGTCTGATTGATACCCCCAGCAATGGACACCTTGAGTTTGCGGGCGAAGACGTCACTCATCTTCCTGAATCTGAAAAAGAAAACGTGCGCCTGCACAAGGTTGGATTCATCTTTCAGTCCTTTTATTTGATACCCACTTTGACAGTGCTTGAAAATACCTCTTATTTCCTGCCTTCGCTGGGTTACAACCACGCCAATGCCCAGAAGGTGGCGATGGAAACGCTGGATCTGTTGGGACTTGCCGATCACGCCAAGAAAAAGCCGCTGGAGCTTTCCGGTGGTCAACGTCAGCGTGTGGCCATTGCCCGCGCGATTGCCAAAAAACCTGCCGTGGTGCTGGCCGATGAGCCGACGGCGAATCTGGATTCGGTGACGGCGGAAAAAACCATCAACGCCTTCAAAGAACTTCAGAAATCTGAAAACACCAGCTTCATTTTCTCGACTCACGATTCACATCTGGTGAGTTTCGCCAAATCCGTGTACCGCATGAAAGACGGCATGATCGACAACACGAAAAACCAGGAGGCTGAATAATGTTGGAACTGTTGAAAATCTCCTGGCGCAATCTGTTCAGAAATCCTCGTCGCACCTGGGCCAGCCTTTGTACGGTGGCTTTGGGGGCTGCAGGCTTGTTGATTTACCAGGGCTTTAACACCGGCGTGATGAACCAGTACCGCGAAAACGTCATTCATGGATACTACGGTTATGGTCAGGTGTTCCCGCAGAACTATTTCGGCAAAGTTCACGAAACCCCGTGGAAGCTGTGGTTTGAAAATGCCGATGAAATCGAAAAGCAGATCCGCAGTTCTGCATCTGTGACGGAAGTCTTCCCGCGCGTGTCGTTTTATTCTTTTATCGTCAAAGGCGGCATCACCCTGGGTGGTAAAGGCGAAGGGGTGATTCCAGAGCGTGAAAACAAGTTCTTCACGGAAATGAACTTCATCGAAGGCCACGACTTGCAAGGACAGGATCAAATCATTCTTGGCAAAGGTCTGGCGGAAAGCATCGACGCGAAAACCGGGGATGTGGTGACTTTGCTGACCCAGACTGTGAATGGTCAACTAAATGGGGCGGACCTGACCGTGGCCGGGATCTTCTTTACCGGAAAGAAAGTCATCGATGATTCCTTCTATCGTGTCGATCTGAAGCAGGCGCAGGCGCTGCTTGATACCACTCGTGTTGAGATGTTCTCGTTGGCAACAAAGGGTGTGGAAGCTTGGCCGTCGGTGGATGCGGATTTGCGCAAAGCCAATCCGTCTTTGGAGGCGGTGCCCTTTGAGATTCTGGACAAGAACTACTATCAGAACTCGGTGGACTTCCTGAATGCGCAGTTCTCCTTCATCCGATCCATCATTCTGGTGATTGTGGCGATGGGGATCTTTAATGTGATCTCCACAGGCTTGCTGGAAAGAGCGGGCGAGATGGGCGCTCTTCGTGCTAATGGTGAAAAGCGCAGCCGTCTGTTTAAGATCCTGATGATCGAAAACAGTTTGCTTGGCATTTTGGGCGGTTTCCTGGGTATTTGTATTGCGGTTGTAGTGGATGCAACCCTGCTTCGTCAGGGGATTCCGATGCCACCGGCTCCGGGAATCACACGTCAGTTCTTTGTATTCCTGGATATTCAGCCCAGCCACTATCTGCAGGCGCTGCTGTTGCCGATGATCGCGACAGTGGTGGCAAGTTTGTGGCCGGTGCGAAAGCTTCTGAAGAAATCAATCCCGGAACTTCTGCGTTCCACATAAAACGAAAAAAAGCGGCTGTTAAGCCGCTTTTTTTATTCTGCCTGAACCACGCCGGATGAGTTGAATTTCTGCACCCGGCTGTTGCCAGCCTCTGAAACATAGAAGTTGCTGCCCACGTCGATCATGATGTCGACAGGCATTGCAAATTCGCCTGCCGCAGCCCCGGCCTGACCATAGGTGGCCAGATGGGCTCCATCCGCAGAGAAGCGGACGATTTTATTTCCCGCCGCATCTGCGGTTAAAATGCTGCCGTCTTTGTCGATGGCGATGCCGAAGATCGTGGTGATGTTGCCTACGGCACCGGGCAGAATTGTCCAGGCTAAGCTGTTGTCCGGATTGACTTTTACCAATGCGCGGAACGGAGCGCCCGGCGCTGTCGAGGTGGCATCTGAAACAATGACTCCGCCATCCTCAGTCACGGCAACACTTATCGGAGAAATCAGGTTGCCCGCTCCCAAGGTGCCCAGTTCGACACCCGAAGTGTTCAGTTTTCTGATCAGGCCGTTGGTGGCATCAGTCTGGTAAATCACATCAATATCAAGGTTTTTGTCATGAACGATATCCAGGAAGTAGGTGCTGCCAGTAGGGGTGATTTCGCCTGCTGAAGTCCCGTCCGGATTGTACTTCATGATTTTGCCGTTAAGAAGGTTCGAGCCATAAATGATACCCTGGCTGTCAATGTCGATATCGTACATCAGGGTGCCAGCGGCGAAGGTCAGGTCGTTGAATCCGGTGGTGTCAAAGCGCTTGATGCCGGTCATGTCGCTGACATAGGTGTTACCCAGTGAATCGCGGGCCACTCCAAGAGCATTCGATAAGGTGGGATCATATTTGCGGGCCAGAGCTCCTGTGGTTTTGTTGTAAACTCGGGTTGTGGAGCTGTTCATGACATAGACTTCATTTCCAGCTTCGGCAAAGACAACGGGGCTGCTCGTGAACTGTGTGGCTCCGGCGCTTCCATCAGTCAGAAAGAGCAAAGCTCCGCTCGGATCAAATGAAATCAGATAACCATTGCTGTCACTTTGACTGATTAGGAAGTTGCCATTGGATAACAGGGCCAGGTCACCCACGTTGCTTGATGTAACCGTTGCCGGTGGGACCGGCAGGATTTGCGTCGGCCAAGTGACCTTGCTGTCATAGGTTCCGTTCGGCAGAAACTTCTGCAATCGATCTGACCAAGTATCTACAACATAAACGTTGCCGGCAGAATCAAGTGTGAATTTGGTATTACCCCAGAATTCGCCATCAGCGTTGCCCGAGGTGCCAGCACCGTAAGCCGCCATTTGTGCACCTGTGGTTTTGTTGTATTTGCGAATCTGATAGAAATAATTCAAAGCCAGATATACGTTGTCAGAAGAATCAAAGGCAATGTCCTGAGCCGACGGGAACGTGCCGCCTTCCTGAACAAATTCCTTAAACACACCCTGGGAAACTCCATCAAGATTGTATTTTTGAATGTATTCACGAACTGCGACACCACCACTGTCTCTTTCGATAAGACCTACATAGATCAAGCCAGTAGAGTCCACTCCCAACGAAGTGATTTCGCCATCCGGCCATTTCGAAGCGGCAGGCAGAGAAATGCTCTTCAGAACTTTTCCATCGGCAGTGGCGACATAGATTTGATGTTCAAACAGGGAAGCAGAGACAAACTTGTTTCCTGGTGCTGCACTCAAAAATGATTTGTGCTTCAGATTGAAGGCCGGCTGCCCCAGAGGGAAACTTCCCTTGATCACCGTCACAGTTGGAGTTTGATCATCTCCGCCAGTGGATGGCGAAACGATTTCGCCAAAGCGATCCAAGCTCATAGTACAACCCGAAGTTGCTAATATTAATACAATGAGGGCGAGCGATGTTGATAGTTGCTTGAACATATTCGGTACCTTCTACGTGCCGTTTACGAGGTTATTACGTCGTGTTTCATAATACTTTTCGGAATTCGTTAAAAACTGCTCAAGATAATTCGAGGAAGGTTAGGGACCTGACTTGTTATTTTTTGCTCCACGAGTTAAATACCGTAACCCGTTCGTCGTGTTTCGGATTACAGAGAGGAAATGTCGTAGCCGGAGATGTGAGAGGCCTGTTGTCTCAAAGTGAACAGATATTGGTCAACGGTGCCAAAGTGACGTTTTCAGGCCTCTTTTAAAGGCTCAAATCCAATGAATAGGTTCTCAAAGCGAGACATGTTCGGTATGAGGTTTGCTATAAGGTACTTTCGGAGATTTAAAAATTATGAGAGTGTCCGTCCTTGTTAATTCCAAAGCAGGCTCTGTGAATGCAGAGTTGATCGAGGCGAAAGTGCGTGAAGCGCTTTTCCGCTGCGATCTGCGTTTCTGTCGTCCTTCGACGATGACAGAGATGTTTGACTTTGTTCAGGAAGAACAAGCGAAGAAAACGGACTACTTTATTATCTGCGGTGGTGACGGCACTATCAACGTGGCGATTCAGGCCATCATGAAATATCAAAACGGCGCGCAGATTCCTCCGATTGCCATTGTTCGTTCCGGCACCGCCAACGATTTGGCTCATGAAATTGGTGTATCCACCAGAATTGATACCGCTGTTCGCAATATCTTTGAAGGTGTTGTGAAAAACATCGACGTGATTGAAGTCAGCTCGGGTGAACAAGTCGCTTACATGCTGACCAACGGAGGTCTGGGACTTCCGGCCAAAGCGGCCGAACTGGCTAATAAATTCCGTTCTCACTTGCAGACCTTGGCGAATTGTCCGAAGTCGGCAAAGGCTTATCGTTTCCTTGCACAGAAAAGTTATCACGCGGTCAAAAAAATGGGGCCGAGTGTTTATTCCATGATGACCGCCGAAGCGATTCGCACCTGGAATCCTGAAGGCTGGGGTCTGGAAATTGAAATTCCTGGAAAAGTGAATGTTGAAACGTCGTCTCCGATCGTTCTGATCAATAATCAGCAAAAGATCGGCTCCAGTTTTGTCCCGGCGCCGTTTACCTCCAATACAGACGGTACGGTGAACCTGCTTCTTTCTGAAACCAACAGTATTCCTGGGCACACTTTGGCGGCATACCACCTCCGTCGCGGTTCCGTCGAGAAATCTCCGGTCTTTAAGTCTTTCGAGCTGAAAGAGTTCAGACTAAAGAGCCAGAATCCCGAGCGTGCTTTGACTTTCTTTGGGGATGGCGAGATCCTTCTCAGAGATGTTCAGGAAATCACAGTTCGTTGCCTGCATCACGGACTGCCAGTCATGGTCCGACAATAGTTCTATTCGGAGGTCATCGTGACCAAACCACGCATTCTCGTTACCGGAGGCACCGGCTTCCTGGGGAAACGGGTCATTCCTTTGCTTCGCGAAAAATTCGAGGTGGACGTGTTGTCTCGTTCGGGCAAGACTGAAGTCCAGGGCGACCTTTGTCAGTGGAATGCAGGTCTGGATCTGGATGCCTTACGCAAAAAGAAGTACGCACTGTTTCTGCACATGGCGGGGCTGTATGAACTGACTGCTCCGAAAGTGGATTGTTACCAGCACAATATCTCGGCCATGGGCACCGCTTTGAAAGTCGCCGAGGCTTTGGAAATCCCTTTCTTCGTCAACACCAGCACTGTGGCCGCGGGCATCAATTCTTCTTTGACCGTGGTAAAACCCAACGATCTGAATTTTCAAAAGACGTTCCCGGATGCTTATTCCGAATCCAAAGCTCATGGTGAACAGGTCCTGCAAAACTGGCCGACGGTTCACACCACGGGCCGCATCAACCTGCGTTTGGGGGTTTTGGTCGGGGACACGAAAACCGGCAGCATCGAGCGCATTGATGGCCCTTACCATGCGGCAGAGGCATTTAATAAAATACGCTCGGTGGTTGAATCCATTCCGACATCTTTGCCGCTTCCTGGGAACGACAAGACTCGTTTGCCATTGGTTCCAGTCGACAAGTGTGCGGAAGCCATTGTGAAGTTCTGTGAATGGGCGGTGCAGACCAAACCTCAGGGCTATCACAGTTTCCATGTAACCCCGAATCAGGGGTTGGCGGTGCGGGATCTTTATCTTTCTGCTTTAAAATCGCAGGCCATTCCGCATAAAGGAGTGATCCTGGTCGACAAGATCTCTGAAGCGCTGGTGCTGAAGCTTTCCAGTTTTATCGCGCGCTTCCCGGAAGAAGAGCTGCATTACCTGATGAACTTCCCGATCTACGACACCACCAGCACGCGCGAAATTCTGGGCGAAACATGGTGTCCTGAGTTCTTCCAATACGAACAAAAATTCTGGAGCGGCTATGAAGCGTACGTATCGAATCGCTGAGATCAGTTTCGGACGCCCCCACTGGGATGCCGCCTATGAATTTGACTTTGCCGGGGACCACTATGAGGTTCAGCGCTTTAGTGCCAATTTTTCTGTCGATGCAGTCGTCAGACTGATCGAAACCCTGCGCAATCAGGTCGACGCATTTGCCTTGACCAGCCTGCCGCCGGTGATCAAGCTCGATCAGAAAAGTTACGTTCACCGCCAGTATCTGGAAATCATGGCCACACCTTCCCCGGTGCCTTTGTGTGACGGGACAGGTTTGCGTGAAATTGCCAATATCAATTCTTTGGTAAAACATATCGAGTCCGGGGTCATTCAGCCTGAACGGGGAACCTTCTTCCCGACAGCAGTTCTATGCACCGAGCTTGAAGAATACATCCGTCACCGTTATCGCAAATCTGTCTATATCGGCGATGCTTATTCACTTTTGGGTCTGCCGTGGATGATTCAGCCGTTCCCGGGTCTGATGACGCTTTCAAAGCTGGCTTTGAATGTCGCCAACATCAAGGACATGAAACGCAATACTCCTCTGGCGCAGACCAAGATGCAGAAAATCAGTCGGTCTTCTTTGGCAGCCCAGGTTGAAAACGTGCAGTACGTTTTCTGTGATCTGCCGATGCTGCTTTTGTTTGATCAGGCGACGGATTTTGTGCGCGGCAAGGATCTGGTGATTTGGTCCTCGCATCCGGCAATGGAGGAAGAAGCCAAGAAGTATTCCCCACGCAGTATCATCAACCTGTTCCCGGAAAACTACCGGGTGCATCCGTATATGAACTATTCGGTTCTGGATGCGATGCTGCGCCTGTCTCACAAACGCACCGCCGCTTTGTCCATTGAAGAGTGGGAGCAGTTGATCACTGAAGACGTCGAAATCCGTCAGGTCGCGCGCAAATACGTGATGACTCGTAATTCGTCTACGCAGACAAAGATCTCTCAAGGGTTCAATGCGGTTCGAAACAAAGTGTTCAGCCAGCCTGAACCGGATTTTGCCTTTGTGATTCATGCGCTTTCTCACAATGATTTTATGCATGTGCCGGGACTGGGCGTGCTGAAGCATATGCCAAAAACCTGGAATGATCCGTTTGACCGAATGGCCGCGAAAGCGCCGCCGTTTGTTTACGGTCATATCAAGCACATCATCAGCGAAAGCAATGGCAAGGAAATCAACGGGATCATCTATGCCTTGCCAGCCACACCCAAAGTTCTGAAGAACTCGGACCCGGAAGTGATCTATCGCAAGATTGAAAGTATCTGTTATGATGCCGCCAATCGCGGGGCGAAAATGATCGGCCTTGGTGCTTACACGAAAATCGTGGGCGATCAGGGGATCACGATCAATCAGAACAGTCCGATTCCAGTCACCACCGGAAACAGTCTCAGTGCCTCGGCGACGTTGTGGGCTTTGGCCGATGTGGTTCAGAAGATGCACCTGTTAAAGCAGGACGCCAACACCGGCTATGTCGATGGCATGGCGATGGTGATCGGGGCGACGGGCTCTATTGGTAAAGTTTCAGCGAAACTGTTATCGATGATCTTTAAGCGTCTGTGTCTGGTGGCTCCACGCCTGAACCGTTTGGAAGAACTGCGCCAGGAAATCCAGCAGATGTCGCCGAACTGTGAAGTGATTATCACCACGGACGCCAACGAGCTGGCGGCGGATGCCGATGTGCTGGTGACGGCGACTTCGGCATTTGATCACAAGATCGTGGATGTGATGCGCTTAAAACCGGGCGCGGTGGTGTGTGATTGCTCGCGTCCGCTGGATTTTGATATCGAAGATGCCAAACAGCGTCCGGATGTTTTGATCATTGAATCCGGCGAGGTGGTTTTGCCGGGACCGGTGGAAATGAACTTTGACATGGGTCTTCCGGGAAACACTGTGTATGCGTGTCTGGCGGAAACAGCGCTGCTGACTTTGGAAGGTCAGTATGAGCCCTTCACCATGGGGCGCGATATCGAATGGCACAAAGTAAAACAGATCTATCAGATGGCGAAACGCCATGGGGTCAAGCTGGCGGCGATTCAGGGGCACACCGGAATTATCACGGATAAGGAAATCGAACTGACCCGGGAACTGGCTTTGTCTAAAAGAAAAAAATAAGGAGATGTCATGAAGACACTTTTGGCGATCAGCAGCTTGTTATTCTCTTTGCATGCCCTGGCGGAAAATCCCGCGGAATGGGTGAAAAAGGCGGACAATATCCGCAATCCTGCTGAATCCTATGAAATGAAAATCAAGGTTGAAACGTCTGAAAACACCTCGGTGTTCCAGGTTTATTTGAAAGGTCAGGATAAAACCCTGATCGTCACCAAAGAACCTGCCCGTGACAAGGGTCGCAACATGCTGATGCTGGATCGTGATTTCAACGCGTATGTTCCGAATCTGAAGCGTTCCATGCGCCTTTCTTTGGCACAAAAGCTTTCCGGTCAGGTGGCGAACGGGGATATTTCCCGCACCCGCTGGTATGGTGACTATGATGTGACGAAAGAAAGCGAAAACGCCAACGAAGTTCAACTGCTTTTGAAGGGCAATAAAGACAACCTGACTTATGCGTGGGTTCGCCTGTGGCTTAAGAAAGGGACCTTTGCTCCATTGCGTGCGGAATATCTGGGTTTGAATGGTAAAACGGTCCTGAAGCGCGCAAGCTTTGAAGACTATAAGAGCATCTCGGGCGCCGTCCGTCCGACGACTTTGAAGATCGAAGACACTAACAAACAAATCAGCTACATCCGTATTCTTTCCATGGACAAGAAGGACTTCAGTGACTCCTTCTTCACGGTCCGCAATATGGAGAGCATGAAATAAGTGAGATTTCTGGTTCTTCTGACACTTCTGATGATGACTCCTTGGGCGAGGGCAGACCTGGTGTTTGCGCCTCGCTATGAGTATATCCGTGGTCAGGAAGACGAGCTGGCCAACCGCCTGATTTTGAAAGGCAAACTGAACAGCAATCTGGGGCCTTTCGGAGTTTTCATTGAAGGCTTTGGCGACTTTGAGGGCAATGAAGATCAAGCCTATATCCGCCGTTCTCCTTCAAAAGGTTATCTGCAGGAAGCCTATCTGGAATTCAAGCTGGACTCATTCTATGTGCGGGTGGGCCGTCAGGCCATTCGCTGGAGTGAAATGTGGTCCCTGCCGTCTTTGGACGTGTGGTCGGGCCGCCGTTGGGCAAGATTGTTTTTTGATCCGTTCCAGGATCAGCTGACTCATCCAACCGGGGCTTCCTTTTCCTATGCCCGTGAAACGTGGTCCTTGGATATGGTCGGAATCGGGGATGTTGCCGAGTCCACCTATCCCATCCCGGCACCGGAGCCTGTGGAAGAAAAAAACACCAGTTTTGGTGGCCGTCTGAAGATGGACGTCAAAGGCTTTGGCCTGTCCCTGGTGTCAGCGCAGATTCTGAATCGCAATCACTATGGCTTTACCGCCAACTATGCCTTTGAAACCGCAGTTCCCAAGTTTGAATACGGCTATGTGGATGACACCACCTTGCCCGACACGATCAAAAGTGATCGCAGCTTTGGCACGGTCGGGATGGATCTGTTCCTGGGGAATTGGGTGGTGCTGCCGCAGGTGACCGCTTATGAGGTCAACACTCTGGCGGGGACACAGACTCAAGTGTCTTACTACGTCAGTGCGCAGTGGAATCCGAACCGTCATGACGTGTTCTTTCAGCTTTATCAGAACGACACGACCAAGGATCTTTTTGTGAATGCCAGTTATGGTTATAACTGGACGGATTATTTTACTTCCACTGTCTTTGCCCAGAGCTATCAGGGGAAAGACGGCGGGCTTTACGATATGTATGAAGAAATCACCGGCGGTTACGTCGTCGGTTTGCGTTTGGAATTTACCGGCAGTTTGCCTTTTTAATGGGAGTCAGCAATGGCAAAAGAATACTTCTCTGATCTGAACTACACCCTGTCCAACGAAGACACGCGCATTGAATTTGAATTGTTGCCGGAAGGCGCCAACCGCGTATTCAGCATCGCTGGATCCGGGGCTCGCTGTCTGCCGCTGATTGCAAAGAACCCGAAGAATCTGGACGTGATCGACATGTCGGTCAGTCAGTTGTATTTGTGCGAGCTGCGCCTGCAGGCGATGAAGACATTGACCTATGAGGAGTACCTGTACCTGATGGGCTATCGCGGGGCTTTGCAAGGGGGGCATGACGAAGGCGACAGCCGGGAAGAGCTGTTCAAGCGTTTGACTTTGTCCGCCGCCGCTGCCAGCTACTGGCAAGAGCGCGTGGAAGGCTGGAAACCGCGCGGTTTCATTCTGCTGGGCCGTTGGGAATCCCACTTCCAGAAGCTGGGTTATTTGTTCCGTGATGTCTTGCAATGCGATTTCAGCAAAGTCTTTGCGGCGCAAACACTGTCAGAACAGATCGAGCTTTATGAAAAGCACTGGCCGAAAATCCGCTGGAACAGCTTCATCCGTGTGGCGGCCAGTGAGTTCGTGTTTAACAAGTACCTGTACAAAGGCCACTTCAGTGGTCGCGCCGATCATAAAACCGAGCAGCGGGCCCCGTGGCAGTTTATCATGGAAGAGTTTGATCGTATCTTCCGCACGCAATTGGTTCGCAAGAACTACTTCATGCAGATTCTTTTCCTGGGCCGCATTGCCTATGAAGAAGGTTTGCCACTCGAAGCCCACGAACATGTTGTGGCGGCCGTGAAAAAGTCCAAAACCGAAGTGCGCTACCTGCACGGCAATCTTTTGGAAGAGCTGCCGAAGCATGCCTATGATTTTATCTCTTTATCCGACACGATTTCTTATCTTGAACAGCGTGATGCCAATCAGATTTTGCAAAGACTAAACACAGACAGCAAAGCCGGCACCCAGATGGTGATCCGATCCTTTATGCGTGCGCCAACGGCAATTGATCTGAAGGGGTGGGAAGAGCTCGGCGACAAGAATGTCTGGGCCCAAAACAAAGATGGAACTGGCGTTTACCAATTCCATATCTTTAGAAAATCTTAGAATAAAAAAGGGAACCACTTAGTTCCCTTTTTTTTGGGTTTATTTTTCGGTGCAGCTGATGTCGGCTGTCTGTCCGTAAAGGGCCATTTGGCCGTTGCCGGATTCGTCCAACATCAGTTCGACTTTTCTTGGATTCGACTCGCTGACTTGGCCTTTGACGGCCACAATGTGGTCCCTTGTGTGTTTGATCACCAGGAAGCGCTCTTTTTGCTCGCTTAGATAGTTCACGGTGATGGTCTCTTCACCGCCATCACGGTCAAGCGTTAAGAAGTCCATGATATGGGACTGAGTGGTGCACTCCAAACCATAAGCAGAAGCATTTACCGCAGAAAGACTCAAAGCTACCAGCACGATTGATTTCAGAATTTTCATATAATCTCCATTTTTAAATCACACGGGGACAGGTGCGAGAGCCATGCCCATATCAGAGGGAAAACGCGGGCATTACGATGAACATGGCTGTCTAAGTTTTTTACACTGTGACGTTTTACTGAACTCTTTTCATGCGCCTTTGTGAATTATCACAGAATGTTTAGATCACCTCGTGTTTGTGGTAGAACGTGGCCTTCAGTTTTTAACTTGTGAGGTCAAAATGAAATTCAAGCTTCTTGTTGGAGCTCTGGCTTTTGTGGCGGGTTCTTGGGCGCAAAAAAGTGCGGCTTATCTGATTGCTTCTGAACCGGCAAAGCTTCGTGCAGGTGTTCCTACGGACGTATTTGTTGCGGGCTTTGGTAATGACCAGGGGACTCAGTTCCTTCAGTCTGCGATCATTGGTGCTAAGGTGTCCCGTGACCGTTTCCCTCAAAGACAGCGCGTGATCATCAGCGCGGTGAATGAGTCTCTTTCTGCTGAAAGCGCGATGTTGGCCAACGCGGGCTTTGGTTTCCGCAAGGCTGACAATGATGATCTGGGTAAAGAACGCCTGGTGTTGGCCCTTCAGTATTTGAATGCGCCGATTTCTTCTTTGCAGTTCTATGGACATGCCAATACCTATAATGGTTTCCGCCTTCAGGACAAACGGGACCGTTTGGATCATGAAGACGAAGAGTTCGCGCAAATCGGCAGTGTCTTGGCACCGAATGCCTTTGTGGTGTTCCATTCCTGCAACTCCGGTTGGCTGTTGGCCCCGGCGGCGGCAAAAATGTGGCGTCGCCCGGTGTTTGGTTCTTTCGCATCCTCTGACTTCCAAGAGATGATGACTGACGGCAACTGGTACTATCACGATGTTGGCTACTACCCTGAAAACCTCACTCGCATCGGGACCACTTCCCGCATCACCCAGCAGACGCTGGAATGCACGACTAAAAAATGTCTGCGTTTGAAACCAGTGAATTCCCCGTATGTTGATTCCTTCGGTACATTCAGCCGTGGTTTGGGTTTCTATAAAGTGTTCTCTCCGGTGGATGCTTTGATCCCTCAGGCGACAATTCATTTCACTTTGTTGACCCCGACGGTGAAGCCGCTGACTTTGCAGTCCTCCCGTGCGGATCTTATTGATGCCGTGAAGGACTGGATGTGTCCTTCTGACAAGTCCGGCGTTCGCCGCAAAGCTTGTGCGGAAGCCATCGACACTCAGGCCTTCATGACCAATCCGACTTTAAGCTTCTTCAACGGAACTCCAGTGGCCTGCAACAACACCAGTTGCTCCACCACTGTGAAATGCAAGGTTCTGAAGAAACTTGTGGGCGCAGTTCCATGCACGACGGTGGATCTGGATTCCCGCAAATCCACCGTGTTCTCTGATCAGCTGAAAATGATCTTCAAAGGTCTTGAACAGTTCGAACTTGGCACATTGAAGCTTTAGTCCCTAAAAGTGCTTTCCCCAAAAAGCAGAAGGCTGCGAGATTCCTCGCAGCCTTTTTTTCGGCCTCGCCCGCAGTGCTGGAGCACCGGCAGGTGCGCAAGCTGGAGCAGCGCCGCTACTCCGACAGAATCTTGATGGTTCCGGCTTTGGCGTCAATTCGCACTCGCATGCCGGTTTTCAGTTTCTTGGTCAGGCCCGGGATGCTGACGATCGCTGGGATGCCCATTTCACGGGCCACGATGGCTGAATGTGAAAGCAGACTTCCGCGTTCTACCAACAGACCTGAAATCGCCGGATACAGAGGCACCCATCCTGGATCGGTGCGCGCCGTGACCAGAATCTCGCCATTCAGATCCAGGTTGTCGCTTGGATTGATGATAACTTTCACCACACCTTCCAGCACGCCCGGACAGCATGGCAGTCCTTTCAGATCCCAGTCACCGGTTTCGCTGCTGACCTGGGACAGGTCTTCTTCCTTGATGAACTTGTTGTTCCAGTAAACCGCTCCACGAGTCATCACACGCGGGTCGGTTTCTTCGGTGAAGCGGGCATAGTCCTTCTTGCGAAGCTCCACGAAGGCTTTCAGATCAAACGATGGCAGGGTGCCATTGTAAATCCCAAAGACCTCTTCGATGGTCAGCCAGAAGATGTCGCGTGGATTCTCCAGTGCGCCCAAAGAAGCCAGGTCTTCACCAATTGTCTGGAAGATCGTGCGGGCGATCCCGTAAATACGGGTGCGGGCAAAGCGTGTGTTCTCGCGGTTTTTCACCGCTTTGCGCGCGTGCTTCAGAACCCAGAAATAGATTTTCTGCTTAAAGCCTGTCAGGTGTCCGGCCACTTTGGCCTCGGCCTGCTGGCGCAGATTTTTTTCGTGAGTGTCGTCATGGGCTTCGACCTGACCGGACTTCAGATAGTTCTTCAGACACACAAACAGATAGCTTGGGTCGGTCAGAAGATCGATCTCTTCCAGCTTCATCTCGCTCATGCAGCGGAAGCCGAAGCGATCCAGATAGTCCAGCACCAGCTTATAGAACTCGGTGTACTGGGACTGGTTCAGGGCTTCAAGGCCTTCTTTCGGATCGGTTTCTTCAATCAGCTTGCGCAGGCCTTCATTTTGATTGGCTTTTGCCGCCAGTCGCAATAACGCCTTGGTGGGCTCGGCACTTTCCAGTCCGCCTTCTCCGGCCAGCAGATCATTTTGAATGGTGGAATCAAGTTCTTTCAGCCACGTTGTCGTGAGCTTTCGCAAAAGACCAAAGTGCACCATGCACAGGAAGTCGTTGATAATGGGCGCCTTCCAGCGGCCCAGCATGTTTCTTTCAACATCCATATACACGCGGATCAATTGGTCCCCGCGCATGCGTTTTAACGGCATCGCGCGGAAGCGGTCATAGTCCTTGTGGAAGGTCGTCAGGAAATCATCCACCACACTTTGGATGGTGAAGTGGTATTTGATAAAGTTAAAGCCCGTGATCGCCTTGCGCAGGCGGCCCACCGGAGTGTCCCAGGATGGATGGGGCTTGATACGATTGGCGATTTCATCGCTGAGGGCTTCAGACACACCCATCATGGTTTCCATGAACTCGCGGTTTTGTTTAAAGCCCGGCAGGACACCGACCAGTTTGTACCAGTTAAACAGGTTGTAGTACACGCGTCCGTCCAAAGAACCCAGCATGTAACTTAAATACGAATCCATGTCCTTGATGATGTCGTTGGGAACCCCCAGGACCTCACAGAACTGCACATAGACGGCTTTGTAGTTCCTTAGCGCGAAGCTAAAACTCAGCGGTGACGTCAGGCCGCCATAGGATTCGATGATGTTCGAATTGTCCCACAGATTCGGATAACCAATCAGATCCTGATCCAGGCTTGTGACCGGGCGGGTTTGCAGAATATAGATCTTGCCGCTTTCCACAGCCCACTCGATATCCTGAGGCCGATGGTATTGTTCCTGGATTCTTTGCCCCAGGCGGTAAAGGCCATTCAGTTCTTCAGAACTTAAAGAGGCCGTGTTCACCTTTTCCGCACTGACCGGTTTCATTTCGCAATGACCAGAGGCGGATTTCTTCATCATCTCTTTTTTCTCGACCAGTTCTTCCCGCAAAAGTTTTCCGTTTTTGGCATCAAGCCAGAAGGAGTCAGCATCCAGGGCCCCGGAAACCAACCCCTCACCGACGCCATAGACAGAGGACACGACATAGCTGTCGGTCTTTTTTGCCACGGGATCACAGGTAAACAGAACACCGGATTTATCAGGGTCGATCATGCGTTGCAGAACCACAGACACCGATATTTTTTTCAGATCAATCTTGTTTTCCAGGCGATACACCAGACCGCGTTCAGAAAACGCCGAGGCCCAGCACTGACGGATGTATTTCAGAATGTCTGCTTTGCCGGAAACATACAGATAGCTTGAAAGCTGACCGGCAAAGGAATGGGACAGACTGTCTTCATCTGCCGCCGAAGAGCGCACGGAAAAGACTTTGTCGGACCCCAGCGACTTCAAGGCTTCGTCCAGGGACGCCTCGACAATCGCAGGCAGGGGAGTGGATTCAAACAGATTTAAAACTTCTTTTTCCGCCTGCGCAGGTGTCAGCTCCTGGCGGAGCAGGCGGTCTAAAATGCCTTCCAGACGGGATTTTACATCCGCAGACTGCAGAAATTCATGGAAGTAGCGCTTGCCGAAAACCACCCATTCAGGAACCGGCAAGCCGGCCTGGGACATCAAGTAAAGATTAAAACCTTTTCCACCGGCTTCATTCTTTGCGAAAAACAGAGTCGATTTGGGGGTGACAAGCATGGTTAAACTCCCAAGATACAAATAAGGATGATGTAATGAACCAGAAGATAAACGCCGCTGATATTTCTAAAGAAAGCCGCCGTTTTGCGTGATTTACGCAAAAGATAGGCAAGGCTCACGGCCACATAGATTGTCAAAGCAATCGGCGGCCAGAGATTCGGGTGCAGGAAGTAAATCAAGGCCACACCCAAAACCGCCTGGCTGATGGAAAGGGCCCAGGCTCCGGTGCACCCAAAAATATTGGAATAGCTGGGAACATGGTCGCGCTCTTCTTCCGGGGCGAAGGTCTTTCGGGCAAATTCAAACAAGTTGAAAAAGAACCAGTTCATCAAAAAGAACAGGCCGTGCTCTGTCTTCAACTGGCTCAGGTCCATGCCGGTCATGGCAATCCCTGCCGACAATCCCAACAGTGCACTCACAAAGGTGTGAGACACCGCATAGGTGGTCAGGTGCGGGCGCAGCAGGTCACCGATGAAGAACTCTTCATACATCATCAGGCTGTATCCGATGGCAATGGCGTGCACCAGGAAAGGTGAAAGCCCCAAAGAGCCTGCGATCCCCAGTTCCAACAGTATCAGAAGCAGCAGCGCTTTTTTGACCTGTGCCACGGACAAAACCCCGCGCGCCAGCGGGCGGGTGGGGTTGACCTTCAGGTCGACCTCATAGTCCTTGATTTCATCAAACAGGCGCATGCGGAAAAAGAACGACAGCATCAGAACAAAGACCACTGCGAAGCGGGACCAGCTCCAGTCCTGCCCCTGAGAATTGGTCAGATACAGTCCGTTGGCCCATGAGAATAAGAATATCATGGGCACATAAGAGGCCGGACTGAATCTTTCTTTAATCAGAATCCACCACTTAGCCAATGACGACTCCTGGCTCTTTCAGTTGGTCGCGCAATACTTTGTATTCCACTTTGGAATGATGGCGCGGGTCCATTGGAACCTTGTTGACGAATTTGATCTCATCGACCGGGATTTTGTTTTTTTCAAAGACACGCTGGATTTCTTTTTTTGCGGCGGCAAAGTCAAATGTCGCAGCATCGATGCCTTCTTTAAGTTCGACCACGGCATAAGTGGCCTGGCCCAGCTTCGCATCATCCATGCCCAGGAAAGCACAGCGGTATGTGAAGTCCATACGCTTTAAAAGAACCTCGGCGCGCACCGGGAAGTAGTACTTGCCCGCTCGTTCGATCGCGTTGTTCACACGGCCCACGATCCACAGGTTTTTGTCGGGATCGATGTAAGCCAAGTCACCCGTGCGGTGCCATACGCGGTTCTTTTCATCCATAATTTTGGTGGTCTTGAAGGCGTCAGGGTTGTTGTAATAGTCCCGGCAGACGTGGTCCCCGGTACAGATGAATTCCCCGACTTCACCATTTGGCACTTCGATCTGGGACCACGGAGAATCCTTCAGCTCGATCGGGCCGTCTTTGATGCGGATGAAGCGATAGTCAATGTCTTCACTGATATGGCCGACATTCACACCCTCCTCGATGATCTCTGGATCGGTGATGTTGCTTTCTTTCAGCATGTCGCGACCTTCAATGTGGGCCATCGGTTCAGCTTCCGTGGAGCCGTACAGAATCCACAGATCTGTTTGCGGGGCGATCTCATAGAAGGCTTTAACGTCATCCTTGGAAATCGGCGCACCGCCGGTCACCACGCGGCGCAGTCCGGTCAGTTGAATGTTGTTCTCTTTACAGAACTTGGCAACACCGACCAGCATGCTCGGGGACAGAGTCGTGCAGTTGATATTTTCGTGAAGGATCTGACACGCCAGCAG
Organism: Bdellovibrio sp. BIS2; assembly: GCF_055398295.1. NCBI lineage: Bacteria > Pseudomonadati > Bdellovibrionota > Bdellovibrionia > Bdellovibrionales > Pseudobdellovibrionaceae > Bdellovibrio > Bdellovibrio sp. BIS2. The sequence goes on along the minus strand of NZ_AP035879.1, from coordinate 3,146,263 downwards.
GGCCGAGTCGTGGGCCGCGGGGGCCGCCAGATTCAGCGCTGGTAAGATGGTGGTCACTCCGGATGCCAGATTGTTCAAACTGAAAATCGGGAAGGCCGGCATGTCCTTGTCTTTCTCGGTGTACGGAATCACGTGGGAAAGGGCATGGTGCTGGGCCGACAGGAAGCGGTGAGTGCGGTTGGCACCCTTTGGTTTTCCCGTGGATCCTGTTGTAAAGGTGATCAAAGCCGTGAATTCACTTTCGACCGGTTCAATCGGTGAAGGTTCCGCTTTCAACAGCTCTTCGAATTTGTGAGTGAACTTGTCACCCGGTCCGTACAGCACCCGAATTGGCATGGACTTAAACTCTGGCACTTGTTCCACCAGATCAAACGCCATTTTAAAACTGATCATGGCTTTGGGGCCCACGCATTCCGCGGAAGCGCCCAGATGGTGACTGCGTGCCCAGGAATCCAGGAACACGGCAATGGCACCAATGCGCTGAACTGCAAACATCGCGGTGTACATGTCCAGGCTCATCGGCAGGAAGATGATGACCCGGTCGCCTTTTTTAATACCGATATCCAGCAAACCCCGAGCAAAGGAGTTGATGCGGGCGGCGAAGTGGCGATAGGTGATTTCATCGTGTTTGATCGGGGTTTTTGGATCCCCGTTCCACTGCGCCAAGGCTTGGGGGTTTGCCCAGCGCAAAGCCACGCGTTCAGGGAATTCGCGCAGGTGTTTTTCCATGTAGGTGATGACGTTGTTTCTTCCGTCCTCACCCGGATAATAGCCAATTTTATGATCAGAAGCAGAGGCACTGCTGCTGACCTCCGCAGTCAGAACTTTCAGGATGTCCTGAACGTGAGACCACAGCAGCCCATGCCCCGCATTCTCGACATGGACAATTTTATGGGAGGGGTACTTGGTGACGATTTCATTCTGAGCCTGATCCTGACTGATCTTGTCCTGACGGCCATAGATCACAGTTACGGGCACCTTGCAGACGTCGCCGGAAGACCACGGCAGAGCTTCCATTTTCATTTTGTTGGCGACAGTCTTTTGCCACAGCTTCCAGTCCTGCAAACGTTCTTGAACCTTGGCAAGATAGGGAAGGGTGTCGGCCTTGAGGGGATGAATCAGATCAGCAAAGAAGCTGTCTTTCGATTTTGAATGACTGGATTGAATCAGCTTGTCACCCAGAATCGGGAACTGCAGAAGCCCTTTGGCCACTGCTGAAAGCGGGCGCTCGGGTTTGATGTAAGGGGTGACCAGCACCACCTGTTCAACATAGTCCTGATATTTCGGCAGGGACTTCAGAATACGGTATCCGCCCCAGGAATGACCCAGAAGAATTTTTTTAGATTTGTCCTGAGTCAGCAGGCGGATCCATTCCTCGCTGTCGGCCTCCACGGCCAGCAGTTTGTAGGCTTTCGGATCCAGACTCTTTTGTAAAAGGCTCCAGTCCTCAGGATGGCCGGGGTTTCCGTGCAGAGCAATGATGGTTTTCATATTCTGACTCCTTTTGAACGAAGCCGGTAAAAGTCACGCAAGCGTGGATTGCTTCTGTAAACCGTTCTTTCAGTTTTCTGATTCTCAAGACCCTGAATCTTACCTTGGGAGGCGAACTCCTTAAGGATCTGCGAGGCTGCTTTTGCTTCGAATGACGCTCCAAGATCCAGGGACTGCAAATAATCCTTTTTATCGGAGGGAACTTCCACGACCTTTAGCAAGGCGCCGTCATCCAGCTTTGAGGTCATTTCATGAATGGAAAATCCTGCCGGGGTGTCTAAAAGATGGGCCCAAAAGTCACACATCAGACCGCGCTGATCCGGCAATAGCCCGTGATGGATGTTCAAGCATCCCATTTTGGGAATGGCCAGCAGCTTCTTTTTAAAGAACGAGCGAGTGCGCGCATTCAGGATCAGATCCGGCTGCAGACGCTCCAGCAGGGCCAGGGATGACTCGGAGTTGATGTCTTTGACGACGTAGACCTTTTTGCCAGCGGCCTCATAGGCCAGCTGTTTTCGTTTCAGGGAGTTGTCGAAGAAGTTTTTCAGCAGTTGCAGGCCCATGCGGGGGGCCGCCATGCTTAGGATCAGCAAAAGGGCTTTGATGACAATGTCCCAGTCGCGGTTGTCGATAACGACAAGAGCCTCGATATGAGGCTCTTGCGCCAACGGCAACGTCAGCTTGTCATAGTTGTTCGGAACAAATGTCACCGCCGAGGTGACCAGCAGTGTTCTCATAGATAGAGCTCTTCGATTTTTTCCTTATAGCGCTGATCCAGCACTTTTCTTTTCACTTTCAGGGAAGGCGTCAGTTCGCCGCCCTCCACAGTGAATTCATTGGGCAGAATGATGTATTTTTTGATGCTTTCAAAACTTGCCAGTTGGGCGTTGGTTTCAGCCACCGCTTTGCGGATCAGTTCGGCCACGAACGGGGATTGCACCAGGGAATTCCAGTCGGAATAACTGACTTGTTTTTCCTTGGCCAGATTCTCAACAGCCGGACGATCCAGCGTGATCAAAGCCACGATGTATTTCTTCTGATCGCCGTGAACCAGAACATTGGCGATGTACGGGGACAGACTTAGCAGCCCTTCCAGGCGTTGTGGGGCCACGTACTTGCCGCCGGCGGTTTTGATCAGATCTTTTTTACGGTCGGTGATTTTCAAGTCACCACCTGGCAGGATTTCGCCAATGTCGCCGGTGTGGAACCAGCCATCGGTGAAGGCTTCTTTGGTGGCTTCAGGATTTTTGTAGTACTCCTTCATCACCTTGTCGCTTTTAACCATGATCTCGCCGTCTTCAGCGATCTTCAGCTTCACTTCGCCAATCGGGCGGCCGACGCTGCCAAATTTGTAATTGAATGGAGTGTTCACCGTGATAGCGGCCGTTGTTTCAGTCAGACCATAGCCTTCCAGAATCAACACACCTGCGGCGTGGAAGAACAATGCGATTTCACGAGGGATCGGTGCGCCACCACTGATGGCAAAGCGCAGACGTCCGCCGAAAGCCGTCGGGATCTTGTCCAGAACAAGTTTTTTCGCCAGTTCGTATTTTACCAGCAGATCCAGTGGCAAAACCTGGCCGCTCATTTTGTAGTCGCCCACTTTGGTGCCGACTTCCAAAGCCCAGTTGAAGATTTTCATTTTCAACGGCTGAGTCTGAATCTGTGCGGTGACCGCAGCATAAATTTTTTCAAAGATGCGGGGAACTGACATCAGGAATGTCGGACGAACCTCTGTCAGATTGCCACGCATTTTTTCCAGGCTTTCTGCAAAAGCCAGGGTGAAGCCGATATAAGCATGTCCCCAGTGTTCAATGCGTCCCAAAATATGCGCATAAGGCAGGAAGGACAGGGAAGTGTCCGCTTCCGTGGCACCACACAGCGGGAAAGCTTCGCTGACTTCGCTGATGGCCTGAAGGTGAGTCATCACCACGCCTTTAGGGCGACCGGTGGTTCCGGAAGTGTACAAAATAGTGGCGATATCTTCCTGGGTCAAAGAAGCGCAGAGTTCCTGGAACTGACTTGGGTGTTTTGCCAGATAGTCTTTACCCATCTGCAAAAGTTTCGGCCACGTGATCGCCTCCGGGTTCGGGCAGGTTTCGTCAAAGACGATGACCTTTTCCACTTTCGGGCATTTTGCCTTCACGGACTCGAATGTTTTCAAAGGTCCGCGGCTTTCGCAGATCAGAATGCGGGATTCAGAGTTGTTCAGAATGTATTCCACATCATCGGCGGTGTTATTCTGATAGATTGGCACAGTGATGGCTTTGATGCCGAAAATTCCCAGATCTGCCGTGGACCATTCCACCCGCGTGTTGGACATAATGGCAACACGGTCGCCAGGTTTGATCCCCAAAGACAGCAGGGCACAGCCAACAGCCTCGATATCAGAGTAGTATTCGTTCCAGCTTTTTTCTTTCCAGGAGTCGTTGACCTTGTACTTGACAGCCACATGATGAGGACTGCGGCTGCGCATGCTTAGAATGGAATGACCCAAAGTGGTGGGCTTCGTCATGATGAATACTCCTGGTTGCCGTAACTTTGCGACGAAGTGATTATTTCAGATACAAATCTACAATTTTTCTCTGGTCTGCTGGAACCGTAATTGTGGTTTCTGCAGAGAGTCCTGTCGTCTTGTTTCTAGCCTGTATTTTGACACCAACTTCAGCCTGAATCAGATAGGCATCTCCGGATGGTTTGATGCTGACTGGAACGCCGGCAATGCGAAGTTCCGGATTAGCACCGCCATTGACGATGTTGATAATCAGGGAAGCGACTCTTGGAAGTCGTTGAAGAGTTCCGGTGAAAGAGTACGCCTCGTAAGTTGGAGTGATGGTTGTCACCAGATCCGTGTAACCTTCCTTGACCAGTCGCAGACTGTAAGGAGTGTTGGCTTTCACGGTCTTGCGCACCGGTGTGAATTCTCCGGTGTCGTTGCCATCGATCACCACGCGGGCACCGCCTGGGTTGGAATAGATGGTGACTGTGTATTCCGGTGATGTGGCAGCCAGTTCGGTCTGTTGCAGGGTGCCGGCAGCCTGGGCATTGCCCGAGTTGGCCGGTTTTGGAGTCAGACCTGCAGTGGCACCGGACTTACCCGGGGACTTTTTTGCAACGAAATTGGTGTAACCCCACCACAAGCCCACGACGACCAGCAAAGCACCCACGGCTTTCATCGCAATACCGGTGACGTCTTCCATGGAAGAACTTGGTGCCGGTCGGCCGATGGAGGTGCGTGTGCCCATTTGATTCACGCTGGAAGGCGTGCGTGTCATGGTGCCCGGACCCGAGGCAAAAGTGCCTGTCGCGGAGGTGCGGGTTTGTGTGATGTTGGTGTCTGTTGCGCCAGGCACCTTCGGCATGGAAGGTTTTGGCGGCGTTTTCAGATTGTCCAGATTCACACGGATATCCGTGGAGGTATCCAGATCCAGACGCTCTTCGCCTTCGGCTGTTTCTGCCGGAGGTGCGTAGGCCGGAGGACGCTGAGGTGTGCGCATGTCGGTCTGAGTGACAATGGTTTTGTCTTCAGAAGTCGGCTGCGCCTGAACTTTGGCGAACTCCACCAGCTTGCGGCGCTGTTCAAGGAAGGCGGCCGAGAAGGCGTTCTTCATGAACACGCTGAAGTCGTGCGGGGAGAACTCAGGGTATTGTGTATTCAGGAAACGGTTCAGATCACGGTGGAAGGCCGCCGCAGTCTGATAGCGCAGGCTTTTGTCCTTCGCCAGGGCTTTGTTCACAATTCTTTCCAGTTCCGGTGGAACGGAAGGATTGATCTTTCTGATGGAAGGCACCTGACATTCACGGATCTTGCGCAGGATCGCCGCTTCACTGTTGGAAGTGAACAGACGGTCGTTGGCCAGAAGCTCCCACAGGACGATACCCATGGAGAAAATATCCGTGCGCGGGTCGATGGACTGGCCATCGGCCTGCTCAGGGCTCATGTAACCGTATTTACCCTTAAGAGTCCCGGCTTTGGTGGCCTCCATTTGCGTTTCCGCTTTGGCGATACCGAAGTCGATGATCTTCACTTCACCTTCAAAGCTGACCATGATGTTCTGCGGACTCATGTCACGGTGAACGATGTTCAGCGGTTTGCCGGTGGTGCCATCGATGCAGCGGTGAGCGTGGTCAAGACCAGCCGCCACCTCTTTGATCATGTAAACGATCTGCTCGATGGTGAATTGGGTGTTGGTTTTTTTAAGCTCATTCAGAATCTGGCGAAGGTTGCGGCCTTCGACGTATTCCATGACAAGGAAAAACTGGGCTTTTTCAACCCCGAAATCGTAAATTGAGACAACGTTCCCGTGATTCAGGTTCACGGCGATCTTTGCCTCTTCCTTGAACATCTCAATAAAGTCCTGATGATCGGAATATTGGGGCAGAATGCGTTTGATAGCGACAAACTTATTGACGCCCACTGCGCCTGTGGATTTAGAAAGATACACTTCCGCCATACCACCGGCGGCAAGTCTCTCTAGAAGAATGTATTTTCCAAATTGTTCCACAGCTTGAGACATGAAATCATGTTCCCCTTTGAGAAGACTATCGGTAAAATAAAAATAATCCTTAAGGAGTTTCAAATATGAAATGGATTGGACTGACCGGAGGTATAGCCTGTGGCAAGAGCACAGTCAGCAGAATGCTCCGCACTCATGACATTCCGGTGGTGGATGCCGATGAAATTGCCAAGGAAGTCGTGAAACCGGGCTCTGCTGGACTTAAGTCTGTCATACAAGAGTTCGGTCCGGAATTTTTGACTGCCGACGGAGCTTTGGACCGCCGTAAGCTGGGCCAGAAGGTTTTCGGTCATCCCGAGCTTTTGCACAAACTCGAAGCCATCACCCATCCTTTGATTCGTGAAGAGACCCGCCGTCGTCGTCGGCTGTATGAGGATATGGGCCATAAGCTGGCCATCTATGACATCCCTCTGTTGTTTGAGACCCGCGCGAAGGATCAGTTCGACGGTGTGATCGTGGTGTCATGCACGAAGGAGCAGCAGAAAGAACGTCTGCGCCGTCAGAACTGGAGCGAGGATGAAATCGAGATGCGCATTGCTTCGCAGATTCCCCTTCAGTTTAAAGAGCAGGGGGCGGACTTTGTCCTGCACAACAACCGCGACGAGCAGCATCTGCTGCGCGAAGTGGAGCGGTTGCTGAAATGGCTGGAAGAGCGTAAAAATCAGAACTGAAGATTGTAGCCGAACTGGGCATAGATATCCGGCCCGGTTACTGAAAAGCCGGTGCCGATCTCGCCGGTGAAGGTCTCTCCGGCGCCAATCCCGGCATGAACTCTCCAGCGGCGGATTTCAATCAAGCCCGTCACTCCGTCAGAAGATTCCAGATAAGCATTGCCCCCCAGCCGGGCATAAGGCAAATAGCGGTCTTCTTCCGCAAAATACCAGCGGTGTCCCAAACCGAGTCCGAGGAATTCCTCAGTGTTGTAGGAAAGCTCATAGTCCCAGACTGGCAGCGGGGATTGTTTGATAAAGGCAAAGCGCAGGGCCACATAAGGGCCTTGTGTCCACTCGTCGCGCTCCAGATAATTTCCGCTCTGATATCCCAGCGACGTCTGAATCATAAATTCTTTTCGTTCTGCAAAATCTGAGACTTTTACAGATGCCAGATCAGGATCGTCCTCGCCTGAAAGCGGGGAGGTTTCTAAAGTGGTCGTTGTTGTGGGAGCAGCAAGGCTCTGAATTGAACTCACGACCAAGGTCAAAAAAAGGAGGCTAAGAAAAACTCGCATAAGACAAAGTATAAATTATGTCTACAATCAATGGTAAGAATTTTGGAGGCAAAATTTATGTTCAATAGAGGATTCCTGTTCCTCGCGGGCCTGTCTGCGATGATCACCACTGTATCTGCGCAGGCTGAAAGCATCAGCACCACCATTCACCATCATTATCAGGCTCCTCGCGCCTTGGGGATGGGTGACGCTTTCGTGGCGGTTGCCAATGATTATTCGGCTATGTTCTATAACCCGGCAGGTCTGGCTCGTCGTGAAGACGGTCAAATCAATCTGTCCCTGACTGCGGGGGGGACTCCGGGGGCGATGGACTTCTATAATGAGTTCTCGGACATCGATAAAAGCAATCAGACCGATCAGCAGAAACAGCAGGCTTATCTGGAGCTGATTGAAAAGAACTATGGCGAAGTTTATTCCATGCGTATCGCACCGATGGAAGGCTTCTGGGTTCGTCCGAATTGGGGTATTGCCCTGATTCCGGCTGATGTGTCGGTTGAAATGGCGATGCACCAGCAAGTCGGGCCTACGGTGAACACGACCGTCTATGCTGACACCACTCTGGCATTGTCTTATGCCGATGATGTCAAAGGAGTGGATCATGGTCGTCTTTCCTGGGGTGTGACCGGTAAATTTGTGAACCGTGGATTCTACAGCCGTCCGATCAGCTCTACGGATTTTGCTAACGGGGATGAGATCATTAAGAAAGAGGACATGCTGGAAGGCTACACCATTGATGCCGACATTGGTTTCCTCTGGACTCCGGAATTGCCGGATTCAGGCTTGTGGTCGGTGCTTCGTCTGGCCAGCCCGACTGTGGGTTTGGTGGTTCGTAACGTTGCTGAAACCGGGTTTGGTTCTTCTTTGAAGCTCTTGAATAAAGAGGGTCAGAACGGGGAACCGGAGAAGCTGTACCGTGTGGTGGATATCGGGACTCGCTGGGAATACCCAAGCATGTGGATCTTTGGTGGTCGCGGAGTTTTGGATGTGCGTGATCTTGGACACCCTGACTTTAACTGGAGAAAAGGTGTGCACCTTGGTTTTGAATTCGACTGGACAGTTTCCACCTGGTGGAAAGGTCACTACAGAGTGGGTCTGAAAGAGTCATTCTGGACAGCAGGTATTTCCGCAGAGCTGGGCATCTTCAATCTGGATTTCGCATCTTACGCGGATGACGTCGGCACCCGCAACACCCCGGTTGAAAGCCGCGTCTACATGACCCGCCTAAACCTCGACTTCTAAAAGGTACCTGCTTACTTTTGCAGAAGCTCTGCAGCAAAATAGAAAACGGCCCACTTTAGGGCCGTTTTGCTATTTCTAAATCTGTATTTCGGACAAAGGGCTCGATGCTTCTGCAAAAGTAAGCAGGTACCTTTTATGGTTGCCATTGGGCTAGCAGGGCTTGGCCGATGGCGTTGATGTCTGCGGTGGACATGTCAATGCCGGCACTAGCGGCTGCCTGGTTGATGTCGCCACAGATGTCAGAGTTGGCGTTGTTGGTTCCGCCACAAGTTACGGAATACACCGTCTGAATCGAAGAGCCGATAGCTTCGATTGCTTCCACAGCGGCAGGCGAGTTCGGATCAGCGATAATGTCGTTGATAGCGCCTTCAATCGCTGCTGTATCACAGCTTGCGATGTCACCACCACAAGAGCCCAGATTCAGAAGTTCGGCGGCATTGGAAAGAGCCGTCGCACTTTTCGCCATGGCACCAATCAAAGCCAGACCTTTTTGACCGGACTGGTTGCAGTAGTTGGCAGTGTCGTTCACAAGACTAACATCGCCAAAGTTCAATGCGTTCAGCATATCCGTCGGACCGCCGCCTTCACTGATTGCAGTCAGGGCCGTGGACAGGTTGGCAGCAGAGGTGATGCCGGAGGAAATAAATCCAGCCGCACATCTTAATGTATAAGCGTTCGGGGAGGTGATCCCGTTGATTTTGCTCATGCAGGCTTGGGCGGAAGCGGCATCTCGCGCTTCGTCCAGACAGAACTGGGCTTCGGCGATCATATCTTTCTCAGTTTGTTCACCCTCACATCCCGTGAGAAGAGCTGCGCTCAATCCTAGAATCATGGTTGCGATTTTCTTCGAAAACATCCTGGATACTCCTTGGTCTAAGGTACAGAGAACTTATCGGAATTCATCCGGGGGCCTTAACTCACAATCGACAATGGTCGTGAATTCGTAACGAATATGTAAGCAGGACCTTTGAATGTATTTTTCTGAAACGTCTCAATGTGATCCCCTGTTCGACCGATAAGGATGATGACTTGTTTCGATGTTTTTCAATCGGGGTATCTATGAAAAGGATTTTGTGGATAACGCTCATTCAAATGTTTCTTTTGATGGTATTCACGCTGGAAGTGAATGCACGTGAGCGTCATAATTTTTATAGTGGTGTGCGCTGCCTGGGAATGGGCGGAGCCTGTCTGGCTGTAACCAATGATGAAACCGCTTTGCTGGTGAATCCGGCAGCGCTGGGTAAACTGCGTGATTTCTATGGGACGATCTTCGATCCTGAAATTGAATTTGGTTCAGAGACTCAGGGCTTCTATGCGGATCAGTCTTTTTCAAATCCCTACAGCTTAGAGGACGTGCTGGGCGCATTGGATAAAAAACGCGGCACTCCCTATCATGCAAAACTTCAGGTGTTCCCGTCCTTCGTGGGCAGAAATTTCGGAGTGGGGATCTATGGTAACTACACTCTGGATGCCACGATGGCGGCCGATGGCAGCACCGTCGATGCTTATTATCGCAATGACCTGGCATTCGTTCTGGGCTTTAACTTCCGCTTCTTTGATGGACGCGTGAAGCTGGGCTTCAACACCAAACTGATCAGTCGGGTGGAAGTGGATGATCCGGTTCTTTCTGCGACGGGCCCGATGAGTTATGACTCCATCGCCAGTGAAGGTGTGGGACTTTCAACAGATGTGGGTTTGATTTTGGCGGCACCGTGGAAAATGATTCCGACATTGTCGGCAGTTGTTCGTGATGTGGGTGGCACCAGCTTCGATCAGGCCCATGGTGTCCGATTAGACACAGCCAACCGTCCCAATTTGGTGAAGCAGGACATTGATGTCGCAGCAGCAATCTTTCCGATTCATTCTAATTACGTTCGCTCTGCTTGGACGGTGGAGTACCGTGGCTTATTAACATCAGGGGATGAAGAGGACAAAGCCAAATTGATCCACGGCGGTCTCGAATTGAACTTCGGGGATGTGGTTTTTGCCCGTGCCGGATATAATCAAAGATATTGGACCGCTGGTATGGAGCTCGCCTCCGAACGTTTTCAGTGGCAGTTTGCCACCTACGGCGAAGAGATCGGCACCTCAGATTCACCCAAAGAAGACAGACGATACACCGTCAAGTTCGCATACCGGTTTTAAGGATGAAGCATGAAAAGTGTTAAACAAGCTTTCATAATTCTGCTGAGCCTGGTACTGACCACCTCCTGTGCCCAGCCAAATCTGCTGACCGATGTCTCGGACACCGATTCAGACGATGCACTTTACTATGAGGCCAAGAAAAAGCTCGATGCTCTGGAGTGGGACGAAGCCATTGATATTATCGAAAATCAACTGTCGCCTTCTTACGCTGCGAAAGTCAGCGTGAAGGAAACTTTGGCCGGAGCTTATGCCGGCAAATGCGGCTTTACTTTCGTGGACATCATCAGCGGCATGCAAAACAGCCCGTCTGCGAATATCTTCCCGTTCTTTGTTTCGATTTTCGGGGGCAACACACTTGATACCGCTTCCTGTGATCAGGCGATTTCCATTATTTCGAGTTTGGGTACGGTTTTGCAGCGCACGCAGGATCAGAATCTATTCATGACCATTCTGGGTATCGCGCGCATAGGAACAACGATCAGTGCGAAACTGGATCCGACAAATGACGGCGTGGTGGATGGCGTCTATAATACCAATTACAGCGTCTGTCATAACTATTCCGGTGCGCCGGGCACCGCCACAGCGACCGATGGTTGGGCCCAGCCGGGTCCAAGCCCGCAAAATCCGCTGGCGATTCCGGCACCCGTTGTGGCGCCCACCCGTTCTATCACGGACACCGAAGCCAAAAAGATCGCTTCAGGTATCGGTTTGATTTTTGAGAATATCTCGGCCCTCGCATCTGTGCTTTCCGGCGACAATGCGACGCTGACGGCTTTGCAGGATGCGCTGGAGCAGTGTGAATCCGTCGCAGGCGCCGGAAACTGCACGGCGACGAATGAAGCCGCTGTGGGTGCAGAGCTTCTGTATACCATTCGAGTCCTGATGGACACCAACGGTATGGGATTTGGCACCTGTGATCCAACTAAAGTTTATCCCGATGCAGCCGCGTGCTGTCCTCGTCTGAAGATTCCGGGGTTCTGATGATGAAGTTCCTGGCGTCTTTCATTCTTTTGCTTCTGGGTCTGTCAGCGCAGGCACAGGAAATCAATCAGATGTATCGTCCTATCCGCTCTCTGGGAATGGGGGGTACAATGCTGACGACAGTTCATGGATCGGAGGCGTTGTTTTCAAATCCGGCGGCGATGGGTAAAATCGAGGGTCTTGATATTCATCTTCTCAGCGTGGGCTTGGGTGGACGAGTGCCAAGCACTGAGGACCTTGATGCCATCGAAGGAATCGACTCCAATGACCCGTCCACTTACAACGACCTGTTTGGACGCCGTCTGCATTTCCTGGGAACGGGAAGTGCCGCGATTGCTTTACCCTACATAGGCTTTGGCTATTACACCGACTATACTCTTTCTTTGGAATTGCATAACCCCGGTTATCCCGAGTTCACGACGTACTTCCGCAACGACTCGGCTTATTATATCGGTGGAGCTTATCCGCTGGGACCGAAGACCTTCCTGGGCCTGGCAATGAAGCGCGTGAATCGCTGGGGCGGTGACGTGCAAGAGCTGGGTCTGACGACCGTGGCCAACGCGGGTGACATCAACGCCATCATGGACGAATTTGAAAACAAGGGTACCGGCTATGGCGTGGACATCGCCTTGCTGACTCAGGCGGACACTCCGCTGAATCCAACCCTGACCGTGGTGTGGAAAGATGTGGGTAACACGGCTTTCGAAAAAACTGCCGGGGCGGATGCTCCATCGCATATTCCTCAGAATCTGGGGGCGGGGGTGTCCCTGGGCTTTGATCTTCCGGGTCTTGATTGGATTGTGGCTCTGGAAGGCCAGCACCTTTTGGATCCGGACATACAGATCGGAAAAAAGTTGCATTTGGGGACTGAGATTTCAATTCCGTTCCTGGATATCCGCGCCGGTATCAATCAGGGCTATTTCTCCTATGGTGCGGGCTTTGATTTCTTTATTTTCCGTCTTGATGCTGCAAGTTACACAGAGGAGCTGGGTGTTTACCCGGGTCAGAGTGCTGACAATCGCATCATGGTGGGCCTCAGCATTGATTTAAGCTTTGATGCTAACTTCAAATTCACGGATAATAGCGGCAAGAAGAGAAAACTGAAACAACGCCGGTAATCCTGAATGCTGAAAGTAATTTCCATTGAAAGCAGATCTCAGATTTCTGAGATCTTCGCCAATTACAATCCCCGCGAGCAATCCTGGCTCGTGTCGGATCTGCGCACTAAATTTGAGCTTCAGCAAAAAATCCTGGGCCGTGATGGTCAGTACATCGATGAATCTGTCCTGCGTGCCAGTGACTTGTGGAAGATGCTGCTGAAGCGTCTGGATCCGGGGCTTCGCCTGGTCAGTGATCCGTTTGCCAGATCTCTTCTGCGCACAATCATGGATGAACACGCCGAAGTTCTGGGTGTGAATTCCTCCGCCGAAGACACTGTGTTTAGTTATATCGATCAGATGGCGGCGGTGATCTTTCACCCGGAAGGCACCACTCGCCTGACGGAATGGTTTGAAACTCATCCGGAAGCCATGAATCGCTGGAAGGAATGGTATCTGCGTGCGCGTTTCTGTGCGCTAAAGCTGCTTAAGGAACACCGTGTGATCACGGCGGACTGGATCACCGCTTACCTGCAAAACTTCAATGATCTGGAAAGAGTCTGGAACATGCCCTTGATCGTGGATCTCAGTGGAGAGATCACGCGGGTGGAAGCCGAGATTCTGCAGGTGCTTTCCCGTTCGGTTGATGTCGTGGTGCTGGAACCAACACCTTCCTGGCGTGCGGACTTCCACTTCCTGCTAAGACCTTATGAAGACCTGCGTGCGATGAGCACGGCAGTGCAAAAGCTTCCGGCGGTGGTGCGTGGGGAAAAGAAATCCGAAGTTCTGCGTTTCTCAGGGATGCTGGCTGAAATCAAACACAGTGTCGGGCAGGTTCGTCAGTGGCTGGATCAGGGCATTGCCGCTGAAAATATCGCCGTTATTGCCCCGGACATTGAAACCTATTGGCCGGTGCTTCAGGCGTATCTGGCTGAAGAGGGCATTCCCGCACAAAAAGACATCACTCACAAGGCACAAAGCCTGCCTTCGGTGACCCGTTGGCTGGCACTGCTCAGATCCAAAAGCGGCCGACTATCGACTTCGGATCTGGAGATTTCATTCTTTGAAAAAGAAGAGGCCCAACAACTGCGCTACGAGGAGTTCCGGTCCCTGTTTAAGAGCCTCTATGTCAATGAGGATCTGGCGCGCAATGAAATCGTGCATAAGGTCTTTTTCGAACAGATGGATCTGGGCGGTTTCTTAAAGCGCGATGAATTTGTCGCTAAAGCTTTGTTGTCCTGGAATTCCGATGAAACCGATATCGTGCAGGTTGTTTTGCGTGAACTTCTGCAAAACGCTGTGGCCGGCACATCCCTGACCTGGAAAGAATGGTTGAGCTATCTTGAAAGCATCGTCGCTGCCAAGGAATACACTTTGGAAAAAGGCGAGCCTCGCGGGATCATGGTGACGAAACTGATGTCGGCCCACAGTGAAAAAGCCCGTCGTCGTATTTTCGTGGGCTTGACTGATGAAGCCCTGAAGGGTCGCAACAAGACCCAGCTTTCAGGACAAGACTATTTTGAACTGGCCAAAGACATTGGATTCTATCTGGACAATCCGGATCAAAGCGATCTGGAGTTTGAGTTGCGTTTGCTGGCAGAAGCGGAAAGTGATGAAGACCTTTATTGCTTCGGCGCCACGGACTTAAGCGGTTCCCTGTGTTCACCGGCCACTTTCTGGATGAGCCTGCAGGGCGAGCACGAAAAGCTGACGGTGCCCCTGGAAACCCGCTGGGACGAATTGCAACATTCCACTCAGCGCGGGGAGCGCCCGCTGCTGGCAGGTCGCAAAGAGCTGGTGGAACAAAGAATTCTTCAGGATCTGGGGAAAGCACCTTTCGCCACGATTGCTTCACCCGAACTGCCACGCATTTCGGCGTCGGCGGTGGAAAGTTTCCTGGAGTGTCCGTTTATTTTTGCGGCACAAAGATATTTCAAATTAAAAGACCTGCCGGATATTGATCTGGATGTCGACCACCGCACCCGCGGGCAACTGGCCCACGCTATCTTTGAAAAACTGACGATTGAGCCTATGCGTTTTGACTGGAAGGTTGACGAGCTGGATCAATTGCTTGAAACCGTGCGGGTGGAAAAGAAGCTGGTGTTCGCGGACGAGCGTCTGTGGACGCCGCTGAAAAAGAAACACATCCAACTGGGGCTGCGCTTTTTGGATTTTGAAAAACGCTGGCGTGAAGAGTTTAAGAAAACCCGCACCATCGGACGCGAAAAGCGTTTTGAGTTCTATCTCGATCCACAGTCCGGGGATATTTCCACCGAAGCTCGTGACAACTGTTTCCGTATTTCCGGTCAGATTGACCGTATTGACAGCGACGGTGGCAAACAACTGGTGGTGGTCGATTATAAAAGTTCTTCGGGCGGGATTTCCGCCCATGGCTCTTGGCTGAAGAACCGCGAGTTGCAGTTGTTGTTCTATATGTGGGTTTTGGAAAAAGGCCTGGTGCAGGACATCCAGGGTGAAGTCATTGGTTTGTTCTATTATGTGTTCAGAAACTTTGAGCGCAAGGGCTTCAAGGTCGATGACCTGGCTGGAGTGCTTTACCCAGCCAACAAACGCAAAGACAAAAATGCCACCTTTGAGGCCAAAGAACGCTATTTGACCGAGTTCAGCCAGATTCTGATGACGACTTTGGGTCGCATCAAAAATGGGGAATGTGACGCAAAACCCGCAGATTTCAAAACCTGTACTAGCTGTGAGTGGAGGCGACAATGTCGGGCACCACACCTGAACTAAGAAATATCATCCTGCGTGCCGGTGCCGGTGCGGGGAAAACAACGACATTGACCCAGACTTTCCTGAAGTTTGCGAGTGACTTCAAGGAAAAGCACGGCAAGTTCCCGCGTATCGTGGTGACGACCTTCACCCGTAAAGCGACACAAGAGCTGAAAGAGCGTCTGCTGGGAAAAGCCCTGGATGAAAAGCGCGATGATCTGTTTCAGTTTGTCAGCTCGAAGTCCCAGGTTCAGATATCGACCATTCACGGGGTTTTAAGCCTGTTCTTGTCCCGCTATGGCTCTGCCATCGGCCTGACTCCGGATTATAAGATCATGAGTGATTCTGAAATCCGCAAAGGCGCACGCAAGATCATGCGCAAATACCTGCTGGAAAATCCGCAGTTGCAGGAGCTTTTGGAAGAATATGATTTTCAGACTCTGGAAGGCGCTTTGCTGAAGTTTTTCGGCGAGCAGGTGATCTTCCCAGGGATGACCTTCATCCGTCGGGGAGAGATGGAGCAGGAAACTGCCAAGTTCGTTGCCGACATCGGCGGAGCTTTACGCCGGGTGTGCCTGGAAATTTCCCAGGAAACGAGCAATGACAAGTGGGTTGATTATGCGGGGGCAATGACCGGTTTTGACTGGAATGCCTCTAACGGCGACTGGGAGGGCTTCTTTGCCCGTCTGGAATCCTTCTGGGAAAACATCAGCAAGCCGGTATTCCGCAAAGCCACACCGCCATTCAGTTTAAGTCTGAATGAAGAGCTGGAAGAGCTGCGAGACCGTGTTGATCGTTTGTTGGCTGAACCCCGCTATCGTCCCGAATACTGGGATCGCCATGAAAAGAACTGTGCGCTGTTTGAAGAACTGGCACAGAACTTCTGTCGCGACTTTATGCAGACCAAGCTGGAAAGCGGTCTGCTTTCGATGAGTGATCTTGAAACCCTGGCCTCCAAGATCACTTTGGATCAGCCCGAAGCTGCCGTGAAGTTTTCCCAGGAATGGGACTTCTGGATGGTCGATGAATATCAGGACACCAGCCCCGTGCAGGTGGAGCTATTGCGCCATCTTGTCGGAGAAAAGCCGGTGTTCATCGTCGGGGATCCGCAACAAAGTATTTATCTTTTCCGTGGCGCCCGTTCAGAGGTCTTCCGTGAAAAGGTGGCCGAAATCGAAGCTCAGCAGGGTGATGTGCAGGTCAAGCTTGTGAACTATCGCTCTTCTCCGGAAGTGCTTGAGTTCTTTAACCACTATTTCACTCGCCTGGGTTCGCAGTTTGCTGCGATGACCCCGGATGAAAAGAAACCGAAAAAAGGCCCCGAGACTCCGGTGGTGCAGGTTGTGCTGTCGGAAACCGGTGATGAGGATGAAACCTCGGCCGAGATCCTGGCCACTGTTGCGCGCATTCAGGAGCTGTTGCAGGCTGGAACCAGTCCGGAGCAGATCTGTGTTCTGGGGCGCACACATAGAACTTTGGAAGACATTGCCAAGGTCGCGCAGGAATACGGTGTGCCTTTGCAGCTTCACAGCGGCAGCGGATTCTATGAGCGTCGTGAGGTGCTGGATGCTTTGGCGGTTCTGAAGTTCCTGGTGAATCCCCATGACAATGCCAACTTTGTGGCGCTTTTAAGATCGCCATGGCTGGCGCTGCCGGACAGCGAGATTCTTTCTTATTGCCATTCGTTCCGTCATTCTTTCTGGAAAGAAGCGCAAAAGGGTCTGGATCAGAAGCCCGAAATCCATCCGCTACGGGTGATGAAGGCTCTTTTGGCGCAGGCTGAAATCAAAGGCTTGTCCTGGACACTGAAAAAGGCCCTGATTGATCTGGGTCTGTTTGATTATTCCGCACGTATTGATTCCACCGGCCGTCGCGAAGCGAACCTGTGGAAGGTTATCTCTTTGCTTTCGCAGGAAGAACGCCGTCCGGGTTTTAACTATCTGGACTTCCTGGATTCGAGTCTTGAAACACTTTCGACCGATGAGGGTGGCGAGGATGCGGATGCGACTCCGGTGATTGAACCCAAACGTGTGAACTTTATGACGGTCCACGCGTCCAAAGGGTTGCAGTTTGATCAGGTGATTTTACCGGGCATGGGGAATGACCCGCGCGCCAGTCATGCGCCGGTTTTGAGCATTCATGAAAAGACCGGACAGTGGTCTTTGAAAGTGCGCAACGAAGAAACTCAAGCCATGGCCGGCAGTGTGTTGGCCGATCAGATTGTGGAAGAACTGCGCAAGCGTGAAACCGAGGAATTCAACCGTGTTTTGTATGTGGCTTTGACCCGCGCCAAATCCGGAGTGACGTTGCTTTGGGATAAAAAGGTCGGGAAGAAATCCTGGGCGGCCCATTGCCCGTTGAATCTGGAAGAAGGTCTTCACGAGGAAAAAGATTTTTCTTACGTTGTACGCAGCGAGAATCCTCAGCCGCAAAAGATGTCCGAGCAGGACCTCGCGGAAAAGGACCTGCGCCCGCAATGGCAGGCGCAAGCATCTGAAAAACGAAAGTATATTTCTGTCACCGAGCTGGTGACGCCGGAAGGTGTTCAGGCTGGAGGTGGTTACACACCGAAGGCCTCTCAGTTGGGGTCGGGCTTGGCCCGGGCTCAGCAGGGGACTAATGCGCACCGTTTGTTTGAAGCTTTGAAGTTTACCTCCTTTGACGAGCTTTTGAAGATTTCAGACGAGGACCTTAAAAAGCCGCTGGAGTTCCTGGCAAAAACCCCGGAACTGCCGCTTTTAAGAATCATCAATGAAGGTTTTGTCGAGTGGGGTTTTGCTCTGAAGTACAAAGAGGCCCTGATGCAGGGGCAGATCGATCTTTGGGGCATTGTTGACGGGACGTTGTGGATGGTGGATTACAAAACCGGATCCCAACGATATTCTGACACTGCTTTCAGGCAGTTGGAGGCCTACACCTGGGCGCTGTATCGTATGAAATATCTGGATAACGTGCAGCAGGTGAAACTGGCGGTTGTTTATCCTGTGGACGAAGTGGTCAAGATCGAAACTTTGGGCAGTCTCAAAGAGTTGAACGAACGGCTTGAAAAGAGCATCGATAACTATTTCCTTGTCTAGGAATTGAGGGTTCCATATCATTTTTGATATGAAAACAAAACCATGGTCCCTCATCATCCTTGCTTTGCTTCACATCCTGGCTCCGGCAGGTAACCTTTTGCTGAATGCACTTCGTTCCGGAAGGACGCTGTCTCAGCAGTGGACGTACTGGTTTGAGGTTCTGCCAAAGCCACTCGTAGCACTTTATGTTCTGGTGCCGGTGCTGGCGGGGATCTTTATTTTCATCTGCCGCCGCTGGAGCTACTGGGCCTATCTTGGTTGTCTGCTGGTGATTCTGCTTTCAAATATCTACAGTTATTGGACCAATATGAACATGAGCACTCTGGTGCTTTTGTTGGTGGTGGTTTTGATCGATGTTCTGGTGGTGGCTTACTTTGTGGTGCCTTCCGTTCAGAAAGTTTATTTTGATCCACGCATGCGCTGGTGGGAAGCGGCTCCTCGCTATCACTTCAATCACATGGGCTCTGCCAACGGGCAAAAAGCCTTTATCAAAAGTATTTCCCAGGGGGGCTTGTTCCTGTCTTCCGCACCGGAACTGCATGAAAACGATACGGTCGAGATGGAGTGGAACTATCAAAGCCAGCACATCAAGGTGAACGGAACTGTGGTTTATAAAAACACCCGCACGGATATTCCGGGCTACGGTGTGAAGTTCAGCCATTCTGATGAATCCGAAAAGCAAGTCAAAGCCCTGGTGGCCAAACTTCGTGGGGAAGGGTTGATTATCTCTGAGCGTTTGCCAGGACCGGAGGACAGCTTCGGTGTGTGGCTGAAGAAACTTCTGACCAAAGGGGAAGGTCTGTTCCCGAAAGCCAGAGTTTAAAAAATAAAAAAGGGAGGCTTTAAGCCTCCCTTTTTTTGTTCCGGGACTATTTGCTGCGAATGTATTCGCACTTGGCAACAGCATCGCGACCCACGCCGAAGGCAACACCTTCGAATTCCTTGCGGGTCAGAGTCAGCACACGGCCTTTCTCGGAAATTTTCATGGAGACACCGCTCTGCACGCGGCTGGCAGGCACACCCAGGAACTTGTTAACTCCGCTGTATTGGAATGTCAGAGTGCCGTTTTTATAGGTCACTTTTTCCTTCCCTTTGGAAGAGCTCAGCGCCTCGCCGTGAGAACCACTGACTTCGCGAGCCTCGCCATTCACAACACCTTTATAAAGTGGCATATAGGTGACGTCGGCGCGATAGAATTCCAGTTCAGATTCTTCGTTCTCAGATATGATCACTCCGTCATAGCAGAAGGTTTCACCATTGATGTCAGACGCATTCAGGTCGTAACGACCGATGAATGAACTGACGTCAGCCAGGGCGGAAGAGGTACTTAGCAGAAGGGCTGCAAACACTACTTTTTTCATAAAAACTCCGGGTTCATGCTTGGTTTATTGTTTGGTTCAAGTCACTTGTCTAAAACAAAAAAAAGGCGCGGATTCCAGAGAGAGGGGAATCCGCGCCAGGAGAGCCTATTGATTATCTGTTGTACTCTGGGTTTGTCATCAGAGTCAGCTTGTTCAGGAACTCAAGGTTCTTCATGATGATGCCGTAGGAAACTTCCAGACCGCCGCCATCAACCAACTGGGATGAAACGTCACCCAGTTGAGCCAGAACTTCCAGACCCTGCTGCTTGCTCAGAGCTTCGCCCGCTGTTTTCATCGCCTCGTTCAGAGCGTTGAAGTCCAGAGCCAGCAATGGAAGAACTTCTGCCAATTGAGCCGTCTGGGCTGCCAGTTCCTGAGCTGCCTCTTGAGCGCCCTGTTGTTTAGTCAGAACCGCTACAGAGATAGAGATCACCTGTTCATTCAGTTGAGTCATCAACTCAACTTGTTTTTCAATGCTCAGGTTCGGATTGGCTTTAACCATTTCAGCAGAAACGATTTTGCCATCTTTGTTCAGCTCGTTCAGTTTCGCCGTCAGAGCCGTCTTCGCTTCAGTCAGTTTCGCTTCCATCTGACCTTGAGTCAGAAGGTTCTGAAGCTGAAGGACCGCCATTTTCTGCATCAGTGGGTTCAGAACTTCTGCATTCTGGATGAAGAAGTTTTTCTGAGCCGCCACATCAACCAGAGTCTGGGAAGCCAAAGCGTTGTCCAAAGCCCAGAAGCTCAGACGAGTTTTGGATTTCTCAGATACACCGAGCTGGCTCAAAGCCGTTCTGTCAGAAGGCGCTTTACCCAGGCTGCTGCCAACTTTGAACAGAGTTGCAAAGTTGTCTTTGTCACGCAGAGTGGATGCTTCCAGATTCAGGATGCCGTAGATACCAGCATAGAATCTCATGGAAGCCGTCACCGTCGCTTTTTCACCCTGGATTGGCTGCAAAGTAACGTCTTCATTAGAGAACGTTGGCTGCAGTTGATCCAGCATCATGCCCGTGATTGTGTTCACGAACAGGCTGTTTTCCGGGCTCATGCCAAGGATATACTTTTCGAAATCCAGGAACGAGAACTGGATGCTGTTGTAGTAGTACTTGTATGAAGGGTAGCCCTTCATAGTCAGCATTTCCATGGCCGTGATTTTTTCGTACTCAAGGCCTACAGTGTCCAGACGGTCTTTGGTTACAGAGATGTCCTGGATTGCACGTTTTTCAACGATCGCAACATCCATGGAGGTCTTGCCGGTCTCTTCACCCTTTTCGTTCACTTCTTTCTTCTCGTAAGGAACCGCAATGAAACGGTCCGCGCTCTGGAACAGGGAGTTCGCATCCGGAGTGTTGATCAGTTGCGTGTAGAACAGGTACGTCTTCAAAGAAGCCTGTACGTAGTCCTGGATCGCAGGGTTTCTGTTGTCAACAACCAGCATATAGAACAACTCGTCCATGAACTTGCGCATACGGAACTGGTAGTAAGAGGACATGGAGCTTGCACGGATGGAAGTTCCAACATCGAACACCAGGCGGTCCCAAGAGTGGAACGAATTCACGTACATGCTTTCCCAGTCGTTGATATTGGATTCAACGATTTCTTGAGCGGAAGTACCGAAGTCATGACGCTCACACGTAGGCTCGTAACCAACGTCTTTGTCTGTGCAGTACATGTACTCTTTCACCACGCCCTGAACCTGGTACTTGTTGAAGTTAGCCCAGCCGTTTTTGGCGAAGTTAGCTTTGATCGTGTTCACGTGCAGGTACTTGCCGTTAACAAGAAGCTTCTTGGAAGCAGCGTTACCTTCAAGCTTCGCGATCATTTCTGGAGTCGCTTCAACCAAGCCCAGGTGCGAAGCACGCAAAGCGCGGATGTCGTAAGTACCCAGACCATCCCAGTTGAACTTGCCTGGAGTCAGGTAGTCCATGATGGAAGAGTAGTTACGTTTGCTTTCAGTGCCGTCTTCGTTAGCGAAGTTCGCTTTGTCGAAGGAACCGATGAAGTTGTGAGTCAAGCCCTGGGAGTGACCCATCTCGTGACCCAGTGTATTGATGATCTCGATCTTCAAAGCCTGGTTGAATGGCATCGCGATAAAGCTGGAGTCAGCCAGTTCCGCGGATGTTTTCATACAACCTGGAGCGTTCTGCATCGTCGCCATCATTTTGGCGTGGATTTCACCCATTTTAACAGTTTTAGCCAAAGTCGCTTTTTCTTTCGCAGACAGCTTGGAACCCTTTGCCGCCAGCATCTCACGAGCCATCACTGTCTCGATTTCACGAGGAGTCATGCCTGGTTTTTCAGACAACGCTTTGTGAACTTTGTTCATCCAAGCGTCCTGAGTCTGCGGAGAAGAGAACTTGAAGTTGCTGTCGCCACCCAAAGATTTACGCTCAGCCACCGCCGCTTTCAAGATGTTCATGGAAGCGCCGATGTTCTTAGCCTTCATTTTAGACTTGGCATCAGTCTGGGCACCTTTGACCATGTTCACCATCTTACGTGTGAATTGAGTCGCAGCGACCGCTTTGTCCTGGGCTGTGCCTTGCTGAGTCTGGGCTTTTTTAGCTGCCTCAGCCTCTTCAGCCTGCTGTTTAGCCAACTGAGCGCTAGCCTGTTCACGGAAGCTCTCTTTCATTTTGTCCCAGTCTTGTTTGATCTTCATGTTGCGGAAGTCCGCACCCACGCTTTGCAGCATGTTACCAGCATAAAGGATCAAAGAGTCCGCAACCACGATCGCAGAGCGAGGGTTGAAACCAACCTGAGATACACCCAGGATGCCGTGGTCAGCAGGTTTGTTCTCGAAGTGGATGATGTTCTTATCAAGGTCACCCAAGTGAGCTTCCACACCGTTTTCACCGGCGATCTGCATTTCGATATAGTCACCAGAGCGCTCCAAAGCGGAACCTTTAAAGGCTTGTTTGTAAGCGAAGTTCCATGCCTTCACCAGCTCTTCAGTGGATTCGATGTAAAGCTTGCGCATTTCCGGATTATCAGTTGGCAAACCAGTTACTGTGTAAACCAGCTTCTTGCCGTTTCTGAAATCGTGGACCATCGGCAGTGATTTTTCAGTGCCTTCGCGACCGCGCAGGTTGTTCTTGTCAGGATTTGCCTGACCGATAGTCCAAACACCGTAGCCCAGTGCATTTTGTGCAGAGAACGGGATGGATTCAACAAACGCTTTGTCTGTAGAACCGTCATTCAATTTGAAGGATACGCGCTCTTTTACGCGAACCGCTGCCTGGTAACCTGGAGTTCCGTTGTAATCATCAAAGGCCTGGAAGTCACCGATGCAACCCCAGCGAAGACCTGTGGAGTACTGCTGAGTGAAGCTCAACACACCCTGATCCAGTTTCATGTTGACGTCCATTACCTGAGCATCAGCGATACCAGTCAGGCAACCGTCATAGATAGCAGCGTAAGGGGATTTGTCCTGTGGAAGAGAATTCTTCGTCCAGTCCAATTCCATGTAGTCAGCATCTTTACGGGAAGTTTCAACCAGACGAGCCATTGCGTATTTCGCGCCGGTAGCGTCCTTTTCTTCCAGTTTCAGGTATTTCACCGGCAAAGACATCAGTTCTTCGTAATCAACTGCGTTTGTGCCGGATTTGTAGTTGGCGATCAGGTCCGCCTTGCGAACCACTACGCGGGATTCTTCAAGGTCGAACTTAACGATAGTCAAAGAACCGGCCATACCAGCAGCCAAACCTGGGGAAGCAGCAGAGAATGCCACGTCTTCGATCGTGCGCTTATAGAAGAATTCTTTGCCTTTAACATCAGCAATTTTGATTGTAGTGCGCGGGTCGAACTGAGTGTTCGCCTCTACTTTTTTAGCTTGTACGTTTTGAGCGATCTGAACCAGACCTACAGAGTCACCGGCACGAACCTCTTTGAAAGAGATCGTCGCGTCCTGGTTGCCTTCGTAGTCAACAACTGGCAGTTCCGGGCGTACATATGTCACTGGAACATCGTAGCGCAGAACCAGGATACAGTTCTGTTGCGCTTCAGCCGGAAGAGCTTTTACGACTTCTTCAGTACACTGACGAACGTTGGAATTTTTTGCACCGGATTTCAACTGAGCCAATTGAGAGTCAGTCAATACCGTTTTACCAACCTGACCCACTTCAAACACATGCAAAGCATCCACATCCAGCAAAGTCAGGATGCGAGTGTCTTTTTCAAGGTTCACCGGGATCTGATAGTCAGAGTTCAAAGTGCCAGCAGTCATCAACTTATTGTTGATTTTGTTCATTACGAATGTGCGGTCCAGATCGCCGCGAGAAGCCGCGTCGATACCCACCGGCATACGATCAGCCGGGTTGATGGACACCTGGATATGAGTTGCATCAGCCCAGTCAGTTGTTTTCATGCGAAGAGTGGAGGTCTCTTCGTTCAACTGATTTTTAACTCTTTGCAAAACACCGTAACCATTGATTTTGAATTTGAACAGTGGAACCAGCAGAGTTGCAGACTTCTGGGAGAGCAGAGCCTGCTTTTCTGAACGGATCTTTTTCAAGGAAGCCACCATGGACTTCGCTTTGCTGTTGTCTTTGGATTTCTGAAGTTGCTTTTGAAGCTGAACTTCCTCTTTCACCTGGGCCAGGTGTTTTTCCAGATTGGACAATTCAGAAGTGTCAGTCACGATTTTGTAAGCTGTCACAAACTGCTTATCAACAGAGAAAGTGATGGAGTACTTCTGGCCAGCCTGACCGGACATCTCCAGACCTTTAAACATATATTTAAGACGTTTTGGAACCTGGGAGTCGCGAACCGCAACCACACCTTTTTCCGCCGTCGCTTTGGAGGAATCCCCCAGGCTTAGAGTGGAGAGACTGTCATCAGTCTGAACCTCATACTGAGAGTTCTCAGTTTGCAGCTCAGGGATGTCACTGATCGCAAAGATGTTTTCCTGGGCTTCTTCCGGCAAAGCGGCGTCCCTTTTCTTTGTACAGCCAGTAGCAAAGATTGCCAGCGCCAGTAGGGCTGTGAAGGCCTTTGCGTATTGAGACTTGTTAGACATAACTCTCTCCATTCCTAAAATGTCACCTCTCGGGACCCATATCGAATATAAAGGTCTTCGGGAAATGACTCTCTCCTAAGAGGATATAAATGCATTGAAGGTGCCACGGTGAAACCACCTCAGTTTGAACTATTTGCATTTCAGCCCCGAAAGGTGTCCAGAGTTTGATCAGGGGACAATTAGGGCTCTTCTCATTTTGAAACAAGGCAAGCGCCCTGATTCCTTACACAGGATCTTGTCTCGGAATGGATCTGGGGATTGGCTATGGGTATGTCTTCAAGGAGGAAGAAATGAAGCTTCTAATGCTGTGGCTTTCAGTGTGTCTGTATGGGATCGGAGCAAACGCCGTCGTTGTCTGGGGACCTCCTACGACGATGGGGAAAGGGGAGGTGCGCACCTTCATTGAAACCACTGATTCGGGCGAGCCGCTTTCCATCGGATTGGCCTTTCCGAAAGAGGCCATGGAAGGGCTTTCTGAGCATGCCCCGGAGGTTTTTGTGGTGGCTCTGCCCTCGGCAATGGCGCTGCCTCCGTACAATCACGTGATGCTGGACTGGATGCCCCACGGGCATGATCCGGATTCAGTCTATGGTCGCCCGCATTTTGATTTTCACTTTTACATGATGAGCTCCGAGGACCGTCAGAAGATCACTTGTCTTGGGCCGGATGAGGCTGTGTGTATGAAGCAACCGTTGCCTGAGCTGATTCCGCCCTTCTATGTTCCGACGCCGGCGGGAGTTCCGCAGATGGGCTGGCACTGGGTGGATCCACGTTCGCCCGAATACAATGGGCAGCCTTTTACCAGCACGATGATCTATGGGTTTTACAACGGAGAAATGAGCTTCATCGAGCCGATGATCACCAAAGAATTCATCCAGGCCACAACGTGGTTTGCCAGTCTGATTCCCGTCCCGGACAGGGTGATGATCAGCGGGCATTATCCCACGGCTTATTCCCTGGCATATGATCCGTTTAAAAATCTGTATTATGTGAAATTGAAAAATCTGGTGAAAAAAGAAAAGTGATTTAGAACACGCGCCCGCAGGCAGGTGCTTTCGGGCGGGCGATCAAAGTACGGCCCTTTTCCAGAGTGAAACGGTTTTGCGGGTGCTTATTCCATTGGATCTCGGCTTCAGTCGCCAGATCGCCATGAACGCGGGCATTTTCAAGGGCCGTATCAAGCATTGCCAGCCACAGCAGGGCTTTGTTGCGTTCCATGCTCCAGGCATCAAATGAAGCCGGGGCATAGGGCTTTCCGGCCAATGAAGGATCATAGCTTTTAAAATAGTCAAAGATCCCCAAAGAGCCGACGGCTTTATGGGGTTTCACGGCAAAGTCAGTCTGATCATCGATCAGTATCGTGCGGGCCGGTACCGCTTCGGGCATCACCAGGCTTAGATTCTTTTTAAAGCGGGAAGGAAATGACAGTGTCTCATCCTGAGAAACCACCTGCAGGTGGTCTTTGGAAAACACGCGGTGAGCGATCTGCAGCAGGGATCTGCCGTCGGATAAATGCACTTGCGATAACAGGGTTTCGTTGCGGGATTTGGTGCCCCCGCTGAAGAATGAAATGCGCGCATCCGGGTGTCTTTGCATCAGGGCTTCAATCATTTCGGGCAGAAAATCAGTGTGGCGATAGGCTTTTTCCTCGACAACGCGAATTTGTCTGTCGCCTTTATGATCGTCAGGATTTTTTATGCTGTAGAAGGTAGTCCAGTCGATATCAAAAACAATATCAAATCCGGGGGAGGGGCTTTGCGCCTGGGCCTGCGGCTGGAAACTCAAAATCAGAATGAGAAGTGCCAGCCACAGTTTCATGAAGTTCCTTAGAATACAACAGTCACAGATCCGTAAACGATGGAAGTGTCTTCGTCCATAAGGTCGATGTTGGAGTCAGTGCCATTCGGTTTCAAAGTCGAACCGCTGTTGGTATGACCCATGGCAATCGAGAACGTTGGATTGATTTCATAGCCGATTTCCTGAGAGAAATCGAAAGAATCACGCATCACACGCTGGTAAGACCAGGTGTTCATATGCACGAAGTCCGCAGACAGGGAAATGCCGTTGGCAAAAGAGTAAGCAAAGGACAAACCCTGGTTCGATGAGTATTCTGTGTTCACAGATCCATCCAGAGCCGTTTCATACTGGTGGAAGTTGCGGTTGAAGCCCAGAGTCGCCGTGATATCCAGTCCCGAAATGAGATAGTCCGGATTGACAATGAAAGTCGTTCCCGCCGTCAGGGCCGTGATCATATTCTGTCTTTTCTGAGCGTCTTTGGAAGTTGGCGCCACCATGCCCACGCGATAGTTCATGGACAGGCGTTTACCCACCTCGAACGGTGTTCGGTTCACACTGAAAGTGGTGTTGCTGAAAGAATCGTTTTGGGAGTCTTTCAAGTCCTGCGCATAACCACCCTGAACGCGGGCGGTGAAAGTGTTGTTCAGCTTCAGGTTGAAGCGGGCCATATAGTCCATGGATTCCCCACGGGTGCCGTCTTCATAGTCGATCATATTGGTGGAATAGCTGGAATTGATAAAACCGCTCCAGCGGCGACCGTCCTTTTTCGGGGCTTGCATCACGGATGTTGCTGATGTCACAGAAGCATTGTTGGCAAGCGCGGGCGCTGCCATCAGAGCACTGATCAGAAATCCAAGAATAGGACGAATAGCAAAAGACATAGGCCACCTCAGAACCATTACAACTGCGAATCGGGTGCCATTGAAATCCGACCTGAGCTGCAATAGGACCCAAGGTCACTGTCCAAGGTTTGGTCACCGGGCCAATTCCGGCCTCATCTCGGTAGAAGGCCTACTGACACCGGTCTAGAGTTCAGGCGTATCTGGTGATACATAGTACACAATAATGAGTTTATTGAATATATTGAAGTTGGTGTGAGGAGTTAGATGTGACCGTGGTGAGTAAAGTAATCGCTGTTCTTGTTTTGTTGCTTCCGGTTTCTTCCGTTGAAGGAAAGCAAAGTCTTAATCCTGCCGAAGCGCTTCGAAACGAGGTTGGATTTGTTTTGGATAAAGGGAAATTTCAGTGGAAAGGCTTAACGAATGTACCCAAGGGGTACACGAAATTTCAGAATCCTTTTTTTTCGGCCGTATATCCTAAAAAATGTTTCTCGCTGCTGCCAAATGGTGGCGGTGATGACATATCAGATTCTTTGGGATTAGTTTTTGAAAGAACAATGTCTTGTGGGGGATACCAAAAAAGCACTGAAAACAAAAATTGGTTGGCCGTTCGTTTGACAAATGAGTATTCAGGAAAAGACTCGGTAGCGGAAAAGATTATGAGAGGTAGTGCCGTATATAAATCTTTGGGTACGATCAATGGGAAATCGGCGGCAATTCTGTTGTTAGCATCAATGGATAGTCTGGGTGGAACTGGTCAAGTGGTAGCAAATATAAAGGTTTATGTTCATTGCAAGGGCAAGCACTATGTTTTCGACACGTCTTTCGAGCCTGGCCAAACTTCAATTGATATCATTCGCAGCCGGAAGTTTGAAATTCCCAAAGACTTCAAGGATATAATTTCTAGTTTTGAGTGCACTGGTAAAAATGTCATCTAGCTCTTTGGGAGGGGTAGTGCCTAAGCTTCTGATTCTTGTTCTTGGTCTATTGTGGGCTATTCAAGGAGGTACCTCTGGTGTCACCGAGGCCCATAGATTGGTGAAAGAGGTCAAGGGGGTTCAGGTGGACCCTCAGCCCTTTGAGTGGAAGACATCGGTAACAGCGCCAAAGACAATCGATTTAGTTATTAATCCATTCTTCAAAGTAAAGATGCCGAAAAGCTGCTATGAATTGTCTCCCAATGGCGGAGGCGACGACATTTCGGAGTCGTTGGGCCTAGTTATTGAGCGTCTGAAAAAGTGTCCTTCGTATGTAGGGGAAGAAGAACTTCCTAATTTTTTTACGCTCACGTTGACGAACTGGTCCACAGAGAATTTCGACTCAGTTGAAAAAGCAAGTGTCGTTAATCAAGTGTATCGAAGAACGGGGAAAATCAATTCATATCCTGCTGCTTTGATGTTGTCGACAGATATGAACAGCAAAAGTAAAGTTGTGGCATATTGGCATATTTATCTTCAATGCAAAGGCAATCACTTTATGATAGTTGGGGGATTTCCTAGCGGCCAGCCGTCTATCGATATTATTCGCAGTCGTAAGTTTGAAATCCCCCAGGACTTTAAAGACATCATTTTAAGTTTTGAATGCACTGGAAAGAACGTAAAATAGGTCCATTTCTCGAAAACTTAGGCTTCAAGAAGTGCCTGAGACTTTTCAACCCGCGACACCTCTCGGCCCTTAGAAGACGACGACTGTCAGCTTGTCTCCCTTGGAAAGTTTCAGGGTGAATTTGATTTTACCACCAGCCACGTCGTACTGATCGGCCTTGACCTTTTCAAGCTCTGCACCGCTCTTTCTTTTTAACAGCACATCGCGGATCTTCATACCCTCTGGAATCTCCAAAGGAAACTCCTGGCTGATATACGAAACAGAGGAAGCGATTTTATCAAAGGCTTTTTTATAACCGTCATCGTCCTGACACAGGGAATAGGTCTGCACAACGCCAGGACTGGAGCTTTGCAGGCGTTCAAAGGTTTCCGCATAAGACTGTCCCATTTTCAGCTCGCAGCTTTGACCGTGGGTATTGCCCACCACCGCCATAAAGTAGTTTCCTTGCAGAGCCGTCTTGGAAATATCGCGAAGGAAGTTCTGGGCTATATCAGTCCCGCCCTCCAGCAAGTACCCCGAGCGTACAATCCCACGGCGCACCCCTGTCGGGCCCGTCATTTTACAGGCCTGAGTCGCAGCAGTCCCTGGGTAAATGGAAGCAAGATAAGCCATGATATTCGCATGTCCACGATAGGCCTGAGAACAATAGTCCGTCAAACCTTCGCTTTCCTCTACATAGTATGTGGAAGCGCCTTCGGTGTATTTACATTCTGTCAGATGAACCTCGTTAAAGTGGAAATTCACCCCATTATAAGAGGCCGTTTTGCCCACCAGCGCAGCCATACTGTCCTGAACACGCTTTAAGTCCTCGCCCTGACAGTTCTGTCCTGCCAAGCCTACTTCACTTTGTCCTTTTGCCAGATAATTGTAACCATAGAAAGTGCGCGTTTCGACGTTCGTGCTGACTCCGTCACGATAGCCCACCCCCGTGAACGTAAATGGAATGCTGACTCTTTTATAAACGACAGACATCGTGCGGTCATAGTTATAAACCAGATCATTCATACAATGACGACCTTGATAATTGTCTTCGTCCGTCAAAACGAAGAAGACCACCTTTTCATTTGTCGCAGGCTTCTGATATTTGTTTGCCGCGAACTGAACAATCGAACACAGAGCGGATTCATTATCACTTCCCGCAGTTCCCATATTCAGCACGGATTGTTTGATACTATTTACGCGAGACTGACGAACAGACGCCGAATCACGGGGGTCCAGCACGATAGACTGTGGACTTCCACCATAAATCGTTTTAGCAATGGCTTGAGTGTCATTGGCGGCCAGCTCTGAAATGTCGTTCACATAAACTTCACTGCCTGTTTTCAGGCTTCCATAAATCAAAGTGCCAGAGGCGGTAAGATAGCTGGAGGTGGACATAAGCTGCACAGTCACCTTTTTCGTGGCCAAAGAGGCCAGTAGACCGTCGATACGAGCCACCAGTTCTTCCTGTGATTGCTTCATTGTTTGGGAGTTATCGACCACCAGAATCAACTGTGTTGATGGGTATTCCACAGATTCTTCCGTTTGGAACTCAGACACTTTGGCATTTTCGGGAAGTTCACCGTCAATTCGATAGGCTGTTTCAGAGTCCATATCAAAACGCAGACTTTGCGGTGCACAGTTCTGAAAAGAAAGAACCAATATGGACGCCCCGGCCAAAGCCGCCAACCTATTCTTTTTCACACATCCCCCCGGATATCTGACTATTATTCTACTCATTGTGGAATATCAGGGGAGACCTTGTCTCAAAAAAATACAAAAGTCCTAAAACAAAGCGTCTCGAACTTCTGTGCGAACGCCTAGGGGAGCGGGACTGTAGGGGGCGCCGGATGAATCAAGGCGGCTTTAATTCCTATGCCGACTACGCACAGGGCATTGACAGAAAAGCCCCGGCCCGTAAGGATGTTGGGCGTGTCTACAAATACTCGCGATCATATCATGATTTATTCCGACGGAGCCTGCTCCGGCAATCCCGGCCCTGGGGGCTGGGGCAGTGTGATTCTTTACCCTGACAATCAGGTGCAGGAGCTGGGGGATGGTGAAAAATCCACCACCAACAACCGCATGGAGATGACGGCCGCCCTTGAGGCCTTGAAGGCCATTGCGCACATGAAGGTGCCAGTGCGTTTTTATACGGACTCCACCTATCTGATTCGTGGGATCACCCAGTGGGTGCATGGTTGGCGTCGTCGCGGCTGGAAAACTGCTGAAGGTGGCGAAGTTTCCAATCAGGATATCTGGGAAGAGCTGTCCCATGTCGTTGCTGCCCGCGGGGCACAAGGCAAGATCGAATGGCACTATTCCCGCGGTCACGTGGGAATACCTGGGAATGAACGCTGCGACCGTATTGCGGTGGCGTTTTCCAAGAACGACTATGTGTCTTTGTACTCTGGGAGTTTGGATCAATATCCCTACGATCTGTTGCAGGTTCCTGCTGACACCAGCCTTCCAGAAATGAAGGGCCCTGGTGAAAAGAAGAAAGAAGCCTTTAGTTACCTGAGCAACCTAGGGGGCTTGGTTTACCGTCATCGCAACTGGCCTTCTTGTCAGAAGCGCGTGAGTGGGCAGTCCGGAGCGAAGTTTAAAAAAGCCACCTCGGCCGCCGAAGAAATCGAGATTCTGAAGTCCTGGGGTTTAAGTCCCAGCACGGTTATCAAGGAAGGATAAGCACCTATGGAAATCACCAACCGTCATGTCCTGATCACCGGAGCCAGTCGTGGAATCGGTCGTGCCTTTGCAAAAATCTGTGCCGAAGACAAAGCCCATTTGCATCTGGTGCTCAGAAAAAAAGACGACGAAGTGATCAAGGAATTTGAATCCCTGGGTGCCAAGTCCGTGAACATCTGGGAAGCAGACCTGTCGACCCGTGAAGGCGTTGAGCATCTGCTGGAGCAAATCAAAGATGTGCCGGTGGATATCCTTTTCAACAATGCCGGTGTATTGACCGGTGGTCTGATTGAAGAACAGCCGATCAATGACGTATACAAGATGCTGCAGGTGAATGTGAATGCGCTGGTGCATCTGACCCAAGGGGTGCTGCCAGGCATGCTGAAAAGAAAACGCGGAAAGATCATCAATAATTCCAGCGTCTCTGCGTATATGAACTTCCCGTGCGCTTCGACCTATGCAGCAAGCAAGGCGGCCGTGATGGCTTTCACCAACTGCATTCGTCTGGAACTGAAAGACACCGGCGTCAGCACGTTGCTGCTGATCACCCCGGGAATCAAAACCCGCATGTTTGATGAAATCGAAACTTTGTATTCCAAAAACTTTGTGATTCCATCGGAATCAATGACTCCGGGGAAGTATGCCGAAGTCATCCGCGAAGCGGTTTTGCATGATCTGGAAGTGGTGGAGCCATCCGGTTTGACGGGGGTGGGGTTGAAGATCGCAAAGCTTGCGAAGCCCCTGTTTGAAATGGAAGTCATGCGCCGGTTCAAGCGCTCTTAAAACTAAAAAGCCCGCTTTCAGAGCGGGCTTTTTTTATTTTGAAGATTTGTAGCTTAAAGTTCCTGAGCCCACCGGACCGGTGATGGTCAGCTTCTGGTCCTTGCCCTCGATGGAAATCATCGGAACCGGGAATGTGAAGGTGTAAGGGGTTGAGAAGCGGTTGTGAATCGGGTACAGGCCCTGGATTTCCGCCAGCGGCAGTTTGATTCTTGTGGCCTTGCCTTCGAAGCGGCGGCCATCCACATCCAGGAAGATTCTCCACACAGTGTCAGCTTTGTACAGATCGTCGTTCTTTCTTTCCGGTGTAAAGAAGGTCACAAAGAATTCAGACTGTTTGGAAAGACGCTGTTCAAACTTCGCTTTTTCTTCTGCGTATTTTTCTTCCGTCCACTGATACAGGCGCATGCTCTGATCCAGTTGCGCGGCAGC
This sequence comes from Bdellovibrio sp. BIS2, assembly GCF_055398295.1. Lineage (NCBI taxonomy): Bacteria > Pseudomonadati > Bdellovibrionota > Bdellovibrionia > Bdellovibrionales > Pseudobdellovibrionaceae > Bdellovibrio > Bdellovibrio sp. BIS2. Next base: position 3,113,266 of record NZ_AP035879.1, on the reverse strand, counting down.
GACTTTGGAATTCAACTGAATGCCTTCAACATCCAGCACGTTGTAAAAGCCGTTGTAGGTGCGAAGTTTGTCCGAGTTGTCTTCCAGAACTTGCATGTATTCGTCAGACGTGCGCAGGGTGCGACCGGACGGAGTCACTTCATAAGTGGAAGCGCAGGCGGACAGGATTGTGACAGTGGCCAAGGCCAGAAAATATCTCATTACTTAGACTCCAAAAAACCGTCGAGGAACTTTTTGATATCCGCATACACGGTCTGGCGGATCGTATCGTTGATCAATTCATGCTTTCCGCCCGGATAGACGTAAAGCTCTTTTTCTGTGGTACCAAGATGTTCGTACAACGCTTTGGCTGCCGCAGTGCTGATCACCGGATCGGCATCAGACACAATCACCAATGCAGGTTTTTTCAGCTGATTCGCACGAGGGTTGACGAATTCAAAGGATTCCAGGAAGCCCAGAAAAGCGCCGGGTGAAACACGCGTGTGGCGAAGAGCATCCTGTTCGTATTCACGGATCACATCTGGATCGCGTGTCAGCATGTCGTTGGAAAGCTCATTTCCCATGGTGATCTGTGGCAGAAGCTTGTTCAGAATGCCAGCGCCTTTGGCTTTGAACGCCGGAACCGGAACTGTCAAACCCAGCAGCGGAGCACTGATGACCATCGCCGTGCAGTCGATATCGGAATTTTGCAGCAGGGTTTTTAGCTGAATCAATCCACCCATGGAATGGCAGTACAAGATCACCGGGCCTTTTTTGACCTTTTCATCTTTCATCACCATGTCGAGGAAGATTTTGTAGTCCTTGCAGTAATCGTCAAACTCCGCCACGTAACCGCGGCGTCCGTCCGAGCGACCGTGACCGCGCAAATCCCAGCCGTAAAAACTCCATTTGTCGCTTTCAAAAGCTTTGATCAGTCGGTGATAGGATTCCGAATGTTCGCCATGGCCATGCGTGATGATCACGGTGCCGCGCGCTTCGGGATTGTCCCAAATCTGGAAGAAAAGTTTGATGTCTTGGTAGCCCTTAAAGAAGCCTTCAGATCGTTTGTACATACTGTCTTAGCTTGCCGTGCCCGTTTAAAGCGGGCAAGTCAATTCAGGCCTCGAACCACGATTGTATCGTGGGCGGTCTTGCTCTTTTCCGGATAGTCGAGATTGTAATGGATACCTCTGGACTCATGTCTGCGCAGAGCGCACTCCACCGACAGGTCGGCCACAATCGCGATATTACGAAGCTCCAGAATGTCCGGGTGGATCTTCATGTTCGAATAATATTCTTTGGTCTCTGAAAGAATGTTTTTCAGACGGTGCTGGGCGCGTTCCAGACGTTTGTTAGAGCGGACAATCCCCATATAGTTCCACATCAGGCGGCGAATCTCGTCCCACATGTGGTTGATCACGATCATCTCATCGTCGTTGGATTCCTGAGGATGAGTCCAGGCTTTCGGCTCCTTGTCCGTCAGCCTGTAGGTGTCCCAGTGCTTTTTGATTTCCTCAGCGCAGTTGTGAGCCGTGGTCAGGCATTCCAGTAACGAGTTGCTGGCCAGACGGTTGGCGCCGTGCAGACCTGTGCAGGCAGTTTCGCCAATGGCCCACAAGCCTGTGATGTCCGTGCGACCTGAAACATCTGTCAAAACACCACCGCACAAATAGTGCGCTGCCGGCACCACCGGGATCGGTTGGGTGCTCATGTCGATGCCAAATTCCATGCACTTGTTGAAAATAGTCGGGAAGCGCTGCTTGAGGAATTCACGATCCAGTTTGGTCATGTCCAGATACACACAGTCAGCACCGGTTTTTTTCATTTCATTATCAATCGAACGAGCCACCACATCGCGCGGAGCCAGTGAGCCCAGTTCATGATACTTGCGCATGAAGGCTTGACCCTTGCTGTCGATCAGCTCGCCACCTTCGCCGCGCAAAGCTTCCGAGATCAGGAAGTTGCGGGATTCGCGGTGATACAGGCACGTCGGGTGGAACTGCATGAATTCCAGATTGGCGATGCGGGCGCCCACTCGGTACGCCATCGCGATGCCGTCGCCGGTCGCGCCACCCCAGTTGGAAGTGTAAAGATAAACCTTGCCCGCACCCCCGGTGGCCAGAGCGGTGTTTTTTGCTATAAAAGTATGCACCTCTCCGGTGTCTTTGCTAAGGGCGTAACAGCCGATGCAGGTCACCGGATCCATGTCCGCAGGGTCGACCTCTTTGTTCACGATCAGGTCGATGGCGTAGTACTTTTCCATCAGGGTGATGTTCGGATTTTCGCGAACTCTTGCCAGAAGAGTGCGATGGATCTCTAAACCGGTTTGGTCCTCGAAGTGAAGAATGCGCCTTTTGCTGTGTCCGCCTTCGCGCGTCAAATCCACTTCGTTGGTTTCTTCAGAGCCTCGTCTGCGGACGTCAAAATGAACGCCCCAGTTTGTTAAATCTTTAATGCGATCAGGGGCTTGCTCTACATAATCTCGGACGACAGTTTCTTTGCAAAGACCGGCTCCGGCGGTCAAAGTGTCCTGCACGTGGGACTCAAAACTGTCTTCTTCCGACATCACCGCAGAGATTCCACCTTGAGCCATGGCCGAGTTGGTTCCACCGGCGCTTTCTTTGGCCAGCACGATCACTTTTCCATTTTCCGAGAGCTTCAGAGCCAAAGCCAAGCCAGCAGTGCCAGAGCCGATAATCAAAATGTCGCAGCGGTGAGTACTCATAGTGGGGATCTTCTACCCCTTTTAGTGGCATTTGCAAAGGACTCTTGCTTGATTCTTACCAGTTTCTAAAACTACAATAAAATCAAAGGTATCTCGCTCTTGGAAGAGCGTGGAGAAGTTACAGGAAGGAACTGCCTCAATGAAAGTTAAACTCATCGTCGTTCTGATTGCGGTGGCGGCTGTTTTCATCAGCGCTGTCTTGTGGCGGACGGACAGTTTTGTCTATGGGGACCGTATGAGTTGGGTCGAAGCGCAGACCCGCACCCAACTGGGTGCCATCAACCATTCATTGACGGTGGAATTGAAATCCCTGCAGCGCCTGGTTTCTGGTTTGAATTCGGAAAGTTTCCAAAAAGGAAAAATGAACTGGAGCTCCATGGCTCCGTATTATGCGGTGGCCGCTTTTTCTGTGCGTGGCAACGAGCTCGATCCGCAGGCCCTTGCTGTTCGTGAAAATTCCAAAGCCGCGAACTGGAACAAAGAGTTTGTGAAAGCGGCCATTGGCAACATCGGTGCGCGCGGCAATGACATGAGATTTTATGTGAAGCCGTTCCAGGATTCCCAGCGCGGTCGTTACGTGGCGCTGGTGTTTTTGGAAGGCACGCGCGCTTATGCTTTGATCGGTTCCGGTGAAACCTTCCAGTCCCTGATCGACGCACAAAAAGGTTCTTTGAGTGCGTTTTCCATCGTGACGGCCACAGGTCTGACGGTGGGTCACTCAGTGCCGGAATATCTGGGCACGGTGATGCGCGATGATCCTGTTTTCCGTGAAGCGCAAAAAAGCGGATCCTCCCACGGCAGTTCTGTTTTCAAGCTGGCTTCCGGTCAGGATCTTTACGGCATGTTTGAAATGATCCCGCAAAGCAATCTGTATGTGCTCAGCTCCGCTCCGCTGAAAGAGGCGATGAAGGGGCGCACCGGATTGTGGTGGCAGTTCCTGCTTCTGGGGGCGGGTCTGGTGCTGGTGGGTGCGGCTGCTGCATTATGGGTGATTTCACCTGCGGAAAAAGAAATTGAAACCTTGGAAGCCCAACTGGCAGAAGCGAAGGCAAAACCGGCACCGGCTCCGGTGGTCGAAAAAGTCATCGCGCAAGATCCAGAGATCGCGCACAAAGAGCGTCTGGATGCTTCGATGCGTGTGGCTTCGGCGCTGGCGCATGAAATGCGCGGGCCGTTGGCTTCCATTCTGGGCTATTCGCAGATCATTCTTTCCAAAACTCCGGAAGCCGAAGTTGTGCAAAGCACGGATTCCATTCTGCGTGAAACCCGCGCGGCACGTTCGGTCCTGGACAAGCTTCTGGGATATGCCGGCGAAGAAGTGAAAGAAAAAAATGCCATGCGTGTTGAAGGTCCGCTGGTGCGCGCCCTGAAGCAACTGGATACGCTGTTTGCGCAAAAAGGCGTGAAGATCACCAAAGACATTCAGGACACTCACGCGAAAGATCTGGATGTGGACGGCGTGACGCGCGCAATGGTGAACATCATGACCAACTCGGTTGAAGCGATGGAGCGTATGGCGAAAAAGGAAATCAAGGTTTCCCTGTACGAATCCGAAAGCGGAACCCATCTGGACATCGAGGACTGTGGCGAGGGCATTGAACCTGCGAACATCGAAAAGATTTTTGATCCGTTCTTCACAACCCGTTCGTTCCAGAATCACATGGGGCTGGGTTTGTCGGTGGCCTTCGGAATTCTGAAAGAGCACAACGCCGATGTGAAAGTGGAATCCCAGCGCGGGCAGGGCACGAAAGTGATGATCCTGTTCAAGAAAACCATGGGTCTTGCGGTGATGAAAGCGCCGGTGGCGCCAAAGCAGGAGGAGGAAGAAGTGATTGTGATGAAAGAACTGCCTCGCCTGAAAGAAGAGTCCCCGGAGCGCGCCGAAGCCGAAGCGAACTTTGTCGCGGCAACCACGGTGCAGCCGGAGCCTGCGGCATCCCCGCTGGATGTGAACATCGACAACCTGCTGGAAGAGCTGCCTGAGGTGGTGCCTGCCAAAGTCGAGCCGGTGGCGGCAACGGAACCGGTGATGGTTAAAAAGATCGTTAAGAAAACGGTGAAAAAGAAATCCCAGCCTGCCAGCGATGAACTGACCTTCATTGATGGCTTCATGGGTGAAGAGGTCGAGGAGGAAGTTGAAGTGGAAGAGGAAATTCTTGTGGCGGCCGATCAGGCCGAGGCTTCCGCTGAAACTGTTGTCGCTGCGGCGACAGAGCCCGTGACCAACACGGCGATTCCGGTGGAGCACGCTGCCGGCGCCAGCCTTGCTGATATGGATGATGAACTGACTCCGGTGAATTTTATCGTTCCGCCGAAAATGGCTGCGACGAAAAAAGAATCCAAGCTCGACGGATATCATGTTGAAATTCGCCGCCCTGGAAAGAGGATTTAATTGAACATTCGCGATTACAGTTCTCAGTTTACGGTTTTTGTTTTCACCACGGATGTGGATCTGGGGGCGTCGGCGAAAGTGTATCTTTCACAAGCCGGCTATGATGCCTATTTCTTCCAGGATCCTGAAACGCTGGAACAAAGACTGAAAGAGAACGCCCCGCATATTCTGGTGTTTTCCACAGCGGCCCTGGCGGGTTCGCTGAGTGATTTTGTCAGCATCGTACAGGGGATCAACGACGAGATCCGCTTTATTGCGGTCAGCTCGATTTCCCAGTTCGATATTCTGGCTCAGTACAACAGCCACGGTTTTGTGGATGTGATTTCGGACGATGCCGCAGCCCTTGAGTCCCGCGTGGTGTGGGCGGTGGACCGTGCCTGTGAAAAACTTTATCTGACCTATCAGAACGAACAGTTGTTTGATGATTTGAAATCCACCGAATCACGCATGGAAGAAGTCCACGCCGCGGCGGTGAAAAGCATGAAGCAGGCGGAAGCTGAAAAAGCTCCGACGGTTTCCATTTCAACCCGCATCGGCGAATACCGTTCTGCGCAAAGCAAAGAGGATCTGATCCAGAAGTATCTGAATCAGTTGCCGGGCAGTCTTTGTGTGTTCTTTAAATTCCTGCCTTCAGTTCGTTCGTTTGTGGCAACCCATGCCAGTGGCATTCCGGGTTCTGACATTCAGGGTGTCGGCGTGCAGTTGGAATCCAACGACATGAAAGAGCTGAGCTCGCAAATGGCTGTCGGATTGCTGCCTCCGCGCTTTACCGAAATGCTGGTGGAAGCCTTCCACTTCAGCCCGCCGAAAGCTTTGCCGCTGTATGCGCACAACGCTTTGGAAGGTGTGTTTGTTTATTCCGGCCAACTGCCGGCTGAAGAAGTTGCACGCATGAACGAAGAGTTCACGCTTTTGTCGCTTTGTTATTCGCACTTTTCTCTGGAAAAGAAAGTCGATTCCCTGGAAGTGCAGGACTTCGTCACTGAGGTTTATAACCGCAACTATTACCAGAAAGTTCTGGGCGATGAAGTGTCCCGGGCCCGCCGCCTGAAGCAGCCTTTGTCGGTTGTTAAAATCTCGATGGATGATTTTTATGAGATTGAATCATCTTTGGGTGAAGCGGTGAGAGATGAGTTGCTAAAAGCTGTGGCAACCATCATCACTAAGACCAGCCGAACCAATGATGTCACCTGCCGCACGGGGGTGAATGAGCTGGCGATGATCCTTCCGCACTGCCCGAAAAAGGGTGCGGCTTTGCGCGCGGAACGTCTGCGCCGGATCATCGAAGGCACGTCGTTCATGGATAATGGCATGAAGGTGTCCATCAGCCTGGGTGTCAGTGAGTATCCTTCCTTGTGTGATTCCGCCAAGTCTTTGGATGAATCCGCAACCAAGGCTTTGCTTCACATCAATGACAAGGGTGGAAATAAAATTTGTTTGTTCAAGGCTCCGGAAACCCACAAGCCTGAATTTGAAGTGACAGCGGAATAGAGACTGAGAATGGAAATGTACCGTCGCACGTTTGCGGAAATTAATCTGGATCATCTGAAGCACAACATCCAAGTGCTGCAGAAGGCCTTTCCGCAAACCCCTTTTCTGTGTCCCATGGTCAAGGCCAATGCCTATGGCCACGGGGATGTGCAGTTGGCGCGTTTCCTGGAAGCTCTGGGCATCAAACATCTGGGTGTGTGCCTGATTGAAGAAGGCCTGCTGCTTCGTCGCTCGGGTGTGAGCGCAGAAATTCTGGTCTTCCGCGGTTTCGATCGCGAAGGGGCGGAAAAAATCATCGAATACAACATGACACCGGTGGTGAGTTCCTGGGAGCAGATCGATCATCTGGAGGCTGTAGCTTCAGACCCGGTGGGAATTCACCTGAAGTTTGACACCGGTATGAACCGTCTGGGATTCCGGCCCGAAGAAGCGCAAAAACTTTTCGATCGTCTGTGGCAGAACAAAAAAATCCGATTGAAAGCCCTGGTGACTCATCTGTTTAACGGTGAAGACGCCACGGATTCTCAAGGGATCAGTGCCCGCCAGTTGCGCGATTTGAATCGTGTCAGCACGGTGTTTAAGCCATTTAATATTTTCTGCCACGCTTTGAATTCAGCCGGGATCGTGAGCGCCCTGCAGATGAAAGACGCCGGAAACACACCGGCGGATCATCCGTTGTTCATGCAAAACTGGGGGCTGCGTCCGGGGCTGATGATCTACGGTTACAACCCACTGGGGGCGAAGAACTTCGGGGGGCTAAAGCCGGTGATGAGCCTGAAATCTCATGTGGCCACCTACAGACAGCTTCACATCGGTGAAACTGTTTCTTATGGCGGCACGTGGACGGCAAAACAGGAGTCTGTCATTGCGGTGGTCCCGATTGGATATGCGGATGGTTATCATCGCATTTTATCCAATCAGTCCTCTGTGGTTTTTGCAGGCAAAAGAGTTCCTCTTGTCGGAAACATCTGCATGGATTATCTGATGCTGGATGTGACTGAAGTGGTGCGCGGCAGGGATCTGAAGGACTTTAAGGATCAGGAAGTGACTTTGTTCGGATTTGCTTCCGATGGCAGTTTCCTGTCTCCGGAAGAACTGGCGGTTCAGGCCAAAAGTATCACCTGGGAAATGCTGACCAGTGTGGGCGAGCGCGTGCCGCGTATTTACTCCGGCGTGGATGTCGGATTTGTGTTTGATGAAAGCAGAGGCCAACGATGACCCTGTCGCAAAAACTGTATAAACTGATTGCCGGGCTCGGTCGGTACTTTATGGGCACCATCTCGGATCTGATTTCCTCGACGGGAAAGATCATCATTTTCTTCAATGAAAGTATGCGCCTTATTTTCGCCAAACCCTCGCGTTTTGCCGAAATCATCCGTCACATGGAATTCATCGGAAACCAGTCCATCGGGATTATTTGCCTGACCGGTGGTTTTACTGGGCTGGCTTTATCCCTTCAATTGTATCTGGGTTTTAAACTGTTTAACGCGGTCAACATGGTGGGACCGACGGTGGCGTTGGGTATCACTCGTGAATTGGGTCCGGTATTGACGGGTCTGATCGTGGCTGCGCGGGCCGGGGGTGCCATGGCGGCTCGCCTGGGCACCATGCGTGTGAACGAGCAGATCGATGCCCTGGATGTCATGGGTGTGAACACCAAGCAATATCTGGTGTCACCGCGTCTGGTGGCGGCCTTCATCTGCATGCCGTTGCTGGTGGCGGTCTTTGACTTTATTGCGATGCTGGGAAGCTGGTTCCTGTGTGTGAAAATGGTGGGTTTGGACGAAGCGGTGTTCTGGCAAAAGATCGCCGACTTTATTGAAATCCGTCACATCAACGAGGGGCTTTTGAAGGGGATGATCTTCGGAATCTACTTTGCCCTGATGTGCACCTATCGCGGATTTAACACCACGGGCGGCGCCAAGGGGGTGGGTGAAGCCACCAATCAGGGTGTCGTGCAAAGCATGGTCGGTATTATCATTCTGGATTATTTTGCGACCAACCTGATCCGTCTGTTCTACAGTCTTGTGGGGATTACATAATGGCGATTGAATCAGCAATTTCACTGCGTGATGTGAAAAAGTCCTTCGATGGCGGGCATGAGTTCGTTCTGAAAGGCATCAATCTGGAAATTCCCAAAGGAAGTCTGACGGCAATCATCGGTTTTTCCGGCACAGGAAAAAGCGTGATGCTGAAACACTTGCTGGGACTTTTCAAACCCACTTCGGGAACCATCGAAGTGTTGGGTACAGATCTGTCCACGTTGAATCCGGATCAACTGACGAAGTTCCGCTGCAATTTCGGGGTGCTTTTCCAGTCTGCGGCCTTGTTTGATGATATGACCGTTCTGGAAAACGTCTGCTTCCCGCTGCAGGAACACCGCCGGGATCTGAAGCCGGCCCAAGTCCTTCGTATAGCCGAAGAAAAGCTGCATCAGGTAGGTTTGGAGTCCAAACATTACCATAAACTTCCGAGTCAAATCAGTGGTGGTATGCAGAAGAGAACTGGTCTGGCGCGAGCTCTCGCCCTAGATCCAGAAATTCTGATCTATGACGAGCCGACCACGGGTTTAGATCCCATTCTGACAGAAATGGTGGATAATTTGATCCTGAGTACCCATAAGTTAAAAAAGGGTGTGACTTCAATCATGGTATCGCATGATTTGTCCGCTGCGTTTAGGATTGCCGACCACATCGCGATGTTGGATAGTGGGCGGGTTTTGTTATTTGGTACTCCAGAGGATTTCTTCAACACGGATATTGAACTGGTGAAGAGATTTGTGAATAAAGGGATGAAACATCAATGAATTGGCTTCGCGCTGCAGAATTTAAAGTCGGATTAATGGTGATCGTGGTGGGTTCACTCATCGCGGTCATGTCTATGCAGGTCAGCGACGATCCATCTTATCTTGGTCGTTCCAAAAAAGCCTGGTTCCTTCTTCCCAATGCTGGTGGTCTGGTTAAAAACTCCGCCGTTCGTTCCGCCGGTATCCCGGTGGGTGTTATTAAGGACATTCGTTTGCAGGACGGCATGGCCCGCATCGATATCACTATCAAATCTGAAGTGCCGCTGACGACGTCCGCATCTGTAGAAATCAAAGCTCAGGGCATTTTGGGTGACAAGCACATCGAAGTATACCCAGGTTCACCCACGGATCCTCCGTTGGAAGATAACGCCCAGATCCTGTCCATTAAAGACGGGGCGGGTATGGAAAACCTGATGGCTCAGGTTTCTGATGTGGCAAGCTCCCTGAAAGAAGTGGCAAAAAACCTGAAAGAAGCGACTTCGGAAGACGGCACCCGTGCCCACGTTCTGGGCCGTATCGTTAAAAACATCGAGACACTGACCGGTGATCTGGCGCAAATGACCACCGAGAACAAGGACAAGATCGGCGATATCGTGGATGACATTCACGGCATCACCGCGAACCTTCAGGAAGTCATGAACGACAAAAGCGACTCCGGCCTGAAAGAGACCTGGAAGAAGCTGTCCAACACAGTTAAAAACCTGGATGACATCACCACCCGTATCAACAAGGGTGAAGGTGCTTTGGGTAAACTTATCAGTGACGAACAAACTTCCGAAAACCTGACCTCGGCGATCGATGGTCTGGGGGGAATGCTGGACACTGCCAACCGCATTCAAACAGCGTTTGAGTTCCGCGGTGAGTATCTGAATGAGGTCGGCGCGACCAAGTCTTATATTGGTGTGCAGATCCAGCCGGGTCTGGATCGTTACTATTATATCGGTGTGGTGGATGACCCTGCCGGTGTGGTGGAAACGACGAAAACTGAAGTCACCGGTCCGGGGGCAGGTGATGTTGGGCCGGGTTCTTACACCGAAAAGAAAACCTACAGCAACAAGATCAAGTTCACTGTTTTGTTTGCAAAGAATTTCTGGGATCTGACTCTTAAAGGGGGTCTGATCGAAAACAACGGCGGTTTCGGTATCGATTACTACTTCTTCCGCCGCAAGCTGAAGTTCACGGCTGAAGCCTTCCAGTTCAGCGAAACCAACGTGCGCAGCAGTCTGACTTACAACCTGTATCGCGGTATCTTTATTACTGGTGGTATCAACGATGCCTTCGATCAACAGGGTGCACGTTCCAGCTATCTGGGTGCGGGTTTGTTCCTGACGAACGACGATCTTAAACTTCTTCTAACCAAGGCACCTTTTTAACCTATGAGCGGTGACAACGTGATGAGCAGCACAGAAAAGAACTGGTTGGTTAAATCCTCCACAAGGATTCTGGGCCCCTTCACTCTGGCTGAAGTCACTGAACAATTGCGCTCTAAGCAGGTGTCCATCATCGATGAGGTTCGTCAGCCGGAAGGCCGCTGGAGCTACATCCGTGAAAACAAACTGTTCATGGATATCGTCAAGAATATCCGTGAAGAACAGGATTCCCACTCTGAACAAACCATGACCCAGTCGATTGCTCATCACACGATGACAAGGACTGATGTCTTGCCAGTGACCGATGATCTGACGCCGACCCCGGTGCCACATCTGGATCTGACCCCGCCACCGATTCGCGACATCAAGGATGTGACTCCGGTGGTGCAGACTCCGGCGAACCGTGCCTCGGTGAATGCAACCGCTGCCAAAAGCTATGGCGCGACTGGCGACACCCGTTTGCAGGGTAAAATCCGTGAAAAATCCAATCTTATGCGCTGGGGAATGCTGGCGGCGGCCGTGGCCGTGGCAGGTGTGGTGTTCTTCACACTTTCCCAGAAAGACAAGAATAAATCCCTGGGTTATGAAGAGCTGATGAGCCAGGCTTTGCGCTACAAATCCCTGGGGTTGTACGAAAGATCCCTGGAATCTTATCAGCGCGCTTCCAAGCTGAAAGAGCCGGATGCCGAAGCCCAGGTGCAGATGGCAACCGTGCTGATTTCTGAAGACCGTCAAAGTCTGATGGGCCGCCGTATTCTGGAGCGTGCTTTGGTTCAGGAAAACCGCAGCCGCAGCGAAATCGTCGATGCTTATTTGGGGATTGCCGTGTCCTATATGATGGACGGGGACCTGAAACAAGCTGAAGACACTTTGCAAAAAGCCATCGGGCATGAGCCGTTTAATATTTCTGCTCTTTTGAATCTGGCAATCATCCAGTTAAAAAAAGGGAATTACGGCGAAGCGATGCGTGATTTTGATTCCATCTATCGCAAAAACCCGGGTTCTGTTCTGGCGCTGTTTGGTAAAGCGATGGCCTCGGTGGAATACGCCAAGTCCGTCAACGATCTGAATTTCCTGAACCAACTGGTGGGCGATATCAAAGCCAATATCCAGAAGACCGGTTATCTTCGTCAGGAACTTTTGCTGTTCCTGGTGTACGCGCAAAGTTTGATGGGGGACGTGGACGGGGTGAATCGGGCCGTTGTGCAGTTCCTGGCAGAGATGCCGGGACAGGCCCGCAACTACATCCATCCTTTGCAGGTTGAATGGCGTTTCACCCAGTGGGACTATCTGGAAAAATATTGTGCAGAAGCATTTAAAAAACAATCCCCGCATGCCGAACTGAAAGCGTTGCGTTCCGTGTGTCTGATGGAAGTCAACCGTGACTCGGATGCCGCGAAGATTCTGCAAGAGGCGTTGGCGGAAGCCCCAAAAGATCCGTATGTTCTGGTGACTCAGGCCAGTTATCTTTCCAAAGTGGGGCGTCTGCCGGAAGCTTTGGGAATTCTGAAAATGCCCGAGCTGTCCCAGATTTCTGTAAAAAACTTATTGATGGGTGACATCTGCATCATCACGCAGGATGTGAATTGTGCCCAGACTGCTTATACTCATATCTATAGCTCTGACAAACGAAGCGCGCCGACGTTGTATGGTTTGGCGTGGGTGATGGTGAAGAGCAATAACCGTCCTATGGCTTACGACTATGTTCGCGCTGGTTTGCAGGCAGAACCAAACTATCTGCCACTTCTGGAGTTGAGGGATCAACTGGAGTCTGAGTAATGAAACGTTCCGTCCAGGCCGCAAGCATCTGGATGTTTCTTTTGCTGGGAGCCTGCACGAAGGAGCCCGGTTATCACGTGGCAGATTATCAGGAAATCAAGTTCGAGGATGTTCCTGAAGAAATCAAAATTCCCACCAAGGCCTGGGACCTTTTGGAGTTTAAACCCGCTGCCGACGGCCATGGGCCCGCAGTGGGTAAAAACCTGATCTTTTCCGAACTGACCGTTTTTCTGGTCGAAAAAAATCCTGGTGTGGTTGAAGGTGAAGCCATCAAGATCCAGCTTCCGCGCGGCGGGGGCACGATTGACCTTTCACGCTTTATCACCGACCGCCGGGGCACTTTCTATGTGGGCTTTGATTTTCCGGAATTCACTGATGCCACGGGCAAGAAAGTGTTGTTCTTGAGCAAGGCGCGCAAGCGCCGTCTGGGCAGCGAGGTCTTCGGGGCCGGCTGTAACCAGTACTTTGATATTACGGATGAATTCTTCAAGAAAATGAAGGCCGAAGGACTGAAGGTCAACAGCACCCAGGACAGATATTTGAGTGTGCTGGGGGGAAGCTTCCTGTTCGCGGCGGAAAAAGGGACGGATGTTCATCTGGCCCAGGTTCGATTCACCAACTCTCAACAGCCCCAATTCTTCTGCGAGGAGCGCTGATGGAAAAACAAACTGTCCAAAGTCTTCAGGATAAAAGCAATGTCGACGCTCTTTTCCTGGTGAAGGAAAAGAATGTTTCTGTCGGTAAAAACGGCCGTCCTTTTATGGGTCTGCAATTGGGTGATGCCACGGGCACCATCGATGCACGTCTGTGGGACCGAGTGGATGAACTGGCTCGCGAATTTGAAATTGGCGACATTCTGAAAGTGAAGGGTCTGGTTCAGATCTTTCAAAATCGCAAGCAACTGATTGTGCATCGTCTGGAACGGGTCGAGTCTTCGACGGTGGATATGGCGGACTTCATTCCGGCCACGGCCCGCAATGCCGAAGACATGATGGCCGAACTGACTCAGCTTGTGCGTTCAATGAAAAACGATTATCTGCGCCAGTTGGTGACCGACACCTTGGAAGATCCCGAGATTCGTCCCATGGTGCTGCGTGCGCCGGCCGCGAAAAGCATTCACCACGCGTGGATGGGCGGCCTGTTGGAGCATATTCTTTCCATCTGCAAAATTATGGACTTCATGGGGACGCACTATCCGTTCCTGAATCGTGACCTGCTTTTGTTCGGTGCGATTTTCCACGACATCGGCAAGGTTTGGGAGTTGTCGTATGACAATGGAATTTCTTACACCGATCGTGGCCGTTTGATCGGGCACATGCAGATCGCGTGCGAGCTGATAGACAAGAAGTCCTCACGTATCCTGGGTTTTTCCGAAGAACTGCGTGACATCTGCAAGCACATTATCTTAAGTCATCATGGCAAACTGGAGTACGGATCGCCCAAGCGTCCGAAGTTCCTCGAAGCGATGGTGGTGGCCATGGTGGATGATTTCGACAGCAAGGTTGCCACAGTGAAGACCCTGATGGATAACGAGCGCGGTTCCGGAGAAAAGTGGTCCCGCTATAGCGAACTGTTTGATCGCTATTTCCTGCTCGATGATATGAACGAGAAATACTAGAAAAGAAGCACGATGATTAGTGGCATTTTGGAATTCCTGCGGACCTATAAGAACTACGACCCGGCGGCAAAATCCCTGTGGGAGATCGCTTTGCTGTATCCGGGACCCAAAGCCGTGGCTTTGCATCGGATTGCTCATGAACTTTATGGGATGAAATTATTTTTCCTGGCCCGACTGGTGGCCGAGATTTCCCGTTGGCTGACCGGCATTGAGATTCATCCCGGCGCCACTCTGGGAAAACGCCTGGTGATCGATCATGGCTTCGGTGTCGTGATCGGGGAAACCGCCGTCATTGGTGATGACTGCATCATCTTTCACGGTGTGACTTTGGGTGGATTGAAATTTGATCCTGTGAAACGTCATCCAACGGTTGGCAACAAAGTGCTGATCGGAACTGGCGCCAAGATTCTGGGACCTATCACTATCGGTGATGGAGCCCTTGTGGGCGCCAATGCCGTGGTGATTCGCGACGTGCCGGCCGGGGCGACGATGGTGGGGCCGGTTTCAACTCAGAGGTAGCATGAAAACGCTGGAACAATGGTTTGCCGAATACAGTGAAAGTCATCAGCATCCCGTCAACCAGCGCCTGCACAAAGTCTGCGTGCCCTTGATCTTCTTTTCTATCGTTGGAATGCTTCTGCAAATCCCTGTTGAACTGGGGCCGATCAAGCTCGGAGAGCTGTTGATTGCCGTGGCTTTGGGTTGGTACATGACCCTGGGTCCCCGGGTTTTTCTGGTAATGTTGGGCCAATTGGTTCTGAGTTATGCTTTGGTTTACGTATTAAGTCTGTGGGTGTCACCGATCTGGCCCTTGGTCCTGATCTTCGTTTTGGCGTGGGTGGGACAGTTTTATGGGCACCACCTTGAAGGCAAAAAACCATCTTTTTTCAAAGACTTACAGTATCTACTGATCGGACCCTTGTGGGTGGTCCGTGGCCTGTTTTGAGTGCCAAGATATTCTCATCCTGTTTTCATGACTCAAGCTTCATATTAAATGGTTCGCTTGCCGCCGTGCGTTTCTGAGATACTAAGGGTGATCTTAATCTAGGCGAAAGGAGTTCGGCTATGAAGCAGACAGAACAAATCCAGACGGTGCCAACTTCGACTCCGCACCAGGAAAGCAACGGAACAGTTGCTCCGGTACGCAAGAGAAGAAGTCGCAGACGTCTCAGCGGTTGGTAAGCCCAACCGCCACAGCCGGTGAACAAGGCCCATCCGAATAAGCGGCTGAACCTTTTTGACCGGCTTTTTTTTAAAGCTCCCATTTCGGGGGCTTTTTTTTTATTCATTTTCAGTTGGCACTTCAGTTCGTTTTCAATCTCATCTTCTTTTCAATCCGCTTTCCTCACGTTTTCATTCGCGCTTGTTTTCAATGAAATGCTGTTCTTTCACTCAGGGTGCTTTTAAATCGTCTGACGACATTGAAGGATGAAATAATCTATGAACAGACAAGGTAAAACGCCACGTTTTAAAAGACAGAGAAGACTTTTGACCGAACTTCCCGGTATGGGGAAGGCGGGCGCTCTTGAAAGACGCCCTTATCCTCCAGGTCAGCACGGCTTGCAACGCCGAAAGTACTCTGAATTCGCTTTGCAACTTGAGGAAAAACAAAAGCTGAGATTCCACTATGGTCTGCGCGAGGAGCAGTTCCGTCGTTTGATCAATAAAGCCAAAAAATCCAAAGCCACCAACTGGGTTGAAGCTTTGGTGAACTTGCTTGAAAAACGCCTGGACAACGTCGTATTCCGCCTGGGCTTCGCTGGCAGCATCCCGGCAGCAAGACAGTTGGTATCTCATGGCAAGGTTCTTGTGAACGGCAAGAAAGTGAACATCGGCTCTCAGATCATCAAAGTGGGCGACAAGATCACTTTGAAAGATGAAGCGTACCAAAATCAGGTTTACATGGCTGCGAAACAGGCTCCACGTCTGCCTTTGCCATCATTCATGGCTAAAGAAGACGTCGCAGGCAAAGAACAAGGCCGCTTGACTGATGAACCGAATCTTGAGGCCGTTCCATTTGCCTTCGAGCCGGGTTTGGTCATCGGTTACTACTCAATGAGGGGCTAATGAAAACGACGAAGTTCATCGAAGCAGAGCAAATTGCTTTCGAAGAAGTAGCTGAAAACTGGGTCTCCGTAAAATTCGGGGATGAGAAGTTCGTGATCGACGTGGATACTCTGTTCGATCTGTCCTTCCGCTGTGCTTCTTTCCTGGCACAAGTCGAAGCCAAGGAAGAAGAACAGGCCGCAATGCAAGGCACCTGTGTCTGCGAAGGCGTTCCTGCAGAAGCTAAAGTACACTAAGAAAAAGGCCTCGAAAGAGGCCTTTTTTTTTGCCCAAAATCCAAAGCCATCCAGGCTCCGCTGGCACCGTGATTGCTCCCTCCCTTATGAGAATCATTTGAGATGATTCAGAGTCGTTATATTGGAGGCCACATGCCCTTGTTTCGCCCATTTTTGTCGTGTGTTCTGGGGTTGGTCACCATCCTTTCTGTGGCTCAGGCCCAAGCCCGTCCCCAAAGTGCTCTGGATGTGATGACCTTTGAGGATGAATTCACCTGCAACGACAAGTTTCCTCATCATTCCTTCTGCGAGGCTGTGGAGTTCCGCCCCTGGTCTGAGGCCGAAAAACAGATCGTCGGGGAGTATCTGGCCAACATCAACGACCCCCGTCTGGGGCACCTGCTGGAAGTGATCAAAAGCAAAGGCATCACCAAAATTCACCGCGTGGGGTACGGTGCCACCTGGTACAACAATATTTCCAAGCGTCGGGCCGAGTTCGTGCGCAGCAGGGACAAAGCTTTGTTGTGGGTCAATCCGGTCACCAATGTGATTGGTTTCTCGGACTCATTCTTTACCGGCACTTCTTTCATGGACCCTCACGCGAAAGTGGATCGCAAACAGATCAATGTCTTCCACGAACTGGTGCATGTCTTTGATGTGGCTTTGGGGCATATCTCTACCTCTCAGGAATTCTATGACAGCGTGGGCTGGCACTGGGACGGCAAGGAGCATGTGATTGGTGGCGTGGACTATCATCAGTCGCAGTTGGACTTTAAAAATATTCTGGCGTTGGTAGGAAACAAACAAAGTGCGCGGGCTTATGCTCAAGACCGCGAACTGGGAATTCAGTATGGATTCCCGACAGTGTATTCCATGACCAACACTCATGAATCCTTCGCAGAGATCATTTCCTACTACATCTTCGATCCCACGGCGAAAGACTATCTTTCCCCCAAGATTCAGGCTTATGTAAAATCAGTCCTCAAAGAAGACTGACGCAAAGCTTCGGAAAAAGTAAGCAGGTACCTTTTAGTGAGCAGGTACCTTTTAGTGGCGGCGGCGGCCTTTGGCTTCCGGGACGCCGTCGGCGGGGTCTTCGGGCCATTGGTGTTTCGGGTATTTGATGCGCAGTTCTTTGCGCACTTCCGGGTAACCATTCTTCCAGAAACTTTCCAGATTTGAAGTCACCTGCACCGGGCGGAAATTCGGCCCCAGCAAATGCAATGTGATCGGAATCGTCTGTTTATAGACTTTCGGTGTTTGCATCAGGCCGAAGACTTCCTGAATGCGCACTTCCAGGTATGGTGGTTTGTCGGACGGATAAATCACGCGAATTTTGCTGCCGCTGGGAACTTCAATGCGGTCGGGGATTTCCCGGCGCAGGGTGTTTGCGGTTTCTGATGGCAGGACACTGTCAAAGAAGAAACATAGGTCCTTTTCCATCACAGTCTGCATTTTGCTTTCGCCCATGCAGGCTTGCGTGAAGGCTTCGACCTTCATTTTTTCGATATCAAGATTCAGGTCCTCTTGCTGCTGCAGGAACTGCAGGCGCTCCCACCAGTGGGCCAGGGCTTCGTTGGTTTTTAAAACCAGATCAAATTTGTCAGCCAGAATCTGTGGCAGTTTTTCAGCGACTTCGGTTGCTGAAGCCGGACTCAGTGAGGGCTCTTCCAAAGGCAGGCCGTACAGGGACCGGTATTCGCGAGTGAAAAATTGTCCCTTTTCCTCGACGAAGGACACATCACGAATTTTGACGATGTCATTGCGGAAAAGATCCAGCACGAAGTCTTTATCCGCACCGCAGGCAAGGCTTACCATGGTTTCCGCGTCGGAACTGCCTTCCACGCCATTAAGAGCGGCAAAGAATTCAGAATTTTTCACCAGAGTTTCGTTTTGCAGTTTCACGCCACGACCGCCCACCATCAGGGCGCGTTCGGTTTTTCCGCGTCGTCGGCACAGACGATCAGCATAAGCTGTCAGCAGGATCTTTTTAGTCAGTGCCAGCTGCTGGTCTTTCTTAAGAGCGGCTGCCGGAGTGTCCGAGGCCTTTTGCAGGCGCTTGGCCAGTTCCTGAATCTGACGAGCCGCCTGATCCACCGTTTGCAAAGAGAAATACGCACTGCCCGCAGGGGCCTTCTTGCTTTGTCGGAACTGATGCAAAACTTCCAGACGTGCACTCAGGTCGCATTCCAGGTTGTCACCCAGGAATGAGGCCACGGATTCACGTCTTAGGATGTCGCGCTCTTGCAGTAAGGCGGCCATCTCTGACGCCAATTCAATGGCGCCCAGATCCATTCCCACCAGCATCAGTTTTGCCAGACGCACGGGCAGTGGGAAGTGCAGGATCTTGCGGCCCAGGGATGTGATCTTGTTGCCGTCGTCCATCGCGCCGGAAATGCGCAGGTAACGAAGGGCATTTTCAATGGCCACTTTCTGTGGTTTTTCAAACCAGCTGAAAGAATCAAAATCAGTGACACCTTGAGCGCTTAAGAACAACAAACTTTCAGTCAGGTCCACGCGCTGGATTTCAGCCACTTCGCTTTTACCGAAGGACAGTTCATCCATTTTGTTCCACATTCGATATGCGACACCCGGGAACTGGCGGGCGGCTCGGCCCGAACGCTGAATGGCGCTGGACAGGCTGATACGTCCCAGCTCCAGACGGGAAAATCCGGTGCGGTGATCCTGCTTCATGTTTTTAGCAAGACCCGAATCAATAACGGTGTTCACGCCATCAATGGTGACCGACGATTCCGCAATATTGGTGGACAGGATCACACGTTGTTGTGAAGTCTTTTTCAAAGCCCGGCGCTGGTCTTCCAGATTTAAAGACCCATGTAAAGGGACCAGCTCGATGTTTTTGCCGTCAGCCCAGGTTTGCAAGGCGTCTTTGGTGCGGTCGATTTCGCCCACGCCCGGCAAGAATACCAGAATGTCGTGACGGGTTTGTAGCTGGGCGTCTTTGACGGTTTGCGCGACGGCATCAAAGAACTGCGGGAAGGTTTGCAGTTGCTGGGATCCTTTTTGATAACGGATATCCAGCTCAAAAAGTTTTCCCGGTACGCTGACAATCGGGCAGTCGCCCAGATAGCTGGCGATCTTTTCGGCTTCAAGGGTTGCAGACATCACCAGAATTTTGATGTCCCGGCCCAGCTCCTGCAATTCGCGCAAAAGTCCCAAAGCCAGATCCACATGCATGGAGCGTTCGTGGAATTCATCCAGAATCACCAGCTCGACATCGGACAGCTCCGGGTCTTCGATCATCTGACGCGCCAACAGGGCTTCGGTCATAAAGACCAGACGGGTCTTTGCAGAGGTCTTATTGGCAAAGCGCACCTGATAGCCGATCTCTTCGCCGACCTGCCAGCCTTGTTCTTCGGCGATACGGTGAGCAGCCGCGATGGCGGCCATACGGCGCGGTTCAAGGACAATGACTTTTTTAGAGGTCACCTGCAACAGGGCCGGAGGCAGACGGGTCGTCTTACCGGCGCCGGGCGCTGCGGTGATGACAAGATTCTGGCCTTGTTTCAGAAGGCTCTGAATCTCGGGGACGAAACTGTCAATGGGAAGCAGCAGATCCTGACTCATCTATCAGACCGGATACACCAGCAGCATAAATTCCGCCTTGTCGGCTTTCAGGCCGCCGATCAGCTTGTCGATCGGGCCTTCCAGAACGATTTCTTCTTCCTGGGAAAGATTCATGGTCAGCAGGAAGCGACGTTGAGCAAAGTGCTCTTTCATGTCGTTCAGGGTTTTCTTAAGACGATAAGGGGTGTCCATCAAAATAATGGCGCGTTTTTCTTTGGTCAGATCTTTTAAGGCACGGGCGCGGGCTTCGTTTTCAGCAGGCAAGAAGCCGCGAAACACGAATTCATCAATGCGCTGACCGCTCAAAGACAGCAATCCCATCAGGGCGGAGGCGCCCAACACGGATTTCACCGGCACGTTTTTCTGGCGGCACAGGCGCACCAGGTCCGCTCCCGGATCACAGAAACCGGGGGTGCCGCAGTCAGAAACCAATGCCACGGTTTTTTCCGCACACAGTGGAACCAGTGCGGCTTTGTCTTCAGGAGTGGAATGTTCATCCAGAACTTCGTAGGATTTGCCGGTGATGCCATGGGCCCGCAGAAGTTTTGAAGCCTCTTTCGTGCTTTCGCAAATCACCACGTCGCAGTTTTTCAGAATTTCAAGGGCGCGCAGGGAAATTTCGCTGACATCGCCAATCGGGGTGGCCACCACGTAAAGCATCAGGACTCCTTCTGATTCAGCAGAAAATTCATGATACGCGGAAGGTCCGCGGGCGGCTCGGCTTTTCCGGCATGGGTGCTTTCAAAGAAGATCATCTGTACTTTTGGACAGTGCTGCGCCAGCAGATGCAGATTCACCGGTTCATTTTCAAAGAAATAAATCGCCTCGTAATTCTTTTTCTCGGCATCCAGGAACCAGTCCGTTTTGAATTTCGCGTCGTCCATACTGCGATGAGGTTTCAACACCAGCTCGGCTTTTTCATTCAAAGGGAATCCCCATTGTGCAATGACTTCGCCTGAGCTTCCGCCCATGCGTTCGACGTCCCGGCCGGTCAGATATACAACATCAGCACCGGCATCGGAAACGGCGTTCACAAATTCCACGGCTCCGTCATAAGGTGCATCGAACTGCAAATAGTGGTTCGAGAAAAAACTTTTCTGCCAGTAGGCTTTAACGGCCTCTTGGAACTCAGGATGATGACCGTCCAGTCCGGCGCGGGTCAGGGCTCCCACGATGCCCCAGTCGGTTCTCAGGGTCTTGATGTTCTTTAGCAACGCCACTTGCTCAGGGAATTTTTTTTGATTCAATGGCGAAGCCGCGAAATCCAGAAGGATTCTTTCAAGGCGGGGACTGACATCAAATAAAGTGGAGTCGAGGTCGAAAACAGCAAGGCTGGTTTTGCCCTGTTTTGTGAGGTCCTGAATATTAACAAGAATCTGTTCCAGCATAGGGGCCATCTAGCCATACAAGTCCAGTGAAATCAAAGACTTTTCTTGCCCGTGCTTGGGGGTTTTCTATAATGATTTTGGGAGGCAAACAGCATGAAGAAACTTCTTCTTGGCATGGTTCTGTGGGGACCTGTTGTGCTTGGTGGATGTCATCTGAAGAAAGATGTTTTAGGAACGGCTGAAAACCCGATCAAGTTTCATTTGGTTCCTGCAGTTGATGCCAAAGTTCTGACCGACAATTCTCAGATTCTGAAGGATTATCTGGAAAAGAACACACCTTATAAATTTCAAATCACTATCCCTCAGAACTTTGTGGCGGTGGTGGAATCTTTCGGCACCAAGCGGGCGGATGTTGCTGCTATCAACACCTATGGATACCATCTGGCGCACAAGCAGTACGGTGTGGAAGCCCGTCTGACGGTGATTCGTTACGGGTCCGCGACCTATCAATCGCAGTTTCTGGCCCGGGCGGATGGAAAGATCAAATCACTGAAAGACCTGCAGGGAAAGAAAGTGGCCTTCGTCGATCCGGCTTCGACTTCGGGTTATCTGCTGCCACTGAAGACTTTGAAGGACCGCAAGATCGAACCCAAGGACACCGTCTTTGCAATGAAGCACGATTCCGTTGTGACGATGATTTATCAAGGGCAGGTGGATGCGGGCGCAACCTATTACAGTCCACCTCAAAATGGGCAGCTTGAAGACGCCCGCCGCCTGGTGAAAACCCAGTATCCTGATGTCGAACAGAAGGTGAAAATCATCGAATTGTCCGAACCCATCCCGAATGACCCGATCGTCTTCCGCAAAGACATGCCGGAAGAAATGAAAGAAAAGATCGTCGACACCCTTTTGCAGTTTGCTGCCACACCTGAAGGGCAAAAGTCCCTGGACCTGATGTTGGGGGCAACCAATTTGAAAAAATCCACCGACAGTGACTATGACAGCGTTCGCGAGATGCTGTCGACGCTGGCGCCGGAAGGGAAGTGATCGTGGCTGAAGCCCTGTTGCGCGTTGAAAACCTGTCCAAGACCTATCCCAACGGTGTGCAGGCGCTGAAAAATATCAATCTGGAGGTTCATCCCGGAGAATTCCTGGTGGTGATCGGCCTCAGTGGCTCGGGGAAATCAACCTTGCTGCGATGTCTGAACCGCCTGCAAGAGCCAACTTCCGGACGTATCTATTTCTCGGGACAGGAGATAGGTCAGTTGCAAGATGCGGCGAAAATTCGCAGTGTGCGCAGCAAGATGGCCATGATCTTTCAACACTTCAATCTGATTCCGCGGCAAAGTGTTTTAAAGAATGTTCTGATGGGGCGACTGGCGGCAAAGTCCACCTGGCAAAGTTTGTGGGGGATGTTTTCCGGCTCAGAAAGGTCAGAGGCCAAAGAGAACCTGCGTCTGGTGGGGATCGCTGAAAAAGCCTCCTTGCGCGCAGACCAGCTTTCAGGCGGTCAAAAGCAGCGTGTGGCCATTGCCCGGGCTTTGATGCAAAAGCCGACATTGCTGCTGGCGGATGAACCGGTGTCCTCGCTGGATCCGGCGACTTGTCATGTGGTGATGGATTATTTGCGCAAGATCAATCAGGAGATGGGCATCACCGTGATCGCCAATCTGCATTTTCTTTCACTGGTGCGCCAGTACGCGACCCGTGTGGTTGCGCTGAAAGACGGTGAAATCGTCTTCCGCGGAAAGCCCGAAGAAATCACCGAAGAATGGTTCCGCCGTATTTACGGGGAAGGAGCACAGGATGTTGCGCCGAACGATATTTGACGGCCTTGTCTTTGGCTTTTTGCTGTGCCTTCTGGCGGCGGCCCTGTTTGTCACTTCGGAAGAGCAGCTTTTGCAGTTGGGCCTGGTTTCATCTTTGGCCTTATTGTTCTTTGTTGTTGGTTGCGGCATCAGTCTGGGGCTTTCAGCCCGCAAAGTCGTCACTCTGGGCGCAAAGTTATTCGCAGCTCATCAGGGGGCTGAGGAAGATCGCCCTTGGTATCGCACTTTCTGGTGCTGGCAGCTTTTGATTTCTTTGGCCGCCACGCTGACAGTGGCTGTGATCAAGACCGAGTTTTCGTTTGTTGAGCTGTTTGATCAGAACGGTTTTGCCGGGGCAGTTCGTCTGTTCAAGGGACTGTTGAATCCGAACTGGGATGTGTTGCCCCGAGCTGTGCTGAATATCATTGAAACCATCTTTATGGCGTTTCTGGCAACCACGCTCGCAATCCCGGTGGCTTTTTTGCTAAGTTTTGTCTGTGCCAAAAATATCATGCAGGGTCCCTGGGCCCGGATGATCTATTTCGTCATGCGAACCTTCCTGAACGTCACTCGATCCATTGAAGCTCTGATCTGGGCCATCATCTTTTCGGTGTGGGTGGGGATAGGACCGTTTGCCGGGATGCTGGCTTTGATGATTCATTCGGTTGCTTCACTGGCCAAACAATATTCCGAGATGGTGGAATCTGTCGAAGAAGGGCCGATTGAGGCGATTGAATCCACCGGAGCCAATAAACTGCAAACGATTTGGTATGCGATTGTTCCTCAGGTGCTTTTGCCTTATATTTCATTTACGGTCTATCGCTGGGACATCAACGTGCGCATGGCGACGATCATCGGTCTGGTGGGTGGTGGCGGTATCGGCACGATGCTGGTGCAGTATCAGGGGCAGGCGATGTGGCGTGAGGTGGGTTGTATCATTGTCGTGATTGCGGTGGTGGTATGGGCCCTGGATCAGGCCTCGGCCTATGTTCGTGAAGCATTGAAATAGTCTTAAGGAGCTTTCCATGTCTGTTTTGAATAACTATAAAGTCACTATCAAAGAACACCATGTCGATTCACTGGGCCACATGAACAATGCCACCTATCTGGCGTTGTACGAGGAAGCCCGCTGGGAAGCGATCACCAGTCGTGGATACGGTTTTAGGGACATTCAAAAGATGAAACAGGGTCCGGTGATTCTGGAAGTGAATTTGAAGTTCCAGCGCGAAGTGCTGTTGCGTGAAACGATCACCATTACTCTGGAGATGCTGGGTTACAAAGGAAAGATCGCCCAGATGAAACAGCAGATGATCAAGGACGATGGCAGTGTTGCCAGCGAAGCGGTCTTTACGTTTGGTCTGTTTGATATGAAAGAAAGAAAACTGATTGAGCCCACTCCGGAATGGAAGCGGGCGATTGGAATGGATTAAGCGGCTTTTGCCAGTGGCAGGGCGACGACGGTGATGTAGAACTTTCCTTTTTCAGTCGCAAAAGGAATCATCATCCCGGCGGAGCCTTGAGCGCACGGCACATTTTGGCCGCTGCCCAAAAGAACTTTAGGCACGGTCATCTGAACTCCATAGGAACTGATTTCCGCCTTGGCGTTACCAAAGATAATGTTATTGATCTCACCCACGGCATCCTGATTGTCTTTATTCAGCTCGGTTTGTTCCTCCATAAGCATGGAAGACACAACCTCCAGGAAGCTGCCTTTATCAAATGAAATGCACAGATGTCCCTGGAATGCCTGGGACTTGATCTCCACAACCGAGGAAACTTCCCCCATCATCGGATCGTGCGGGGACTTGGGGCCGGCTTTTTCCATTTTTACTGACGAGCAGCCAAACTGACCCAACACATGCGTGGTGGCCTTGATGACGGCGTTGATCACGCGCACATCGACGGCATACTTGGTAGCGGCCGCCGCGGTGGCAGGTTCTTTTGCGCCCGTACCGTGATGTTGGGCATTCAGAACGGAAATCATCGCAGTGATCAATTCGTTTGGAGAAACCGGTTTTTTAAAGAATTTGGATGATTGAAGGCTTTCCGGCAGATCGGTGGAGTCTCTTTGTGAGATCACGATCAGCTCGGCATCCTGGGTGTTCTTGTAGGTGTGGATTCCGTACACGAAACCACCGTCCATCAGACGGGGCACTTCGGTATCAATCAGAACCACGTCGAACTTTTGGTTCTCGGACTTGATAGCCGCTTCAGCTCCATCTTTAGCACGAATCACGACCGGGGAGACCCCCGAATTTTCAAGCTGCTTAAGCAAAGGTTCTTTCACCAGTTGCTCGAGCTCACAGTTGTTGTCCACGATCAGGATGTTTTTTCGTGTTTTCATTTCTTTCTTCTGTATGAATACCATAAACTTTAATCGGTTTAAGAGTCGGATTTCTTAACAGGCAGTAATCTTGTCGGGTAACTATGAGGAAGCCTTTAACTCTATTTATTGTCCAGAACTTCGACGAAATTTCCCAAACAAATTATCAACAAAATGTCTAATTTCCTACAGTTAAGTCATCTTCTGTTTGTGCCGAATAGTGCGGAACAGGAGTATCGAGAGCATGGGAAAACAGTATTATCTTTCGAACAATGGGACTCATATCGGGCCGTTCAATCTTGAGACAGTTCTAAAAAAGATTGAGACTCAGGAGAACCAGTGGACGGATTACATCTATGACGAAGCGCTGGGTGAGTGGCTTATGCTGCTGGAGCATCCGGAGTTTTCTGCGAAACTGGCACAAAAGCCTGCGACTCGACCTTCGGCGTCCCCAGTGTCATTGCTAAGCAAGCTGGCATTGAAAGACAAAGAATGGTTTATTTTGAAAGAGGGTAATAACTACGGCCCGTTCTGCCAGTTGGAGCTGATCCAGATGCTGCAGGAAAAGGCGTTGTACGAATACGACTACATCTGGCACTCCAAACTTCCTTCCTGGAAAAGAGTGGCCGAGGTGGAAGACTTCTCTGCGGAAAGCATCCGTGTGATGAAAGACTCCAAGGAAGCTGATGTGGCCGAGATTTTCTTCCGCCGTCGTCATGTGCGTGCATCCTATGGCGCTTCTTTGATTGTTCATAACAACAAAACAGTTTTCCGCGGTCAGGCTCTGGAAATCAGTGCCGGTGGGGCGGGTGTTCTGATCGACACTCCGAATCTGCAGCCGGGGCAAAGTCTGTTCCTGCATTTCCAGCCGGGTGATGGTGTGCCGCCTTTCAATGCGGTCTGCCAGATCGTCAGCAAACAATACGTGAAGGACAGTGGCGCCGCCGTTGAGCCGGTGAAGTATGGCGTGAAGTTCACAACTCTCAGCCAGTCCGCTCGCGAATCAATCAAGAATTTCACAACGAAGGCTGCATAAAAGCAGCCTTTGAGAGGATCTTTGGTATGAAAAAGGACTTTCAGCTTTTTGTTGTCGCGGCAGCGTCAGCTTTCTTGATGGCCTGCGCGCAGAATGTGTCTTTCGATCTTCCAGAAACTCAAGACAACTTTGGTCAAAGCATCACGTACAACAACAAGGTGGATATTCTGTGGATCGTGGACAACTCCACCTCCATGCTGAAGCATCAGCAGCGTCTGAGTGAACAAATCCCGGATCTGGTCAGCAAACTCAATACTCTTAAGATGGATTATCACATGGCCGTGGTGACCACCAGCATGGGGGGCACGTCCCCTGACGGCGGGAAGTTTATCGGCAGTCCCAAATATGTGACTTCGAAAACCCCGGATCTGGTCAACAGCCTGAAAAATCGCATGATCGTGGGTGAGGCGGGCAGCAATTTGGAGCGCGGTCTGGAGTCCATGGAAAATGCGCTGTCAGCAAACTATCTTGCCAACGAAGGCAAAGGCTTCTTCCGCAATGACGCCCTTTTGGTGGTGATCGCGTTGTCGGATGAAGATGACTTCAGTAAATCCAGCTCTTCCGCGGGCATCACCTACTACACTAATTTATTGGACAGTATCAAAGAGCCGTGGGTGGATGGCAGCCGTTCCTGGGTGTTTAATTTTATCGGCGTCTTAAGTTTGACGTCCCAGTGCAAAACCTTCAATGACTTTGCGTCGGCGGGTTTAAGCTATATGGGTTTGGCTGATACGTCAGGCGGGGTCAAAGAATCCATCTGCAGCACGAATCTGTCGTCGGCCGTGGGGAACATTCGTTCACGCATCTATCAGATCCTGACGGACTTTAAACTGTCCAAAGTGCCTTTGGAAGAGTCCATCACGGTCAGCATCAATGGTGTCAGCATTCCGCGTGACACCACCAATGGTTGGGACTATCTGGCCGCCAGCAACGTGATCCGTTTCTATGGAACTGCGGTGCCAGCCGCGGATGCGTCGATCAAGGTCGATTTCACACCTAAAGACGCGAACTGATAATACATGCCCTGGGCTTGCATAAGTTCTTCGTGCGAGCCCATCTCGGCCACTTCCCCTTGATTCAGAACAATAATGCGATCACACTGTTCAATCGTTGAAAGACGGTGGGCAATGATGATGCTGGTACGGCCTTTGGTGATCTCTTTGGTCGCATCCTGAATGATGTGTTCACTTTCAGAATCAATATTGGCGGTGGCTTCATCCAGAATTAAAATATCCGGATTGAAGGCCAAAATGCGCGCAAAGGCGATCAACTGGCGTTCACCGACCGACAGGTTGGCTCCACGTTCAGCAACCGGGCTGAGCAGATCGCGTCCTGTGCGGGTCAATAGCGCCATATAGCCGGTTTTTTCGCACGCCATGCGGATTTGCTCTTCGCTGATGCGCGGATCCCCCAGGCCGATATTGTCGCGGATATTGCCACGGAAAATAAAGTTGTCCTGCTGAACCACGCCGACGTGGTGGCGGATTTCTTCCCGCGGGATGCTTTCCAGCGCCAGACCATCGACAAAGACCGTCTGTTCCGGAGCATCATAGAATCGCTGCAACAGCGAAATAAACGTCGATTTGCCGCTGCCGGTGCGACCCACCAAAGCCACGGATTCGCCGGCTTTGATGTGCAGGTTGATATTTTTCAAAACCATTGGCAGATGGCTTTCGTACTGGAAGTTCAGATTCTTGATCTCCAGTTCCCCCCGCAAAGATCCTGGGCTGGTCAAAGTGGCCAGTTCATGTTCTTTCGGTTCATCCATCAGCGTGAAGATGCGCTCGGCGCTGGTCAGGGAGTTTTGGAACTGCTGGTATTTCTCCAGGATCTCGCGCAAAGGCGGGATGAAGTCCTGGATGTTCATCAGGAACGCCACCAAAGAACCAATCGCAATCGAATTTTCAGCGCTCAGGTAACCACCGAAATACAAAGCGGAAGTGATGGTTACGGCGTTGAACAGATTCATCACCGGTTGCATCAGGGCATAGGCTTTGATTGAACGCATATTGGTATCGCGATAGTCCACCGACAGTGCGCCGAACTTGTCGCGATTGCGGGTCACACGGTTGTAAAGCTGAATGACCTTGATGCCGTTCAGATTTTCAGCCAGGAAGGCGTTGATCACGGACAGTTTCTTTTTTTGTTCGCTTAAGATCGCACGAATTTTATTGGACAGGTGGAAGGTGGCCCAGATAAAGAACGGCGCCAGGAACAGGGACACCACGGTCAGCTTCCAGGAAATCAGGCTGAGCGCAATTACCACCGACGCGATGATCACCGCGTTGGTGAAGACCGAAATCACACCTTCCGAAAACAGTTCGCCCAAGGACATCACGTCATTGGTCAGGCGCGTGACAATGCGCCCGTTGGGGGTTTTGTTGAAGAACTGCATCGGCAGTCTTTGCACGTGGTTCATCAGATCTTCGCGCAGATGATACAGCATGCGGTTTCCGAACAACTGAAACAGGAAAGCATTTCCGAATGAAAACACCGAACGCATGATTTCAAGTGCCAGGTACGCGTAAGCCACTTTGGTGAAGATCGAAAGATCGCGACCCACGACACCTTTGTCGATGGCTTGTCCTACGAGCATCGGAATCAAACGGGCCACGGTCGCGCCGCCGGCGACAGCAAAGATCGCCATGAACAAAAGACCTTTTTCGCGACGGGCATAAGGCCACAGGCGTTTGAATAGAATCGGGTAAGTGACCTTGGTTTTTACCAGGTCCTCATTCATAAAATTATCATTCATGGTGATCCCCCAATCCTTGAATCTGCACAATTTTCTGGAAGGTCGGGCTGGTTTCCTGAACCTGCTCCATCGTGCCCCAGGCTTCCACATGGCCGTCTTTTAAAATCAGCAGACGGTCCACGGACTTCAGGGAGGACAGGCGGTGAGCCACAATAATGCGGCTGAGGCTGCCATGGCTTTTACGCAGTTCCTGCTCAATTGCTTTTTCAGTGCGGGTGTCGACGGCACTGAGTGAGTCATCCAGAACCAGCACCGGAGTTTTCATGATAATTCCGCGGGCGATGGTCAGACGTTGTTTCTGGCCTCCGGATAGATTCACACCGCGTTCACCCAGTTGGGAGTCAAACTTGTGCGGTAAAGAATCAATTTCTTTGGTCAGATCGACGATTTCAGTCATGCGTTGGATTTCATTGATGTCCGCTCGCTCGGTCAGGCCCAGGCTCAGATTGTCGGCAATGCTGTCGCTGAATAAGAAGGCCTCTTGCGGGACAAGCAGGAAGGTGCGGCGCAAAGATTCCTGGGTGATGCTGCTGATATCGTGGCCGTTGACCAGGATCTGGCCTTCTTCAAGCGGATACATGCGGGTCAGAAGATTCAGCAGTGTGGTTTTGCCAGCCCCCACCGGTCCCATGATGCCCAGGCTTTCGCCAGCCTTCAGGGTGAAGGACACATTTTTAAGCGCATACACCGGGCTGGTTTTATGGCGGAAAGAAACGTTTTTAAATTCCAGCGTTTCAAACTTTTCAATTTCTACGGTGCCGTTGTCAGGAATGTCGGTTTCGGTTTGCAGGACTTCTTTGATTCGGTCAAAGGAAGCATAACCTTTTTGGAAGTTGGAAAAGCCCATGCCCAATGCCGTCATCGGCCATACCATCTTTTGGATGTAGCGCTGGAAGGCAAAGAAGGTCCCGATGGTGACTGCACCCGAGTACAAATCGTCCTTGGCGATGAAAAGCAGAATCACACTGCCTGAAGTCACGCCGAACTCCATCACCGGAATGAACATCGAATCGACGCGGGCCACTTTGTTGCAGGCTTTTTCAAAGCCGGCGCTGATACTGTTGAAAAGCTGAGTGCGGTTGTTTTCCTGCGCGAAGCTTTTGATCACGCGGATCCCGCCCACAGTTTCCTGGGCGATCCCGGTCAGTTCAGAAAACCGTTCCTGCTGAATTTTATAGTTTAAGTGAATTAAACGCATGACCTTCCAGATCAGGAAAGGCACCAGCGGCAGGAACACCAGGGTTTTCCAGGTCCATTCCCAGTTCAGGGACATCATGATCGGCAGCACCATCAGGATATAGATGATCCCGTCGGCCAGAATCAAAAGTCCGGGGCCGATGGCCTGACGGAACGACTGCACATCGTTGGTCAGAAGACTCATCAGTTCGCCCACGGGATTTTTGTGGAAGAAGTTCGGTCCCAGGGAGGTGATGTGGCGGAAGATTTTTTGACGAATATGTTCAGCGGCGTAGGTGTGGAAACGGCCAAAGTTCGCGCGCCAGCCATAGCGGGTGATCGCAAGTCCGGTCATCATGGCCAGAAAGATCAGGCAGGTCTTTCCGATGTCGGACAAGGAAGCCTTGGCCTGAATCTGATCGATGGCGGCTTTCATGACCAGTGGATAGGCGGAATCCAGGGCATTCGTCAGCAGCAAAAAAATCATCCCCAAGCTGAAGGCCCGGGGATTGTTTTTGATATAAAACCAAAGGGGACGCTTAAATAATAAGGAATTTTCAGAGGAGTTCTGCATCACCCCGGGGACTGTATTTAATCCTTCCAAAGTCTGCAAGAGAATTGGGCGTCACAGTGGGATTGCTCTTGGCGTCGTTCATAAGCCCGTTGTTCCCACCCATAAAAGAAGGGGCGGGGCTGTGTCAGTCTTTGGAAAAGCAGTCTCAGAGCGGTCATTGGAACCTCCATGCCTGCTGTTAGGATCGGTTGTTTGGTGCCAGCATTCAATACCCTTGCTTGGGGTACTATAATGTAATACTCTGGTTTTGGGGGTTGAGATGTCACAGATTGACCAGTTTTTGAATGCCTTAAAACGATCCTTAAAAGCGAAGAATATTCTTTATAAGGATCTCGCCAAAGCTTTGGATTTGAGCGAATCCAGTGTGAAACGCATTCTATCCAGCAAGAGTTTAAGTCTGGATCGTCTGGAGGAAATCTGTCGGATCGCCGACCTCAGTTTTTCCGAGGTGGTGAAATCCGCGAATCTGGAAGAAGCCAATCAGCCGATGATTCTGTCGGACGAACAGGAAAAGGCCCTGGCTGAAAACGCGCGCCTGCTGCATTTCTATATGATGCTTCAGGAAGGCAAAACCCCGCAGAAAATTGAAAAGGAATATCAGATCCCGGGTTCCGAGGCGAAAAAATATTTATTCCAGTTGGATCGTCTGAACCTGATTGAACTGCACCCCCGCGACAAGGTGAAGCTGAAGCGTCAGGGCTTTCTGCGTTTCCGTCGTGACGGGCCGGTGGGGAAAGCGTTGTTTGAGCAAACCAAGTCGAATTATTTGAATTATGATTTTCGTCCCGAGGATTACATCCGCTTTACGTTGATCAAAGTCAGCGCGCCCACTCTGGCCAAGTACAAGGCCAAACTGGAACGTCTGATGATGGATATGCAAGAAGAGTCACGCTACGAGGTGGAACATAACGTTTCTGTCATCGATTCCGGCGTGTTGATGGCATTCCGTCCTTGGCAGTATTCCTATATGGGTGCACTGAAGAAGAAAGAATAGTCCGTCAGTTGATTACCTGATTTTCATACACTGTTTACTGGCAAGTGCAGAGGCCCTGCCTTGCCTTTGTTTTAGAGTCCAAAGTATTCCTTTGGGCTCTATGAAAAACTTCACTGAATCCATTCAATATCTCATTTCACTGGTGACGGAAGATCCGCATCTGGAATCCGCGTGGCTTAGCACCCTGGCGCACATGGAGCACTTGGCTTCGCAGCAGGTGCTGGGAAATATCTCAGCCTCGACGCCCTTGCATTTTGTGAATGAAATTCAAGAGCATGCGGCAGATGAAGCCCGTCATCGTGATATCATTTTATCTCTGCGACCTTATCCGCTGGCCAAAGACGGGCGTTATGAAGATTTGCGCCATCGGCTGCGGGCGGTGGCGGAAAGTTTTGTTCTTGGATTTTTTGCCAATCCGGTTTTGCTGCAGGCGCAGTCCCGCTTTGCCGCTTACGTTCATGGCGCGATCACCATTGAACAGTTTCCCTTTCAAATTTATTCCGCCTATATCGACGGTACCGGCAGCCCGCGGATTCGCGAAGGCATGCAAGAGGTTTTGGCTGACGAAGTCGGGCACATCCAACTGGGTAAAAAGTTTTTGGCCACTTTGCCCGAAGCCGAACGCCTGTCTTTGCAGGAACTGCAGATCATTGAAAAGGAAATGTGCCTGCTGATGGTCCAACGCATGACCGTGCTGGTGCAGGAGTTTCAGAATCATGAAATGCCGACAGAACCTGCCGTTCGCGCCAGTCAAAAGCTGGTTCGGGTCCTGGCGGACCGTCCTTATGCTCAGGTGGCGTGGGTGCATGCTCTGGGACACAGCGAGCTGATGGCTTCTTTGCACATGCAAAAGATTTTTATTTCGCGCAATCTGCCCATGCCGGACCTGATGCCTGAACATGTCAGCGATGAATTGCGCCATGCCCGCCTGCTGCAAAGAAGTGTTGTGATGGAAAGACGCAAATGGCTGTCAGTACCCGGTTATCGCCAGTTGGAGCGTCGCTTGTGTCATGAGCTTGAACGCTATCTGACCCGCTATTTCAGTTTGATGATGCGGGAAATCCCGGAACCCGAACAACTGTATCTTTATGGGGCCTGGGGTTTGGAAATGCGGGTGTTCCGTCACTACACGGATATCATGCGCGGGACTGACCATGTCGGGGTGGCCCAGACGATTTCCGTCATTTTGCAGGACGAAGCTGAACACACGCGCATGGTGCATGAAGAGATCGGCGATCGCGACTTTATGAATGTGCAGCTTTTGAAATGGGTTCGTCAGACCGAGGATGTGGTTTTCGAACACACTGCCAGCCGCGTGCTGTCCCTGATTGAAGTCCAGGATCAGATGTCTGAATTTGCTCCGCTGTATCAGCGCGCCTTTCCGGTGCGCAAGTTGGTTCGGCACCCCGAGACGGAAATGGAGTTGCGATAATGGCGACGGCTTTTCTTTTTCCCGGCCTGAATGCTTTGCTGCGAAAATCAGATCGTCATCGCTTTTTGCATCTGCCCGAAGTGCAGGCCTGTTTTCGTCGGGCCGAGGCCATCATTCAGGAACGTTTTGGTTATCGTTTCAGTTTCAGGGAGTTTCTTGAGCTTTCAGCCGAGGATATTTATTCTTTGAAAAATATCAGCCTGGCAGCCGTGGCGATCTGCTGCATTCAGACCGGCGTGGCCCGGCGTTTACGCGATCAAAGCGGCGACCCGGACTGGGTCATGGGATGTTCCTTGGGGGATCTGGCCCGTGCGGTGTTTGCGGGGACTTACACCTTTGAGGATGCTGTTTATAATCACATCCATTTCACCCGCAGTATCGAGGGGATTGACAAGATCGGCCGCAATATTGCGGTGCTGGCCCCCAAAACGGCGCCTTTTTCGGTCGAGGATTATGCGTGGTTTGAACAAAACAACGTGGACGTGTCCTGTCTGACCCCGAGATTTTTGAATATTGGCGGCCGCTATGCAGACCTGGATGAAGTCGAAAGACACGCCAAAAACAAAGGTTGGAACGTGATGCGTATTTTGGATTACCCCGTGCATTCACGTTATATTCTTCCCTATGTGCAGGCGGTGGAAAATGACTTCGCAAGTGTGCACACGGAACATCCGCGGGTGCCGATATTCTCAAGCTTGAGTGCTCAGCCCCTGAATGATCCCCAACAAATCAAACAGGAGTTTCTTCTGAGTATCACGAAACCCATTCACTGGAGCCGGGCCGTGCAGAAGCTGGTGCAGGATCATCACATTGACTGCTTCGTGAATATCGGTCCGTGTCGCAGTTTGACGGGGCTGATGCGGGAAATTCCGGTGCAGGCGGTGATGGTCGAGGCTGCGGATCTGATTGCCGGTGCGATGCCGGATAGGGAGCTGGCAGGTGTTTAGAAGAACACTGTCGCGGTGACAGAGCCTTCTCGCAAAAGATAGTAATTGTAAAGTGCGCCGAGCATAAAGCGGCGGCTGAGGGCATACTGAACGCCGCCAAAGTATTCTTCTTTGATCTGCTTTTCTTCCAGCTCTTTGGTTTCATAGTTATAGGCCCACGCCGGAGAGTCCTCGATGCGTTTAGCGGCCGTGAAAATGAATTTTCCCATTGCCAGAGAAGCCGTGTAAGTCTGCACGCGGGCTTCGTACAGCTCCTCTTGTTCCATCAGATGCAGATTTGCATAACTTAAAATCAAAGAGCTTAAGTGAAGGGCCACGTTATAGGTGTTGACCTGGTATTTGATGGTGGTCTTCACGTATTCGCTTTGTTCCAGTTGAGTTTCATCGCCGTACACAGAATAGCCGGCCGAAAACGGGCCCCAGATGGCATTGATCCCGCCGCCAATGTTGATTTTATTCGTTTCGGTATTGTACTTCGCCATGGCGCCGGCCTTCAGGCTGTAACGGCGATACCCATTCCCTTTGCGGTCGACGATGTCGAAGGCCGAAGCCAGGGTCAGTTTCTGATTGGGGTATTTTTCCTGATTGTGTTTGCGCTCCCAAAGGTCATCCATCATTTCAAAGCCGGGGGCTCCAAAGAAGGTTTCCTCACTATTGGAAGGGGACAGAGCTGCGCCAATCTTGCCATTGCCCCGAACGATCGAAAAGTCTGCTGAAGGGTTGAAATAGATGGCTTCCAGACCCAGACCTTTTTCAGTCGGGACAGCGGACGGGTTGATTTTAATCTGGCTGCCTCCCGGGGCGGGACTGGCGGGGTCCCGGCGGAATTTGCTGCATTCGTTGATCAGATAACAATCCGAAAAGTCGGCCTGGGCCACGGAGGCAGTCCATAAAGCAAAGATAAGAATGAAAAAACGCAAACCAGGCATTCATTTAAGGTTAGAAGATGCCCCGGGATTTGTTAAGGACCGGTGACCAATTTCTGGACAGTCGAGGTTTATTTACAGGGGCCCGGAGCCCGGGGGGCGGGTCGTTTGCGGGGTATGGTATAACGAGCTCATGAAGTCTTTGTCTGTGATTCTATTCAGCTTTGCGGTTTTTGCGGTGCCGGCCCTGTCCTGGGCGGGTCTGAAAGACGTGCGCCCCTGCCTGTCTGAGCATATTCACGAAGCCCTGGTTCTGAATAAAGAGCGCAAGCCCCTGTATATGAATCTTTCCGACGGCAAGTCCAAGGCGGTTTCAGACAAGTTGATCTGGATGGAACGAAAGCTGTCTGTGGCCGTTCCGTTTGCAGATGCGTGGGCGGCTCCTTATCAGGCGGCGGGAATTCCAATTCTTTGTCAGGACTTTATCTCGATGTCGGAAACCCCGAAGTTCCAGGCGCAAAACCCTGAAGGCCCGGATTCTTTGCACAACTATCGCCGTCCGGATATCGCGGGTATCAAGTCCCGTCTGCTGGAGCTGTACAAAGCCAAGGCTTACCAGCAACTGGCTGAGTATGCAGATAAACAGATCGTCGATCTGGATCAGAAGCCGCGCTACAACTGCATGGTAAAACACATTCTGGAATCAGTACGTCGCATGGCGGCCCTGACCCCGGTGCACGCACAAAAATCAAAAGCCAAAAATAAAGTGTCGAGTGAGTTCCTGTCGCGCACAGTTTTGAGATCTCACATCATGCTTTTGGATGACTCGGCCGAGATTGATGAAGTTGCTGCACCTTTGCAGGCGGCAGGTTTGCCAATCGTCTGTCAGGATGTTCCGTACATTCCCTGGCCGTAACTCTGACCTTTCCGATTCTTAATTTGCGGATGCGCCCATCTCCCTTGAGAGTGGGGGAATGAATTGCGCATCACGAATATACCAATACTTAGTGGCGTTGTTTTTACTGCTATCTGCCTCTGTCAGCATGGCGGAATCCATGTTCAATCGCAGAACAGCCAACGGTCGTTTTCTGTTTGATGTCCTGTTGGAACATTCCGTTCCCCGTGAACCACTGGATCTGATCTTCCGTATGTTTGACTATAATGAAGGCCGTATTCCCAATACTGATTATGCGGTGTTGGTGGACTATTCCCGTCCCAGCACGGAAAAACGCCTGCATCTGCTGGATCTGCGCACGGGGATGGTGCAGAAATTCCATGTCGCTCATGGTATTCGTTCGGGGATTCTGGAAACACGAAGCTTTTCCAATCTGCCGGACTCCTGGAAGAGCTCTTTGGGGTTTTATTTCGCCAAAGGAACTTACAACAGTCCCAAGAACGGCTTGTCACTGTATCTGGACGGTATAGATCGTTCGAATAATAATTCGCGCTTGCGCCAGATTGTTTTGCATGGGGCCAGTTATGTCAGTGAGGAATTCATCGCCCGCAACCGGCGCCTGGGCTGGAGCGAGGGTTGTTTTGCCGTAGGGTTAGAGTATGTGCAGTACCTGATCAATCTTTTGCAGAACGGAAGCATTTTGTTTTCCTATCACAAGGACCTGATTGGGTATTCCCGCCGTTACCCTTCGGAGCAGTCTTTGATGGGGGACGAGCTGTTGCCTCCGGGAGTGAACACACGACGCAACCCCGGCGAAGGTGGGGGCGTGGATTAAAATGAGACACTTAGGATAAACTTCCTCGCAATAACATCTGTGATATTCAGTATCCTTAAGCGAATCCGATAATTCCCTACGACTTCAACCCTAGGGGGATCGGATTATGTGGAATAAACTCTGGAAGACTCGCAGCTATCGCTACAAGACGCTGGCACTGCTTATCGGCGCGATGATTCCCCTGTGGGCGATTGTTCTTTTCTATGTGCTTCCGCTGGTGCGTGAGAACATGTACGAAGACCGCCGCGTGGCGATTCGCGCCACAGTCGATATCGCCACCAAAGTGCTGGAATTTTATCACGATCAGTATCAGCAAAAAATTCTGACAGAAGATGAAGCCAAGAAGCAGGCGCTGGCAGCGGTGGCAAAACTTCGCTACAGCGGTAACGAGTACTTCTGGATCAACGATCTTCATCCGACCATGCTTATGCATCCGATCAAACCGGAATTGAACGGCAAGGACCTTTCAGGTTTTAAAGACCCCAATGGTTTCCATTTGTTCGTGGCCTTTGCTGAAAAAGGAAAGACTGCGGAAGGTGAGGGTTTTGTTCCTTATCTGTGGCCGAAGCCGGGGTCTCCGAATCCGGAACCCAAGATCAGCTTCGTTCGCAATTTCAAACCGTGGCAATGGATCGTGGGCAGTGGCGTTTACGTCGATGACGTGGAAACGGCCATCGGAAACTTCCGAAATAAAGTTCTGATTGGCTTCACCATTGCCTTTGCTGTGGCGTTTGCCTTGTTCTTTGTCTTTGCCAGCCGTTTGATGAACTTCCTGGCGCGCACGGTGAATGATACCAACGATGCCAGCCAACAAGTGCTGGAGGCGTCCAATATGCTTTCCAGCGCAGGACAAAACGTCGCGCAAGGGGCGGTGGAGTCTGCAGCGCGTATCGAAGAGACCATGGGTTCAATCAAAAATCTGAATGATATTGTTCAGGCCAATCAGGAAAGAGCCCGTGCGGCGGCCGATCTGGCAAGAAGCTCTGAAAGCGGAGCTTCCCAAGGGGCTATGGAAGTGAAAAAACTGATTGAATCCATCAACGTCATGTCCAAGATTTCCGGTGAAATCACCTCGGCGATGGACATCATTGATGATATCGCTTTCCAGACGAATCTGCTGGCGCTGAATGCGGCGGTCGAGGCGGCCCGGGCCGGAGAGCAGGGGAAAGGTTTTGCCGTCGTGGCAGAAGCCGTGCGCAGTCTGGCGCTGAAGTCGGCGCAAGCCGCAAAAGAAGTAAAATCCGTTATCACCAGCAGTGTGACGCAAACCCAAGTGTCCTTGGAGCTTGCAGAACGCAGTGACCGCGTGCTTGATGGCATTGTCAGCTCGGTGCAAAAAGTGAATGTGTTGAATCAGGAAATTTCAGAAACCACCACGCATCAGTCTGAAGGCATCCGTGCCATTCACGAAGCAATGGGTTCTTTGGAGCGCCAGACGCAAGCCTTCTCGGCGGCGGCAGAGGAAACAGCAGCCACCTCCGAGGAAATGTCCGCTCAGGCCAACACGCTTCAGCACATGGTGCACAGTATGGCTACAGAAGTGATCGGTAAGGCCTCTTAGTAGGCCTCTACCGACATCACATCCTCAATGATCCCGGCTTTCATCATCATTTCAAAAAGATGGGCGATTCTTTCAGGGCTTAATGAATTTGCATGCGGGGTCAGGGCTTCAGCGACCGTGCGCCCGCTGGCCAGAGCGCGCAGAATCTGCGCCTCCACCGGTTGCAGTTCCTGCACCAGCACCTTTTTTTGTTTCTTGTGAATCATAAGACCTTGGGGGGTGTTCCAGTTCACACCCTCAAACATATAAGCCGGTTCGAAGCGATGCTCCCAGATATCATAGACCGCATACTCGCTTTCAAAAATCTCCATCGCATCAATCATGTGCATCTTCACATCATCCGAATTCAGCAGTTCCTGAATGGTTTCAACCGGCAGCGGCTCCGGGGTTGCCGCGTGTTGCACTTCTTTATGGATCCATTCAAATTTTGCCAGGTCCGGCAAGAAAGGAATGCCTTTGGCGGTGGAGGTTTCCTGAATGAACCCGGAAAAAGCTTCGCCATAGTCCGCCAGATTATAGGCCACGGACGGCTGGGCTTCGATGTACTTTCGGCACAGCTCATTGAAGAAGTTGTCACCCAGGACCCAGGCCACGGCCGGATAGGTCGTGCGCAAAGCCTCAGTCAGACGTGCCACATAGGTGCGGTGATAGATCTGAAAGGCCTGCTCAAGGCTGAGCTTTCCGGCGGGTTTCAGATACGCCAGATGCTGCGGATCTGCTTCGGGAGCCAGGATGTTTCTTTTAAACAGACTCTGTAGTTCGCTCAGTTTCATAGGAATTCTCCAGAATGTAAGCGGCCTTCATCACTTCAACTTCGAGTTCACGGAAATCCGGTATGTCATCGTCCCGTTCAATCAGTACCGGCAGGTGACGAACCTGGGGCGCCAGCATTTTAAACAGATCCCAAACTTGCGCCGGAATTTCCTGAGAGTGAGTGTCATACAGGAAGTCACCATAATCGCTCGGGCCGGACAGGTGAATTTGCGCCACACGGTCCAGTGGGATGTGGTTGATAAAGTATTTTGGGTCAAAGCCGTGATTGCGGGAATTCACATAGATGTTGTTCACATCAAGTAACAGCGCGCAGCCGGAACGCTTGCTGACTTCCGAGATAAAGTCCCATTCATTCATGTGGCTGTGATGATAGCTGATATAAGTCGAAATATTTTCAAGCACCAATGCCCGGCGCAGGAAGTTCTGCACAAAATCGATGTTGTTCACCAGTGTCTGCAGGCTGTCTTCCGTAAAAGGTATTGGCAGCAGGTTGTGAAAATTCTGACCTGAGATCGAATTCCATGACATGTGATCTGAAACAATGAATGGTTCCACACGTTCAATCAGTTCGCGCAGTCCCTGCAGGTAATCCACGCGAATGCCCTCGGGCGCACCGATGTTCATGGAAATCCCATGCAGAGCGACGGGATAGTCCTGGCGGATGGTTTGCAGCATCTCCAGCGAGCGTCCGTGAGTATGAATGTAGGTTTCAGTCTGCGCCTCGAACCACGCCACCTCGGTGGAGGGGCGCTGTTCAAGATAAGGAAAATGCGGGGCCCGCAGGCCCATGCCCACCTTGTGGGAGAAGCTGGAATTTTGCATGACGTCCTCTATTTTTTTGGAGCTGCTGGAACTGCTGCGACTTTGGCTTCGCCATCGATTTCGATTTTGATCTTGTCACCGACAACAAATCCGCCCTTGTCCATGGCCTTGTTCCAGTTCAGCCCGAAGTCCTTGCGGTTGACTTCGCCTTCGGCTTCAAAGGTGACAACGCGATTGCCCCAGGGGTCGGTGACTGCGCCGTTGTAATCAACATCCAGGGTGACTTTCTTGGTGATCCCGCGAATGGTCAGGTCACCTTCGACTTTGTCGGGTTTGTTCTTGTCGTATTTGACGTTGGTGGATTTAAAAGTCATTTCCGGGTACTTTGCCACGTCAAAGAAGTCCGGACTGCGCATGTGTTTGTCGCGATCGGCTTCATTGGTGTTAATTGAATCGGTTTTGATGGTCACATTGATGTCGCTTAACTTCATGGACTTTTCATCGAACTCGAAACTGCCACTGACCTGGTCGAAACGGCCTTTGACTTTTGAAACCATCAGGTGCGGAGCTGTGAAGGAAACGTTGGTGTGAGCCTTGTCGACATCAAATTTCGCGGCAAGGGCAGAGGTGGATACCAAAGATGTGGCCATGAAAGACAAGAGCAGCGCGCGCATACGTGATCCTTTCGCTTGTTCTTAAATAGGTGCTCCGGGATGGAGACGGTATTCATTAACTGTTTTTGATCGAAAGAAGATTTACAAATTAAGAAGCAGAAAGTTTTTAAGATAAAAACAGAAGCTCAAGGAGTATTGTGCGGCGACAGATTTTGGGCAAAAAAAAGCCCGGTGCTTTGTCGGCACCGGGCTTTGAAGTTCAGAACTTAGTAGCTCATCAAAGCTTTCACATCAAGCTTGCCGCCTGACACGGATTTGCGGTCAAGAGCATTGATCTTACGAGCAGATCCGATGATCGCCGCTTTCACGTCCTGCCAGGATTTTTCCGGGTGGGCAGACCAGTAAAGAGCCGCGGCACCAGCAACGTGAGGCGCCGCCATGGACGTGCCATCCCAAGTTGCTTTGAAGCCAAATTTATCGATAACAGTGTCGCTGTAGCTTTGGGCCACCGTAGTGGAATAAACCTTCACGCCCGGCGCGCCGATATCCACAGATTTTTGACCCCAGTTAGAGAATGAACCCAGACGGTCGTTGGAATCCAATGCCGCCACAGAGATGATGATGTCGTGATCATAAGACGCAGGGTAAGCCGGAAGCTTGTCCGTGTCGTTGTCATAGCCCACACCTTTGTGCCCGTTGCCCGCCGCTGCGATGAACAGAACACCTTTGTCCTGAGCGTATTGAACAGCATCACGCAAAGCCTGATTTTCAGGAGCGCCTGGCTCTTCACCTTCAGAACCCCACGAGTTGTTCATGATTTTCGCGCCGTTATCAACAGCATAGCGGATGGATTTGATCGCATCAGCTGTGGTTCCGCCGCCCGTCATGCCGATGAAACGCAAAGACATGATTTTCACGTTCGGTGCCACACCCGCAATACCTTTGCCATTGTCACCACGAGCCGCCACGTTGCCCGCACAGTGAGTGCCGTGACCTGGGTTGCCGCCTTTGAACAGGCCGTCCAAAGAATCCACGGCAAGGTCATAAGGTTTGTTATCGTTGGTCACAAAATCCCAGCCGATCACGTCGTCGATGTAACCGTTGCCGTCATCGTCGATGCCGTTGTCCGGGATTTCGCCAGCGTTTCTCCAAAGATTTGGCAGAAGGTCTTCGTGTGTGTAGTCGACACCTGTGTCGATAACTGCCACGATCATTTCCGGATTGCCTTTTGTCACTTTCCAGCCGTCAACCACGCCGATATCCAGCATGCCCCACTGTTTGGAGAACAAAGGATCTGCGCCGGTTGTTGGTTGCGGAGCGTCAGGGATCGCTGGGTTGTCCTGGCGAGCGGCTGCGCGAAGCTGAGGATTTCTTGAAAGCATTTTTGCCAAAGCGGCACGGCGAAGAGGGTCTTCGATTTTATAGTCTTCCAAAAGAGAGATTTTGTAGTTCGGCTGAACGTACTCGATGGCCGGATTTTTTTCCAAAGATTGAAGGCTCATGCGGCGGGGAGCTTGAACGCGAACCCAGGATTCGCTCAATTTT
This sequence comes from Bdellovibrio sp. BIS2, assembly GCF_055398295.1. Taxonomy (NCBI): domain Bacteria; kingdom Pseudomonadati; phylum Bdellovibrionota; class Bdellovibrionia; order Bdellovibrionales; family Pseudobdellovibrionaceae; genus Bdellovibrio; species Bdellovibrio sp. BIS2. Next base: position 3,071,011 of record NZ_AP035879.1, on the reverse strand, counting down.
TCGACTTTTGCGCCCTGAATTTCCAATTCAACGAAGCCAGGTGCCAGTTTAATAAGCAAATCTTGCTTTTGGGAGTTGGCAGATGCCACTCCGGACAAAGCAAGAATGGCAGAAGCAACGTACAGTGCCATCTTCTTCATGTGGGTTTTCTCCTATTGTTTAAGCTCCCTAAAGTTTGTGGTTAAACGACAGGAGAATCAATTTCATTTGGCCTACTTTGGAAAGGCGCGTTGAAGAAATCGGTGAGGGCCGCCAATATATATATCTAGTTGTCAGGATTACGGTTTTTCAGTAACTACTTAATGATAGCTAAATGAAATTGCAGAGGTGTATTTATGCACAATGAACAAGTGCAGGGTTTGGTATCTCACGATGGGATGACCGGAACCCAAGCTGTAGATGATATGTCGCGAGGTTTTGCTTTCACGTCAAAGCTTGATGCTATTGTTGCGTGGGGAAGAAAAAACTCTCTGTGGCCAATGCCGTACGGTACTGCTTGTTGCGGTATCGAGTTCATGTCCGTGATGGGTCCCAAGTATGACTTGGCTCGTTTCGGTGCGGAAGTGGCGCGCTTCTCTCCACGTCAGGCGGACTTGCTTGTCGTTGCGGGAACCATCACCGAGAAAATGGCTCCGGTGATCGTGCGTATCTATCAGCAGATGCTGGAACCTAAGTACGTGTTGTCCATGGGTGCTTGTGCAAGCTCCGGTGGTTTCTATCGTGCTTACCACGTTCTTCAGGGCGTTGATAAAGTCATCCCTGTCGACGTTTACATTCCTGGCTGCCCTCCAACACCAGAGGCGGTGATGGACGGTATCATGGCTTTGCAGCGTATGATCGCGACAAATCAACCACGCCCTTGGAAAGACAACTGGAAGAGCCCATATGAACAAGCTTGAAAATCTGAAACAGCTTCTGGCTGGCAAATTTAAAATTGAGAACTTCAAGTTCACTCACGCTGTCGGCGATGATGTGATCGAAGTTCCTAAAGAAGACGCTCCGGCGCTTTTGTTGTTCCTTCGTGAAAGCGGCCAGTTCGACTTCCTGATGGACGTGTGCGGTGCGGACTATCCAAGCCGTGAAAAGCGTTTTGACGTTGTCTACAACCTGTTCAACTCCAAGGATTCCTCCCGTCTGCGCATCAAAGCGCAAGTGGGCGAGGGCGAGTCCATCGGTACTGCAATTCCTGCTTACCGTGGTGCGGACTGGTTTGAGCGCGAAGCGTACGACATGTTCGGTATCATCTTTGACGGTCACCCGAACCTGCGCAAAATCCTGACTCACCACCAGTTCGTGGGTCACCCTTTGCGCAAGGACTACGATGCGAACAACCAGCAGGCGTGCACAAACTCCCTGCCGATTCACTTCAACAACGAGCCGGGTTCACCAGGCGACGTATTGAATGACAAATATCTTCCATTGAACATCGGTCCTTCCCATACAGCGATGCACGGAACTTTGCGTGTGATGGCTGAAATGGACGGCGAGACAATCATCCGTTGCAACAACGAGATCGGTTACCTGCACCGCTGCTTCGAAAAAATGGCGGAAACTCACCCGTACAATCAGGTGATCCCTTACACCGACCGTCTGAACTACTGTTCTGCTCCGATGAACAACATCGGTTACTGCAAAGCGGTTGAAAGACTTTTGGGCGTGGAAATCCCGCCAAAAGCTCAGGCGATGCGTGTGATCCTGGCTGAACTTTCCCGTATCATCGATCACACGATCGCAATCGGTACCGGTGCGATGGACTTGGGGGCTTTGACCAGCTTCTTCTATATGTTCGGTATGCGTGAAAAAGTTTACGGCCTGTTCGAGAAACTTTGCGGTGCCCGTCTGACAGTGTCCATGACCCGTATCGGTGGTATGGCTCAGGATGCGCCGGAAGGCTGGTTCGATGAAGTCGTGGCTCTTTGCAAAGAAATCCGCAAGGGCACTGACGAGATGGCGGCGATGGTTATCGACAACAAAATCTTCATCCAGCGTACTAAAAACGTATGTCCGGTGTCCGCTCAGGATGCGATTCAGTGGGGCTATACTGGTCCAATGCTTCGTGCCTGCGGTGTGAATCTGGATCTGCGCAAAGCGCAGCCATACTATGGTTACGACGCTTTGGACTTTGATGTTCCAGTGGGAACCAACGGTGACATCTATGACCGTTACCTGGTTCGTTTCGAGGAAATGCGTCAGTCCGTTCGTATCATTGAACAAGTCTGCAAAAACGTTCCTGGTGGCGATTACACAATCCGCGACAAAGGCATCGTTCTTCCAGAGAAAAAAGACGTTTACGGCAACATCGAAGGTTTGATGAATCACTTCATGCTGATCATCAAGGGTCTTCGCCCACCAGTGGGTGAAGTTTACGATGCGACAGAGGCGGCCAACGGTGAGTTGGGCTTCTATCTGGTCAGCGATGGTTCCGCGAATCCTTACCGTTTGAAAGTTCGTCCACCTTGCTTTGCGATCTACCAGTCTTTCCCGACTGTGGTTAAGGGCGCGATGCTGGCCGATGCGATCGCAACGGTTGCCTCCATGAACCTTATTGCCGGCGAATTGGACCGCTAGAGGAAACAACGATGTTTAAATTGTCTGATTCTGGCTTGGCTGCAGTAAAAAGTGAACTGGCTCGCTACGAGGCGAAAGAGTCCGCTATTATTCCAAGCCTTTATATTGCTCAAAAAGAAAATAACGGCTTCATCACGCCGGACATTATCCGTCACCTGTCCCAGGTTATGGATATTCCGGAAGCACGTATCAATGAAGTGTTCAAATTCTACACCATGTTCAACCAGAAGCCCGTGGGCAAATACCACGTGCAGGTTTGCACGAACATCTCCTGCGCGCTTGAGGGCGGCCGTGAGATGGCAAGCCACATCTGCCATGAACTGGGTGTAAAATACAATGAAGTCACTGCTGACGGCCGCTTCACAGTTTCCAAGGTAGAGTGCCTTGGTTCCTGCGGAACTGCACCGATGATGCAGGTGAATGACACCTACCACGAAAAGCTGACTCCAGAGACAGCGATGAATCTGTTGAGAGGTATGAAATAATGTCTGAAGTAAAAGTGCTTACAGAATTCTACCACCTGCCTGAATATCAAACTTTGGCGGGCTACAAAGCCAAGGGTGGTTACGAAACTCTTCACAAAGCCTTCAAAATGCAACCTCAAGCCATCATTGATGAAGTGAAAGCTTCCGGTCTGCGCGGTCGTGGTGGTGCGGGTTTCCCAACGGGTATGAAATGGGGCTTTTTGCCGAAAAACGGCGAGCCACGCTATCTTCTGTGCAATGCCGATGAAGGCGAGCCAGGGACTTTCAAAGACCGTATGATGATGGAGCGTGCTCCACATCAATTGATCGAAGGCATGATCATCTCTGCTTTCGCGATCGGTTCCAACAAAGGTTACATCTACGTTCGTGGTGAGTACGTATTCCCGATTGAATGCCTGAACAAGGCGATCAAAGAGGCTTACGCTGCCGGTCTTCTGGGTAAAAACATCCTGGGTTCCGGTTTTGATTTCGATCTGGATGTGTACCGCGGTGCCGGTGCTTATATCTGCGGTGAGGAAACAGGCATGATCTCTTCTTTGGAAGGTCTGAAAGGCCAGCCAAAATTGAAACCGCCATTCCCGGCAGTTCAGGGTTACCTGAGAAAGCCAACCATCGTGAACAACGTGGAAACTCTGGCGGCTGTGACTTATATCATTAAGGACGGCGCTCAGACTTACCGCAAACACGGTACGGAGAAATCCGCTGGTACCAAACTGTTCTCTTTGTCCGGTAACGTGATGACTCCAGGCAACTTCGAAGTTCCGCTGGGTTATCCGTTGATGGATCTGATCATGAAAGAGGGCGGCGGTATGAAACCGGGCCGCAAACTGAAAGCGGTTATCCCGGGTGGTTCTTCCGCTCCGGTTTTGACGGCTGAAGAAGTGGCGAAAGCAAACTTGGATTACGAATCCCTGGCGGGTCTGGGCACAATGCTTGGTTCCGGTGCGGTGATCGTGATCGATGATTCCCAGTGCATGGTTGATATGCTGGGTGTTTTGACTCACTTCTATGCTCACGAATCCTGCGGTCAGTGTACGCCTTGCCGTGAAGGTACAGGCTGGCTGAACAAAGTTCTTCATTCGATCCTGGAAGGCCGCGGCCGTTTGCAGGACATCGACTTGTTGATCAAAGTTGCTGACAACATGAAAGGTAAAACCATCTGCGCGCTTTCTGATGCAGCGGCTTTGCCGGTATTGAGCTTCGTAACTAAGTTTAGAGATGAATTTGAATTCTATGTCCGTGAAGGACGTTCGAAAGTAAAAGGAACGACATATGCCGAAATGCACCATTAATGGCAAAGAAGTCGAAGTAAAGGAAGGCACGTCGATCATCGAGGCGATGCAACAGTCTGGCGATCGTATCGCTCACTATTGCTGGCACCCGGGATTGTCCGTGGCTGGTGTTTGTCGTCTTTGCATGGTGGAGATCGAAGGAAATCCACGCGTTCAGATCGCATGTAACACCATGGTTACTGAGGGCATGAAGATCAACAACACGTCTGAAAAAGTAAAAGACGCTGTGAAGTGGGGCTTGGACTTCCACTTGATCAATCACCCGCTGGATTGCCCTATCTGCGATCAGGCAGGGGAGTGCGGTCTGCAGGATCAGTACATGGAATACGGCAAGTACGATCCAGAGATGGCTGAAGCAAAAGTTAAGAAGCACAAAGTTGTGGATTTGGGGCCAACAGTGGTTCTGGATTCCGAGCGTTGCATTCTTTGCTCCCGCTGCGTGCGTTTCACCGAAGAAGTTTCCAAAACCAACGAGTTGGGCTTGTTCAACCGTGGTGACCGCACTGAAATCGGCACTCACGACGGCATGCTTTTGGACAACAACTATTCCCTGAACACAGTTGATATCTGTCCGGTGGGTGCTTTGACTTCCAAAGACTTCCGCTTCCGTCAGCGCGTTTGGTATCTAAAAGATGGCGACAGCGTTTGTAACGGTTGCTCCACTGGTTGCAATATCAAGGTTTACTACAACAAAGAAGGCCTGTTCCGTATCAAGCCTGTTTACAATGAACAGGTGAACGGTCACTGGATGTGCGACAGCGGTCGCAATGCCTACAAATTCGTGAACCGCGAGGCACGCCTGCTTAAAGGTGTGGTTGCGGGTAAAGAAATGGCTCCAGGTGCGGCGGCGAAGAGCGCAAGTGAAGTTCTGAAAAGCACTTCCGGCGATGCTTTGGCTCTTGTGTTGACAGCTCAGTACACTGTTGAAGAGTACGAAGCGATCATCAGAACGTTTGTTGAAGAATTCAAAACCAAGAAAGTGTTCTTCTGGATCAACAACAAAGAGACTTTCGACAGCTTCGACGGTTTGTTGTCTCGCGGAGACAAAAACCCGAACACCAAAGGTCTTTTGAAAGTCATGGAAAAGTACGGCATCACGTCCACATGGGCTGATCTGTCTGCAGGTCTTGCAAGCGGTTCAATCAAAACTGTGGTTGTGGCGGGTCCGGAAAACCAGGCGGTGTTCCCAGAGTACAACGAAAGATTGAAAGAGCTTTCCAAAGCTCAGAATCTGATCTGGATGCAAGCGGGTAAAAACGACGCTTTGACGGCTTTGACCGGCAACGTTTGGATTATTCCAATGAAAACGTTCGTGGAAAAAGACGGCACATTCATCAACTACTCCGGTCTTGAACAAAAGATCAAAAAAGTGACGAATGTTGTTTCTGAAGCACTGACTTTGACAGAGGCGACTTTGTTGATGGTTGGTAAAAATCTGGCACTTCCAACGGCGAATGCGGCCTTCATGCCGAACAACCAGCGTGAAGATCAGGTGACTTTGGAAGCTCGTAAAAAGAATGAGTTCGTGTTCAGAAGAGGTAGCCTATGAGCGTAATGCAAAACAACTCTGAAAAGTCCAAGTGGTTCCTGCCGGGGATTCTGGGTGGTCTTGCAACGACCATGAAGCACTTGCTGAAGAACTTGTTCAATCAGAAGAAAATGATGACCCTGAACTATCCTGAGGAGAAGTATGAGTACTCTCCTCGTTTCAAAGGGAATCACGTTCTGACGGTTAAAAAAGACGGTTCTTTGCGCTGCACGGCTTGTATGCTTTGTGCGACCAACTGCCCTGCGGAATGTATCAAGATCACGGCGGCGGAACACAACGACCCATCAGTCGAAAAGTTCCCGATCAGCTACGAGATCGACATTCTTCGCTGCGTATTCTGCGGTTTCTGTGAAGAGGCCTGCCCGGTGGATGCAATCCGTTTGGGCCCTGAATGGCAGACTCCCGGCGTGAACGGTGCAAACTTCATCTACGACATCAATCATCTGGCATACCGTCCAAACCTTAAGGGCGGCATCCTGACTCACGTCGACGACGAAGAACGCCACAAAGCCGGCATCTAAGCCGCGGCTGAACCTTTTTGATCAGCCGCTCAAAAAGGTGCCTGGTGACTTTTTACATCTACAATGCGTCAAAAAGGGAGTCGAAAGACTCCCTTTTTGTTTGCCCGCGCTTCGGTTCCCCTGCCAGACTTAAGTCATAGAAGGGGGATTCTATGAAAAAGTTTTTGATGTCTTTGGCGTTGGTTTTAGCTCCAGCCTTGGCTTTCGCAGATGTGTCTGTTCAGCCGCTGAATGTAGAGGCGAAAGCTCAGGATCAGTATCTTAACTACAACTTCGGAACCACATTTGTTCACTCCGCAAGATTCCAGGATTTCATTCTGACGGCCAATGGCCCTGATTCCACATTCATTCGTGGTATCAGCGTTCAGGGTTCCTTCGCCTATCGCGTGGACACCAACTGCCCGCAGATTTTAATGCCGGGGCAGCAGTGTGTGATCCGTGTGATCTTCAGTCCATCCACAACCGGTGGTCACTGGGGTGATGTGACTGTTCACCTACGTGAAAGTAATATCTATATTCGTTTGTTCGGGAACGGCATCCGCTAGGTCGGCGCTTCCGGTCAGCTTGCAACGGGCGAGGGGCTTGTACACAGGGAAGGCCCCTTGCAGTGTTGATTCGTACAGAACGATTTCCGTAACATGAATCTTGCCGAAACTTTTGCGTTTAAAGGGCGAGATCATATCCTTCACACTTCGCGGGTTGCGAAGTCTTCCAAAGGTCAGATGCGGTGAAAATGGCCGCTCTTCAATTTTCGGCAGCAGATTCTTTTCCACCAACTCGTGATCCAGAGCTTCCTTGAATTGATTCAGACTTCTTTTGTTTTGCACACCCAGCCACAAAACCCGGGCATCGTGCTCGTTTGAAAAGGCACCGACATCCTCGATCTTTAGATCAAACGGCGCAAAGTTCTGGCAAACATTCGCCAGGGCTTCGGCCACCTTCTGAACTTCCTCTTCGGGGCGATCACCCAAAAACGTCACAGTGACGTGGTAGTTGTCCAGCGGGACCCACTTCACGGTCATGTCACGGCGATCAGCATTGATTTTGAGTTTCTTTAAGGTCGGCAGAAAGGTGTCTGCCAAAGGATCGGTAGCGTTGAGAGCAAGGAACAGTCGTCTGGTCATAAAGCCCCCTCATAACTATGATCGCTGTTATGAGGGGGCTTGTCTAATGGATTAAGCTTCTTTTTTCGGGAATATCAGGGAAGCGGCAATAGAACCACCGATAAACGCGAAAATGATGCCCAAAGAGATGCCAATCGGGAAGTGGCCGCCAAACAGCTTGTTCAGCCATACCATCTTAAGACCGACAAACACCAGGGTCAGGGCCAGACCGTATTTCAGCAGGTGGAACTTATCAACCACGCCCGCCAGCAGGAAGTACAGGGAACGCAAGCCCAGGATCGCAAAGATGTTGGATGTAAACACCAGCAAAGGCTCATTCGTGATAGCGAAGATCGCCGGCACGGAATCCACCGCAAAGATGATGTCCGTGAATTCCAGGAACACCAGGGCAATAAACAATGGCGTCGCCAGTTTCACGCCATTTTCTTTAATGAAGAAGTGATCTTCATGCATGCGATCGGCAACACGGATGTGCTTTTTAAGCCATTTGATCAGCCAGTTTTGAGAAGGGTCCACTTCTTTGTCCGGCTGGAACATCATCTTCACACCTGTGATGATCAGGAACACACCGAAGATCAGAACCACAGCCTGGTATTGCATCAGGACTGATCCCAGAGCGATGAAGATCGCACGGAAGATCAGGGCGCCCAGGATACCGTAGAACAGCACGCGGTGCTGGTACTTGGCCGGAACCGAGAAGAAGCTGAACACGACGACGAAGACAAAGATATTATCGACGGACAGTGATTTTTCGATCACATAGCCGGTCAGGAACTCCAGTCCGACCTGCTTGGCCAGAGCCGGGGTTTCCGGGTAAAGATGCAGGGTGTAGTAGTACAAGCCCAGGTTGAAGAGCATCGCGATGGACACCCAAACAATCGACCAGATCGTGGCTTCTTTGAAACTCACCGTATGTGAGTGTTTATGAAATACACCCAGATCCAGGGCGAGCATACCTATGACAAAGGCGATGAAACCTGCGTAAAACCACCAGAAGTCAGCAAAAGGGAATAGTAACGTTTCGGACACGGTAAAACCTCCAGAGCGCAGTATAAAGACTTTTGGATGTTTTAAAAATTAGATATTCTTTAACAAGTTATTCGCTAAAAGCAATGAGGTGAAATATGCCCGTTCGTATCGAAAATCAGGTTCAATGGCTGAACTACCATCATCTGCATTATTTCCACGTTATTGCCAAAGAGGGCAGTATCGCCAAGGCCGCTGAAAAGCTGAACATGGGTCAACCGACTCTTAGTATTCAATTAAAGCAGTTGGAAGAGTCCTTGGGAAAGAATCTTTTTGAAAGGCGCAAACAACGCCTGTTTTTGACAGAAGCCGGGAAGATTGCATTTGAATATGCCGACCAGGTGTTTCGCCTGGGAGCGGAAATGGTGGAGGTTTTGCAGGATCGTATGCAGAACAACCGTGTGCACGTACAAATCGGAGCATTGGACAGCGTGCCCAAACCTATCATTTCTGAAGTGGTGCTTCAGGCCTATAAGCAGGGGAATTGTGCGGTTTCGGTTTTGGAAGGTGCGGGCAATGATTTGTTGCGCGAACTCAGCGCGCATCAGATTGATCTGCTGCTTTCAAACTATCCTCCGAACGTGGATTTCCAGACGGTGTATGCCAAGTCCATCGCCAAACTCGATGTGGTGGTGTGTGCCTCGGCGAAGTACAAACATCTGCGCCGGGATTTTCCGTATTCACTGGAAGGTCAGCCGTTTATTTTTCCGACCATTCACAGCCGTCTGCGCCGGGATCTGGAACATTATTTTTCTATCAATGGCATTCGTGTGGATCGCATCGCGGAAACTCAGGACACCAGTCTGCAAAAGCTGCTGGGTCAAGAGGGCGTGGGGCTGATTCCGATTGTGGAGGTCGCAGCATCGGATCTGATCCGGGAGAAAAAGCTGGTGGTGCTGGGAACATTGCCGGGCATTTATGAAGAGATCTGGCTGATGGCGGCCAACCGCAAGATTGACAATCCAATCGCGGCGAAGTTGATGAAGGGTTTTACATTATAAAAGAAAAACGGCGGGAAACCCGCCGTTTGTTTTTTGTTGTTATGTACAAAGCGCTGAAAGGATCTTCAGTGCTTCCACTGCTTCTGGAACCACACCGCCCTCACGGCTGGTGGAGTTTTCAATGTGCACCTTCGTGGAGTGGCAGGATTTTGCCGACACCTGGCGCATGCGGATCAGGGCGACATAGTTATCGAACTCCGTCAGGCTGCGGTACTCCTCAAGGCGCGGATCGTTGTCGGGTGTGGTCTCGATGTCCGGCAGTTCAATGGTGTTCAATCGTGAGTACAGGAAGTCCTTGTAGGATTCCAGTTGGCGCAAACGAACTGAGGTGTCACCTTCCAGTTGCATGGCATTGATCAGCTCGTCCGTCGCGCGGTACGTTTGCAGATCCTGAAAAGCCATTGCGGAATTGCCGGCAAGAACGAAAGCCAGAATCATCACTAGTTTACGCATGTGCCACCTCCTACTGCGTTTTCGATATTATTCAAAGTTTTTGTGATCTCAGGGAAATAACGGGACGTTTCCTTGCGACGAGCGCTGGATTTGTTGGCGCTGGCCGGGAATTTTTGCATGTACTGCTGCATTTGCTGGATGAACTGATCCGCGTTGGTCACGGTTTTTCCTCTGTAGAATGTGTTCAACAAAGTTTTTGCCGGTGTCCAGGTTCCTGCCGGGCCGGTGTTGTGGGACCAAACCATCAAAGCACGCTTGATCTTGTTCAGGTCAAATTCAGACATGCGGAATTTGTTTTTATAGTTTTTGTTTTCGAAGATCATGTTGTTCATGTCCGCTTTAACCCCTTTCAGGTAAGCGTACGTGTAAATCATGTTCTTCATTGGATTGCCGTTTTTCAAAGAAATGCGTTCACAGGACTGCGCTTTGCCTGGGCGGATCGGTTCCATCTTATCCAGAAGCTCCATGGAAAGGCGGCTGCACAGAGGATTCTTGTTGCCTTCCAAAGAGATACGAACCGCGTTCAGTTCATTGGAATTCACATCCTGAATAGCAGGGGCGGTGAACTGGCCGATACCGCCAGCGCCAGTGCCACTCATGGCGTTGACATGGAATCCGGATTCGATATTGATCAAAGCGTAAACCGCGCGAACATCCAGATTCTGTGTTTCCTCGTCCTTGCCCGGAGCAATAAAGTCCTTCATGCAAGAGCTGACCAGTTCAAAGCTGTTGTTCACCATCTTGAAGTAGTTTTCAGAAATACAAGGGCGGAAGGCTTGGCGGGCGGCGCCAGCGGCATTGCACTGACGGAAGGTTTTGCTGCTGACACCAAATTTCGTGTTCATGCCCATTTGAATGCACGACGCTTTAATAATGGAGTTTGCTTTGATCGGTGCACGGATCAGATCACCCAGCAGGCTGTTCTGTGACTCCACGGCCGTTTTCATCTCTGCTTCCAGATAATTGTTCTGGGCATTGCACTGCATGTAGCGCATATTGCGGATTTCTTCCTGGCAGGTGTCGCAGTTGCGGTTGGCAACATTGTCACCCCAGCCAAACAGGCTTTGGAAGCTTTTGGTTTTTTCAATCTTGTCGAGGGCATGCTCAATAATAGGAATCGGCTCTGAGGTTGTTTCCTCTTCCTTTTTGTTTTCCACTTTGGCTTTGGAGGCGTTCACGTTAAATGGCGCTGCCAGCCCCTTTTCTTCCTTGGAAGCCAGGTCCAAATGGAAGTCCACAGGTTTCATATTCCAGCCCATGCTAAAGCAAAGGGTCAGAAACAGCATTTTGTACAAATGGGGTGTGGTAGCTCTCATGAAGCCTCCTCACGGCCTTAAAGAGCAAGAGGCCTGCCAAAGAGGATTCCACAATTATCAAGGACTTGCGGGACTGTAAGCTGTCTCGTTATGAGATTGCCAGTGTCAAAGGCCTAAACGGTCATCGCCCTGTCTAGATCATCAACAGGGAGTCTTGACGGCCATAATAGTGATTTATACTATAAACAACATGGAGTTAACATGAAGTTCTTTATGGCTTTTCTTGCGATCGGATTTGCGGGCTGCTCCCAAATGCAATACATGGAAGTTCCTGAATACAAAATAACAAAAAATGGTCCATTCATTCTGTCTGAATCACCTGAACTTTGGAAAGTATTTGACCGCAGTTTGTCCAAGACAGAAAGAAGACTGAACTTTTTGATTACTAATAAAGACTCGAAGCCTCACAGCCTTTTTCTGAATCAGGCAAGTTTAACTATTAATATGGAAAAGAAAGCAATCTCCTGCCAAAACATCGCCAGACCAATGAATGTTCTGGTGATGGAGCAAGATCAGGTTTCTCAAATCCAATGTAAACTTGAGATAAGTCCCAACAAGGAGAATCAACTGGCAAATAGGGACTCCTTGGTGAAGTTAGAGATACCGACAGATTCAGGGGTTACAGTAGCTATCGAACGGATTTTTCGAATCGAGGAGTTCAGATGATGAAGTTACTGATAATCGTGGTTTCGTTGTTTTTATCGCAGGCCGCTTCTGCTAGAGGTGGATCAGGGGCTGCATTTATCGTTGGGGCCATTGGCGGAGTTGCCGCAGCGGGAGCTTCCGCAGAACAAGGTCGCCTGCCCGAAGAGCTGAGTGATTGGGCGGATCCGTTATCTCAAAGCACCTCCAGGTTGGATTCTCAATGCGGAGTTCTGACAGAGATGAAACTGGTACGCACCAGTCGACTGAATTATCTCTTTTTTGGATTAAGAAATGAAAGCGGCAAAGATGTCATGGCTCGTCTGGATCGGGTTAGGGCGACATTTGGTAATGGTCGGGAAAGACTTCTTCTGGCGACGGGCAATAGTACTTTGGAAGTCAAGAATGGTTGGTATGCCTGGGGCTTTATTCCGTTTCCGCGAAAGACAGACTTCAGAAGCCAGGACACATTGAAATTGGCTGTGCCTTTGGTTGTGGGTGGAAATGTTACTTGTGATTTGCAGGCAAAATTTATTCGTAATAAGGCAATTGCAGAGGATCAAAACTCCTACATTGAGGCGGGAGCTTTCGTAATGTCTATGGGTCTGTCCACGACATTAGGTGCCACCAAAGGCATTACTGACGTCGCTGAGCCTTACCATCATGGTCAGGTAGAGTTTTACTTTGCGGGCTTTAAAGAGGTTGATAGGGGAGTCTATTGGCAATTTGGCGCTAGTGAGTTGGGAGAGGTTCGGAACTCCAGCTCTTTTGGGAATCGGCAATATGAGAAGGCAAATATGATAGATATGTCCATTGGAAGAGCCTGGAGAAGCTTCTACGGCGAGGAGACCTCCGGTTACTTTAGCGTGGGGCCGTCCATGGGGCTGGTGCAGGCATTTATTCATAGTGGTGAGACGGAGAAAGATACAAAGTTTACCGTTGGTGCATATGGTTCATACAGTTTTGAGTGGAGATATTCTCGAGTGTATATGGGAGAATTTAGGGGTGACTATTCCATTGGTTTCACCGTCTTTGCTAAATACTATCCCTATGTTTTCGATGTAGGCCAGTCTGACGTGGGTATGCTGGGAGCAAGTTTGGATCTTTTGCGCATTGGTTACTAGGAAGGCAACCAGCGTCGTTTCTATTGCCTAATTGGCAATGAGGGTGGCAGCCTTAGCTTCGGCGGCTTCGTAACCACAGGCGCGGCACTTCATTACGAAGTGGCCCTGGGCATTCGTATCCAAATAAAGGATAGAATCCGGGCAGTGAGGGCAGGAGCTTGCAGAAACATCCTTGCGCACAATCGGAGCCTGATTCAGTTCAAAGACATAGTGAGTGTCGCCTTCAAAACCTTTGATCACGCGTTCGCCGATGTTTTTTACGGCAAAGCCTTCCATCTGCAACGTCTGTGCGATGTCGGAATCAATCAGAATCTGATCCGGTTCCGCCAAGTTTGTCAGGCGGGAGGCAAATGGCAGTGGCGCGCCAATGGCCGTGTAAGAACGGAAGAACTTTTTATTACCATAGAAGCCCACGTTGGCGTAACCGGCAGAAATACCGATGCGGATCTGCATTTCCTTTTTCCAGTTTAGCAGATAGAACTCACGATCCTGACGAAGGGCTTCGCGCACCTCCAGGGCGGCAAGGCACGTTCTTTGTGTATAGTCTCCGTAGCGGATCGGATCGTTGGCAAAGGCCAGAATGCCGTCGCCTTGGAACTTGTCGATGGTGATGTCGTATTTCAGGAAGATACTGACAACCGTGTCCATGAACCTTGCCAGAACCAGATCCACTTTGGCCTGATCCAGACGGACCACGCGTTCCGTGGAACCGACGATGTCCACAAAGATGGCGCAAATCTGCGCACGGCGAACACCTTTTTCCAGATCCACTTTGCCTTCACGGATGGCTTGCACCACCTGCGGGCTGAACTGGGTGCTTAAGGTATTCAGACGGACAGCTTCTTCTGTTTTGGATTTGATAATGTGATCTCGGTTGGCGATTTCGGCCTTGAGGGCCAGGCGGCTGTTGATCTCACGCATGCGCAGCTGTTCGTGGAAGAAACGAATCAGGAAGCAAATCACGATAGAGCCGACAATAAAGAACGAATTCAAAACCACCGGCCACAGATCCGTCACAGCCTGAATTTTCAGTGCAGTGAACAGATAATAAGGCAGATAGATTCCCAAAGCGGTGGCGACAAAAAAGCCCGTGGAAAACGGAATGAACGAAAGTCCCCCGATGGCCACCAGGTTCAACCCGGCATAGTAGCCGGTGCCCACGTCAGGGATAAAATAAATCATGATGTTGATGGGTAAAGCCACGAGCCCCGCATACAGGGCGGCAAACCACTGGGCGCGATGGAAGCTTTGCTCTTTGCGCAGTTCGTACTTGGCCACCAGACACAGCGGAATGATGGTCAGGCGCAGACCCAGGAACAGCCATTTGAACTGGGGAACGTAAATCAGATCGGCAATCCAGAAGGCCATGAACAAAGGCACGGCCATCCAGTTTGCGATGACTCGCAGGACAGATCTGATTTCTTCAATCACCTCAAACTCGCGCATTTGTGAGGTGGTGATTTCTTTCCCCAGCATTCAGTTCCTCAAAGCTTCCTATTTCTGAATCACTACAAACAGATTCACACCCAGAGGCTCTTTTTCCACCCAGATCTTGGAACCCATGTCTTTGAATATACGCAGCAGGTCCTCTTCAGAGCGGTAAATCAGATGCCAGTCCAGAACCAGCTCCATGAACGGCACACAAGGATTGTCCTTGCTGAAGTTGCCGATCACGACATGGCCGCCTGGTTTTACAGATGCCAGCATTTTTTGTGCTGCCATTTGTGCCACAGGTTCTGTGAAGTAATCAAACAGGCCGGCAGAATAGATCAGATCATAATCTGTCTCGGGGCAGCCAGCCGCGATCACGTTGCGGATCGCCATATTGTTGAATTTGAATTTAAAGCCGGATTTCACAAAGCGCTCAACAGAGTGCAACTGTCTTTGCGCGTGTTTCAGGGATTCTTCATCCTGATCCAGGCACGTGAATTCAGCCGGACGGCCATAATAAGGAGCCGCATTCTGCAGGAAGATCTGCTGTTCCATCGCAGGACCGCTGGCCACGGAAAGAACTTTTACCGGAGTCGTCGGTGGAGTGCGCTCAAACAGTTGAGTGATTTTTTCAAACAAATACTGACCACGGTTTTTTACCGCCGCACCGGCAGGTTCATCGATGAAGTATTTGTGCATGCACTGGTCAAACAGGGTTTTACCCACCAGTTCGTCGCGGTACAGGTGATTCATCATTTCATAGTCACCGGCATAGCCGCGTGGTTTGAAGTAAGCACGGTTGGCAAACGGAGCACCGTAAACCAGGTGACCCACCTGTTCACGGGCAAAGTCGGTGGCCCACTTCATTTGTTCTGGCGTGAAGTCTTTCACAAGCTTCGGAACATCTGCGTATTTCATTGGAATGACCTGGCCCAGATAGTCGGACACAGAGTCCGCAATCGTCATGCGATAGTCTTGAGCTTCTTTCCAGCTATCGACCGGGGATTCCTGTTCCAGTTTGTCGATGCGGGATTTTAGCTTTTCCAGCCAGTCCTTCATCTCGTACACAAATGTTTTAAATTCTGCCGGCAGTTGTGCCAGGTGCATGGCATATTCAGTCTGCGCATTGATAACTTCAGAAGACACTTCCAGAGCTTTGATGCGGTCCACTTTCAAAGGTTCACCCAGAACCTCAAAACCCACGATCATTTCGCCGGTCACAGACTTGCTGTGGTTTTCAGAGCGAGCCCAGCGCAGGGAAACGTGCTGGGTTTGAATGTTTTTATAAAGGACGTCGGCTTCGAAGTGGGGATTTTTATCCCACCAAGCTTTCAAGTCCGCGTATTCCGCGCCAGGAACCAAAACAGCGCAACCAAAAGAACTGATGTTCAGAACTTCCAGATTGCGGCCGGGGATAGTTAGGAAGCAGGCACCAGGCTCAATATCATTGCGATCCTGACGAATCACTTTTTTGCGTGTGTTTTCATCGATCTGGAAAAATTCCTGCTTCATAGCGCCGTTGCCGCTCATGCTGACTCCTCTAGGTTGAAATAACTGATGTAAAACTAAGCAAGGCTCTTATCGTACTTATGGGGTACGAAGAATACGGGACCAAAGCAGGGGGAGCGTTCTTATTATACTTTAGTCCAGTTGGTTTTGTTCCTTAAGTGACCGAAAAAGAAAGGGACTAATTAGGAGATTATTTATGAAGAAGCTCGTTTTATTGGGGGCCGCTGCGGCGGTGGGGTTGGTTACGGCCTGCACATCACCATTTAAATCTGAAGTTAAAACATATCGTCATCCGGCCAGCACGGAAGAGCTGATCACGGGCAGTCGCAAGGTTCTGGCGGATATCGGCAATCCTCAGGTGTTTAATGCCAAGACTTGTGCGGGCTTTGTGAACAAAGTCACAGACTATCTATATTATCTGCCAGCAGATCATTTCCTGCCAAAGAATGCCACAGAAGTGGAGCAATTGAAGTCCGTCGGACCTGAAGTGATGGACACCATCTTCCAGATCCGCGTGGCTTTGCATGATAAATTGCAGGAGTTTGAATCCCGCAATGAACTGAGCAAAGAGTGCATCCTGGAAATGCGTGAAGGCTTCCAGTATGCACGATTCTCTGAAGAGTACCTTTTGGACTGGCTTTACACCAACAAGGTCTTCACCTTCAAAAAGACCCCGATCATGGTGAATTCAAAGCCGGACACCTGGACAAATCCGAAGTATTCCGGTTTTGAATTGAAAAGCGGGGATGTTCTTTTGATCCGTGGTAAGTCCTATGTTTCTGCCATGATTGCGCGAATCTCTGACGAAGAAGGCAACTTCTCGCACTTGGCAGTTGTTGGTGAAGACAAGGCCGGGAAAAAATACATCGTTGAAGCATTGATTCAGTACGGGGTGATTGTGACTCCGCTGGAAAAGTGGCGTCAGGCTGAAGATGCGCGTGTGGCGCTTTATCGTCAGCCGGATGAAGCTTTGGCGAAGAAAGCTGCGCGCTTTATGTATGATCACGCCAAAGGTGCTTTGGATCGCAAAAAAGGCATCCGCTATGACTTTGCCATGGACGATGATGACTATTCATCTTTGTTCTGTTCTGAAGTTATCCGCATGGCTTACGACAAAGCCTCCGGTGGTCAATTTATCGTTCCTAAATATCGCAGCACGGTTTCCAAGTTTAAGAACACGGATTATCCGCGTTCACTGGGTGTGACCAAAACTTCTTTGTTCTCGCCTTATGATATCGAAGTGGATCCTCGTTTTGACTTCGTCGCTGAATACCGCTTCATGCCGCTGCTTCGTCAGGTGCGCATGCAGGATGCGGTCATGCAAAGTGTTTACGGCTGGATGATTGATAAAGATTATACGTTCCACTGGGCACCTCAGCACAGTGTGAAGGCTTACTTTGCCAAAATGGTTCGTCAGTTCGGTGTGGCGAAAGATACTTTGCCGAAGTACATGCCTGTCGACAGCATCAAAACGAACGTGCAGTTTGAAGCGGTAGCGACTTTGCTTGAAAAGAACATCTATGAAAAAGAAAAAGAGTTCTATCAGAAGAAAGGCTATCTGCCGTCCTTCCAGGACATGCTGGCGATCAACGAAGCTTACCGCGTCGCTGATTGCAAGAAACATCAAGAGTACCGCAAACAGCCAATGACGGTGGATAACAAGCCACTTCCGGATGAATCAAAGTTCCACTGGTTCTTCTATAATAAGAGCAAAAAGTGTGAATAATTAGGATTTCCATCTCAAATGGAAACGCTGAAAGCCGCCACCTGTATCAGGTTGCGGCTTTTGGCATTTTAGGGCTCCATGCTGAATCCATAGTGCCTTGATATTCTGTGTTCAAGACGGCGGTGTTCTGTCTGAAAGGAATCAGAGGATATGGAAATCAAAAGACTGTCTCGCAGAGAGCTGATCAAATACGGTGGAATCGCCCTTTTCGGAGCGGCCGCAGGCGGAGTGCTTGCTGGCTGTTCCCAAACGAATTTTTCCAATGCCGTGGCTGATGGCGCAGAGTCTGTCAGTGATGGTAATGGCGGAAGCTGTGCCCAGATTCCCTCTGAAACTGCGGGACCGTATCCTGCCCATGATGACAGCGCCATCAACGTGTTAAGACTGAACGGAATTGTTCGCAGTGATATTCGCAGCAGTCTGAATACGGGTGGCTATACGGGAAGCTCAACGGCCACCGGGGTGCCTTTGACCCTGACGTTGAACTTGCTGGATGTGAACGCGTCCTGTGCGCCTTTGGCGGGGTATGCGATCTATTTGTGGCATTGTGATATTAACGGCAAGTATTCAATGTATTCATCCGGCGTCACCAGTGAAACTTATCTGCGTGGCGTGCAGCAGACCGACAGCAATGGCAGCGTGACGTTTCAGACGATCTTTCCGGGTTGTTATGATGGTCGTATGACCCATATCCACTTCGAGATTTATCCCAGCATGGCTGAAGCCGTGGATGACAGCTATATCGTCAGAACTTCACAGCTGACGTTCCCGCTGGCGACTTCTAGTTCCGTATATAACAATGCTTCGGGGTATTCGGCCAGCAAAACCAATTTTAACAAAATCAGTTTTGCCACGGACAATGTGTTCAGCGATGGGACCGCTTATCAGATGGCGAGCATCCAGTCCGGAAACTACAGTTCCGGCTTTGTCGCCAGCCTTGATGTGGGGATCAAAGCTTAAGGTTTTGCGGATTCAAAATAGGAAATGATCGGGGAGGTCTTGGTGTTTTTCACCGCCAGACGAACCCCGTCGTGTTCAATTTGGGTTTCGGTGCCTTCGCCGTGACCCACTTCGGATTCATCTTTTTGGGCATCTTCCGGCAGCAGGGCCTGCACGTCTTTTAGATGCACTTTTCCTTCAGGGATGCGGTGATAGAACGATTGCACCTTGCCGTCTTTGATTTCAATGGTGGTGTCATAATCCAGGCTGCCGGTTTTATAGAACAGCAGCGTGTCTTTGTTTTCAGTCTTTAACGGCTTACCCAGCAGTTTGGTGATTTCGGCTTTGGTGGTTTTACCCGGGGTTACAGAGGCCAGCTTCTTTGGCAGGTATTTCGCCTTAAAAGAGGCAGCAAAGCCATCAGCCAGAGCGGGTAGTGACAAAGTCAGCCCTGCACTCAAGATCACCGCAGAAAGAGTTTTAAGCATAACAACCTCCTGAAAAAACAAAACCCACAACCAATTAAAGTTGTGGGTTTGTGCTGGCGTCAACGCCTATGTCAATAATGACAACCGGATCTAGACAGAGCGCAGATACACGCGCCATTGTTTCATGCCCATCTGGAATTCCAGTTTGGCAATTTCCATGTCACGGCGAAGCTCTTCCAGCTTGTGATCGTAAGCTTCTTTCAGTTCTTCACGTTTGCGAACAGCATCCAATTTGAACTGTTCATAATCCTCACGCAGCTTTTTCATTCTGTTCTGCGCTTCCAGGATCTTTTCTTTCATCTGAGCCAGTTTTTCTTCAGCAAAACCGTGTTTGGTCAGTTCGGCCGCTTCCGCCTGCAGACGGGCTTTCAGAATTTCCACGTGAGAGATCTGGCGAAGTTTGGTCGCAAGTCCCATCGCGCTCAAAGTGCGGATCACCCATTTAGTCGGATCCCAGTGATACCACTTGATACCGTTGCGATAGTCGATCTGGAACTTGTGGTGGAAGTTATGGTAACCCTCACCGTGAGTCAGAATCGCCACGAACCAGGAGTCACGGGCAGAGATTTCTTTGGAATAAGTCTGTTTGCCCAAAGTGTGGCAAAGAGAGTTGATGAAGAACGTGGATTGCTGGGTCAAAGCGATGCGCAAGCCCCCGGCAATCACCAGACCACCCAACCAGGAACCCATCGCCCAGCCCACCAGCATAGGGAAGATGAAGCCTGTCAGGATCGCGATTGGAACGTAGTGATCGTTCTGGAATTTCACCATCCAGTCTTTTTCAAGATCCGGAGCGTGGATTTTCTGATCGACGGAGTCCTTGAAGAACATCCAGCCCATGTGGGCGTACCAGAAGCCTTCATTGATGTTGTAAGGATCTTTTTCGCCATCAATGTGTGTGTGGTGACGGCGGTGGTCAGAAGACCATTTCAACGCAGAACCCTGGAAGGCGGAAGCACCGATCAAAAGGAACAGAGCTTTCACCAGTGGGTGAGCATCATAGCTTTTATGGGAGAACAAACGGTGATAGCCCGCCGTAATACCCAGGTTTGTTGCCGCGGCAAAAGCCAACGCGAAAAGAAGGATGTCCCATTGGAAACCGAAATTGTAGAAATAAATGGGGGCCAGGATGAGAGTGATCAGTGGATTCAGAACCAAGAACAAGGCCACTGGCCATTCGATACGTTTTTTTGTCATGAGGGCACCTCGTACTACTGAGTGTAACAGAGGCGCCATGATTTCAATACTTAAATGGAAAAGCCAAGGATAAATTTACCGTAAGTCCCATTCATATTGATATCTTGAGAGGGTGCGTTACCAGTCGAGTCTGTCGCATCATTCCATTGGAAATTCTGATATCCGAACTCAGCCCCTAATGAGAAGCCAATGAGCTTTACGCCAGCCTCTAAACCCACTGTGTACGAGCTGGGAGAGCCAGCCGAATAACTGGCTTTTTTAACACCAAATTCCGTGACTTTCAGGTCGGTGGAATGTGACAGGCCGTATGTGAGGATTGGCCCGGCATAGATCAGATTATCAATGGGACGCCAATTGAGCAGCAGCGCCGTTCGGCTGAAGTGGGCGGTATAGTCCAGTCCTGATTTTGAGGTCGAAAATTCCATATTCTCATAACGAATTCCGATGCCGGGCAAAAGTGGAATAGGAAGTGTGATAATTCCGTCTGCGCCCAGACCATAAAACGGAGTGACACTGGGAGCAGA
This sequence comes from Bdellovibrio sp. BIS2, assembly GCF_055398295.1. Lineage (NCBI taxonomy): Bacteria > Pseudomonadati > Bdellovibrionota > Bdellovibrionia > Bdellovibrionales > Pseudobdellovibrionaceae > Bdellovibrio > Bdellovibrio sp. BIS2. Next base: position 3,050,096 of record NZ_AP035879.1, on the reverse strand, counting down.
ACCGGCGCAGCCTGCGCACAAGGGGTTCAAGTCCGGATCTGAGTTCAACATGCCATAGGAAAGGCGCGCTTCAAAAAGATCGCGAGCTTGCGCGACGGGTGACATCAGCAAAAAAGAAAGAGCCAGAATCAGAATATTAAATAGACGCATAAACGAACTCCCAAAAAACCATTTCAGTGTAATGTTCCTTGCCGGGTTTCTCAAAACGGCGTCTTAAAATAAGACCTTCGTCTCACTCTCTTTTGTCGGGGAATCTGCTAGCCTTGAACGAAGTATGCTCATCGATGTTGTGCGCCCTGAGACCTGGGAAGAGTTGAACGATCAAGTGAAAACCTGTTTGGGGCTGGCGCCGCGAATTCGTGCGCGTGCCTATCAGGGGCTGTCTCAGGCAGTTTACGAAATTTCTCAGAGCACGGCTCACTTTATGTCCCACAAAAAAGCCATCGGTGTTGTTCAGGGTCAGACCTCTGTTTTTGAAGGTTTGCTGGGTTACTATTACAAAGAAACCTATGAAGTGAATGCCCGTTCGCACACTCAGATCACCGACGTGAAAGAGTGGGTGGAAAGTCTGAAGAAAGACACCTGCTTTGTTCTGTTCAGTGAAGATCATCCGGTGACGGGGGAGTTGTATCCTTTTGCCGACGAGCTGGATCGCCTGCTGAATGAAAAGCGCATTTTTTCTTTCCGTGTTTCTCACGCCAGACATTTTCATGAATCCGTTGAGATTCGCCCGTACACCGTTCGTTTGTGTTCTTATGCACCGATGGTGAGTGTGGCGATTTTGGGGGAGCGTTTCCGTTCTCCAGCTTTGCAGGTGCAAAATCAGTCCTGGCTGGAGGTGGACTTTATCAATCAACTGACGAAGGCCCGCGACGGTCGCAGTGTGAATCAGTTGTTGGTTGAAAAGTTTGAAACAGAAGCGGCCTCTGTCGCACAGCCTTTTTTAAAGCCGGGCAGTGCGAGACTGTATGACCGGGCGTTGTGTGTTTTCTCGGACGTCAGTGCGGAAGCTGTGGCGCAAAAGGTTTTCAGTAAGCTGGGGCTTTCCGCCGAAGAGGGCTGGAAGAAGCTTGAGACCACCAACATGTGCCAGTGGAATGCCATTAAAATGTTCCGCCACTGGTGGGAGCCGGCGCCGTCGTCTGACAGCCTGCGTGGGCTGCTGATTGTCGGCCCGGAACTGCTGGCGACAAAAGACTTTGCCAAGCTGCTGATATCTTCGTATGAAGATATCAAAGCCCAGCAAAGTTGGAATGTGTGACCCAAGCTCAGAATCGCTTCATTATCCTGAAGAAAATGAAATACTCCGAATCGGATCTGATTCTGCATGCCATTTCCACTCAAGGTGAAAAGCTGTCTTTTATGGCCCGGGGGGCAGCGAAGAGCAAAAAACGCTTTGGGGGCGGGGTTTTGGAGCCGACTCATTTTGTCAGCCTGACCTACAAACAATCTTCCGAGGAAGGCAAACTGCATGTCCTGCTGGAGGCCACACTGATTAATGATTTTGCCGGACTTCGCACGGACTATGACCGTCTGGAGCTGGCTTTGCACATCTTAGAGTGTGTCAGCAAAGTCAGTCAGGAAGGCGACCGTCATTCCGAGTTCCTGTTCAATCTTCTGGGACACACGTTGCGCGCCCTGGAAACGGCTCAGGATCCTTTGGTCGTAAAAATGCATTTCTATCTGAAGTTTCTTCTGCAGCAGGGTGTGGTGGATGCAGAACCCTGGATGGCACCCTTTCTTAAAACCAACATGGCCGACAGCAATCAACTGGTGTCATATCGTCAGATTGTCGATGATGAACTGAAGAACGTTGAACAAATGGTTCGTCATTATATCGTGAACGCCACTCTTTAAAGCTTATTTTCCTTTACCCAGCGGATGCAGGTTTTCCATGGTGCGGGCCAACTGATCAATGCCCAAGTGCGTGTACTTTTCCGTGGCCTGCAGACTTTCGTGGCCCAGAAGTTCCTGCAGAGTACGAAGGTTGGCGCCGCTGCTTAGCAGGTGAGTGGCAAAGCTGTGGCGAAGCGCATGGGGATGCAGCGGTTTTAAGAGCCCCGCACGAATGCCACTTTGGCGGACCATTTCGTAAGCCGTGCGGGAATTCAGTGGCTTTTCTCCGAAAACGTATTCATCAAAAGAGCTTTCCTTTTTCCATTTCAGCAGCACATCGACCGTCAAAGACGGCAGAGCCACGACACGCTCTTTGGAACCTTTTCCCTTCACGCGCAGAACTTTCTGCGAGATCTGCACTTCGCTCCACTTCAGATTGCAGGCCTCGCTGACACGCAGACCGCCCCCATACAAGAGCAGGAACAGAACTTTTTCTTTCAGCGGGATTTTCGAGTCGGCGTCGAAGCTTTTCAAAACGGAGAGCGCCTCATCCACACTCACAAAGTGCGGAAGCTTCTTAGGGACTTTCGGGCAGGTGATCTGCACGGACAAATCCTTCTCAGTCAGGCTTTCTTCAAAGGCCCAGGAAAAGAAGCTTTTCAGAGTGGCGGCTTTGCGGTTTCTAGAGGCCAGCGAAAGGTGCGCCCACTGGTTGAAGGCCGCCCGGGCCGTGGAAAGTAATTCGGACTCCGAAATTGATTTAGACTTAACTGAGGGATCTTCATAATTAAAGGCCTGCATCAGATCCAGGGAATAGTGCTTGATCGTAAGGGGCGAGGCTGACTTTATAAAAGTCATGTATTTCAGGTATTTATCTATATTTTCGGAAAGCTTAAATGCCTTCGCCATAGCCCTGAAAGTCCCTGTATTGGGTTTGAGACCCTAAAAAAAAGTTAACGTCGTGCATTATTTTTATTGCAATTACTACACGACCAAAGTTATAACTCAATGCGTTGTCGCGGCGTATCAAAGCGAGATAATCAAATTGAGACGCCCACCCAAGTTTAAAAAAGTACGTAAACCGAAAGGTGGAGCTATGAACGAAAACAACTCAACGACTGTTTTGCCCTCTTCTCAGAATGCAAACCAAGTTATGTGGAACACAAATCAAACTTCCAAAGTGGTTGAAAACAAGACCATCGTCTATCAGTCCGAAGTGATGGGCAGTTTGATGAAGATGATCGACCGTGTAGCTCCATCCCAAGCCAACATCCTGGTTCTGGGTGAATCCGGGACTGGTAAAGAGCTGATCGCCCGCTCCATCCATGATCGCTCCGGCCGCAAGAACAAACCGTTTGTTGCGATCAACTGCGGTGCCCTTCGTGAAACATTGCTTGAGTCCGAGTTGTTCGGTCACGAAAAAGGTTCCTTCACCGGCGCTTACAACCGCAAAATCGGTTTGGCTGAAGCGGCTAACGGCGGGACTTTGTTCCTTGATGAAATCGGTGAATTGGATCCAGCGATCCAGGCGAAGCTTCTTCGTTTCATCCAGGAAGGTGAAGTTTACCGTGTGGGTGGCAAAGACCCGATCAAAGTGGATATCCGTCTGATCTGTGCGACCAACCGTGAGTTGGATCAGGAAGTGACTCGTGGCAACTTCCGTGAGGACTTGTTCTATCGTATCAACACGATCGTGGTCAGCGCTCCGCCTCTGCGTCGTCGTAAGGAAGACATCCCTGCATTGGTGAATCACTTCCTGAACAACTCCCAGCACGCCTACCTGAACCGTGGTCGTTCTGTGAATGAAGAAGCGATGAAGGCTCTGATTCGCTACGAGTGGCCGGGTAACATCCGTGAACTTCAGAACGTGTGTGAAAGACTTCAGATCCTGTCTGATGGTCACATGATCATGCTGAATGATATCCCGGAAAACATCCGTAACGGTGAAGCTGAAAAAGACGTTATCGCTTACGATCCTGCGATGACTTTGCATGAGCTTGAAAAGCGTTACATCCTGAAAGCGTTGGCTCACTTTGGTGGCAACAAAACTCAGGCTGCAAACAACCTGGGTATCACGATCAAGACCCTTTATAACAAACTTCATGAGTACGGCGAATTCGAAAAATTCGCGGTTCACACGAAGCCGATGAAATAGTTTTTGTACTAGCAACCCGGAGTGGTTCCTCTCTCTTTCCACTCCGGGTGTTCTCTTCTCTCTTCAAAAGGCCCTTTGCGGGGCCTTTTGTCGTTTAAGCCCCTGGAACTGTTTGGAATTACCGCACTTCTCGCCGCAGAAAGCGGCACTGCTGTCAAAGTTGTGCGCAGGTAAAATACTCCAAAACGTACAGATTTGAGATGGTTTTGGCGCAGGCATTGCAACTCAAGGCCTTGGATAATAGAGGTTCATATGAAACGCGCTTCTGTAACATTATTGATGATTATTGCCATGGCCAGCTCTGCCAATGCGTGGATCAAACGTGGAAATGGCAACAACAATCCGCCAGCACCGCCGCCGCCGGGAGCTGTGGCTTCTCAGACAATGGGAAGTTGTGCAGATAATCTTTTTAATGGCTTGGATTTATGGCCGTCATCTGCTGAATATGCCTGTGGTCTGGGACGCGTGGATGTTCAATTCCAAAAATGCGTGATTGATCTTACGAAGGTTCTGGATAACAAGGCCAATCCAAATAAGGACCATTTGTCATACTCTGATCATAATAAATATGTTGGTCGTGCTGCTGATGTTTGTGTTACCTCCAAACGCGCAGATGCGGTTCAGTGTATGCTTGATTTGTCCAAGAAACGTTCGCTGACCTTGGAAAACGCTGCGTTCTTCTGCGAAAGAGGCGTTGAAAACAATTTGCCAGCTCAGCTTTGTACGGAAAGTCTGGAAAAGTCGTTCCCACGTTATGGTCAGGCTAAAGAGTATTCTCTATTTATCTGCCGCCAGTCAGCCAGCCCTACGTTTGATAAGTGCGTATCGCAACTTTACAACCAGGGTGCTCTTGAGGTTGAAAACAACCGCTTGCAGTACGATGCTTTGAGACTTTGTAAGAACGGAACCAACACCGCACTGAATAAGTGTATCGTGGATGAAGTTCAAAACCGCGGTCGTACGGGTGTTTCTGCGGCAGCCGTTTGTATGGAAAGACACGACGCTGAAACCCGCGCTCGTGCCGAGGCCGAACGTCGCCGTATTGAAGAACAGCGCCGTATCGAAGCAGCCAAGGCGGAAGCTGCGAATAAAGCGGCTGAAGAAAAACGTCGTCAGGAAGAACAGCGCAAAGCCGACGAAGTTCGTCGCCAGCAGCAGCAACAGCAAGAGCAGGCTCGTAAACAGGAAGAGGCTCGTAAGCAAGAAGAGCAGCGCCGTAAGGAAGAAGAAAACCGCAAGCAGCAGGAAAAGCCACAGCCGATCCCGCAGCAGCCTTCCAAGCCGACAGCTCCGACGACTCCTTCCCAGCCTTCTGTAGATTCCGGCAAACAGCAGGAAGAACAGAAGCGCAAAGACGAGGAAAAACGCCGTCAGGAAGAACAGCGTAAGGCTGACGAGAAACGCAAAGCGGACGAACAGAAAAAGAAAGACGAAGAAAAGAAAAAAGAGGAAGAGAAGAAGAACCAGGAATCCCAGCAGCCAGCGCCGCTCGATCCGGTGACGACTCCTCCGCCTCCACCACCAGATGGCGGTCTGATTATTGACCTGCCAATGCCTGAGTAATTTTCGTGAATCACCAAGGCCCCTCGTTTACAGCGAGGGGCCTTTTTCTTTTTTCAGCACCTAAGTCCTAAACAATTTATTTTGTGTTTACACCCTTACGGCCCCCGAAAGATCATCATTTCACGTGCATCTTAGGAGTACAGCATGAAAGTTTTTGCAGCAGCAGTGATGATGATTTTGGGGCTTTCCACGACGGTTCATGCCGAGTGGAGGTATGGCGTTCAGGTCGGGTACAGCCCGAACTACCTGGCGAAACTTTCCGGTGACGGTACGGTTTCAGGAACTCCGACAGACATTGATTATGATCTGGAATACAAAGGGGCCCTGGAGGTGGGATTTAACGCGTGGTACGCACCTCAACATTCCTGGGGTTTTATCAGTGGTATTTCTTTGGGTGGGGAGCGAGAGCTGGATAAGATGACCCTGAATGGAGTCACTTACAGTGCGACGGGTGAAACATCCAAATTCCAAACACACTTCCTTTACGCGGGCACGCTGTATCGCTGGGAATCCTTCTATCTTCCCCTGGGGCTTGCTTATGGTATCAACAAGTTCACTCCGGCGGGGACGGGGGACGGTGAAGCCACCAATGGTGTGGGTATTTTGTTTGGCCTGGGTTGGTTCTTTGCGGATAACTTCGTGATCGAATATATCGGTCGTTCAACGACGACAGAACTGAAACTTTCGTCCGGGACCGATACGATAAAAACAAAGGGCGCTATCGGAAGCGCCCTTTTGAACCTGAAGTATTTCTTCTAGGATTTGCCGATGCCCGCAGTGTAGTGGTTGATGAATCTGAGCGCGTTCTTGGTGACGATCTCTTCCGGGGTTTCGGAAAGAATCAGGTCAAACAGGAAGGCGCCGTGAAGATAAGTTTCAATCTCTTCGGCGATTTCATCCAGGGTGACGCCTTCCTTGATTTGTCCCATCTTTTGCAGACGTTCCAAGCGTTCAATCAGCTTGGGATCTGCGAACATAGGAATGCGTTCTAGTGCTTTTTTGCGGAACTTATTGTCTGTCAGGCACTGGCAGATGATGATTTTACCCAGGCAGTCGCGATCGTGGCTTTTACCCACCTTGAAATCGACATACTTGCTGAGTTCGGCGGCAAGGGTGTCTTGAGCCGGGTAGGCCAGCTCCTCCGTGCGGATCTCTTCGATGAAGCGTTCCACGATGGTAAGCAACAAACCTTCCTTGCCATCAAAGTAGCGACCGATCAGGGACTCGTTAACGTCTGCTTTCTTGGCAATCAACTTAGTAGTGGAGCCATCATAACCATGCTTGGAGAAGATTTCGATGCCCGCAGCGATCAGACGCTCTTCAGAAGCACTTCTGTCACGTTTTTTACCTTTTTGGCTATCAGCACTTTCGTCCTGATCAGTCTTAAGTTGAGATGTGTCAGACATGGATAAACCCCCTAAATACCTAAAATCACTATCTATAGGATACTGTATCATAAGGTCAATTGATATTCAATTAAGTAATTGATTGCATACTTATCATCGTTGGGGTACAAACTTGTATGTAAGCGATTACATATTCAACCGGGAAGTCAATGGGACTTTGGAGAACTAATATGGAAAAAAACAAGATCATACAATGGGGAGCGAAGTTCCTCATCTGTGGGACTCTTTTGCACGGAGCTTCGGCCTCCGCACTGACTCTGAACGAGTATCTCGATCAGGTGAAAGGTGACAGTACGGCCTATAAAGGAAGTGCTGAGCAGTCAGAAGGTGCCCAGTTAAAATCCCGTGAAGCAGATTTGATTTTCACGCCGAAGCTTTTTGCAGAAGCCCGCTGGGGCTATGACGGCAAGCCCGGCAATCCGAAAATGTATGACGAAGTTAAAAGTCAGTATTACTCCCTGGGTGTAAGTCAGCAGTTCAGTTTCGGTCTTCAAACCAAATTGTCTTATGATCTGACGCGCACACAATTTGAAGGGCTGGCGCCAACGTCTCCGATCAATCCATCCAAATACTGGGATGCAACTCCGAAGCTGGAATTGTCCATGCCTTTGTGGGCCAATGGTTTCGGCCGTACCGCTCAGGCCAATGAAGAGGCTTTGCGCGCGCAGAACCTTGCGGAAAAATTCTCAAGCCAAGGGCAATCCCTGAACATTCTTGCGGGCGCAGAAGCGGCTTATTGGAAGCTTGCTGCGTGGCAGGACGTGGTGACGATTCAAGAACAGGCCAAACAAGCGGCGCAAAGTATTCTTGATTATGTCAGCCGGAAAAAAAGAATGAATCTGGGCGAAGAAGCGGACGTTCTGCAGGCCCGCGCTTTGGTTGAAGCGCGTACTTTGGAACTGCAAGTGGCTCAGAACGAATATCTTGAAGCCCAGCGCATGTTCAATAAATTCCTGAACCGCGAAGCCTCTGCCAAAGTAGAGACACTTGAAAAGGTGAACTATAAATCATTGGAGCAACTGACCATCCCGGGCGCTCGTCCGGGCAGCCGTGCGGATGTTGAAGCGACCAACGCTCAGTTGGCAGCAGCCCGCGCCAATGCGGTGATCACTCTGGAAAGAAACCGTCCGTCTCTGGATCTTTACGGTAACTATGCAATGAACGGCCGCGATGAGGAATACAACGAAGCGATGAAAGAATCCGGTAAAACGGACCAGGACACCGCTTTTGTAGGTGTTCGCTTCAGCATGCCTTTGAATATCGGTGCGGCATCTGACACAAAAGCCGGTGCTCGCAAAGCGGAACGTGCGGCAGAGCTGAACCGTGAATACGCTTACTATGCCCAGGAAATCGACTGGACCAATTTGACCCGCAATCTCCAGGATGCCCGTGACAACCTTCGTTTGTTGTCTCGCATTGAAGATGCTCAGAAAGCGAAGCTTGAAAACGAGCGCGTTCGCCTTCGTCAGGGTCGTACGACGACGTATCAGGTTCTGTTGTTTGAACAGGACTATACAACGTCCGCAATCAGCAAAGTAAAATCAGCAGCAAATATCCTTGGTTTGCAGGCGCAAATCAAACTTTACCAAGCCTCTCCTGAAGGAGGGAAATAGTCATGAGCTTACCTAAGTTATCCATCAGCCGTCCGATATTTATCACGTGTGTGACCATCGCCATGGTGGTTGTTGGTTGGGCCTCCTTCAAATCCATGTCCGTTGATCTTTATCCGGACGTTTCCATTCCGGTGGTAACCGTACAAACCGTGTACGCGGGTGCGGGTCCTGCCGAGATCGAAACTCTGGTCAGCCGTCCTATTGAAGAGGAAGTCAGTACGATTTCCGGTATTAAACGTCTGACCTCCAAATCCCTGGAAGGTGTTTCCCAGGTTATCGTTGAGTTCAACAGTGAAGTGGACGTCAAACACGCCGAGCAGGAAGTGCGCGACAAGGTCAACCTTGCCAAAGCCAAATTGCCTGACGACGTTGAAGATCCACTGATTAAACGTTTTGACCCGGCCGACACGCCGATCCTGACGGTGTCTTTGACTGCCAAAGACCTTGGCGATGCGGCACTGTTTGATATCGCCGACCAGTTTGTGAAACCGCGCCTTGAGCAGGTTCGTAACGTCGGTGCCATCGAGATCATCGGGGGTCGTGAGCGTGAAATTCATGTGCTTCTGGATCGCAAAAAACTGCGTGCCCGTGAGATCTCTGTATCTCAGGTGGCGGCGCAAGTGGGCGCTTCCGGTCAGAACATCCCTTCCGGTAAAGTGAATCAGGGTCAAAAAGAGATGGTCTTCCGTGGTCTGGGTGAGTTCTCATCCGTACCGGAAATCTCGGACACTCTGGTAAACCTTTACGGGAATGAAGTCCCAACTCGCGTGGCGGACCTGGGTAAAGTCGTTGACACTCTGGCCGATGAAAAATCCCGTGCTTATGTAGACGGTGAAAAATCCCTGTTCCTGCAAGTGTATCGTCAGTCCGGTTCCAACACTGTGAAAGTGGCCCAGGACGTGATCAAGCAGATGAACCGAATCAAGCCTGAGCTTGAAAAAATGGAAGGTGCTCCGGTTGTCGCGGTCATGACAGATGCTTCCGTGAAAATCTCGGACAACTTGTATGACGTTTACGAGACGATCATCATCGGTATCCTTTTGACAGTTATTACCGTGTTCTTCTTCCTGGGAAGCCCGCGTTCCACATTCATCACGGCCTTGTCTGTTCCAATTTCTTTGATTGGTGCGTTCATGGTCATGAAGATTGCCGGGTTCTCTATCAACATCGTATCCATGCTGGCATTGACTCTGGCCGTGGGTCTGTTGATCGATGACGCGATCGTGGTTATTGAAAATATCTATCGTCGTATGGAGCTGGGTGAAGAATCCCTGACTGCGGCGGAAAAAGGGACAACTGAAATCCAGATGGCCGTTATGGCGATCACTCTGGTGGTTATTGCGGTGTTCGTGCCAGTGGGTACAATGTCCGGAACCATCGGTCAGTTCCTGAAACAGTTTGGTATGACGGTCGTGTTCTCGATGGCGATCAGCTGGTTCGTGGCAATGACTTTGATCCCGATGCTGACAGCATACTTCGGTGGCTCCGGTCACGGTGGTGGTCATGACAAACACAAGCCAGCAGGCTTGTATGACAAGACTCTGGGCCGCATGGTGAAAGGTTTCGACCGTTTCCAAACCATGCTTGAAAACGTGTATGTGAAACTTTTGAATGTATCTCTGGATTGGCCGAAGGTGACTATCGGTCTGACCATGATGGTGTTCTTCCTGAGTATCTATACAGTGACGAAAGTTCCAGGCGCGTTCATTTCCGATGATGACTCGGGTGAATTCTCTGTGACTTTGGAACTGCAGCCAGGCACCAGCTTGGATGGTACAGAAGAAGTGGCTCGTCAGGTGGACAAGATCCTGCACGACAATCCGGAAGTTCGCTTCACGACAATGATCGTGGGCAGCTTGTACGGGGAGTCCAATAAAGCCAGCTTCTATGTTCGCATGAAGGATGGTAAAGAGCGCGGGCCTCTGACAACAGAGCAGTTCCGTGACAAAATCCGTGGTCAGTTGACGCATTTGTCCTCTGCCAATCCGGTTGTTAAAAAGTATGACGCAACTGGCGGTATGGGTGGTCAGCCATTCATTCTGAACATTATTTCTGCGGACCCGGTGGAATTGGAAAAAGCCGGCACAAAAATGTATGAACTTTTGAAGAAGGATCCACGTCTAAAGGACGTCGACTCGAACTATCGCCCGGGTAAACCTGAAATGCAGGTTCACTTGAAACCAGGCGCGGCTAAAGTATTTGGTATCAACACCAGCACCATGGGGGGCGAGCTTCGTGCCCAGGTCGAGGGTTTGACGCCGGCGAAATTCCGCGAACGTGGTCGTGAGTACGAAGTTCGTGTTCGTTTGCAGGAAGATCAGCGCGACTTGATGAAAACGTACAATGACGTTTATGTTCCGAACGTGAACAGAAAACTGGTGCGTTTGAGCGATATCGCCAAAGGTGAAGTGGAGTCCGGACCGGCTTCCATCGAACGTCAGGACCGCGGTCGTTACATTCAGATCACTGCAGGTCTGGCACCGGGTGCAGGCTTGAGTGACGTGGTGAATTCAGCCGTGGCAGCAATGACGACGGGTGAAAATGCTCTGCCTCCAAGTGTGCGCTATGGATTTGGTGGTGATGCGGAAAACATGCAGGAACTGATGACATCCACGGTGATGGCACTGGGCTTTGCGATTCTGTTCATCTATCTGATCCTGTCGTCTCTGTACGAGTCCTTCATCACGCCGATCACGATCATGGTGGCGTTGCCGTTGGCTTTGTGCGGTGCCTTCCTGGCGCTGTTCCTGACCGGTGAAGTTCTGACGATCTTTGCGATCTTCGGGTTCTTCATGCTGATCGGGGTTGCGGGTAAGAACGGTATTTTGCTTGTCGACTTTGCCAAGCAGATGATGGAAGAGGGTAAAAACCGCCGTGAAGCTTTGATTCTGGCTGGTAAGACCCGTCTTCGTCCGATCCTGATGACGTCCTTCGCATTGATCGCCGGGGTTGTTCCGGTGGCGATCGGTATGAATGCGGCTTCCAAAACGCGTACGGCGATGGGGGTTGCGATCATCGGGGGTATGATTTCATCCACGATCCTGACTTTGATTGTGGTACCGGCAGTGTTCACTTACGTGGACAGATTCCGTGTGTGGGCAAATAACTTCGGCGCTAGATTTACTTCCCAGAAAAAGATGGAAGAAAAATCCAGAGATGCCGTGATTGAAGAATCCGAGAACCATGACGACAAAGGCATGATTCCGGCTAAATAATGCAGTACCGGGCGGACCTTGAGCACTCCGGCTTTGCCGGAGTAGGGGAACCCGCCCTTGATTTCAGATATTGGAGGCCTTTATGGCAAAATTATTCATTCAAGATCTCCCTTCCCGTGAAGAGGTTCATACGTCTTTGACGACACTGCCGGTGGCGGCAGAGCCGGATTCCATGGCGGTGTATTCCAATCTGCTGTTCCTGAAAGTGGCCAGCGAGATTGAAAACAGCCTGGACAGCCTGCTTTCCAAGTACAACCTTTCCAGCGGTCGATTTATGTTGTTGTTCCTGCTTCGAAACGCGCCTGCAGGATTGCGTCCTTCCGAGTTGGCCAACCAGGTGGGTGTAACCCAAGCCACGATTTCAGGTTTGATCAACAGCCTAGAAAAAGCTGAATTGGTGGTTCGTGAGGGGCATCAGTCTGACGGTCGTTCCTTTGTGATTCGTCTGGCTCCAAAAGGGGAGCAGGCGATTCAGGATATCTTCCCTCAATGGTATCCACGCATTGTGAACTTCTGGAATGTGGTTTCCAACGAGGAAAAAAGCAGCCTGAACGGTCTGATGGAAAAGATGATTCAGAACAAGTCCGCGCTGACACCGAGATAGAAATTAGACATTGGAAATTTGAAATTGGAAGAAAAAAGGCCGTCTTGTGACGGCCTTTTTTAGTTTTGAACTTTGTCTTCGTTGGAATTTTTCAGTCGCAGGGAAAGTGTTTTCACCAGCGCCTTGGACCAGGCGGGTTTTGAGAACAGCACCACGTCCAGACAGTTGTTGGGGATTTCAATCAGTTCGCAGTTGGTCAGGCTCATGACGTTGGCGGATCTGGGTTCGCCGTTGATGTAGGCCATTTCACCCACGAATTCGCCGGGATTGATATGACCCAACAGGGTTTCAGCACCGTTGTCAGCCTTGTAGGCTTTCAACTGCCCGCGTTTCACTAGGTACACGGACTCGGCTTTTTCACCTTCACGGATCAGAATCTGATTGGCCGCCAGGAACTTCATGCGATAGTTGGCATTGTCACCGTTCACAATCCAGTTCAAGGCGCGCGTCAGGTGTTCAATAAATGTTGCCTCATCGGTGGGGCGGGTCAGGATGTGCACCTGGCCCGTGACCACTTCGTCGACAAAGTGATCCGTGTCCGGAAGCGGTGACATGATGATGACAGCGATGCGCTCTTTTCTTTGAATCAGCTTTTGTGTCAGATCCAGAGCACTGACTTTGGCGATCTCGGAATCTACGATAACCACATTCGGGATCACGTTTTCGGCTTTGAAAAGGGCGGCACTGCCATCAGTGGCGGTGAAAACGGTGGCATTTTGTATGTGCTTGGTCAGGGTGCTTTCAATTTTCTCTGCTTCTTCCGGTTTGGCAGAAGCGATCAGAAATATTCTTTTACTTTCAAGGTCAGCCACGCGAATTCCCTTCTTCGGACTCCTTAATAAAGAATAGAGAATTCTTCGGCTTGTTCAACGACCGCGAGGGCTGCCTCGACCTTTCTACAGACGGGCAATCACGCTGCGGACATCTTCTGTATCATGATACAACCCGAAGCCGAAACGCAGGCGGTTCTTGCGTGAATCCACATGGACTCCGCGAGCATCCAGATCCCGCACCAGCTTCTGGCAGTCCTCGGTGGTGGGAAGATCGAAAGTCAGAAAGTGACCATGATGATCAAGATCCAAAGCCATCAGACGCGAGCGGTTCAGCAGGGGATGCTTCATTTGATCCAGTTCCTGCAGAAAGACCTTTTGATTATTTTGAATGTGGGTGTGAATGGCCGTGACCGTCAGGCCTTCTTTCTTGAATGTTTCCAGCGAGGCAATCAGGCGGTACAGCGCTGAAAAGTCCATGGTGCTGCCAGCGTACTGAAGGGCATCGGTCGGATAACCCACTTCATTTCCCACGGCAGAAAGCTTGGAAAGTTCGGCAAACCATCCCGTGTGAAACGGACGGTGACGGGTGCCCGGGGGAACATAAAGGAAGCAGGCCCCTTCGCCTCCCTGGGCGTATTTGTAAGAGCCGGCAAGATAGAAAAGGCGATCTTCGATGGGCTTTAAATCCGTCGGCACCGCCATAAAGGCATGATAGCCATCCACCACGAACAAACTGTCGGCGGGGGCGGCTTTCGCCAGACGGTGAATATCGCAAGCAAGTCCTGAGTTAAAGAACACCTGGCTGACAAAGACCAGATCCCAGGCTGAGGATTTTGCTGCCGCCTCGAATCTTTCCTGGAAGGTCTCAAAGGGCAGGGTGGGCACTTTCACCACTTCAAACGGAGCCATTTCAGACAGGCGGTTGATCTGACGGTCGAAGCTGTAAAATTCTGAATCGGTGGTCAGGATGCGCAGTTTTTTATCCCAGTTCAGGGAGCTGAGCAGGCGAAAGACAAATTCGTGCGTGTTCGGGGCAAAAACAATCTGTTCGGGATGGGACAGGTTCAGATTTTCGGCGATTAGTTTTTGTGCCTGGGGAACCTTGGTGGAAAAAATGTGGTTCCATTTGTTGTCGACATATTTGCAGGAATCATCCCAGTACTGCAGGTGTGCTTCGCGGGTGGCATCCGGCCAGTAGTGGTGGCTGTGGCAGGCAAAATGGATCTGCTGGGGATGGGCATCAAGGAAGCGCTTATAAAGGTGTTTGTACATGCCCTGATGATAATAAAAAAGGGAGTCAAAGACTCCCTTTTTTATTTGCTGTGTGCGCAGCGACTAGAAGTAACCTTCGTCATCACCGAAGTCTTCGTCGTCTTCATCGTCATCGTCGTCGCCATCATCATCGTGTTTGGAAGTGATGTCTTCTTCGATTTCGTCTTCGTCGTCTTCTTCGATGGAACCTTCGCCTTCTTCAGACTCGTCTTCGTCATCCCATTCGTCGTCTTCAGAAACAGCTTCTTCTTCGATGTCGATCATGCTGTCGATTTCAGCTTCGTCATCGAAATCCGCTGTCATGTCTTCAACCTGAGGTTTCAGAACTTCAACGGCAGCGATACCACCGGCAGCAGCGGCTGCAGCTTTTTCCTTTTTAGGAGCAGCTGGCTTCTTCGCAGCAGGTTTTTTTGCGGCTGGCTTTTTAGCAGCGGCTTTTTTCGCAGGCTTCGCAGCTTTTTTGGCAGCTGCTTTTTTAGGAGCGGCTTTCTTAGCTGGTTTAGCGGCTTTTTTCGGAGCTGCTTTTTTTGCTGGCTTGGCAGCTTTTTTAGCAGTCGCTTTTTTAGCTGGTTTAGCAGCTTTTTTAGTTACTTTTTTTGCGGCAGCTTTCTTAGCAGGTTTCGCTGCTTTCTTAGCTACTTTCTTCGCAGGTTTTGCTTTTTTCTTTGCCATGATTCGCTCCCTGAAATGTCCTGGTTCAATAATGGAAATGCCCCCTTAGACTAGCGAGAATTAAGGGGGCAGGCAAATCAAAATAGAATTACGATGAGGACGGTCTTGGTTACTTGATAACCCCACTCAAGTGGTCATCGATGATCTTGGCCAGATCATTCGGAAGGATGAAGGACAGGAACAGACCACCATTATAGGCGCCGGATTTAGGGACAATCGTGAAATAACCCAGGGTGCGGGTCGCAGCAGCGTTCTTAAGAGGGTACGTCAGGCCCAGGAATGCCGGGAACAAGGAACTTTCGATAAACATTCCGACCGCATTCACGCCGAAATACAGATAAACCTTGTTGTCCGAGTTCGGATTCAGACCCAGCCCAAGGGATGGAAGCTCTCCGCTTGGCATCATTGGCAGGTTGTTACCATTTGGCAATTTAGTCGCCGGCAGGGTTGTAACGCGATCTTTAACAATCAGTTTCAGTGGAATGCTGACGGCTACGCGCGCCTTTTGCTGGGAATCCATGACCGTCTTGATCTGAACCCCCTTTACTTGCGGCACATCTATATAAAGACTGCTGAAGGCACCAGGCAGGGGGAGGTACAGAAGCAAAGCGTTGTTGGCTTTGTCGATACCAAGCACCTTTTCATTTTCATAGGTGCCGCCGCCCACGTATCCATTTAAATCCATTTTGTCGTAAGCACTTGGAGGAGCTGGCTCTGTCGGAGCAGGTGTGCCACCTTGACCAGAGTTCCCGCCATCACTGGACCCTTGGCTGGTATTGCCGGTAGCGCCAGGCAGTGACTCGAATCCTCCTTGTTTGCCACAGGCGGCAAGAGCTGCGGTGGCGAAAAGAGCGACCATCAATCTTGCTGTGATATGTTTAGTCATACAAAACCTCCATGCTTCTTCCATATTTTTCGGAAGGTTTTGTTCTGGACTTTAGCTAAATATTTGAAATTATTGGTAAAAAAGTTCTACACTTTTCTGATGCTAATTATCTAGGCAGCTTTGCCTGGAAAAACTTTGAACATTAAAATGAAAAAGGGGAGCCGATGCCTAGCCGGTTCCCCCAAAATAAAAAACCCGGAAGGCGTAAACCCTCCGGGTATAAAGTTTGAACTTTTAGCTTTCAGACTAGCCGATCAGCTTAAGAGCCAATTGGTTGGACTGGTTGGCTTGAGCCAAAGTGGATGTACCAGCTTGCAACAAGATGTTGTTACGAGTCATCTCGGAAGATGCCTGAGCAACGTCTGTGTCACGGATACGGCTGTTAGCTGCAGACAAGTTCTCTTGAGCAACACCCAAGTTGTCCACTGTAGAAGTCAATCTGTTCTGAAGGGCACCCAGGTTGGCGCGAGTTCCAGAGATTGAAGTCTGTGCATTATCCAGCATACCCAAAGCTTCCTGAGCGCCTTCTTTAGTGGAGAAATCCACACCAGACAGACCCAGAGCATCCAAAGTAGCCACGTTTTCAGAAGCGTTGAAGGAGATACGATCTTCTTCAGAGTTGTTGAACAAACCTACTTGGAAATCGAACTTCGGAGAAGAACCATCCAATAGTTTTGTAGTACCCCAAGTTGTTACAGAAGCAATACGCTGCATTTCTGATTTCAACTGTTGAACCTCTTTATTCAACATGCCACGCTCTGTTTCACCAACTGTATCAGAAGCAGCCTGGATGCCCAACTCACGAAGACGAACCACGATGTTACCGATCTCGTTCAGACCACCCTCTGCAGTTTGAACCATGGAGATACCATCGTTCGCATTGCGCTGAGCTTGAGCAGCAGATCTGATCTGAGCTTTCAAGCCTTCAGAGATCGCCAAACCTGCAGCGTCGTCAGCAGCTTTATTGATGCGGCTGCCGGAAGCAAGTTTCGCCATAGAGTCGTTGATCTGTCTTTGAGAACCGACCAAGTTACGTTGAGCATTAAGTGCACTGATATTTGTTGTTACTCTCATTCCCATTTTAAATTCCTCCGTTAATATTTATTTTTCATATTCATTACCTTCCTTGATTTGTTTTGTTGGCATCAGCGAAACCTACTTTCGCTTTGCCGGCACTGACATCCGAGTCGGTGCATTTGTATGGCCTTTGTTTTTTGCTCTTTTCAGAGCTTGGGCTTAGTCCGCTTCCGAGGCTTGCAGCCTCTGCAGCTCCTGGGCTCTGCCCGGTGAACAATCTATTGTTCTATTTTACTTTCATCCTTGAAGGCCCTCCTTTCGGTTCAGCAAGAGAGTGACCATCTCTCTTGACTCCTTCTGAGTGAATCGTTGATGTGCATTAGATCGGGATTTGGTACGAGCTCTTGACAGGACGTCGGGCGGGTTTTGTTTGTTTTTCACAATACTGGCCGTAAGGCAGATCGGGGTTTCAGGACGTAGGATTGTCCTGAATCATTTGTACACAGTACTTTCAGAGGGAAAAATCGAATTTGGCAGGACTTTGGATAAGTCAATTTTCTGAATGGGGATAAAGGGCTTAAGCGATGCAAAGGCCGCAAACCCGCTGCTGGCGTGCAAAGGAACAGAATTTAATCGATTTCGATAAAGCGGCAGAAGGCCATGTTGCCCGCCAGTTCGTACTGGTGGGTCTGTGTGGCTTTCAGGTGATGAATGGGATTGTACCCAATAGTGCAGACAACTTTTTCGCCATCATAGTGAGAACAGTCCTCACAGGAAAAGCGTGTGTCATATTCCATGTAGTCCTTGGGGTTGACGCGGTCTTTTTTGATGGATGGATGCAGGCGCGGCTGGGATTTGCCTTTACCTTTGGGATTTACGATACCTGCCACTGTGACCGCCTTGACATTGCTGAAATAAGACTCATCCTTTATTCCAGATGGAGGGTTTATGAGCAACGATATTGAAAAAATGACGCGAAAAAGCCAGGAGGCCATGCAGGCCGCCGCGAGACTGGCTGAGCGCAAAAACAGCCCCTCTGTAGAGCCGGAACACCTTCTGATGGAGCTGGTACAGCAGACCGAAGGCATTGTTCCGCGCATTCTCGACAAATTGAATGTTCCTCAGGCCCAGTTCCTTGCGGAACTGCGGACCAAAATTGATAAATTCCCTCAGGTGACGGGCGGCGGCCAAAAGCTGTTTGCCAGCCCTCGTCTTGAAAAGATCTTCAAGGCGGCCGAAGACGAAGCGCAGGAGTGGGGTGATTCCTATATCTCCACCGAGCACTTCTTTATGGCCATGCTTAAAGGGGGGGACTCTGAACTGCTTGGGCTGTTTAAGAAAAACAAAGTCACGGCGGAGGCGGCTCGCACGGCCCTGACTGAAATTCGCGGAAAACAAAAAGTGACGGATGATGATCCGGAAAACAAGTACGAGGTTCTGAACAAGTACGCCCGTGATCTGACCGCTTTGGCGGCCGAGGGCAAATTGGATCCGGTGGTGGGTCGCGATGAAGAAATCCGCCGCGTGGTGCAGGTTCTTTCCCGTCGTACCAAAAACAACCCGGTCCTGATCGGTGAGCCTGGTGTGGGTAAAACCGCCATCGCCGAAGGCCTGGCTTTGCGTATTATCAAACAGGACGTACCGGACAATCTGATTGGCAAAAAACTGATGTCCCTGGATATGGGAGCCCTGATTGCGGGTGCCAAGTACCGTGGGGAATTTGAAGACCGTCTGAAGGCGGTGATCAAAGAAGTGACCAGCAGTGAAGGCCAGATCATTCTGTTCATCGACGAACTGCACACTTTGGTGGGCGCGGGTAAAACCGACGGCGCCATGGATGCAGGACAGTTGCTGAAGCCGGCACTGGCGCGCGGTGAATTGCGCTGTATCGGTGCGACCACTTTGGATGAGTACCGCAAGTACATCGAAAAGGATGCGGCTTTGGAAAGACGCTTCCAGACTGTGATGGTCGAGGAACCAAGTGTTGAAGACGCCATCACCATCCTGCGTGGTCTGAAAGAAAAGTATGAAGTCCACCACGGTATTCGCATCACGGATGCGGCGCTGGTGTCGGCGGTGAAATTGTCTCACCGTTATATCACCAACCGTTTCCTGCCGGACAAGGCGATTGACCTTATTGACGAGGCGGCCAGCAAGCTGGGTATTGAAACCCGCTCGGTGCCGGAAGAAGTCGACAAGATCGAACGTGAGCTGATGCAGTTGCGTATTGAAAAAGAGGCGCTGAAAAAAGAAAAAGACGAAAGCGCCCGCGAGCGTCTGGCGGTGATCGATAAAGAAATCACCGAGCTGAACGCCAAGAACCAGTTGCTGCGTGAACAGTGGGAATTTGAAAAAGGCGGCATTGAGGGTATTAAAAAACTCAAAGCCGACATTGAGGATCTGAAAGTGGCGGTGGCCAAAGCCGAGCGCGAAGGCGACTTGGGTAAAGCGGCCGAACTGAAGTACGGAAAGCTTCCCGAGGCCGAGAAAAAACTTAAAGCCCTGGAAGAGCGCAGCAAGGAAGGCGCAAAATCCGCTTCAGAAAACCGCATGCTGAAAGAAGAGGTCGGTCCTGAGGATGTGGCCGAAGTCGTCGCGAAGTGGACGGGAATTCCAGTCAGTAAAATGCTGGAAAGTGAATCTCAGAAACTGCTGCACATGGAAGATTCTTTGAAACACCGTGTGGTGGGTCAGGATCATGCCCTGACGATTGTGGCCGATGCCATTCGCCGGGCGCGGGCTGAGATTTCAGATCCGAACCGTCCGATCGGGACCTTTATGTTCCTGGGTCCGACGGGTGTGGGTAAAACTGAAACTGTGAAGGCCTTGGCCGAATTCCTGTTCGATGACGAACAAGCCGTTGTTCGTATCGATATGAGTGAATACATGGAAAAACACGCGGTATCCCGTCTGATCGGCGCGCCTCCGGGTTATGTCGGTTATGAAGAGGGTGGTCAGTTGACGGAATCAGTCCGTCGCCGCCCGTACAGTGTGGTTCTGCTGGATGAGGTTGAAAAGGCCCATCCGGATGTGTTCAACATCCTGTTGCAGGTTCTGGATGACGGTCGTTTGACCGATGGTCAGGGGCGCACGGTGGATTTCAAAAACACCGTGTTGATCATGACCTCGAACGTGGGTTCACAGTCGATTTTGGATCCGGGTATGTCGGAAAATCAGAAGCGTGAAGCCGTCAACGAAGCTTTGCGTGAAAGATTCCGTCCGGAGTTCCTGAATCGTATTGATGAGATCGTGATGTTCAAGTCCCTGGGCGAATCGCAGATTTCCGGCATCGTGAAGGTGCAGTTGGATCTGGTCGCGCAACGACTGAGAGCAAAAAAGATCGGCATCGACTTCAATCAGGAGGCCATCGACTTCCTGGCGAAGAAAGGCTACGACCCGATTTATGGTGCAAGACCTTTGAAGCGTGTGATTCAGACCGAACTTCTGAACCCACTTTCCAAAGAGATCATCTCTGGCAAAGTCAAAGCAGGAGACACCATTCACGTCAAAGCCAACGGCGGCTCCCTGACCTTCTAAAAGGTGCCTGGTTGTTTTTTCTGGCTACACAGCATCAAGCCCTGTCTCATCGAGGCAGGGCTTTTTGCTTCTTAAGCGATGACATGACAATTGAGTTTTACGGGAATAGAGTGAAGGAATGAAAAAACAAAAGAAAAAGACATTGGCCTTGATTGCTCACGACGGAAAGAAAGCTTTGATGGTTTCATTCGTGCGTGATCATCTGGATACTTTTAAAAACTTCACTTTGGTGGGCACCGGCAATACCGGTCGTCTGATTCAAGCCGCGGGTCTGAAGGTTACACGCAGGCTATCGGGACCGCTGGGTGGGGACGCCCAGATCGCTGCCGAGGTTGCGACTGGCAAGTGCCAAGGGGTGATCTTTTTCCGTGATCCGCTGGGCATGCATCCCCATGACCCGGACATCTCGATGCTGATGCGAATCTGTGACGTTCATAACGTTCCTTTGGCGACCAATCCGGCGACGGCTGAGCTGCTGATTACGGGCCTTTCCCACGACTAGTGCTGTCAGGGTTTTAGACACCTTTTGCATTCTTTTCCGTTACAGGCCTGTGGGTTGAGAAACCCCTCTGCCGAGGGCATCCTCACGGGCTATGCGTCTGAATAAAGCCTTCCTTATTGCCAGTTTGATCTTTGCAACGTCGGCCCACGCCAACAAAGGGGCGAATTGCGCTGATGGTTCCGTGGTACTGGGTTTTGCCGGGGACATTCTGGTTCACGATGCTCTTTACAAAAATATTCTGCCCAAACAGAACTTCACAAGTCTTTGGAGCAAAGCCATTCCTTTGTTCAACAAGGCCGATTACATGACCGTGAATCTGGAAGGTCCGGCGGCGGTCGGTATCGACAAGGCCGGTCGTGATGTGGGCGATCAAGGTTTCACCTATGATCTGAATGTCTATTCGGGAACGAATTTTTCTTTCAACTTCCATCCGCAGATTCTGCGTGATCTGAAAAGTTCCAATATTGATCTGATCAGCACCGCGAACAATCATTCCTTGGACAGACTATGGCGGGGAGTCGATCGCACCATTGAGGCTGCAAAAAATATCGGCCTTTCCACGGTGGGAACAAGACCGTCTTACGCGCCGAACGAAAATTTCTATCACTTGGCAGATGTGCGTGGCTATCGCATGGCCTTTGTGGCCTGCACAGAGGCAACCAATGGCATTGCTGATACGAAGAACCAAGTTCTTTCCTGTTATGGCAAATCCCAGCCGGTGGAAGCATTGATCCGCCAGTTGCGTGCTCGTGGCGATATTGACGGTGTGATTGTGCTTCCGCACTGGGGTGTGGAATACAGCCACAAGCCCGATAAATCTCAGACAGCTTATGCCAAACGCTTTTTGGAAGCGGGCGCTGTGGCAGTGGTGGGATCTCATCCCCATGTCCTGCAGCCGTGGGAAAGCTATCGTACCAGTGATGGTCGTTTGACGATGATTGTGTATTCCCTGGGGAACTTCCTGGCCTTCCAGGCCGGCACCGAAAAGAAAACCGGCGCCGTTGTCTATTTGCAATTGGGACGCGATGTGCAGGGGCGCACGCAGGTGCTGACATCCTATTATACGCCGACTTACCGCGATGGTTACACCGTTTATCCGATCAGCAGCAAAGGTTCCAAGGACGCGCTGAAAGAGGCCGCCCGTCATCTGGGCACGCAGAACCGTCTGGAGCCAGACCAGAAAATCCCGCGCTGCAATCAATAAGATTTCGTTTTTCAGTCCCTGCCAAAGTGTGTTTCAATATTGGCAGGAGATTTTATGGAAGCCACCACAGCCTTCTGGCGTAAATGCAGTTCCTGCAAAAAGCCCATCAATTATGGTTCGAAATATTTCGTTTGCAGCGTTTCCACCTGCAATAACGAGCGCACCGGTTATGTCTTTTGCAGCGTCCCTTGTTTTGAAACACATCTGCCGGGGGCAAGACACCGCGATGCCGGGGCCGTGGAAAAGGTTGCTCCCAAAGATGCAGCGGCCGCTGAAGAATCCCATCAGCGCGCTCCGGCCCGTATCATCGTCAAGTCCCCGACGGCTTCCACTTCTTCAGCTCCGGCGGGCAGTTTGGCCGCAGCTCCTCAGGAAGTTTTGATCATCGCTTCTCGTTTGAAGGACTATATTCAGGCGCGCTCTGAATACAACACTTCGGCTTCGGTGATGGATGTGCTTTCGGATCACGTGCGTATTTTGTGTGACCGGGCGATTGAAAATGCACGGGCTGACGGTCGCAAGACGGTGATGGATCGCGATTTCGAGTTTTTGAAAAAATAAAAGCACTGGTTTCGTTCCTGCAACTGAGACTACGGATGTAATTCAGATACTTAACGAAATGGAGTTCTATGAAAAAGTTTATTGGTGCGCTTATTCTGGCAATGGGCTTTTCCTGCGCGGCCCAGGCTTCCTATGTGTCTTATGACTTAAGCGGTTCTGCCGGTTCCCGTGATGGCGAATCCTACAGCGAAATTCATTTGGGGTTGAATTATTATCCGGTGCACTGGTTCAACTGGAGAAACTCCATCTTCACACAGTTTGGATCCCAGATTAATACCGTGTATGGCTTGGACACCGCTGGCCTTTTCAATTACGAGATGTATAACAGCAGCCGCACTTTGGGGATTGAGCTTTATGCGGGTCCGGGATTGCGTTTTGCCTCTGAAAGTTCCAATGCGGCATTTGGAGTTGCCGGGATCACCTTCGGCCTGGGTGGTCTGCGCATCGGTGGAGGCGTGCAGCAGTTCCAGTATTTCGAGGATCGTAAGGATAAAAACGATTTCACTCTTAATAAAAGCGAGACCCAATATTTTATCACATTGTCCGGTGGCGGAAGTTTCTAAAAGCCCCGGAATTTTTCGCAGGTCATGACCGGCATCATACAGTGAGAGGGATTCACTCCGACAAGAGCCTCGGAGGAATCCCCGCATGAGAATAAACGACATTGTTCTGGCCCACGCCAAATACAAACTCAGCCTTAGGAATTTTGTGGAAACCGGTTCAGAGTTGCAGGTCCCTGATGAGGATCTGCTTTTCTGGTTGCAGGACAACAAGCACAATCTTTCGCATCTGCCCGCGTTTAAGCATCTGGAAAAAGAACACGAAGCTTTTTGCAACTATGTTTCCGCCGTTCTGACGCTGGTGGATGCCGGGCAGCGATCGCAAGCCCGGGAACTGATTAAGAGCGAAATGTTTGTGTTGCTTTCAGAGGAAATTGTCAGCAGCATTGCGGTGCTGGAGCGGGCGGCCAAGTAGCCGTCCGAAAATTCTTTATTGGTATTTCGTTTTTTTGTGATCAAGGTTTTGACGTTCAGAGTATTCACACTAGTGATTTCACCATTCAACTTTTCTTAAACAGTCTAAACATTCGACAAGGCAATTTTTTTTGAAAATTGCTGTTTTCAATGCTTGCGAACAAATTCAGACACTTAGCGTGTCTCAAGGTGAAACCGGTTTCGTTTTTGCAAATGAGTCCGCAAACTTACACCCGGTTTAAGGTCCAGCCTTTTCATTCCGTATACTGTGCAAGAACCGCCTCGATAGATGGAGTGGAAAGGGAATATCATGAAATCACAGGGCACAGCAAAATGGTCGAAGAAGTTTTTCAAAGCGGGCGTGATGATCGCCGGTGCGGCCATGACGATGGGGAACCAGAAGTGCGAACAGAAGCAGGTTGAAGCCCCACCGCGTGTTCTAAAAAAGATTGTTGAGATGGGAGCGATCCGCTCCAGTCCTCTGATCTTCCCTAACGGTTCTTTTGACTTCCAGTTTGTTGCCAATGAACAGATTTACGGAGTGCTCATGGAGAGCAAAGAGTTTGCGCTAAGATATGCGCCTCCCATCGCTGTTCCCCCCGAGCAGGCACGCAGTGGGGATGAAAGCTTCTTCAATCTGACCAAAGCGGACGGTCAGATGATGAAGGCGTTCGCGCAGGCAGTCGGTAAAGACAACTACAATGTGCAGTACGCGCAAACCGCGTGGTGTATGGTGAATATCCCGCAGGCGAAACTTTCCGGTGCGGTGAATTCATTTGAATTGATCGGTGGCGGTGGTCTGACCGTGGGGTTCACTCCGGCAGGAAACTATTCCACGAATGGCCTGGCTTCGGCGGGGTTGAATGTGGAATGGGCGCAACTGGATCTTTCCATGATGGCAACTCGTCCACTGACTTCGAAAGTGATGACCGCCGCCAATGTGACGACAAAACAAACCAAAACCAAAGTGAACTTCGGTCTGAACTTCGGTGCTTTCACCATCGGGCCAAGTGCATACTATCAGACTCCGCTGGCGCAAGTGACCAAGAACGCGTTGGTCAAAGCCGTGGGTGAACTGAACTCCGGATTGAAATCGGAAGAATGGCACACCCGTGTGATGGCCAATCACGACACGCATCTGGTGATCGTGGGTGGTTTGGATGTGGGCCTGGAGGCGGGCGACCAGTTGTTGGTTTATAACGAGGACTACTACTGGGAAGGTGAGCCTTGTAATTCGAAGTACCTGGGTGGTGGTGCTGCGGCCGGTTCGGCTGTTGCCAAGATCGAGATCGACTGGGTGGGCGATGAGATCTCGCGTGGTCGCGTGATTGAACAAAATGCCAATAACGCTGTTATTGGAGCCAAAGTAAAACTGTTCCAGTTCCATGCGGCGGATTATAAGCCTCAGGATCCGGGGGTTCAGCCGGTGGATTCCTCCACGCCAGGCACTCAGACCCCTTCCAAGCCCATTGGTAATCAAAACCCGGGAAAACCGGGTCGCGGCTAGGGCTTTCTCAGAGTGTAAAAGTGCCACTTTCCTTGCCACGGGCAGGGGAAAGATGTAGGGTCTCGGCCACAAGCTTGAGGCCCCTATGTTTTCTGGAATCGTAGAATCTGTGATGCCCATTGAAAGCTCTGAAGAGCTGACCAATGCCTATCGTATTAAAATCAAAAAACCTTCTGAATTCAATGACATAAAGCTCGGCGACAGCATTGCCTGTGACGGCGCCTGCCTGACCGTGGAAGCTTTTGATGATCAAACCATGACCTTTGCTTTGGCGGCCGAGACCATCAAGGTTCTTGAATGGAACCCGCAGAGCTGGCTGGGAAAACAAGTCAATCTTGAGAGATCTTTGCGTTTTGGCGACCGTATTCACGGCCATCTGGTGACCGGTCACGTCGACAGCCTGGGGACAGTGACCCGCGCGGATCTGGAGGGGGAGTCCTTCTTCCTGGATGTGAAAGTGGCTGACACGATCCTGCCGTATGTTTGGAAAAAGGGCAGCGTGACTCTGAATGGGGTCAGCCTGACTGTTAACGAACTTGCAGGCTCTGTGGTGTCTGTCTGCCTGATTCCTGAAACTTTGAAACGCACAAACTTGGGACTGCTTAAGCCGGGCAGCCGTATCAATGTGGAGCCTGATTACATGGCTCGCGCCATCCAACGTTCTTTGGAAGTCAGAAAGGGCTAAAAATGGAATTCAACACAATCCCTGAGATCATCGATGATGTTCGTAATGGCAAGATGGTTATCCTGGTGGATGACGAAGATCGTGAAAACGAAGGCGATCTGATTCTGGCGGCTGAATTCGCAACGCCTCAAAATATCAATTTCATGGTGAAAGAAGCCCGCGGTCTGGTGTGCCTTTGTCTGACTGCCCAGCAGGTGGAACGTCTGCAACTTCCGCTGATGGTGCGTGACGATCTGAACTTTGCGCCGAACAAAACGGCGTTCATGGTCAGCATCGAAGCTTCTGAAGGGATCTCTACCGGTATTTCCGCTGCCGACCGTGCGCTGACGTGCCGAGTGGCTGCGAACCCGCATGCAAAACCTGCTGACATTCACATGCCGGGTCACATCTTCCCAATCCGCGCCCAGCAGGGTGGGGTTCTGAAGCGTGCCGGTCACACGGAAGCCAGCGTGGATCTGGCTCGTCTGGCGGGGTTGAATCCGGCTGCGGTGATCTGCGAAGTGATGAACGATGACGGCACTATGGCTCGCGTGGGTGACCTGCGTGAGTTCGCAAAAAAGCACGGTATCAAAATCGGCACGATCGTGGATCTGATTGCATACCGTCTGGCCAATGAAACTTTGGTGGAAGAGCTGACCAGCATTCCACTGCCGGCGTCTTTTGGTGAAAACATGCAGGCGCGCGTTTTCCGCAGCACCGTGGATGGGTTGGAACATTTGGTGATTCAAAAAGGTGAGATCAAGAAAGATCATCCAACCTTGGTTCGTGTCCACGTGGACAACTTCACTCGTGACTTTATGGCGGTGGTTCAGCGTGGGGCTTCGTCTGTGCTTGAAAGCATCAAGGCGATTGCGCAGGAAGATCATGGGGCTTTTGTGTTGCTTCGCGGGAACAACCGCACCACAGGTCTTGCTCAGGAGCTGAATGTGCTGGTGGGTCTTGAGGACATTCGTCCGACGACGCCGCTGATGGATGAACGTGATTACGGCATCGGTGCGCAGATCCTGCGTGAAATCGGTGCGAACAAAATCCGTCTTTTGACCAACAAGCCTGAAAAGAAAGTCGGCTTGAAGGCCTTTGATATCGAAATCGTTGAAATTGTCGCAATGGAAAACTTGAAGGGACCAAAATAATGGGAAAAATCAAAGTTGGTGTTGTCACCGCTCGTTGGAATCAGGAAATCACCTCTAAACTTGAAGAAGGCGCTATCAGCTATCTGGAGTCCTGTGAAGACGTAGAGATCTTTGCAGCTTTGGTTCCGGGCGCGGTGGAAATCCCATTGGCGTGCCAGGCGTTCCTTGAGGCGGGCTGTGACGGTGTTGTGGCTTTGGGTGTGGTGATCCGCGGTGACACTTCTCACTATGACTATGTTTGCAACTCTGTGACTGACGGCGTAACCCGTCTTATGCTTGATTACAAAAAACCGATCGGTTTCGGCGTTCTGACGACTGAAAACGAAGAGCAGGCTTTCGCCCGTGCCGGTGGCGAACATGGCAACAAGGGTGAAGAAGCGGCTCAGGTGACGATGGAAATGATCGGCCTGACCCAGGAAATCCCTGCGGCCATGAAGACAGCTCTGATGCTGGCTAAAAAAGCCCCTGCGAAAGCGGCCAAGAAGCCTGCAAAAGCTGCGGCAAAAACACAAAAAAAGAAGAAAAAAGTAAGAAAGTAATCTAGCATGGGGGCTATGGAAAATACGCCCCTTAAGGATGAGTTTCTTCCTCCTGGTCCCCAGGAGTTTAAAAAGCGACGCCGCGAGATCATTTTGGTTCTTGTGGTGTCGTTTTTATTTGGTCTTCTGACGTGGTTTGAGATCCGCCTGTTCGCCACCAGTCAGCAGCTTCCGTTTGTTCACAGTATCTTCTTCTTCGGTCTGGTGAACTTCAACATCATCCTGCTGTTGCTTCTGCTGTTCATGATCTTCCGTAATGTCGTGAAGGTGTTCGTGGAAAGGCAGGGCAAAGTCTTTGGCTCAAGCTTAAAGGCCAAACTGGTCGCAGCCTTTGTGGCGTTCAGCTTTATTCCGACCGTGCTGATGTTCATCATCTCGGTGTTTTATATCAACTCCAGCTTCGACAAATGGTTCAGTGCGAAGATGGCCGGGGTTCTGAAAAGCTCCATCGAAGTCACCAACGCCTATTACTTCAACGCCAAGAAAAAGAACTATCACTTCGCCCATCAGATTGCGGATTCCCTTCGGCCGCTGCGCGATCAGCGTGCGATCGAAAAGAAAGTGGAACAGTTGCGCAAGGATTTCAGCCTGGATGCGGTGGAGTATTATCCATCCCTGTTCGGCAAGCGCGTGGTGGTGTCGGCCGAAGATGACACGGTCCCGACGGTGCCGGCAGTGTCTTTGGAGTTCCTGCAAAAGGGGATCAAACTTCAGGCCGAAGCCAGTATCATTCACCAATTTGGTGACGGCAATCTGGTGCGCGTGATTGTGCCCGTCCAAGAGGGCGCCGAGCGCGGTGCGGTCGTGGTTTCAAGCTTCCTGCCGCTTTCATTGATTTCCAAGATGAATGACATTTCGACCGCCTACGATGAATTCCGCGACATCAATCCGCTGGAATACCCGCTGAAGTCGATCTATTTGTATATTCTGGTTCTGATGACCTTCGTGATCCTGCTGGCGGCAACGTGGTTTGGATTCTATCTGGCAAAACAGTTGTCAGTACCGATTGTGCAGTTGGGCCGAGCGACCCGCCGGGTTGCCGGGGGGGATTATACTCCGCTGGACGTCAAAGCCGGTTCAGAAGAGATTGCCGACTTGATTCAAAGCTTTAACTCGATGACTGTGACCCTGGAAAGCACGCTGGCTGAACTGGATCAGCACGCGCGCTACACCGACACGGTTTTGAAAAACGTCAGCGCCGGGGTGATCTCGGTGGACAAGGCCGGGGTTGTAACCACGATCAATCGTCATGCGGCTCAGTTGTTGCGTGTGGATCCTGAAAAGTACATCGGGCATTCGGTGCGAGACCTGCTGACGCTGGAGTATTTCCGCACGTTCGCGGAACTGCAAAAAACCATGCACGATCACAAGATTGAAAGCTTGCAAAAAGAGCTGCGCCTGAATGTTCAGGGGGAAGCGATTCCGTTGCAGGTGACTTTGTCGATGCTGAAAGATGAAAAGGGCGAAGACATCGGTAAGATTCTGGTCTTTGACGACATGTCTCCGATTGTGAACGCCCAGCGTGCGGCCGCCTGGACCGAAGTGGCCCGTCGTATCGCGCATGAAATCAAAAATCCGCTGACGCCGATCAAACTTTCCGCCGAACGTTTGCAGCGCAAGTTCGGGGGCTCGATCACAGACCCGGCTTTCAGTGAATGCACCACCATGATCGTGAAGCAGGTGGATGGGCTTAAGAATCTGGTGAACGAGTTCAGCAACTTTGCCCGTTTACCACAGGCCCGTCCGGTGGTGGCGAATTTGAACTCGGTGGTGGAAGAATCCCTGGGGCTGTACCGTCAGGCCCACCCGCAGATCGACTTTGAATTCAGCAAGGATCTGGAGCTGCCGGACTTTAAGTTTGATCCGGACCAGATCAAGCGTGTTCTGGTCAATTTGGTCGATAACTCAGTTTCGGCTGTTGCAAAAGAGTCACAGCCCAGCGTGAAAATCACCACGCGCTACGATAAAGACATCAAAACCGTGCGTATGACGGTGGCGGACAATGGTGAAGGCATCCCCGCGGCGGATCGAAGTCGCATTTTTGAGCCATACTACTCTACAAAAGAGGGCGGAACTGGGCTAGGATTGGCCATTGTGAAAAGGATTATCGAGGATCACAACGGGTTTATTCGGGCCACGGCCAATGAACCCAAAGGGATCAAGATGGTTATTGAAATGCCAGTGAACGAAGTCGGCGCATGGAAGCCGTCGGAGTCCTAGCAAGAAAAGGGGTCGTTATGACGGCACTGAATACGAAAATTTTGATTATTGATGATGAAGCACCGATTCGTGATGTGCTTTCTGCATCTTTGCGTGATGAAGGCTATCAGGTTTCTTTGGCCCATGATGGTGAAACCGGGATTCAGGCGATTCGTGATGTTCAGCCTGATATCGTGTTTCTGGATATCTGGATGCCGGGTAAGTACGACGGTATCGAGGTTCTGAATCTGGCGCGCAAAGAATTCCCTCACGTGGAGTTCGTAATGATCTCCGGTCACGGAACCATCGAAACCGCGGTGAAGGCAACCAAGCTGGGTGCCTGGGACTTTATTGAAAAGCCTCTTTCCATGGACAAGATCCTGATTGTGATCTCCAATATCCTGAGCTACCAGCAGCAGAAGGAAGAAAAAGCGCTTCTGTTGAACAAACTTCGCAAGTCGATTGCTTTGATCGGCGAGGCTCCAAGCATCGTGGCGACGAAACAAATCATCGCACGCGTGGCACCGACCAGTTCCTGGGTTCTGATCCAGGGCGAAGCGGGCACCGGTAAAGAACTGGTAGCCCAAAATATCCATTACATGAGCTCTCGCGCCAGTCGTCCGTTTGTTGAAATCAACTGCGGCGGCATCCCTGAGGACCTTCAGGATTCTGAAATTTTCGGAATCGAAAAAGGCGCCATGCCGGGTGTTGAGCGCACGAAAAAAGGCAAACTGGATCTGGCTTTGGGCGGAACGCTTTACATTGCTGAGATCGGCGAGCTGAATCAGGCGGCGCAATCCAAGCTTTTGAAGTATCTCGACAGCCGTACCTATACCCGAGTGGGCGGTACGGAATTGATCGAAAACGATGTTCGTGTGATCGCAGCCTCCTCGAAGGATCTTGAAAAAGAAGTGAAGGACGGTCGTTTCCGTGAAGACCTTTACTATCGCCTGAACGTGATTCCTTTCCGCGTGCCTGCGCTGAGAGAGCATCCCGAGGACATCCCGGTGCTTGTTTCCTATTTCTCTGACAACGTTTCCCGCGAAAGCGGTTATCCGAAAAAAGCGTTTTCAGAAAAAGGCGTGGAAAAAATGCTGGCCTATCAGTGGCCGGGCAACGTTCGTGAACTGAAAAATTTTATTGAGCGTGTGTACATTCTGACTCCGGGCGATTTTGTTGACGTTCACGATCTTCGTTTCGCCGGTCTGATTGACAAAGATGATGAAAAAGCAGTGGAGATGCAGGATCTTTCCACTTTCCGCGAAGCACGCGCCCAGTTTGAAAAAGACTATTTGCTGCGCAAAATTGGCGAAAACAGCGGTAATATTTCGCGCACAGCAGAGGTGATTGGTCTGGAAAGAAGTTACCTGCACCGAAAGATCAAAGCCTACGGAATTGATACGAAAGAATAGAAGGAAAGAGACAGCAAGATGGCAGATACAGCAATTACCCCGACACGTTCTCAAAACTATCCAGAGTGGTACCAGCAGGTGATCGTTGCCGCTGATATGGCGGAAAACTCTCCGGTGCGCGGTTGCATGGTGATCAAACCCTGGGGCTACGCCGTTTGGGAAAACATGCAGGGCGTTTTGGACCGCATGTTTAAAGACACCGGCCATGTGAATGCCTATTTCCCTCTTTTGATCCCGTTGAGCTTCCTGGAAAAAGAAGCGGCTCACGTGGAAGGCTTTGCGAAAGAGTGCGCGGTTGTGACTCATCACCGTTTGAAAGGTGATGGCAACGGCAAGCTGATCCCGGATGGTGAACTGGAAGAACCACTGATCATCCGTCCAACAAGCGAAACAATCATCGGTCACCAGTTTGCAAAATGGGTGAAATCCTATCGTGATCTGCCGATTCTGGTGAATCAGTGGTGTAACGTGATGAGATGGGAAATGCGCACGCGTATGTTCCTGAGAACCGCCGAATTCCTGTGGCAGGAGGGTCATACCGTTCACGCCACTGCGAAAGAGGCTCAGGAAGAAACCTTGCAGATGCTGAACGTGTATGCAGAGTTCGCTGAAAAATACATGGCGATGCCGGTGATCAAAGGCATGAAAACTCCGGATGAAAGATTCCCGGGTGCGGTTGACACTTACACGATCGAAGCACTGATGCAGGATAAGAAAGCCCTGCAGGCGGGAACTTCCCACTTCCTGGGTCAAAACTTTGCCAAAGCTTCCGAGATCAAGTACCTGAGCGCCGAAGGCAAGGAAGAGTTCGCATGGACCACCTCCTGGGGTGTTTCCACCCGTTTGATCGGTGGTCTGATCATGACCCACAGTGATGACAATGGCTTTGTGGTTCCGCCAAGACTGGCTCCTCTGCATGTCGTGATCATTCCGATTTATCGTAACGACGAAGAGCGTGCTCAGGTTCTGGATTATGTAAAAGCTCTGGAAAAAGATCTTAAGTCCCAGAGCTATGTGGGTTCTTCCGTGCGTGTGAAGATCGATGATCGTGACATGCGTGGTGGCGAAAAAGCATGGCAGTACATTAAGCAGGGTGTTCCGGTGCGTGTTGAAGTGGGTCCTCGTGACATGGCAAAAGGCGAAGTCTTCGTCGGCCGTCGTGACCGTGGTCCGAAAGAAAAAGCTTCCATGGAAAGAAACGCCTTCGTGGCCAACATCACGAATCTTCTTCAGGAAATGCAAGATGGTATGTTTGAACGCGCGAAACAAATGCGCGATGAAAGCATCAAAACCATCACGAACCTGCAGGACTTTGAAAAGTACTTCACTGGTGGTGAAAACACGGCTCCGGGCTTTGCCAAGGTTCCTTGGTGTGAAGCCGGGATGGGGCATGAGCTGCTGGCGCAGTTGAAAGTGACTCCACGTTGTATGCCGCTGGATCAGGAGCCTGTACAGGGCAACTGCATCTTCTCTGGCAAGCCCGCGACCAAGTGGGTCCTGTTCGCAAAATCCTATTAAACAAAAAGGCCCTCTTCCGAGGGCTTTTTTTTTCGTGTTTCCCGGTGCTGTTCGGGAAACAATTCTCTGTGAACACTTTGAAGTCTTGTCGTTGCAAGTGGGCATTGCCCTTTGTGGGGGCTGCGTTGACCATGAAAGAAGTTAACGAAAGGCATAAAGTGTTGGCGCTGGCAGATACGCAAATGGATCAGATACGGGAACGCATTGCAGGCTTATTGCGGGATGTGGTGAAAGAAATGTCGGGCCACGCCGAGGGCATTGAAGTCTGCTACACCGCGGGGGAGCGCACCACTGTCTATCGCATCAATATGCCGCAGGAACACCGTGGGAAGCTGATCGGGGCTCAGGGCAAGAACATCACCTCTTTGCGAAATATTCTGGCGGCGATGGCCGGAAGCAATGGCTTCCGCGCTATTATCGAGCTGGTTGTTTAAGACGATCTCAAAAATGAATGGCTGAAAATGAAAGAGCTCCCGGTGGGAGCTCTTTTTTATTGTACCTCGATGAAGCTGGATTCAGACCAGGGTGAGGATTGACTGGAGCTGCGACCGCGGATGCGGAAATACCAGCGGCCCTTGTCCAGGCCCTTATTCAGATAATAATCACGGGCTTCGACTTTATAAACAACGCTGCCACTGAAATCCTGTTTCTTTGCCAGTTCCAGTTCATACCAGGCAGCTCCCAGAATCTGACCCCAGGCGAAGCGAATGGCATCGCCTGATTTGAATCGGTTCCCCTTGGTCGGAGCTTCCAGGGCGGCGGCGAGCAGATCTGATTGCTTGCGGTACTCAACCCCATAGACTTGTGAAGGAGTGTCGAAGAAGTCCGGGCTTTCAGAACTTGGAATCAGACGGAAGTAATACCAGCCCTCTTCTTTGACCGGCATGAAGAATTCAATATTGCGGGTCTCGAAACGTTTGGCATCCTTCAGGTTTTCCTGGCGGCCCACTTCAATGAAATATTTTTTGGCGTTCTTGCGATGAGTCCACAGGATGTGCAGCTGATCCTGTGACCCTTTGACGTCGATGTTTCCAAAAGAGATTTCATAGCGTTCGACCGAGGGGCCCGGCAGGACGCCTTTGATTTTGAAAACTTCAGAGGCGGGGGAGACTTCACCCTCTTTAGAGCGGGCCAGAATACGCACATAGCTGGGCTCTTTGGTGGAGTGATCAATCGCGTATTCCGGAGAGTTCAGGTCCACTCTCAAATTTACGTTTCCGAACTTGGGAGTGTCAGCAATTTCGATGATGTAACCCGTGGCGTGGGTCACGGGTTTCCAGTTCACGGTGACACGCACGGTGACCGGGCTGACAAGATCCTCTTTTTCTTTCAACAGCACGGGCGCCGACAGAGGCGGGCGGACTTCGGCAGAAATCACATTGGACCAGACGGATGAAGAGGGTTTGTCGGCGTAAACCTTTTGCGCACGCAGATAGTAAGTTCCGGGATTGGTGACTTCCATGCCCTGGGACAAAGGCCCTTTGCGGGAATCCAGGACGGTGCTGAAGTCAGGTGTGCGGCTTAACTGCACTTCGAACTGCTGATTGTTTTTTGCGTCGCGGATTTTTGCGGTGATCTCCCAACGCCCGCGTTCAATCAGGCGAAGATCCGCCCTTTCAAGATTGATGTCAGAGGGGGCGACGACGGTGATCTTTCGGGCGGCGCCGGGTTTGCCATTGGCGGCAATCAGACGCCAGTAAAGCACGCCGGCCTTTTTTCGGGTTACTTCCACAAAAGAGCGACCTGCGGTGTTCACCTTTTCGATATCCTGGGTGAACTTCGGTACGGTTGAGAATTCCAGGGACGGAGCCGATCCGCTCCATTCAAAGCGAACCGGTTTGCCGATATAAGCGACCAGGTTGTCCTCTGGTGAAATAGCGGTCAGAGCGTTCTTTCGCTCTTCTTCTGCTGCTGCTGCGGCTTTCTGCGCCTGAAGCTCAGCGGCTTTAGCGGCAGCCGAAGAGGCTGCCAGATTTTTCAAAGCGGTTGCGGAAGGATGCAGGGTGATGATGTTGGAAGAGGGGGACACCTCGCCCTCTTTTGATTCAGTTTGCAGGCTGATGTAATATGGTTTTGTCAGGTACTCGTTGATTTCAAAAACGGTTTTGGATTTTGGCAAGCGGTTGATTTTTGAATCTCGCATGTCGGAATTGAAAGAAGTGCGAAGCAGAAAATGTTCGGCCGCTTCTTCGCCGTGCCACGCCAGTTGGGCAGCCACGACTCCACCGGCTTTTTCATTCTGAGAAGTGACTTTCAGTTCCGGCGCAGTCAGCGGATTGCGAATTTGAACTTTGATGGCGTCAGACCAGTCTGACACCAGGTCGTTGCCATAAAGGCGCCTTACGCGCAAATAGAAGTCTCCGGACTGGTCGATCAAAGAACGAAAAGGGGACGGACCCACAAAGGCATCATACAGATCCTGGTATCGTTCAGTACGGCTAACCTGAAATTCATACCGGGAGTCGGGGGCGGAGTTGACGACCGATACATCCAACTGCCATTTTCCCCGTTCAATAAAGGTCAGGCGCGGTTCACTCAGTTTCGTCTTTTGTAGATTGGCGACTTTAAAGTAGGAGTTGGTGGAAAAGTGCGGGACGCCCTCCTTATATGAAACCACTCGCCAGAAGACGTCTCCCAGCAGTTTGGCGACGGGGATCGGGGTGGTTTTCTTTCCGGTCACATCCAGTTCTCCATCAATGTGATAGAAGTCCGGATGGGTGGAGTATTCCAGGGTCTGGCGTTCTGCCGGGCCGCTTTCCCAGAGAAATGCCTGATTGGTTTCATTCTTATAAATCATCTGTTTTTCTGCGGGTTGCAGCAGCTTGATGGAGGGGTCGATTGTTTGGTCAATGTAAAGTTCAACTTTGCTGGTTTCCTGCGCACGGCCATCGGCGGAATTATTCGTACCGGAGCTGCGGCTGCGCACGATTACACTTTCACCGTGAGTGAGAAGCTGCTTGTCTTCCACACCTTCGATCGAAGCCTGTCCAGCGGCCATGGCCAGTCCCAGAGCATGCTCTTTCTTTTTCACATAAAGGTCGTATTTGGAGCCAGGGCCGATACGCAACCCCGCCTGATCCACTCGCAGAATAATTCCCGTGTTGTCATTGGGGAAACTTCGCAGATTGAAGGCTCCGTCATTTAGCGCCAGAATCAGATTGTTTCGGTCGCCGGAGTCTTCAGAGATGCGCAAAAGAGTGTTTTCACTCAGGCGGGCCCGGCGGTTGCCGGAGAAGTGCAGAAGAGCGGCGGATTTTTCGCCGACAAAAACTTCAGAGCCGTTGTAAAGCTTTTGTCCGTCAGCAGCCGTGCGCCAGAAGAAATCGCCGGGATATTTGTGTCGCACCTGGGACCTGATCTCGCGTATGACGGCAAGTGGTTTTCCCAGAGACGTTTCGTCCACTTTGCTCAAACCCGGGATACCTGCAAGATATCCCACGCCGGCAATGATTCCGATGAATAAAACAAGTGCTGCAAATCCGAGTTTCTTTTTCATCCCCCTACTATCGGGGAAATATTTGTCGATGTACAGACATGATCTGGATTTCAGTCTTATTTCTTAAGAAATCCAAATGTCTTTTCCACGATGAAATCAGGCTCGAGCACCGCGGAACACTTGGAACATTTATTCTCAGAGGGAAGATGCAGTGACGGACCCTCCTGATCACTTGCATATTTATAGTGAACATTCTCAGACAGCTTGATCACATGTTCGTGAGAGCAATCCTCGCACAGGAATGGCGCATGGAAAGAAATGACCCGGGCATTTTTTGGCAGAAAGCCGTGCACGATATTCACCTGATTCACAATCACGAACGGGCATTCTTCAAGAGACAGCTTTGCATCAGTTGGCACTCGGCAGGTCCACATGATCCAGTTCTTCACTCCGATGGAATTTATGAACGTCACCTTTGACATGTTCAGTTTGATCTCTTTGTAGTTTTGAATGTTGAGTTCAAACAAAGCCGTCTTTTCGCTGATCGGCCCTTCCAGAGCGATTTCTATCGTGCTTCCGTTCACTTTTGTATTCATCGAGTGTTCCTTAGAATTAAAAAATTCGATTCTATTCCCACCTGAAATTCTGATTCAAATTTGGAATTCCGGCTCGGTGGATCTATCTGTAATTTCAGAAACTGTTCCCCTTTTGTCAAACGAGGATCGGGTGGAGTGATACGCTTATCTTGCACTGGTTTCATATAAGAGTATCAGGGTGATTCTTCTCTGGCTCAAAGGCCTGAAAATCGTCGAATGTATGGTGTCCCAGCTGGACTGTACCATCATCTGTGCGATTTCAAACGACATTTCCAAGGCCAGAAAGTGAGGCTAGCCTTTATCTAATATGAAATGTCTTTTATCAATCCTCTTGTACGTTGCATGTGGTGCTTTGATTTCTTGTGCGAAAGCCGGTCTTCAAAGCACGAACTTGCCATCTAAATTCAACGGTTTGGAAAGTGCCGTGGCGATTTCGCCGACGAGCGTAAGACTATCATGGCCTTTGCAGGCTCGATTCAAAGAATATCGAATCTATCAAAAAGGTTTTAATACTCCGAAAAAAACTGAAACTTTTGCGACAACGACTCTGAATAGTCTGACCCCGGATAGCTATTATGAATTTTCAACTTCGGGTGTGGATGCAACCACTGACGAAGAGTTTGGCTTTGATCGTTACATGACCGTGAAAACGCTGGCGAACTTTTCCGGCATTCCTTCCTCCGGTTTACAGTCCCAGTCCAATGGTTCCGTGGAAGTCAGTTGGGTCAAAAACGGGGATGGGGTCACATACAAAATTTTTGCGAAACGTGAAAATGAAACCTGGGACCTGACAACTCCGGTGAACACCGTGGTCAGCAAAAGCACAAGCCTGGTGAATTCTCTGCCCAGCGGTGCAAAGTACTGCTTCTGGGTCATGGCGTTTTATGATGACGGCACTTTTGAGCCCACGAACATGAGCGAAACCTATCTGAATTCCAAAGCACCTTGTGTGCTCGTTCAGTCGCAACTGTCGAATCTGCCGGCGGTGCGGATGAATTCTGCCTTTGTTGGTAACTTCCCGTGGTTCTGGACTGAAGGCGGGGATTCCACCTATAAAACAGAGATTTTCGAACGATTTACGGACATTCGTCTGGCCACAGTGGCTGGAAATGACTACTTCCGTTCCATCATTCCGATTGCTCCGGGTCTGAAGAATATCTATGCGAAAGTCACGGCCACCGACGGCAAGGTGACCATCGTGGATGTTCAGCCGGATGGACTGCCGGGACTGAGCAAACCTTTGGTGCGAAGCCTCGAAGGCTCAGGTGCCAAGGCTCCGTTGCTGCCGCGTCTGATCGGCGGCGGCTTGGGAATGCAGGAGTTAGGTAACGGCATTCAAGTCGGAGACTTTAACTGTGACGGCTATAAAGATGTGGCGGTGTCCGCTCCGCGCGCGACTCCTTATATCAGTGACAGACACTATGATGCCACCGGTGCGGTTTCTATTTTCTATGGCTATCAGCCGCCGGATGAAATTGATTCCAACGGTAACATCGTTCGTCCGAAGCCGCGTTTGAAAACGGATGTGACGCCGACGGCGGATGCTTCGTTCCCGGATCCTCAGTTGATTTATTATACTGATCTGACTTCAGATGCCCGCCTGGGTATTCGTATTGCGGTCGGGAACGTGAATGGTGATTGTTTCAGCCGCTACAAGCCACCTGAAGGGGTGGTGGACAATGATCCGAAAATCAACCGCGTGGGATTGTGTGATGACTTGTTCACGCCGGCAGTGCCTCCGGCGGACTTGAACAAGCTGAAAGAAATTCACACCTGTGATGATCTGGCCATGCAAACCAATGATGGTGCGGTCTTTGTCGTTTATGGCGACCCGGTTCGGGGTCTGGTGACTGGTGCCGGCGGCAGCGCTTATGGTCTGAATGAGGCCACTTGTGATCCGACGTCTTTCAAATGTCGTCCGTCTAAATATCGTGATTCCACAACGGCGTATGTGCATTCGATCACCTTTGGTGACTATAACAATGACGGTTTTGATGATCTGGCGATGGGTGTGACCACGAACGCCAATAAACGTCAGGTTCACGTGCTTCGCGGTGACCGCTTCGGTCTTTATCCGGCGAGTGCGACGAAAAGCCACGCCAAGATCGATGCGGAATCCATCGGCGCAGGTGATTTGACGGATGGTTCGTTCCTGGGTTTAAGCGTGGCTGAAGACTTCGCTGGTGCGGTGGCGTCGGCTTACAATTCCCGTACTTGCACAAATGGCGGCGGGTATATTTTCAGAACATCGCCGGCTCCAAAGAACAAAGGCTTTGAATTCAACAAGTGTGATGACCTGGTGATCGGTGTGCCTTTGCGTGCCGCAGGCCGCGGTTCGATCCTGGCATGTAAAGGTGTGCAGCCCACTGCCGGGTCGGATTTGCAGCAAATCACCAGTTGGATGTGTAAAGAG
Source organism: Bdellovibrio sp. BIS2 (assembly GCF_055398295.1). NCBI lineage: Bacteria > Pseudomonadati > Bdellovibrionota > Bdellovibrionia > Bdellovibrionales > Pseudobdellovibrionaceae > Bdellovibrio > Bdellovibrio sp. BIS2. The sequence continues at coordinate 3,010,868 of NZ_AP035879.1, read as the reverse complement.
TCTTATCCAGACACGTCTTTGGGTATCAGTGCTTCTCATATCACCGTCAAAGGATATGGTTATTCTTTGCTCGGTGTTCCGAATCAGAATGGTTATCCTTTGACGAAAGTTATCGGAACGACGAACTCGACTCCGAATGTTTCCGGGGCGGTGTTCGTGGGCGCGCCCACTTCGACAGTTTCCGGTCAGGCCAACGCCGGTGTGGTGTTTGGTTATTATATGACGCCAAGATCTGCGGACTTTGCCACCGGTGGTCTGCAGGGTATTTTGGCGCCCGTGCAGACGATCAACGCTGTGAATTCTCTGGCATGTGATGCGAAAAACAGAAACGTTCTCACGGGCAGCCTTGAACATTGTGAAAATCAGGCGCTTCACACCAGCCCCTCCGAAGCCGGCGTTCAGTACGGACGCTCTTTGGGGACGGTGGCGGATATCGAGGACGTGACCCGCGGACTTCCGTCTCTGGCAGTCGGTGTGCCTTACCGCGCGGTGACCAGCAGCGACGGTAAAAAATCCATTTCCAACCATGGTGTGGTGTATTTGTATAAACCGGACGTGTCCACGTTGGGCACTGAAGCCGGCGTGCGTATCGATGCCCCGCAGTTGTCCGATGATGACTCTTATGGATGCGCGACAAACTGTACTTGGTACAGCGGCGGGGTGAACCCATTCGGTGCCTCCATTATTTATGCGAAAGACATGACGGCGGGGGCGCAGATTGGTTTCGGTGGTTTGGCTGGAGCTGATTTCAACGGTGATAAAACCGGAGACCTGATTATTGGTGCTCCTTATCTGTCGACTCCTTCTTATTTTAATGGCGCAGCCTTTGTCTTTAAATCCAGCGGTACTTTTGCGGCGTCTGTGACGACTCCGGATCAGACGATCAACGTGAACTTCAGTAAAGAGCTGAACTATCACTATGAGCGCGCCAAAGTTGTCGGGGATTTGAACGGTGACGGCTATGCGGACGTTGTTACGCACATCTCAGTGGCAAGCACCGTGGAACTGGTTGTCTTCTATGGCAGCGCCGGAGGCCTTGTGACAACACCGGAGCCTACGCGCAATCCGGTGGCAGCTTTGCATCCGCTGAAGCTCGCCGTGGACACGGATCCTGGATTTGGCCGGGAGTTTCATCGCATCGGCAGTGTGAACGGCGATGCCTATGACGATTTGCTGATTCTGGGTACTTATGGCAGCTATATCTATTATGGATCTTCCAGCGGTGTGGTGTATGCGAATGCGCCGTCATTGGCTCCAGTGGGGCAGAACCCGTTAAGATTCGCTCTGGGTGGAACGAACACGATTGCCTTCCATAGTGTAGGAAACATGTATGGATCGACTTCAACGGCGGGGTTGTCCGTTGGAACATTTAACAACCTTAATCGCGCGGTGACCTATGGTGATTTCAATGCCGATGGTTACGGGGACTTTGCGCTGGGCACTTATACCGATTTGACTCCAAGTGCGGATGTCATCCCGGGTGGAGTGAACATGACCGCGGCTAACAAAGGCCGTGTATTTGTCATCTATGGTTCTGCCACAGGTCCGCAGACCAATCGTGCCACGGGCACCATCCGACTGCAGGACGATAACGGCGCTGCGGCTGACGTTCTGGTTGAAAACCCATGTGGTGAAACTTTGCCCAAGGTTTGTAAAGTTCAAATGCTGGCTTCGAACGACACGGGCGTGACATTCGGTTGGAATGTCGTGGGTATCGATTCCCTGGATGTTCTGGCAGGTGAGGAAACAGACGAGCTGATTGTCAGTGATCCTTCTTTGACGACGCTGAAAGGCCGCATCTATTTGTTCAAAGGCGGCGCCCGCGGTTTGGCTTATACTCCGATTCAGAAGCTGGATCCGGCAGCGGCGGCGGAACGCTTTGGCTATGAGGTGGCGGCAGCGGGAGACATCAACGGTGACGGCGTTGTCGACATCGTGGTGTCAGCGCCGGTGGCGGGTAAAATCTATACTTTCTATGGCGGCCAGGTTGGCAGTGCGTATGCCTTCTATGGTTCGACGTCTCTGGCGACAACGGATCTGTTCCTGGCGGGGTCGGCCCCCATTGCCAAGAACACACTTCATGCCAGTCAGTCCCAGCCAAAACCTCAGCGTCTTGAGGTTCTGGGTACAGATGCGATCTTTGAAGCGGGCGATGCCTTCGGTTATGGCCTGGCAGGAATCGGTGATGTGAACAATGACGGTTATGCCGACATCATCGTGAACATGCCGGGCAAGGACTACGATCTTGAGGAAGTGCAGGCTGATTCCGGAGCTTTCGTGATTTATTACGGAAGTCTTCTGGGCCTGAAGATCAATTCCACGCCAACGACGACTCCGCGCTGTTATGGCGGGTCTTCACCAATGTGTGAGCCCTATTTGCTGTATCTGCCGGAGCGAAAAGCGTACGAGTACACTTATATTTCCAACAGTGCGAGCGGGGATATCAACGGCGATGGAATTCCGGATGTGGTTCTGGGGGCTCCTGGTCGCAATCATCCGTCAGGCAAGGCATTCTCGACAGGAGTCGTCTATGTTCTCTATTAAAAGGATTTTCAAAGCAGCCCTGCTGACCGTGGTCGTCAGTTTGACGGCTTGTACGGAGAAGCTTGAGACGGGAAGTCTGTTGCGTGATTTTACCGGCGCAGAGGGCGTTGAGGTGCTTTCCCCGACGGCAGTGCGGGTTTACTGGCAGTTGCACAGCCGCTATCGTGAATACAAAGTTTACTATAACCTGTCCTCTGAGGCGGTGGCGGAAACGTTCCAGGATTCTGTGATCATCCGCAACCTGTCTCCGAACACGGCCTACACCTTCAAAGTTGTGGGAACGGACGGGACAAACAGTGTCGGCGGTAATAAAGAGATCACGGTGACCACCAATAAACCTTTTGCGGGGGCCGGCAGTGTTTCCAAGGATGCCGATGGCAACCTGATTCTGATTTGGGATTATCCAAACAAAGTGGCGGAATACCAGATCTTCTTTAAAGAGTACGAAGACCCGACGGCTGCCAATACCAGCAACTGGACGGCGGTGGATCGCACTTCATTGGAAAATCGTTATATTTTCCGCAATATGACCGGCTCCACACGCTATCACTTCGTGGTGCAGGCGAAATATATGGATGACACTTACGAGCGTCCCACCAAAGTGGTGACCGCCTCGACGAATTCATCCTTCCCAACGCCAGCTTATGAGCTGAGCCCTATTTCCATCGGAGCCTTGCCGTTTGCGAAGGTCACGCCGGTGGTGAATGCGGAATATAAAAATGAAAATTACGTCAGCCGGGTTTACATGGGCAGTACGGCCGTGTCGGACCCGCTCGTGGGTGCCGGAACGATTGTGTTTTCTCCTTCCGCAAACTGGACAATTGGTAAAATTGAAGATCTGTCCATCCGCGTGAATTACAATGACGGCGCGAAAAATGAGACTTTGATCTTTGATAAACTGAGCACTTACATCAAAGGTATCCCGGGCTATAAAGAAATGCCTCCGGTGGCGGCCGTGGACGCCGGGGTGGCGTACATGGGTGAAGCCATGACTTCCGGTGACTTTAACTGTGACGGTCATCCGGACCTAGCTGTGGGTTTGCCGAATATTTCGATTGCCTCCCTGGGGGTTAAGTCGGCCAATGCGGGTGCGGTTTATGTTTATTATTCTTATAAACCCACCGGTTCAGCCAGCTACAAACTGAAAACCTTCCCGGACCCGGTGCAGAGCCCGGCGGCCCCGGGCGTGGATCCGCAGATCATTACTTTTGAGGATCTTTCCCACTATGCACGTTTCGGCAAGTCCATGTCCGGCAGCGGAAATCTGAACGGGGACACCCGACTGGGTAATGCCTGTGAAGATCTTGTGGTCGGTGCGCCAGGCCAGGATACCAGTTACAGTCCTTACGATTATGATGGTGCGGCCTTTGTCTTCTTCGGAAGTGCCGAGGGTCTGAAAGCACCGACGAAAATCAAGGACATGCAGCAGAACTTCGAAACCTGTAACGGCCTGGTCGAGGGGGCAACATGTTCTGCGGTGATGTTGTGGCCGGATACGTCGTTGTGGCCATCGTCCCATTGGGATCAGGCGGGCCGTGTTCAGATGGGGAACAATGCGGAGTTCGGTCACGCGGTGTCCTTTGTTGGTGATTTTAATGGTGATGGTTACGATGACATTGCGGTGGGGGCGCCACGCGGGGATTGGGATGGGGTGCCTTCTCCGAATCTGCCGGGTGAATCCAAATATGAACGCGAGACAGGATTTGTGGCCATGTACTTTGGTTCCAAATCCGGTATCGGATATGAAACTCCCACGGCCGGTGGTATTCCGAATTCGGGTAATCCCAAATTCCGCTTCCTGAAAATCTATGCACCGACTCCGCACTATGGGGCCCGTTTCGGTCACGCGGTTCATGGTGGTGCCGATGTGGATGGCGGTTTCAGAATTCGAAACTCTGCCGGAAAACTGGTGGGTGGATCTGACATGATCGTGGGTGCGCCCGGAGATCGTTATATTCAGGCCCAGAGTGCGAAAATCAAGGCAACAACTGCGAGCTGTTCGACTCCGGACACTTGTGCGGCGATTCCGCCGGCGGAAGGTGGATGGGGAAGTTCAGGAATTTCGTTCCCAAGTGGCACCAATCACTACAGCTTGCCAGTGAACAATGCGGCGGTGGGTGTCGGGTCTGCTCCAGGGGCTGCTTACATTTATTTCGGTCGATCCGCTCCTTCAGCGTCAGCGACGGAAGATGAAACTTATCGTAATCAATTCTGGTTCTGCGGTAATCGCAAGATGGACACCAATAAGCACTTCTCGTGTTTGACGAACAAGTCGGGCTTCCGCATTTTGTTCCCGCGCAGTTACTATAAAGACGATCAGGTGGGTTCGGGCGTGAAAATGGTTTCCCGTGGCTTTGGGACATCGGTGGCTCTGGTCGGGGATCGTTCCCGCTATGATGCGACCAACACGGCGTTAACCAGTCCTTCCGACACCAATGCCGATGGATGGGCGGAAGCCGTTGTGTCCAGCAGTTACTTTAACAACGGCTCAAAAACCAATTCCGGTGCCCTGTGGGTCTTTTATGGAAATCCGTTCAAACTTTATGAAATGGATGCCTTTAAAGGGATTGATGCGGTCGATCCGGCGATCAAAGACAGTGACTGGAATGATGGTTCGTCTCAGTGCGATCGCTTTGATGTGAACAACAACCTGACCAAACGCAAGTGTGCTCCAACGTTGATTCGTTCAAACTCCATTGGTTCCAACTATTATCTGGGGCTGTACCCGGAAGCCATGGCTGTGGCGGACGTCACAGGTGACGGGATCAAGGATGTCGTCGTGGGCGCTACGGGGGACGGGACGAAGGCATCCAGTTCCGGCGCGGCTTATGTGTTTACAAGTTTGGCGGGCGTGGGACTGACATCGAACTTCCTGCACCTTTATAATTATCAAGGTCAGGCTTATGATTACTTCGGCCGGTCTGTGGCTGTCGGCAATTTTGACGGGGATTATGCGGGTCTGACTCCGTTGAATGACGTCTTTGTTGGGTCTTATCTGGATAAATCGGCGAAACTGGGGGGCGGGGCTGCTTTGGGTTACTACTCAAAAGGTCAGCCGCTGTCGTCGGTGAACTCGGTCCCGGTTGAAAAAATGGTGGACCGTGCAGCCAGCCCGCAAAGTCTGAACTTTGAAAGTATTCGTATCGTCGGGGATATCAACCGCGATGGTTATGCGGATGCTGTGGCTCAGATTTCACGTCCATCCAGCAACAGCAAGACTTATACAACAGACGCGGTGGTGTTCTTTGGGTCGAATCTGGGGCTGGTAACAACCTCGTTCTGTAAAGAGAATCTGGCGCGCGTCTTCAAGGCGCAAAGCCAGAATGAAAACTATTGTTATCCATCTGTGAACCCGGCGCAGGGTGTGACTTTGAATGACATCGCGTTGCCTCAGATGATCAGCAAACCGACGAACCTGAGTGTTGGCTGGGCCAGTCGTGCCTTTGACGCTGGTGACATTAACGGGGACGGCTTCGGGGATGTGGTATTCCTGGATCCGGCCTCCGGTGGCCAAATGGTTGCTTACTATGGATCTCGAGGGGGCTTGCAGGCTGTGACCAATCCGAAATGGATTCCGGCGGCCGGGGATCCTCAATACATCTCCACTCGCTGGTCCACGATCACCTGGGGTGACGGCACAATTGGCATGGATGAAGATTCTCCGCACCGACGCAAGGTCATTAACCATGGTGATTTCAATGGTGATGGCTATTCTGACATTGTGCTTTCGGTTCCTTCGGCTCCGTCCTTCTTCACGATGAATAAGGGGACCAGTATCAATGACGTGAATCCTCCGTTCGGTGATCCTCCAGCAGCGAATGATGGATGGCAGTGCTACGATGAAGCAGACTCCAGCTGTAAAAACGGTAATCAGGCTGTGTATATGGGACGCGTGTTTATCTGGTATGGTTCCTCCACGGGGGTGCAGACTCCGAAGGTGAAAGGTTATACGCCAACTGACAACGAGCCGAACGTGAATACGAATCTGTTGTCGGCAAATGCCAATTACTTAATTGACACTTATGGAACTGAATCTGCGGCTGTGGCGAACAAGGCCTGCAGTGGGGCTCCGAACAATTCGTGCAAGATGCAATACCTGTACAGTCCAATGGTGCGCAACGTGAACTATGGTTACGAGCGTATGCGCCACATGTTCGGTGCAAGTGTGGCCGTAATGGATTACAACAAAGACGGTATCGACGATCTGGTGATCTCTGCTCCGGGCTGGGAAGATCTGGCTTGTTACTATGATGCTGACAACTATTCCAACTATGGACGTCTGTTCCTGTACAAGGGAAGCACCAACGGAATTCAGGCGGCGGATCGGGACAGCTATTACAACGCCACCTACATGGCTGGTTCGTGCGTCAACACGACACAAAGTCAGTTCCAGAATCTGGATCCATCACTGGATCTGGACGGAGCTGCGGGCCGTGTTTACGGCCTGATGCCGCCAATCCTGAATCAGGCGCTGAGTAACAACATGTCTGGACGTTACTTTGGTTATCGTATCGCTTCGGCAGGGGACCTGAATAACGACGGTTACGAAGACCTGATTGTGACGGCTCCACGTGAAGCTCCGAAGGCGGGTCTGACTGACACGGGGATGTCGTATGTTTATTACGGTCCGCTGTGCGGCTCGGATAACAACTCTGCGATGTGGGATTACCTGGAAATCAATCTGAACAAGCAGATGCTTTATACTGATCCAAACCTGCCAGGCGGTGGTGCGGGTATTGAGTGTATGCGCACGTCTGGAACACCGAAACCGGCACCTCAGGCCTTCTATGCCTGGGATGCGAAATCCGGGGATTTGGTGGGCAGTGAGCTGATGACCGGCCGAATGAAAAAAGGCGATTTCAACGGAGATGGATTCGACGACGTGATTCTGGGTTCGTACGGATTCGATGATTCCGTAAACGGAATCACGCAGTTGGGCCGCGGGCTGGTGTTCTTCGGATCAAGTGTTGGTTTGCATTCTGCTGATTATCCGGACACGGTTGTTGTCGGGGATGCCCAGGGCCGCATGAAGCCTTATGTGATTCAATACGAGGATACTGAAACATCGCCGTATTACTTCTATATGAACACTTCTTCCGGCGATGTGAACGGCGACGGCACTATGGACATCCTGGTTCCAAGTGAAGGACATGATGGGCATGCGCCGATCAACGGTATCGATGTGGGGAACTTCTTCTTACTCTATTAAGCACGTTTGATTCTGCGGGGGCAGGGGATGGTATTAAAAGCTTTGGCGCTGATTCTGGCGACAGTCTGGTTGACGGGCTGTCTTGAAGAGCAGGGGAAATCGAGTGAAATCGTTATTCCCCCGGGCAGTCTATTGCAGTTTGATATGACCAAGGTCAATCCGGCCAGCACCAAAAAGTTCTCCCTTTATCTGACCGAGTTCATTCAGGCGGAAAAGAAGACCAAAAATCTTCTGGACATGACCACTGATGCAAAGCCGGATTTCATCCGCTCCATCATGCCGAAAGGCCTAAGTCCCTCCGGCGCGATGGTTCTGAAGGTGGTGATGGAATATCGCACCCTTCCCTGGTATGCGATCGTTTATCCTGATGCCATCATTCAGCCAAGTCTGGATACGACGCTGGTTTATAACCTGCTGTCCACTTATCCAGGCAGGGATCTGAGCACCTATACTCCGGATGAAATTCAGAAGATCACGGCGGCGGTGATCAGATTCCGTGAGGAACGACTGGCATTGTTTGGTATTTCTCCCGATTTTAATCCGGATTTGCTGTATCGCTTTATTCGCAACGGACTTTCCAACAGCTATGATTTTTTGACGTTCATGAAGTCCTTTGGTGTGGAGTTTGTTTTCAACAATGACGGTGATGTCACCGCGGATCCGTATCCATTTGGAATTCTAAACCGCCCACCGGTGCTGGATGAAAAAGCCACCACAAAGGTGCAGCAGCAGCGGGTGGAAGAAGGCAAAAAAATTGAAATTCGCGCCACTGCCAGGGACCCGGACGGGGACCAGGTGTTTTATGCCTGGATGCTGGAAGGTGCTCTGCGCACGGCGGAAGAAGGCATCGTGCGCTGGGATCCGACTTATGATGACGGTCGTCCCGATCCTTACACGATGAGTGTGATCCTGTCTGATGGTGGCAAGATCAGCCGTGTGGACTGGCCGGTGTTGGTGGAAAACGTCAACCGTCGCCCAACCTACACTTACAATTGTCCGGCAACTGTGGATGAAAATGCCGAGTGGGTTTGTCTGGTTAAGTTCAAGGACGAAGACGGGGATGCGATAAAAGTGGTGGCGGATGCCATCAGTGGTTCCAATCCTTTGTATTTGAATAATCAGATGGCACCAACAGAGATCAATGACGCGGGTGAAGTCACCGTGCGCTGGACACCGAATAACGAAGATGCGCGAAAAGGTCTTAACAGTATCATGCTGGAAGTGACGGATGCGCTGGGTGGGTTGACTCTGGCCAGCTTGCAGGTCTCGGTGAAGGACACCAACTCGGCACCGATCATGCTGGGCGGGGTGAATCCGGTCGCGGACAGTGCCATCGAATATGACTATTGCGCCAATGAAGTGCCTGATGGAGTGGCTCCTTATCAGTTTTATCTGGATTTCCAGGATGCAGATAACATCGGTCCGAATGCGGCATATCCTCCTGATGAATTGATTGTGACCACCGCCGGGACCTTGAAGTCGTACATCACACAGGTTGGTTTGCCGGAAATCCTGCCCGATCGTGTTCGTTACACCTTCCTTTGGAAGCCACTGCACACCCTTAAGACCGGGACCTTTATTGTCACGCTTAAGGACAATCATAATGGTGCCGCAGCTCCAATCACACTGAACCTGACCGCGGCGGATCGCAATACCAAGCCGTGTTTGGCGGGGGCGGATCAGACTGTTCAGGTCAAATCCAATCAGATTCAGAACTCCATCACTTACACGGTTTCTGACAAAGATAACGACCCCTTGTGGCTGGAAGCCTATGACTTCGCCATGACGGGCACAAACACCAATAAGGGTGCCATCGACTCGTTGACGAACATCGTTGACTGCGGAACAAATCAGATGCTGATTTTGCGCCGTATGGTGGGTATGGCCGAGCCAACCTATCGCCGAAATGCCTCTTCATTTTGTATCCGTATTATGAATAATTCCGTGGACATCGCGGGTGGTGGTGCGGCCGGTTACGTTCGCTTTGTGCGCTCGTCAGAAGACACTTCAGCAAGAACATTTGCCACGACCAACACCTTCACTGTACCGGGCAGCAATATTGTCTTTAAACCAAAAATGAGCGTCACCATCAATGCCGGTGATCTTGAAGTGTTGTTCCCGGTGGTGGCTGATGGCACGACGGCGGCGGCAAATACGGTGACGGTGATTGCCACCGCAGTTCCCGCTGGTGTCACGGTGACAAATCCGGTGGCGTTGTATGACCGTGGTATCGTCACCTTCAGTCGTCCGACGACCACGGCTGCGATCACGATTCCCAAGATGACTGTTGTGCGCACCGCCGGCCGTTTGATTGAGTTTGAAACACCGGATGACATTGTTATGCCGATTGGGACCGCGAGTGTTTCGATCCCGGTCTGGAGAAAACCAATTCTGATTGCAGATGGAACGGTGTTGACCTCCAGCAACACTCTGGCGGGGGCGCCGGCCTTCACCGTGAGTGCGGTATCAGGAACCCCTTCTGCGATATCACCAACATTGCCGCATCCTCCGGGTCTTTATGACTGGAATGAACACACGGTTCAGCGCGGGACTTCCAATCAGGTGGAAGTCTATCGCAAGTTCCGTGTGCGTGCGCTGGACGGCTATCGTGCCCCAGCCAAGGCCATCAATACGTTTGTGGATACGTTGCCTCCAGAGGCTGCGAATCTGAAAGTTGAAAATACCGGTGTCTTTGAGCATCAGGGCATCGCCCGATTCTTCCGTGCCACGGGGACGACGGCGATCAATCTGCCGGCCGGGACCCGGGTTCGCACCGCCAACTATACTTATTACGAATTGATTGATCCTCTGGTGATGCCGGTCGGTACGTTGACCATCAACAGATGGGTTCGTCGGGTCGAAAATCAGGGCTGGACGACAACAACACCTATTGCGAACAATCGCCTGGCAACACTGCGATTTACGGATGTGAACAACCCGTCCATTGTCGTCAGCAATCCGACGATCATTGCGACACAGGGAACGAACTTGCAGGATGGTCTGATTCAAATGGCTGACAGTGCCTTGAAGCTGCCGTCTCCATATTATGCTTTGGACGATTATTGGTATCCGCTCGATCCAAAAGACTATTACACGTTTACGGTTGAAAAGATCGGGACCGGCCCGGTGGGACAGTGGAGTGTGTGTCGTACCACGGGACTTGCCAACTCGGCCTGCACCGGTACGAATGTGTGCTCGACGGTGCCGGCGGCGGCTGATCAGACCTATTTTAAAACCAACAAGTGCTATTTCCGTTATACTCCGCACGCCAGCGACTATTCCGGAAACTTCAGCTTTAAGGTGACGGCGGTGGAGCGTTCGCCCTGGGGAACATTGAGCACCGTTACGAATGTGACCCTGGTGGTGAAAGAAATCAACACCAAGCCGGTGCTTACCGACAGCAGCTTTACGCCGCTGGCGGGCGGCTCGGGTGCAGCTTTGGGGACGCCTTTGACTCTGGGTGATTTCAATGAAGGCACCGAGTCGCTGTATAATATCTATGCTGTCGACAACAACAAAGGTTCCGAACTTCAGACCGTGAACTTTGATCTGGATGCCCAGGTGTATGATCTGAAAACATCGACGTGGGTGCCAAGGCCGGAGGGGCTGAGTGTGGCGGTGGAAAAGCGTGAAGCGCTGACACCGGGACCCGGATCCAAGACCACGGCCAAGCTGATTTGGAATCCGACGGATGCTGACTCCAAAAAGTTCTCTGGCACTGCAGGCCTGGTTGTAAAAATGCGTGTTTATGACGCCAAAACGATGCCGGATGTGCAGCAGTCCACGGATGCGTTTTATAAAATCCGCTTGATCAATAAAAATCAGGTGCCATCCATTGCCGAGATCGTTTCCGGAAATAATTTCCGTATTTTTGCTGACACCTATTTCAGTCAGGATGTCTATCTGTATGACAATGATGCCTATGTTCCGAACGGTGGCAGCTTCTCAACACTGTTGACGTTGTGTCGTGATGCCAATGGGGTTGCGTTGCGCCATCCGACTTTGGATCCGGTGTCGGCAGACCCGTATGTATGTCATGCGAACAGTACGACGTGGGCTCCTGAAATTGCCACCTATGATGCGACTTACAAACGCAACGTCTCGGTTCCCCAGTGCGGTGACGGGACGAATTTGAATGTGGACCTGGCTGTGCCGAAGCTGACACCGGTGGGTGTGCCAGAGCTCGTCGGAAGCACTCTGCGCCAGCGCTATAAAATGGAGTGGTGCCCTCAACGAACTCACATTGGTGAGCATTCGGCCGAATTGTTTGTCAATGACAACGGTGACGTGGACCGTGACGGGCTGGCTCTGTCGCGATCGGCCAGTGCAACGCCACTTAGAATCAATGTGGTCGCACCCGCTTACTTTATCAGTCCAAGACAGAATCTTTCCGGAACGCCGGTTCACTTTATGCCGCACACGGCGGCCAGCATGCCTTCTGCACCATTTAAGTATCCGGTGATCGTCAATAATTCCCAGGGGAACTCTTTGGAGTACTCTCTGGTGACTTCTCCGCGCCCGTGTGCTGAAGCCAACGGAATGTGCATTGATCCGACCAAGGGGATCATCAGTTGGAATCCGGCTTATCCCGCAGATGTCACCGCAGAAGGTGGCGCCGGTCATCAGGTGCGCGTCCGTGTGCGTGATTTGAAAACTCAGGAGACTGACACTGTCAGCTTCTATCTGAAAGTGCAAAATCCGCTTTCACCATTTGAAGCCTCACCGGTGATCAACAGTTTCCTGCCGGCTGGCACGGACGTGCTGGCTTCGGAAAAAACACCGGTTTCATTCTCGATCTCGGCGTCAGACCCGAACTCCAACGATACCTTGTTCTATCGCTGGTATGTGAATGATGAGCTTCGTTATGATGAGGGGCCGAACTTTGAATTTAAAGCCAAGGACACGGATGCCTCCATTGATCCCGATGGCGCAGGTCCGTTGAAATCCGGGGAGTTCATGATCCGTGCGGAAGCCACCGACGGGAACTATGTGGCGGCCAAAGAATGGAAAGTGAAAATCCGCAATAACTATCTGTTGGCGGAAAAACTCTTCGACATCTTCGCGGCTCGTCCGGAAAGTTTGCCGTCCATGAATCCACTGGCCCTGAACTGGCTTGTCGAAGTGCCGGTGACCCTGAATCTGGGTTCAAATATTGTTGACCACCTGGTCTTTGCCGGCACTTACACTTTGGGAATGTTCACCAAGCACTTCCTGTGGGATCTCACCCTGGTGAATGGGGCTATGAACAAACCGAACGGAACTTTGGTGAATCCTCCCTGGAACTTTATGGAGGATCTGCCTTGGTTAAGCGGAACTCAGACCAAGCGCATGGCCCTGGTAAAAACGTCCGGCAGCTTTGATATTCTGCTGACTTCGCAAACCGGTCGGGTGGGGCCCTTTGGTCTGACCACCGAAGCTCTGCGTATTCCGGCAACGGACTTGACGGGTTTGAGTCTGGGCACTGGAAACAAATGTATCGGTGACTGTCCCCAGAATCTATTCACGAGCAACTTGAACTCGGATCTGCGGTTGACGGAATCGTTGGACTCGGCCTATGTCTTCTATGCCTCTGACAACGGAGACAAGCTGATGTACGACTATCTGAATCCGGCCAGCGCCGTTCAGATTTACAATTTCGGCACCGCAAAGATTTCCGGAATGGTCTTGAATAAAAATCTGGAACGTTTGTATGTGGCGACCCAGCAGACAAGCCCTTCGATTTCACACAAATTGTTTGTGTTCAACGTCAGCAATGTGCGCTCAGGCGGAACCCCTGGCTTGGTCGCACAGATCACATTGTGGGACGGCGTCGCCGGACATCAAGACTGTAAACCGACCGATCTGGTCGTGGACGTGGCTTCACACCGGGTGTTGGCTTTGCTGGCGGGGACAGGCGGTGTTGCTGTACTGACCGACGGACCAGCGAAAACTCCGACGGCCGCTGACGTGCAATTCGTTGGCGTGAACGAAATCAGCAGCTCGCCATTTGATGTGCCGGGGCAGGGACGTCGTCTGGTGATCCGTCCGGAAGACCGAATGATCATCGGAACAATGAAGGACGCCAATCAGGTGTTCACTATCGATCTGGACAGTTATCAGGTCTATGCGAATTCTGTGCAGGATCCGGTCGACAGTATCGTCAGTTTTGACTCGGGCCAGATCCTTCTGGTCAGTCGCAGCAAGGGCCGGATTTACCGCGCTCGCTAGCTTTAAAATTGTATCTTTCAGAGAGGCCTCATAGAATTTATCTGTGAGGCTTCATCTATTTTTCAGCATCTTTATTTTCGCGAATGTCTGCTTTGCCGGCATCATCAATCCGGATGTTATCCGAAAGAACTCTGTGCCGATCATCGGGGTTAACGATGACGTCGTGATGGTTGCTTCCACGCCGCTGGTGCGTGTCGGGGACCTGGTGGTGATCGCGCGCATCCAGGATGATGACATCGAAGTTATTTCCCGTGGGTCCGTCGAAAACATCCAGGACGGAAAATTTCTGATTCTGCTGGATTCCAAAACCATCACCAAGTTCCCCAAAGTGCGTGACCGCGTGGTCAGTCTGGCGCGACTTCAGGACAAGAAATTTGAAGAGCCTGAAGTTCCGCCAACAGGAGGGCTTCAGCCGGATGAACCGGACCCTTACGAGCAGGGCTATGTTCAACTGGATTTCGGCCCTTACCAGGGAAAGATTGAAAGTTCCTCGCCCAATCAGGCCAATCAGTATAAAACCTTTGAACACAATTTCATGGACACGCATCTGATGTGGTATTTCGACTTCCTGTGGAGAATCGGACTGGAATACCGCAGTTCCGGTGGCAGTGTGCCGGTGAAGTCCTACAATCGCGAGGAAAAAGAGACCACTTATCGCGAAAGCATGATCGCGATTCACTACCGTTTCCTGCCGCTTTGGAAAGAATTGCGTCCGACCCTGAAGCTGGTGACGAAATCGACAGACTTCAAAACCGCCAATGATGATGAATATGTTCTGAGCAGCACGGGTTCCGGGATGGGATTGGGAGCAAACTTCCACTATCTGTTTGGTCCGAATGTGTTCAATTCAGAAAAGTCCTTTGACTGGAGCTTCAACCGCATCTATTTCGACCTGACTTATTTCCCGGCTTATTCAATGAAAGACAGCGGAGTCACCCGCGGCGAAAGCTCGACCGGGACGGCGATGGAGGTTTCAGTCGGAGCCACGACGCTGGTACACATGGGCTTTATTCCGTTCTTCAAGCGTTTCTCAGTCGATGTCAGCACGGGGATGAGTTCCAGTCAGGTGACATTCTCGGGGACGCCGACCAATGCGCCGGATGGTTTTTATAATATTCCCGAAGGCGGCACTTACAAAGAAAGCCAGAACTTCATTCGAATCATGATAGGTCTTCGCATGGAAGACTATATCGGAAAGATGCTGAAGCCCCGATGAAAAAACTGATTCTGCTTGCCCTGACATTGTGTGCGTTTGCCTCCTGGGCCCAGGAAAAGGATGAGCCATCCGTTCCACAGGGGATGACTCAGTTAAAGGCGGAGGATCTTCTGGATAACATGGATTTTGATCCGTCCAAAGTTCCCGCCAATGCCGCAGGTGAAGTAAAGGCCGAAGACCTGCCTTCGACGGCCATTCCTCTGGTGGAATATGTCATCGACAGCTCGGGATCCATGGGGCAGTTGATGGGCCCCAAAAAAACCAAGATCTATGTTCTAAAAAAACTGCTGGCCCGCTATCTGATGTCACAGTGGACGGAAAAGACCAGCAGCGGCCTGAGAGTGATCGGCTCCCGGCGCAAAAAAGACTGCAAGGACAATTATCTGGCGATTGAGCCAGGCCAAAGCAAGCTGGGCGCAATCGAGGGTATTGTAAAAGGTTTTGAGCCGGTGGGGATGACTCCGATTGGCCAGGCGTTGAAGGACGCCTATAAGGATGTTGAGCACTATAAGGGACCAAAGCGGGTGATTCTTTTCACTGATGGAGAAGAAACCTGCGGGCAGGATCCTTGTAAGATCGCGGCAGAGTTGAGCGGAAAAGACGTCGACTTGAAGTTCTTTGTGGTGGCGTTCGGTTTGCAGAATCAGCCCGATATCCTGAACAAGCTCGCGTGTATCGGTGATATGAATCAGGCGGACGACGAACAAAAACTGGAAGAGCTGTTCCAGGAGCTGGACAAGCAGTTGAATCCCGGAAAGAATCTTTTTGTCAGCAGCCCCCAGCCCAATGCGACGGTGTTTTTGTTCCGGGCGGAATCTCCGAATGAAATCTATCGCAAGTTCCATGCGTCCCAGGGGATTGAAGTTCCGCCGGGGAAGTATCTTGCCATCGTGAATCTGAAGCCCAAGTACAAATTTTCAGAGTTCACCATTCCACCGCAAAAAAAGGTGACCCTGAAAGTCGGGGGGTACGGTTTCTTCCAGGCCAACTTTATTGAAAAACTGATGAAGATTGAGCTGCTGGATTCCAATCGTAAAGTAGTGAAGCGTTTCACCAGTGATGTGCGCGTTCCGCTGCCAACGGGCAAGTGGGCGATTCGCCTTTACCGGGACCCTTTCTTTGAAAAGACTTTGGAAAACTACCTGATTGTTCCCAACGCTGAATACACCTATGATGTTCAGGAAGCCGGGGCGTTGGTGGTGGAAGATCCGAAGGTTCGCGGTATTTATGTCTATGATGGAAGATTTGCCCTGTTGGGGAATCATCTGACGAATGTTCCATTGGTGTTGGGTAAGGGCGTTTATGAAGTCCGTGTGGATGAAAAATGCGTCTTTAAAGATGTGATCATGGGTTCCAACAGCGGACTTGTGAAGTTGGATTGCAGCAAGGTGAAAAATGACCAATAAAAAAGCCATTCCGTTTTTTATTAAAGTCCCTGTTATTCTTGCGGTCGTTATTGCCTTGGGGCTGGTGCTGGCGGTGATTTTTGAAAACAGCAAGCCTCACCCCGAACTTCCAGAGTGCACAACTGTAAAATCCGGGCGTTTTGAACAGACGTCCATGCTGGCGGCGATGGATCGTTTTGCGGATGGGGAGTATCGCGCTTTGACTTTGAATGCCAAGGGTGACACCTGGGTGGTGAACAAGCTGGGCTTCGCTCAGGATTTTACGCCTTATCTGGAAGCCAAGTCCACCACCGCCAATGCCATCTATCCTTTTGAGGAATCCAGATATTCATTGGCGGCGACGTTTGGCAATATGGCCTTTGTGCGGACTGAAAGCGGGCGAACGCTGCCGATTCGCATGGACGGTGACAGTGCCACCATGCTGAATCAGTTGGGGGTGTGTGGACGCAACTGGAAGTCCGATGTGACCTTCCGCCGTTTGAATCAAAGCACCTTTGTGTCGTTGGAAGCCAATGGCCGTCTGGGTTTTTATAACAGCCAGGCATGGCAGAGTGTGATCCCCCGGGAAGTGCCAAGGTCTCCGGACACTTTGATGGGGGTGGAATCCGGAAATATGCTAAGTGTTCTGCAATGTGGGCAGGAGTATTCCAACGGCAAAGCCCGCGTGCGCATCGAGCCGGGATTGCTGGCCTATTCCAGTGGTGAAAGCAAAGATTTCGCCGTCTATAAAGTGGCACCGGATCGTTTAAGTCTTGAAACGCAAAGACTTTCGGTGGATGCCAGCGCCAATCCTTTTTCGGATTTTGTGGTGGCACCTTATGAACAGATCGGATTTAAAACCAGCGGCTGGCTGGAACGCGACGAAAAATGGGCCTTCTATCCTTTGGCTCATTTACAAGGGGCGCCGGCGGCGTTGGCGGTTGAAACCGGAGAACCTCTGGACTATCGCGAAGAGTACAAAGTCTATGGTGAGCAAGAGCCCCGTGCGGTGTGGTTTGCTGAAAGAAAAAGACCTTACAATATTCTGCGGGAATACGGTTTGACCGTGGCGGCTCCAGCCGGGGAGTCAAAGAAGTTTTCTGTGAAAGACAAGGTGGCCGTGAAGGCGATTTCCGAGAGGGGATTGTGGACGGTGCTTCCAGGTGGCAGACACCTGTTTGTTGAAAACAGCAAGAGCGGGGTGGATTACGCGCTCTTGCAATGTCCTCTTTAGAGGAAATCCATATTGGCTTGATAGCTTTCGCGGTGAACATTTTTGGAAAGAGCCGCTTCCGGAGTGCGCTCTTGAGTTTCCCAATAAGCCGCCTGCTGGCTGACCTTCGGAGCAGGAACACCTTGAATCACTTTTTGCGCCAGATAGGTCAATTGGGTTTTTGCGACATGCAGCTCATGGCGCATAGTCTTTTCAGATTCCAGAGACTTGTTCCACAGGACGTAGATGCCCTGCACTTCGGCGCGGGCGCTTTGTAAATCATGTTCGGCCTGAGCAAGACGTTGGCCCAGTAGGTCTTTGTCGGCATTGGCTTTATCAAGTGCAGATTGCAGCTTTGTATTCTTCTGCATCTTGAAGTACTCCAAACTGATCAGAAGTCCCTCGATGGCAAAGATCACAAGACATGCACCAATAATAAGGCTCGTCATTCCACTCTCCCTGTTCCCTTCATTATATAGAATTGCGGAACAGGTAATTTAGCTACAACTGCGGAACACCCCCAAATCTAAGCCTTGGTACAGTTTCGAGTATCTCTCACGGCTCCGAAACGATGTTTGGACAATTGTTTATATTCCGGAGGAACTATGAATATAGCGGGGCTTTTAGGTGTTTTGGCTGCAGTGAGTATTGCAGTATTTTCAATCCTCGATGCGGCAAAGAATCCGAAGGTGTTCGCCGATGTGCACGGGATCGTGCTTGTCGTGGGCGGTACTCTGACTGTGGCTCTGTTGAGCTTCAACTTCAAAAGTCTTTGGACGGCGCTGAAGATTGTCACTCGCAAAATGCTCGGGCGTGAAAGAGTCGACTATCTTGGTACGATCGGCACGATCGTGGAAATCTCCGAAGCTTACCGTCGTGATCCAAAATCCGTTTCTGCTTTGATGAAAGCCGAGACTCACCCTTTCATCAAAGACGGCGTAAAGCTGCTGGTGGAATACGGTTTTAATTACGACGAGCTGGCGGATGTTTTGACAAACGCCCTGCGTGGAAAAAAGAAACGTGATGATGAGGAAATCAAAGTCTGGCACACGATCTCCCGCTTCCCACCGGCATTCGGCCTGTTGGGTGCGACTTTGGGGATGATCTCCCTGTTGCAAACTTTGGGAGAGCCCGGCGCTCAGGACCGCATCGGTCCCGCGATGGCAACCGCACTGGTGGCGACGTTCTATGGTCTGGTTGTGGCCAACCTTGTCTTGATCCCGATTTCTGAAAAGCTTCAGACGGTGTCCAAGGCGGACGTGACTTTGCGTGAAATCATCAAAGAGGGCATCCTGCTTGTTCACGAAAAGAAACACCCTTTGTTTATTAAAGAATATCTGAAATCCTTCCTTTCTCCTGCTCAGAGAGAGGACGACGGTGCTTTGAAAGCGGATCCAGCTAAGAAGGCGGCCTGATTATGGGAGAGCGTAATAAACGCAGCAGAGTGCATTTGGATGAGCATGAGCATGAAATGGCTCATGACGAGTCCAACTGGCTTGTCAGTTACGCCGACATGATGACGCTTCTTTTCGGATTCTTCGTTCTTATGTATTCGATGTCCCGCTTCGATAATACAAAGTTCGATCTGGTTCGTAAGGAAGTGGCCAAGTACTTCGGTGGTAATATCAAGGAAGTCAGTGCGGCGCTTTTGGCTGAACAGAAGATCATGAATATTCTAAAAGGATCCGGCGACCTGAATGGTGTTGAGATCATCAAAGACGGCAATAACACCCTGTTGTTGAAATTTGATGGCGAAGTGCTGTTTGACTCCGGGGCGGTCGAGGTGAAAGACGCGGCCAAACCCAATCTGCGCCGAGTGGTCAGTGCTTTGCGCTCGATTGAAGGCGTGAACAAGATTTCCGTTGAGGGGCACACCGACAGCGATGCAATTCAAAGCGGTCTGGTGAAATCCAACTGGGAGCTGTCTTCGTTGCGGGCAAGCTCGGTGGTTCGTTATTTTGAGGAAAGCGGCGTTGATTCCAAGTTGCTTTCGGCTGCGGGCTTTGGTTCCAGTCATCCGCTGGCGCCGGAAGTGGACAAGGCAGGGGTGTCAATCCCTGCCAATAAGGTCCTGAACCGACGGGTGGTGGTGGCCGTGACACTGGACGATGCCGAGGCGGCCTACAAGCTTCAGCAAAAACAGTTTTCAAAACAGCTGACCAAAGAAGAAATCGAACATCAACAGCGTGAAGCCAGTCTGCAGGAAAAAATGAAACAGGCCCAGGCCAGATTCGATGAAGCCCAGAAGCGCCACAAGGAGCAGCAGGAGCAGCGTCGTAAACAGCAGCAACTGGATAAGTTACAAAGAAAGATCCAGGATTTAGAAAACAAAGCTCAGAAGTTTGAGTCTGATCTGAATCCGAACTAGTAGTAAGAAGTCGTAAAAGAAATCCCCAGGCCAAGGCCGGAGTAGCTGAATTTCATACTGCCGTCTCCGCCGCTGGCCTCGCGGGTTGCGAGCTCCACCGCAATCAGAGCGTTGGGGCGAATCGGGTACTCATAGCCCACACCCAGCATGAACTCATATAAAAGCGCACTGAAAGAAAAACCATCACCGGCATTCGGTGTGGATTCTTTTTTATTCAAGTTGAAATTCACAGGAGTGAAGCTGGCGAAGGTAAAGAATCCCGGTTTGGATTTCTGCACCAGAGTGTCATCCGGAGTCGTTTCGTAAGATGCCGGCAATCCCTTCAGGTAGTAGTAACCCGTCAAGCCAATACCGGAAATAGGGGTGAAGCCATAATTACTTGAGAAGTCCATAATATAATGGATTCCCATACGGGAGTTGATGGATGGAAAGTTCCATAGAACCATCGGCTGAAGCGTTAACATCGAGCCCAGTGCTTCTTCGTTAACCTGTTCCCCAGCGGACACAGTCGTACTGAACATGGACATCTTCGCGCGGATAACCGGCGCTTGGAATTCCGCATTCGCAAGATGGGGAACAGTTAGGAATAGGACTAAGGTTAGTAAGCTCTTCATAAAGTTGTTAATTTACGAGCTTACCTTGAAAATGTAAGAAGTCAACAGACCCCGAATCTAGGATGGATGGTGGTAATGAAAATCTTAACTACAAGGCAACTTGGATTGTTGTCTTTAACTCTGGTGCCAGTGTTGCTTTCTGCGTGCGCAGGAAAGTATTCAATCAAGTCCTATCCCAACGGTGCCAAAGTTTACATCAAGGATGTGCAGAGCCAGGAGAAGAAACTTCTGGGTATCGCGCCTCTTCAGGTGAAAGAGGAATCAAAGCTCGGTGATGTGTTCTTCCTGATATTTGAAAAGCAGAACTATCGCACCAAAGAGGTCATGGTTAAAGTCAACGAAGGTGAAAGTCTTGCGGTGGCGACGCGCATGGATCCTTTGTCCGACGAGGAAAAGAAGGCGGAAGAGCTGGCTCAGAATGAGGATCAGAAAAAGAACGATCCACAAAAGCCAAAGCCTGAAGACAAGGACAAAAAACCTGAAGACAAACGAATGGAAGAGCTGCTCGCGGAAATGCAGGAGCTTAAACTTCGTGTGGCGCTTCTGGAAAACACATCTTCATTCTACAAGGATGCGTTGTTTTCTCCGCGTCTTTCCGGCGGCATGCCGACAGCAGAGCGTGATCGCACCGATCGCGTGGTGGGTTTTGTTTTTCAGGGTCAGCAGTTGATCGTGAAAGGGCAGTATGACAAAGCCCTGGTTGAAATCGACAAGGCTTTGCAGTTGGATGAGTACTCCAATAATGCTTGGCTGCTGAAAGGCTCCGTCAAGTACCTGCAAAAGGACTTTGAAGGAGCAAAAATCGCCTGGGAACGCTGCCTGAAAATCGACCCGTACAATAAAGTGGCTTATCAGTATCTGTCCGACGTCTATCAGCGTCTGGGAATGGCGCCCCTGCCAAAAACCGGGGCTGAAATGCGCTATCCGGCCTCTAATGTGGAAATTGAAAAGCGTAACGAAAACAGGATCCGCTGATGAAGTTTCTTGGGGCACTGATCTTTCTTTTCTTGTACGTTCCGGCTCATGCTGCTCTGACATCTGATTGGGATGTCAGCATGGGCATGACTTCGTTGAAGTATCAGTTCCCCAGTGCTGGCGTCGATAAATCCATCGAATCATCCACCACGATGGAAGTGAATTATTCCATCAATAATCCTGCGTTGAACACGGCTCTGACTTTGTCCTTTATGGAGATGGCTGGCGGCGGGGGCAAACAGCTTCCGTTCACGCGTATCGCCCTGGGCGGACGGTACTATATGTTTGGTGTCAACGGCATGCGTGTGGTGGTGGACAGTTCTTCCGAAGCAAAAGTCTGGCGTCCAACGCCGTTTATTGCCGCAAACCTTGGTTTGAGCAATCTGGCGGTGGATGACTTCAATGCGTCCCTGATAGATTTGACCGTCCGGGGTGGGGTTGAAATTCCGGTGATGTCTGATCTGCTGCTGATCGGGCAGGTGTCCATGGGCTCCAGTCTGACTGCACCGTCTTCCGAGGATGAGAACGTCAAATACAGTTTTATGACTCTTTTTGCGGGTCTTCGTTTTGTGGGGTTTGACTGATGTCTGATAAAAACACTAACAAAAAACGTGTGATTGTGGGGGCTGTGCTGGTTGTTGGCGCGGCATTGGGCTATGCGGGTTATCTGCAAAGCAAAAAGCCCCAGGCCCGTCAGGCGGGGATCCGCTCCGGGCAGGGCACCTGGGATGAACTTAAAAAATCCCATTCCATGACCGTGAACACCCACCTGTCCTCGAAAACCGGACGGGCATGGAAAAACCATGACTTCGGCGCGCTGATGTCGTCCTTTGGACCTGAGCGCACCATGAAAGAAAATAAAGAGTTCTTCCAGGCCAGTATTTATGTGCTGGATGTCTCCAGCATCCAGTGGAAGCCGGAGGAAAAAAAGGATCTGCAGGCGTTGCAGTCCAAGATCGTGAAGTTTCTGACGGAAGATGGCAAGGGTGTTGTGGGCGACGTGGCTCAGACCCACAGTTTTGCTGCCAAAACGCTGCTTCGCCTGGGTACGCCATCGGCTCAAGAGCTGAAGGCGCTGGAAGGTTTTCACAAAGGCAGCCGTGATGCTTTTCGCCGCGAAATCGTGGCTGACGTGCTGATTCAGACAGAACCTTTAAGCGGTGAAGGCCGTGCCTTGCTGACGAAAATGCTGCTTTCCAAAACGGAAGTGAACGAAGGGCTGCAGATGCTGGCCCGCGTGCGCGACGGGGAGGCCCGCAAAGAGCTTCTGAACCGCGTTTATAAAAACTATGCGAACTATCCGGCGGCGATGAAGCCGTTTGTGTACAAACAACTGGTTCTGAATCATTCGCTGATTCAGGGCGACCTGAAAAAGCATCTGGCAGAGGCAGCCAAAAGCAAGGATGAAGTCTGGGAGGACAGCTTTCTTGTGGCCGTTCAGGAGCTGAATGTGGTGAGTGAATTCACGGCAGATATTCAAAGAATCGAAAAGCAGTCTCAGTATCCGCACCTGAAAATGCTGGCAGGTGCCATTCTCGCGAAAGATAAAGGGATCAAATGATGAAACGTTTTTCTGCACTTCTTCTTTCACTGATGCTTTCACAGGTGTCCTTCGCCCAGTACATTGAAGAGATCGGATCTCTTGAAACGGTGTACGAAGCCCGTGCACGCAGTGTTTTGAACACGATTTTGCGTCCGACGGACTACACTCTGGTTGTGGCCATTGAAATGGACCGGGATGAAAAGAAGCTGAAAGAGTTCCATGATGAAATGGATGTTCAGTATCTGCCGGGAATGCCATTGATGGGCGATGCCCCGACACTGGGTAAGGCCACCAACAAACTTCACGAAATGAAGTCCAAAACCGACATCTCAGTGGTCTTGTCCCGCAATGTAAATCCCGAGACTGAAAAGATCATCAAAGAGCTTTTGACGTCCAAGTTGCACCTGGATGCCACGTCGGGTGACTCTGTCACGGTGAAGCGTATTGAACTGCCGGCGGATCCGCCCAAGGCCGAGCCAAAACCGGATATTCTGCCTGAATTGACCTGGAAAATGTGGACGCTGATTGTGATCATGTCCCTGCTTGCTTTGTCGGGTTTGATGTTCTGGGCGTGGAGACGGGGTCGTGCGCAGGAGCCGCGCAAAGAACTCAAAGAAAATCACGACTATAAACACACGGAAAAAGATCAGGAAACGGAAGAAAATCCGCAAGACGTTGTGGCAGCAGCAACTTCAGAGCCGGGTACTGCCGCTGTGGTGGAGCCGGAGTTCAATATGGATGCAGTGAAACAGCACATTCTGGCGATTGCGGCTCAATATCCGCAACTGGCGTCGCGTGCGGTGACCGAGTTCACTTTGAATGAGTCGGCGGGCGATGCATCTTTGCTGATGGAATTCCTGGGCTGGGACACTTCCAAACGGGTGTTCACCGATGTTCCCGCGATGGCTTGGGCCCGTCTGGGGAAAGCGGTGAAGGAGCGCGAAGGAAGCTCTACGAAATCTGAAACCGAAACTGCGGTTCGTAATGTTTATAAAGCGATTTTGGCGGCCTATGTTGAGCACGAGATGTCGTCCGATGAGGAAAATCCGTTCTCGTTCGTGCTGAAAATGCGCGAAGAAGAACGTCAGCAGATCCTGGACAAAGAAACACCGGCGAACATCGCGGTGCTTTGCCTGCATTCCCCGGCGGAAGTGACGGCAGGGATTGTTGGTTCTTTGGATGCTGAAAAACGAGTGAAGGTTCTGGCCGAGATTTCCCGCGTGGAAAAGCTGCCGCACAATGTGGTGCAGGCGGTGATTTCGTCCTTCAATCAAAAACTGACCGAGATGCGCATGCGTCCGGAGCCAAGAATCGAGGGGGCGTCCGTTCTGGCGAAGGTCATCCGCGGTATGTCCCCGGAAGAAGAGATGGATCTGCTGGCATTGTTTGCCAATGACAATCCGGAAGAACTGGAGCGTTTGCGTCGCGTGATCCTGACCTTCGATGATTTGAAACTGGTTCCTTCCGATATTCTGTCCGAGGTGCTGAACAGTTACGAAGTCGACTCCTTGTATGCGGCTTTGTTCAAAACCCATACGGCGTTCTACAACCGCATCCTTGCGACCCTGCCTGAAAGAAAAGCGATGATCGTTGAACGGGACCTGACGGACATGGTCGCAATCCCGCAAAGAAAGAAAACAGCGGAAGTGCGCCGCGAGATCTGTCAGCAGGTTGAAAAAGTGATGTACAGCCGCTCTTTAAGAGTCGGTGATCTGGTGGACGGCACCGTCCGTGCCGTTCGTTCTGTTTAAGCCGTTTTTATATACAGCCCGAGGAATGTGATGTCGTCGGGCTGTTCCTGGTTTTCAATATGCTCTACAATCTGTTTCTGCATGATATCGTGAAGGCTTCTTGAAGAGCCGCGATTCGTGCAGTCCACGGCGGTTTTAATCACCGTGCGCTCACCATACGCGGTTCCGATTCCGTTCACGGCATCAATCAGACCGTCTGTGTAGGCAAAGAACACCGCGCCCGCAGGCAGTGGGACCGTCGCTGTCTGGAATCGCGATTCACGGCTTTCACCCAGTCGTTTGGAATTGGCCTCGGTCAGGAACATCAGATCATTCTTTTTGATTTTTTTGCCTTCTGGCGGAAGCGGGCTGATCAGCGGGAAGTCATGACTGGCGTTGGAATAGGTCAGGGTCCCGGCTTCCCGGTCGTAAAGTGCGGCAAAGGCCGTCATCATTTTTTCACCCTTGGCCAGGTCACATAAAACCTGATTCATCATGCTCAGAACTTTCGAAGGGTCCCACATGTTTTCCGCCATCGACAACGACAGAACCGAACGGGCTGCGGCCGTGATCAGGGCGGCGGGAACTCCGTGCCCGGTCGCATCGCCAATAAATACGAACAGTCGTTTGTCGTCATTAAAATGGAACCAAAGATCTCCGCCGCACTCTGAAGCCGGCTGATAAAATCCCTTCAGGGTAAAATGATCCGTATCGACTTTGGGTTTTGGCAACAGAACAGTCTGAACTTCCTTCGCGGTTTCAAGTTCGGCTTCCATGCGGGCTTTTTCCTCTGTTTGTCGCAACAGCCCCTGAATTTTTTCAAGCATGGAGTTAAAGACCTTGGCCATACGGCCCACTTCGTCATTGGATTTTAGTTGAATGGGTTTGGATTGACCGGTTGATGCGAACAGGGACATGCCGCCAGCCAGAACAGAAATACTTTGTGTCAGGGAATCCACGCTGAAGAAAGTGGCGATCAGGCCCAGCAGGATGATCAGCGCCGATGCCATCAGGGTCTTGTTCATCGTCTGCTGTAAGACGGAATAGATCTGGCCTTTGTCGAAGGCCTGGAACATATAAGCCTGCAACTGGGGAACCCAGGTGTAGGAAATCAGGTAGTCATTGCCGTCAAGGCGAAGCTCACGAACACTGCTGCCCTGGCCGGTCAATTGCGCGGTGATGGGCGCGTGAATTTCAGAGGCGTTGGCAAGTCCCAAAGGAACTTTCCATTGTTTCTTTTGCGGATGCCAGAAACCCAGGGTCTTTTTTTGATTGGCGTCTTTCAGCCCGTCGAATGTCAACTGACCATAAATCAGCAGATCCCCTTTGCGATAGTAGACGATCATGTTTTCAGGCTTGTCCAGATTGACGTCGGTTTGCACTTTGCCTTCAGGCATCTTTTGCAGATATTGCAGTTGCGCCGGCGGCAGACTGGGTGATTCCAGCAAAGCATCCAGGAACGTGGCGTTGCCTTCGACTGTGCGATAGATCTGAATATTTCCCCAGCCCTGTTGCTGAGCGGCTGTTTTGATCTGTTGACTGAAAACGGCGCCATCGAAAAACAGCAGCGCGGTCTGCAGTCGTTCCATCACTTTGTTGGAGCCTTCATTGATCACTTCTGTCGCATCCTGGATTCGCTCCATGGCGGAGGAATAGAGATAGGATCTTTTATCATCCAGAAAAGAGTTGCGATTGATCCAAAAGATCGTGGCTGAAGACAGAAGCAGCAACAAAGATGTAATAACCAGAAACTTAATCTTGATGGACATGGCTTCTATTTATCGGCGGATGTTCCCTCCAAGTTAACGAGACAGCAGAGGGCGGACTGGACCTTGGGCGGGCTTTGCGCTGGCAAACAGTTCCGTTGAATCAGACTACCGAACACAGCGAACGACGGCGGCATTGCCATAGCCGCCATATCCCCAGGAACCATCCAGAAGACTCATGATGATATAGGTGTCGAGTTCCTGCGTGAACGGGGTGCGGGACCAGTTGTAGTTCTGCGAGGTCGAAAGACCGACGAAATGACTGAGTTCTTCGGCCGTGGGCAGCCACCATCCTGCATATTGGTCTCCACCACAGGTGCTGCCATCCGCTTTCAGATCACAGACTGAAATCAGTGTCCGGCAGTAATTCATCCCTTGAGCAATGGTCATGGGATCCGTGGTTTCAGGGGAGGCCATAGAGAGCTCAGCCTTCGCACCCAGCACGAAGAGCAGCACAGTCAACAGAGCACAGGACGCGATGAAAAGGGTATTTTTCATGGGGACCTCCACTGCTATCTACGTTGAACGCAAATTCCTTTAAAGGGAATTTTCTTTCGCAGGAACTTTCAACCCACAAAGACAGGATTGACGATTGAAAGTCCTGTGTCAGAAAGCTCCGTATCCCCGGGGTAATTTCCGCCCGGTTCTGGGGTAACATAAGTGAAAAAACGGGGAGGTTTCCCATGAAATCCATCATTCTTTCATTTGTGTTGTGTCTGTCTGTGAATGCAGTGGCTGAAATGCAGGCTCTGGATGATTTGATGACACCGGATGAAATCGCTGCTGAAGCGGGCTTTCCACGTACGGAAGTGAACACCGAAGCTTTAAGTCTGCGGGATTTTGATTCTATCGAGTCCCTGAACGTGACCCGGGAATTTCCGATAGTTCTGATCGCCAACAAAAATGCCTATGGTTATGAGGCGCAGACGATGCGTGTGATTCAAAACGGAGTGCACACTCACACCTGGAAGATTTCGACGGGGAGGGAGCAGTGGGAAACCTCTAAAAGCGGGCGGCAATACTTCACGACGACCCCCCCGGGATGGTTCTATCCTTACTCAATTGTGCGCAATCACTACTCACAAACTTGGCAAACCAATATGGAATTCAGTGTCTTCTTTAACGGCGGGGTTGCCTTGCATGCCGCAAATTCCGCACACAATTCGCAACTGGGCCGCCGTGCTTCCGGTGGATGTGTCCGCCTGCATCGCGATAATGCAAAGTACATCTACGAGCGGATCGTGCAGGAAGGGAAAGGTCTGGTTCCCGTTATTCGATCCAACGGAACTGTGGCCCGCGACTGGCGGGGCAATGTGATTCGCGCGGTGAAGTACCGCACACTGATCGTTGTTGAGGGATATTAAATGGACTATCGTCGGGTGCAAACGGAAGGCTTACCTAATAAACTGAAACAATGAGATATTTCCTGCTCGTTTTCTTTATTTCCGCTTCCTGTCTTGCCAACGAGGTCATTCTGGATCGCACCAATAAAATGGGCATCCGCAAGATTGATATCCTGAAAAAGGACAAGGGTGTTTACACGTTTGATGGCAAGATATTGGGAAAATCTCTTCCACCCAAAGTCGCCGCAGCCTGGAAGCAGGTTGAAAGAGGCCCGGCCTCCGCAGGCAAAGCGCGCTGCCATGCCGGCACTTATATCTATATTAATAAAATCTCCAAAAAAGAAACCCGCAAAGAAGGGTGTGCCGAAGGCGCCGAGTATGGCCGCTTTGTTCAGCATATCGAAGACATCCGCACTCACGCGCAAGGGAAATAGTTTATGAAGTTCATGGGGTTCGTTGCGATCGTTCTTGTCACTTCATCTCTTCAGGCACAGGAAGCTGTCAGTCCTGCCATGCGTGAGACGATCGATAAGATCACGAAAATGCGCGAGACCCTGAAGGTCTCTGCCGACCGCAGTGGCGCCTGTGAGACGCCTCAGTCTCCGTCATGCACTTTTGAAGGCTATTGTGGAAAGCTGGCCGGAAAAGCCCAGGATTTTTACCTTTATCAGGACAGCGACGGTCGCAAGGTTCCCAATATGGCGATGATCGGCAATCTGAGTTTTGCTGAACATTGTGCGAAGGGCACATTCCCGCAAACGGCGGTGCAGGATCCATTTGTTTATGCCAACCAGTTTATGGACGAGAAAGCGGCGGGCGGTAAAGAGCAGCTTCAGCGCAATAAAGAACGTCTGAAAAAAGAAACAGCCCGCACTCTCAAGGTGGTAGAGGACGCCCGCAGCCATGTTGTCAAATCCCTGGAGGCGCAGAAGACGTCGGCCAATGCAAAGCAGATCGACAATATGATCGCGCGCGTGAAGGCCATAAAATATCGTGAAGCCAAAACTGACGGCCAATACATGGATCTGGTGGCTGATGGGTGTGAGTCTCCGAATGCTTATTATTCTTCGGAGACCAACACGATCACGGTGTGCCCGCAGATGATGAACCTGCCGGAAGCTTCTTTGTTTGCAACTTTGGCCCATGAATTCGGCCATGGTATCGATCCCTGTGCGATGGAAATGGATTTCGGCAAGGAAGGGGCGAAACTGCCGGACTTTATGAGTCTGGTGGTAAAGCCCAATCAGCCCACAGTGAATCCCGCCGTCAGAATGGCGCAGAACCCGTTTAAAAACGTGATTAGCTGTCTGCAGTCTCCGCAGTCTATTGAAGTCAGTATTCCGACCAAGGATGCTTTGCTTCGTGAAATCAACGAATTCGAAGATGGCTTGAAAGCGGAAGTCGGCGGTGAAATCGACGAGGAAACCGGCGAGGCCAAAGCCACTGACGCCACCGATGCCCGCTTTGAAGATTCCCGTCAGAACATTGAAAAGAATTACGAGCGCTACAAATACTGCAGTGAGATCACCGGCACCGGTCATATTCAGGAAGCTTTTTCTGACTGGATTTCCGCGCAGGCTTTGACTTCAAAAATTTCGGGCATCCAGGATTCTGCCAAAGCACGTGAGTTCGCGTTTGCTTCGCAGACCATGTTCTATGGGATGGCATGTGAAAACGTGCAACAGGCGGTGGACAGCAGGATGGATCAGTTTGTGGAGGCCTGCCCTCAGTTGGAGGAAATCCGCGCCTATATGGAGGATATGAAGCATTCTGATGGTCACTCCAGTCACCCGGATGCAAATCGTCGTATCAACCGAATCTATTATGCCAAGCCCGAGATTCAGAAAGCTCTCGGCTGTGAAAGCGGTCACAACGACGCCCAAGAGTGTAAGCCCTGATTTTGGCAAGATGTGTTGAATTGTCAGGATTCTGTCAGGGGTCTTGACGGAACTCTGTCATGGTCGCTAGCGTTGGTTGCATTCCACCCAATCAGCGTAAAGAGAGACCCATGACACTTGCCGTGTTTTTGAGACATTCTTCGCCACCTAGGCCCCCATCGAAGGGACCCTCTTCGGGAGAGAAATCCCGTTCGAACACCCTCCGTGTGTCTTTACACCCGAACTGCCAGCAAAAAAAATCAAATATCAATATTAAAGAAAACGGCGTCCCAGTGACGCCGTTTTTGTTTTTTAAAGGGGTCATTCCATGTGTGGCGTTGTAGGACTCATTGGTGAAGATCAGGCTGGCGAAAAATTGTATCCGGCGCTCTTCGCTCTTCAGCACCGTGGGCAGGATGCCGCAGGCATTCTGAGCTATGACTTTGAACGTTCTCAGTTTCATCTGGAAAAGGATCTGGGCTTGGTGGAAGACGTCTTCACCACCGAACGCCGCAAGCGCCTGAAGGGCACCATGGCTCTGGGGCACACACGTTATTCCACTATCGGCAGCGTCGATAAAGAGGACCTGCAACCGATCTTTTTAAGTTATCCCTATGGCATCGGCATGATCCATAACGGCAACGTCACGAACTATGATGAAATCGTGGATTATCTGCGCAACCGAAAACTGCGATGGACCTTTTCGCGCAACGATCTGGAGATTTTGATGCACATGGTGGCCGTCGGTCTGTCTTCACGCAAGGACAACCCGGATCTGCCTTCCAGTCTGGCCGAAGCCGTGAAAGAGCTTCTGCAAACCGTGCAGGGTGCTTACAGCTCTATCGGAATGCTGGCCGAGCAGGGTATGTTTGCCTTCAGCGACATGAATGGCATTCGGCCTTTGCTGATCGGTCGACGGAAAAAGGGCGACAAATACAATTACTGCTTTGCCTCTGAAAAACAGGTTTTCTTTGGACTGGGATATGAATACTGGCGGGATCTGCGGCCCGGGGAACTGGTCTTTGTCGACAAGGACCGCAATCTGCGTTCCTTCGTTTTGAGTGAAAAGAAACCGCGTCCGTGCATGTTTGAATGGATCTATTTTGCGGGCTCTGAAACCGAATGGCACGGCCGTCCGGTCTATGAAGTGCGCCTGAAGCTGGGGGAGATCCTGGCGGAAGAGTGCCGCAAAAAGGGCCTGGATATAGATGTGGTGGCTCCGGTGCCAGACACCTCGCGGGCGGCGGCCTGCCGTCTGGCGGAAGTGCTGGAAAAACCTTATCGCGAAGTTCTGATCAAAAACCGCTATGTGCAAAGAAGCTTTATCGTCAACGAACCCGAAGTCCGCAAGATGATGGTGAATCTGAAGCTTTCCCCGGTGCAAAGCGAGATCAAAGGTAAAAAAATCCTGCTGGTGGATGACAGCATTGTGCGCGGGACCACTTCCGCGCGGATCATTCGCCTGCTTCGTGATGCGGGGGCGGAAAAGGTCTATCTGGCCAGCACCTGTCCTCCGATTCGCCACCCTTGTTTTTACGGCATTGATTTCCCGGACGGGGAATCGCTGGTGGCGCACAAACGCAGTGAAGCTGAAGTGGAAAAGATTTTGGAGGTCGACGGCCTGGTCTTCCTGCCTCTGAATCGGCTGCAAGAGGGCCTGGGCCTTAAGAATCTTTGCAGCGCTTGTCTTGATGGTGATTATCCTGTTCCGGTCTCAACTGAAAACTTTTTGAAGACCCGGAACATCAATTTAGGTGGTGAACTATGAAAATTCAGGTTCTTTTTGGCAGTGCGAATGATGAGCGTGTGTACGGTCCGTTGTGCCGTTCCCTTGAAAAATGCGGTGAGGTAAAAATGGAAGTGGCTTCGGCCCACCGTGATCCCGCCCGGGTCCACGAGGTTGTAAAAGCCTGTGGGGCTGATGCTTTTGTGGCAGGCGCAGGTTTGGCCGCTCACCTTCCGGGTGTTGTGGCGTCTTTAACAGACAAGCCAGTCTTCGGAGTGGCCGTGAACGGGGCTTTTGCCGGGCTTGATGCCTTTTTATCCATTGTGCAAATGCCGCGCGGGATTCCGGTGGCCGCAGTGACTGAAGAAAATGCCAACACCATCGGGGACTTCCTCGTGCGTCTGGCGAAGGTCCCTCAAGACCGTCTGTGTCTGCACTGGAACCGCAGCCTTGAAAGCTATTCACCGATTCAAAAAGCCCTGGATGAAATTCAGACACAAACCGGATTGTCGGTTGAATGGACGACGGCTCAGGCCGAAAACTGCCTGGGGGAGATCGTCAGCCCGTGGGAGTTGCCACGCACCCAAGGCTTGAATTTGTTCCTGTGTGAAAAGGAACAACTGGCAAGCTCTAATCTTGCGTTGGACTTCTATGCTAAAGCCCGCCACGGCGGATTCTGGGTGGGGGCCAACAACGTGACCAATTTCGTGAATCAATGGAATAAACTGAAAGTTTTGGGAGCAGGCCGATGAATCTGATCTATCGCGGTTCCGTAAAGGATCTTTATCAAAACAACGACAAAATCGTTTTTGAATACAGCAATCGCTATTCCATTTTTGACTGGGGTGAAATGCCGGATGAAATTCCGCAAAAAGGCGAAGCCTTGGCGGCGATGGCTTCAATGTTCTTTGATCATCTGTCGTCCAAAGGTTTTTCTTCCCACTATCTGTCCGCTCGGTCCCGCACCTCCATTGAAGTGCAACCGGTAAAGGTTTTGCGTCCGGAATGGAAAGATGATGCCTATGACTATTCCATGTATGCGTGTCGTCCGACCCAGTGTCTGGTGCCGCTGGAGGTGATCTTCCGCCGCCACCTGGGGCAGGGGAATTCTTTAGAAGGCCGTCTGAAAAAGAATCCCGCCTATCTAGCGGATCTGGAGCTGACTCAAGTGCCCACTTCTGCTGACAGCTTTATGCCGGCCCTGGTGGAGGTGTCG
Organism: Bdellovibrio sp. BIS2; assembly: GCF_055398295.1. Lineage (NCBI taxonomy): Bacteria > Pseudomonadati > Bdellovibrionota > Bdellovibrionia > Bdellovibrionales > Pseudobdellovibrionaceae > Bdellovibrio > Bdellovibrio sp. BIS2. The sequence continues at coordinate 2,977,936 of NZ_AP035879.1, read as the reverse complement.
ACAAAACTTGAAACCACCGATCGCTACCTGTCCAAAGCGGATGTGGCGGCCATGAATGTGGTGAACGATGCCGAGTACGCAGCCCTGCGCAAGAGCACCCAGGAAGTGGCAGCCGAACTGGAAAAACTTTTTGCCAGCTTCGGTGTAAAACTGTGGGATGGAAAGTTTGAATTTGCATTCACAGATGAAAACAACGGTCAGCGGGGACTGGTTCTGGTCGATTCCATCGGGCCGGACGAATTGCGTCTGACTTATGAAGGTCTGCCGTTGTCGAAAGAATTCCTGCGTCAGATCTACACCGGATCTGAATGGAGCGAAGCGGTTAAAAAAGCCAAAGACTTTGCAAAAGAAAGAAAGACCCAGGACTGGAAGTCGATCTGTGAAAATGAACTGGGGCAAAAACCGTCCCCGTTAACAGGTGAACAGATTCAAGTCAGCTCCTGGCTGTATCTGGCTTTGGCTAACGAGATCGCCACTGTCCTTAACAAACCACGTCCTTTTGACGAACACATCAACTTGAAATTCTGGCACCAAAAGGCTTTGTCTTTGCTGGAGAAAAAAACATGAAACTGGTTGTTGTCGGAAAGGGCGGGCGCGAGCACGCTTTGGCGCAAAAACTGAAAAGCTCCCTCTTGGTCACAGACTTGTGGGTGGCGCCGGGAAATCCCGGAATGCAGCAGGCGGGTCTGTCTTGCGTGAACTGCGAAAGCCCGGAAGCCATTGAAAAGTTCTGCCTCGAAAACGGAGTGTCGCTGGTGGTGGTTGGCCCGGAGGCTTTGATTCTGTCGGACTTAAAGCTGCGTCTGCAAAAGCGTGGTATTGCATGCTTTGCGCCTTCTATGGAAGTGGCGCAGTTGGAATCCTCCAAACTTTTCTGCAAAGGGGTGCTGAAGGACGCGGGCGTGAAAACCGCCGCTTGTCAGGTGGCTTACTCGGAAGACCAGGCCCTGCTGGCCGTTGGAAAGCATGACTTTACAAAGCCCCTGGTGGTGAAGGCCGATGGCCTGGCTCAAGGCAAGGGCGTGTGGGTTTGCAACACCTGGGATATGGCTGAAGAAGCTGTGCGCACACTGGGACGTCATTTTGGTTTTCCATTGTTGTTGGAAGAATGTCTGATCGGAAAAGAACTTTCCGCCTTTGCGTTGTGCGATGGCGAGGACTTTGTGATTCTGGGCACGGCTTGTGACTACAAGCGTGTGTCGTCGGATCCTTTCAGCGCCAACACCGGCGGCATGGGGGCCTACAGCCCCTGTGACTTTGTGAACGAGGCGGATGAGGCGGAGATTCGCAGTATTTTTGCCAAAACTCTGAAGAGCTTGCGGGACAAACGCCTGCCGTATCAGGGCTTTTTGTTTGCGGGCTTGATGAAAACAACGGAAGGCATTTACGTTCTGGAATACAACGTGCGCATGGGGGATCCGGAAACCCAGGCCCTTTTGCCTCGCCTGAAAACGGACCTTGCGGATCTGATCATGAAGGCCGTGACTCATCAATTGAAAGATCAGGCATGTGAACTGGCTTCCGAATCTTCCGTTCACGTTGTCGCAACCAGCGAAGGCTATCCGGGATCGCCGATGAAACTGGGAAATCCCATCACGGCCAAGGTCCTTTCCGCTCCGGATCGTCATTTGTACTTTGCCGGCGTCAGCCGCATCAATGATCAACTGGTCAATGTCGGTGGCCGTGTTTTGGGCATAACTGCCATGGGGTCCACCCGCGAAGAGGCTCGTCAGAAGGTCTATCATGAAATGCAGGCTGTGAATTTTGACGGCATGTATCTGCGACAGGATATCGGGCTATGAATAAAATCAGGATTGCGATCTTGGCCTCTGGAACCGGCTCCAATGCCGAAGCCCTGATGAAAAAGGCGCAGTCCCTGAATTCTGTCGAAGTCACCTTTGTCCTTTCTGACAAAGCCGGGGCGGGTGTTTTGGAAAAGGCTCAAAATCTTTCTGTGCGCCATTTTGTAGTGGCCAAACAAAGCGACCGCCGCGAACACGAGCAGCGCGTGTTAAACCTGCTGCGTGAATACCGCATCGACTGGGTCTTGCTGGCCGGTTACATGCGCCTGTTAAGTCCTGAGTTTTTGCAGATCTTCAGTGCCTGGCATCGAGGGAGTTCACAAGTGGTGAACATTCATCCGTCGCTGCTGCCGGCCTATCCAGGTGTTGATTCCATCCGCCGCGCCTATGAAGACCGCGTAAATGAAAGTGGCGTGACACTGCATCTGGTGGACGAGGGTATGGACACAGGCCCGCACCTGATGCAATCGCGATTGACCTTGGAAGCCGGTGAAAGCCTGGCCGACTGGTCTGTGCGTTTTCATAAACTGGAACATCAAACTTACACTCAATTTCTGGAACTTATGGCTTTGGGGCAGATCCCCACAAGCCCATTTGAGGAGACTTAAAGATGCAAAGAATATCTGTGCGCAGCCTCTATGATCACAGCACCGAAAAAGCTCTTAAATCGGCGTTGTCGCTGGAAGCCCCAGTGACCGAACTGCACCTGCGCCGCGTGTACTGGCTGCTTGAAAAGAAATCCGGCGCCGCACGCGAATTCCCTCTGCAGACAGCGATGGACAAGGTCTTCTTTGATCCGATCTCAGAATCCCGGCAAACCGGTTTCATGGACTATCAGGACGACAAAACCTATGTCGAAGTCCGTTTCCTGGCCGGAGTCACCGACAACATGGCTCGCACCGCGACCGAGGCTTTGATGCTGTTTTCTGCGCAACATAATTCTTCCTGGCAAGAGTTCCCTCTGGAAGTTCACAGCGGATGGGAAATGGAAATCAGTGGGGATATTTCCAAAGAGCAAATTGAAAAGGTTCTGTTCCAGAATCTGGCCAATCCACTTTTAAACAGGCTTGAAATTCAGACGGGCGCATCCCTGAAAAAACAAAACACCTGGGCCGCTTATCCTCATTTCTGGAAGGCCTCCGAGCACATGCCCCAGTTGCAGCTTTTGAATTTGGACGTTGAAACCCTTCAACGCATCAACAACGAACGCGGCCTTGCTTTAAGTGATGAAGAGATTCAAACCATTCTGACTCATTTTAGTTCCCCGGAAGTGGCTGCCGAGCGTGCTTCCTACGGCTGGCATGGCAAGATTACAGAAGTGGAACTTGAATGTCTGGCTCAAACCTGGAGTGAACACTGCAAGCACAAGATCTTTGCCGCTGACGTGGACTATACAGAAAGCTCTGGCGACTTCCCGGCCCTGGGGGAAAAGAAAATCTCCAGTCTTTACAAAAGCTATATTCAAAAAGCCACCCGCGATCTGGATGACTGCGGTTATCTGGTGTCTGTCTTTAAAGACAACGCCGGTATTGTCGATTTTGATTCAAAATTAAATGTGTGCGTTAAAGTCGAAACGCACAACAGCCCGTCGGCGCTGGATCCTTTCGGCGGCGCTTTGACGGGCATCTTAGGTGTGAACCGCGATATCCTGGGCTGCGGCCTGGGTGCGAAACCTGTCGCCAACACAGATGTCTTCTGTCTTTCCACCCCGAACCTGTTTCCGAAAGCAGATTCCCCGCAAAGACCCGAGCTGCTCAAAGATCCCGGTGTGATCTTCCGCGGCGTCCATCAGGGGGTCGAAGAGGGTGGCAATCAAAGCGGTATTCCGACCATCAATGGTGCTTTCTGTTTTGCCAGTGAATTTGCCGCGAAGCCTTTGATCTTTGTCGGCTCTGTTGGCGTGATGCCCAAGACCGTTCACGGCCGCGGCAGCGAATCCAAAGAAATTCGCGCGGGTGATCTGATTGTGGTGGCTGGCGGGCGCCTTGGAAAAGATGGCGTGCACGGTGCGACCTTCAGTTCTTTGGCGTTGCATGACAACGTGGCCTCGAATGTTGTGCAAATCGGTGACAGCATCACGCAAAAGCGTCTTTTGGATTTCACCTTGAAAGCTCGCGACAACGGCTGGATTCAAGCCATCACGGACAACGGGGCTGGGGGTGTCAGTTCCTCGATCGGGGAAATGGCGCAGTATTCGGGCGGGGCGCGCATGGATTTGGGTCTGCATCCAGTGAAGTACTCGGGCCTTGAATACTGGGAAATGCTGGTCAGTGAATCTCAAGAGCGTATGTCTTATGCCGTCAGCCCGAATCACCTGCTGGAGTTTATGAATCTGGCTCGTCACATGGGTGTTGAGGCTTTTGTTCTGGGTGAATTCACCGATTCCGGATCCTTTGACATCTTTCATGGCAAAGAACCTCTGGCAAAGATCAGCCTTGAATTCCTGCATGAAGGTTTAAGCCGAATGAAGCTGAAAGCCCACTTCGACGGACCAAAACAATATCAGGAATACTTCCGCGCCGAAGGTAAGGCTCCACTGAATGGCAATGATCTTGCTGCAGCCCTTAAAAAAGTTCTGGCAAATCCCAACGTGGCTTCGCGCGAACCTTTAGTTCGTTACTATGACCACGAAGTGCAAGGGGCCACACGCGTGAAACCTTATAGTGGCAAGACCCAGTCCGGAGCCAACGATGCCGGTGTTCTGGATCTGTCTGTGCACGGCGGGGACACCAACAACGCGGTGGCAGTTTCAAACGGACTGTGCCCGCAGTTTTCCTGGTATGACACTTATCTGATGGCGCAAAAAGCGGTCGACGAATCCGTGCGCAATCTGGTCGCGACCGGGGCGGACCCGGCGAAGATGGCCTTGGTCGATAATTTCTGCTGGCCGGATCCGACCCCCAAAAACACCAACCCCGATGCGGCCCATAAGATGGCGCAGTTGGTGCGGGCCTGTGCCGGGCTTTACGATGCGGCTCTGGCTTACCGGGCTCCGTTTGTCAGCGGCAAAGACAGTATGAAAAATGATTTCATCGGAAAAACCAAAGGTGGCGAAACTGTGAAGATATCTGTGCCGCCAACCTTGCTGGTGACGGCCATGGCACAGGTCCCGGATGCGACGAAAACAGCACCGGGATTCTTCCAGAAGGCCGGGGATCTGATTTATTTATTGGGCACACCGACGAACAGTCTTTACGCTTCGGTTCTTTCCCAGGAATTCACCGTGCAGGAATCAGCTCCTGAGTATCCGGATTTAAAACGGAACAAGAATCTTTACTTGCGCATCTTTGCGGCTCATCAGAAGTCTCTTTTGCAGTCTTGCCACGATATTTCTGATGGCGGTCTGATGACGGCCTTGGCGGAAAGCGGCTTTGGCAACAATCTGGGAATGAAGTTGAATCTGGATTCACTGAGCTGGAATCAACTGTGGTCTGAAACGGGTTCTTTGTTTGTGGTCAGTGTGAAGCCTGCTGACAAGTCCCAGTTTGAAGAACTGTTCACCAGTCAGCAAAGACTGCTGGGGGAAGTTCAGGAAAATCCTGTGATGAGCTGGCAGCATCAGGGAATCACACAAAACACCGCCTTGTCCGAACTGCAAAAAATCTGGTCTGAAGGAGTTTTGAATGTCTATCAAGCCTAAGTTTCTGGTTTTGTGGGGTGACGGAATCAACTGTGAAAATGAAACAGCCAGGGCCGTTTCTTTGGCCGGCGGTGAAGCGGACAAAGTCCACGTCAATGACCTGCTGGCAAACCCAGGGCTCTTGAATGAATATCAGGCCCTGGTGATTCCCGGTGGTTTTTCTTTCGGCGATCATCTGGGCAGCGGGCAGGTGCTGGCCCTGAAGCTTGAAATGAATCTAAAAAATGAATTGCAGCAGTTTGTGAAAACCCGCCCGGTGTTGGGCATCTGCAATGGCTTTCAGACACTCGTCAAGCTGGGGCTGTTGCCGGACGCTGACTTTCAGCGCAGTTGTGCGCTGGTGAAAAACGAGCAAGGGCATTTTGTGGACCGCTGGATCGAAGTGGAAAGAAACGAAAAATCCCCTTGCGTCTGGACCCGGAATCTTCCCGCCAGATTTGCTCTGCCGATTCGTCACGGGGAAGGCAGATTTGTCTGCCGGGATGAAAGCCTTCTGCAGCGACTGCTGACCCAGAATCAGGCCGTGCTTCGTTATACCGAAGACGTCAATGGCGCGCAGGCGCAGATTGCCGGTGTCTGTGATCCATCGGGTTTGGTTTTTGCCCTGATGCCTCATCCCGAGGCGGCGGTGCATGACTGGCATCTTCCCTATGAAGGCGAAGCATGGGGTCTGGAATTTTTCAAAAGTGCAGTGAATTATTTGAATCAGGAAATGGGAGTGAACCTATGAATCCAATCCGCCGAGCTCTGTTGAGCGTGTCTGATAAAACCGGTTTGCTGGAGCTTGCCAAAAATCTGGCCGCCCAAAATGTCGAGCTGATTGCCAGCGGCGGCACCGCCAAGGCTTTGACTGAGGCCGGATTGAAAGTCACCGCGGTGGAAACTTTGAGCGGCAAAGGCGAAGCCTTCAACGGCCGGATGAAAACCATCAGCTTTGAAATTGCCTCAAGCCTGCTGTTTCGCCGTCAGGATGAAAATGATGTGCACCAGGCCGCCGAGCTGGGGATTGAACCCATTGATCTGGTGGTGGTGAATCTTTATCCCTTCCACGCGACCCTGCAAAAGCAGGCGGGGTTTGAGGAGTGCATTGAAAACATCGACATCGGGGGGCCGACGTTGCTGCGTGCAGGGGCCAAAAACTTCCACTCCGTCACGGTGTTGTGCGAGCCCTCCCAGTACGGGGACTTCTTAAAAGAATTCAACAGCAACAAAGGCGCAACCACTTGGGAGTTCCGTCAAAAATGTGCCGCTGCCGTTTACACCATGACGGCCTTTTATGACATGGCCATTGCCGGTTTCTTGACGCAAAAATCCGGGGCCGCTCTAAGATACGGGGAAAACCCGCATCAAAAGGCCGTGGTGCTGAAAGATCCATTTGCTGACGGTCTGGCCCACGCCAAATCCCTGCAGGGCAAAGAGATGTCCTACAACAATTATCTGGATGCCGACTTTGCCCTGAAGACTTTGCAGGATGTGCATTCCTGGCAGGGGAGCAAAGCTTTGCCCGTCGCCGTGGTTGTGAAACATAACACGCCCTGCGGTATGGCCGTGGCCGAAACTCCGCAGCGAGCTTTGGAAAAAGCCTGGAAAGGGGACGAGAAAAGCTCTTTCGGCGGCATCATTGCCCTGAATGTTCCAGTGACAGAGGACATCGCAAACTTTTTTGCCGAAAAATTTGTCGAGGTGATTCTGGCGCCATCCTTCACCGACGGCGCCCGCGAAAAACTGAAAAAGAACTGCCGCGTGATGGAAATTGCATTAAAGCCCAATCCATCCATGCAGGTGCGCTCCATCGAAGGAGGGCTGCTGCTGCAGGACTCAGATGCTTTTGATTTAAGCCAGATGAAAACCGTCACGCAAAAACAAGTCAGCCCGGACCAGCAGCGTCTGGCGGCTTTTGCGATGCTGGCGGTGAAGAACCTGAAAAGCAACGCCATCGCGCTTTGCCGGCAGGACGGACCAGAGTTCGAGCTGCTGACCATGGGCTCCGGTCAGACCAACCGCATCGACTGCATTGAAAAACTGATCAGCTCGCGTCTTGCTGACAAAGGCATCACCGATCTTTCCGAAGTGGTCCTGGCGTCCGACGCGTTCTTCCCGTTTGCTGATTCGGTTCAGGTATCGGCAAAGTTGGGAGTTAAAACCATCATCCAACCGGGAGGATCCGTGAAGGACCCGGAAGTGATCGCCGAAGCCGATCGCCTGGGGGTTTCCATGATCTTTACCGGCCGCCGCCACTTTTTACACTAGGAGAACATGCCATGACGACTGTGAGTTTGGATTATAAAAATGCAGGAGTTGACATCACCAAGGCCGATGCCTTCGTGGAAAGAATCAAAAATCTGGTGCCGACCACTTTCAACGACCAGGTTCTTCAGGGCATCGGGGGCTTTGCTGCTGTTTACAAGCTGACTGAAGAAAAGTACCTGGCCTCCTGCACGGACGGTGTGGGCACAAAATTGAAACTGGCCCAGGCCCTGAACAAACACCACGGCATCGGAATTGATCTGGTCGCGATGTGTGTGAATGATCTGTTGTGTGTCGGAGCAAAGCCGTTGTTCTTTTTGGATTACATGGCCTTTGGAAAGCTCGACACCCAGGTCAGTGAAGAGCTGATCGCCGGAATGGTTGACGGCTGCCGTCAGTCCGGGATGGCGCTGATTGGCGGCGAAACGGCCGAAATGCCCGGCGTGTACCAGGGGAATGAATATGACCTCGCGGGTTTCAGTGTGGGTGAAATGACCCCGGCGGATCTCTACGATGAAAAAGACATGAACGAAGGGGACGTGTTGATCGGGATTGCGTCGTCAGGATTTCATTCCAATGGATATTCTCTGTTGAGAAAGCTGGTGAACCAGGATGAAACCGAACTGATGCAGGAGCTTCTGACTCCGACCCGCATTTACGTGAAATTGGTCAATGAGCTGCGCCGCCAGTTTCCTCTGGCGATGGTGGGGGCCTCCCATATCACGGGCGGGGGCATTCACAATATTCCGCGCATGAGTGAAAAGTTTGATTACGATATTTCCGGCTGGCCGGCCTTGAATGAAATGGCTTCGGTCTTTGGCAAGATCATTCCGCGTGCGGGTCTTTCTGGTGAAGAGTTGTATCGCACCTTCAACATGGGGGTCGGATTGGTTCTGCTGATCAAGAAGGAGCAGGCTGATTCCGTGCAAACATGGTTGATCTCTCAAGGCGAGAAGCACTGGCGCTTAGGCTCCGTACAAAAAGGCACTGGTCAAATCGCCCCCGCGCGTCACTAGGGCTTGCCGTCTCTGCCACGCCTATATTGGCAGAGACGGCCTTTTTAGCTTTAAAGGTCCCTGTCTAAATCCTGATCACCGGGCCCTTTCTTTCATATCCTTTTTTTAATATGGACTCACATTCTGGGAGTGGGCTATACCAGTCGCCTGTTCATTACAAACGGAGTTTAAAATGATGAATAAGAATGCTTACTTGGTATTGGCGGCAACAGGGTTGTTGATGGCCCCTGTTTCTGGTTTCGCGCAAACTTCCACCACGTCTGTGAATACAAATTCCAGCACTGTGAAAATGGAAGACCTAAAAAAGGCCGACGAAAAAGAAAAGGACATCGACAGTGAAATCACTGACGCCCGCATGAGAGCGCAGTTGGGTTCCAAGTCCAAATGGTCTTTCAAATCCAGCCTGGCTTACTCTGGCGGTTCTGTTGAAGAGCCTCTAAGTGGTGTTCGTCCTAACTACCGTGCATCCGCAACTATCGAAGCCATGACAACTTTGTCTGGTGATGTTGGTGTCAACTATCGTTTGGGCGAGCGTGACAATATCAGCTTCGGTACGGGCGTGACTGTGGTGGATCCTCTTCACGGTGATATCGTGAAGCCTGCTGAAGACACTCGTAAAGGCCGTAAAGGCACTTTGTCTCGTTACGAAGTTTCCACTCCATACCTGAGCTGGAGCCGTGGTTACCGCGCGTTCGACACTCAGATGATCTCCAGCCTGCAGTACAGCCACGCAACTGACAGTGACTCTATCAACCTGACCAAAACCTTTGGTGCGGCAAGCTTCAGCCAGACAGTTCTTGCGAACTTCGGTCAATCCAAATGGAATGGCGGTACAAGCCTGACTTTGGGTAAGAGCTTCTACACTGGTGATCTTGATGACGCCAACATGATTGCGGCAGCTAAAGCGGGTAAGTACAAACGTTCTGACATGAGCTTCGGTTTGTTCCCGTTCCTTCAGTACACTTTCAACGACCGTTATTCCTTCAGAACTGTGTTCGGTTACTTCCAGTTTGCACGTTACGAAGGTTATGCTGACAACTTCCAGTTGGAACCATATCAGTCTGTTGGTACCGGTATCTCTATCACTCGTGATATCTACCTGTATCCAAACGTACAGTTCACTCCAAAAGACATCCGCGCAGACCGTACAAACGTAGCATTGTCTGCCAACCTGAACTTGTTCTAGTTCCGGTCGGTGAAAAGGGGGCATCTGACTGCGTTGTCGGTGCCCGTCCTCACTCCGACGTGCTTGGAGCACGCCTGCGTTGCGGGCGGTCGCCTCCGCCTTGCATCTGCCCCCTTTTGACCAACCTTGGTTCCCGGTTTTTGGGGCGGGGAACGGGGAGTGGGCTTTGAGGCAGTTCGTTTTTGGAATTTTTTTTTTAAGTTTGAAAAAGGCTCCCCTGCGGGGCCTTTTTTTTGTTTGGGAGCCAGCCTGGGTCATACCTTGGTTGGCTTTTTGCGTTTTGGGGTTGTGGTTGTTCCTTTGTCTGGTGTTGGGGGGCAGGTTCAGGAATTGGGGTGGAGGTCGTGGGTTGCCTTTTGGCTGCGATTCGGCGAGCCTTGGGGATGTGTGGAGGTGACTGATGAAATTCGCAGTAGGGATGCTGGCGTTTTCTTTGGTGGTGTTTGCTTCAAATGGATTTGCGGGGGCGCAGCCGGTCTGTGGCACTCAAACGACTTCTTTGGGCGATTCTTATAATTATTGTGTTCACACGGGCAATCGTCAGAAAACCCAGGACGTGGTTTATTACTTTCATGGATTGTGGGGGAATGCCCGGCAGTTTTTTGATCAGCGTCGCGACACCTCGTGGGTGCTGAAGCGCTGGGCCCAGTTGGGGTATGAACCGTCGGTGGTCACGATCTCTTTTGGTGAAATCTGGCTGCTGGTCAATAATCAGAAATTCCCTCTGCTGCCGGTTTTTCAGAATGAGATGATGCCTTTTCTTGAAGGTCAAGTCGGAGGCCTGGGCAGCGGGCGCCGCCTGTTGATGGGGGAATCCATGGGGGGCTTCAATGCTTCGCAGGCCTCTTTGCAGTTGCCGGCGACCTTTTCCAAAGTGGCTTTGTTGTGCCCGGCCCTGACCGTGATCGGGCCTTATTCTTCTGAAGCTGATATCGACAAATATATTGCTCGCACCAAGGCGCTGCGGTCGCGCGTGAATTTGATGCTGGGAATTTCCCGCGAGGTTTTTGCTGACGAGGCCGACTGGCAGAATCACAATCCCTTCAATCTGCTGACGCGGTATTCGGGCCTGATCCGCCCGGTGTTCTTTGTTTCCACGGGGCTGCAGGATGAATTTGGCTTCCAGGAAGGATCGGCTGAATTTGTAAAGGCCGCCCAAGCCGTGGGAATGTCCGCGACCTGGAGTCCCCTGGCGGGGGGGCACTGCAAATACAACCGTGAGGCTGTGGCGCAGTTTTTCCTGAGCCGCACCCGCTGAAATGAAGTGAAAAACTTTTGGACGTTTCTCAATCAGAAACGTTCCCTGGTGGATACTGACATTTAACGAGTTTAACCCGCAGGGCTGGGATATAATTTGGCTATGAAAACATTCCGTCCGCGCCGCAAGTTGATCGTCAATCGCGAAGTGCAGTTTGATGTAGTCATGCATGTCAGTGTCTTTGTTGCCGTGCTTTTTCTGGGGCAGATGTTTGCCGCTTGGTTGTTCATTGGAAAAATTCAGGAATTGGCCGGGACCGGTGCCTTTTCAATGATGTCGGTGCAGGAATTTATCTCCCGCTATAAAACTGTGTTTTTGGTCTATCAGCTGATCCCGGTGTTGCTGGGGTTGGTGGTGGGCTTTTGGTACTTCAACCGCATGACCCGCAGAATTGTCGGTCCGCTCTTTAATATCAAACGCACGGTGAAACGAATGGCGGATGAAAATCTTGATTCGGTAGAGATTCACCTGCGGGAAAATGATTATTTCCAGGATCTGGCCCAGGACATCAACGTGGTTCTGCAGAAAAAGCCGAAGTGATGCGGCCCTTGCTTTGTTCCAGGGCCCCCAGCACCAGCTTTTGAAAGAGCCATTCCCTCAAGCCACGGGGGCGATTCAGTTCCATTCTTTTCAAGCAGTCCTGATATTCCAGGGGGTCTGCCTTAAATCCCTTTTTCAGCAGTGCCAGAAGTTTTCCCAGGGATTCCTCCTGCGCCTGTCGCAGTTCGCCCAGGGCCAAAGCCAGCAGCTCCTCATCCAAAGTAAAGTCACTGCCAAAGGCAAAGGGCGGGAACAGCCGGTCAAAGCCTGCTTCCCGGGCCTGTTTTAAAAGTTCTGCGGGTGTGTTGTGACGGGCCCACTCCGGAATTTGATAGTCGGAGCGAAGTTTACCTTCTTTCTGCGCTTTGATTTTCAAAGACTCCTGAAACTCAGAATCGGCGATGTTCAGCAGTTCTTTGATGACCTCCTCGTCGGTCTTGCCGCGCAGGTAAGCAATGCCGTATTCAGTGATCACGATGTCACGCAGGTGGCGGGGGATGGTCAGTTGTCCGTGGGACCACAGGATATTGGAATGACGGCGGCCCTTGTGCTGCCGTGTGGATCGCAGCATCAGCACGGAATGGGCTCCTTCCAGTTCGTGGGCCATGGCCACAAAGTTATACTGTCCCCCGACGCCACTGACGACGGTGCCGCTTTCCAGGGTGTCTGAAGCGGCCGAGCCCAGCAGGGTTACGTTCATACAGGTGTTAAAGAACCGGGCTTTGCGCCGCTGACGTCGCAGGGCCAGTTCGTTGCCATCATAAAGATCATTGACGATAGACACGCGGGTAATGTTCAGACCGTCAAATTCCTCGCCCTCCAGATGGCGCAACCATTTGTACAGTTCGCTGGATCCCAGAAAGAAAGCTCCATGCAGATAACGTTTTTGTTTTGAAACCGGCTCCTGCACCTGACGTTTTAAAATCCCGGCTTTGCGCAGATTCATAAAACCGTCCATGACCATTTCGCTGGTGCCGTACAGGCCTTTTTCGAAGGGCGTGCGATACAGGTGCAGTTCACGTGCGTGCCGGCGGTGTTGCCAGAATTTTTCCGACAGCACTTCATAATCCGGGCCTTTTTGATGACGAAGACAGGCAGAGTACACCAGTGCCTCTGACAAAGAGCCGATACCTATTTGCAGGGTGCCGTCATCTTCCAGCAGATGACTGGCTAAAAAGCCGATCAGATGATCTGTCCAGTCCACCGGCGTCCGCGGCAGGGCAAAAAGTTTGCGGTGTTGACGGGGGTCCTCGACAATCATGTCAAAGTAATCGGGACCGACTTCGGCATCCGTCCCCAGAAAAGGCAGTTCGGGGTGGACCACTCCCAGCAGCAGGATTTTTTTTCCGGCCTTGCGGTATTGATCTATCACATCCAGGGTCAGATCGGGATTGCAGCTCAGGCTGTAGCGCGGGCCCTGATCTGTCTGGCGGCAGGCCACCAGTTGCAGCACCACTTCGATATTGCATTCGACCAGGTACGAGGCCACGTGAGTGTAATTCAGGCTGACGTAATCCTGCTGCGCAGATTCCGCGTGCAGGGCCTGGCCGGCCTGAAAGTAAAACTCATGAATGCGGACATTGCCGGGAAGCTCGCCATGCCGACGGTCTTTCAGGTACTCAAATACGGGATAATCAGGTCCGAAGTGACGATCCAGAAAAGGGGACAGGAATCGTCGTTCCAGATCGCTTTGTGGAGAGGGAATATCCAGTGAAAGAGCGGTGTAGATTTCCAGACGGCGGTCAGGCAGGTCTTTGACCCGGTTGTACAGCAGATTGATCAACTGATTGGGTTTGCCAAGACCCAGCGGAGCAGCCACGCGGATAACCGGCCCCAAAGTGTTCAGGAGCGCATCCACAGCCGTTTCAAATGAATGGAACTGACGGGGTTTCTGGTCCATACCCTATTGAAAACCCGGGGCTGCCAAGTGCAAAGCCTTAAATGGCGAATTTGTATTTTAAACGGCAAAAAAAGAGGCTGCCTTTTCGGGGCAGCCTGCTTTGTTTCTTTAACGAATTACTGGCACTCGTTTTTGATCGCTTTATCAGCGTTTTGATAACGGGCATAAAGCTCTTCGTACTGGTCCATGTAAAGCTCAAGAGTGTCAGAGTTTCTTGTGCTTCTCATTTTTTCGCGGATCCAGTTCATTTCTTCAGCAAGTTTGGCTTTGTAGGAAACCAATTGACCGCAGGAAAGAGCAGCCTGGGAAGAGGAAGCAGCGCCAACGATGGCCAATGCGATAAGAAGAGCTTTCATGATAAATCTCCTTTTGAGTTAATGAATTCTGATTTCGGGGCGAACCTACTAACGCAGGACATGAAAGACAATCTTTGATGCCGCAGGAATAATTTTTACATAATCGGGGATTGCATTTATGATGGGTTCGTCTTCCCAGGAGTTTCCATGAACAAAAATCTGCGTGCTCACCCCATGAAAAATCCGATTATTCTGGCTCTGGATGTGGATACCCGCGACAAAGCCCTGAAAATTGCCGACGATGTTTCAGATATCGTCGGGGGCATCAAGCTGGGGCCGCGCCTGTGTCTGCGTTACGGAATGGATTTCGTGAAGGAAATGGCGCAAAGAGCGCCGGTTTTTCTGGATAACAAACACTTCGACATTCCCTCGACGATGGAGGCCGCAGTTCGTGCCAGTTTCGAGGCCGGGGCGTCTCTGGTGACGGTGCATGCCCTGAGTGGCAAAGAGGCTCTGACCCGCATGGCAGCGGTGGAAAAAGAGCTGAACCAGCAGCGTCCGTTCCGCATTCTGGCCGTGACGATTCTGACTTCCTGGGATCAGAATTCGCTGCCGGTGAATATGAAATCTCAACCAATTGCCCAGCACGTGACGGAGCTGGCGGCTTTGGTGAAGGATTCGGGTTTGTCCGGTGTCGTGTGTTCCCCTCACGAATTGGACCTTTTACAAAACCGCGATCTTTACCTTGTCACTCCGGGAATTCGCTTTAGTATGCAGGATTCCGGCGATCAAAAACGTATCATGGGACCCAAAGAAGCTCTTCGTGCAGGAGCTTCGGCGCTGGTCGTGGGTCGCCCTATTCTGGAAGCTTCCAACATCAAGGAAGCTGCCACTGATTTTGTGATGGCAATGTATGAAGAAAAATAACTCTCGTCCGTCTGGCAGAAACAACTCTCAACGTCCTCAGCAGGGTGGTCGCCCGCAGCAGGGCCGTGCTCAAGGCGGTCGTCCGCAAGGGGGCCGTCCCCAGGCTCATGCTCCTCGTGAAAATCAGATTCCGCGCGACTGGCGTGTGGTGATCGGCACGCATGCGATCAATGAGGTGCTGAAAGTGCGTCCGAAGCAGGTGAAGGGCTTCTGGATTCGTCAGGGCTTTGAAAATTCAGGCGATCTGCGTGAAATGAACGAACTGGCGATGAAAAACCATATCAAAGTTGAATTGAAGGCCGAAGCTGCGCTGGAAAAATTCGGTCCGTCCCAGCAGGGAGCCGCTATCTTTGTCGATGGCGCTCCGGAATTTGATATGGCTAGTCTGGAAGGCCTGGATAAATCCATGGTTCTGATTCTGGACGGTATTGAAGACCCTCATAATCTGGGAGCGATCCTCAGAACCTCCTGGCTGGTGGGGGCGCAAGGGGTTCTGATTCCGGAAGACCGTGCGGTGGGTTTGACGCCTACTGTACATAAAGTGGCTTGCGGGGGCGTGGAGCATGTTCCGGTTGAAGAGACTACGAACTTTGCTAACTATGCGGAAGAACTTAAAAAACAGGGCTATTGGATCTATGGTTTAAGTCCGCGTGGAAAGCGATCTATTTTCGAATTAGAGCTTCCGGACAAGGTGGTTTGGGCAATTGGTTCAGAAGACAAAGGAATGAGAGTGACAACGGAGCGCCTTTGTGATGAATTGGTGTTCATACCGCAAGCTAGTTCTTCGGCGAGTTATAATGCCTCTGTGGCGACAGCCATGGCATTAACTGAGACCCTTAGACAGCATGCGCCGCGCGGAAATCGAAAAAAATCGTAATCTGTCGAATAATTATCTTTGACGGACGTTCTTTTTCTCCGTACAACATTTCGGTTATCTCAGTAAGGCTGGTTTAGCTCAATTGGTAGAGCAGCTGATTTGTAATCAGCAGGTTGCGGGTTCGAGTCCCATAACCAGCTCCAAATTTTTCTGGGTAAGCATTCACAAGTGGGTAGGTGCCCGAGTGGCTAAAGGGGACGGACTGTAAATCCGTTGGCTTATGTCTACGAAGGTTCGAATCCTTCCCTGCCCACCATTTTTTTTGAATGTTTTCCCGGAAAAGTTTTGAAACAGAAGAGAAGAAATTCTCTTCGGGCGTTCTGAAAGGGCGGGAATAGCTCAATTGGCTAGAGTATCTGCCTTCCAAGCAGAGGGTTGCGGGTTCGAGACCCGTTTCCCGCTCCAAATTTCAGAACTAATGCCCATGTAGCTCAGTGGTAGAGCACACCCTTGGTAAGGGTGAGGTCGTCGGTTCGGCTCCGATCATGGGCTCCACTTAATTGGCTTTTAATTTTTAAGGTTAAGATAAATAAAAAATCTCTGCAGGAGGAATAATGTCTAAAGAGAAATTTACACGTAATAAACCGCACGTAAATATCGGCACTATCGGTCACGTCGATCATGGTAAAACCACTTTGACTGCTGCTATCACTACTACTCTTGCAGCAGCTGGTAAAGCTCAAGCAATGGCTTACGATCAAATCGATAAGTCTCCAGAAGAGAAAGCTCGTGGTATCACGATCTCCACTACTCACGTTGAGTACGAAACTGACAACCGTCACTACGCTCACGTTGACTGCCCAGGTCACGCTGACTACGTAAAAAACATGATCACTGGTGCTGCTCAAATGGACGGAGCTATCTTGGTAGTTTCTTCTGCTGACGGTCCAATGCCACAAACTCGTGAGCACATCCTTCTTGCACGTCAAGTAGGTGTTCCTGCTCTAGTTGTATTCATGAACAAAGTTGACATGGTTGACGATAAAGAACTTCTTGAGCTAGTTGAGCTTGAAGTTCGTGAACTTCTGTCTAAATACGAATTCCCTGGCGATGACATCCCAGTTGTTAAAGGTTCCGCATTGAAAGCTCTTGAAGGCGATCAATCTGAAATCGGTCGTCCAGCTATCATGAAATTGATGGATGCTTGCGATACTTACATCCCAGCTCCAGTTCGTGCAGTAGATAAAACATTCTTGATGCCAGTAGAGGACGTATTCTCTATCTCTGGTCGTGGTACAGTTGTTACTGGCCGTGTAGAGCGTGGTATCGTTAAAGTTGGTGACGAGATCGAAATCGTTGGTATCCGCCCAACTCAAAAAACTACTGTAACTGGTATCGAGATGTTCCGTAAACTTCTTGACGAAGGTCAAGCAGGGGACAACTGCGGTGTTCTTCTTCGTGGTACTAAAAAAGAAGACGTTGAACGTGGCCAAGTACTTGTTAAACCAGGTACAGTTAAACCACACAAAAAGTTCAAAGCTGAAGCGTACATCCTGACTAAAGAAGAAGGCGGACGTCACACTCCATTCTTCAACGGTTACCGTCCTCAGTTCTACTTCCGTACTACAGACGTTACTGGCGTTTGTACTTTGAAAGCTGGAACTGAAATGGTTATGCCTGGTGATAAGATCGAAGTTTCTGTTGAACTTATCGCTCCTATCGCTATGGAAAAAGAGCTTCGCTTCGCGATCCGTGAAGGCGGTCGTACAGTTGGAGCTGGTGTTGTTACTGAAATCCTTGAGTAATAACGCAGCGTAAGCTAAGTAATAATCACCCGGGGGACTTCTTGACAAAAGAGTCCCCCTCGGTGTTTCTTGGCATTCTCAAAAAAAGGTCTGAAAAGTCTATTTTTTGAGGTTTTTGTAGTCTCAATAGGTTTTTCCTAATGAGAAATGATCCAGCGCAAGGCGCGCCGAGGAAAGCGTACCGGGGTACGCCGACGAGGAAGCAACGCAGTCGATGGGTCAGTTGTCATTAGGAAAAAGTGCAGGGGTGTAGCTCCAGCGGTAGAGCGAACGACTCCAAATCGTTAGGTCGTGGGTTCGAATCCCTCCGCCCCTGCCAATTTTGACTCCATAACTTTAGGATGAGGAATAATGGAAAAGGCCAACTCTAAGATTTTGACTATCAGCTTTGCACTTGCAGGTATCTTGGTCGGTTTGACCGTCTCTCTTCTAATCAAGGCATTCGCTGGCGCATTCGGTGTTGTGGCTCGTGCTGCTGACTCTGATATGGTTCGCCACGGGATCCCTGTTTTGGCAGGTTTCGCGTTGTTTGCCGCTCTTCAGTTCAACCCACGCGTTCACACTTGGGGTGAAGAGGTTGTTTCTGAGATCCGTAAAGTTGTTTGGCCTTCCCGCAAGGACACAACGGCTATGACCATCGCTTGCGTGGTTATGGTTCTTATCTCCAGTGTTATCATCAGTTCCTTCGATCTGATCTCTGGCTTCTTAATCAACTTTCTTATGAAGTAAGGACGGAACCATGGAAAAAAAGTGGTACATCGTTAACGTTCAGACCAGCTGTGAAAACACAGCTAAAAAAGCCATCGAAGAAAAGATCAAATCTTCCAAAATGGAAGAATTCTTTGGCGAAATCCTGATCCCTGCGGAAAGCGTAGTGGAGCTGGTAAAAGGTCAAAAACAGACCAAATCACGTAAATTTTTCCCGGGTTATATCTTCGTTCAGATGTTTTTGAATGATGAGACTTGGCATTTGGTACGTAATTCGTCTAAAGTCACGGGCTTCGTGGGCGGCACTAAAACCCGTCCTCCGGAAGTTCCGGAGGCTGAAGTTCTTCGCGTAACCCAGCAAATGGCTGGCGTTGCTGAAAAACCAAGACCGAAAGTGAAGTTCGCTGTAGGTGAGAACGTGACTGTTATCGACGGTCCATTCTCCAACTTCCAGGGAACTGTAGAAGAAGTGAACGAGGACAAAGCGAAGCTTAAAGTTCTTGTGAGCATCTTCGGTCGTCCGACTCCAGTTGAGTTGGACTACATTCAAGTAGAAAAACCATAACCAGAAGCCGCATAGGGCGGCCGATGGATTTTAATTAACACAACCTCTTGCAGGAGTGGGTCATGGCAAAAAAAGTTACAGGAATGATCAAGCTGCAGATACCGGCAGGGAAAGCTAATCCAGCTCCACCCGTTGGACCGGCGCTCGGACAGCATGGGGTAAACATCATGGAATTCTGTAAGCAGTTCAACGCTCGTACACAAGCGTTGGGTGATAGCATCATCCCTATCATCATCACTGTTTACCAAGACAGATCGTTTACTTTCATCACAAAAACACCACCGGTGTCTTCTTTGATCAAAAAGGCGTTGAAACTGGAATCCGGTTCCAAACAGCCTCAAAAAGACAAAGTTGGCAAAATCAATAACGATCAAATCAAGCAAATCGCTACAACGAAATTGCCTGACTTGAACTGCTTGAAAGTTGAATCCGCAATGTCACAAGTTGCTGGTACAGCTAAGAGCATGGGCATCGACATCGCGTAAGGGTGGTAATAGATGGCAGGCAAAAAATTCGCAGCGGTCGCTAAAAAAGTTGATTCTGCAAAAAAGTACACTGTTGAAGAAGCATTCAAACTGGTTGTTGAAACAGCTCCAGCTAAATTTGATGAATCTATCGACGTAGCATTGCGCTTGGGTATCGACCCTAAGCAATCTGACCAACAAGTGCGTGGAGCTATCGCTCTTCCTCACGGTTTGGGCAAAGAAGTTAAAGTTGTTGTTTTCGCAAAAGGCCCGAAAGAAGCTGAAGCGAAAGCGGCTGGCGCTGACTTCGTAGGCGCAGACGACCTGGTAGCTAAAATCCAGGGCGGCTGGTTGGATTTCGATAAATGTATCGCGACTCCGGACATGATGGCGACTGTTTCTAAAGTTGCTAAGATCCTGGGGCCTCGTGGTTTGATGCCGAATCCAAAAATCGGTACTGTAACTATGAACGTTGGTGAAGCTGTAACTGCCGAGAAAAAAGGTAAGTTGGACTTCCGCGTTGATAAAGCAGGTATCGTACACGCTGGTATCGGTAAGAAATCCATGGGCGATGCTAAACTTAAAGATAACTTCATGACTTTGTTGGGAGCTATCGTTAAGGCTAAACCAGCATCTTCCAAAGGTATCTACCTTCGTTCTATCGCTGTAGCGTCCACTATGGGCCCAGGCGTTAAGATCGAGCCAAATGCAGCTGCTGCTGCAACTGGTGCTAACTAGTAAATTTTAAGGCTCTGAGCGTGCTCAGGGCCTTGTTTTTTATCTGGTTATTTTGTATTAGTTCATAAAATTATTGCGATCAGAGACAGTAGGTTTCTTTCAGTGGATGTAATCCCTCGTTTGTGGGGGGCCTACCGAGATAAGGCAAAAAGGTTCCATGCGACCTCCAAACCGACCTGATTCGCACAGGCCCCTTCGAAAGAAGGGCAAAAAGTCTAATGAAAGGAGGCTCACATATGATCACTCGCGCAGATAAAGAGCAGGAGATTAAGCTAATCACGGAGAAATTCGGAAAGGCTAAGGGAGCTTTCATCGTCGACTTCAAAGGCATCAAGGTTGAGCAAGTAACTAACTTGCGTAAAAAATTGAATGCTGCTGATTCTGAGATGAAAGTTGTTCGTAATACTCTTGCAAAAAGAGCGTTCAAAGATCACCCAGCTATTGAAACAGCATTTGCTAATTCAATGAAAGGTACTAACGCCATCGTATTCTCTTACGGTGAAGTGAACGCGACTGCAAAAGCATTGGCTGATTTCGCTAAGGACGTAGAAGTTCTTCAAATCAAGTCCGGTGTTATGGACGGCGCTGCTTTGGATGATGCTAAGATTAAATTCTTGGCGACACTTCCGGGCAAAGACCAGCTTCGCGCTATGTTGTTGGGTACATTGTTGGGTGCAGGTTCTGCACTTGCTAGATGTCTTAACGCTTACGCTGAGAAAATGGGCGGCGGCGCAGCTGCTGGTACTGAAGAAGCTCCACAAGCGTAATTGCTTGAATCCCGAAGGTTCGGGACTGATGGTGCTGAATATTTGAATTTTTAAATAATTTTTTTATATCCCTGGAGGATAAAATGTCTCTGACTAACGATCAAATCGTTGAAGCGTTGTCTGCGAAAACTGTTCTAGAAATCGCAGAACTAGTAAAAACTTTGGAAGAAAAATGGGGCGTTTCCGCTGCTGCTCCAGTTGCTGCTGCTGCTGCAGGTCCTGCTGCTGCTGTTGAAGAAAAAACTGCTTTCGACGTTATCCTTGTTGACGCTGGCGCCAACAAAATCAACGTTATTAAAGAAGTTCGTGGCTTGACTGGTTTGGGTCTTGCTGAAGCTAAAGCCCTTGTTGAAGCTGGTAACAAAGCTGTTAAAGAAGGCGCTACTAAAGAAGACGCAGAAAAAATCAAGAAAGCTCTTGAAGCTGCGGGCGCGAAAGTTACTGTTAAGTAATTTCTGCCACTTAGTTTATACTAATGCCGAAAGCCTCGTGGAAACACGGGGCTTTTTGCATTTTGGCCCTCGCTTTACCCTTCGTTGGGATTGGGCTGGGGGCTTAGGGATGCAAAACCTTTCGGACAGTCCTCGCGCGGTGAGGCTTTTTGTTTTGCGGTAGTATTTTATTTTTAGTTTTCTGAGTGCTTGATTGGATTTTCGGGCGCTGTGGAACTCAGGTTTTGCATCCCTAAGCCCCCAGCCCAATCCTAACGGGGGTTGCGGTGGCCAAAATGCGAAAAAGCCCCTTTGTTGGGTGCTTTGGACTTTTTTACCAGGAGAAGCCTAGTTTTACGCCGAAGGCTTCTTGGGTTTCTCGGTCGGATCTGTCCCATTTGATGTCTATGTGGCTGTATTCGATGGCGGCTCTAAGGCCTTTTTGATGGGTGCTTAGGCCCAGCGAGTAATAGCTGTGATTTCCTTCGTCGTTGTAGGGGCCGAAAGTTCCGTTGGTGCTGGTGATGCTGGTTTTAACTTTGTGGGCTTCGTAGATGTAGGAAAAGTAGGGGACCAGGTACTCGTATTTGTACCCTAGGCTGACGCCGGCTTGGGAGGTGGTGATGTCCGACTTGGCTTTGGCGTCGGTGGTGTTGTTCCCCAGGTAAAATGCGTCGGTTGTGGTTTCACTTTTTGTTCCGTAGGCGCCCATCAAAGAGCCGACCCACACTCGGTTTTGGGTTCCGTGGTTCAGGAACTGGAATCTTACGCCCCATAGGAAGTTTTCCAGATAGACTTCTATCCCTTTGAAAACACTCACGCTTGCGTCGAATCCGATGTTGTTTGCGCCCGCCACGAAGTCGCTGGCGTCAATATCGCTGTTGATCAGAACCTTGTCGCGCAAGGGTGGGTTCGAGTTGATATCGTTAACCAGGGTCACCCGGGTTTCAGAGGCCATGACCACGGCGGCGTGCCCTTGCCACTGTTCGTTGGAGACTACCGGCATGTTGAAATGGGAGGCGCGCATGCTGATGGAATGTGAGCATGCTGATAAAATAAGCAAACTTAAGGCGAACAACGCTCTAAACATGGGGATCCTTCCTTCGACTTTTTAAGCCTATGATGCGTCCTTGTTATGGGCTACTGATTAGCTGCAAAACTCGACTTTACACGGCGCAATAACCGCCTGTTTTTGGAGTGCCTGAAGTTTTTGGAAAGGCATCAAAAACCTCTAGAATCACTTGCTTTATTGAAAACTTAGGGTAGTTTGAGATACTTGCGTTTTTATTTAATGTGGGCCTTGGAACATTCCCCCCGAAGCGAATGTCCGATTTTCTTATCACGGAGAGTACATTGGAAAAAACTCCAGTTACGGCTTCTAACATTCGAGTTAGAAAGTCATTCGCGAAAAATAAGCAAGTCATTGATATCCCAAATCTGATTGAGTTGCAGAAATCTTCTTACGAAGCTTTCATTCAAAAAGATATGGATCCAGATCGTCGCGGCGATGCTGGTCTTAATGGCGTTTTCAAATCTGTTTTCCCAATCACAGATTTCAACAATACAGCAAGCCTTGAGTTCGTATCATACACTCTAGAGCCAGCTAAGTACGACGTGGACGAGTGCCGTCAGCGTGGTATGACTTTCGCTGCTCCGATCAAGGTGACTCTTCGTCTGATCGTTTTCGATGTTGATGAAGAAACTGAAGCACGTTCTATCCGTGACGTGAAAGAACAGGAAGTTTATCTGGGCGAAATCCCATTGATGACTGCCAACGGTTCTTTCATCATCAACGGTACTGAGCGCGTTGTTGTTTCCCAGTTGCACAGATCTCCGGGCGTGTTCTTCGATCACGACGGTGGTAAAAACAATGCTTCCGGTAAACTGATCTACTCTGCACGCGTGATCCCTTATCGTGGTTCATGGTTGGATGCTGAGTTTGACCAAAAAGACCTTATCCACGTACGTATCGACCGTCGTCGTAAGTTCCCAGTGACAATCCTTCTTAAAGCTTTGGGCTACAACTCTGAGCAGCTACTGGAATACTTCTACGATCTTGATGAAGTTTACGTTAAGGGCGGCAAGCTCTTCCGTAAGTTGGATATCGAGCGTATGTCCGGTCAAAGAGCATTGACTGATATCGTTGATCCAAAATCCGGCGAAGCGCTGGTAAAAGCGGGTCGTCGTATCACTCGTGCGATCGTTAAGAAAATCAAAGATCTTGATATCACTGAGCTTGAAGTTCAGCCGGAAGATCTTGAAGGCAAAGTTCTTGCGAAGCCTCTGATCGATGAATCCACTGGTGAGATCATCGCTGATGCGAATGCGGAGTTGAACTCTGCGATCATCAAGCGTTCCATCGAAGCTGGCATCGAAAGCTTCTTCATGATCTTCTTCGACGGTTTGACTGTGGGTCCTTACCTGCGCAACACCCTGTTGGTTGATAAAGTTTCCAACAAAGAAGAATCTTTGGTTGAGATCTACAAACGTCTTCGTCCTGGTGAGCCTCCAACTCTGGAAGCGGCTACGACATTCTTCGGCCGTTTGTTCTTCGATCCAGAGACTTATGACCTTTCTGAAGTTGGTCGTATCAAGATCAATCACAGATTCGGTATCTCCATGGACGAGTGCCCACCGTCTCACAGAACACTGACTCACAAGGATATCCTGAGCACCATCAAA
The DNA here is from genome assembly GCF_055398295.1 of Bdellovibrio sp. BIS2. Lineage (NCBI taxonomy): Bacteria > Pseudomonadati > Bdellovibrionota > Bdellovibrionia > Bdellovibrionales > Pseudobdellovibrionaceae > Bdellovibrio > Bdellovibrio sp. BIS2. Next base: position 2,954,147 of record NZ_AP035879.1, on the reverse strand, counting down.
ACTTTGATCGATCTGAAAAATGGTCGTGGTGTTATCGACGATATCGATCACTTGGGTAACCGTCGTGTTCGTTCTGTGGGTGAGTTGCTTGAAAACCAATACCGTATCGGTTTGGTTCGTATGGAGCGCGCTATCCGTGAACGTATGTCCCTTCAGGACGTTGAAACAATGATGCCTCACGATCTTGTGAACGCGAAACCTGTGAATGCCGTAGTAAAAGAATTCTTCGGTTCTTCCCAGTTGTCTCAGTTCATGGATCAGACGAACCCACTTTCCGAGATCACGCACAAACGTCGTTTGTCTGCTCTTGGGCCTGGTGGTTTGACTCGTGACCGCGCTGGTTTCGAAGTACGTGACGTACACCCTACGCACTACGGACGTATCTGTCCTATCGAAACTCCAGAGGGTCCAAACATCGGTTTGATCGCCTCTTTGGCAACTTACGCTCGTATCAACAACTATGGTTTCATCGAGACTCCATACCGTAAAGTTGAAGCGGGTCAGGTTTCCAAAGACATCAACTATCTTTCTGCATTGGAAGAAGCTGGTCACCACATCGCTCCTGCGGCTCGTGACGAAGCTGGAAACAAAGCCATCCAGACTGCGACCACCATCACTCGTCGTGACGGTGAGTATGAGATCGTGGACAAGGATAAAGTTGCTCTGATGGACGTTTCTCCATCTCAGTTGGTTTCCATCGCAGCTTCCCTGATTCCATTCCTTGAGCACGATGACGCCAACCGTGCCTTGATGGGATCGAACATGCAACGTCAAGCGGTTCCACTGCTTCGTTCTCGCGCGCCACTTGTTGGTACGGGCGTAGAGCGTTTGGTTGCTCGTGACTCCGGTACTTCCATCGTTGCTCAAAACGATGGTATCGTTGAGGAAGTTGATGCTTCCCGTATCGTTATCCGTCGTTTCGCCAAAGGCGGCGAGCTGGGTGCGAACGTGGACATCTACAACCTGACGAAGTATCAGCGTACGAATCAAAATACGTGCTTCAACCAAAAACCAATCGTTACTGTTGGTGACAAGATCTCTAAAGGCGACATCATCGCTGACGGACCTTCCACTGAACTTGGTGAATTGGCATTGGGTCAGAACATCCTTGTGGCGTTCACCCCATGGCAAGGTTACAACTTCGAGGACTCCATCCTTATTTCTGAGCGTCTGTTGAAAGACGACGTTTACACTTCCATCCACATCGAAGAATTCGAGTGCGTGGCTCGTGACACAAAACTTGGTAAGGAAGAGATCACTCGCGATATCGCCAACGTTGGTGAAGAAGCTCTTAAAGACCTGGACAGCTCTGGTATCATCCGCATCGGTGCGGAAGTTCGCCCTGGCTTCATCCTGGTTGGTAAAGTGACTCCAAAAGGTGAAACTCAACTTTCTCCTGAGGAAAAACTTTTGAGAGCGATCTTCGGTGAAAAAGCCGGCGACGTTCGTGATACGTCTCTGCGTGCGCCATCCGGCGTGTACGGAACTGTTATCGATGCTCAAGTTTACTCTCGTGAAGGCGCAGACCGCGATGAGCGTTTGTCCCTGATCATCGAAGAGAAAAAACGCAAGCTTGAAAAAGACTTGGCGGTTGAGCAGAACGTTATCAAAAATAACGCTATCTCCAAACTTCGTGACATCCTGGTGGGTAAAATCACTACGGGCGTTCTTCTGAATGAAGACGGTTCTCAGAAGTTGTTGAACAAAGGTCAAGAGATCACTGAGGCGGATCTAGAGACAGTTCCATTCGAATTGTTGAACTACATCCCTCTTGAACAAGACCTTGAGTTCCAGGTGAACAAAATCATCGACAATGCTCGTAACCAGTTGGATGCAGTTAAACTTGTGTTCAACGAAAAGATCGATCGTCTTCGTAAAGGTGACGAATTGCCTCCGGGCGTGATCAAAATGGTTAAAGTTTACGTTGCTATCAAACGTAAAATGCAAGTCGGTGACAAATTCGCCGGTCGTCACGGAAATAAGGGTGTTGTCTCCAAAGTATTGCCTGCGGAAGACATGCCTTACCTTGCTGACGGTACTCCAGTAGACATGGTTCTGAACCCACTAGGGGTTCCTTCTCGTATGAATATCGGTCAGATCCTTGAGGTTCACTTGGGTTGGGCAGCGCACAACCTTGGTAAACAACTGGGTGCTCATCTTGAGAAGTGGAATGCAGAGAACGCTCGCACAGAGATGAAAGACATCTTCAGCGACTCTGATATCTCCGCGAAACTTGATAAAGCAGACGATGCTTCATTGAAGTCCATGGTTCAGCGCATGAAACACGGTATCCACGTGGGTACGCCGGTGTTTGATGGTGCCCGTGAATCTGACGTGAAAGGTTTGCTTGCAAAAGCGCAAGTGCCTTCTTCCGGTAAGTCCGTTCTATTCGACGGTCGTACAGGGGAGCCGTTCACGAATCCGGTAACTGTCGGCATCATGTACATGCTGAAACTTCACCACTTGGTGGAAGAGAAGATCCACGCTCGTTCTATCGGACCTTACTCACTCGTTTCTCAACAGCCTCTGGGCGGTAAAGCTCAGTTCGGTGGTCAGCGTCTCGGGGAGATGGAGGTTTGGGCGATCGAAGCATACGGTGCTGCATACTCTCTGCAAGAGTTCCTGACTGTTAAGTCAGATGACGTTGCAGGTAGAACTCGTATGTACGAGAGCATCGTGAAGGGTGAAAACATCCTTGAGCCAGGCTTGCCTGAATCCTTCAACGTATTGGTGAAAGAGCTTCAATCTCTGGCACTGAACGTGGAGCTGATGGAGTCTGACATTCTACGTGACCAGGATGAAGATTTTGGTGACGAAGAAGTGATCGAGGTAGAACCAGTTGCGCCGGTTGCGTCTAAAGACGAACCAGAGCAGCACTAAGTTTAATAATTTAACAACAGGGGTGTTCTTTGAGAGACTTGTTGAATTTTTTCGATAAACCAAAAGATCCACTTTCGTTTGACGCCGTACGAGTTTCGTTGGCGTCACCTGAAATGATTCGTGAATGGTCATTTGGTGAAGTTAAGAAGCCAGAAACTATCAACTATCGTACTTTCAAGCCTGAGCGTGATGGCTTGTTCTGTGCGAAAATCTTCGGTCCTATCAAGGACTACGAGTGCTTGTGCGGTAAGTACAAACGTATGAAGTACCGTGGCGTCGTCTGTGAAAAGTGCGGCGTTGAAGTGACTCAGACCAAGGTTCGCCGTGAGCGCCTTGGTCACATCGAATTGGCAACTCCAGTAGCCCATATCTGGTTCCTGCGTTCTTTGCCTTCTCGTATTGGTAACCTTTTGAATCTTTCTTTGAAAGACGTTGAAAAGGTTCTTTACTGTGAAGCACACGTGGTTATCGATCCAATGGAAACTACATTGGAAGAAGGCCAGGTACTGACTGAAGAAGCATTGCAAGCGGCTCTGAATGAGTTCGGCCCATCCTTCAAATACGGAATGGGTGGCGAGGCAGTTCGTGATCTTTTGAAAAAAATCGATCCTGAATACCTTTCCCGCAAACTTCGTCTGGAAGTTAAAGACACCAAGTCTGAAGCTGGTATCAAAAAATTGACTAAACGCCTGCGCGTTGTTGAAGCCTTCAAAGGTTCCATCAACAAGCCAGAGTGGATGATGTTGGAAGCGCTTCCGGTTCTTCCTCCTGATCTTCGTCCATTGGTACCTCTTGATGGCGGCCGTTTCGCGACGTCTGACCTGAATGACCTGTACCGCCGTGTTATCAATCGTAACAACCGTTTGAAACGTCTTCAGGAGCTGAACGCTCCAGACATCATCATCCGAAACGAAAAGCGCATGCTTCAAGAAGCAGTGGACGCTTTGTTGGATAACGGTCGTCGCGGTAAGACCTTCACTGGTCCGAACAAACGTCCTCTTCGCTCCCTTTCTGATATGTTGAAAGGTAAGCAGGGTCGTTTCCGTCAAAACCTTTTGGGTAAACGTGTAGACTACTCTGGTCGTTCCGTTATCACCGTTGGACCTACTCTGAGACTTCATCAGTGCGGTCTTCCGAAGAAAATGGCTCTCGAGTTGTTCAAACCATTCGTTTACAACAAACTTGAAGAAAAAGGTCTTGCGACCACTATCAAACAAGCCAAGCGCTTGGTTGATCAGGAAACAGTTGAAGTTTGGGATATCCTTGCTGACGTGGTTAAAGAGCACCCGGTTCTTCTGAACCGTGCACCAACCCTGCACAGACTTGGTATCCAGGCGTTCGAGCCTGTTCTTCACGAAGGTAAAGCTATCCAACTGCACCCGTTGGTATGTACGGCGTTCAATGCCGACTTCGACGGTGACCAGATGGCAGTTCACGTTCCACTTTCTGTGGAATCCCAGGTTGAAGCACGCGTTCTGATGATGTCCACGAACAACATCCTTTCTCCTGCCAACGGTAAACCTATCATCAATCCTTCCCAGGATATCGTGTTGGGTATGTACTGGTTGACTCGTATGCGTCCGGGCGCCAAAGGATCAGGCAAAGCCTTCTCCAGCGTTCAGGAAGCTCAATACGCGTTTGAAACAGGTCTGGTAGACCTTCAGGCGGTATGTAAGGTTCGTATCAACGGAACTCTGCAAGAGACCACAGTGGGTCGTGCAATCCTTTCTGATATCGTTCCTAAAGAAGTTCCGTTCAACGAAGTGAACGTGACAATGGGTAAAAAACAGATCGCGGCCCTGATCGACAAGACTTTCCGTCTTGCCGGTGCAAAAGCGACCTGCATCCTTGCTGACAAGATCATGGAATACGGCTTCAAGTATTCAACTGCAGCAGGTATGTCCATCGGTATCGATGACATGGTGATCCCGGCGGCGAAAGCTCCGATGATCGCTGACGCAGAAAAACAAGTTACTGAGATCCAGCAGCAGTACGACGAAGGTTTGATCACAGATGGTGAGCGCTACAATAAAGTGGTCGACATCTGGGCGCAGACTGCAGACAAAATTGCTAAAGAAGGTATGAACGCGATCGAAAAGCAAACATTCAACGTGAATGGTAAAGAGGTTGTGGGTCCTTCCTTCAATCCAATTTACATCATGGCTGACTCCGGAGCCCGTGGTTCCGCAGCTCAGATCCGTCAGTTGGGTGGTATGCGTGGTCTGATGGCGAAACCTTCCGGTGAGATCATCGAGACTCCGATCACTGCAAACTTCCGTGAAGGTTTGACAGTTATCCAGTACTTCATCTCCACGCACGGTGCGCGTAAAGGTTTGGCCGATACCGCATTGAAAACAGCGAACTCCGGTTACCTGACTCGTCGTTTGGTTGACGTTGCTCAGGACGTTGTTGTGTCCGAGATCGATTGCGGTGTTGAAGATGGTTTGGAAATCACTCCGATTTACGAAGCGGGTGAAATCGTACAAAACATCGGTGACCGTATCCTGGGCCGTACAGCGTTGAAAGACGTTGTTGATCCGGCAACGAACGAAGTTGTTGTTCGTGCTAACCAGGAAATCACTGAGAATGACGTTAAGAACATCGAAGGCCGCGGTATCGACAAAGTCGACATCCGTTCTGCGTTGATCTGTCAATCCAAGCGCGGTGTTTGCGTGAAGTGCTACGGACGTGATTTGTCCCGTGGTGCGACTGTGAACCTGGGTGAAACAGTGGGTATCATTGCCGCTCAGTCCATCGGTGAGCCGGGTACTCAGTTGACGATGAGAACGTTCCACTTGGGTGGTGCGGCTTCTCGTGCGGTTGAACAATCTGTTCACACATCCCGCTATGACGGTACTATTAAACTACAAAATGTTCACGCAGTGACAAACCGTAACGGTAAGTTGACTGTGATGAATCGTAACGGTTCTGCTCTTGTGATCGACGAAGCGGGTCGTGAGCGTGAAAACTTCAAGCTCGTATACGGCGCTGTTTTGAACTTCAAAGAAGGCGACAAAGTTGCCAAAGGTCAGACTGTTGCGGAATGGGATCCATATTCGAATCCAATCATCGCAGAGGTTTCTGCGAAGATCCAATATCAGGATATCGAAGAAGGTTCCACAATGCAGGAGCAAGTGGATGCGGTAACTGGTTTCGCGACCAAAGTTATCATGGAATCCAAGTCTTCCGATGTTAAGCCAACTGTCTTCCTTGTGGATGGCGCTGGTAAAACATTGAATCTTCCTGGTCGTGATATCCCGGCTCGTTACCTGATCCCAGTTGGGGCTCAGTTGCTAGTTGCGGATCAGCAGGAAGTGCATGCGGGTGACGTAATCGCGAAGATGCACCGTGAAGCTTCTAAAACGAAGGATATCACCGGGGGTCTTCCGCGCGTTGCCGAATTGTTTGAGGCTCGTAAACCGAAAGAAGCAGCTATCATCTCTGAGATCGATGGTTATGTGACATTCGGTAAAGACGTTAAAGGTAAACAACGTGTGATCGTAACTCCTGAAGTGGGTGAGCAAAAAGAATACCTCATCCCTAAAGGTAAGCACGTTGCTGTAAGAGAAGGTGAGTACGTAAGAGCCGGTGAGGCTTTGATGGATGGTCCAACAAATCCTCATGACATTCTGGCGGTTCTGGGTGCTAAAGCCTTGTCTGCATACCTTGTAGATGAAATCCAAGAAGTTTACAGACTTCAAGGGGTTGGTATCAATGACAAGCATATCGAAGTCATTGTTCGTCAGATGCTACGTAAAGTAGAGATCCGTGATGCCGGCGACAGCCGCTTCCTGGCTGGTGAGCAAGTTGAAAGATATGCTTACATGGAAGAAAACGAACGTATTAACAAAGAGGGTGGCCAGCCTGCTACTTGCAGCCCACTTCTTCTTGGTATTACTAAAGTTTCTTTGAGCACTGACAGCTGGATTTCAGCAGCGTCCTTCCAGGAAACTACAAAAGTTCTTACGGAAGCAGCGATCAATTCTCGCACAGACCATTTGCGTGGCCTGAAAGAGAATATCATCATGGGTCGTCTGATTCCTGCGGGAACTGGTTTGACATCTTACAAGCGCTGGAAAGTGTCTGTGCATGAAGATGACGATATCGGCTTTGTTGCATTGCCGGGTATGACGTCTTCCGTACAGCCTCAAGGCTAAAGTAAGACCACCTGATCGCCGGCTTCACAGGCCGGCGTAGGGTAAAAAGCTCATGGATTGGGGACCTCACGCCGCTTTTCATGGATAAATGTAATTTTAACAACAAAGTCTTGACCTGGGCGTCACCGAAATGTAAGTTCCAGCGTCCAGAACCGCATAATTGTTTTTAAGGGGTATATAAAGTGCCAACAATTAATCAGCTCATCAAAAGTGAGCGTACTGTTCAAAAAAACCAAACAAAATCACCAGCTTTGGACTCTTGTCCTCAGCGTCGCGGTGTTTGTACACGTGTTTATACTACGACTCCAAAGAAGCCGAACTCCGCTCTTCGTAAAGTAGCAAAAGTTCGTCTTTCCAATGGCTTCGAAGTTATCTCTTACATCCCTGGTATCGGCCATAACCTTCAAGAGCACTCCGTTGTACTAATCCGCGGTGGTCGTGTGAAGGACTTGCCGGGTGTTCGTTACCACATCGTTCGTGGGGTATTGGACCTTCAAGGTGTAAACGGTCGTCTGCGCGCCCGTTCTAAATACGGTACTAAGAGACCTAAGAAATAAGGATTGAGAGATGTCACGTCGTAAAAAGACCTTTAAAAGAGAAATCATTCCAGATCCGGTTTTCAAGGATCTAGTAATCGCTAAGTTCATCAATAAAATGATGATCCAAGGTAGAAAAGCAACTTCTCAAAAGTTGTTCTACGGTGCTTTGAAAGAGCTTGAAGGTAAAGTTCAAGGTGAAGAGCCTTTGGCAGTCTTCAAAAAAGCTCTTGAGAACGTTAAACCTTCTATCGAAGTTCGCTCCCGCCGTGTAGGTGGTGCTACTTACCAAGTTCCAGTAGATGTTCGTCCATCCCGTCGTTTGGCTTTGGCTATGCGTTGGTTGGTTGAGTACTCTCGCGAGCGCGGTGAGAAAGACATGGCGAAACGTTTGGCTGGCGAATTCTTGGACGCGTACAATAATAGAGGAAATGCTATTAAGAAGAAAGACGACGTTCACAGAATGGCTGAATCCAACAAGGCATTCTCTCACTACAATTGGTAATCTGTTCAGATGTCAGCTAAAGATCCTAAAGTTGTAGCTGATCTCAAGTACACTCGTAATATCGGCATCATGGCTCACATTGATGCCGGTAAGACGACCACCACCGAACGCATTCTTTACTATACAGGTAAAAGTCATAAAATCGGCGAGGTCCATGATGGTGATGCCACCATGGACTGGATGGTTCAAGAGCAAGAGCGCGGTATCACTATCACCTCTGCTGCGACCATGGCGTTCTGGAAAGATCACAGAATCAACATCATCGATACTCCGGGCCACGTTGACTTCACGATTGAAGTTGAGCGTTCCTTGCGTGTATTGGATGGCGCGATCGCTGTTTTCGACGGTGTGAATGGGGTTGAACCTCAGTCCGAAACCGTCTGGAAACAAGCCGACAAATATAAAGTTCCCCGCATTTGCTTCGTAAATAAAATGGACCGTGTTGGTGCTGACTTCGTGATGTCTTTCGGGACGATCAAAGAAAAGCTGAACGCGAACCCAATCCCTGTGCAGGTACCAATCGGCATGGAAGACACCTTCCGTGGTGTTGTCGATCTTTTGGAAAACCGCGCTTACATGTGGGATCAGTCCGGAATGGGTGACCATTTCGAAGTTACCGATGTTCCCAATGACATGAAAGAGGAAGTAAACCGCTTCCGCACTGAAGTCGTTGAGAAGATCGTTGAATTTGAAGACGAACTTCTTGAGAAATATCTCAATGGAGAAGAAGTCACCGTACCAGAGCTTAAACGGGCTTTGCGCAAAGGGACTCTTGAGCTGAAAGCCTTCCCGGTATTCTGTGGAGCCGCTTTCAAAAACAAAGGCGTTCAGCCTTTGTTGGATGGGGTCATTGACTACCTTCCGTCGCCTCTGGAAGTGCCTGCAATTGTGGGTCACGATCCTGAGCGTCCTGATAAAGAAATCATCTGTAAAACTGAATTCGATGCTCACGCGGCTGCATTGGCGTTTAAAATTGCCAATGATCCGTTTGCCGGCACTTTGACTTATATCCGTGTTTATTCCGGTGAGGTGAAGGTCGGGGAGCAGCTTTTGAATCCGCGCACTCAGAAAAAAGAGCGCATCCAGAAGCTGGTGAAAATGCATGCGAATTCCCGTGAAGAAATCAACAGCCTGAAGGCGGGTGATATCGGCGCGGTTATCGGTCTTAAGTTCACAGGCACAGGGGATACTCTGTGCGAAAGCTCTCATGCTGTGGTTCTTGAGGCGATCACATTCCCAGAGCCGGTTATTTCCGTGGCGGTGGAAGCGAAGTCTTCTGCGGACCAGGAAAAGATGTTGGCTGGCCTGGCTAAACTTGAAAAAGAAGATCCATCCTGCCGTCTGCGCACGGATCCGGAAACAGGGCAAATCCTGCTTTCTGGCATGGGTGAATTGCATTTGGAAATTCTTGTGGATCGTTTGCTTCGTGAGCATAAGATCCAGGCCAATGTGGGTAAGCCGCAGGTTTCCTATCGTGAAACCATCACGGCGGCAGCCAAGGCGGAACACGTTTACGAACGTGAGATCGCTGGCGAAGCTCACTTTGCCAAAGTCTCCCTTTCCATCGAGCCTATTTCTCAGGCGGATGGCATCCAGTTCATCAGTAAAGTGGCTGTGTCTAAAGAATTTACAGCCCCTATGTTGAAGGCCGTTGAATCGGGCTTCCGTGAGGCTTCCGAGGTCGGTCCTTTGGCAAGCTGTTCGATGCTGGGTATTAAGGGGACCTTAAATTCGATTGAAGTTCGTCCGGATTCATCCAGCGAGATGGCCTTTAAAGCGGCTGCTTCCCTGGCATTCCGGGACGCAGTTAAGGCAGCCTCTGTAGAGCTTTTGGAGCCTATCTTTAAGCTTGAGGTGACTTGCCCGGATGACTTCGTAGGAAACATCGTGGGTGATCTGAATTCCCGTCGTGGAAAGATTCTCACAATGAATGTGAAGCAGGGTGGTGGGCAGGTTATTTCGGCCGAAGCCCCTCTGGCGAGTCTGTTTGGTTATGCTACGGATGTCCGCAGTTTGAGCCAAGGCAGAGCCAGCTTCAGTATGGAATTTTTGGAATATGCCATTGTGCCTGCGAAGGTAAAAACGGACATTCTCCATAAAATGGGAAGATATTAAAAAAAATAATATTTCCCTTTGACATTAGATTTCAAAGTGCGCATACTCGCGCACTCATAGCGTCTATATCTACAAAAAACCCCCCGCGTTGAAGGCGATTCAGGCCGCAAGGGCTAATTCGGGGCAAGTTTTCGATGGGATCAGGACGTTGATTGTTAACAAATTTGCTAGTAATTACGATACTTTATAAAAGAGAAGAGTGTCCATATGCAAAGTCAGAAGATTAGAATCAGATTGAAGGCATTCGATCATAAACTGCTTGACCAGTCGACGAAAGAAATCGTTGAGACTGCTCGTCGTACAGGCGCTAAAGTTGCGGGTCCAATTCCCTTGCCTACTCGCATCAACCGCTACACTGTATTGCGTTCTCCGCACGTAGATAAAAAATCTCGTGAACAATTCGAAGTGAGAACTCACAAGCGTATGCTCGATATTTTAGAACCAACTCAACAGACAGTAGATCAGCTTATGAAGCTGGATCTTTCTGCTGGTGTAGATGTTGAAATCAAACTTTCTGCGGTTTAGAGGTAAGACGTGAGCGAAACTACAGAAACTCAAAATACTGCAGGTCTTAAATTGAACGGCCTGTTTGCCTTCAAAGAAGGTATGGCTACTATCTATAACGAGAACGGCGAAGCTGTTCCTGTTACTGTTCTTCGTTACGAGCCTTGGTTTGTTTCTCAAATCAAAACTAACGAAGCAGATGGTTACGAAGCTATTCAGGTAGCTTGCCACCCTAAAAAAGCTAAAAACTCCAACAAAGCAGAAAAAGGTCACCTTGAAAAAGCTGGCTTCGAAAATGGCGCTCAGTTCGTAAAAGAACTTCGTCAAGCTGCTCCAGAAGGTACTGTTGTTGGCGCGCAAATCTCTATCGACAGCTTGGCTAAAGGTGATTTCGTAAAAATCACTTCCAAGTCTAAAGGTAAAGGTTTCGCCGGTTCCGTGAAGCGTTGGGGCTTCGCAGGTGGTCCTGCATCCCACGGTTCTAAATTCCACCGTCGTCCGGGTTCTTCTGGTAACAGAACATGGCCAGGTCGCGTAATGCCGGGTAAGAAATTCCCAGGTCATTTGGGTGCTGAAACTGTCACTGTTAAGAACGTAGAAGTTGTTCAGATCATCGCTGAAGAAAACGTTCTGATGGTAAAAGGGCCAGTTCCAGGTGCTAGAAACACTTTGGTTAAGTTGGTGAGAGAATAGTATGGCTACAGTAAATGTATTGAACTGGAAAAAAGAAAAAGTTGGCTCCGTTGAGCTTGCTGCTGACGTGTTCGAAACTCCTGTTAAAAAGGAAGTTCTTCACACAGTAGTTCAATGGCAATTGGCGGCTCGTCGTCAAGGCACTCACATGACTAAGACCAAAGGTCTTGTGTCTGGTGGTGGTAAAAAGCCGTTTAAACAAAAAGGTACTGGCGGAGCTCGTCAAGGTTCCAGCCGTTCTATCTTGATGCCTGGTGGTGGTACCGCTTTCGGTCCTCAGCCTCGCAGCTACGCTTTCGTTCTGCCTAAAAAAGTTCGTCGTTTGGGTCTGAGCATGGCACTTTCTCACCTTCAAAAAGAAGGCAAACTGTTCATCGTGGACAGCATGGCTTCTGAAGGTAAAACTGCTGAGCTTAACAAACGTTTGCAAGCTTTCGGTTTGAAAAAAGCTGTATTGGTTGACTCTGTAGTTGATGACAAATTCAACCGTGCTTCCAAGAATCTTCCAACATTCAAATACTTCCCAGTTGAAGGTTTGAACGTGTTTGATCTATTGAAGTACGACGCTGCTGTTATCACTAAAGATTCTGTGGCTAAAATCGTAGATCGTTGTTCATTGGAGAAGGCGTAATGAAACAAGTAATTAAAGCCCCTCTCATTACTGAGAAAAATACTTATCACAACGCTGCTGGCGTATACGTTTTCGAAGTGGACCTGAAGTCCTCTAAAACTGACGTTAAAGCTGCTGTTGAGAAAAACTTTAAAGTTAAAGTTGATAGCGTTAGAACTAGCGTCTGCCGCGGTCACTCTAAGCAAACTAAATTCGGTCTAACCAAGGTCGCTTACTGGAAGAAAGCTTACGTTAAGCTTGCTGAAGGTGAGAAGATCGCTCTTTTTGAGGGAGTATAAAGATGGGTATTAAAACATTTGCCCCACGCTCTCATGGTCGCAGAGGAATGACTGGTTTCGATTTCAAAGAAATCACTAAGACTACTCCAGAGAAGTCTTTGCTAGCTCCTCTTAAGAAACAAGCTGCGCGTAACAATCACGGTCAAATCACTATTCGTCACCAAGGTGGCGGTCATAAGAGAAAATACCGTTTGGTTGATTTCAAGCGTAACAAACTTGAAGTATCCGCAAAAGTTATCGCGATCGAGTACGATCCGAACAGAACTTGCCGTATTGCTCTGATCTCCTACGTTGATGGTGCTAAGGCTTATATCCTTGCTCCAGTAGGTTTGAATGTTGGCGATACTGTTATCTCTTCTGATAAAGCCGATATCAAACCAGGTAACTCCCTGACTTTGGGTGCTATCCCTGTTGGTACTGTTATTCACAATATCGAATTGCGTCCAGGCAAAGGTGGTCAAATCTGCCGTGGTGCTGGTGCAAGTGCGACTCTTGCTGGTAAAGGCGAAAAGTACTGCCAAGTACGTATGCCATCTGGTGAGTTGAAACAAGTGTTGACAGTTTGCCGTGCTTCTATCGGTCAAGTTGGTAACACTGACAATGAAAACATCAATCTAGGTAAAGCAGGTCGCTCTCGTTGGAGAGGTATCCGTCCTTCTGTACGTGGTATGCACATGAATCCAGTTGATCACCCACTCGGTGGTGGTGAAGGCGTTGGTAAAGGGCATCACCCAGTAACTCCTTGGGGTCAACCTTGTAAGGGGTTCAAAACTAGAAACAATAAGAGAACCAACTCTTCAATCATCAAGAGACGTAAGTAGGAGTAAAAGGTGGCACGCTCAATTAAAAAAGGTCCATTCGTCGATACTCATGTTCAGAAGAAAATCGACAATGCACTTGAGAAAAATGATAAAAAAGTTATTAAAACTTGGTCTCGCCGCTCAACAATTCTTCCAGAGACAATTGGACTGACATTCGCAGTTCATAACGGAAGAAAGTTCGTTCCTGTGTACATCACAGAGAACATGATTGGTCACAAACTCGGTGAGTTTGCTCCAACCAGAACTTTCCATGGTCACGCTGAGAAGAAAGCCGCTGCTCCTGCTGCGAAGAAGTAATAGAGGTTTATTATGGAAGTTAAAGCAAGCTTGAAATATGCAAGAGTTGGCGCTCAGAAAGCAAGATTGGTTGCTGACCTGGTTCGCGGTAAAGACGTGAACGAGGCAGTTAAAACCCTTACTTTCCTGAACAAAAAAACTGCAGGTATGGTAAAAAAGCTAATCGAATCAGCTGTTGCCAATGCTGAATACAAAAAGGTTATGGATGTAGACAGCCTTTATGTTAAAGCTATCTGGGTTGATCAAGGTCCAGTTCTTAAAAGATTCCGTCCTCGTGCACAAGGTCGCGCGTTCGGTGTTCGTAAGAAGACCAGCCACATTAACGTAGTACTCGAGGAGAAATAGTCGTGGGTCAGAAGGTTAATCCAATTGGTCTAAGAGTCGGTGTTATCAGAACTTGGGATTCTCGCTGGTATGCGAAGGGTCAACAATATTTTGAAAATCTCCACGAAGACATCCGTTTGAGAAAGTTCCTTAAGGACAAACTTAAGAACGCGGGTGTTGCGAAAATTGAAATGGAACGTGCTGCGAAGAAGATTAAAATCATCATCTCCACAGCTCGCCCAGGTGTTGTTATTGGTAAAAAAGGTAGTGGTATTGACGCTCTTAAAGCGGAAGTTCAAAAACTTACACCCAACGAAGTTTTCCTGAGCATCCAAGAAGTGCGCAAACCAGACCTCGATGCTCAGCTCGTTGCTGAGAGCATTGCTCAACAACTTGAGAAACGTATCTCTTGGAGAAGAGCTCTTAAAAAATCTATTGCAGCTGCGATCAAAGGCGGCGTGAGAGGTATCAAGATCCGTGTTTCCGGTCGTCTTGATGGTGCAGAGATTGCCCGTTCTGAGTGGTACAATGAGAAGAGCGTTCCTCTTCATACATTGCGCGCTGATATCGACTACGGTACAGCAGAAGCTCTAACAGCATACGGTATCATCGGCCTGAAAGTATGGATCTATAAAGGCGATATCTTATCTGCTCGCGAAGTTGAGGAGGCAGGTCGTGTTAAGTCCTAAAAGAGTAAAATGGCGTAAACAATTTGTAGGCCGCGCTACTGGTTTTGCAGTAAGAGGCGCTAACCTTGATTTCGGAGACTACGGTCTTCAAGCAATCGAGGAAGGTCGTCTGACTGCTCGTCAGTTGGAAGCTGGTCGTATCGCTATCTCCCGTTCTGTTAAGCGTGGTGGTAAAATCTGGTGCCGTGTGTTCCCGAACATCCCGGTAACTAAAAAGCCTGCTGAAACTCGTATGGGTAGCGGTAAAGGTAACCCGGAACTATGGGTTGCTCGTGTTCTTCCTGGAAAAGTTCTTTTCGAAATGAACGGTGTGACTCGTGAGCAAGCTAAAGAAGCTTTCGAACGTGCAGCTCACAAACTTCCTTTCAAAACTCGTTTCTTGGTAAGGGAGTAGTTGTATGAAGTTTGTAGAGATCAAAGATCTTTCTGTAGCTGAATTGAAAAAGAAAAGAGCAGCTCTTTCTGAAGAGTTGTTCCAGGCGCGTATCAAGAATTCCATTGGGCAGCTTTCTAACCCAGTGCAAATCCGCGGTCTTCGCCGTGACATCGCTAAAATCAACACAGCGATTGTAAAAAAAGTGGCGAGATAGAGGTAGGACATGACTGAAACTAATTCTAGAGGACGTAAAATTGAAGTCGTAGGTGAAGTTATCAGTGACAAGATGGATAAAACCATCTCTGTCCTCATCTACCGCATGGTTAAACATGCCAAGTACGGTAAGTATGTTAAGAAGACATCTGTTTTCAAGGCTCATGACGAAAAAAACCAAGCTAAAGTTGGTGACATCGTTAAGATCCGTGAAACTCGTCCTCTGAGCAAAACTAAACGTTGGGCTTTGGCTGAAGTCGTAGAAACGGCAAAGGCGTAGGAGACTGTTATGATTCAAATGCAAACCAGACTGAATGTAGCAGACAACTCCGGCGCAAAAGAAGTTATGTGCGTTAAGGTTCTTGGTGGTTCTAAACGTCGTGTAGCATCCATCGGTGATGTTATCGTTGTTTCCATCAAAGAAGCTCTGCCAAATGCAAAAGTAAAAAAAGGTGACGTGGCGAAAGCCGTAGTTGTTAGAACTGTTGCTAAACTTCGTCGTCCAGACGGATCTTACATCCGCTTCGATGACAACTCTGCAGTTCTTATCAATGCGTCTAAAGAACCAATCGGAACACGTATCTTTGGCCCAGTTGCCAGAGAGTTGAGAGCAAAGTCTTTCGTTAAGATCGTATCTTTGGCTCCGGAAGTTCTATAAGGGGTGATGAGATGAATCGCTTACATACAAGATATAATAAAGAGATCGCTCCCGCTCTGAAGAACCAATTGGGAGTTAAAAACGTGATGCAAGTGCCTCGCCTGGAGAAAATCACTCTGAGCGTGTGCTTGAGCGAAGCTGTTCAGAATCCAAAAATCTTGAACACTGTGGTTGATGAAATCACAGCGATCACTGGACAAAAAGCTGTTATCACTAAAGCAAAGAAAGCTATCTCCAACTTTAAGTTGCGTGCTGGCATCCCATTGGGTGTTCGCGTGACTTTGAGAAGAGAAAAAATGTGGTCCTTCATGGATCGTTTGAACACGCTGGCACTACCTCGCGTACGTGACTTCCGTGGCTTGCCTAACAAAGGTTTCGACGGTCGTGGTAACTACAACATGGGCTTGAAAGAGCAGATCGTGTTCCCTGAGATCAACTACGATAAAGTAGACAAGACTCGTGGTATGAACATCACTATCTGTACAACTGCGAAGAACGATACTGAAGGCAGAGCGTTGCTTGAAGCGCTTGGTATGCCTTTCAGAAAATAAGAGGTGTCACTTGGCTCGTAAAGCAAGCATTGAAAAAAATAATAAAAGAAAAGCTCTTGCTGCTAAGTATGGTCAATACAGAGCAGAATTGAGAGCTAAAGCTGTTGATATGAAGCTTTCTGACGAAGAAAGAGCAACTGCACGCACTAAGCTGCAAGCTCTTCCTCGTGACACAAACCCAAACCGCACAATCACACGTTGTGAAATTTCTGGTCGCCCTCGTGGTAACTACAGAAAATTCGGTTTGTCTCGTATTGCGTTCAGACAATTGGCCCTTGACGGTAAATTGCCTGGCGTAACGAAAGCCAGCTGGTAAGAGGTTCAGAATGGATACAATTTCTCAGTTCCTTACAATGATCAGAAACGCTGGAGCAGCAAAACACGAAAAAGTGGATATGCCTGCTTCTAAAGTGAGAGCTGGTATTGCTCAGATCTTGGTAAACGAAGGCTTCATCAGAAGCTTTAAAGTTGCTAAAGACAGCAAACAAGGCATCATGCGTGTTTATTTGAAGTATGACGAAGCTGGTGGCCACGCGATCAATAATATTGACCGTGTTAGCCGTCCTGGCCGTCGCGTTTATGTTAAATCTGACAAGATTCCAACTGTTCGTTCTGGTATGGGCATGTCCATCATCAGCACAAGCAAAGGAATCATGAGCGGTAAGCAAGCTACAGAGCAAAAACTCGGTGGCGAATTGCTTGCGACACTTTGGTAGGTGAATCATGTCTCGTATTGGAAAAGCACCCGTTGTTTTTGATAACACAGTACAAGTGAGCGTTACACCTGCTAACGAAGTAGTCGTTAAAGGTGCGAAAAGCTCTTTGAAAATCGGTATGAAACCAAATGTTTCCGCGAAAATCGACGGCAACAAAGTGGTTTTGACTCCGAACGATGAAACTAAAGAAAGCCGCGCGATGCACGGTCTTTACAGAGCACTTATCCAGAACGCAGTTACTGGCGTTACTAAGGGCTTCACTAAAGGTCTGGAGCTTCAAGGGGTTGGATATCGTGCAAACGTTGCAGGTAAAAAGTTGGAGCTTTCTTTGGGCTTCTCTCACCCTGTAATCTTCGATATCCCAGAAGGTATTGAAATTAAAGTTGATAAGCAAACACAGTTGTCTATCACTGGTCCAAGTAAAGAGCTTGTTGGTCAAGTTGCGGCGAAAATCCGCTCCTTCCGTCCACCAGAGCCATACCTGGGCAAAGGTGTTCGTTACACTGGTGAGCAGATCAGACGTAAAGCCGGTAAGTCTGCTGGTAAATAATTGAGGTAAAGTATGAAATTGAAATTTAGTAAGCATACAAGCGAAAGAAAAGTAAATCGCCTCAAGAAGAAGATCAGAATCCGCAAGACTGTTAAAGGGACTGCGGAAAGACCTCGTCTTTGCGTATTCAGAAGCGGTAAGCATGTTTACGCTCAAATCATCAATGACGTAGACGGCAACACTCTAGTGGCTGTTTCTTCTCTTGGTAAAGAGGACAAATCCGGTATCGAAATGGCGAAACTTGTTGGTATCGAAGCAGCTAAAGCAGCTACTGCGAAAAACATCAAAGACGTTGTTTTCGACAGAAACGGTTACCTCTATCATGGACGTGTTAAATCTCTTGCTGACGGCGCTCGTGAGGGCGGCCTGAATTTCTAAGGAGTGATGTGTGGAGAAAGTTCAAGCTCAAGCAGCTGAATTAGAAGAGCGTGTAGTCGCGATCAACCGTGTAACAAAAGTTGTTAAGGGTGGTCGTCGCTTCTCTTTCGCAGCTCTAGTAGTTGTGGGTAACAAAGCTGGTGATGTTGGATTCGGTTCCGGCAAAGCTGGTGAAGTTCCAGAAGCAATCGGTAAAGCAAGCAGATCCGCTAAAAAATCTGCTAAATCTGTAGCTTTGAAGGAAGGTCGTACGATCCCTCACGAAGTTATCGGTAGATTTGGTGCAGCTAAGGTTATCATGAAGCCAGCTGCTCCAGGTACTGGTGTCATCGCGGGTGGTGCGGTACGTGCCGTTCTTGAATCTGTAGGTGTAAAAGACATTCTTACTAAGTGTGTTGGTACTCGTAACCCGCACAACGCTGTAAGAGCAACAATCGACGGCTTGAAGCAGTTGAAACAACAGCTTTAATTCGCGGACTGGTGGCAAAAATGGCTAAAACATTCGTAGTAACTTTGAAAAGATCAACTATCAAATGCACGCAGGATCAAAAGGACGCAGTTCGCGTTCTTGGTCTTAAGAAACTTCACCAAACTGTTGAAGTGAAAGATTCTGCTGCGGCACGTGGTAATATCATGAAAGTTCAACATCTTCTTGATGTTGAAGTTAAGGGGTAATCATGAGCTTGCTTAAAACATTGGCACCTAAGGCAGGATCCAAGCATGCTCCAAAAAGAATCGGTCGTGGTATCGGTTCTGGCATGGGCGGCACTTCTACCAAAGGTCACAAGGGTCAATTGGCTCGCACAGGCGGGACAGTGCGTCGTGGCTTCGAGGGTGGTCAAACACCTATGCACCGTCGTCTTCCTAAGTTTGGTTTCAGCAACGTAGCTTTCGCAAACAACTTTGAGATTGTAAACGTTGGCCAACTTGCTAAATTTTCTGGAGAAGTCACTCCTGAATCTCTACACGCTGCTGGACTTATTTCCAAAGGCGCTGTTAAGATTTTGGGAAATGGCGAGCTTAAAACAGCTTTGACTGTAAAAGCTCATAAATTCTCAGAAAGCGCTAAGAAAGCTATTGAAGCTGCTGGCGGCAAAGTCGAGGTAATTAAGTAGTGTCTGCAATTGAGAGCATCGCAAAAAATTCTGATCTTCGTAAGCGCATCTTGTTCACATTGGCCCTTTTGGCCATCTACAGAATTGGTGTACACGTTCCGACTCCTGGAGTAGACGGATCTGCGGTGCTCTCTTTTTTCCAGGCTCAAAGCCGTGGAATTTTTGGCCTATTTAATACCTTCACAGGTGGAGCTCTTTCCCAGTTCAGTATCTTTGCACTGGGAATCATGCCTTACATCTCCTCTTCCATCATCTTCCAACTTTTGACTTCTGCGATCCCGTATCTGGAAGCTCTTAAGAAAGAAGGGGAGCAAGGTCGTCGTAAAATCAACCAGTACACTCGTTATGCGACGGTGGCTTTGGCGATTATCCAAGGTTACGGTATCAGCACGTGGTTGATGAACTCCACAAGCCCGGATGGACATCCTTTGGTGATCGCTCCAACTGTGGCATTCCTTCCATTCCAAATCATGACTATCATCACATTGACAGCAGGTACCTGCTTTATCATGTGGTTGGGTGAGCAGATCACAGAGCGTGGTATCGGTAACGGTACTTCCCTGATCATCTTCACTGGTATCGCTGCTGCGATCCCTGGTGGTGCTCAACAGCTTTGGGAGCTTGTTCGCACAGGCGAAATGCGTTTTGCATTGGTTCTTTTGTTGGTTGCCTTTATGGTGGCGATCATCGCAGCCGTTATCTATATGGAAGTGGCTCAGCGTAGAATCACAGTTCAGTACTCTCAAAGACAGGGCGGTGGCGGCATGCAATCCATGCAGACTCCGACCTCTCATCTTCCTATCAAACTTAATATCTCTGGTGTGATCCCGCCAATCTTCGCGAGCTCTTTGTTGATGTTCCCGGCGACAATGGCTCAATTCGTGAACACGCCTTGGTTGAAGGCCCTTCAGGATTCTTTGAATCCTTCCGGTACTATCTTCAACATCATGTTCGTGGCTTTGATTGTCTTCTTCTCCTTCTTCTACACAGAGATCGTATTCAATCCGAACGACGTGGCAGACAACCTGAAAAAATACGGTGGTTTCGTTCCTGGCGTTCGTGCTGGTAAATCCACTGCAGACTACATCCAAAGAGTTTTGGAACGCGTAAACGTAGTAGGTTGTATCTACCTTTGTACTATTTGTATTCTTCCAGGCATCATGGTGAACCAGTTCAACGTTCCGTTCCACTTTGGTGGTACTAGCTTGTTGATCTTGGTGGGTGTTGCTTTGGACACTGCTCAACAGATCCAGTCTCATATGATCACTCAGAAATATGAGGGCTTCCTTAAGGGTGCTAAGATCCGTAGCAGAAGGGTTCAGTTCTAATGAACTTGATCCTGTTTGGTGCCCCGGGGGCCGGTAAAGGTACGCAGTCTGAGCTTTTGATTAAACGCCAGGGAATGACACAGATCAGCACTGGCGATCTATTCAGGGCAGCCATTAAAGGGCAGACGGACCTCGGCAAAAAAGCCCAGGAATTTATGGATAAAGGTCAGCTAGTGCCAGATAGCATCGTTATCGGCATGGTTGAAGAAGTTCTCCAAAAAGGCATCCAAAACTTTATTTTAGATGGTTTCCCTAGAACTGTGGCTCAGGCCCAGGCTCTAGATGAATTACTTGTAAAAATGAATCTATCCATCGGGAAGGCGATCTTCCTTGAAGTTCCCATGAGAATCCTGATGGACAGGCTGACTGGCAGACGCGTTTGTAAAAATTGCGGCGCTGTCTATCATATAGTCAGTAAGCCCTCCAAAGTAGAGGGCAAATGTGATTTGTGCGGTGGTGAGGTCATTCAACGGAATGATGACAAGGCAGAGGTTATTGAGACCCGCCTGAAGACTTATGAAGAGTTCACAAGCCCCCTAAAAGAGTTTTATAAAAAATCAGGCAAATATACTGAAGTGGACGGAAATAGGGACACCGAAGAAGTCTATAAAGAGATCGAAAAAATAATAAAATAGACGGCTGTATTATTTTTATCTCTAGACTTTGTGTTTTTTCGGTGTTAGCGTGCCGGACCGCATTCGTGTTTTTGCTGGAATTTTCACTTTTTTAATAAAAGTGGAAACTATAAGCGTATGGGAAGACATTATGAAAGTAAGACCATCAGTTAAGGCTATCTGTAACAAGTGTAAAGTTATTAAAAGAAAAGGCGTTATTCGCGTTATCTGCGAGAACCCTAAACATAAGCAAAGGCAGGGTTAATCATGGCACGTATCCTTGGTGTCGACTTACCTAGAAATAAGCGCGTTGAAATCGCATTGACTTATATTTACGGCATCGGCCGTCCTCGTGCTGCTATGATCTGCAAGCAAGTTGGTATTCCTTCTGAACTAAGAACTGAAGGCCTGACTGACGAGCACATTGCTAAAATCCGTAGCATCGTTGAAGCTAACTTCAAAGTAGAAGGTGACTTGCGCCGTGAAATCGGTCAGTCCATCAAACGTTTGATGGATCTGAACTGCTTCCGTGGTATCCGCCACCGTAAAGGCTTGCCTGTTCGTGGTCAGAACACTCGTTCTAACGCACGTACTCGCAAAGGTCCTAAGAAGACGGTAGCTAACAAGAAAAAAGCCGTATAATTGAGGTTGCGTAAATGAACACTGATAAAAAAGCTGTTACAAAGAAAAAAGTAAAAAGAAACGTTCCTCAAGGGAACTGCTACATCCAAGCTGGGTTCGGTAACGTTATCGTAACGATGACTGATCCAACCGGTGCTACCGTGTCCTGGTCCTCTGCAGGTCACCTCGGTTTCAAAGGAAGCCGTAAAGGTACTCCATTTGCAGCTCAAGTCGCGGCAGAAGACGCTGCAAAGAAAGCTATGGAAGCAGGCATGAAATCTGTGGACGTTTACTTGAAAGGACCAGGCGCTGGTCGTGAGCCTGCAATTCGTGCATTGGCTGCTACTGGAATGAGAATCTTGTCTCTTAAAGACGTGACTCCAGTTCCTCACAACGGTTGCCGTCCACCTAAGCGTAGAAGAATCTAAGGAGTATATCGTGAGCTGCATTAACGAAAGCGTTTGTAAGCTTTGCCGTCGCGAAAACGTGAAACTTTTCTTGAAGGGTGACCGTTGTTACACAGATAAGTGTTCTTTCGAAAGAAGACCTTATCCTCCAGGACAACATGGTCAATCTCGTTTGAAGTTCTCTGAATTTGCGCTTCAATTGCGTGAAAAACAGAAAGCCAAGAGATACTATGGCGTTTCTGAGAAACAATTTGTGAAATATGTTGGAGAAGCCAACCGTGCAAAAGAATTGACCGGTCATGCGCTTCTGAAATTCCTCGAGACTCGCCTTGATAACGTTGTGTACACTTTGGGGTACGCAAATTCTCGTCGCGAAGCAAGACAGCTTGTTAAGCACAACCATTTCCTGTTGAATGGTAAAAGAGCTAACATCCCAAGCATTCTTGTGAATAAAGGCGATGTTATTCAAGTTGCTGAATCAAGCCGCGAAATGGCTAAGATCCAGTCTGCTATCCAAGCGGTAGCTAGACGCTCTGTGCCAGCATGGCTTGAAGCCGATCATGCTAAGTTCACTGGAACTGTTAAAGATCTTCCGAATCGTGAAGACGTAGCAGTTGCTGTTGAAGAGAACATGATCGTTGAATACTACTCAAGATAATTTTACCTCTCGGGGGAGCTATGCAAGAGCACTATTATAAGTTTTGGAGAGAAATGATCAAACCAAAGGGATTTGAGGTTGATCGTGATTCTCTTCGTGATGACTACGCTAAATTCATTATCCGTCCCCTTGAAAGAGGGTTTGGCGTTACCTTGGGTAACTCCCTAAGAAGAATTCTTCTTAGCTCCATGATGGGTTCTGCAATTACAGCTGTTAAGTTCGAAGGCGTATTGCACGAGTTCACTACGATCCCAGATGTTCTTGAGGACGTCACTGACATCATCCTGAACCTCAAAGAAGTGCGCTTTAAACAGTACACTGCAGATTCTTTGACTTTGAAGATCTCCAAAAAAGGTCCAGGCAAAGTAACTGCAGCGGACATCCAAACTACCGATAAGATCGAGGTTTTGAACCCAGATCTTCCAATCGCTACTTTGGGCGCGAACGCAAACTTCAACGCGGAAATCGTTGTAAGTTTCGGTCGTGGTTATGTACCAGTTGAAAACAGAGAAACTGATCTGCCAGTTGGCTTTATCGGCGTTGACGCTCTTTACAGCCCAATCAGAAAAGTGAACTACAATGTTTCCAACGCGCGTGTTGGTCAAAGAACTGACTACGATGCATTGACTCTTGAAGTTTGGACAGACGGTTCTTTGAAGCCAGAAGAAGCAGTAGCTCTTTCTTCCAAAATCATGAAAGAACAACTGCAAATCTTCCTGACTTTCGACGAGACTATGGAGCCTGCAGAAGAAGCACGCGAGCTTGGTTCTCCAACTCTGAACGAGAACTTGTTCCGTTCTGTTGACGACCTTGAGCTTTCTGTTCGTTCTGCGAACTGCTTGAAGAACGCTAACATCCGCTACATCGGCGAGTTGGTAGTACGTTCTGAAGCTGAAATGCTTAAGACTAAAAACTTCGGCCGTAAATCTTTGAATGAAATCAAAGAAATTCTGGGCGAAATGGGATTGGGTCTTGGCATGAAGATCGAAGGCTGGCCACCGGCTGGTTGGGATCCAAGTCAACCTCCTCAAAAGAGAGAGACTCAACAGTAATCTAAAATAGACACCAAGAACGGTGTTTGAACACGCGGCCCTGCGGGGCTGCGAGGGCACGGAGCCCTGAAAAGTAACACTCTAACCAAATAAACCCAGAGTGTTCTATCGTGCTGATACCTGATACGGTCAGCCCGTTTAACCGGAGAATAAAATGAGTTCACACAGAAGAAGAGTAAAACATTTCGATCGTAAATCTGGCCCAAGAAAAGCTTTGTTGAGAGGTCTTGTGACTTCTTTGATCGAGCACGGCCGTATCACTACAACTGTTGACCGTGCTAAAGAAGTACGTCGCCACGTTGAAAAAGCGATCACTTTGGGTAAAAAAGGTGACTTGGCTACAACTCGTTTGTTGCTTTCTCGTTACCCTAACAAAGAAGCGGTTGCTACAATCGTTAAGGATCTTGCTCCACGTTTCAAAACACGTCCTGGTGGTTACACTCGTATCATCAAGATCGGTCGTCGCCCAGGTGACACTGCTGAAATGGCATTCCTTGAGTTCGTAGACTACGATTTCGAAGCTAAAACAGCTGACACTGCAGAGAAATCTGAAAAGTCCGCTAAAACTGCGAAAGCTACAAAAGCTCCAGCTAAAAAAGCTGTAGCAAAAAAAGCTTCCACTAAAGCAGTAGCAGCGAAGAAGAAAGCTGTTAAAAAGGCTCAGAAGAAAGACAGAGCAGCATCTGCAGCTCGCGCTTAATTCCGGGATCTGATTAAGGTCTTCAAAAAAAGGCTCAAGGAAACTTGGGCCTTTTTTATTTTCAGCGTCCTTCGTTTTATCCTTCAGAACTCTCGGACCTCTCACTGGCTTTGCGAACCGCTCTCGCCATTTATCACCAGTGCGTCTTGCCATCCCGGACGACAATCTTTACCTTGGATACTCAGTTCCTTGCTGGAAGGGGAGTCCCATGAAACAACACCTTAAAGCCTTCGGTATCGTCTTTATTCTGGCAGCAGCCGGTTTGTGGGCCTACACCCAGTTCTTTGCCAGCAAGCTGAACCAAACCACCTCAGATTACGCCACGATTGAAGCCATGGAAAAAGAAGGCGTTCCTAACTTTGTGACCAAGGATCTGGACGGAAAGGCTGTCGAGCTTGAAGCCTTTAAGGGTAAAGTGGTTATTCTGAACTTCTGGGCGTCCTGGTGCGGACCTTGTATCGAGGAAGTCCCTTCCCTGGTCAAGCTGATCAAGGAATTCAAAGGCGACGTACAACTTATCGCAGTTTCTGGTGACAGCAGTCGTAATGACATCGATGTCTTTATGAAGTCCTTCCCCGAAATGAAGGGCGCTAATATCCATATCGTCTATGATGAAGACCGCTCTTTGATGAAACGGTTCCAGGTGGCGCGCCTGCCGGAATCCCTGGTGCTGGGCACGGACCACAAGCTGGTTAAAAAAGTTGTGGGATCCATCGAGTGGTTCAATAAAGACTCGGTATCCTATATCCAGGGCTTATTAACGACGAAGCCTGCTCAGTAAGGGTAAAGTAAAAAGCCGCTCGAGAGAGCGGCTTTTTTCGTTTAAAGGCTTGAAGAAGCGCGCGCAGACAGGTCTGCTTGCTTGGGCGCGCGCAAACAAGTTTGCTTGAGCGCGCGGCGACGTCGTCGCCTTGCTATGGAATCCCCTCTACGCAGTCGTATTGCAGGTCAATCTTGGTTCCTTCGATCAAAGCATAAGTGAATTTCAAAATGCTCTTCTCGACTTTGTAGTTCAGGATGTTCAAGCCGTCGATGCTGACCTTCAAGGTTTCCGGAACCGGTTCGCATTCCAAAGTCAGATTGGAAAGCGAGTTCACGATCTTGTCCTTGAACGTGTTCAAGTTGGCACTGTAGTCGGAATCACAGATGCTTCCCACGCCTCCATCGCTCAGTCTGGAGGCCTCTTCGTAGAAGTAGCCTGCGTGGCTTGGAGAAGTGTCTTTATCCTGTTCGGCCTCGCAAGCGGTGTCGCCGGGTTTCACGATGATCGAACTGAATGTGAAGCGCACATCCGGGCCGAAGACGTTTTTGGATTTAGCCACCAGATTGGCAGGCATGTCGGATGCCTCCATCGGTAACAGCACGCCGGCGGCATCATTTGCTTTCACACGGGAAGCCACGCCCCCCACAGAGCGCTCGTCCTCATCGGAAATCACGATCACAGAAATCGCGGCGCCCGGGCGATAGCATCCATGGGAACCTGCGGCTTCAAAATGGTCATGGGCGGCTTTGATTGCACGCTCATCCCCGGAGCTGCCGCCCCCAATGGTCAGGGCATCAATCGTGGAATTAAAAATCGTATTCAGGTTGGCAGTCCCTTTTCTCAGGATATAGGCCGGAGACCCACCAGCGGGTGTATAGTTGGCCCAATTGTAGGGGGTGCCATAGACCAGGGAGCCGCCAGAAGAAACGCCTCTGGTGGTCGTCAGGCACATTTGCCAGTCGATATTGCTGGCATCCAGCGAGCTTACGAACGTGCCCATGCGGGCTGCGAGCTTTCTAAGCTCGGGAAGCATCGAATTGGAATCATCCAGCACAAACAGGAAGTCGACCTGTTTGTTGCCGTAAGCCACGACCTCGCTGGTCGAGATGGTTTTGCTGGGAGTGGTCGGCGGAGTGACCGCGGTGGTGTCCTGCTCAGGGACCGGCGCAAAATTCATTTTCGCGCAACCCGCAGAGAGGGTTCCAATCACACAACCTAAAACTGCTAAATGTGTTTTGAACGATGCTTTCATACCTACCTCATCGTCAAGGCTAGCATGAAAGTAAATGCTTAAAACAGAGGCAAAGTGAAAAAGTGAGGAAAATTGATAAGTAAAAACAGTAAGTTACGAGTTACCGTCGAAGATCTTTACAGGACCATGCTGAAAAATTAGACAAAAAAAGACACCCTTTTTGAGGGTGTCTTTTGCGTTGTCAGAAAATTTGAAATCTTAAAGTCCGAATCTTTTCTTCAATTCATCAACAGCTTTCTGGCCTTCTTTTTCAAGCTGCTTCTTGCCTTGGTTTTCGGCGTCTTTTTTCGCCTGATTCACGCGGGCTTCGGCTTGTTTTTTCTGCTCGTTCAACTGGGTCTCGGCTTTTTTGATTTCCTTGTCCAGATCACCGCGCAGTTTGTTGATTTCGGCTTCCACGCGGGCGCGCTGTTTGCCGATCTCTTCATTGACGTAGGCCTCGATTTTCTTGCGGGCTTCGTCAATCTTGGCCTGGATCTGCTTTTCGAATCCTTTTTGCAGCTCAGGTCCCAAGTTGGAGTTGATAAACAAAGGAACATTCGGGAACGTGCCCTGACCGTCCACGGTCAGCGTCACCACCGGGATTCCGGCAAAGACCGCCTTCAGAATCTGGTCGGCAATCTCGTTCTTGGATCCGACGGCGTATTCGATCTGGGTGAACTTGTTATCCATGTTCACCGTGATGTTCTTCAGACCCACAAGCTTGCCTTCGATACCGATGCTGCCTTTGGCCTTGTTAAAGGCAATCTGCACATCAGGGGACTGCACCAGTTCTTTGCCTTCGATCGAGTAGGAATCCACCTTGAAGCGATAGTCCACGATGCTGTCAGGCTTGGTGTTATCCAATGACAGGCGCACCAGGAAGCCCATGATTTCCTTGGACGGGAAGTCCCCGGACAAAGAGGCTACGGTCGGCTTGCCGATCAGCTTCTGGTGGGTGGTGATATCCAGGATTTCACCTTTGATGTTCCCGGCATCCGGAGTCAGACCCGCTTGAGAGCTGACTGCCGTGCGTTTGATCCAAACCAGTGGATAAGAATTCGGACGACCGAATTCATAGCTGATTCCGTTTTCACGCGGATGTGGTTGAAGAGGAATATCTTCCGGATCTTTTTCTTTTTTATTCAGCAGGTTGGGCGGAATGTATTTTTCGGCCATGGCCTTGTAGCGGAAGAATTTGGCTTTGTACGGTCCCAAATAGCGATTGAAGATCGCCATCGACATGGACTTGGCATCCAGCTTTGGAATGCGGAAGTGCTGCTCAAGACTTTTGATGTCGGTCTTGACCTGCTTTTCGATTTCTTTGTACTGGGCCTCAAGCGCTTTCAGATCTTTTTGCAGATCATTGCTTGCGCCCTGCACTTGTTTGTACATGGCATCGCCATCTTTAAAGACTTTATCCAGTTCCTGCAGGGAAGACTGCAGTTCCTGCGGAGTTTTAAAGTCCTTATACTTGATGCTGTTCAAGCGCTTGTTCAAAGCCTCGATGTCCTTACCTTGTGGCAGGGACTTCATGCGCGCATCCCAGGCGGCTTGTTTGGCTTTCAGGTCTTTTTCGAAGTTTTCCAGCATTGCTTTGGATGGCAATGAATCCTGCAGCTTTTGCAGTTGCACGTTGGCGTCAGTGCCCGTCAGCATCGCGATCACGTCACCCAGAACGTTGTCACCAGCTTGTTGCTGGGCTTCGCTGATGGCTTGTTCTTTCAGTTTGTCAGCAAGTCCTGGTTCGTTGGACACCGGCTCGGGCGGAGCCACGCGGCCCGGGCGGGCACGCTTCACACCAAAGGCGATCTGCTCAACGGCCGCTTCATTCACCACCACTTTGGCGCGCAACAAAGCATCCCACAGCATCGAGAAACGGATGTCGCCGATGTTCAAAGAGTTGTGGGTCGGCTTTTCTGCGTCAGTGACTTCGATGCCCTGAATGCGCAGGCTGGCGTTGAAGAAACTGGTTTCGACTTTGGCGATGTTCACTTCGGCGCCGACAGCTTTGTAACCGGCCCATTCCATGCCCTTACGCAGGTGAGAGTCGAAGAAGAAGTGGAAATACAATCCAATCACCGCACAGATGATCACAAACGGAATGATGGCTTCCCAGCGGATCGGGCCTTTTTCTTTTTTCTTTTTTACGGGTGTTGTTTCAGGTGTTGTCATGTGCTGTGTGTCCTAGCCGTAAAGGTTGTCGTAAGTGCAGTACCAGTTGTAAAGCTTGGTCGCGGTGAAGGCTTTCCAGAACTTCGTGCCTTTGAATCTTGCCACCACCGTCGCGCGATATTTCAGGATCAGCGCTTTGAAGGCAAAAAACGCAAACGGCAAAAGCAGGATGGAAACAATCATGGATCCCATCACGATGCTGTTGTTGAAGCGGGTCATTGGCACCAGCGGCATGTTGTACATGGTGGTGAACAGCGGTTTCAGACTTTCGTTTTCGAGCACGGCTTTACCCAGGTGGTGAGCCGGTCCGTCAAACATGAAGGCCACGAACTTGAAAAAGAACGCCGACAGGAAGGCGGCACCAATCTGCACGCGGAAAATAAAGATAATCGCAAAGACCACAAAAGTCTGAATGGAAATAAACGGGGAAAACCCCAGGATCAGTCCCAGCGACAGGCCGGAGGCCAATTGGTTGGTTCCGGTGTCCGAGTTGAGGAGTTTTAGAAAATTAAAAATCTGCTTCAGTAAGGCCGTCATGGATTTCCTCCTGCAGGAATTTTAATAAGCATAAATGCAAGGCGGCAAGTAGAAACCCGAGGACACAAGGGGCGGTTTGTCGTAAACTGGGCCCCTATGTCACATCCCCTGGAACTTTTGATTGTTGAAACAGTTCAGTTGGGCGGCAGTCTGGTCTTTATTGCGGATCAGAATCCGGCCACATTGTCGCAATGGCAGCAGCCATTGGTGCAGGACTTTGCCGGGGAGATTCCTTTCGTCACGCGCACGGCGCAGGATCTGCGGGCACAAAAGTATGTCACACGCCCTGAAGATCTGGTTATTTTCCAGTCCAACCAAAAATCGATCCTGTCTTCCCTGGATGCCGTTCTGAATGGCCAGCGTCTGTTGGTGGGGGATGAAGTTTCACCGGCGGAGTCCCATCAGTGGGACTATGCTTTTGCGGATTTAAGCCTGCACAAGTGGCAGTTGATTTTGCAAAGTTTAAAAGCGCACTGGGGGCAATGGTCTGCCTTGCAGGGTTTGGATGGCGAACACGGGGCAGGCTGTCTGTTCCTGGATCGCGATGATGTTGTGGTTAAGAATGTTCCCTATAACAAAGACCCCGAAGCCGTTCAGTTGCTTCCGGGAATTTGTGAATTGATTAACAGCGCTCATGCGCAGTCCTATTGGGTGGCACTGGTGACAAACCAGTCCGGTTTGGGGCGAGGCTGGATCAGTTGGTCCCAGTATCAGTCCGTGCATCAGCGCATGATGCAGCTTTTGGCCCAGCAGGGGGCGTGGATTGACGACTGTGAGTGGTCGGCGTTTATCGACGAAGCGGGCAGTCCGCGCGGCCGTTTGCTGGCGGGCCTTCGCAAACCTCGTAACGGTATGTTGCTGAAGGTGAACAACAAGCTGCGTGTGAACATGGCGAAATCTGTGATGGTCGGAGATAGTGCTTCTGATTTGAAAGCGGCTTTTGCCGCCGGGGTCGGACGTCTTTACCTGCTGGCTTCAGAAAAAACTGATAAGGAAGTCAAATCCCTGCAGGCGCATCAGTCCGCATACTCTGGTTTTAAGTTTACAGTTTTGGAAAAACTCTCGGACCTGAAGCTTTAATTTAGCCCAGGTCTTCCAGTGTGGAGGCGTCCACGCGTTCTTTGATGCGCAGATAGAAGAAAGCGCCCAGCAAGCTCACTACGAAATTGGTCACTTGGAAGGCCGTGATCACAGTTGGTCCCACCTCGGATGTGCTTCCGTTGTAGATATTAAACAGGAAATAGAAAGCCGCCTGACCCACGCCAACCCCTGCCGGGGAAATTGGGATGGCTGTCGCCATATAGCCCAGTGGTGCCACCAGGAAATAGGTTTTGGCAGCCACTTCAGAATAGCCTGCGGCATTGCCCGCGATGATCAAAAACACGATCGAGCAGCCCTGGGACAGCAGGCTTAGAAGCAGCACCAGCATGAAGCGTTTTCCGTCTTTGCCATAAAGATGCATGCTTTCATAAAGCTTCATGAATTTTTCAGACAAAGGCAGTTTGTTGATCACACGCTTTAGCAGCGAGGTCTTGTAGATCTGCGGGGAAAAGATCAAAGCCAAAGCAATCACAAACGCAAAGAACAGCGCCAGAATAAACCAGAACAGCGTCGTCAGGGCCGGGATGGTCATGATGTGGTTCAGGTCATAAAGCATCACCAGCAGTGCCAATAGCACCATGGCAAACAGGCCCAGAACCCGGTCCATCAGGACGCTGGTCACGGCAATGACTTTTGATCCGGGATTGGCACGGGTGAAATAGTAAGCCTTGATGACATCGCCACCGACCCCGCCGGGCATGGCAAAGTTAAAGAACGAGCCGATCAGGCTGAGTTTGAAGACTTTCAGAGGGCCGGCATTCATTCCTTGAGAGCGAATCAGGGTGCGCCATCTTTCGCTGGCCAGGAACAGGTTCAGCAAAACCAAAAGCAGTGCCACAGACGCCGTGGTCGGCGTCAGCAGGTTTTTAAGGGCAGAGAAGTTCAGTTTTCCGGATTGGATCAGCCAGTAAATGATGCCGGCTGAAAAAAGAATCTTAAAGGACTGAACCAAAAGCTTTTTGGTGTGTTTAACCATGGGGATTGTCTTACTTGAAATCAGCTCAGAACACTACCTCGAAGTACGGGTGTGCAAAGATTTAGGGGGCTTAAATTCGATTTGAGCAGGGCTTTTAAGCAGCTAAAAAGCCTCAGTTTTTTGACGAATTGAGCCATTGTAAGGTCTTAATTACTCAGAAACTGGCTTTGATGATATAGATTGAGGACTGATTTCGGAGGTAGTTTTGATACCGGTTATATTATCGGGAGGAAGCGGAACACGATTGTGGCCCGTATCCCGTCAGCAGATGCCCAAACAATTTTGCGACATTTTCGGGGAGCCTTTACAGACTCTGACCCTGAAAAGATGTTTGCGTATGGGAAGCCCCTGGATTGTCACCTCCAAGGCCCTGCAGACACTGACCGAACTGAATCTGAAAACCAACCAAGGCGAAGCTGTTAAGGCCAACCAAGGCGAAGCCGTTAAGGTTGTCTACGAACCTGTGGGCAAAAACACCGCACCTGCCGTGGCGGCTTTGTGCAAGCTTTTACTGGATCAGGGGAAGGGCGATGAAATCGTCGGAGTCTTCCCCTCGGATCATCTGATCACCAAAGAAGATGCGTTCCTGAAGGTTGTGGAATTTGCTTCTGCAGTGGCGAAAGAAAACCGTGTGGTCACTTTGGGGATCACTCCGTCTTATCCGGAAACTGGATATGGCTATATTCAAACTAAAACGGCGAGCCTGAAAGAAAGCGGGGCGCTGAAAGCGTACTCCGTGGTGAAGTTCCATGAAAAGCCGGATCTGAAGAAAGCGGAAGAGTTTTTGGCACAAGGTGGATTCAGTTGGAATGCCGGGATCTTTGT
The DNA here is from genome assembly GCF_055398295.1 of Bdellovibrio sp. BIS2. Classification (NCBI taxonomy): domain Bacteria; kingdom Pseudomonadati; phylum Bdellovibrionota; class Bdellovibrionia; order Bdellovibrionales; family Pseudobdellovibrionaceae; genus Bdellovibrio; species Bdellovibrio sp. BIS2. The sequence continues at coordinate 2,922,172 of NZ_AP035879.1, read as the reverse complement.
TTTCAAAGTGTCTCATATGGCAAGCCTGTTTGAAAAACATCAGCCGGCGATGTGGGCGCAAATTTCTGCCTTGAAAGCAGATGCCTCCAATTTGGGTGATATCTATGCTCAGGTGCAAAGCATTTCCATTGACTATGCGATCATGGAAAAGCTCAGCGAATCTGAACTGGCTTGCGTGCCAGCGGACTTTGGCTGGAGTGACGTGGGCTCTTGGGATGCCGTGGCTGCTTTGCAAAAGGGGCAGGACATTATCAACGTCAAAGGAAAGGACAATTTCGTCTTTGGTGAGCCGACCAAAAATTATTCTATGATCGGCTTGGAAGACGTGATTGTCGTGGACACCAAGGACGCCTTGATGCTGGTTAAAAAAGGCCAGTCCCAGGATGTGCGCCATGTAGTTGAGACTTTGACTCAGGCAAAGTCCCCGCTGGTGAAAGAGCATGTCTTTGAATACCGCCCTTGGGGTTATTTTGAAATCCTGAAGGACACAGAGAACTTTAAGTCCAAAGTCATCCGCGTAAACCCGCATTCCCAGTTGTCCTATCAGTCCCACGCCAAACGTGAGGAACACTGGACGATCACTCAAGGGTCGGGCGAGGTGGTTCTGAATGACCAGGTGATCCCGGTGAAGGCCGGCAGTCACATTCATATTCCACTGGGTGCGAAGCATCGCATGCGCAACAACTCCAGCGAGATGCTGGAATTCGTGGAGGTTCAATTGGGAACCTACTTCGGAGAAGACGACATCGTTCGTTACCAGGACGACTATTCAAGAAATTAGATATTGGAAATTTGAGTTTGGATTTGCGAAAAAAGAAAGGGCTGCGTTTGCAGCCCTTTTTGTTTTCTAGTCTCTGGATTCTTCCAGCGGTACGGATAGAACTTCTGCGTTTCCGGTTGGCAGGCCGCTTGTGGAAGGGGCTGCGGTTGGGTTCTTACGAACGCTTTCTTCTTCCTCAGGAAGATCGATGTCTTCCTCATCCACGTGCTCTTGCACGACTTGCAGAGTGGGGTCTTTCTGTGTGCTGGCTGTCAGGTCTTTGTGATATGCGTAAACCAAACCGCCTTCTTTGAAGTTGTTCAGCATTCTTTTGATGATACCCGGAGCAACTGCCGGGCAACCCCAGCTGCGACCCAGACGGCCCTGGCTTTTTACGTAGTCTTCAGAAACGTAGTTCGCGGCGTGCACGACAATGTCGCGTTCAGCGGCGTTGCTGTTGGAAGCTTCCAGACCATACAGATTCAAAGATTCGCCGTGACCACCATAGTAAGTATTGCCGCCCAGGTACAGCCCCAGGGAAGACATCTTGGAGCCATCGATGTTCGAGAATTTCGCCGCCACGTTCACGCCAGAGCCCTTGCCGTGTGCAACAAAGTGCTTGGTCACGGCGCCAGTCTGCATGTTCATGATGTAAAGGCGTCTTTCACTGGAGGGTTTTGAGAAATCAATAATGGCGATAAAGTCCGATTTGATGGTGACCTCGCGAGTGCTCATGTAGGTCTTTTCGCGACCACGGATTTTCGCTTTCATTTTAACGGTTTTACCCGCATTGACATCCAGGAATTCGAAAGTTCTTTGCAAAGCCGGCTCAGGAACGCCTTGTTTCTTAAACATGTCGTAAATGCGCACGTCTTTGATTTTCTTGTCATACAGGCTGTCAGCATAACTCTGGATGCTGGCAAGGGTGATGATAAGGGCGGCCACAAGTTTCTTCATGCTTTCCAACTTTCAATTACGTGAGGATTCAATAATTCCACGAACTTTCCTTACAAGGCATGTGCCAGCTTTTTTGCCTGCTTTAGTGTCCTAATTTTGAGCTGAATGCGGGGGCGGTGCCGCGAAAAGTCCCCTTGTACAGAAAATCGACGCCCGTTCGCCGACGTTCCGGAATAGCCCCTTTTTCCCTGCTCTTAGGCAGTTTTTGGGGTTCTGAATTGAGCTTTTTCACTGGGTGACTTTAATAATAACCAAACACGACTCTTACAAGGAGCTTATATGAAATTTGTGGTTATACTGGGTGCGATGTTGCTTTCACTGAGTGCTTTGGCGGCCAAGACCTATCAGGTGACGGGCCCGATCGTGGAGCTTTCTGATTCTCGCATCATTGTTCAAAAAGGCAGTGACCGCTGGGAGATTGAAAGAAACCCGAACACTAAAGTGACGGGTGATCTGAAGGTCGGTCAGAAGGTGACGATTGAATACACGATGGCGGCAGACACTGTGGAAGTGAAAAGCGAAGGCAAAAAAAAGTAACTTCTTGTGGTTTCTTAAAGGGCTGAAATCTAGTTGATGAATTCTTAATTCTAATGCGTTGGAATGCTGTTGTGTGAGGTGGGGAGCCTCGGATAAACCCTGATGTTGGTCAACAACAACAGGGGGTTCGCCATGGCGGCACTCAAAAAGGTTCTGATTTCAGCCTTTATTACTGGTCACATCGTGATGATGATCACAGCGGCACTGCCGGATCGCAGTGCCGTCGGGGACCGCATCCTGCAGGCCCTGTCGCCTTATCAAGTTTTCTTCGGATTGGATCAGCCCTGGAGCATGTTTGCTCCCAATCCTGCATCAGTAAATTCTTACTTAACTGCGACAATCACATTCAAAGATGGCTCGACCGAACAGTGGACCTTCCCGAGGGCTTCGCAGTTGGACAGCTGGGACCGTTTCACAGCGGGTGAACGCTATCGCAAGTATCAGCAGGATAATCTTCTGCCGATGGAAAAATCAGAACTGTGGTTTGATTTGTCCCGTTATGTGGCGCGCGAAGTGGCCAAGTTGGAACAACTGGGTCGCAAGCGTGAGTTTGAACAGCTATATTTCTATCGTCACACCAATACTGTACAGCCGCCGACCCAGGTGTTTATACCGCATGGACAGATGAGCACGGCCTACACCAGCGAAAGTGTTTTCCACTTTAAACCCACCGGAGGACCTCGTTATGAAGCTAACAACTCTCACTAGTGGATTGAATGAATTTTTCTTTAAGCCCCAGCCGGTGCATACCGTGGCGTTGCTGCGAGTATTGTTCGGAGTCGTTTTGCTGATCAATTGGTTTATGGTGTGGAGCCATCTGGACACGTTCTGGGGAGTTGAAGGGATCTTCTCTTTGGAAAGCGCTTTAAAGATGGGGAGCGCCTTCCGCTTTAGTTTGTTTGAACTGTTACCACCGGATCCGCGGGTGCCGGCGCTGCTGGCCCTGGTTCATTTGGGGGCGGTGATCGGGGTGCTATTCGGGCTTTTCACCCGCACCTCCATTGCGGTGGCATTTTTCACGCTGATTTCGTTTCATAACCGCAACGTCTTTGTTCTGAACAGCTCTGACATTGTGATCCGCAATTTTCTGTTTTTGTTGTTCCTGACTCCTTGTGGGGACTGGTTGTCGGTGGATCGCTGGTGGCAGGTGCGACGGGGGCTGGCGCCGGAAGAACCGGTGGATAAAGCGCCATGGGGGCTGCGTTTGATGCAGATTCAGTTCAGTATCATCTATATTGCGACAGTGATGTTCAAGATGAAAGGGCCATTGTGGGCGGATGGTACAGCGGTGTATATAGCGACCCGGTTGGATGAGTTTGTGCGCATGCCTCTGGAGTTGTTGAATAGCCTGCTGGTCATCAAGTTTTTGACTTGGTCGACCCTGGCGGTTGAGCTGGCTTTGGGCACCCTGGTGTGGATCAAAGAGCTTCGGTACTGGGTGCTGCTGGCTGGAGTCGGCCTGCATCTGGGAATTGAGCTTTCGATGAATATTCCGATGTTTGAATGGATCATGATTATAGTGATGATCTGCATGGTGGACCCAGAAGATATGAAAGACTGGCTGACACTGGCGAAAGAGGGAAGGTTGTTTTCAAGTATTTTGTCCTGGAGACCGCCGATACTGGCCAAAGTTAAATAAATAAAAAAGCCGCTGGTGACAGCGGCTTTTTTTGTATCCAAGTTATGGTGTTGCTGGTTCGGGATGTTTTGTGCGGGACCTGCGGTATTCCTGAAGCTTTTGAATCCATCGGTCGATATCCCGGGAATCCACCATGCTGATCATGACTACAATCATCGCCCATTCAAAAACCGGAATGGACATTGTGAACTCAATTCCCAGATGCAGGCCGACTCCAGCCAGCAGCACCCAGTAGCGCAGTTCTTTCACCCACACCAGAGTTCCCAGGGCAAATTCAACAAGCAAGGTCGACCAGGTGATGTATTTGATCAGGACCATATTGTTCAGAATTGGCAGTTCAAAACGGACAAAATCATCCAGGCGCGTGGCGATATAGACAGCGGTGCCATCAACCCAGCGGTCGCCTTTGATTTTGAATAATACCGTGGCTATATAAATGATGCAGAACTGAATCTGAATCATGCGTAAGGCCCAAGGCGCCTTTTCTGCTGGAACCTCGGGGGCTTTGCCTTTTAGGCGCAGTCGCCAGCGGTCGATTGAAAAAGCGTCACCAGACGGGGTGAACAGAAGCAGGAACAAGAAAACTCTTAAGACAGAGTCTGCACTGTTCATGATAAAACCGTTACGGTGATGAAATGAAGTCAAGGTGACAAAGGCAATTAGAATGGACATCCTTGTCCACGCGCCGAATGTCAAAGCTAGGACGGCCAGCAGATGCACGAAGGCAATTGTGGCTGTGACTTTGTACGAGTTCGGCATGTAGTCAAATAAAGAAAAACGCAGGGGATTACCGTACTGCTGCGCAGTTTGCAATGACACAATTCCATCGGGTCCGAAAAGAACTTCCAGATCCGTATATATCATCAGCCAATTGAACAGCAGAATCAGTCCCAGGCCAATTCGCAGCAGGGCGACGCTATAGACTGGTTGCGGTTTGAACAGAAACTCATCAACGCTATTGGCGATTGTTCGTAGCTTCATGGCGAATCCTTTCAAAGGTCGGGGTGTAAACGAAGATCGTTTCAATGTCGTATTTGCTGCTCAGGGTGCCATGTGGAATCAGTGGGGCCTCTGGCGGAGGAGCGACTCGGCTCTGATATCGTTTGAAGGATATTTCCTTCAGGATGCGGTTCTTGCCGGTGCTTTCGGCCTGCATCACTTCTCGGGTCACAAAGCGGGAGACATCGAACCAGACAAGCTCGTTTTGATTTGGTAGCAGGGTCTCCTGGCCTAGTAGGCGATAGCGGTCCCCGGTCAAAACTTTACGGGGGCCGTTGATATTCAGAGGGCGAGGCATCTTCCAAACACCCGTGGAGCCGTCGTCGAATTTAAGGTCAGCTTCGATGAACGCATTGGTGTTCATTGGATTCGGAGCAAACATCGCCCAGGGTTGATAGAGCATAACCAGTGCTTGATAACGTTTCACAAGCGACATGAAACGTTCTCCCAATTTGCTCTGATCGGGCAGGCCGTCAACGACCATGATGCCCACATTCAGAGTGAAGAAGCTCATGATGATGATTTTTTTTGACTGATTGAATGCAAATTGCATCTTTTCTTTCAGTGTCACTGTCTTTCTCCTGTGGAGGATCTGTCCTTAAATGATATTTGCATATGGTTCTTAACATAGAATTCTCGGAATAGTTCTTTACGCTTTTGCAAGTTTCTGAAGGTCAGCTTCCAAATTCTGCGAAGTTTGCAATGCTGATTAACATATTTTGGAAGTGTCAATTAAATGGCTGAAATTATGATTTATTTAAGTGTCAAAAATATTTTCTGCGTTCTAAAAATTCTGTCAGCTCGAAGAAAAAATTAACCGGTCGTTGTCTGTAGCGGTGGATGTCTTCCATTGCCGCGGGCGAGGGCTGCAAAAAGGAGAATGCAATGGGTGGGATGTCTGGGAAAGTGATTTTCCTGGCGGGGATGTCGATGATTGCAAACGTCGCGTTTGCAAATAAACCGACAAATAATACCGTCAAGAAAGACACGCAGGTAATTGAAGTTGGGGGCCGCGGAGGATTTGTAAATCTTAACTCTAAGGTTATTCAGGCTGTTGGGAACAACGGTAACAATGGCAACAGTGGAGTTGTCGGAAATAACGGTATTGTTGGCAGCAGCGGCAACAACGGTAACAATGGCAATAACGGACTTGCTGGAAATAACGGTATCGTTGGCAGCAGCGGTAACAACGGTAACAATGGCAATAATGGACTTGCTGGAAATAACGGTATCGTTGGAAGCAGTGGTAACAATGGCAACAATGGTAATAACGGAATTGTCGGGAATAACGGTATTGTCGGTAGCAGTGGCAATAACGGCAATAACGGCAATAACGGTAACAATGCCGTCTTAGGAAACAACGGGGTTCTTGGAAGTAGCGGGAACAACGGAAGTAACGGTAATAACGGTAACAACGGTAACAACGGTAATAACGGAGTTATCGGGAACAACGGTATTGTTGGTAACAACGGCAATAACGGCAACAACGGTAATAACGGTAATAACGGTAATAACGGTAATAACGGTAATAACGGTAATAACGGTAATAACGGGAATAACGGGAATAACGGGAATAACGGGAATAACGGCAACAACGGTAATAACGGTAATAACGGTAATAACGGTAATAACGGTAATAACGGGAATAACGGTAATAACGGGAATAACGGCAACAACGGTAATAACGGGAATAACGGCAACAACGGTAATAACGGAAACAACGGAAACAACGGTAATAACGGCAATAACGGAAACAACGGAAACAACGGCAATAACGGCAACAACGGAAATAACGGAAATAACGGAAACAATGGCCATAACGGTCATAACGGGCACAAAGGTACCACCACGGGATATAGCACCGGCTATACAACGGGTTATACGACCGGTTACACCACGGGCTATACCACCGGTTATACGTCAACTGGTTATACGTCTACAGGCTACTCCACTGGGTACACAACGGCGACGACTTACGGTCCGACGACCAGTGTAACGACTGCCACCACTTACAATCCTGACACGGCAACCACAGTAACGACGGCAACGTCCACTTCTGTGACGACATCCACGACAGGTGAAGTGACGACGTCTTCCAGCTCGTCCAGTTCTTCCACGTCCTCAACTTCCACTTCCACGACAGGGGAGTCCACGGCGACATCCTCCAGTTCGACTGGATTCAAAGAAGAAGAGAAAAATAAACTGCGGGCGAAATTGAAGCCTCTGTTCCACCTGAGCTTCGATTACGGTCAGTACATCGTGAATCTGACTCCGCACTTCAGAAATGTGCAACCGGCGTCCATCGTAAAGTATGACTACCGTCCAACTTCCGATACGCTGATTTACGGCGATTATCGTGATGGTTTCCAAAAAACTGTTTACGGTGCTATCGAAGTGGGTCTGGGTGCGCAGGTGCGCTTCTGGTTCGACAATGCGACAGGTTTGCGTCAGCACTTCTGGGGCTATGTTGGCGTTCTGCCAATCATGGGTAAAGAGACAGAGTCTGTTCGCTATGTGAGCACTCTGGACAAAGCCCGTAATATGGGTGGTCGCTGGTCTGTTCCAAAAGACGCCGCAGATCTGGACACGTGGGATCCAGGTGACAGCATCACTTACATCGGTCACGGTGGAATCATCTTCTCTGCAGGCGCGGGCTTCGGTCCGGTGGGTGCAGGGGTTGCAAAACTGGCGAACGGTACGTGGGAAACTTACGTGGAAAAAGTCGGTTCGGACCGTGCCTACGTAAAAATGTCCAAAGGTAAGCTGAACAGCTTCTCGATGTTCACGAATGTGTCCATCCTGACGTTGAGCTTGAGTGAGTTCAGATCTTCCGATGACGGATTCTCCTTCTTGTTCGATTTGACGACCGATACTGGCCGCAAAGCATACGAAGACGTGATCCGCGGAAACGTTTTGGCTTCAGAAACTCTGTCAGTCGACAAACCACGAAACTTGGTTGAGCGTGCTCCAGTTGTTAAGGTTGAAACATTCAGATCTGTGGCGACGGGCCGTGTTGTCAGCAAGTCTTTGGCTTTGCCGATCATTTGGGACAAAACGTACAGCAAGGGTAAGATTAACTCTTACACCACATCTGAAATGCATTTGGATCGCAACACTGCCGTTGTTCACTACGGAATCTACTCTGATTCTGAAGACAGCCGCTTCTGGTTCAAGCATAAAGAAAAAGACTTCATGTTCTATGGTGCCAAGTATTCTGTTGAAAACTGGGATAGCAAAGCGCGCATGGAAAGCATGTTTGGTACTTATTCTTATGCCTTCAAGCACGAAAGCTCCAACGGCAAACGTCTAAGATCCGGTATCTATGCTTTGGTTAAGAAAACCGGCCTGGATTCCCTGATGGTGGGCGTGCCTGATGCAGACTTGGGTTACACCGGCATTGAGTTCAACGTGAACTTCAGTGACGAAAACACCATGAGACTGATGAGAGCGGCTCAGAGCATGAGTCAGGATGCCTTCATCGACAAGTCCACGGATCAGATTTACTCCTACTTCAACGAGCGCAATGATCCTTACGATCTGTGCATGATGGATGGTGGAGCACGTCTTCCGGGTTCTTGCGTGAACGTCACGACCAAGAAAACGGCCGAGGCAGCAAGCAAAATGTACTATGCTTTGAAGACCATGTATAAAACGATGAACTCCGATCCTAAGGCGTTTGCCGCCGCTTACGGCGCATTCGGTGAAGGTATGGCAGAGAATCTGTTCACATTCCGTGCGGCGATGTCCATTGCGGGTGCGGGCACCACAATCGACTATCTGGTTGAAGGTACTCACATCAATATGTACTTCCGTGAATGGATGGTGGATGGTTCCGGACGCTGGGTCCCTGCAGTTCAATCTCCGAACTACAAAGGTCTTCCATTCCAGCCGGCAACTCGTCACTCCAAAGTGCGCGGTATGATCATCGGAAATTCCGATGCAGGAAAAATTCCGCACATGATGCCAGTCACTTTCTAGCCCCGGGTTAGAGAAGTGTTCTCGCAAAAGGCCGTTGGTGAACACCAGCGGCCTTTTCTTTTTTTTCGTCGAACATTTCTATTTGATAATTACATTCTCTTTAATTGCGGATCTGTAGTTTGAATTTACTTTTGCTAGGTTGGTAAAAATTATTTCGCACCAAAAAACAAATTCCAATCAAGGAATGGGAAAGGGAAGTTATGAAACTCAAGGCGCTTCTTGCGGGAGCTTTGTTGGCGACAACAATGCAGGCGACTGCGAATGAATTCGATGATGGCACTGGAGAATTCGATCCACGCCCGCTTCCTCAATATTCTGAAGCAGAGCTGCAGAAGAAAATTGAGAATGAGATGGCGATCGCCTGTTCAGGCAATCTTTGTAAGATCGTCGGCCAGGACAGCAGTGGTTCCGGATGGACCGTGCAGTTTCAGGTCGGTTACGGACGTGCCAATGGGGGCGACGGGGATACCATCTACATCGGCGACTATGACAACGGCAATAACAACAGCAACGGCTACGCAAACATCACTGTGACATACAAGAACTACAAGTGCCGTTCCAATCTGCTGGTTACGCCGGCGGTATATCGTTTTGTAAATACCTACCTGTACAACATGGTGAACTCCGATGGTTCTGTGAAGAGAAACTTCTCTCCAGCGGATCAGACGGTGGTTTTGTTCTATACAACCATGCTGAACAAAGTCAGCTCATGTGGCAGCGGTCTTAACTAGAGGTCTTAAATGAATAATGCAGGGTCTATGGGCAAAACCGTGTTGATGGCAGTGATCTGGATGATGGCGATGGGTGCTGAGGCACAAACGACGGCCACCTCCCAGGCGCAGTTGAATAAGTTGAGAATTACGAATCGCGCGCAATGCGCCGTAGACTCTGAGATTCCGACCGAGTCCGCTTTTATTGTTGTGGACGGGTACAATGCCGGAAAGATGGTATATTCCCTCGGTAAAAATATCGGCTCCAACGCCGAGGCGATGAGTGCCGAGGGCATGCAGCAGTTTCGTATTGCGGTGACCCGTCTTACTAAAGTGATCATGAACAAGCTGATGGCCGGACAGCTTCCGCTTCTTCCGACCAACCTTAAAACGTCATCTTTGACTGGCTATAACGCCATCGCTGAAAAATGTCAGAACAAGACCTACTGCCCCGAGCTGAATGGCTATCTTTCCAAGTTGTGGGATAACTCTGAAGGGGCGGGATTGCGCTGGGAAAGTCTTGATAAATTCAATGGCACCCACTTTATGTCGATGAAGAAGACCGACCGGGTTGCCTGCTTCTATGTAAAAAGATTCTCGGCTCTTCAGGAACAGTTGAATTCCGTTGAAGTGGACAAGTCAGTCCTTTTGTCAGTGGCTCAAGCTGCACTGGCCAGAGAAAAGTATATCACAGACTGTGAAAGTGCTGATGCGACCCTGGATTCGCGTAACTCAATTATCCAGCTTGATTTGAAAATTCCCCGAGCGGTGGACTTCGCCTCGGTCGGATTTGATTTCTGGAATAGTGTAAAAATCTATCTTTCTTTTGCCTGGAGATATTCCAATATTCCACTTCAAGTGGCACCGGAGTACGGTCAGATGTTCCGCTCCATCGCCCTTGAAGAGTCCATTATGATGATTCCCAACGGCTGTAAAAGCATTGAGAAGCCCGAATGTGATGCCGCCACTTTGTCAATGAACAGCATTCGTGAGCTGGCCCGTCCCGACGGTAATGAAACTGAGCATCGCAAAGAAGTTCCCAAAGGCCCTGAAGACGATGTCGTCAACCGCGGCCCTCGTGATGTTAATGACGACTTCCTGGGGACACGCAGCTATGAAGATGCTTCTGACTGGGTTGAAAACTTCCGCAAGAACTATGTGACGGCTCGCGGATCCATGAAAAACCGTGTGCAAAGTGCGATTCAGTTTCTGAACATCGTGGCCGGGGCGATGACTCCGGCAGAGCTGGGCGAGTTCGTAAAACCACTGGCTTTTGCCAAGAGTTATTCCAACCAGCACCGCGACGAACTTTACTACCTCTGCACGGAGGCCCGTCTGGCCGGGGATCAACGCCTCGACTTTATGAAAACCGGCATTGATAAGGTTCAGCAACTGGATGTCATGCAGCGCTCTTTCCAGGGCTCTCAGGTTCAGTTGGCAGATGCGACTCGATATTTTGATAAAGTCAGCGAAACAGTGGTTGCGTTCTGCGACTCCCTGGAGCGAGAGAAAATCTGGAATGTGGCTGGTTACACCGTGAACAGAAGTGGTTTCCACGCGTGGGCACGTGAACTTTTGGGTGTGGCTCCTCCGGCGACGATTGCGGCCGATATTCAGCCGATGAAGTTTGGGGCCCCGTTGCTGGTGTGGGATGCCACTCGCGTCAGTGATCCCGGGAATTCTATCTGTGCTTCGGCGATCGACTGCACCCGTCGTCTTATCAAGTCCATGGTGGATCTGTATGCTGTGGCGAAATATGCGGATGCATTCCTTCCGGTGAATTCGACAGTTTCCACTCCGGACGTCTTTAATCCTTATGCCGATTTGAAAGCATGTAAAGTTTATGATCCATGGTATCAGACCCGTCGTGCAAACAAACGCCTGATGGCTGATTTGGCTAGCACGGCCCTGTTTGGCTGGAATGCTTTGCCACTTTATGTGGATGTGGACTTCAAACCACCGAAAGTCACAAGCCTCAATGCGATGATCAAAAATGGAGCGGTGAAGTTTGATCCAAAAATCCAGAAAGAAAAAATGGAAATGGCCTTGCTGGCGGACTTCGGTCCCTTGTTGGGGGCGCCGTGTGCGGTGTCAATTGCACCCAACAGTGCCAAAGATTTCAGTTTCTATGCCTTCAACGGAATTTCCGTAAATTATTGTAAAATTCGCGACAATGGGACCACGATAGGTGAATCCAACGGAGGGCTGCAGACCAGTCCGACCGTCAGCAAGTCTTATTGCGGTGGTTGTTCCATCAACTTCGTAGGTGTTGCGGGGGGGGCGGCCGTTTCCACGGGTGGTCTGCCTCTGAATCCGATCAAACTGGGCGTATACCTGTTCCGCAGTATTCACCGCTATATCACTGCCAAGAAAGACAAGGTCAATATTCCTCGTCTGCAGGAAGTGGACGTAAACCGGGTCGTGGAGACCTATAAAAAGTACGGCACCATCCCGGATCACTGCGTGGATCAGTTGGCCGCCGGAGTCGGTTGCTATCAGAACGTCTGCGCCGCTAAAGCTGCTGATTACTTCGAAAGATACACAGGTAAGAAAGTGAAGCATCTCGAGCTGGAAGAGCTGACGGATGCCAACGGCAATACCACACCATCTTCTGCGGTGATCATCCAGTCTGACTATTGTGACGGCAAAGTGCGCGTCAAATACAGTTGTTCAGAGGACGGGAAGAAATTCAAAACATATGAAAAATTCGGTGGCATGTACGGCATGAGCAAAGACTGTCGTCAGACCATTGGTCACAACTTCTGGGGCTTCTAGTGAAAAAGTGGATTGGAACCATCACGACATTGATTCTGCTTCAGCCAATTTTCGCTCAGGCATTTTTGGTGGAAAGCACCTATATAAAACAACCCGGAGGCCAATATGCCAAGATGACCAAAGTCACTTGCGACACGGCATCTTCGGGGGACTGCCAAAGTCTTTGCCAGAATGCGACGGCTTGCCAACGGCCGGAGCCGTACTGTCGTAACTGTGCAGGCACAACATCGCCGTTACTGCGTCAGCTCTTCACGGAAATTTCCCGAGTGTATGCCATTTCGCGGGAAGTGAACGACCGCAAGGATCTGGTTCGGTTCCTGGGGACTGAGAAGTACGTAATGCTGGATTTAAAAAGTGTCTTTAACTACTACAGCCCGGTCGGCGGGGACGCCTTTACCAAGGAACTTCGCTTTTTCTGTGGAGAGACCGGAGAAAACACCCTGCTTGCCGTAAAGCTGGATGAAGTTCATCAGCCGGTTGCACTGAGCTACGTGCTTTGTCGCAACAATGTGGGCCAGACCTCTGCCTTTGAGGTGCAGCCTCGACAGCCAGGATTTGGTCAGCGTCCTTTGAGTGCACCACTTATTTTTAAAATGAACTGATTTATCAGTTTACTACAACAACACCCTTAAATGGGAAGGAGACAACATGAAACGTTTGTTAAAAGCGATGGCTACGACAGCCGTCACCTTGGTGGCGATGCAGGCAAACGCCATCCAGGTCAACTATAGTTTCCGAGTGAACAGCTCGGGTCCAAGCATCTATCCCTGTAACGCGGGTTTGCTGACAAAAGGCGACACCTACGGCGATAAAAAGATCTGTTACTACGAAGGCACAAACACGGCGTGTACGCCGAAGTGTGATGGCTTGGATTGCGAAGGCGGTTCTAAGCCAACACCGCAATTCATCCAGAACCTGGCTACTTGGTCCAACACACCGTTGAATACCAAGTCTGCGTGTGAAGCTGCAGGCCGTAACTGGATTAGCACGCCGACTCACGCAAGCAACGTACCTCCGGGTGTTCTTGGTTCTGAAAAAGACCAGGCCGGTCCAGGTAAATTCGTATACTGCGACATCACTTGTAAAACATCTGGTCACACGTTCAACTCTCAGGACAGAACTTGTTCCAACCCAGGTGGCGGCAACAATGGTGGCAACGGCAACACTTGCGTATGCTCCACTCAAGAAGGTCGTAAGTTCGGTAACTACGTTCATGCAAGCTGGACTAAGTGGGAAGACCGTCAAGATCCTCACACTGACAAAGTTTCCGGCATCAGCCCTTACTTCGCGACTCTATTCGGTGAAGTTGATGCGTTCGACAGAGTATTGGATAAATTGTCCTTCAACCTGGGCAGTGAAACATACAATGCGGCATACTTCGTGGATATCTGCTACCGCGGTTCTCAGATTGACTACAGCCACTACAAAGCGGCTTACAAAGTCATCGCTGAAGCTTCTTTGACAGACATCGGTCACAAGTACAACGGTAAAGGTTACAGCGACTTCGCGGACCTTGAAGTTCAAGCACACTTGATCTGTACTTCTCAGACTCAAAACTGTGAAAACGGCAACTGCAGCGACACTGATGAGCATCCAAACGGAAGCAACACTCCTCAGTTCGACAATGACATCACTGACATTGATGATCCAGTAAGCAATCACACTAAGTATCTTGCTGGTGATATCAAGGATTTGATCAGCGGCGCGAACTTCGTGCAGACGATCGATAAGAACACTCCGATCTATCTTGATAAGTACAACAAAGGTGCAGCAGCGAAATTCTGTAAAGTTCGCTACATCTTCAAGGAAAAAGACGGTCTGGGTCACTATCCTAAACTGCGCAAATGGCAAAAACACGGTGCAAACATCTGCACTCACACGAAAATCGAAATGGCAGATCTTGATGGAAACTGCCCTAACTGCAAATAGCTAATTGATATCAGAAGGAACAGATATGACTAAAATTGGTGGTTCTATGAAAAATGAGTTACGGATCTTGGGACGTCTGCTCCTTCTGATTGTATCTTTGACTATGGCAGAATCCGTTCACGCATCCGGTGGATGCGTGGCCGATACGGATGAAAAGATCGAGATTCAAATCTCCCCGGCGAATCAAAGCTGGGGAGATTACACCGGCCGACAGTTGATTCCGTCCACCCTGGTGGACAAGTGCGAAAAGGATGCGGGTCGCTTTTTAATGATCTCCTTGGGCTCGGCGTTTTGGGATACAACCAACACGGGCATTAATACCAGTATCTTTGGTGATCATGCGGCAAGAAATTGCAGTATCAATAACTCCCACGTCTTGGGAGATTTTAAGCAGGGCAGGGCCACGGCCAGTCTACTGCGTCAGTACAAGTTTATCAGATCATGCTTTGACGTCCGTGTAGTTGACGTCGGTGGTGAACCTATCATTGCCAAAGAAAATCAGGAGTTCTGCCAGGTTCGTCGTGAAGAGGACGGAGCGGTCACCTTGATTGGCGATATGTGCTTCTTAAAGGTTCGCGGCAGAAATAAATTTGCAATTCAACCGGTTTTCAAGGGCAAGTGCCTTGAGCCATCCTATCTTCAGGAACTGGGAATCGAACCCCAGGACATGTATGCAAAACTAAATACTTTGATTGCCGGTGATGATACCGGAAACAGTCAGGACCTGACTCATATCGGCAGCCGACTGCTTCATTTGAATATTGCCCCGGATTCCAAAACCCTGAAATTGACAGAGGACTACGGTCCAATGACCCCGCGATTTGTCACAGACTACAGTGTCGAATCGGACATTTCTGATATCGAAATCAAGCAGCAGTCCGACACCTCAGAGCTGCAGCTCAAATTCCTGGTGTCCAACTTCGCCCCGGAAAAGTGCGTGGGGAATGAGTGCGCCAGCGCCTCGAACTATACCCAGCCCTTCTTCGGTCAAGTGGAGCTTTATCAGGTCGGAAAGAACAAGCAGACGTTGATTGATGAATGGTGGGACGGGGGTCTGGTGCCGCCAAACTGGCAGGGGGTGGTGCCTGGGATGAAATTCAGATTGTCCGAAGGGCCCTTGGTAAAAGGGGGCCGCTACAAAATTGTCGTGACGATGCAGAATCCAACGGATGACTATTCTATTTTCCTGAGTGGCTTCAGACAAATGCTTCTGAATATGTACGCCACGGAGGATGCCGAGGTGGGGATTGATATTTTCCCTAATATCTCGTCTTTGAGCAATCTCGGTGTTTTGCCTTCATTTGGCGGCGTGGGTTCTTTGGTCCGTCACAATCAGGGCGTGGCCCTTGGGGAAATCGTTCGCGGTTTGGATGGCATTATCAAGAGCCAAATATGGCCTCCTTATTATGACCGTGTTTGCGACGATAAATCCAGTTGCCTGAAGGTCGGCAACAAGAAATTTCACCAGAAATACGTCGTGGAGTTTGTTGTTGGGGAAAAGGATCTCGATACCGGTGCGCAGAAGCTGCTGAACCTGTCTATTTCCAAAAGAAGTGTTCTGGGTGGAAATTACGACAATAAGACCAGCGGCTTTGCCACCTTGACGTGTGAAAGATAGAAATATGAAGAACTTTATGGTCCCTTTGTTGCTTCTTTTTTTTTCACTGACTGCCGGGGCCAGCACCGGCAGTATTATGGGCTCTTCAGTGAATCCGGTGACGGGTGAAGAACTTTATGCCTGCAATGCAAAAATCCGCAGTCTTGCTTCATCGGCAGAGCAGATTTGTCTGAACCTCGGTACGGGAGAATCCTGTGATCCGACCCGAGTCGGACCGACGGATGGCCCCTGTCAGTGCTATTCCAAAGAGATGATTGGCAACCAGATAGTGGCCACTCGATCAGACGGAGCGGTCCAGGCCATTCACAGCACTTCCCAGTGGAAGCAATTCGTGGATGACGGCAACTTGTTCAATGGCAAGATGAACAGTCTGGAAGTGCAGTTGGGAAGCGAGATTCTGGGTGCGGAGTATGGTTTTACCTATTGCTACAAAGGGCCTTTCGCGACTTCAGGGAATGATCAGTCTTTGGGGTCTTATGGGCTGGACTTCACTCTGCAGGGAAGCGCTTATGCGGTGGCCTTGGATTCGGTGGAAATAAAGTATGCGTGCGATCTGAGATATCGTGGGCAGAGCGGAAGTCCTCGACAGCCAAATTCCAGTCCTAATTATGGGGACCTGTATTCCGACTTCGTCCGTACAGAGACGATCTATAAACGGGTGGATGAAAGAAGTCCGAAGGAAATCGGTTATCAGAAGATTAAAATGCTTTTGAATCAGGCGGCGCACGAAGTCCCACGATTTTGTGTGGTGGAAGTTCGCTTCAAAGAACGTTCGGGCAAGGATCTTAAAAGGGATGCTTTGGCCACGACGTCATTCAATGGAAGTCTGGCTATTAAAAAACAAGGCTCTATGTGAGCCTTGTTTTTCTTTGAACACTATAAATAACTTTTTACTGCAAAGCCTGCTGTCAGCTCCGCAATCAGGAATGCAATGTCTCGCGCATGTGTTTCTTTTTCCTCAAGGTTCAGCGCCATGAGTTTTTTCAGGCGACTGAGTCCTTCCTGATCCGCGGCGGAACGCTCCAGGAACTGCTCCAGAATTTGTCCGGCCTGATCCCTTTCAAACGCACGCAGCATATCCAAAGACAGAACGTTCGTGGTGCCTTCCCAGATAGAAAACACCTGCGCATCGCGCAGCAGACGGGGAATGCCGGTGTCTTCCACATAACCCGCACCGCCGAACATCTCGACGACCTCGCTGGAGATATGGATGGATTTTTTCGCGGTATAAAGTTTCAGAATCGGCGTCAGAACCCGCAGCAGGATTTTTTCAGAAGCAGAAGCTTCGCCCACTTCCTCTTTCCCCAAAAGATTGGCCACAAAGAAGCTAAAGGCGATGCATTTGCGGAAGTCCGCCTCCAGGGAATCCAAAGTGGACTTGTGCAGGGGATGGTCTTTCAAAAGCTTTCCGAACGCCTGGCGTTTGCTGGAATAGTCTTTAGCCAGATCCAACGCACGTCGCATGTGACCCACAGCGCAGATGGAATTGTAAATGCGCGTGATATTCAGAACACTCGCGATGCGTTTCACGCCTTCACCCACACCGCCAATCATGCGGGCCGGTGTTCCCTGCAGGCTCAGCTCTGCGGTTGGCAGGGCCTTGGTGCCCAACTTGTCTTTCAGGCGGTGAATTTGAATGTGATTCAGCTCGCCTTTGTCATTGCGAAGCTCCAGGAAGAACAGGCTTAAACCGCGAGACCCAGGTGCTGCACCATCCGGACGTGCCAGGGTCAGGGCCATCTGGGATGTCGTCGCGGAAGTAAACCATTTGGTTCCATGCAGGGAATGGGTCGCGCCAAATTCGCTGGTGCCGGTAAACGGGTGTGCATCCGTGGAAGTTCCACTGACATCAGAACCGCCGGTTCTTTCCGTCATCCATTGACCAGCCGTCCAGAATGTTTTTGGATCCCGGGACAGCAGGTGAGGCAGGACACGGGATTTAAGATCAGGGTCCGCGTAAAGCTCCAGCGCGCGGGCTGCTCCATCGGTCATAGCCAAGGGGCATGAGAAGATCGCCGAGCTTGGGGAATACAGATACAGCAACGCCATTTGATAAACGCGGGAAGCAGCTCCAAACCGGCGGTCATAGGCCGTGGCCACGATGCCTTCTTCGGCGGCGACCTTTTCCAGAGCCTTCCAGCCGTGAGAGGTGCGGATGTCGTCGATTCTTCGACCCCATGGGTCAAAAGGCACGTGGACGGGTGGTTGGGATTCTGCCTCTTGGGCCCAAGTCAGCATGTCGGTGACCGCTCGTTCACCCAGGTGTTCAAGGTGAGGAAGAGCCACTTTCTGGGCGTCAGCAGGTAAGAGGGACTTCAGGATCTTTTGAAGTGTTTCGTCGGAGCGGAACGTGTTCGAAAGCTGGGGACCGTCTTGGTAAAAGTTTTTCATACCCTGAATTTTATTCTTTCATAGGGAGAACTCAAGAACATGTCGGTCACCCCGCCTTTTTTTAAAAAAGTGTTGCCGTTTGGTAAGGTCCTACATATAAGAGCCGCTCTTTTGGGGGAGGCACATTTGAATCGTATTCTATTGGCATTGGTGGCCATTGTTTTGGCTTCCTGTGGACTTTCTAATCGTCCTCAGGTGAATACCAAGGATTCCGCGGGTATTATGGGCGGCACTTTGGTGGCGGAAAACGCGAAAATCGCATCCGGAATTGTTGGGATCATGGACTTGCAGTCCAATTCCATCTGCACAGGTTCCATTATCGCTGAAAACTATATTTTGACGGCTGCTCACTGTGTGATCGGTCTGAAGCCAAGCAAACTGCGTTTGATCTTCGGTTTGGATGTGGATGAGCTGATGGGCGCCCGCGAACAGGACATCGTTCAGATGTACACTCGCTCAGTGTCTGACTATAAAATCCATTCCAGCTACAACGAAGTGGATCAGGAAGAAAAAGAGACTGACTGGGGTGACATCGCTTTGATCAAGTTCCACGGTGCTTTGCCTCCGGGCTACAAGCCGGTTCAAATGCTGAAGGATGATACGATCCTGCGTCGTGGTTTGACGGTGACTTTGGCGGGTTATGGCGTTTCCCAGGTGGATACAGAGCCTGTGGATGCAAGAAAAGTCAAAAATCTGGATGAGGCCCTGGAATATGGCGAAATCATCTGCGATGAAGACCTGAAGAACTGCCTGAAAGTGGACATGTCCGGTGACGGCGTTTTGCGCCAAACCAAAGCTCCGATTTCTTCTGTTCAGGAAACAGAAGTGCGTCTGGATGAATCCAAAGGTTCCGGCACTTGCGCTGGGGATTCTGGTGGTCCGGCTTATGTGGAAATTAAAGGTGAGCTGTTCTTGTTCGGCGTTACCAGCCGCGGCAGCGCTCTGTGTGACAGTGTGGGTGTTTACACCAATGCCGTTTACTATACTGACTGGATCAAGTCCACGATGCCAAAAATGCGATAGTCTCATTCTGAGACTGTCAGTTTCCTGACATCTGTAAAGCAAAAAACTTCTGCGGGGAAAGAGCTCATGTTCTTTCCCCGTTTCTTTTTGTTCTGGGCTGGAACACCCTTTGAAATCTTTAAGAGCTGAACCATTCTTGGAGGATTTCGAAATGAAAGTGTTTAAGACTTTTGTGGGTTCTGCTGTTGTTGCATCGATGTTGTGGTCCCAGCTGGCGCTGGCCATCACCGATGAAATGCGGGATCTGGTTTTGTATGAAACCAAAGCCAATGCCGTGGCGACACGAAGTAATGAAAAGAAAGTCATTCATCATTACGAAATCCCCCTGAAAATTTTGGAATCCGACCTGAAGATCGACGCCAATGCCGGCTACGTCAAAGCTCTGACCTTTGAACGTGATGGCGAAAAGTATGTGCGCTGGGTTTTGAATCCGGAAGACACCCGCTGGGAAAAAGCCGTGCGCGTGTTCCTGCTTCGCAATGGCATTGAACCAGTGAAAAAAGCCTACTTTGAAGGTTATATGACCGCTTCGCGCAGTTATATCCTGGTGGACCCGGTAACAGGTGCTGAGTTTTCTTTGAAAACCTCCACCAACCGCACCGGCGGTTACTGGGCCGACAAGAAACAGACCTGGGATGATGCTTCCCAGATCCGTAAAATTTCTGATTACGTGATTGAGCGTCTGAAGTCTCAGCCGCCTTTGCAGCACTCGATCGTTTTGGATGAACCGATTGCTTTTGGTATCAAGCGTTTTGATATGGGTATGATCGTGCGTTCTTACGAAGAGCTTCCGGGCACGGGCAAGCGCTATGTGCCGGGCTTCTCGATCATGCACGAAAAGCTGGGGCGTGAACTGGCCAAAGCCAATGGTTCTTCAGACCCGGCATCTTACTGGAATGAAAACTATAACAAGCCTCTGGCCCGCGCACTGGCGGAATTCTTTGTGGCGACCGGGATTCGTTATGATTCCCCGCACTCTCAGAACTTCCTGGTGGAGCTGGATGAGCGCAACAAGCCGACGGGTAAAATCGTTCTGCGCGATTTCGGTGATTCTTATCTTTACGAAAAATTCTTCAAGGCGATCAAGCGCACCGATATCATCGATATCTGGGAAAAGGGCAATATCATGAGAGGTGACATGGGTATGACTGTCGGGATTCTGCATGGTAACCAGCCGCCAAGCTGGATCGACTATCGCAACGACAAGAGTTCGGCGGACAGCTATGATAAGTGGGGCCGTGACTTCTTTGCGGAATTTGAAGCTGAGGTAAAACGTCAAACAGGTGTGGACATTCCTGCACGCACTGTGATCGATCGCAGTATCTATGAAGACCCGGAAACCAAAGTGAAGCACAAAATGGGTTACTTCACGCGTGATTACAGCTTGTTGTCAGCGAATAATGGATTCCTGAAAATGGTTTCCAAGGATCAGCAGCGTGAAGTGGGCGCGGCACGACTGTGCGGCCGCGTGTTTAATCACTAGATATGGTACCATTGAGTCAAAGTTTTAAAGAACCAGTCCTGCATGGGCTGTTGCAAGGAGATGCTTTCGAGCATCTCCTTTTTTGTTTGCACCAGGCCCGTGTGTTCCGGTGTGACGGAGTCAGCACATTCGTGGATCCATTCCAGAGTGGACTCGGGATGAAACTGAGTGGCCACCACGTTGGTGCCCCAGCGGAAGGCCTGGTTCGGGAAGAAGTCATTTGTTGCCATCAGCTCGCCACCCGGAGGCAGATCGAAAGTGCATTGATGCCAGTGAAAGACGTTGAGTGTGTAGGGAGTGGTCTGATCTTTCATGGTCACCGGAACGAAGCCGACTTCCCATTTGCCGGCCGCATACACGCGTCCGCCCAGAACTTCCGCCAGCAACTGGCTTCCCAGGCAAAGGCCGAAGACAGGCAGACCCTGCTTCACACATTTTTTGATAAAGACTTTTTCATCGATCAGCCAAGGGTGCTTGTCTTCTTCAAACGTGTCCATCGTGCCACCGCAAATCACCAAAGCTTTGATGTCTTCAGGCTGGAACGGAGCGGGCTCTGAGGCAATATTCCAGACGTGGGGTCTGAGCCCCTGTTGTTCCGCCCAAAGCAGAACCGTGCCCGGAGGAGTGTCATTTTCGTGCTGGATAATAAGAAGATCTTGCATGGGAGGCACTATAGTCAGAAACTCTGCAAAAGGGGACGATTTTCTTGAAGCAGAATATTGAAATATGTTCAGGGTGCATTGCCAGATCCACGGAGGCGCGGGCGGAGAGTCCGGTCGAATCGCACAAGCTTTTTCTGGCGGAGGTTCAGGCGGCGCTGACGGCGCGCCGACCGGATGTGGAGTGGAATCTAAGCACCGTGTCCTGTATGCGCTTTTGCCCTGAAAACAAACTTAGCATTGTGGTGCTAAACCGCATGGGCATGACCCGCGGATCGGCAGTGGACACAATTGTTGAAGATATTCTGATCAGAATAGACCGCCCTTAAACAGAGCGGCTTCTTTTTTACAACTGCGGGCGCAGGCGCACGTATTCATTGATGGCGCCGATGATGTGATAAAGCGAACTTGCTTTTGCCGGTTGAATTCTGAATTCGCCGCTTTCCTGCCAGGTATCAAACCACAGGCCTTTCTGCGGAGTCTCAAAAAACTTAAACAGGGTCGCCATGGCCTCATCCGCAGATTGGGCGTACTGGACACGTTGGTCTTTCTTTTCAAGTCCCATTTGCAGAACCGCTTTGATGCGCTCGCATTGAGGCCAGAAACGGGACGTCTTCGTTTTGGGCGATAGATCGCTCCACACTTCATCAATCACGGACTTGCGCTCGGCCCAGAGGCCGTGTTTTTCACTGAGCACGATCAGATTTTCGCGAACAGCTGTCAGGTCTTTGCCGGTGAGGCCTTGATAAAGACCCATCAACCACGCCCACTCGTATTGATGGCCTGGTTCAAAAACGAATTTGCCATTTTCCAGAATTGGGGACCAGTCGGCGTTGAAGTGTTCAGCCAGTGTTCCGGATTTGGGATCAATAAACTTGGTCAGACACAGGTTCAGAATTTCGTCAGCCAGTTTCTTCCAAAGTGGATCACTGTCGACGGCCATCCAGGCAACCGCAGATTCAAACATGTGCATATGCGGATTGGCTTCGTATTGTACGCCTTTGTCGGTCAGTTCGGTGAAACCGCCCTGGGACAGGTGGCGTTCATTGTAAAGATACTGAACCAACTGGCGGGAGCGCTCTTTGTACTGCGCAAGAGGATTCACGGCATAAGCATGTGCCAGGCCAAACAGCGCAAAGGCTTGAGCATACAGATCCGGTGTCGTGTTTTTGGCTTCCCCTTCTTTGGTGGCGGAATGAATGAAGCCTCCGGATGGCAAAGAGTAATTGCGGATCAGTGCGGCGGCCCCGATGTCGATGGCTTTGCGGGATTTTTCCTGATCGCAAAGCCCCAGTTCCATGCCCAGGCGCAGACTGTAGATTTGGCGTGCCTGAACCATTGATCGCCGAGGAACGTCCTGAGGTTCGCCTTCCAAAGAGAAGGATTCAACAAAGCCGCCGCGTTCCCAATCAACCCCTTTGTTCAACCATAGGGGAAGGACGTCTTTTGAAAGCCAGTTCTTGCAGTTTTCAACCATAAGCACTCCGGAATGTAACTAGATGTGAGCGTTCACAATATCCTGTCTGGTAACAGGAGTCCAGCCCCCTGTTACCACTTGAAGTGTGGGAAAAGGCAGGGGATTTCATCGAATGATATGTGTTTCGTCCGACGACTTGCCTAGTTCCACGAATTACCTCCGAATAGAGAACACGGACAATTCATTGTACGAAACAAGGAGGAAAAAAGTATGAAAAAGTTGATTCTGTTTTTGGCGATCGGTCTGACGGGAGCATTTGCGCAGGCCAACACGGATGCGGTGACCATGGAAAATGATGCCAGCATCATGGGGAATCGCCTGTGGGGTTGCGGCATGACCTTTAAAGGGACATCCAAAGGTATCAAAGTTATTGTCGGGCACTTTAAAACTGTGGCTTACGGGACACTTCACTGTAAGAGCATCAAGGGAACCCACTACAGACAAGATGTGATGGTGACGATCGGACATCATTGGATTGGCGCAACTGCGGGAATCGGCTATTTCAAACTTAAGGGCGCTTCATCCGAAATCAGTCTGTTCAATTCCAATCCTGATGTGATCCTGGGTAAATACCTGGTGGCGCAAGGTGAAGCGGCTATCATCGGTGGTGTGGGCGCCTTCACTGCCGTGAAGGTGGGCTTGCCTCAGTTGGCAATGAACATCTCTTTGCAGTTGCTGAAAGGCCTGGGCGTGCAAGTCGGTGTGGATAAGCTTTATATCGAAGCGATCTCTGAACCGGAAGTGGAGCCAATCTAAATTCAGACGGGCTTAACAAAAAAAGGCGCCTCTCGAAAGAGGGCGCCTTTTTTGTTTGTTGAACCGGCGAAACTACTGTTTTTTCACGTAGGCATTCAAACGCATGCCCGGGGCGATGGAGCTGGTCAGGCTGACGCTCGTGCCGCGCACCAGATCTTCTGTAGTGGTGGTACCGAAGTCGATGTTAAAGCTGATTTCCTTGGAGCGGTCACTTGGGCAGGTGAAAGAACCTTTGAAATTCTTTTTTGCCGCCAGAATCAGGAATTCCTCATCCCAACTGACGCTGGAAAGAAGGTTGAAAGTGCCGTTGCAGACCTCATCCACATTTCCATTGGGATAAGTTCTTTGCACTTCGAATTCGGTTGTGTTGACGACGCGGAAATTCGCATAAACTTTCTGGAACCCGGCGCGGGCCTCCACTTTGTAGCGTCCCACCAGATTTCCTGGTGTCAGTTCTGCGGCCCAGGCGGGGCTGGCGGCGCTTAAGATCATTGCTGCAGATAAAAAATACTTTTTCATTGTTATACCCTCCATTGGTTGATGAGTTTTTATACCGGGGTTATGATAAGACGGACAAAATAAAAGCCGGCTCTGTGAAGTTTTACAATGAGGAGTAATTTGACATGGCAAAGACAGCTCGCCCGATGAAGACACTTCATCCCATGAAGTCATTGGGAGTGGTCAAAGCTGAACGCGGAGATATTCGCGCCGAGCGTCTGGAAGGGCGTGTGAAGCCGTCGGTGCCCTTTCCTCATCGTCATGATTTCTTTCAATTGGTCGTTGTGGCCGGAGGCCGCGGTCAGCATGAGATCGACTTTGAAACATATCCCATCAGGGCCGGGGCGGTTTTTTTCGTGAAGCCAGGTCAGGTGCACCGCTGGGATTTGCAGGGCGCCAGGGGTTATGTGATCGAGTTTTATGTGGAATCCTTAAGTCTGGATGCCATGGACCGCGAGTTGTTTCAGAGTCTGCATGAATTGCCAGAACACCTGAAACTGCTGTCAGCACCACAGCAGAAAGAATTCTATTTCCATTGCGAAAAGATGTGTGGCGAGTTTGCATCCCGGGACCGCGGTTATGGCAGTGCTTTAAAGAGTCATTTGAATATTCTGATTCTGTCCCTGTTTCGTCTTTCAGGCAGAACAGCGGTCAAAAAAAGTGAAGGCGCTTTCCTTGGAGATTTTGAGCGATTGATTGAACTGAACTTCAGCCGGCAGCACAACGTTGAATTTTACGCCAGGGCTTTGGGGCTTTCTCCAAAAGCACTGACCATGCGGGTGCATCGTTTGTTGGGAAAGTCCGCTCGCGAGATGATTCACGACAGATGTCTGCTCGAAGCTCAGCGCTATCTGGGATATACCACCATGCCGATTGCGGAAGTGGGCCTGAGTTTGGGGTTTCAGGATCCGAACTATTTCAGTCGATTCTTTAAGGCTAAAACGGGATTCAGTCCGGGAGCCTTCAGGGACAGAAACAACTAGGTCGCAAGAGCTGCGACCTAGCCTTTGATAGGAGTGTTGCCAGTGTCTTCTGATTCACCTTCGCGGTGGCTTTGTTCGGCACGCAGGGCGATCTTGCCAGTGATACCAACCCATTCAGGGAGGAACACCATAAGACAGAAGTAGATGATCACGGAGATTCCGGCAACCGCCAAAAATCCAAGTACAAACCATAATTCCATGATAAAGCTCCTTTTGCTTCCTTCAATATAGAACAATTCAGAGCTTTTTGCCAGAGACGGGCTTCACAATCACTAGCACAAAGGTAACAAAAAGAGGCTTTGGACCAGAGAGTCAATGCTGTTTCTGGGCTTCCGCTTTTTCAACTTCCAGGATGTATTTCTTAGTGGCTTCCGGCAGCTCTTTCCACATGCGCAAAGCCAGGATCAATCCCAGGCCCGCAAACGGGATCAGGAACAGGGGCCAGTAGTGCCAGTTTTTCGCCGACAGATAACCAATGGAAAGAGACTGCAGGCCGGAACCCAGATAGACGCAGCCATCGACAATGCCCGAAGCGGTCGCCGTCATTTTTTTGCCGCCAAAGTCAGCAGCGGCAGTTCCCGACATCAGGGAATGCACGCCAATCACCGCCAGGGTCATCAGCACCGCAGCCAAGCCGAACAGGGTGGGATTCTTTGTCAGGAAGAAACACATCGCAATCAAAAGGAAGATCATGATGAAATTGTTGATCGCCGCCGGAGGTCCGCGACGGGACTGGAACAGTCTGTCTGAAACAAGGCCCGCAATAAAGCCTCCCAGAACTCCGGTCAGACACAACAGCAGACCCCAGTTTTTGATGAAGAATTCAGATCCTGCATAAAATGCCGGATTGGTCTGTTTGGTTTCGTTGGCAAAGATCAGATACCACTGCATGATCCCGTTGCGCAAAACGCCGGAAGTGAAATCCACCAGGGCGATGGTGATCATCACCGGG
Organism: Bdellovibrio sp. BIS2; assembly: GCF_055398295.1. Taxonomy (NCBI): domain Bacteria; kingdom Pseudomonadati; phylum Bdellovibrionota; class Bdellovibrionia; order Bdellovibrionales; family Pseudobdellovibrionaceae; genus Bdellovibrio; species Bdellovibrio sp. BIS2. Next base: position 2,896,048 of record NZ_AP035879.1, on the reverse strand, counting down.
TTGGCGAAGACCTTTTTGAAAATCAAGCCCATGGTGATTTTGACATCGTCGTCATCACCGGAAGAGGCATCAGCGGTGTCGAACTCATCGAAGTTGGCCTCTTTCGGGGAGTCCTTCAATAGCACCATGTCGATCAGGGCCCACACAATCAGGATGAAGGCCGGAATCGTGAAGACCAGCCAGGTTGCATCGGTGGCTCCGGTATCAATGGCAAAGATGTGCTGGATGAAATTCTGGAACGCAGTCCGCGGACCCTCGGGATTTAGTTTCGAGGCGTCAACAATCGCCTGCCCCCAGTCGAAGGCAAAATAGACACCGAATGAAATCAGCGTTCCAAAGATGGCGCCAAAGACCCCGCGCTCGCGCACGTGGAACCAATAAGCCTTCACTTTGATGATGGAAACGGCACCATAACTTTGGAAGAACATGTTCAGCGCATACAAAACCGAGAAGGCCACGACCATGTTGGTTTTCAGACGGCCCATTAAATAGAGATACGTAGCGCCGCCCATTAACAGATTCATCAATGCCGAACCCAGAGTGGCGATGATGATGCCTTTTTTTCCGCCGATGCGGTCCACCAGCGGGCCGTTGATCAGGAATGACAGTCCATACACGATGGTTCCGGCGGCAAAGATGATCCCGAACTGTTCCTTGGTCATCATATCGCCCATGGCGTTCTTGGAAACATTCAGATTGTAACGGGCCATGTACAAAAAGGCATAGCTCATGCCCAGGGGAAACCAGTTGACGAAACGCCTGAAGATAAATTTTTTCGAGTGATTCAGAGGGTTGTTATTGAAATACAGAAAGATGACGGCGGCTAGACAGATGCTCACGAGTAATAGGGCCATGGCGTCTCCGATACGTTTTGCGGCCACAGTAGGACTAAAAGTCCCTCTTGGCAAACGATAGCTTGGAATGTGAACGGATCTACGAAATCCACCCGGGGGATTGGGGGCATATTCTTCACTCCTACGGAAGGCTTAAATCTTACGAAAACTGTTCAGGTCATTGACAGTGCTCTCAGAATGAATGAACCACTTCGGGCATTTTTGGGTTTTTCGGCGCCCGGGTGTACATTGAGGGAAAGATTCTGCCAGGAGGGTAGTATGAAAAATGTGTTCATGAAGACAGTAAGTCTTGGCGCGATGGTGGTGATCGCCGCTTGCAGTCAGAAAGTGTCAGAGTCCCCGTCAGACTCGTCGAGCTCGGCCCTGGGACAAAGCAATGCGGAAAAGGCCGTCGTCAGTTTTAATCTGACCGATGCGCCCAATAAGGACCTGAAATCCGTGGTGGTTGATATTGACCACATGGAAGTTGTGGTCGCCGGGGCAGGCAAAGCCGGAAGGCTTATCTTGGCCCAGGGGCTGGGGCCTGTGGATTTGCTGACTCTGCAAAACGGGGTGACCCTGCCTTTGCAGGATGTGGAAGCGCCAGCCGGGATTCGCATTCAGCAGATTCGCCTGGTTCTGAAACCATCGGGACACTATGCCGTGAAAGGCGACGATTCGATTTGCGAATTGAAAACACCGAGTGCGCAAAAAACGGGTGTGAAGATCATTCTGACCAACAAGGTGCAGTTTGAGGCCGGTCATCATTATAATATTGTCGTGGACTTTGATGCGCTTAAGTCTGTGGTGGTGCAGGGAAATGGTGGATGCCTGCTAAAACCTGTCCTGAAGCTGAAGTCCGCTTTCAAAACTCCGATCGTTCAGCCAGAGCCTCCGGTTGATAACGGTGGTGAAGAGCCGTCAGATCCTGTTGTTGAACAACCAGAACAGCCAGAACAACCGGGCACCGGCGAAGAAACCGGCAGCAATGAAGAATCCGGTGGTGAGTCTTCTGAAGGTGAAGAACTGGTGACCGAGCCGGAACAGAATGATCCTTCGGACGATGGTTGGGATTATACGCCGATTGTCGACGGGGAGGACTATCCTGTTGTGACCGAGGATGAGCTGGCCCAGCTTTTGTAAAAATACCTGTGAACCCACCTTCTTCGGAAGGTGGGTTTTTTCTTTTGGGGTTGCCTGCATGAAATGGGGTCGGCATCATTAGGGCATGACAGACACAGCATCCGTTCCCGGCACCCTGACTAAGTCTTTGAATAACGCCCAAGCTCTTCATCGCAAAGAGCAGCGTTTAAATCTGCTTCTGACCAGATGGCAGGCGAAACTGCAGCGTCATCAAAGTGGTCGTCTGATTTCTGGGCTGCTGTTCTTTGCCAGCCTGGTTCCCTTATCCATGAACGCAGAGGCTCGGGTTGGCTTTGCAGTTCCTGCGGTTGTTCTTTTGGTGTTCATTTACCTTGTGATTCGCACGCGCAACATCGCTCGCCATTTGCAGCATCTGCAAAGACTGCAGCAGTTCGTCGTGCGCCAGAAAAAACGCTGCCTAGGGCAGATGTCAGGCCGAAGCTGGAAGCAGGCACATGAGGCCTCTGCGGAATATCCAATGATTCGTGATCTGGGATTGGTTGGATCTCATTCCCTGTGGACGGTGCTGGATGAAACTTTCTCTGAAGGCGGTTTGCGCCGTCTTTTGCACTGGATGAGTGTTGCACCACTGAGCCCGGATTTACTGCACAAAAGACAGCAGCAGATTCAGGCCCTGCGACCGCAAACGTGGTTTTTCACCCGTCTGGGGATTCAGGCTAATTCCAACGAACTGAACCTTTCCACTTTGCAGATTCAAGAGTTTCTGAAAAGTTCTTTCGTCGGCCCGCAGTTTATGAAGCTGTTTGTGGCCAATCTGGTGCTGTGGGTTTTGACGGCGTTATTGCTGGTGTTCTCTGTGACCACAAAAACAGCATTGCCGGCAATTCTGTTCGCCGCCTTTCCGTTGCTAAGTTTGTTCAGTCTGGGGTCTGTGGGACGCGCCTTTATGCAGGGAACTGGGTTGTCCCATCACCTTTCTGCCTTGGCGCCGTTGTTCCTGGCGATTGAAAAGAAATGCGAAAGCAGTCCGGCCCTGGCCCAACTGTGCCCGCAGATTTTCAAAGTGCGCCCGTCAAAAACATCCCAGAAGCTGGATACGGTCTTGGGCTTCGTGGGCACCCAGACGAATCCGATTTTGCATTTCATCCTGAATGCGATGCTGCCGTGGACTGTGACTTCGGTGTTTTTCCTGGAGCGTCTGCGCCAGAAAATGGGGAAGGACTTCCCGCAGTGTGTGACGGAGCTTTCTGAATTTGAGGTTTTGGGCTCTTTGCTGATCTTCGATAAATATCAGACGCAGACTTATCCGGTGCTCAGTGGTGCCATGAATCTGCAGTGTGTGCAGGTGTTCCATCCTCTGTTGGATCGCAACAAAGCCGTGGCGAATGATTTTAGATTCCCGCACAGCAAGTCTCTGGGGTTGCTGACGGGATCCAATATGTCGGGTAAATCGACGTTTCTGCGCACTATGGGGATCAATCAGATTCTGGCCAATATGGGGGCTCCCGTCTTTGCTGACAGTTATCAGACTGTGCCGATGAAAGTGGAAACCTGTATCGAAGTCAGCGATTCCCTGCGTGATGGATATTCCTATTTTTATGCGGAAGTTCGTCGTCTGCGGGATATTCTGCAGACCGCGGCCACGGATACCCCCGTGTTGTATTTAATTGACGAGATCTTCCGTGGTACCAACAACCGGGAACGCCAGATCGGGTCGCGAGCAGTGATTCAGACTCTCGCCAACGAAAAGACGTCGTTGGGCTTTATCTCCACCCATGATCTGGAATTGACGGTGCTGGAGCAAAGCAGTCCTTCGGTGATGAATCTGCACTTCCGCGAGGACATCGACAGCTCTGGCAAAATGGTCTTCCATTATCATCTGAACCAGGGCCCATGTCCCACGACCAACGCCTTAAGAATCATGGCCGCTGAGGGTATAAAGGTGGATGAGGTCTGATCTGAATTTTCTCAGATAAAAAGCAGTGCTTGTTGGCAGCACAGGCACTATGTTTCCGCTTTTAGGATATACTATAAATGAAACGATGCTTTTGGAGTAGAAGCGCAAATTTGGATCTTTCTTAATTTGTATTGCTTAAGTTTTCTATCCAGAAGTGATCGTCCGAGACGGGACTTGGCCGAAGGGTCGGGGCCCGTTTCCATTTTTTGGGGTGGTTGAGGAAGGCTCTTGCTTCCCCAAAAAGTGTCAACAATCTGCAATACCGCGCTCATAGCCATTGTTATATTGATAAAAAAAAGCGGGAGGTTTGTGATGAGAAGAATATCTACTCAGCTTATCTTTTTGGGAAGTGTCTATCTGATTCTGGGGGCCACGGCGCTGGCGTTTGCATCGGCGGCGACTCTGGCTTCTGTGATGGTTCTGGGCGTGGTTTTATTCTGTGTGGGGATTGCGCAAATTGTGTACGGGATTCAAGGGCGCAAGGATGGGCAACTGTGGCCTCATTTGGGTTTGGGGTGTCTGGCTTTGGTGTGTGCGGCATTGATCGCCAGAAATCCTATTGAAAACACGTTGGGTCTGACTTTGGCGGTGAGCTTCTTGCTGATAGCCAGCGGTCTGACCAAATTTATCGGTGCGGTGACCGAACGATCCCTGGGGTGGGGCTGGCTCGCGGGCAGTGGATTGATTTCGCTTTTGCTGGGCGGACTGATTCTGGCGACGTTCCCGGTATCGGCATTCTGGACAATTGGTACGCTGGTCGGTGTGGATCTGGTGGCCGCAGGCATCGCCACCATGGGGTTGGGCATTTCGATCAAAGAGGTTCGCGAGGATCTGCGTGAAGCCGGACTTAACAGTTCTAAAATGAACACCGTCGAGCGTCGACGCTATGACCGGGACCGCGATGATGATTCTCGCACTCCGCCGCTACATTAGGTTGAAAAGGCACCGGGGGCTGCATTAATGTAGCCTCATGGCAAAACGCACAAGTACGAAGAAGCCCATGACCGAGGCCCAAAAACAGGTCCATGATTTCGTCAAGGATTTGCAAGTCCTTGCCCAGCAGCCTTTATCTAAAAAGCACTCCAAGCTGCTGCTGGAAGACTATCCCTTTGATGGCGCCCTGCTGAACTCCAGCTCTGTTTATCGTAAAAGCCGTGAGTTGTACCTTTCTTTGGGCGGAACCTTCACGGCGCGTGTGTGCTCAACGATGCGCTCTTTAAGTGCCCAGGATCTTTTCAAAGACAATATCGAATTCACGCCGACAGCCGCTGAATTGGGTTGGTTCCGGGATTTTCATCATGAAGTGGCGGACCCGCTGAATGAAATACACTCCCTGATGCGTTTCAATGAGATTTCTCTTTTTCACGAACAGAATCACCGCGTGATCTGGCGTTTGTTGCCACCGGCACCGACGGAACAGCGGGATATCAGTCGTTATTTGAATTTTGCCGAAAGCCTTGTGGTGACCCTGGATCTGGCCCTGGGGGATCAACTGGGCAAAAAGCTGTCGCCTGTCTACGAGCGTATAAAAGTTATTTATCGTTCGGGTGGTGAACACACCTGGATGCAAAAGTCCAAAGCTGAATATCGTCAGTATCTGCTGGCGATGTTTGTGTCGACTTACTATCTGCTTGAAATGATCAATCCCGAAGACATTCTGAAGGCGGTGGACTATGTTCTGCCAGGGCAAAAGAAAATGAACAAAGAGGCCGTTCATCGGGGGCTGGAACTGAGTGAGCTTTTCACCCGGGTCACCAACCCTTTGTGGCAGGATCGTTATTGGCAGACGGCCGCCGCCAAACTGGCAAAGATGCATGTGGACTCTGAAGAAGAGGCCCTGTATCTGCCCGAGGATCCCCTGGATCTGGAGGACAGTGAGTTCTTCTTTGTTCACCGGGTCTTTGACTATTACGGTCTTTAATCCGCTTTATATCAGAGAAAAGTTTTAAACAGGAACCCGGCTGGACCTGCGCGCAGTCCAGTTCCTGTGACTTGTCAGATGTAATTCACAGAAATTGCCCAGCGACAGTTAGACTAAGAGGACAATTCTTTTTTCGTGAGGGGCAAGAATGGTCCGAAAGTTCAATCAACTGAAGAAGCGTGTAGTGGAATTTTATGATTTCCTCAAAGCCATGGATGAAATGCCCATGCGCCGTCTGTTAGGGGATTTCTACGAGGAAAAAGAACCGCGCCGCAAACCTGTCCGTCGTGAAACTAAAACCTCGGTGGAAGATCTGCGTCCATCGAAGAACTCCGAACAATAACATTGCTGTAGATTACGTTCCTGCCGAGCGCCACGCATCTATCCGTTGCCCGACTGATTTTGGGCAACTGTCTCACATTCTCTTTAGCAACCAAAAATAAAACGTTCAGAATCAAACGGCACCAATGGCCTATCATCTTGATCATCCAAGGAGGGATACATCATGCGAGTGGCAGTCTCGTCACTGGTTCTGACTTTTTTTCTTGTCTCTGTGACAGCGAATGCAGCCGTTGATTATAGCTCGGCATTAAGCCAGCTCAGTCTTTCGGAAATGCGTCAGGCCGCACTGGGAATCTGGAAGCATGGTTTGAACCCGAAAGTCTACTGGAATGATCGCCTGGAAACCTTGTATCGCAACGGGGGAAATCTGGAAAAGACCCTGCGTCCTCAGGCCAACCAGGCGTTTTTGCGCATGTTGAAGGATCTGCAAATTGGCAGTGTGGATCCGGTGAATGCCGGTCGTGATGTCAAACTGGTGCGACGGGATTTTTTGACGCCCAAGCAGTTTCAGATGATCGCATTGGCTGCGGGTAATGATGCCCAGAGCTTTGTGAATTTGGTGGCCCCGCAAAATGCCCCTTATATAGGAGTGCAGGCGGCGATGCAGAAGATTTATCCGCATTGTATTGATGGAACGTGGCAGGACATTGTGCCGCTGACGACCCCTTTGCGTCTGTATTCGGTTCATCCGGTGATTCGCGAGATCAAAAGCCGGCTGGCATTGCTGGGCTATCCGATGAAGAACATGGATGATCGTTTTGACGGCGATCTGCTGAAAGCGGTGACCGACATTCAGTGGAACATGCGGATTCGCCCGGATGGAGAGATTTCCCCGAAAGGAAAGGTGTGGTCTTTCCTGAGCGTGTCTTGCATGGACCGGGTTCGTCAGATTCAGGTGGATATGGAAAAGATGCGCTGGTTCCCGCAGTATTTCGAAAAGAAATACATTTTTGTGAACCTGGCGATGTCGTACTTCATCATGATGGATCAGGCCACTGACTGGCCGCGGGTGATGAGCTTCCGCACCATCAACGGACGTCCCGCCCGAAAGTCACCAACCATGCGGGATGAAATCGTCAACGTCATCATCAATCCTTTCTGGGTGGTGCCGCCGACGATCTTTTATGAAGACAAGGTCAACGATCTGAAGGATCTGACCAGTGATCAGATTCGGGAATACTTTGATTCGCACCACTACGAGGCATGGGTCGGGGGCTTTCGACGTAAAGTGGATCCGACGACGATTGACTGGAAGGGCATTGCTGCCGGAACGGTGGATCCTGACATTATCATTCGCCAGCTTCCGCATCTGGGAAATGCGCTGGGGGTTTTGAAGTTTGATTTGACGAACAGTTTTGCGATTTATCTGCACGATACGAATCAGCGCGAGCTGTTTGATACGCCGATGCGCCAGCTCAGTTCGGGGTGTGTGCGCCTGGAAAAGCCGCTGGATCTGGCCGAGTACCTGCTGGAGGACACTCCGTGGGACCGTCAGACCATTGCTTCGATGATGGCTCGTCCCGGCGAAGTGGTGGCAAAGCCCACCGAGATTCCGGTGCCTTCCTACAAGCGCCTGCCGGTGTACACGGCTTATCTGACTTCCATGATGAATTCAGACGAGATCGTGAGATTTGTGGATGATATCTATGGTCAGAACCCGGCAGTTCTGCGTTACCTGGATGGACGTTTTTAAAGGTGATTACATGCCCCTTGGGGCAAAAAAGAAGCAGGAAAACTTAACAACGAAAATCACAATCGTGAAAGGGGTTCGAAAATGTTAGTGAGTAGAGTACTCTTGTTCGTTTTAGCAGGTGCGCAAATCAGTTTTGCGGCGCCCGAGGTGGGCAACAAGCCGGATCTTCCAAAACCACCGGCACCGCCGTCTGAGCCGACGCCTCCTCCTGGAGAAACTCAGTATGAGGGCGTGGGCCGTATCGATCAGGTGACGCGGGAAAAGGGCGGGGATCTGTACCGTTTGGATCTTATCAAGACCTTGCCGCTGGTAAGAATCGAGGCAAAATCCCGACTGGGTCGCATGAAAATTTATTCTGTGTCGCTGGTGACGGATAAAAATGAAAAGGTGCCGGTTCGTCAGTTGATGGGTGTGAATGTGGATGAACCGATGGCTCCGATCAGTTCTGAAATCTTCCAGACCAAGACCGGCATTGTGGCAATTGAAATCCTGGCGGAAGCCATGGGTGGAGAAGCGGCTTTGGAAATCAAGGCCTTTTCCACCAAAGAAGCGCCACGACTGGCTCTGGGGTCCCGCATTCCGGCGTTTTCCTGCAAGCGCAATCTGGATGCGCTCCTGAAAGACAAACTGGATCCAGTGCAGTTATGGGTGGGACGTGCGGAAGCGGCTGCTCCGGGCTCGGTGCAGGAAAAGTTTGCGGGTAATCAGCTTCGCGATCAGGTGAAGGACTTTATCGCCACTATGAATACGGGCGGTACATTCACTTCCACTCCGTATATTCTGACGCTGATGAACTTCTTTGTTGATCAGTACAATGCGGTCCGTGGCGGAGGTGTTTCGGAGCCAGCCTACAAGAGTCTGCTGACGGGCACTTATGACATGCTGATCGTGTCCATTCAGAATGAACTGCCGTGCAGAAAATTCCCAAGTGCTGAATTAATCAAGATGGCAATGGATTTCAACAAAAAGCATCAGTCCATGCCAGCGGATGCCAGAGGCCGCGCGCTGTTTGCGACAATGATGTCCAAAGTGCGTGACTATGCTCCGGATCAGTACCGCAAGGAACTGGCGGCAGCCAACATGACCTTCCGTGAAGCCGATGCTGAAGGCACCAAGTACTACAAAATGTACGTGGGCAGCAAAGACGGTGATTTCCTGAAAGACACCAACAAGAACATGAGCGCTTACGCGTTCATGATTGCCGAGCAGGCCTTGAAAGTGGAAGTCAAAATGATGGATATCGAGCAGAAGTACCAGCTGATCGTGGAGTATCAGGCGAAGTACAATGCGAACAACGAGTTCCCTCAGGCAGTGGCAATGCGCTATCTGAATATTCTGTCTGAAGAAACCTTTGGTCACCCGATGTTCTATTAAGAACGCAGGGTCCTCTGAATGCAAAAAGCCAGATCTTTCGGGATCTGGCTTTTGTTTTTTACCTGAGTCTGTAGTCTCTAGTCGGCGCGATCAACCTTGCCCAAAGATTTGATGCTGCGAACACGAAGATAGTCACAGTCAAATTCACCTGTCAGCTTAAGGCGCAGCTTCTGGTCTTTTTCCGGGGAGCGGAAGTTGGAGCGGTCAAACTTGATCAACAGTTCCGCAATATACTCCTGATCATAGGAACCTGGGGTCATGACATCGAAGGATGTTACTTCAATCTTGTCTTTTTTATTGATCATAAAGTCGAAGCGGTTGGAGGTGTCCACGACATTGAAGTAGGCTCTGGTGATCTGTGCAACGCGGGTTTCACATGGCACACCTTTGGTGTCTTTCAGTGCCCAGACATTTTGAGAAACCAGGATGAGTCCCGCAATCATCATCTTTTTCATAGAAATATTCCTTCGGCTGATAGTTATAGTGGCACTTCTACCCCATAATGCCCGGAAACAACATAGGGGAATGTGGAACTGAGGCCTTAGGGCGCAGCCTCAGGAAAAAAATTCACTTTACGGGTGGGTTTCAGCTACAGGTTGGGCGACCAGCCCCCCCAGGAAGGACAGTAGCGGGCGTGGTCGGAAGGGCCGCGCAGCACCCCCCAGCGGTATTCGCCGCGTTCGTTGGGATTGTTTGAAAGCCATCCCAAAAACAGCCGGCGTTTGAATTCCGCCATATCCATGCTGCGACTGCCAAGATAGTTCACAACACATACGGAGTCCTCGGTGATATTTTGGACCGGCATCTGCCGGGCCTCACTGGCGGTGCTTTGGCTGATGTAAGGAAAGATCTTTGTCAGTGCGGCCTTTTGTTCAGCGCTGAGATCCCGGCCCCCATTGCGCTGAAGAATATCCTTGTAGGAACGTCGTAGCAGCATCAAATCATCAAAGATGCGTTCGTCCCGGCTGGGAGAAGAATAAATGTCGAACGCCTCATAAGACATGCAGGACGGGTATTGGCGTTTGTATGAAAGTGCTTCATTGACATAAGACACCCGGTCTTTGAATCCCACGCAGACGTTGTCCACCAGGCGAGTGATCATTTCGTCGTCTTCTTCTTGTTGAGTGGCCAGTCGGGACTGAAGAGTTTTCGTCCATTTTTGCAGAGGAATCTGGAATTGCTCGGTACTGTATCCGGGAACCTCCCACACGGGCCGGCCCAGGCTTGAAACCGGCCGCCAATGGCGGAAGCCCGCTCCGCTGGATGAGCTGTAGTTCCCCTCAAAGACCCAGTTCGCATTGGGCCAGGACTTTCTTTCCTGCATGGTGAATCCGGAGTGAGACCCCACCACGGAATTGTAAACCAGATAAGGAACGCCGATGGGCAGGATCTCTTTGATGGTCCAAGAATGATGATTGACGTCGGTGGTTGCAAGAATTCCGCCCGAGCGGATGGTCTTGCGGCTGATGGCCACGGGATAGGTGTCGCCGGGCAGTGAGCGGGTGCTGGTTGTTTCATGAATATAAAGCAGGAAACTTCGCACACGATCGATTTCGCGTTGTCGGTCCCAGCGACTCATTTTGTTGGAAATGCGGGAGCCCGAGTAGGTGGGGTCTTTGATTACGAAAGGAAGTCTGTGTTCGTAGGCGAAGATCAGGCGCATGGAATAGACGGCGTCGGCGCAGTCGACGCGCAGACCATAGTAGGGATTGGACTGCCCATTGGGTAAAAGCCTGCGTGAAAAGAAGTATCGGTTCCACTCACTTTTCACCCAGGTTGAATAGCGGTTTTCCCATTCTGCGGACCACTGGTTTGAATCCGTCCAAACAGCTGCATATCCCGGTGCCGCGAACAACACGAGCGCGATCAAAATCATCACTAAGTTCATATCAGTGCCTCATCAGTTGCAGATAACTCTGAATTTTTCCCAGTTTCTGATTTGAGTTGCATCGCTGTGAATCGTGTCTGTGATACGACCGCCCCCGCCCACCGCCGTCAGATAATGGCCGCTGATGGTCTGAATGGCATAGGCGCCATAACCCAACGAGATCAGTTTGAATTTTTCCCAGGCCTGAAGCTGGGTCGCATCCGAGTGGATCACGTCAGTGATGCGTCCGCCGCCGCCCACGGCGGTCAGGTAGTTTCCTTTGGATGTTTTGATGCCATAGTTAATAACCGAGCTGCCATCGCAGGAATCCACAAGAGTGAATCGCTCCCACGATCCCACTTTGGTGGCGTCTGTGTGAATGACGTCAGTTACCCGGCCTCCGCCACCGACGGCGGTAACATAGTTGCCAAGATAGGTTTTGATCACGCAGGAAAGAGGCGCATTGCAAGCTTGCGCTGAAGTGGCGGCCATGCCCGTAAACAAGAAAACTGAAAGAAGTATTTTTGCTTTCATTGGATTCCCCCTGGGTCGTTCATGACCCCTCCAGCCCTAGCTGATAGCAGGCGCAGGACGGATTCAATATTTACCTATGGAAAGTGTCGAGATAATGCTTCAGACCCGACGGGTCCTGTGTCAAAATGGATGTCTATGATGGAAATTCAAAAACAACTGGTCGATCGTTTCTTTCGCTATCTGGCTGTCAGCTCACAGAGTGACGACAACGCTCTGGCATTGCCAAGCACACCAGGACAACAAAAGATGGCAGAGCTTCTGGCGCAAGAACTGAAAGACCTGGGGTTACAGAACATCGTGGTCGATCAAAATGCCACGGTGACGGCCGTGAAGCCGGGAACCAAAAAAGGCGGCCCACGCATCGGTTTTATCACACACATTGACACCGTGGATGTGGGACTGAGCCCGCACATTCATCCGCAGATACTGAAATTCACCGGTGAAGATGTTTGTCTGAATAAAAAAGAAAACATCTATCTTAAAGTTTCGGAACATCCTGAGATCAAACCTTATCAGGGACAGGATATTATCTTTAGTGATGGGACCAGTGTTTTGGGTGCCGACAATAAGGCTGCGGTCAGTGTGGTGATGACCCTGCTTGCGAACCTGCGGGATGATCAGCAGTATGGTGACATCGTCGTGGCCTTTGTGCCGGATGAAGAAATCGGCTTGTTGGGCGCCAAAGCGATGGATCTGTCCCGTTTTGATGTGGACTTTGCCTACACCATCGACTGCTGTGAACTGGGTGAGGTGGTTTATGAAAACTTCAATGCCGCCACAGCCGACATGATTTTCACCGGGGTCACCGCCCATCCGATGTCCGCCAAAGGTGTTTTGGTAAATCCAATTTTGATGGCGCAGGATTTTATGGCGCTGTTTGATCGCGCCGAGACGCCGGAAAACACGGCAGGTCGTGAAGGGTACGTATGGTTCAATGGCATGACTGCCACCCAGCAGGAAGCCAAACTGACGGCTTCGATTCGTGACTTTGATTTGAACTCTTTTGCTAAACGAAAAGAGAAACTGCAAAAGGCCGCCGAATCAATTCAGAGCAAGTACCCGACGGCTCAGGTGCAGCTTAAGATCACCGACACGTACAGCAACATCAGCTCCGCAATTGGCGAGGATCGCCGCGCGATCGATCTGATTTTTGCCGGGCTTAAAGAGATCGGAGTTGAACCCAAGGTCATCCCTATGCGCGGGGGGACGGACGGCGCGGCTCTTTCGGCCAAGGGGATTTTGACTCCGAACTTCTTCACTGGCGCATTGAACTTTCACTCCAAATACGAGTTCCTGCCCATTCCATCGTTTGTGAAGTCCTATGAACTGGCGGAAAAAATCTGTCTGTTGGCGGCTCGCTGATCAGAAAAGAAGAATTCTTGGGTTTAATCTCAAGTTATTGATATTATTGATTTTTATATTGCCAAAAAAAGGGGCATCTTAGCGGAGTGCGGGCTTGTATACGCAGGCGTAAAAGTTTTCCCCACAGTCCGAAAACCCAAAGAAGTACTTGAAAACACGGGGTAAAACCCATATAAAGGAACCTCACTTCAAGTGAGACCGTGGTTCCGTAGCTCAGCTGGATAGAGCATCTCCCTTCTAAGGAGAGGGTCGTACGTTCGAGTCGTACCGGAATCACCATTTTTCCTGCCTGATTCAAGACAACTGACAATCCAGTGTAAAAAGCCGTGATTCTAAGACCGGGATTTGCTTCTTTGTGCGTCCGTTTGAACCCCTGATTTCTTTGTTTCAAAGTATCGGCAAAGGGGGGCTCTGTATGAAGCTCATCATTATTCTTTCGCTGATACTGTTAGGTGTTCAAAATTCCCATGCCGCTTGCGGTGATGAAACGGTTCGCGAGTTTGTGGGCGATGAGGCGGTGACGATGGCTTACAATGTTCGTTATGCGTCTTTCTCGAAAAAGAAAACCAGCGGGGACTATGTTTCGTGGTCCATCAAAAAGCTGGTGTGCGTGCAGACCAATCGCGGAATTCTGCCTGATACGATGCCGACTTATTCCTGTTCCAGTCCCAGTGGCGTGGGAAAAATCACCGCCAAAGCCATGTGGGATTCCATGTCTGAACTGGGCGTGATGCCAGATGCGACGACGGGACATGTGTATCACCAGGCCAAGGACATCAAATGCCAGGTTCACAAAGAGGGCGACGGCGGAACATCAGCCAATCCTCATTGTTGGGTGACGGCGGCTTGGGGAGATCAGTGCCCTTAGGCCACGTGACGCTTTTGCAGGCTGGCACACAAAGCGACGCCGCCCAGAATCACGTACCACAAGGTCAGAATCCAAAGAAGTAACAACGGCAGGGCTGCGAACGAGCCATACAGCTTGTTGTAAGCGAAGAATTTTTTTGCAAGAAGCACATAGCCTTTGTGAACTCCGAACAGGGTCACAGAGGCTAACAATGAGCTGATGAACGCCGCCTTGGCGCGCACGCGCACATCCGGCACCATTTTGTAAACCAGGAACAGCGTCCCCACCAGCACCAGGGAATTGGAAACGGTCGCCGGAATCACACGGTGAACGAACTGGAATTGCTCCAAAGATGTAAAGCCCACATAGATTGCCAGGAACACGGGTATCGCCAGAACAAGGCCCCAGTGATAGATCAGGCGCTTGTAAAAGGGTCGGGTGTTGCGCTGATTCCAGACACGGTGAATGCCGACTTCCATATCATGCAGCAGGCGAATAGAGGTAATAAACAGAAAGACGGCACCGGCGGTCCCCAGTTTTCCGGCGTTCACGTTTTTCAAAACGACTTTCATCATTTTCGTGAATCCGCTGCCCGCGGCTTCCTTCATGTTTGAAAGCAGCAAGGCTTCGACTTTGGGATAAAAGACCTCAAGGCCGCCGATAGACTGAAAGGTCGCCAGAACAACGGCGATGAAAGGGACCAAGGCCAGAGCAGTTGAAAAAGACAGGGAGGCGGCCACCAGTTGCAGCTCGCCATCGCGCATTTGTTGAATAGTGTCTTTGAGTACGCTCCAAAGTCGCTTAAACAAAATGAAGTCCAGTTCCGCGGTTGCCCGCTGCACATCCTGCGCGGACGCGCTTAAAGCCAAAATCTGTTTTTAACGGCAAAGTCGTTTCCTTGTCTTTCAATCTGAGCAGCATCGCAGTAAGGATCGTGCTCAAAGAAAAGATACCATGATTGGTCGGCCGCTTCACCTAGATACTTCTGTTTTTCTTCGATCAGAGTCAGCGGGTGCAGGTCATAACCCATCACCCACGGCAGTTTCACGTGCGTGCTGGTGGGAACCATGTCGCCACAGTAAAGCAGTGTCGTTGTGCCGTCAGTGACTTTCACCACCTGCTGCGCCAGCGTGTGGCCGTTGCTGATGATGGCAGAAATGCCCGGAAGGAAATTATCTTTGGCGCCGTCCATGACGTTCAGAACACCTGCATCTATCAACGGCTGAAAATTCGCAGCATAGTAGCTGGCTTTTTCGCGCACATTCGGATGGCTGGCGGTTTCAAGGTTGCCTTTTTGCACCCAGTACTTGGCATTCGGGAAGGTCGGGACCAGCTTGCCGTTTTTTTCGGTCGTAGCGCCGCCGGCATGGTCGAAATGCAGGTGAGTCAGAATGACGTGATGAATGTCTTCCGGTTTCAGGCCATGGAATTGCAATGACTTCAGCAGGGACGGGCCGTCGGACTGGATGTTGAACAGGTCGGCAAACTTGCTTCCCATTTTGTCGCCGTATTTCGCAACAAAGTCGCCACCATTGCCGGTGTCGATCAGGATGTTGCAACCAGGGGACTTCAGCAGCAATCCGCGGGCTTCCATCGAAATGCGGTTCTTTTCATCCGGGGGATTGCTTCTTTCCCAAAGGACTTTGGGAACAGTTCCGAACATCGCGCCGCCATCCAGGCCGAAAAGACCTGTGGGGATCGGGCGCACTTCATAGGGCCCGATTTTCAGCTTCTTGTTTTCAATTTGAATCGTTGTCTGGCTCATGAGGTTTTTCCTCCATCGGAACGGCTGGGAACGCATCGGGATTGATCGTCAGCACCCAGCTCTTATAAGCAGCATACACCTCTTGGATCGGACCTGGGGGATGAACCGGACCTACGTGCAGGATCAGCTTTCCCGGGCGGGGCATGGATTGACCTTTGGGCCAAAGCTCCATCACGCCATCCAGATAGGTGAACAACAGCGGTGTCTGCGTGCGCTCTGAAAATATGGATACGCCACGTTTGAATTCCTGAATTTTACCGTCTTTGGAGCGGGTGCCTTCCGGGAAGATGATCAGCCACATGCGGGGCAGTTCAGTCAAAAGCTTCAGGATCAGATTGATGGCTTCACCTTTACGGTCTTTGCGGTCAATCGGAATCGCACCCAGGCAGTGCTGGGAAAAGAACATGAACACCGGGTTGCTGAAAAAATAATCCTTCGCCGCGGCGATGTACAGATTCAGCCAGTAACGTCTTGGGATGGAGGCTGCGATAGACACCGCGTCCAGATGGCTGGCATGGTTGCTGATGATGATCAGCTTCGGCTGGGTCTTGTAGATTTCCGCAAACGGGGTGCCGCGGACTTCCAGGCGGATATAGAACTTGTACAGAATGTTCTTCAGGATCACGGACCACAGAAAACGCATGCACACACTGAAAAGATCAATGTGGCGGGTGAAAAGCGGCAGATGCTTCAGATAAGTGGGAAGCTTGGTCCACTGTTCGTTTTCGTAGTTCCAGTCCTTCATAGAATTACCGTCATCACGTAATAATAAATTGGCGCCACAAAGATCAGGCGATCCATGCGGTGCAGGAAGTCCCCACGGCCGATGATGAACGGACCCACGGTTTTCATGCCCGCATCACGACGAACCACGGTCATCAGGTAATCCCCAACGAAACCACCCATGGACGCCACAAGGCCAGAGGCCAGCCAGTATTTTTCAGAACCATCCGGCAACAGGAAGCGCATGCAACCCGCCAAGAACAGCGTCAGCAGCGCCGACACAATGGTACTTCCGACTGTACGTCGCGGGTTGATACCCGGGAACATTTTCCAGCCACCAATGTAACGGCTGACTGCCAAGTTCGTGTTATCGCAGAACTCTGTCAGGATCACCAGGTACATCACCTGGAAAACACCATTTGGCATTTTCATGATCAGGCCCAGATGCATGAACGACCATCCCAGGAAGATGAAAGCCAGCAACGTCAGGGAGATATACTGAATCATGCGCTTGTAGGAGTTCTTCACCAGCGGCACAAGGCAGGAAATCCCCAGCACCACCATCGGCATGGCATTGTAAATATCCAGACGGTCGTACCAAGCGCAGACACCCAGTCCGATAATGCCCGCATAACAAATCATCACGAAGTAACTGCGATGGAACATCCCCATGATCTGGAAGAAAATCTTTGCTCCCAGAATCGCCAGGGCAGTCAGGGCCACCAAAGGCCAAGGCTCAGGCATACCCATGGCAAGAAACATCAGTGGGGCGGCAATCAGCCAGGATTTGATGCTGGCCCATGATTGAACAAAGTAATAGTTTTTCTGACGGAAGAAAAAGACGATCAGGCCGGAAGCAAAGATGATCGACAGAACGATCAGAACTGTCTGGCGGTAAATGTGGTTTTCCCAAGCCGTCGGCATGGCAATACGGATGGGAAGATCCAGATCAAAAAAATCCATTACGAAGGTTCCTCTTCAATTTTGTAGTCTTTGATTTTCTTGTACAGGCTGGAACGCGAGATTTGCAGGATGCGCGCCGCCTCTTCGATGTCCTTGGTTTGTTTCAGGCAGGTCTTGATGGCGTGGGCTTCAAATTCCTCCACCAGCGTATTTAAACCCTTGTTGAAATCAATGACCGTGTAAGACGGGGCACTGGTTGCGGTGGCCGCAGGCTTCAGCCAGGCCGCCACATCCTCACCACGAATGAACGGAAGTGGGGATGTCAGGCTCAGTTGTTCGCACACGCGCTTGAGTTCACGCACATTTCCAGGCCAGTTGTATTTTTTCAAAGCCTCCAGGCCGTCTTCAGTAAAGGACTTGTTACGGCGCGGGCGTTCGGCATCCAGGAAGTGGGCTGCCAGTTCGTTGATGTCTTCAAGACGGTCCCGCAGCGGCGTCAGTTGAATGCGCTGGGATGCCAGACGATACAAAAGGTCTTCGCGGAATTCTCCGGCCGCGACCATTTTTTCCAGTGGCTTGTTGCTGGCCACGATCACGCGGGTTTTCACCTGTGTTGTTTCTTTGGCGCCCACTTTGCGAACTTCACCGGTTTCCAGGAAGCGCAACAGTTTTGCCTGCTGGGTCAAAGGCAGGGCCTCGATTTCATCCAGGAACAGGTCGCCGCCGTGGGCCGCTTCAGTCAGGCCCACTTTGTTTTGATCTGCGCCCGTGAAGGCGCCTTTGATATGACCGAACATTTCGGATTCAAAAAGATTTTCCGGAATGCTGGCAACGTTTACTGCGATGAACGGGCGTTCGCCCTCTTGTTCGTGCAGCAGACGGGATACAACTTCCTTACCGCAGCCGGTTTCGCCCTCGATCAGAACAGGACTGGTTTCACCACGCAGATCGGCAATGCGTTTCTTGATTTTTTGTGAAGCTTGGGAGGTTCCCATCCAACGTGTGGATTTGCGGCTGGCGGCAGGATCCACACTGCGCAGATCCCACAGGGCTTCGATTTTTTCCAGTACCAGCAGAATTTCTTCCGGCATCAGGGGCTTGGCCAAAAATCTTTGCGCTCCGGCTTTCAGACAGCTTTCCATCAAGGGACGGCTCAGGTCCCCGGACATCGCGACGACTTCCAGTTGGTTGTTGTGCTTGACCAGCTTTTCAATCACTGTCGGGCCCACGGCTTTGGTAGAGCCCGGCTCCAGATGCATATCGACGAAAGCCGCATGATAAAAACGCTCGTATTGAATGGCTTCCAAAGTGGGAGCTGAGAAAACCTTCCAATGGTTCGGCAGGGACAGCTTCAAGGACTGATGGATCAGTGGATCATCATCCACGATAAGTAGAGAGAATACTCGAGTTGTTGCCATAGGACTTTAGCATACCCCACAGCCCTTAATTAGCCATCATTAGCACGCCTCGTCACCACGAATAGTGACGAAGGACGGGAACAGAGTTACCATTTTTAGAGTGGAGGCCCTATGAGCGCTCAAAGAATCTTGTTGGTTGAAAACATTCACACCGTCGCAAAGGAAAGGCTGGAGGAAGAAGGCTACAAAGTCGATCTGATCGCTCATGCACCTTCCGAAGACGAACTGCTGAAACTTCTGCCAAACTACGACGTGCTGGGCATTCGCTCCAAAACGGAAATCACAAAAAAAGTTCTGGATTCGAACAAGCATCTGGTGACCATTGGTTGCTTCTGTATTGGAACAAATCAAGTGGACCTTCTGACCGCGCGGGAGAAGGGGATTCCGGTGTTCAATGCTCCTCATTCGAACACTCGTTCCGTGGCCGAGCTGGTGATCGCGGAAATGATTTCCCTGTCCCGTCAACTGGGCGACCGAAACACTCAAGCGCATTTGGGTGAGTGGGTGAAGTCAGCGGTGGGCTCTAAGGAAGTCCGTGGCAAAACTTTGGGGATCGTCGGTTACGGCCATATTGGAAGCCAGGTCAGCATCCTTGCTGAATCCATGGGGTTGAAGGTGCTGTTCTTTGACGTGCTGAAAAAACTTCCCCTGGGAAATGCCATGGTACAGAACACTCTGGATGATCTTTTGCGAAATTCTGATTTTGTGACTTTGCACGTGCCAGAGACTCCTGAAACCAAAGACATGATCGGCGCCCGCGAACTGTCGATGATGAAAAAAGGCAGCTTCCTGATCAACGCCAGCCGCGGCACGGTTGTTGTGATTGACGATCTGGTGAAATCCCTTCAGGAAAAACATCTGGCGGGTTGTGCGATCGACGTGTTCCCGGAAGAGCCGGCATCAAACAAGGAAAAATTCAAATCCCCGCTGCAGGGAATTCCCAACGTCATTCTGACTCCGCACATCGCAGGCAGCACCGAGGAAGCGCAGTATGCCATCGGCCTGGAAGTGGCCGAAAGCTTCCGCCGCTACCTGAAGATCGGCTCTTCGCCGGGGGCGGTGAATTTCCCGAATGTGGATCTGCCAGTGAAGCAGGGGACGTCGCGTATTTTGAACGTTCACCGCAATGAACCTGGTGTCCTGGGTGAAATCAATGGTCTTATTTCCAAAGCCGGTGCCAATATCGAAGGGCAGTACCTGTCGACAGATGAAAAAATCGGTTATCTGGTGATGGATCTGCATTCCAGTCAGGCGCACACGCTGGCGGCGGATATCGAGAAGCTGTCCCGTTCCATCCGCACACGTGTGGTTTACTAGTTTTAGTTGTTTTGAGTGGCCAAAGCTTTGATTTGGTCGTTTGCCAGCTCCTGATTCCAGATCAGGAGCTCTTTCGTGATACCACGAATCGGATTGCTGGTCCCGGCGGTGCCTCCTGCAAAAACATGCAGGGCCGTGCCTCCGGCTGGAGCTGAATACGCGGTCATAGAGCCCGTGACTCTTGTTGCCGCGGCAGAAGCCCCGACGGTGGCCGTAATCACATCTCGTTTCATCGTTGCAGTGTTGATCACAAATGCAAGACCACGTTCACTGGCGTTGCTGGCGGCTCCGGT
Source organism: Bdellovibrio sp. BIS2 (assembly GCF_055398295.1). NCBI lineage: Bacteria > Pseudomonadati > Bdellovibrionota > Bdellovibrionia > Bdellovibrionales > Pseudobdellovibrionaceae > Bdellovibrio > Bdellovibrio sp. BIS2. Next base: position 2,875,795 of record NZ_AP035879.1, on the reverse strand, counting down.
CGTGGTTTCCCAGTTGTTTCCATCAAGGGCTGTGATTCCCAGCCATGCGCCGGTCGTCCCGGTGTTTTTTGTCAGATGGAATCCAGTGCGGGATCCCGCTTCATGGGTGCCGTAAGAGAACAATTCTTTCAGTGCACTGTCTGCGGTGTAGAAGAAATTCATATAAACCGTGTTCGCAGTGGAGGCCGGGAAGTTCGGTACTGTGAGTGCATGGGCTGCCGTGGAAGTGGTGATGTTCAGAATTCCCGCCGTTGTAATGCTGACATTGGGCTGATTGGCTGTCGTCGTTTGGACCGCATCAATGCCATTTCCACTTTGGTCATACCATCTTACCAATGTGGGCGTGCCGCCATTTCTGAACGTGTCGAAGGCGGTTTTGTTCACCAGACCGTTGTTGTCGAAGTAGATATCGGCTTCGGCATTGTCTGCGGTACGGCGGATGCGGATGGCAGGACCACTGTATGATCCGTATTTTTTCCAGGAATAGATTCTTTGGGCCGCAGGCAGGCGGTAAACGCTCAGATTTGTCGTGGAGCTGGCCTGGCCGTCTGAGACCACAATAGAAACTGTCGCAAATCCTGAAGATCCCGCCGCCGGAGTGACGGAGATATTGCAGTTCAAGCCGCTGCCACCCACTACGATATTTCCCTGTGGAACCACCGCCGGGTCAGAGGTGGTGGCAGTCACAGAGCTTGCGCAGTCGATGCTGTCTTCCGGGTCCGGATCGGCAATGGTGAAGTTGCGGGTGGTGATGCTTCCCAGCGCCGCAATCGTTGTGGTCAGTTGTCCGGTCCAAGTCAGAGTCGGTGGATTGCTGGCGGGCGTTCCTGTGCGGTTTGTCGATGTGGTCGCACCATAGGCATTCACGGCTTCGACGCGGAAATTGTACAGGGTGCCGTTGGTCAGATTTTCGATCACATAAGGAGATGTCGCGGAAGCCGAGGCGACGGTGGTCGGCGGGTTCGTGGTGCCGTATTTGACTGTGAAGGAGTTTGCGCCGCTTCCGCCAGTCCAGGTCAGAGTCGCTTTTTTATTTCCCATGGTTGGTGCATTGAAGGTGGCCGCGACAGGTGCAGCAAGACTGCAGGCAATATTGCTGGTGGCAGGACCTGTGCCGACAGAATTGATGGCTTCAATCGTGTAGTTGTAAGTTCCGCCGGAAAGACCTTCTTCTGAACAGGTTCTGGTGGCGATGTTTTCACAAATCACAACGTTCACACTGGGATTCACAATACGGCGAACAGTATAAGTGATCGGCGGAGCGCCGCTGGCCGGAGGCATCCAGTTCAGCGTGCACTTGCCGATTTCTGGAACAGTCACGGTCGGAGTCAAAGGAACCGTCGGGGGAATGTTCGGTGTGGCGCTGAGGGTGTTGGTTGATAGTTGGGAGCCCACCGCATTGGTTGCGGTCACTGAGAAATAATATGGAACCATGTTCGTCAGACCCGTGACGATGTACGGAGAGGTGGCCGTCGTGGAGGCCACCGTATTGATCGCTCCCACGCTGGTTCCATAGCGAACAGTGTAGGCGGTGGCAAGACTGCTGGCTTCCCAGGTCAGGGTTGTGCGCCCATCCCCCGGACTTGCCGTCAGCATTTGGAACGCCCCGGGAAGTCCCACAGGACAAGAGACGGCGCTTGATTTTGCACCGGTGCCTGAAGCATTCGTGGCTTCAACCGTGTATTGGTAATTGCCGGCTGCGATGGTTTCTTCGCAACCCAATAAAGGTGTGTTCGTGCAAACGGCCACATCGGTACCAGGGCCGGTCACACGACGGACGGTGTACAGAAAGGGGGCCGTGCCAGTAGCCGGGGCTTCCCACGCCAGAGTGCACTTTGTGGAAGCAGCCGTGGCGTTCAGATTTAGCGGTGCAGAAGGCGGGGGGCTTGGTGTGGCGGACAGGGTGTTCGTCGCCGTCACATTGCCAACCGAGTTTTTGGCAATCACAGAGAAATAGTAAGTCGTCCCGTTATCCAAAGAGGAAACAGTTTTTGCGGTGGTCAGAGAGGTTCCGGCCGAGGTCGTGATGCTGCCGGAACTGGTGCCGTACATCACGGTGTACGATGAAGCTTCGGGGCTGGCTTCCCAGGTCAGTGCCACCTGATTGTTTCCCGGTATCACAGTCAGCAGGGAAAACTCTCCCGGAGCGCCCATGTACGGATAACTTTTTTCAGAGGTGGAATCCACCGTGCCGATATCATTGCTGGCCGTGACGCGGAAATAGTAAGTCGTGCCCGGCACTAGTCCGCTTTCAATCACCACCGGGGATTTGGTGGCTTTGATGGAATTGGTGTAAATACCAGCGGCAGTTCCGTATTTCAGTTCGTAAGAAGAAGCGCCTTTGGATGTGCTCCAGGAAACCAGCAACTGGTGATCAAAACGCTGAATGGTCGCAAGATTGAATGCGCCCGGAGCTTCGCTGGAAGGTTGATTTAACGGATCTTCCTCACCCAGAGGTTTGGTACACGAAACGCACAACAAAAATAGAAGAAGTATAAACTTACGCACAGCCCTTTCAGTCTATCAGTGCAGACGGGAAAGAGCCATGGGTGCAGGTCCTAGGGTGGGTCTAGATAACTTTGCCCGGATTGATGATGTTGTCCGGATCAAAGACTTTCTTAATTCCGCGCATAAGCTGGATTTCAGCTTCAGAACGAGTGTAATTCAGGAAGGTCTTTTTGGTCAGACCCACACCGTGTTCGGCAGAAATGGATCCTTTGTACTTTTTAACCGCTTCAAAGACCATCACGTCGACCTTGCGGCATTCTTTGACGAATTCTTCCTTGGTCATGCCCTCAGGGCGCAGGATATTGATGTGCAGGTTTCCGTCGCCGATATGACCGAACCAGACCACTTCCCAGTTCGGATAAGCCTTGGACAGGACCTGGTCCAGGTCTTCCATGAATGGCGGTACCTTGGAAATCGCCACAGCGATATCGTTTTTGTACGGGGAGTATTTCGCCAAAGATTCAGAGATGTCCTCGCGGTATCTCCAGAAGGTCTTGGCTTGAACTTCCGATTGGGAAATCACGCCGTCCAGAACCCAGCCTTCTTCCAGGCATTTTTCAAACACACCCAAAGCGTGTTCCTGGTCCTGTTCGTTGCGGGTTTCAACTTCTGCCAGAACATAGAACGGGCACTCGGTCGCCAGCGGAGCCGACAAGCCTGTGCTGTCCAAAACCTTGCGCAAAGCTTTGTCCGAGAACATCTCAAACGCCACCAGCGGAGTTTTGGTTTTGAATTCCGCAAAGATTTTCATCACGGCATCGAGCCCGGTCACACCCATCACCAGAACATTCATTGGTGGGGGATTGGCAGCAAGCTTGATCGTGGCTTCAGTGATAAAGCCCAAAGTTCCTTCAGATCCGATGAACAGATGGCGCAGATCATAGCCCGTCGCATTTTTCACCAGGCCGTTGTTCAGCTCCAGAACTTCGCCCGTGCCAGTCACTACAGTCAGGCCGACAACCCAGTCACGAGTCAGGCCGTAACGAACGACTTTGATGCCACCAGCATTGGTTGCGATGTTGCCACCCATTTGGGAGGAACCGCGGGCTGCAAAATCCACCGGATAGAAAAGCTGTTTTGAGTGCGCGAACTGCTGCAAAGCCTCCGTCACGACACCCGGTTCAATCACCACGGTTTGATCCACGGAATTGAACTCTTTGATTTTGTTCATTTGATCAAAAGACACAACCACTTCGCCGTTGGTGGCGACCGCAGCCCCGGAAAGACCCGTGCGGCCTCCGGAAGGGATCAGAGCGATTTTGTTTTGACGGGCCCATTGGACCAGCGCAACCACATCGGCGGTGGAGTGAGGGAAAACAATGGCGCTGGCTTTGATGTCGAAATAGGTTGTCCAGTCCCGGCCCCAGTATTTCAGACTCTCTTCGTCGGTTTTGATTTGGTCTTTCTTCAAGATGCTTTCAAGGTCGCGGAGAGCTGTGGTGGACATGTGCTACAATCCTATTCTTCGTTGATCGGGCGGTGATAATCTTTCAGAGTTCTGATTCTAAAGAAAGCATAGACGGGACACAAGCCCCAAGCGGCCGTGATCAGACCATAGACCCCAATGTACGCCCAGAAAGGACCGCCTGCCACAGCGTAAGCGGTCAAACCCACGCCGAACAGAAATCTTAGAATGCGGTCCCACAGGGCGACATTGCATCTCATATTACTTCAGAAGTTCCTGAAGTTCGCCGGACTGGTACATTTCCATCATGATGTCGCTGCCGCCAACCAACTGGTGGTTGATGTAAAGCTGTGGAATTGTCGGCCAGTTGCCGTATTCTTTGATGCCCTGACGGATTTCGTCGTCATCAAGTACGTTCACATCGTGAAACTGAACGCCCATATCCTGAAGGATAGCGCATGCACGTGCAGAGAATCCGCACATTGGGAACTGCTGAGTCCCTTTCATGAACAATACAATTTTGTTACCTTTAACAATCTGATCAATTCTTTCGTGAGTCGTTGCCATTTTTACGGTCCTTTTTATGATTTAATCTTAGTCTTGATTGACAGGGCATGAACCTCTCCGGTCTTCAATTCTGGACCAAAGCAAGCCATGACGTTCTGGTGCTGCTGAATGCGGGTCATGCCGGCAAATACAGTGCTTTCCACGAACACTTCCCAGTGATCCTGAGTTCCGGTCAGATCGAAAACCTCGATCGTGGAATTCGGATAATGCTTCTCTAAACGTTCTTTCATTTGTTCTGCTGTCATAGAACGGGAAACTAGCAGAGGGCGCCCTCCCTGTCCAGCCTTCGCCAAGGCTTCGGTGGGCAGCCAGCGGTCCCATCCGGCAAAGCCTTAGCGACGGCGGATTGATTGATGCGGGCCGTCGATGTACTATAGGCCCATGTTTGGACCGTCCTTCCGCCTGATTAAGATATTCTCTCTGGTATTGCTGACTGTGCTCTTCTATTTCTTCGCAAGAGCCGAGTTCCTTATTTGGAATTGGAGTTTATTCAAAAATAAACCCGCTCAGGACATTTTGTGGTCCTTCATAGTGGGCCTGCGCTTTGATGTGGCGGCCATTCTGACTTTGACGGCACCGTTGCTGTTGCTGGCCTTCGTGCCCTGGCCACGGGCCTGGAACGGTCTTTGGGCCACGGTCACCTGGGTGGTTTTCAGTGTTTTGCAGGTGCCATTCCTGATTCTGAACCTGGGCGACACCGAATTCATCAACTTCGTGGGCCGTCGTTTCACTTTTGACAGCCTGTTTGTGGTGAACGAAATCCCCGGTAAAGTCTGGAACTTCGTCAGCAGCTACTGGCTGCTGTTTTTGGTGAACACACTCATTGTGTTGCTGTTCGTGCTTTTGGTGCGCAAGGTGACACTTGCTGGCTTTGAAAAACTGCAGTGGACCGTGCACAGCCGAAAAGACAAAGCCAAACTGTGGCTGGCTCACGGGTTTCTTTGTTTTGTGGCGCTGGCGATTTCAGTGATCGGAATTCGCGGTGGTCTTCAGGCCAAACCCGTCAGCTTCGTGAACGCCAATGTATTCACCGCCCCTTTATTGAACAATCTGGTGCTGAATTCCACCTTCACATTTATTAAAAGTTACGGAGCCAAGGGTCTTAGCAAAGACAAGTACTTCAACGACCAGCATGAAATGCTGTCATTGCTGAATGGTTCTTTGCGTGGCTCCCTGATGGAGGGCCTCCGTCCGAAAGCCCCGCAAAATGTGGTGATCATCATTCTGGAAAGCTTCGGGGAGGAATACATCGGCCCGGTGAACGGGAAGTCCTACACGCCGTTTTTGGATTCTTTAAAGGCCCAATCCCTCAGCTTTGAAAACGCCTATGCCAATGGCCGCCGCTCCATCGAAGGGGTGGGGGCGATCATGGGCGGGATCCCGGCGCTGATGAATGAGCCGTTTATTTCCTCGCACTTTACTTCGAACTATTTCCTGGGTTTGGGGACTCTGCTGACGCCGGCGAAGTATTCGACGAGTTTCTTTCATGGCGGTCACAACGGAACGATGTACTTTGATTCCTTCATGCAAAGTGCCGGGGTTGAAAAATATTTTGGTGCGCGTGAATACGGTAACGGCGCCGATGATGACGGCGTCTGGGGTATCTGGGATGAGCCCTTCCTGCAGTGGATGCTGACAGAAGTAGACCAGTTGCCGCAGCCGTTTATGACTTCGGTGTTCACGTTGAGCTCGCATCAGCCCTACAAGATTCCGGCGCAGTATCAGGACCGTTTCAAAGAAGGTCCGATCGAGATTCTGAAAACGGTGGAATACACGGACTTTGCCCTGGAAAAGTTCTTTGCCGAGGCCGCGAAAAAGCCGTGGTTCAAAAATACGTTGTTCATTGTGACAGCGGACCACGCTTCCATGCACTACCGTCCCGAATATGAAAATGAACAGGGAAGCTATCGCATCCCGCTGTTCCTTTATCATCCGGGGTACAAGTTCCCGGAAGTGGACACGAAGATGGTGGTGCAGCAGATCGATGTTCTGCCGACGGTTTTGGATTTCCTGGGAATTTCTGACAAGGATCAGAACTATCTGGGCAGTTCCATCTTCATTCCTGGCGACAAGACCGCGGTGAATTTCATTGATGGTCGTTATCTGTTGTTTGCAAAAGACTATTTCCTGCGCTGGACACCGGGACACGGCGAACCACAAATGTTCGCCATGTCCGACCGTGCGACCGAGCACGAAATCCCGGCCGATCAGCCGGGCACTTCGCCGCGCCGGCAGGCGCTGGAAAAAAAGCTGAAGGCCACCATCCAGTACTTCAATGAAGGCATGTGGGACAATAAACTTTATTACCCTTCAAAATAGCGAAACATAAGAAAGGACCCCGTTGAGAGGTCCTTTTGTTTTAATGGGAAACGTTGGACAAAATTTCGTGGGAAAGATTTTGATCGCGGGCTTTGCTGGCGATGTCGCCCAGGCTGAGCATGCCAACCAGGCGTTTGCTTTCGTTGATCACTGGCATGCGCCGAATTTTCTGCGACGCCATCAGTTCTCCCACTTCCAACAGATCATCTTCTTCAAAGCAATATTCAATTCCCTTGCTCATGCATTCGCTGACTTTGGTGACGTTCGGATCCAGGCCCTTGGCGACCACACGCAGGGTGATATCGCGGTCCGTAATCATGCCGATCATCCGGTCATTTTCCTCAATAGGCAGGCAGCCATAGTCGCCTTTTGCCATCATTTCGGCGGCCTCGCGCACGGTGCGGTCGCGGTTGATGTAATCAGCATGTTCATGCATGACGTCTTTTACTTTCATGGGAAACTCCTTGTTGGTTGAGTCCTCATGATATTTCTTTTGCTGAATCAGCAGTGGTGTATTTTGTCATTGATGTTCGCAGGAAAAAGTTGACTGACACAGACGGAATGATTTTAAATCTGTCGTCATGTCAGACGATAAATCTTCCAATTTTGAAATTCGTTGTGGTGTTGTGATCGCTGTTTTTGCTGCGGTCATGGCGGTGAGTGATCTGGTTGCAGGCAAGTACGGGGATGATGAGATTATCGGAACCAATGAAAAAGCCGCAGCTTACATGTGGTACCAGTCCAAAAGCGTGAAAGAAACGCTGGTCGAAGGGGAAAAGTCCCTGCTGGAAAGCCTGAAACAAGCCGGTGCTTTGAAGCCAGGCACGGAAAAGGCCATCGACAGTCATCTGGTCAATTTGCAGAAACGCATTCTGCGCTATAAAAAAGAAAAGAATGAAATCCTTCGTGGGTCGCAGACGGTGGGGCAGGATAACTGGGTTCAGGATATCAATGGCGAACTGGGTAAAATAATCGGGGCCCAGGAAATGGAAGCCCATCTGGCAACCTTGTCAGTGGCCGGGGACCGTTTTGATATGTCCAGTTTGTTCTTTCAGTTGTGTCTGGTCCTGGGGGCGATGAGCCTGATCCTGAAAAAAGAAAGCCTGCAAAATGTGTTTTTTGCAGGCATGTGTGTTTTGGGAATGGTCGGCACGGGGATTTCCCTGTGGGCTTATCTGGGTGTGGCCTAACCTGTACGACGGAAATAAATATCGCGTTGCAAATCAGTGAGGGAGGCCACAATCTTGCCCTCGCTGGCATTGGCCATATGATTGAATTCCACGCCTAAAACCAGGGTCTCGTCATTTTTCACACGGATATTTTTGATCAGGCCCTGAACGACGATGGGCTCTCTGTCTCCCAGAAAGATTTCTGCTTCCACCAGATCTTCCAATTGCAGATTGGCTTCAGTCTGGGGAATCTCCACAGCACAACCTTCTGTGGACAGGTCCAGCAGGCGGCAGGTGTGGGAACAAACGGCCTGATTCAAATATGTCACCACAAACTCGGCTGAATAGTCTGCCGGAATCACGTAGCGATAGTTTTTTCTTTTTTGCAGATGGAACAGGTTCAGCACTGTCAGGGTGACATTGTTTTCGTTGATCACCGGATGAGTTTCAAACAGGTACTTTTCGCCTTTGATGGAAAAGCTGGCCGTGAACGTCGCTGAATCCTCGGTGTTCATGGCGGTGGATTCCGGCGGATGGCATTTGATCTGCAGTTTGTCGTTCACACCCATGGTGCGAAGAGTGATACTGCGATCGAATTTGTCTCTAAGGACAATCGACTCATTGCTGTTCACCAGACGCTGTAACAGCGTCTGCTTTTCGGCTTCGTTATGAATGGCTTTAAAGACGACCAGGGATTCGCTCATGTCAGGCCGCCGCAGTCATCTTATGGCCACATTCGTGGCAGAACTTGGCGCCAGCCTGAACCTCGGCACTGCAGGCCGGGCAGGATGGACCGCTGGATTTTTTCTTGGGCTTTTCCTCTTTTTCGTCCATGTCGACGAAGCCTTTTTCATTCCATTTTTCAATCTCGCGCAGCATCTTCCAGCTTTGCAGGATGGAGCGGAATTCTTTGACTTCAAATTGCAGGACCACTCCGGTGCCGGCATTTTTTCTTTTCATGAAAACGCCTTTGCCTTCCAGACGGGCAAAGTGGTCGTTGTTCAGGTTGATGCCGATTTCCTCTTTGCAGAATTCACTGAACTTGGCGAAATCAACTCCGACGATGCCGAAGCGATCCGGCTGTTCATTTTCTGAAAGCTTCAAAATCGCCCCCAGCATCTGCACACACAGTTCATCGACTTTCAAAAGGTCGGAACGGCCGCCTTTGAAATAGTAGTACTGATAGAATTCAAAGAAGCTTTCCACCAGGCCCAGATCCAGGAAGTGAACCTTCTGGATTTCTTCCGGGCCATCAGGATTAGTGGGGTCTTTGCCCATTTCATACAAAGCCAGTTTCAGCTTTACCAGAATATTGATGGCCTGTTCGATGCGTTTCGGGGAATCGCCCATCACGCGCTGGGAATACTGCTTCATCATGTTCCAGTCCACGATCACACGACCGGCCTGGGATCTGTCGCCCTTGTGGTTGGCCGTGTGGAAGACGGCGCCGTACACCTTGGCCACCTGATCTTCCGGGCAAGGGGACGAGTCTTTTTCCATTTTACTGGAACGAACATCATTCATCGCCAGACGCAGACGGTCCGCCAGTGATTTGATGATCACCTTCAGCATCTGAGGTGCGCCTTCATATTGTTGCTTCAGGGTTTCAACCGGAATTTCCAGCACCTTGGTTTCAGTGGTCGCAACAGCGGATGTGGGGTGAGTGGCTTGCCCCAGAATCACCTGATCACCAAGAATATGAGAAGAACCCAATTGGAAAAGGTCGATGGTTTTTTTACCGCGGATCAGACATTGATTCGCACCACCGGATTGGATCAGATAAACGGCCGTAATTTTATCGCCGTCTTTATAGATCACTTCGCCTTTTTTAAAGGTTTTTACAGACATAGCATCCCACTCCTTAAAGAAATCACATGGTTATATCGGCTGAAAGGGCCCTAAAATTGAGTTCGGGCGGGGGCTTGCGAGGTCCAGTTTCATACGTTATAACGGTGCGGATGGATTACTTCTTTTCGGCCGCTCCTCCGGAGCATCAAAAACGTGAAAAAGCCAAAGCCCGCGAGCTGCGCCAAAGCCAATGGTGGAAGCAGGAGCTGGGCAAAGGTCTGTGCTATCACTGCGGTGAACGTTTCAAGCCGGCCGATCTCACAATGGATCACCTGATCCCCATCGCCCGCGGGGGCAAATCCAATAAGAACAATTGCGTGCCCTCCTGCAAGGACTGCAACAGCAAAAAAGGTTATAAAACCCGTGCAGAAATGGCTCTGGAGGAATTGAAGAATTCCTCCACTCCGGCCCCGGAATCTGACGACGAAAGTCAGGAATAACAGCGCCCCTCAGGGGCGTTTTTTATTAGGGCAGTCGGCTTGTCGCCACCGTGAGGATGTACGAGTCCCCTTTGGTCAGAGACTGTAACGGACTTAGCCAGAATATTTGTGTGATGATTTCATCCCGTTCCAGGGCGCCCAGGGCGCGGATGGTGTGTTCCGGCGCTGTTGCCTGAAGGGTTTTCAGGGGATTTTGTGAATAGTACCTGCCGATGTCGGCTTCCAGATTTTCCTGATCCTGTGTGGTGCGCTGGTACAGGTGGTACCACTTGCGGCAATACAGATCTTCAAGGGAATAGCTGCACACTTCAAAGAACCTCAAGCTGCGGAAGATCTGAGTATGCGCTTGCGTGTAGATTTCAATCAGGTGATGGGGTTGAATTTGTTCCAGAATAAACGGATCCACGCTGACGCCCAGGCGGTGGATGGCTTTTTCCGTGAACAATCGGGTGTCTTTCAAGCTGCCGTTCTGGGATTTCACGTCGGTGCAGACTTGAAAATAAACCAGGATGTCTTTCAGAACCTGTTCTTGTTCTTCGGCGGTTAAAAGATTGAAGTAAGGCAAAGTGGTGTGCCCGTAGGGGCGAACCAGAAGTCCCTCTTCTTCGATGAGCACACTGATGTTTTCGCTCAGAATTTTAAAACGTGCATGACGACTGAGCCCGGATGACGACTGCATATGACTCAGTTTAGGCATAAGTTCCTGAGCTTGCCAAGTTACATGCGTCTTTGAAGTTGCCTGGAACTTCCGCAAAAGTTTCTTTAACAATCGTGATTTTAGAACATCAAGATTTGGATAAGCCGGTGGCGGTCTATTTCGCCAGACGGACGGAGTGATGATCTCCGGTCGAGATGTACATCCCTTCAGGGGTGAAGAGGGGTTGAATGGGTTTGAAAAGCAAAGCGTCTGCCATCGGGCCGTCCCGGTGACCGGTAAAATCGGGATTTCCCATCCACAGAGTGACTTCATTGGTGGCGGGATTCAGGCGGCGAACTGTGCTGCTGCCGCGTTCAGAGAAGTAAACGTACTTGCCGTCGTTGGTAAGACCTGTGGCCGAGAAGGTGCGAACACCCGCCCCCGTGCCATTGGCGTAGCCCTGAAGTCCGTCGGTGCCGGCGATCGTTGTGATCGTGGCATTGTGTGGATCGGTGATATCAATTTTACGCAAAGTTCCTGAGTCATTGCTGGTGACGTACAGATAATTTCCCAGAGCCGTCAAGGCATAAGGATTGTTCAGGCGTCCTGTGGTCTTGTCTCCATCGGCGGATCCCTGAGTGTTCACGGCTCCCATGACGGTGAAGACCTCGTTGGTCAGCAGATTCATGCCCCGAACCAGAGCGGCAGTTCTTTCAATAAAATACAGATAGTCGCCATGGACCACAAGACCATAAGGCTGATTCAGTTGGGCTACGGTCAGGGCATCGCCATCCACACTGCCCAGAGCTCCCGGTGTGCCGGCCAAAGTGGACACGACTCCCGAGGCCAGGTCAATCTTGCGAAGAACTCCGATCTCATAGTCGGACACAATCAGGTTGCCATTGTAGGACGTGATGTAATGTGTGGAAAAGAATCTTGCGCTCAGACGGGGACCGTCAATGTTACCCTGAGTTCCGGGTTTACCGGCAAACAGGCTGATGACACCATCTTTATCGACTTTATAAACGGCCGTATCATAGTAGGAAACCACATACAGGTCGTCACCCACTTTTACCTGATTGGTGCCGCGGGCATAGGCGAGCGGGCGCGCGTAGGAACCATCGTTGTCAGATTTGTAGTTGTCGCGAATCAGGCCAAAGCCCGCCAGCATTTCGACTTCTTCGCTGACCAGACTGATTCGGACCACCGTGTTCCAGTTGGGTTGAGTGGCATAGACGGAAGTGCCCAGAACCACAAGGTCAGTGAACCCGCTTTTATTAACGTAAGACCACATGCGGCCTGCGCGGGTGGTGGTTGCCGCATCTTTGTTTAGGATGGATGTGACCGTCGCGGTGTCCAGATCCAAAGTTCTGATACGGCCTGTGCCTTCTGCCAGATACAGGACATTTCCCACAACGTCGATACCAAACAAAGAGTCAAAGCGTGCAGCGGTGCCTACGCCGTCTGTACTGCCAGTCAACGTCAGGCTTCCGGCGATGGTGGTCACGTCTCCTGCCAAAGTCACCTTGCGTACGGCTCGGGTGTCGTTGACGTAAAGGCCTTCGTGCGCTCCACCAGAAATACAGGCGATACCGCCGGGCTCATAAAATCTGGCGGCAGAGCCCAGTCCATCCGCGTACCCGAGGGTGCCGCCGGCGATAGAGGTCGTCACCGGGTTTGTCACCGGATTATTGATGTCACCGACGTCGAGTCGACGGATGCGGATGTTGTCGTTATCCACGACGTACAAAGAATTCCCGATGGAACATAGATCCGTAGGCGCATTGAAGCGGGATGGATCACCATTGGAGGCTGCGTCCAGGTAGCCATTGACATATTCAGTGCCGGCCACCGTACGGGTCACGCCGGCATTGTTGGTGAAGCGAATCAAGGCTGCATACCGGTCCACACTATAGATACCCCCAGAGACTTTATGAACACCCCAGGGCTGAGAAAGTCGGGATGTTCCCAGTGGGCCATTGCCAACGCCACCGAGGCTGCCATGTCCGGCGATGGTCGTGACAGTTTGACTGCCCAGATCAATGCGCCTTAAAGAATTTGCGCTGGATAAATACAGGTGAGTTCCATCAGTGGACAGGAATCTTGGACTTGAAATCTTGGCGACACCACCCGCAGTCTTGAAGTCTGCCAATGCGGCCGGAGCACCAATCCACTCAGAAAGATTGTAGGTGTCCACATTCAGTTTCATGATCTGGCCACCCAGAGTGCTGGAAATATAAAGCTCGTTGCCTTCCATATACAGCATCGAAGGCACGAAAAGTTTGTTGTTGCCCAGGGCGCCAGGCTGACTACCCGTCAAGCCCGGTTGTCCCGCGACGATGGCCGAAGATCCAATAAAGCCTTGCGGATTGGCCGGATCATAAGGAATTTCAACCACCACATGGGAGTACTGATCGGTGACGAACAGGCTGTTGCGTCCGCCATTGTTATACGCCTTGATTCCGTACGGAGACCGAAAGTAAGTGTTCGGCGGAGTCCCTGTTTGCAGAATATCCAGACCCGGGAAGGTTCCTGCAAAGTTCTTCATTTCGTAAGGTGCGGTCAAAGAGATATAGCTGATCAAACCATTGGTGTTTCCGGCAAACCATAGATTGCCCGCGCTGTCGATATCAATACCGATAACACGAATGCGATTGGTGCCGAGGTCCCCGAGGGTGTGCCCACCGGTTCCGCAAAGACCAGCAATAACAGAAACAGTGTCGTTCATGTCAAAGCGGCGGATGCAACTGTTGTTGGTGTCGGCAATATACAAAGCGCCATTGTAGTACTTCAGATCACCCGGACCGCTGAATCGTGATGTGGCTTTGGTTTGGTCTTCATTGGCTGTGGGTTTTCCCGCAGTCCCGCACGCCCCCAAAAGAACTTCCACTGTTTTCAGCATCGGACTTGGGTTGTAGCGCAGAATACAACTGCGACCGTGATCCGAGACATAAACATAGGTTCCGTCAGTGGCTGCTCCAACGGCATGACTGAGGGAGGCCTCGCGGCCCGTTCCCGCGCTGACTGTGCTGTACCCGGATCCCACGAGTGTGCTGACCAACGGCAGAGCTGGAACCGTTGTGTCGATACTGCGCAGGTAATAGCGGTCTGCCAGAATCAAAGAGGAACCCAGGCGTGTCAGCGCATAAGGGGCATCAAACCGGGCGATGGCAGGAAGTCCATCGGCCACATTTCCCACTGCGGGCTCCTGGCCAAGGACTGTTACCACTTCCGTCAGAACCTGGAAAGGATTGGATGTTGTGGTTGTTACATTCCCCTGAACATCGGTCACAGTGACACGCATTTTTGCATGACGCTGGGATCCGCCGGTAAAGTTGTAAGCATAACTGGTGGTGGGAGCGGTCAGGGATTGAACCTCAGCGCTTGAGTCCGCATCATCAATAAAGAAGACCTTCCATGAAGCCACTTCAGAATCCAGGGCCAGACCGCTGAAATCAAAGTTCACAGGATCCTGACCTTTGCGGTACATCGGATCAATAAAACTCAAATCATAATTTTTTGCCGCCAGTTGATTGCGCGTGAAAGAGCGGCTGACCGTCGTGGAATTCCCCGCGTGATCCGCCTGCGTCGCCGTGATGGACTTGGCACCAAAGCCCGTGGTGAAGGTGACGGCGGTACTCCACGAGCCAGCGTTACAGGCCGTGGTAACGGGCGCTCCACTGATGTCTCCGGTCAACGTCACAGAAGCACTGTCGCCAGGTGAGGCGCCGCAGGTTCCTGAAACTGTCAGACCATTGATGCCGTTGCTGCCTGCTGCCGGGTTGCCCCAGGCAAGGGCCGGAGCCCCGTTGTCGACAGTGAACGGCTGGCTATAGACAATGGCATTTCGTCCCACTTTATCGATGGCCCGAATGGCAAAAACCAGAGTCGATGTATTCCAGTCCCCCGGAATTGTCACATTCATGGTGCCACTGGATGGATGATTTGCGATCGAATTGACATAGTTCCAGGTCACGCCATCCAAAGTGTAAGCAATTTCCACCGGATTGGTTGCAAAGTTGGCATCGGTCGCCACCCAGTTAAACACAACAACATCACCACCCTTGTGGGCGACGGTGTGATCCGGTGTGATGGTCAGACTGGCGATGGGATCCAGACTGTCGATCAGGTGTGAAACCGGTGAAACATCTTCGGTGATGTTGCCCAGAGAGTCTTTTCCGACAACCTTGATGCGCAGTTGATTTGAGTTCAGCGCGCCCGTCGCCCAGGAATAAGGACTGGAGTTTAGCTGGTCCACGGCAATGGGTGTCCAGGTGGAACCATTGTTCAGAGAATAATAGAAAGAAACTGGATTCGCCGCAGGATGGGCGTCCGTGTATGTCCAACTGATGTCCTGTGTGCTGCCGCCATTGATGTTCTGGGCGGAAAGAAAACTTGTCAGCTCAATTTCGGGGCCTGTGCGGTCCCGGGTCTTGGTATAGGATGAAAGTGTTGTGTTCACATTTCCGACATCGTCAGCAAACCACAGATGAAACGGATAAGCGCGGTCTGTGTCCATCGCCGCCGCCAGGGCCGAGGAGGCGGTTGAACACGCAACCCATGTTGTATCAAACGCCGGGGCCGTGGCGATTTCCGTTATTTTTACAAACTTCGCATCACTGCAATCAGCCAGAGTAAACTGAGCCATGGTCTCTTGCGAAAGAGCGGCAGTTTCATCTGTAATGGCGGGAATTGCCGGAGGTGTTGAATCAATCGTCAAAGGACTTTCTGATTCGATGGTCTTACCGGATTCATCCGTCAGCATGGCACGAAGGGCGGCCAGGGGATAGTCACCGGCCGGAACACTCCAGGCGTATTCATTCGTGCCTTTGGGAAGCTCCGCCAAAAGGCTCCAGGTTGTCCCATCCAGCGTGTAATAGATTTTCGCGGTTTGGTAATTGGAACTTCCGCCAATGTTCAGCTTGATGGGATGAACTTCGCCGCCTTTGATTTTGGGGCTGACTTCCAGGGCCACAGAAGGTGAGCTGAGATTTTCAAGGTTGGCCGTCAGATTACAGCCGGCCAGCAGGAATGACATTCCCGAAATCAGGGCCAAAGATACGGCAGTAAGACGTTCAAATCGCATCACCCTTTTATCGGATCTTTAACAACTTCAATAAATGCGAATCGCTCAAATCTGAGTGATTTTTCGTTGGAAACGTCTCACTTTGACCCGTTTATCTGAAAGTCCTTTTGAAACTTCGCAATCCACGAGTTGGGAAAGAAACTTGAATAAGTCAGGGGTTTTTTGCAGACGTTGGTGGCGGCAACCAGAGGTTGCCACTGGCTTTCGCCCTGATAGCGCACGGGCACCGTCAGATCTGCCTGCAGAATCGACGAATCTTTGGCGCTCCACTGGCAGAGGTGCTCTGCCAACCGCATGTAAACCAGGGGATCACAGGCAGTGCGGGTCATCAGCCAGGGAGGTGTCAGCGGCACGGTTTCTTTGCTTTGATCTTTTTTCCACAAGGTCACATGAGGTTCGCACTGCACACGCCCGTCGTACATGATCATCGCATACATGCGTCCTTCACCCGTCAATGCGGCATCGCCGGGCAGATAGTATTGCGGCAACTGCAAGGCCAGGAAGATCACCGTCAGAATCACAGCACTTCGCAGGGCAAAGACCTTTTGGAATGTGGCTTTGATGCTCCAGTCGGAAACCAGGGGCCGTGTGATCAACAGTGTTCCCAGCAGCAATAACATCACGGATGGATAAAAGAATCGGGTCAGGTGCCAGGAATAAAGGTGAAAAATCACCAACTGCGAAAACACGAAGTAAAACCATCGATTGTTTTTGGCAAACAATAGAAAAATCAATCCCAGTTCCAGAACCAGCACATACCAGACACCTAGTTCAGTGAACAAGGCCGGGAACAGTCGTTCGTTGATGGCCGAGCCACTCAGCCACTGGCTGTTCAGCTTTAACAATCCGGCCGTAAAATACAAAACGAAGAATGCCATCGGCAGGGACCGGGCGCGATCCGGGATCAGCAGGAATGCGAATGTTATCAGTGTGGGAATGTAGTGATAGTTCCCGGTCAGACGATAATCCAGAAGAATGAACCCCAGCTTGAACAGCAGCAAAGCCCAAAGCAGTCCGGCGGCCCATTGGGGCTTCTTTTTCAGGGCCCACAGAGCCGATGAAATCACGGCCAGCACAGCATAAGTGCCCAGCAGCATCTGCAAAAGCTCGGGACCGGGCTTGAAAGCTTCACATTGTGAAAACAACGGCCAGCAAACCGAGGGCGTTGACGGAGAAAGAATCAACAGCAGGGGTCTTTCGCTCAGCCAGAAAAAAACAGTCAGCAGGTGTTCAAGACTTAAAATAACCCCCACAATCCACAAGGCAGGCTGTTTTTGCAGCTCGGACTTTAAGGTCTTCATCGCTCTTCTCGCATTCCCAAAGACCGGGCAGTCTCGGATGAAAAGGGCAGACGGGTGTCGGAGTCAAACAGGGCTCCCTGCAACTGGCTTCCGTAAAGCAGCGCCTCCGAAAGGTTGGTGCCTTTCAGATTCGCGTTTCGTAAATCTGCAAAGCTCAGATTTGATTTTGATAGGTTTTTTTCTGAAAGATTCTGATCTCGCAAAACTGCAAAGGGCGCAAACAGATTTTCCTGCAGTATAATGTCAGCCGCGGGAAACTGAGGCACGGTGCCGGGGGCCAGCACTGGCAAAGCGGGATTGAAAGTCTGTTCGACAGAGGGAAAATTCAGCGTGCGAACTTTCGGAGCCGGAAACAGTTCGTGGCCATGGGGAAGAAGGTATCCTCCCAGAATGACCACGTAGATGATGAGATAATAGGAAGTCAGTGATTTCACAGTTTAGAAACCGTCGCCGTCACCGTCACAGCCGTTGGGAACCAGAACTGTACCGATGGAAACGTTGCCGCCGTTCAAACATTGTGTCACTGCGGCTGTTCCGCAGTTGACCGCCAAAGTGATTCGTCCGTGCGGCGTGCCCCCGCAGGCAGCACCGGCAGCAACAGCCACGTTACTGACAGCAGTGATGCGCCCTTGAGCATCGACGTAGAACGTCGGAATAACCGTGGAGCTTCCGTACCAACCGGCACCGACACCGGTATTGGTCAGTCCCAGTGCAACCGCACCGGAAGAACCACCACCGGTCAGACCGGTACTGGCCCCAACACTGGTGATCGTACCGCCCGAGTTGTTATCCGCCTGCGGTGTCCATTGAGACCCATTCCATTTCAAAACCTGACCAGCCCCCGGTCCGACGTTCGCAACGGACCGGCCTTGCAGGGCGGTGACCACGGTTGAGCTTTGCCCGCCGGTGACATCACCATTTAAAGACCCATAAAAACCTGCCGCATTGCCAGGGATGTTGCCGGTCACTTTGCTGCCGGAAACAGAATTGATTTTTGCATCAGTCACGTTGCCGTCGGCAATTTTAGCCGTCGTGATGGCATTGTTGGCAAGATCGGCAGTGACAATGGTCCCGTCATCAATCTTGGCACTGGTTATCGCAGAGTCTGCGACATCGGACGTTACAATTGTGCCGTCAGCGATCTTCGCGCTGGTTATTGCGGAATCAGCCATGTCGGCGGTGACAATACTGCCATCCAGAATTTTGGCAGAGGTGATGGCGGAATCCACGATCTTGGAAGTACTGATGGCGCCGTTGGCAATTTTATTAAACGTGATTGCACCATCGGCGATTTTGGCGTTGGTGACGGACATGTTCATCAGCTTGTCAGAAGTAATGGCCTCATCGGCAATTTTATCCGTGGTCACTGCGTTGCTACTGATCTGTGCCGCAGTCACCGCATTGGGTGCCAAATCCGCTGTGCCAATGGAACCGTCTTCGATATTTGAAGACCCCACGGCGGTGTTTCCGGTGACAATCGGCTGCCACTGTCCGCCCACGGATACTTGCACCGTCTGGGTGTTTTCATCATAGCGCATAAGACCGTCACGCGCCGGAGGTGCGGCCGATCCGTCAGAGTTAGGAATGCCGATGGAACCCACGCTGGGCGCACTGGCCGAAGGATTCAGCAATGACAGCAAGCCATCAAAGTTGGCAGGCAGGAACAGAGTGTCTGCTTTTTCCTGCGTTACGTTCGCAGATTTTTGAATAAAGTCCGAGGCCTTTTTGCCATTCAGGGCCACGGCGTTTTCAGACTCCAGCGCAAACGGGACCGAGCGCATCTGGAAGTCCGGGGACAGAGTGATGGTGTCTGATCCCACCGTGAAGGTCACGCGCACTTTGCGCGCATCTCCCGGCTGTGGAACATAGGCGGTATATCCCGCCGCACAGGACGTCAGCCCGTTGATAGCGGCAGAATTTTTTAAAACCTGATGGATGGCCAGCAGAGGGCCTGTGTTCACGACCGTGGCGCCATTTTCACCGCTTCCCAGAGTGAAGTTGATGATCCCTTTGCTGTTGGTCATGTTGACGGTGCGGTTTTCTTCAAACAGCACGCATGTCTCCGGCCCTGGAGAAAGAACCTTGATATTAAAAGAGACATGGGAATCTTCCAGCGGCATGCCGTTGGGTTGAATGATACGACCCTGGACCGTCAGTCCTTGGGGCACTTCAGTCAGAGATACGCTGGCATTGGCAGAGACACTTAAACTGCACAGAGCTGTGGCCGTGAATTTAATGAGTGTTGAAAAATCCATACCTTATGTCCTTCCGAAACGTTCAATACAAGGTCGAATAGTCGCTCAATACCTTATTTATCGGGTTATTTTGCCAAATCCATTAATCGGGGGATAAATAATTACCAATTTATACAGATCTTGTTTCAGTGTGAGACACTAAGGGCGCGAAGACTTTGCGATGTTGTTTTTGCACGAAGGGGACAGTTCAGACATGCGTTTTTTCAAACAAACGAAATAGCTTGCCTCCCCCGCGCAGAATTTTTGGATGTCACTGCCGCAGTCCTGATGAAAACGGTCGCGCACCGCAGATAGCTGGTTGAAGCATGCTCGGGAAAGTTGATCTTTCTTGCTGCGCAAACAGGCCAGTGGGTGCTCTGCCAAAAAACGATTCTTCGTGCAGTGTTCTTTGTATTCGTCATGACAAGCCGGAGTTTCTTTCATCAGGCTGTTGATGACGTTGTCTGCGGAAAGTGGTTTTTGTTCCACCGGACCACGCTGGAATTCTTTTGGAATGGTTGCGGCCTCGAAGCTCATTCCTGCTTCCGGCACGGGGGCGGGTTTCGGTTTTTGAGAATTCAAAGCCGGATTCGGTGGAAGCTGCGCTGGCGCCGCAGCGTTTGCAGGAAGTTGTGCTGGCATGACTTGTTGTTGTGCTGGCGGGGCGACGTGAGCAGCGGATTCTGTTTTGGTTTGAGTCATACGCAAGGTGATGATCACCGATAAAACGGAGATCCCCACTGTCCCGAGAATTAATAGTATCACGTTCCGAATGCTCATAGACCTTTGATATTTCGGAAGATTCGAAAGTTTTCTTGAATTGGGGCTGGATTCTAAACCTGATGTAATCTACAGAAAGTCCTGAAACCTGCCGATATAATGGACAGATCAATCGGGGGCATTGGAATGTTTCGGAACCTTGCGATAAATCTTTTACCGCTATTGCTGCTGCTGACAGGCTGTTCAATCGAAGCCAGTCTGCAGGATTTGGCAGGTCTGCGCGGTCCCAAACTTCCGCCTGGAATTGATATTACCAACAAACAACCCATCGCCGGTGTGGTCACGGATCCTGCGATCAGTGATTTTGCGAAATCAGAAATTCTGGTCGGTCCCGCCGGAAAAGCCGATGGCGTCACTGAACTTCAGTTTGCGATTCAATTGATGAATTCAGATAACACGGTTGTTGCCGGCTATGTTCCTCAGTTCACAGTTATCAAAGGACTGGGCACGGTCCCGGTGGTGTGTACGCCCAGTGATGACTTTGGTTTCTCGGTTTGCAGCATCCGGTCCTCTGAACCCGGTATCAAAACTTTGCAGGTCACCAATCTAGGAAGCTTCCAGGGGCAAAAAGATCTTTTGTTCGATGCCGTTGTGAAAGAGACCACCCGTATTGTCAGCTCCGGTGGTGAGGTGACCGTGGCCACACATCCCAGTGGCTGGCAGATGACGGGTGCGGTGGGTTCCCAGTTTGGCAGTGCGATGGCTGAAAAGAATGGTTATAAACTTCGCCTCGGTGCCGGGGGCGCCGCTATTGAGTAAAGACCAGCAGGCCATCCGGCCCCGTCGTCGCCACGAACAGTTGATTTTTGAAATAAACTGGCGAAGCTGAAAAATCCCCGGTTAAAGTCAGTGACTGAAGCTCTTTGGAACTCTTCAAATCATAAACGCACACTTTTCTGTTTTCACACAACATCACGGCCACTTCCTGATGAGCATAGGAAATAATCAGCGGGCTTGCTTGTGCACGTGACGCCCGACCGGCAATTCCTTTTTCCCACAGGATTTTTCCATGGGATGTTTCCAGGACAAAATTTTTCATGAAACCGGTGATGGCCAGGATGGTGCCGTCGGCATTGATGGAGGGGCAGCTCATACTGCCGCCTTTGTCCAGTTCGGTCTTCCAAATCAAGGCTCCGGAATCAGCTTTGACTGCATAAATAAACCCGTCCCAGGAACTGAAGTAGGCACGATCCCCGTGAATCAAAGCGGCGCACTTGATATCGCTGCCAGTGGCAAAGCTCCACTTGGCTTTCCCGTTTTTCAGTTCGTACCCTTGCATGGCGCCGGTGTTGGAGCCCATCAGAATCAGCCCCTGCGGCAGTCCCAGGGTGGGGGATGAGTGAGGATGATTGCCGATCAACGGTGAGGTCCAAAGCCATTTTCCCTCACGGGCTGAAATCGCCAGCAGGTAACCGTCGGGCTTGGCCAGCTCAATACCGACGTACAGGATACCGTCCTTCATGAATGGAGAAGACCCAATGGTGACTCCGGTCTTGGTGATCCAGCGGATGGCTCCGGTATCCTTGTTCAGGCTGTAAAGATAGCCGGAATAATCCCCGACATAAACACTGTCTTCATCGGTCAGAGGAGTCGAATGAATGCCGCGGGAGCTGACTCCGGTATAGAACTGCCAGCGCAACGAGCCGTTCCAGTCATAGGCTCGTAAAAAACCCGTGTCATCAGCGACATAAAACCCTTTTTCATCGGCTGCCGGAGAACTTTTGCTGGCGCGGTGAATGCCGTTGTTTAATTGTGGCACCTGCCATTTCAATTGAAAGGCCTTGAAATGATCCCCCGATGAAATTGCCAGACCGGATCGGGTGGCGTTGCCGCGGTAAGTGGACTGGGGCTGGCGGGTTTCCCGCAGGCTTAAATCATAGGTCAGCGTTGCTCCGTGAACGGGGGAATGAAGCTCCTGAAAGCTCAGGTCTTTTTCCAGCAAGGGCAGGGTGCTAACTTCTGCGCGAATGAGCAAAGCCACGATAGCGATGCAGTACAGACCGAACAAGGTGTATTTCATAGCACCTCCGCCCACATCAGCTCTGCGCGGGATTTTTTGCAGACATCGCGCAGAATCAGACGGGTTTGCATCTGAAGCTGTGTGGTGCGACGGGACTGCATCCAAAAATCAAAATTTTCGCCAGAGTTTTGGCATAGGGACTCGATCTGGGAAAGAAACACCAGAGGATCGCATTGGGTGCGGGTGGAAGGGGCTTTCACGAAGGGATTGTAAACTTCGCTGGCCCGCTCCTGGTGACGAATCAACAGGGTGTCGCATTCCATGCGGGCATCCAGCATATTTAACGACATCAGTCTGGGGGCCCCCGATGCGGCGCTGTCTTTCACCAGGATGACAGGCAGAATCTGAAGCAGCGCCAGTGTCACGGTGAAGATCACAGCGGACTTTTTATTCTGCAGATTTTCATCCCATAGCGCCTGCCACGATTCTTTGTACCAAGGAATCAGTACAAAAATTCCCAGAAGCAGCAGCATTGTCATGGGATAGAAGTACCCCACAATGTGCCAGGAAAAGGCATGGAACAAAACAAACTGGGCCAGGGTCACATGGCGAATCCATGCACGTCGGCTGAAAAGCCCCACTACCAGAATGCATTCCAGAATGACGGCATAAATCAGACTTGCATGTTGCAGGGGGGGCGGCAGAAAGCTTGGGTGGATCAACGACACGCCAGAAAGCCATTCAGGATCCAGCTTCAGAATCCCGGCGCCCCAGTAAAAGACTCCGACAAAGAAGGGAATGACAGTGGTTTTGTGGGGCAGGAACAGAAACGCCACCTGCACAAAAAAGCTCATGTAGTGATAGTTGCCCATCAGTCCATAGGAAAGGCTGGTGAAATAAATCTTCATTCCCAGCAATGCCAGCAGCAGGAGATAAGCGGGTTGGATCTTTTTAAGCAAAAAAAGAACGGCCGTGATCAAGCCCAGTCCGGCATATACTTGCAGATATGTCGAAGCTGTTGCCGTGCTGATAAAGCGAAGATTTTCACAAGAGGGCAAAAGCGGCCAGCACAGCGACGCGGATTTTTCGGCGCTTCGGACCACCAGATCCAGCGATCGGTCCATCCAGAAATAGGCCGACAGCACATGGGTTAAGGCCAGCAAGGCCCCATAAATCTGCAAAGCGCGGGACTTTAGCAGCTCTTTCATGGTTGCTCCTGCACGGGCAGATTCCATTTTTTTAGCATGGCCGGATGAACGGTTTTTGCCGTTGCTGCATCGACCGAGCAGTTTTCAAACCTGACCCCGACAAAGTCTGCACGACTGAGGTCAGAATTCAAAAAGCGTGTGTTGGCAAAAGCCCCCCCCAGAAAACGGGCCCCGTCCAGGCGGACCTTTCTGAAAGTGGAGTTCGTGAAGCGGCAAAGGTCGCACTTGAATCCGCTTAAGTTTGAATTGGAAAATTCGATGTCAGCAAATTCAGAACGGTTGCTTTGAGTGCCCACCAGGCGTGTGTTTTCAAAGCGCGTGTTGGTCAGATTGATTTGCATCCATGTGTTTTGTGCCAAAGAACTGTCTTTGAAGGTCGCATTGATGACCTGAGCGTAGGCCAGGGCACTTTCGTTGAATTCAAGATTAACCATTTTTTGACCGCTCCAGGGAGAAGCGCTGAGCGAAGTGGCATGGGCGCCACTGGTCCAGAGAAGAGCAATGAAAAGATATTCCGAATAAAACCGATTTCTCATTGTGAGATAAATGATGGCACCTTTTTAATATCAAAACAATCCAGTTTTACCAGAATATTCCGATAATATAGAGGATGAGTACTGTACGTCTTGGATTGACCATCATCATGCTTCTGTCGCTTTCGGCGTGTATGAACGCCGACTTGGCTATTCTTACAAGCAAAATCACTCAGACTCAAAACTTGAATGGCGCCTATAAGTCCACGTCTCTTGTGCCGATTCGCTGGTCGACGGCGGATGCGGATATTCCGCCAGACTATTTGAAGTTGGAAGCATCGGCGGATGGCGGTAACACCTGGATGGTGATTCAGGACCGCATGTCCAACACGGGCGCTTATGACTGGGATATTTCCCACCTGGCTGATGGCAGCACCCATCACTTGCGATTGATCGCCGTGGTTCGTGATGCCCGGGAAACCTTGCCGTTGGGTTCTTTTCTGATTGATGATCAACCTCCAGTGCCGGGGGCTGATCAGACGGTGTCGGTGACCGAGGACGTGACGGCTCCTTTTGTACTGAACACACCCAGTGACAACGACCAATATAAAATTCAGATTGTGACGGCCCCCGCGCGCGGTTCGCTTTCCGGTTGCGGTGGCAGCAGTGTTTTGAACTGCACTTACACTCCATCCTTAAATAACGATATCGATGACAGTTTTACCTATAAAGTCGTGGACCGCGCCGGAAATGAAACGGCTGTGGTCACGGTGACGTTGGATCTGCAGCCGGTGAATGATGTGCCGGTGATCACGACTTTGGCGTGTGCGGGCAGCATCGGTGAAAACTATGCTTATGCCTGCGGTATTAATGCCACAGATGTGGACCTGCCTTCGCCCCTGACGTTGACCTATCATCTGGATGCCGCCACCACTTGTGGACCTTGGTTAAGTATTGATGCCAACACCGGCGCCGTGACCGGAACTCCGTCTGCTGCGGAAGTCGGGACGACCTGCCATGTGGCGGTGTATGCGGAAGATGACGTGGGCGGGCAGTCCGCGATCTTTGCGTGGGAACTTGCAGTGACCAACTCACCGCCAATCGTAAATGTGACGGGCGGACCCTACATTATTTCTGAAGATGCCGCTTTGGCTGAAGTGATATCCGGTGCGAATGTTTCTTCGATTGAGGAAGCGGGCAGCACCTATTCATTGGTGACTCCGACCGTGGCGGGAGATCGCTGTGAAGATCACGCGATGGCGCCGACGGCGGCGAATTACAGTATTGATTCCGTCACGGGAGCATTTTCTTTCCAGCCGGCACCGGACTATCAGGGAGTCTGTCAGATACGTATTGCCCTGACCGACGCCTTCCCTTCGACAGGGTATGCGGATGTGGCGATCACCGTGAATAACGTTCAGGATGCGCCGGTGATTGCCGCAGGTCTTGCGCCCTGTGCTGCAAACATCGATGAAGATGACCAATATAATTGTATCGTCGCGATCACGGATCCCGATCCGGAAACGGTGACAGTGACCCGGGATGTTTCAGACACCTGTCCATGGCTGACCGCCACCCCTTCCGGCAATGGCCGGGTGGTCACGATCTCGGGGACGCCGGATGATGATGACGTCGGAACCTGCCGTTTGGCCATTCACGCTGAAGATCCTCAAAATGCCACGGATGTGCAGTTTATCGACATCACCATTGCCAATGCTGAACCGACGCTGACAATTGGAACCCCGACCGTGCTGACCGAAGACGATCCGTCTTTCTCGGGTCTGGTGGATGTGCTGAGTGCTGCCGCCGTAAGTTCCTTGGATGAGGGCTTGGGCACTTATTCTCTGGATTATACCGGCCTGACGGGCACAGCCTGCAATGACACGTCCGTGGTGGTCACACCAGCTTCGGACTTTGTTATCAGTGCTGCCACGGGGGCGGTCAGCATCAAGCCCCGCGCAGATTATTTCGGGACTTGTTATGCAAAGATCCGGTTTGATGATGGTAATAGTGCTGGCAACTCGGTTGTCGAGCAGGAGATCGCCATCGTTGTTCAAGCGGTGAATGATGCGCCGGTAATTACATCTATTCCCACCACACATGAAATTCTGCTGACGCCGGGTTCAGCGACACTTTCAAGCTTCACGTTGACGGTGGATGTGGGACCAGCGAATGAAAACTTGCAGAATCTTGAATTGATCTGCACCAATTCAAACACTTCGCGCCTGACCGTGGACTGCACGCAAACGCGCGTGGGTGACGGCGACCTGACGGTGAATCTGTCCGCCAGCGCAGGAGTTGATGCTTCGGCAACGGTGACGGTGAAGGTGCGTGACAGTGGCGGCGGCACCAATGAATCTGCGGTGGCAAGTATCGCTGTTTCCATGACAGATGCGGTGGTGCTGGCTCCGATTGCGGCAGACACTTTGAATTACAATATTTATGACCAGGCTGTGGCTCAATACAGCGGGGCGGTGGCGGCTTCGGCGCGCACATTTGTGGTGCGGGTGAATCCGACGGTAAAGGTTTCCAGCAATGATCCGGCACTGCCGGCGATGCGCACGGGATCTTTGGCGGCCACGGCGCGGGTTCGTCTGATCAATGATGGTTTGATCATTGGTGCCTCCGGTGCGGGAGGGCTTGCACCCGCAGCGACCGCGGGGTCCCTGCGCATGGGTCAGCACGGAGGAACTGCGTTTAAAGTGGAAGCGCAATACGCCAACGTCACGATTTTGAACAACGGAATGATTTATGGTGGTGGCGGTGGTGGCGGTCGCGGTGGTACTGACAACAGTGATGTTGGGGCGGGCGGCGCCGGGGGCGCAGGTGAAGGACCTGCATCCGCAGCCGTCAGTGGAACCGCCGGAGCCTCCAGTGGTGGTACCGGGGGATCTCCAGCCACTGCCGTTGCGGGCGGAGCATCTCCAGCGGGTGATTATACTCCCTCTAATGGAGTTGCGCGCACTCATGGAAGTGCCGGGCAGGGGGGCAGCACGTGTTTGATTGGTTCTGCGTTGGGAAATAATCCGGGTGAGGCCTTCTTTGGGCGCGGCGGATTCGGTGCCGGCTTTGGCGGTGGTGCCGGAGCCTGTGATATCACCTTTGGTGGTGGCGGCGGCGGCGGTCACTTTGGAGGTGGCGGTGGATCTGGTGGTCTGGCCGACCTGAATGATGCTGGAAATCTGAATACGGATGCGAATGGTTACAACGGTGGTAACGGGGGTGCTGCAATTGAAGTCCCTAATGCTGTCAGTGTGCCCGCCGATATTGCGATTTCAATTGTTCCTGGTGGCGGCAGTCAGATTGCCGGTTGTGTATGGAATGATATTTCAGGTGTTTACCTTTCAAATGTGGCGAGTGACACGGATATTAACAACCGTGTGTTGACCTACTCGTCCACCGCCAGCCAGAACGTCAACAGTCCTTCCGGGCTGAAAATCTGGTCCAATGGGCGCGGAAAAGCCTATCGATAGCTATGAAAAAGGGGGGTTTTTAGACCCTTCCAGACCCCCTTTTTAAAGCCTACCAGTTCCTCGCATTTAAAATTACGCCAAGCATCACTAAGCCTTAAGTCTTGCTTTGACCCCCTGCGTTCGGCTTAACCTATGAAAGTCATTCATTAAAATTCGTTAACATCGTGTAAGGACCAAGCGACTGTGAGCAAAATTACCAAAAGTAGCACAGCTGAATATTTTGCTAAGAACCTCCAGCAGGTGGGTTTCTCATCTCCTTTGAAGGCCGTTTTGACGACCTTGAAAGAAGCCGTGGACAACTCATTGGATGCCTGCGAATCGGCTGGTATCTTGCCGGATCTGCTGGTTGAGATCTCCAAGGTGGGAGCAGGTTCCACCAAAAATACTGATTTAATTCGCATCGTTGTTGAAGATAACGGCCCTGGTATCGAAGGTGAAGACCTTGCCAAGGTTTACGGTGAATATCTTGCCTCTTCCAAATTTGGTCGTGGTCAGTGCTCCCGTGGTCAGCAGGGTATCGGTATCTCTGCGGCGACCACCTGGGCGCAGATGACCAATGCCCGTGGTGTGAGTGTTATTTCCAAAACCAAAAAAATGCGTAAAGCGATCTCCGCACAAGTGGATGTCGACATCAAATCCAACACCGGTGTTCTGAAAAACAAAGAAACTCTGGATTGGGATCGTGAGCATGGAACCCGCGTTGAATTTGTTCTGGATGGACGTATTCAACTGAACGGGGACGGTGGTCTTTTGACTTACATCGAGGGCACCATTCTGGTGAATCCTCACATGACCATCACCTACAAGCTGACGGACGGCGACTTCGTGACCGTAACCCGCGTAAGCACCGATGTGCCGAAAGTTCCGGAAGCATCTTTGCCGCATCCTCACACCTTCAAGCTGGGTGAGTTCATCACGCACTCCACTTTGTTCGGTAAAACGACTTTGTCCAAGTTTTTGAAAACGGGTTTCTCCCGTATTTCGGACCAGTCCATTTCTGATTTCGTGAAAAAAGGTCTGCCAAAAGGTCTTCTTGAGAAACCTTTGACCGCGTTGAGCGAGGAAGACTTCAAGAAGGTCTTCCAGGCTGTGCAAAACACAGATCTGATGGCTCCAAGCACGAAGTCTGTTCTGACTGTGGGGGAAGAGGCGCTGTCCAAATCCATCACTCGTCTGGGCGAAATTGACTTCTTCGCCGTTGTGACCCGCAAGCCGACAATCTGTGACTTCAAGCCGGTTGTGGTGGAAGTGGCGCTGGCGCGTTTCAAAACCCGCAATCAGGAGGCTGATTCTCCGGTGACTTTGCTTCGTTTCGCCAACCGCGTTCCGCTGCAATTTGATAAGTCCGGTTGTGCGATCACGTGGGCGATCGAGTCCGTGAACTGGAAATCCTATGGTTTGGGTCAGCCTAAAGACTCTTTGCCATTGGGTCCGTACATCTTCGCGGTTTCCATCGTGTCTCCGTTCATCAAGTTTAAAAATGCCTCCAAGGAAACTATTGATGCTTCCGAGGAGCTGGTTGCGGAAATCCGTCTGGCTTTGATCCAAGCCGGTCAAAAGCTGTCCCGTCACATCAAAAAAGAAGTGAAGGAAGCGGATCTTGAAAGAAAACTGGCACACATTGAGCAGTTCGGTCCGATCCTGGTTGAAGGTTTGGCAAGAATCATCAAGGCACCAGAGTCCCGCAAGAAGAAAGCCGAAGAAGGTTTGAAGAAACTTCTGGGCCGTGATTCCGAAGACGCGATGGCGGATTTGGAAGCAGCGGAATCCAAACTTCTTGAGCAGAAAAAACGCGACAAGAAAAAAGGCATCGCTCACGGTGACGAAGAGGAATTTGATGTGATTTCCTCAAGTGATCTGGTGGAAGAGGCTTCCGAGGAACCGCAAGGGACCAAGAAAACCACCACCAAAAAGACTGTAACCACTAAGAAAACCACTGGGAAAAAAGCGTAATGGCAAAACTACTCAGCATTCGCGATTTGAAAATTGATATTCCTAAAGAAGCCCGCATTCTTGCGGACAAGATGCTGAAGGACCTGGAGTCCTCCAAGCGTCCGGTTCTTGAGGCGGTGAAAACTTCTTTGGACAACTCTTTGTACAACGCCAAAGTGGGCTACCTGACTCCGGGGGACAAGGTTGTTCGTACTGAGTTGAACGTTTCTTCCGTGCAGAAACTGGCGCGTGTGGTGTTCCTTTTGGAAATGCTTTTGCGCAATCTTGAAACCGGCACCGTGAATACGAAGCGTGAGCTTTATTACATGTGTAAAGGTGAGATCAAAGGCAATCCGCGTTTGAAACCACTGGATTTCGAAGATCAGCCTGAATCCGACTCTATCATCGACTTCATCGGCGATATGCTGGAAGTGTACCGTGAAGAACTGAACGTTTTCGCCAATGACCGTGGTGGGCAGACTTATTCCCAGCAACTGGTTGTGACTGAGACTTTGGCAGACGGGGACAAGGCCGTGATCGACCTTTCCACTTTGGGAACGTCTCCATTCCAGCCAAAGAACAAACCTCAGGCGCTGAAGCTGAAGGCAAAAAAGAAAATCGATTTCTGCCTGATCGTGGAATCCGAAGGTACGGCGAATACGCTGGTAACCATGGGCTTCACCAAACGTAACAACTGTATCGTGATGGGTGCTCAAGGGGTTCCATCCAACGGTGTGCGTGGCTGGGCAAAACTGATCCAGGAAGAATTGGATGTTCCAATGTACTTCTTCGGGGATCTCGATGCGTACACCATGCAGAATATCTACCGTACTTTGAAAGCCGGTTCCGCCGCGTCTTTGATCCGTAATGCTGACTTCTCCGCACCGAACGTGAAGTTCCTGGGCGTGTTGCCGGAAGACGTGAAAAAATACGATCTGCCTCACTACAAAGTGAAAGAATCCGATCCGGCAGAAGCGCGCGCTTTGAAAAAAGCCAAAGATGCGCTGGAAAACGATCCGTTCTTCCTGGATAAAAAGAACAAAAATCTGGCGGACATCCTGCGCTGGTTGATCAAAGAAAAGATTCGTTGCGAGCAGCAGTCCTTCTTCTCTGTCGACCCGAAAGATCCCATCAAGACAGAAAAGCTGATTCTTGAGAAAATCAAACGCGGATCTTACGTTTAAGATTTTCGCTTAAAGAAAAAATCACTCAAGCCCCTGTCCTCACGGATGCGGGCTTTTTTTTCGGGCGGCGCCCGGCAGAGCTGGAGCGCCGGCAGGCGCGCAAGCTGGAGCAGTTCAGCACTGCCGGCTTTCGCCGGAACACTATAATCTCTTCAAAACTTCCAGCTATTTCCACCATTTAGGCGTTTAGAAAGATGAAACTTCGGTAGGGTTTGGTAAAAGCCCTTTCGAACTGCTGTGAATTTTGTTAAAAAAACCTCGAATTTTAAACCCGGGAGTTTTTATGAAATCTGTTTTCGTCGCTCTGGCTATGTTTGTTTCTTTGTCCGCTCAAGCCGATGTATCTCCGGCGGTGGTTGCGAAGTGCTCTGGCAGTCTTTATGACAACACAGCTTTGTCCTTTGTGATTCAGGATACAGCCGTTGTGAATTTGAAACAGGGTGTGCTTTCGACTTTCGATGGTGATTTTGCAGTGAACATGATCTGCAAAAAAGCGGATCGCTCTGAACAAAACACTCCGGACCGTTCTTTGGCTTATACTTGCGTTGAAAATCGCGCGGGTGATGGCAAGTATCTGATCAATCTGGAATACGGTATCAGCGGTCGTCTGGTGGGTCAGATCCAGCATGAACAGATCTTCCCATTGAAACCACAAACCATCGGTTCCATTTTCTGCCGCTAGTCGGCTGTCAGCCTCTTTTAGCTGATTAAAACCAAAGGTGTGCCGCGAATGTCGGCCACCTTTTTTATTTCACGGTGTCCGTTGAGCAGACGACGGGCTTCTTCCAAAGGATTCCAGCCGTGATCCTGTAAATCGCGCAGTAAAATATAAGCGCGACCCTGTGGTTTCAGTGCCGCATCGATTCCGCGAATCAAATTTGTGAAATCAGAATCAATAAAGAAACGACAGCGGTTTTTAAACTCTGAGGGCGAAAGCTTTCCCTGATTGATGCGGAAGTAAGGCGGGTTGCTCAGAATCAGATCATAGCGGCCGCTGAATTCAGGGGTCCGCAGCGATTCGTAATTCTGATTTACGAAATTCACTGAAGGCGGGTTGTCGCCAAAGGCGGCCCGATTTTTTTCAAAGTGCTCGCGATAAACATCCTGCACTTCCATGAAATCAAATCCGGAAGGATAGGCGCGGTTTTCTGATTTGCAGTGATACAGAAAATCAAGGCCCACGATCCCGCAGCCGGAACACAGATCCAGGGCGGTCATGGTGCCCAGATCCTCGTTCAAAAGCTCAAACACCTGACGCGCCAAAAACACCGAATCATGGGAAAAACGGTATTCCTCGGGTTGGGAGTAGTTAAAG
The DNA here is from genome assembly GCF_055398295.1 of Bdellovibrio sp. BIS2. NCBI lineage: Bacteria > Pseudomonadati > Bdellovibrionota > Bdellovibrionia > Bdellovibrionales > Pseudobdellovibrionaceae > Bdellovibrio > Bdellovibrio sp. BIS2. Next base: position 2,843,956 of record NZ_AP035879.1, on the reverse strand, counting down.
GTGAAATGCGGGTTCAGGGAGCTCATCAGGGCCTAGGTTTTAGATTTCCCTCTGCCAAATGTCCATTTTTTCATTTCGCTTTCATTAGCAAAGGCTCAGATCTAAATTAATTACATTTGGGCTCAATTTAGGGGGCCTGTATTGAGTTTTCCGGGCCAAGAATCTATAAATTGGCCAAGACCATGTCCAATAAACAATTCTCATTATCTTTGAATATCAACCGTTCCGTGACCCTGTCGGTGCTTTTGCATGGCGGGCTGTTCGCGCTGGCGGTGGGTATGGCGGCTCCGGAAGTGCTTCCGCTGCCGGTGGGCGTGGAGCTTCAGTATGGCGATGGCGGCACAGTTCAGGCTCCAAAGCACGAACAACAAGTCAAGGCCGCGAAGATGAAAGCCCCGGTGGCGGCCGACAACTCCGAAGGCCCGGCCATCAAGTCTGAGAAAGTGACGGAAGCGGCTCCGCAACCTGTTGCTAACGGGAAGGCCGCGGGTTCCTTGGCGGGGACTTCTGACAAAGGGGCCCTGGAAGGCCGTGAAGGGGTTGTCAACGGAAGTGAAGTGTCGCCGGAGCAGCGTTACCTTTACGAGATCAAAAAGCTGCTGGAGCGCCGTAAGCGCTATCCAATGCTCGCCAAAAAAATGGGTCAGACCGGAAAAGTCACCATGCGCTTTACACTGGCGCAGGATGGTTCCTTGCTGACCAGTGAGATCGTGGAAAAGACTCCGTATGATTCTTTAAATCAGGCGGCCCTGGATCTGGTCAAAGGCATCCACGGTTTGAAGCCTTTCCCGCAGGAAATCCAAAGAGGCTCCTGGTCGATCACAGTTCCTATCGAGTACGTGTTGAACTAAATCGGTGAAAATACCTCATTCGACTGCGTTGTCGGCGAGCCTTGCGCCTGAGGCATTTTGACCGATTTTAAAGGCAGGGCTATTTCGTGATGCCCTGGAAGTTGCGGCAGAAGTACACGTTGAAGGTTCTTGCGTGGATGCCGTGACGGAATGTTTTCAAGGTCTCTTTGTCGCAACCATCCCAAGCGGCCCACTCCATCGGATCGGCCGGATATTTTTCCGTGCTGACGAAGATCGCGTTTTGTCCCTTCAGATTGTTCATTTCCTCCGGTGATTGCATCACGGTGTAATGACTGACCGTAGAACTTAGCATGTACACTTTCTGTTTTGTGCCCCAGGTGGTCTGCGCCGTGTTTTCATAGCGGTGAGCCGCGATGAACGGCTTGCTGCCGCTTTCGGCGTGGATTTCACGCTGGCGACGATTCACATAGCGACCCAGGTCTTCCCAGCCGGTGAATTCGTTACTGAAGTCATAGGTGGTTTGCCACTCGCCATTGGGGTTGAACAGTTTGTACGCTTTAGGAATCCACGGATAAGCAAACGGTGTGTAGCTGATCAAAGCCAGCAGCACAAAGAAGGCGCCAATACCCCACGTGAAGACTTTGCTTCGCGCCTGAACAATTTGACGACGACCCCATACCAAACCCTGAGACCAGATCGCTCCCGCACCCATCAACAGCAGGGTGTAGGCGGCACCACTCCAGTGGGGCTTGTATTCCGCCCAAAGCGGCTGTGGATAGAAGATCGCAATCGAAGGCAGGGTCAGGCACAGCAGGAATCTCCAGCGCGCCTCGTGGCGTTTAATGAATGAAGTGATAAACGCCAGCGCGATCATCACGTACAGGAACGGAGTGGCAAACAGCAACTGAGCTCCGAAGAACACCAGCCAGCGGCCGATATCAAATTTGGCGCCCGTGTGACGATCATGGAACTGATATTTGAAACCCGGCCACTCGTGCAGGTGATTCCACAGGAAGATCGGTGTCGCCAGAACAGTCGCAATCAGCAACCCCACCCACGGCCAAGGCGTCAAAAGGTCCTTGCGGCGTGAAGGTGTCGCCAGCAGATACAGGCCAAAACCCGGCGCCAAAAGGGCGATGATGAATTTTGAATTCAGACCCAAGCCCATCAGGATGCCCAGCCAGATCCAGGTTTTTTTCACGCTCCAGGCTTTGCCGTCTTCACGCACGCCCTGCCAGAACACGTAGGAGGCCGCCACCCAGCAGAACATGAAGGGAGGTTCCGGAGATGCCACATAGCCCCCAAAGCCCCAGAACGGGGACCACAGCAAAACAACGCCGACAAAAATAGCCGCCCAGTCGTCAAACAAATCGCGAGTCAGTTTGTAAAGCAGAATGACCGTGCCAACAAAGCACAGGAAGCCCGGCAGACGCACCCCCAGATAGGTGTCACCAAAAGCACTGGTGGTGATGGCTTCAAGCCACGCAATCATGGCCGGGTGGTCAAAATAGGAAAGCTGGGGCCATTTGGCCCAGGACCAGTGGTAAGCCTCGTCATCAATCAGGCCGATATTCAGCGAGAAAAAAGCTCGGAAAAACAGTGTCAAAATGAACAGGATGGTGACTTTTTGCGAGAGGTTTTGGCGCTTCCAGAATTCACGAATCACAGGGGTGTCCTTGCTGGGGTGTTCGGTCATTTTGTCAAAGCTCTGTCGTAATATCTTGGGGCGTCGGTGGCAACCAAATTCTTGCCTGTAAAGGCGCTGGATGAGACTCTGCGGGGCATGAAATTGACCTTGATCGCTGTGGCCGGGTTGTTTGTGTTTTTGGGGTGCCAAAGTTTCCGTTATCATGACCCCCAGAAACCACATCGCGGGGAAACCCAGTTTTACAACAACTATGACAATTCCCCGAAAGCCAGCTTTTGGAAGTGGCAGTGGGAGCGTCTGACGGGACCGCATAAAGACGAAGCGCCGTTTCGTCCGCCTGTGCTGAAAACAGACACAGAATATTTGCGCCAGAATAAAAGTGAAACCACACTGACCTGGATCGGGCACAGCTCTTTCCTGCTGCAGTTGCACGGAAAAAATGTTGTCACTGATCCGGTCTTCTCGGAACGCGTGTCTCCGGTCAGTTTCATGGGGCCGAAACGCCTGGTGGCTTTGCCTTTTGAGCAAAAAGAACTGCCGCCGGTGGATGTGGTTCTGGTTTCCCACGCCCACTATGATCATCTTGATTTAAAAACCCTGCGCGAACTGAACAAACAGAATCAGGGAAAGACTCTGTTCCTGGTTCCGTTGGGAAATGCGGACCTGTTGAAATCCGAAGGAATTGAAAACGTCAAAGAACTCGACTGGTGGGAACAATTCAGCCTTGATGGACTGACGATCACTTTCACACCCGCTCAGCACTGGACCCAGCGCAGTCTTTGGGATCGTAATCAGACTTTATGGGGTGGCTGGCACGTGCAGTCAGAAAAATTCAAATTCTTCTATGCCGGCGACACCGGTTATTCGAAGGATTTTTCAGACGTGCACAGTCGTTTTGGAGACGTGGATCTGGCGCTGATTCCAATCGGTGCTTATGAACCACGCTGGTTCATGGGAAAGCAGCATGTGGATCCGGATGGAGCAGTTAAAATTCATAAGGATCTTCATTCCCGCCTGAGCATTGGGGTACACTGGGGCACTTTCCGCCTCAGTGATGAACCCATGGCTGAGCCGCCTCAGGAATTGGCGGCGGCCAGGGATCGGGCCGGAATCCCCGAGAGTGGTTTTCGCGTGATGATGCACGGTGAAGTTTTGAAATTGGACAATAGAAAATAGATTTGGAGTTTGTGATGGAAAAGTTCCGCGTAGAAAAAGATTTGCTGGGTGAAAAGAAAGTCCCTGCGGAAGCTTATTACGGTATTCACACCGTGCGTGCGATGGAAAACTTCCAGATTTCCGGCATCCCGGTGGGGGGCAATCAAAGTTTTGTGCGTGGTCTGGCGCTGGTGAAAAAAGCCTGCGCACTGGCCAATGGCGAGTTGGGCACCATCCCGGCGGATGTTTCCAAGTCCCTGGTGGAAGCCTGTGACATTGTTTTGCAGGATCCGAAAAAATGGGGTCAGCAGTTTCCGTCTGACGTGTATCAGGGCGGCGCCGGGACTTCCATCAACATGAACGCCAATGAAGTGATTGCCAATATCGCACTGGAAAAACGCGGTTTGCAAAAAGGCACCTATTCTGTGATCAATCCGAACGATCATGTGAATAAATGCCAATCCACCAATGATGCGTATCCGACGGCTTTCCGAGTGGCGCTGTACGAACATCTGAATGGAACTTTGGCGGCACTGGATTCACTGGCTTTGGCCTTTGAGAAAAAAGGCAAAGAATTCCAGAGCGTTCTAAAAATGGGTCGCACGCAGTTGCAGGACGCGGTTCCGATGTCCCTGGGACAGGAGTTCAACGCCTTTGCCACTTTGCTGAAAGAAGACGGCCGTCTGACCCGCACAGTTCAGAAATTCATGCTGGAGGTGAATCTGGGGGCGACGGCGATCGGCACCGGCATTAACACACCTCCGGGATATGCTGCTTTGGCGGTGCAAAAGCTGGCTGAAGTTACCGGTCATCCTTTCGTACAGTCGGAAGATTACATCGAAGCTACCAGCGACTGTGGTGCTTACATCATCATTTCCGGTGCCTTGAAGCGCACGGCTGTGAAGCTTTCCAAAATCTGCAATGACTTGCGTTTGCTCAGTTCCGGTCCGCGTGCGGGGTTAAAGGAGATCAATCTGCCGGAAATGCAGGCCGGTTCTTCGATTATGCCTGCGAAAGTCAATCCGGTGATTCCGGAAGTTGTGAATCAGGTCAGCTTCAAAATCATCGGCAATGATCTGGCGATCACGCTGGCTGCTGAAGCTGGTCAATTGCAGTTGAATGTCATGGAGCCCGTCATTGCCTCCAGCTTGTTTGAGTCTTTGGATCTTTTGAAAAATGCCTGTGAAACCCTGGAGCACAAATGTGTGAAGGGCATCACCGCAAATCCGGAGCGTTGCCGCGATTATGTGATGAACAGCATTGGTATTGTGACATATTTGGACCCGATCATTGGTCACGACGAAGGGGACCGCATTGGTAAGATCTGTGCAGAGACCGGTCGCAATGTCGCGGAAGTCGCTCTTGAGCGCGGGGTGGTGACTCAGGCGCAGTTGGATGAGTTGTTCTCAATGGAAAATCTGCTGAACCCGAAGTACGTTGGGAAGAAGCACTAACTGCGGCGCCGGAAAAGCACCTGGGGGTTCACCACCAGGATGCCGACCAGGGCCAGAATGCAGCCGATGCCCGTGGCTGTCAGGCGAATCATCGGGGTGTGCAAATCACCCCGTTCCAGATTGGGCATATCCAGAATAAGCAATAACATCACAGCCATGACCGCCGACCCCAGCCAGTAGCTGCGGATGATGGACCATGGCCCCCAGAAGCTCACCAGAGCCAAAATCAAAATAGCCAGCCACAACGGCGGCTCGGCATAAATAATCACATCAGCGACGATCACACCCACTAATGTTCCCAGGAATCGCTGAATGCTGCGATAGACGCTTTGTTTGATCTCCGGACGCATAATAATCAGCACGGTGCCCACCGCCCAGTAGCCGTGATCCACCTTCAGCACATCCACGGCAATCAGACTCAGCAGAATCGCCATCGCATACCCGGTGGCATACAAATGCCGGGATTTTTCCGTGGTCATGGATTCTTTCAAGGTGGTGCGAAGTCGCGCAAAGGGGTTGGGCCGGTGCCGGCGCAAAAAAACCAAAATGCCCAGAGAAACAAAGACGCACAGATAACCCAGGAAAGCATAGCTCACGATCGGGACGAAATATTTTTGCAGATCCCCGGCGTAAGCCCCGGCCAGCACCTGAAAGATTGAAAACAGCAAAGCGCGCTCAAGTTCCGCGCCCTTGCCTCCGCCCATGAGCCCCAGCCAGTAAACCAGGCCCAGCAGTGTGGGAATGAAAAGAGCGTTGTGTTTGTGGGTCAGGATGCCCAAAGAAAGCCCGGCCGCCATCATCAGGAATGTCAGAGTGATCGTCCACAGGCGATGTCCCAAGGTCCCCAAATGATCATTCAAAGGCAGCAGAAAGCCCATCAAAGAGCCGAAGATCGCCACCGGCAGTTGCCCCATGATTGAGCCAATCACCAAAGGAAAGGCCGTCGCAAAAGCGCAGACGAACATGCGAGGCCATGGAGATGGCATCGGCTGGATTCGCAGAACTTCATCGATGTGATGGCGCAGACTCATGAAAATCAGTATACTACTGCGGAGGTGCCTTATGAAAAAGAAAATCAAACTTGAACTGGTGGTCGATATTGTTTGTCCGTGGTGTTATGTCGGAAAAACAACACTGTTTAAGGCCATGAAATCTGTCAAAGATGAGTATGACTTTGATGTGAGCGTTCTTCCGTTTCAATTGGATCCGGGCACTCCGGCAGAAGGTGTTCCCCGAGCTGCGTATCTGGCTGCCAAGTTTGGAAATAGCGAACGTTTTCAAATGGCAGAGCAACGGGTGATTCAAGCGGCCGCCGCCGCGGGCGCTGAACTTCATTTTGATAAAATGCAGGTGCAGATCAATACGATGGACTGCCATCGTCTGATCTGGTGGGCGAGCACTCGACAAAATCAGGTCGCGGTCACCAATGAAATTTATAAGGCTTATTATGCAGAGGCTTTGGATCTGTCCCAGCGCGAAGTTTTAGCCAGCGTGATGGCACGAGTGGGCTATGACAAGAATGAGGTTCTGACATTCCTGCAAAGCGAGCAGGGCTTCAACGAAGTGGCCGCGCTGATTGACGAGGCTTATGCACTGGGAATCAGCGGGGTGCCGTTTGTTATTTTAAATCGGGAGGCTGGAATTTCAGGAGCTCAGCCACTCGAGGTGTTTTTGCAGGCTTTTCAACAAGTTTAAGCAGGGGATGAGCCGGAGGCAGCGACAGTTGAACTTCTGGCGGTGCCTTCAGATTCAGGAACCATTTTTTGTAAAGGTGTTCATACTGCCCGGAACGTTTGATTTCTTCAAAGGCGGTCTTCCATTTGCTTATGGTCAGCGGGGCTGTTCCCCGGGAAAAAGCAAAATACAAAGAACTGTGAGCCAGCGACAGCACTTTGACGAAGGGGTTGGATTTGTATCCGGCACGACGGAACAGTTCGGCAACGACCAGTTCATCATCGCAGATGGCTTCCACGCGTCCCGACATCAGCATCTTTGCGGCGTTGACGGATGAATTCACGGGAACAATGTTGGCGAAACCCTCTTGCTCCAGAATGTTATGGAAGGCGGTGCCGCGATGGACGGCGATACGCAGGTCTTTTTTCAGAGACTGCAGGGTCACTTTGCCAAGATCCTGGGTGCCGCGCACATAAATGGCGATTTCGCCATTGGCGATGGGGCCGATCAGGGTGAACAGCTTTTCACGCTCAGGATTGCGGACCACTGTGAACAATAAAACATCAGGCTGGGTCACGGCCAAGTGATAAGCCCGCGGCCATGGCAGAACCTCAATACTTTGACTTAACGAAGCTGACTTTTGAATCATGCGCGCCAGATCCACAGCCATTCCTTCCGCAGATCCTGAATTTTCATAGGTAATAGGCGGCCAGTGCTCGGTCACAATTCTCAAGGGGAACTGTGAAGCCCAGCAGGGCTGCGCCAGTGGCAGCAGTAAAAAAATAATCAAAAAAAACAGCTGCGACATGTGTTAATCTTATCACAGATCAAACATCGGTGGAGGAAGAGCTATATGCCAGTCCTGTCGAATATCAAGTCTGCTCACGTTCCGGTGAAAATCTGGTCTCCAGAATCCGAAGTTGAGTCACAAGCCTTGAAGCAACTTCAGAATGTGGCATCGTTGCCATTTGTATTTAAGCATGTGGCAGCAATGCCGGATGTGCATTTGGGAATTGGTGCCACGGTCGGAAGTGTGATCGCTACCAAAGGCGCGGTGATTCCTGCCGCCGTCGGTGTGGATATTGGCTGTGGCATGATTGCGGCGCGGCTGAATGTAAACCCGGAACTGGTGCTGCATGATCTGGATCGTCTGCGCGCCGGAATTGAAAGTGTGATTCCTTTGGGGCATGAATCCAATAAAAAGCTGACCCAGGAAGTGCAGAACTGGAAGGGCTGGAAGAACATGCCGGAGTCTGTGTCCCTGCTGCGCTTGAAAGACCGCGCGTCCCATCAGTTGGGAAGTCTGGGTGGGGGCAATCATTTTATCGAAATCTGCACCGATGAAGAAGGAGCCGTGTGGGTGATGCTGCATTCCGGTTCCCGCAACGTGGGAAAAAGCCTGGCCGAAGAGCACATCCGCGGCGCCAAAGGGGAAATTGCAAGACTGGCCGTCAAGCTGCCTGATCCGGATCTGGCTTATTATGTGGAGGGCACCACTGAGTACGAAAATTACATGCGCGATCTGGAGTGGGCGCAAAGCTATGCGCTGGAAAACCGCGAAGAGATGCTTCGCCGGGTGATGGAGGTGATTTCTCATCACGTCGGGAAAAAAGGCGCACCTCTGCCATATTCACTGAAGGTTAACTGTCATCATAACTATGCCACCCGCGAGGTGCACTATGGGGAAAATGTCCTGATCACGCGCAAAGGGGCGGTGCGTGCCCAAAAAGGTGATCTGGGGATCATTCCGGGCTCGATGGGGGCCAGATCCTATATTGTCAGAGGCAAAGGCAATGCCGAGTCTTTTGATTCCTGTTCGCACGGGGCGGGAAGGCGCATGTCACGTTCAGAAGCCAAGCGGCGGTTCAGTCTGACGGATTTGCAAAAACAGACGGCAGGGGTGGAGTGTCGTAAGGACGCCGGTGTCATTGACGAAATTCCCGGCGCTTACAAGGACATCGACCAGGTGATGAAAAATCAAATGGATCTGGTCGACGTCGTGGCGGTGCTAAAACAGGTGCTGTGCGTGAAAGGCTAGTTGCGTTTCTTGCGGGACTGCTGGCGGTGGGTTTCCTGCCAGTTTTTTCTGTGATGTGCCGTCTGATGTTTTTCAACTTTGGATTCCGGCAGATTCTGCAGATGTGCTTTCAACTGGGAATGCAATGGTAACAAACCGACACCGGACATCAGCAGGTCGCGGTACTGTTTTCCAAAACCTTCTTCGACGTGATTGATCAAAAGTTTTTCGATTTCTGCGCGGGCCACGCCGGCGTCTTCTTCAGAGATGTGTTCCAGTTCGGTCAGGATGTCGATGTCAGCCATCAGGGACGTCAGTTCACGCAGCCACAAATAGCGTTCTGCGGTCATCAGCACCTGAAACCATTCTGTCGGAGCGGCCTGATAACCCACTTCACGGTCGAATTGGTCTTTCAGTGAATTCAAAACTTCTTTTTGCAGAGCCCACAGGGCTTGACGGACTTGAAGAGTGGCAGAGTGATGAGCTGATTTTGACATGGGGTAGGGCTCCTGGTTCGCTTTTAAAAGCCGATCCTAGCGTATTTTATCGCCAATGACATCTACTTTTAGCAGCTCTGCAGGAGCCCAATTGGGGTTCTTAAGTCACTATCTGCAACGTCTCCATTGTAAGTGGTAGATCAGGCCGGAGCTGATGTCGGCGCTATCCACCGTTGCCAGGGTCTGTTCACCACGGGCGTTGGATTTAGCCATCATGGATGTGTTGACACGCAAGTTCACGTTGGCTCCGCACGGCGTCCAAACCATAGTGCTGGCAAGCAGACCGTCAGAGATCGTGTAGCTGTCGTTCACCGGACCCATGAAGGTGCGGCTGATGCGAGGACCACGGGCCCCTGCCCAGAAGTATTCCGCATCAAAGCGTGACATACCACCACGAGGCACGAAGTTGAATCCACGGTAGTCAACCTGGATCACCGCCACGCTGTAGCCGCTTGGCACGGTCACTGGAACAGAGATGTTACAGGACTTGCGATCCATGGAGCGGCCGTTACCGGCTTCAGCCACATAGTTATCGAACAGGATACTGAGTGCAGAAGCATCCGGACTGACAGTGACACTGGCACTGCCCGCAGGACAGCCGGTTCCACCGTAGGCTGGTTGACCCAGGCGAATTTCCTGAGCATTGGCTTGCAGACTCATTGCAGAGATCATCCCCGCGATTGCGATCAATAGTTTACCTTTCATAAATCCCCCTTGTGATTATGACATTGTTAGTTCGTTAATTTGGTTTTTAATTTTTAATTATGGAAAACGCGGTGGTCTTCCAGGATTGTTCGGCCGACCCGGTCCCGGATCGCGTCCCGGTGGTTGATTGACACCGCCGTTGCTTGGTCGGCAGGTCTTCCACGCCAGTTGGTATTTTTGGGACTGCACCTGACCGTCGATACTGTCCAGAGTGATCTGGGCTGTCAGCAGTGACGATAAATTCAGATTGCGGGCCATCAGATAAGTCGTGATGTAAAGTGACTGAACAGAATTGGCGTTGCATGCGGCCCATGGTGCAACACGAGTGTCGACCTGGTGACGGATGTAATAAGTGTCGTTGTACGGTCCGCGGAATTCCTGTGCGCGGAAATTGTAGGTGCCGCCGTTTTCATAGCCGGGGCGTTCGTTGCGGGGTTTGCTGCCATCAAAAGAATAAAGGGCCTGATGGGTCACCATCGTTCCGGCTTCAGCGTAGGCAAAGCCGCGATAGTCTGCGGAGGTCACCGCGAAAGTCCATCCTGCCGGCACCTGGAAATTCACCTTCAGTTCACAGTTCAGGCGAACGATCGGGCGGTGCATGGTGGACTCAGCGATAAAATTGTCCAGAAGTAAAGAGAAGGTCTGTGCATCCGGTGAAATTGTGGCGTTGTAAGTGCCCGCTGGACATCCCGAGCCCACGGCCTGGATGCTGTGAATGCGGATGCCTGGTGGCGTTTGGGCCAAGGCGGCTGGTGCCGATAACAATAAGGACATTCCAATTAATGATGTGATTCCCCGCCAGATCATAATGTTTCCCCCCAGAAACTGGTGACATCGGTCACCTGGGAATCCATATAGCAAGGGCCGGGCCAGCTTTATCGGTGGCAGCGTGGCTCCACCTCTGTCATGACGCACTAGCGATGCTGGTGTCGTTCTTCGCTCAGTTTTTGGATATGATTCAGCAGATCTGCTTTGCGCAGCGGTTTTACCAGATGCATGTTGCAGCCAACAGAAAGACTGCGATCGATCTCGTTTTTCAGAGCAAAGGCGGTCAGCGCCCAGATCGTGGCGGCCGGCAGTTTGTGATCCTTTTCCCATTTGCGAATTTTCTGGGTGGCGGTGAAGCCATCCATCACCGGCATCTGCATATCCATTAATATCAGATCAAACCGCTGCTTTTGCACCAGGTCCAGCGCCTGTTGGCCATTGCCGGCTTCTGTGATCCGGTGAGGCGTGTTTTTCAGATAAGCCTTGATCAACAGACGGTTGTCGTCAGTGTCATCAACAATAAGGATGGACAGGGGTTCCTGTGGGGTCTGTGAAGACGAAGCCGGGACAGTGGCCGTGACCTGAGCCAGCAATTCTTCCTGCACGTCACGCAGCCAGGGCAGATCCAGACTGAATGAAAAACGGCTTCCGCGATGCAGTTCACTTTCAATGGTGATATCGCCATTCATCATCTTAACCAGACGTTTTGAAATGGAAAGCCCCAGCCCGGTGCCGCCGAACTTGCGGGTGATGGTGGAATCAGCCTGGGTGAATGGCTGAAACAACTGCGGAATTTTTTCTCGCGGAATGCCAATGCCGGTGTCGCTGACGTGGAAGATCAGGTTGCCTTCCATATTAGTTTGGTTCTTCATCAGCTCGACCCGGATGAATCCTTCGGTGGTGAACTTTATGGAGTTGCTGATCAGATTGGAAAGAACCTGCCGGATGCGCGTCGGATCACCCATGAATATCCCGCGTGTGTCCTCGCTAAGATAAACAGTCAGTTCCAGATTTTTTTCGCGGGCCTTCAGCTCAAACATTTCGGTGACATCGGCGACCAGACTGTGCAGGTTGACTTCGGTTTTTTCCAAAGTCACCAGGCCCGCCTCAATTTTCGAAATATCCAGAATGTCGTTGATGATGCTTAAAAGATTGTGTCCGGCCTTTTTCGAAATATCGACATAGTGTTTCTGCTCTTCGTTCAGCGTGGATTCCTCAAGCAGGTCGGACATGCCGACAATCACATTCAGGGGGGTGCGGATTTCGTGGCTCATGTTGGCCAGGAATTCGGATTTGGTTTCAGAGGCTTTCTTAAGCTGAACATTGAGGTCGATCAGATGCTGGGTTTTCTCGTCCACGATTTCTTCCACCGTGATGATCCGGTTGGCGATCGTCAGCAGCAGGGCACAGATCAAAAACACAAAGACCAGGGACGTCAGCAGGAACACCGCCGCATTGAATGCCGATCCTTCCCGCAACGAGATGTCCTGCTGAACGGTGACTTCCCACTGTCGATCGCCAACCTCAAGATGCGAGCTCCATTTAAAGTCTGCATGAAACTCACCAGCCCGGTCGTTCAGGGTGTCGATCATTAATTCGCGGGCGGACGCCTGGGTGACGTCTTCAATCAAAACACGATAGCTCGGGTCATTCAGCACATCAGTCAGGTCGCGCAATATTCCGTCCAGGCGCACGACCTCCAGCAGCACCCCTTCCGGTCGGCCGATGGCCATTATCAGATAGATCCCGCGGGAGGTGTGGTTGAATTCATTCAGTTCAACAGGGCTTGAGGTGATGATACGTTTTTTCTCAAGCGCTTTTTTCAGCAGCGTGCTGCGCTCGGGATGATTTCCGAAATCATAGCCCAGCACCTGGCTGTTTTGGGAAACGGGTTCAATGTATTCAATCTGGAATTTTTCCGGCTGTTTTCGGTCATACGGAATCCAGGCCAGGGCCTGAACTTCGGGTCGGCGCGAATGCAGGGTGGTGGCAAAATCATGGAATTCCTGACGGGTCACCGTGGTAGAGCTGTCAAAGAAGCTTTTCAGGGACACCAGCATGTCGATGTTGCCGTTGAAGTCCTTTTCCAGAACATTGAAGGTGAATTCAGCCTTGCGGGTGAACTCGGCGGCCTGTTTCTCTTTTTCCGAGTGGGTCAGGTATTGGGAGGCGGAAAGAATCAGGGCAAAGGCCACGCACACCGGGACAAGAACTTTGGTGACAGACTTCAGCCAGTAACGGCGTGACTGGGTGGAGAACATCAGGGCCAGTGGCGCAAGGATCAGACCGCCTATGGAATCCCCGACGAACCAGTGAATCCAGTTCATTGAAATATTTTTGGGCGTCAGCACGTGGTTAAAATAAAGCAGTCCCACGCCCCAACTGGCACTGATCAGGGCCGCGACCGGTCCTGCTAAAAACAGAAACAGAATCACTTCGCGCTCAAGATAGAAGCGTTTGGGAAAACGGAGAAAACGTCGGATTAAAACGGCGGCGATGACCACCGACAGGGTGTTTCCGACAGAAATTCCCAGAGGCAGCAGCAGATTTGAAATAGTTTCCAGGTGGCGGGCATTGATCAGGAAGGCACCCACAAGAACACCGGGCCAGCGGTTGATTCCAAAAAGCAACAACGCCGCGATACTGATACCAAATGGGGGCCAAACCAATGACGCATAACCCGGGGGTAACGCCAGCAAAAGCCCCAGCCGTCCTGTCAGATAATACAGAACAAAAATAAGAAAGGTTTGAAAAGCCCATGTCTTAAGAAGCCGTTGGAACATGAGTCCATTTTATCGGTGTTCCAGAGGGGAAACAATCTATACCTATTTACCCTCTACCAAATGCCTTTTTGTACTGTTGTCAAAAGCATGTTATGAATAGGCCACGGTTAGGAGAATTCCATGTCAAACATCGCGGGGGTGTGCGTGAGCCCCGACAAAGAAACACAAAAGTACGTATTCAACCACACCATGCTTAGAATCAAAGATCCTAAAGCCTCCCTGGATTTTTACACCCGCATTTTGGGGATGAAGCTGGTGCGCAAACTGGATTTTGCCGAGTGGAAGTTTTCTTTGTTCTTTTTGGCCTATGTGCCGGAAGGAACGGATGTCCCTGCCGAGAACGAAGCCAATGCCCGCTATGCCTTTGGTCGGGAAGCGGTTCTGGAGCTGACCCACAACTGGGGCACTGAAGAGCAAGAGACCACTCCCTACCATAACGGCAATACCGAACCTCGCGGTTTTGGTCATATCTGTATTTCAGTCCCGGACATTCAGCAGGCCTGTGCCCGTTTTGAATCCCTGGGTGTGAACTTTCAAAAACGTCTGGGCGAGGGCGGCATGAAAAACATCGCTTTTATCAAAGATCCGGATCAATATTGGATTGAGGTGGTTCAACCGGGTCTTTTGTAAAAACATGCGCAGTCGTTGGCAAACTTTAAGAAAATGGATCCTGAAAGCAGTGCTGCTCTTTTTCGTGAGCAGTCTGGGATTCGTTTTGCTTTATCGCTTCGTTCCGGTGCCGCTGACACCTTTGATGGTGATTCGCTCGGTCAGTTCGTTGTGGGGTGAAGAGTTTGTCGGCATTCACAAGGACTGGGTGCCGCTGGAAGAGATTTCCCCATCCGTGCAAAAAGCCGTGCTGAAGGCCGAGGACTATCGCTTCTTTGAGCACAATGGTTTTGACTTTGACGCCATTGAAAAGGCGATGAAGTACAACAAGACCCATAAACGAAAAAAAGGCGCCAGCACCATCACCCAGCAAACGGCCAAGAATGTGTTCTTGTGGCCCCAGCGCGACTGGGTTCGCAAAGGGCTTGAAGCCTATTTCACCATTTTGATTGAATTCACCTGGCCCAAAGAGCGCATCATGGAAGTTTACCTGAATGTGATCGAACTGGGTCCTGGAGTTTACGGGGTCGAGGCGGCTTCGCAGAAGTACTTCAAACGCAGCGCCCGCAATATCAATCCTTATCAGGCGTCGTTGATCGCTGCCGTTTTGCCAAATCCGCGGCGCTTCCGTATTGACCGGCCTTCCAACTATGTTGTCGGCCGTCAGCGCCGTATTCTGAATCGCGTGGCTCCGGCCATTCCCAAAGCCGCCGATGCTTCTGTTCTGGACTTCCTGGATCTGAAGTTTGACAGCGAAGAAGATGAATCCGCCAACTAAAATCCAGCGTTGAAGGACAGATTGCCTTCGCCCGCCGAATCCCCAAAGCTTTCATTAAGTCACGAGGGGATTTATGCACCATTTTGTCTGGCTTGTGCTTTTGCTGCTGACGTCGGGACTGGTTTCCTGCGGGGCGATTTCCTCTGGGGACAGCTCGGGGCAAAAAGATCCCGACACCAATCCGCAAAAGCCCGTGGATCCGCAGGAACTGCATTATCCCAATGTGGATGCGGAAGTCTTTTCGGTCAGTTGCTATCGCTGTCACAGTCATCTGTTTGGAGTCACACGGGGCGGGGTTGCTTTGGATTCCTATGCAGAGGCCAGCTTCAACGCCGCAAGAATCTATCAGGCGGCCATCGTGGAAAAACGCATGCCTCTGGGGGGCATGCTGACTGTGCGTCAGTATGAACTGCTGAAGGCGTGGCTGGAATCCGGTGCCCCGGCCTTTGAACTCGAGGTTGCGCCCGTGACCCTGCAGGAATAGAATTTTCCCATGAGTTCAAAAAAGAAAAAAGCGCAGATGGTGAAGGCAATCAACGAGCGGGGCTGTCTGCTGGTGTATCCATTGGAAAACCGCAAAGAGCCGGCAAGCCTGTGGTCTGAACTTTATCCGCGCACCAAAATGCGCTGGGAGTGGGATCAGGAGGGCGACAACCGCGTGGCTGAAATGTGGGTGCTGCGCGAAGAGCTGTCACGCAGTGAGGAAGTCATCTATGCCAAGTGGTTCCGCAACCGCGCGACTTTTTTTTCAAAGGAAGTGTTCGTAAATCTGCTGGCCTATCTGGGCAGCTCTCAGGGGCGCCTTCAACTGCCGCGTTCCAGTCAGGAAGCGTTGGATAGTTTTCTGCTGGATTCCCCGCAGTCCACCAAAGTGATCAAGGAAAATCTGGGCTGGCAGGGAAAGCTGATGGAAAGCCACTACAACCGGGCGATGAAGCCCCTGTGGAATTATCTGCTTCTGGTGGGTTATGGTGAAGTGCAGGATTCCAGTTTTCCCTCCCTGAACATGGCCGCTTCCCAGAATCTTTTCGAAGACCTCTGGCTTCAATCCCAAAACCTCAGTCCCGAAAAGGCCGAGGCCTTTCTGGAAAACAAACTGGGCTCTGACAATCCGTTTTTCAAGTACGCACAGAAGATGGCGAAAAGCAGCGCTCAGCTTTAGTTTGCTGCCTTTTGCCAGCGCTGTATTTATTCAAAGCCGCGAAGGTGCTTTTGCCTCGGCATTAAATTCAGGAAAAAGTGAAGTCTATGCCAAGACATCACTTCATCCTTCTTTTGATTGCGGTTCTTTTCATTCACCCCACCCAGGCCAGGGCCGCGCCGGATGTGCAGTTTCAGACGGAATGTCAGGACGGGCAGGACCGAATCAGTCTATCCTTCGTGGGTGATATTCTGGTGCATGAAGCTTTGTACCGTGCTGTGGTCAGCGGCACGCAGCACTTTAGCCAAATCTGGCGAAGGACCGATGCGCTGATGACCAAAGCGCATTTTTCCGTGGGCAATCTGGAGGGACCGGCTGCATTGGGGGTCGATAAGCGGGGCAAGGACCACGGCGACGTCGGCTTTATCTATGATGAGGTGGTGTATTCGGGCTCTAATTTTTCCTTCAATTATCATCCGCGTATTTTGTCGGATCTGTATCGCTCGGGTTATGATCTTTTGACCGTGGCCAATAATCACTCTTTGGATCGCAGTTGGCTGGGGATTGACAAGACCATTCGCGCGGCACGCAATGTGGGGATTCCCACTGTGGGCATTCGTCTGTCATCAGAACGCAGCGGGGCCTTCCATCACATTGCCACCATCGGGGGCTTCCGGGTAGCCTTCCTGGGCTGCACGGAAATGAGCAACGGACACAACGACAGCAGGGATCAGGTGCTGTTTTGTTATAAGAACCCCGACAAGATGGTGGAGCTGATTAAAAGTATCACTGCGGATTCCAGTGTCGATGCGCTGATTTTGCTGCCGCACTGGGGGCAGGAATACAAACATTCTCCTGATTCGCGGCAAAAGGCTTTTGCAAAACGCTATCTGGAGGCCGGGGTGACGGCAATCATCGGCTCGCACCCCCATGTGCTGCAACCGTGGGAAAAGTATGTCACCAAGGACGGGCGCGAAACACTTGTGGCCTATTCACTGGGGAACTTCGTGGCGGGGCAGGCGGGCTTGGCGCGAAAGACCGGTCTGGTGGTTTATCTGGGGCTGGCCCGCAGCGCCGGCCGGGTGAAAGTCTTTGGCGCTTCTTACACGCCAACTTATCGTGAAGGTGCAGAGGTTTATCCAGTCACCAAAAATCAGGCGGTGTTCGATCATGTTGCCAGCATGTACGGCAAAGAACGCCGGCTTGATGCCGCCGGGGACCTGATGAGTCATCTGTGCACGAAAAGTGAATGATTTGCTCAGGCCCCGGAGTTACACTGGGGCCATGAGCGACAAAGACAAATTTCCTGTGACCCTGGCTATTCGTGAACTGCAAAAACATCAGGTGCAGTACACCGGACATCTTTTTCCCTATGAAGAAAAAGGCGGCACGTCTCATTCCTCAAAAGAACTGGGAGTTCCTGAACATCACGTGATCAAAACCCTGATCATGGAAAATGAAAAAAAGGAACCCCTGGTGGTTCTGATGCACGGGGATTTGCAGGTATCAACAAAACAACTGGCGCGTGAGCTGGGTGTGAAAACGATTTCTCCGTGCAAGCCTGAAGTGGCGGATCGCCATTCAGGTTATCAGGTCGGCGGAACATCTCCGTTTGGAACCAAACGCGAGATGCCTGTGTATATGGAAAAAACCATTCTGGATCTGGATCTTATTTATATCAATGGCGGCAAGCGTGGATTCCTGGTTTCTTTGAAACCGCAGGAAGTCCAAAGGCTTTTACAACCAACTTTGGTTCATGTCGGTGTTAAAGCTTCTTGATTACCGTCTGCAATAAATAGCTATTTCTTTGTTTGTTTACATCTTCAAGATTCTCAAGATTGTCTTTGATGGACAATTTTTTGAACCCACATAGTCTGAGACCAGCGCTTGTTCGGAGGTTTCATGTCGTATGATGGCGGTGTTAGAAAGCTTGTGGAAGTGATTCAAAACCTGTCTGCGGCCCGGTCTTTAGATGAAATCACAAAGCTGGTGCGGACTGCCGCCCGGGTGATTGCCGATGCGGACGGAGCCACCTTTGTTTTAAAAGACGGGGACTTTTGTTTCTATGCAGACGAGGATGCGATCAGTCCTTTGTGGAAGGGTCAGCGTTTTCCGCTGGAGTCCTGCGTTTCCGGCTGGGCCATGCTGCACAAAGAAACCGTGATCATCGAGGACATTTATCGGGACTCTCGTGTGCCGTGGGACGCTTATCGTCCGACCTTTGTTAAAAGCATGATGATGACCCCGATCCGGCGCGAGGACCCCATCGGCGCCATTGGCACTTACTGGAAGGACCAAAGACTTCCCACCGATGAGCAGCGCGAACTGTTGCGCGCACTTGCAGACTCTGTTTCGGTCAGTATCGAAAATCTGAACAACTATAATGATCTGCAAAAACGTATCGAGGAACTGAAAGAAGCCAATCGCTCCAAGGACGAATTTTTGATGACGGTGTCGCATGAACTGCGCACGCCTTTGAATTCGATCATGGGATGGGCCGAAATTCTGCTGGAGTCCAATCCCGGGGACAGGGACGCGCGCCTGGGGCTTGAAACCATCGAACGCAATGCACGCAATCAAACCCGCATCATAGAGGACCTGCTGGATTCCTCGCGCATTTTGCTGGGGCGTTTTCACATGGAAAAACATCCCGTGGATCTGGTGGAGGTGGTGAATCAGGCTGTCGATGCGGTTCGCCTGATGGCGGAAAAAAAGGACATTCACATCGAGATCGCCAAGGGTGTGACCACCGCCATGATCCAGGGGGATGCCGAGCGACTGAAACAAATCGTCAATAATCTGCTGATCAATGCCATCAAGTTTTCACATGCCAAAAGCAAGGTCGAGGTGACCGTGGTCCGTCAGGGCCCCAGTTTCTCAGTTTCAGTAAAAGATGAAGGCGTCGGCATGGAGCCGGAGTTTATCCCCCAGGCCTTTGAACGATTCCGTCAGGCGGACGGCTCGACCACAAGAAAATTCGGCGGTCTGGGGCTGGGGCTGTCCATCTCACGGCACTTGGTGGAGGCTCATCAGGGAACCATTGTCGCCCGCAGCGCAGGGACAGGCAAAGGTTCGGAGTTCTCATTTTCAATTCCCGCTTTAAGCAAGCAAGGGGAGATCCTTAACGAAACGCCTGCCACACCCGCACCCCGCAACCCCAAACCTTTGCTGGGAGCTCACATTCTGGTGGTGGATGATGATAAAGACTCACTTCAGGTGATGGAAACAGTTTTGCGAATCAACGGTGCTGACGTGGTGGCGGCAGACTCCGTCGAGGAAGCGCTGCGGTCTCAAGGTGCGGTGGATCTGATTGTTTGTGATCTGAGCATGCCCGGTGAAGATGGCTTTTCTTTCGCGCACAGGATACGCGCCGGGGAAACGCGGTTTTCACGGCAGGTTCCGATGATGGCCTTGACGGCCTTCGTGGATAAGGGCAGTGAATCCAAAGCATTGGGAGAGGGATTTGATTCCTTTATGGGGAAGCCCTTTGCTGTTCCTCAGTTGATTCGCAGTCTGGTGGAACTTAACAGTGCGAACTATACGCATTAGCACAGTGATTGTGGGGACAGTCATCTTGGAGTAAGATCAGGGGAATCATAGAAATCGAGTTTCTTATGGCCTCTGCTGCTTCAGCAAAATCAGACGAACGATCCCAAAACCTTTTATTGTGGCTGGTCGCCATCGGCTTTTTCATGGAGACCCTGGATTCCACCATCGTCAACACCGCACTGCCGGGGATGGCGAAGAGTCTTGGTGAAAGTCCGCTTTACATGCAGTCCGTGGTGATTGCCTATTCCCTGACTATTGCGTTACTGATTCCTTCCTCGGGATGGATCACCGATCGCTTCGGAACCAAAAAGGTTTATCTGGGGGCGATCCTGGCGTTCACCCTGGGGTCGCTCTGCTGTGCCTTCTCTCAAACGTTGCCACAGTTGGTGATATCTCGCGTGTTGCAAGGGGCGGGGGGCGCCTTGTTGCTGCCGGTGGGGCGTCTGGCGGTTCTTCGCGCGTTTCCGGCTGACAAGTTTTTGCAAGCCATCAGCTTTGTCACCATTCCCGGTCTGATCGGCCCTTTGATTGGGCCCACCCTTGGCGGGTGGCTGGTTGAGTACGCTTCTTGGCACTGGATATTCCTGATCAACATTCCGGTCGGCCTTGTCGGGTGCTGGGCCACTTACAAACTGATGCCGGATCTTCGCGGGGCGAAAGCTTCGCGCTTTGATATTTCAGGTTATGTGCTTTTGGCATTCAGTATGGTGTCCATTTCATTCGGCATGGAAGGGCTGGCCGAACTGGGGCTGCGTCCGGGCCTGGTGATGATTCTGCTGGTGTTCGGTCTTGCAAGTTTGGCTGCGTACTGGCTGCATGCCGGGCGCACAGAGGCTCCGTTGTTTTCGTTGAATCTTTTTAAAATCGGAACCTATAACATCGGATTGCTGGGGAATTTATTCGCCCGTATCGGAAGTGGTGCGATGCCGTTTTTGCTGCCGCTGCTTTTGCAGGTGGGGTTGGGCTATTCGCCGTCCTACGCCGGAATGATGATGATCCCGATGGCGGTGGCCGGGATTCTGGCCAAACGCTTTGCCGCCCCCTTAATCACGCGCACGGGTTATCGCAATATGCTTGTCGGTAACACTTTGCTGGTGGGACTGACTATGGCCAGTTTTGCCTTGATGTCGGAATCCCAGCCGATGTGGCTTCGTCTGGTGCAGTTGTTCTTTTTTGGCTGGGTGAATTCCCTGCAGTTCACGGCGATGAACACGCTGACGCTGAAAGATCTGGGCAGTGAATACGCCAGCAGTGGCAACAGCCTTTATTCCATGATGCAAATGCTGGCGATGAGTCTGGCGGTCGCGGCGGCCGGGGCCATGCTGACAGGTTTTTCAGATCAGTTTGGTACAGCCAATCACGGTGCTTTGCGCACGTTCCAGTGGACTTTCATTTGTATGGGGGTGATCACCTGCAGTTCGGCGGCGATCTTCTGGCAGGTGCCGGAAGGGGAGCGCAAGAAAGAGCCCATCCCGCAAAGTGAACCGTCACTGCACTAGTAGCCTTCGTCGATCATCATCATGCGCTCTTCGTTGCGCATCAGTTCAAACCATAGGTTGTCTTCGCCATCGACCTCTTTGCTGCGCACTTTGTATTCTTTCAATGTGCCCTGGACAGACTTGTTGAAATCATTGTCCTTGAAGTTCACGCGGATAGTGCCGGCATCATTGTAGGTTGCAGCCGGGGTGAATTTTAAGTTCACTTTCATCTTTGGATTGTGCCGGGTCATGGTGGCCTGCCACTCAGAAACCGGCACGGCTTTTTTCTCCAGTGACGGGTCCATCACATAAGGAACCAGTTCAGAACCTTTTTTAACCAGCACCACCGGGGCCACATGGTATTTCCAGTCCACGGTCATGCCGTTTTTGGTGGGATTCGGGCGGCGCAGGCGCGGTGATTCGTCTTCGTTCACGGATGCAAAGACCTTCAGCGGGGTGATACCTTTTAGCAGCATCAGGCGCGACATTTCATGGGCGCGCTCTTCGCAGCCCGCGATGGAAAACTCAAAAGGAATGTCGCCGTTGGACTTCAGTTCACTGAAAAGCTTTTGCGCATCGGCTTCGCTCATCACCGTGGCTTTATCTCCCTGAAGGGTGGCGGTGGCCACTTTGGCTTCGGTCGGCTTTTCGGTTTTGCACGGCACGTTTTCGCGGTTGTTCAGATAGCGCAGGGTGGTGTCTAAATTTGCGGCAAAGGACGACAGATCATCGGCGGCAAAGCCCGCCTGACAGAACAGCAAAAGAAGTGGCAAAATGATCTTACCCATGGGAATCTTTTCGGCAGGACACCCTTCAGGCATAAGTCATTTCACTGGATGATGGTCGGGGTTTTCAGGGGTATTTCCCAGGAGCAAATGAATGGCACAGCGATCTTTCCCGGCAGTATACATGCGAGGCGGCACCAGCCGCGTGGTGGTGTTCAAAAAAGACGATCTGCCTTCGGATCCGGCGCTTTGGAATGAGATTTTTCTGTCCTGCATGGGAAGCCCCGATTCACACGGTCGTCAGTTGGACGGCATGGGCGGCGGGATCTCTTCCCTTTCCAAAGTGTGTGTGCTGTCGCCTTCTTTGCGCGAAGATGCTGATGTGGATTACACCTTTGCCCAGGTGTCGGTGAACGAAGCCAAAGTGGATTACAAAGGCAACTGCGGCAACGTCAGTTCTGCAGTGGGGCCTTTTGCGGTGATGGCGGGATGGGTGAAGCCTGCGGGCAATGAAGCCTGCGTGCGTATCTTTAATACCAACACGGCCAAAGTCATTCATGCTTACTTCCCGGTGGAAAATGGCGAGCCCGTTTTCACCGGTGACTTTGCCATTCCCGGAGTCAGCGGCACCGCCGCGCCGGTAAGGCTTGAGTTCCAGCAGCCCGGTGGGGCGGTGACTGGAAAGCTTCTGCCCACCGGACAAGTTTGCGATACGCTGAAAATCTCTGATTCTGAATCCGTGGAAGTTTCTTTGGTGGATGCGGCGAACCCCTGTGTATTTGTGCGCGCTCTGGATGTGGGGCTGACGGGGGCAGAGACTCCGGCCCAGCTTGAAAGTTCTGGGGACCTGTTGAAAAAGCTGGATCTGATTCGTCGATTGGGTTCAGTGAAGATGGGGATTGCGCCCGATCTTGAAACGGCCAAAAACTCGATCGCCATTCCATACATCGCTTTGGTCAGCGCACCGTCATCAGATGAAATGAATTTTTCGATGCGGGTGATTGCCAGCGGGCAGCCCCACAAGGCTTTGCCTTTGACTGTGTCTTTGTGTGCCGCCGTGGCCGCGAAGATTCCCGGAACTGTGGTTCATGAACTCGCGCAAAGAGTGACAAATGAAGTGCAGATCGGAATGCCCTCGGGGGTTCTGACGTTAAGTGCGGAAGTCACCACGGAAATGGGCCAGTGGACTGCCGTCAGCGGCAGTTTCTTCAGGACGGCAAGGCTGCTGTTTGCGGGCCGTATCTTCGGCTGAAAACCGTCCCGATGTAAAAACCTTGAACAGTTGAATGTCTTCTGGACGATTTCACAAGGGTGCTAAAGTGGCATAGCGGTTGCTTTAAGGGCTTCGGGCGATTTTGCCCGTTGGCTTTTGAGGTTCTTTGTGAGCAAGACACGATTTTTATCCCTTTTGATTTCGCTGATGCTGGTGGGGCCTGCGTCCCAGGCGGCACTGACCTGTGAATCTGTCTTTGCACCCAGTGTCTGGAAAGAAAGTGGCGGCAAGCCCTTTCCGCAGGATCCTGCAACTTTAAAAAGAATCCAGCACGAACAGCAGGAAAGTCTGAAGGTGTCCAAATTCCTGATGCAGGAAATGACTCGTCAGTCGACAGCGCTAAAAAATGCAAATAAAGGCAAAACGATAGAGCTGGATGTGCTGTGTCTGGGTGCCGGGCCACAGTGTGCGGCGGCGTCTTTGGTGCTGGGAAAAACCAACCTGAAGTCTTTGGTGGTTGAAAAGACCGATCTGGTGGCCAAGACTTTTGCGGAAAAAGATTTCTATATCAACAGCATTGAAGCTCAACGTCTGTCCATGCATGACTTCCCGGGTGGCGTGGGCAGTTTGTCCCATCTGACTTCGCAGATGTATGCGCATTCGACGCAACTTGCGACCCATATTCAAAGCCAGCAGTATGTTTCCAAAGTTCCCGTGATGCTTGAAACCACCGTGGTTGCCGTGAACAAGGTTGTGGTTGATGGCAGACTGCAGATTGAGGTGGTGACCGACCAGGGGGTCACCCTGCGTGCCAAGAACGTGATTCTGGGAACGGGTCTTGGTGAAGTCGGAACCAAAGTCAAAGATGCCTCTTATCAGTCAGCCTTTGCAGAATATCAAAAGCTTCATCAAGCCGAGCCCGCTGTCTTGCGTCCGATCATGAGCACTGATGCCTTCCTGGTGTCCTTGCGTGAAAGTCGCCTGCAAAAACTCGGCGTGCACATGCCGCGCGATTTAATCATTATCGGAAACGGAGATGGCTCACGCATCGCGATTGAAGGCCTTTTGAATCCTCATGTTAAAACTCAAGAAGAATTCAAGATTCAGTGGATCGGCAATACCTTCCGCACCGCTGAAGAGTACATCCAAAGTCAGAACGGCTGGGATCGCTACGTTGATATGATCGTGCCGCAATACCACAAGAATCGTATTACTGGTTTGCCTGGCCATGTGGAGAAGGTCGAGCGTCTGGATAACGGCCGTTATCTTGTGACGGTTCGGGATGCGAAGAACAACATCGTCAGTCAGGCTGAAGGCGACATGATTGTTGATTCCACCGGCTATACCAATCTGAATGGTCAATTGCTTTCGAATGTGGCGAAAAGTCCTGAAATGATTGATGTGATGGGTCCGTTGAAAGAATTGAATTTAGCTGAGACCGTTTTGGCTCGGCAGTATGCCGATGCAGGCGGGGAAAAATTGCCGATTTATGCTGTGGGCTCGGCTGCCGGCAATTTGGCTAAAGACACTGAATTGGCGGGTTCTCCGAATAAGAATCCGGTGGCCATTTTCAACACAGTGGCCAGGACCTCGCAGTTCATCTCGCAACTGATTGGCGCGAAGCCTTTGGAAAGCCAGCGGGGAGTTCGCTCCGAACGTCCTGACACCAGGTCTTCTCAAGAGATTATCAAAGATCTTCAGGCTCGTCGCGGGGCTCATTAGGCCCCCAGCGTCAGCATTCAATGAATTTGCCCGCTCCAGAGACCATGGTTAGAATTTTTAGCAATGATGTTTCTTCTGGTGTTTCTATCATTGATGCTGACGTTCTCGGTTTGTACGGTCTTAAGCTGTTATCTGTGGCCCTATCGTCGGCAGTTGTTGCACCGGATGATCCTGAGCATCCAGGTGACTTATGCCGTCTGGTCCTTTTCCATCATCACCGTTCTGGTCATTGATGACATGGCCATTAAAATCTTCATGACTCATCTGCGGCAGTTGGTTTTGCCCCCGCTGTGCGTGACGTGGGTTTTGGTGGGAGCTGCCATCTTCCTTCCGGACCTGTGGGAAAAGATAAGACGCTGGCAGTGGATTCTGTATGTGCTTCCTGCAGTTGTAATCGGAGCCAACGCCATGTCGTTAATGGGCTTTCCATTTGCGAAGGAATGGATCTTCTTTAACTTCCGTCTGGTAGAAGGCTTTGAAGGTCTTCCCATTTTTGAAAGAAGCGCTTTGCAAAAAGCCAATCTGCTGTATTCGTTCTTTTGGATTCTTGTTCTGTACCTGATCTATTTCTGGGTGATGGCCACCAAAAAAGGCCCGCGCCGCCGGCATGCGATTTATATGTTCCTGGCCAGCGTGATTCCGGTCGGAGCCGAAATTTTGGGACAGACCGTGTTCAAGCTTCAGCCCCAGTTTACCCAATTGACCGTCGCCGGGATCTGGCCCTCGATGCTGGCATTGAATTATGCGGCCGTTCGTGGGGATCTTCTGGAAATCAGCACTTTGGCGCAAAGAAGTGTGTTTGATCACTTGCCCAGTCCGGTGATTGTCTTGAACACTCACGGGGAATTCTGGGACTGCAATCAGGCCGCGAAAAAGTTGCTGGAGCTGGGGCCGAAGGATTTCGGCCAAAAAGCCTCACAGATCCCCGTCATTCGTGAGATTATGAATGGGGACGAGTCCATTGCCTACGCCAGCCGTACCTTCAGAATTGTCGAACACACGGTCCATATGACCAAGGGACCTGAAACCGCCAAGATTTATGTGCTGATGGACGTGACAGACCTTGAGGAAAGCAACCGCACCCTGCGCGAGCTGAACGCCCAGATTCTGCAAATGACCCGTTTCAGCCGCAAGGTACAGACGGTGTTGTCTCATGATCTGACGGGTTCCCTTTCCGGAGTGCAGATGCTGCTGACCGGAGTGATCAATCAGATGAAGCAAAACGAAGATCAAACCCCGGTGGAGTCTTTGCAAAAGGTTCGTGATGCAAACAAGTCTTCGATGAATCTGTTGCGTGACGTGCTGGCCTGGAGTCACGAGGATGAAAGTCAGCGAAGCATCGACTTCCAGGGGCGGGTGAATGCCGCTATTGAACAGTTGTCACCGCAACTGCTGCAAAAGAATATTCAACTGCACAAAGAAATGCCCGAGCAGGAGATTCAACTTTTGGGGTCGGGTAAAGTGCTGGAGGCGGTTGTTCGCAATATCCTTTCAAATGCGATTCGCTTCAGTCCGCGTGAAGGTGTCGTGCGTGTGACCGGCAGAATGCTTGAGCGCCATGTTGAATTGAACATTCAGGATTATGGCCTCGGCATGTCGCAGGAGTTGATCGATGAAGTGTTCAGTTCAAGGGCGGCATTCGCAGCCACCAGTGGTGGTTTTGGTATCGGTTTGCACTTCACGAAGGACTTTATCACCCAAATGGGTGGTGTGCTCATCATAGAATCTGCAGAGGGAGAAGGGACTCTGGTCCGTGTACAATTGCCGTTATTTGGTTGACCTGATACACTGGTCAGAGAATAGTTGGGAAAGCATGAGCACACTAGAGAACACACTTCAGAATTCTGTATCGTTTTTTATTGTAGATGACCATCCGGTGACCCGTCATGGGTTGCGTGTGGCGCTGACTTCATTGTCACCAAAGATTCAGTGTGTGGGCGAAGCGTCCACTGTACCTGCGGCCCTGCAAAATCTTAAGAGTCTTGATGTGAACTATGTTGTGTTGGATCACATGTTGCCAGGCCAGTCCGGCATGGAGCTTATTACCATGGCGGCTTCCGCGCGTCCGGATCTGAAATTTATGCTGGTCACTCAGTGTGAAGATGCGGAAACACTGGCACAGTATCAGCGCATGGGTGTGAAGGTGCTCCTGTCCAAAATCTCTGCCATGGATGTTCTCGAAGATGCGGTGAAATGTCTGATTGAAGACAAAAACTATCTTTGCCCTGCTTTTGAAAAAATCATGGAAGAACCGCGCCTGACGAATGTGCTGACACCGCGGGAACTGGAAGTCGTGCGCATGATCGCTCAAGGCAAGACCAACAAAGAAGTGGCCGCATGTCTGGAGTGTTCAGAGCACACCATCAAGACTCACAAAACCAATGTGATGCGAAAACTGAATCTTTCCAACGCTGTTGAAATCAGCGTCTGGGCCCTGAAGCGCAATCTGGCTTAAAGGCCCTTCCGTTTTTTTATTAAACCTGTTTTGCGAACTGCACATCCAAAGAGATGCTGACGTCGTCACCGACCAGCACGCCACCGGCCTCCAGGGCCGCGTTCCAGGTCAGACCGAAATCCTTGCGTTTGATTTTGGTCGTCGCAGAAATCCCGATTTTAATATTTCCATACGGGTCTTTCATTTCCGCCGTCGGACCTTCCACTGCCAGAACCACCTCTTTGGTAACTCCATGAATGGTCAAGTTTCCGGTGACCTTCAGATCGTCGCCATCTTTTTCCACTTTGGTGGATTTGAAGTTCAGGGTCGGATACTTTTCTACGTCAAAGAAGTCAGCACTCTTTAAGTGGGTGTCGCGCTGGGTTTCACGGGTGTTGATGCTGGAAGCATCGATCACCGCTTCAATGGAAGATTTGGTGATGTCAGATGAATCCAAAGAAAGGCTGCCGGACAGTTTTTCAAAGCCGCCGTGAACTTTGGCAATCATCATGTGTTTGATGGTGAAGTTGGCGCTGGAGTGCATGGGGTCGATGTTCCATTTAGTGGTTGTCATGTGTTCCTCCTTCAAGGGGATGAGTGTTCGTTATGGATTCATCCTGCCATGGGTGGGATTGTTGCGTAAGGAGACATATCTGCAATAGATTGTTGCAAATATGGAACTATCCTGAATCTTTGTTTCAAGATAAGATGATCCGCATAAGGAGACTATATGAAAGTCGAAAACAAACTGAATGACAGATTCACCCTGCCAATTCCCGGAGCCGGGGAGGGTGTGCTTTTGTATCGTCGGGGCCGAAACAACGCTTTGGATCTTTATTCCACTGTGGTGCCGGAAGCGGCGCGAGGTCAGAATCTGGGAGACAAGCTGGTCCGTGCGGCTTTGGATTTCGCCAAACAGGAAGGGGTCAAAATCATCCCGACCTGCCCCTATGTGGCGCACTGGTTTAGCAAACATCCCGAAGAGTCCGGAATGTTGCTTTAAAGCTACTGAGGGTAAATCTGGCGGCCGTGCTGAAGGCCGAACTCAAGAATCTGATCCGGTGAAATGCCCGGGTCATTGCGATGGATCCAATCCGGATAGTATTTCACATAGTGAGTCCCCGCGAAGCTCATCGGCAGGGGCTTCATATTCAGGGCAATTCCCACCAGCTTGGAACAATACGTCTTTTGATTGTCCCAGATGAAATTATAATCAAACGGCAATCCCATCTGCCCCAGTAAAGCCTGCTCATTGACCAGTTCATCCGGGATTTCCACACGGATATGACCGGCGGGCAGGTGGTGGGCGGGAACGCGGCGGCCCCCTTCACGGGTGTCAGCTTCGTACACGTAAGACTTGTATTCCAGGGTTACGTGGAACAACGGCTGCGGCACGCGGGGGTTGCTGTAAAAATGCAACACTGCCGCGAAACTTTGCGCAGAAAACAACAGGCCAAACAAGGATAACAGAAGGCTTTTTCTCATGAACCCATGCATAGTCCTCTGGCTGCGGTTTGGCAAGGGCAGTGGGCTGGTTTTTACGAATTTCACTGGGTAAATTATGCAAGGGCCATTGCTTGCCTATAGGGCGGGCAAGGAGTAGGTTCATGCTCATAACGACCCTTCCTTTACTTGAGGATTATTCGTGGAAACCGACAATAAATACGCGCGCCCTGTTTATATTCCATACTCTGGAACTGTCCTGCTTGAAATGTCTTTGCTAAACAAAGGAAGTGCCTTTTCTGACGAGGAACGCACGCATTTAAACCTGCACGGCCTGGTGCCTCAGACGATTGAAACCATCGAAGAGCAGGCCCAGCGTGTGTACTCCCAGTACCGTCTGCTGAAGTCCGACATCGACAAACACGTTTATCTGCGCAACCTGCAGGACACAAACGAAACGTTGTTCTATCATCTGTTGGTGAATCACCTGACCGAAATGATGCCGATCATTTACACGCCAGTGGTGGGTGAGGCCTGCGAACATTTTTCCGAGATCTATCGCGCCTCGCGCGGTCTGTTCATTTCCTATCCGAACAAAGACCGTATTGATGAAATGCTTCGCAACGTGACCAAACAAAAAGTCAAAGTCATCGTCGTGACCGACGGCGAGCGCATCCTGGGCCTGGGTGATCAGGGCATCGGTGGCATGGGTATTCCTATCGGAAAGCTTTCACTGTACACGGCTTGTGGTGGTATCAGTCCGGCGTACACATTGCCGGTGGTGCTGGATGTGGGCACCAACAACCAGGCGCTGATCAACGATCCGTTGTACATGGGTTGGCGTCAGCCGCGCATTACCGGTCAGGAATACGAAGACTTCGTCGATGCGTTTGTGCAGGCGGTGAAACGCCGCTGGCCGGATGTACTGTTGCAGTTTGAAGATTTCGCGCAGAAAAATGCGTCACCGATTTTGAAGCGTTATCGTGATGAGATCTGCAGTTTCAATGACGACATTCAAGGCACCGCCGCCGTGACGGTGGGCTGTCTTATAGCGGCCAGTCGCGCCAACGGGGGACGTCTGCGCGATCAGCGGGTGGTCTTCCTGGGGGCCGGTTCTGCGGGCTGCGGTATTGCTGAACAAATTATTGTCGAAATGAAGCACGAAGGGCTTAGCGATGAACAGGCCCGTCAGCAGGTGTTTATGGTGGACCGTTTTGGTCTTTTGACCGACAAGATGCCAAACCTGCTCGAGTTCCAAAGTCCTTTGGTGCAAAAAGCCGAGGCGCTGGCTTCCTGGGAAATCTCTAACGACGAGATTTCACTGCTGGACACTGTTCGCAACGCCAAGCCGACGATCCTGATCGGAGTGTCCGCGCAGCCGGGTCTGTTCACCGAAGAAATCATCCGCACCATGCATAGCCATTGTGAGCATCCCATTGTGATGCCGCTGTCGAATCCGACGTCGCGTGTGGAAGCCACACCAGCGGACATTCTGCGCTGGACAGACGGTAAAGCATTGGTGGCAACGGGCAGTCCCTTTATGCCGGTGCATATCAATGACCAGATTTACCCGATTGCTCAGTGTAATAACTCGTACATCTTCCCGGGGATCGGCTTGGGGGTTTTGGCTTGTGGAGCCCGCCGCGTGACGGACTCGATGTTGATGGCCGCCAGCAGTGCTTTGGCCGATTGTTCTCCGCTAGCGCAAAATGGCAAAGGAGCCTTGCTGCCAGAGTTATCTCAGATCGAAAAGGTGTCGCGCACGATTGCCTTTGCGGTGGCGAAAGCGGCACAGGCTGATGACGTGGCTTTGAAGGTCACTGATGAAGAGCTTTTGGCATTGATCGATAAAAACTACTGGTATC
The DNA here is from genome assembly GCF_055398295.1 of Bdellovibrio sp. BIS2. Classification (NCBI taxonomy): domain Bacteria; kingdom Pseudomonadati; phylum Bdellovibrionota; class Bdellovibrionia; order Bdellovibrionales; family Pseudobdellovibrionaceae; genus Bdellovibrio; species Bdellovibrio sp. BIS2. The sequence continues at coordinate 2,813,486 of NZ_AP035879.1, read as the reverse complement.
CGAAGTATCGCAGCTATAAGCATGCATCGTCGTAGTGTTTCTGGATTGTAATAGTCTTGACTGAGGCTTAGCTTGAACTTGCAAACGGGGGCTGCTATTTCGTGACTGCAACTAAACCACAGTCAATTGACATACTTCGGAGCCGGCCATTCGTTTCATCTGTACGTTCCTTATTTTAATTGCCTTTCAGTTCGGTCACGCGGCGGTGACGGACATCACCACCCAAGTGCAAATGGGCGAAGCTCCCGCTTTCGTCAATAACCCGGCAGATGTGGAATTTGCTCCCGCTGGTGTCAAAGAACTGTCGCGTGGTTACACCATAGAAGATCAGTGGTTTAAGATTTCTTTGCACAATGATCACAACACACCTCAGTCAAAAGTGCTTTATTTTGATGCCCCCCTGATGGGGCGCTTGTACTTGCAAAAGCAGGGCGACTCGTTGGCGCTGTCTTCCGGTCCCGGTCTGCCTTTGGCGGAAAGGGCTTTTAAAAGTCGCTTTGGCGCCTTTCCGATCGAGCTGGGCCCCGATGAAACCGCAACGTACTATATTAAACGTGATTCCCATCATGCGCTGAACACGCGGGTCTTTTTGGCGGATGCGGCGGACCTTGAACATCAGGACGATCTGGCGCGCACCATTTTTTATTTCTATCTGGGCGGGATTTTTTCTCTGGTGGTTTACAATCTTCTGCTGGGTTTTTTCACCACGCAGAAAGATCACGTCAGCTATTCATTCTTTGCGGCAAGTTTCGGTGTGACCGCTCTGGTTTTGCACGGGGTGTTTGACAGTTATCTGCTTCCCAACGGCAAATTTGTCTTTTCCAACTATCTGATGTTCTTTTCCTCGGTCAGTCTTTTTTCGGCCAGTCTTTTTGTGGAAAGATTCTTAAGCATCAAAAAAGAATTCGCCGTCGGTTACTGGGGGCTTCGCCTGTTTTTGGCGCTTTCGATGGTGACGATGGTGGGAAGCCTGTTTGCACCGGTGTATCGTGAACTGTTCTTTTTGGGATATCTGATCGATATTGCTATCGGGGCGGCCATCTTGTTCTTTATCTTCTGTGGTTTCTATTCCCTGATTCGCTACAGGCACAAACTGGCGTCTTATTTCCTGTTAAGCTGGCTGGTGGTGTTGATCGGAACCTTTGTTTGGTTTGCATCCATTCATGGCTTTATCCGCGGCAATATCTACACTCAGTACTCGCTGCTTTTGGCGAATCTGGGCGAAATGATCGTGTTGTCTTTGGGACTGGCTTACAAGATCCGCGTGCTGGACGAAGAAAAACGTCTGGCCCAGCAGGCCGCCGTGGACAAGGAACGTTATCACCGTCTGGTGCGGGTGCTTTCACATGACGTTGCAAACACGGTTTCGGGGCTTTTGTATCATTCAGAAATGCTGAAAGATCACGTCACTGCCCAGGCTGCGGATGCGCACCTGGATCGTATCAACAAATCCACCACCAAACTGAATCAGATTCTGAAATCGGTCCGTCAGGAAGAGGTCTATCACGTCTTCAAACAGAACGCAGAAATGCAGTTGGTGGAGCTGGCCTCGGCATGCTGGGAAGCTGTGAATCACTATTCCTGGCAGATTGAGGAAAAAGAACTGCTGATCGAAGTCGAAATTGAAAATGATCTGTGTGTGCGAGCCGACCGCTCGGCGCTTATCAATCAGGTGCTTTCCAATATTCTTTCCAACAGTATCAAATTTTCTGAACCGGGCCGCGAGATTCGTTTGCTGGCGCAAAAACAGGATGACGGTGTGGTTCTGGAAATACGGGATCAGGGGCTGGGCATTCATCCCAGCGAAGTCAGTCTGCTGTTCAAGCGCAACCGGTTGTTCTCTCACAAGGGCACCGGAAATGAAGAGGGCACAGGCTTTGGCACCTCGCTGATTGCAGAATACATGCAGTTGTTCGGCGGTCAGGTGGAAGTGTCTTCAGTTCATCATTCGATCCATCCGGCCTCGGGCACAACGGTGAAGCTGGTCTTTCCCCACCCATGATATCGTCTCGGTCTGAGACACAGTTGCAGTGACAAATACTGCCGTGTTTCCCCTGACTAGACACCTTCCGTGACTGGGCTGGTATCTGGTGGGTCCCCAGCGGGCACGCCGAGTGCACTTTAAAGCCCCACAGGGGGCGCCATATGAAAAATCAAAAAATCCGCATTCTGGCTTGTGTTTTGGGGCTTTTCAGTTCCTTCCAGGCCACGGCCTTTGTGGAACTGGAAAAGCGCCAGCCTCTGGAAGTTGAAGACGGTCGTCTGACCCCGTACTGGGCGCAGGAATACATCGGCGCTGATCTGGTGAAAGAGGAAATGCGTCTGCTTCCGAATCTGCAGCGTGTTCCCATGGCTGTCTATGACGTGGGCTTTGAAAAAGAACACATCAATCTGGCTTTTGATATTCCGGTGGATCGCGCCATGAACGGAAACCGTCCGATGAAAGGGCATCACGGCACCAGCGTGGCGTCGTTGATCAATGGCAAGGGCATGGTTTCGGTTTCTGAATTTGTGAACTATGTGCAGCTTAAAAAAGTATCCCCGGCGGTGTTCTATTTTGGCGCTGTCAGAGAACTGAAAGAGCTTCCAGTAAAACCACAGGTGATTTCAAATTCCATGGGCTGGACATCTGAATCCGTCCTGGAACTGGCCACGGAAGTGGACCAGATGGGCATCATCTGGGTGATGGCGGCCGGCAACGAACATCCCAACGAAATTGCTGAACACGAACGGGTCGCGCCGGTCATCAGCGTCGGATCTTATTCGCCTCGGGGACTTCAAACTCTGTCGTCCCAGGAATCCGATCAACTGGACATTCTGGCTCCGGCGGATGAATACCAGGCGGCCCTTGATGGCAACGGACAAGAGGTTTTGTTTGGTGAGACCAGTGGTGCCACCCCTTTGATTTCCGCGTCCATCGCCAATGCCAAGGCGCTGATTCCGTCTTTGTCCCGTGCCCAGATTGAAAGCCTGATGAAAAGAACGGCGATACGTTCTTTCCACAGTCTGTATTCGGAAAAGAACAAGGCCGGACTTTTTAATGCTTATCGTTTCTTCAAGGTGGTGCAGCGTCTGCATGCGGTGTGCGGTGCCAATGCCCCGTGCATTCAGGCCCAGATGGACAATCGTCAGAACTATCTGTTTGAAGCTCAAGTCTTAAGCCCGCGTATCACGGCAGTTTGCCATTCCAGACAGGGACTTCCCAAGGCCGAAATGAAAGCCCTGCGCACGCAGTATTTGCTGAACGCCGAACAATCCCAGTACGCGCGTTTGCTTTCTTGTGCCTATCGCAATGAGGGTTACAGCATCAATGCGGACTACTATGAAAACATAGCCCTGATTCACGAAAATCCCAAGGCCTTGCAAAACAAGATTCAGACCCAGGCAGTCCAGGCTGTGCTGCATGGCTACACGGCAAGTGCTTCCTTGCGTGATCTGCAGATATTAAATGATTCTTTCCGCGAAGCCCTGCTCAAGATCCTTTCCGGTGAAACGGGAATGGAACAGTATCAGGCGCGGGATCTGTTGAAAGCCTACGACAACACCGTGAAAGTGGAGCTTCCCTAGATGAAACTTCTGCTGTTGCTGTCATTGCTGATTTCCTGCCGGGTTCTGGCATTTGTCGAGCTCGAGGATCGCAAGGCCCTGGAGGTGGAAGGCGAAAAGCTGACCCCGTTCTGGGCACAGGAATACATTGGCGCGGATCTGGTGAAAGAGGAAATGCGCCAAATACCGGGGCTGGTGAAGGTGCCGGTTTCGGTTTATGACAGCGGATTTGAAAAAGATCACATCAAACTCACACGGGACATCGAAGTGGATACCGCCTCTGGCGGCATGGGTGAGGTGGGCTATGGCGGGCACGGCACCAGTGTCGCAAGTCTGCTGAACTGGCCGGGAATGGTGTCGGCTTCAGAGGTCGTGGACTTCGTGCAGCTTCGCCGGGTCAGTCCGGATATTTTTTATTATTCTGCCTTGCAGGAAGTTAAATCAATGTCCGTGCGCCCGTGGATCGTTTCCAATTCCATGGGATGGGAAACGGCGGAAGTCACTGGTTACGCCCGGCAGGCCGATCAGATGGGCATCATCTGGGTGATGGCGGCCGGCAATTCCCATCCACTGAAGATTGAGGATCACGAACGTCTGGCGCCTGTGATCAGTGTCGGATCCTATTCTCCACGAGGGCTGCAGACGATATATTCTCAGGAGTCTGATCAGCTGGACATTTTGGCGCCGGGTGATGACTATCAGGCCGCCATAGACGGAATGGGGCAGAGGGCCTTGTTTGGTGCGACCAGTGGGGCGACGCCGCTGGTGACGGCTACGATCGCGAATGTGAAATCGCTGCTTCCGTCACTGGGCCGTTCAGAAATCGAATTTTTGCTGAAGAAAACCGCGTTGGCCTCTTTTCACAGTTTGTATTTGCCGGATAATAAAACGGGTCTTTTGAATTCGTATAAAGCGTGGAAGGTCGCGAAAAGGTTGTTTGCCATCTGCGGAAAGGACGAGGCCTGTTTGCAGATGCAAATTCGCAATGGGCGCAATTACGTGTTCAAAGAGGCCCGCTTGACCGCCAAGGTGGAAGGGGTGTGTGCGGGGAAAACTGTTTTAGCAAAGCAAGAGATGAATGCTCTGCGCCGGCAGTACTTTCTGAATCCGCAAATCACCCGCTATGCCCGGCTTCTGTCCTGCGCCTATGGAAACGAGGGTTACAGCGTTAATGCCGACAACTATGATTCGATGGTGTTGATCCAGTCAGACCCCGTCGCCATGCAAGCCAAAGTCCGACGACAGGCCGTGCGGGCTGTGCAGAAAAATCATGTCAACAGCGGGGCTCTTCGTGATGTGCAAATACTGGATGATTCCTTCCGGGAGGCACTGGTCCTGGCTCTAAAAGACGGCCATGCTTTGTACCCCAGCCGGGCGAGGGAATTTCTGGAAAAGTACGATCAAACAGGTCGAGTGGAGCTCTCGGATCGGTCCAAAATCTCAAAAAAGAGCAGTAAAAAAACTGTGAAATGAAAATTAATGAAGGCACGGCTAATCCCCCATCCGTGTGAGCTTGTGCTCATGTTGAGGGGTGTTTATTACAGACCCGCAAGACAAGGGGTGGTTTTGGAAAAATATTGGAACTCAAAGCTCATAAAATGCTTATTGGTTTACAGGATTACTGGTTCCTAATTTTCTCGGCTTTCGACGGAAAGATTAAGATTTAGACAAAACAAAGACATCCTCTCGTCCTTTGAGATATTCCTACCGAACAGTTGTAGGTCGAATATTTGTAAGGAGAGACCTTCGATGAGTACTGCACGTAAAATTGTAGAACAAAGTCCCCAGCTTGATGAACTTACCAGCCTCCGCGAAGAAATCAAAGCGCTGCATCGGGTGCAGGCAGTGATCGAGTTCAACCTCGATGGCACTATCATCACGGCCAACGAAAACTTTCTGGGTGCGTTGGGGTACTCTCTTGAAGAGATTCAGGACCACCATCACTCCATGTTCTGTGAACCAGAGTATGGCAGAAGTGTGGAATACAAGAAATTCTGGCAGACTTTGGCTAAAGGTGAATTTGTCGCCGGTGAATTCAAACGTCTCACCAAGAGCGGCAAAGAAATCTGGATCAATGCTTCTTACAATCCGATTTTTGATAACGAAGGCAATCCCTGCAAAGTGGTGAAGTTCGCCACAGACATCACGGCCCAGAAAGCCAAAACCTCTGAATACGAAGGCAAAGTGACGGCGATCAGCCGGGCGCAGGCTGTTATCGAATTCAACCTCGATGGCACGATCATCAGCGCCAATGAAAACTTCCTGGCGACCGTGGGCTATGGCCTTAGTGATATCCAGGGCCATCACCATCGCATGTTCTGCGATCCGGCTTATACAAGTTCCCCGGAATACAAAATGTTCTGGGAAAAGCTGGCGCGCGGCGAGTTTGAGGCGGGCGAATTCAAGCGTTTTGCCAAGGGCGGTCGCGAGGTTTGGATTAATGCTTCTTACAATCCGATTTTCAATGCCGATGGCAAGCCCTGCAAGGTGGTGAAATTTGCCACGGACATCACGGCTGCAAAAATGAGAGCCGCTGAAGATGCGGGAAAAATTTCCGCCATTGGCAAAGCGCAGGCGGTGATTGAATTTAACATGGATGGCACGATCATCAGTGCCAATGAAAACTTCCTTGCAACCGTGGGCTATGGCCTGTCGGAAATTCAGGGGAAACATCACCGCATGTTCTGCAGCAGTGAATACACGGCAAGTCCTGACTATGCAAATTTCTGGGCGAAACTGAACCGCGGTGAATTTGATTCCGGCCGCTATCAGCGCGTGGGTGCGGGGGGCAAGTCCATCTGGATCCAGGCCACATACAATCCGATCATGGATATGAATGGCAAGCCCTATAAAGTAGTGAAATTCGCCAGTGACATCACCAAGCAGGTTGAACTGGAACAAGAGGTAAAAAGAAAAGCCGAAGAAGACCAAATGAAAGTCGATGCCCTGCTGCTGACCGTAAATAAGGCCGCAGCCGGTGACCTGACTTCCCCTATCACAGTTTCCGGCGCGGATGCCATTGGCCAGTTGGCTGATGGTATTCAGAAAATGATGGTGGATCTGCGGGGAGTGATCTCCGTGGTTGTTTCCTCAGCGAATAACTTCGGAACTTCTTCCAAATCCATCGCAGAGCAGTCCACCTCCGTGGCTGCTGGTGCCCAGAGTTTGGGCGCGACGGTTGAAGAAATGAACGCTTCCATTGAAGAATTCACAGCTTCCATCGCATCGATTGCTGACAACACCAAACAGGCCAATGAGCTGGCAAAAGTCACTCAGAAGGAAGCTGAACAGGGCAGTCAGGCCATTGCCAAGTCCATCGAGGCCATGGAGCTGATCAATAAATCCTCTGAAGACATCAGCGAGATCATCAAGGTGATCAGCGAGATCGCAAGTCAGACGAATCTTCTGGCCTTCAATGCGGCGATCGAGGCGGCACGTGCCGGTGAGCACGGTCTGGGCTTCTCGGTGGTTGCGGACGAGGTTCGCAAGCTGGCGGAAAGATCATCGCAGGCAACGAAAGAGATTTCCAAACTGATCAACGAATCCACCAAGCGCGTGGAACAGGGCAGCTCCATTTCCAAGCAGGCCGGCGAAGCCTTCAGCAAAATCGTGGCGGGTATCGAAAAGACCACCCAGTCCATCTCTGAAGTCACTCTGGCGGCGGAAGAGCAGTCTGAGGCAGCCAAAGGTGTCAGTGCTTCGATTCAGCACATTGCTGCTGAATCCGAGAAATCGGCGCAGTCATCTGAAACCATTGCAAACAACACCGGCATGCTGGTGAAAGAAGCCGATGACCTGAACAGAACTGTGGCTAGATTTGTGGTGTAAACGTGGCAGAAGCAGCAAAGAAACTGGAAGGAGCAGCCCTGACAAGGCTGCTTTCTTTGGTAAAGACACATACCGGAATCACCATGGAAGAGCGCAAGCGCGACATGCTCACCGCTCGGATCAAACCGCGTTTGAGGATATTGGGCCTTGAATCCATGGAAGACTATATCGACCACCTGGAACAGGGGAAGGTCGAGATTCAGGACTTTGTTAATCTGGTCACCACCAACGAAACCCACTTCTTCCGTACCCAGGCGGTGTGGGACTACTTCCAGAACGAATACCTTCCGGAGTGGTATAAAAAGAATCCGGATACGATCCTCAGAATCTGGTCGGCGGCAGCCTCGACTGGGGAAGAAGCCCACTCTTTGGGAATGGCTTGCGAGGAATTCCGTTTCAAACATCCGTCTTTCAAATACAAAGTCATGGGTTCAGATATCGACACGGAAGTGCTGGCCAAGGCACGTTCGGGTGTTTTCAGGGACCGGACTTTGGATGAATTGAAAAATCGCCATCCGGCGCTGGTGGAAAAATATTTCCGTGAGCAGGCCGACGGCACTTTCCGCATCAGCCCGGTGATCAGCGCCAATCTGGAGTTTTTCCAGCACAATCTGCACAAAGCGCCGCCGAAGGGTCTGATGTTTGATATCGTTTTTCTGCGCAATGTTTTGATTTACTTCAACGACCAGGATCAGGAACTGGTGCTTTCCAATATGCACCGGGCTTTGAAGCCGGAAGGCATGCTGATCCTGGGTGAATCCGAATCTTTGGCGCGGCATAAGGCGCAGTTCACGTTCAAAAAACCTCTGATCTATATGAAGGGCTGATATGTTGCCGGTCGAACACCACGTCAGAATCGGTCAGATCCTGATCGCTGAAAACGGCGAGGTGCTGAAGACTGTATTGGGTTCATGTGTCGGCATTGCGCTGGTGTGGCGCCGGCAGAACAAATGGGCCCTGGCCCACTGTCTGCTGCCGTACCCGGAAACCTTCAAAGAGGACAAAGACGCCCGTTATGTCAGTCAGACCATTCCCCGCATGCTGGAAAGAATGGGCGCGACTCTGGCGGATGTTTCCGAGATGGAAGCCATCGTCGCTGGTGGCGGCCGCATGATGGACGGGGATAAAAGCTATACTAAATTTGTCGTCGGAGATGAAAATCTGAAAGCGGCAAAAGCGGTGCTGGAAAAACACCGCATCCGCATCGTGGCCTTTGAGCCCGGCGGCGAACAGGGAACCAAGATGCGTATCGCCGGTGACGGTGATTATTCCATCGAAAGACTTCCCAAGACGGGTTAGGAAGAAACTATGAAAAGCTCTTCGCATATGCAAATGTTTGCTTCTTTCCGACTGGGTCAGGCGGAACTGGCCGTTTCGATTTCGTCCCTGCAGGAAGTCGTCAACTATCCGGAAAAAATCACTCTGGTGCCCCTGGCGCCGGATTATCTGACGGGTTTGTTCAATCTGCGTGGCACGGTCACACCGATTGTGGATATCGGCCGCCTGCTGGATGTGGAAACTTCCGGTAACAACAGTGTCAAAAAAGTGGCGATCGTGCATGTCAACGGCGTGCGTATCGGTTTGCTTTTTGACTCCACTTCAGAAATTTTAAATGTTCAGGCCGGGGACATCTCGCGCTTTGACAATCCTCTGGAAGGTCGTAAATCCGTCATCCGCAGTGTGCTGAAGCTGAATGGCGGGGATCGCATCGTCGAGGTGCTGGATCCTGAAGCTTTGATCAAGATTGAAAACATCCCGCAGATTCTGGAACAAAGCCGCAGCACTGCGACGGAAATGACCCGCAAGGCCTCCAAACGGGACCAGTGCATCACTGTGCGCTCCGGAGCGTTGGAATTTGGCCTGAGCATTTCCGGGATTCGCGAGATCATTCGCGTTCCTGAAATCAAGCGCAGCGTGTTGGCGGTGGACTACTGTATCGGCATGGTGAACCTGCGGGGTACGATCATTCCGATTTTGGATTTTCGCATGTTCCTGAAAATTGACGGCGAAGAGTGCCGGGATCTGGAATCCCGCCGCATCGTCATTCTGAAGCTGCAGGGTGTGCAGGTGGGTTTCCTGGTCGACAGTGTGGATAGCATCGTGACCTTCTTTGAAGAGGAAGTGCTGCCGATTCCGATGTTTGCCCAGGAAAAAGTCGAGATGATGCGCGGTCTGCTGGCGCAGGAAAACAAAGCCAATGTTGTGCTGCTGAACGAAAGCAAAATTCTTTCAGATCAAGAGATCCTGGCCATCACTCGCGGGCATGATTCTTTGTATGGCAATCGCGAGAAAGAGGCCGAGGCGGCCAAAGCCAAGACCGAAAGAAAACCGTATATTTCCTTCCGTCTGGATTTCATGCTGTCGACGCGCTTAAGTTCGATCGACGAGATTGCCAAGGTCGAAGGTGAATTGATGCGGCCGCCGGGTTATCCGGAATATGTCGTGGGAATGATGAAAATGCGCGGGGAAGTTGTGACAATCGTGGATTTGCGCAGCTTCTATGGAATGAAGCCGGCCACGGACCTGGTCAATTCCCGGGTTTTGATCGTAAAGGGCCAGCAAAGCAAGTTCGGTCTGCTGGTGGATTCTGTGGAGTCGATTGACACCGTGGATGAGGCCAATAAGACGCGTATTCCGACGATCCTTGCTCCGGAAGCGACCAAGACTTTGCAGGGCCATATGAAAGAAATTGTCGAAGTCACGGACCTTGCCGGTGTGAAAAAGACGTTTATGATTTTGGATGTGCCGGAACTTATGAATCGCCTTGATGTCCGCGCGGCATAAATAACGAACTGATTACTTGACGTTTTCCTGCAAGTGCTGGAGTAGTCATGCAAAGGGAACTTTGTATGACGACGACTGTAAAACGAATCCTGCAAATCGGTCTTTTATTGCTGGGCCTGTACAGCCTTGCGGGATTTGTTCTGGCTCCCTGGATCATCAAATCTCAAATCATCCAACAATGTGAAAAGCGGCTGCAGACGACCCCGAAGGTGGGGGCGGTGTCGCTCAATCCCTTTACCTTCGAACTTGTAATTAAAGACTTTCTGCTGCCTTCCAAAGATCAGGAAAAGCCGCGCCTGGCGTTCAATCATTTTTCCGTGAATCTGACTTGGTATGCGCTTTTTAATCAGGAAATTCGTTTAAAAAGTGTGATGCTTGACGGGGCGGCAGCGCGCTTTGTGGTGTTTAAAAGTGGTGACACCAACTGGGAATTGACGCCGACCGGGGAATCCGAAAAAGACACTTCTCAGGATTCAGATTGGATTTTGACGCTGGAGCAAATTTCAATCCGTGAAAGTGGTGTGGACTTTTTTGACTACACTCACGCCACGCCTCTGGAACTTCCTTTGGGACCCATGAATCTGGCCGCTGCCAATATCAGCACATCTTTAGGCTCCACGACCTCTTTGAAGTCTTTGAACATTTCTTTCGGTGAACAAGGATCATTGAATTTAAGCGGGGACATGCAGTTAAAACCTGTCACCGTCAATCTTACCGTGGAAGCACGTCAAGTGCCGTTGGATTTTTTGACAGCTTATCTTTCGGATCATACTTATTTGACGCTGAAAAAGGGCCAGGCCGACACCGTGTCACGCATTCAATATCAGAATGGCCGAGTGCGTGTAACCGGCGAAGCGCAGATCCACGACTTGGCGCTGGTGCCGGAAAATCAGGATAAGCCCGTGGTGGAATGGGCGCAGTTGGATTTGCAGGGGATAGATGTCACCACCGGCCCGTTGGATTTAAGGGCTGCCGAGTTGGTGTTGAAAGGTCTTAAAACCGACGTGGAGTTGCGAAAAGACGGCACGTTGAACTTCCGCTCTTTCGTGAAGAAATCTCCGCAGGCCCCCGCGGAAGCGGGAACCACCAAGCCTGCTGACGCCACGAAAAAAGCTGCGCTAAAATATCATATTGGAAAACTGACTTTAAGCGACGGCCTTGTGAACTACGCGGATCTGCAGATCCGTCCGAATTTTAAAGCGCTGGTGCATGATCTTGAGGGTTCTGTCGGACCGATTTCCCCAAAGGCGGATGAAAAGATTCAAATTGCTTTGTCCGGGCAGGTTGAAGCCTATGGAAAATTCAAGGGTAAAGGTTTTGTGATTCCGGGAACCAAGCGCCCCACGCTGGATCTGGACATGAACTTCCACAATATCGAAATGACGACCTTTACGCCTTATTCAGGGCACTTCGCCGGATATGAAATCAAAAAAGGAAAGCTTTTCCTGGATTTGAACTACAAGCTTGTCAACAGTCGTATCAAAGGCAGCAACAAGGTGCTGCTGGATCAGTTCACTTTGGGGGACAAGGTTGAAAGCAAGAATGCGACCGGCTGGCCTTTAAAGCTGGGGTTGGCTTTGATGAAGGACCGCAAAGGGCAAATCAAGTTTCAACTGCCGGTGGAAGGGGATGTCAATTCTCCGTCCTTTTCATTAGGTAATCTGATTTGGACAGCAGTCAAAAACATGATCATCAATATCGTGGCGGCACCCTTTGATTTTCTTGCAAGCCTGGTCGGTGGCGGCGATGACATGCAGGACATCCGCTTTGCTCCGGGGCAGAGCGAGCTTAAAGCCGGTGAAAAAGAAAAGCTGATAAAGCTGGCCCAAGCCCTGGCCGAGCGACCACAGTTGAATCTTGAGATTCGCGGCGAATATCAGGCGGCCGACAGGCAGGCGCTGCAGGTAAAAGCCCTGGAGGAAAAGCTCGAACCGTTACTTGCAAAAAACAAAGATCGCAGCAAAGCGGTGCGAACTGTCGCAAAAGAAAAATTGCAGCCGGAAGCTTTCGAAGTCATTGAAGACCAATTTGCCAAAGACCCTGCCGGGCGCACCGCTGCCTGGGAAAAGAAAACAGCGGAAGCATTGTCCGTCAGCGACGATGAACTAAAAGGCCTGGCTCTTGCCCGGGGGAAGGCTGTCATGACGGAGCTTGCTGCCGGCAAAGTTGAAACGGAACGGCTGTACTTGTTATCAGGCAGTGCCGGAGAGGCCGGCAAGGCCCCACAGGTGACCTTGTTGCTGAAAGAAAAGTAATTAATTCCCCGCGCAGAAGTTGCGGATGGTATCCGGGAAGCAGGTATAGATAATCGCCGGATCTTTGGGGCCCTGGCCATCCAGATAGACCAGTTTTCCCTGATCACCGTCCACATGCAGTTCAACGTGTCGTTCGATATCCGCGTCACCCGCGACGATGCTGACACCGTTGTCGCGGCATTCAAGGGTTTGAATCTGATACGGCATCGGACGAATTCCATAGGGAATGTGGGTGTCGATCCAAAGAACCTGCAAGGTCGGTTCTTTGCTCACGGTGATACGCAAATCAGTATTAAAAATATCCGAGTGGTAGGGACGTTGGCAGAATAAGCTGTGGGACGCGGCCTTTGCGGCGGCAGAACCAAATATCAGGAAAAGAACCGGCACCAGTTGTTTCATAAAGTCCTCTTTCAACTGAAGCTCGGTCTAACGAAAAAAATTGTCAACGGGACTTACATTAAGATGGTTTCATATTTGGGAATCAGGCAAGCCTGCCAGCGGGAAAGGAAGCCGCTGGACAGACTTGCCCGAGGGAAGTCCGTTCTTAGTTGCGACAGACGTGTCCGTGATAGACATTGTTGCCGGTGTAGCACTTGCACGGCTGACCAAAGCGGTCGGTGTAACCCATGTCGCAATAGTTCCCGCGGTTCATGCAGCAGTAACGGGATGTAGATCCACCGCCACCCTGCAGATCCATCTCGTCTGGCATCTCGGCTGTCGACATCTCAACCATGGATTCGATCTCCACCGGCAGTGTCACCAGAGTTTGTTCTTCAGCGTGCGCAAAACACGACAGCCCCAGAATCATAAACAGAGCCATAACCATATTTTTCATGAAATCCTCCTTGAGCTGTTTATTGTGTATTAAACTCCCAAGGCGGCAATATGTATTCGGTCACTTCTTAGGTGGAACGTGGACGAACATGCGGACGATAGCGGAAGTAGAACAGCAGAATGATTCCCACACACATCACCAGGGAACCCAGATATTTCCAGATACGGCCTGGATCACGATTCACAGACAAAATGGAAGCCGTGACCCCGCCATTTGGGGACTCTTCAAAGCTGGCCTGATAGATATAATAGCCCTGATGCTTCAGCGGTTCATTCATTGAAATCGTGGCGCGCTGATCGTCAAACTGCACTTCACTTTCATAGGCCATGGCACGCATGGTGCCGGGATAATCAGTTTTTTTGAAATTTCTTAAAGAGATATCAAATCCCAATGGAATTTTTTTGTGATGATAGGCGACCAGATAAACCCATTCGTCGGTGAAGACTTTAATATAATCATTCAGCACCAGATAGCTTTCTTGTCCGTTGTAACGAACTTTCAGTGATGCGCGAGTGGCCGGAGTCGGCCGGTCCAAAGAGCGGACTTCGTATTTTTGTATAGCTTTGGTCAGGAATTGCAGGGTGCGAAGCTCAAGGCCCATCCAGGCGGTTTGAACGCGGTCACCTTCCGTCAGAGTGCCTTTTTTATAAGGATTCTGACTGTCCTTGCTGTAAAGGGCATAGTTCAGTTGCTGTTTTTCATTCTGATAAAGACGGATTTCGTTAATCTCGGGACGGCGTTCCCACAGGCCGCCCATGGTCACCAGAACCGGGCCGACTTGTTTTTCAGCGCGCTCAAAAGCGTTGCGCTGAATCAGCCAGTCAATTTCGCTGACGTTCGCGTTGGCCAACTGAAAACGCACAGCCGACCCACTCTGTGCCGCAGGCGAGGCTTCAATGCGGGTTTGGGCAAGGCCGTAAGGAATAGATTCCAGCAGCTCAAAATGCAGTCCCTTGGCTTTGATCAGGAAGGGTTCTTTGGCAGAGACGGGTTTTTTTAGAAAGTTGACCTCTTCGGAATAAACTTTGTCATAACCGTCTCCGGTGCGGGACCGATAGACGGTCAATTGGGTGTCCAGCAGTTGCACTTCGTTGACGGCTTCCGCGGTGCGAGTCAGGCGGATGATGCCGTCCACACCGTAAAGCTGGGTTAGCAGGGCTCCAAAGACGATCATGATGATACCGACATGGGCAAGGATGAACGCCGCATGCCGTGGTTTCCACGGCCAACGATCGGCGATCACTGCGACCAGGCTTGTGACCAACAGGCCCAATGCACAATACATCCAGACAGAGTTGTAAACGAGCTGCTTGGCCGTCCAGGCATCAAAGCGGGCTTCGACAAAAGTACCAACAGAAATCAGTACAGCTAAAACGGCGATGATAACCACCGCCAGTTTTAAGGAAGCAAAAAAACGAATCACCGGTCGAAACACGCGGAAACTACTTTCCGGCCACTTTTTTGGCGCGAAGACTTGCCACCAGTTTTTGTCCTTCTCGGACTTTTTCGATGGAAAGGCCCAGAATACGCGCAGCCTCCTGCGGAGCATGGAAGCCGGAAGAGTTTTCGGCCTCAACAAAGTCGAACAGGAACTGAGCTTCTTTTTGCAGGGCGCGGGCTTTTAGCAAATTTTCTGACGGATTCTTTTCGTCTTTGAACTCTTTAAGGTCATTGATGTAATCCACCAGCGCATCAAAGGCCACATCACGCAAAGAGATATGACGATCCTGGATGGTTTCCACGCGGGCTTTTAATTCCGCTTCCGGTACATTGTGGCAGGTCTGGCAGGCTTTGTTGATATTCAGAAGCGGGCTGCGCACCTGATGATCGGTGACTTTCATGGCGCCCACACGCTGATAAGGCATATGGCAGTCCACACAAGCCACGCCAGCGCGGGCATGGGTGCCCTGATTGAACATTTCAAATTCCGGGTGCTGCGCTTTTAACACTTCAGCTCCAGTCAGGGCATGCACCCAGTCTTTGAAGCCGTTTTCTTTGTAGTATTCCATGATCTGATCGGCCTTCAGGCCCTTACCCCATGGATACGTCAGGCGTTTTTCTTCACCCTTAAAGAAGTACTCAACGTGACACTGACCGCAGACAAAACTGCGCATTTCCTGGCGAGATGCCATTTTGTTAACGTCATACTCTTTGATGCCTTGCTGGGCCTTCACCAGCTTGATGCCTTCCATAAAGGCCGGGCGGGTGATTCGCAGAGACATGGTGGAAGGGTCATGACAATCGATGCAGGACACGGGATGTTGAACGGAGTGCACGATGTCTTTGTAAGGGATTTTCCCCATCTCTTCAAAACCCTTGGTGATGTCGCCGTCACCCAGTTTTTTATACAACAAATAGGTGGAGGCGTGGCAGTTCAGGCACGTGCCCGGCTGTTTTACTACATTCTGGCGTTCTGTGAAGATTTGATCCACCAGCATGTAGGCATGACCGCGCTCTTCGCGGAAGTCCTTGGAAAAGGCATAGCCGGCCCACATGGTTTTTAGGCGAGGGTCTTCATCAAGTTTCTGGGCAGACACCACATCGCGCGGGTCCTTGTCCGTCGGGATATGAGGGAAGGCCTCAGAGCCACCGTACTTGGTGCGGGTCATGTCGGTTGTTTTCAGATAAGAATCATACTGGTGCGGGAAGTTCTTGCCCCAGATTGCCGGATCATCGATGTCGTCGGTGATTTCCACCACGCGATAGAAAGGGTTTTTCTCTTCGGATTTTCGTTCAAAGATATTCACCAGCAAAGCCGTGACCAGAACTGTGACGATGGCAGCGCCGCCAACGGCCAGAAACATCCATTTATTTTTGTTCATACCAGACTCCTATCGAACGTGTCCCACACCACGGTGGCAGTGCAGACAATTGGCTTCCTCGTTGTGATTTTTATCAGTGCGATCCATGGCCTGCACCATCGGCTGATGGCAGTTCAGGCAGGAATTTTTAACGACCTTCAGGCTGTGTTCTTTGATCAGGATGGGTTCGTGAAAGTTCTGAAGGGTGAAGGCCACGGAATGATTCCAGCCATTCAGAGCTTTCACGGCGTATTTGCCGACGATGTTGTGGGGCAGATGGCAGTCGTTGCATTTAGCGACGTGGTGATGGGCGGACTTTTGCCAGGAATCCAGGTTTTCGCGCATGACGTGGCAGTTCACACAGGCCTTGGGATCGTCCGACAGGTACGAATATCCCTTCGCATAGATGAACGAGTAGCAGCCCAAACCGATGACAACACCGAAAAGAACCAAGATAAGCAGGTTGAGTTTGCTGAAGTTGGACATAAACGGATTATCAATTACTTTGCAGTATTTAGGTAGCTTTAATCCGACACTGGGCCTGCCAATCCAACCCGGGTTGAAGGCAAAAAAAAGCCGACCCCTTGGGTGGAGTCGGCCGATTTTTAACAAATTTATGACGGCGGTTATTTACTTCGCGCTGATTTCGACAAGAGCGCAAGTTGGAGCCTGAACCACAACTTCATATTGAGCTGTCCAGGAGTCGCCTTCATCGTTGGCGCCGGTGATTTCCACGGCAACTGCCACCTGGCTCTGATCAAGTTTTGTGTAGCCGGTGATGGAGGAATCATATTCGTGGCCTTGGATGCCGGTGGCGTCACGCAGATAGTCTGCAACCGCTGCACCTTGCGCAAATTGCGCGCATGGAAGTTTGTCAAGTTTAGCGGCCATAGCGGAAGTGGACACCAGGGTCATCAGAGCAAGAATCAAAGACTTCATGGAAAACTCCTTTGGTTTTTTATGGGCCTTCTTTAGCACAACCAAAAGGGATTCTCTATGGGGGGAAGGATGCAGATAAAAAATATTCACTGCACTTTTAAAATGCGTGCTCCGTCAGATTCCGACGAAGCACGGGTTGTCAGGTTCTTGTCGGGATTTGGTTATTAAGGCGTAAACACCTTAAACCAAATCGCCTGATCGGTGCCTTTCACATAGATGACCAAATATCCCGGCGCCAGGGCGGCGGCTCCGGGACCGGAGGTTAAAACTCCTCCCAAGGATTCCCATGAGTTCCATTTTCCATCCCACCACAGGTGCCAAAGAGCATTGTCAGTGCCGCGCACGAAGATATCCAAGCGCTCCGGGCCCCAGGCGGCCACATCAGGATCCGAAGTCAGAATGCCACCCAGAGACTCCCATCCTGACCAGCCACCAGCAAACCACTTGTGCCAGAGGGCATTGTCAGTGCCGCGAACAAAGACGTCGATTCTTCCCGCAGCCCAGGAGGCTGCCGCAGGATCCGAAGTCAGAACACCGCCCAGGGATTCCCATTCGGACCATGCACCACTGGCGAACCACTTGTGCCAGAGGGCATTGTCAGTCCCTCGTACAAAGACATCCACCCGGCCAAATTCCCAAGAAGTCACGGCAGGCCCGGAAGTCAGCACACCACCGATGCTGATCCATTCACTCCATTGGGAGCCCCACCAGTAACGGGCCCAAAGGGCGTTGTCAGTGCCTCGGGCAAAGACATAGATCTGTTCACCTTGGCAGGCTGCTGCCGGAGATGATGTCAGTACGCCCCCTAAAGAAAACCATTCTGACCAACTGGCGCCATTCCAATAGCGCGACCACAGAGCATTGTCGGTGCCTTTTACAAACACGATGTTGCGGAAACCCGACATGGAGCAACTGGCCGGATCGGAAGTGCCAATTCCACCGATAGTGATCCAATCGGACCACCCGGCGGGATTGATTTTTCCGGTCAGGCCGTATGAAGGATCATTTGCCGTGAGGGGCGAGTTCGGCACGTAACCTTGGGCCGAGAATGAAGACAACAACAACGTCGCAAAAAGTGAAATTATTTTGAAACGCATAACCACCTCCTTGTACGAATGTGTGGAGCTGATGGCTTCAAAGTATCACTGGGAATTTGCGCTGCCAAACCAGTCAGGATCAGACTGGCCTTTTAATATTCGTAATCAATGAGTGTGCGGAAATAATTCGGGACAGGAGCCTTGATGGTGATGCGCTTTTTATTGTGCGGATGCGTGAACTCAAGACTGGCGGAATGCAGGCGCAGTTCTTTGAAATTGGTAGAGGCTTTTCCGTACTTGGGATCACCGACGATCGGGTGCCCTTCACCGGCAAGATGCACACGGATCTGGTTTTTCTTGCCGGTCAGCAGGTTGATTTTCAAAAGACTGAATTTCTCAGTTTCTTTCAAAACTTCATATTCGGTGATGGCAAGCTTTCCTTTGTCGGAATCCTTGCTGGAATGAACAACATAGTTTTCATCCTCTTCAAGATAACTGCTGATGGTGCCGCTTTTTTTCGGCATTTTACCGTGAACAATGGCGTAGTAAGTCTTGATCGTGGATTTCCAGTCGTCCTTCAGAAAATGCTGAACCTCTTCGCTTTTTGCAAAAATCAATACACCGGTGGTGGCCTGATCCAGACGGTGCACGACATAAACACATTTGTTGGAGCGGGGATTGCCTTTACGGACATACAGATTCAGCAGATTGTGAACTGTGTTTTCACGGTCCCACTTGGCTGCCACAGTCAGAACCCCCGGAGCCTTGTTGCCCACGATGACATCCAGGTCTTCATGAAGAATTTCAAAGCCGCGGGGTTGATGTTTTTTAGGGATCTTTTTCATGGGGAACCTGCTGTCCTGTTGAGGGCTTGTTTTAGCTTAAACGGACAGCAGGTGCCTAGTGGAAATTAGGCAAAATGAATTAATTGTCCTGGCTGACCGGTTCGCCCGTGATTTTGCAGTATCTTTGGTTGCGAACGGGGATTTCCAGTTCAATCGGGGTGTTACCCAAGGATTTCACAGTGGCTTTAAGCAGCATAGTTCCGTTCGGGTTGACGGACAACGAGGCCGTCACCTCGGCCTTTAGCTGACTGTGGACGGTCGTGCGGTCAAAAATTCCATTTTCCGTGGAGGTGCCTTCCCCCTTGGCAATGATGGTGGCTTGAACCGGGCCGCAAGTGAAGGACGTCGTCATCAGATCGCCGCGAGGATTCGTGCAGGCTGCTTTGGGGCTGATGGCCAAGGTCATGGCAGTCAGTGTTTTGTCGGCATCAGGTGCGCGCCCCGTGACTTGAGAAAGGTCGTAGTTGCCGTTCATTCCCCAGTAGCCAGAAGCGGAGCTCAGAGTGATGTAGGTGCCATCAAACCCGATGGCGCCATCACGGTTGATGACGAAGTCACGTTGTGTGAACGAGGGACTGTCACTGCACTCCAGATTTAAGGCCCACGCTGAGTTGCCAAGAAGAAGAGCCGCTACAAAGAAAAGTGATTTCATAGGATACCTCCGTTTTGTTAGGCGGAAGGTATATCTAGGGTATTTATATGTAAACAAATATACTAGTTATATATTTAATAGGTATTTGCCTATATTAAAGGAAGTGGCAGATTCTGCGATTTCGGTCAGCGTTATAGTTTGCGTCCAGAATATAACTTCCGTACGATTTTTACTAAAGTTGAATTAGTTTTTATGTAAGAAGAGGTCTGGATGAAAAAAGTCAAATCGTTGTTGCTGGCTCTGTTGGTGGTCGCTGGTCATCAAGCTACTGCAAATCCTGGCGTTTGGCTGGATCTGCCGGTGTATGAATATCCTTTTAATAGCACGACGACGCATGGCCCGGATTACTTTAGTATGCGCCAGTCCTCCGCGATTTCCACCGGTTTTCTGCAGACTGTCCACCGGGGAATTGGTGGAGACTCAAAGGAAAGTGTGGGCTGGTGGCGCTGGATTCTGATTGGTGGATTTGACTATCTTACCTCCACTGTGCCGGTCGGGGCGGGTTGGGGCCACGAAGAGTGGCACCGCGCCGTTATGACCCGTAGGGAAATTGGCAGCTTCAATTCGATGAACACTTTTCCTTGGGGCCAAGGGGTTATCGCGGTTGATCATGTCAACGATGCGGATTTGATCAAACTGAAAGACGAACATCCGGCTGAAATGGTGCGTTTAAGTTCCGCCGGAATGGAGGCGCAGGTTTATCAGAATATGCTGGTTGAAAAAAGTCACTTTTATCGAGATGCGCGCTCTCGTGACACGTTCTTGTTGTGGTTTAATAATATGAATGTCACGTCTTATATGCTTCAGTGTGCTTCCACGGACGCGGATAAAACGACGGATGAAGAAATGGCAGAAGAAGGTGCGGACGTTAAGCGTCGCGACTTTACTGGGCTTGATTGTACGGCCTGGGTTTATGACTTGTTCCGTCCCGACGAACCTTATGCCAATCGTGGTACACATCCTTCCGGTGTGGGCATTAAACGCTATATCAAGTATTCGGACCTGACCAGCGAGGAACAGAACTTCCTGAAGCTGCAAGCCAGTTTGTCGTATTTTAATTTTGTGGATCCATTCCTGTTCGGATTTACCGACTTTAAAGCGGGCTGGGGACGCTGGAACTTCAAGTTCAATCACTATCTAACATCTTTTGGTGGAACGGTAGATGCAAATCTGTTTCTGGAAATGCATAAACACAAGTTCCTGGTGACTTTGCATAATGGTATGACACCGAAAAGATATTTTCCGGGGATGAGTTTGCAGTGGATCGACGCCCAACTTAGCCATCATCTTTTTGTTACCCTGGGTACGACGGCTTGGATGCAGCCGAAAGATCAACGTTATGATGCTGAAGATGCTGAGTGGCTGCTCGACGGAAATATTGAAGTGGCGCTCAGAACCTCGGATGCCTTTGAATACTATGTCGGCTATGAAAGCAAAACACCGGGTTGGAAAGCCGGGAACGTTTACTTGGATGACAATTGGTCTGTCTGGACCGGCTTCAGGCTGGGATTGTTCTAGCTCGAGGCTTTGGGGTTTGATTGTTCTCAGGGATTGTAGCGGCAGGGGGGCTTATATTGTTTAATGTAAGCTATCCAGCGAGGTGGTTATGGATTCAAACAAGACTTCCGACGTGTCTCCTATCGCGGGCAACTTCAGTAAAGAACGCAATCCTTCGGTTCAAAACGGAGTTCAGTACAATCAAGGGGACATCGAAGATCATCAAAGCAAAGAAGATCTGCAAAAGAACTGGGACAAAAAGGACGGGGACAAGTCCGAGGTCATTGATAGCGAAGGTCACCGCAATCGTATTAATCATTACTGACTTTTAAACACAAACTATTCGCACAGCTCATCGCGGATTTTCATGAATAAGTCCGCGCGGTCGGTGATGACTCCATCGGCCCCAGAGGCTATCACCCACTTTAATTCCTCGACCGAGTTCGGGGTCCACGCGACCACACGAATGCCTTTCTGATGCAGGCCAAAGACCACCTCGGGCGTCAGTTGGGGCCAGCCGGTGGTGACCAGGCGACTGCCCAGCTTGGAGGCCGCTTCCAGCGCTCCGCGCGCATCCCAGATCAAGGGCACCACGGCGATTTCCGGAGCTTTGGCTTTCAGGTTCTTCAGGGTTTCGTGATTAAAGGACTGTACAAAGAATCGATCCTGGCTCCAGCCACTTTGGCGGATTTCTTTGATAATCAGATCCAGATACTGATCTTCGGCGGGGAAGTACTGCATCTGATCCTTGAAATATTTGATTTCGATGTTCAGGCGGGCAGGTTTGCCTGCGATTTTATAGTCTTTGAACGCAGAAAACACATCGCGAAAAAGCGGGATGGGTTCGGTGCGGGACTCCAAATAATGTCGTTCTCCGCAGCGGATCTGCGCCGCTTCGGCGTAACTCATATGGCGAAGCGCGGCCTTGTCCAGAGACTTGCCGTGCAGCGAGCAGCGCTCGGCCTGAATATTGGGAATCGGATCGTGGGCGGCGACGATCTGATCATCGCCGGTGATCATCAAATCCAGCTCTGCCGTGTCGGCTCCGGCATCATAGGCGGCTTTGAATGAAGCCAGGGTGTTGTTGGCATATCCGTCAATACCACGATGACCGTGGACTTCCATATTTTTGGCAATCAGGCACATCACCGCATTTTTTCCCAAAGTGTCGCCACTGAAGGGGCGGCGCTGAATAGGGGCCGTTGTTTGCGCCAGTACTGTCAGGCTGAACGCCACGGTCACCAGGAATGCCATGCCGGATGGAAAAATACGTTTCATAGAATAAAGATATCGGATGAAACTGGACCTGAATTAACTGGTGCGATTGCAAAGTCTCATTTTGTGACACTGATTTGTGACAAGTAAGAAGGGTCGTGACGTCAGGAAAGGTGCCCACATCGCAGATCTTTCATAAAATGACAGGCATGGAAGACACTGAATTGTATCAGCAGTTAAAACAGATCTGGCAGATGCTGAACGAGCCGATCTTTCGTATCAAGGATGCCGAGGTTTCTGCGGCCAGTGTTCTGGTTTCCATTTTGTTGATGGTTGTGGCCGTTTATGGATCGAAGCTGGTCAGTAAGATTGTGGTCAAACAGCTTTCGCGCCGCCGGGTGGACAGCGGGGTGCGTGACTCCATCGCGAAGTTTGTGCGCTATGTGCTGGTGGTGATGGGGGGCATATTTGCCCTTGATAACATGGGGATCTCGGTCAGCTCGTTGGCGGCAGTCGGGGCCGTCTTGATGGTCGGGATCGGCTTTGGTTTGCAAAACGTCACGCAAAATTTTATAGCCGGGATAATTTTACTGATAGAGCGTCCGATCAAGGTCGGCGACATCATTCGGGTGGGCGACACCTCTGGAAAAGTCATCGACATCCGGGTGCGTTCCTCGATCATCCAGACCCGGGATGATATCACCATCATCGTTCCCAATTCCAAATTCATCGCGGAAGAAGTCACCAATGAAAGTTTGGCCTCGGGAAAAATTCGCCAGCACATCACGGTGGGTGTGGCCTATGGCTCTGACGTGGCATTGGTAAAAAAAATTCTGATTGAAGCCGCTTTGGAGCATCCCGAGGTCGTAAAGGAGCCCAAACCCAATGCTTTGCTTAAAAACTTCGGGGAATCTTCGCTGGATTTCGATCTGCGTTTTTGGTGTCAGAATATCTGGCGCATTGAAAGCATCACCAGCGATATTCGTTCCATAATCGTGGAGCGTTTTCAGGAAAATAAAATACTCATTCCTTATCCACAGCGGGAGCTGCATATAGTAGAGTCCTCACCTCAGGACTCTACCTCCCGGGCCCCGACACAAAGTCCGGAGCTGGATCACTAGTTACGATTCATCATTTCTTCGAAGGCCCCGACGGCTTTGGCGTCATGGCTTGGAACTATCAGAAGATCCGGATACTTTTTTTGCAGAGCCTGCAGTTCCAGGATCCGGGTCATGACTTCATCGGGTTTGTTGTCAGCGAATTTTGAGCTAATCCAGAACTTGGGCAGCCCTTTGGTGATCCCATCGGAATTCCATACGGTGTCACCGACCAGAAAGGCTCTTTGGCCGCTGGCAAGATTGATGAAAAGACCCACAGACCCCGGAGAATGCCCCGGCATTCCGACCAGAATCAGACTGCCATCACCAAAGATGTCGCGGCTTTTTGCATAGCCTTCATAGCTTTTGTTTTCCAGCGTGTAGGTCTGCCATACAATCTGCTCGTTGAACAAAGAGGGGAAGATTGCCGGAGACGCATTTTTTGTTTTTAAAAAGTCCAGTTCCTCTTGAAGAACCTCGACGGGGACGGATGGAAAATCGATCAAGCCACTGGAATGATCAAAGTGGGCATGGGACAGAATAATACGGTCTGCCTTAAGTCCAAGGGCTTTCAGTTGATCTGCGGCGGATTCTTTTTGTATAAACTTTGTCGCCGATCGAGCCCACCAAACCATATCCTTCACCTGAGTTTTAATGGAATGTCCCAAACCGGTATCAAACAGGAACGTCCCTTTCGGATGCTGGATAAAGAATGCGGGGTGGACCATGGAAAACTTTTTAAACCACGAGCCTCCTTTGATAGTTTCAGCCTCGGGCGGGGAAATGGTTCCGGTATACAGAACCTTCACATTCAGTTTCTCATCGCGAGACCAGCTCGGGAACGAGATTGCGGTTATGGCCATTAAAATCATCAAATATTTTCTCATAGGAACTCCCATGGACTTCATCCTAAACTATGGAGTAAACTCCATGGTCAAGAGGGCTTTTTATGCTGATTGGACAATTATCCAAAGAAACCGGTATCTCCCGGGATACCTTGCGTTTTTATGAAAAAGAGGGGCTGATCCGCAGCTCATTAAGAGAAAATGGATACAGAGACTATTCGTCTGCAGTGGTAGAGGAGCTGAAGCTGATCCAGCTTGCCAAAACCCTGGGTTTCAGCCTGAAAGAAATCAAGAGTTTGAAAGTGGCCTTGTTGAAGGGAGAGCTGTCCCGAGAAAAAGTGCGTTTGCAGCTTGAAAAGAAGCTTCTTTGGATCGAACAGCAAAGTCAGGGTCTGAAAATGATGAAAAAGCTGATTCTGGAAAAATTGAATAATTGCGACTCGCCCATTTGTTAACAGGTGCTCCGGCCGGGCGAAGGGCACGGCCGGGAACCAAGTCAGTGAATTACGGCTTTACGAACTTCAAAGTCATGCGATCGCTTTCACCAATAGCTTCGTACTTCGCCCGGTCTTTGTCGCCTTTAGCAAAGGACGGCGGCAGAGTCCAGACACCTTTAGGATAGTTCTTTGTGTCTTTGGGATTGGCGTTGATTTCGGACTTCGCAACCAGTTTGAAGCCCGCAGCCTGGGCCATGCGGATGACTTGCTTTTCACTGACATAGCCGCTTTTTGATTTTTTATCCTCTTTCTTGCGGGGATCGGCGCGGTGCTCAACCACACCCAGAACACCTCCGGGTTTCAGGGCGTTGTAGAAAGACTTGAACGCGGCTTTTTCTGAACCATGGGTCATCCAGTTATGCACGTTTCTGAAAGTCAGAACCATGTCCGCAGAATTGTCTTCAGCGATTTTGGCCGGTGGGGTGAAGTCATTCACGGTGACTTTAGCGCTGATTTCAGGGTGCGCCTGCAGCCAGTCCAGGAATTTTTGGCCACCGCTATAAACTGAGACCGGAACAGCCGCAGCGATGTACTTTCCTTTGGCAGAAAGATACGGCGCCAGGATTTCGGCATACCAGCCAGCCCCCGGTGAAATTTCAACCACAGTCATTTCCGGTTTTAAACCGAAGAACTCCAAAGTCTCAGCCGGATGGCGGTACATATCGCGAGCCTTGTTGCTCTCGGTGCGATAGGGGCTGTTCAGCGCCTCTTGCAAAGTGGTGGGCAGGGCGGGCGCGGCGGGTTTTGTTTCCTTCGGAGCGGAACTGCAGGCTGCAGTAAAAAGCAAAGGCAGCAATAGTAGTGATTTCATGATGTCTCCTTTTTCGTTTTACATAGCATGGTTTTTTCAGGTGTCGGGAGGCAAACTAAAACTCACCAAGTAGAGCAAAGAACTCGTCTAACATCTGTGCGTTGCCCGACAAATCGGGTTTGTAAATATCACCGGAAGTTGTTTGGTATTCCACTGGAATCGCATGTTATTTGTGAAGACTCCGATACACTCAAGATTCCAGATTGTTTGCAGTCCTAATTAGGGTATTCTCGCGGACATTAAAGTAACCGGAATCGCTAGAAGCAGTGAACTCACTGGAGTGTGCGCAATGAATATGGCGAAGTTTCTCAGAGAGAAAAGAATAGATGCGGCCCTGACTCAATTGGAAGTGGGGCGTCGTCTTGGTTTTCACAAGTCGTAGTTCATCTCCAGCTTGGAAAGGGGTACCAGTCGTCCTCCAGTTTTGGTCTTAAAAAGAATGTGTGAAATCTACCGTGTTTCTGAAGAAGAGATGCGGCGGGCGTACCTTGAAAATGCAGTGGAGGAAGCAGAGGATAGGGCTGCTAAAGCCTGGAACTCTGAATCTTAATATAAATAGCAAAACAACTTTATCAAAGTTAGGGACAGAACTATGTCTTATCGATTTCTATTACTTGAAGATGATCCTGAGATTGCCTCTATCGTCCGGCAGGGGCTGTTTGCGGAGGGTTATGAAGGGGAGTGGGTGCCCGAGGGAGCGCGTGCACTGGAGTGCCTTCAAAGTCAGAAGTATGATTTCATGATTTCTGATATCCTGATGAAAGGGATGACCGGTCTGGAAGTGGCTCGTCGCGCAAAGACCCTTCAGCCGGATCTTCCTGTTATCTTCTTAAGTGCCCTCAGTGCTGATGAGGAACGCATTTTGGGGCTGTCTTGTGGGGATGACTATTTGTGCAAGCCTTTTTCTGTGGCCGAGTTGCAGATTCGCATCCGCAAGATTCTTCAGCCCAGAGACAGTTCCGCGGTTTTGACATACGGAAATCTGAAGCTTGACCGATTGAAGCGGAAAGTGGTCTGCGGCACCGAGCTGGTTGATATGCAAGAGCGTGAATTCAAGCTCTTGGATCTGTTCATCTCCAATCCTCATCGCATTATCAGTCGGGAGCATATTCTGCGGGAGATCTGCGGATACAATCATTTTCCAAGCACAAATGTTCTGGATGTCCTGATTTGCCGGCTGCGGGAAAAGATCTCTGCGGGGACCGGGCGGGTTTCGATCCGCACCGTACGCGGAGTCGGCTATAAAATTCACCTTGAAGCGGTGTAAATACCAAGGGGCTCTGGATCGAGCCCCTGACTCAAAAGCCTACGACGTGATTGTTACGATTGCGCCATCGTTGAGATTCTAGGTTCTTTTCTCGCCCAAATGGAGTAGGGTCCATGGGCTCCATAATAATAATACTTTAACTCCTTAGGAGAGTGTATGCCTCTCGCCAGATTCCTTAAGAATAAGCGGACGTGTGCAGCTTTGACTCAGCTTGAAGTTGGACAGCGTTTGGGTTTTCACAAGTCACAGTTTGTTTCAAGTATGGAGAGGGGAACCAGCCGTCCTCCTATTCAGGTCCTTAAGAAAATGTGCGAGATCTATCAAATTCCTGAAACGGAGATGAGAAAGGCTTATATCCACAATGCCGTCGTGAAAGCCGAAGCACGCGCCTGCGACGACTGGGATAACGAGGATCATTAATCTCGCTTCAGCCAGGGTCATGAATTCCGCCCGTTCTGGGTTTGTTCATGACTCGAATTTATACTTTTGCTAAATTGGATGTCAGGAGCTGGCCACACCCATGAAACATCCACTGAATGATCTTTACTGGATCGAAGATCTGCTGCCCCCGGGTTATGACTGTCTGCCCAAGCACGGCGGCTTAGCTTATTATCTGGATATGAAGCTTGTGCTGATTCTGGTCGAGCGCAAAGGCCTTTATGAACACAAGGGCGTCAGTTATCCTTTTGAGCTGTGGAATGGATGCATCATCCCGGTTGAAAAGAAAAAGCAAAATGCTTTCTTTCTGAAATACCTGTTTTTGGAAAATCACCCGGCGAACAAGGACTGGTTGTATATTCCAGCCCAGTCCGAGGATTTTGAAGAAGAGGTCAAACAACTGATGCGGGAAATCAGCAAAGGCAATCCGTTGTTGGGCCTTCCCGTGAAATCCAGATTGTCTGAAAAAGCCGAAGCAGCTTCCGCGAAGAAAACTCCGCGGAAAGCCAAGACCGACAAGAAGAAGGAAAATGCCTTCTTCCTTTCCATCGCCAAGAAAACCGGAAAATAAGCTTTCTATGGCAGCAGGGCCATGCGGGACTTGATTCTTCCGGCTTCCAGCTCATGCAGCCAGTGATTGACTTCTTTCATGGGAGCGGTCTGAACCTGAGGTTTGATCTTTCCCTGTGCAATCAGCTCATAAAGTTCCTGCATTTCAACGTGAGTTCCCCAGAAAGACGCCTGCACCTTGGTTTCAAAGGTGATGGCCGTCGCTGTCGTCAATGGCACTTGTGCCGAACCCAAACCGATCAGCAGGATGGTGCCGCCGGGTTTTACAAAGTTCTGAGCATCTTTAAACGTGGACTCCAGTCCCACAAAATCAACGACCACATCAAAGGACAGGGGTTGCAGCGAAGAGATCTGTTTGGAGTTTAAAACATTCTGCACGCCAAAAGATTTGGCCATCTCCAGATTCGCATCTTTTAAATCCACCGCTGTTACTTCCGCACCCAAAGCCAGAGCAATCTGAACGCCGTTCATCCCCAGACCGCCCAAACCGATCGCCAGCACTTTGGATCCCAAGCCCACGCCGCCTTTGGTTTTGATGGCATGATAAGGAGTCAGTACCGCGTCGGTGGCAACAGCCGCGATTTCGGGGCTGATGCCTTTGGGCACCTTCACGATGTTGCGTGCGGGAACTTTCAGATATTCCGCATAGGCGCCATCTTGTCCCAGGCCGATGAAAGTTCTGCTGGGATCGTTGCACAGATTGTCGTGACCGGTGCGGCAATAGTTGCAATGACCACAAGGGTTCGGGCCGTGGACGGCGTAAAGGTCCCCTGCAGAGTAGTTCTCAGTGACTTCCGAACCTTTTTCCACGACTTCACCGCAGGCTTCATGGCCCATAGTGAAAGTTTCTTTGTAAGGAACTTCACCATGCAGGACGTGCAGGTCGGAATGGCAAATGCCTGCCGCACGGATTTTTAAAATAACATCCAAAGGGCCCGGAGTTGGTTTGGGAATATCAACAAGGGAAAGCTCTTTTTTTCCAGGAACGTATCTTGCGGCGAACATAGTTGCTCCTCTGATAAAGATGATGAGTTGTGTTTTTATGTTCTCATTGAAAGAAGGCGTCGGCAAACAGCCATCGGCAGAAGGCACTGTGCAAAAAGCAACGGGGGCTTTATTATTCATTCCTAAGTATGACAAAAAGCAAGTATGCTTTGTCTAAGGAGTCGCTCATGAAGTCGCGTATTCAATTAGGCCTTAGAATTCTGCTCGGCGCTTTTCTGGTGTATGCTGGGACCGGACATTTGACATGGCTTCGTACCGAGTTCTTGGCTCAAGTTCCGAAGTGGCAGCCTTTTGATCCCGATTTTGTGGTGGTGGCGTCGGGGGTCGTTGAAATTTTGCTGGGTCTTAGTTTCCTGTTTCTAACCCGCTATAAAGCGCAGGTTGGAGTTGTCGGGGCCCTGTTTTTCATTGCGATCTTTCCTGGGAACATAAATCAGTACGTCTATCAGATTGATGCCTTTGGTTTGAATACGGACAAGGCAAGGTTGATTCGCTTGTTCTTTCAACCGGTCTTGGTGGCTTGGTCCCTGTGGTGTACTGGTGGCTGGGACTATGTGAAGGCGCAATGGCGTCGTCGAGGGACGTAAAACGTCGTTTTTTCAGGTTTAAATGAAAATAATAGGTTTGCAGGCTTGGCGCATTTTTCGCTAGTCAAAGGGAATGGTTCTAAGTCGTTTAAAAGCCGTTTTCATTTTGGTTATGGGTCTGGTGGTCGGCCTGTGGGGCAGGGCCGCGGATCTGACGCCGGCTTTTCATAAGACCTACGCCAATAATTCGCTGTTGACTGTGGAAGAGCAAATCCTGCTGCGGCAATTTGATTTCTATCTGGTGCCGGGCATTTTGTCTGAAGCTTTTTTGAAAGCGGACGATCGATCTTCGGTCAGTTTTGCACGCCTGACTGGCGATTATCTGGGGGCTCAGCAAGAGCTGTTGCAGAACGTTTATAAATTTAATTCCGTCCGACTTTCCAGCTCTTCCAAGTCAGTCAAAGAAATTAAAGAAAACATCCGCAAGGCTTTAAATCAGTCCGTCGATGCCGGCAGAAAAGCGGTGTTTTTAACTCACTCCTTGGGTGGTTTGGCTTTGCTCGAAGAACTGGTGGATTCTTCCAACCTCAGGGACGTTGTGGCGGGGATCGTGTTCCTGCAAAGCCCTTTCAGGGGTTCGCCGATTGCTGATGCGTATTTTGATAATCCAATTTATCTGGATAAACTGCTGGGTACGGTGATTCCATTCTTTAACACTTCGCCAGACACCATTCGTTATCTGGGAACCTCCAGCCGTTCGCAGTTTATGAAAGAAAACTTCGAGGCAATCACCGCGATCACAAACATTCCCATGATCACTGTCGGCGGCGTTGTAAACGGGCAGAAGAGTCTGTTTACCCCCGCGGTCAATATCATGGCGATGGGCTGTCTGGAAAAAGTCTTCGGTCAGTGTGTGGTTCGTCTGTATTCGGGCCCGTATGATCTTAGCGATGGCATGGTGCCTTTTGAAAGTTCAAAACTTCCGGGCGTGGACTTTGTTCGGCTGGATGGCACAGACCACGGTGAAACGGTCGTGAACATTCCGTTTCAACAATACGACAAGGCCCGCACTACCACCACCTTGCTGCGCTTGCTGCTGCCGTCCTTGAATCCGCTTTAGCGAGTGTGAATCAGGCTGTAGTCCTCGGTGACTTTCAGGCAGTTCATGCCGGCGGTATGAGCCGCTTCAATTCCCAAAACAGCATCCTCAAACGCCAGACAGTCCGTCGGGGCGATATTGACTTTCGCCGCTGCCAGTAAGAAACAATCCGGCGCAGGTTTGCCTTGGGTATAGTCCTCTGCGCACACCCATGTGTCGAAGTACTTTTGAATGCCCAGTTGATTCATCGTCAGTTCGACGATCTTGCGGCGGCTGCCGGTGACAATCGCCATCGGGATCTTGCCATGATAGTGCTCGATGATTTCCATCACCGAAGCTATCGTGGTGACATCGTTCAAAGAAGCCAGATAGTGGGCCTCTTTTTCTTTTACAAACTGCTCAGGGTTGATGTCGGTCTTATGCAGCTCGTTCATCATCTCAACAATTCTCGCCGTGGGGCGGCCCGCCCAGGACAGGTGCTGCTCGCGGCTGAGTGTCAGGTCATATTTATCCAGGGCCTTGTTCCAAGCGGCGAGGTGCGCCGGCATGGTGTCGGCAACAGTGCCGTCGAAGTCAAACAGCAGGGCTTTAAAAGAGTGCTCAGGAAAGAAATGATGAAGCATGGATGGATTCTCCGAATCAGAAATTAAATCTATCAGTTCGTTTTTAATAGTACTATCCTTTATTGGGGAGCATTTATGAAATACGCCAGACTATGGATCGGTTTGCAGTTGGTTTTAACGGGTTCCTTTGCTATGGCCGGTGCGCCAGAGGCACAACGGGTGGCCGTGGAGGCACCGGAGTGCAGGTCCATCCAGCCGTTTTATTGGGAAGTCGGAAATTCTCAAGGACTTCTTGCCGCAGGATCGCCGGGAAAAAAGTACGAACGCAAAGATGAAATGAAGGTCGCCTCGGCTTCGAAGTGGATTTTCGCAGCCTACTATGTCGAACTAAAAAAAGGCCTGTTGGCAGAACAGGACAAGAATTTGCTTCTGATGCGCGGGGGGTATGATCAGTTCAATGTCATTCCGTGTGCTTTGCGCCTGACTGTAGAGGCCTGCTTCCAGGCCCGCAGCAACAGCACGGTGAACCCAGCCCATGTCGGTAAGTTCTATTACGGCGGGGGCAGTGCTCAGGCTTTGGCAGTGAATGCGGGCTTGGGAAAGTTGAACCGCAAAAAACTGAGCCAAGAAATCGAAAGCACCCTGAAGAACAAATTCAGACTCAGTTATCCGAACCTGGCCTTGGCCGGTGGGGCGGAAATGAGTGCGGAAAATTATGCCCGCTTCCTGCAGGAAATACTGAAAGGCACGTATCTGATCAAGGACATGTTGGGGGTGGATGCGATTTGTACCAGTCCTGCCACCTGCAAGCAGGCCGCATTTTCTCCGGCCAAAGAGGACTGGAAGTATTCTTACCATCACTGGGTTGAAACCAACGGCAGTCAGGTCGAGGCCTACAGCAGCCCAGGGGCCTTTGGTTTTTATCCCTGGATCAGCGCCGATAAAAAGACTTACGGAATCGTGGCCCGCGAAGGGCGGGGCGAGCAGGCGTACTGGGACTCGGTCCAGTGCGGGCGCGCGATTCGCAAGGCTTATTTCAAGTAAGATATTTTAACAGACAGCTCGCGCAGTTTTCCGCGAATCTTGTT
The DNA here is from genome assembly GCF_055398295.1 of Bdellovibrio sp. BIS2. Classification (NCBI taxonomy): domain Bacteria; kingdom Pseudomonadati; phylum Bdellovibrionota; class Bdellovibrionia; order Bdellovibrionales; family Pseudobdellovibrionaceae; genus Bdellovibrio; species Bdellovibrio sp. BIS2. The sequence goes on along the minus strand of NZ_AP035879.1, from coordinate 2,781,445 downwards.
TGCACGCTTTTCATCCGTCGTCAGGCTTGCCGCCTTTTCATACATCAGTTTGGCTTTGTCGGTTTGGGATTCCATCGAATAAGCGTCCGCCAGATGTTCAGCAATGATGCTGGCCGAGGCTTGATACTCGTGCGCTTTTTCCAATACCTGAATGGACTCCGAGAAGCGTTTTTGTTTGAACAGCACCCATCCCAGAGTGTCCAGAACGTAACCGTCCTTGGGATCAAGCTCCAGCGCGCGACGGGCCAGTCTTTCGGCCTCGGGCAGATGCTGGTTCAGTTCAGCCAATGAAAAGGCCAGATAGCTCAAGCTCTGCACGTGATTGGGTTCAATCTCCAGAACCTTTTTCATCTGGGCGATCATGTTTTCTTTTTTGCCCAGACGATCCAGGATCAGTGCATGTTGGAACAACAACTCCACATTCTTGGAGTATTTGGAAAGACCTTGTTCCAACACCTGAGCAGCCCCCAGGTAATCAGCCTTTGCATCAAGCAGCGAGGCGTACATCGTATAGACTTGCGGTTTGTCGGCGTTGGTTTGCAGACCCTTTTTGGTGACGACCAGGGCTTGGTTCAGCTTGCCCTGACCTTTTAACAAATGGGCGGCGTGCACAATGGCCTCGCTGAAGTGCTTGCTTGAATGCGGCACCTGCATATAGTTGCGAACGGCATTTTCCATGTCGCCGGTTTCTTCCTGAACCGCAGCCAGGTAATAGCGGGCCGAATCTGCTGTCGGGTGCTGGGTGACGATGTCTTGTAGTTTTGCTCCGGCCTGATTGAAGCGTTTTTGTTCAATCAACAGCAGGGCCATTTTCATCTGCACATCCAGCGAGGATTCGGAATTACCGGTGATCAGCTCCAACTGGGAATAGGCTTTTTCCGAATTGCCGTCCTCCAGATAGATTTGTGCGATCAGGTCGGCCACTTTCGGGCTGAAATTTTCCTGTTTTTGGTATTCCAGACACAAAGACAACGCTTTGCCGCGATTGTTCTGTTGCAGGTATAGATTCGCCAAAGCCATCAAAGCGTCTTCAAAACCCGGTTTGATGGTCAGGGCTTTCTTGAAGGCGGCTTCTGCAGCCTTTTGATGACCGGCCCCCTCCTGATCCAGATGGGTCAGGCCGATATAATAAAGCACCTCGTGCGGGGTTTCATAGTTGGGATCTTTCAGCAGGGAGTTGAAGTACTGCTCTGCTTTTTTGAATTCTTTCTTATCCGCATACAAAGAGCCGATGTAGATAGGCGCTTCGCTGTTTTTCGGTTCCAGACGAAGCACAGCCTGATACTGAGCGATGGCTTTGTCATAGGATTTTTCCGCGGAATACAGTCCACCCAAGACCAAGAGTGATTCGACGTTTTTGGAATCTTTCGCCACTGCCTGCTCGGCTTTCTGAATGGCCTCTTTCACTTTGCCGATCTTCAGGTATTCAGCGGACAGGCGCATCTGCACCGCCGCAGAGTTCGGATCCAGGGCTGCGACCTTTTCAAACAGGGCCACGGCTTGTTCGGACTTTCCTTCACGGCTTAGCACATCCCCCATAATGAAGTTATAGTCCGCCTCGGCACGGGCATTGATGGCATCCGTTTTCGCAGCAGGAATCACAAGGCTTTGTTTTTCGAGGGCGGTGGGTTTCTTGGCAGGCGTGCTTGCGCAGGCTGTAAGGGTCAGTAGAAGAGCGGCACTGGCAGTCGTTTTGAAGGATGGGCGCATCAGTTCTCCTTGTCAGAGTACAGTGTAAAGAACTTTGCTGATTTATAATAAATTTGTTGAAGATCGAGCCTAAGACTGGCCCTAGATGCGGTTTCCACGGCGTTTGGGGGATACGGATACTAGTAATGTTCACTTGTCGCTGGCTGGCTCTTGGTAAGGGCGGCGGGGATGGACTGGCGCTTGCAATCTAAGCTAGCAGACGAAGTTTTTTACCTCAAAGGCAAGCTATTGGAACAGGGAGTGGAAATATGAAGGCACTATGGGTCGCAATTTGTTTACTGTCTGTTTCATTGACATCCCTGGCAGAGGAACAACTGGCTTCGGTTCATGTGGTTAAAGGCCGCCTGGAGCTATTAAATCAAGACGGCCGTGCGGTGGCGATCAAGGACGGGGCCGTAAAGCTTGAAATCAGCAAACCCTCAAAGCTGTCGTCTCCTGTTCGCTGGATGAAAAACGAGCGCGTGGTGCGCATTCAGGATCAGGGCCATGTTTTTGAATTTAGAATTCCAAAAAGCTCAATCAAGGGCGAAGGGCAATTCTTGGTTAGTGCCGAAGCGGCGGAACAAAGCGCCAACCTCAGCTCCGTTGTGCAGAAGTCGGATGTGACTTCCGAGCGTTTGGAAGTCGTGAAGGGCTGCAGTTATTTTGTTCTGGTGCCAACGCCAGTAACCCGTGTCGATAGCAATGGCAATATCTCAACCACCATCGAGATGCAGCAGCAGTCTTATTCAGGCCGACAAGATGTTCTTGTTCATGCGATGAACTGGACTGAACAAGTCATCATGCAGGTCTATAACGAGGAAGGCACGATTGAAATCAAGTCCGAGCCCGTGGCAAGACATGATGAAGTCGTTGTTCGCGAACTGTCGGACTGCCGATAACTGAGGGATCTATGATTAAGCTTGGCAAGTTTCTGAGTATCATTGCGTTAGGTCTGATTCTGGGCGTGGAAGCCTTTGCCGCTTCCGCGGAGGCCCTGCTGGCGCGTGACTTGCGAAATGCCAAGATGACCTTTGGTCATGAGCAGCGGCTATATCATTACTTCGATATTTATCAGGAAGCGGCCCCGGCCACGCAGGCTTTGATGGCGACACCTCAAGGGCGAAAGCAGGTTTTGCAAACCCGCATTTCTTATGCGACTTCCAAGTTTTGGTCCAAAGCCTCTGGCAGCAAAGGGTTGTTTGCCGGGGAAGGCCTTTATCTGGCCATCGACCCCCATATTTCTGAAAGCTATGGCAAGATGATGATCGAATTCACGGTCAAGCCGGACTCCTATTATATCAGCCTGGCTCGCGGTCTTTATCTCAGCGCAGACACGGTGAAGGCTATTTATCAGGAAGGCTATCTGGTGGCGGACCCGGCTAACGGTATTCCAGACACGATGCGGATTTCAGAGATGACTTTGGCGATGATTCTTCAGCCCGAAAACGCACGCTTCCGCTTGCTTCTGCAAAAAGCCCTGAAAAGTGAAAACATCATGATGGCCGAATACGTGTGGCGTTCGGACCTGGATGTGGTTTGTGGAGAGGAATCCCTGCAGACAGCCTTCGTGTATATTGGGACAGATCCTCGGCTTCCGGAATTCAGCGCCGTTGAAATGGCGGATGTGAAGCAGGCTTATGCCGGGATTGCGATGACGGCAGGGGAGCAGCGAGCCTCCCAGGAAGCGCAGAAGCTGCGCACCTTGATAGATATCAATCAGCAGGCGATGTCCGCCAACGAGATGGTTGAAAATGCTTTGGCGATTTATAAGTCTGAAAATGAATTTAAGAATGCCGTCGGGCGACTTCATGGGTGCAGGCCCTAAAGCCGCCGCAATCGGGCTTCAGGCGGGCTATTTGTTTTTAAATCCCAGGATGTCCACGTAAGTGATGCCTTTAGCAACAGAAGAAGACGGTGTTGCTCTTTGTCCTTTGATCAGGATTTTTCCGGAATTGAAAAGTTCTTTGTACTGGGTGCGGGAAATCTCGCGCAGGTTCAGGTCTTCGTTTTGGTTTTTAATCGCCGTTAACAAAACACCGTCAAGACGCTTCGCAGACTTAAACAGCTCCAGAACAATGCGGAAGGATTTTGGGGGCTGTGGAGGGATGAAGTCTTGCATAACGTATTTCCTGTTTTTAGGGGATGACGGGCGAAAGTCCCATAAAAACGGGGGGATGAGCAAGGGCTTTTGGCCCTTTTGTAGTTTTAACTGAGCGTCAGCTAAGAAACCGGACCCTCGCAAATAAAAGGATGCTTCAACTTTCTGTCTCACGTTGCGACGGAAAGTTGTTTCTTCCCGTTTCAGAAACACAGTTTTCCTCGCGATTATCATAGTTTATCCAGATTTTCCTAAGGGGACCCGATAAAAATATGAGCTGTTCCGTGGGATATCGGGGGAAATATGAATATTTTGGTGCGTTCTGCAAAACTGCTGCTGATCTGTCTGCCGGCCTTTATGGGGGCAGTTGGGTGTACCCTCAAGGCAGATCTCCTCCAAAAAAGTCTCCCTTCGATCGATGCTCCGGATGTGGGTGATGGGGACGGCGAAACTGATAATGACCTTTCAGGCTATTTTCCGGTGGATAAGACAACTCCATTTTTCCAGGATGACTTTAATCGCGACGATGAACTTCTGGCCAGTAACATAAAATGGATTGATTTAGGCGGTGCTCCCACCAGACTGACAAACAAAGAAGTGTCCACGTCGGACAATAGTGGGCAGTTATTGATTTCTCCCAACAATCCTGCGGTCTTTCCTGATCAACCCAAGGTTTATCTGGAGTCTTCAGTTGTATTTGATTCAAGTGCAGATCAGATTTTCGGTATAACGCCTGCTGCGGATATGGGAAGCATGAACATCGTGGGATGTTTCTATCGATTTACAGCGGCAACTCAAACGCTCAGCATTTATGCCGGGGATTTTATGAGCTTTTACGGGGGCGCATTGACGCCTTACCTGACTCTGACAAATTACCCGGTGGAGTCGCCAAACTACCTCGGGTGTGAAGTGGACGAAGTCGCTGGTACAGCTAGGGTATTTCACAATCTCATAGAGTTGGGGACCGCGTCGGTGGTTGTGCCTCCGTCCGCGAGTGCTGTTCCTTTGATTATTGCTCTGGGCAGCATCGTTGTAGATAATGTGAAAGCTTTTCCTTCCTTTGAGGTGGGAAGAGATCCAAACGGCGACAATAAGCTGAAGATTTACAATCCTCCATATCAGAAGCACTACCTTAGCAATCTGGCAAATTTTGTTCTTCAGGGCTATTGTGCGGATGACGGGGCCACGATTCAGGTCAAGGACTCGCCTCCTGGAACTTTTCAATCAGGTCCTGTCACTTGTGCCGGCAACAAATTCTCTATTCCTTTGGACTTATCAGACGTAACTAGATTTCCAGAGGGAACCAATCAGATCCGCATCGAATACACAGTGGGTGGGGTTAGCAGTGAATACTTCTGGCACTTTATCCACGTCCCAACTCCGCCTCCTCCGGTCGTTTCCATCGCCATTGGCGCACCGTCACCTTCATCCGGGTCCAGCACCACGGAATTTGAATGGTCGGTCACTTATCAAAATGCAAGTGCGATTTCTTTAAATAGTAGTGATATTACTTTATCGGGAAACACCACAGGCTGTGTTGTTTCGATTGTGAACACCGGCCCGTCCAGTCGGACCGTGAAGGTGACAGGGTGTTCTGCCGGATCTGGCAGTGTCGCTATTTCGTTGAAGGCAGGGACTGCGGTGAACAGTGTTGCGGTTCCAGCCGGTCCGCAGGGGCCTTCGGCAGCGGCTTTGTTGAAGCCCTCGATTTCTATCGGATCTTCGACCCCGGATCACGGAGGCAACGGAATCACTGAGTTTGTCTGGCCGATCACATATACCGGGGCATCGACTATCAGTCTCAGTTCAGCAGACGTCTTTCTTGTGGGCACAGCCAGCAAGACTGGCTGTAGTGTTTCGATTGCGGGCAGTGGTACAGTCAATCGTCAAGTCAAGGTGTCTGGGTGTCAGGCGACGTCGGGAACATTGGCCATTGTCATCACTGCGGGCACCGCGCAAGGCAGTAATGGAACCTTGGCACCAGCTTCAGCAACTTCGCCCTCCGTCACCATGATGGTTCCTTTAAGCATCAGAACATTTGCTCCCTATGAAACTTCAGCCGGTGCCAGAAAAGGTTATAGATTCCAAATTGTATTTGATGGAGCTACGGCGGCGACTCTTGATCCAACGGATGTCGTGCTTGCTGGCGCCACCGCGGATTGTGTGGTGGAAGTTGAAGCATATGATTTTACCACGTATCAGCTCGGGTACATAAACCTTTGGGATTGTTCGTCGTTAGCTTATGGAGCGGCGGTCACCATTTCTGTAAAAGAAGGGGTCGCGACAAACAGCTATGGCGATATTTCACCAGCGTTGCCGAATGCGACGGTGATAGTGCTGGACAATCAGATTGAGGTTTCTTTTGCCAAAGCCGTTGATGTGATCCCGGGTGGTGCTTCAACAAATACACAGCAACTGATGTTGGCGTTGGATCGCCCTTCTCCCGTTGATGTGCTGGTGGAATACACGGTTTCACCATTCTTTACGACGGCGGCAAATCCGACAAACTTCAATCTGCCGTCACGAGGCACAGTTCTTGTCCCCGCGGGGCAGACCTCCTGGCCGGTGTCTTATAGCTACCACGGTGGCTTAAGCACGGATGGGCATAAGATTCTTCAAGTGGGAATCTCGGGCGTGGTGGCCGTCGGCTATCGCGCCGTCGTCGGAGTCAACCAAGTTGCCCGCCGTGTGATTTCTGAAGAGTCCGGCCGGGTCACGCAAATGGTTCTTTCTCAGGGCGACGAGCCTGTCTTTATGTGCAGTCTTCGTGGAGGCCAGGTCTTCTGTATCGGGGATAATACTTACGGTCAGCTCGGCGATGGAACAACTGTCAATAAAACGGCTCCAACCCTGGTTGTCGGTGGGGATGTCTTCACTGAGATTTCCGCCGGTTCCAAATCCGTATGCGGGATCACCTCTGCGGGAGTTGTAAAATGCTGGGGTGATAATTCAAATGGTCAGTTGGGGGATAGCACAACCGTTTCTAGGTCTGTGCCCACCGCTGTGAGTGACGCTTCCACTTACAAGTCCATTTCGGTCGGGAACACGCATGCTTGTGGCGTGACGACGGCGGGGGTGGCGAAGTGTTGGGGTTCGAATAACATCCTTGGCAATGGAGGAGCAACACCTTTAGTCCCGACAGCGGTCACGGGTGGGGATCTTTATAACTCTGTTTCTGCGGGAGCATTCACAACTTGTGGCATTCTGACCTCGGGCTTGGTGAAATGTTGGGGCGACAACGAATACGGGCAGATCGGTGATGGCACCAGCGGAATGTGGGAAGATCGGGCGGCTCCAACTGCAGTGAGTGACAGTGATACCTACAGTGTTGTTTCTGTTGGATACGGGCATGTTTGTGGCGTGCTTGTTTCGGGTGGGGTAAAATGCTGGGGTAATAACGAATACGGGCAAGTCGGAGACGGCACTACGACTCCTCGACTTGTGCCCACTCCGATCAGTGGCGCTGACACTTATGTGACGGTCTTTAGCAGTCGCGGGAAATTCTACGGCTGGCCCGATTATAATATTTACGATCAGAGTTGCGGAGTGACCAGTGCCGGTGTTGTAAAGTGCTGGGGTTACTCTTTAGGGTTGGTTCCGGAGCAAAAAATTAACGGCCAATTCGTTTCCGTAGTCACGGGGCTTTCCAGACATTGCGCTGTTGATGTGAATGGTGTCGCTCAGTGTTGGGGTACTTCGTCCGAAATTGCATTAGGTGATGCGCTTGATGGTCGACTGACCTCCCCGGTGTTAAGCCCGACTTTAACGGCGGACACGACGTTGTATAATTCCATTTCAGGATCGGCTTTAAATCGGTGTGGGATCTCAACCACGGGCGGCGAACTGCGCTGTTGGGGAGTACGCAGTGGTCAGGAAAAAGACATGTCGATCCTTATGAGTTCCGGTGATCAGTATGTGAAGGTGGCCCCAGGCCGAAGTCATTCTTGTGGTATAACCTCGACAGGAACTGCCAAGTGCTGGGGGGACGGATTCGCAGGTAAACTTGGGACATTCAAGACCGCAGAAGTCCGAATCCCAGAACCTGTATTTGGAAATGATGCCTACACGGATATTGCCGTTTCCTATCATCACACCTGTGGGGTGACTTCGACCGGACAGGCGAAGTGTTGGGGGTACAACAATACGGGTGAACTGGGGAATGGAAACACGTCGACAGTCTATGGACCTCAAACCGTGGTGGGTGGTGACAGCTTTAAAGCTATTGCGGTTTCTCCGGGTCGTTCCTGCGGGATTACGGCGTCGGATGCGTTGAAGTGTTGGGGTCTCGGGTTCTATTATGGTGGTAATCGTCTGACTCCTGTGGAAATTGCGGGTGGACCTTATAAGGCTATTGCCATGAGTGAATTGGCTCAACATGCCTGCGGATTGACGACGACTGGGAAAATCTGGTGTTGGGGCAATAATGATTTTGGTCAGTTAGGAGACGGAACGGCCAATTCCCGCGAGGAAGCCGTTGCCGTCAGTGGCAGCGAAACTTACAAGGCTGTCTATGTTGGAGGGGGCACAACTTGTGGCCTTACGACTTCTGGGGCCGCTCTGTGCTGGGGAGCTTACGTCGGGGATGGAACAATTATCAGTCGTACCTCACCAACAGCCGTCACTGGCGGAGATGTTTACACTGCGTTGTCCGTCAGTGCCGATTATACTTGTGGTGTGACGGATGCAGGGCTGGTCAAGTGTTGGGGTTTGAACCAAAAAGGTCAGTTGGGTGATGGGACGACGGTTGATAAATATGCTCCTACTGCGGTCCTGGGGGCAGACAATTACAAGGCCGTCTCAACTGGTGTTGTCTGGTCTGATGCAGATGGTAACAGCACTTGTGCGTTGACCGTGGCGGGCAGAGTGAAATGTTGGGGCGGCAGTCAAAAAGGTTTAGGGGTTGGAAATCTTAGATCTGCGTATCAGCCGATACCGATGGCGCTATAAGCAGGACTCGGTCTGCCAACGAAAAGGCGTGACGCCTTTTCGTCCTAGATTCTGTCTGAGCCCGATATTTCGGCTTTTTATTTCTTCTTCGTCAGCGGAAATAGATTCAGATCCAGTTGCATAAGATAAGAGTCCGTCGAAGGAGATTTTGACTGCGCCAGGTGCTGGCGTGAAAGTTCGTCAATCCAGTTTCGCAGTTCGATGAGTTTCATTGCCACCGGCATAAACTGCCCCCGAGGAATAACCACGGGATGGTTATGATAGGTGGACGGACTTTGCGGATTTTCAATAAATGTTAAAAAGTTATTAACCGCATCGCGATGAAGCTCGATTCCCTGGTAAGGCGCATCGCCCTTCGTAGTGGAGTGGTCAAATTCGGCCGGAGCCGCCGTCAGCGGGCTTCCCTCTATGAGCTCTCCGTTGTCATCCCATTGCAGATATTTTTCTTTCTCAATTCTGTCGAGTGCGTTTTGCATCCGCAGAGACGATATTCCCGGAATTTCAAAATTTTCTTCGATCTCTTTGACCGAGAGGCGTTTTTTCTTCCAAGTCATCAAACGCAGAGCCCAGACAATGTCTGACCAGAGCACCTGATCCATTCCAGCTTCCTTTTGATAGAGCGATGGGTTGGGATCGGTTTTTGATTTTTCCTGCAATAGCTGATCGGATTGATTTTTGGGGGAATGAGCCAACGCAAGCCACAACATGTGTTCTTTTTGGGCGTTGTTCATTTTGAAATAGTTCGCAAATTCCAGGGCGCGTGTAACGCTGAGATTTTTTCTACCTGAGCTTAAATCCGAAAGATAGCTTGCCGGCCAATTTAACAAATTGGCGAACACCCGGTAAGAAAACTTGGCATCGCGCACTTTGTTTTCGACAAAAAAATCCTTGAAGTAGTCTTTCGCATCTTTGTATGGCATGGGCGAGACAAATTTTAACTTCTTTTCCACTGCAGGCATCCTTTGCAAACATTTTAGGGGATCAAGGTTCGAATTCAAGAGTTAAACCGCGAAAGAAGTGTACTCATTTTTAGTACACTAGGTCTAGAAATGTACTCTTGCCGAGTAGAAAGTGACCAGCAAGGTCCGCTGCAAAAGCTAGTGACAGCCCAACCTGTTTACGCTTCTTTCCAGGGTGGTTTTTGATTTGCAAAAGAAGGTGGCAGATGTGTTCAACTACCAAACAAGAAAGAAGGTATGAAATGAAAAACGTAGTCGTTCTTATGATCGGTCTTTTGGCGGCAAGTACGGTGATGGCGCAAGGAACAGCTAAGGTTGTGTCAGTAAACTGTCAGTCTCCTTCAATGATGGCCGGCGGTGTCTCAGCATCCCTAACGGGCACCCTTGAAATCATCGTCAGCCCGACAACGGGTATGACAAAAGTACGTCCCGGCAGCGAAGTTGTTTTGAGTGTTGGCGGCGAAACTGCGTCTGTTGCCATTGAAGGAGTTTATTTTGTGGCAGGTGCGCGGGAGTACATCAACGGGAATTTGGATCAAGACGCGGTTCCCTTTTCAAGTACTCGAATTGATTTTAATGACTCTTCAGAAAGTCAAAGAAGCTACATTCAGCGTTTGAACGGCCAAAAGATTCCACTTCATTGTGCGCACTAAGGCTGGTCACTTTGATATTCGCTCGAAGTTAACCAACGGCGGGTACTGTGTAGCCTCTGTACCCGCCGCAAGCGATTTTTTGAGACTTGAGTTTACAATGGGATCCCTTTGGCCCCCTTGGAGTTTTAACTGGCTCTAATAGCCAAGCAGGGTGTTGAAGCCTTCACATTGCGCCTCAACCGGGCCCGCAGGGGTTTGGATCGCCAGGTTCAGGGCATCGCCATATGGGGACTGAGCGCCTTCTTGAGCAAAGGTGCTAACCACGAGTTTCCCGGATTTCCAAGCTTCCAGACGAACCACGCCGTGAGCAGCACGCAGGTAAAAATCAACTCCATTGGCAGAACCTTTTTCAAGGGTCGCGTATTCGCGGTCCGGCTGTTCTTTAGAGGCTTTGAATGGGGTGTCGCTCGTGGTGATAGTGCAAACAGCGGCATGAGCGTTTACGAACGGAGCCAGGGACAGAACGATCGCAGTCAGGGCACGTTTCAAGGTTTTCAAAGGTTTCTCCAGGGTTTGGTTTGCTAGATGATTTATTGTTTATCGCGGAAAAACGCAAATTAAGTGTTTGAAAGTGGGGTGAAGGGGAGGGGTTTTGTAAATTTGGGAGGCTAGGTGTAAGGTGTCTGATGCCCTACCGCCGGCGAGACTTTAGTTTTGAGTGTTCTTTCAATCGAATCTCTGTAGAAAGTAATGGCATTGACTTTTCAACTCCCATTGCTTTCTACAAATGATTTCTAACTGGTTATATTTTTGTGTTTTTGGATTTTAATTTTAAACATTTAGAATTGCTCTAATGTGATTCTCTAGTGTTGACTCGAGTTGAGACTTTCCGGCGATTGAATTGTCATAAAATATCGTACGGTGATTTGAGACATCAAATGGAAGTTTCGTTGTTCTTTCTGCTAAAAGGATTGTTGGTTTTTTAAGGGCGTGCGCAAATCCAACTTCATAGTACACATTGGCATTTGTTGGGCTAATATCTGCAATTACTATTTTTGCTTCGCGAATTTGCTGAGAGATGTCTTCTACTATAAGTCCCGGCCCTGATCGTTCATCAATGCGTACTACGTCGAGCCCTGATTTGTTGCAAACACTTTTAATGACCTCGAAGTAAACATCATTGAACGGTGGGCTGAATTGCATGACGACAAAAGCAGTGGGTCTGACAGCTTCAACTTTGTAGTTTGTGACTTCGATATCACATTCGCCCATACACCAGATCCCAACTTGGCTTGTTTGGAGGGAAATCGGAAGTTCACCTTCTAAAGTATCTACACCGTTAACTGTCAATTTGACTCGGGATCCTTTTACAATTACTTCAAGGTCATAAGTCTTGTTCCGGTCGAAGGCGACTGGATTTCCAGTTCGAGCAATGTAGTGCCATTGATTTGTGAAGTATCGTATTGCAAATTGATCATGAGAATTGATTCCAGCAGTCGCAAAGAACTTTGTTGCATGATCATAGTAGAAAATAATTTCAGAGCCTTCTTTTTGGTGCTCTTTTGGGTTGCCGGTAAACTTTACTGTTGCAGAGATTGAGCCACCTCCAAATCTTTGGTCTGAAATGAAGTTACCTATTTCTGGGCGTGTACCTTCATCTTCTTTGTTGATTCCACCTTTAAATATTAACTTGTTTCCTACTTCTTCAAAGTTTCCAAGTAAAGAGAGCCATCTATAGTGCATTTTTATCTCCGCGAATGAAAAAGTAAGTTTGTTTCTATCGGTTATTCGAAGGAAGTTGGATTTGTCATGGTCTTATCGGAAAATAATAAAAATATGTTTAGTGGAGAGTGCTAAGAAAGAAATCTTTCTATTCGCAAGAGTCAAATTTTAAGTCAATTTGTTGATTTAGCTTTTTGCCAGCAGGACTCGGTCTTCCCAGGTTGGGCTCCTGCCCAACCTTCCAGAGCCGGGGCCGCAATCTCGTCAGGCCGTCCGGGCCTGCCGCTTTACGCTGAACGCGCCACTGGCGCAGTCACCGCAAAGCCGATTGCTCTCTTCGAGTCCTGCTACCCTGAAGACGTAGCAATGCCCGAAGCGAGTTTCCTGGTGTCTATGTTGTCTTATTTTTTAAAGGAAAAATGGATGGGGTAGCAGGACTCGAACCTGCGAATGACAGAATCAAAATCTGTTGTCTTACCAACTTGACGATACCCCAGCAAGATGATGCGTTCGAAGGCCCAAATTACGGATATTGCGGCCCAAAATCAAGAAAAGACTTTATGCGTTGAAAGATAACGCGCCATGGGCCTGGAAAAGAACCGGGAACCTTTTAATAAAAAAGCCCGTCAGGGATCTGACGGGCTAAGAATTCCAGGGGGTTTACTTGAAGCCGCCGTTGCTGGCTGCCTCCACATTAGGCAGCCAGGTGTGCGTGAGCAGGGAACTCGACCCCGGCCCCATGGCCCTAGGGTGAATCAAGTCAAACCTAGTAGTCGTCGTTGCCGTAGTCGCTCCCAGGAGCTTTTTGGCGTTTTAGACTGACCAGGGTTTCGCCCATGGATTTTAGTTCTTTTTCGTAGGCCTCAAATATGAGGTCTTCAATCATCGCCCGGGTCTCCTGATTCAGGGGGTGGGCGATATCGCGGAACTGACCGTCTTTGCGTTTTTTGCTGGGCATAGCCACGAACAAACCGCTGGTTCCTTGGATGACCTTCAGATCCCTCACGACAAAACAGTTGTCCAGAGTGATCGAGACGTAGGCCTTCAGCCGGTCCTCATTGACGGGGAAAACTTTCACCTCGGTGACTTTCATACAGTCCCTTTCTTGTTGCCGTTCTTGTTGCCATAACAGTTGCTCATTCTTAAAAGCCGTTTGACCGGCCTTTTTGTCGCAATCTTGGAGCCAAACTATGGTCCGTATTTCTTCTCGGTGGGCCCAAGAAAAACTAAAGACCTAGGTCGAGGATTTTTTTATATTTTTACTGAGGTTCCGCGAACTGCCTCAATTTGAGGCAGGTGTTTACTTATATAGCGGCAAAATAAAAAAGCCCATCCGAAGATGGGCTTTGAAGCGCTGCTCTTTATTAAAATTTCTGAGTTTAGAATTACTCGATGTTGATGATCTGAATACGGGTGTTGCGGGCAATTCTAAGGGTGTTCTTGCCCTTTTTAAGAGCCTTTAAAACGTCCTTGGCGGTGTCGACGGGCTGTTTATTAACATCCAAAATCACATCGCCCACGCGCAAACCGCCCTTGGAAGCGTTGGAGTTTCTTTCCGTCTCGATCACCACGGGCTGCTTCATATCGTCCGGCAGGCCCCATTCCTTGCGAAGCTCGGTGGTTGGATCAATCACCGTGAAGCCCAGATCAAACGGAGCTTTCTGGCCCGCATAGGTTTTAGTCGCCGCACGAACCGCGCGTTTTTCTTCCACACGTTCTGCCGTCACCACATTCAGGGTCATTTCCTTGTTGTTGCGGATGATCTTGGTTTTAATCGGCTGACCGATAGGGGCGTCGGCCACCGCATCCATCAGATCCAAAGAGGTTCTGATTTTCTTGCCGTTAAACTCGGTCACGATGTCGTACATCTTCAAACCGGCTTTCAAAGCCGGGCTGCCCGGAGACACCTGCGTGATCACAGCCCCGCGAAGTTCGCCCAGTCCCAGGTACTCGGCCGCTTCCGGATCCAAGTCACCCAAGGCCGTACCCAGGAAACCTCGGGCAATGCGGCCCTTGGATTCAAGAATTGGCAAGATGGCTTTCACTTCATCAATCGGAATCGCAAAACCGATCCCTTGCGCGCGCGCATCGATCGCCGAGTTCACACCGATCACCTGACCTTTGGTGTTCACCAGCGGACCGCCCGAGTTCCCCGGATTGATGCTGGCATCGGTCTGAAGCAATGGAATTTTATTGATCTCTGTGATGTCGCGGCCTTTGGAAGAGATAATCCCTTTGGTCATGGAGTGACCGTGACCGAACGGATTCCCGAACGCCGCCACCCATTCGCCGACTTCAACATCTTTGGAAGAACCCAGCACCGCCACAGGCAGTTTGCCTTTCGGAGTGATCTTGATCAAAGCAATGTCCGTGCGTTCGTCGCTGCCGACCAGGGTCGCTTCAAACACGTCCGTGGATTTTTCGCTTAATTGAACGTTGATGATGTCAGCGCCGGCGATCACGTGGTTGTTCGTGATGATCAGGCCGTCTTCACGGATGATAAAGCCTGTGCCCAGACCCATTTGTTGCGGACGCTGTTGTTGTTGAGGTTGCTGCATGCGGAAGCCATAAAGCTGTTCCAGCATATCCAGCATCGGATCACGCATGCGCGGAGAGTTCTTGGGCATCGCCGTGGTCGAGATATTCACAACCGCCGGGTTGATGGCCTTGGCCAGCTCAACAAACAAGTTGCCGGGCAGGGCGGCGCTCAGATTCATCTTCGGTGGATCTTTCGGGAGTTCCTTCGCGCCCGTTTGGGCTTGAGCGGTCATTGCGACAGACAGAATAAGAACCAACAGCGTCTTCATAGACAGTTTTCTCCTTACATAGACACAAATTTCATTTGCAGATCACTGATTAAGTTTTCCAAAAATTTGGCTTCATCGCCAGTCAGATTTCCTTTGGTCTTTTGTTGCAGGACCACCAAAAGGTCGATGTTAAAGCGAGCCATATTTTTATCTTTGCTCACTTCGCCGTTTTGAGGATTTGGAGCCAGACCCATAGCCATAATCGCCGAAGAGGCGACGGACATAATTAGGACTGAAAAGGAGGCTTCAATTTTTTCGTTCATAAGTATCCTCTCTGTGAATGTGAGTTCTCTGTTAATCCTGTCAAGTTAGATGGGGTAATAACCCATCAGTTTTTGCAAACGGACCTCAATGGCCGGGTGGGATTTCAGGAACAGATTTTTTTGTCTAAAACCTTCCGGGTTCACCATGAAAAGATGACTGGTGCAGGCCGGGATATCCAGCGGCTGGGTTTGAGCCAGGCCTTCCATGCGCCACAAAACTTCGCCCAGGCGGTTGCGACTTTCCAGAAGTTCAGAAGCCATCAGATCATTTTCAAAGAAGGACTTTTCCACCACCACAAGCTTGATGATCAACCAGCCAATCGGGGACAGCAGCGGCATAAAGAATCGCAGCTTGTACGGGATCAAGTTGTCCAAGAACTGTCCCAGGCCCACGACGGAATTGGCCAGTGTGCTGCTGACGCTAAAAGCAAACGTATCCAGACGGCGGATGTGGCAGATTTGATGGGCCACGACGGCTTCCAATTCCTCATCACTCAGTTTTTGCAATAGCCCTGCAGTGAAGCCCAAAGATCCACGTTTCCAGGAATGACCCACGCAGAAGGCATTCACGGACGAGTGCGGGGTGATATAAACTGCCGGAGCGGGCATGGACAGTTGGGCAGACATCTTTTGAACCTTGTCGATCAGACCCCAGGAGTCCTGGCCTTTGATTCTTTGTGCGTTCAGTTTCGCCAGCACGCGGCTTTCGCCGTAAAAGAACACAAAGAAGTTCAAAAGAACCGCAAAGAAGAAACCAATCAACAACCCCAGGCGTTCCCCGAACTGGTAGCCAAGAACCAGCAGGGCCAGAGAGCTTGATAGAATGAATATCCAGACTTTTGTATTGTTGTTGATCATATAAAATTAGTCCCACTAAAGAGGGGTCTTGGCAAGCACAGGAACGGCGCATAGTTTTTCGTCGGGATTTCACTCTAAACTTGCGTAGTTTTTGGCTTAATTGTGAAATAGAGAGGTTCATCTACTCAGGAGGCAAGAACGTGAGTGAAGTCGATATCATGGCCCTGAATGCCGCGATCAAGCAAGAGAGCCAATTCATTGATAAAATGATGGCTGAAATCAACAAGGTTGTCGTAGGGCAAAAGGAAATGGTGGAGGGCATCATGATGGGCCTTCTGACCGGGGGCCACATCCTGCTGGAAGGTGTGCCGGGCTTGGCTAAGACGCTGACCATCGCGACCGTTTCAAAATCCATTTCATTGGATTTCCAACGCATCCAGTTCACTCCGGATCTGCTGCCAACGGACTTGATCGGTACCATGATCTTCAACCCGAAATCCGGTGAATTTGCTCCGCGCAAAGGACCGATCTTCACAAACATCGTTTTGGCGGACGAGATCAACCGTGCTCCGGCGAAAGTGCAATCCGCACTGCTGGAAGCCATGGCCGAAAAACAAGTCACCATCGGGGATGAGTCCTACAAACTTTCAAGCCCGTTCCTGGTTTTGGCGACTCAGAACCCGTTGGAACAAGAAGGTACTTATCCGCTGCCGGAAGCCCAGATGGACCGTTTCATGTTCAAGATCAACGTCGTTTACCCAGGCAAAGGCGAAGAGCTTGAAATCCTCAACCGCATGGGTACCAACGAAAAACCGGAAGTGCAGCCGGTGATTTCAAAAGAAGACCTTTTGCGTGCGGCTCACCGTGCGGATCAGATCTATGTTGATAACAAAATCAAAAACTACATCGTGGAATTGATCATGGCCTCCCGTAAGCCGGGTGAATACGGTCTAAGCCGTATTGCGAACCTGATCAACGTGGGTGGTTCCCCGCGTGCGACGATCAGCTTGTATCGTGCAGCGAAAGCTCACGCGTTCTTGCGTGGCCGCGGTTATGTCACTGCCGAAGACGTAAAGGCCATTGCGTACCACGTTCTGCGCCACCGTCTGATTCTGACGTACGAAGCCGAAGCTGAAAACATCAGAACCGATGACATCATCAAAGAAATCCTAAGTCAGGTCGAGGTGCCATAGTGAGCTTGCCTCCTGAGGTCTTAAAGAAAGTCAAACTGCTTGAGATCAACACAAGAAAGCTTGTGAACAATCTCTTTGCCGGTGAATACCACACGGCCTTCAAAGGGCAGGGGATGACTTTTGCGGATTTCAGGGAGTACGTTCCTGGCGATGACGTTCGCTCGATTTCCTGGCCGCTGACTGCGCGCACGGGAAAGCCGTACATCAAAACCTTCGAGGAAGAGCGTGAGCTGACCCTGATTCTGGCCGTGGATGTCAGTGGTTCCAGTGATTTTGGAACCGGGCCTTATTTTAAGGGCGAAGTCATGACTCACATGGCGGCGTTGTTGGCGTTTTCTGCGGTGAAGAACAACGACCAGATTGGTTTGTTGCTGTTCAGTGATCAGGTGGAACACTTTGTTCCGCCGAAAAAAGGACGGGGCCACGTGCACCGTCTGCTGCGTGACTTGTTTTACTATAAACCAAAAAGCCATCGCACCAAGCTGTCTGCCGGGTTCTCTTATTTGCAGGGGATCTTAAAGAAGCGCGCGACGGTGTTTGTATTTAGTGACTTTATGGATCAGGGCTTTGAACAGTCCTTGCGTTTACTGGGAAGAAAGCATGACGTCGTGGCCTGCGTGGTCAACGATGCGGCCGAGTATTCCTTGCCTTCCATGGGTGTGATCGAAGTGCAAGATGCCGAGACCGGGGAAATCGTCACCGTCGATACGTCTTCGCAATCGTTCCGCGCCCAGTATGAAGAGGCCGTGGCCAAACGCAAAGACGCCCGGGATCGTCTGCTTCGCCTGGCTCAGGTGGAGCGTGTGGATGTGAAGTCCAGCGAGGATTATGTGAATCCTTTGGTGGCCTTCTTTAAGAAGAGAAGATAATGGCGGCAATTCAGTGTAAGGCAGAAATTCCCAAAGTCGAGGGACTGAAAGACAACGAGCTCACCGTAGGTCGCGAGTTTCTTTTGGTGTGTGACGGGGACTTCCCGCGCGATCTTCAGCAGGAAAAACTTCATTTTGTTCTGAAGCCGGAACAAAAATACCAGATCAAGCTTCTCGGTTTTGAGTTCCGTTCACCGACGGTGGCGGATATCAAGGCCACGGCTTACACGGCCGGCAATATTCCGTTTGAAAACCTGCAACTCAGCGACGGTGTGCAAACTCTGGATCTGGGGCCGATTCAATACGGAGTGACCTCGGTGCTGCCGCCGCCTCCGCAAAATCCGGGCGAACAGCCCGTGAAACAAGAACCTTACGGTCCGATCGGGCCTGCTAGCATTGGTGTTCCAATGCTTTACTGGGGGATCTTGGCGGCGTTTTTGGGTGTGATTGCTTTGATTGCGATCACCAAGATTTATCGCGTGGTGCAAAGACGCAACATGCTGGAACGCCTGCGCGAACATGACTCGGCCTTAACACCGCTGTCTGAATTCCATCAAAACTATCGCCGCCTTCAGCGCACCAATCCGGTTTTCTTTGGCAAAGAGGCTAAAAAAGAAGAAATCGATCAGGTGCTGGTTGACACGAACAAGATGTTTAAGCTCTTCCTGACCCGCCAGTTCCGTGTGCCGGCTTTGGAGTGGAGTGAGCGTCTGGTGATCAAGGATATCAAGAAATACCATCGCAACGTCTATGTGGAAACGGGCGAAGGCCTGCTGAAGCTGTTCCATGAATACCAGCACGCATTTGCCGATCAGAAGAACCTTTCCAGCAGCGACGTTTTGAATTTGGCCACCCACTGCCGCACTCTGGTAGAGAAAATGGAAAGGGTGTCCTCATGACGTATCATTCATTGTGGGCCCTGTGGTTCCTGTTGCCGCTGGTTTTGATTCTGATCTGGAACTTCTGGAAAAGAAAAAAGAAGACGCCGACGTTGCAGTTTGGTTCGGTTGAGCTGTTAAAGTCTGTGACGCCGACCGTGCGCACGCGTTTGATGCACCTGCCGGTGATCTTAAAATCCCTGGCGCTGGTGTTTGCGATTGTCGCTTTGGCGCGCCCGCAGGAAATGAACACCAAGATCCGCAAGAACGTGGAAGGGATCGACATTGTCATCTGTCTGGACGTGTCTGACTCGATGCTGATTGAAGACATGAAACCTTTAAACCGTCTGGAAGCCGCGAAAGAAACCATCGCGAAATTCATCAGCGCGCGGACCTCAGATCGTATCGGTCTGGTGGTCTTTGCCGGTGAATCCTTCACCATGGTTCCACCAACGCTGGATTATCAGATGATCTTGCAGCGAGTGAATGAAATCTCCAGTGCGTCGAGTGCAAAAATCAAGGACGGGACCGCCTTGGGTGTGGCCATGGCCAATGCCGCAGGCCGCTTGAAAGATTCCCAAGCCCGCAGCCGTGTCATGATCTTTATGACGGACGGGGAGAACAACTCCGGCACCATTGATCCTGAAACGGGGCTTGAAATCGCCAAGGGTTACGGTATCAAGGTTTATTCCATCGGTATCGGTAAAGACGGCCCGACGCGCATCCCGGTTTATTCCCGTGATATCTTTGGCCAGAAGGTAAAGACTTATCAGCCGTTTGAAAGCACGGTGAACGAGGATCTGCTGGGTCGTATGGCTTCTGATACGGGCGGTAAATACTATCGCGCCACCACCGAAGGGGCTTTGCAAAAGGTCTTTAGTGACATCGACACCTTGGAAAAAACCAAGATCGATGTGAACAAGTTCACCAACTATACTGAAAAATTCCCGCCCTTCCTGATTTGGGCTTTGGTTCTTTATTTGGCCGGACTGCTTTTGGGCCGTTCCTGGTTAAGGAGGGTGCCATAATGTTCCGCTTTGAAAACCTGGCAGCATTTAATTATCTGTGGCTGATTCCGGTGATTATCATCGTGGGCTTTATCTTTGATCGCATGTCGAGAAAAAAGATGGAAGCCGCCATCGGCTCTAGACTGTATCCGTTCCTTTCAAGTTCTGTATCGCGCAAGAAGCGTTCGATCAAAACCACTTTGCAGGTTTTGGCCGTGCTTTGTTTTGTGCTGGCTCTGGCGCGCCCGCAGATGGGTGAATCCCAGCAGGAAGTCAAAAGTGAAGGGGTTGAGATCATCTTCGCCGTCGACGTTTCTGAAAGTATGATGGCTGAAGACGTGAAACCTTCGCGCCTGGCACAAGCCAAAGCCGAACTGAGCCGTCTGGTGGATCTGATGCCGGGAAATAAAGTGGGCATCGTGGCCTTTGCCGGATCAGCGGCCTTGTTGTCACCTCTGACAAATGATCCGGGCGCCATCAAAATGTATCTGGAATCCCTAGAGCCAAGTTCCGTGTCCTCGCAAGGAACAAACTTTACGGAAGCTTTGAAGATCTCCAAAGACGCCTTCGAGCGCGGCGGGGTTTCTACTGATGAAACCGTGAAAGTCACGCGCGTGATCCTGTTTGCCTCCGACGGGGAAGATCACGAGCAGGGCGCCTTGGATGAAGCCAAAAAAATGGCCGGTGAAGGTGTCCGAATCTTCTCGCTGGCTTACGGCACGGAAAAAGGCGGGGCGATTCCGGTTCGTGATGGCATGGGCTTCTTAAAAGGTTATAAAAAAGACCGTCAAGGTCAGACCATCCTGACGACAGTCAAAGGCGATGCCTTGCGCGCGCTGGCTGAAGCCGGTCAAGGCAGCTTCTATTTCGCCACATTTGGGGGCGAGCAGACCAAGCTGCTGGTGGAAGATATCAGCAAACTTGAAAAAGCCCAGTTCGACACGACTATGGCCACCCAGTACGAAGAACGCTTCCAGACAGTTCTGATGTTGGGAATTATCATCGCACTTCTAGAACTGTTCCTGGGTGAACGCAGAAACTCTTTCCTGTTCTGGAAAGGCCGCTACGAGGTGCCTCCCGCATGAAGCGCTTGGCCTGTGGTTTTTACTCGAAGCTTCGGACAGTCCTCGCTCGTGATGGGCAGGGGGTAGGTATGGCATTTAGTGGCTCGCTGTGGAACTTGCTTCGAGCAAAAACCACAGGCCAAGCTTTGTGTGTTGTGTTGCTTTCGCAATTGCTAGTTAGTTGTGGGCCGGGAAGGCCGCATTTGAAGACACTTGAGTTGAATCGTGAGGGGAATAAAGCTCTGACGGCACAGACTTATCCGGGGGCGATGGAGAAGTATCTTGAGGCTCTTCGCTATGATCCGTTTGTGGGGCAGCTTCATTTGAATTTGGGTTTGAGCTTTGAAGGTCTGCAGCAGGCGGAAAAAGCGCTGCAGTCTTATCGAGAGGCCGAGAAGCTGGCCTTGGCCGACAAGAATTTTGAGCTGGTGTTTATGGCGCGCTTTAATCAGGCGCAGCTTTTAGGCAAGGCCAAACAGGTGGACGAGGCTTTGGCGGTTTATCAAAAGGCGCTGGAGATCATTCCGTCTTCCAAGGAAGTGAAAACCAACATCGAGCTTTTGACCCAACAACAGCAGGGTCAGGGTGGCGGTGAGGGCAAGCAAGATCAGCCGCAAAATGGTGACAAGAATCAACAGCAGCAAAATCAGGATGGAAAAGATCCTAAAGAAGGCGACAAGGATCAGGAACAAAAAGAGGGGAAAACCCCTCAGCAGTCCCAAAAGTACAAGCCTCGCCCGTTTAACGGGAAAGAGCTGACTGAAGGGGACGTGAAAAAGATCCTGGGCGAATTGAAACAGCAGGAAGAAAAAATCCGTGCTGAATACAATCGCAAAGATGTGAAGGAGCAGCCTCGTGACAAAGACTGGTAATTTCCTGTTCTTTCTAAGTTTTATTTTCTTCGGGCTTTTTGCCCAAGCCGCGGGCACCACCGTGCAGTCCACTGTGGATCGCAACGAAATGGGCCTTGGCGACACGTTCACTTTGACCGTGGCCGTGACGTCCAGTGAAGACGTCGACATCCAGGACCCGCGTTTGCCGGATCTGGATGGTTTTGATCTTTTGAACAACTGGCAAAGCAATGCCGTGGCCCAGAAGCTGGTGAACACGCCCTCTGGGATGCAGTTTCAGACTCAGCGCCGTAAAGAGTTCCATTATCAGATGAGCCCCAAGAAAACGGGGACCCTCAGTGTGGGTTCTTTTGAAGTGGTGATCGGTGGCAAGGTTCACCGCACCCAACCTATTGTGATCAAAGTTGGTCAGGAAAGCATGGGGGCGGGAAAACCTCCGAAACGTCCGTCCATGGCGCCTCCGGGGTTTGATGACCCGTTTGAATCCATGGATCAGGCCGAACAAGAGATCTTTGATCAGTTGTTGCGTCAGCGGCAAAGACTTTTGCAGCAGCAAATGCAAGGGCAGCAACAGCAGGAAGATTATGGTGGCTATCCGAATTCCACAGGTCTGCCAGAGGCTGCTTTCCGCAGTCTGCCGACAAATCCGAACGAGGCTTTTTTCATCTCTGTTGAAGTCGACAAAACAGAAGTCTTTGAAGGCGAGCAGGTCACCGTCAACTGGTACATCTACACCCGTGGTCAGATGGAAACCCTGGATCGTCTGAAGTTCCCAAGCCTGAAAGGCTTCTGGAAAGAAATCATCGAAGAGGTTCCGTCCATCCAGTTCACCGAAGAAATCGTCAACGGCACGCCATGGAAAAAGGCCCTGCTGGCGTCCCACGCCCTGTTCCCGATCAAGCCGGGAACAGCGACGATTGATGAATACAAGATCAAGTCCCGCGTGCGCCTGCCGACGCAGGGGTTCGGATTCTATGGCAAGCCGTATGAATACACGAAAAGCTCGGCCGCTGTTCCAATCAAAGTGAAACCTTTGCCAGTGGAAGGGCGTCCTTCCGACTTTACCGGGGCAGTGGGGCAGTTTGAACTGCATGCGTCTGTCGAAAATCCGCAAGTTTTGGTAAATCAGCCGTTCAGTCTGAAAGTGCGCTTTGAAGGGGCCGGCAATGCGAAGATGATTGATCTTCCGGCCTTGAATCTGCCGACGGGCCTTGAGCAGTACGACAGCAAGTCGGAATCCAAGTTCTTTAAAAACGGGCGCAGCTACAAGGAATTTGAAGTGCTGGTGATCCCTCGTCAGGAAGGCCAGATGGTTCTGCCGGGCTTGAGTGTCAGTATGTTTGATCCTCAGACCAAGAAGTACTACACCCGCACGACTCAACCGATCAATTTGACGGTTTCGAATAATCCAAATGCACCCGTGGGGTCTTCTTCGCGCATGGCCGATGCGGGGAAAAAAGCAGAGGCTCCGAAAGTGGTTGAAAACCGTTTGCCGGATCCTTTGATGCAGTGGCAGCCAGCGGCTGAAGCCAGCGTCCTTTATCGCCCGTGGTTGTGGGCGGTGCTTTATTCCGTGGCATCATTGTTGTTGCTGGTAAAAGCACAGCGTGAATTCGGCTGGGGCCGCCGTCGCCGTACTTTGAAAGAGCTTGTGCAAAAACGCTTTAAGGTTGTCGACACGGCTTTGGGTAAAAATGATTACCGCAAAGTGGGTGTTGAAATGACCAACACGTTCTACACCGTTCTGGGGGAAGTGTCGGGCACAGGTGGGGCGGCGATGGAAATTGAACGTTTGTTGGAAGTCATTCCACCAAGCATTCGTCGTGAACATGGTGATGACATCGCAAAAAGTTTTGAGTTCTTCCAGACCTTGAGTTTTGCACCGGAAGAGATGCTGGGCAAAATGAAAGAAAAAGAAACCATGAAATCCCAGGTGGATCATGCTAAGAAAGTTCTGAACGCGGTGGTATCCGCGGTCGAGGAGAAATAAAAATGAAATCTTTGATTGTTACTTCATTGACCCTGATGGCTTTGCAAGCAGGGGCGCAGACGCCTCCGGTAGAGCCGGTGCCTGGCTCTGAAACTCCAGAGCAGATGCCTTCAGAAAACATCACTTTGACGGCCCCTCAGGGCGAAGCCAAAGTCGATCTGAAGTCCGCGCACCACACCAACAAAGATGTTGTGATTGCCGAGCTAAAAAAATGTCATGACCAGACCGTGGCAGAAGCCAAGGCGGCAAATCAGCCGATTCCGGTGGGTAAAGTGGTTGTGGACTTCAGCTTTGATTCTGAAGGCTCTGTGACTATGTTCCAATTCAAGGAAAACCGTGTTCGTCCGGCGTCACCAGCTTTGAATTCCTGTATTGAAACATCCATTCGTCAGGCGAAGTTTGAAAAGCTTCAGAACCAAAGAACGGGGAAAATCGTCAGCGTTTTCTATCCGTACATCTTTGAGGTTCAGAAAACCAAAAAGAAATAGTCCGTGACGAATCCTCAGCAGTTGCCGGGTCCCCGGCAGACTGCCTTGCCGAGATTCCGGCAGCCTTCCTCTCAAATCAAAATAAAGCCATTTTCAAGGGTGTAAAGCTTTGGCACCGCCGTTGCTTTATAGGTTTGTATCTAAAACAAATCACCTGAAAGAGGTTGTTATGAAAAAGCTCATCCTGATTGCTCAAATTCTGTTGGCTCTGTCCCTGACTGCAACGGCTCATGCCGGTGAATATGATTGCGGACTTTCTGAAGTGCGTGCTTTTAACGCTGCTACTGTTCCCGATGAAAATGTCTGGATGAAAGCTGACGGGCGTCTTATTGATATCAATCAAAATATGGCTTTGTTTTCTTTGCTGGGTAATAAATATGGCGGGGACTATCGTATGAATTTTGCTCTGCCTAAAGTTGCAGACCTGAATCTGAACGGGACAAAATTCGTTCACTATGTCTGTGTCTATGGAATTTATCCCACGGGAGGAACAGACAATGGCAACACCGGATTCCTTCGCCAGTACGCAGGCCGGTTCAATCTGGATTCTTACAGTGAGATGATAGTTGAAAACGAACTTGAACTTCCAATTCAGCGCTACCAAGCCCTGGCAAGTGTAATGAATAAGGATCTGGTCACTTACTATAGCCTTCAAATTCCGACGGTGAATATGCCGGCCGTCGTCCTGAATGGTGAAAAAGACAATAAAATGAGCACTGTGCTTGAGCTGAATAGTTTCTATCCGATGTACAATATTCTCTGTGAAAAAGGCGGCTTGTATATTTCCCTGGGTAAAATGCGCGAACCAGAGAACGTGAAAGAGATCGTCGTCGAAGGCATGGCGGGCATCTCCTTCCGTGGTAATGTCAAGGAGTCCGCTCATCTGTATGAGTGCTTGTAAGGGGGCAATAAAAAAGCCGGATTATCATCCGGCTTTTTTATTGTCTGAAGAACGGCAGCGGTTCGTATTTTTTATGGCGCTGGGAAGGGGACTTGCCGCTTCCTTGCGCTGAAGCTGCACCGATGTACAAAAGCTCAGAGCCGTCTTTTTGTTCGGTTTTGAAGATCGAATAGGTTTTGTCGCCCACATTCGGAGCTTTGTATTCGTCACACAAATATCCCGAGACGACTTTTTTCTCGCCCCGTTTCCAGTCGGTGTAGTCGCAGTATTTCACCATATTCAAAGCCTCCGCCACTTCTTCAGTCAATGGAGTGTACGAGGACTCAGACACAGTCAAATCAACATCAGTCCCAGCCGTGGCGGTGGTGTACTGGATTTCAAAAGCCAGATAGGCCTGCTTGCATGCATCCTCTTCATAAGCCAGATGGGTCAAAATCCACTGGTTTTCAGAAACCTGCAGGTGCGTGGTCAGCGCATCGCCCTCGTCCACGTAACAAGGTCGTTCATAAAGAGCCGCCTGCGGAGCCGCCCATACCAATTGTGTCAGCAGTAAAAATAGATGCATCATACCCCTAGACTATCGAACAGAGCTTCGTTGCCAACAGAAATCAGAGTGGCTGGTGCAGAATGGCAGAGCAAAAGACCTTGGGCTCCCTTGCGCTAGGGGGGATAATCAGAGGCAAAGAAGGAGGTGGTTATGACAACTCCCGATTTCTCTCCGTTTCGCCATATGAACGATATTGAGGGCCTTGAGCCCGAAGGCATCTTTGTCGACGCCAAAACCGGAGAGCCGATCCTGCTTCGCGCGGACAACGATTATTGGGTGAATCCTTTTGCCTTAAAATTCATTCCGGTCCGCGACCTTTCCCAAAACGGTTATCAGGATTACGTCGAGCTTTTTGAAACCGACGAAGAAGAAGCCGAACGGGAAGCCGGCGGCGCCAAAGAAGCCGGGGCTCCGGGGTACTGACGCATGGCCTAAGGGAATAGACATTCTCAATGCATTTTCGATTTCTCAGATCCAGGGGATTGAGGTTGAGAAATGCCGGGGGCTCTTTTAAGTTCCGCAGGCTTTCTAAACCTTAAAGGAGAATCAAAAATGCGTATTCTTTTGGCGACTTTGACTTTGTTGGCATCTTCAGCGGCTTTTGCCGGTAACCTTTGCACAAAATGGGAGCACAGTGACCGCTACACAGCGGCGATCAAGGTTGTGGCGGCTCAAGAGGATTTCTCTTACGACGAACTTTGCACTTTCGCCAGAATTCTGGACATTGAAGCTCAACCGTCCCGCGTGATCACACCAAAAGGGGATGTGATTCCTCACGTGCGCATCCAGTTGCACATGGCTTACGAAAGCTGCCTGTACATGGTTCGTGACTCTGACAAAGTGATCACTTCCCAACGCTGCTATTCTGGCTGGTAAGTTCTAGGTTCCTTCCTGAAGGAACTCTGCAATAAATCGAGGAACCTCCGTGGAGGCCGGGCCGACATAGTGCTCGTCAAACGCGGGGGAGATCTCGGTGTCTTTAAGATTGATTTCTATCTTCCTGGCTTTCCAAGCCAGCCGTACAAAGCCCGCAGCCGGGTAAACATTCCCACTGGTTCCAATCGAGATAAAATAATCCGCCTTGTCCAGGGCTGCATAGATTTCCTCCATGTGATGGGGCATCTCGCCAAACCAGACGATGTCGGGGCGAACGCCGCCTTTTCTGCCGCAAGCCGGGCAGGGGTGCTCCACCGCCAGATCCAGCAGCCACTCGAAATGCTCATCACAATGCAGGCAGAACACGCGATCCAGGCGCCCGTGCATGTGCAGCAGATTCTTTGAACCTGCGCGTCGGTGAAGGTTGTCGACGTTCTGGGTGACCAGCAGAAAGTTCCCCTCCCAAAGGTTTTCCAGTTCGACCAAGGCCAGGTGGGCAGGGTTCGGGGCAAGGTTTGGCTCTTTCAGTTGAGCTCTTCTCAGATTGTAAAAGCGCTGAACCAAAGCCGGGTTGCGCGCAAAAGCTTCGGGTGTCGCCACGTCCTCGATGCGGTGATCTTCCCAAAGACCGTTCTGGTCCCGGAACGTGCGAATCCCGCTCTCGGCCGAGATGCCGGCACCAGTGAGGATGACGATGTTCTTAAATAGCCTTAAGTCCATTATGCCTCGCGCAATTCAGGCCATGGGGACGGTCCCGAGAATGAATCCCAACCCCGCATTTTGTTTGAGATTTCAACTGATTTTCATTAGGATGGGGCGTTCTTAAAAGAAAGGCAATTACAATGGCTTCGAAAATCGAAACTACACCGGAAATGGTGCAGAACGTATACAAGAAGACAGCTGAAAGATTGGCTGTTGTTCGCAATCGCTTGAACCGCCCTTTGACATTGGCGGAGAAAATTTTGTTCGGTCACTTGGATGATCCACAGAACCAGGAATTGGTTCGTGGCGAAAGCTTCCTGCTTCTAAGACCAGACCGCGTGGCGATGCAAGATGCGACAGCACAAATGGCTTTGTTGCAATTCATGCTTGCAGGTAAAGACGAAGCGGCTGTTCCTTCCACAGTCCACTGCGATCACTTGATCCAGGCTTACAAAGGTGCGGGCGCAGATATGACTGTTGCCAATGCGACCAACAAAGAAGTTTATGACTTCTTGGCGACAGCTTCTTCCCGTTACAACATCGGCTTCTGGAAACCAGGCGCTGGTATCATTCACCAAGTCATCCTTGAAAACTACGCGTTCCCAGGCGGCTTGATGATCGGTACAGATTCCCACACTCCGAATGCGGGTGGTTTGGGTATGTGTGCTGTGGGTGTTGGTGGTTCTGATGCTTCTGACGTGATGGTGGGTCTGCCTTGGGAAGTTAAAAATCCTAAGCTGATCGGTGTTCACCTGAAAGGCAAACTGGGCGGTTGGGCGTCTGCTAAAGACGTGATCCTGAAACTGTGCGGAATGCTGACTGTAAAAGGTGGTACGGATAAAGTTGTCGAGTACTTCGGTGAAGGCACGTCCTCCATCTCTTGTACTGGTAAAGCAACTATCACCAACATGGGTGCTGAGCTGGGTGCAACCTGCTCTGTATTCCCATACGACGAGCGCATGGGCGCTTACCTGAAATCCACAGGTCGTGATCAATTGGCGTCCATCGCTGACGGTCATAAAGACATCCTGTCTGCGGATGCCGACGTTGTGGCAAACCCAGGCAAATACTTCGACGAAGTTTACGAAATCGACTTGTCTGCTTTGGAACCACACCTGGTGGGTCCTCACACTCCAGACTTGGCTCGTCCTATCTCTGCACTTAAAAAAGAAGTGGCTGAGAAAGGTTACACAGTTAAGATTTCCTCTGCTTTGATCGGTTCCTGCACGAATTCTTCTTACGAAGATATCGGTCGCGCGGCGTTCGTGGCGAAACAAGCTATGGAAGTGGGCGTGAAAATGACGTCTCCGTTCCTGGTTTCCCCGGGCTCCACTCAGATCCAGAACACGATTGAGCGTGACGGCCAGATGGCAACGTTCAATGAAGTGGGCGCGACTGTTCTTGCGAACGCTTGCGGTCCTTGTATCGGTCAGTGGAAACGTGACGACATCAAGTCTGGCGAGAAAAACACGATCGTAACTTCCTTCAACCGTAACTTCCGCGCACGTAACGATGCGAACCCGGAAACTCTGGCGTTCATCGCTTCTCCGGAAATCGTTATGGCGTTGGGTCTTGCAGGTCGTTTGGACTTCAACCCGGCAACTGACGAGCTGGAAGGTCCAAAAGGCAAAATCAAACTTCAGGCGCCAGTGGCTCCAGAGTTGCCGGCTAAAGGCTTCATCGCGGACACTGAAGGCTATCAGAAACCAGCAGGTGCAACCGCTCAAGTGGCAGTGAATCCTTCTTCTGATCGTTTGCAGCTTCTTTCTCCGTTCACCAAATGGGATGGCAAAGACTTCGTTGATCAATTGGTTCTTGCGAAAGCAAAAGGCAAGTGCACGACGGATCATATCTCTCCGGGCGGTAAATGGTTGAACTACCGTGGTCACTTGGACAACATCTCCAACAACATGTTGTTGGGTGCGGATAACGCGTTCACAGGTGAAATTGGTAAAGGTAAAAACCAACTGACTGGTGAAACAGCAGAATTCGCTCAGGTGGCACGTGCTTACCAAAAAGCGGGTAAAGGCTGGGTTATCATCGGTGACGAAAACTACGGTGAAGGTTCTTCCCGTGAACACGCGGCAATGTGCCCAAGACACTTGGGTGCTTCTGCAGTTATCACGAAATCCTTCGCTCGTATCCACGAGACGAATTTGAAAAAACAAGGTGTGCTGGCTTTGACTTTCGTAAATCCAAAAGATTACGACAAAGTTCAGGAAGCAGACCGTGTTTCCCTGGTTGATCTGAAAGATCTGGCTCCAGGCAAAAACGTGAAAATGAATATCAAACACGCTGATGGCTCTGCTGAGACTATCGAGCTGAAACACACTTACAACGCTGAACAGTTGAAATGGTTCCGCGCCGGAAGTGCGTTGAATCTGATCCGCGGTCTGTAAGACCGGGATAGGGTTCAAAAACAAAACCCCTGGTGTTTTACATCAGGGGTTTTTTATTTTTGGAATCAATCAATATCAAAGCTGAGCTGATTGGTTGGACGCTTGAAGCTTTCCGACGACAGATGAAACTCTTCTTTGTTCAAGCCCCATTTGCGGCAGTAAATCTCAAACATCTGCTCCAGTTGATCGGCGCGAGCGCCCTCACCCCGCATGCGTGAGCCAAAGTTCGGATCATTCAGGCGACCGCCGCGAATGTCTTTGACGGCATTAAGCACTTTGTCTTTTTTCAAGGGTTCATGCACTTGCAGCCATTCGGAAAAAATCGGCAGGACGGTGGATGGCAGTCGCAGGGGAGTATAACCTGCAAACTTGGCTCCGGCGTCTTTCGCTCGTTTTAGAATCATCGGCATTTCATGATCTGTCAGGCCGGGAATGCAAGGGGCGACGTTTACGCCCACAGGAATGCCCGCCGCCGCCAGAGTTTCAATGGCTTTCAGGCGTGCTTCCGGGCGCGAGGTGCGCGGCTCCAGCTTCGCCGCCAGATCCGCATTCAGGGAAGTCACGGAAATATAAATCAGAATCCCGTCATACTTTGCCATTTCCGTGAAGATATCCAGATCCCGTGTGATCAGCGCATTTTTAGTAATCAAAGAGGCCGGGTTTTTGAACTCTGCCAGCACCTGCAGGCATCCGCGGGTCAGTTGCATTTTTCTTTCCAGCGGCTGATAGCAGTCGGTG
Source organism: Bdellovibrio sp. BIS2 (assembly GCF_055398295.1). Classification (NCBI taxonomy): domain Bacteria; kingdom Pseudomonadati; phylum Bdellovibrionota; class Bdellovibrionia; order Bdellovibrionales; family Pseudobdellovibrionaceae; genus Bdellovibrio; species Bdellovibrio sp. BIS2. Next base: position 2,751,063 of record NZ_AP035879.1, on the reverse strand, counting down.
ATTCCGCTCATCATGATTACATCACCCTTCCACGAGGGCTTCATCAAGGCCTCGCGTAAAAGCTTTGGACCTTCTTCTTTCACGTAGATTTTTGATTCAAAATCAAGGCCTGGGGAGTGTCCCAGATATTCGTGCGAGGGGCGGGCATAGCAGTAAGAACAGCCATGTTCGCATCCGCGATACGAGTTGATGGAATAAGTGAAGCCAATGTCCGGGCTTTTATTCTGCGAGATGATCGTGCGGGAGCTGTCTTTCAGGATTTCTGTGCGCAGCAGGGGTTTTTCTTCGTCCTGATAATTGTCGAAGTCCTCTTCGGTGGCTTCATAGGTCAGGGAATCATAGCGATTGGAAAAATTGCTACTGGCCCCGCGCCCTTTGATGTCTTTGCGAAATTCCCGGCTCATGGGCGCCAGTATGGCACAGGAAAATAGAAATAGCCCTCATCTTAAGGTTCAGGCAGGCGCGGAGCGGAAAAATCCTGCGTCAGTGTCAGGCGGTATTTGCGGGCAATTTGTTCCAGGGTGCCGTCTTTGTGCAGCTCAACCAGATAGCGTTGAATTTTCTCAAAGCGCTGAGGGTCAAAACTCTTTTTGGAAAAGGCGATGGAGTACGCAACGGGTTCGCCCAGTTCCGGAACCTCCCGCAAAGGGCTGCGGGTCTTTTCAATCCAGCGCATGGCCACGTCGCGGTTTCCGTAAGCCAGGGCATAGTTTTTCTTCTGCGCTTTCAACAGCGAATTAAAGATGGTCTTTTCAGGCTCAATTTTAAAGTTCTTGTCGGCAAACTCGTGAATACGCTGCAGACTTATTTCGGTCATGGACGGGGCAAGCACTCCGATACGCATGTCTTTCAGATCCGCATAACTTTTTACTTTTTGGGTGGCTTCCGGAAGGCCAAAGAAAGAATAGCGGCCGCGGAAAAGGGTGTGCATATAGAATGCAGTTTCACGGGGGCCGGATCGTGACAGGGGACAGCCGATATCCGCCTGACCTTCTTTCAGCATGGTTAAAAATTTTCTTAGCGGCGCGAACTTGAATTTGCAGTGGGACTTTTCCAGAGAACAAAGTTTTTGCACGATCTCATAACAGGCACCACCAATACCCGCAGATCCGTTATTGAAATAATACGGCTCGTATTCTTGGCCCACCACCACCAGGGCGTGGGCTTGGGGGGAACTCAATACAATAAGGCATAAGGCGGTCAGGGCGGCGGTCCATCGTCTCATGCTATCAGTGTATCGCAACCCTGATTGAATTTTGACAACCGCGAGGTCCAGTGCTAGTAAAGTGATTCTTGTGAATTTAGAAGCCCAGATTCAGGATCTTTGGACCCACGGTCAACCAAACAAAGAAGCCGATAGAGTTAAACACAATCGCCAGGAACAGACGATTGCGGCTGGTCTTGCTTAAGGGAACTTCGTGGCGAAGCACACGATAACCCAGCACCATGGAATAGAAGTTACAGATCAGGGGCACCATCGTACAGCCAATGATGGCATTCCACAGGGCTTTCTTTGCCAGGGCTTGGGTGTCATAGCCGCTCTCTGTAATAATCTGGACTCGCGGCTTCTCCTGACTTTCCATCAGCAAAGAAGCTTCCATGTATTCATGTTCCGGGATTTCCAATGTGAGTTTACCCAACAACTGACCAAAATGCGGAGCCACACCACGGGTTTGTTCATCCCGCACGCGGGGATGGAAGCCTTGTGAAGTCAGGTAAGACTTCACAACCTGGGCTTCAGAAAAATCAGCACAATCCATCAGAAATACATAGTCGGAGTTTTGTTGGCTCATGCGGCTATTTTACGCCGCCGTCCCAGACCTGTACACAGGCATTTTTCGAAACTTTACGATCCGCGATCCAGGGAAAGACCTGCTTCATTCCAAAGAAGCTGTCCATACCCGAGGTGTAATGGAATTGCTTCAGTTGGGAGGTTCGCGCATTGAACTTTTTTGGAAACAGCACGGCCTCAGTGGCAATGCGAAGGGTGTTTTCCCAGATGTCCTGTTCTTCCTTGCTGGGCTTTGCCCCACTCCAGAACGGTTTGTTTTTGTCTGAAGGCGGGCACAGGGCGTGGGCCAGGGGGCCGTTCTTTTTTCCGTTGTGGGTCTTCATCCAAAGGTTGAACTGTGACGGGGTCGTGACCACTTTCGCCAGATCACTTTTTCCGCCGTGGTGAGAACCTTTGATAAATTCCTTGTGCCGGCTTTCCGTGTTGGCGCGATTCACGGCAATCTTTGCCACCGCCATCGGATAGTGCAGACCGTGCTTGTAACAGCGGGCCATCTCGGCATACATCGTGCGCGCCAGAGCATCGACGGTGATCAGGTCCTGTTGGGTCATCATTTTGCCGTCTTCACGGGTGATTTTGGGAACAGCCTGTTTTTTCAGATAAGGCAGAACATAGGAATCAAACGGATTTTCGCCCTTATAGGCCGCTGGCGGATTTTTCGGATTGATCACGCAAGCACCCACCGAGGCTTTTAATGCCTTGGCCGTTTCTTTGACACCTTTGTTGGCGATAGCGGACTGAATTCCGGAAAGGCTTTTTTGAACCTCTTTGGCACCGCCACCAGTTGTGGATTTTTGCATCGGGGGACAGTATTCGGATTTGTCGTCAGCAGCGCCATAGACGGCTTTGGTTTTACTGCGGCTGACGTACGCGGCATCGACCCAGCCGGTGCCTTGTTGAGTGTAAGTGATCCCGTCCCGTTCCCGCACGTAAGAGTACTTGATTTGCACGTACTCTTCCATCTGCATGGTGCCGGTGTAGGGGTCTTCCACTTTCATTTTGCGGGGTTTGGAGATCACTTCCACGGAAGCATCGCGATCCGGCCACCCCACGGGGCGACAACTGGGGTCGGCTGAACAGTTTTTCCAGTTCATTCCGGGTTTGTTAAATACGGAAAGAATCTGGTCTTCTTCCAGATCAAGATAGGCTTTGCCATCAGCCCAGGCATTCACCGATGTCGTCATTAAAAGCAAAAGGGCAATAAAACGCATAAATCTATATCGTTCTATCGCCCGTGATCTTTAGAAAAAAGCGCCTGCATTCTCAAATTAATACGGGCTGTAGGTCAGGAATATGACGGATTTTAGCCTTTGATTTTTGTCGCCACTTCGATTGCGCAGTGGTGAGCCGTCTCGAAGCAGGGATTCATCCAGTTGTCCTGATTGGCGAAGTGGATGATGCCGTTGATCGACTCAGATGCTTTTTGTGGCAAACCATCTTGAATCAGGCCCGCACGAGAAAGCGGCAAAGCGTGACCCCAGCGGGTCAAGCGGATGCCGTGCACGTCGTTCATGCCAAGATTCATGGTTTGCAGAATCGGTTCTACATCTTGCAGATATTTGGCTTTGTATTTGTCATGGGAAGCCGGGTTGAACAGGAACTGACGGGCGCCATCGTAAGGGATGCCGTGATAAAGCGTCAGGACGCTGTGATCGACTTTTTCTTCCTGTGCCCAGGTGCCAAAACAGATATCAGTGAAGCTGCGGTCCCCACGTTTCATCGGAGTCGGGGACGGTGGGACTTGGCCTTTCAGGCAGTAAAGTTCATAGCTGGGGCTTTGGAAGTTCTTTTTCGTCAGGATGTTACCCACCAGGTACGCGCGATAAGGAAGCATGGTGATCGCGTCCGCCTGATCTTTCGGCATCTGCGGCAACAGGCGTTTTGCAACGAACTTCTGGCAGGCCATCACAACCTGTTTTGCGCGGATCTTTTTAAGTGCACCCATCGCGTCTTCATAAAGAATCACGGCGGAATCCCCTTCGATGGTCACACGCAAAACAATGCTGCCTGCGCGCAGGGATTTATCGCCGGCCTCTTTGCGGATTCTTTGCGCCATCTTGTGAGCCACATAGGCGTTGCCGCCCGGATAAGCCATCAGGGTGCCGGTTTCCGCACAGATAAAGCCCAGATACTGGTAAGCAGACAGTTCATCCGTGGAACCGCAGAACGAGCTCCAGCCATACAACTGGAAGTACTCAAGCAAGTGCTTGTGCACATCGCCGAATTCTTTGGCCAGCCATTGTTCAAAGTTCAAGTGGTCGACAGATTTAGCCAGTTCGCCGTTATAGTCAAAGTCTGCTTCCGCGCCGATTTCAGCCAGGCGTTTGAAGACTTTGTTGAAGTTGTCTGCGGCGGCTTTGTCGGTGGCACCTTTCCAGAACGGGGAGGTGAATTTATTGTTGTAAAGAACTGTGGTGTGATCAGAGCTTTCACGGCGGGCTTTGTCCCAGATACCCAGCTCTGTCAGCAGACTTCCCAAGGGAGCTGTCTGATCTGGTTCAACCAGGTACGCGGTGCCCGTGGAATAGACCGAGTTTTTGTACTGCTCACCCTTGGAGTTTCCGCCAAGTTTGAAATCCATTTCAAGCAACGCGATTTTTTTGTCGCGCAGATAGTAAGCCGTGGAAAGACCGGCAATACCGCCACCCACGATCACGACATCCAGGTCCTCCGAGAAGGATTTGGGTTCGCCGCCTTTTTTCTCAATATAGCCGTCGATGTTCCAGAAGGCATCGTGCGGGCGATTGATGTCATCACCATTGAAGTCGATGCTGTTGTTTTCAGAGTCCTTCAGACGCGCGATCGGCCAGTCATCCGTCAACTGGTCATTGACCCACTCCGAACCTTTGGCCAAAGAGGATGCAGGAAGAGAAGAAAGGGCTGCCACGGACAAACTGGTTTTTAGAAAATCACGTCTTTGCATGGCGTCTTGATAAGTCCGGGTCCGTAAACAGACAAGAGGAGTTCTAGGAACTCCTCTTGTTGAAAGGGTATTGAAAGCGTCTTAGTCCACCGTCGGAGTGTCACACTGAGGGACCGTGTAAGATTTTCTAAACAACAGCTCATATCTTTCCACATTGCGGTTGGAGATGCGCTTGTAAACGGGAATGTTCACAGTCAGTGGGTACGAGCCTGTGACCGTCTCCATTTTGCAGCGGCGCTGGTTGTTGTTCCAGAAGCAGTTTTCCACTTCGTGAGTGTAGTTGATAGGCGTGGACAGATAATCGCGGTCGATCACGATGATCTCTTCACGGTCGCCACGAGTGCGGCTGACAGTGGTGTCCACGGGCTTCTGCGTGCGCAGACGGTCCCCGTCCTGGCAGGCGAAGGTGTAGTCGATCGCGCGGCCCATGTAGATCGTTGGGGCCTTTACGATCGCATAGCGGTCACGCATGATCTCTTCCCAGGAAGAGTTGGCGTTCACAGCGGCAAAAGCAGGCATAGCGGACATCAAAGTGATCAAAAGAGTCATAATACGTTTCATAATCAGGGGTCTCCATTTTGTGTTCGATTTTTTTTGTCCTCTTTGCGCAAAGAGATGGAGGCAGCTTCTGGCAGAGCACATACTTTTCTCAAGTTACCTTCCGGTAAATGGGGGGTGTTTTGTGTTTTGACTGTTCCGAGAAATTCCTACCCTGACGCGGCGCCTTGCGCGGATTCTTCATGCAACTGCGGAAACCATAAGGTAAGCAACCAACCCATGAATATCGAAATGCCCATTCTGCCGGAAAATTTGAATCGTCCTGAAATCGTGGAAAAATCCTGGGTTGTGACCCTTTCTGGAAGCCGCTTTAGTATTCTAAAACCGGATCCGGATGCGATCATGATCGAAGACATCGCCTGCGCACTGGCTCGTCAGGCTAGATTTAATGGGCATACCCGTTTCTTTTACAGCGTGGGTCAGCACTCGTGCCTGGGGGCGGAAGTTTCTCCAACCAAAGAGATCGCTTTGCACATGCTTTTCCATGATGCGACCGAAGCTTATGTCGGGGATCTGGTGTCTCCGGTAAAGGCTTTGCTGCCGGATTTTGAGATTATTGAATCACGCATTCACTGGGCGATTTCCAAACGTTTCAACCTGGAATACCCACTGCCAAAAGTGGTGAAGCAGATCGACCGCCGCCTGCTGGCGACGGAAGTCCGTGACCTGATTACCAAGGACCTGAAGTCCTGGAATATTTCTGAAGATGAGCCGTTTGATTTCCCGATCATCCCTTGGCCGTCGGAAGTGACGGAAGCCCGCTTCCTGGATCTGGCAAAAAACCTGCTTAAAAAATAAAAAAAGCCGACTGATGAAGTCGGCTTTTTTGTTTTTGCCCAGTTAAGAACTAGGATTTTGGAACTTTGGATTCGTCGACAGTGATTTCGATTTCCACGCGGCGGTTTTTAGCGCGCGCTTCTTTCGTTTTCGCCGGGTCCACTGGGTTCAATGCACCCATACCAACAGAAGTCACTGTTTGTGCAGGAACGCCCGCAGCAATCAATTGCGCGCTGACGGCTTTTGCACGTTGTTCAGACAATGGGTTGTTCACCATCTGAGTACCCGTGTCGTCAGTGTAACCTTTTACAGTCAGCACGTTCTCTGGATATTTCTTCATGATCGCAGCCAGTTGATTGATGTTGTTTTGAGCCGCTGGTTTCAAGTCCGCTTTACCCGTGTCAAACAGGATGTCGCTTTTCAGTTTGGTGATCAGGCCCTGTTCAGTTCTTTTGGTTTCAGCGATTTTCGCCAGTTCTTTTTGTTGTTTGTCCAGACGGTGACCAACAGTACCACCGATACCCGCACCCAAAGCTGCACCAATCAAAGCGCCTTCATTGCGTTTACCAGTTTGGTGACCGATCACCGCACCAGCCACAGCACCAATCGCCGCACCGATACCAGCACCTTTAGCTGTGTTTGGGTTTTCTTGTGTAGTTGCGCAGCCAGAAAGCATCATTGCTACTGCTGTGCCGATCAAAAGCATCTTTTTCATTTGGGGAACTCCTTGAAAGTTGAGCCTCCAATTATGACTGAACTTTGTTACTTCGCAATCCTTGAAGCAGCTTGTCCTAAAACATTCCCTCCCTTATGCTAGTGTTTTGACCCAAGGAAAGGGGAGAAGAATGAAGAAGTACGTTTTGGCAGGCCTTATGGCTGTTTCGATGGTATCCGGCGCCCAAGCTTTGGCCGACAGTCGCTACATTATCGTCAGCGGTTTTGCAGAACGAGGACTGGACCCGAATATGGTCAACCTCAATATCGAAGTCTGGAGCAAGGCTTCGACGGCGAAGCAAGCTCAAGGCCTGGCGGCGAACCAGTTTAAGCAAGTCCGAAAAACTCTGGAAGATTTCAAGATCAAAAAAGAGGACATTCAGACTGACAACTATTCTTTGAATCCTGAATACGAATACGACCAGAAGCTTCGTCAGAATAAAATGGTTGGCTTCCGTGTGTCCCAGTCTTTGACGGTGACACTGCGTAAAGTGGAAGACGCCGGGAATTTCCTGGACGCTCTGGTGGCAGAGAAAAAGACCATGGATGCCGGGGTGAACGTGTCGTCACTTTCCTGGGATTCAGACAAACGCGATCAGACGGAAACGGCCACTTTGGGTGAAGCCGTTCGTGCGACCCGCACCAAGGCGGATGAAATTGCCAAGGCAGCCGGTGTGAAGATCAAGGGTGTTTCCAAGATCAGCCACGGTGTTTCTGGCGGCTTGCCGCCACAACCGGTGTTCAGAAACTTTGGCGGTGCCAAAATGATGGCGGAAGCAGCAAGCACGGACGTGGCTGCAGGTCAGATCAAAGTTCGTGTTGAAGTCACGGCAGAATACGAGATCAATTAATAAGAAAAGAATTGAATGCACTCGTTGCTATAGCGGGTGCCTTCAATTTTGACGTCCTTCATGTACGCCTTTTTGGCGGCATCCTTGTTCAGGTCAGCCCACGCTACGGGCGGATTCGTCGCCTGAGTGCTTTGCGGATAATAAAAATGAGTCACAGATTTCGGCAGCGGATTTTTCTGCGGGTGGGAGAGTGCCTGATCGGCGGCTTTTTTTGAAAGCTCCCACAGTCTTTGCCACTGCGGGTGCTCACTTGGGCACAGGAAAAGTCTTGAGTAGGACGACTTTTTCGAAACCGCCGGATTGAACTGGGCTTTCTTGAAGATCACCCCATGCAGACCCTTGCCAAATTGTTTGGCGTAGCGGGGCTGGGCTGCGGAAAGAGCCACCCGGTTTTGCACGCCCCAGGCAAGGCTTGCAAACAGCGAGTCTTCGTACTTGGAACACTTGTCCAGATTGGTCGAAATGCCTTCGGCAAAAACCAATCGTGCCAGCACTTCAAAGTCGGTCAGCTTTTCGCGCTGAATGATTTCTTCATTGCTTTCATCGTTCTTGCGGGTCAGACAGGCCGGAGTGGAATCGATTTTGGACAGCGTGATTTTATCGGGGGTCGAAGACGGCCCCTGACACTTGGCCGGACAAGGGGCTTCGCCAAAAGCCAGCCCCGAAGTCAGTAGCAGAGCAGATAAAATCACGGCCTTCATTATTGAACCGGGAACAGGTAAGTGGTGGTCATGGCGTTTTTCTCGGTGATGGAGTGGATCTCATAGATCTCTACCACGGCGCCGGTTTGTTTTAGATTGTGTTTCACCATGAAGTCATTCACGCGCGGGTACACTTTCAAAGGTCCGATACCCGGGGATCCTGTGAATACCGCCATCACATACTTGCGCTCGGGGATTTCGCCCACTTGCAGGCCTTCTACCAGTTGTGGCGGTTCGCCGGTGATGATGCAGCCCACTTTAGAACGCAGGCGAGCCTCTTCCACAACTTGTGGATCATCAAGGTATTCTCCAAAGGTGCGGCCGCAGGTCATGTTCTGGGAGGTCATGTACTTTTCAATACGTTCCAGTTGTTTGTTCACCTTGTGGTAAGGGCCGACGTGTTCAACATAGACAATCTTGAACGGTCCCTGAACAGATTCAGAAATATCAACGCCCTTGAAGGCGCCCAGATAGTTCGCCAGGAAAAGGCCGAAAGAGATCATCGTCACAGCAACAAATACCAAAATATACTTCATCGTCTTAAACCCACTTGATAGAGCAGCCCATAGAGGCTGTTTGTTCTTCAGATACTTTATCGTTTTTCAAAAGCGTTTGAACGGCGTCAAACAGTTCACGCTTGGTCACTTTCGCAGCGTCTTTCCAGGAATCGTCCAGACGTCCGCGGTAAGCCAGTTTCAGGTCCTTGTCGTACACAAAATAATCCGGGGTGCACACGGCGCCAAAGGCATGGGCCACCGCCTGGGACTTGTCATGCAGGTAAACGAACGGATAGCCTTTTTCTTGCGCGCGCTTTTGCAGATTCTCGAAAGAATCTTCGCGGTTGTGGCTTTCTTCGTCATTGGCACAAATAGCAATCACATTCACGCTTTGCTTTTTCAGATCATGACCCAACTGGATCAGACGGTCTTCAATCGCCTGCACATACGGGCAGTGATTGCAGATGAACATCACCACCAACGGCTGACCATTGCTGAAGTCTTTCAGCGAATAGGTTTTGCCATCCACCGCGGGCAGTGTGAAGTCGGGGCATTTGTTTCCAAGATCCGGAAAAGGGGTGAAAGTCAGTGCCATCGATTAGTTCCTTACAATGTGGACCAGTTGATTTTTTTATCACCAACCAACAGACTGCCGTCTGCTTCCATGCCTGTGTACTTTTCTTTCAGCAAAGGATGCTGATTCAAAGCCGTCAGCAAAGATAGTTGATCTGTAGGGCTCAAGGATTCTTCCGCGTGTGAAACAGCATCGGTCAGTTCGAACATCAAGCGATCCAGGAAGGCCATATAGTCCTGACCCAAAAGCGGAGCGCCCGCAGGCAGGGATTCAATCAGGCTGGTGGCCGTGTCGACATCTTCCGGGGAGTCCGTGACATTCAGACCCAAGCCAACGATCAAACGAACTTCATCACCCTGAGCCACATTTTCAAGCAGGATACCGGCCACTTTTTTGTCGCCGATGTAAATGTCATTGGGAGCTTTCAGGTTCCAGGCCAAAAACGGCCAGGTCGTTGAGCACGCACGATACACAGCAAGTCCCACAAGGCAGGATGTGGTCGGCTGGGGTTTTACACCCAACAGGTAAGACCACGAGCTCAAAAGAGAACTTCCGGGACGCGCATCGATCCACGTGTTCTTGCCCCGGCCACGACCTGCGGTCTGGTGGTCCGTCACATACAGGCACAAGGATTCCTCCATCAGGTTTTCGGCAAAAGCCTCTTCCTTGGCGATGGCGTTGGTGCTGGTCATTTCTTTTTGATAAGCCACGTACAAGTGATTGCCTTCGGCCCACTGGGAGGTGACTTGTCCAATGCGAATGTCGGAAACGGGATTGTCCTTCGCCATTAGTCCTCCCACTGGAAAACAAGGCTCACGTCCGCGCACGGAGCTGAATGCGTCAGCGCACCAACAGAGATATAGTTCACACCCAGGGCCGCTACAGAAGCCACGCGATCCAGGTTCATGTTACCGCTGGCTTCGGTTTCAACTTCAGCGGGGATTACTTCCAGAGCTTTTTTCAAAGTGTCATTATCCATGTTGTCCAGAAGGATTCGGTGAGCTTTCATGGCCACCGCTTCTTTGACATCTTCGACGGTGCCAGCTTCCACTTCGATAGGAAGGTTGCTGTGTTCACGCACGCGATTGATGGCGTTGGTGATGCCGCCCATGACAGAAATATGGTTGTCCTTGATCAGGATCGCATCGCTCAGGTTCATGCGGTGATTGACGCCGCCCCCGTGAACCACGGCGCGTTTTTCCAGATCACGGAAAGCCGGGGTGGTTTTGCGGGTGTCGAGAATTTTGGTTTTGGTGCCCGCGATTTTTTTAACAAAGCGGCGGGTGTGGGTGGCAATCCCGGACAGATGGCCCAGGAAGTTCAAAGCCACGCGTTCCGCTTTCAGGATTTGCACCAGATCACCTTCGATCGTGCAGATGATTTGATTTTTAAGAATTTCATCGCCCTCTTCAAAGTGCCACTTGATACGGCAGGTGGGTTCCAGGGCCTGCATGGATTGTTCAAAAGCCATGGCGCCGGAAAGAACAATGTCTTCCTTTGCTTTCAGACGGGCGCGTCCGATACGGGGTTTTAGGGCCAGGGATTCGGTGGTGACATCGCCATGAGGCATGTCTTCTTTGATGGCAGCGCGGATCAGCTCCAGCAACGTCATAATTAAGACCTCTTACTTGCAAAGAGGTCGACGCTGTTGGGACGGCCTCTTAAATGGACTTTTCAGTTTCGCGGAGGATCTTTTTGATTTCTTCGCGCACGATGCGCTCAGCAATCTCCGGAAGGACCTTCCAGCAGATGGATTCGATCACTTCGCGAGCTTCCTCACGGATAATCTTTTCCATCATATTGGGGTCTAAGTCCATCTTGGATTGAGTATTGGGCTTAGCATTAGAAGCGGGTTGCGGAGCCGCACCCGTAGCGGTGCTTTTTGTTGCACCCTTTTTGAGGGTTTCCATCATTTGATCTTTGACGGATTTTTCCACGTTGGAGATGAAGGAGTCCGCAGCAGCCGATGGTGCTTTGGTTTTGGTCACTTCCGGAGTGGATTTCACAAAGCTGATTTCTTCGAAGTCGCCATCCATTTCGATGTGTGCGCCGGAAAGATCGTCATCCTGAGGAATCACAAACTTGGAGGCAAAATCACTGCTGTCAGTTTCCGGGATCTGGATTTTGAACTTCGTCAGATCCTGATGAGCCCAGCCGCCTTCGTCATGTTCGTCTTCCGCTTTGGGATTGGTCAACGGAACAGCCGAGAATTCCTCGCCGGACACTTCCAGAAGGTTGGCTTCGTCAGCGTCAATTTCCGGGATGTTCAGGAAGTCACTTTTTTCCTCTGGGATGGCGTAAACCTCCTGCTCAGCGGCAGGGGCGTTTTCGGCTGGAGTTTCTTCAAACTCCGGCATTTCCGGGAAAGTCAGGAAGCTGGAAACGGGATTGGATTTCGTTTTTTGCACCAGCTCAGAAACGATAGAGCGCAGGTGGTCCGCATCAAATGGTTTTTCCAAACGGCGGTCGGCACGGCATTCGGTGGCTTTGGCTTCGTCGATTTCCATGAAACCGCTCCACATCAGAACAACCGGGATGTGCGAGGTTTCGGCGTCGTTTTTCAGGTCCGCACAAACTTCGTAGCCTGAACGTTTGGTCAACAACACATCGGCGAATACGATGTCGGGCTTGAAGGTCTTTGTCACTTGCAATACGTCAAGGCCCACGGGGACCGATTTAACTTCAACCCCGAAGTCAGACAATGCCAGTTGCATTACTTTTTTGATTGTGGAACTCTCATCTGCAAGCAAGACGCGTAAAGCCATAATCAAAGTTAAATTGGATTTCCGCCGCCAGTCAATGAGTTTAAGGGATTTGCCGTGAATAGGATCGATCGTTATACAGCTTGGCTCTTCGTAGGTTACTTCGTGGGTGGCCTTCTGGTGTTTTTGACTCTGTTTACCGCGGTTGACGCGATGTCCACAATGGTCAACTACAAGGACGTCGCTCCCTCGGCATTGGTGAATTATTACCTCTATTCCTTCCCTGGAATCATCTCACAACTGTTGCCGGTGGCCTGTTTGCTGGGGGTGATCCTGACCTTGACCAGCCTGAATAAGGCCAATGAACTCGTTGCGTTATTTGCCAGTGGGATGAGCCTGATTCGTATCGCGGTGCCGATGCTTTTGTTGGTGGCGGTGATCTCGGCTTTGGGGTACATGGCCGCGGATCGGGTGTTGCCCCGCGCGACCAAGCAAAAGAATTACATTCTGTACTATGACCTGAAAAAAGAGCCGCACCGTTTTTCCACGATCCGCACGGACCGTATCTGGTATCGTTCCAAAAACTCCATCTTCAATATCAAAACCCTGAATGCCAAAGGGGACGGGGCGCAAGGTCTGACGATGTACTTCTTCAGCGACGAATGGGATCTGGTGCAGATGATCACAGCCGCTCAGGTGAAAATCCAAGGGGCCCAGTGGCTGCTGGAGCAGGGGACAGTGACGATCTTTAACAAGGACTCAAGCTTCCCGCTGACCAGTCCGTTTAAGACCAAAAGCATCGTGATGGCCGAGGATTCCAAGGACCTGCAAAGCGCCGGTCAGACCGCCGACATGATGTCGCAAAAAGAGCTGGAACATTTCATCGACAAGAACAAGGCCGCCGGCCTGGATACCGTGGCCTATGAGGTGGACTATCATTCCAAAATCAGCTTCGCCTTTGCCGGCCTTGTCATGTGCCTATTGGGTATTCCTTTCAGTGTGGGGCGGGCCCGGTCCGGGGGCACCATGCTGAATGTCGGGATCTGTCTGGCCCTGGTGTTCGCCTATTACGTGTTTTATTCCTCGGGAATCACTTTAGGGCAGCACGGGACCCTGCCTCCGGTGGCGGCTGCCTGGGCTCCCAACATAGTTATGTTGATCGTGGCCTTCGTTCTTCTCAAAAAGCTGAAACGCTGATATAATGGGGGCCTCCCGGAGGCCCTTATGATCATGAAAATCCTCACATTCCCAGACCCGAAGTTGCGTGAAGTTTCGCAGCCGGTGAAGACTTTTGGACCTGAAATCGCCAAATTGGCTGAAGACATGGTTGAAACCATGTACCACGCCAACGGGATCGGTCTGGCAGCCCCGCAAGTGGGTGAGCTGGTTCGCATGGTGGTGATCGACACTCGTCCCAAAGACGAAAAGGGCCGCCGCTACAAATACGAAGAAATGACCGAACTGGAAGCGGCGGTAAAACAACCGCTGATTCTGATCAATCCAGAAATCGTCAAAGGCGAAGGCAAGACCACTTTCGATGAAGGCTGTCTGTCCATCCCTGGCTATTACGAAACAGTGGAACGCTACAACTACATCGAAATGAAAGCTTTCGATGTGAATGGCAAAGAGTACATCGTGAAAACCGACGGTCTGCTTGCGATCTGCATGCAGCACGAAATGGATCACCTTGAAGGCACTTTGTTCATCGATCACCTGAGCTTCGTCAAAGGCAACAAAATCAAAAATCAAATCAAGAAGTACGGCTACCCTGTTAAAAAAGAAAAAGAAGGGGATGCTACAACAGCTGACGAAGAAAAGTGTGAAGTGTGAGCAAGGTCCGCGTCTGTTTTCTAGGAACCCCTGAATTTGCCGTGACCTCTTTGAAAGCTCTGTTGTCTGATGAGCACTTTGAGGTCGTGGGTGTTGTCACCCAGCCTGACCGCCCTGCCGGTCGTAAACTCCAACTGACTCCAAGTCCCGTAAAAGCTCTGGCTCAAGCCCACAACCTAAAGGTTTTGGCGCCTGAGTCGTTGAAAGCCAATCCACTGATGCTTCAGGAAATCAAAACCTGGGGAGCTGAGGTGGCGGTGGTGGTGGCCTTTGGCCAGATCCTGACTCAGGAATTTTTGGATTCATTCCGTTTTGGTTGTGTGAATGTGCACGGATCTGTTTTGCCACGCTGGCGTGGGGCGGCTCCGATCCAAAGAGCCATCGAAGCCGGAGACGTCGAAAGTGGCGTGACCCTGCAGAAGATGGTCAAAAAATTGGATGCCGGTGACATCATTGGCATTCGTCGTGTGAAAATCACTCCGGACATGAACGCTTTGCAGTTGCATGATGTGCTGGCCCAGTTGGGGGCAGAACTTCTGCAAGTGGAACTGATGGATTATGTTCGTGGCAATCTGGCGCCGACACCTCAGGATGAATCCAAGGTGACGATGGCGAAAAAAATCGAAAAGATGGAATCCCAGATCGACTGGAACACGTCCGCCAAAGCCATCGACGGAAAGATCCGCGGCTTTGTTTACGGGCCGGGGACGTACACTTTGTTGCAGGGTAAGAAATTGAAACTGCACAGAGCCACAGTCACGCGTGATGGTGGCTCTATCGGCAGTGCCAAGCCTGGTACGATCACCGCCATTCACGACGACCACATTTCGGTGGCAACCGGTGACGGTGTTTTGCAATTGTTTGAAGTTCAGCCGGAAAGCCGCAACCGCATGGCGATTGCTGATTTCCTGAAAGGTCATGCTTTGAAAGTGGGGGATCAGCTTGGCGTCTAAGATGGTGGCTCCTTCCATTTTGTCGGCGGACTTTGCCAATCTTGAAAAAGAGATCAAGGCCGTGGCTCAGGCCGGTGCGGACTGGATTCACGTCGACGTGATGGACGGACGCTTTGTGCCGAATATCACCATTGGTATTCCGGTGGTGAAGGCGCTTAAAAAAGTGTCGCCACTTCCTTTGGATGTGCATCTGATGATTGAAGAGCCTGAACGCTATGTGGAAGAATTCGTGAAAGCGGGCAGTGACTATCTGACCATTCATGTGGAGTCCACCAAAGACGCCGCAGGGACTTTGAAACGCATTCGTGAATTGGGTGCGAAACCCGGCATCACCCTTCGCCCGCGTACTGCGGTGGAAGAAGTTTTGCCTCTGCTGCCATTGTGCGATCTGGTGCTGGTGATGACCGTAGAGCCGGGCTTTGGCGGTCAGTCTTTCATGAATGATCAGGTGGCGAAGATCACTCGTTTGCGTCAGGAAATTTCCTCTAGGAATTTGTCCTGCCTGATTGAGGTTGATGGCGGTATCAACGCAGAGACTGCGAAGATCTGCCACGAAGCGGATGTGTTCGTTGCCGGCAGTTATGTTTTTGGCAAGGAATACGGATCAGCGATTGCCAGTCTTAAAGGGTCGTAAAACGGACGACCCTCTTCCAGATAAATGGCCCCCAGTCCCTGTTCTTGCGCCAGTATCACACTGTGCACGCGGCGGCTGACAATCGGGGTGAGCATTTCCAGGGCCTTTTCAACGGCGACAAATTTGAAATCTTTTATTTCATACATGGGCAGGCGGATGTTTTGCGCCTGATATTCAGTCAGGTCTTTGGCGGAAAAAAGCAGTTGCATGTATTCGCCTTTGACATCGCGGTTGCTGACATAGTCGATGGCCAGCAGTGAACCGGCTTGGATGTTTAATCCGAGCTCTTCCTTTAGTTCCCGTTGCAAAGCTTCGCTCGGGGACTCTTCAGCCTCGACGGTGCCTCCGGGCAGAATCCAGGCCGGGTTGTAGGTGGGTTGTACGATCAAAAGATCGCCTTTATAAAACAGCAGTGCGCCCACTCCGATGCGTTTTTTTGGCAATGAGGCGTAGTATTCACGGTCATCTTTGTAACTTCGTAACATAAGCGCTCCAAAGTCGGGTGTGTCTGGACTGGGCTTTCGGTAGGGTGGGGTTTCGGTCATTGACCCTGCGAAAGAGTCTCTTCAAAATTCTAAAGGATGCCTAAATTTTTTGGGTTACAAAAGGAGAAGACTTTATGAAAAAGCTCTTGGTCATGTTGGCTGTTGTTATGGGTTTCGGGAGCGTATCTCACGCAGACATTCTGCTAGAGCCGTATCTTGGTTACGAAATGGGTAAAACCACAGATCCAGATGGGAAAATCGACGGAACGCAATTAGGTGTGCGTTTGGCGTACAGATCCCCAGTGATGTTCTGGGCGGGTCTTGATGGCACCCTGGGTTTGAGCGGTACTTTCAAGCCAGACACTGGCAGCGATGAAACTGCGAAAAGAACAACTGTATACGGTGTTGTGGGCCTTGATTTCCCGATCCTTGTTCGCGCATGGTTGGGTTATGGTTTCATGAATGACATCGATCTTGAAGACAGCGGCAAAATGAAAGGTAAAGCAACTAAATTGGGCGTAGGCTTCACTGGGTTGCCATTCCTTTCTTTGAACGTGGAATACCTGAAAGAGGAATTCGACGAAATTGAAGGTATCGATATCGACGCGAAAAACGAATCCGTCGTTGTATCCGTATCCCTGCCTCTGGAATTCTAAAAACCAATCAAATTCCAATCCCAAAGCCACTCCCACGGAGTGGCTTTTTTCGTTTAAAAGGTGCCTGGTGACTTTTTACACCTACGCCGCGTCAAAAAGGGCTGAAAATGCTGCGCTGTAGACGTAAAAAGTCACCAGGCACCTTTTCGATTCTTTGCCAGTTTTAGAGTGTTTGCGTTAGGATGCGGGCTTCTTAAGAGAGGCTCTGAATATGCAAATTACTGGTGAGAATATCACGCTCGAAAACCTATATGAAATCGCTCACAACCCTTCCATCAAAGCGGAGCTTTCTGCTTCTGGAAGAGCCAATATGCAAAAGTCCCGCGACTATATCGAGGGTCGTATTGCCAGTGGTGAAGTGATGTACGGTGTGAACACCGGCTTTGGTGCTTTTTCTTCCGTGCGCATCTCGGATGCTGAAATCGAACAACTGCAAAGAAATCTGATTCGTTCCCACTCCATGGGTATCGGCGCTCCGTTCACGAAAACGGAAACTCGCGCGATGATGGTTCTGCGTGCGAATGCTTTGGCCAAAGGCCACAGCGGTATTCGTCCACTGGTTGTAGAAAAAATTCTTGAGTTCCTGAATAACGACATCATCCCGGTGGTTCCTTCTCAAGGTTCCGTGGGCGCGTCGGGGGATTTGGCTCCGCTGTCTCACCTGGCTTTGACCATCATCGGTGAAGGTGAGGCGTGGGGTGCAGACGGCAAACCCGTCCACGTGACTGAACTGTTGAAACAAAAAGGCATCACTCCGCTGGAGCTGAAAGCCAAAGAAGGTCTTTCCATGATCAATGGCTGTCAGGTGATGACCTCCATTGGCCTTTTGTCTTTGTGGGAAAATCGCCGCCTGTTGTGGTTGGCGGATCTTGCCGGTGCGATGTCTTTGGAAGGTTTGCGTGGTTCCAGAAAGCCATTTGATCCATTGATTCAAGCCAGCCGTCCTCATGCGGGTGAAGGTAAAACCGGTCGCAATCTGATCAAGCTTATGGGCGAAACCAGCCCGATCGCGGAAAGCCATGCGGTGAATGACCCGCGCGTTCAGGATGCGTACTCTCTTCGTTGTATGCCGGCTGTTCACGGTGCTGCGAAAGATGCTTTGAGATACGCGGTGAAGGTTCTGGAAACAGAAGCGAACTCTTCCACCGACAATCCGCTGGTGTTTGCGGATGCGAACAAAGTTCTTTCCTGCGGGAACTTCCACGGTATGCCAGTGGCCCACGCGATGGACTTTGCGGGGATTGCTTTGTCATCCCAGGCCAGCATCAGCGAATGCCGTATTTCCAAAATGATTTCCACCCAGATGAGTGAGCTTCCTCCATTCCTGACTCCAAACGGGGGCTTGAATTCCGGTCACATGATCGTGCAGGTGGCAGCCGCATCCCTGGTCAGCGAAAACAAAGTGTTGGCACATCCGGCGAGCGTGGACTCCATTCCGACGTCTGCGGAAAAAGAAGACCACGTTTCCATGGGCACTATCGCGGCTCGCAAATTCGCACAGATTCTGCGTAACGCGGAAAATGTGGTGGCGATGGAATTGTTGTCTGCAACTCAGGCTCTGGATCTGTTGGCTCCGCTGAAACCGTCTGCTGCGGTGAAGGCTGCGCACGAACACATTCGCAAGACTGTGCCGTTTGCGAAAGAAGACCGCATTTTCTCTAAAGATGTTGAGGCGATCAAAGCCATGATGGTGTCTGGAGAACTGATGGCCGTTGTGGAAAACGCGGTCGGCAAACTGGAATGGTAATTTTAATAACTTAATATCTGTCGCACTGCTTAAGCAAAAGTAAGCAGGTACCTTTTGGGAGGGATTATGTCTCGAGTAGTTAAGGCCCCTACGGGCAATAAGATGGTGTGTAAGGGGTGGTTGCAGGAAGCGGCTTACCGTATGATTCAGAACAATCTGGACCCGGTGATTGCTGAGCATCCGGAAAATTTGGTTGTCTATGGTGGTATCGGTAAAGCGGCTCGTAACTGGGAATCTTTCGACAAGATTCTGGAAGCGTTGAAAGAGCTTGAAAATGACGAGACTCTTTTGGTTCAGTCCGGCAAACCTATCGGTATTCTGAAAACACACGAAGACGCTCCTCGCGTGCTTCTGGCGAACTCCAACCTTGTGCCTAAATGGGCGACGTGGGAGCACTTCAACGAACTCGATAAAAAAGGTCTGATGATGTACGGTCAGATGACGGCGGGTTCCTGGATCTATATCGGAACTCAAGGGATCATCCAGGGGACTTATGAGTCCTTCGTGGAAGCCGGTCGTCAGCACTTTGGCGGTAACCTTACCGGCCGCGTGATTTTGACAGCGGGCTTGGGTGGCATGGGTGGCGCGCAACCACTGGCTGGCGTTTTTGCCGGTGCCTGCGTTCTTGCGGTTGAAATTGATCCAACTCGTATCCAAAAACGTCTTGAAACCAAGTACGTGGATGAAGTGGCGACAGACCTTGACGACGCTTTGGCGCGTATCAAGAAGTACACGGCTGCCGGCGAAGCCAAATCCATCGCTTTGCAAGGCAACATGGCGACGGTGATCCATCAATTGATTGAGAAAAACTTCACTCCGGATCTTCTGACCGATCAGACATCCGCGCACGATCCATTGGTGGGTTATATCCCAGAAGGTTACACCGTAGAGACGGCGAAGACCTTCCGTGAAAATGACCAAAAAGCTTATTTGAAAGCGGCTTATGATTCCATGGCGAAACACGTTCGCGGCATGCTGGCGATGAAAGATCGCGGTGCTGTGACATTTGACTATGGTAACAACCTGCGCGCGCGTGCTCAGGAAGCGGGCGTTGAAAATGCCTTCGACTATCCAGGCTTCGTTCCGGCGTTCATCCGTCCTTTGTTCTGCAAAGGTTCTGGCCCGTTCCGCTGGGTGGCTTTGTCTGGTGATCCAAATGATATCAAGGTCACTGACGATGCCATGAGAAAACTATTCCCGCACAAGAAAGACCTGCTGCGCTGGTTGGACATGGCGGAAGAGCGCATTGCCTTCCAGGGCTTGCCAGCACGTATCTGCTGGTTGGAATACGGAGAGCGTGCGAAAGCGGGCTTGATGTTCAATCAACTGGTGGCGGAAGGTAAAGTGAAAGCTCCGATCGTTATCGGTCGAGATCACTTGGACTGCGGATCTGTGGCGTCTCCAAATCGCGAAACCGAAGCGATGAAAGACGGATCTGACGCTGTCAGCGACTGGGCGTTGTTGAATGCACTTGTGAACACCGCTTGTGGTGCCACTTGGGTCAGCTTGCACCACGGTGGTGGTGTGGGCATGGGTTACAGCCAGCACGCGGGTCAGGTGATCGTTGCTGACGGTACGGAAAAGGCCGCACGTCGTCTGGAAAGAGTGTTAACTGCCGATCCAGCAATGGGTGTATTTAGACATTTGGACGCAGGTTATGAATTGGCTCACGACGTAGCAAAAGAACGCGGTGTCCGCAGTCTTTGGTTGTAAGCGGCCACAGCCGGCAGAGCTGTAGCGCTGCCAAGCGCGCAAGCTGAAGCAGCTCTCGCACTGTATGCGATCACATAAATGAATTATTCAAAGGCGTTGGATTTCCTCCAGCGCCTTTTTTATTTCGGTCACAAAAGCATTATGTGACTTCGCAAAAAATAATTTTGTGAGTCCTCTCTGATTTTCTTCTCACATTCATATCGTCTTTAAATGAGACCCGAAAGTCTTGCCATCTTCTGCTAATCATCAGACCATTATTACATGATGTTCTTTAATTATTAGGAGGACTCCTATGAAATCGACAGCGAAAGCAGTGGCGATCAATCGCGCTGTAAATATGAAAGCAGTGAAGCTGCTAATAAGCCTTTTTGTTTTGTTGCTTCTGTTTGTGTTCAACTTTGAAGCCAAAGCTCAAGCCCCGGATGTTGTGCGAGTTGGAAATCTGAAGTTCGCTCACTATGGTGCGATCAGCTACATGAGTGAGTACTGCACCAAGTACAACCTGAAAGTGACCGAGCGTGTGTTCGCAAAAGGCATTGATATCATGCCGGCGATTATCGCTGGTGAAATCGACGTGGCCGCCAGCGCGGCGGATGCGGCGATTGCCGGTCGTTCGGGCGGAGTGCCTATTTATGCCGTGGCGGGCTTTGCTGAGGGCGGCGCGCGTATCGTGATCCGTCCGGATCTGGGCATCAAGTCGGTGAAAGACTTTAAAGGTAAAAAAGTCGGTGTCGCCCGCGGTGGGGCGCAGGAGTTGTTGTTGTTGGCAGAACTTGCCAAGCACAATCTGACCTGGTCCGATCAGCCGGGTAAAGACGTGCGCATTGTGTACATGGCCTTCGCCGATCTGAATCAGGCCTTGCAGGCAAAGAACATCGACGCCATGGCGCAGAGTGAGCCTCAGGCCTCTCAGGCGATCAACAAAGGTTTCGGCGTCGAGCTGCTGAAGCCGTATGACACTCCAATGGGTGAACCAATCCGTACATTGGTGATGACAGAAAAAATGTACAACACCAAAAAACCAGTCGCGGAAAGATTCATGAAGTGCTTCGTGGAAGCGACCAAGGCATTCATCGAAAAGCCGGAGCTGGCTGAAAAATACGTGATCGAAAAAATGTTCAAAAACCAGATCACTTCCCAGGACTTCAAGGATGCTATCGGAAACTCTCCGTACACTTATGATCTGACCGTTGAGCACATTCAGATCACCACCGACTTTATGGTGAAATACGGTGTGGGTCGTATGCAGAAGCCGCCAAAAGCTTCTGACTGGGTGAAGCTGGATCTGTTGACGGATGCCAAAAAGGCATTGGGTGTGAAGTAGGTGAGTATGAAGAAGGATCAAGGATTGCTATCTAAACTCAAAGGTGTCTGGGTACCGGCGATTGTGATTATATTGTGGGAAGTCGTGGTGCGCGCAGGCTGGGTGAATCCTCAGGTCCTTCCGGCGCCCTCGGCAGTCCTCGTCAAGTGGTACCAGTATCTGATGCCACTGGAGGCTTACGATCCCGCGCAAGGTTCGAAGTTTGCCTGGTATTTCTCGGGCGAACTGATTCGCGATCTTTGGGAAAGCTTCTATCGTGTGTTCCTGGGCTTTGTGATCGGTGGGGGCCTGGCTTTGCCGCTGGGGCTTTTGATGGGGGCAAGCCAGCGCATTTATGATTATATGAATCCGCTGATTCAAGTTCTGCGTCCGATTCCGCCGATTGCCTACATTCCTTTGGCGATCTTGTGGTTCGGACTGGGGAATCCTCCGGCTGTGTTCCTGATTGCCTTGGGTGCCTTCTTCCCGGTTCTTATGAACACCATTGTGGGCGTGCGTGCGGTGGACAGCATCTATATCCGTGCCGGAAAAAATCTGGGTGCGGGATCTTTCCTGATGTTTAGAAAAATCATCGTACCTGCGGCGATGCCGTACATTTTAAGCGGTGTGCGCATCGGCATCGGTACGGGGTTCATTTGTATGATCGTGGCTGAAATGATCGCGGTGAACAACGGTCTGGGGTATCGCATTCTGGAGGCCCGCGAATACTTCTGGTCTGACAAGATTATTGCCGGAATGTTCTCTATCGGTCTGTTGGGGCTTGCGATCGACACTGTCGTCAGCCGTTTGAATAACTATCTGCTGCGCTGGCATCGAGGTCTTGAATAATGTCGAATCCAACACAAATCGAAATCAAACATGTTTCCAAAGTTTTCAAAGGCTCCGAACAGGATGTGATTGCCTTGAAGGATATTGACTTCAATATCCCGGAAGGGCAGTTCGTTTGTCTGCTGGGGCCTTCAGGTTGTGGCAAGAGCACTCTTTTAAACGCCATTGCCGGGTTCTCGCTGCCCTCGGACGGTGACGTCTTCGTCGGTGGTCATAAAATCGTGGAACCGGGACCTGACCGCGGCATGGTGTTTCAAGAGTACGCTCTGTTCCCATGGATGACGGTCGAAGACAACATCACCTTTGGCCTTAAAATCAAAAACGCCCCGCCAGATCAGATTGAACAAAAGCTGCAGCAGCTTTTGAAAACGCTGAAGCTGACAGACTTTAGAAAACGCTTCCCGAAAGACCTTTCCGGGGGGATGAGACAGCGTGTGGCGATTGCCCGCGTATTGGCCCTGGATCCGCCGATTATGCTGATGGATGAACCGTTTGGTGCATTGGATGCCCTTACCCGTCGAAGTCTGCAGGATGAATTGTTGAAAATCTGGAGCGAGCTGAAGAAAACCGTGGTGTTTGTCACTCACAGTATCGAAGAAGCTATTTATCTGGCGGATCGTATTATTGTGATGAGCTATCGTCCGGGCACAGTGAAAAAAGACGTGACCGTGCAGATCCCGCGTCCGCGCAATCCCGCAGATGTTGATTTTAACAATCTAAAACGTGAGTTGTCGCAGATGGTGATGGCAGAGCAAAATCGCTTCGAGATGGCCCAGATGATGGGTTCGACCGGAGACTGAGTTATTCGTCCGTAGGGGAGCCGGGGGTTACACTTCTATTTGTGGTCACCCGGCTTCGGCTCATTTGGTGCAGTTTGTGTCCGAAGTGGTGCAACAGCATACCCAAGAATGAAAAACCAATTCCCAAAACCAGTGTTGTCGTTGTTGAAACAAATGCCAGATTCAGGAACTCTTTGATCGACGGTGCTTCTGTGTAGGACAGCTTCAGGCTGTTACGAATCAAAAGTGGCAGGATGTATCCCAGGGTCATCAGCAGGGAGTTTTCCAGAATGTGGATGAATCTGCGCGCCAGCAATCCGTTCATGACGAACAACAAGCACAGAAAATTGACTGAATCTCCAATGATTTCCCAGCTCAGCGCTTGGTACACCAAAACCAGCGAGCCCGAAAAGAAGAGGGTGTAATAGACCCACAAACTTCGGCTGTGCAAAAAAGAACCGCTTTTTGTCATGCAATAGACCCTCTGGGTTTAATCTTAACAGAGGGTCTGTGGAATGAAATATTGTGACGGATTATTAATCCCTGACAGGACCTAAGAGCAGGTCCTAAGTCTTACTGGCAAAGGCAGTCTTTATAACGGCAGGACAGAATTTTGCCATGGTTGTTGTATTGGAACTCGAACACGACGTTGTCATGCTTTTCCAGGTTCACCGTGGTCTTGTCTTTGAGTTCCAGAACGGACTTCACTTCGTGGCGGCTGACTTTACCCAGGGCCAGCAGTGACTCCAGGGTTTCATCGCCCTTCAGGGCCAGGCGCTCCGGGTATCCTTCCGCATCCAGTTTAAAGAAGCGGATTTCCACTTTGTCTTTGGCATTGGTGTTGTCGGCGGTGATCAGGTGCACGCGGCGCAAAGATCCATCCGGCAAAGTCAGGTGGTAGTTTTCCAGAGAGATTTCTTCTTTGGCAACACCGACACTTTTTTGCAGGTATTCCATCAGGGCTTCCGGGGTGGCGATAGCTTGAGCCGCCACTTCCGGAGCACAGGCCTGCAAAGAAGCCAGGAAGGTGTCTTTGCCGGAATCGTTCTGAACTTGCGCATTGCCTTTTTCACCCAGGAAGCTGTCGTCGCCCGCAGTGGTTGCTGGGGTGGCTTCTGTTGCTGCGGCTTTTTCGCCTTCCGCTATTTGCAAAGCTTCCTGCTGCTTTTGATGGAAAAGAATATGCAGGAAGTAATAGTCCGTTGCCACGCCCAGTGCAAAGAGCACCAGGCCCCAAGTGATCCATGTGCTAAGTTTAGTCGATCTCATAATTCCTTTTTATTCCTGAGTTAAATCTGGAGCCCAATGGTCCCATGATTGGCAGGTTCTTGCACGCTGCGAAGGCCCACGAGCCTCACCCCAGCGGTACTCACCACCGTCATGTGGATTGTTGGAAATCAGACCTTGGAACAAACGGCGTTTGAACTCTGCCAGATCCATTTTGCGGCCTGGAAGGTAATCCACCACGCACACGGAAGCAGAAGTCACAGTCTGAGCTGCCATGCGGGAAGTTTCCTGAGCCGCAGACAAAGAAATCGCCGGGAAGATTTTGTCCAATTGAGCTTTTGTGGAAGCGCTCAACTGGTTGCCACCGTTGATTTGCAGGATTTCTTTGTATGCGCGACGCAAAGACATGAAGTCGTCAAAGATACGACGGTCACGGTTTGGCGTGGAGTATGTGTCATAAGTAGCATAGTCCATGCACTTGTTGTTGCGCTTCAAATAGTCCAGACCTTCATTGATGGAAGTCACACGGTCCGCAAAACCAGAACAAGTGGTTTTGATCAGACGAGCCACCAACTGGTCATCGGTTTCTTGGCGCAGAGCCAGGCGGCTTTGCACGTGGCGAACCCATTTGTTCAATGGAATTTTGAACTGCTCATCGCTGTAGCCTGGGGACTGCCAAACGGGTTTGTTCAATGCAGAAGCCGGTCTCCAGTAACGGAAGCCCGCGCCGCTGTTCACAGAGTAATCGCCCTCAAACACCCAGTCGGGATTTGGCCAGGACTGGCGCTCTTGCAGGCCGTAACCAGAGTTTGCACCCACAACAGAGTTGTAAACCAAATACGGAACACCGATCGGCAGGATTTCTTTGATCGTCCAAGAGTGATGGTTCTTTTTTGAAGTCGCCATCAAACCGCCAGAGCGGATCGTGTTACGGTTGATTGCTACCGGATAAGTATCGTTCGGAAGAGAACGCGTGGACATCACACCATAGATATACCAAAGGAAATTGCGCACGCGCTGATTTTCACTTTGGCCATCCCAACGGCTCATTTTATTGGAGATTGTTTTGCCAGCCGCTGTCGGATCCTGAGCCACGAAGGGCAGGCGGTTTTCATAGGCAAAGATAATACGCATGGAATAAACCGTGTCAGCACAGTCCACACGCAGGCCATAGTAAGGATTGCTTTGGCCGTTGCGCAAAGACTTGCGAGAGAAGAAGTCCGTGCGCCATTCTGCGCGAACCCATTCCGCATAGCGGTCTTCATAGGCCTGGGACCATTCGTTGACCTCAGTCCAAACAGCCGCTTTGGCTGCCGTTCCCATCAACAACATTACAAAAATTAAGAGACTACGAAGCATTTTACCCCCTCGAGTGTTACACCGGGGCAGGGGTATATTGCTGGCAGGTAAGGATCAATGGAATTATTATAGTGCGTCGTGTGTCATCTCGAATTTTATACCGCGCCTCGCTAGTATGCCGCGTTATCTATGCGAAGACTCATCCAGCTCACCTTTTTTGTGGTCACTTTGTCCCTTTTGGCTTGTCAGTCAAAAGAGGAGCCCCTCACTCGGGAAAGCCGTCTTTCCAAGGGCCATCAATTGATCGATCAGGGGCGCTGGGACGAGGCCATTGAGTACCTGACCAAGCTAGAGCAGCAGGATCCGCATCTGCACGTGAGGCTGGCGCTGGCGTCCGCCTATGCCGGCCGGGCGGGGGTGCGCATCGAAAAGATCTATTCCTTTGTGGTCGTCCGTAACTTGCAACCCACGGCAGTGTCTTTGGCAGCGGTTCGCGTGGACCAAAAGACTCAGGAGCTGATGCAGTCCCTGGGCCGCTATGCTGCCCAGTGGGAGAAAATCCCGGAAGTTAAAGCCTCGGGTCGCGAGGACTTAACCCAAGCCCTGCAGGTTCTGGCGGATCAACCCGAAGCCGGGGCACGCCTTTATGCGGCGACCTTGCGGGTGGTCCTTTTAAAGTCCGTCGTCAATGAAGGTCTTTTGAACTGGCAGGTGGTGCGCAGTCAGAAAATCTGTTCGGATATCGTGCAGCCTTACTATGAGTGGGCGTTGCAGTTGCTGGAACATCTGATTGTGATCAGTCAGGATCTGACTTCCGCGTTCCCCGAGAAAAAAGCTGAATTCAGCCGCTACACGGAAGACCTGCAAAAGTTTAAAAAAGAAGCCGAGACGGTCCCGTGGCCGCAGGAAAAAATATGCTTCTAAGAATTCTTTCGGCCCTCTTTTTGACATGGACTGCCGTCTTCGCTCAGGCGGCGACGTATTCTCCGGCCATTCGTGATGGGGGCAGTCGTTTCTTGGCGCGGTCACTGGGCAGTGCCTGCTATTCAATGGACAGTCTGCGCCGCGGTCTTCCGTGCAATCCCGCGTATGTCGCAAAAGAAAAATCCCCGCGCTTTGATACCGACCTGCTTCTGGGCAGCAACATGGAATACCTGCGTGAAGCAGAGGCTTTATTAAACGGAACCAGCGACGAAGCTTCAGTGGCAAAAATGTTTTCCCGTCGTGAAGCGGTGGATGGCGAAATTTCCATCGAAGCCTCGTTTCAGCGTCCGACCTGGGGAATTTCCGTTGAGCCTTATCGTCTGGTGTACGTCTATCAGTTTGAAAACTCGTCCTTACCGATGGTGGATATGATCGCTTCGGAAGAACAAAGCATCAAAGCCCAGTTGGCCAGTTTCACGGCCGGAAACTTCTATGCAGGTTTGCAGCTTCGCTACACGCATGTGAAGTACGTCGGGAACTATTTCTCGGTGGTTGAAGCCCTCGCCGGAGACCGGGATGAACTTTTTGAAATTCATAATCAGGACATTTTGTATGTCGAACCGGGTCTTTTGTATGCCTGGGAAGAGGCTCCATGGGAGCCGCAGATTTCCGCCATGCTTTCCCAATGGGGTGTCAGTGATAAAAAGTCCGAGCAGTATCCCATTCGGCCTCAGGGTTTATTGGGGGCTTCAGTAAAGCCTGCTGTCCCGCTGGGTCTGTTGGAAGTCGGCGTGCAGTTTCAAGTGCACAACGAAACTGAAAACTTCCAGGATGCTGTTCGCGGGGCGGTGACCTATCAACTGGGTGTTCTGCAAGGGGTGCTCAGCGCTTCGCAGTACGATCAGGCCGCCGCGTTTTTGGCGACGTACAAAAGCTTTTCCACGGGTCTTTCTTATTGGAGTGAGCGCGAAAACAAGTCCGTCTTTGTGCAGTTCGGGGTGAGCCTGTGAGGTTTTTGATCTTTCTGGTCTTTTTGCTTTTTTTAAGTGGAGAGTCCTTCGCCGGAGATCGCCGCGATGTGGATTATTCC
This sequence comes from Bdellovibrio sp. BIS2, assembly GCF_055398295.1. NCBI lineage: Bacteria > Pseudomonadati > Bdellovibrionota > Bdellovibrionia > Bdellovibrionales > Pseudobdellovibrionaceae > Bdellovibrio > Bdellovibrio sp. BIS2. The sequence continues at coordinate 2,723,485 of NZ_AP035879.1, read as the reverse complement.
GGTCCCTCCAATTGGAATGAATTCCGCACCTTTGTTCAGAAGCAACAGCAAGAAGACGAGCAGGCGGGTGTGGCTTACATGATTTCCGGCGCGATTGCGGCGATTGGGGGCACGGTTGGTTATCAGCAGTCCGAGGAAGTTTTTAGTCGCACGATCTTTGCCATCACCTCGAACGTGGGATTGGCGGCGATAGGTCTTGGCGCAACTTATTACTATACTGGCAATGAAATGGACTCGTTCTTTTACGCCATTGACGGATCATCGTTGTCCCTGGCCGAAAAGAATGAGGTTCTGCAGCGGTTTTTGCTGAAAGAGCGCGAAGAAAAAGAAAAGCGCAAATGGATTCGGGTGGCCACGCATGCCTTGCTGGCTGCCGCCAATATCTATAGCGCCACTCAGGAAGAAAACAGCGACGTGCGGTCGGTGTTTTATTTCCTGGGCGGAGCCAACACCTTGTTGGCTGTGACCTACAGTTTCTAACTTAAAATTAGCGGCGGTTTTTGCAGCAGTAAGGGACAATCGGCAGCGAACCATCTTGAGTGGTTGCAAAGGTGAATGTTCCTGCGGCCCATGTGTTGCTTGCTGCCGAGCAGAGAATGACGTGCGCGCTGGAGTTGTCGGTCAGTTGCCCGATCCACAAGCTTGTGTCTGTTGTGATGAAATCGGATTGGCACAAGCCGACAGCCTGCTGCAGGTCGCAAAGTTTGGCCCCGGCGTTCAGACACTGAGTCATGGAAGCGGCGAAGTTAGTTCCGGTGCTGGACAGCTTTTGAGCGCAGAACGGATCCCCTTTGGTGATCAAAGTCCAGCCGGCATCACAAGGACTTGTTGTCTTCCAGGCAGCCAAAGCAGAGTCGTAGATTAAAGAGCCACCGTCAAAGTATCCCGCAGATACGTTCACGGGTTTTCCCTGGATTTTAGCCACAGTGGGGTTTGGGTAAGTTCCAGAAAGATCTCCTGCGGCTGTTCCTGCCGGAGACCGCGAGTCAGTAAAGCGCGGATCATTTCCGGCAGCCAGAGTGTTGGCTGCAGTTCCGACATTGGCTGTAATTACCGGGGCGGTGCTGCCGCTGGCGACAGTAATATAGGCATTGGCACTAGTGACCCCACTGATGATATTCACGGTGGTTCCGCCAGCAGAGGTCAAGCGACCTTGAGCATCTACCGTGAAGGAAGGAATCTGTGTGGCACTTCCATAGGTTCCGGCGGTCACACTGGTGTTAGCCAAAGAAATGGTGCCGGTGGATGTGATCGTGCCTCCGGTTAGGCCCGTGCCTGCAGCCACTGAGGTGACCGTGCCAGCTCCTGTCGGGATCGTTGTTGGCACCCAGTCCGTGCCGTTGTAACGAAGGACCTGACCGCTGGTTGGGGTGGTGGCCGCGACGTTCACTCCGCGCAGGCGGGTGACTTGGGTCGCTGTTGTCGTCCCGGTGACGTCGCCGGCCAAAGGCAAATTGATGGCCTGACAGTCCCAGGTGTCGCTCACAGAAGTGTAGTGCATGGTCTCGCTGGTCCCGCAAGTGGGCAGGGCCGCCTTATTCAATTTGTTGCTCAGTTCTGCATTCAGATTGCTGACGTCCGTGATGGCAATCGCCCCGGCTTTCCACTGAGATCCATCGTGCTTCAGAACCTGGCCACTGGCGCCGGTGGGTAAAGTGAAGTTCGTGCCGGTTTGATCCTGAACGCAGGTCAGGTTTGTTCCATTGGATGTCAGCGTGTATCCCGCAGCACATGTTGGCAGAGCGTTTTTAGCAAAGCCCTGAACCGTTGGATCGGCTTCGACTTTCAGGAACTGATTATAGTCTGCGACCACCGACAACAAGGCCGACATCTGGGCAGGCGTCATCGCCGGAGCTGTTCCGCCATCGACCCGCAGCAGGCTTGTGGCATTATAGTTACCCAGCTTGTTTGCTGACTGGGCATTTTGGGATTCCGTCGCAAAAGGAACTGCCTTTAATTTTTGCGCGGCAAAGCTTTGCCACGCGCTGCCATCATAGAAAGAAATACGCAAAGATCTTTCATCTGTGGCAACAGGATTAAAGAGGGCTCCACCTTTACAGGTCAGAGATGCGCTGTTAGAGACGACCTTTTCCAAAGGCATGTCACCGCTGGAATAAACCCGGGTCCCTGATCCCAGCACCAGATTGAAGCGGCCTTTGGAGCCACTCATGTCAACGTTGTTGATTGTTTCCTGGTACACCACGCAGGTGGCGTCAGGGGACAGAACCTCAAGATTGAAACTGACAGCATTTGCATCCACGGGAGTGCCGTCGGGACGAAGAATCTTTCCCGACACATGATAACCATCGGCCTTTGCGACAAAGGCAAACAAAAGCGGGATTATCAACAAAGGATAACGGACGTGCTTTGGTTTCATTCATGAATATATTCGGAGTTATTCAGACAAATCCTTAGGATTTTGACCGTATTTTAGTCGATATCTTCATTAAGAATCAGAAGGTAGCCTTGAGATGAGACAAGCTGGGTGCTTCTGTCTTCTTTCGACACAGTGGCTTCCAGTTTAAAGCCGCCAGCGGAAGTTGAAACGGCATGGCTGGCCAGGTCGGTCTTTATAAATGATTCCCCCGCAGGACTGCCCGTGCTCGGGGAGGGGGTCTGTCCTTTTAAAAAGCTGACCTGCGGGGTGACGTCGGAACATCCCGCCAAAAACAGCAACGCACTAAAAAGACTTAAAGACAGTTTAAGCATTCTTATTACTTATCGGAGGAAAGGAACTGGACTTTAGTGCATTCAGTTTTCGGGCATTTAAACAGATAAGACATTGATAAATATGGAAAGAGGAGATGATCGTGCAACGTTCAAGGACATCCTTTTGGTTTTACACATTCTGTTGCCTGGCTTCCTTCACCGCCTTTGGCTGGTATGAAGTCACTCGTCCAACCGCTGGTGCCGGCGAATATGCCTCCAGTGCTGAAGAGCAGGTGATTAAAAAGCTGCAGACCGTGAACAAATCCCTGACGGGAATTGGAACAACAGCGGCTAAAGACGACATGACCTGCACCTGCAATTTCGGCGACGTCGAAAACATGATCACGTTCGAAAAGCCGGAAAACTGCGGCCCGGACCGCAACTATCTGCAAAAGCAGTTTGAAGCTTTCAAGAAAGCCGATCCGAAAGGGTTGTTCGCCGGTGGTCGTGATTACTCCAAGACCGCGGAAATTCTGCCACGTAAGTGTGCTCTTTATATCATGAAACGTTTCTGGAAAGACCGCGCCCTGACGCCGGAAGAAAAGCGCGAGGCGGACATCGAGTTCAACCGCACGGCTCCACCGACCAATCAGCGTGAAGTCAAGGACGTGAAAGACTACAAAAAAGACCCGTGGTTGTTTGCCAAGTGTGACAAAGACACAGGCACTCCAGAGCGTTATGGTCACAAGGCCTGCGTGACTGAAAACTATGTGAACCTTGTTTATAATTCGTTGATCGACGTGGCGGACTGTCTGGAAGTTCCGGCGAAATTCATCGCGCCAAAACTTTCCAATGAAAGCGGTCTGCATGTGAATGCGTTTGGACTGGTGAATGACGGTGGTATCGGGCAGTTCACGGATCAGGCGTTGGCGGATGTGGCTCAGAACTTTGAAAACTTCAAGGGCCGTATCAACAACAGCACCAAAGAATCCTGCCAAAGACTGCGCAGCATTCCGGGGGCGGTGCCTGCGAAAGCCGAAGAAATCCTGTCTGAAGATTCCCAGCGCTGTCATGCAATCTCAACGCCGCCGAATCCTCTAAGAAGTATGGTTTATTATGGTATCTTCTATCATGCGACCAAAAGAAATTCGAATGGCGCGTGGAATCGCTCCACGGATGCCAAAAATCCGGATTTCAAAGGTGTTGAGCAGTTGATGAAAGAGGCCGGCATTGACAGCTTCGACAAAGAATCCATCAAAGAGATGATCTTTGTTATGGCTTACAATTCGGGTCCGGGTCGTCCGCCAGTGTTTTATCGTGAATGGCTGAAATACCGTATCACGACACTGAAAAAGTACCCGATCACGAAAGCTGACTTTGATATGAATTACTGGCCGACAGGGGCGCAGTTGAAAGCCAAGGCCGGCGAAGCCCGCGCCAAAGCGATTGGCAAAAAGACACCTTTGACGTTGGCTGAATACCTGTTTGCATATAAAGATTCTCTTTATATCCCGGCAGTAAAAGCGCAGGCGCGCGTATTGGATAAAGCACTAGGAGCAGGCACATGCACAGAAAACAAATTCTTGGAACTGTAATTGCGGTACTGATGACCGGTCTTTCTGTGACTGCGGCGCAAGCGGCCAAAGTGGACGTTTTTGCTGAGTTCAATAAAAAGATCACCAAGCTTGAAGGGGAGTTGAAGAAGGAAAAAGACGTGACCAAGCGTTACGACGTGTTCCTGAAAAACTATCGTGAGATGGGTGAGCTGAGATCCAAGAATCCCCGTCAGGCGGAAGAAAAAGAAATCAACATGAGTCTTTTCATGGACTCGTTGGCATTCCTGCCAGAGAAAAAAGACTTCCAGGCGTCCAAATGCAAGGACTATAAAAAGGAAGTGAATGACATGATGAAATCCTATGCAAAGGATCAAAAAGAGCCCTTTGTTGATAAGGCTTTCAATGTCGTGGACCTGATCTGTAAGTAAGCAGATTAAAAAATCACTTAATATGGTGCCTTCAGCCCTGCTAGAGATTGAAAAACATCTCGAATCATAAGATAAAAGGGGCTGGAGGTGAGCATGAAAACGATCTGGGTCTTGTCAGCAGTATTGGTCTGCAGTCTGGACGTTCATGCCATTATCCCACCGGAAGGGCTGGGGGCCGGAGAAGTTGCCATTCGCAGCAATCGCAGTGTGCGACAGCAGGTGGAATCCTACACCGAGATGCTGGAAAAAGAAGTCAGCAAAGCCAAGAACAACAAAGAACGCTATCGCGCCATGAATCGTATCGTGAGTCAGATACGCTCTCTGCGTGACAATAGCGTTCCCCAGGGGGCGCAGGACGAGGCACACATGGATCTGATGGTGTCCGTTCTGGAATCCCTTCCGTCCGAAAAAAACTTCAAGAAAAAAGACTGCGCCAAATACGAAAACGATTTGATCAATCAGTATGAGCCCACTGCCGAAGACACTCCGACAGAACCCGCAGTTCAGCCGGGTTGGAAGGTGTTAGAATCTTTGTGTCAGTAAGCGCTATGTCTAAAACGCTGGGCATTTTGATTCTTTTCTCGGCTTCGGTGGCGTGGTCTGAAACCAAATGGGACTCTGCGGGTGCCGACGAAGTGAAAGTCACTCTGGGGCCTCAGGTTTCCTCTTATCAAATCGACATTCAATCGCCAAATGACGGACCTGAAGCGCAGTTTATGCCGAACGTGGGCAGCAAAACTTATCTGGGAGTCAGTTACAGAAATTTGGGAGCTTCCATTGGTCTTAGCAATCCGGTGGATCCCTCCACCGTCGAACAAAAAGGCGAAAGCTCTGCTACGGATTTTCACCTGCGCTTTTACGGGAAGCGCACCTATGAATTCAGCTATCAATCTTATAAGGGCTATTATCTCGACAACACCGAAGCTATTAACGCCGGTTCGGCCCCGGTCGGGATCAAGTATCAGCGCAGTGATATCAGCACCCGCAATATCAGTTTCGTGATGCACTGGAATCTGCGTGAAGACGATTACAGCCTGGGTGTGGCCTTCGGTCAGGACGGACATCAGAAAGAAAGTGGCTGGTCGTATTTTGCCAGTGCGATGATTTCTGACAACAAGATGACGGGTGATTCACCGTTTATTCCTGCGGGGACTTCGGGGTTTGACAGGCTGGCAGACCTGCAGGAACTGGATCGTCAAATGGCGGGCTTGGGTGGAGCTGTCGGGGGCATCTGGGTTCGCGGACCATGGTATGTGACGGGCTTTGCGGCATTGGGCGTGGCCTGGCAGAAGGTCTATGGAAAGTTTGCGACCTCTGCCAATCTGGATGAAAGTTTCGTGGGCTATTTTTCAGATGCGAAAGTCGGCGCAGGCTACAACGGCGAACGCCACGTTCTGGATTTGCAGTTGCACTCGGACAACACGACGACGGATTTCCTGGGAGGCACGGTGGATGCCATACAAATGGAGATGCGTCTGACGTACTCTTACCGCTTCCAAAATGTGGACCTGCCCGGGCTGAATTCGCTTTCGTCGTTCCTTGATTAATTCAACGTAATCCTGTTGAGTCGCGCTCTGGAAAATCCGATAGATTTTCTAAATGCGCGTTATTGTAAAATCTTGTCTCATCTTGGTACTGTGGAGTTTTCTGTCGGGTTGCTCGATGGAAGCGTCTATAGTTTCGCTAGAGGAGTCGCCAGTTCCTCTGCGTTCCGTTTCTGGCAAGATGGCTATTTCTCCCTCTCGACAAATCAGCGCTCAGGATGAATCCGGTCAATACCGGGTGGAAGGCGTGGTGGGTGAAATCATCACGACGGACAAGTCCTATTCCGATGATGGAGTCTATCAGGCAGAAATCAACATACGCTTTCAAGCCATGTGAGGAACGTTATGGTGAAACAGCTTCTGGCGATTCTGGTGTTCAGTGTCCCTGTCACAACGGCTTGGGCCAGTGGGCCCAAGGGCATTCAAATATCCGGGCGTATTCTGGATGTGGCTTCGGAGTTGCCACTGAGTGAAGGCAGTGTGGATTTCACCGTCAAAGTTCTAAGCCCTGACAACTGTCTTTTGTATCAAGAGCAACATTTGAATAAAGATCTTTCTGCCTCTGACGGCAGCTTTGCTCTGACCATCGGTTCAGGAAGTTCTGCAGTGAATGTGTATGCGACGGCCGGGCAGGAACAAACGCGTGAAAACATTTTGAAGGTTTTTTCTAATGATTCAGCTATCGCCAACGGACTGGTGTCACAGCATCAGGGATCTGAGACCACGGTTTGTTCGGGGGCTTACACTCCTGCAGCCGGAGACATCCGCAAAGTGAAGATCGTCTTTGATACAGGCTCTGGCGGACCTCGGGCTATTTTGCCGTATCATCAAATCGGAACGGTTCCCTATGCGATGGTGGCGCAAGAAGCGGCCAAGGCTCGTGATGCCGACAAACTGGGTGGAATCGCAGCCGCAAGTTACGCAAAAATCGCAGATCTGGCGACTGAAGTTCCGAACAACGAAAGTGATCCGACAGTTCAGGCTTTTGCCAAATCGGCATTGCCGACGTGTGCGGCAGGCGAAGTTTTGAAATCCAATGGAACCAGCTTTTCCTGCGTGACTGATACTGGGGGAGCCGTTCCTGTGGCAACGGTAGCCAGCACCGGTGTTGTGCAAGTGGGCTCTGGTTTGTCAGTAAATGGCGCCGGCGTTTTAAGTGTTGGAAGTCTGCCGATTTCACAAACGACAGGATTGCAAACAGCTTTGAACGATCGTCTGCAAAAAAGCGAACTTCAGTGTGCGACCAATCAGGTTTTAAGATGGGTTTCGATCAGTGACACGTTCACTTGCTCTAATATCAGTATTACCGCCAGTCAGGTGTCTGACTTTAACACGGCTGTGGATGCACGTGTCAGTGCCGCAGATACAGCCAGCCCGAAATTGCCTTTGAATGGTGGCACGATGACGGGTGATTTGAATATGGGTGGTGAAGACATTCTGGCCATCGGTCACATCACCATGAGTGCTACAAAAACTTTACTGCTGGGGAACTTTACGCAAGTGCAGGAAGATGCACTGGTGCTGAATGCCGGGCACAAAGGTCTTTCCTGGTATAATTCAGATTTGAAAGCACTTCGTTATTATGATGGAGCAGCCAAACTAACCGTGGCGGCAAGCACTTCGGCTTGCGCTGACGGACAGATTTTGAAATGGAATAACACAGCCAAAACCTGGGACTGTTCTGCCGATTCGACGGGGACAGCGCCGGGAGACTCATCCTATGCGGCGAAGGGTCTTGTGCAGTTTGATACCAGTGCGGATACGTCGGGGATGACTGTGGCTTCCGGAGTTGCCCGAGTCAATTACGGTACAGGTGCTTATCAAATTATCAGACTTGGATCTGATTCGAAACTTCCAGCTGTAGATGGTTCTGCATTGACGAGCCTGAATGCCACCAATCTTGCGACGGGAACTGTGTCAGCTTCTGTTCTGCCAACGGCAACAGTCGCTAAAGGTGGTACGGGTTTGACGGCAGGAACTTCAGGTGGAATTCCGTACTTCAATTCAGGCACGACGATGGCTTCGTCAGCTGCACTGACTCAGCATGGTGTTGTCCTTGGCGGTGGCGCGGGGGCCTCTCCAGTAACAACTGCTGCAGGCACGGCCAATCAGGTTTTACGTGTCCCAGCAGGTGGAGGTGCGCCGGTCTTTGGTGCAATTGACTTGGCGTCGGCGGACGTTGTGGGAACTTCTGTTTTACCAATTGCAAACGGCGGTACGGGGGCTGCGACAGCAGCTAATGCTCGCACAGCTTTGGGGTTGGGAACAGCTGCGGTGGCCACAACGGGCAGTGCTGCAGGTAATGTCCCGGTTTTGGGTGTTGGCGGCATAGTGGCCAATAAAATGTGCGTATCTGATGGGACCGGCAGCGGAATTGTGTGCAACACAAATATTCCAACCGCAGGTTTGGTTGGCAGTTTGACAATGTTGGGAGCGAATAACTGCATGTGGGACCAGGCCACGACCAGCTTCACCAGTGTTACGGCCGTCAATGCGAACTGTCCGGCGGCAACGGTGACTGGATCGGCTTCGGCTCCTACTGAAGGAAAAATCCCGGCGATTCGTTTCGCCAATCTTCCGGCGGGTGACTACGAAGTGTCGTTCTTTATGTATTCTTTGTATCCGGTGGACGCCAATGTCTATTGCCGGTATCGCCTTTGGGATGGAACCAATCATTCGGGAACGGCGGGGGTGCGAGAGAGTGAAATGAGTCACCTGAAAGGGTTCTTCAGCTATGCTACTGCGCAGACGAATCTGACTTTTTATGTTCAAACGGCCACGAATACAGCCACAAAAAACTGTCGTTTGGACATGTCCATTCCGGTTGAGGATAAGCTTCAGATTTGGGTGAAGAGACTTTAGATTTTAAGTTGGCTTTAAAAGAAAAAACCCACAGTCGGTGACTGTGGGTTTTGTTTTTGCTGCTTCAGCTTCTGCGGCTGCCGCCGCGCCAGCTCTGCCGGACGAGGCCGAGCTCTGTCGGGCAGGGCCCGACTACATCTGACGTTGGCGTTTTTCAACCGCAAGGGCGGCTTCACGCACAACTTCAGACAAGGTAGGGTGGGCGTGGAAAGATCTTGCCAGATCTTCGCTGCTGCCACCGAACTCCATGCAGACGATCACTTCGTGGATCAGTTCAGACACGCTTGGGCCGACCATGTGGGCGCCCAGGATTTTGTCTGTTTTCTTATCTGCGATGATTTTCACGAAACCTTCCGTGTAGCCTTTCGCGCGCGCACGGCCGTTGGCCATGAACGGGAATTTACCCACGTTGATTTCCATGCCTTTTTCTTTCGCGAATTCTTCAGTGATACCGACAGACGCAATTTCCGGGTGAGTATAGATCACACCTGGAACTGTGTCGTAGTTCACGTGACCCGCACCACCAGCCAGCATTTCTGCCAAAGCCACACCTTCTTCTTCCGCTTTGTGCGCAAGCATTGGGCCGGCAATAACGTCACCGATGGCATAAATGCCCGGCACGTTGGTTTGATAGTGTTTATCCACGATGATGCGACCTTGAGGATCTTTTTGGATTCCCATTTCTTCACAGCCCACCCCCGCAGAGAATGGTTTGCGCCCTGTGGAAACAAGCACAACATCCGCTTTCATGGAAGATGCTTTACCATCAGTCAAAGATTCATAAGTCACTTCAACGCCATCGTTGCCAACTTTAGAACCCGTCACTTTCGTGGAAAGAAGGAAGCTCATGCCTTCTTTTTCCAGGGATTTTTTAAGCACGTTCATGCAGTCCTGATCCATCGTGCCGCCCAGACGGTTGGCATATTCGATCACCGTGACTTTGGCACCCAGACGCTGCCATACAGAACCCAGTTCCAGACCGATCACGCCACCACCCACAACGATCATGGACTTTGGAACCTGATCCAAAGCCAATGCGCCCGTGTTGGAAACGATACGTTTTTCATCGTACTTCAAGAACGGCAGTTCCACAGGAACAGAGCCGGTTGCGATTACGATATTCTTGGTCGTCAGGATTTGGGTGTTGCCGTCAGCACCTTTTACTTCCACTTTGCCAGCGGCGACGATTTTACCCATGCCGTTGAATGGAGTGATTTTGTTCTTTTTGAACAAGAAGGCGATGCCTTCGGTATTTGTTTTTACAACCTTGTCCTTGCGAGCCTGCATGGTCGGAAGATCCAAATCCACTTTGGAAACTTTCACACCGTGAGAAGCCAAGTCGTGCTGAGCGGCCTGATAGTGCTCAGAGCTTTCCAGAAGAGCTTTGGAAGGGATGCAACCCACATTCAGGCAGGTGCCGCCGTAAGTTTTATCTTTTTCAATCACGGCCGTTTTAAGACCCAGTTGAGCTGCACGAATGGCCCCTACGTAACCGCCGGGACCGGAACCAATAATAATTAGGTCAAATTGAGTGTCTGCCATGATTATACCTCTAGAAGCAATCTTTCAGGATCTTCGACAAGTTCTTTGATTTTAACAAGGAAGCTCACAGCCTCTTTGCCATCGATGATACGGTGATCGTAAGTCAAAGCCAGATACATCATTGGGCGAATTTCCACTTTGCCGTTGATCGCCATTGGACGATCCTGGATTTTGTGAAGGCCCAAGATAGCTGACTGCGGGAAGTTCAAAATCGGCGTGGAAAGCAAAGAACCGAACACACCACCATTGGTGATAGAGAACGTACCGCCACCCAGATCATTCGGAGTGATTTTACCATCACGGCCTTTTGCCGCCAGATCACGGATCGCCAGTTCAATACCAGCCAAAGACAAGGTGTCCGCATCTTTCACGTTCGGAACCATCAAACCCTTTTCGGTGGAAACCGCGATACCGATGTTGTAGTAGTTGTGGTATTCGATGTCTGTGCCGTTGATCCATGCATTGACTGCAGGGAAGTCTTTCAGTGCCTCAACAACAGCTTTCACGAAGAAGCCGTTGAAGCCCAGGTTCACGCCGTACTTTTCTTTGAACTTGTCTTTGTATTTAGAACGAAGCTCCATCACCTTGCCCATGTCCACTTCGTTGAAAGTGGTTAGTAGAGCTGCCGTGTTTTGCGCTTCTTTCAGTTTTTCGGAAATACGCTTGCGGATGGTCGTCATCGGAACAAGCTTTTTGTCGCCTTGCTTGGACGCGGCAGCGGGCAGTGCTGGAGCGCCGGCCGGCGCGGAAGCTGGAGCAGCTTTCGGAGCCGCCGCTTTCGCTGCAGGCTGAGCATCAAGAACGTCACCTTTCGTCAGGCGGCCGTCTTTTCCAGTGCCTTGGATCGCAGAAGGGTCCAGACCTTTTTCGTTTACGATTCTGTTAACAGCAGGGGACAAGTGCGCAGAAGCGTCTTTCCCGGCGGCAGCCGGCTGAGCTGCAGCACCGGCAGGTGCGGAAGCTGGAGCAGCTGCCTTTGGAGCTTCAGCCGCAGGAGCTGCTGCGCCCGCTGCTGGTTTTGCGTCTGTATCAAGAGTCGCCACTGTCGCGCCGATTTGAACAACTGCACCGGCTTCGCAGCCTGGGTTGATCGTCAAAACACCGTCGTTTTCCGCGACAACTTCCACGCTGGCTTTGTCGGTCTCAAGAAGCATAAGAACTTCATTGCGTTTTACAAAGTCGCCGGATTTTTTAGTCCAACTGCCGATGGTTGCTTCTGTGATGGATTCCCCAACCGCGGGAACTTTAATCTCTTGTTTCATGGCAACGTCCTTTTATGAAAATTATCTATTAAAAACTGCTTTAATAATCTCAGCTTGTTCAGTTCTGTGTCTGTAAACGGAACCCGTCGCCGGAGAAGATCTCTCTGGACGGCCCACGTACTCAAAGCCCAGCTTCAGGCCGGCTTTGGATACAACCTCAACAAACTTGAAGTACACATTCTGGAAGGCACCCATGTTCTTGGGTTCTTCCTGTGCCCAAACCAAAGTCTTCGCTTTAGGGTAGGACTTCAGAACTTCCGTCACCTGGGTTGCAGGGAATGGATAGATCTGCTCCAGACGAACCAAAGCCACGTTTTCTTTTTTGGATTTTTCTCTTTCTTCCAGAAGCTCGTAGTAAAGCTTACCGGAAACAAACACCACGGTGTCCACTTTGGATTTGTCGATGGTGTCAGCAATCACTTCCTGGAAGCGGCCTTTTGCCAGATCCTCGATAGAGGACACCGCGCGCGGGTGGCGCAACAGGGATTTCGGAGACATCACAACCAATGGTTTGCGGAAGTCACGGCACACCTGACGGCGAAGAGCATGATAGATCTGCGCTGGAGTTGTCAGGTTCACAACCTGCATGTTGTTCTGAGCACAAAGCTGCAAGAAGCGCTCAAGACGGGCAGAGGAGTGCTCCGGGCCCTGACCTTCATAGCCGTGTGGCAGAAGCAGAACCAGGCCGCTCATTTGCTGCCATTTGGATTCGCCCGCAGCCAGGTATTGATCGATCACGATTTGTGCGCCGTTGACGAAGTCGCCGAACTGCGCTTCCCACATGACCAGGGATTTTGGGTCGTGAACGGTGTAACCGTACTCGTAACCCATAACACCGTACTCAGACAGGATACTTTCAGCCACCAGCAGTTTTGCTTTTGGATTCAGATCCGCCAGTGGGAAGTAAGCTTTACCGGTTTTGAAATCATACATACCCGCATGACGGTGAGTGAACGTGCCGCGCACGCAGTCTTCACCGGTCAGGCGAACGGAAGTGCCTTCGGACAGCAAAGAGCCGTAAGCCAAAAGCTCGCCCATGCCCCAGTCGATATTTTCTTTGCCGGCACCCATGGCTTTACGCGCTTCCAGAAGCTTTATCAGTTTCGGATGCGGAGTGAAGTCAGCAGGGTAGCTGCCGATTTTTTCACCGATCTGTTTTAGTTTTGCCAGGTCGAAGCTTGTGTCCGCTGCTTTTTCGAAATCAGCGTCCTTGGCTTTGCGAAGTCCCTTCCAGTTGCCTTCGAACTTGAAGTTCTTAAGCTTAGGCGGGTTCTTCTTGGTGTCTTCATAGATTTTCTGCAGACGATCCATGGCCTGGTTGTACAGGTCCTCGGAAGTCTTCGCATCCACAGATCCTTCGGCCGCCAGTTTCTTGGCGAACAATTCACGCACCGTCGGATGAGTTTTGATCAGCTCATACATCTGTGGCTGAGTGAAGGCCGGCTCGTCCCCTTCATTGTGGCCGTACTTGCGGTAGCACAGCAGGTTGATGACCACGTCTTTGCCGAATTCCTGGCGATAGCGAAGGGCGATGTCCATCGCGCGCACAGCGCTTTCAACATCGTCACCGTTCACATGCAAAACTGGGGTGAAGGTCATCTTCGCGGCATCCGATGCATAACGAGTGGAACGGGTGTCTTTGCCGCTGGTTGTGAAACCAACCTGATTGTCGATGATGATGTGGATGGTGCCACCGGTGGAGTGAGAGTGAACACCGGCCATCTGCAGAGTTTCCTGCACGATGCCCTGACCGGCAAACGCCGCGTCCCCGTGGATCAGAACCGGAACCACGTTCTTTTTGCCAGAAGCGCCGATTTGGTCCTGAGCTGCACGAGCCATGCCCAAAGCCACCGCATTCACGGTCTCCAGGTGGGAAGGGTTGTAAGCCAACGTGACTTTGCAATTGCCAGTCGGCGTTTTCTTTTCAGTGACATAACCCAGGTGATACTTCACGTCGTTGTCGAAATCTTCAATCGGCTCTGCCAGTTCCAGCGGGCCATTGAAGTCACCGAAAACGTATTCTTCAGGTTTGCCGAAGAAGTTCACCAGAATGTTCACGCGTCCGCGGTGAGCCATGCCCACGTAAACTTCCTGAACCTGCTGGGAAGTGCCTTTGTTCACCAAAGCGTCCATCATAGGCAGGATGGAATCAGCACCCTCGACAGAGAAACGCTTGGTTCCCACGTAACGGGTGTGCACGAACTTTTCCAGAGTCTCCGCCTTGGTCAAAGAAGACAGAGCATCTTTCTTGTCAGCCAGGGTCGGTTTCGCCGGATTGTTTTCAAACTGCTGAGTCAGCCATTGCACTTCTTTCGGGGAAGCGTCGGCAGCCTGCAAAGAAAGAGTTCCGCAGTAAGTGGCTTTCAGGTGATTGATGATATCGCTCAAAGTGGCATTGGCTTTACCGATCACCGAACCGATTTGGAATTTTGCAGTCAGATCTTTTTCGGTCAGACCGAAGCGTTTCAGAGAAAGAAGTTCGCCCGCTTGTGGAGCGTACAGCGGATTGAGGTTTGCTTCGGTGTGTCCGTCAGCGCGATAAGCCTGGATCAGTTGGAAGACGGCCAGTTCTTTGTCGGACATTCCGAACTTGCCACCTTGAGCAAACTCAACACCTTCAAAAAAACTTTTCCATTCAACTGCCAGTGAATCTGGATTTGCTTTGAAATCAGCATAGAGTTGTTCGATATATTCTAGATTCGCACTGTTGATGCCACTGTTGCTCACGATTAACCTCAAACGTCGCATTTGGTAGTTGATTAGCGCTCGCTAATTTTTCAAAATCTTCGGGGTTTGACACGTCTTAATGCGCAGCAAAACGCCAAGCTTTTGATGTTATTTAAAACGCTGTCATGATAGCTCTTTTTCTATCCAAAATGAAGGAGTTTAAGCGTGTATAAGTTGGTGCTAATTCGACACGGCGAAAGTGTGTGGAACCAGGAAAATCGCTTCACTGGCTGGCAGGACGTAGATCTTTCTGAGAAAGGTCGAGCGGAAGCTCTAAAGGGTGGGAAAGCTCTTCGTGAAAAAGGCTTCAGTTTCGACGTGGCTTACACAAGCGTGCTGAAAAGAGCGATTAAAACTCTGAATTTCGTGTTGGATGAAGTGGATCAGGTGTGGCTTCCAGTCCACAAAGACTGGCGTTTGAATGAAAGACACTACGGAGCCCTTCAGGGTTTGAACAAAGCTGAGACTGCGGCTCGTCATGGCGAGGAGCAGGTAAAGATCTGGCGCCGTAGCTACGACACTCCGCCACCACCAATGGAGGTGAGCGACCCTCGTCATCCTTCCCATGACCCTCGCTACAAAAATGTCGACGCCAAACTTTTGCCTAGCAACGAATCCTTGAAAGACACCGTGGCCAGATTCCTTCCTCTGTGGGACGGCACGATCGCACCTGCTGTAAAATCAGGCAAAAAAGTGCTCATCGTGGCTCACGGGAACAGTTTGCGCGCCTTGATGCAGCATTTGGAAGGGATGACCCCTGATGAGATCATGGGCGTCAATATGCCGACCGGGATCCCGATGATGTATGAATTGGACGCAAACTTGAAGGTCCTGAAAAAGGAGTTCATTGGCGATCCGGACGAGGTCAAGGCGGCGATTGAGGCTGTGGCCAACCAGGGTAAGGCGAAGTAAGCCTTTTATTGCAAATTTCTTCCCAAAGCCCACCGCCTTCAGGTCGTGGGCTTTTTTTATGTAAACAAGCTAAAATTGATACAATAATTGTTCTGATCTGAGACACCTTTTGCTCTGAAACGGGTCGCTCCACACTCTGAAATCTTAAGTTTGATACGATAAATGTCGATACAAGATACAGGGAGAAACCACCGTGAAATCTTGCAGATCAAAGGGACGTACAGTCTCCAATAATCGAGGAAGTGCCTTCGTCCAAGCCCTTGTGGCTGTTGGCGTTGTCGGCGTGATGATTTACTTCCTTTCTCCTACCGTTATCAAACACCGCAGTCAGGTGACCAAGACCGCCTCCATCATCACCGCACGCTTGGCGTTGCACTCGATGGTGGATTACACGCTTTTCGGAATTCGCCAGCGTTGGTGTTTCTCTGAATCCTGGATGCAGGAAAGTTGCGGGGCCAGCACGCCTCCGAAAGCCATTGAGATTTTAAGTCACCCGCGCTCTGTGGAGCGTTTGTTGATGAAGCAGGAGTCTGTGGACTTCCTGCGTGCGATCGGTATTGCGAATCCTGAAAAAGTGCCTTTGGAAGATGGTATCAGTCAGGAAATTAACCTGGCGAGCTTTTCAACCATGCACCCGGTGTACAAGATCGTGGCTGACTTGAAGGGTTACACAGTTGAATTCATTCAAATTCAAATCACGCGTGATGTGCGCGCGGCGATTCCCGAGTATGGCCGTGAGGTCTATCTTAAAGTTGTCGTGAGACTTTTGAACAGTCAGAAGAAGGTTATTGAAGTTGGATCCAGCAAGCTTGAGACAACTTCCTTTGTCGGTGTGTACCCGCGTGAAGTGGGAAGTTTTGCCCTGCTTGTGGCCGGCGATTTACGTCTGGACAAAGAATCCGCATCCGATCTTGGGGTTGGGGGAGCCTACTTTAAGCAGCACGGCTCTCGCGAGCAGACGATCAAATATCCGGGCTTGATCTTTGAATCGCCCGTGTTTGTGAACGGCGCTATTCATTTGCCAAAGGCTCCGGATCTGTCGGTGGATATTGCTGAAGGTGACACGGTCTACACCCCAGTCACTTTCAAAGACAAAGTCATTTTGGGTTACGGTCCGATCAAGCGTGAAAATGTTGAATTCCGTCCTCGTTCGGCAGGGAATGAGGTCGATCAGTTCTGGTCCAATATCCGTCAGTTTGGTGGATTCCAAAAAGGCGTGGAAGTGGACGGGGAGCGTGACCTTGGATTGGACTATCTGTCCGGTTATGCCACAGGCTCTGGGAATCCAAGTGCCAATCTGATGGCTCTTTGTAAGCGACACGAAGATCGTAAATACAATCTGAACACCACTGCAAACAGTCAGTTGACGGGGGCATTGCTCAGTAAAAGTGGTGGCAAGTATAATTATCGTCTGGCTTTGACGGATGGTAACTTGTTCAATCCGCAGACCAAGGAAGTCGATCAACCTTCCGTTGTAAATTTCTTTGCCCGTGACCTGCTGAAGGACTGGGGTCTTACAAGTCGGGCGACACCGGTCAGTAAATTTAAAATGCGCTTTGGAAGCCTGGAGGTCGAGGGTGAAGTTCCTTTGGACGGAACTGTGACCTTGGAACCTAAAATTGACCTTCGTCCTCTGGAAAGAAGTATCGAACGTCAATTGAGTTCGGCTGAAGGTGATTTGGATGATGCCCGACGTGATTTGAATCAGGCAGCCCGTGCGGTGGAAAGAGCCCGCCGGGATGTGGACAATGCAGAGGAAGACCTGGAGAAGGCCCGCAACCGTGTGCCGGCAGATCCAGGCAGGGTTGCCAATGCCCGGTATGCCTTGCAGAGCGCTCAGAATGATTTGCGAAATGCACAAGCCAATAAAGAACGCCTAGATCAGCAGGTGGAGAACGCCGAAAAACGCGTGTCCACTTTGCGTGGCAATTTGAGTGAAGTTCGGGCGAACATGGGTATTCAGCCAAAAATCAACATCACCATGAAGAATCCGGTGAAAGCGGGTGACAATCCGGAAAACACCAATGCTTCGTTCAAGGATTTGGAAATCAAATTTGAAAACGGGCATGCGCTGGTGAACTCCAACGGGGATCGCATTCCGGTATCCTTCGAATTTGAAGCCTTTGATGTCGCCTATTATAAAGGCTACTCCATGCGACCGTGGTCCAATAACAACCGCGGGGCTCTGGTGTTCAATCCTGATGGAGGGGGCTTTGATGTGTCCCAAACATTGTTGGATTCCCGCGGTCAATCCAAAGGGGGCTTGCCGGATGGGGAGGATCCATTCGTGAATCTGGATCTGGCGTGTAAAACCTTGGGTACCAACACGTCGGCTTTCGCCGGGACGGACTGGTCCAAATCTTTTGCGCCGAACTCCAAGCATTCGTGGTCTTTCACTAATAAGTATGAGGACCGCAAGGATATTGTCTTCAATGCTGGTAACGCCTATGTGCCGGCGGGGGGCACAGGAACAGCGGTGTTCCATGTGGTTTCCATGGCCAAGACCTGTATCATTGAATCGACTGCAAACCTGGTTTCCGGGTTCTTGAATTGTGAAAAGCTCGAGATCCGCAGTCGTTCCTCCAAGCTGAGAATCATCGGTAGTATTATTGTGTCTCAAGGGATAGAGATTGATGAGCAGGCTTACAAGCACGGTATTGTCTGGAGCACAATCTATCATCCAATGGCGACATTTGAGCTTCGCCAGGCGGGTATTTTGAAAGGTCTGAATGCGCAGGATTGCACCACCATCAACCGTTATCCGGTATGGCATCCGCACCCGAGCATGCGGGATGTGGCGAATCTTTACAGATGTAATTCGATTTCGTTGCGCGCCAAGGCGGATCCATTCCGCTGGACGGCAGTGGACCCGGATTGCG
The DNA here is from genome assembly GCF_055398295.1 of Bdellovibrio sp. BIS2. Lineage (NCBI taxonomy): Bacteria > Pseudomonadati > Bdellovibrionota > Bdellovibrionia > Bdellovibrionales > Pseudobdellovibrionaceae > Bdellovibrio > Bdellovibrio sp. BIS2. The sequence continues at coordinate 2,705,124 of NZ_AP035879.1, read as the reverse complement.
GTCTGATCAACAACAGCAACTCGACGATGTGTAAAAACCGTCTGATGAGATTCTATGTTCTCGAAGTCTCCAGGGAGTCCGGCATATGATGAAAATTGCATCAAACCAAAAGGGTATGTCCATTCTGGAAGTCCTGCTGGGTCTGGCGATGATCACGCTGGTGGGGTCTTTCTTTATCTCAGGTATTCTGAGTATGAAAAAGGTCGCCATGGACAGTGGTACCAAAAACTCGCTGTATAAGCAGATCAATGACGTTATCGAAAACATCCGTCCGAATGTTCGTATGTATCAGATCAACTATTTCACGTCGGATAAAGAGCGTGAAAATGCGCTAAATCCCGGAGACCTGCCAATGGCGTGGGGGAATGGGATGATGTCGACGGCAAAAGACTGCCCGGGCTGTCCGGGGCGTTACGGCTTTGTGATTCAGGCTTATCCGGGCATGAAGGGTCTTTATCTGGTCACGGTGCGCCTGACCCACCGGGACTGGGCACAGGGTGAAAAAGCGGCGGCTGCCGGGGATGCGAAATCTTACGGCTATGTGGACTATCAATTCGTGGTGAACTCACAATGATGATCAAGAATAATCGCGGTTTGACTTTAGCAGAGATGATCGTTGGTGTGGCCCTCATGGGGATCATGGGGATGGTCGCGGCCTCTTTCTTTGTATTCACCGCCAAAACCAAAAAAGAAATCACCAACGAGATCGAAGACAAAGTTGATAATATCCTGGCCGAGCGTATGATTCTGCGTGATTTGAAATACTCAGAGCCTTCATTCAACAATGTCATTATCACTGACGACAACGGCAGACGCTTCTTCGACTATGTAGCGGATGTGACAGAGTCTGCCGTCGACAATGCGCCAAGAAAATTGACGTTGGAGGCTGGTCGTCGCAATGAATTTATTTTTATCGCGACCAATGAGAGAATGGGCGGCTCTATGATGTATGCTCCGTCCAATGCATATCAGGTTGGAAACGCGCCCGGAGATCCGTTTGTGGCGGCTTCGTTGACATTTGTTTCCTTGAATAAAGACAGTATTGTGCAGTTCTCGGATCCTCAGGGATTGGGTCGCTTCTGGCAGGTCGGGAATGTTCTTATGCTGGACACTCCTACCATGGTTCGTCAGATGACGGCGTCAGGCCCTGACTACAGCAAACCGGCAAGATCACCGATTTTCCTGGGCAGTGTGCAGGCGGCTGGGGCCACGCGTTTGCTTCCTTTGAATATCCCTGGCTTCATCAACACCACCAATCCGATGTATCCATCTGAGACAATCGGTGATGAAGATAAGTTCTTAAGGGATATACCGCCAATGGGAGGCGCAGCCCCTTTGGTGCGCTTGAAAGTTGTCAGTATTATCAAGTATTATCTACAGAAGGATTCTAAGGGGAATCAGGTCAATGTGTATCGGTCCATGTATACCGGTAGGCAGTTTGGCCCTGGACAGCTCTTCGCATCGGATGTTGCGAAAGTGGAGTTTTCCAGAAAGAGTGCTCACGATGCTTTGATCTATTTCAAAATCGTGCGCAATAATAAGAAATAAAAGGGGAAACCAAAAGGGGGCTTGTATGTTTTGGTTAAGATGGGCTTGTGCAACAGCCATGGTGGTGTCATCCACTGCGAATGCACAGACTGAACAACAGCCTGCAGCCGTGAATTCGGGAGCTGGGGGCTCAGCAGGTTTTCAAGGGGTTGTTCTTTCCGGCCAGGCCGCCAGGGCTTCGGTTGACGGAATCACAGTGAATATTTCCAATACGTGTTTTGGTACTAACTTAAGACACGTTTCCAATCCGCTTTCTCCGGTTTCCAGTGTGTTAGTAAAGCTGACCTTGCGGGAAAAGGGCGCACTTAAAACTTACACCGTCAAATATCCGGCCAATGTCGTGACCCAAGCAGGTAACGATGCGCAAGTGACACAGGTATCAGATGTCACCGCCGGGGTTAAGGCGCAGTATGCTGGTAACAGTGTGCGTGTGATTCTTCCGGTGAACTTCACCACGACTGTGGATGAAGAGGGGAATATTTCCAATGACTTTGAAGCTAAACTCGAAGCCGTCAGTTTTGATCAGGTGTTTGCGCCGGGCCAAAAGCAGGGCGGGGAGTACATGGGTTATAACGGACCGCTTTCAGCGTCTGTTTACACCAGCAACTCCAAAGACGGCAAACAGTACAGTGTGTCGGCCTTCTTCCCGGGTGAAAACGGCTATTGCGGCGGTTACTTCTCTCCACTGATGGTGTTCTTCGACGACAAGATGCCAAACTTCACCGGGGTGACAGACTTCCCTCTGAATCCGACCGGGAAAACCATGTGGCCTGAAGCCGGTGCGCCGGGCGCCTTCATTGCGGTGGACCGCAATGGTGATGGTCAGATCACAACCGAAGATGAATTGTTCGGTAATCAGGGCGACAAATTTAAAAACGGATTTGAGGCTTTGCGCGAATTTGATTCGAACAAGGACAGCGTCATTGACAAGAACGACAAGGACTTTGCAAAACTTTCGCTGTGGTTTGATAAAAACGGCGATGGTAAAGTGCAAAAAGGCGAGCTTGTTCCGCTGAAGTCCCGTATCGAATCCGTGTCCCTGAAATACGATGACTCGGCAGTGAGCGGCATCGCGGACCGTGCCCAGATCCGTGAAAAGAGCACTTTCGTCTTTGTCGAAAAAGGCAAAAAGAAAGAAGGTCGTGTGATCGACCTTTGGTTCTCGCCAAAAATGAAATAAGTCTTATTGATGATCGAAACAGAAAAGCCGGAGTGTCTGACAGCACTCCGGTTTTTTACTTTTGACACTGGTCCTTGCACATTCTTGACGCTTTCACACTGTCTTCTTAGGTTAAAGGCATCTCAATAAGGAGGATGCCATGCCAATGCGAAGTTTAAGTCCCTGGGGCGGCCGCCGTCGTCTGCCTTCTTCGGATTTGTTCAGTCAGTTTGAGGATTTTATCAATGAGTTCGACCGCGGCGAATCCAACGCCCTGACCCGAGCCGGATTTGACTTCTCTCCCTCGGTGGATGTGGAAGAAAAGGACAACGCCTATCTGGTCAGTGCCGACCTTCCGGGCATGAAGAAAGAAGACATTAAAGTCGAGCTCAATGACAACATTCTGACAATCTCCGGCGAGCGCACCCGCGAAACAAAATCAGAGGGGCACTATTCGGAAAGATCTTATGGTCGCTTCCAAAGATCCTTCACTTTGCCAGTCAAAGTCCAGACAGAAAAGATTGAGGCTCACTTTGAAGATGGCGTTTTGCACCTGACGCTGCCCAAATCAGAGGGCGCACGCAGTCATAGTATCAAGATTATGTAGGAACTCTGTTTTAGCTTGATCCCAGAAACCCATGTGCTTGAATAAGTGCATGGGTATTCTGCTTAAAAATATTTCGACACTTCTGACTCTTCAAGGGGCCGCCGCCAAACAAGGCCGCCGTATCAAGGAAGAGGATCTCAGCCTTTTGCAGCAAGCTGCCATTGTCATTGAAAAAGACAAGATCGCCTGGGTAGGACCGCAAAAGAAGCTTCCCAGGGAATTCGCCAGAAAGAAAACTCTGCGTGATTACGACATGAAAGGGCGCACGGTGCTGCCGGGCTTTATCGAGTGTCACACGCATTTAATTTTTGCCGGGGATCGCGCGGCAGAGTTTGAAATGCGCAATCAGGGCGTCAGCTATCAGGAAATCGCCGCCAAAGGGGGCGGGATTCTTTCGACCATGAAAAAGACCCGCGCCTCCAGCCTGAATGATCTGGTGAAAACCGGGCAGAAGCGGCTGGATCATTTCGTATCCCAGGGCGTGACGACGGTTGAAATTAAATCGGGCTATGCGTTGAACCTGAAAGATGAGCTGAAAATGCTTCAGGCCGCGCAAAAGCTTTCGGGCATTCGCACGGTGAACACCTTTTTGGGGGCGCATGCTTTGCCGCCGGAATTTAAATCTTATGAAGAGTATCTGACATTCCTGGCGCAGGAAGTTCTGCCCGTGGTGGCGAAAAAGAAGCTGGCCCGCCGGGTGGATGTGTTCATCGAAAAAGGATTCTTCCCACCGGAAGCCTCTGAAAAGTATCTGCGTCGCGCTCAAGAGCTGGGTTTTGAAATCCTGATTCACGCCGATCAGATGTCTTTAAGTGGGGGCAGCGACATCGCCGTGCGCTTGGGGGCGTTGTCCGGTGATCACCTTCTGCAAATTGAAGACAAAGAAATCAAAAAGCTCGCACAAAGTGAAGTGACTGGTGTGCTTTTGCCCACGGCGGATCTCTATACGAAAACCAAATATCCACCGGCTCGCGCGATGATCGATGCGGGGGTGCGTGTGGCATTGGCCACTGATTTCAATCCTGGCACATCACCAACACAGAATTTGAATCTCGTGGGGTTGCTTGCGCGCCTTGAAATGAAGATGAGTTTGCCGGAAGTCATTGCCGCTTACACGGTGGGTGGGGCTTACGCTTTGAATTTACAAAATGAAGTGGGTTCACTGGAAGTGGGCAAGTCTGCTGATATTTTATGCATCGATCAAGACTGGCAGACGCTGTTCTACAGTGTGGGGGAAGACTCTGAGAAGGTGGTTTTCTCGAGAGGAAAGAAGGTTTTTGGCAGTCTTAAATAATCTGATGCGTCAGAAAATTTAAGATTCTTAAAATTTCCTTTGAATTAGGAAGGGTTTTCTTCCTAGTCTTGGGGTGTGTCTGTGGAGGGGGGAGCTACAACATGAGGTCGTCATACACCACGTTAATGCAGTCGAAATATTTTAATCCTGCTTTTAATAGTGCCATCTTTGATGGTCCTGTTCGTATCTACTTTGCCCAGTTTCATGAAGCATTGGCTTTGAAGATCTATTTCCTGATTCAACAGAAGTTGACCGTGGAAATGGCTAAAGCCAAAGAGGTTTCCAAAGCTGCTGGCGCCAACATCCTGGTGATGGTTTACCCAACAGAAGACAGCTTCTTGTTGTCCTTTGAGGATGCAGCGAAACACATCAGCCCTCTGGAAGTAGAAAAGTGGCATGACGATGTGGTGATTGGCCTTCGCGGGCCGATCGCAGATGAGAACTTGGACCTGTTGGTCGAGTCTCTGCGTCTCACAATGGAAAACTGGCGTCCAGCCGCCATGCTGAAAGCTTCCGCTCCTGCGGAAGTGTGATACAATCTGATTCATGAATAAACGAGGTCAAATCGTGGTGGAGTACGTGCTCCTCCTCGTCCTAGCCGTCAGTCTTGCTGCTTTGCTGGTAAGCCGACTTGTCAGTCGGGAAGAAGGCAATGAAGGCATCCTCGTGGCAAAATGGCAGAATATCTTACAAGTCATCGCTGATGACTTGCCTGACAAGAAGTAAACCCGAAAAATTTCAAATTAAAGGAAAGCGTTGCCGCGTTTTTGGATTTCTTCCTCGACCGCGGTTTGCATGCGCTCTTGGATGTCTTGGGCGATTTCGTGGACCAAGTCGGCATCGTTCACGGCTGATGGCTTATAAGGCAATGTGATTGGTTCCAGAAAACGGATGCGCCATTTGGCTGGCAGGGGAATCACGTTCAAGGGCAATGGAATCACCGAACCCTTGAGGAACTTGGTGAATTTAAGTTTTTTCAAGTTAATATGAGTCTCTTCGGCGCCTAAGATCACCACGGGAACAATCGGGCACTGGGCTTCCAGGGCCATGCGCACAAAGCCGCGTTTGAATTCCTGCAGTTGATAGCGTTCGGAGGTGGGCTTGAAGTTGCCTTGCTCACCTTCCGGGAACAGGACAATCGCATTCCCTTTTTTCAGGGCGTTGATCCCGTTTTCATAAGTGGCCTCGGTGAAGCCCATTTTGTTCGCCGGAATTGCGGTCGTTTCGGTCAGAAACCAGAAGTGATGTGTCAGCACGCGGGGAATGCGTTTGGCTTCCTGCTGCACCACGTGGCCCAGCAAAAAAGCATCAAAACCAGTGTAGCCCGAGTGATTCGGTGCCAGAATCACGGCCCCGCGGCGAGGGATGTTTTCCACGCCTTCAATTTCCAGGCGGAAGTACTTGCGCAGGATCTCCAAAAGAAAACGCGGCAGCACACGGAAAATCAAAGTGTCACGATCCAGAGATCGTAAGCCAAAGATTTTTTCGTTGGGTTTCTTCAGGAAATTCTTCATTATTAGTACATCGATTGGAGAGTGTTTATGTCTTCTTTTATCATGGCCATTGACCAAGGGACAACCAGCTCAAGAACATGCATTATCAATCAAGCCGGAGGTCTTGTCGCCGAGGCTCGTGAGACATTCAAGCAGATCTTCCCGAAACCAGGCTGGGTTGAACACGACCCCGAAGATATCTGGTATTCCACGCAAAGATCCATGCGTCTGGCGCTGGAAAAAGCAAACATCAAAGGATCTCAGATTCGCACGATTGGTATCACCAATCAGCGTGAAACTGTGATGCTTTGGGACGCGAAATCAGGCAAAGCCCTGCATAACGCCATTGTCTGGCAGTGTCGCCGCACGCAGGATATCTGTGAAAAGCTCAAGAAAAACAAAAAAGAAAAAATTATCACCGCTAAAACAGGTTTGGTGCTGGATCCTTACTTCTCGGCCACCAAGATTCAGTGGTTGCTGAAACATGTTCCCAATGCGGCAAAGAAGGCCAAGGACGGGCAGGCATTGGCTGGAACGGTCGACAGCTTCTTGTTGTGGAAGCTGACCGCAGGGCAATCGCATAAGACAGATGTCAGCAATGCCTCTCGCACGATGCTGATGAACATCCACACCGGGTGGTGGGATGAAGATCTGCTTAAAATTTTTGGCGTGCCTGAAGGTATCTTGCCAGAAATCTGTCCTTCCAATTCTGATTTCGGTGTGACCCGAGGTCTGGGCTTTATGCCGGATGGAATTCCAATAACTGGCATCGTTGGCGACCAGCAGGCGGCCTTGTTTGGCCAGACGTGTTTTGAAACCGGAGATTCCAAGTGCACCTTTGGCACCGGAAGCTTCCTGCTGCTGAACACTGGAAAAAAAGCCGTGAAATCGAAAAACAAGCTGCTGACCACGATTGCCTGGAAACTAAAAAACCAGGAAATGACTTATGCGCTGGAAGGCGGTGCGTTTGTCTGCGGAGCCGCAGTTCAGTGGCTGCGTGACGGATTGGGATTGTTCCAGCAGTCCTCTGATATTGAGGCGTTGGCAAAAACTGTCGACAGCACCGAAGGGGTGGAGTTTGTTCCAGCCCTGACCGGGTTGGGGGCTCCGCACTGGCAACCGGAAGCACGCGGTCTGATCTGCGGTCTTACCCGCGGCAGCACCAAAGCTCACGTCGCGCGTGCCACATTGGAAGCCATGGCTTTGCAAAATGTGGATATCCTGAACACCATGCAAAGGGATCTGGGCAAGAAACTGCGTGGCGTTCGCGTCGACGGCGGGGCGGCTGCTAATGATCTGTTGATGCAAATGCAAGCTGACTATTGCGGAGCGAATGTGGTTCGCCCGCAGAATCTTGAAACCACGGCTTTGGGGGCCGCCTTCATGGCCGGTCTGGGGGCGGGTGTGTGGAAAGACCTCAAAGAAATCAAACGGGTGTGGAAAGTGAACAAGGAATTCAAAGTGAAGATGACGCCGAAAGCGCGCAAAGAACGATTGCAGCGCTGGGCCCGGGCTTTGGAGCGAGTGTAAGCACATGGCCGTCAGCATGCCGGGGCAGACCATTTTCAAAAAAGTTGCAGTGTCGGAAAAGAAAATGCTTTTCCGTGAAATCGCTGACGACAAATTACAGTTGTCGATGAAGGGCTCCATCAATGAAGACGTCTTTCATCTGATCGCCGTGCAAACTGACAAGGATGAAACACTGCTTTGCCATCACACGGCAGACTCAAAAGATGTCACGCAACCACAAAAAGTGGTGGTGAATTTTCCCTTTAAAAGTGAACGTTATTTTTTCCAGACAGAGCTCAGCTTCAGTGTTGGCTGGGCCGTACTGAAGACGGACGTCGATCTGTTTCAGTTGCAAAGAAGGGCGAATGCCCGCATCGATATCCCGGCTAAGTACGAAGCCGTTTTCAGTATTCTTCATCATGGCGGAAAGGTTCATTTCGTCGAGACCCGGGTTCGGGATGTCAGTGCTGGGGGGCTTAAAATCGAATTTAAAGGGACAACCCCTGAGCTTAAAATCGGGGATCAGATCAAAGGCGCTTTGCGCCTCGGGGTTCGCCGCGCCATGGAGTTTGATGTGGAGGTGCGTTTTGCCCAGAAACGCGAAGTCGACGGGCAGGTTGTTCAGACGGCTGGCTTGCAGTTCTTAAACGTCACAAACATCCTGGAAACGCGCCTATTGAGTCTGGTGATGGATCTGCAGCGCGAACTGTTCTTAAAGTACCCTAAGAAATAATTTCCTACAGCGCCATTTGGTGTCACTTTGTCCAGGCACGGATCTTGGAATATCTCCTTTGTCTTCAAAAAAGGAGTCTTTATGAAACTACCAATGTTGAGCGCCCTTTTGACCGCAGCCGTTTTGCTGCAAAGTCCCGTAGCCGGAGCACAAATCCGCCCGGGCCATCCCCCAAGTGGCAATGATGAGCGTCGTGATGACCGTCGTGGCGACAATGATCGCCGTGATGATCGCAGAGACGACCGTCGCGATGATCGCCGCGGACCAGATCAGTACCATGACCGCGACCGCGATGACCGCCGTTATGAAAACGACCGCAGAGACGACCACCGTCATGGCGGCATTCGCCCGGATCGTCCGCCAGTAAGACCGGGACCTCGTCCTGATCCGTATCCACAACCGTATCCTCCGCACCGTCCGGATCCACATCCTCCGTATCCAAACCCACCACGTCCACCGAACAACTACGGTGAATCCACAGTGCGTTTCTACGGTGTTTCCCGTCGCAGCGGTGGCGAGTGGTTGCGTGTGGCATTCAACTATGCTTCTTATGTGGACTATGTTCGTGTGAACCCGTCCTTCAACGGCATTCAATTGCATGAGACTTATGCGATCACTCAAAGCGGTCGCCGTATTCAGCTTCGTCAGTTGAGCTACACAGGTACATTCTACTACAGCCTGACTTCTGAATACCTGACAGCCGGGGAGCGTATCGTTGCGATCGACATCCGGGCTGAATCCATGGGTGGGAATGCGGACCTGAACGTGACTGTGACTTCCAGTTACGGTGCGCCTTCGATCTATCCCATCCGTTACTAGGTAAAAAAAATCCCTGGGGTCTTCGGGCCTCAGGGATACCAGATTTTCGAATAAGCTTCTTTATAGTTCAGTCTTGATTCCAGATTTCCTTCTTTTAAATTCTTCAAAATTTCCTGAGTGATCACCAAAGGTTCTGTCGTAAATCCGCTTTCACTGCTTCCGGCAAAGGCGCGATTCATTTCGTCGGCGACCTGCCAGCCCTGGGCTTTCAGGGGTTCGGCGATCGTTGCCAGTTGCTGTGAAAGTCCGGATTTAATCCGGTGCAAGGCCGTTGCTGAACCATCTCCGGCCGAGACATTGATCAGATCCTTACGGCCGATTTTTTTAAGTGGAAAATTGATGTGATCAAAATAGATGTCGTTGATGGCAAGACTGTGAGTCCACTTTTTCCCAAAGCGCTCGTTTAATTTGGCGACCGCTCCCGGCATCAGGTGTTCGGCTTTGGAAATCTGCACATCCATGATGTCCAGAACGTGGCAGTTCTTATGTTCATCAATGATCTTTTTCATGTGCAGGGTTTTGGCCCGGGCGATCGAAAAGTCATTGTCAGTGAAAATCACAACACCTGATTTTTCAGCGCCGTCGCAGACCAGTTTTGCCGCTTTTTCTGCCACCACCAAAGGGTCCGTGGTCACATTTGAAAACATCAGATTCGAACCGCCAGGGCGGGGAGCGGAATGCCAGCCGACGATCTTGATATGGGTTGCCTGGGCTTTTTTAATCTCGGGGCGGAAGTCGGCGGCGTCAAAGCCCCCCAGCACAATGCCGTCGGCTCCGGCTTGAATGGCTTCGTTGAGTGCTTTTTGAATTTTCGCACGGCTTCCCTGGCCATCACGAATGGTGATGTTCCATTTCAACATGCGGCCGGCAGAAAGGAAGCCTTCGCTGACAGCGGCAGCTCCGCCATTTTTCATGTCTGAGGCAATAAAGATGATCTTGCGGCCTTCTTGAGCTTTCGGGCCGGAAACAGGTCCTTCCCAAGTGGGAACTTCCAGAGCGGAAGCCTGTGCAGGGGACAGTGGCAAAAGCCAAAGCAGAGCTGTTAAAAAAAGATGTTTAAATGAGCTAAGCATTTTCTCCAGCATACAAGCAGGATTGGAAAATAACCAACTCAATGAAATTACAATTTTAAGATTTTTAGGACTCTCGTCTGCGGAACTGTTCGGCCTCGCGAATCTTTTCCGTCATGTTCTGCAGGCGATCAGTGAACGACTTCAGCATGCATTCCGCCCAGGTCGGCAGTTCTGACAGAAGTTGCTGGAACCCCTCTTCAGAAACCTTTACCAGCACAACGTCCGTGACAGCCTGAGCTGAAGCCGAACGGGGACTTTTTGAAATCAGTGCGAACTCACCAAAGGATTCCCCGTCCACAATGTCGCAAATGGGAATTCGTTTGCCCATTTGATCTTTCGTGAAGATGTTCACCACACCGCTTTCAACAATGTAAAAGTGATTTTCGATGTCGCCTTCAAAGAAGATGAAGTCACCGGGCTTATAAGTCTCTTTTACAATTGCGCTCTGTGCATCCATGCCAGAATTCCTTTTCGTAAGTCCTTAGATGATTTTATTCAGATCATGCACGTTTTTGACAAACGAAATCTTCTTGTCCTTGGAAAGCTTGACGTCCTCCAGGTGGCGTTTGTTTGAAAAAGGCATGACGAAATGTTTGAAGCCCAGCTTGTCGGCCTCTTTGATTCGTTGTTCAACAAAGGACACACCACGGACTTCGCCGGTCAGACCGATTTCGCCAAAATAACAAGTCTTGGCGTCAAGATCACGGCGGTGCTCGGTGGACAAGATCGCCGCCGCCACGGCCAGGTCCGAAGCCGGCTCCACCAGTTTTAAGCCGCCAACAACGTTGATAAAGATGTCGTTGTGGGCCAGGCGCACATCCAGGTGACGATCCAATACGGCCGTCAAAAGATGCAGACGGTTGATATCAATACCCAAAGCCGTGCGACGAGGCATCGCCATGGGACTGGAAAGTGTCAGCGCCTGAACTTCACACAGTAAAGGCCTTGTGCCCTCCATCGACGCAAACACGGCTGAACCAATCAACTGATCACCGCGTTCTTCCAGGAACAACTCGGAGGGATTGGAAACCTCTTCCAAGCCCTTGGAGTTCATCTGGAACACACCCAGTTCGTGAGCCGCGCCAAAACGGTTTTTCAAAGAACGCAGCAGGCGGAAGTTGTAAGAGATGTCGCCATCAAAGGACAGCACGCAGTCCACCATGTGTTCCAAAACCTTGGGACCGGCGATATTGCCATCTTTGGTGACGTGACCAATCAGGATCACAGTGATGCCATCGTGCTTGGCAAGGCCCATCAAGTGCCCGGCGCATTCACGAACCTGAGACACCGAGCCCGGTGCTGCCTGCAAATCAGGCAGGAACATCGTCTGAATGGAATCGACAACCAGAACATCCGGTTTTTTGAATCGGGCCATTTCCATCACGGCCGTCAGATTGCTTTCACAACCCACTTCAATCAAGGGCGAACGGATACCCAGGCGGTGAGCGCGGGATCCCGTCTGAGAGACACTTTCCTCGCCGGAGATATAAAGAACCTTGTGCTTGTTATTGGCTAAACCACCGGCCATTTGCAGCAAAAGAGTGGATTTCCCAATGCCCGGAGATCCCCCCAAAAGCACGAAACTTCCCTTGGCCAAACCGCCGCCCAGCACGCGATTGAGCTCTTCGAAACTTGTATCAAAACGATCCAATTTCACTTCTTCAAGTCTTTGGTCCAGCGTGACAGGTTTGGACCCGGTGCCTTCGCGATCGCCAGACCCTGTAGACCATCCTCGAGTTTTCACTTCCGGCATCTGCAGTTCTTCGACGTAAGAGTTCCACGCACCGCAGTCAGAGCATTTGCCCTCCCACCTTGGTCTTTGGGCCCCACAATTTTGACAGGTATAGATCGTTTTAGTTTTCGATTTTGCCATAGATATTCGGTATCATTATTAGATGACGGTTACAAGGACTGTACAACTTTTCGTATTGGAGTGGTGGACATGAAGGTCTCCCTGAAATGTATTGTGTTTTCTCTCTTGCTCGGTCCGGTGGCCGGCGCCCAAGTTACTAAAAATGACCTTGAGCCCTTTAAAAAGGCCCTGGATCAGTTCCGCGCAGCGAAATACGATCAGGCCATTCCCGCTCTTCAGGACATTCTGAAAGAAAAAACCTCACTGGAAGAATACGTGCGCTTCTATCTGGCGCAATCTTATATGAAAACTTCCAAATGGGATGACGCCGAAGGGGAGCTTAAAAAAGTTCTGGATCTTTCCCCGAACGTGAAAATGTCCATTGAGGCTTCAAACCTGATGGGGCAGATCGCGCTTGAAAAGAAGAACTACAAACTGGCCAGCACGCAGTTTGTGAAACTGGAAAAAAGAACCCGCAACACCGAAGACTATCCGGATGTGATTTACAATCTGGCGGTGGCTGAAAAAGGCCTGAATCGCCACGGCCAAATGTGTAAGTGGCTGGTGAAGTTGTACGAGCGCTATCCGGCTTACCCAAAAGTGGCGGACTGGAGTGTGGACCTTGCCATCAATGAATTTGAAGGTAAACCGACGGACTGCAAAGTCACGCCGGAAGACTTCCGCACGCGCGTTCGTTATCTGCTATGGGCCGGTCTTGATCAAAAAGCCCAGGGCGAAATCAACATCATGAAATCCAAAGTGGCCAAGTCTGACAAGTACCTGGCTGACAAGCTTCAGGCTCAGTTCTATCTGCAGGAAGGTGAAGTCACCAAAGCGGTCGAATTGCTAAAGCCATATTATGAGGCCAACAAAAGAAACTTCGACTTCCTGATCCTGTTTGCCTCTTCTGCGGCCAGAGCAGGGGAAGTGCAACTGGCGGTGGGCTCTTACTATTCCGCTTACAAACTAAGTCCGAAATCCAAAACCGGTCGTCAGGCTTTGTATCAGTCCGCGTTCCTGTCTTATCAGTTCCAGGATTACGACGGGGCTGCCCGCCGTTTCCAGGAGTTCATGAAAGCTTATCCAAACTCCGGTTTGAACCGCGATGCCCAGTGGCACCTGGCTTGGTTGAAATATCTTAAAGGGGACTACCAGGGCGCTTACAAAGCTCTGGGGAATTTGAATGCGGCTAAAAAGAAAAACCGCAAAGCGTGGAAGTCCTTCCCGGAAGACCGCGTGACGTACTGGATGGCGATGAGCCTTTTCCGTCAGGGGAAAGTCGAGCAAGCCAAGGCCATGATGTCCTCTTTGGCGAAAGATCCTTTGCTGGGTTATTATTCTATTGCCGCCCAAAGTCGTCTGAAAAAAATGGAAGAGGTGAAAGTGCCTCGTTTGGCTGAATCCAGCCTGCCAACGCAGCCGCGTGTGATTTCCAGATTCTCCGCTGGCGAATTCCTGATGCCGTATTCTTCTGACAGCTATCGTGGGGATGATTCTGAATCGGAAGAAACACTGGTTCTGACCCAGTATTCTGCAGATGACGAAAAAGGCGAGGAAGAAGAAGCAGAAGCTTCCGACAACCCGGATTTGAAATCCGTGGAAGTGGCCACTTCTGAGGATGAAGTCCCGGATGCCAGCGGCGAGAAAGTAACCACATTCTCGAACCCAGCCCTGATGAAGCGCTTTGAAAGAGCCCGCGACATGATGATCCTGGGTGAAAACGAATGGGCGCGCTGGGATTTGTATGACATTGAAAGAAAGACCTCCAACCGCGAGTACCTGCGCACTTTGATGAGTGAATACAATACCGCAGGTCACTACAACCGTTCTTCTTACATCGCGCAGATTAATTTCGGCGGTCAAAGAGCGGCGCACGGTGTGGAAGGCATTCGCTATCTTTGGGAGTTTGCATACCCGCGTGCATATTCTGAGCATGTTGAAAAATACACCAAGAAATTCTCTGTGCCAGAAGAACTGGTATGGGGAATCATGCGTGCAGAAACCCATTACCGTCGCGATGCGATTTCTCCGGTCGGGGCGTTGGGTCTGATGCAGGTCATGCCATTCACCGGCCACAAAGTGGCGACGCTTTTGGGTGAAAAAGAATTCAAAGCGCCTTTGTTGCTGCAACCAGAAACATCGGTGAAGATCGGCAGCCGCTATCTGAAACGTCTGATGGATCGCTTTGAAAATACGATTCCGTTGGTGGCCGCAGGTTACAACGCCGGTCCGCACCGCGTGAAAAACTGGTTGTCGTCTTTCGGTAATCTGGAAACAGATGAGTTCATTGAACACATTCCGTTCCTGGAGACACGCAATTATGTAAAGCGTGTTGTGTCCAACGCCTATATTTATTCGCAATTGTACGGCAACAAAAAAGATCTTTTTCCATACATGGCAGGCGCGGTTCCGGTGAAATTCCAGGCCGAGCTGGCGGGGAAAGAAAACTGGGATGACATTTGATAGACAACGCGTTTCGGTTCGTCTTTAAAAAAACAGTGGAAATGACAGCGTCGCTAGGGGTCCTAGCGGCGTTGACGTTTGTGCTGCTCAAAGCTCTTCCGGGCGGTCCTTTTGATGAAGAGACGGCCTTAAATCCCGTGGTGCGCGAAAGGCTGGCGCAACACTGGGGACTGGAACAAAGCCTTCCTTCCCAAATAGGGAGCTATCTTCTGTCTGTCGTGCAAGGGGACTTGGGCGTTTCGATGTCCAAACCTGATCGCACGGTGGTGGAAATCATCGGTCAGGGCCTGGGTAACACCCTGACTTTAAATGCCATCGCGCTGGGTGTGATTCTGGTGGGCGCTTTCGTGATCGCGGTGGCCGCGACTCGTTTCCGCGAAACCTGGTTTGAAAATCTGGTCGATCAGACTGTGATTGCCTTCTTGTCCTTACCCAGCCTGTTCTGGGGGCCTCTCTTGATTTACGCCTTTGGTTTTTATTGGAACCTTCTGCCTGTGGCGTTCTTGTCTTCTCCAGTGCACTACATTTTGCCAGTGGTGACTTTAAGTGTGCGCCCGCTGGCGTCCCTGATTCGCCTGCTTAAAAATTCTCTGAACGAAAACCTGAACCAGGACTATGCCCGCACCGCCAAAGCCAAAGGCCTCGGCGTGTGGGGAGTTTTGATTCATCATGTGCTTAAAAACTCGCTGATTCCGTTTTTAAGCTACGTCGGCCCTTTGACTGTGTCACTACTCTCAGGTTCTTTCCTGGTTGAAGTTCTGTTTGCCGTGCCTGGATTGGGCAGTGAGTTTATCGCGGCTTTGAATGACCGTGATTACACTTTGATTGTGGGCCTGACGTTGTTCTATGGCGCGCTTTTGATTGTGGTGAATTCCTTTATTGATGTGCTGCTGAAGCTGGCGGACCCACGTCTGCAGGAGCGCGCATGAAAAAGGTGCTTTTGGTTTTTGCCATTTTGTTCCTTTCCACTCTGGTGCTGGCCACGGTTTTTTATCCGTGGGTGTTAAACAGCTCGGGGCTTGAACAAAATGTCGAAAGCATTCTTTTGCCGCCCGGATCAGAACACTGGTTCGGCACCGACACCCTGGGACGGGATCTGTTTGCCCGGGTGTTGATGGGTGGGCGCATTTCGCTTTTGGTGGGGCTGGTGGGATCGTTCCTGGCCTTTATGATCGGCTTTATTTATGGAGCCATTGCCGGATGGTCTGAAGGGATCGTCGATCGTATCTTAATGCGTTTTTGTGACATCCTGATGGCCGTGCCAAGCTTCATTCTGGTCTCGGTGATGTGTCTAAGTCTGCAGTTGCTGCTGCCGTTTGAAGATCCGCTCAGTCGGGCTTTGCTTGGCTTGTGCATCAGTATTGCGATCACGCATTGGATGAGTCTTGCGCGCGTCACTCGCGGGATGGTTTTGGAAATCAAACGCAAACCCTATGTGGAAGCGGCAATTTCACTAGGTGGCAGTCGTGTGCACGTGATGCTTCGCCATGTGCTTCCAAATATGTTGGGAACACTGCTGATTTTGGTGGCGATGCAGATTCCGACAAATATTTTGTATGAAAGCTTCATGAGCTTTATCGGCCTGGGGATTCATCCCCCCTACACAAGTTGGGGAATTTTGGTGCGAGAAGGCTGGAAGACACTTTCAAGCTTCCCGCATCTGATTCTATATCCAAGTCTGATCTTGTTCCTGACCGTCTGGAGCTTCCACATCATCTTGGATCATTTACGCACCAAATACCGTATTTAAGCTATAGGTTTTTGGGCGGTTGCCAGCCGCCGAATGTTGTTTCCAAGAATTCCGCACATGCCAGTGTCAGATGGTCCTTCATGTAAGGACCGACGACTTGAACTCCCAATGGAATACCGTCTTCGTTCAGGCCCGTTGGAACTGAAGTCGCTGGATGGCCCAGCGTCGTAAAGATCGCCGTGTAAATGAAATCAAACGGGGACCACAGCGGAGCTCTGTGTTTTGGGGCCACCCGCGGGTGCGGAGGCAGAATCAAAATGCCGTCAGCGCCCAGTTTTTCATCCAGGTCGGATTTCATTTTGGCCAAGGCCTGCATTTCTTCAGTGAAGTCTTTTTTACGGGTGTCAAAAATTTCAGCCAAAGACACCAGCAGATTTGGCAGGGTGTAGTTACCTTTACCGAAAGTCAGTTGCAGGATTTCTTTCCCGATCGACAGGTGCTGGGTGGGGCCCATCAGGGTTTCATACAAGTTTCGGTTCTTGGAGTTTTTTACCGCCGCAAACCAAAGCTCTGCCGAGCGGACAAAGAATCTTGGATCCAGTTCTTCAACGTGGGCGCCCAGTTCTTCAAACAGCTTTCCGCAGTTTTTCACCACTTGGACCAGCTCATCATCGGTTCCGCGCGCGCGGTGGAAGACAGGGTTCGGACAGATCAAAACCTTACGGCCTTTCCATTCCTGGGACAGTTCTTCCATGGCTGGATTTTTCAGCGTGTGCTGATCGATGTCGTCAGATCCCATCAGGATCTTCATCATCGGCGCCAGATCCACGGCTTTACGGGTCATCGGCCCCATGGAGGTGTACGGATACTTCTGATCCAGTAACAGCGTGCGGAAGTCATTTTGTTCAAACGGGAAGTGGCCCGTCAGTGGCAACAAATAGCGAGACGGCTTGTGACCAAAGACCCCGCAGAACGACGCCGGCATTCGGATGCTGCCGCCGATATCACTGCCAAGACCCAACGGAGAAGCGCCCGCGCCGATCAAAGCACCTTCACCACCGCTGCTGCCACCGCAAGTGCGGCCCAGATCATAGGGGTTGCTGGTGCGACCATAAACGGGATTGAAACACTCAAACCAGAATCCCAGTTCCGGCACATTGGTGGTGCCCATCGGGATGGCACCGGCTTTTTTCATTCGAGCAACAACGGTGGCGTCCCAGTCCATCACGTCATTTTTGTGATGGATGCTGCCGCCGGTGCGTTTCATGCCCTGGTAAGAGAACATTTCTTTGACGGTGAACGGGACACCAAACAGCGGCGGAAGATCGGAATTGTTCTTCGCCAAAATTTCTGTCTGTTCGTGTGCCAATTTTCTGGCACGGACGAAGTCGTCTTCGACCATGGCGTTCAAAGAAGGGTTCACCTGCTCAATGCGGGTGATGTGTGCTTCCAGAACTTCGGAAGGGGACACTTCTTTGTTTTGTACTTTTTTATGCAGATCCAAAGCAGATAAAGTCAGTAATTCATTCATACAAAATAAAAAAGGGGCTTTGCGGCCCCTTTTTCCCTTCTTAAGAAGAAATTAAACGTTGAACTTGAAGAACAAAACGTCGCCGTCTTTCACAACGTACTCTTTGCCCTCGATGCGGTATTTACCAGCATCTTTGATCGCTTGTTCAGATTTGTACTTGAACAAGTCTTCACAGTGGTAAGTTTCAGCTTTGATGAAACCACGCTCAAAGTCAGAGTGAATCACACCCGCCGCTTGAGGAGCTTTCGTGTTGGCACGAATCGTCCAAGCACGCACTTCCGTCACACCAGCAGTGAAGTAAGTCTGAAGTCCCAAAAGTGTGTAAGCTTCGCGGATCAGACGGTTCAAGCCTGGCTCTTCAGCGCCCAGTGCATCCAGGAAGTCCTTGCGTTCTTCTGGTGGCAACAAAGCGATCTCAGCTTCCATCGCAGAACAGATCAGGATGGTTTTGTTGTTTTCTTCAGCGGCGCGGGCTTCAACAGCCTTTGTCCAGTCATTGCCACCGGATGCGAAGTCAGCGTCGTTGACGTTCATCGCGTAAAGAACCGGTTTGGCAGTCAGCAGGTGCATCTCTTTCAAAGCACCTTGCTCCATTTCGTCCAAAGTCACAGAGCGGGCAGGAAGACCTTTACCCAAAGCCTCTTTGATTTTTTTGGCAACTTCGACATCCAGTTTCAGCTTTTTGTCGGTGGAGTTTTTCGCCTGTTTTTCAGTGCGCTGAAGGCGCTTTTCAACAGAGTCCAAATCTGCCAGCAACAATTCGGTGTTGATGATTTCGATGTCACGGATAGGCTCCACAGAACCTGCCACGTGAATGATATTTGGGTCGTCAAAACAACGAACCACGTGAACGATCGCGTCTGTTTGACGGATGTGGGACAGGAACTGATTTCCTAAACCTTCACCCTGGGACGCACCTTTTACGATACCCGCGATATCCACGAACTCCATAGTTGTTGGAACAACTTTCTGAGGTTTGATGAATTCAGTGATTTTATCCATGCGAGGATCCGGAACTGTCACCACGCCCACGTTCGGGTCGATAGTACAGAATGGATAGTTGGCCGCCTCAGCCTTGGCAGATGTCAGAGCATTGAAAAGCGTGCTCTTACCCACGTTCGGAAGACCTACGATACCGACTTGAAGTGCCATTGAAAACTCCTTGCGAAATGACGGCTCAATCTAGCCTAAGTGTTGAATTTTGTCGAAGCTTTTTGAATTCCATCCAGGATGATGCTTTCCACAGCATCGCCGGCTTTATTCAGGAAATCCGGCATTTGCGCGAACTCTTCCTTGGTGAATTTACCCAGGACGTAATCAGGTACCGGGATGTTCGGGTTGGCCGGACGCCCCACGCCCAAACGCAGGCGCGTGTAGTCCATCGAGCCCAGCAGACCTGAAACACTTTTAATGCCGTTATGGCCGCCGTGACCACGGTTTTTCTGGATTTTCATTTGTGCAAACGGCTGGTCAATTTCATCGTGAATGACGATCAGGCGTTCCAGAGGGATTTTATAAAAGCCCATCAGGGGCTGTACGGATTCGCCGGAAAGATTCATGTACGTCTGTGGTTTGCAGAATATCACCGGGTGGTCTTTGATTTTCGCCTGAGCGATTTCGGCCTTGAATTGATTTTTGATCGGGGGATTCCCCAGGCCTTCCATCAGATAGTCCACAGCCATAAAGCCGATGTTATGACGGGTCAGTTTATATTCACCACCCGGATTGCCAAGACCAACAATCAACCACATTTTTCCTCCGAAGGACCGATGAAAAAGGCCCAACTGACTGCGTTGTCGGGGGACCTCTTTCGCTCCGACGTGCTAGGAGCACGCCTGCGCTTCAGAGGGACCCCTCCGCCTTGCATTTGGACCTTTTTGATCGGTCCGCATTCAGGGGAGTTAAAAAAAAGAGGCAGCTCTGGTGAGCTGCCTCTTTGGAATTCAAATCTTTGCTGGAAATTACTTTTTCGCAGCAGGAGCTTTTGCAGCAGCAGGTGCAGCAGCAGCAGGAGCCGCGGCAGCAGCTGGAGTAGCAGCAACTTCTTCTTCTTGAGCGTTAACAACTGCAACAGTTTGTTCTGCGCCAGTGATCATTTTCACGGAGCCGCCAACTTTGATGTCGGATACGTGAAGAGCGTCACCAACTGCCAAGTTAGAGATGTCAGCAGTGAAGAACTCAGGGATTTCAGTTGGCAAGCACTCAACCTCAACGGAACGAAGAACAACGTTCAACAGACCGCCTTCAGAAAGACCGATAGCTTTACCTTCAAGACGTACTTCAACGTTAACGCGAACCGCTTTTTTCAGATCCAAAGCGAAGAAGTCAACGTGTTGAGGACGACGAGTCAGTGGGTGTACGTCTACGGATTTGATCAGAACTACGATGCCATTTGCAGTTTTGTCAGTGGATTTCAAGTTGAAAAGAGCATTCTCGTAAGCGCGAGTGTTGTACTTAACGATTTCTTTTTCACCAACGGAAACGTTCGTTGGAGTTACAGCTCCGTAGATAACAGCAGGAACGTTACGGCTAGTGCGCAGGCCACGGCTGTTGTGTTTACCAGTTTCACGAGGTTCAACTGTAAGGTCGATTCTTGTTTTCATGTATTTATCCTTCTAGTCCAATAGAGGAAGTTAATAATATCCACCCGAAGGTGGGTTAGTTAGTCAAACAATGAACTGACGGAGTCATTTCCGTGGATTCGTTTCATGGCTTCGGCCAGGACCGGAGCTACTGAAACCACTTCGATTTTTCCGCAGTTTTTCGCCGCTTCAGACAGCGGGATCGTGTCGGTGACCCATACTTTTTCAATAGGGCTTTCCTTCAGGCGATTGATCGCAGGACCTGACAAAACAGGGTGGGTTGCAACGGCGAACACACGTTTTGCCCCATTCTTATACAGGCTGTCAACTGCTTGTGTAAGAGTTCCCGCCGTATCGATCATATCGTCCACAATGACGGCCGTTTTGCCAGTCACATCCCCGATCAGGTGCAGGGCTTTAGCCTCATTAGGGCCGGAACGGCGTTTATCGATGATCGCCATGGAGGACTCAATTCTCTTGGCAAAGGCACGGGTTCTTTCGACCCCGCCGGCGTCTGGACTCACCGCAACAAACTCAGAGCCCTGGCCGTAGGCATCCCGCCAAGCGCGAGCCAAAGTCGGAATTGCGAACAAATGGTCCACCGGAACATTGAAGAAGCCTTGGATTTGGGCGGCGTGCAGGTCCACGGACACCACACGGTCGGCGCCGGCCGTCGTGATCAGGTCCGCCATCAATTTGGCCGAAATAGGGGCGCGCGGGGCCACTTTTCGATCCTGGCGGGCATAACCGTAATAAGGGATCACGGCGGTGATGGAGGCGGCGGAGGCCCGGCGAAGGGCATCGAGCATCACAAACAGCTCCATGTAGTTTTGATTTACAGGAGGGCAGGTGCTTTGGACAACAAACACGTGTTGCCCGCGGACGCTCTCATGTATTTCGACTTGGATTTCACCGTCAGCAAAACTGCTGACTTCACAGTATCCGAGCTCAACTCCAGCGGCTTCGGCTACTTTCTTGGCTAATGTGGGATTGGCATTGGCTGAAAAGATTTTTAGGCCCTTCATCACTCGTAGTCTCCTGAGTTAAAAGTGCGTTTAAAGGAAGCTAGCAAGGGGCCCTCTTTTTGTCCAACGAAAAGGGGGTCTTTTTTGACCCCCTTTGGCGAGCAAAACACCTAGATTTCCCCTCTGGATTTCTGTTTTACGCGGACTCGCAGTCCTTGAGTGATTTTCTTCCATTTCTGGCGCTCCTCGCGGGCTTTTTCCGGGTCGGTTTTGCGCTCAAAATAACGCAGCTCCCGCTCCAGATTTTGAAAACTTTCCCAACGTTCCGCTTCCAGCTCTCCCGATTCCAGGGCGGCTTGGACGGCACAGCCTGGTTCGGTCTGATGCTGGCAGTCCGTAAACCGGCAACGGGTTGCCAGTTCCAGAATATCGTCAAAGAGGCTTTCAAAGCCCTCCCGGTGATCCAAAAGCCCCAGTTCCCGCATGCCCGGCGTGTCCATCAAAAGGGCGCCAGAGGGAAGCTGATACAAGGACCTTGAAGTGGTCGTGTGTTTACCTTTGTCGTCGTCCTCGCGGATGCCTTGGGTTTTGATCTGCTCTTTTTCCAAAAGCAGATTTCCCAAAGTCGATTTTCCAACCCCCGAAGACCCCAAAAGCACCACGGTCTTTCCGGGCAGCAGGTGAGTCTTCAGCGGCTCCAGGGTTTGCGGATCCAAAGCACTCACGGCATGCACCGGAACCGCCGGGTGGCGGTCTTCCACTTCGGCGATGAGGCCTTCAAGGTCTTCGGCCAAATCCGCCTTGGTCAGAACGATGACCGGCGAGGCGTTGGATTCCCACGCCAGGCTCATATAGCGATCCAGGCGTTTCAGGTTGAAATCCTGATTGGCCGACACCATCACAAAAATCACATCCACGTTGGCGGCCACGATCTGGGCCCGGGCCCCGCTGCCGGGTTCCTTGCGGTAAAAGCAGCTTTGGCGCGAAAGGACTTCGTGAATGACCGCGTGCTCGTCATTGGAGTGCAGTTCGCAAATCACCCAGTCACCCACGCCGGGGTATTCCAGGTTCAGATCCGAATGTTCATAGCGAAATTTTCCAGAAAGCTGGGCCAGGGCTTTGCCTTCGTGGTCGTTTTTAAAGAACACCACGCGGTACATTTCGCGTTCTTGATTGATAATACGTCCTACGACTTCGCCTGATGTCAGAGGTCGAAGTTCGATTTGCGCCTGTAAAAGCGCGTTCCATCCCCAAGCGGGAAGGATTGATGAATTAGTCACGGATAACTCCATTGAATAAAATTAAAATTCAGGAGCTCTCTTGGCGAACTTAAGTTTTAAGAATGAAAAAACTAGAAAGACGCAAGGAGAGCGGCTTTAGCGATAAAAGTTTTTACAATCATAGGCCCTCCTTGTTGGGTGTGTTAAAGGCAGTATCGCGGATGCTTGCGAAATAAGCAAATAAAAAAAGGGAACCTTGCGAGTTCCCTTCTAATTAGCCTTGAGTCTGATTCAATTTTTCCAGGAAGGCCTTTAAAGCCATCGCTCTGTGGGAAAGCAGGCTCTTATAGCCTGTGCCCAGTTCGGCCAGCGTCTGTGTTTGGCCTTCCGGGATAAAGACCGGATCGTAACCAAATCCATGCAAACCTGCAGGTTTGGAAGCGATCGTGCCTTTCATCTCGCCATTGAACACCCATTCTTCACCCGTCGGAGTGTAAACCACCGTCGTGCAAACGAATTTTGCATTCTTGTTCGGCATTGGTTTTAGCGTGATCATTTTCAAAAGCTTGGAAACGTTTTCGCTGTCAGAAGCCTTCGGTCCCGCATAACGAGCCGAATGAATTCCTGGCAAGCCGTTCAGACCTTCAACAACCAAACCCGCATCTTCACCCAGCACCCAGACATTGTTTTTCACCGCACGCAAAGTTTTGGCTTTGATGCGCGCGTTGTCTTCAAATGTTTTTCCGTCTTCTGGACGGGGAGTGAAGGAGGGGATGTCGCCTTGTGAAAAGACCTTCAAGTCCGGCAGCTCACGCAGCAGTTGTTTGTATTCAGCAAGTTTTCCTTTGTTTCCGGTGGCAATCCAAAGTTCCATTTATGCTCCTGCGATCTTGTAGATTTCACCCATCACTGCGGCTTGGTGAATGAAAAGTTCACGGCAGCCTTTTTCAGCCACGTCCATCATCTTGAACAACTGATCGCGAGTGAACGGAACGTGCTCGGCGGTACCTTGAACTTCCACGAATTGACCCTTGTCCGTCATGACAAAGTTCATGTCAGTGCCGATTGCAGAATCTTCGTCATAGTTCAGATCCAGCAGGATGTTGCCTTCATGCAGGCCCACACTGATGGCAGAAACATAGTTGATCAACGGCAACGTTTTGATTTCGCTGACGGCATGCAATTTTTTAAGTGCCAGGGCCAGCGCCACAAAGCCGCCGGTCACCGAAGCCGTGCGTGTGCCGCCATCGGCATTCAACACGTCACAGTCGATGATGATTTGTTTTTCACCCAGTTGTTTT
Organism: Bdellovibrio sp. BIS2; assembly: GCF_055398295.1. Taxonomy (NCBI): domain Bacteria; kingdom Pseudomonadati; phylum Bdellovibrionota; class Bdellovibrionia; order Bdellovibrionales; family Pseudobdellovibrionaceae; genus Bdellovibrio; species Bdellovibrio sp. BIS2. Next base: position 2,681,285 of record NZ_AP035879.1, on the reverse strand, counting down.
AGGTCCACGGCCGCACGCAAAGAGCGTCCGATCAGGCGCGAGATTTCCTGAGTGCGCCCCCCAGTCATGGATTTGTCACGACGGATGCGCGTGTGAGTGGATCTTGGCAGCATGCCGTATTCCGCAGTGATCCAGCCAGCTCCGGTGCCCAGCAACCAGCTTGGGGCTTTAGATTCATAAGTCGCCGTGCAAAGAACTTTGGTGCGACCAAATTCCACGATGGCAGAGCCTTCAGCGTACTCGGATACATTTGGGGTGATTTTAATATTTCGAAGTTGATCAAACAGACGGCCGTCAGCACGCATAGAAAGCTCCAGTAAGGCCGGTCAGAAAAGGGGGCCTTTTTTCATTCTTGGGGATTGATTGTGTTGAGCCTAATTTAGGATTTTTGCCTCGTGGTTGTCCATCTTTTCTTTGTAGGACTGGAGGGCGGTGTAGATTTTTTGGGCAAGATCGTTTTGATATTCTGCGCTGACCAGCTTTTTGGCTTCACGCGGGTTGGTCAAAAAGCCGATTTCAATCAAAACCGAAGGCATTGTCGTTTTTGAGATCACATAGAATGGGGCCTGTTTGATCGTGGCTTGAGCCGCGTTATTGTCCGTGCCCCACACCTGCGTCAGGGTTTGTGTCAGGCGCAGGCTGCTGCTGAGGCGGTTTTGACGATGCAGGTCTTCCACAATCGCTGCCACATCGCCTTTTTTGGAAAGCTCATCGCCTCCAGAGATGTCATGCAGCTCGCGGCTGTTAAGAACCATCTGATTTTCCTGGCTGGCTAAGAACAGTGCATCTTCATCTGGTGGCAGGTTGTTTTGGAAGAAGAACTCAACACCCTTGGCGCGCTGATCGGAAGCGGCATTGGCGTGCAAACTGACGAACAAGTCTGCCTTGGATCCTTCGGCCATTTTCACGCGTTCAGGCAAAGACAGATTGCGATCACTTGTGCGCGTCATGGTGACTTTGAACTTTTCATCTTTGGCTAATAAAGTCTGCAGCTTTTGTGCGACTTTCAACACCAGTTCCGCTTCTTTCGCTCCGCCATACACCGCTCCCGTATCAACACCACCATGGCCGGGATCCAGCATAATGTGCAGAGCAAACGCAGAAGGGGAGCAAAGAATAAGCAAAGCACCAAGGCTTTGTTTCAGAAACGGAAAGTTCATGCAGTCAGAATAAGAAAGAAGTCTTGGGTGTGTCGAGTCCAGACGGGCTTGGCCCAGGAACCTAGCCGTGGGTCAAGTGCGGGGACCTGCGCCAGCACAGGTCCCAAAAGAAATTACTGCAGACAAAGTGTGGGAGCGACTTTAACCGGCGCAGGAAGTGCCGGTAGTTCTGCCTCGGTGATAGGAGTGTACTCGTCAGCGTCGGTGAAGTCCGTCTGGCGCAACTCTTCCGTGGTTCCGTCATCCGGGCCGTTGGCAATGAACAGGGTGCTGTTTTGAACTTTCAAAGTCGAATAGCGATCCGTGCAACTGATGAAAGAGTGGAACTCCTGAGTCAGCGGGCTTTCGGCGACAACCGTGCCTAAGGTGATTGTGCCATCATAGGTGTTTGCACCCTCGGCGTCGCCGGAACAAGTGGCATTGTTAAAGGTGTAGTGGATTCTTGAGAAAGTGCCGTCATCCTGGATTTGCAGGACAACCATTCCGTGGCTCGCAGTTTTTCCAAGTTCGTAACACTCAGACTTCCAGTAACCTGTCAGTGCGGGTTCTTCGGAAGGGGATTTCGAGCTGCCGCTGCCAGAGCAGGCCGCTGTTGCCAAAAGGGTTGTCACAATCGCGATGTTTAAACTCATTCGTAAGTTCGTCACTTCTTTATCCTTTCAAGAAAACAAAAGTTGGTTCACACACTGTGGGGGAAGAGTTGAGTAAATGGGATCGTATGGAAGGATGATCCAGTTCGTTTTTAGCAATAAACTGGACGATAGACTCAGATTTTGAGCTCATATTGAGACGGAGATAAGGAAAAATTCTTGGCAGAAGGTCGTGGTTTGCCGTGGGCAGAAACTCCCACAAAGATGCGTTTATATGACGAAAGCTTCCGCCAATTGTCGTTTTCTGTCAAAAACCTCGACATAGGATTTGGGTCGGCTGTGAGTTTAATCGGATCTGACGAACAAGTAGGCATGGCACCTGCGTTGCTTTAGTACAAGTCAACCCCCCATGGCGGCCAGGACCCCTCCCCCCCAATCCTGGTCGCTTTTTTTTTGCCTAAAATCCCTATATCCTAGTTGCTATTGAACATCGATGATTCATCGAAGGAGATTTTCAATGCAGGTAAAACCACTAGGGACACTTCTCTTGGCAGCTCTTATGACCGGCACCATGCCATTGGCGGCGTACGCGCAAGTCGACAGCTCACAGATTGAAGCCGAAGAGGCCACCGCGGATGCCGAAGCGGCCAAGGCCGAAGCCAACGAAGCAAAAAAGCGCGCGGAAGAAGATCGCAAACGCCGGGATAAAATCCGTGCAGAGTCCCAGGCGGCCATCAACAAGGCCCGCTCATTGGAAAATGACGCCAAAAAAGAACAGGCTGATTCCGAGCGTGAATCGGCAAAACTAAAAGCTGAAACCAACGAACATGACAGAGCTCAAAAGGCCGCTGAAAAAGAGCAGGCCGCGGCCCAGGTGCGCATCAAAGCCGCCCAGGAAAAAACGCAAAAAGCCATTCAGGTTCGTGACGAAGCTCAAAACAAACGCAAGCAGGCTGAAAAGCAGGCCGACGATTTGCGTGATCAGGCAAAAGATCAGGAAAAGCAGGCCAACTCTGCTACAGAAGCAGGCTTAAGCGCGACGAAAGAAGCCGAAGCGGCAAAGAACGAAACCCTGAAGGCGGAACAGAATCTTTCCAAAGCCAAACTGCTGACGCAAAAAGCGGTGGCTGAAGCCAAGGCCCGAGAAGCCAAAGCCAAGCAGGAGATCGCCCGTGCCGAAGCGGATCGTGCGCGTGCAGAAGCCGAAATGTCCCGCTTGAAGGCTCAGGATGAACAGTCCAAAGCGATGATTGAAAAAGTGGAAGGCGAGTTGAAAGCGGCGCTGGACGCTTCGAAAAAAGCCAAAGAAGAGGCTGAATCCGAGCGCAAAAAGGTGACCGAAACCAAGTCGCAGGAAGAAAAGCTGAAGCAGCAGGCGGCAAAAGCCCGTCAAGAGCTTGAAAGCAACCGTAACAACCTTCGCAAAGAGCAGGCGACTGCGAACCTTGAAATTGCCCGTTCGAAAAAAGCCATCGCTGAATACGAATCTGAAGTGGCGAAGTCTGAAAGCGAATTGAAACGTCTGACTGAAGAAACCGAGAAGGCTAAAAAAGAGCGTGAAAAGCTTGAAAGCCGCCTGGATTCAGCAAAAAACGAAGCCGAAGAAATCCGTATCAAAGTGGCGACAGCCAAAGCCAACTTCGAAGCTGAAGAGTCCCGTCTGGAAGCCGTTAAAATCCGCTTGGATGCCGGCTTGAAGGCAAAGAAGAAGAAATAGGTTCTTCTACAAAAAACCCACAAACCTGAAGTTTGTGGGTTTTTTTATTTCATTTTGTTCAGGAAGCGGAAGTAGCGCTCTGGCTGGATGTCCACCGACATCAGGTTGCCGCGGCTGTCGTGAACCTCAGGGAAGGAAAACTTCCACTGCCCTTCGTACAGATAAAAATTGATGCCGATAGTGAACTGCACCTGGGTCTCTTCGCCCGTGGCTTCGGAATAGTAGGGCACAAAGAAGCTTCGCATGCGTGTTTGCGGCGGCAGGAAGCCATCCACCATGTTGATCTGATCCACGAAGGCTTTGGGGGCGTCGTGAATCATGATCTTGGGGTTTTTCAGCTTGGAAGACCAGTTCACAAAGGCACGGACCCCTAAAGAGTTGATCCCGCGCAATTGTTCCAGGTGCAGGTGCAGATCCAGGGCCGCCGGGATCGCCAATTCAGTTAAAGCCTTTTCGTCATTTTCAAGCAGGCCAGCCAGGCTGACACGAGCCAGGTTTTGGTCTTTTAAAATAACGTGGTCGACTTTTACGGACATGGTTTCTTTGGCTCCTTATCTTACCGTGGTCACCTGGCTATAAACCGTCTGAGTCGGGTAAGCAAAACTGACTTTCATATCGGCAGCGATCTTCAAAATCTCAATGAAGATTCTTTGCTGATGTTGCAACTCTTCCGGTCCAGTGTACACCTTCAAATGGAAATTGACGAGAACATCCAGGGATGAGGCGTTGTAATTATTAAAGTGGACTGTCACGGTGTCCGCAATAACCTTTTCGTCTGACTTGATATAATATCGAACGCGGTCGCAGAAAGCCTCGATGGTCTCGGGCGCTGTTTCGTACACCAAGCCAAGCACCTGACGAACGCGGCGGGCAGGACGAACACCCATATTGTCGACCGTTTCTTTAGCCATCATAGCATTCGGAATAGTGATCAAAGAGTTGTAGAACGTGCGGACGCGGGTAGAACGGAAGCCGATCTCTTCAACCGTGCCCTCCATATCCTTGATCTTCACCCAGTCGCCTACCTGAAACGGGCGATCAAACAAGATGGTGATTGAACCAAACAAATTGGCGGCGGTGTCCTGGGCCGCCAACGCCAGGGCCAAGCCCCCCAAACCCAGACCGGCCAGCAAGGACATTACATTGAGTCCAAAGCTTTGCAGCACAATCAGGAAGCCCATGACCACGACAAAGATCTTTAAAGCTTTCGAGGCAAACGGCACCAACTGGTCATCAAAAGTGCTCGGGGTTTTTGAAGTATAGTCGGCGAGCACGGAGCACGCCGCATCCACCGCATAATAAACAAGGCGGATAATGAAGATGGCAATCAGACCGCGCAGGAAGTGGTCATAGTAGCTGGCAAACTTGCCTGTCAGCTCGGCCGCGTCGCCCGCCGCAAACCACAAAAGGATCACCAGGATCCACGCCATCGGACGGTCCGTGTCGGTTCTTAGGAAATACCCCCAGAACGTGTTTGGATACTTTTTGGTGATCGGGTTGTGTTTTTTAAGTTCTTTAAGGATCAGGTGAAACACCGGGCGGATCACAAAGATCCCCGCTGCAAACGCCAGCGCCAGGAAGGCCCACTTCCAGTTGGGCATCACAAAGGTTGTGGATTTAAGCACCTCGGTCAGCTCCGGAGTGAACCACTGGGATTCTTCGAACAAAAACTTTTCCATGGAAGAAAGCTCTTTCATATTACACCATCTGCAAGTCATGCCCTGTATAGAGCAGAATCAAAATCACCACGCCCAGAACAATTCGGTAGTAACCAAAGCCCCGGAACCCATAGCGCGACACTATACCGATAAAGAACTTGATCGCAACCATCGCCACAACAAAGGCCACGGCACAGCCCACCAGCAGCAAATTGATTTGTGCGGGCTCAATCGTCTTATAGATCTTTAACAGTTTGTACAGCGTGGCTGCGGCCATTGTCGGAACCGCCAGGAAAAATGAAAACTCCGCTGCTTCTTTTTTATTCATGCCAAGTGTCAATCCGCCCATGATGGTCGCACCAGAACGCGAAACACCCGGGATCATCGCGATCGCCTGAAACAGCCCGAGCTTCACCGAATCTTTGTATGTCAGATCATCCGTTTTTCGGCCCATCATTGTCAGGTGAGCAAACGCCCTGTCCGCCCAAATCAGGATTGCGCCACCGATAATCAGCGACCAGGCAACGACCTGCACGCTGCCCATGAGGTGTTCCACCACATCCTTTACGACGAAACCGATGACTGCCGTGGGCAGGAACGCCACAAACAGCTTGCGATAGAATCCCCAATGAGGAAGGAAGCGTTTCCAATACAAAACCAGCACCGACATGATTGCACCGAATTGAATGATAACCTCGAAAGCTTTTGTGAAAGAACTGTCTTCGATGCCCATCATGGAGCTGGCAATAATCATATGACCGGTGGATGAAATCGGCAGGAACTCGGTGATCCCCTCGACAATGCCAAGGATGATGGCGTGCAGATAACTCATAGATGAACCTTCTTTCGCTGCAAAAAAACAGACGCGAACATCATTGAAAAGAACGCCGGTGGGTTCAATATTCGATGGGTTGTGTCAAAAAATTTAAGATTTGTTTAAGATTTTTGTATTCAATGCTTAAGAAAGGTGAATATTATTTTTTCACCACGGAGGGGGTTTAATTATGAAACGTGCATTACTAGTTGGTGCGGTTCTGTTTGGTTCTCAGGCGTTCGCTGGCGAATACCTGGTGAAATATTCGAACACTCGTGCTTTCAACATGCTGAATACAATGACGACATCTAAGGTGTCCACGATCCAGATGATGGATCATAACGACACTGCGAGCTTGGTGTTGGTTGATGTGAACAAGAAACACGAAGCTCAGGCTTTGGCTTCTTTGTTGTCTCAACCAGGCGTTGAGTACATCGTTCCTAACTTCAAAATCAGAGCTTTCACAGCGCCAGTTGACGCTGCTGCTTTGAAAGAGCAATGGGCTATCGCGAAAGTTCAAGCTGAAAAAGCTTGGCAGCGCGCTGGTAACAAAGGTTCCAAAAACGTGATCGTTGCGGTTATCGATACTGGTGTTGATTACACTCACCCGGCATTGGCTCCGAACATGATCACTGGTTATGACTTCCGCGACAACGACGCTGATCCAATGGATCTGACGGGCTTCCAAAACCCAGGTCACGGTACACACTGTGCGGGTGCGGTTGGTGCGACGGGTCTGATCGACGGTGGTATCGTAGGTCTTTCTCCTGAAGTTTCCATGATGCCTTTGCGCTTCCTGGGTGCTGACGGTTCCGGTGACCTGAACAACGCGATCAAGTCTATCGACTACGCTGTTGAAAAAGGCGCTCAGATCATTTCTGCATCTTGGGGTGCGGCAGTTCCTCGTTCTCAAGCAGCTCCGCTTCTTGAGGCCGTAAAACGTGCTGACGACAAAGGTGTTATCTTCATCGCAGCGGCTGCGAATGACGGTAAAAACAACGATAAAACTGAAATGTTCCCAGCGAACAACGGTTACCCAAATTCCATCACGGTAGCGGCTTCCGGCCCTGCAGATGCGAAGCCATCTTGGTCTAACTACGGTACAGCGACTGTTCACGTTTCTGCACCGGGTGAAAACATCATGTCCACTCTTCCAAAAAACAAATACGGCAACTTGTCTGGTACTTCCATGGCAACTCCGCTTGTTTCCGGTCTGGTGGCTTTGATGAAAGCTCAAGATCCTTCTCTGACTGGTGCGCAAATCCGCGCGATCCTTCAGACGACAGGTGCTAAAGTTTCCATCGAAACTGCATGTAACTGCCGCGTTGACGCTTACGAAGCGGTTGAAGCTGTTATGTCCAAGAAAATGGTTGTAGTTCCGGCTGCGGCAACTATCAAACCTTCTGAGACTCTGGCTTTGTCTGTTCTTCACGGTAAAGCGCCATTCAAATTTGCTTCCAGCAACTCTTCTGTAGCTTCTGTATCTGACAACGGTACTTTGACTGCAGCTTCCAACGGTTCCACTGTTGTGACAGTAACTGATGCTGACGGTAAAACGGCTTCCACTCTGAACATCCACGTGGGTGCTTCTTCCGGTGGCGGTAACAATCCAAATCCACCAGACAACGGTGGTGGTTTGCCTGACCCAGGTCAGCCTGGCGAATGCCCACTTGGTGATCCAGCGATCTGCCAAATCATCTGCCAAATCAAACCAGACCTACCTTTCTGTCAGTAGTGACGAACAAAAAAAGGCTCCCTCAGGGAGCCTTTTTTCGTTCTAAGAGGGAGCGGCCTATGAGATGCCAACTGCTGCGTTGGTCGGCGTCGACGTACCAGTGGTACGCCTCCTTCTTCCGCCTTGCATTTGACATCTCCTAGACCGCTTCGGTAGCTTCGAGGGTAGGGGGGAATTGTGTCTTTTTATTCTCAAGTCTTTGCGCATCTTTCTGTTTCACTTAAAAATCATACGCTTTGGGTTACGTTGAATAATCCGGAGCAGAGTAATGCTATTTCGCTTGAGATGGTTGAATCGTTGACTCGGGTTTTGAGGTTTGCGGATTTTGATTCTTTGGTGCGGGTGATTGTTATTACTGGTGAAGGAACCTCGTTCTGTGCTGGTGGTGATGTGAAGGCTATGCAGAATAAAACCGGCATGTTTGCCGGGGAGTCGAATGAGCTTCGCATGCGTTACATGCATGGGATTCAGCAGATTCCTAAGTGTATCGAAGAGCTTTCTAAACCGGTGATTGCCATGGTCAACGGGCCGGCGATTGGGGCTGGGTGTGATTTGGCTATGATGTGTGACCTGCGTATCGGGACTGAGAAAGCCAAGTTTGGCGAGACCTTCGTGAAACTGGGACTGGTTCCGGGGGACGGGGGCAGTTTCTTCCTTCAGCGGGTGATTGGGTTTAGTAAGGCGATGCAGATGTCTTTGACTGGGGATCTGGTTTCAGGGGCTGAAGCCTTAAATTGGGGGCTTTTGAATTATCTGGTGCCGGTGGAATCCTTATTGGCTGAAACTGAGAAGTTGGCGGACAAGATAGCTGGTAATGCGCCGGTGGCGGTGCAGATGACGAAAAAGACCATGAAGATGGCTTATATGAATGATCTTTCCACGATCCTGGATCTGGCGGCGGCTTATCAGGGGATCACTCAGCGTACCGAGGATCACTTTAAGGCCCTGGAAGCGATGAAAGAAAAGAAAGCGCCCGAGTTTCAGGGGCGCTGAGCGATCTTGTCCAGATCCTCGGCTCTGGAGATTAAGTTATCCCTTAAGACATTCTTTTGCGAGGAACTTAAGCCCTTCCAGAACTGCTCAGTCAGAAACGTCTGGAAGGCGGCTTTGTGTTTGTTCAACGCCTCGGTGAATTCCGGCAGACGGCTTGATTCATAGTCGACGAAATAGTCCGCCACAAATTTCTGCAAAGCCGCAGGATTTTGGCTGGCTGCCAGGAAAAGTTTTAGCGTGTGTTCGCGGCTTTTGTTTTGAAGCTCCCAAGGGTAGGGGTTGGCTTTTAAGAAGTTTTCGATTTCGTCTTGTTGTTTGACTGAAATTCCGCCAATCCAGAATTCAAAACTTCGGCGATAGCGTTTGTAGGCTGTCTTGAGCGACTTTTCCGGGGTTTCGTTGTCTTCTTTAGTTTCGGTGATGTCTTCGCGGACCTTCCGTGCGAAGTGTTCAAATTGCGCCTTTGTCAGTGTGCCGGCGGTTTTAAGGGCCGAGTCTTTGAAATAGCTTGTGCCTTTTTTGAAATAGCTTTGAATCTCGATAAAGTTTTTGGCGACCAGGTCCGGGTTGATCTGACTTTTTTTGATTTCAGGTTCCAGGCTGCGGAAGGTTTTGGCGACTTCGGGGAACATCTCTTTGCGCATCTTGGTGATGTCGTTTTGGATGTTTTCTTTCAGCTCTGATTTTTGTTCGCTGGTCAGATCAAAATAACGATCGGCGCGGGATGTGGCGGTGATATCAGCCCAGCGGACCATCATGTCCAACTGACCGCACCCGGTGCATAGTAATAAGATAAGTCCCAAGATCAGATTTTTCATTCTGATCTTTGTTTTAGAACGATCCTTCGAAGCAGAACAGCCTCAATGACAAGATACAGGATAAAACTGACGGTCAGTCCAATGCCTTTTAAAAGGGCCCAGTTGGTGGTGCTCCACTCTAAGGCCGCCCACGTTGCCAAGACGGCATGAATGGCAAAAAAGATTCCCGTGCGGAACGTGATTCCGGCCATACGCGATTTGATGATCTCCGGAAACTGCTGCCCCTGCTGTTCTGCAAGATAAACCAACAATGGCTTTTTAACGACCAGCGATCCCCAAAGCACAATCGCAAAAGCCCCTTCCATCAAAGCGGGCTGAAGTTTAAACCAAATGCCTTCGGATGAAATCAAAGAAATCGCCCCCAAGCCCAGCAACATGCCGTTACCGATCCAGGTGATCTTTTGCACTTTCTTATGGCGGTAAAGCTCCCAGATGATTTCACCCAAACCAAAAATCATCCCGGCAATCAGGCCGGGAATGATTCCATAGTATTCTTCAATCAGGGTGAAGGCGATAACTGGCAGCAGGCCGCCAAAGAACAGGCCGGCGGCGGTTTTCTTCGGAGCTGGATTCATGAACGGGTTTCCAGGAAGTCCACGGCCTGACCTTGGCTTGGCAAAACGACCTGATCATTTTCCATAACCAGTTTTCCGCCCACAATTGTGTGCGTCGGCCATCCGGTCACCCGCATGCCGTGGAACGGAGTCCATCCACAGCGGCTGGCGATCCAGGAATTATCAATCGTGGTTTCTTTTTTCAGGTCCACAATTGTGATGTCAGCGTCGAAACCTTGGCGCAGACGGCCTTTGTTTTTGACACCAAAGACGCGGCAAGGATTTTCCGTGACAAGCTCGGTGAACTTTTTCAAAGACAGTCGTCCGTCATGCACGTGATTCAGCATGATCGGTACCAGGGTTTGCACGCCCGGAACTCCGGAGGGGCTTGCTGGGTAGGGACGGTCTTTTTCTTCACGGGTGTGGGGCGCGTGATCTGAACCAATCACGTCCACGGTGCCATCCAAAAGGGCTTTCCAGATGCGGTCCATGTGGCGTTTTTCACGGATTGGCGGATTTTGCTGGGCATAGGTGCCAAGCTTGTCATAACAGTCCGGCGCATACAAAGTCAGATGCTGAGGCAAAACCTCAACAGTGGCGATGTCCTTGGCGTCTTTTAATAGATCCATTTCTTCACCCGTGGAAACGTGCAAAACGTGAATCTTACGTCCTGTTTTTCGGGCCAGTCTTAACAGCCGGGTGGTCGAGTTCACGGCCGTTTCCACATCACGCCAGACCGGGTGATAGTGAGGATCAGCCATGTCTGAAGCAATGTGTTTGCGCTCGCGCAGGCGCATTTCATCTTCACTGTGGAAGATGATGCGGCGGTGGCCGCGTTTTAGGATTTGCTCCAAAGTTTCATCGTCCTCGACCAAAAGATTCCCGGTCGAGCTTCCCATAAAGATTTTTACGCCCGAGCAGTGAGGCAGCAGCTCCAGTTCCGCGATATTGGCGACGTTGTCATGGGCTCCGCCAATAAAGAAGGCATAGTTGCAGTGAGCGCGGTTTTTGGCCCTTTGCAGTTTGTCTTCGAAGGCTTCTTTGGTGGTGGTGGAAGGGTTGGTGTTTGGCATCTCAAAGATGCTGGTGACGCCCCCTAAAACGGCGGCGCGGGTGCCGGTTTCAAGGTCCTCTTTGTGGGTCAGACCCGGTTCGCGGAAATGCACCTGGCTGTCTATAACCCCGGGAAGGACGTGCAGGCCGTGGGCTTTGATGACTTTCAGGGCGGGCTCATTGATGGAGTCGCGGATCTTTTCGATGCGTCCATCTGTAATGGCGACGTCGGCCTGCTGCTCGATAAGGCCACTTTCAGAGGGGTGGGGTAACAGGCAGATCCCGCCTTGGATGATCAGGTCATAGGGCTTTTGAGACATAAGTATCACCTCGAGATGGAATCACGCTAACCCGAATACCTTCAAAGGTCCAGCATTGACGGGGCCCTTGGGATGGGCGAGAATTTGAATTGTGACAATTGAAAAATTTCTGTCCTTTTGGGATCACCACAATACCTCGATCATTGAGGGCCTTCTAGGGCTCATCATCCTTCTTGCGCTGTTCTTGGCCTTCCGGGCCTTTTTCGCGAAGAAAGGTTCTTCTTCCACCACTGCAGAAAACGGTCAGGGTATCGATGCGGCTCAGTTAGAGAAAACGCTGCAAAAGATCCTCGACAACCAGTCTCATGCTCAGGCGGCGAAATCCCGCCCGGCGGCAGAAGATCTGGGGGTGGATGTTGAAATGGACGAATCCCCACTCAGCACAAAAAAAGCCCAAGCCTCGGCAGCTTCTTCAAGTGCCGATGCCGCAGCGGCCGTGGCAGAATCCGCAGCCGAAGTGGCGCAGTTGCGTTTGTCCTTGTCAGAGAATCATCAGAAAGTTGAAACCCTTCAGGCGCAATTGCAAGAAGCTCTTGCTGCAGCGCAAGCCGCCTCTGCAGGCGGTGGAGCTGGTGGCGGCGGTGAAGGCGGAATGTCTTCGGCTGAAAACGAAGAACTGAACGGCAAGCTTCGTGATCTGGAAGCACGCCTGGCGGAATATGAAATCATCAGCGAAGATATTGCGGATCTTTCCCGTTATCGCGATGAAAATGAAGATCTGAAGAAACAACTGGAAGCGTTGAAGGCGGGAGCTCCGGCCCCTGCGGCTGCGGCGCCGGCACCAGAAGCGGCACCGGCTCCGGCTCCAGAGCCAACTCCGGAACCGGCAGCCCCGGCAGCGGAAGTCGCGGCCGAGCCAGCTCCGGAAGCTCCGGCGGACAGTGGTGGCGGTTCTGATTTGATCGATGATGACCTTATGAAAGAATTTGCAGCAGCCGTGGAAGGTCAGCGCGCTTTGGATAAAGCCGCGGAAAAAGCCGGTGATGGCAGCGAAGAAGCCGCCAAAAACGGAGATGAAACCAACCAGCTGATGAGTGAGTTTGAAAACTTCGTCACCAAAAAGAGTTAAAAGCTATGAATAAGATTCTTGTGGCCTCTGTTTTGATTGCGGGACTTTCTTCAAGTGCTTTGGCAGCAGGTCCCAAGGGTTCATCCAGCACTTTAACTTCAGCTATGGAACTGCTGAAGCTTCCTGGTGAAAACCGCCGCATGGTTGTCCAGGTTCAAGGTGAAAAATACTATTCCCAATTCGTGTCTTTGGCGTTTAATGATTCCCAACCGATGAGTGTTCGTTGGAAGGCTTTGATGGCAGCAGCGGAAGCTCGCGGCCCGAAAGCCACGCCGGATCTGGTGCGTGCAGGGGATTCCAGTCAGTGGTTCATGCGAAACGCGGCGTTGATTGCGCTGAGCGAAGTGAACGCGGACGAGGCCCAAAAACTTGCGCAAAAGCTGATCAAAGACAAAGCCCTGGTGGTTCGTTCCGCGGCGGTAGAGGTTCTGGAAAAGAACTCTTCGCCGGAAGTTCGTGACCTTTTGTGGGAAGAGCTGAATCAGAAATACAACTTCAAAAACGCCCACAGTCTTTGGATCCGCCATCAGATCGTGGATGTGCTGGCGAAGAAACCGATGGATCGGGAGCTTAAGACCTTTGCAGGCCTGCTTTCAGACACCGACACAAGGGTTCATCTGCCCGCGGTTCGAGGGCTTGAGAGGCTGACCGGAGTTCGCTTAAGCGACAAGCCGATCAAGCAAACAGCCCTGGTCGACATGTGGAAAGACTATATTAAGAAGAATAACTAATAAAAAAGCCGGGGAGACCCGGCTTTTTCTTTATTCAGTGGCAGGTTCTGCCTCTGCGTTTTCCATTTGCTGTTGTTCATCTGCATTTTCAGCGGCTTCTTCAGAGTCCACCTCGTTGGTAGGGGTGGATTCTGATTTGGCGCTTTTATAGGGATCTGTCACCGAGGACGGGGTTTTAGCCAGAACCGAGTTGCAGGCTGGTTTCGCGCGGAAGAAGTGCTTCCACATCTCATCCCCTGGTTTGCCTTTGATTTCTGGATCTTGCAGTTCAGATCCCATGTACGAGCTTGTGCCCGAATATTCTTTCAGGCGTTTCAGACGAGGGATCTTGCGTTCGCCGTCACACTCGCCTTGAGAAGCCTTGCCCCCTTCAGCAATAAAGCTAAAAGCCTTGGGCGGAGTTCTTCTTTTTGCCAAAGCGGCAGAGCTTGGGTTTAGGATGGGTTGAAGCAGCAGGACGCTTGCAAAGATCAGTGCTTTTTTGAATTTCTTGTTCAACATATCCAAAAAGCGTAGCAGGAATCTGCGTCGTCTAAAAACGAAAAAAAAAGGCCGTTTCAAAATTTACGTTGCGGCTTGGCGTGGTTTGTCGGATTTCTTCCGCACGTAAAGCGTCTTGCTTAATTCTGCGACTTTCATGCCGTTTAGATCAAAGACATCCACTGGCAGGTCAAAAACGAACTTATCTCCGGTTTTGGTTTTTTCTCGGATTTCGTTCAGCAGGTTGTCGTCGATGCGGAACTCGGCGATCAGGTCGGTTTTGCCGGGCTTTAGGAATTCAATTTTGGCAGCCTTGTCCCAGACAATGTATTCAGAGCCCAGGCTGTTCAGCAGCAGATACATAAAATGCGGGTCAGTCATGGAATAGATGCTGCCGCCAAACTGAGTGCCCACGTAATTGCGATTATAGAAACGAAGTTTCAAGCGAACGCGCAGGTATTTATAGTCGGACGAAATCTCTTCGACTTTGATGCCCGAACCGAAATACGGCGGGTAGATGTTGAAGAACATCCTCATAACAAATGTCGGGGATCTTTCAGCAATAGAGCGAAGGAATCTGACCAGCACGGTTAGAAGCCGGCTTTTTTCAAAGCTTCGTTGACGATCAGTTCGCGTTCGATGCGATAGAAGATGATCTTTTCTTCCAGACCGTCGGTTTCCATCGTTTCAGGTTCGCTGAAGAAGTCGCGCAGGATCTCCATGCGCTTTTCAATGGTGACTCGGGTGGATTCGCGGCCTTCGGTTTTACCTTTGGCAAAGATCAAGGTCAGTTTGTAGCGAATCCCGCTGGAAGGCGGGCGCTGTTCGTTCGGTGGAATCCAGCCGTCGACACCTTTGATGTATTCAGTTTCGATAACGCCGGTGTCCTGGTTTTCCTGGGCGATCGGGTACTTCAAAACCGCGTGGGCCGCACGCCAGACGTTGTCGTAGGAAGCAAAGAAGACTTTTTGTTTGTTGATCTGTCCCATGCGCTGGTGGGCGGATGGTTTTTTGTCAAAAAGGCTGCAACCCACGAATGTGCATCCTGTGATAATCACAAGTCCCATCAGAACTTTTTTGGATAGAATGCGCGCTGGATTAGACATCTAAGAAAAATCTAACAGCAACTTGGCGCTTTTGGAAAGCTTTTTGGCGCGAAAAAAAAAGCCGCTTCGGGATGAAGCGGCTTTGAGTGTCTTAGAAGGAAACAGAGCTGTGGGTCACGTGAGTCGCAGATTCGATCATCTGAGGTCCCACCGGAGCCGTCGTTGCCGTCTGGCTTCCGACGAAGTTCACTTCCCAGCGTTTTTTGCCAGCAGGAACTGAGTCATTCGGCCATTGAGGCAGCTTCATGCGCTCAAGCCAGTTCTGAGCATAAACTTCCCACTGAGGGTTCAAAACTTTCACTTTGGCAGAGCCTTGAACCACTTCCTCTTCCTTGGAAAGGACAGAGTAAGTCGCAATCGGGCTGACACCATCAATAGTATTAAACTTAGGCATCAGGATCTCGCCAGATTGCAGGGACGGGTCAGGGATCAAAGGCAGAATTTTTGGCGCGACGCCCGCCGCGAATGGAAGAAGTGTCGCACTCATGCGGTCGCCACCGGATTTCATCTCGGAGGTTTTCTTCAATACGCCCAGAACCATCGGTTCAGACCCTGGCAGGGTGTTTAGACCCAGTTTTTTGCCGTTTTCGATCTTTTTCACGTCTGTTGGGATCAAATAGCCGGACTGATTGGCTACGCCGACGGCGATGAACATTTCGTCAGAACGGAACGCCGGGGCGGTCACGTCTTGTTTTGCCGTGAAGTTCAGCTCGCGCGTTGGCATGTCAAGACGGGTGCTGCCGGATTTCACGTCGATGTCACGAACTGCACCACCGCTGATGGTGAAGCTGTTGATCAGCTCATAGAATTCAGCTCCGCCGCGAAGGGCGTCCACGGTGGATTTGAACGGGAAACGACCGCGAGCCGCAAAAACGCGGTTCACACCGGTGTTTCCGTAGTAAATGCGATAGTTCGGTTTATCCAGAGTGATCGTGAACAGAGCGTATTTTTCGCTTTGACGAGGCAGGGAGATGTTGGCTGGAACATCGATGTCCTGACCCATGGCTTCGATGCGATCAGATTGAGGACTGATCACGTTGTTGATATCGAAGGAAAGCAGCGCCATTTTAGAGAACGCGGGCATCACCAAACCGAAATCCACATAACCGTCTTTGTCCTGAACCGGCAGACCGGAAGTCACACCTTTGACTTCATATTGAGTGGTCGTTACAGACGGGCGCAGTTTGAAGGTCAAAGCGCCTGGTTCCTGGTTCATATAAGTAGAGCGAATAAAGCCTGGGGCTTGAACAGTCACGGCCATGCCAGTGTTCCAGCCGGCTGGGATTTCAACCTGGCCGTTAGCGTCTGTCGTCAGGAAGTTCCCGCTGAACGGGGAGTTCAGGGCGTCACCGATCAAAATTTGAGCATTTTTAATTGGCTGGTCATCAAAGGTGCGAACGGAAATGACGTTAGCACTTTGTTGCCAGAACAGGCCTGCAAGGCCTTCAGAATCACCGGTTTTTGGCGTTTTCTTGTCAGAACAGCCTGCAAGTAGCGCTGGGACGGCAAGTGCCATCATAAGCTTTTTCATATATAGTTCCCCCTCCGTGGTATGGAATCTGTCATAATCTGTAATTGCAGGACCTAATCGACCCAGGGTCAAGACTTAAGGCGGGCTAAGTACGAAAATTTAAGATTCGAAATATAACGCAAAGCCCATTATTGACTTCCTGCGCGTTCACAACTAAAAATCTTGCTTCACGCAGACAAGTGGGGACTTCGTTCCTTATGAGTTGGCGTTACTGTGTGGTGGGGTAGCTCAGCTGGTTAGAGCAACGGAATCATAATCCGTAGGTCGGCGGTTCAAGTCCGCCTCTCACTACCAATTTTTTAAAACCCGCGTAACTGCGGGTTTTTTTATGCCCTCGTTCCGAGTACTACAGCCGATCACTACAAAATTGCATCAACTCCAATTTACACAGCCGGGAGTCGGGCGTAGCTGTGCTGCGCTCGAGTTCTCTTTTGTAAGGTATCAGGTGCTTGTGTCTGTTATGTGAAGGCTCGAAGCTATTCATCTGAATTTTGATAGAATCTGACATCAGATATTGTCATATTCTTCGTAAACCGGTCTGGTTCTAGTAAAACTAAGTTAGTTCCTAGATCTCTCCTTACGCTTGGATATTTAATGGCGTCGAAGCCGGCATGGCGTGCACAATCAGATATGAATCGGGTAAACACAAAATGTGGCTTATGCCATCCCTCCCCCTCAGCGGGGGAGCTAACCAGCGAGGACCATACCAGAGCCTGAAAGAGACTATCATCCATCTCCAACATGTTCACCAGACTCAAAATTTTAATCTTGCAATCTAATTCAATTCGAGCAGTCACTACTCCTTCTTTTGGCTTCCTAAGCTCATGCCAACAAGTCCTTTCTTCATTTCCCAAATAGAGAACTGGTTTTCCGGCATGATTATATCGGCCTTCTTTAGTCACAGATCGAGGCGGAGCTAAAAAGTCATCATTGTTATAGTCTCTTTGAATTTCTCTAACTCTAGCTCTATATAGTGGACCTGTTGCTTCGGGAATATGCGAGACTCCGAGTGTCGTAATCTCATCCAATACATTCTTCGCTAGGTCATTTTCCAGAACAAGAAAAGGTGTTGAAGATGAGATTGATGCGATTGCTTCAATCTCATCTTGCAGGTCTGCATTGGCACGATAGGGCATGTTGAAGGGCCAGAATCCGGAGCTCAAAGGTCTGCGGCAATTTGGACATTTAATATGCTTAACTAGAGATAGGAATTCTTGGTAAGAGAAAGTTTCCTGAGTTAGACCGCCTGAGTAGAATGAACGGAGGTCCATATAGGATTGGCTAAACTGGGTCTCGCTCCAAAGATTGGCCAATGGCCATAGGCTCAAAAAGTCATCAACACACGAGTCGCAACATGCGATTCCAGCTGAAAACCACTTTTCTAGATCTCTTTCAAAGAGTGCTTCAAATACGTTTATTTTGTGAGATTCGTCTTCAAACTCCATTAAATGGTCCTTGCAATTGAAACTTTAAATATTTCTAACTTTCTTCGTGCGGAACGATGGTCCCCCGGAGAAGTATAGGCATGTCAGATTTTGTTGATTTCTGTGGTTGTGAAATAGCTCTTCTACTGAATCTTGGCCATGCGTAAACCTATCAAAAACAGCGACAATAAGATGAAAATTTTGACCACTTTGATTCAGTGCCTCGCCCTTCGTGATGTCATGTCTAATGTCTTTTAATTTTGCTGCCGTTGGGGGTGTGTCCCGTTTGAGGAATTTTAGCTCAATCAAAATTGCTGACCCATCAAAGTGGAATCCTTTAGAGGGAAGTGGGGCTCCATCAAGACGTCTTGTAATGCTGAGTCGTGATGGACTTGTAAGGACTAGATCTGGCGCTTTTCGAAGTAGGCCATGTTGATCAAAAAATTTTGTTTCAGTGTGAATAGCTGAACCAGTGACGTTGCTGTCGTATGTATCTTCTATGCGACCGAATTCTTGCGTAGCAGCAAGTCGTAAATATATTTGGCACTTCAGGTCACTTTCCGTAAGAACTAGGGCGCGGTGCGCTCTACAATCCTCGGAAACAGATTTTAGGATTTGCTCTACTTTAGTTCTGTTGTGTTGTGTGTTCATCAATCGTTCTCGGCGATTTATGTTTAGTTGTTGAGTCTAGCTAGATGCAGCCTGGTGTAGCGGGGCTAGCAAAGTGGCCCGACCTTTATCTGGCCACTTTTGGATGCTGGCCTAGACCTTATGGGCTGGTATTGGAGGTTACTGACGCAGAATCTCTTGTGCCCTATAGTCACTTTTGTTTGCTCCGATAAATACCAAAGGGGGATTCGTGAAGCTTATAGCATTTATTCTTGTCATCTTAAGTGTAGGGCCGTTCTTGGCTTTTGCTGGACCAAAATTAGATAATCTAGATAAGTCAGTTGATAAAATCGACGGCATTGAGGTCTATAAAGACAAATCCATAAAGTTTCTGATGGGCAAAGAAGCTTATGCAAAGTACGAGAAGGAAATCAATGTTTCATGGCCCAAGATGACCTCTGAACAGAAAAGTACCGCTATCGACAAATACTCTACGGGAATTTATATGCACCTCGTGAAGGACATTAAAAGCAGTAAGGTGATACCAAAGCTGTTGGTGCGATTGGGGATTAGCATGGGTGCCAGTTTCGACTATATGGCAAAATATAAAATTGTGATAGACGGTGAGCAATTTGAGTTTCCAGTGGATGACCGAAAAAGCGTTAGAGAAAATGATGCATATGCGTTCGTCGAAACAGTTGAAAAGGAATGCAAAGAAGCTGATCTGAAGATGATTCAGAAGTTAGTAGGATCCAAAGAAACAATAATTCGATTCTACTTGCAGAATGGCCACATGGATCATGTTGTTTCCGCGAAGGAAAAGTCGGCGTTGAAGAATGTTATCGAAGCCTTACAAGAGATGAAGTAATTCGGAGGTTTAGATGAAGTTTGCTCTTGTTGATGGCCAGCGGATGGAAGCTCGTTCTGGTTTGACTGGAACGTGCCCTGGTTGTCAGAGAGATGTGATCGCAAAATGTGGAAATGTAATGGTCCACCATTGGGCGCACTTGGGCCAACGAGTGTGTGATCCGTGGTGGGAAAATGAGTCTGAATGGCATAGGAATTGGAAGTCTAACTTCCCCTTGGATTGGCAAGAGATTGTCCATAAAGCTGAGGACGGCGAGCTACACTTTGCAGATGTAAAGACAGCACATAGCTGGGTTCTTGAGTTTCAGAATTCCCCAATTGATGCGACAGAGCGCATATCTCGTAATTCATTTTATCCTAAATTGGTATGGGTCGTGAACGGTCTAAGGAGAGGAAAGGACCTCGCTCAGTTTAAAAAGTCCCTCTGTGAGATTGGAAGTCCCGTGCTGGAAGCTTTCTATCGAAGAATTTTTGAAATCCGCAGTGAAAAGGTCGCTATTGTGCGTGAGTGGAGCGGGCCGGTGCCAGTCTTCTTTGATTTTGGGGAGGAGCATGTGCTGTGGTGCCTTCTTCCAATTGAGCCAGGAAGAAACCAGTTTGTCGTTGAGTGTTCGCGAAAGAACTTTATCAAGATTCACAATATGAATGACGAGAAAGATCTTTTCGCAAAAGAAATGGACGTGTTGCTATCTCTCTGATTCAGTTGGCTGGTGAAATCTAATGGGCAAGGTGAGCGGATACTGGACTTCAGGCCCTCGGCAACACTCTTCATCGCTATTAAGGCAGCTTTAAAATCGTGTATTTGCCGGGGCCATCTGCAGGGTCTATTTCTTCTAAGCGAAAGAATAGGCAGTATCAGCATAACGAACTGGAAGGGTTTTTAATCCTTGTTCGTTAGTGAAGATTGTTGGGTTGTCTGAGGGAGTGATCATTATCGTCACTGTATTGAAGCGAAATGGCTCCTTGTCTTTCTCTTGACTCACCATTTTCATCTTTCTGGTTTCCGAAAATACAGAGAATCCCGCAGCATTCAATTCTTCTATCTGTTGATGAACTGCCATAATTGCATCCATTCGTCCGCCTTGAGGAATGTCACCCCAAATGTCACCCCAGTCTTGGCAGTTTTCAAAAAAGGCGCCGAACATTGATGCTTCTTCATCTGTTTTTGGCTGAGGATGATCAGAGTGCATCGCATGGCTTCCAACAACAAAATCCATCATTACTTTGCCTGTTTTTACCTCTTGTAAAAAATGGAACTCTTTCAGGAGCTTTTGCAAATCCTCTTCGGTTGGAAAGTCTTCTGGTTTAAACTTCAGGAATTCAACGTCAACTTTGAATGCGTTCGCAACAGCGAGCAAGGTGTCGTATTCCGCTGTCCCATCTTTTTCAAGTCGTTGTATTGTTCTTTCAGAGACTCCTGAATATTCGGCAAGGTTAACTTGCGACCAATTGAATTGGGCTCTAAGTTCTTTAACGATGTCTCCAACATGTCTTACTTTTGATTCATTTTTCATAAAAGTTTCCTTTCTGGAGAGGATAATCTCTTTTAGTCGAATCTTTTGGAACGACACCAGCACGACAGAGTCCCGCCATCGACCTGACAGTTATTTGGTGCGCAGAATACATATTCCTGTTTGATGATCTTTTCAAGTGCTTGGAATTATTTATATTTGTTTAGGGCGTTGTCTTGTCTTGTTGCTGACGTACTTTCGCCAATTTACATATAAGTTACATACTAGTTTGCATTGGAGTTAGTTTCATCTACCTCTGAATCTGGAGGGTGTCGTATGGGCGCGTTTAATAATTTGATCATTGAATCTCTTGGCGGCGATAGAGAATGGGAAGGTTTTGCAGGCCTTTGCGAAGACCGAATCGTCGAAGCCGATGATTCTCAGATAGAACTCCAAATTGACGATTCAGATGTGGCCATGTCCTGCAGCCAAGCGAGCGATTCCAGAAACTCATAGAGCACGTGTCTCGGGCAGAGGATATTGATCCCGGTCGGAAACGGCATCTATGCGCACAGTTGGATTACTTTAAGCTGCAGTTGTTAACTGATTTTGATCGGCGCGACTCAGTGGAGTTGGTGTATGGTTTAATTTACAAATAATATCAATGAGTTGCTTGCGCCATTGGGCGAGCCGCCACTCTCTTTGCCATTTTTATAAAAGCAGTTTTCGGACGGTTTTCTTTTGTGCGAATTTAGGTTCAGTAGATTCTTTGGATGCCCAGTTAATGAGTTTGAGCAGATGAGGCTTCCATTCGGGTATTATCGTTAGAATGTTCAAAACGGGGGCGCATTCCGTAAAATATCGACGCTTCGCTTTTGGCTGGAAGGTTCAATAGAAAATAGTGGTTTGTTTGAATGCGATTGGTATACTTAACAAGTGTCTATTTACAACGATCTGCATTTTAAAGCTTGGCTTGAGTCTCTTGCTAGTGACGATGATAGAACTGTCGCGAGATATATTTTTAACCGTATTAAGCTTGTGAGCAAAGCTGAGTTTGAGCAGGGCCTTTCGAGAAATATAATACAACTCTCTCAAGGGTTTAAAAGAGTTGCGTTGTTTCCTGTAAAGAAAACGATTTCAAGGCATATGCAAGAGCTTCGAATGCAGCAAGGAATCACTCTAAAAGATCCCACTAATTATGATAGCTCAGCTATCGTTGGGGTGTTTCTTCGCAATTTATCAATGGAAAATAAAAGAAAGCTGGTTTTCGAACCAAGCATAGATAGCATGTGTGCGCAAAAAATTAGGCATATCATTTATGTTGATGATTCAATTGGTTCCGGTCAGAGGATTGTCGACTTTTGGTATCAGGGTATTCCCACATCAGTCAAAAGTTGGCATTCGCGCAATTTATGTAGGATCAGCTTTCTTTCGTTTAGTGCTACGTCAGAAGGTAAAAAACTTATTTTAGGGACTTTACCATTGAAGAACGATGATGTTGTAACTTCGGTGATGTCCTTCCCTAGGATTTCCCTTCCGCAAAACATGAAAAGACTGCGTTACAAGCTTGCGCTCTCCGATATTGTCAGCGGATACAGAGGAATGTTTACGCCCATCGCATTTGAACATGGGGTTCCAAACACGCTCCCTCCTGTTTTTTGGAATTCCAAAGTAAATGTATCTCCACTTTTTCCTAACAGACGGATCCCGAATTCACTTTTAAAATACTTTAATGATGAAATAGTCAAGAAGGAGAAGATAGCTGAGAACTTGGCAGAATTTGGATTGGCCAAAGAGGGGGTTAGCCTCCTCACGAAAAAAGGTGAGAATTTTGAGAAATCACTGATGTATGCTGTCCTTTTATTGAGGGGGCGAGGGTGTACTGTTGCAACCATTGCTGTAAGACTTCATATTCCCGAGGAAACTATTCTAGCTATATTTAAATTTGCCGTTCAGATGGGGTATCTCGAGAGGTGTGCTACAATAAACTTTAAGTTTACGAAAACAGGAAAGAGTTTGCTTTCTGAGTTAAGGTCCTTGAATATATTTGAGGAAGATACTCCTCAGGACAAAGCTTCGGAGTATGTACCAAAGTCATTTCGAGGAAGGTTAGTCGGTGTTTAGTGTGAGTTTAATGTTAGTTCGTTAGACTTCGGCTCTTTCGAAAGATGGAGACAACGGAAACAGGGGTGCCTTGTTTCTTAGAAAAAGTTAAAATTTTTAATCCCTTCGGGATACAATCACTACCTCAGGTTACTCGAGGGCTCGGTTTCGGTAGCGATTGCATTCTCGTCACGGAGAAAAGTAAATGCCGACTAACCTTGCTATTCAAGATCGAGAGCTAAAGCAGTACGCATCTAAACTCGCCACGAAAAAATTGCCAGTTGTTTTCAATCTTCGACACTTGGCCATGCATGTCGATGTTGAGTATAAATTTTTGCGCCCGGTTGTTTCGCGACGAATAGATCCATATCAAGACGTTTTTATTCGAAAGCGTAATAGTCGTCGTCGCCGGATTGCCATACCCAATGAACCTCTCATAGAGACACAAAAATGGATTTTGGAGAATATTTTAAGCAGAATTAATACTCATCCTCGGGCAACTGCTTATAAAAAGGATTGCTCTATTGTGTATAATGCAAACATCCATCTAGGTGCCAAATGGTTAGTTAAGATGGACATTCGTGATTTCTTTCACTCTATCTTCGAAAAAGAAGTCTATTCGGTATTTCATGATTTGGGATATGCGCCGTTACTTTCTTTTGAGATGGCTAGAATTTGTACGCGAATTGAACCTAAGAACCGTTCTAGAGGGCCAATTCGTAAAGATTTGAAATATAAATTCTATAATAGCTATTCTCACGAAGGTTACCTGCCACAAGGAGCGCCTACAAGTCCGGCCCTTTCAAATATTGTATTTTTGCCATTGGACGAAGTTTTTGAAAGCCTCGCATGGGATTATGGTTGTGAGTATTCACGTTATGCGGACGACATAGTATTTTCTACTAATAGTTTAAATTTTAACAGAGAAATGGCAGTTGAGCTGATTGGAAGGATATCTGAGCAGTTGTGGAACTATGGTTATCAAGTCAATCGACGTAAAACGCGAATTATTTCGCCTGGTGCTCGCAAGATTGTGACGGGACTTGTTGTTTGCGAAAAAAAAGTCAGTCTCTCAAAGGATATGAAAAATAGAATTGAAACTAATGTATATGGCTGTTTGAAGTTCGGAGTCATCACGCATTGTCAATCGCGAAAATATACTGTTCAAGGATTTAAGAATCATTTAGAGGGTCTTTTCAATTTTGCTCGATCAGTAGATCCTGAGTGGACAAAAAAAATGGAGTTTAAAGCACAAGAGATCGAATGGCCTGTTTTAGATATTTCCTAAAAATGGATTAGCTTTTGTAGCATTTTTTTGGCAACCATTGAACATTTGAGTTCTTGGGCCTCTTGGTCGGGGCCTGTCATTGGTTAATTTTAAGTAGAGATGATTAGAATCATGAATTTCATTGAAAATGTGGCAAGTTTTTGAAATCTAAGCTACAGCGGCTGCCGCTTTTCGTTACTTCAAAATTTGTGCTGATGCCTCTTAACGTGCTTGTTGATGTCACTTGCTAGTTTTTCTGCGATATTCTTGTCTTTCTTGAGCACTGTACAAAGGAGGTTATAGGAGTGAAGCAAAATGGTGACTGCCGCTATTCATAATGCCGAGTGGAAAATGAAAAAGGATGCTCACAAAGAAAAAAGTCTCAATGATTTGAAAATTCAATTGTGGAGATTTTCGAATGAGCAGGTTTTTCGAAATGTGGGCCTGCCAAGAAAAGGTGATCTTGCTGAAGATTTTGGGCGTCTGTCTACTCAAGAGCGGAAACGTCTATGGGGTAAGATCCAATTGATGACTTTGCTTTACCATGGTTCGGCTGATGTGATTCGACGATGCTTCCCTAATGTAGCTTTGGGGGCGTTATGAAGCGCAATGTGAATAACTTTGATCGTCGATTGTCTGGTCAGGGTTGGTTGAAGACGGATCAGGTTGCAATCTATTTAGGAACGTCTCCTAACAATATTCGCAATATGGTGTATCGCCTCAAGCTATTTCCAAGAAAATTCTCGGGCCGTTGGTATTTCAATCGTGAAGAGATTGATCAGCTCATAATGGCGGGAGTTTAGCATATGGGAGTTCGATATTTTGAAGATGGCCCGAAGCCTGGATATTTTATCACCTGTGTTGCTAAAAGCATAATTCGCCCGGAAGTTATGATCCGACGACAGCGATATTTGGGACGCGTTTCTGAAAAGGACGCGCAAGGTGAATATCGACAGCTTTATCGTGAAGTTAAGCTCGCGCTGCTTGCGCGTGAACGTGGGGAGGTGTCTTGGTTGCAGATTCTTGAATCATGGCACCAGGACGCTGTTATGAGGCCATCCGAAGTGTCTTTCTCTAGAGGGGACATATATAGGGCTTTGAAGCTGCATACGAAGAGTTGGTTTAATATGTCCATGGATAAGCTTACGACGCTGTCATTTCAAATTGTGGTTAGTCAGATGGAAAAGAATGGTTTGTCGAGGGGGCGCATTCGCGCAGTGAAGTATGCAGTTAATATTGTTTTTGAATGGGCAATTTTAAATAAATTTATTCCACCAACATCACTTTGTCCGACAAAGGGGGTCCGCTTGCCAAGGGACCAAAAGAAAGAGAAGCCAGTTTTGAATGGTAAAGAGATTGAGTATTTGCTTGCGATGGCCCAAAAGGAAAATCATCAATATTTCTCTGTGTGGGCTATGGCTTTTGAAACAGGTTGTAGATCCGGCGAGCTTTGGGCGCTAAAATGGACTGACATTGACTTCAAAAATAGTGAAATTTTGATTTCGAAGTCTTATTCGTTTCGAAGAGGGCTCGTTAAGTCGACGAAGACTGGCAAAGCGAGAGTTGTACCAATGAATGGCGAGCTTGAAAATTTCTTGCAGAATCTTCGGAGTGTTACTGGAGCTACCGATTATGTTTTGCCGAGAATTACATCTTGGAAGAATGGTCAGGCAGCTGAAGTCTTAAAACAATATTGCAGGGAGATTGGTGTGCCAGAAATACCGTTTCATGGGACTCGAGCCTGCTTTGCTACGCTATGTTTAAATCGGGGAGTTCCGTTGACCAAGTTGATGGCCGTAGGAGGGTGGGAACGACTTAGTAGTGTTCAGCACTATACAAGATTAGTGGGTACAGATGTTAAGGGTGTTACGGATAGCTTCAAGATTCTACCTAAGGTGAGGGGTGACTTCGACGCGAGTTAGTAAATGGTGCTAGAGCACCAGCCTTAAGTCCTCCTCTTTGAGTTAAACTAGACTAAACAAAGTGTAACTATAAATGCCATACTGTTGACTAGTGTTGGAGTACGTTTGTTAGAGGCATAAGTATGGCAAAAAAGAATGAGACAAAGGGCGTTAAGAAAAGTACATCGAAGAAGATTGCAAAGCCCAATGACAACAAGCAGAAGGTAAAGAAAGCTTCGGAAACTAACCTAAAAAGTGAGCATCTAGATCTAACTATAGAGAAAGGTGTTCATGAGGTTTCACCAAGAGACGTGTATGGAGCACCAACGGGCAAAAGGTTTGAATATCAGTATGAACAAACTGCCAAGGCGTGCCTCCAGCTACTTGAAGATCAAGAAAATGTATGTGTGTTTTGCGAGTGGCATGATGACTTTGTCTTAGAGAAAAAGGGCGGTGCTCATGCTAAGGTTTTATACGCATTTCATCAAGTTAAGACTCGTGAGGGAAGTGAAGGGCCGTGGAAACTCTCTGAAATTTTTGGAATAAATAAGACGAAAAAAACTCCCGACGCCACAGTTTCTAAATCCTTTATATTTAAGCTTTTGAGACACTTTGTAGACTTTGGAAAAAGTTGCGAGAAAGTCATTTTTTTAACTAACGCCTCTGTAGAAAAAGAAGTCTCTGATTTTTTTGAAGAGATAACGGCACGGAGTCGACATGAAGCTTTAGTGGAGCCTCATCTCGATTACTTTCAAAGAATACATATAGGCTACTCACAGCTGATCAAAAACCTCGATAAAGACACACTATTTTCCTTGTTGAAAAAGTTAAGTCTAGTTGCGGAAGATCTGCCTCTTCAGAAATCTACTTCTGTATTTCGCTCAGAGTTAATGGAAAAGATCATGGAGTTCAGTGAAATCGATCTTCGAGGGAGTGAGGCTGTTGCAATTGGAGATGAGTTACTAAAGCTAGTTAGGCAAAAATCTCATCAAACGTTAAAGGTCAGTGTAGATGATAAAATCCTGAAGAAGATAAAGGGTGTTGAACTTGAAGCCGTACTTGATTTGCTAAGTCTTTCGAAGTCGGGCTACAAAGTTTTAGTTACAGGAGGAGAGGTTGATGCGATCAAAAAACTCTCGCGTCTACGCAGGCGCCTTCAAGAGTCAGACGAGAAAAAAGAGATTCCGGACGAAATAGTCAAGGCGATGTGTGAGCATAAGGTTAATTGGGAAAGTTGGCAAAGAAAGGTTCGTCACGAACCGGACTCTCGAATTGATTTAACAAGTTTAAAGATAGACGCAGCTGAAATTCTAAAGGGATGGTCTCAGGGGACGGTAAAGACAACGGATCTGCCGACGAAATCAAACGCTCTAGTTGTAAAGTATGCTAGTGCATTCGAAGGCTATAACTTAACAAAAGATTTGGTTTTTGGCTGTATTTTGTCGATTGCGGTAGAGGGGGATTAAATTGGACTCTTTAGATGAATTAGTAAAAAAAATTGGTGATGATTTTAAATTAAAAGTCGACGTTGACCGTTTGCAATTGGATGACGAGAGTGTTGATATTTTATTTCATTTGCCTCTTATTTCTATGACCATTTTATTGGCCTCATCCATGAGAAAAACTGACATCTCTACTGAGTCTGCTGCCAACTGGGTCGCTAGGGTCTTGATGGAGTTATATGCAAACTTCGTCTTCTCGCTTCAGAGGCTCAGATTTTCGTCAGTTCTAAGAAAGCGAACAGTAGATGCAATTGTATTTTTAGAAAGTTTAGAATTTGTTGAGGTGCTAGAGGGAGAGCAGAAGTTGGTTAGGATCACGGAGAAAGGAAAGAAGATGCTTTCTAAGAGTCTGAAGAGTGGTCAGTCCGATGCGCTGATAGTTAAGAGAATAGAATCAGCATTGAAGCGAGTTCAAACTAAGGGATTGGGATTGTTGTAATGGTTGTATTTCGAGCATTAGAGTTTCTACCGAGAGAGCAGAATGGCTGGACTTCAGGTTTGAAAAAGTTCGGTGAAAATGTCACTGAGGTCCATGGCCCCAACAACAGAGGAAAAACTCCGTTATTGAAGGGGATCGTTTACTGTATGGGGTATCCGATCGCACTTCCCGATGATGTTCGCGAGCATTGCAAGTCAATTAGACTGCTAATCGAAAAGGACGGTCTTGCTTATACAATCGAGAGAGATTTACGTCAGGAATTTTTAATTACAGTCACGGGGCCGGAAGGGGTTCGTGAGGTATTTTCTGGCGGAGAAGGACAAATGTCGGATTGGATATTTGATCTTTTTGGTTGGGAGCGAATTGAGCTCACTCAGAAGATGGGTTCTGGCTCGGCGGAGCTGTATTTGTCCAGTATGTTCCCAGTATTTTGGATCGATCAAGATTTTGGATGGGGTGACGTGTATCGACCTCTACCCAATAAAAGTTTCGTTAAGAGTCAGAAGCAAGAAGTTGTTCGATTAATCTTAGGGGTTGCTGCCAAATACCCATTCAAAGATAAAACTGACTATGAAGAAGCTAAGGAAAATTTAAAAATTGTCTTTGAAGAAATCGAAATTAAAAAGAGATTGATGCGAGAACTTGAAATTCGCAGTTCAGCGCCAACGGAAGAATTGGAAGATCTTGCTAAAGAAAGAAACGATGTACTTGGCAAAATTGAGGAATTAACAAAAAAAGTTGTATTTGCCGAAGATGCAAATGATTCGGTAGATGCGGAGATTCGTAATATTGATAGACGTTCTGAAGATGTTAAAATGCGTCTGGATCAGCTTCAGGCACGGGAGAGAAGGCTTACCGGCGAAATGAATGATTTAGAAGCTGAAATCTCAATACTAAGTGATAACTCGAATATTGCTGATATGTTTGAAGAGTTTTGTGGCAACCCCAGTTGTGCCGTTTTTAAAAAAGACGGATTCGGAAAGAAACTTCTTTATCTAAAAGATCAAAAGAAAGATATGGAGATGGTGGTTTCAGATTTGATATCTGAAATTCGTATTTTGGAAAGTAAATTTAAAGAGTATGTAGGACAAGTTGAATCCTTGAGGGCCAGTAAGTTGTCTAGAGTTCAAGGGGCTCCGGTAGTCGAACCCATAATGTCCTTATCCAGTCGTTATTCTGAAACTATTGCCGAGATTGATGTAAAGATCGCAATGTTGAAGCAGAATCAATTGGTTAGAAATCAATTTACTAACTTGTTGTTAAAGAAGGATAAAGCAGAACAACGTGTTAAGGAGTTGAGCCCAAAAGGGGGGAAGGCAGCGAAAGAGCAAAATCTATTGGATGCGGTAGTCTGTTTGCAGCAGAAAACGGCCGAATGGATGGATGCTGTCGGTGTTAAATATTCCGAGATTAAATTTGACGATAAGTTTGATTTATATATTGATGGTAAAAAATTTGGTGAAGGGTCTGAAGAAAGCGGTAGTGGACGTCAGCGTATAGTTCTGGCCTACCATGCGGCCCTTCTAGAAACATCGTTAGTTTTAGGAGGTTCACATCCTAAAGTTTTGATTCTTGATGGTATTCGCCAGCACGAGTTGAATTTGAAAGATTTGAATGCATATCTTTCTAAAATGATTGGTCTAAAAACTCTTTATGGAACAAATTTGCAAATAGTTTTTTCTATAACTGCCGAAGAATTTGATCTTGGTGAAATGTCTGGCAAGGAAACTTGGTATCCAGAAAAAATGATCAACGGCGAGTATTGGTTCCTTGGGCCTGACAAAAAAGAGGTAAAGTAGTCAGAGACTAATCTACCGACAGTTGTATTTTACAAAGGTCTCTTATTGGGACCTTCTGTAAATATAAATACTGAGGGAGAGAGTGTTTTGACGTAAGCTCTAAACTTCTTAGGATCAGTGGGTCATCCGGTGCTTCAGGCCAAATTTTATCTGCTTTAAAGTAATAGCTGAATCTTATCTCTTGCTTCCACGCATTTTGAGGTGAATCTGTATACAAGGAAAGTTCCAAGATATTTTCTATCTCGGTTTCAATAGTTAGTCTGTTTGCATTATATACGAGGTGTCCTTTCAATGAAGTTTGGAGGAGACCATTGAGGTGCTTGACTATTCTTCGATGGAATTCATCTGGTTGGGATACTGTGACAATGAATTTACCATGGGCAATTCTATTAGCTTCGGCGACATTCGAATTATGAAAACATAGTAAGTATACTGGCCACGCGCCTCCAACGTGTGTCCATGACGCTTTACCATTTCCATAAAGTACCGATGCTGAATGTTGTCCTTCGTTTATATTTTTTCGACTGCTGCTATTTGGTAATTCTGCATAAGTGAGGTAGTGGCCGATTCTAATGTTGCCATTAATAAAATCCAAGGCATAGTTTTCATTGTCGAAATGTCTTACGATGGTTTTAGGGAGAGGTTCTCGATATTTAGATAAGAAATTTTTCATGAAGATCCTGTGTCTATCTAAAAGTTGGTCCGCCTGCAAAATATCTACATGTTAGATTTTGTTGACGCCTGTTGCGAAGAAAAACCTCTGAGACTGGTGTTTCACCGTGAGAGAATCTGTCGAAAACAGCTACAATTAAGTGAAAGTCGAGATCACCTCGTCTATTGAGGGTTTCTCCCTTCATGATGTCTGCATTAATATTCGCGAGATCAATGCGATGAGGCGCTCGATCTTTTTTTAAAAATTTTAGCTCGATCAGAATGGAAGAGCCATCAAAGTGAAATCCTTTCGATGGTACCGGATTTCCATCAAGACGATTTCTAATGCTTATGCGATTAGGTTCTGTGATGATGATGTCTGGCGCTTGTTTTAGAAGTCCGCGATTGTCGAAAAACTTCGTTTCCGTATGTATGGCGATTCCTCTAATATCGTGCTCCCACGTATTTTGAATCTTACCAAATTCTCCAAGTAACTCACTGTATACCTGACACTTGAGATCGCTTTCGGTGAGTATCAATGCTCGATTATCTCTGCACCTTGCCGCGACTCTTTCAAGAGCATGTAGAACATGATTTCGGTTTTCTTCTGAATTCATTTTTTCAGTGCTTTCTAGATAGACCAAAAGTCGATTTCGGTCGGAGGTACTTCAAATGCAACAACATAGTAACGCTCAAGTACGAAGCCAGTGATTGTTTTTTTGACATTTGTCTCTGCGGTTTTTAAGTCAGAAATGGCTGTATTCTTTGCGCCTTTTGTTGTGGACCCATCTTCAAAGGTAGCATAGCAAGTAGTGTTGGGTAACGCTTTCCCCAGATAATCAAATTTCCATTGAAGACCTATGAGCTCATTTTTAAAAGCTGTGTGGGAGTTGGGTAGCGTTTTAACATCGTATGAAATGACAACAGTTATTTTTGCCATGTGTACCTCCTAGATCTTTATTATCGGAAAAAACTTAAAATAGTTTACTAGGGTTGGAGTTCTTGGGCTTTTTTGGGGTTAAAGCGAATATTTGGTACCAAACTGAGAAATATGGATAGAAATACGAATTGGCTCTTTGATAATTAAAAAGTTGGATTTCACCCAGATCTTCTTTTGCAAAGGAGGATTGCTTGGCTATCAAAACGTATCTAGAAAACGGGCATATCTGTTTTATAATTCAATTTACTTCCAGAAGTCGCATCGCAGGAATAAGCGTAAGACTTCAGCGCGATCTTGGCGTGGTGACGCACACTGAAGCGAAGCGCGAATATGAAAAGTTAAAAAAAGAAGCCGAAGCTCGACGGATTGAAAAGGAACGTAACGGTCTTGTTTGGCGCGATGTTTTATTGCGTTGGAACAAAGATGTGTTGTTGAACGGTCCGTACGAAGAAAGTACTAGTAAACGAGATATTTATAATGCCCTGCAGATGTATACGAAGACTTGGATGTTATTACCAGTTGAACAAATCCGTCCTATGTCCATGAAGTTGGTTCTCAACGAAATGGAAAAGAAAGGGTTGTCAAAAGGACGTATGAAGTCCATCCGCAGCGCCGTAAATACAGTTTTCGATTGGGCCCGCTTGGAACGCATTATTCCTGCCCATATTGAGAGCCCAGGGCGAGGGGTGGTGATCCCAAAGGTTGAGACTAAAATGCAGCCTATACTCAATCGAGACGAAATTAAGCTCTTTTTAAGAAAGGCACGAGAAGTCGGTCACGAGTATTACTATTTATGGGCTGTGGCAGTAAGTACAGGATGTCGATCTGGGGAGTTGTGGGCATTGAGGTGGACGGATGTTTCATTCGAGACGAGAATGATTTCTATCACGAAGTCGTTCTCAAGCAGGCTCGGATGCGACAAATCTACAAAAACCAAAGAGTCCCGACAAATCCCTATTAATACAGCCCTTGAAGCGCTACTGAAGGAGCTAAAATTG
The DNA here is from genome assembly GCF_055398295.1 of Bdellovibrio sp. BIS2. Lineage (NCBI taxonomy): Bacteria > Pseudomonadati > Bdellovibrionota > Bdellovibrionia > Bdellovibrionales > Pseudobdellovibrionaceae > Bdellovibrio > Bdellovibrio sp. BIS2. Next base: position 2,649,005 of record NZ_AP035879.1, on the reverse strand, counting down.
AAAACTGCATCGACAGGTTATGTTCTCCCAAGAATCACCTCATGGAGGCGTGGCGAGGCTTCTAAAGTGTCGAGGGGCTTTTGTCAGGCACTTGGGCTTCCTGAGATTACCTTTCATGCGACACGAGCTTGTTTTGCTGTTCAATGTCTCGTCGGAGGAGTGGACATCGTAACTACGATGAAGCTTGGAGGGTGGAAAAATGTTAAAAGTTTTCAGCACTATGTTCGTTTGGCGGGGGTAGATATAAAGGGGGCGACTGACGTACTTGATTTGATACCAGAAATGGAAATGGGTGCAGTGGTCCTTAGCCTCAAGGATGGTGTAGGTCTAGGTTCTCGAGGGTGATTTAGAAAGACTAAAGATAGAACAGACGATTCCGATAACTAAAGTATGTTTACGTATAAAACTTATCGTAGAACTCATGATATTCAACCATCTCTTGTTGGCTTAGAAGATCTTAAGCGTCTCTGTTCCGAGCTGTATGTACTCAATGGGACGGCGAGGAGTAATGAAGTTGATTACTTCAAAAAAACCTTTGAGGTAAAAGATGACGATGGAGAAGAGACCCGAGAAAAGAAAGTTAAGGCGTTTGAGCGTGAGTTTCAGAATATTAATTCCCATCATGTGATCTCAGTTACGGTTGAAGGGGATTCTGGGGAGATCTTTACTATTATCCCTGCTGAAAACCTTGATCAGGTATTTTCTGTATTGAATTTGCCCAACAGGGTCAAATCTATAAGATTGGACAATTGGGCACATTACAAGGCCGTTACTGAGAAGGCGCCTAACTTTAAAATCGAAGTTAACCTTGATTTTAGAGAATATCAAATTTGGCCATTTCAGAACGTTGAAAACTCAAACGAGAGTTCGATCTCGATTTCGGGACTGGATGAAACTTGGGTGTTAGGGGCTATAGAGAAGCTAAGGAGCTCATCGGAGAGAAGTTCCTCGCTAGCTGGTAATGGTCTTCACCGAAAAATTAAATATGATTTCGTTCTTTGGTTAATAGGAATTCCTGGAGTCATTCTTTTTCTAAAAATGGCACTTGATGGCCTAGCAAGTTTGGATTCGTGGGGTGTGGGCCTACAAGTATTGATATATTTAACTGCGTCATTATTTCTGTTGCAGATATTTCGACTGTTTTTTAATTATCTTCGTTGGCTGTTTCCATATATGGAACTAAAAGAGCAGCCTAAGAAACTCCAAGGTATTCAGCGAACGATTGCTTTGTTCTGCGTCGCCGGTATAGTTTCTGGATGGTTATCTTTAATCGCGTCAGCAATTGTTGGAAAATAGGTGCAACCAGGGTTGAAAAAAGCCATAACTATTTGAAATAACAGGGGTGCCGAAGTTCACCCCACTTGTTTGATCTGATAGGTTCCGAAAGCTCTCAATGTCCCATGTAAGCAGCTAGTCATTAAGGATATACTGTAAATAGGAGAAGAGCTCTTCATAGTCTCCAGGGGGGCGAGTGCCATCATGGGGATCCCCCTTCGGCACAAAGAGAACCAATCCTTGTCTCGCCCTAGTCAATAGCACGCGGTACTTGTTTTTTAAGTAGGACTGATCAGTACTGCTTTTAATGTTGTTCCATTTTGTACCCGCAAAACTGCGGAACTTAGTCTCTTTTTTTAAGGACAGAATAAAGTCGATATCCCATGCAACGCACGTCCAATCTAGCTCCAGGCCTTGCACATGAAACTCGGTTGCAACGTCTTCCATGAAGAATGAAGATCTGACATCCTTCTTATCGTTCAGAAACCAATTAACTGGCTCTATACGAGATTTTACGTCCAAGCCGTGGGCTTTGAGTCTCCCAGCACCCGAAGAGGCCAAAATGCCATACCGCTCATTGCCACGAGACTTCTCTTTCAGCCAAAGCTTTGCTTCCTCAAGGCTTCGTGTCAGCTTGATCGGGTACTTTTCTTTGATTTCGGAATAGAGAGCCTTGGCCTTGGCGATGTCCTTATCAAGAAGGGCTGACATGAAGTCAGAAACTCGTTCGGATCTAAACGATCTAACTGATGCCGTAAGGTGAAGGTTTTTGTCGACGTGATGGCGACTACTGAAGGCTTGAACAAATTTCTCGATATTTGGAATGTCGGCCGATGAGGTAGTTGACGGGAGGCACACTTGCCAGTGGGGAAATTTGTTGTGAATTGCATCCAACCATTCTGAGATACCAGCTTCACCTGTATTGATTTCTTGGCCACCGCCGACAAGGCAGATGATTACAGCCCAGTCCGCGTGGCGATCCATAAGTTTAATGAGATATTCGGGTTCTGAGTGATCAAAGTCTGCTACACCTTTCTTCGTCTTCATGAACTTGGTGGTTTGGGTTTTATTCCAAGCTCTCTGAGCCTCATCAAAAATAACTACTTTTTCGGGTGGAGGAGCATCGGTTCTAAGACCTTCATCTCGGAAATGGTGAATATTTTGTATGAATGACTTTGCCTTTGCGCGGGCAGCACTAAGTTTAACGGGGCTTGAAGCTTTGGACCTATTTGCCTCGTCTTTTGCTAATGCTTCTTGGAGAATTTCTACTAAAGGACCATTGCCAGACAAAAGAACCGCATGTTGGTTTGCAGCTGGATTATTCCATGAAGTTGCTAGGTCAAGGCCGACTAGTGTCTTCCCCGCACCAGGGACGCCAGTAACAAGGCAAATAGTTTTCTTTTTCTGCGAGATTGATTCGTCAATAGTCTTTTTTAATGCCGCAGAGGTAATGGACAAGTTTGTAGCGCCGGCATCGGAACGACTAATTTCTTCAACCTGGTGACCTGAGTAAAGGGCTTTGGCCGCTTCAACGATTGTCGGAGTTGGCTTGTATCCTGAAACTTCCCATTTCAAAAGATCAATCTCAGGTCCTTTTGCATTCTTTTTGAGAGTCTGCAGTTCAATGGAAAGATTTTGAGAATTTGTCTTAGTTAAAGACCAAACGCCATCGTCAAAGCGAGAGGGGAGAGCCTCAGTATGGGTTGCTTCTGTCGCGACCAGTACGGGAAAGATGTCTATTTGATGACTTCCTTCGTGGAAGTTCTTTAGGTCAAGTGCATAGTCCATTGCCTGATCTGCTGCATATGAATCAAATTGACTAGAACCAACCTTAAATTCAATTGAAAATAGAGCATTTCCAGAGATGACTATCAGGTCAACACGTTTGCCGACACGAGGAATAGAGTATTCGAAATAGACCTTCCCAGGAATCCCCTGAAGAGAAGTCTGGAGGATCTCAATTTGCTTTATCCAGGCATTCCTTTGTTGTTCTTCCAAATTGAATTCATGTGCTGTGCTCAGTATCCCAAGGACGCTGGATGGAGAGTCGACTAGGAATTGGGAAATGTCATTGGAGTAGTAAGCGCGCTTCATGGTGCTCCGGCAGAGAAGAGGGGGCCGTAAAGCCCCATGTATTTACTTTTGTGTCTTTACAATCTGCATCGCACTAGCAATCAACCCACTCATATCACTCAAATTCGCAGGAACGATGATAGAGTTGTTAGTCGCAGCAAGCTCACCAAATGCATTCACATACTGCTCAGCCACCTTTAAGCTCACCGCATCCGCACCGCCGGGCTCACGGATTGCCGCCGCCGTCTTTCTTAAGGCCTCAGCACTGGCTTCCGCAATTGCTAGGATCGCAGCCGCCTGACCTTCTGCTCTATTGATTGAAGCCTGCTTTTCACCTTCGGACTTGGCAATGGCAGCTTCTCTTTCACCCGAAGCGAGATTGATCTGTTCTTGCTTGCGACCTTCAGACGCCGCAATCAGGGCGCGTTTTTCACGCTCGGCCGTGATTTGCGCTTGCATGGCATGCAAAATCTCTTTTGGTGGCGTTAAATCTTTGATTTCATAGCGCAGAACCTTGACGCCCCAGTTGGCGGCGGATTCGTCAATTGCATTAACGATTGTCGTATTGATGTGATCACGTTCTTCGAAGGTCTTATCCAGTTCCATTTTACCAATCACAGAACGCAAAGTGGTCTGTGCAAGCTGCGTGATCGCGGCAATATAGTTTGAAGAACCATATGAAGCACGCATTGGATCCGTCACTTGGAAGTATAGAATACCATCAACCTGTAACTGGGTGTTGTCTTTGGTAATGCAGACTTGAGGAGGTACATCTAAAGGAATCTCTTTCAACTCATGCTTATATCCAACTCTGTCAATGAAGGGGACAACGATATGCAGCCCTGGCCCCATCGTCGTATGGTATTTGCCGAGGCGTTCGACGATCCAAGCGTGTTGCTGGGGGACGACGTAGACGGTCTTAAGTACAAAGATTACGGCTACCACAAGAATCACAACTGAAATTAGAGTAAAGAACTGCAGGTCCATCTAAGATGTCTCCCATTAAGGTTTTGCTACAAAAAGTCGGTTGCCACGAACTTCACGAATTACGAAGGTGCCAGCGGAGGCTTCTCCGCTGATCAGTTCAACGTCCCACATGGCGCCACGATACGTTGCTCGAGCTGTGTTTTCTGAGTTCCAGGCATCCACTTTGATTGTTTGCCCGATGTCGATATTGACGTTGGGATCAGATTCACTTTGCACATGACGAGGTTTTCCAAAGCGAGACGTCCGCAGAATTAGGGTGCAAACCACCCATATGACAGCGGCAATGATAGCTTGCAAGCTAACGTTAGCCCCCAGTAGGGCGGAGATGCCCGCCGCAGCCATCCCAATTGAGATGACTACCAGGTAGAAGGTGCCGGTGAGAAGCTCTAGCCCCAGCACTAAACCCGCTAAGACAAACCACATGATCCATGTTTCCATTGCTGATCCTTCAGAAAGAATTAGGAAGCTGTTTTATCTTCCGTACTGGTTTCTGCCGTTGTTGGTGGTTGCATATCCATAAGCGGCGTTGTTGGGCCGTGGTCATCAACTGCGGCAGCAGACTTGCGTGTTCTCTTGGTTTTGCGGGAAGCACGCTTTTGAGACTTCACAAACTTGTGAATCTCGGCGGCCTTAGTGTCGTTCCAGCCTTTGATGGCGTCGTTGAGGCCTTGTTCAAGTAACCAGTAAAGACGGTCCGTCAGAATCTCGTGATTGGCTTTAAATTCGTGCTCGCCGCGAACATATTTTGCGACATAGCGAACAACATCTACTGACAGAATGGCTTTCGCCAAGGACTCAGGAGAGAAAGCCATAGCTTCCTTAGAAAGTTCAGGCCATGTGGAGGTGGTATAAGAGCTCTCGTGGAAATCAAAGAACTCATAAGCCTGTTCTTCCACAGCTTTCTTGGAGACTTCGATAACATCTTCTGACTTTAGATCGAAGCTAGCGATCTCAATGCCACCATATTCAGGCAGGGAGAAGTCATAAAGTTTCCACTCACAACCATTGGTCAAAATACCCCAGCGAACATCACCAATCAGGCTTAGATACTCTTTTAATTGAACCTTGCCGCAGCGGAAGTCGGACTTATTCAGGTCAAACCCCATTTTTTTCACTTCCACAACAAAGATAGGCTTATCTTGATAAAGCACTACAAGGTCAGGGCGCATTTTGCCCTTTGTTTCCTGCGCGCGGATGGAGTAGCCCGCTGAAGCAGAATAGCCAAGACAGTTTCTTAGAAAGCTTTGCGCCCAACGTTCGACATCAAGCTCTTTTGTATTTGGATTTGCATCCAAGCTCTTTAGTTCATGCAGATGTTCTGTTGCTTGATCAAGTAGGTTGCGAATGATTCGGTCTTGTTTTGTTTCTCTAGACATCTTGGCTCCTTGGTGTGGGCTACATTTCGGATTGTTTAGTCAAAAGTTTAGGGGTGCTTAAAAATAAAGCATATTTTGTTTTGACCGATTTTTGACCGAGACTTGTATAAACTAATATCTATTAACACCGAAAAGAATAGGAATGAGTTTTCACCGGTGTCTTTTCGCTGCCATTCTAGTTGTTTCAATACCCCAATCAGGCTTTTCGCAGTCGGACGATGCGATTAGAGACAAGATCGTTGCGGCTTCTATTTCTAATTATCCAGGAAATTGTCCGTGCCCCGAGTTTCGGGATCGTGCGGGAAGGCGTTGTGGAAAGCGAAGCGCTTATCTGCGTGCAGGGGGAGCTTCGCCATTATGCTACCGAACGGATGTAACGCCCGAGATGATTAAAAGGTACAAAGAAGGGAAGATTCCTCAATGAGTTCTCTCCTTACAGTTAGATTAGCCGTAGCCATGTTGTTTTTGCTTTTGGTCGGCTGCGCAAAAGAATCCGACTCGGCCTCCAGCTCTTGCCAGACTCAGAAGAAGTCCCATCAAGGATGTTGCTCAAGCCATGGCGGGTTTGGCAATCAATGCTCGGACGGAGAAGCTCTCTACACTGGCTCTGGAGCATTGGTTTGTAATGATGGTTCAGAAAGCCCCTCTTGTACTCGAGGAAAACCTGTCGTTGAGATGCTGACTGAGTACGAAAAAGACATCAGCGAAGAGAACGCCACATTAGACTGAATTGATGAACCCCAATTTCTTTGCCATTTTTAAAGTTATAGCCTTGCTGCTTGCCGAGGATAAGGTTCTTCATCCAAAAGAACGAGCTTGGTTCTTTGCGCTGGCGTGTAACCATGGCGCTACATTTCTGCAAAGATTGACTCTAAATAAGTATTTGCACGGGCGTGCCACTGAGCATCTAGATGACATTTTAATTCATATCGACAAAGAAGATCATCAACGCCTATTGAGCTTTCTTCGTGTAGGGATGCGACAGGACGGGGTGGTGACTAATAGCGAGCTGACTTTTTATCACCGTGTTCAAAGAAAATTGCAGACCGGGACTTCACCCAACTATATCTCTTTGGGGCGATCTTTGCGCCAGCGTGACAAGGAGCTCGAGTTGTGGAGGGAGTTGGAGGTTTTTGGGAAGGTGTTGTCCCAAAGGCTATCAGGTGGTGAAGTGCTTGGCCATTTTGACTTCTATTCTGCTATTTTATTCGGAAAAATGTTTACCGACCCTAGATCCGTTAAGTACTTGCTCTTTTTTGTGGTGTTTTTATTTGTGGGAATAGCCATCTTGCTTTCAATAATGACATAGTAGACTTGCCACCATATAAGCATTTGTTCCAAGTCATCAACGTGATTGATTTTTCATAAAGTCATTTATACCAAGATTCCGCGGGTAATGGCTTTTCCGGCTTCTCCTTTCGGTACATCCTCCGTCCCAAAATATACCTGTCGCGGAATTTCGTTCTACACAGTTAACGTTTCACCTACCATCAATTAGGGGGATATCCATGCGTCTACTGAGTGCAAAGTCAGCTGTGCTTGCTATTGTCATTTTCCTTTCAAATATCTTCTTTATAAATGCCGGGGGTGTTGAACAACCCCAGAATATCTATCTTGCCGCCAATGGTGATGACCGGGGTGACGGCAGTGCTCAGCGGCCCTTTCTGACTTTAAAGAAGGCGCATGCAGCCGTGGCGGCCATCTATAAACTTCGTCCCGATGCCCATGTTCAGGTTTTCATCCGCGGGGGCGTCTATTACGGGCAAACACTGGTATGGACGGCTGTGCCTAGAGCGGGCAGCTTGATCATTCGTGGTTATGGAAGCACTAAGCCCGTTTTTGATGGGCGTGCTCATGCCAATGCTGCTGTGGGCAGCACGGTTTCGCTTTTAAGTTTAAGACCCGCAAAGGCCGGGCAGTATAACATCACGATTTCTCACCTAAGACTGCAAAACTATCTTGAGGGTATTGATCTGATCGCCCCAAGTCGCGATATTATCACGCAAGGAATTTCCGGCCTTGTCCTAGAGCACCTGGAATTCTACAAAATCGGAAGTGAACATGCTGCGGTCTTGGATGCGACAGGCAAGCGTCGAGCGGGCCTTGCGGCCATTCGTATGGTTAACGTCAAGCAGTCGCAGTTTCGCAATAATGATTTTAAAGACCTCTATAATCTAGGTCGCAGTGGGGGTTCGCAGCATGCCTATTATGCCGCCCACTACTCTTCTAATAACACCTTTTATGGGAACAGGTTCATTCGAAACCTTTCCGGGCACGCAATCAAGATTCGCGACTTTTCCAACGATAACTTGATTCACTACAACTACTTTGAAACTGTGACCCCGACTGCTTTGCAGATCTGGCATTGCGAAAAGAAGGACCGCAGTGACTGCACCAAGGCGGGCTTAGGGGAATCTCGTTCCTACAATACGAAAGAAACTAAAAACATTTATATCAATACAGAAAAGTACAGCGTGTTCAAAGAAAGAGTTGGGCAGAATAATCCGCTTCCTTATCCGGGCGGGGTTTATGACTTTATTAAAGATGGGGCTACCTACCTTAGGTACATTGTTCGTTCGCAACTAAATAGCAGGACACTTGTCGGAATCTGCGAACGAGCGAACGATTGTATCAGCTCGACAGCGAGATGTTATAAAGATCAATCTGGCACCCAAAATCACAAGTGTGAAAAAGGCAACTGGGTTGCGAGGTAACTCGTTATAGACCGAGGTCTAGAGCTGATGCACACGCCCAAAGTACTCTGACAGTAATCGAATGCAAAACTGGTTTTCGTGGCATTGAAAACGCAAAATAGATTGCAAGTGGGGGGTGTTTTGACTGAACCCATTCGTAATTTCTTTTGGATCTTTTTTGTGATTCTGAGCTTTTTCTGGCTTCAGAGCATTTGGTTTGGCTCGCGCACCGTGCAGCAGATTCCCTACAGCCAGTATGAAACTCTTATGAAGCAAGGCGATGTGCAAAATCTGGTCGTGACAGAAAAGCACATTCGCGGGGAATTCAAACAGCCCCAAAATGGGTTTAAAAGCTTTGTCACCAATCGGGTCGAGCCCGAACTTGCCAAAGAGCTGTCGGGGGCCGGAGTCAGCTATCGCCGTGAAATTGAAAACACCTTTATTCGCGATCTTTTATCGTGGATCATCCCAGCCCTGATCTTTGTGGCGGTTTTTCTGTATTTCAGTCGTAAGATTGCAGAAAAAGGCGGGATGAGCGGCTTGATGTCCGTCGGCAAAAGTGGCGCCCGTCTGTATGCCGAAACCGGAGTGAAGGTGTCTTTTGAGGATGTGGCGGGCGTGGAAGAAGCAAAAGGGGAACTGTATGAAGTCGTCCAGTTTCTTAAGAGCCCTGAAGAGTTCGGCCGTCTGGGGGCGCGAATGCCGAAAGGAATTCTTCTGGTGGGGCCCCCAGGAACGGGCAAGACCCTTTTAGCCAAAGCGGTTGCTGGTGAAGCGCAAGTTCCATTCTTTTCAATTACCGGTTCTGAGTTCGTGGAAATGTTTGTCGGGGTCGGAGCCGCCAGAGTGCGGGACCTTTTTGAACAGGCAAGAAAGAATGCTCCCTGCATAATATTTATTGATGAGTTAGATGCCTTGGGAAAAGTTCGCGGCGTAGCGGGTTCTTTCGGGGGACACGACGAAAAGGAGCAGACTTTAAATCAGCTTCTGGCCGAATTGGATGGATTTGATTCTCGCTCGGGCGTGGTGATTCTGGCTGCCACGAATCGCCCAGAGGTGTTGGATCCCGCGCTTTTGCGGGCCGGCCGATTTGATCGCCAGGTTTTGGTGGATCGCCCGGACCGAACAGGGCGGGAGCAGATTCTGCGGGTGCACTTAAAGAAGATCAAGGCGGATGAAGCTTTGAATATCGAACATCTGGCACATCTGACTTCGGGATTTACAGGAGCAGACATTGCCAACCTGATCAACGAGGCCGCCATGGTGGCGACTCGTCGCAAGGCCGAAACTGTCAGCGAAAAAGACTTTGTTGCGGCGATCGAAAGAATCGTGGCAGGCCTTGAAAAGAAAAGTCGTTTGCTGAATGAAAAAGAAAAAGCCATTGTGGCTCACCATGAAATGGGCCATGCCATTATGGCCTGCCTTTTCCCGGGCGTGGATAAGGTGCAAAAGATTTCAATCATCCCCCGAGGTTTGGGTTCTTTGGGATACACTATGCAGCGCCCGACAGAAGATCGGTATCTCATGACCCGACCAGAGCTCTTGGACAAGATATGTGTTCTTTTGGGCGGACGAGTCGCTGAAGAGCTGATCTTTGGAGAAGTTTCCACAGGGGCCTCGGATGACCTGGTTCGAGTGACCAACATCGCTGAAGCGCTCGTTACTCGCTATGGGATGAGTGAGGTTTTGGGCAATATCGTTTTTGAACAGCCCACGGGAAATTTTCTTGAAGTACCCGGAGCAGGCTATCGAAACCGCACCTACAGTGAAGAAAGTGCCACCGAGATTGATCAGGAGATTCGTCAGATTGTGGCGGCCTGTGCCTTGCGAACACGGGAATCTCTGGCGGCGAACTTAAAGATTCTCAAAAAAGGGGCCGCCCAACTTCTTGAAAAGGAAACTTTGGGTGAACTCGAAATCGAACTTCTGATGCGCGACCTGGTGGTTAAAAACGCCGCGGCCCCCCAAGGGCGGGACTTATCGGTTTTGCGTTGAGCCAACAGTATATCTGCCAGGCGCCTCGATGGTAAAAGATATCCATGTCGAAAAACCTCACCAAAGAACAAACCCGCATCCTCTGGCTTGCATCCCAAGGCCTCACGGAACCTAAACCCTTCGGTCAAGGCCCCAAAGCCACCGTTAAAGCCATCAAGCACTTGGGTTATGTTCAGATCGACACCATCAACGTGATCGAGCGGTCCCATCACCACATCTTGTTTTCGCGCATCCCGGACTACAAGCGCTCGCACCTGCACCAGGCGCAAAGCAAAGATAAGACGATCTTCGAGTATTGGACCCACGCCCTGGCGTACATTGCCACTGATGATTTTAAATACGTCATCAACGACATGAACCGCCGCAAGGCGAATCCTTCCGAATGGTATTCCTCTGTCACCGAAAAAGATGTGAAGGGGATTTTAGCCACTATCAAAAAACAAGGCCCCATCAGCATTCGCGATGTGACCGATGACGTGTTGGTTGAAAAAAATCACGCCTGGGCCAGTAAAAAGCCTTCAAAGAAATTCCTGCAATGCGGATTTAACGGCGGGGACTTGGTCATCGCCGAACGCCTAGGCATGCTTAAAAAGTACGACCTGACTGACCGTCACTTCGCGTGGGACAAGCGCCCGAAGGCCGCGACGCCGGCCGAAGTGTGCGAATACTACATTGACCGGGCCTTACGATCCCAAGGCGTTATCAGCCTTGATTCCGCAGCCTATATGACCAAAGCTCCATTCAAGAAAGAAATCCTGAAACGCATCGAAGCCCGGGTCAAAAAGGGGAGCTTGGTCCCTGTCCAAATAAAAGGCCTTGAAAAAGAAGCCTTCTGGATCGAAGCCGAAACGCTAGACAGCGAAATGCCCGAAGCCAACGACATGACCCACATCCTGTCGCCGTTTGACCCACTGGTCATTCAGCGCAAGCGCTTTCACATGTTCTTTGATTATGATCACCGCTTTGAAGCCTACGTCCCGAAGGAAAAACGCAAGTACGGCTATTTCGCCTTGCCGGTGATCATCGGGGATCAGGCCGTGGCTGTCATTGATCTCAAGACCGATCGCCAAAACCAAGAGCTTCTGATTCAACAATGGAGCTGGTTGGGTAAACACAAATCCAAGGCCAATAAAGAGAAAATCGAAAAAGAGCTTCATCGGTTCGAGAAGTTCCAGCTCGGAAAATAGCCTGTCCCGTCCGTCCTTTTTCTCGGACGGCTTCCGGATTTTCAGACGTTCTGGGGCTTAAAACGAAATAAAGCTGTCCTCAGGCCCCAATGACGGGGTCTTCACCTTGCAAAAGGGTCTTCCTGAAAAAAAGAGGAGACCCCATGAAGTCATTCATTCTGTTTGCCGCCACCATCCTTGCCGCGACGTCGGCTCGTGCCACCGGCCGATGTTCTATGGAAAATATATCCGTTCAACAAGCTCGCGACCGAGTTGCTTGGCTTAAACGCTGTATCGATGAAAACAACGGCGTCTTTCTGAACTTCACCCATGAAAACGCCAAATACTTTGGAGGCATGGTCAGAGCCAACGCCGTCATGATAGTCACAACAGCCAACTATCCGATTTTTGGTAATGAAGAACAGAACTGGGCGCCGGGGAAGTTGTGCCAAGTTCCCGATGGCGTGCGATTTATTGCCGTTTGTGAAACGTCGATAACCGAAAAGATCGTGATGCCCAATCCATTTACGCCACAGCCTGAAAAGAAGCCAGAACCCAAACCGCAGCGTCCTCCCAGAGATATTTGTCCCCCTCGCCTGTGTCAGTAAAAGGAGTATCAAATGAAAGCACTCATTCTTAACACCACTATTTTGCTGGCAGCCACTTCTGCCAAGGCCTCCTTCGAAAGATGCACGGTGGAACAATTGACGGTGGCTCAAGTAAAGTCTCGCATCGCCTGGTTGAATCGCTGTATCCAGGAAAACAACGGCTCTTTCCTGGAGCTCACCAAAGACAGCGCCCAGTACTTCAGTGTCAAGGAAGCAGGGACTGAATCCGAGTCGACCGCCACCGTGAACTATCCGGTCTTTGGAGACGAGGAACGCAATTGGGCGCCCGGGGAATTGTGCTTGGCCCCCGAGGACGTCAGGTTTATCGCGGTTTGCCAGTGGTCCGTGACTGTAAAGGTGGCTCCTGCTCCGGTGCCAGCTCCTCCGCCGCCTGCGCCGGCCCCAGAGCCAGTATCTTTTCCCAAAGAAGAACGGCCCCGAGCAGATATTTGTGTTCGTCTAAACTGTTAATGGAGAACTTATGAAGTCACTTATTTTTACAGCCACAATCTTACTTGCGACGGCTTCCGCCAACGCCTCTTTTGAAAGATGTTCCGTCGAAAAGTTGACGGTTCCCCAGATCCAATCCCGCATTGCCTGGTTGAATCGTTGTATTGATCAAAATAACGGTCAGTTCTTCGATTTTACCAAAGACCGCGCCCAATACTTCGGCGTGAAAACAGAGAAAACTTCCACAGAGTCGACCACCACGGTGAATTATCCGGTCTTTGGTGATGAAGAGCGAAACTGGGCTCCCGGTGAAGTCTGCCGAGTCCCCGAGGGTGTCAAGTTCGTGGCGGTTTGCCAGTGGTCGCTGACTGAAAAGTTGGCTCCGCCGCCCCAGCCACCACCGCCCAAAAAAGAAAAAGGATACTATCCACCGCCTAAACGCCACGAAGTCTGTCGAGTTCAAACCTGCTAATAAAATTTAACGGAGAATATATGAAAACGAATTTACTGAAAAAAATCAAACTAGGCATGGCCGCGGCCCTGATTACGGGCGCAGCTCCAGCCTCTGCGGAAACAATCACCAAACTTTCAGAACAGGGCTTTCTGGGTTCAGGTTTTGATTCCGCGACTCAAACCTTCAAAGTGCCTTGCGTGACGGGAACCCTTGCCTACGTGGGCAGTTCCAACGGCTATGTCGGCGTTGAAGCGGGTGTCAGTCAAGAACGCCTGCTGACAGAGTTGGGGATGGCGATCGGGGCGGATATCTCGTTGGATATTATCTCTGCTGGTGGGGCTGCAAACTTCACGGGCAGCACCGCCAACACCTCCAACTCGGTTTCTGCGGCCTACGTTATCAGTGCGGCCGGGAAAAACGCCGTTTTGCAGAACCTGACGCTCACCCAAGCCGGCAAAGATGCGGTCAGCAAAGGCAACGTCAAACAAGTTTGCGGTGACAGCTACATCCGCTCTTTGGCTTTGGAAGCAAAGCTTTTGATCAACGTGAAGTTCACTTTCACTTCCAGCGACTTGAAAGCCAACTTCCAGTCTGATGCAAATGCCAACATCATGGATATTATCAAGCTAAACGGCCGCATGAACGCGGCTGTTCAAAAATACGGCCGCGACGTGAAATTCACGGTTACCGCAGTTCAAGTGGGTGGAGATGTTTCAAAACTGGCTAATATTCTAAAGGGCGTTGAGACCTCTGAAGAAAAGATCAAAAAAGGCGTCACCGCCCAGATCTTTAAGTGCGATATCGAAAAGTACGAAGCGTGCTATGAGGCGATCTCTCAGATGATCAATTATGCGACTGAAGAGGGTGGTTTTTCGTCCCAGTTGAACAACATGACTTATCAGCCTCAGAAGTCTGACGGTCCGGCGTGGATGCAGTATGGTTACACCAGCTATGCCAACTCTGAAGCTCAGGAACTCAGCAGTGAAGTCACTGAAATCGGCGAAGACATCAAACAAAAAAGAAGATCCCTGGTGCGCCAGTACTTGAAGCTGAGCGCTGACTTGGGTCGCACTCAAGATTTACTGGATATCAGCATCGAGCATTCTGAAGAAAAAGCGCGTCTTCAAGCCCTTCAGACCGTGATTCGTGATAACTTTGACGTTGTTCAAAACGCGATCAAGATTTGCCGTGAAAATCCGGATTCTTGCGTGAATGCCTTTGTCAGTATGACTGAAAATCTAAAGTTCTATGATTCTCGTGAAATCACGAAAATGATGACCTTTGAAGACTATTGCGGCCTTTCCGACGAGACCTCGGTGACGAAGGAAACCGTCAAGGCGATCCGGGCAGCGGCAAAGGTGTCTGAAAAAATGAACTGTTCCCAGGCGTTCCGTTACCTGCAGGATCTTCATAAGTTGAATCTGGCCAACACCAAGATTTCTTCCTTGGAACCTTTGCGGGGCCTGAAGTCCCTGACGTCTTTGGATATTTCCGACAACGAAATATTCATGTTGGACGGAATTGAAAACTTGAAAAGCTTGGAGGTTTTGAACATGCACCACAACCGTGTGATCAATATCGACAAACTGAAAGAGCTGCCTAATCTGTCCCATGTGAACTTTGCCAATAACAACGTCAGCAATCTGTCGGCTTTGGCGTCCATGAGACTGATCTCTATTCGCGCTTACGGAAATCCACTGTCTGATAAATGGAATCATGAACAGCATGGCATTCAGAACCATGTTGTTACTAACAACCGTGCGTGCGACCTGCTACGCCAGACGATGCATCATCAGGGTGTGGATATCCGTCAGGCCGAAGCGCTGAACACGGCGCCGATCTTTAAGGTGCCTGGTCAGTTCGGCAACTCGAATGTGGAAGGCTGGTATAGCTGTGACATGGCTGTGGCGGCGGTGAAGACTGAACCAGACTTCTGGAAAAACTTGGCTCAATAGGACGATTTATGAAAGCTCAGGCACTTCTTGTGAAAATTCTAGCATTATCGCTTGCGGGGGTGTCCTTGCCAGCGTGGGGGCAGACGGTGCCCCGCGCGGAACAAGAGGCCTGGGCTTTGGGAACGGGTTATGACACCAAAACCAAAGAACCCCGCGCGCGCTGCCTCAAAGGACGGGTTCATTACCGGGGCCTGTCCGAAGGCCAACTGCAACTGACGACAAATTTGTCCTTGAACGGGATCAAATCGTCCCTGAGTGGCAAAGTCTCTGCCGAAATCGATGCCGTCGTATTAGGCGGCAGTGCTTCGGCTTATACGTCGACGTCCTACGAAGACGGCGCGATGGCGGGTTCCACCGGTTTTAAATATGAAATGCGCGGTAAAACGGCTGCGTTGATTGACTATGAGCTGACCGAAATTGGCAAAAACGCCCTGGCATTGAATGACCCCCAGGCTTTTGAAGAAATCTGTGGCAACAGTTTTCTGGATAGTGCTGACATGGGTGGGGTGCTGTTAGTTCATAATCGCCTGGATTTGTCTAAAAAGTACTTTCGTAACCAAATCGACATTAAAACCGAAGTCTGCGTGTTGGGAATTTGTAAATCGGATTCGGTGACAGTTGTGAATCAAAAGTTGCATGAAAACACTCTGATCACGACAACGGCCACGCAACTTGGTGGAAATAAAAGTCGCCTGCCGAAATTTGAAATTAAAAGCTGCCGGGTCGACAATGTTGAGCCCTGCCGGGATATCGTGAATCAAATTTTGGACTATGTGAAGGGCCCCGAGGGTTTTGCGGCCCAAATGGCATCTTTGGAATACAACGAAGCCAAGCTTGAGGAGTCTCCGATATTGCAATACAACCTGGATTCCTATATTCGAACCGGTCTGCTGCCATCTTATTGGAATTTAAGTGAGACCAGCGGCACAGACCCGGAACTTCTCGAAGAGCTTATCGAAGTCCAATCCTCCGTTCTTAAAAGGCAAGCAAGGGCCGAAATCCTGCTGGCGAATGCAGAGCTGGAAGTTAATCACCAACGCTCGGTTCAGCAGTATTTGAACTTTGCCAAGAGTGCCTCACGCAAGATCGCAGTTTCCATGAACCGCTGTCAGAAAACTCGGTCCTGTATTTTGGAAATTCGTGATGCCAAGAACCTTTATCAGCAATTGGTTGGACAAGACATGGTCCTTGAATTGCAAGATTCCGAGATGTTTAAAAGCGCGAGGTAAGGACCGGCTATGAAATATCTAAAATTGTTTCCAGTCTTTCTGGCATTTCAAATTCTGATCGGCTGTGGTCCGCAGTCGCGCAATCATCATATTGATTTTGACTATGATCAGGCCTTTTTGACGGAAACCCGTCGCAACATCCCTGACAATCTGGCTTTGGGGCGCAGCTACAACGTTTTGACCGGGGAAGTGGGGCGCGAGTGCGCAACCGGAAGCAAAGCCCCTCAAGGAGAGCTGGTTCTGAAAAACAGCCTGAATCGCAACCTGACTCCGGATCAAATTTATGAGTTGTTAGGATTTAACCAAGGGCACTATCCCAATCAGAAAACATTCTTTTCTGGCAGTTCCGTTGACAGGTTTTTGCTGCCGCCAAAAGAATCTTTTCGTCGGGTGTTCTTTTATAGCCTTTCTTTGCGGGGTCTTTCCGTCCATTTGGCAAGTGCTTATCTGAATGATTCCAATTGCCCGCAAGCCTATATCGAAAGTCAAAATCTGGGCGCCGATATTTTGGTAAAGGTGGACATGTACTTTCAAAGCCGTCAGGCGGCTGAGCTTTTTGAAAGCCAGGCCGATGGCAGTTCGCTTAAATCCTTGTTCCGTGTTTTGCAGCAACATAAAACCTTGGATGGATTTATGGTGTCTGCCCTGCAGTGGGGTGGGGATCCTCAACAGTTTATTGCATTTACCGCCCATGAACTTGACGGGCTGGCTCAGTGTAATATGCAGGCGGATTTAAACGCCTGTGCAAAGATTTATGAATCACTGACAAGCTATGCTCTGAACAAAAAAACCGGTTTGCTTCATCAGGTCCTGACCGGTGGAGCTTCGTCTTCGATTGTTTCCTTTGACTGGAAAGAACTAAAAAGTCCGCTATTCACCCCACAGGAAGAACAGACCCTGCAAAAGTTGAAAGTCCTTTCAGAAGAATATCACAAGCTGCAAGTGACCTCAGGGCAAATGGAAAGCTGGCAGAGCA
Organism: Bdellovibrio sp. BIS2; assembly: GCF_055398295.1. Taxonomy (NCBI): domain Bacteria; kingdom Pseudomonadati; phylum Bdellovibrionota; class Bdellovibrionia; order Bdellovibrionales; family Pseudobdellovibrionaceae; genus Bdellovibrio; species Bdellovibrio sp. BIS2. Next base: position 2,631,768 of record NZ_AP035879.1, on the reverse strand, counting down.
TCGTGTCCGTTCCTGGTGCTTATCGTGAGATGTGGGACAAATCCAAAGAAAACATCAATCAAGACAAGATTCAGATCGAGGATCAGGTCCTTGCTTGTTTTCAAAACCTGCAGACTTGTGATATCAACCTCAGGCAAAGTGTCGTGGCCTTTCCAAAGGTTCCGACTTTTATGTACTGGTGTCAAAACTCCAACGACAAAGTATTTCAAGCCTTGACGGATAAGTTTGCGGGAAGTTGTGCGGCGGCCTTTCAATACCTGAATGAAAGCCCACGGGTGGATCTGTCAAAAATGGAAATCGAACATCTGGATTTTCTGGAAAACCTGCCCGAAAAAGAAGTCATCAATCTAAAACGAAATAATATCTCAGATCTCACGGCGCTGCAGACAGTTCCCGGAGTCGGAACTTTGGATCTTTCAGAAAACTCGGTCGGGGACTGGGAAGCTGTTGCGGCGATTCGGGGGCTCAAGAATCTGGTGGTGAGCGAAAGTGACTTCTTGCTTTCCGTAGCAGCAGAAAAGTGCCCGGACTATAAAGTTTGGGCTCGCGGAAAAATCCTTGAGCCCCCATGTGCTAATTAAAGACGGATGCCTTCCGCAGCAACAGCTTCTTTTACGGAAGCGCGCTCTGCCACTTTAGTCATCAGACCTTGGATCGCCTTGTGGTTCGTGGTGTCCACATTCACAAGGTTGGTCCAGCGAAGAACGTTGTAAGCATAAGCATCCACAACCGAGAAGTTATCACCCAAAATGTAGGCGTTGTTTTGCAGGTGCTGATCCAATACGCCCAGACGCAATTGGACTTTTGCTTGGATCGCCGCTTTTGTTTCGTCGTTCATGTGTGCCGAGTTGAAAAGGGAACCAAGACCTTTGTGCACTTCTGTTGCGATGAAGTTCAGCCATTCCATCGCTTTGTAGCGTTCCATGGTGCCGAACTTAGGCAAAAGATTTTTCTCTGGAGCTTGGTCTGCGATCCATTGCAGAATCACCGCACCTTCCGTCATCAAATGACCGTTCGGAAGTTGCAGGGCAGGGATGTAGCCTTTTGGGTTTACTTTTCTGTAGTCGCCGCCAGCGTACTCTTTGTTTTTCAGGTCCACTTTTACAAGTTCGAAGTTCATGCCCGCTTCACGCAAGGCGATTTGAGAAGCCAGGGCACAGGCACCAGGAGAATAAAACAGATTCATTTTCAGATTCCTTTGCATAATAAATGCGTTTAAGCGTCAAATGTACCACTTACTGTTACATAAGGGCTTCCATTATTGCAACAATAATAGTAACATTAACGCTCCATCGATCCTTCAAAGGAGCATTCTTGAATACTCACTCACTTTTTCAGCCCTTCCAGTTTAAAGGACTCAGCCTTAAAAATCGCATCGTCATGGCGCCGATGACGCGTCAAAAATCTCCGAACGGTGTGCCGACAGAAGACGTCGCGAAGTATTATCAACGTCGTGCTGAAGGGGACGTCGGTCTGATTCTGTCTGAAGGGACCGTGATCAATCGCCCGGCTTCTTCCAATGAAAAAGACGTTCCGCACTTCTACGGTGAAAAACCCCTGACTCAGTGGAAAGAGGTGATCACTGCGGTTCACCAAGCTGGCGGCAAGATGGCGCCCCAGATCTGGCATATGGGAAAAATGAAACCCAGCGGATCGGGCTGGTTGCCCGCAGCACCCTTTGAAGGACCGGCCGAGATGACTGTGGAAGACATTCAAAACACCATCAACGCCTATGCACAAGCGGCTCTGGATGCAAAGAATCTGGGTTTTGACACCGTTGAGCTGCACGGAGCTCACGGCTATCTGATTGATCAATTCTTCTGGCCGGGAATGAACACTCGCACGGATCGCTTTGGTGGAAACACGATCGCCGCAAGAAATACCTTTGCCGTGGAAGTGGTGAAAGCCGTTCGCGCGAAAGTCGGCCCGGATTTCCCGGTGATCCTGCGCTTGTCTCAGTGGAAACAACAAGATTATAACGCCAAGGTCGCAACGACGCCGAAAGAGATGGAAGAATGGCTGTTGCCACTTTCTGAAGCGGGCGTGGATATTTTCCACTGCTCTCAAAGAAGATTCTGGGAGCCTGAGTTTGCGGATTCTGATTTGAACTTCGCGGGCTGGGCCAAGAAAATCACCGGCAAACCAACAATCACGGTCGGCTCTATCGGTCTGAGTGGTGGAGACTTCTTAAACAGCTTCCGTGGGCAGGGTGCCGAGGTCGGGGGCCTTGACGAATTGACCCGCAGATTGGATCGCGGGGACTTTGACCTGGTGGCTGTCGGCCGTGCGCTGCTCAGTGATCCGCAGTGGGTGAAGAAAGTAAAAGACGCCCGCACGGCAGAGCTGAAAGGCTTTAATCCGGCGGACCTTGCCGTTCTGACATAGGTTCTGGGCTTTGACATGCGAGCTCTTTCCGGTATGCTGACAGCAGCCAGGGAGCCGCATGACCAAGACTGAAGAAAAAATCAGAAGACTTTGCCCGGAAGTGGTGGCATCGGGCTTGGATCCGGTGTTCTTAAGCCAGATGCTGGATACGCGTTTTCTGGGGAACTTTTCGCTCTTTTCGGCGGCGGCGGATATTTTTCTGTACGAATATGCCGAGGAGCTTGAAGAGCTTCAGAATCTGATTGAAAATCTGGATCGCAAGAAAGCCTTTGCCGCGGCTCACAAGATCAAAGGGGCGATCTCGAATTTTCACCGCCCTGATGTTGCTGAAACGGCGCGAATTTTAGAGATCCACACCGATGACTGGAGTCATGAGCAGTTGAAAGCGCAGTTTGCGGTTCTTCAGGTGCAGATCCAGGAATTTGCGTTTGAATTAAAAATTCTAATGAGATCTTTTGAAGAGATTCAGGACCTGCCATGAAGCCATTAAACATTCTTGTGGCCGAAGATAACACCGTCAATCAACTGATCGTTCGTGGCATGCTGGTAAAGCTGGGTCATAACATCACCATGGTGGAAAACGGCAAACTGGCGGTTGAAAAACTTCAGACCTCTGAAATTGATTTGATCCTGATGGATTGCCACATGCCCGAGATGGACGGGTTCCTGGCCACGCAGACCATCCGTGCAAATCCCAAATTCAAAAATCTGCCCATCATCGCCATGACCGCCACCGAAATTGCTGAAGAAAAGGACCGCTGCGTGCAAGTGGGAATGAATGACTTCCTGGCAAAACCTCTGACCATGGCGACGGTCGAAGCTGTTCTGCGAAAATACATGAAAGTATAAGAGTCTCATTTTGAGGCGCCTTGGATGGATCAGTCTTTGCTTTTCTGAAAGCAAGGGCCTTACAAAATGCGTGAGATGCATTTTGTGCGTTTCCATCGTCTAAGGGATGTATGGTGCGTGCCCTAAAAGGGAAGACCATGCAAAAAGCCTTTGTGCTGATAGCGATTTTCATTGTGATGTTGACGTCGGGCCCGGTCCGAGCGGTCAACCTTTGTCAGGATGTTCTTTTTGATATTCCGGGTTTTCAGATCAAAGAAGCAGTGCTGAACAATCTACCGGTTTCCTTCCGCGCGGTTCCCTATAACTCACGGATGTATAAGGCCGAGCAGATTTTAGGCAATACCCAAGATGTGCTGCTGGGGTTTTCCGAATACGGTCATGCCTATGTGGTGGCTAACAAACTGCGCTTGGACGGGGATATTATCGGTCGGCAAACACAAGTTCGAGCGACAGATTTGCTGGATGCCGGTATCATCATCCGCATTCATTCTACAGCTATAGATCGGGTGAAACTGAAAGCCTTCAACGACAAGAACGGTTTGTCCTGCAGCAAGACGGCGTGCAAGGCGTTGGCAAAGACGGCGGGCCTTTACGTGGGGGGCAGCCGCACGGGATACTTTTCGCCCTACAAAATGCTGAATTCGATTTTGAAAAATGGAATCAAAGACGAGGATGGAAACAAAGTTCCTTTTGACGTCTATTATGTCGGTAACAAGTCCTTGAATGAAAGCGCCGCTCTTCTTGAAAAATCAGATGCCCGCATTACCAAAGAGATCGCAGTCAAGGGCGGGGTTATTTTGACAGGGACCTCGGTCACCGCCGTCACGCTGCTTTATGCTCTCGGTGTTCTTTAATTAAGTTATTGCCACTATCCGCTCCGGGGTTTGTGTTTCGTGGAATTCACGAGGCATAATCAAACCTCGTAGGAGCCTCTATGAATCAATTTATCTCTTGTTTGATAACAGGTGTTTTAATTGTTTTATCCTCGGTGTCTGCGCGGGCGGGGCAGGGGCCCTTGCCGTTGCCTGAAAAGGGATACAAAGTTTTTTCGCGCATTCAGTTTGTCGATCTGACAACTGAGCATCCAATACGCGACAGGGCGTTCGGGGACACGCTGGAGGTCAGCTTTAAATCGCAATTGGATCAGCTTTATCGCCTGCACAATCCCCCGGTTCGTCATTTACAATTCGTGGAGCGCCTGCCTCAGGCGGACTGTGATCTTCTTATCCGCGGCACCTATACACTGCGGGCTTTTGGCAATCGCGGGATGCATGCCACCGTCATGGTGGAAAATATCCGAACGGGTGAAACACAAAGTTTTGAAGCTGCCGGCGACGCCTTTGAAGTCACTGAAAGTTTGGCTTTGGATGTTTTCCATGAATTTCAGAAAACCCGGTTCCCCGTCGAGGCCAGGGTGTCGGGTCGAAACCTGACATTGTTGTTTAAGGGCGCGATTTATCGGCCCGCCGCCTCGAAGATTGCGGAACTTTACCGTCAGAGCCTTGTCGCCTGTGAAATGCGTGGGGGTCGTGTCAGCACCGAGAAAGAGCTGGTCGCCATTTCCACACTGGGGGATTACGGTGGCGGTGTTTCTGTTGGAAATGCGGGTGTGAGCAGTGACTACTGGTCCGTGGAAGCGGGGCGGGTTTATGTGGCGCCGTGGAGTCAATCCACCAGCGCCACCAGCTTAAATCCCACAGAGCAGTTGAATTATCTTTGCGTGCGATAGTCATTCAGGGGTTGAATCGACTCCGGAGCCATAAAGTTTTAGCAAGATGTTGCCTTCACTGGTTCCGATGTACATCTCGCCATAGTGCTCGCCCAGTGTTTTGGGTGTGAAGTACAAGTCGACCACACAGTACTTGTCCGGATCAACGGTGTCACCGCAGTTGGTTGTCGCCGCATACATTTCCCCGAAGATCGTCAGTTCATTGATTGTCAGCGGTTTGTCGCTGGGGGCGTTCAGTCCGATCTCCACCCAGACGGTTTCTTCCAGGTTGGCTTCGCCGAATTCAATACTCAGATAGCTGATGTCCTGCGGAGTGGGTAAGACGGTTTCTGCGGCGAAGGTAGGAAAGGCCATAAAGGTTGCCATTAAGAAGGCGCCAAGGGTTCTCATAACTCCTCCTGTTTTGTAGCCTTATTCTAAGCCCGGGCTCGTCATTTCGCAGTATGCAAGCAAACAGCGGTCTGGTACATTTTCCGGATCGAGGTTTGGTTTGGTCGGGTCATTAAAATATTTTGAGCTTTGGGCATTAAAGTTCAGTGCCTTTTTAGCGGGAAGTTTCTTCTGTTTTTTTCTGCAGTCCCAGTTTCAAATTCGCGCCGTTGTGGCGGCTGCTTTGACCGGATTTCTGGGGACCTTCATCCCGGACACCAAACGCATTGAAAAGACTCACGTTCACGCCACCATTTATATGGGGGCCTTTATCGCCATGGGTTCACGGGTGGTGGAGGCGGGGCCGTGGCAGATTCTGTGGGTGTCGATGCTGGGCTCTACGATCTATTTCCTGATCAGTCCTTATTTTAAAGGCATGGGCGGGCGTCTGGGGTTGATCGCCTTTATTTCATCTTTGCTGGGATGGGCGATGAGGCACTGGCTATGATGATCTTTCTGGTGATGCTGCTGTCGTTTTTGGGAGCAGAACTGACTTTTTTCTTTATTCATCGCTATCACGTCCCGACTGTGCGAGCGTCCAGTGGCCTGACGCTGGTCTTTGCCGGGTTTTTAGCCCTGCTCAATCTTCCCTTTGTCGGGGTTTTGCAGGCGGCCTTTTTCGGTGCCACCTTCGTCGGGATGACGGATCGGTCCCGCATGGGCTGGAAGCGGGTCTTTCTGGCCAGTCAGATCTATGGTCTGATCTATTTCTTTTTGATTCCGTTTGCCAGGGGGTTCGGCGGAGGTTTGGGAGCCGCCGCATTTGTTTCCATCGCGACGGTTTATTCTGCCGACAAGCTCTTGAGGAAGGCCCGATCGTCGGGTACCGTTAAGTGATGACTTCTTTTGTAAATCAAATTGCCTGGATCGAAGAAAACTTCAAAGAACTTAAACCTTCAGCCGAAGTTTTTCTGGATATGAAATACGCCACCAACGACAACTTTATGAATGTGGATATTTATAAGGGTTTTGATCGTTGTTTTGTTTCTCCGCTGGCCTATGAGATGTTCATGAAGGCCTGTGCGGTTTTGCGGGAAAAACATCCGGATTTGCAGTTTCTTATTTGGGATGCCCTTCGCCCGCGAAGTATTCAGGCACAGTTCTATGATCATCTGGCGGGAACGCCGTTTCAGAACTATGTTGCGGCTCCATATCCGGGTTCGCTTCACAATTTTGGCATGGCGATGGATCTAAGTCTGCAAACCAAAGCGGGAGTGGCGCTGGACATGGGCACCGGATTTGATGACTTCCGGGATTTGGCCCAGCCCAAATTAGAACAGCAGTTTTTGAAATCCGGCGAGTTGACGAAAGAGCAGTTGCAAAACCGTCTGCTGCTGCGAGGCCTGATGGAAGATCAGGGATTCAAAGTGCTGGAACATGAATGGTGGCATTTTAATGCCCTTCCCAAAGATCAAGTGCACGGCAAGCATCCGGTGCTGGAATAGGCTGCCGCAAAAGAAACGAAAACGGGAACCGTCCTTGGGTCCCGTTTTTTATTTCTGAAGAGGGTTCTTGTTTACGGATTTCTGAAAGAATTCAGAATTGTCAGCAGGGAGGTCAGATTGTCAGAAACTCCGCTCATCACGCGCATATTGTTGGCACTTTGTGGAGCGGTGATCACAATCTGGATTTCACAGTTGTTGAATCCGCGGTTGGTGACAGTGTAAATGCCAGATTCTTTGAAGTCCGTTGCGCCGCGAAGATCCAGCTCGTAGTTGCTCGGATCACGCACAATCACATCACGTCCACATTCAGGATTGGCAGAGAAGATCACTTTTTTTCCATCAGCAATCTTGATATCCATCACCGCGGTCATCATTCCAGACAATTTCAGAGAGCACATGCCTGAAGCCAGTTCTGCATCCGTGCAACGATTGTAGTCTTTCATTTCAATCTTTTCAGTGGGAGCACTGCCGTTTTGCAACGCCGTCAGCAAAGCACTTAAATTGTCTGCGTGAGCAGAAGTAGCGAAAGTGGAAGATACGATCATCATCAGGGCAGCGATTTGTTTTTTCATTTGAAACTCCTTAGTGTTTTTATTTTGCCGGCATCAGCGCCAGCGTTATGCAGATCTATAAAGCACCGGACGTGCCAGCCCGGTTTAGGGCTGGAAGTGCGTTTATTTTGATCTGACAAGGAGTCTGTCGGGAACCCGGCAGGCGATTCTGCCGGGGAATCGGTGGCTGCCGAAAGCCCGGCAGGGGGATTGGGACCCTGGAAGGACGGACTTTTTAAGAATAAAGCGGCTTGTAAGCGCCCTGGCGCAGATTGATGCCGTATTCCAGATAGGCTTTCATCGCGCAGGCCATTTGCGACCAGCCCATGCAGTTTTTGTATGAGCTGCTGATGCCCGCTTCATCTTCTTTCCAGCCGGTTTCATAGATCTTCACTTTGGCTTCTTTGTCATTCAAAGCTTCAAAAACAAACTCTGTCTTGGTGTTGTAGCCACCGGCTTCGGCCTCCCATTCGATCACAATCAGCTTGTCCTGGATGACTTGTTTCACCGGCACAGGGAAAGGACCCGGGAAGTCAGCAAATTCCCACTGCACGGTGGTGCCCTCTTTCAAGGGGGCTGAGGCGCCTGCGGTCGTGAAGTAGGCGCTGAGTTTTTTCGGATTGTAAACGGCATCAAATACTTCATTCACGGGCTTTTGAATGATGATTGAGACTTCAAACTTGGGAATCATGGTGACCTCCGGTATTTGCTGGAAGCCAAATTCTATCGAAGATTTCTTGGTAAAAGAAGCATTTGCCGCCAAAGGTGTGTGAATATTCACGGACAAACTGATTCCCCGAGGTGGCCGGAAAATCTAAAATGGAACCATGAAATCACTGCTGGGAATTATTCTATTTCTGTGTTTGTTCACGTTAAACGCTTTCGCGTTAGAACCGGCAATCAACATCGTCACTTATCATCCGCTGGGGTTTCGGGTGGATGACACCGAGCAAGGACAGCGGGTGCGTCGCCTGCTGGAAAAGATTCAGCAGTTGGGCGTCAAGGTTCTGATATTGAATGTCCGGGGACACATGATCACTGGAAAGGGCAGCGAGATCAACTCGGTGATTCCCGAATCCCTGCGCCCGGAGGAAGAGTTTCACATTCGCGCTTTAGCAGCTTACGCAAAACAAATGGGAATGGAGGTGGCTTTCAGACCCATATTGTTGGTCGTAGGACCGAAGGGGGAATTTCCTTACACCGAAAAAGGGGTCACTTGGTGGCATGGCAATATCGAGCCCAAAGATCCGGTCAGTTGGTTTAATAATTACTTCAAGTTTCATGAACGTTATATGATGTTAGCTGCCAGTGTCGGAGCTAAATGGTATTCGGTGGGCGCGGAAATGCATTCCATGACTTCCGGGTTGGGCAGTCGAAAGCCCAAGTGGCGATTTGGTTTTCCGGATAAATGGGTGACTTTTGTTAATGCCGCCAAAGAACGCCTGCATCCCCACGGCGTCGCTGTCACCTACGGAGCCAACTTCACCGATCAGTTCGTTCTGGAAAACGCCAAACGCACCTGGGGTGGGGAGCTGGAACAATGGCGCCATGATATCACCTTTAAACCCAAGAGCAGCAAAGAGACTCTTCATCAGAACAACATGCGTGAACTGTGGCGGTCTTTGGATTTTCTGGGTTTGGATTTTTATCGTTCTTTGGGAAAGAAAACGTCAAAGTATCCTGAAGCCTTCGAGGATCTGGCCAATCATTTGACGGTCCAGACGCGGGGGTTCGCCCAGCAAATTCAAAAAAGTGTTGAGCAGATCGCTCAGGCCACCGGCGTATCCAAAGAAGTCGGGTTGCAGGAAGTCGGCTATCGCAGTGTGGAAAAGTGTTTTGTTTCTCCTTATCACTATGAAGGGGGCACCGAGCCTATCAACTACATGCACCAGGCCGCCGCGTGGGAGGCTTTGCTGCGGGCCTCTGCAGAGTTTGGCCTTTACGGTGTCGGTATATGGCAGGTGCTGGTGGATGAAGACACGGACTTGCTGGAAAACCGGGGTTTTTCACCCTTGGGAAAACAACCCGTCAGTGAAGTCTTTCGTCGTCACTTTATAATTCAGTGATTCCAGTCGGCCAAAATACTCCAAGCCCGGCGATCCTCGATCTGGCTGTGATCATAGACATCGATTCCATAACCCAGGTCACGAATGGCCCACAGGGTTCGCTGGAACTCTTGCAGGGTCGGTTGCACCATGCTGTCCTGACCATACCAAGGTGAAATCTCAACATGCAGAATTGGCAGACTGCGACCGGCGACAAAACGGACAAAGTCCAACGAGGCTCGACGGGTCCATTCGGGAGTAAAAACAGCGCCGCCGTATTCTCCGGCCCATTGCTGCCATAAAAATTCGCCGACAATGATGTCGATCTTTTCAAGGCCCTGCAGATTTAAAACACTGTCAAAATCAAAACCCACTTGATCGCGGATTTGTTCAGAACTCATCAGGCGCCCGTTGGCATGGGCGGGCCAGGTATGCACCACTGCCGAGAGGATACCGTGTTCATGGGCCACTTTGGACATGATAGCCACAAGATCCGTTAAACCCTGAGCTCGGAATTTCAGCCAGGTCCCGTCACCAAGGAGCGCTTGAGGATAACGTCGTTTGAATTCGGCATTTGCGGCTGGGTTGTAGTCGGGCTCAGCCGTCCAGAAGCAGTCCACAGTGGGTTCAACGGCTTCGATCGCGTGCAGGTCCGGAAACTTCTGCAACAGATCGTGAACGTAGCCTTTGAACCACGCGCGATAGGCGGGATGCCAAGCGGAAAGATGGTGCGTGCGGGCGAAGGGCTTGTAATCAAGGCCATTGCGCATTTTGGAACGCCAGTCGGGATGCTCTTCCCAGAGTTTCTTAAAGTCATTGACGGGAATGACGGCAACGACTTTCAAACCTTGTGCGCGGGCGGTGTTATAGACCTCCAGAAAAACATTGTCTTCACCCAGATGTTCTTCAACTTCGGTGAAAGGATAAGTGGTGCGATAAAAGGACCCATGCAGGGGGCTGTAAGCATATAAAAACAGTGTGTTGGCGCCGGCATGTTGGGCCTGACTCACCACACGTCGGGCGATCGCCTCAATGGTCAGATTCGGATAAAGGCGGCTGAAGTAAGCCGGATCCACGCGCAAGCCCCGCATCGAAACATTTTGGGCGGAGGCGCTGAGAGCACTCAGGCCTACGAGCAAAGCTGTCAAAAGGGAGGCAAGGATTTTCATGTTTCACCTTAAAGTTTGTCGGCCAAAACTTCGAGAATGCGTTCTGAGGCTTTCCCGTCACCAAATGGATTTTTGGCCTGAGACATGCGCTCAAAGATTTCAGGCGTATCCAGCACCTGGGTTGCGGTGTCGTAGAAAGCCTTTTCCTGCAGGGGAATCAGCATCGAGGTGCCAGCCGCAATGGCTTCGGGCCGTTCGGTCTTTTCCCGCGCCACCAGAATGGGTTTTCCCAAAGATGGAGCTTCTTCCTGAACGCCGCCAGAGTCCGTGATGATCTTGTGGGCTTTTTCCATCAGATACACAAACGGGACATAGTCGATCGGTTCGCACAACCAGATTTTGCTTTCGCCCGGATTTACCGGAAGGCCTTTGTCTATCCACCGGGCCCGATCGCCGAAAATTTTGCGTGCCGAAGCGCGCACCTGCGGATTCATGTGCAGCGGGATCAGAATTTCGACATCCGGCCGTTCTGACAGGGCCACCAGTCCCTTCATGACTTCTTCCATGGGCGCACCAAAAGATTCGCGGCGATGAACCGTGACCAGAATCAGTTTTTTTAAAGGATCCAGGAATGAAAATCTTTCGTTCAATTCCTGATTATAGATATCTGACTTTTGCAGACGTTTGCGCACCTCAAACAAAGTGTCGATCCCAGTGTTACCTGTCACATAGATATCATCTGAAGGATAGTGCTCTTTCAAAAGATTTTCCCGTGAGGTTTCCGTCGGGGCGAAGTGGAACTTCGCCAGCAGGCCCGTGGCCTTGCGATTGAACTCTTCCGGGAACGGAGAGTTGATATCGCCGGAACGAAGTCCGGCTTCCACGTGGATGATCGGAATGCGATGATAGAAGGCGACCAGGCCTGCGATAAAGCAAGTCGTGGTGTCACCTTGGACCAGAATTCCATCCACCTTGTGATTCGACAGATAGTCATGCAGACCCTTCATCACGGATGTTGAAATGTCTGCAAGGCTTTGCCCTGGTCTCATCAAATCCAAATCGAAGTCCGGCTCGATCTGAAAGAAGTTCAGAAGAGGTCTAAGCATTTCCCGGTGTTGCCCGGTTGAGCCAACGATCACACGAAAGCGTGGATCGCGTTTGGCTTGCAGAATCAGCGGGGCCAGTTTCACAGCTTCAGGTCTTGTTCCAAATACGACGAGTAGTGTTTTCATGCGTTCAACCGTAGTGGCGCAGATTATTCGTTGGCAACTCCTATATACTTACAAGAGTTTAACTCTTCATTGTCGCGAAATTCATTTACCGTCTACTTCCCACGAACTCTTTGCGAAGGAATTGCGGATGACGTTTCGTTATATATGTTCACTTATTGTAATTGCATCTCTTTGTTGTGCATCTGCAAACGCCGATGAAGCTACGGATGTACTGGCTGAAAAAATGGTGATGAGTGCGAAGCCTGCCCCAAAGGGCTTTGTCGAGCTGTATTCCGAGAGCAGTTATTTCTATGACTACGACGTCGTCACCGACACACGCCTTCGCTATTACCATCCGGTCGCCGAGATTCTTTCGGCGAAGATCGCGGCCTATCTGGGAGCCAATGTTCAGTATCAGTCCTCGGGCGCAAAAGCGAAGTACTATGACAACACGGTGAATCCTCATCTGGGATTGCAGCTTCGTCCGGTCGAGTGGGCAAGCATCGGGGCCCAGGTGGGCTATCGCACGGTGATCGGCAATGACGAACAGCCCGCGGCGACGACGTGGGATCCACGCATGGTGGCTGCGGCAGGATATTTCTTTAATTGGCCGGTTCCCAAAGTTTTCACGGATGTTTATGGTGAGGCGTCCTATGTCCCACGTCTTTCCTCAACGCCAGTGTCAATTGCCTGGGTGAAGCAGGGCTATCGCTGGTCCCCTTTGAGCAAACTTAAAGTGGATGCCTATGGAGAGTTCTATGCGCGCGAAAGCCGCAGTGCGGATCTGGGCCCCACCATGACAGAGTGGCGTATCGGCGGGCGCACTGGATGGTTTGAAAACTCCTGGAATATGTCGGCGTTGATTTTCCATCCCCTGGAAAAACACACTCATAGTGGCGAGCTCGAGGGTTTGCTGGTCGTCGGGGGAATCTTCTGATGCAGTGGACTTGGGAATATCATGATGCTTTTTCTGTCTTGACGTGGCTAGTGGTGGTCGCGACAGCGGTGTTTATTCTGGATGATCTTTTTATTGATCTGGTGGCTTTGGTTCGCAGACTGAAGCCCGGGCGGCTTGATCAGTCGGATTTGCAGGTGATGAAGGCGATTGAACAAAAGAACATCGCCATCATGATCGCCAATTGGAAAGAGGCCGAAGTCATTGGCCCGATGATCCGCGGAAATGTGCAGGGAATTGAATATCAGAATTATAAGTTCTTTCTGGGTGTTTACCCCAACGACACCGCGACATGGGAAGAGGCCCGTAAACTTGAGCGCCTGTTTCCGGATAAAGTTGTCGTAGTTGTAAACACCCAGGCGGGACCGACCTCCAAAGGTCAAATGTTGAACGAGATCGCCCGGCAGATTCTTCAGTCCGAGAAGGTGACCGGGCAGGCAATGGATTTGTTCCTGCTTCAGGACTCAGAGGATGTCTTGCATCCGCACGCGTTTACCCTGATGAACTATCATAGCCGCGAGGCGGACTTCATTCAGATACCGGTGTTTTCTTTTGATGTGCCTAAGTCATCCTTGGTCGGGGGAATCTATATTGATGAATTCAGCGAATCGCACACGAAGGATCTTTTGGTGCGCCAAGAGCTGGGAGCGGCGATCCCGTCCGCCGGAGTCGGGACTTGCATGGCGCGAAACCTGGTCATGGGTATGATGGCGCGGCAGAACGGGCAGCTTTTAAAAGAAGATACTTTGACTGAAGACTATCACTTGGGAATTATCGCCAAACCCATGGGCTTTAAAAGTCGGTTCGTTTGTGCTGAATGGGTGAAGTCAGATGGGCAGAAAGAATTCATAGCCACCCGGGAATACTTTCCCCATCACTTTATGGCCAGCGTCCGGCAAAAATCCCGTTGGACCCTGGGGATCGCCTATCAGGGCTTTCACAATCTTCAGTGGAGCGGATCTTTGATAGACAAGTATTTCCTGCTGCGCGATCGGAAGGGTCCGGCTAACAGCATTCTGGTTGTATTGTCGATTCTGATATTGTTGGGGATGCTGGCCCTGCGTCTGCAAGGGGAGGCGATGCCAAGTCTGCTGCAAAGTCCGTTTTTTTCGGCCCTGTTGATGTTTAATGCGGTGGCCATGGGTCTTCGCATTGTGCAAAGAATGCGTGCGGTGCTACGGGTGAACGATTTCAGTCAGGCCCTGATGGTGCCGGTGCGCTGGGTGCTGGCAAATGTTGTCAATCTTTTGGCGTCACTGAAAGCTCACCGCATGTTCAAACAAAGTCAAAAAACCGGCGAGCGCCCGGTGTGGATCAAAACCGAACACAAGATGCCGGCTCACTTTGGTGTGGAAGGTGGGGCACCGATGCCATCAGCCCCCATGGCGGATGTTGAACTGGGTTGATCAGTTTAAAAGGCCGTCGATGATATCGGCGGTTTTTTTCTGACTGGAAGTCAGGAAACTGACATATTCATCGGTTGGCCGGCTATGAGTGGTGTCTGCCACGGTTTTGGCAATCACAAAAGGAACCTGCGCTTTTTCACAAAGATACGCAATAGAACAAGCCTCCATATCGACCAGCAAAGCATCAGCAAAAGTGCGCTTCAGTAATTCTTTGCGAACCGTTCCGCCGACAAACTCAGATCCCGACAAAACAGTGCCATGATGAACTTTGTAAGGTCCGCCTTTCAGAAGACCGCCGATCTTTTGATTCCATTGCGCTGAAGCTTTGATCTTCAGTGATTTGCGTTTTTCTGGTGGTAAGGATAGATGCAGTTCCCCACTGGCCATGTACTCCAACCCATGATCGGAAGAACAGATGGCGTCGTGCTGGATCACGTCCGTGGCGATGCAAATATCACCCAGCTTCAGTGCAGGGTCGATGGCTCCGCCCAATCCCAGCAGCATGACGACATCGAATTTATAATTGCTTAGAAACGACGTCAGAACTGAACTGGCATTGATGGGGCCGATGCCGGTCTGGGCGATAAGAATTTCTGATTCATTTTTTTGCAGCTTCCACACCGGAACCGCAAAAGGGGCCAAAGAAGTTTCAGACGTTGCTGGCAGGCCCGCAACGTCTTTAAGTTCTTCTTTCATGGCGGTCAGAATCAGAATTTTGACCATTAAGCCTTCTTGACGAACTCGGACTTCAAATTCATGGCGCCAAAGCCATCAATCTTGCACGCGATGTCGTGACCGTCACCACCGGATTGCAAGCGGATGTTTTTCACTTTGGTTCCGACTTTAACAACCGACGAAGAACCTTTGATTTTCAGGTCCTTGATCACCACCACGGTGTCGCCATCCTGAAGAATGTTGCCATTGGCGTCTTTGATAACCCCGTCATCGCTTGCTTCTTCAGCCGGGGCTTCGGCGGCGTGGGCGCTCCATTCGTGGGCGCATTCAGGGCAGACCCACAGGTTGCCGTCTTGATAGATATGTTCGGAATTGCATTTTGGACATTTGGATGCAGTACTCATAGGTCAGTTAAAACATATCAAAGCCGCAGAAGCTAGTACTTCGCGGTGATATTTTTAATCGTTCCGTCTTTGCGCATGGATTCCAAGGCGTTATTCAGGGCCGTGATAACAGATTCAGGAGTGCTGGGGTGAAAGGCCAGCCAGTAATCGGTGGCGTACAAGTAAGCCAGCTTCTTGTATTTGACGTTCCACTTTGCCTCATAGGACTTTTGGCTTCCGGTTGTCACGATGTCCAGGGGGATGCGGCCTTTCCTGAAAGCTTGCATGCGTTCGTCTTCTTCGCGATAGATCGTGATTTTAAAACCGTGCTTTTGCAAAAATTCAATAGGTGCATCGCCATATTGCCCCGCGACCGCATAAGACTTGAAAGTCTTAAAATCCGGGTGGGGCTCGAAGTGTGCGCTTTGCAGGCTTGCCAGATGGACTTCGTCTTTGACAATGGGGCCAACCCATTTAAAAAGCTTTTCACGTTCCTCAGTGCGGGAAGTGGAATAGACAAAGTGTTTTGGCTTTTCCAGAGCGGCTTTATACGCTCGGGCCCAAGGCCAAACGGTGAAAGTGGCTTTCAGCTTCGCGCGTTTAAAGGCTTCTTTCGCGACTTCGGTGGCCGAGCCTTTGACTTCGCCATTTTCCTGATAGTTGAAGGGAACAAAGTCCTCGGTCAACCCCTGATAGACAACCTCCCGGCCCTTGTGGCTGATAAACGGGGATTGAGCCTGCGCGACAGGTGTCGCAAAAAGGGCAGCAGCTAATAAAAACCTGGAAAGCTTCATTTGCTGACGGCTTTAAAACGGGCCAGCGGGGCCATGCGCGCTTTGTTCAAACTGAGATTGTCTCCATCCACGGTGTAGTTATCCACTCCTTGCAGAACTTCGGCGAAATTGTCTTCCGTCGGCATTTTTACGCAGAACTTTTTGGTGGAGGCGAGTTTAGAAATAAAAAGACGCTGCCCCGGAGTTTCTTCATAAGCTCCGGTGAAGCTGTTGCAGCCGTCGCTGCCGTTGACGCGGTTGTCGCCGCCATTGAACTGGATATAGACTTTCTGGGAATCGGCATTTGCGTATTTCACCGGTTGTCCCATCAGTTCGACAAGCTCCCAGCGGATGTCTTTGAAGTTGCCAGCAGGAGCCTGGTTGTTTTGCATGCTGATCTCCTCAGAGGTTGTTTCGCTGTGGGCACAGCCCCACATGGACAGACAGATCAAGGACAACAAGGTGATTTTATTCAAGGCAGATTCCTTTCTGACTCGGTGACATCTTTCATTTCATCGGTGGTGATGTCTTTGGAAAATAAATCCAAAGCTGACTGACCGACCTGTTTTGTATCATAGCGTGTATACCAGCCGACGGCAACGGCCCCGGCTACCGGGATCCAGCGCGAGATGCTTGCCCCCAGCATTCTTTGGGTGACTCGCAGGCCCAGTCTTTCACAGAGTCTTTGCACCATGCGAAGACGGGTTTTACGCAGGACATAGCGCTCACCCACGCGCACGACGATGTCGCGGAAAAGCTGGCTTGCGCCGTGCTTGAACAGACAAAACAACAAGGCTTCTCTGGTCAAAAATCCTGTTTTGCCATGGATGGCCGCAATATCAGAAACCATCTGGGCCTGGATTCTCCAGATCAAAAGCAAATCCGGCAGAATCGTCACCATGCCCAAGGGACCTGGCGGAATTGCCAAAGCGGCCGACACACTGGCGGCGCGCAAAGACGCGGAGTTGATCACTTGCGCTGAATCTTTGACGGGAGTGTTTGATGTTTGATGTGTTGAAGCGGGGATCTGACTGACCAGATCCAAAAGAGAATTGGCAATGCCAACGGCCGAGGATTTTCTTTGTGCCATAGCTCATCCTTCCGTTGAAGTTTGAGTACCTTCCGTAAGGATACGGCAAATTCCACGTAATTGCATCAGAGCTTTGGCAAACAGGCCATAAAATGCCCAAAAAAAGCGCAAGACAGGGCCAATTCGCTTTCAATTGATACTTGGGAATTGAAATCTGAGCAGGGCTCTGCGATGAAATCGCCATGAAGACAATTGTGACAGTTTTTCTTTCTTTGGGGCTGCTTTACGCCGGGGAATGTCGGGCGGCTTTGGGCCTGAATGATCTTTCCATTTTGTTGCCGCTGCCCGAGCGGGCGGATGATTCTGCGCAGTTGTCTCCGGTTTCCAGCGGGGCCCAAGGGGCGCTGCTGTCGTTAAAAACGTTTCAGGGAATCATTCAGCTTGTTCCGGAGCATCCTAATTTTAAAATATGGCGAGATCAGTTGAAGGTGGTGGCCGTCCGTATGGATCCTTGCTTTGTCGAAGGAGAGGGGCCTTTGCCATGCCGTCGCCAGATTCGTCTGGTGTGGCAGCCTGTGATCGAAGATTCGGACGGGGTAACCACCCGGGACGCGGCCATTCACAGTTTCTATGAATTTGATGAGGCGACGTTCGCTGTCCTCTGGAAGGACTGGCAAAGGCTGTCTTCGGGAAAATCCACCGATGCTTTGCAAGTCCATCCGCGCCTGAAGTCTGAAGGGCTGCAGGGACCTTACTGGAAATATTTGCGGGCATTGTTGTTAAAACACTGTGGAGAGAAAAATCTGATTCGCATGACAGCGATGAATGTCATGGCTGATGAGATGCTTTGGATCTTTTCCGGATTTGATATTGTGGATGGCGCCCCGAAAGTCATGAACATTCCACGAGTGCGCGGACAGACTCACGCGGTGACGCAGACGTCTTTTCAGTTTCAGAGTTTCACTGGCGGCATGACACCAAGACCGGAGGTTGCCAGCGGTTCCGATCAGGCCTTTGCTGAGCTGACCAGTGATTCCTATCGCTTTAAAAAATCGTATTCCGAAACCCAGGTGAAAGAGATGCTTTCCACGGTGTTTGAATATGAGAATCCGGAAAAGCACAATCCCGGCACATTGGATTGCGCCAGTTGCCATCTGGCGAATATGGTGCACCAGTGGGGCGAGGCCAACTATAAGCATTTTGACTGGAAGAATGAATTTAAAGCCGTTGCCTTTAAAAGTTCGTGGAATCTAGCCAACACCAGTAGAAATATCGTGCGGCCCAATCAGCTTCGCGCCTTTGGTTATTTTGGCCGTGAGCCGGCAATCTCCCAGCGTGTGATCAATGAAACGGCGGCGACTGCAAATTCGCTGATACGCTAGCGCAATTCCATGTTTTCAGCGGCCCTTTCTGCCAGGGCCGAAATTGTCAGCAGGGGATTTACGCCCACTGCGGTTGGAATCACTGAGCCATCCATCACAAAAAGTCCGGGATAGAGCGAACCATTTTTATGAAACACCTGTCCCAGGTGATTGACGACACCGGTTTGAACCGAGTCACCCATGCCGCAGCCCCCAAGGGGATGAACGGTGATAAGATTGTTTCCACCTAAAAGGGTTGATCGCGGATTTTTGACGTAGGTGGCGTCATTGACGGCGACATGCTGTTTTATTTTGGCGATCATTCGTTTGAATATCGGATCTTGTTGCACTCCCGGCCAGTGAACCACCGCGCGATTGGCGTGATCCAGTTGCAGGCGGCCTTCCGCCCGGTCATGCCCCATTCCAAAGTACACCATGGAATGATTCAGTGAACCTTTTTCCAGATCCTTGCTGTTGATAAAATCAATCCAGGCCCGATAGATTTTTGACGGCGATGTCTGGGCTTTGACGAAAGTGGTCAGGCGTCTTGCCAGTTGAACAAGGGCCCCGGGGATGTTGCCTTCTTCAATCAGATATCGTTCAAAGATATTTTTGCGCTGGCGGTATTCGGCGATCCCATAGATGGTCGCTCCAGAAATCATATCCGGGCGATAGATGCGGGCGGTGCTGTTTCCCAGCATATCGGTGGCTTGGCGTCCATTGAAGCCCAGGCCCAGCAAGTCGCCATTGCCTGAGAAATGCTGCCCCAGCAAAGGTGAGAGCTGCAGGTGCCCCCATTTCTGCGATCGCATCAGAATCTGATTTGAGCCCATGGTGCCTGCAGAAATAATCACGTTGCGGGCTTCAATGCTGAAAGGGTGTTTGTCCTGCCCTTGGATGCGCGTGCCCCGGACCAGATAGTTTCCCTGACGATTTTGTTCGATATGACTGACTTGCATCTGGGTGAAGATGCGCGCGCCATTTTTCTTGGCCAGGGGCAGATAGTTCATATTCAGCGTGTTCTTGGCCCCCGTGTTACATCCTGTGCTGCAGTTTCCACACATGTGACATTTGGGCTGGCGATCCCCCAAAGGTGTTTTATGACTGCCATGAATGTTGACGGCGATGTGGGCCCAATGAAAAGGGTCGCCCAGTTGATCGGTGCTGTTTTTGAGGTTGTTGGCTTTTTGAATGCGCATGCGGGCGGGGTCGTAAGACTGGGCGTTCAACATGCTTTCCACGCGGCGATAGTAGCTTTCAAACTGACCTTTGAGAGCGGCTTTTTTGATTTCTTCTGGCCAGCCCTGTTTTTTGAACATGTCGCGGTCCGGAGCAATCACAACTCCGGCATTGATCAGTGAAGTTCCCCCAAGTCCGCTGCCGCACATGACGTCGATGTCGCGATGGGTGTGATAGGAGTAAAGTCCCAGGGGGTGGCTTTCGCAGTACAGGTTTGATTTCATCTGCTGAAATGTTTCCGGGAATTCGCCGGGGACCCATTCACGGCCCCGCTCGAAGAGAGCGACCTGGTGATGCCGGCTTAAACGCGCGGCCATCACGGAGCCTCCGTACCCTGACCCAATGATCAAAACTTCATAGAAGTTTTCAAGCTCGGCGGGAGAGTCAGCCAAGCGCGTATAGTTCATGGTCAGATGGACGTTTTGGGTTTTGGGTTCCGCGGCCGCTTGTTCGCTGCGGAAAAATCCCAGTGCACTGGCGGCAAGAGATGACTTCAGAAAGGATCGTCGTGAAAATTTGGATTTCACCCGGGGCCCCCTTTTGAAATCAGGGTAGGGGCGGTCGGGACTGTTGGGAATGGTGGTTTTGGATTCCTGCCAACTGTCACCGGTAACGGGTCCAGTTGGTTGTCAGGACTCAATTACTGCAAAAAGTTTTGCGACAGTTTCTGACGGAAGATCTGCAAGGCCTGACTGTAATCGCCCAGATCTTTGATCACCGTGTGAGCGTGGTCTTTGGAGGGTTCCACGAACTGGTTGTGCATGGGGCGCACTTGCAGTTCAAACTGCTTGCGAACCCCTTCCGGAGTTCTACCGCGTTCATGCACGTCACGTTTCAGACGGCGTTCAAAGCGCAGTTCCTCCGGGGTGTCAAAGAAGATGGCTTCATCCAGTTCCATGCGGACTTCCTGCGAGTGCAGAATCAAAATGCCGTCGATGATGATGACTTTCTTGGGTTCGCCCAGCAGGGTTTCTTTTTTACGGGAGTGGGTGACAAAATCATAGATCGGGATGTTCAGCCTTTGACCGGATTTCAGGGCGCGCAACCCTTCGGCCAAAAGACCGAAATCCAGACTGGAAGGATGATCGAAGTTCACCGAACCACCGTCGCCGTCAAACTTCGCTGATTGATCGATATAGTAATTGTCCTGATAGATGATAGAGCAGTTGTCTTCGCCCAGTAGCTGTTGCAACTCTTTGGCGAAGTGGGTTTTTCCGGAACCACTGCCGCCAGCGACACCGATGATGTGAGGTCTTAACATAGCTCATCCCCTGTGATCCGGGCAGTTTCCATATTCACAGGGGGAATATCAACTGCGCCGGGCAGGGGATGAAGTAATTGCCGGACTGTCCAGAAAGTGGACAGGGCAAAATCTAATAGATCAGCTCCATGGGAACATTGGCATTCATAGGTGTGTTTACGCCCAGTTCGCCTTGCAGGCCTTCACCCCAGCATGCCACGCGACTGGATGTTGTGGCGCAGGTGGTGCCGGATCCGGTAGAGACCTGGGTTGGAGTTCCCCACGCCGATGGCATCGATACCGGAGTCGGTATTGATTGATCTCCCGCCGCGCCACCAAGACCCAGACGACCGTTCGAATTCAGTCCCCAGCATTTGACCAGGCCGTCACCGATGCCGCAGGCCATTTGCTCGCCCACGGAGATCGAGGTGTAGGTGGTTGCCACGTCCACATTCGCGGGCGTTGTGACATTGTTTCCATTGGTTCCGTTTCCGACGTTACCGAAGCTGTTTTCTCCCCAGCACTTCAATGCATTGGAGGTCGTGATCCCGCAGGTGCTCGTGGACCCTGCGGAGACAGTGGCATATTGAACTCCTGAGTCAATCAGCACCGGGGAAAGAGACGACGTCGTCGAACCATTCCCCAGTTTTCCACCCAGATTATTACCCCAGCATTTCAACTGGTCAGCCGTGGTGATGGCGCAAGTGTGGGAGGCGGCGGCAGAAACAAATCGGTAGTTGGTGCCGGCATCAACTGTAACCGGAGTGCTGCGATAGGTGGTCGTTCCGTCGCCGAGTTGACCCGCGCTGTTGGAGCCCCAGCACTTCAAGACATTCGAATTCGTGATCGCACAGGCATGCATATTTCCGACGGACATTTGCATATAGTAATCACCACCTGCCAATGCTTCGGGATAGGTGACCGTTGCCGTCGTGCCGTTACCGACCTGCCCTTGAGCATTCTGGCCCCAGCACTTGATATCGCCGGCCATAGAAAGACCGCAGGCAAAATCCGCGCCCATTTTAATGTAGCTCCAGTCAGCCCCGGCTGGGTTCACATAGGCGGGAATATTGGAGGGCCCATTCAGGATGCGCCCGCCGTTGTTGTTACCCCAGCAGAAGGTTCCATAAGGAACTTTCGCGCAGGCTCCGTTGAATGCTGACACGTTGATGTTTTCGGCCCCCATCGCCAGAGGACCACGAACATTGATGTTGTAAACGCCGCTGGTCAGACCTGGCGCCGTCGCACTGAGTGGCAAGGAAACAGGTTGCATGGTTTTTATATAGAACGGCAAAGAGTACTGGCCGCCGAACAAAGTCATGTTGGGGCTGGCAGAGGTCATACAAGAGCTCTCGGTGTAGAACTCGGTATTACCCGGACTCAAGGTCACAGGCATCTGCGATGGGGCCATAACGGCTGTGTGCTGAGAGTTGACCAAAACAGCTTCGTAAGCGGAATTGTAACACTGACCACGTCTTGGTCCATCGCGGTGTCCGCGCACTTCAAAGCCCCAAGGCACGTTGGTGCCCCCACCGCGATAAACGGATTGGGTCAAAGACAGATATCCTGAACCGGACATGGTCAGGGAATTTTGCCCTTGGGCTCCGGTCATTTTTAGGAAAACATTTGTGCCATAGGTATGAGCTGCAATTGTCGCCGCTGTGATCGCTGTCGTACAATTGGAATCACTGTAAACGGTCAGTCCGCTGGAAGGTGCCAGTGTGATTGTGGCCGGCAAAGAGCTGTATTCATCAGTCCCGGTGACATAACGACGTTTGATGGTAAATGGATAACAAAGGTCCGGCAGGATGGACCGTGCGCCGACTAGGTCAAAGCCTTTGTCGCCAGAGCCGACATTTTGGAAGTTCGCCGTGGGAGTGCTGAGCACGGCAGAAGAGGACACAATCGACGTGGCGATCAGCAAAGCTCCGGGCGTATCGGGTGCTTTCACCACAATATCTTTGAAGGACTGACCGGCAGGGATCACCGCTGTACCGTAGGCGCCGACGTTTTGCTGACATTCATTGAAGGAAGGATAGATTTCCAACGGAGCACCATTGGCGGAAACCGAGAAGACAGTGTCGGTGGCCAATGAGCCATGGCGGTTTTGAGCATCACGCAGGGCCACGCCGAAGCTGCTGCAAGAGTAAGTCGTCAGCGTGTTGGGCGGGAAGTAGTCTTTTTGAATTGCCAGGATTGTGGGGATGACGCTGCCGCCTCCACCGGGGCCGTCGTCAGGGAAGTCCGGGCCGTCACAGGAATCAAACCACTTCTCGGGATCGAAAGTGATGTCGATGTCGATTTTCTTTTCTTCGCCAGCGACCAAAAGCAGCTTGCCGACTTCACCCAAAATATAGGGTTGGGATAAAGCATCGCCGGGACCGGAAGTGCCCTTAAAATCTTTGCAGGTGCCTTCCGGAGCATAGAATCCAACCACAGTGATCACACGGTCTTTCCCGGAGGTGACGTCCATGGAGATAGAGCCTCCGGCTGGAACTCCGCCCACCCATTCGCCAATAAATTTCGGAGTCATGCTGCCATCGTCACGAGTGCAGACGTTTCTTCTCATGGCAGCTTCTGGCCCGCTGGCGCCAATGATGTAACAGTTAATCGGGCGATCCCCGGTGAAACCTGTGGGCACGGGTCGGGTGCTTCCACTGCTGGTCATGGCTTCGACTTTGGAGGAAAGGGTTTGTGTGCTGGGGAAGGTGATCTTCACCTTGGACGATTCATCCAAAGAAAGGCGATCGCACGCCGTCAGCGCCCAAAGAGCCATAATCAGAATAACATGATGTTTTTTCATACTGATCTTGTCGGCTTTTTGTCAGGGGCTCTAAATACTGAAAATCACGTCCCACTTTCAGGCACTCTGCAAAGTCTCTGAATGGGTCTGGGAAATTTCAGAACAGAAAGGAACATTGCAGAACACGCCCATTGTCCAGTGTTGGTTCTGAGACCTCGGTCTAAAACCGAGACGGGTGACAAAGTGTTTTTCTAATCCAAGAAATTCTCATCTAAACTATAGAAGTACTTAACAATTAGAGGATGGCGTAAATGGCTAAAGTCGTTGGCTTTGTTTGTTTCTTATTGTGTGTTCAGGTTCATGCCGCTGACAAAATGTATGGTGTCTTTATGGTGGTGAAGGGTGGCGTGCAGATTCACACGGAGGGCAAAACTGCTCCCGCCAAAGTGGGTGCCAAGGTTTATGAAGGGGATAAAGTCGTTACTGCCGCTGATTCCCGCGCCAAAATCGTGATGTCTGATCGCAACGTTCTGAATCTGAGTCCGGACACAACAATCGAAATCACTCAATATCAGAATGACGCCGCCACTGGTAAAAAGAATGTCGAGATCAAACTTTCCGGCGGTAAAATTCGCAGTAACGTCGAACAAACCTATGACGGCGAAAAAAGCAAATTCCAGATCAAAACTCCAACTGCCGTCGCCGGTGTGCGGGGAACTCAGTTCCAGGCAGGATTTGACGTGAAAACTCAGATGACGTCGATTGTGACCTTCAAAGGGGCCGTGTCTTTGGCGGCCGTGAATGCACAGGGAAAAATGGTCGGCAGTCCCGTGATGGTTAAAAAAGGTGAGATGACCACGGCGGCTCCGAATGCCGCGCCAGAGCCGCCGAAGGCTTTGCCAAAAGAAGAGATGAAACAAATTGACGGTGACTCCGTGGCTTCGACGGTGACTCCGGGGACGGAGACGGGCGCTGCGAATGCAGAGGCCGGAGCTGTTGCTGGCGGTAACAACCGTGATGTGGCATCAGAAGCCCCGGTGGCAGGTGCTGACAAACCGGCAGCGCCGACCTCTATGATTGACAGCAAGGACATGGATTTGGGGATGGCTCAGGAAATCAAGCCGATTGCGGCTCCGGTGGTCGCTCCGCCGACGGTGGTGAAAGCTCCGACTCAGGACACCTTAAAGGACGTCACTCGCACCATCAATGGCAAAACCAAGGTCGTCATTACCCCTCGTCCGCGTTAATAACCACTTCAACCATCGAGAATGCAGCGTATGAAACTGGCAGCTTTGGGTTTAGCAGGAACCTTGATCGTGAATTCAGCCTATGCCTTGGATGCACGAATCTCTCAGACACAATCTTTGGAAATCGAATTGCAGGACAGTGAGGGCGGCGCTGACGCCCGTCCTTTGCGTGTGCGCGACAGCGAATCGGGCAAGATGGCTCAGGTGATGCTGAATCGCCGTGGCGGTGCTGCGGGTCCCTTGACAGGATTCTTCATCATTCAGTTCTTTATCGGCGACAATCGCCCGCGGGTGCTGGAGTTTTCAGCCCCTGGAAAACCACCTTACTATGCCTATGCGATTCCGGGTGAAACTGTTCAGCGCATTGTGCTTTTCAAGTCGGCTGATGACCTGGCAAAGTTCGTGGCTGCCAACGAAAAGAAGCAGGTGGTAAAGCCGGTGGCGGCAGCCCAGGTGATGTCTCCGCAAAATATCCGCAAACTTGAAAAACAGGATCGTGAACAAAAGCGCATTCAGGAAAAAACTCAGCTGATGCTGGAAGAAGAGCAGGCCAAGCAAAGAGCGGCCATGCTTGAGCAGCAGGCGGCAATGACGGCGGCGGAGAAAAAGCGTAAAAAAGACGAGGCCACCGCTTTGGTGAAAGAGGCCGATAAGTTCTATGCCCAGAAAAACTACGTCGAGGCCGAAAAGAAGTACGCCGCTGCCGTGGATCTGGATCCTGAATCAGATTCTTACTATTATCGCTATGGTGTGACTCTGTACAAAGTCGGAAACTACAACAAGTCTTTGGCGACCCTTTCCATGGCGGATGTACCCATGGAGATGTCCTTGGAAAAAGACTACTATGTGGCTTTGAACCATTTGAAGCTCAAGGACTATGACAAAGCCCGGAAAAAGCTGATTGAAATTCGCTCTGAAAATGACCCGGCCTTGAGCCCCACGGCGTCTTTCTTTGCCGGCAATATCGAAATGCAGCAGCAGAAATTCCCGGAAGCCCGCACCAGCATGGAATACGTTTTGGATAATTCCCAGGACCCTCAGATGGATCGTGCCGCCGAGGATCTGCTGGCTCAGATCGACAAAATGCAGTCTTTCTATGAAAGCAAAAAGGAAAAGTACCGATTCACCGGCTTCATCGGGGCGATCTATGATGGAAACGTCTTGAATGTGGCAGAAAATAACGTCAGCACGGATGTGAAGGCCTATCGCCTGAACTTTGGCGCCAGTGCTTTGGCGATTTGGAACCGTACACCGACTTCGGACTTTGGAACCCAGATCGGCGTTTCGGACTACTACAGTACGGATACAAGCTTTAAAGACAACGCGACTTTGCAAACAGCCGATCCTTTGCAGTTTGACCTGAGTCTTCCATTTCATAAAGAGTTTGAATATGCCAAGCGTTCGTTGAACTGGGAGCTGGTGCCAACCTACAAGAGCATCTTCATGAGCCCGACCGGAGGCACGCGTAAAGAGGCCATCAGCTCTTTGGGAGTGAACACGACCTTGTCCGCTCCGATTCAAAGCGATGTTTTGATGGCCGGCCGCTTGGATGTGTCCCATGAGCGGTCCTTGCTGGCGACATCGGTAGGGGATGATGACCAGACCGCCCTTCGCTATGGATTCACACTGCTTCCGACGTGGATTTTGGATTTAAAAGGCGAAAAGTCGCTGACGCTGGACGCCTCTTATCTGATCAATCAGGCAGAAGGCCGTAACTACCGTTACAAGCGCGCCGCCCTGGGATTGACGTATGCCTTTCCAGCATGGTGGAAGTTCAATGGCAGCTTGCGTGGCGAGTATTCCAGCCAGAACTATGACGAAGCCACCAGCCCGCGTATTGATACGAACCCCATTGTGACGGCAGCTTTCAATAAGGATCTTAAGCGCAACGTGAATATGCTGCTGAGTCTGCAGTACAATGTCGGGGACTCGGATGAGGACTCTTACGACTACAACAAGTTTGTGGCGACCAGTCTGTTCACCTTCACTCACAGCATTCTGGGTAAATAAGAATGAAAAAGCCACCTGCAAGGTGGCTTTTTTTATTTCGTTTTCATGACGTAAACACCGTCCCAGTCCTGAGGCGGTGGAGAATCCATATACTCCTGACAACGTTCGATATAAAGTTCGCTGACGGGCTCCTCGGAGCCCCAGTTGCCTTGCGCTTTTTCAAAGACCTGTTTGGCCTCTGCAAAACGTTTTTGATGATACAGTTCGTATCCCGCCTGGAATGACGTCATCAATTCAGCCGTTTTGGCTTTGGCCGCGCCCTCACAGACCAGTTCAAAGATGCGCACGGGTTCAAGTTTGCCTTTGACTCGCACGCGGTCGATTTCCCGCGCCGTGAAAGTGTCTTTGACATCATTGTAGGTGAATTCACTGATCACAATGCGGGTGCCGTATTCTTTGTTAATACCCTCAAGTCGCGAGGCCAGGTTTACCGAGTCACCCATGACCGTGTAGTTCTGAACGATGTTGGAACCCATGTTTCCCACGCTCATTTCGCCGGTGTTGATGCCAATTCCGATATCAATATGCGGAAGCCCTTTGTCCGAGAACTCTTTTTGCAGTTCTTTCAGTTTGACCAGACTTTCCAGGGCACAGCGGCAGGCATGGGCGGCGTGATTCGGGTCCTTCACCGGGGCGCCGAAGAAAGCCATGATCGCATCACCCATGTATTTGTCGAGCGTACCGCTGTTTTTAAAGACAATGTCGGTCATGGGGGTCAGATAAAGATTCAGCACCCGCGACAGTTCTTCCGGCGGCAGTTTTTCTGAAATCGTCGTAAAGCCGCGGACGTCAGAGAAGAACGCCGTCATGCGCTCACGACGACCACCCAGTTTTAAGTTCGCCGCGTCTTTTAGTAGTTCATCCACAACCGCCGGGGAGACGTATTTAGAGAAGGTCGATTTAAGTTCCTTCTTTTTCTTTTCCTCGGTGAAGTATTTAAAGACCTGAATCGCACCAAAGCCCGCAAACGCGCAGGCATAGATCAGGAAGGAATGAATCAAGAGGTTGTGCTTGATAAAGATCCACAGATCCAGAGCGCCGATCACCAGAATAAAGACGACAAAGCCCAAAAGCGACGACAAGGACCCTAGAAGTGCCCAGGCCACAGCGAGCGCCGTTCCACCGACAAATAGAACCACCGGCAGCCATTGGGCCTCCTGATTCCACTGTTTCAGGAAGTGCTTGTCAAAAAGGTTTGCCAGCATGGTCAGATGCAGTTCCGGTCCCGGATAGTTGGCCTCTAAAGGCGTGTTACGCAGATCGTACAGCCCTACAGCGGTGGCACCTACAATCAGGCTGCGGTCTTTGAAGAATTCTTTTTTATCGTATTCTTTGGTTTGAATCACCAGTTGTTTGGATTCCTGATTCATCACACTGGTGGTGACTTTTACGGTCGGCTCGTCGTTGAACAGCTCTTTGGCTGAAACATACGGCAGGGACATCTGACGGCCATAATAGTTGATCAGTAACTGGCCCGAGCCGTCCACCGGATAACTTGCAATTTTAACTTCCGGTTCTTTCGAGGTGTCGTAGATATTGAACTGATCCAGGCTTTTTTCGCCATCTTTGGCCGTCGCCATCTTCAGCTCAGCACGATACGGGCCGGACAGAAGAAAGCTTTGCAGGGCCATGGACGGAATGAAGCTGGTACCCAGTTTATGACCGGAACGGAAGAACAGGGGATAGCGGCGGACATAACCGTCGGCGTCCAGTTGCGCAATAAAGCTGGAGGTGTAAGTCGCCGGTGTTTGCAGTTCCAGCGTGTTCGGAGTCCATTCGCCGTATTGCGGGATCGGATGGGTTTTATAGGATTTACGTATGCGCGACCGCAGGTCCTCGAACTTCAGGTTTTTTAGATCGGGCGCATCGGCCACCACGTCATGATAAAGTGTTTCCACCTGACCGATGTTTTCCGGGGACAGGAAGATGTCATGTTTGGTCAGCCAGGTTTTGCAGTATTCAAACAACGCCATGAACTGACGGGCTTTCAGATTGTTCTTTTGGAACGTGGAAAGCTCTTCAGGGGATTTTTTACCCAGGCTTTTTAGCAGGTCATTTTGTTCACGCTCCTGAATGGTTTGAAACAGGGTCGCGAAGAGCGGGGCCCAGTTCAAGTCGTCAATCGCGTGAGTTTCTTCATCAATGGCAAAGCTCGGGTTGATTTTAACCAGTTGGTCACCCCCCGTGGCCAGGAACGCCTCGGCAACGCATAGATCCTGGTGCGGTTGGAAGTCGACCAGATTTTCACTGAAGGTCCCCAGAACAATGCGGTCCGGGTTGTCACTGATGACTTTGGCAAAAGCGCTGTCGGCTTGGGGATTTGATGTTTCCGGCTCGGCGAAGATCACATCGAAGCTGACAGACTTGGCTCCCAGCTTCAGCAAGTTGTCAGTCATTTCCGCGATCATTTCTCGGCTCCATGGGAAGCGGCCGATTTCGCGGACCGAGGCATCATCAATGGCGATCAAAGCCACCGGAGCCTGACTTTGAGAGGGCGGGCGGATTTTATATTTGATATCGTTAAAGCGCAGATCCAGGACCTCAATGCCCTCCAGGAAAGGGCTGTAAGGGCGCTGGATTGCGGGCGTATCCACGTACTTAAAATAGTGGAAACCAAACCACATAAAGAGGGCCGACACGGTGATGCCAATCAGGATGCTGATCTTTTCTGTTTTCATGCTGCGTATTCTTCTATTGCCCTGTTAAGTTAATAAGCTGAACACTTCCCAGGCTGTCGGTGACAGACAACTGTATGGCCCCGACGCCTTCCGCAGTCACATTGATGGAACTGCCGTATTCAGAGTAGTAGTGGCTTGCGGCACCAGACACCTTCTGAACGGTGTACGGAGGCACGCCACCTTGGATGTAAAGTGTGATTGAGTTGCCAACCAAAACAACGGGATCAGGGACCGGAATGATCAAAGGCATAATCACCGGATTAATGGATAGCTTGTCTATCACATCCCAGTTGTATCCATGGGTTCGCTCGGTGTGTTCGGAATAGTAGCTGACTTCCGCCATCTGAGGGCTTTTGACCTTCATGTAAATCGTCCTGCTGCTTTCGCCGCCGGCAATGCTGTAGTTGTTAGAATTATAGCTGCAACTGCTGCTGTCGTAGAACTCCACTTGAGCCCCCGAGCTGCCAACTTGAACGATTGTTGTAGGGGAAAATTTCAGTAGCTGACCCGCAGGCACGGTCACATCCTGGTCCGAGGCATTTCTAGCAACGAATTCCAGAGCCTGACAGGCTCCGACGGCCGGGTTCAGGGTTGAACCGGCAGGCAGGCGAATCGCCAGGTGATGAACCAGAGGAGAGTTGTTAATCGTGATTTGTGCGGTATAACCAAAGCCCTCGGCTTTGAGAGTGGCATTGGCAGGCATCTCGGTGCCGACTTCGATAGCAAATTCGGCGATGGCTGAGTTGCTGTAGGTTAGCTGGCTGACGGGGGATCTGCTGGTGCAATTGTTCACCAGTCTTGTGCCCGAAGGAAGGGTGTAGGCGGTTGTCCCATCCAATTTATACCAAGAGAAGTCCACAGTGCCAGATGTCTGGACCGACTGACTGGAGTTGGTCAGACGCACCATCATCGGGAAACATCCGTTTTTGAAAAGTTTCATTTCGGTCGGAGTGCCTGAATACCAGTTGGAGGAATTCATAGCCATCTCAATCTGACTGACCGTCGTCGGAGCATCACTGACGGAAATGTAAAGTGGAGAAGGAGGAGTGAGCCCACCCGTATTGCTGTCAACACTGATGTTGTAAGACTGGGCGATGGGGCTTTTCGTATAGACAGAGGCGAATTGAGTGCCGGCCGGCATCGTCACATTCAGACTGGAGACGGCGGTGGTGCTGCAGGCAGCATCAGTGTGCAGGACCGCAGGTCCGCCAGAGCTGAGGGTTGCCGTCACACCGTTTGCATTTAGAATACTGCCTGTCGTGGTGGTCAGCGAGATATCCACGCGACGGCATTCGTTTACCGCAGGCTGAGAGCTTTGATTGTACTGACTGCTACCGAGATGCAGGTTCATGCCCGTTGCTGGCGATGCAGAGAAAGTCCATGCGCCGAAAGCCACCTGCGCACCAAAAGGTGTGTTGTTTTTACTCAGGCAGACGATGTAGTTGGCGTATTGTTCGGGAGTAAACCCAATGTTTCCGGCGGTGAATCTGATGGAGTCACCAGCGCCTGCGGGTAAGGCATTGGTTCTTAGCAGGGCCCAGCCCTGTTTGCGCAACTCGTCCGGTTCGCAGCGGTTGTCATAGCCCATCGGGGCGTAATTGCTTTGGGTCGACTTGTAAATCTGATAGCTGGTGATTGATTCTTTAATCCCCGGCAAAAGAGAGATATCAAAATAGGGACCATTGATATTGGCGCCCTGCTTGGAGGTGCTGCGATAAACTGTCAGACCATCCTGAGACTTTTCTCGAACGGCCGCCAGTCCGCCGCGCAAGCCGGACATGCTTTCAAATGAATCCCACAGCTCATTTCCGTAGTTCGAGTTGTCCAGGATCAAGTAGCGATTGAATTCTTCGCTCAACGACAGGGAAGAGCACGCGCTGATGTCCAGACCTCCGATGATCGAAGCAAAATTAGCGGAAGTCTGCGGGGCTGTGCCCGTAAAGAAGGCCTTGATCGGCACGACATTTAAAACAGAGTGGCTCAGGTATTTGTTGCCGAAATAGATGTCTCCGTTATTTTTGGTGGTTTTACTGAACGAGCAGACTTTTTTATCATCCAGTAAAGACGGCTGAGCAGCGAAGAAGCCCATGAATCTGTTGTCGACTCCGCGATCCTGCCAGTAGTTCGTGTTGTTCACCCATTTTCTTTCCGAGTGCGCTGGCATGCGAATGCGCATCAGATGTTTTGAAACTGGCAGGGACTCCAAAGTCCACTGATTTCCCAGAAGGGATCCGTCAGGCAGCACGTAATCGACAGGCACATTTTTGAAAACAGTGGCTTCAAACCAGCCCCCCAGAATGTGACGGCGATCCACGACGATGCCGGGCTTGCCAGCAGGGCGGTAAACCATCTTCAATTCGCCGGAAGGGCCCTGATTGGCCCCTGTCAGGTAGCGGCCATAAACACGGCCTTCTTCTTCCGGCTGGGTGCCGCTGAGGTTATCCAGTGGGACCTCCGCAGAATCAGTTCCACCGATCAAAGTTTTTGTGACATCGCCATAGTAGATGATCGCATTGTCATCGTTGCTTCCAGTGCCATACGCCGCAAGCACTTGAATCAGTCGATTGTTGCCGGAAGGGATTTCCAGAGTCACTTCCGAGGGAAGAGTCTGGCTGTCGTGGGAATCCAAAATCAATGTGACCGGCTCTGCCATATCTGCAGCGGTGACTTGCACGGCAATGTGCTTCAGCGCGGAAACGGATTGAGCACCGGCTTTTCCGGAAACTGTTTTGGGAAGCTTCAAAGATACTTTGCTGTCTTCAACGGCCATACGATCACAGGCGCTCAAAAAGAAGGCCATTGCAAGGATCGAAGTGACGTGCTGAATATTTAATTTTTTCATGAACTTAGACTCCACGGCGTGTAGGATTTTATCGGCTTTTTTGCAGGGAATCTGAAGAAATCTCGGGCTCAAATAAGTCTCAAGATGTCTCAAACTGAAGCACAGTTGCCACTTTGGTCCGGGAGTAGTAAGTTCTTGTAATGTCTGAAGAGAAAAAGCCCTACGAATTGCTGGGTGGCGAACAAGTCCTGCGCCAACTTTGCAAAAGATTCTATGAAATCATGGACACCGTTCCGGAAGCCAAAGGCATCCGCGACATGCACCCGGGAAACCTGCAAGGATCCGAGGAAAAACTGTTTATGTTTTTGTCCGGGTGGCTGGGGGGACCGGGGTTGTTCGTTGAAAAGTACGGACACCCCAGACTGCGCATGCGCCATTTTCCATTCAAGATCGGAAAGTCCGAGCGCGATCAGTGGATGATGTGCATGGTGCAGGCGTTCGACGAGTTGCAGATTGCTGAACCGCTGCGCAGTGAGCTTTTGCATTCACTGCTGCGTCTGGCGGATCACATGAGAAATGTCGAAGAACCAGAGTTTTCGGAAGGCGCGGATTAAAGTCCGCGCACGCGTTCAATCATCTTCATCAACGCGGACATCTGGGCGCCGGATTTGCTGACGTAATCAGGCCCGGTGAAGCCGAACCAGTCCCAGCACGCATAAGGATTACCGCGATTGTCGCGGGCTGACTGCGGATAAAGCACAACGATGTTATTGGTTTCAGCCCAGTCGTTATAGCCAGCCAAAGTCGCAAACTTGTCTTGAATAAAATCCGGATTCATCTGGCAGCCATGCAAGGCCACGTGCAGTTTGCAGCGGGCGCCTTGTTCACAAGCCTCGGGAACATAGATCCATCCATCGCGATATAACGGAGTTTTGCTGTCGCCAAAATCAGTCTGCGTGAACTTGTGCAGGTTTTCCGCCACTGCAATTCCCCGTGCTTTCAAATCGGTATACATCTGCGCAAGAATGTCGCCGGCCGTATCAAAATTGCATTTCAAAAGCCATGGCAACGCCGCCATCGAACAGGGCCCCCCGCTGGCCAGGGTCGGGAAGCCGTGAGCAGTTTCTGGAGTCGTCACACGGTGAATTTGATTTTTTGGAACGAAGCTTTCATAAAACTCAATCAGCTTGTCACTGTTACCCAGCTTCACCACGGAATCTTTGGGGCTGGCGAAAATATAGATGCGGTGATCTTTGAGGTTTTCGAGGGAATCAATGTCACCTTGGCCTGACAAGTCGCGGGCTTTTTCAATCATCAGACGGCTGTCGATTTTTTCGGGGCTTCCCATGCACTGGGACTGGGCTTTCTTGGAATCTCCTTCAGAGCACCAGTAGACACCCCCGGCAACGGCACCCGCTCCGGAAAAGACTGACGAGAAGGCCACATCCATTTGCACCGCCATAAAGCCGCCGGAGGATACTCCGGAGATGGTGATGCTGTGGGGATCGATATTGTAACTTTTTAAATTCTCGGTGGCAGGATCAGAAGCCTGAATGCAAAACGGCACAAGCATCGCGCATAATGTTTCAAACATGATGACCTCCTGATAAAGAAATCACCCCGAATGAATCACGGAATTTGCTGGACTGTCGAGAAGAAAAAGCCCCGTTCTGTCAGAAAGGGGCTTTAGAGTAATTGCTTCAAGGACCTAAGCCTCTACTTGTAAAGGTATGAAGCTGAAATTTGTGACGTTCACCAACCCGCGGTCGGTGAGCTTCAAGGTCGGAATCACCGGCAAAGCCAGGAAAGCCATTTGGATGAACGGTTCATCTAAATGGACTCCCAAGGATCGGAAGGCGGTTTTAAGGTCGGCGATGCCGTCTTTGATTTCTTCCGCGCTCTTGAGGCTGAGAAGACCCGCGATTGGCAGTTCCACCAGGGCTTTGATTTCACCCTGATCAGCCACGGCAAAGCCGCCGCCAGATTTGATTAATGTGTTCACTGCCAGGACCATGTCCGCCGGGTTGGTCCCGATGACCATGATGTTGTGAGAATCATGCGCCACAGAGCTTGCAAGCGCGCCGCTTTTTAGCTCCATGCCTTTCACCAGCCCCAAAGCCGGAGGCAAACCTTTGCCATAGCGTTCGATGTTGGCCATGTAAAGCACATCGCTTTCAGCAAACTTTTGCCCGTCAAAAGCCACGGTCAGATGCTGGGTGATGATTTCGTGAGGCACGATTTCAATCACGTTGTAAACACCCGGAAGCAGATTCACGGTCAGTTCTTTTTCCGTCAGTGGGGCCCGCTTCATGGTGTTTTCAAGCGGCGGCTGGGAGGTTTGCAGTTTTTCTTGCAAAGAAGCCCCCAGATTCAGTTCAGAAACAAACTTCCCACCGATCATCACGTCCTGAATATCGACAGCTTTCAGGTCCTTCAAGAAAACCAGATCGGCTTTCTTGCCCGGAGCCACCAGCCCCAGACGTTTCAAACCAAAATGGCGGGCGGCGGAGTAAGTCGCCAGACGGTACGCCACATGAACAGCGACGCCGTGTTTGTTGATCAGTTCTTTGATCAGATAGTTGATATGACCTTCGTGGGCAATTTCAAAAGGATTGCGATCATCGGTACACAGCAAACACTGCGGGGACGAAAACTCATTCACCAGCGGAGCCAGGGTGCGCAGGTTCTTGGCAACACTTCCTTCGCGAATGATCAGGCCCATGCCTTTTTGCAGTTTTTCGCGGCCTTCTTCTAGCGTCACCGTTTCATGACAGTTCTGGATTCCCGCCAGAAGGTAAGCATTCAAGGCTTTGCCGCGCAAAAGCGGGGCGTGGCCATCCATGTTCAGATCATCAAAGGCTTCAATCTTGGCAAGGACTTCTTTGTCAGCGTGAATCACGCCGGGGAAGTTCATCATTTCCGCCAGACCCAGCACCGAAGGATGATCCTTGAAGGACTTCATTTCTTCCAATGGGAAATCACTGCCTGTGGTTTCAAAACCCGGCAGGGCCGGAACACAGGACGACATCTGCACAAAAAGATTCTGGTGCATCAGTTCAGAAGAACGCAAAAACCAGCTAAAGCCTTTGCCGCCCAGGACGTTGGTGATCTCGTGGGGATCGCAGATGGCCGTGGTGGTTCCCAGCGGCAACGTCGCTTTTTCAAATTCAAAAGGCGACATCATCGAGGATTCAATATGCAGGTGACCATCAATGAACCCTGGAGTCACAAAGGCCCCTTGGGCATCCCAAGTGCGGCGGGAAGGCTGGGTTTGATACTCCATCCCCACGCCGACGATGTGTTCACCACCGATGGCAATACAGGTGGGATAGATGTCGCCCGTGATCACATCGAGCATCTGCACATTCGTGATCAGCAGATCCAAGGTGCCATCGCCCCGGGCTTGGGACAGACGGGCTGGCAGCAGGTCGGAGGCGATCTTTTGGGTTTTCTTGTTGCTTAAACTCATAGAACCAAATCCCTTGTTTTAAGAATCTGCGCCACAATACTGAAGGCGATTTCCACCGGCGCGTTGGTGCCGAAGCTTTCTCCCATAGGGCAGTGGAACTTGTCGAGTGACTCTTGAGCAATGCCGGCATCAATCAAGTCCTGGCGCAGGCGGCGCGCTTTTTGGTCGCTGCCGATGTTGCCGACATAACTGAAGCGATCACGCTGTTTCATGACTTCCACCAAAATTGGCAGGTCAGTGCCGTGGCCCATGGTCATCAAAGTCACAAAGGACTTTTCCGGAATGCGGGAAACAAGTCCCTTCATGTCTTCGGTGCAAAGAGTGGTCAGGCGACTCGAGGCTGGAAGTTTGTCGATCCATTCCTGGCGCGGATCCACGCACGTGATCTTGCAATCCAGGCGTATCAACAGACGCACCAGTTCCTGGGCAATGTGGCCGGCACCGAACACCCAGATATTGAACGGATGGTTGTATTCAAAGAACTCAAAAAAGAAGCTGACCACACCACCGCAGGTCATGCCGATATCTTTTTGCAGATTCCAGTCGGTGTATTGATGCGCAACCTTTTCGCGGATCATTTTCTGGGCTTCTTCAATCGCGCGTTTTTCCACTTTGCCGCCACCGACTGTGCCAAACTCCAGCCCGTCGGCCGACACCAAGGCACGTGCGCCCACGTCCTGAGGGGAAGATCCCTGTTGTTTTACCAGAGTGACACTAACAAAAGATTTGCCGGCGTCCTGCAGGGATTTCATCGCAGACAGATAGTCTTCAAAGTTCATTTTACTCATGACGGGCGATCTCCATCAGCATCTCTTCCGGGGTGGCCGGGGACTTCAGGGTCGAAATCAGGCCTTTACTTTTGGCATTGGCGGCGTCTTTTAACGCCGTCCACACGCTGATCCCAAGTAAGAACGGCGGTTCACCCACGGCTTTGGAGCGGTGGACGTTTTCGCGGTTCTCGTGGTTTTCAATGAACTCGACATTAAACACCCTTGGCGTGTCTTGTACGTTCGGGATCTTATAAGTGGTCGGGGAGTGGCTTAAAAGTTTTCCCTCTTTATTGTGGAAAAGCTTTTCAGAAGTCACCCAGCCCATGCCTTGAACGAACGCGCCCGTCACCTGACCCTTGTCGATACCCGGATTGATTCGGCGGCCCAGGTCCATCAGGATGTCGGTGCGAAGAACTTTATACTCACCTGTGAACAGATCCACCTGCACTTCACTGACGGCAACACCGTTGGTGAAATACTTAAACGGCGTTCCTTGGCTGGTTTTTTTGTCAAAACCAAGGCCTTCGGTTTTAAAGTGAGCGTACTCACCCAAAGACAGACGGTTGAAGTAAGCTTGTTTAACAGCGTCAAGCCAAGTCATGGATTTGCTGGAGGGTTTGTGGGTCAGAAGTCCGTTTTCAAATTGGAATTCTTCAAATTTCAACTTGGATTCGTCCAATGGCGGGCACTCGGCGATATCATTCATTGGTGTGCCAGCCAGGATGTTTTGGAACAACCACGCCAGACGTTTCTGAATGCCGACTGCGGCCTTCAAAGCTGCCGCACAGTTGATGTCAGACCCACTGGAGGCCGCCGTAGGTGACGTGTTGTGGTTTTTCTCGGTCGAGGTTGCCATGACTTTAACGTCATGGGCTGGAATACCAAAGGCGTGAGCAACCACCTGCTGGATCTTGGTGTTCACACCCTGACCCATTTCAGTGGCTCCGGTGGAAACCTGCACGGTGCCGTCTTTATGAACGTTCACCGAAGCATTTCCCTGATTCAGGAAGCGTGCAGTAAACGCAATACCGAACTTGGTCGCTGTCATGGACAGACCCCGCACCGCGGTTTTGCTGCTGGCATTGAAGGCGTCGATTTCTTGACGGCGCTTATCATAGTCCGATGACTTTTTAAGATCGGCAAAAAGCTCTGGCAGGGGATTGTGTCCCAACGCCTGACCATAGTGGGTCACGTTGTTGTGATCTTTTTGATAACAATTCAGTTCGCGGATCGCCAGGGCATCTTTTTTCAGGTGCAGGGCCATGTCTTCGATAATGCTTTCGATGGTCATCGTCCCTTGCGGGCCCCCGAAACCACGGAAGGCGGTGTTGGAATAAAGATTGGTGCGAACCACGGCACCTTCGATGTGCGCGGCGGGCAGATAGTACGCGCCATCAACGTGGAACATCGCTCGATCCAGGATCGAGCTTGAAAGATCGGCGTAAGCGCCCCCATCGGCGTAAAGGTGCGCCTTCAAAGAAAGAATGCGTCCGTCATTATCAAAACCCACTTCATAGTAGTTTTTGAACGGATGGCGTTTTCCGGTCATCATCATGTCGTCGTCTTTCGACAAACACAAACGAGCCGGGCGTTTCATTTTTCTTGCGACCAGAGCTGCCATCGCCGCAAATGGGGCGGCCTGACTTTCTTTGCCGCCAAAGCCGCCACCCATGCGTTTTACGATACAAACGACTTCATGCAGGCTTAAGCCCAAAGCTTCGGCCACCACGTGCTGGGTTTCAGTCGGGTGCTGGGAGCTGGCGTGAACTTCGATCTGTCCGTCTTCCATCGGGTAGGCGATGCAGGCGTTGGATTCTAAATAGAAATGCTCCTGACCGCCGCACTCAAAGGCGCCTTTAAGGCGGTGCGGGGCTTTGGCCATTGCGGCGTCGGCATCGCCGACTTTGAAGGCGTTGGCTTTATAGATGAAACGATCCAGTTTAATGGCTTCATCAATCGTGAAGACGCCATTTTCTTTTTCAATTTCAAATTGCACGTGTTTTTTTGCGCGCAACAGATCTTCCATGTCGGTACCGACCAACAGCACTGCCGGCTCGTCATAGTGGCCGATCTTGTCGGCAACCAGAATGGGCTGTTCCGGAACAATGGTGCCCCAGGAGTTGTGGGAAAGATCTTTGGCCGTGAAAGCGGCCAAAACTCCACGGCACTTCAGGGCTTGGGAATAATCAATAGACTTCAGGCGACCGGCGGCCGCGGGAACACCCACTGGCAGCACCAAGACTTCGCCCGCCATCATCGGGCGGTCGTCGATAAACACACTGCCACCAGTGACGTGGCCCCGGGAAGAATCATGAGGGATGTTTTGACCTACGGACATGCTGTCATTTCCTGTTGAAGTTCAATATGGCATTTCTTGAATAAATTCTCGGCGACTTTCAGACGGTATTCATCCGTGGCGCGAAGATCGGAAATAGGCTTGATCAAGGTGCGAACCTTTTCACCCATTCGTATAAAGGTGTCTTCGCTGAAAGCCTGACCCTTCATTGCGGATTCAATGTCACTTAAACGAACCACGGTCGGGCCGACACCGCCCATGGCGATGCGGGCGTCACTGATGGTATTGCCATCGACTTTTACCAAAGCGGCAAAGGTCACCGCAGAAATATCCAGATCCTTACGCAGGGACACTTTAAAGAACTTGGACTTCCATTCAGGTCCGGGCACCGGGATCAGGATGCCTGTGGCAATCTCATCCGCAGTCACGTCAAAGACCTTGTAGGCCTTATAAAACTTTGGCAAAGCCACTTTGCGAAGACCTTTGGTGGACTGCAAGTGCACTTCCGCATCCAGCGCCAAAAGGGCAGGGATGCTGTCACCAATCGGGGAGCCGTTCATGACGTTACCGACCAGAGTGCCTTGATTTTTAATTTGCGGTGAAGCGAAGATGCGCAGCAGGCGCGAAAGCTCTGGCAGTTTGTCTTCCAGGAAGTTTTCCAGGGCTGTCAGGGTGACGCGGGCTCCGACCCACACGCCGTCAGCGGTCATTTTGATTTCACCGGTGTCGGTGATCTTGTGCAAGCTCATCACGTCATCCATGAAGGCTTTGCCTTTGTTGTGCAAAACGCCCAAATCAGTGGCGCCGGCCACCAGACGAGTTTGTGGGGATTTGGATTTTTGCTCTGTCGCCACCTGGAAGTTCGCCGGGGCGGTGAATTTCTTGGCGCCAGCTTCAATCATCAAAGAATCAGAGACCAGAGGTTGGAATTGTTTTTTCTGACTGTCCGTCAAGTACTTGGCGGAAAGGGACTTCCATTTTGACAGATCCAGATTGGTCGCAGCCGCCAGGATCGGTTCATAGCCCGTGCAACGGCACAGGTTTCCGGTCAGGAAGTTGCGGGCTTTTTTCTCGGTGATGGCTTTTCCAGAACACGCGCTTTTTTCTGCCAGTGATGACAGCGAACACACCATGCCCGGCGTGCAGTAACCGCACTGACCGCCGTGGAATTCGCGCATCTTGTTTTGCACTTCGCTTAAGTCTTCCTGTTCGGAAAGTCCTTCCACCGTGACCAGTGATCCCATGTCGAAAAGGTACATCGGGGCGATGCAGGAATTGATGGCTTGGAATTCAGACCAGGTGTTGTTTTCAAGTTTTGCCGAAAGCACCGTGCAGGCACCGCAGTCGCCTTCAGCGCACACCACTTTCGTTCCCGGAAGGGAGCTGTGATAGCGTAAATACTGGGCTAGCGGAAGAAAGGCTTTTTCGCCGGAAATGCGGTGTTCAGCGCCATTGATAAAGACATGAATTTCGTTGCGAATTTTGTTTTCAGACATCTAAATTGGTTCTCATAAAAGGGGTCCCATGACAATAGAATTTCCCTTATGAGTTTAGCCCTTTTTGGGGGCCTCAATGTCCTCAAAAATTCAAATGTGAGCCGCCCCGGGGGCCCTTATCGATTAAAAAGGGCTTTGAGTGTGGCCAGCGTGACGCGGATCGCTGGACTTTTTGCCCGTTTACTTCTTAGTCAAAGTAAAACGCATCAATGAGTCGCCTCTTCCATACACCTTAATTTTCAGTTCATCTTCTTTTTTCAGATTCAAGGATGATGTGACGGTATTGTTCGGTAGACACCGCTTCATTTTATCTTCGTTCTTGTCATCAAGATCGTCTTTGCCAGCATCAGGTTTTGCAGGCGCTGGGGATTTGCAGAACTGCTTTGGGAAAACTAATACTTTGCCGTTAATAGAAATCTCCGCCCTTACTGCACGCTGATGGCTGGAAACGTTTGTCATTGTCAGTGTGTAGTTACCATCCTTCACGGAGGGCCTTAGGGAAAGTCCTGAAACTGTTTTGCCAACCATGTTAATGGAATCATAGGAGCCGGTCTCTTGCAGGCCTTTATCTGTCAGAGTGAATACTCTGGTTGGGCTGCCGTCGTTGGAGTAATCGAAGATCATCAATTTACCCTGGACGGGTTTGTCGGTGATTAGCACGGATCGAAGCTTCTTAGTCGTAACCCCATTTAAAGTTTGTGTCGGAGTTGAATCGATAAGCTTCGCTCCATCCCATCTAAAAATAGAGGGAGATCCGACTTCTTTTCCATCAAGGATTTGAACAACTATTTCCGGTTTCCCATCCTGGTTAAAGTCCTTTGTTTCAAGGGATAAGCATGAGTGAATGGACGAGCTTGTGGAGAAAGTAACTGGATACTTTTTAAAACTTCCTTTTGGACCTTCTTTAAAAACAAGCAAACTGCAGTCAAGTGTTGTTGTCTTCAGGAGCACAACGTCATAAGGCAGCTTAGTTGGCCCATCAAGTTTGACTGACAATTGGTCGGCCACAACCCCGTCATTTATGGTTCGAGTGGCTCCTGTTTCTGGGTCTTTTGTAAGTGTAGCAGGAATATTTGCACTCAGGATCTTGTCTGGGACAAGCGCAGATGCATGCTGGGAGATCAATAGTATGATTGAAGCTAAAATTAAATTAGTCACTTCGTACTCCTATTTGGATACAAATGGATTAGCTGCAACTGGTTCATATTTTGAAATGTGTGACCAGACTTTGGCACCATATGAAGACGTGCTCGAAATATCGATACGTGTGATATAAGGGCCAGCGTTGTACATTATGAATCCTCTTTTCCAAGCATCTCTAAAGACGGTAAAAGAGTCAAAAGAAGCATTTTCTTTATTCTCGTTTCCATTTGATTTTCTGAAAACGAAAGACAAGAAGGTGGTTCCGTATTGCAGGTTTGTTGGAAGGGAGAATAAGTCCAACGGATTTCTTCCTGTAGAATCTGCATTTAAATAGTTTGCAAATTTTCTGTTTGCTACAGTGGAATAAAGAGGTTGCATTAGCCCGTAGCTTGAAGCAACTATTTAAACACCATTCGGCCGTCCCAGACAGGCGCTTGGGCGGGGAGCTGGGTGTTGGGATTTCCGTCCCAGAAGAACGATTTGAAGTACGGTGCCATCGAGTCCCGCAAGGCTTCACGGGACTGACGGTTCTGTTCCGTCCACGCAAATCGAGCAAAGCTGGGCTTTTCGGTTTCGAAGTTCCCCAGGTAGAACATCGCATCCATGCCGTGCACAGCGCCAAAAACTTCTTTCCACGGCGAGGGGGTTTCTTTCCATTCAAAGGAATAGCGATAGGTCTGCGGGTTGTAAGCTTTCACTGCCCAGAAGATTTCTTCCATCGTCATCTGCATCGCCACGGACCCCGCGGCAGTGCTGGAATGGTACAGAGTCACCTTGTCGTCTTTGATAAGGTCTTCCTCTTTCAGGTCCGCCGGAGGATTCTGAATCAGGGACCATAGCTCTTTGTCGGTGGGCTTGATCAGGGCGCCGCCCAACAGATAGGTTGCTTCATCGGTGGTTAAACCCAGGATCAGCGGAACGCGGTGGAAGCTTCCGAATAAGAT
Source organism: Bdellovibrio sp. BIS2 (assembly GCF_055398295.1). Classification (NCBI taxonomy): domain Bacteria; kingdom Pseudomonadati; phylum Bdellovibrionota; class Bdellovibrionia; order Bdellovibrionales; family Pseudobdellovibrionaceae; genus Bdellovibrio; species Bdellovibrio sp. BIS2. The sequence goes on along the minus strand of NZ_AP035879.1, from coordinate 2,589,375 downwards.
TCCCTCCACTCCATGCGGGAAAACGGCGTCATCTTTGAAATGCTGAAACGGCACAATGTATTCTTGAGCCTGCACCAGTTCTTCGGTGGTGCGGGAATACAGGAACTGACGGATCCACTTGGTGCCCTTAGCTAGCAGATACGCTTCCGCGTGGGATTTTCCTTTCACCAAGCCGGCATTGACGACCAGATTTTCTATGAAGTCTTCTGAGCGGGTTTCCGCCACCCAGCGTGGATACGCATTCGGCACACCGGCAGAACAAACCGCACGGTGGAAAAGATCTTTGGAAAGGGGCGTTTGCAAAAGACCCCATACATTCATGCAGCCTGCGGATTGACCCATGATGGTGATGTTGTCGGGATCTCCGCCGAAGCTTTCGATATTGGCGTGAATCCATTTCAGAACGGCGACCAGATCAAGAGTCACATAGTTGCCAGAACTGTCCCACTTGCTGCCTTTGTTCAAAGCCTCATGGGCCAGCGCGCCCAGCATGCCCAGTCGATAGTTGGCACTGACAAAGACAACGTCTGAAGAAGAAGCCAGCCACGCGCCATCATAAAGAGGATCGGCAGAAGTGCCTTTGAAGTTGGATCCACCGTGAATCCACAATACCACCGGGCGTTTTTTCGCCGCGACGGGTTTCCATAGATTCAGATACAGACAATCTTCGTTGCCGACGGGAGTTCCAAATTGTTCCGGTGGAACGTTGGCAAAGAAATTTCCTTTTTGAGGGCAGGCGACAGGAAGTTTTGTGGCGTTGAGAGTGCCGAACCAAGGGGCCGGGGATCTGGGCGCTTTCCAGCGAAGATAACCCACCGGCGGTTCTGCATAAGGGATTCCAAGAAAGGCTTCGGTGTTGTGAGCAGTACGAAGGCCTTGGATTTTACCATCAGCCACGCGCGCGAGAGGGGCTGCTGCGTGGGAGTTGAAAGTCCAGCAGGTAAACAAGACCAGCAAAAGAGCAGAGTAAGCAAGTGATCGCATGGGGCCTCCGTCAATTTCAGTCTTAGCGAGCTTCGGAGGATCTTCCAAGAATAAAGAAATCGAATTTCATAAAAATCATGCAGGCTTGGCAAGTTCTTTTAAAAAAATCGGTAATTACCGTCGAGGAAGAAATGTTCGGGGGCAATAATTTCCCCTCTGCAAAGGTCCGAAAAAAGGCCAGTTCCAAAGTGGGTCGCCGAGAGTCTTTGAGCATTGGGAAAAAACAGACAACGATTGATACAGGTTTTGAAGGATTCAAGACCAGAGGGGAATAAAATGAAAATGAACCATCTTGTTATCGCAGGCCTCATGATGATGTCTGCTCCAGTATTCGCGAAATCTGGCTCTGTAGGGGCTAAAATCGTTGGTGGCGTTGAAGCTTCCATCGGTGAGTTCCCATATATCGTGTCTTTGCAGAGCAGCAGCCATTTCTGCGGCGGTTCCTTGATCAAGAAGAACTGGGTATTGACAGCAGCTCACTGTGTTCGTGGCGGCACGGTTAAAAAAGTTGTGATCGGCTTGCATGACCGTACAAATGCGGTGAATGCAGAATCCATCGCTCCAAAAAGAATCATCGCTCACCCGAACTACAATGCACGCACAATGGAAAACGATTTTGCATTGATCGAGCTTTCTCAGGATTCTTCTTACGCTCCAGTGGCGTTGAACCCGGCTGAAATCACTCTTCCAACGGATGGCTCTGAAGTTTTGACGACTGTGGCTGGTTGGGGTGCAACTCGTGAAGGTTCTTACTCTTTGCCGACAAAACTGCAAAAAGTGGACGTTCCATTGGTTTCTACAGCAGCTTGTAACAAAGCTTACAACAACGGCATCACGGACAGCATGATCTGTGCTGGTTACGAAGGTGGTGGTAAAGACTCTTGCCAAGGTGACTCTGGTGGTCCATTGGTAGCTCAAGACGAAAACAATCAGACATATCTGGTTGGTGTTGTGAGCTGGGGTCAAGGTTGTGCTCGTGCGAACTATTATGGTGTTTATGCCAAAGTTAGCAACGCGATCGAGTGGATCAACAATACCGCTCAATAATTCGATTTAAAAATTGAATTCAAAAGAGCCCCTGGGGAAACCCGGGGGTTTTTGTTTTTTTGGTAAAGGAAATCAGCGACAGCTTTGGGCCCATTTTTTCAGGTCCGCCGAAGACGACTGCGCCGGATTAAACCAGCGGGCTTCTTCAAACTTCCAGACAAAGTCCATGCGGTGAGTGTTGTAGACGTTGACATAGTGAAGGCCGTCGCAGATTCCTTCAAGACCCTTATCTGTGACATACCAGTCTGAGTGATAGGCTGTCATTTCCGTGCGCTGTTGCTGCGAATCCTGGCAGGTATAGACGCAGCTCCATTTGCGCTGGGTGCCGTACCAGGTTTTTTTGTACAGTTGATACTTTTTGGAATACGGATCGGCGATACAACTGCAGGCATCGGCAAAAGCCGGCGCTGTAAACTGAAGAGCCATAAATGCTGTAAGAATCCAGAACATCATCCGCATCCCTCGAAAGAATGCAAGAGCAGTTCCGGCCTGGGATGAAACCAGGCAGATTTAGGCTGTCTATAAAATCGACGGTGCCGTGCCGGGACCTATTTGTCGTGATGTTTGGAGGCATTGTAGGCCTTGCGACCGGCCCGGTGTTGCAGGACGTGGGCGGATGTTTCAAGCAGAGCACAGGACAGTTCCGCGCAGCGATCCAGCAGTTCCTGAGCGGCTTCCGTCAGAGCCTGAGTCTGTTGCACGTAGCGCACGTTGTACTCCATGTTTTCAGAGCTCCACCCCAGGGAATGAGCGATAAAAGGAAACGGCGGCAAATGATAACCGAGCTCCGAGAAGAAGCCCATCATGTGACCCGCGACGGCCTGCACGTTGTCCTGGCCTCCGGTGATAATGAATCCCGCGACCTTGTTGCGAATCAGTTGGTTGTTTTTGATGGTGATTTGATTCTGAATGCAGTTAAAGCGTTCGGCCATTTTATAATACAATGAACTGGCCGAACCCCAGCGAATCGGGGTGGCCACGATCATCACATCCGCCCAGTGAATTAGATCTTCATACACGCGATCCAACTGGTCGGTGGGATCCATCTGCGTGATGGAACAGGGCCAGGTGCAGGCGTGCGCACTTTTGGAATAGAAGCCCTCGCAGTGGCGAAACTTCAGTTCGCGGATTTTTTGCAGACGCGTTTCATAGCCTTTGCTTTCGGCGTGCTTCAGGGTTTGTTCCAGTAAAAGCTCCGAGGTTGAAACTCGCGGATGGGCGTTGTCCATGACGGTGGTGGAAATTCCCACCACCCGCAGCGGGCCGGGTTCGCGCTGCACTTTGCGGGTCAGGGGATGAGGTTCGTGGGGCATGCGTCCTCGCGCCGTGGCGCTGGCCAGGTCCACCCACAGTTCGCCATTTTCGGTTTTTAAATTATAGACGGGCACATGATCGGCCTCATAGCCGGGCTCGCCCAATCCGGTGCGATAGTGGAATTTATAGTAGTGCCAGGGGCAGACTACGTAGTCGCCCTCAAGCTGACCATCACCCAAAGGGCCACCGACGTGATTGCACACCCCGGAAATGGCGGTGAATTCGTTGTCTTTAAAAATCAGAGCCAGCTTGGTCCGGTGAACTTCGATCTGCTGCAGGTTTTTCTTCTGCAGCAGATCGGTCGGACCCAGCTTGTGCCATTGAGGTTGTGACATGTCTTTATTGGAACCAAAAAGATTGGTTCAGGAAAGAAGTGTCAGTCGGATCTGATGAAGGTCAAAGATAAGGCAGGATGCGGGTGATGCGCGTGACATCTTCGCCGCGACAGCCTGTGCTGGTACAGCGGTTGGAAACAGTGCAGGACCCTTGGTAAACGAAGTCAGTGTCACCCCGGACCAAGATGCCTTCGATGACCCCGGAAGAATTAAATACTGCGGAGCCTGAGTTTCCTCCATAGGTATCCAGATTTGCGACGAAATGTTCGGCTTCCGTGGCACTGCGCACTTTGGCCCCGGCGGCGATCTTGGTGGGAAGCCCTACCGGGTGTCCAATCACAACCAATGAGGCTCCGACTTTGACGCTTCCGCTTTTGCGGGTTTTCAAAACGGCATGGTTGTTCACAGGGCGATCCAGTTTAATCAGCGCAAAGTCGGACCCGGTTGCCAGCACTTCGCTGTGAATGATTTCAGCGCAGCGATAGACTTCGGTGGATGGCACTTCACGCGGCTGAACTCCGGCTGATTTTATGGCGTAACCAAAGACGAAACGGGTTTCGCTGCAATCACGCACCGATCGCACGCAATGACCGGCGGTGGCTATGACGTCGGGCGCCACCAAGGAGCCTGAACAGAAGGCGGCATTTTCCTGTTCTCCGAAACGTTCCGAAGCGCAAAGGTTGTAAGATCTGCGGAAAGTTTGAGCAGAGATGCGTGTGATCTCTGCGCCTTCCTGTAAGTTTTCTTCCTTGATCAACGCCACTGTCGAGTCGGCCAAACGCCTTTGTAAAGTTGATTTTACTTCATACAGGTCTTTGCGGTTGTCGCTGCCATAGATGACTTTTTCCTGCAGCTCCGGGGTTTCTTGCGGGGTGACGACCGAGGTTTCACCCGGAGTGCTGTTTTCGCAGGCACTTAAAAACACTAATAAAGAAAAACATAAAACTGTTTTTTGCATCCGTTATCTTCCTTTGATGGGGATTGGCGGGACGGCCCTGTCCCGGTACTGCATGACCCCGAAGAAACAGGAAAAGGTTAACCCGGCGGCCGTTTTTTGGGTCTTATCATAGGGGAATTTGAGCATTCCTATATTCTTGGTGGAACACTTTCCGGCCTAGGGTGGACCCGGCAGGGTTGCTCTTAAGGCAGGGGATCAACAAAATGGGTGGTACGGAGAACGAAACATGTTGGCGGAGACTATGACCCAGGATGCGGATATTAGAGATCGTTTGGCGAAGGTTCTTGAGAGCGTAATTCAAGAGATGACTTCCTGCTATGAACAGGTGGAAGTGACCTTTGCAGCAGGCGACAAGACAACAGTGTATAAAGTGACGGTGCCGCAGGAGTATCGCGGAAAGTTGATCGGATCTCAGGGGAAGAACATCACTTCGCTTCGTAACATTATCGGGGCAATGGCTGGCAATCACGGCTTTCGCGCGATCATAGAGCTCGTAATCTGAACCTGTCGCAGCGTTCCCTTTGTTTATCGTACGGAACTCTTCGTCTATTTTAACCTTGCAACTTTGGTATTAAATGTAAAAAATCCCTCATGTCGGTGGGGGATTTTGTGTCTAATCAATTCGGTGCCCTTTTAAAAAACAAACTTGAGGAAATTCAGAAAAAGAACCCTCGATTTTCCTTCCGCTCTTTAGCAAAAAAAGTAGGCATTTCACCCGGCTGTTTGAACGAGCTGATGCACGGCAAACGTCCTTTGAGTGAATTTTACGCCAACAAGATCGTGCTGGGGTTGGAGCTGGGGGCAGAGGAACGCAACGAAGTTTATTCTTTGATCTCTACGCGTTCCCGTAAATTTGCCGCGCAAAAAACTTTGGCTGAAAAAGAGCTGGAGCTGATTGCCAGTTGGGAGCACTTTGCCATCCTGAACCTGATCCGTATGAAGACCTTCAAGCCGGACCCGGAGTGGATTGCTGAACGCCTGGCGCTGCCGTTGGAGAAAGTTCAGCAAAGTCTGGATCTGCTTTTGGATCTGGGCTTTATCAAGCGCAAGGGCAATTCCATCGCGCGTTCCGTGGCCAGTCTTGCCACCACTACCGATATTCCGAGTGAAGCCCTGGTTCAGGCCCACGTGTCTGACATGCACAAGGCCATCGAGGTTCTGAAAAGAACTCCGATCGACCGCCGTGATTATTCGGCTATCACCATGGCGATCAACCCGCACAAAATGGAAGAGGCCAAGAGTTTGATTAAAAAATTCCGCCGTAAACTGTCCATGCTGGTTGAAGAGGGTGACATGACCGAAGTGTACAATCTGAATATCCAGTTCTTCCCCCTGACTGTTGCTGAAAGTGAGAAAGCGCTATGATCAAAAAAAACTTGTTACCCCTGATTCTGTTTTCATTTGCGGGGTCGCTGGCACACGCCGCATTTATCGGTGGTGATGAAAAAGGCAACGGCGGCAGCGTCATTTATTGCGAAGGCCGTGTGGAACATCAGCGTTATGAAGTTCTGGATCTGTTTGAGGCCCGCGAGATTCAGACTTTTGAAATGGATGTTATTGAAGGCCCTGAGTATAAAAAAATCCTGCGCCAGATGATTGCCCGCATGGGGGAAATCAATCCAACCCGTGCAATTTTGTACACCTCGTTTCTGGAGACTTTTGATCGTGAAGCTTTGTTCCTGAAAGGCACCGAGTTCACTGATATTCCGGACCGTGGCTGGGGCGCTTTGCCAAAAGGTTGCATCCTGGTTCAGGGGGCTGTTCAGTATAAACGCCCCAGCATCAAGGGGCATCGCTATTATTTCAATAAAGATGTCTGGGATCGCATGACCAATACCCAGCGTTCTGCTCTGGTGTTGCATGAGTTCATCTATCGTGAGGGTTTGCAGCCGGAAAACAACTTCCAGACTTCCAATGGTGTCCGTCTGATGAACGGCTTCCTGCATTCCACGATGATGCGCGATGTGACCGTGCCTCAGTATATCGATCTGTTGCAAAGATCGGGTCTGCAATTGGCGGACGTGAATGGCTACCACATCTTCCTGCATTCTGGTCAGGAACTGGGGCGTGGCCAGTCCTACAGGGTTTCCTACAATGACATGGGTGTCGTTACCTCCGCGACTCTGGCCAGATCCTTCAATATGTCCGGTCCGGGAGGGCGCACCATGCCGGTTCACTGCGGGGAGTCCACGCCGGTAGAAAAGGGCGGGGGGATTATCAACTTCTGGCCGAATGGAAAAGTAAAGCATATTCAAATGGGCTGCACTTCCGCTGGATTTGTTCTGCGTTCAAAAGAGGCCATTGGTCAGGCGACGGCTACGGAACTGTTTTATAACGAGCAGGGCTTGCTGACTCAGATCAAAACTCTTCAGTTGGAATTCAATCATGTTGATTACAGCCTTCGTTCGACTCGTCCGGGTGGTTTTATCAACTTCTATCTCACCGGAGAGCCGGCTCAGATTTGCATCGGTAATTACTATGCCGATCACCAGCGCAGTTGGATGCGTGATGCAAATGGCGAGGGCGTGATCGTCGCTCAGTCCGGACATGACACCTTCGGTTTGACTTTGGATGGTCGCATCTTTGAGTCTGCAAAGTCCCGCTGCGGTTTTGAGCAGTAGATCCTTCAGACAGAAAAGCTCAATAAAAAAAGCCCGCTGGATTCAGCGGGCTTTTTTATTTGATGTTTTGCAGTCGTATTAGTTGCCAAACATATTGATACAGAAGGTGACCAGCGCTGCGTTGATAAAATCGATGAAGCAGGAGCCCACCAGCGGCACCACCAGGAAGGCCTTGTAAGCGTGGCCATAGCGCTGACTGAGCGAATGCATGTTGGCCATGGCATTGGCCGTGGTTCCCATCATAAATCCGACATAGCCGGCACTCATCACGGAAGCCTCATAGTCCTTGCCAGCCACCCAAAACGCCGGCCCCAGGGCCGTGACCGCGACCAGAATGGCCTGCACCGTCAGGAAAACCAAAATAGGCAATGCCGCGTTTTTCAGTTCTTCCAGCCGCAGGCTCATGATCGCCATGGCAATGAACAGGGTCAGGGCCACGGAGCCGATTTCCTCAATCCATTCCGGAGAGATTTTGAAAACTGTTTTGGCGTCTTCGATATTGCGGAAGATCGCCGCCACCACCATGGAACCAATATAGATCGGCAGGGTGATTTGCAAAGAGCTGATCCAGGAGCTGATCGTAGTGCCAATCCCCATGATCAGAGTCAGCGCCAGAAGGTGCATCAGCAGATCGCGGCCCGCGAAGGATTTTAGCATCATCGATTCCTGATGTGCACCGCTGTCCTGATCCACCGGATGCTTTAGTTTTTTCTTATTGATAAGATATGTGGCCAGCGGAGTTCCGATCAGGCCGCCCAGCACAATACCACCCATGGCCGTGGTCACACCAATCACCGAAGCTCCTTCGACACCAGCAGCTTCAAAGACCGGTCCGAACGCCAGGGCGGTGCCCGGGCCACCTGTCAAAGACACAGCGCCGGTCAGAACTCCCATCAGGGGGTGTTCACCCATCATTTTTGCAAGACCAATTCCTGCGATAATCTGCACCAGCAGGCCGCCGATGGTCAGAAGCAGGAAGAACACAACGGCGCGACCGCCTTCTTTAAGCAGGCGCACAGAGGCGGAATAGCCGACCGAGGTGAAGAAGGTGATCATCAAAGCTTCTTCAAAGGCTTTGTTGAATGTCAGCACGAAAAGGCCCTGGGCCTTCAGGGTTGAAATGATGATGGCGACAATAAATCCGCCGATGACCGGAGACGGCAGGTTGTACTTATCCAGAATCTGGATTTTGCTTTTAATAAACCGGCCGAAATACACGACCAGAGCTGCCAGGGCGACGGTTTGAAATGCTGTTAATGTCATGCCCAAAGCCTAGCGTGGCCCGTCGCCGCTGTCCACCCTTTAGCTGGCTTTCGGGCGTCCGTTAAGAACGCCTTCCACGGATTCCACCATCATATCGAGCTGCTGGGACTGACTGGACAGCTCCACCGAGGCCGCCGCGGTTTCTTCAGAAGAGGCGGCGTTGTTCTGGGTCACTTTGTCCAGATCGTGCAGAGCGCGCGAGATCTGGTCGATACCTGTCGACTGCTCCTGACTGGCCTGGGCAATTTCATTGTTTAAAGTCGAAACTTTTTGTGACTCTTGCACAATTGTCTGCAAAGTTTCACCGCCTTGCAGAGCGGATTTGTAACTGACTTCGATCTGGCTGACACTTTCAGAAATCAAACCCGATATTTCCTTCGCGGACTGCGCGGATTTCAGTGCCAACTGGCGCACGGCTTCGGCAACAACCGAGAAACCCCGTCCATTTTCACCGGCACGGGCGGCTTCCACGGCTGCATTCAGGGCCAGCAGATTTGTCTGAAAGGCAATATCGTCAATCAGACCGGTGATCTCCTGCACCTTTTTGGCCGTGACCGAAACGGTTTGCATTGAAGTGATCAGTTCCTGCATGTTTTGTTCGCCCCGCACCGCCGCCTCCATGGCAGAAGTGGACAGCAGTCGGGCATTCTGGGCATTGTCAGAATTCATTTTCACCATGCTGGTCAGTTCTTCGATGGAAGCGGATGTTTCCTCCAGGGCCGCAGCCGCTTCTGTGGCCGATGTGCTGAGGCCTTGTGAAGCATTGGATATCTCAGAACTTGTGGCGGAAAGGTGCTGGCTGGAGTTTCTGATGCTGTTGACTGCGGTGCGCAGGTTTTCCAGCGGCTTGCGCAGGACAACCCACGCGAAAAGAACGCTCAGAATAAGTCCGAAGAAAGAAAAAAGAAGGATCTTCTTCACTGAAGCCTGGCTGGCGGCATTGGTGGTGGCCAGGCTGCTGGTGATGGCAAAGACTCCGTGAAGTTTTCCATCCGACCAGTTTTCCATGTCATGTCCCAGCACATCTTTCCCATTGCCAAAAGGGCTTTGAGACGGCTGGCCGTGACATATTAAGCAGCCTTGTTTTTCAGACAGCCGTACTGGGCGATAGACGATGACTGATTCATCGCTGGTGGTGACGATTTCCTTCAGGGTCGGTTCATTGAGAAAGCGATTGTAGATCTGCATTTCATCAGTTCGAGCCAGGTTTTCCTCCCGGCGAGGCTCTGGAGAAAAGACCCTGAACTTATAACCACTGCGCTCGGACTGCTCCTGACCCACTTTGATCGAAGCGAAAATCGGAACCCGTCGCAGAATGTTCATCTTTAAATCCTTCGGGACATTTCCATCAGGATAGCGACTGCCAATATCATTGATATATTCAGCAAGCCCTCCTTGGGAGGCGACGTAATCGCGCGTGCCCTCCAGTTGATCCAGGATGGCCCGGCTCTTGTCGATCAGGTCTTTTTCGCCCTGATCGTGGACCTCGGAGCGGGAGACTTGAGTGGCGGCAACAACTGAGACAACAGCGGCAAGGGAAACAATGGCAGTAATTTTTGTGATCAGCTTCAAGCACAACCTCCTGTGCCCTTTCAGTGTAAGATGGGCCGGGGGAGAGCAATGATGATGCAGATCATAAAATAAATTATTATTCACAAGGATGATTCAGACTGAAACATCCTAGGACTGACCGATGATCCAGTTCATTACAATAACGGACAAGGCCCCGGCGACAAACTGCTTTTGCCACAGGTAAGTCATGCGGGTCTCTTTCATTTTGGCGAAGATTTCCTCCAGGGTCACACTGATCATCGCCCCACCCGCGAAAGCCAGGATGAAAGGAAGGGATGCCGATGTGATGCCGGTGAAAATGCCGCCCAAAGCACCGCCCAGAATTTCCATGACACCGGTTAATGCGGCACCAAAGAAGGCCACTTTGCGGGACATGCCAATTGAAAGGAAAGCTGCGGCAGTGGCAAGTCCTTCCGGGAAGTTCTGAAACACGATGGCGCCCACGACTGTCCAGCCGTTGGCGGCGGAAATGGAATCAGCGCTCAGCGCAGCTCCCGAAGCCAAACCTTCGGGGAGGTTGTGCAGCATCATAGCCGTCACGAAAAGCCAGGCTCTTCGGTGAACAGACCATTCGGAGGGCGACACGCTATGGATCAGATGACTCAGTCCATAGATGGAAGCCACACCGAGCGCCAGGGCAAGAGACACCCCGAAGGAGCTGTGTGTGCTTGAGTAAGCAGGGCCGATCAGATTAAAGGCCGCCGCCGCCAGCATCATCCCGATGGCAAAGTCCAGATTCAGACTGCGCCATGGATTCCAGCCGGTGGTTTTGTTTTTAAGAATGGGAAGGGCACCGAGCATTGTTGAAAGCCCGGTGATCCCTCCTGCCAATAATCCCATCAGTGCGCTGCCCATGTTCTACATCCTTTCTCGATAATTCAAATCGGGATCAGGATCTGTGACTGCGGATCATCCAAGCGGCTTTTTCATGGAAGCCGATCAGGTCCTCGTACAAAGTCACAGCACTGGTTTCTTCCGCATCCTCTGCGGTTTCCAGTCGGGATTTCAAAGCGATGGCCAGATTTGTGTGGTCCTGGCTGAGCATTTCGATCATTTGGCTGGCAGTCAGTTTGTCAGAAGCCTCCTGAATGGAGGACAGTTCTCTGAACTCTTTGAAGCTGCCCGGAGCTTTGACTTTCAAAGCGCGGATCACTTCCGCCGTGCGATCGACGAATTCAGCCAACTGGCCGTATTGTTCTTCAAACAGTTTGTGCAAAGAGAAGAACATTGGACCTTCCACGTTCCAGTGGAAGTTTTGGGTTTTAAGTTGCAGCAGATATTCCTCAGCCAAAGATTTTTTCAGCGTTTCAACAACAGCACTGGTGCCGGTTTCGACCGATTTTATATTGCTGACGGATTTGTTTTCATTCAGTGAATGGGCGTTTTGTGATCTCATAAATTCCTCCTTGTCACTGTCAGAGGGGTGCCTTACAGGAACCCCGCTCTTGCCTGTAAACAGGATAAGCCCGGTGAGGGGAGGTGAACAGTTCTCTTTTTCTATGGGACATATAGATTTTGTCTATATGCTGTCTATAGGCATAGATGAAAACTATTTGAGATAACCTAAAGGGTTGTCGATTTTCAGTTGGTTTTTACCTCGGGTGGCAGACAGTCCTTCGGGCAGGTTTTTCTTTATGGTTTCAATAAGAGCCTTTAAAAGGGCCTTCCTTTGGAAATGAGGTCCATGAACCAGGCTCACTTCCCGGGTTGGGACCGGATCCGAGAAAGATCGCAGTCGCTTTTTGTCCTGCACGTCGAGCGCGGCCAGATAAGGGAGCAGTGTAAAGCTTTCCCCCTGATCCACCAGTTTTTTCAAGGTCTCAAGACTGCCACTTTCAAAGGTGAAACTGCGATCCATCACCGCCGGACTTTTTTTGTTGCGGCAAAGGGAAAGGCTTTGCTCGCGGAAGCAGTGGCCTTCGTTCAGCAGCAGGACATCTTCTGATGACAGGTCTTTTTCATCCAGCGATTTCTGGCTTAGAAGGGGATGCCCCTTGGACAGATAAACATTGAACGGCTCATAGAACAAAACGTGATTGGCGATATTCAGATCATCAATCGGCGTGACGATGATGCCCAGATCCAGGCTATGATTGCGGATCTTTTCAATCATCACCTCGGTTTGCAGTTCTTCAAAAGTCAGATGCAAACTGCTGTGGGCGTCCTTGATTTTTTTCAGGAACAGCGGCAGCAGATACGGGGCCAGCGTGGGAATGATTCCGATGCGCAGTTCGCCGCGCAGAGATCCTTTAGCATCGTCGACGATTTCTTTCAGGTGCTGAGAGCCTTTGACTACCAGACGGGCCTGCTGCAAAACCTCTTCGCCGACGGAGGTGGCGCGGATGGGTTGTTTGGTGCGATCAAAAAGAATCACGCCCAGTTCTTCTTCCAGCTTTTGAATCTGCATACTCAGTGTGGGTTGGGTGACATGGCATTGGCGGGCAGCGTGGCTGAAACTGCCCGTGTCGGCGACGGCAAGAATATATTCGAGTTGAGTCAGTGTCATGATACAAGCTTGCCGTTCGGGAAAAAACCTTGCAAGCTTAATCATGGGCTTGTCACTGGAACACTATCAACAAAGTGTCTTGAAGCGCGCATTGCCACTGTCTGAAAAAGTGGTGGAAGCTTTTTATAGCCAGCCCCGGCACATCTTCGTGCCGGAATACACGGTCGAAGAGGCCTACGAAGATCATCCTCTGGTGTTGTTCAACAGTCCTCCTTTTGTCTCAACTATTTCTCAACCCAGTTTTGTTCTGCGCATTCTAGATTTGCTCAAACTCGAGCCCGGACAAAAGGTTTTTGAGCTGGGCACGGGCAGTGGCTGGAACACCGCCATGATGGCTGATATTGTTGGTAAAAGCGGCAAGGTGGTCTCTGTGGAAGTGATCAGTGAGCTTGCCGGCAGAGCCCAGAAAATCCTGGCGGAGCGCCATCTTTCCCAGGTCATTGTCAAAGCCGGGGACGGTTTTGAAGGGGATGCGGCGAACGGACCCTATGACCGGGTGATATTCACGGCCGGCTCTTCTGAGTTTCCACAAAAGGTTTTTGCGCAGTTAAAGGAGTCCGGTTGGATGGTGTTTGTGCGAAAGGCGCATGGTTCGCCGGATATGCTGGAGCTGATTCATAAAGTGAACTCTGAACCCCATGTGGTGACGTCAGTGCCTTGCTCTTTTGTCAGTGTGGTGCGGGAAAAAGCGGGGCCTGATTCGAAAGAAACAAATCCTTGAATCAAGCCTCCGGTGGGTGAGCAGGGTCTCATCCCAGGTAATCATCTTTTGGTTTTCGGTCACGATTCGCCGGAGCTTTGGGTTTCAGCTCCATCACACGTTCTTTCTTTTCCTCGTCAGCCTTGACCGGCTTTTCCTCGGGTTCATCATAAAGATGATAGTGTGATGCTATCTCGGCGAACTTTTCACTGGCTTCGTCGATGGCCATTCCCACTTTGCGTTCCAGCAGATCGACGATGGACTGGGCATTGCCTTTGGTGCTTTCAAGGTCATTGTCCGAAAGCTCACGCCATTTCTGCATGAGCTCCCGTTTCAGTTCCTGCCAGCCTTGACCAGGAATTTGTGATGCCATAGGCACCTCCTTACTCAGTTTCGATCACAAGATCAATACGACGATTTTGTGCTCGTCCTGCAGCCGTGTTGTTGTTACCAATTGGATTGTCATAACCCATTCCCACGGACTCGACTTTATCCGCTGGCAGAGTTCCCTGGGATACCAGGAAGTTCTGAACGGATTGAGCGCGTTTTTCTGACAACACGCGGTTGGCTTCAGCGCTTCCCACGTTGTCCGTGTGACCTTCGACGATCACTTTGGAAGGGGTGACTCCGGCCAATGCGCCTTCAACTTTTTTCAGCAGGGCCTGGTTTTTTGGTCCCAGATTGGACTGCGCAGTGGGGAATTGCAGACCTTTCAGGCGCACCATCAGCTTGCCATTTTCGGTGAAGACTTCCGCCTCGTTGGGCTTCAGTTGACTGCGCAGGGCTTGAGCGCGACTCAGCAAAGCTTGCTGGCGTTCCAGCTCCATGCGCTGACGTTCAGCTTCGCTTTGAACTGTTTGCAGTTCTTGTTCCGCACTGGAGTATTCATTACGCAAAGTGGAGATGGTGCGCTGCTGGCGTTCTGCCATCAACACCAGGTCTTCAGAATTGCCTGCATTGACTTTGCGGGTGACGTCCATCAAGTGCTGGGATTCACGGGTGGCATCCTGGGAGGCGCGGGCGATGACGGCCGGATTGCGCGGATCAGCCTTGATCAGCTTCTCGGCATTTTCATATTTCATCGCTGCCATGCCAAAGGACTTGGGTGCATTTTTGTCAGCACCGGCTTTTTTCGCAGTGTCCAGATTGTCTTTGGCTGTTCCCAGATAGGCTTTGGTGACGGACATGATTTCAAGGTCCCGGTAACGGCTGATGATTTCATCGCCGCGTTTGTCCGCCGGACTCAAGTTCCCTTTTTCAATCGCCACGGTGATCTTTTCCAGATCCTTTCCAGCCTTGTCCCATTCTTTAGGGTAAAGTTTGGGGGCTCCGGCTTTCATTGCGCCTTCGCGTGCATCGGTGATCTGTCTCATCGACGTTCGTGCGATTTCTGCGCGGGTGTTGGCTTCATTCAGCCACGCGCGGGAATAAGCAACCTGTTCCAGAATGTCAGCATTGGGTTTGTCTTTTTCTTTTTTCTGCTTGGCTTTTTCCAAAGCTTTGGTGGCGTCGGTGAAGTTCTCAGGTGAAAGAACGTCAATTTGTTTGGATCGCGCCTCGCTGATCATGGCTTCGGTTTTTTCAATCTCGGCCGTCGGATTGGCACTGGAAGAAATCGGCTGCACATTGGGTGGTTTGCTCGCGCAACCTGCGATAAATCCGGCAACAGCCACAGATGCTAGTATCTTATGAGTCCGGGAAACCATAGAACGCCTCCTTCGTAGACGTGAACGAACGTGTTAAACTCTTGATTTAACGCTAAGCCCGCGGAAGGAAGGCGCACAAGGAAAACAACCTTGGACGGTCGAATCGTTGCGATCTAACAACGGGGCTCGTCCAAAGAAAGGTCGGGTTTGTTGCGAAGCGGAAATAACTAAAAACTAATGCATCAGCATGAAGCTGCCCAAAGAATACAAACCGGCCACGATCAGCACGCCCCCGGCAATGCGTTGCTGGCGAAGGCCGGCTTGCTGCAGGCCCTGACGAATCATCATGGGAACGGCACTCAGTGCCGGCAAACCACCCAGCCAGAACAACGCCAAAGTCAGACCACCGGCCCACGGGCTTTGCGTGGCAATCGCGGCAGTCACATAAGTGTAAAGCCAGCCGCAGGGAAGAAGGGCGGTTAAAAGCCCCACGACAAAACCTGATTTGCCCACATGAAACGCCTGCAGTCGTTTAATGACACCCAAGATGGAATGAGAAATCCTGTTTGCAGACAGACGCTGCTGCCAGGACACCGGCAGAATCAAACGAGCGCCCGAACCCACAAGCACCAGTGCCAAAAGAATGGCCGAAATCCAGCGCAGGGTCACAAACTGACTGTTCAGAAAGAACTGCCCCAAAGAACCGGCCAGCACACCCAAAAGGACATAGGCACACAAGCGGCCCAGGTGATAGGAGAGCAAGCTTTTACGTGCGCTCATCAGCGTCGCAACAGGTCCACACATTCCCGCACAATGCCAACTGCCGAAGAAGCTGGAGGAAAGTATTCCCAATGCCAGAAGGGCGGAGGACATCATTGTGACCTCGGTCCCACAAGAATCAGTTCGCGGTGGGTTTTAAAGCCTTGCGGCGCCAGTTCGTCCTGCACATTCACTTCTGTTTTTAACTGTCCGCTGGCCGGGATCACAGAAACCGGAATTCTGACAAAGAAATACCATTCACGGGATTCGCCTGGAGCCAGGTGAATCGGATTTTCCGCGACCTGCACCTGAATGCCCTGATCCAGAAGTTGCTGGGGCAAAGTCAGGATATAACGCGCACGCAGAGCGCCTTGATTCTGGATATGAAGGCGGAACTGATTCAGCAAAACTTCCTGGCCGTCACTGTTTTTGACGTAAGAGTACGGTAAACCCGCCCCGCGCAAAACGGCGATGTGCACAGGCTCGCGCGTGCTGACCGCGTAAGCCAATCCGCCGATCAAAGCCACGATCGCGAGGATGTAGATCATAGAGCGCGGTTTGGTCAATGAGATCCGGCTGCCATCCAGAGTGTCGTAGCGAATCAGCCCTTTGGGCTTTTTCACTTTTTCCATGATTTCATCGCAGGCATCAATGCAGGCCGTGCAGGTGATGCATTCCATCTGCAGGCCGTTGCGGATGTCGATGCCGGTCGGGCAGACCTGCACGCAGCGATTGCATGAAACACAGTCGCCGGCTTTTTGGTGGGGTTGAGTGGTGCCTTTGCGAGGTTCGCCACGGTTGACATCGTAAACGACAGCCAGGGATTTCTGATCCAGCAGCACGGACTGGATGCGTCCGTAAGGGCACATGATCACGCAGAACTGTTCCCTGAACCAGCCGAAGTCAAAAAGAATGACGGCGGTGAAGAACAGCACCAAAATAAAATATGTCATGTTCTGGGCCGGTGAGCCTTGGGTCATTGCCAGCAGTTCACTTGCGCCCACGAAGTAGGCGATAAAGCTGTGGGCAATCACAGAAGACACGGCAAAAAACAGGAACCATTTCAAAGAAACTTTGCGGATCTTGGTCAAAGTCATCGGCCCGTCACGCAACTGACGGCGCTGAATGTAAGTGCCTTCCACCCATTTTTCAATGCGGCGGTAAACGGCATCAATGAACACCGTCTGCGGGCACGCCCAGCCGCACCAGACACGGCCCCAGATGGAAGTCACAAAAGCCAAGCCCAGCGTCAGTGTGCCGACGATATAAAACAACATCGGGGCATCGTGGGCTTTGAACAAAACCCCAAACAGAGCGAATTCCCGTTTGGGGATGTCCAGCAGAATGGTCTGATGACCATTGAAGGTTGTCCAGGGCAGAATCAGGAACACAATCAACAGAACGATCTGAGTCCAGTCACGATGACGGCGGAAACGGCCCCGCACTTCGGCGGGGATGATGTTCAGCCGGTCACCATGCTCATCAACACTTGTCAGCTTGCCTGAATCCAACCCGGACATAACTTACTCCACTGTCTCGACAGCCTCACCTTGAGGCTCTTTCGCTCCTGCCGGATTGCTGCCTTTTTTTGAAAGGATAAATGCAGACACGGCATAGATTTCATCTTTCTTCATGACCGGCCCCCAGGGCGGCATCCCTTTTTCAGGAACACCGTCACGGATAACCTTCACCACATCCATCCGCGTGGCTTTGCCATGCATCCAGAATTTATCAGTCAGATTCGGTCCGATCAAACCCTGCAGCTCCTGGCCATGGCAGGAAGCACATTTCGATGTGAACTGGGCGGCGCCCAAAGTCAGCACGCCGTCTTTATCAAATGCGGCTTGCAGGGACTCCTCCGTTTCCATCGGCGAAGCAGTTGCGGCTTTCGCCTGAACCTGCTCGATCTCGGTCATCGCCACTTTCAGTTCATCCTGCAAAGACGGGCCACCGCCCAGCTCATAGTGGATGTAATAGATAAAGGCGAAAATGATGGTGAGGAAGAAGGTCCACAGCCACCAGGTTGGCAGGGGATTATCGTGTTCGATAATCCCGTCGTATTCGTGGAATTTTTCCTTGTTGTCTTCGCTCATTTTATTCTCCGTCTTTCAAAGGAATCTGTTCCATGTGGGCATAAATCTCTGTGCTGTGTTTGCGGTAAACCCAGATCATCACTCCTATAAAGAAGAGGAAGAAGATCAAAAGGCCCATCGCAGTCAGGTGCGTGTCAGTGAAATATTTCAGTCCTTCCGATTTCATTGTGTTTTTCCTTTCTGACCCAGGGACTGCAGGTAAGCAATCAGGGCCACGATTTCCTTGTCTTCAAGACCTTTGGGCGCACCGTTGGACTCCAGATCCGCCGCGATTTCCTTGGCCTGTTTCTGAGCATGGATGTCGGCATTTGCCACAACATCGTCTGCATAAGGAACATCCAACTGTTTCATGACGGACATTTTTTTACGCAGAACCAGGAAGTCGGTTTTTTTCTCTGCCAGCCAAGGATAGTTCGGCATGATACTTTTCGGTGTCACAGCGCGCGGATCCAGCATGTGACTGTAGTGCCACAGATTCGGATACTTTTTGCCCAGGCGGGAAAGATCCGGACCAGTGCGTTTGGAACCCCATTGGAACGGACGATCGTACATGGACTCTTCCACTGTGGACGCGGCCCCGTAGCGCATCACTTCTGAGGCGATCGGACGGATCTGCTGGGAATGGCAGACGTAGCAGCCTTCCTTGATATAGACATCACGACCGGCCAGTTCCAGTGGTGAATACGGATCCACGATGTTGTTCGGATTCACATAGCGGTGCAGGGACAGGGTTGGATAGATTTCAATCACAGACCCCACGGCAATCGCCAGGAACGCCAGAACCGAGAATACCGCACCCATGCCCTCCAGTTTACGGTGACCCTTGGTCAACTCGTCATAACCGGAACGGGAGACTTCGATGTAAGCGTCATGTTGTTCTTTGGGAGCCAGCTTGATGGTTTTATAGATGTTGTAACACATCATCAGGAAGCCCACGATGAACAGGAAGCCACCCAAAGCGCGCACCCAGTACAGAGGAACGATGCGAACCACAGTTTCGATAAAGTCCGGATACACCAAAGTACCGTCTTCACCAACTGCCAGCCACATCAAACCTTGAGTGATACCCGCCACAACCATGGAAGTGTAGTACAGAAGCACACCGGTCAAACCGATCCAGAAATGGTTTTCCAAAAGTTTTTTGGAGTACAGTTCAGTTCTCCACAAACGCGGCACCAGATAGTAAACCATACCGAAAGTCAGGAAACCATTCCAGCCCAGAGCGCCAGAGTGAACGTGACCCACGATCCAGTCCGTGTAGTGACCCACGGCAGAGATCGATTTGATGGACAGAAGTGGTCCTTCGAAGGTGGACATACCGTAGAAAGTCAAAGCCGCCACGAAGAACTTGATCAGCGGTTCTGTTTTCAGCAGATGCCAAGAGCCTTTCAAAGTCAGAAGACCGTTGATCATACCGCCCCAGGACGGAGCCCACAGCATGATGGAGAAGATCATTCCCAAAGTCTGCGCCCATTCAGGCAGGGAAGTGTAAAGCAAGTGGTGCGGACCGGCCCAGATATAGATGAATACCAGCGCCCAGAAGTGAATGATACTGAGGCGGTATGAATACACTGGACGGTTCGCCGCTTTTGGCACGTAGTAGTACATCAGACCCAGGAACGGCGTGGTCAGGAAGAAGGCCACGGCGTTGTGCCCGTACCACCACTGAACCAGCGCATCCTGAATGCCCGCATAAACCGGGTAGGACTGCAGGAAAGTCACCGGGATCTCGATGGAATTCACGATGTGCAACACCGCCACCGTGATGATCGTTGCGATATAGAACCAGATCGCCACATACATGTGTTTTTCACGGCGTTGGCGCAGGGTCATAAAGAAGTTGATGGCGAAGATCACCCACACCACAGTGATGGCGATATCAATCGGCCATTCCAGCTCGGCGTATTCTTTGGACTGGGTGTAGCCCAGAGGCAAAGTGATCGCCGCTGCCAGGATGATCAGTTGCCAGCCCCAGAAGTGCATTTTGGAAAGGACATCAGAAAACATTCTGGTTTTCAGCAGTCTTTGGCTGGAATGATAAATCCCGGCAAAGATCGCATTTCCGGCAAAGGCAAAGATCGCGGCATTGGTGTGCAGCGGTCTCAAACGCCCGAAGGTGATCCATTCCAGATTGGCGTTCATGGGCCAATAAGCCAGTTGCAACGCGGCGATCAAGCCAAAAAGAAACGCAGCCCCGGCCCAGATCAAGGTCGCCAGGACGAACTTTTTGACAATATCGTCATCGTAGTAAATTTTTTCGATGAGATTTCCCGATGTGTTCACGATTTTTTCCTTTCGTTTTCGTCATCTAAAATACGGTGTGCTGGTGTCTCGAGGTCATCGAACTGACCTTTGTTGGTGGCCCAGAGAAAGGCAGAGACAAAGCCTATTCCCAGAATGAGCGCCATGGGGATCATCAATAAAATGATGTTCATCGGAAACCCCACAATGAAGAAAGAATGATGATGATGGAACTGATCGGCATCAGAATCGCGGCCATCAGCGGGTCAATAAAGCCCGCCAGGGCCAGCAGGCCGCCGACAGTATTATAAACCAATGAAATACCCAGGTTTCTTTTCAGAACTTTCTGAGTCTGCAAAGATATCTGCAGCAGATCAAAGAACGGGGAAAGCCCGCCGCGGGTGAAGTACACATCCGCGCTGTTGAGGCTTAAATCCACACTGCCTTTCACCGCAATGCCAACATCCGCGGCCTGCAGGCTGAGGGAATCATTAGCACCATCGCCGATCATGCAGGTGTTTTTATGGCGGATCAGAATTTCTTTTTTGTCTTCAGGGAACAGTTCGCCGTGGGCGTTTTCCTTGGCGATGCCACACTGGACAGCAGCCTGATAAACGCGGCTTTTTTTGTCGCCGGAAAGCAGGAAGCAGTTCATGCCACGGGCTTTCAGTGCCTGCACGGCCTGGGCAGAGTCTTTGCGCAGTTCATCCAGGAAATACAAACGACAGACACTGTGACCGTCGCACAGAACTTCAATCGCCGTTTCATCCTCGTGAGTGCTTTCCGAAAGATGACGGATTTCATAAAGCTTGCCGTCGATAAGGCCTTTGACACCTTTACCCAGAATCTCTTGAGCCTGGTCCACAGCGGGAAGGCTGGCCGGATGCGGCCATGCTTTGCGCAGAGCAAAGGCCAGCGGATGATACGAGCGGGCCTCTAATGCCAGGATGCCGGCCTGCAGACGCGGGGAGATGATCGCAGGTTCGGAGTGGGACAAAGAAAGATGTCCTTCAGTCAAAGTGCCGGTTTTATCAAAGAAAATGTTTTTAACTTCCAGCATGCGCTCAAGGCTGGTGGCATCCTTTAGTAAAATACCCAGCCGCTGGGATTTTTTCAGTGCCAGTCCGAATGTCAGCGGAGAGCCAAAGGCCAGTGCACACGGACACGCCAGAACTATCAAAGCCAAGGAGCGATTGAACGCTTCAGACATATCGACCCGGGCATAAATCAGGAAGAACAGCACCGCGATCGAGAACACAGTGATAATCAGATACTGCGCCAGACGATCGGTCAATGCGATGAAACGGCTTTTTTGCAAGGCGCCCTGATCCAGTTGTTGTAAAAGCTGACCCAGTTTGCTGTCGGCAAAAGGAACATTCATACGGATCAGGACACCGTCATCCAGAACCTTGGTGCCCGCAAAAAGAGTCATGCCGGAAGAAAAAACCTTGGGCAGGGATTCACCATTAAACAAGGACATGTCCAGAGTCGCATGAGACGACATCAAAGTGGCATCCGAAGGCAGGCTTTGACCCTGCTTCAGTTTCAGGACATCGCCCGCCTGGACGGAGGACCACGGGATCACAGCAGCTTTATTGCCGTCCACGCGCTCGTATTTTTCCATCTGGAAGAAGGACTTCATACGGGACGGGGACAGATAGTTTTGCTGCACGCGTTTCAGCAGATAGCGCGCTGACAGAATAAAGAACATGAAACTTGCCGTACTGTCGAAATAGATGTCGCCGTCACCACGGATCAGATTGGCAGTGGACAGGGTAAAACCGGAAAGCATCGCAATAGTGATCGGCAAATCGACGTTGATGACTTTATATTTCAGTGAATTCCATGCGCCTTTATAGAACGGAACGGCAGAGAACAGCAGAATCGGCAAAAACAGCATGAAGCTAAGCCAGTTAAAGACGGTGGCCCAGTTGCCGGCAAGTCCTGCATAGACCGGGATCACAAACAGCATGGTGTTTCCGGCGCAGAAGCCGGCCACGGCAATTCTTTTCAGGAAGCTGCGGTTTTCATTTTGATATCTGGCCGCCAGATTGTCCTGCGCCGCCAGCGGGGAGGGTTTGTAACCCAGTTCCGCAATGACGTGGGCGACTTGTGCCAAAGAGCCGTCTTCCGCCAGTTTGACGGTGACAGTGCTTTGGCCAAAGTTCACGCGGGCCATCTGAATACGATCATAAAACTCTGGAAGCTTTTCCAGCAGATGCACGCAGGAAGAGCAGTGCAGGCCTTCAGCAAAAAACAGATAGTTATAGTCTGCATGTGTATGGGAATAAAGTTTTCGGAATTCGGCCTGATCAAGGTACGAGAAAGGATTTTGCTGTTCGTTCAGAACCGGCATCTGGCGCACATGCAGATCCAGCATTTCACACGCAGAACAGCAGTACACCGGCTCTGTAGTTCCGGCTCGGCAGTAAGCGCATTCGTGTAGGGTGGCTGTGCTCATATTCTCCTCGACCTGATTCGAATATGCCAGTCTCCACCCCGCCCCGATATGACCGGAATCATGTTCCTGATTTTTATAGGTGCAGTAAAATGATGCGTTTACAAACGAAGATCTAGGCCGGGTGGGTAGAAAGTCGTGAAATTACGGCAGATGGGGGATGGACTAGCGGATTTCTGCGCGATCGCGCAGTTTATCTTTGGACAAAATGCGAATGCTGCGACCATCGGTTTGATCGATAAGGCCGTCTTTTTCAAATTGAGACAAAGTGCGGATGACCGTTTCCGGTGTTGTTCCCGCCCATTGAGCGATTTCTCGACGGGTCCAATTCTGATGCGCGAAGTGATCTTGCAGGAACAAGAGCGCTTCGGCGATACGCTCGGAAGCTCCTTTGTCCATTTGATCCATCCACTTTTCTTCAGCCAGACGCAGATCTTTTGAAATATGGGACAAGAGCTTCATCGCGAGTTCAGGATAGTTTTTGAAAATATTCATGATCTCGGCTTTGGGAACAAAGCAAAGTTCACAATCCTCAACCGCCACTGCAGAAGCGTGGTAAGGTTCGTTGGCAAACAGGGAGCGATAACCCAAGGTGCCTCCCGGACCCACCAAACGCAAAGTGTGCGCGGCCCCGGATGCGGATGTCACTTCCAGTTTTACCAGGCCTGATTGAATAGTGAAAATTCCCAACGGATCATTGCCGGAATAGAAAATCACCTGACCGGCCTTGAAGCGGCAGGAAACGCGCGCCTTTTCCACCATCAGCAAAACATCCGGATTTGAGCACAGGATGCTATCCAGGCGGTTGCCACAAGTTTTGCAGTTTTCAGGGGTGGATTGGGGGCTGCATTCTTTTTTGATCGACATGGAGGTAGTCTATCAGAAAAAGCCTTTTTCGTCATGAAAGTTTATTGATATTGCAGCAGGGCTGAGTGCAACAAAAGGCTGTCATCGAGACCTTGGAACAGGGGCGTATTCAAACGCTGGGCCGCGCGGTGAGCTTCTCCGGGCAATTCCCAGATTTCCAAGCTGGACTCGAACAAACGCTGAAATTCGGCCTCTGTGGCCTCGGGTAAGGCCTCAGTCATGGCCACGCCTTCGCGCCGTTTGAAGTAGCCCAAAAGGACGGCTTTAAATGTTTTTAGCAGATGCAGCGGGAAGGAATTCATATCAGACATCAGATACTCGAATTCCTTTTTGAAGACTGGATCAGACTGCAACATCACCTGAATGTCGTGGAAACCGAACACCACCATCAAGCGGCGGCTGAATTCAATTTGTGCGCGGGCTTTGACCGGGTCCGCAAAAAAGTGATCGGCGTGAATCAGATCATGCACGATGAACCCCAGCACATCGCGGCCTTCTTCAACAAACTCCTGCATTTCTTTCAGGTCCTGCAGCATCGAAACGCAGCGCTGCCCCTGTGTTTGCATGCTTAAGACCTCTTTAGGGGTGGGCACGTAAGACAACAGGCGCAATGGATAAAGGCCATTTTCCCAGGCCATCAGCGACTGGGCTACGGACAGGGGGATGGAGCGCCAGCTATGGGCACAGAAAAAGCTTAAAAGGTCGTCGGGGCGCTGAAAGCGGGTCAGGGACTTGGCCTGACGCAGGTCTTCAGGAAGCTCTTTTTGCAAAAGCTCGTAGAAGTCCTGGCAGCTCATGCGGGATTTCGCCGGAAGACTGGCAAGAATCTGATTGTGCGGGCCTCCCAGGAAGTCTTTCGGGCGGCGCAAAAAGCTGAAGATCAAAATGTAGATCGCCGCGATTTCCGCGTCAGACAAGGATTTGCTGTGCCACAGGCGCATGAAAACCTGCAGGCACTTGTGGGCCAGCGGGCTTTGTTTTTCAAGAAAGTCGTCTTCTAGCAGACGGTGGCGGAATCGGCCGACGCGTAACATAATCGAATTTGTAGCGGAGCCATTAACAGAAGTCTAACAAATAAACTCTTTGCCAAGGCCGCAATATCCTTTTCTAATAAGGAAACAACGATGCTCTAAAAGGATTTGGAGACTTCATGAAGAAAACGTTTCTTGTGATGATGTTGGTGGCCACCTCGGGAACTTCAAAGGCCCTGGCAGAAGAAAATCTCGCCAACCCCCGTTTCGATGACTATTATACAGTCAGGGAATCCTTTTCCTCTTCCTCTTCAGAAAACTTCAACGGTCCCTGGGAAGCTGCTCAAAATCTGATGCACGAAAACGAAGATTTTTTCACCGAGCTGCGCAGCCGATTGTATTCGCTGGTTCGATTTGATCATCATACTGACGGGTACGGAAATGTCGGCGAGCGCTACAACCGCGCCAAGCATTTTGGCGGCTGGCTGAACGATCACCGTGATGACAATTGCTACAACACGCGAGCAAAAGTTTTGATGCGCGATTCTGACGTGCCAGTGGGATTTGCCTCCAACGGGTGCACTGTTTCCACCGGGCAGTGGCAGGATCCCTATGGAGATCGTCAGTACTCCCGCGCCAGTGATATTCAAATTGATCACTTTGTTCCCTTGAAAAACGCCTATATCAGCGGGGCCCACAAGTGGAATCGCGCCAAGCGCTGTCTTTATTCCAATTATCTTGGCAATGAATTCCACCTGTTGGCAGTGTTTGGAAAAGAGAACGCCTCCAAGAGCGACAAAACTCCGGAAGGTTACATGCCACCGAACCCGGCTTACCGTTGCCAGTACCTGGTGCAGTGGCTGAAGGTTAAAATGATCTGGTCGCTGGGCCTGACACCACCGGAAAAGGACACGGTTTTGCGACTGGCCAGCGAGAATCGCTGTGATTTGAATGAATTCGTTTATAGCGAAGGTGATCTGCAGAATCAGCGCCGTTTTATGAATGATAATATGGCTCTGTGCGAATAGGTTCGCTCTGAGATTGTGGAAAGATTAAGAAACAAATAAGGAGTGGATTTCGTCCTGAAATCCCTCAAATCCGCGGTCGGGGTGCCGATAAGAACCCCATGAAAACAGCTCTTTTTATATTCTTCTTGTTCGGCGCCTTGGGAGCGGGAGCGCAGGAAACCTGCCCGAACTCCAAAAGCACGGTCAAAGACCTGCAAAGTCTTTGTGATGAGCTTAACAAATCCAATCAGACCCATTGCAAAGTGAATGCGCCAGCAAAAACCGAATCGGTGCCGGCCATCACTTACGGGATCTTAAGTGCTTCCGGCAAAATGAAGTCTCTGTTTGAGAAAATGGAAGGCCTGCAAAAAGCCTTTTTGACGGAAGCGGGGGGTTGTCCGGGAGGTTGTTCCCGCATTAATGCTCCGGTGGTGGAAATTTCCACGCAGCCGACGGCGGTGGTGAAACATGCTTCGTGTCCGGATCAGTACACTGCTTTGAAATTGAGTTCCTCAGAACAACAGCGCTTCGCCATCGGACAAAGCGGGGACTATTTTAAAAAGTCCTTCCGGATGCGCGCTGATTCAAAAAAATGCCAGGAAGCGGCCACCACCTATGCACAGGAAACTCTGATGGGTGAAAATGAGCTGGGTTCTTTCCTGGAGGATTCCAAGTGCAAATCGCCGTGTTCCTATTCCTCCGTGATTCGCTTGAAAACCCAGAGTGCGGGTAAAGGTGAGTGCGCTGTGGATCTGGAGCTTGCGGTGCAGTGTGGGTCTCCGAAAAAAGATCGCGAATGGCAGACCCAGGCCAAGCTGACCAAAACATTCAGCTGTGAGGTGGCGCAATGAAGACAATTCTGATTGTACTGGTGCTGTCGTCTTCGATGGCTCATGCCAAGGTCTGCAGGGACTCTGATCAGGGCTTGATCCCCGAGGCCGCTGGTAAAGTCATTTATTCTTTGGGTGATGAAAATTGCCTGGGCGACAGCTGCTATCGTCAGGTGGTGAAGGAATTTGATCGCTGTCTGGATTCGCAAAAGCTTCTGGAGTTTGCTTGTCAGCAGGGTGAAATCATCGAAAAAGAAATTCTGTGCGCACCCAACCAGGTCTGCCGCGAAGGAGCCTGTGTCAAGAAATAGCGGTTTTGGACTCAGGGCAAAATCGTATTGAGGTTTTCCGGTTCTGTTTGGCAGGGGTTTTTGTCTTTGTGTAGTATGTCCTAATGACATACACAACGATTGAACTTATCGGCACAATTCTGTTTGCACTGGCAGTCATTCACACCTTTATGGTGGGACGTATTTTAGCCTGGTCCCACCACTTTCCCAAAGATTCGCTGTGGAGCAATTTCCTTCACCTTCTGGGTGAAATCGAGGCGGTGTTTGCCATCTGGGCTGCTTTGTTCATGGCGATCTTTATTGGTCTTGAGGGCTGGACAACGGCGCTCAATTATCAGAGCGGGCTGAACTTCATTGAGCCCTTCTTTATTTTCGCCATTATGGTTGTGTGTTCTACGCGCCCGATTCTGGCGGCGGGACGCAAAGGGATCTTGTTTCTTTCTTCCGCGATTCAGAAAGTCTTCCGCACACCTGCGGTTTTGACGGATATTTTTGTGGTCCTGGTGCTGGGGCCGCTCAGTGGCAGTTTCATCACCGAGCCTGCGGCAATGACGGTGACGGCATTTATGCTGAACTCCATGTTACAGAAAGAAAGCAGTAAATTGATTTATGGTCTGATCGCCGTGCTGTTTGTGAATGTGTCCATTGGTGGCGCATTGACTCCGTTTGCAGCCCCGCCGATTTTGATGGTGGCCAGTAAGTGGAACTGGGATTTTGCCTTTGTGCTGTCTCACTTTGGCTGGAAAAGCGCCATTGCGGTGGTGATCAATACAGTTCTTTTGATTGCGGTCTTCCGCAAACAGTTGAGCGAAGGATGCATCACCTTGCGGGAAGTGGAAACCCGTCTGGCGGGATCGCAGGCGGCGATTCCAATGCCGGTGACATTTGTGCATTTGCTGTTCCTGACTGGGATTGTGGTGACGGCTCACTATCAAAATGCCTTTATGGGAATCTTTTTGTTGTTCCTGGGTGTCGCCGCCGTCACGCAGCGATATCAGGATTCTTTGCGCCTGAAAGAAAGTTTGCTGGTGGCGATGTTCCTGGGGGGGATTATTCAGTTTGGTGCTTTCCAGAAGTGGTGGCTGGCACCTCTGTTGGGAAGCATGAGTGATCTGGTGTTGTTCAAAGGGGCTGTGGGTTTGACGGCGATCACTGATAATGCGGCGTTGACATATCTGGGCTCTCAGGTCGAAGGGCTGAGTGATTCCAGCAAATACGCTCTGGTTGCTGGAGCTATTGCCGGGGGTGGTTTGACGATCATCGCCAATGCACCCAATGCTGCAGGTTATTCGATTCTTAGTCATAAGTTCCCCGGTGGCATCAAACCGTTGAATCTGCTGGTGGCGGCATTGGTTCCCACGGCTGTGGCTATTGTTTGTTTGTGGATGCTTTAGACTCTGAAATTTCTGAGGTCCTAACTTGGGAAGCCATCTTATTATGAGGTGGCTTTTTTGTTTTTTAACCTGTTAAGATTTCTCAATGGAATCCCGTTATGACGCTCTCTTTGAATTGTCCAATGACATGGTAGGTGTTTTTGGAGAAGACTGGCGTCCTAGGAAACTGAATCATGTTTGGTCCGAAGTTTTGGGTTGGTCCACCGAAGAGCTGATGCAAATACGCTTTAGCGACCTCATCCATCCGGACGATATCAATAGTATTGTCAGTCGTTATGAAAAGATTCAAAAAGGGGAAGTCATTCGAAACTTCCTTCTGCGTTATCGGTGCAAGGATGGGCAGTATAAGTTTCTTTCCTGGAACTATCAGTATGACCCCGCCAGCAACGACGCGCTTTGTGTTGCGAAGGACACGACTCCACAAAAAATATTCACCGAGATTTCCGGCCAAGCCAATGCGGACGCGCTCATCGGGACGTGGAGCGTGGATGTTGTTACCGGCAAGCACTTCTGGTCCCGCGCGCTTTACGACATTTTTGAGGTGGATCCAAAAAACTATGATCTGGACCGTTTGCGCGGCTTTGAAATGATCCTCGAAAAGGACCGGGCGCAGTTGATTGAAACTCATCAGCGCCTGCTGGATCATGGCACAGAGTATGACGTGGAGGTTCTGGTTTGCTCTGGCAAAGGGCGGGTTTTCCCTGCCCGAGTCATGGGAACGGCGTTACGTCAGGACGGGCGCATTGTTCAGGTTTACGGTTTGTTGTATGACGTTGCACAAAGACGCAGTTTCGAAAAAGAGCTGCGCTATCAACAATTTTTGTTGAAGATGTTTTTGCAGTCTTCCCCGGCCATTGTCTATGTGAAGGATCTGGGCGGTCGGTATCTGCTGGTCAGTCCCACTTTCGAAAAGCTGGTGGGGAAACCCAGTGCCGATCTGGTGGGTAAAACGGACCGGGAGATTTTTGGTGCCGAAGATGCAAAGCGCTTCTCTGAATCTGACAGTCAACTGATTGTGGAGCAGAGCCCGCGCAGCTATGAAGAAAGTCTGACCTTTGCCGATGGTTCTCAAAAATACTATCTGTCAGAAAAGTTTCCGCTGCGGGATGAAGGCGGTCATCTGATTGCCATTGCCGGGGTGTCGACAGACATCACGGAGCTTCATCGCTACCAGCAGGAGCTGGAATGCGCGAAAGAGGCAGCCGAAGCCGGAACCCGCGCCAAGTCCGAGTTTCTGGCCAACATGAGCCATGAGATTCGCACTCCTATGAATTCAATCATGGGAATGTCCGAGCTTTTGCTGGATACAGAGCTGACTCCGGATCAGCGTCAGTTCGTGACTATTTTGACCAGGGCTTCGTCAAATCTGTTGAATCTGATCAACGATATTCTGGATTTATCCAAGATTGAATCCGGTCTGATGGTGATCGAAAAAGCTCCGTTTGCTGTCCGGGAATCCGTGCGACGGGCTTTTGAAATCCTGATGATCAAAGCTGTTGAAAAGAAGCTGGATCTGAAATTGGATATCGATCCGCAGGTGCCGGAGAAAATCAACGGTGACGCCGCTCGCTTTCAGCAGGTGCTTATTAACCTGATTGGCAACGGACTGAAGTTCACCACCCACGGCGAAGTTCGGGTGCAACTGAAGGTGAGTGATGATCAATTGTGGGTTGGTGTGAAAGACACGGGCATTGGCATGGCTCCGGAGCAAATGCAGGGGCTCTTTACACGTTTTTCACAAGGGGATTCCTCTATCACGCGCCGCTTCGGTGGTACTGGCCTGGGTTTGAGTATCAGCAAGCAACTGGTCGAGAAAATGGGTGGAACTATTGGAGTTAGCAGTGAAATCGGCCAGGGATCGGTCTTCTACTTTACGCTACCTCTGGGATCATAATAAGATCCTTTTGTTTTTATTTTAGGAGGGGGCTAGACAAGCCCTTTTTCTTTGGTTAGGCTTTAAAACATCTCACACGAGAGGAGGACCACATGATTATGATGAATATCAGCTCATTGAATTCAATGTTGGGCCTTCTTCTATCACAGTTCTAAGGTCATTTGTTCGTTTAAGAACTGATCTTATTTCTTCTGCACAATTAAATATTTGACTGTATTTACGCCCATTTGGGGCAGTTATGGATTCGTTATGAATTTTTTCAGACGTTTGTTGTTCACTGATGTCACGCCATTGGTGAAATTGGCAAAAACAAAAAATATCGAGGAAAGTGATCTGCTGGCACTGCCGCAGGAACTTCATCCTCAGCATATTCAAGTTAATATGCAGGAAATCAGTTGGAAGTCCCCACGGGCTTTGCTGTTTTCGATGATCCGCGCTTTGCGTGATTTCACCAGACCATCTTACACCTGGTATCTGGCCAGTTCTGTTTTGGCGCTGCTGTCACCGGTGTTTGTGAATCGTTTTGTCGGGACTATTTCTGCGGGGGTGACGGCTGAAACGCTGCCCACGGCGTTGATCTATGGTGTGGCATTGGGGCTTTGCGGATTCCTGTCGGGCCTGTGCATGCAGCACTATTTCTTCAACTCTTTGAAGGCCTATCAGGTCGCCACCAATATTTTGAATGAGCGTCTGTTCAAGCACAGTCTAAAACTCAGTCAAAAGGCGCGCCAGAAAAATCAGGTCGGCGATATCGTCAATCACATGAGCACGGACAGTGACAACGTGTCGGACTTCCCCCTGGTTTTTGGGGACCTTATATCCGCAAGTTTCCTGATTATCGGCGTCGTGGCGATGCTGTTCTATTATATTGGCTGGTCCGCGCTGGCGGCCTTGGCGGTTCTTTTTACATTGGCACCGCTTACCAATTACGTGGCCAAAAAGTTCACGCATCTGGATGAAGAGATGATGGAACACCGGGATCGCCGTGTGACCCTGATGACTCAGGCGATGAATGCGATCCGCGTGGTGAAGTATTTTGCCTGGGAAAAGAGTGTTGCCAAGGAAGTCACTGAAGTTCGTGAAAAGGAACTGACCAGTCGTCGCCGACTGGCCAAAGCTGAAGTGGTTTCCAGCCTGGGTTATCTCGCAGTTTCCACGCTGGTTTTGTTTGTCGCTTTGGCGGTGCATGCCTGGCGCGGGGAAAAGCTGGATGCGGCGGTGATCTTCACCTGTATTTCTTTGTTTGGTTTGCTGGAAGGTCCGTTTGGTGATTTGTCACGATTGATCTCCCGTGCAACGAATGCCAAAGTCGGCGCTCGTCGTATTTTGGAATACCTGAATGAGGACGAAGTTGAAATTACTACCTCTGAGCGCACCGACACGGGGCCGGTGGGGTTGCAACTGCAGCACTTAAGTCTTCGTCATGAAGGGGCGGTTTCTGACATTATTCACGATGCGAACATCACTGTTCCGGCGGGAAGCTCACTGGCCATTGTGGGGCCCGTGGGGGCGGGGAAAAGCTCCCTGCTGATGGCTTTGCTGGGCGAGGTGGCTCCACGGGAAGGTGCCTTGCAGTTTGTGCCTGAAATGCCGGGACGTCCACGCATGGCCTATGTGCCGCAGGAAGCATACATCGTAAACACCTCGCTGCTGGAAAACCTGCAGTTCGGTGAAGAGGTTTCGAAAGAAGATCTGCGCCGCGCTTTGCACAACAGTTGTCTGAGCCGCGACCTGAAAGAATGGTCCGGGGGCCTTCGCACCGAAATCGGTGAAAAGGGTGTGAACCTGTCCGGTGGTCAGAAACAGCGTGTGGCTCTGGCTCGCGCCTTCTTGCGCAAACCTCAGATCGTGCTTTTAGACGATCCATTGTCAGCGGTGGACGCGGATACTGAAAACCTGTTGTGTGAGCGTCTGATTTTTGGCGCCTGGAAAGATGTGACCCGTATTGTGGTGACACATCGATTGGAACATTTGGCGCAGTTCGATCAGGTGATCTATATCCAGCACGGACGTGTGCAGGGACAGGGGCATTTCAGTGACCTGGTGAAGTCCTGCGCTCCCTTTGCCGAGTTCTATAAAGAACACGGTAAAACTCAAGGCGAGGAGCACGATTCCCGGCCGGCAGACACGGCTCAGGAGACAGCATCCATCAATGAAGAGCTGGAAGCCAAAACCACCCGCGTGACCGAAGACGAAGATCGCGAAGTGGGGGCGGTGAAGGGCTCTGTGTACTGGGATTACATCAGTTCTTTGGGTGGTGATGGCAAATACACCAAGCCGTTGATTCTGGCGACGCTGCTCTTGGGCGCCACGGGGGTGACAGTTCTGCCTCTGGCGCAAAAGGCCTGGCTGTCTTATTATTCCGGTCATCAGACTGAGTGGCTGGCTTTGACGGCCATTGGAATTTACGGATTGATCGGGGTGATGGTTCTGGTGGGGTCGTTGCTGAATCACTTGTTCTGGCTGGATCGCGGCATCCGTGCCGGCAAGAACATGCACGACAAAATGCTGAAAAGTGTTTTGAGTTCCCCGGTGCGCTTCTTTGATTCGACTCCGGTGGGACGTATTATTCAGCGCTTCTCGCGTGATGTGGAATCGGTGGACGTGTACCTGCAATGGAGCTTTGATTCGGCGGTTCACTGTGCGCTGCAGGTGATTGTATCGATTGTTTTGATTTTGGGTCTGATGCCTTTGATGGTGTTTGTGATTGCTCCGGTGATGGCGCTTTATTATGTGCTGCAACGGGACTATCGCCGTCCAGCCCGTGAAGTGAAGCGTTTTGACAGTGTTGCCAGATCACCTCGTTATGCCCACTTCAAGGAAAGCCTTCAGGGGCTGGTGGTCATTCGCAGCTTTAACAAGGCGCCATGGTTCATGCAGAATTTCTATGCGAAACTTTCGCACAGCAATCGCATGTTCTATTCACACTACATGATCAACCGCTGGTTCTCTTCGCGCATTCCGCTGGTGGGTGGCCTGATTTCCATGGCGACGGCCGTGGGGGTCAGCTTGTCGGCCTATTATGGAGTGATGGATGCCGGAACTGCCGGCCTTGTGACGTTGTACTCGCTGTCCTTCTGGGGGTTCCTGAACTGGGGTGTTCGTATCTTTGCGGATATTGAATCGCGCATGACATCGATTGAACGTTTGAAGTTCTTCTCGAACCTGCCGGGGGAAGTGTCCGTTCTGAAACCGATGCCTGAACCGCTGCGCCCGACGTGGCCGGAGTTCGGTGAAATCTCTGTCGAAGGCCTGAAAGTGCGCTATGCAAGTCATCTGCCGTTGGTTTTGAAAGGAATCACTTTCAAAGTTGAGGCGGGAAGTCGCGTGGGCATTATCGGACGGACAGGTTCTGGCAAAAGCACGTTCTTCCAGTCACTGTTCCGCTTTATTGAGGCGGAAGAGGGCAGCATCAGCATTGACGGTGTGAACACCGCCAGTGTGCCTCTGGAAAAACTGCGTCGCAGTCTTGCGATCATTCCGCAGGATCCGACTCTGTTTATGGGGACGATTCGCAATAATCTGGATCGTTACAACGAGTATTCAGATGACGAGGTGATGGGCGCACTGAAACATGCTTCCATGTGGGACTATGTGCAAAGTCTGCCGGAAGGCATGAACTCGGCCGTGGCCGAAGGTGGTTTGAACTTAAGTCAGGGACAGCGTCAGTTGCTGTGTCTGGCAAGGGCTCTGCTGACCAAGGCGCGGGTGATCGTGATGGATGAAGCCACCGCCAGCGTGGATGTGCAGACGGATGCTCTTTTACAGAAAGTCATTCGCACGTCCTTTGCCGGGGTGACGATGTTGATCATCGCCCACCGTCTGGGAACGATCGCCGACTGTGATCAGATCGTGGAAATTTCAGCAGGCGAGGTGAAATCCATTCGTCGGCCGACAGAATTTTCAAAGGAAGAGATCGAAGAAAGTCTGGTGTAATTTCAGTCTTTTGCAGACAAACAAAAGGCCCTCTGGTTTCTTGGCAAACCCGGGGGCCTTGTTGTTTTTATGGCCGAAAAAGCCTTTTATTATTCTGGGATGTGATCCTTGAAGGAGGTTTCAGTGGCCGTAAAACAAATTGATAAAATTCGTTATGCTGTTGTCGGGCTTGGGCATATTGCCCAGAACGCGGTCCTGCCGGGATTTACCCAGTCCAAGGCCAACTCGGAACTGGTGGCGCTGGTGTCCGGGGACGAAGTCAAGCTTCAGAAACTTTCCAAAGAATATAATGTGGACTACACCTTCGATTATTCCGATTACCGCAAGATGCTTTATTCGGGGCTGATTGATGCCGTTTATATTTCTCTTCCCAACGACATGCATGCGCGCTTTGCGGTGGAAGCGATGCAGGCCGGAGTTCACGTCCTGTGTGAAAAACCTTTGGCCATGTCGGTTGAAGACGCCAAGGTCATGGCTCAAGTCAGTGAAAAAACCGGCAGTCGCCTGATGACGGCCTACCGCCTGCACTTTCAGCGCGCCAATTTAAAAGCCATCGAAATTGCCAGGTCAGGCCAGCTGGGTGACGTGAGATTCTTTAATTCCGTCTTCAGCATGCGGGTGAAAGAAGGGAATGTGCGCACCAGTCGCACCAAAGGCGGAGGTCCGCTTTATGATGTCGGCATCTATTGCATCAACGCGGTTAGAGGCTTTTTTGGTGAATTGCCGGAAGAGGTTTTTGCCTTTGCCCATCAGGGATTTGATCAGCGTTCCACAGAGGTGGATGAAATGCTTTCGGTGGTGATGAAGTTTTCCGGCGGGCGTATGGCGACCTTTATCTGCAGTTTCAGCGGTCACCATCAGGCGGCTTTTGATGTGGTGGGAACCACCGGGTGTCTGCGCCTGGAAAATGCCTATGAATATTTTGATGACATGACCCTGCATTTCAGTCGGGTGAATGCGGCGCCTCGCAAGTACAAGTTTAAAAAAAGTGATCAGTTCGGGCCGGAGATCGTGTATTTCTCGGACTGCCTTATCAATAAAAAACACCCCGAGCCGAACGCCACAGAAGGGGTGCTGGACTTGATGGTGATTGAAGCCATCATGAAGTCAGTGAAATTGCGAAAGCCGGTAACCTTGACGGCACTTAGCAAGACTTTGCATCCCACTTTGCGACAGGCACTTCGCCGTCCGGCGGTTGAAAAACCTTTCACGATTCATGTGGAAGCCCCGTCGATGGACTAGGTCGATTCCCAATTTAGGTCGGGGTTTGTGTCTGATTCTGAGACAAAACCCTGCTGAAATATGTAACAAAGGTTCGTAAATAGCGAGATACTCCAAGGATTTTGCGAATGTAATTCAGAGTCAGATTATAAATGCCGATATGTTACGTATGAAGAACTACGGAACGTTAACGGCACTTTTCTTTGTTAGCCTCTTAACAACGGTGGCTCATGCCAGTCCGGCGGCGCTGACTTATCAGGGACGCATCGTTAAAAGCAGTGGGGCACCGCTGGAATACAATGCGGTCGCCTTCCAGTTTGAAATTCTGGCGCCGAATAAAGTCTGCGTTCTTTACCGCGAGCAACTTAATCACATCGACATGACGAATTCAGGCGGGGTCTTCGACGTTAAGATCGGGGCTTCGCACAGTTATCCGGCAGCGCCGACATTCACAATTCTGGATGCTTTTAACAACGGCAATCCTTTCACGTGTGACGGCGGTTCTCCTTACAACCCGGGACTGACTGATGGGCGTTTCCTGCGTGTGAAATTCCACGATGGGGCTCAGTGGCAGACGATTTCTCCGGACAATGAAATCCGCACGGTTCCTTTTGCAGGTTTTGCTTCTTCCGCTGCGACTTTGGGTTCGCATGTGGCAACTGACTTTGTGATGAAAACGGAAGTTAACGCTGGTGCTGATTGCGGTGCCGGCAGCTTCCTGACTTGGAATGCGGCGACCAAAGAATTTGGTTGTGCGGGTGTGTCTGGTGCCAGCGGCGGAACGGTTCAGTCCGTGGGGGCATCTGCTGGCAGCAATCCTTATCTGACAGTTTCAGCAGATACGGTGAATCCGGTGATCACGTTGAACGTGGGCACTGTGGCTGGCACCGTGGCGGCGGGTAATGATGCGCGCTTTAGTGATGCGCGTACTCCGACGGGTGCTGCGGGGGGTGCTTTGACGGGCACTTATCCTAATCCGGGTCTTGCTGACAATGCGGTGACGACTCCTAAAATTGCCGCAGGCGCGGTTTCCACTGAAAAGCTTTTTGCCAATCCGGGCATCAGCCGTCTGGTGATGACGGATTCTTCGACGGGCGCGACGCTGGCTCCGCTGTCTTGTGGTGCCAATCAGTTGCTGACCTGGTCTGTGGCTTTGGGCTGGCAGTGCACAAATCAAACTTCGCTGGCTGTGGGATCGGCAACTCAAGCGACGAACTTCCTGGGAAGTCTTGCCGGGGATGTGACGGGCACTCAGGGTGCGACGGTGGTTGGTCAGATTAAAGGTTACCCTCTGGATTTCACGGTAGCTCCAACCAACAATCAGGTTCTGAAATTCAACGGCACCAGTTGGTATGCGGCCGCAGACAGCAATGCCGGCGGTACGGTCACGAATGTGACAGGCACTGCGCCGATTTCTGTGGCGACAGGCACGACGACCCCGGTGATCTCGATTTCTCAAGCGAACACAACGACAAACGGTTACTTGTCTTCAGCGGACTGGAACACCTTTAATGGAAAACAAAATGCGCTGGGCTTCACACCGCTGAATCCAGCAAATAATTTGAGCGAGCTGACGGCAACAGCTACGACAGCCCGTACCAATCTGGGTTTGGGAACTGCGGCCGTGAAAGATGCTCCGGCGGCCGGGGACGCGACAGCGGCTCAAGTGGTGCTGGGGAATGATTCACGCCTGACGAACTCTCGTGCTCCATCGGGTGCAGCGGGCGGAGATCTGACCGGCACTTATCCGAATCCGACGCTGGCGAACGTGGTGACGGCTGGTACCGGAACGAAAATCACTTATGATGCTAAAGGGCGCGTGACCTCTTCCGCTGGCCTAGCGGCGGGCGACATCCCGAATCTGGATTGGTCTAAGATCACCTCCGGCAAGCCGACAACATTGTCAGGTTATGGCATCACCGATTCATTGGTTTCAAATGCCGGTGGTTCACCAAGCATTCAGTCCGGTACCGATGCTGCAAAACCAGCCAGTCCCGCGGCAGGGGCGATTTATTTCGCGTCTGATACGAAAGTAATTTATCAGTATAATGCCGGTTCTTGGGTGGCGATTGCTTCATCCGCAGGTGCGGGTGGTACCATCACGGCCCTTACAGGTGATGTGACGGCTTCTGGTAATGGCACAGTCAGCGCGACAGTAAACTCTGTTGGTGGCTCTTCAGCGGCAAATATCAATACCGCAACTGTGGCGGCCAATGCTGCGACAAACTTGAATACTGCAAGTACGATTGTTAAACGCGATGGGTCCGGCAATTTTGCAGCCGGAGCGATCAGCGCGGGCTCTGTAGTTCTGCGTGACACGGGCTCCAACACGGTGACTTTGCAGGCTCCAAACACTGTGACGACTTCTTATGTGTTGAGATTCCCGACAGCGGTGGGCTCTGCCAACCAGGTTCTGACGACGGATGCTTCCGGAAACCTTTCCTGGACATCACCTGCGGTGACAAGTGGTGTGGCCGTGACTTCGCCGATTGTGAATTCCGGCACTGCCAGCGCGCCGAACATCGGCATTCAGGTGGCCAACGGTTCTCAGAACGGTTATCTGTCTTCTGCGGACTGGACGACGTTCAACAATAAACTGTCTGCGACTCTGGCTCCGGGCAATATCCGCGTGGGTAATGGCTCCAGTGTGGCAACGGCTGTGGCGCCTTCAGGTGATGTGACCATGACCAATGCAGGCGCGTTCACGGTGACCAAGGTGCAGGGCACGGCCGTCAGTGCCACAGCGCCGACGGCCGCGGGCCAGGTGCTGCGCTATAATGGGACCACACAGTATGCGCCAGCCTTCTTGCAGTTGGGTGATTTGCGTTCGACGATCACTCCGTTTGGTGGCGTGTTCGCCAGCACGGCGTGTACGACTTCTCAGACGATGTATTACAATGCCGCGACCGACACGTTCCTGTGTCAGTCGATTTCTGTAACGGCGGCTAACTTTGCCAATCAGGCGCAGAACTCATTCTTCGCGGGGCCTTCTACAGGTGGTGCAGGGGCGCCAGCCTTCCGCGCCATTGCGGCTGCGGATCTTCCGACTGTGGGTACAGCAGGAACCTATCGTTCCGTGACGACAGACGCCTATGGCCGTGTGACCGCGGGAACAAATCCAACGACGGCCAGTGGGTATGGTTTGACGGATGTCTTTGTCAATGGCGGCAACAGCTTCGGTGCTGCGGCGATAATGGGAACAAACGATGCTCAGAGTCTGCAGTTTGAAACCGCCGGGACAGTGAAAATGACGGTGGACATTGCAGGCAATGTGGGTGTTGGAACCGCTTCGCCAATCACTCCGCTGCATGTGAATGGCGCGGCCATCATCGGAACCGGAAATACGACTTTCACCAATGCCTCCAACTGGGTGTTTGGCTCTTCCAACTCGATCACGAACTCGGGTGGGGGTAATGCTTCTTCCATGAATATTGTGGGCTCTAGCAATGCTATCATCACAAATTTGCTGAACTTCAGCTACAGTCTGGATGTATTTGGTCGCAGCAATACCGTGAATGCCAACTCGGGAAATTCCGTGGTGATCGGGCGCAGCAATAATGTGACTTCATCCAACTCCGTGACTATCGGTAACAGTATAACCAACAGCGTGCTTGGTTCTTTGCAAATCGGTATCAGCAATACCGCCAAGATGACCATTCTTGGCTCTGGCTACTTCGGTATCAACACAACGACACCAAGCGTGGCCCTGGAAGTAAACGGCGACGTGAAAGCTGCTTCCTATCTTTACACTTCCGATGCGCGCCTGAAAAAAGACGTTGTGACTTTACCGATGGCACTGGAAAACGTGCTGAAACTTCGTGGGGTGAATTTCGTCTGGAAGAACAACGGCGAAAAGACCATGGGTTTCATCGCGCAGGAAGTGGAAGCAGTTTATCCTGAACTGGTTCGCACTGACAAACAGTCCGGATATAAAGCCGTTCAATACGGAAATATCGTGGCAGTTCTGGTAGAAGCCCTGAAACAGGAACACGCAGAACGTCTGCAGGACAAAGAGCTTTGCCAAGGGCAGATTGCCCAGGTGTCCCGCGGTCTGGCCAGCGTGAATGAATCTTCCGACAGCCGTTTGAAAAAACTGGAACAGGAAAATCAGGATCTGAAAGCACGTCTGGAGCGTCTGGAAAAAGCTTTGCTGAACGGAAAATAAGACTGTGAAGATCATTGGAAAGATCGCCCTTATTTTAGCGTTGTCACCGTTGCTGGTGGCAATGAACACCCAGGACACAGGTCATCGGGTGAATCGTGGCACGACCAAGGCCATCAATGCCCATAGCGTTTGCAAGAAAGTGGTGAATGCCACAGCCGACAAAGACTTCTTTGTTCCCACCAAAACTGCTGCCGAGTGGACGGCGTTCCGCGCCGCCACGATCACCAACGTCTCGTTGACCAAGTGCAGTTCTTGTCTGGATATTTTGAACAACAATGGTTCTGAAGGGGATGGGATCTATTATGTCGACCCGACGGGAAGTTCCCCCTATCCCGTTTACTGTGACATGACTACGGACGGTGGTGGCTGGACTCGGGTGTTCAAACATAATATCGCAGGCGGGTATTTTACCGATGCGACCGATGCCAGCGGTAAAAACACCTCCACGCCCACGGCAAATCTTTATTCCATTCTGAACAAGATGGATGACTTCAAGACGGCGGGGAATAAATACCAGTTTCGTCTGACCTGGCCGGGAGAGAATCTGAAAAACATCTGGTTCCAGACGACGAATCCCACTGCGGACGTGGTGGTGGCGGGATACAAGACCGTTTTTGTGCAAGGGTACACGAATTATTGGGGCGGTCTTGAGCTGGGGAACGGCGCCCATGGACCTGCCCAGACTTCGTCGTATCTGGAAGGTTCGGTCAATCATGCCAATTGGTATTATGCCGTGGGGGCTTATGTGTCCTGGGGAACCACGCCGGCTGGGATTCCGGCTTCCGATGTGCTCGGCGCCAGTCATGGGGTGGCGGAAGTGAATTTGTGGATGAAGGATGACGATACACATACGGTTTATAATTCCTGCAAAGCCATTTTGGCGGCGGGAGCTTCCAAAGGTGACGGCATCTATACAATTGATATTGATGGAGCCGGGACAACTGCTCCCTATGAAGTCTTCTGCGATATGACGACGGATGGTGGAGGCTGGACTTTGGTGGCTTATTCCAACGGGACCGTGACGGGAACAACGCCGAATGATTTCTTTGTGAATACTTACAATCTGGCGGCAGCGGGTAAGCATATCGTGGCGACTCAGCAGGCTTCCGTGAATCCTGAAGCGTTTTCCATTGCGGTAAACACGACTGATGCCATGTTTGTTTCGCCGTCCTACAATAGTGGAGCCCCGATCATTGATTTGGCCGGCGGAAACTGGAACTATAATAATACAAAATGTGCGGGAAATCTGCGTCACACCAGCCGAACTGCGGGATGTGCGGGGCAGAATGCCAATGACAATTACAATACTGCCGATGCGTTTAACATTGCCGTTAATTCCGGAAATGAAGGGATTGTCCCGTCATACAAGGCCACGGAAGTCTGCTATAGCGGCAAAGGCAACGCGTGTAACTTTAAGTTTTACCTTCGTTAATATGGGGCGTGAACAATTATGAAACTGCGAATTGCATTGATGATTATGATGGCGCCATTTGTTCTGGGGATCAACACCCTGAGCGAAGGCTATCGTATTCCGGTGGGTGGTTCCACGCGTCTTTATCTTCCCTATGTAAGCTCGCAAGGTTCCTGCTATATTGTGACCAACAACCACGCCAGCAGTGATTTGTTTGTACCGACGAAGACCTCCACGGAATGGACCAGTTTTATCGGGGCCTCAAAGCCCGCGTTCATTGTCGCAACTCAGTGTTATCCAAAGTCCTGTAAAGAGATCAAAGACCTGATGGGAAGCCCGGCGGACGGGACTTATACCATCGATTCCGACGGAACTGGAGCTAACGCCCAATACTCGGCTTACTGTGATATGACGACCGACGGCGGAGGTTGGACAAGGATCTTCCGGCACAACGTGGCGGGGGGATACTTTGCCAGCACGGCCGATGCGCAGTCTAAGAATACCGGCACACCGACTGGAAACCTGTATTCGCAACTGACCAAAATTCCGGACTTTGCCACCAATGGAAAATATCGTTTCCGCCAAACCTGGCCGGGCTATTCCAATAAAAATATCTGGCTGCAAAGCACGAATCCACTGAGCGATGTGGCGGTTGCCGGATGGACACCCATCATGGCAACAGCGATCACTGACAAATGGGGAGGTCTGGAGCTGGGGAACGGAGCTCACGGTCCCATCAATAACAATCAGGCATTGTTGGATGGTTCGGTGCAGATTTCTGACTGGTGGTATGCGATCGGATCGACGGTGGCATACGGAACACCTGCCGGAATTCCCGCCGCCAGTTCCATGCTTGGGACCGGTGCGGGTGTTGCGGAAGTCAATCTGTGGATCAAAGAAGATGACACGATCACTACTTACGATTCCTGCAAAGACATTCTGGATAGTGGGGCGTCCATTGGGACGGGACTTTATACCATCAATCCCGGCGGTGCTGGGGCGATTCCAGTTTACTGTGACATGACGACAGACGGTGGCGGATGGACCCGAATTTTAAATCACAACTATTCTGACGGTGTGTTTGCTAACGTCGCTGAAACTTTAAGTTACAATTCAGGGGCTCCTTTGGCAGCTCGATATTCGATTATGGGTCGGGTGGCCGGGTTCTATCGTTCTGGAAAGCTGGAGTTAAGAATCAACTGGCCGGGGTCAGGCAGCTCGATTCGTAACTGGTGGACTCAGACCAGCAACTTCACTTCGCAACCGGTGGCCGGGTACACGGCTGTGACCATTGAATCCACGTCAAATTACTGGGGCGGTCTGGAATACAATGGTGCCAGCAATACGGCGTTGGCCGACGGTTCCGCGAATCATTCAAACTGGTTTTATGCAGTGGGGATGATGGCGCCTGCGGGATATGGTACAACGACTGTGGGGATTCCGGCGTGTGATACGGTGACGGGGCCGGGAACTATCGGTGTTCCGCGCGTGGAACTTTGGGTGAAATAATTCAACAACACATTCACGAATAAAAAAAGGGAACCCGAAGGTTCCCTTCATCACATCTTTGCGCTTTGGGCGCGAAAGATTAGTGACCAGCAGGAGCTGTAGTAGCAGGAGCAGCAGGAGCTGCAGCCGCTGCAGGAGCAGCTTCTTTAGTGTGTTTTTTCTTAGCAGCTTTTTTCTCAGCTTTAACTTCAGCAGCAGGAGCAGCTGGAGCAGCAGTTGTAGCAGCTGGAGCAGTTTCGTTAGCGTGAGCAACAACACCTGCGAAAGCGATAGTCATCAAGATAGAAGCGAATTTCATAGTAACCTCCTAATGGTTCTTTGTTAGCTTCAATTGCGAACTAGGAAAGGCTAACAAACGGGGTTAAATCTTTGATTAAAAGCAGATTAAATGTTTTTAATTTCAAAGCCGAACTTCGCACCCGTCCCTGAATGATTCTGAGCACTTAGCTTGGCATTATGAAGGATGGCGATTTTTTGCGCGATGGCTAAACCTAGACCAAAGCCTTTAACACGTGTCTCCATATTGGAGCCGCGCGAGAAGCGCTCAAAGATGAACGGCAGTTGTTCTTCCGGGATGCCGGGGCCATTGTCTTCCACCAGCAGTTCCGTTGTTTCACGTCCGTGATTAACCGTGACAGAGACCACTTCCTGATTCGGTGAATACTTGATGGCATTTTCCACGATGTTCACAATGAGATTCGTCAGCAGATCATTGTCGCCACGAATGTGTTTGTGCTCTTCTCCGGTTTCATTGTTAATTGTGACTTTCAGTTTGATGTCTTTGGACTTGGCCAGTTTCTCACAACGAGTCAGCGCTTCGAAAACCAGTTCATCAAAATCCAGGTCTTCCAGATTCAGGGCGCCAATACCCGCGTCCACACGGGCTAACAGCAGCATCTCCTGCACGATGCTGGAAAGATTGTCCACTTCCTGCAATGCACTTTTAATGAATTGATCCACATCACGCTTTTCCGTTTTTTGCAGCAGTTCCATTTCACCACGCATGATCGTCAGCGGGGTCAGCAACTGGTGTGAAGCATCCGCGACGAAGCGCTCCTGTGACTGAAAGGCCTGCTGGATACGGTCCAGCATTTCATTGAGCGTCAAGGACAGTTGTTTGATCTCGTCATTGGCATTGGGGACGGGGACTCTTTTGGAAAGCTCGGTGACTTTGATTTCCTTGGCAATGTTAATAATGTTGTTCACCGGATTCAGCGCGCGGGCCGACAGGAACATCCCGCCCAGGGTGGCCACGAACAGCACAAACGGAATACCCAGTTGCAGCAGCGTCAGACGTTTTTGAATCTGGGTTTCCATCAGGGTCATCGGCACCGCAATTTGCAGCATCAACTGGGGTTTGGCGGCGTTATCCAGCGGGAAGGAAATCAGCCGGTAGGAATCGGCCTCGGCCGAAGGGATGTTGCGGATGTGTTCAATGGTTCGATAGGTGGCTTCTTCACCTTTCCAGATGCGTTCAAAATCCTTCTTGTAGGGCGGATTGAATTCACCGAAATTCCCGACTCGCGCCAGTACGGCCCCGGAGCTGTGGCGCACCTGAATCAACGCGGTTCCCAGAGGGAAGGGAAGGATTTTACCATGATCCAGTCTTAAAGGCGGGAAGCTTAAATCGCCCTTGATGCCGATTTCGATCCCGTCAGAAACGTCGACGCAATAGTTGAAAAGCGCATCATCGAAATCCTGTTGAAGAGTGTCGATCATCATCTGGAACAGGAACATGTTAAAAAAGACCGTGGTCGCGCCGAAGATCAGCACGAAGATCAGTGACAGGCGCAGACGGATGCTGAAGCTTTGAAAGAAATTATAGATTTTCTTTAAGAACATATCCTGTGCCCACCACCGTATGAATCAGACGTTTCGGGAACGGGACATCGATTTTTTTGCGCAACAGATTGATATAGACATCAATCACGTTGCTTTCAGAATCAAAGTGAATGTCCCAGACATGTTCAGCGATAGAGACCCGCCCCAAAGGACGCTCTGGATTTCGCATAAAGTATTCCAGCAGGGCAAACTCTTTGGAGGTCAAAGAGATCTCCTGGGAATTTCTGCGGGCTTTGCGCTGGATCAGATCCAGTTCCAGATCCGCATACTTCAGAACATTGGTGGTGGTGCCGTTGATAGGGGCTTTACGGCGAAGCAGGGCGC
This sequence comes from Bdellovibrio sp. BIS2, assembly GCF_055398295.1. NCBI lineage: Bacteria > Pseudomonadati > Bdellovibrionota > Bdellovibrionia > Bdellovibrionales > Pseudobdellovibrionaceae > Bdellovibrio > Bdellovibrio sp. BIS2. The sequence continues at coordinate 2,545,217 of NZ_AP035879.1, read as the reverse complement.
GCACGCGGGCGTGAAGTTCGTCAAAAGAATAAGGTTTGGTCAGATAGTCATCCGCACCGGCATCCAGTCCGTGAACCTTGTCCTTCGTGGTGGACAGTGCCGTCAGCATCAGGATGGGGCCTTCATAGCCGTCACGGCGGATGTGGCGGGCGGTGTCGATACCACTTTGATCCGGCAGCATCACGTCCAGAATCACCAGATCATAATCGCCTTGAGCCATGTAAGATTCCGCAGCAGATCCGCTTTCAGCCAGGTCCACGGCATAGCCGACCTCATTGAGGCCCTTTTTCAAAAAGTTCGCCATTTTTATCTGATCTTCAACGACTAGAATCCGCATGATCCACGGGCCCTTTCTGATCTTGCTTTTCTTTCATGAAATAATAATCCAGGACACTCATCAAGGATTTGTATTTCACGGCGAGTTGTTTTTTGTGATCGGTGTTTTCCCCACGGACCAGGCGCTCATAGTGGCCTTCCCAGTCCAAAGGAATGTCGTTTTCTGGTTTGCCGGCTGTCAAAACCCCGCCGGTGCGATCGGCAATCAGGTTGAATGCATTCACCGCAAAGTCACCGTTTTTATCAAACAGGTCGCGACCCAAAGCTGAATACGGAACTTCCGACAGGGCCAGATTGTAAAGCGTCGGGGCAATGTCAGCCTGCGAGCCAAAAATTTCCGGATCCAGTTTCTTGCGAATGGGCTGTGGCAAATAAAGATAGAACGGCACCGAGCCTTTTTGCAAAAGCTCCTGTTCAGTGAAGTTCACAATCCAGAACGTATGATCGCCCGTGATGGCGACAATGACCTTGTCTTTTAAAGGCGAGTTCTTAAGCTTCGTCATGAACTTCGCCAACTGGTCAGAGGAATAACGATAAGTCTTAAAGCGTTTTTCCGCCAAGGTCGCATCGCCAATCAGACGGGACTTCAACTCATCCGGCGTTTTAAGATCCGGCAACTTGTAAGAGTTCGGAAGCTGATAAGGCGGGTGATTGGTTGTGGTCATGGTCAGCAGGAACTGTGGTTCCGTGCTTTCGTTCAAAGTCTTATAAACGTAGTCGAACAGCTCTTCATCATAAACGCCCCAGTCATGGCGCTCTTTAAGTCCGCCAAGAGCTTCGGCCATTTCGCTTTCACCTTCGACGGTGTCAAAGCCCTGCTTTATCGCAAACTTGTTCACTTCACGCCAGCCCGGATTGCCACCGTAAAGGAAGCGCGCTTTGTAGCCGGCACTCTTAAACACTCTTGCAGTGCTGGAACGGAACGGCACCTGCAGGTAATCACTTTCCGTCAAAAATTCGCCGATGGGTCTTTGTGGGGAGCCAATCATCAGACAGCTCAGGCTGCCAATCGTGGCATTGGTGCTGGAAAGGAAATTCGTCAGGTAGGTGTCTTCGTTCAGGTGCTTTTGGAAATCACCCAGCAGATTGAATTCCGGGTTGTTATAATTAAACCAGTAAGCCCCCATGGACTCCATCACCAGTAACAATACATGCGGACGGTTCTTTTCAGCCCATGCGTTTTTGGGTGTCTGACGCTTCATCAGATCCAGGGGGTCGGCCGGAACCTGATCCACAGGGATCTGATAGAAATCGGCAAAGGCCTGACGGTAATTGCCGCCGTATCCATAATGGCGCAGATTGCTGTCCCACTGGGAAATCTGCTGGGCTTTCAGTTCCACCGCGCGGCCAAAGGCGCGCACGCCATTGAAGCTGAGGTGATTCACAAAAATGCTCTTGGAAATCCCGGTGTCCATTTCACTTAATGGAAACAGGGCCAAAGAACCCCGGGCTCCGATGCCGTTCAAAACAAACAGTGCAAAGAAGAAAAGCACAAACACCGGGTAAGAGATTTTTTGCACTCGCCAAGGAAGCCATTCACGCCCTTGAGTGAAATTGATTTTTAGACCTTTCCACAAAAGATAAGTGAAAAGTCCCAGGCCCAGGAAGATCCACACTGCCGGATAGTTGCGCCAGATGGTTTTGGTGATGGCGACGGTGTCGTCCTCGAAATATCCAAAGATCAAAACGTTGATGCGGTCCTGATAGAAGCTGTAAAAACCAAAGTCCACCGCCGTGATAAACATCACGATGAACAACATCACGGTGTAGTACGGCACCAGGAAAGCGGTGAAGCGGGAATAGATGCGGGTCAAGCCCGCTTCAAAGTCCTTCCAAAATGTGAAGAGGCTTAAGAACAGCAGAATCAGCAGGGGAACGGCATTCACGTAAAACAGCACCGTGCTGTCAAAGCGGAAGCCCAGAATGAAGGCCTGAATCACATGCGGGGTCAGTTGCGAAAGTTCGCGGGCATCGCCAAAAGTGGCCATAAATGCCCAGCGCCAGATGGAACCGATAATCAGGAAAGCGACATTCACGATCAGAATGCGCTTGAGATATAGCCAGGATTGATTGAACCAAAGTGCCCGAGTGTTTTTCATTGAGGAAGTGAAAATCTCACTTCCCGGGCTTAGGATCAATCTGGAATTTTACCGAAATCCCATTTCTTGTTTGGGTCGTCAGGCACAATCACTGTGGATTTCGGGGCGGCGGAAGCCTCCACGGATTTGATGCGTTTTTCACCATCGGCCGAGACCTGCACCGGAGGGCCCCCCGGCTTGCGGGACTTCTCAAGGATCTTCAGCAGTGCGCCATATTGCGGCAGGGAGCGGGGCAGGGTGTAGGCACCCTTGGCTTTTTCGCCCTCAAAGAAGACCTCCACTTCATCGGAAATCTCGCGAACAACGCGGACTTTGGCGGAAAAACTCTCTGTTTTCTCCTCTTCCGCTTCCTGCTCATAGATGGAAGTGTTCATTTTCTTGGCTTTAGGTGGGTTCTGGGCCTGTGCATTACCGGCCAGAGCCAGCATCATGATGAAACTCAGCATCGTATTTCCCCTTTCTCAATATAATGCACCTCCTTTTGTTGCCGCGCAATAGGCCTTATGCTAGGGTTTCGGTGTTCTAACGAGGAGACCTTATGAATTTGGGTTGGACAGAAATCCTGCTTATCGGTGGTATCGCTTTGCTTCTTTTTGGACCAAGCAAGCTTCCCAATTTGGGACGTTCTTTGGGTGAATCCATCCGTGGTTTCAAGAAGGGCTTGAATGAAGATCCTTCTTCCGACGAAAAGGAAGCGAAACAGCAGATCACTCAGAATCCGCAAAGACCGGTGAATGAGCAGCATCAGACTGAAGAGAAAAAAGAAACTCACAACTCATGACTTCCCCAAAAATTTCCCTGACCCAGACGGTGCAAAAAGGGGGCTGTGCTGCGAAAGTGGCGGCTTCCGAATTGCGTGAGATCCTGAAGCAGGTGAAATTTCCGGCGGCTCATCCGGCCTTGATGGTGGATGGCGGCCTGTTTGACGATGCGGCGATTTATCGTATTAACGATGAAATCGCCCTGGTGCAAACCCTTGATTTTTTCACTCCCATTGTCGACACCCCCAAACTGTTCGGAGAAATCGCCGCAGCCAATGCGCTGAGCGACGTTTATGCCATGGGTGGAAAACCCAAAACCGCGATGGGTATTTTGGCGTTTCCTCTGGCGACTTTGCCTAAGGAAGTGATCGTCGATGTCATGCAAGGGGCCAGTGACAAGATCGCGGAAGCTGACGCCAACTTCGTGGGCGGACATTCCATTGATGATGACACTTTGAAGTTCGGCCTTTCCGTGACAGGATTTGTGAACCCGCAACAGGTCTGGACCAATGCGGGTGCGAAAGTCGGGGATCATCTGATTCTGACCAAACCTTTGGGTACGGGCACGTTGACGGCAGGATTGAAGCGTCAGGAAGTGCAGGAGGCGGACATCATGGAGGCTTTGCAGAGCATGGCCACCGTGAACAATGCCGTGGATTACATGACTCCGGTTTTGAAGTCCGAAGTGCATGCGGCGACTGATATCACCGGCTTTGGTTTGTCAGGTCACGGAATGCAACTGGCCAACGCAAGTCAGGTCAGTCTGCGGATTTCATTCAGTCAAATCCCGCGTTTTGCCAAGGCATTGTCGTTCCTGGAAAAAGGTTTCCTGACCAAGGCGCACCGTTCGAATGCCGAATACACGAAAGAATCCATTTCTGTGACCGGTCTTGAGTCGTTGCAGCAGCACTTGCTGCATGATCCGCAGACCAGTGGTGGGCTGCTGTTGTCGGTGTCCCGCGAGGTCAGTGCCGACATGGTTCAAGCCTTGCGCGCAAAATTCAAATCTGCTGAAATCATTGGAGAGGTTTTGCCTCGCCAGGATAAAGCGGTGATCTTTGAGCCTTAAAAATATCAAACCCGATGAGTTAAAACGACTGTTCCAGCAGAACATTCCGTTGATGGATGTTCGTGCTCCGGTGGAGTTTCAACAAGGCTCTATTCCTGGGGCCGTGAATCTGCCCATAATGAATGATGAGGAGCGCGCGCGAGTTGGGACGGTTTATAAAAACCAGGGCAACGAGGCCGCAGTGAAACTGGGGCATGAACTGGTTTCCGGTCCCGTCAAAGAGCAGCGGGTGAACGCCTGGAAAAGTTTTGTCCAGGCAAACCCCGAAGCCGTCTTTTACTGTTTTCGTGGCGGTCAGCGTTCGCGCATATCTCAGTCCTGGCTGAAAGTGGCCGGAATTGAGCGCCCCCTGCTGGTCGGTGGGTACAAAGCTGCCCGCAACTATCTGATCAAGCAGATCGAAGAATTTTCTGTCCGGCAGCCGCTGATTGCGGTGTCGGGGCCGACGGGCAGTGGGAAAACGCATTTTCTGCGCAGTCTGAAAGACTATCCGGTCATTGATCTTGAGGCTCTGGCTCGTCATCGGGGTTCGGCCTTTGGCAACTGGGAGGTTCCACAGCCCACCCAGGTTGACTATGAAAACAGTCTGGCCCGGGAAATCCTGCTTCTTGAGGACAAAATACAAGGAAAAATCAAACCTGTGGTGGAGGATGAAAGCCGTTTGATCGGGCGCATCTCGCAGCCAGCCACGTTCTTTATTCGTCTGCGGTCTTCGCCGGTGATCTGGATTGATGAGCCGCTGAATGTCCGGGTGGATAATGTTTTTGACGATTACATTTTGAATTCCTCGATCGGCAAAAGCCTGGAGGCGGCGCCCCGTTGTGCGGAAGAAAGCGACATCCTTCGTCGCCAAGCCCTGGATCTTTTTGTCCGCTATCGCCAGTCTTTGACGGCCATTCACCGGAAGCTGGGAGGTCTACGAACCCAGGAAGTGATGGCCGATCTTGAAAAGGCCGAGCTGGAATATCTGAATCATGCGGAGCTATCCGGCAATAAAGTGTGGATAGAAAAGTTGCTGCAATATTACTACGATCCAATGTATCTGGGATCTTTGGATCGGCGCCATGTGACGGTCCTGTTCAAGGGAACCCGCGCTGAGGCGGAAAAGTTTCTGCTAAGTCAGGTCTGAACTTAGCCTCATTTCCCTGCGCGTTATCTATTTGAAAATAATAGAAACGAGCGCAAGATAAAGCCTTTAGTATTTAAAACAAAACCCCTTAAGAGGAGACAGCATGAATAAATTGGTCCTTGGTGGTCTGGTTGTTGCGGCGATGGCCTTCACAACAGCTTGCCAAAAGAAAGTTAAGCTCGACACTGATATGAAAAAAGCGAGCTATGCTATCGGTCAACAAATCGGTGGTAACTTGAAACAACAAAACATCGACTTCGATGCAGATGCATTGGCGATGGCTTTGAAAGACGCAGCAGCAGGTAAAAACGAAATGTCTAAAGAAGACATGCAAGCTGCTATGATGAAACTTCAAGAAATGGCGATGAAAAAACAACAGGAACAAGCTGAAGGCAATGCTAAAGCTGGTAAAGACTTCCTGGAGAAAAACAAATCTGCAGCGGGCGTGAAAACAACTGCTTCCGGTTTGCAGTACATCGTTGAAAAGGAAGGCACTGGCGCTTCTCCTAAAAAAGAAGACGTAGTAAAAGTTCACTACAAAGGGACTTTGACTAACGGTGAACAGTTCGACTCTTCCTACGATCGTGGTCAACCTGCTGAATTCCCAGTTGGTGGCGTGATCCCAGGTTGGACAGAAGCTCTTCAGTTGATGAAAGTTGGCGGCAAAGCCAAGCTTTTCATTCCACCTGAGCTGGCTTACGGTCCATCCGGTCGTCCTGGCATTCCGCCAAACTCTGTACTTGTTTTCGACGTTGAGTTGATCGACATCGTTAAACAAGACACTAAAAAGAAAAAGTAATTAATGTTCGACATTAACAAAGACCCTTTTGAGCATTTTGACCGCCTGATGAAAGAGGCGGTCGCAAAGATCCCGGAAGCCAACGCCATGTCGGTGGCGACCGTGGATGAAAAGGGTGTGCCCTCCGTGCGCATCGTCTATCTTAAAGAGGTGAGCAAGGGGGGCTTTGTTTTTTATGGGAACTACAATTCTCATAAAGGCAAAGACATCGAGACAAATCCCATTGTCTGTCTGAATTTCCACTGGCCCGCGATCTGGCAACAAATCCGCATTACTGGCAAAGCTGAAAAAATCTCGGCGGCAGAAAGTGACACTTACTTCGCGACACGCGCCCGCCTGAGCCAAATCGGCGCCTGGGCAAGTCATCAAAGTGAAGAAATCCCGGACATTGAGTGGTTGTCCCGCCGGGTGCAGGAATACGAAAAGCAGTTCGACGGCCAAGTTGTCCCGCGTCCCCCCCACTGGGGCGGATGGAGAGTTATCCCAACCGAAATCGAATTCTGGTTCGGCCTGAATGGCCGTCTGCACGAACGTTACATCTACCAGCGCACCTCAGAAGGCGGCTGGAAGACATTCTTGCGAAGCCCTTAGCTCCTTCTTTTAAATAGAAAGCCCCTACCTGCCCCCTCGGCTGCGAACAGTCCTCGCGGACGCCATCCCGTTGGGATGAACTGCTGCGGGACTTGCCGATGGGACAGGTAGGGGCTTTCTATTTAAAAGAAGGGCGTCAGACCTTGTACTTTGTCGACGCCCCGAAAAGGTGTGTCTGCAGCGATCCTGTTATTTAACTGATCACGTGGCAAAGCTTTATCTTCTTTTTTATCGCAGGTTTACTGAATGTGGTGGGGGAGGGGGCTTGTGGCGCTTAATTGGATTGTGTTCTTGAGTTTGATTTTTTCGGTGTCGGTTTTTTCCAAAGAGCCTGCAGCGAAGTTCCCTGATGCTGTGGAAAGTGATCCGATCAAAATGAAGTGGATGGTGGGATCTCCGCCTCCTACGGATCGCATTGTCAGGTTTGACGATGGTTCTTTTTTTAACTTTCCTCAGATGCGTTGGAGTGTGTCCCACTTTCGCCAGTTAATGCCGACGATCGGTGTTTCTCGAGGGACGGGACCTGCGCGTGGTATGCCAGCGAGTCTTCGTCGCGACATTGACAGGCTGACTTTTAAGCCCGCTGGCCAGGCCGCGGAAATGTCCTGGGAACAAAGTCTGCTGGACAACTACACCGATGGGATTTTGATTCTGCACAAAGGAAAGATTGTCTACGAAAAATATCTGGGCAGCCTTACCCGGGAGGGACAGCACGCGGCGATGTCGATGACGAAATCTTTTGTCGGCACGGTTGCAGAGATTCTGGTTGCTGAGGGGACGTTGGACAGTGAAAAGCCTGTGGTAGCCTACGTGCCAGAGCTTCAGCAATCCGGCTTTAAGGATGCCAAGGTTCGTGATCTGATGGATATGACGACGGCGATTCGCTTCAGTGAAGACTATGCCGATCCGAAGGCTGAAGTCTGGCAGCACGCCAAGGCCGGCAACCCCTTACCCAGGGCGCCGGATTACAAGGGGCCTCGAAGTTATTTTGAATTCCTGCAGACCATTCGTCCCGAAGGTGTCACGGGAGCTGACTTTCACTATAAGACCGCCAATACGGATGCGCTGGGGTGGGTGCTGGCCAGAGCCAGTGGGAAAAATGTGGCTGAACTGATTTCAGAAAAAATCTGGAGACCGCTTGGGGCTGAGCAGGATGCCTATATGACGGTGGACTCGATCGGAACTCCGTTTGCAGGCGGAGGTTTAAATCTGGGCTTGAGGGATTTGGCAAGATTTGGCGAGCTTATGCGAAATCGCGGGCGTCTGGGAGGAAAACAGGTGATCCCGGAAAAAGTCGTTGCAAGTGTGCAGAAGGGTGGCGATCCGGAAAAATTCAAAAAAGCCGGATATGATCATCTGCAAGGCTGGTCTTATCGAAGTATGTGGTGGGTGACACACAATTCGCACGGGGCTTTTATGGCCAGGGGAGTCCACGGGCAGGCCTTGTATGTGGATCCCAAAGCTCAGATGGTGATTGCCCGGTTTGGTTCTCATCCGATAGCGGCGAATTCCGCCAACGATGCGGTGACGTTGCCGGCTTTTCGGGCCGTGGCCGATCATTTGATGAAGGCGAAGTAGTTTTTGGAAAGGTACCTAAGCAGACGGACTCAATTTGAATATGGTTCGCTTTTTTATTAGCTGCGATTTACACATGAATGGTTGCCAATGAATTTGAATGTGACATCGATTTCATGTTTTGACCCTTTTGGCATGTGATCAGGCTGCCGAAGGAATTAGCACTATGGTGCGACACTTCGGAACGTTCATGATATTGTGTCTCTTTTTTGGACCGTTGACGTTGTCTGCGGCTCCGCAGTTTCTGACTTATCAGGGGCGGGTGCTTAAGAACAACGGTTATCCTCTTGAATATGAAAATGTCAGTTTTAGTTTTGAAATCACAAATCCTGACGGGCTTTGTGTGATTTACCGTGAGCAGGTTAATGGCATCAACATGGTGAACTCCGGAGGAGTTTTCGATGTCGCGATTGGTTCAGGGGCCCGGCAGTATCCAGCGGATGCGGGATTTAATTTGCTTGATACCTTTAACAATGCGACTCCTTTTGTTTGTGATGGCGGCAGCCTTTATTCGCCAGCCTTCAATGACGGGCGTCGTTTGCGGGTGAAATTTCACGATGGAACCGGATGGAAGACAATCACGCCCGATTCTGTGATTCGCACAGTTCCTTATGCCGCCTATGCGTCTTCCGCAGCGAAGCTGGGGGCCTATTCCGCTTCTGATTTTTTATTGAAAAACGTTTTGCCTGTGTGTGGTTCGGGATCTTTCCTTTCCTGGAACGGAAGTGATCTTGTATGTGAAGGTGTCAGTGGTGCTAGTGGCGGTACTGTGACCCAGGTGTCCTCCGCCAATTCTTATTTGACGGTGGCCAATGGAACTTCAACACCACTTTTGACGTTGAAGGTGGGGACGGTCAGTGGGACTGTTGCGGCCGGTGACGATGCAAGGCTCACGGATGCGCGCACTCCGAAAGGGGCGGCAGGAGGAGATCTTTCAGGCACCTATCCGGCGCCTTCCGTGGTGGCCTTGCAGGGAGTTGCGGTGTCGAACTCGGCACCGGCTTCTGGAAGCTACTTCAAGTACAATGGTGCGCAGTGGGCTCCGGCTGGAATCAATACCAGTGATGTTAATGGGCTGTCTGCGGCACTGAGCACATATCTGACTCAGTCCGCATTTAATGCGGCCGTCAGTTCTGCCAGTTGTGGTGCGAATCAGGCGGCTTATTGGAATTCTGTATCCTCTAATTTTCAATGTCAGACAATCAACGTGGGTGTGACCACAGTGTCGGGAACCGCGGGGCAAATTGTGGTCAGTAACGGCAGCACAACGCCAACATTGTCTTTGGCCAGTGTCGGTACCAGCGGAACTTATTTTAAAGTGACGACGGATGCTCAAGGGCGCGTGACTGCGGGGCAAAGTTCACTGGTCAGTGCTGACATTCCGGCACTGAGTTGGACGAAGATCACTTCGGATCTTCCCACCACATTGGCGGGCTATGGTATCACCAATGCCGTCACTAATGTCGCCGGAACTCCCAGTGTGCAAACAGGTTTGGATGCAAGTAAACCCGCGGTTGGAACTGCCGGTCGTTTGTACGTGGCTAGTGATACCAAACGAATCTATCGCGACACGGGAAGCGTGTGGGATCTTATTGCCTCTGCAGCTGGTTCTGGCGGCACGGTCACCAGTGTGGCCACAGGCACGGGTTTAACTGGCGGACCGATTTCCACGACGGGAACCATTTCATTGGCGAACACCGCAGTGACGGCGGGCTCATATGGTTCCGCGACGCAGGTGCCGACATATACGGTGGATGCTCAAGGCCGCCTGACGGCGGCTTCCAACGTCACGATTTCCGGAGTGAGTCCGGGCGGAGCCGCGGGCGGAGATCTGACTGGCAGTTACCCGAATCCGACTCTGACTGCGACGGGGGTTGCGGCCGGGACCTATCCGAAAGTCACCGTTGATGCCAAGGGACGGGTGACGGCTGGCGCCGCCCTTGCGGCTGCGGATATTCCTGCACTGGACACGTCAAAGATTTCGACTGGCACCTTTGCTGCCGCAAGAATGCCCGCATTCACAGGAGATGCAACTTCAGTGGCGGGAGCCACGGCTTTGACACTGGCGGCTTCGGGAGTCACTGCGGGGACCTATCCGAAAGTCACCGTTGATGCCAAAGGACGGGTGACCGCCGGGGCCGCGCTTGCTGCTGCGGATATTCCGGTTTTGGACACTTCCAAATTGACGACAGGCACATTGCCGATTGCTCGGGGAGGAACTGGTTCAACCACGGGATCTATTACTGGCTCTGGTGCACTGACCTTTGCTGCCGGTGGAACGAATCAGAATATCACGTTAACTCCCAGTGGAACGGGGCGGACTGTATTGAATGGGAATGTGGGGATTGGCACGACGACTCCCGCTGCAGATTTGGAAATCAAAAGAGCATTTGGAGCTGGGGGACAGATGCGAATCGGGGATGGCTATGATGCCAACTCTTTTGCATCCCTTGGATATTCAGCCTACGGGGCCAACCTGATTATTTCGTCAGGGTCTTATTGGAACGGAAGTGATTGGCAGGCCACACACACTTCAGCTTCGCATGTCTCTGTCGGGCCGGATGGGGTGATGTTTAAAAATACCAAGGGTCTGACAATTGGTGGCTCCGATCCTTTGAAAAACATGATGCTGGTCGGTGGCATTCAGAATCGTCTGGAAGTTTATCCCCAGGCGGCGACCACAGAGGGCGGAGAGATTTATCTTCAAGCTGCAGGAAATGCAGGGGCCACATCAGATGTGGTGCTGGATAACTATAGCAACCGATTCCGGGTGATCGTGGGCGGGGCAGAACAAATGGTTGTCGCAAGTTCCGGAAATGTTGGAGTGGGCCAGACAAGCCCTTCCTATAAGATGCATGTCAATGGGACTGTTGCCGGAACGGCGGCGTATGTGAATACTTCGGATCAAAGACTAAAGAAAAACATCACTGTGATAGAGGGGGCGCTGGAAAAAATTCTGCGTTTGAACGGCGTGTATTTTGACTGGCGCAGTGAGGAATATCCTGATTGGAACTTTGAGCAGCGCCACGATATAGGCGTCATCGCGCAGGAAGTTGAGAAGGTGTTTCCGGAGGCGGTCCGTACGGACGACCGGGGATTTAAAGCCGTCGCCTATAGCAAACTGGTACCGCCGTTAATTGAGGCCGCGAAAGTGGTCAATACGAAATGTGAGATGAGCCTTGTGCAGATCAAGGAACTGCAGGATAAAGTCGCTGAGCTTCAGAGAGAGAATGAAATGCTGCAAAAACGCCTGAAGCTCGTCGAACAAAAGCTGGGGTTGAATCAGTAGAATTTTTGGAGCCGCACAAGCTGGCGTCGTCTAGAGTTCCTCTTTGGTCAGGGCCCAGATCTCCATGTCCTGCCACTTTTTATGAACCAGCAGGCGGCGTTTGCTAAGCCCTTCTTTGCGCATTTTCAAAGCCTTGGCGACCTTGATGGATTTTTTGTTCGTCGGCGCGATGCCGGCTTCCACACGGTGAAGTTTCAATTTTTTAAAAGCGATGTCGATGCAGCCGCGGGTGGCCTCTTGGGCAAAGCCATAGCCCCAATAATTGTTGAAAATACGATAGCCGATATAGGCGTTCTGGAAAATCGCGCGGGAAATATCCATCAGGGTGACAAGACCAATCAGCGTGCCGTCGTCTTTCAAAAATACACCGAAAGAATAAAAGTGATCACGTGCGCGCTGGTCTTTTTCTGATTTCAGAAGTTCTTTGAATTTCTTGGGGGTCAGTTCGGATTCTGCCCAGTTGGTTTCATCCCACTCGTTTTGCGGAGGACGCATACTGGAATAGGCCTGCACCCAGTTTTCATAATCAGTGGCTTCCAGGGGGCGCAGGATCAGGCGGGATGTTTTTTTAACGATGGGCAGATCTATAGACTTCATTGCTGACGAGTCTAAGCGGGATGCGCTCCAGGTTGCAATAGTAATAGGTCAGATTGTGCGAGCTTTTCACCACGGCGGTGTGAGGCTCATGGCCGATCATTTTCACGGTGATTTTGACCGGATGGTCCTTTTTGATTGCGACCAGTTTTGGGGTGAAATAGTTGGTTCTTTGGCCTTCAACCCAGATCTCGGCACCTTCTTGTTCAGACACGACCATGCACAGGCACATATCAGGTTTTTCAAGGCCCAGGAGTTCTTTGAGATTCTTAAACCACGTCATAAAACGCCCCCAACGAATTGCCAGAGGGTTTAGCACGGCTTTCTTCGCAATTTCCAGCCAAAAACTGAAAACTGGACCAGGTAATGTTCAAAAACGAATTAGGAACAGCAGGGAATTAATGCAGCGCCAAAGGAGCGATCAAATAGAACTCTGGCACTTCCACCGAGAAGCTTTCGCCACTTTCGCCGACGAAGAAATAACGGCCCACCATGCTGCCGGTGGACGTCGTCAGCGGGCAGGCGCTGTCGTATTCAAAGGTCTGACCCGGTTGAATTTTGGGCTGTAATCCGACAACACCGGGGCCACGAACTTCTTCTTTTTTGCCCAAAGCATCGGTAATGATCCAGTGACGGCTCATCAGTTGGGCAGGAGTGGTGCCGGTGTTGGTGATGGCAATTTTATAGGCAAAGAAATGGTAGCCTTCAGACGGGCGCGACTCTGTTGGTACATAGACCACTTTCGCAGTGATTTGGAAATCCGGGATCGAAGTTTTTTGCATTGCCATAGTGACATTCAGGATAAATTTGACCGTGAAAAACGTCAATATGTTGGCTTCTTATTTCAAAGGAAGCTTCTCAATTTCGAACACCAGTGGATAATGATCCGAGGGGAGACTTAATTTGGCATCCATATTGCGGGGAATGTCGTGAGCCATGCCGAACTCGTCTTTGTAACGATGCACATAAGCTGACGCCGGCTTCAGATAGGGCTGCAACAGAGGTGGGATAAAAACAAAATCAATCTGTCGTCCGTCGGCCCGCGAGGAGTTTCGGACTTGATAAAAGGTCGCACGCTGCTCGGCTTCCAGTTGCGCCACTTCCAACACGTCGCGCAGTGAGGTGAGGGTGTAAAGGTCTTTAAACTCCTCATCCGTTCCGGTGATGCTGGCGTTTCCGTTAAAGTCCCCGGCGACCATGACGGGCACTTGTGGATGGGTCTTTTCCAGTTCCTGATAGATTTCGATCAAAGTGCGCAGCTCGGCCTGACGGCGCTCAAAACCGTTCGGATCAATGCGTTCTGGATCCAGGCGGGATTTTAGGTGCGTCAGCAGGATGATCATGAAGGGTTTGTCCCGGTCAGTTTTGAAAAGCTTCAGCTCTACGACATCCCGGGAAAACTTGTGGCTGGTGGTGATCTTGCCGCCCTTGACCGGATAGCCGTGGGTCAGGCTTTCGCGTTCGTGCGGGTACAGGTAATTGATCAGGCGGTGCTTGTTGGATTGAAGGTCAAAATAGAACGGCAGTCCTTTGCGGATCAAAAAACCCACGTCGATATTGCGTTCCGAGTTTCCCTCAATCAGACAAGGGGAATAGGCCTCATCCATAAAGAGAAGGTTGAAGTTATTCAGTGACTCCAAACCGCCCACTTCGCACAGCATGATGATGTCGGCATTGATCTCTTTCAGGGCTTTGGCGATATCCTGAGTCTTTTTCAGGGGTTTGTTTTCATAAACCGAGGTGGACAGACGCTGCCAGTGAGCTTCTTTCAGGTTCAGAGCATCCTTGGAGGGGATTCCATCAAACATCAAAAACAGGTTCTCTGCATTGAGTAAGCAAAATTTTAGGTTTGTGGTCTCTGTCCACGTCATATTATGATTCTACGGAATATCACCCTAATCACAAACTAAAAGTGAGGATTTAAAGTGGCTAAAAAAGCGACTCCAGCAGCAAAGGCGGCGGGGAAGCTTCAATTCCATTCCTGGATTGAAACTTTCGACTTCGGAAAAGAACTTAAAGTAAAAAATGAAATGACAGGCTTTGTCTATTTCCTGGGAGTGGATGACTCTGCAAAGTTCGCTTCTTTGATTGAAGAACACGCGTTGGACTGGCAGGCAAAGTCCCTGAAACAGAACGACCGTGAGGTCGTTTATTTCGCAGGAAGCAAGGGCCCGGTTTGGATTCTGCGCCCGCGTAAAAAAGCGAGTGTTGGCCATGACGGTCTGATTGATGAAGCGGCTTACTCCTGGGCCCGCGATCAGTTCGGAACTTTGGTAAGTCAGTTGAAAGCGCACCACCTGAAAGGTGTTCAAATGGAATTCCATGGCACCGAAGGGGCTCAGGATCTGGGCGCCTTGGTGGGGATGGATGTGGCAGTTTACAACTTCCGTCAGTTTGTTGACGGCAAGCAACTGACCGATCTGCCAAAAGTGGCTTTGAGAAAATCCCTGGGGTCCTGGGACAAGGCTGTGGTGAAGGATGCGATGCTGCGTGCCCGCGCGGTGAACGTGGCCCGTCACATGGTGAACTTGCCACCGAACGATCTGAATCCGAAATCTTTCGCGGAAATGGCGACCAAACGCCTGGGCTTCCCGAAAAACACCAAAGTCACTGTTTGGGACACCAAAAAACTGGTTTCTGAAAAAATGGGTCTGCATGTAGCCGTGGGACAGGGCGCGGAAAACGGTCCTTGCATGGTTCATCTTAAATACCGTCCGGCGAAGAAGTCTTCTTTGAAGCCGGTGGCCTTTGTCGGTAAAGGGATCACCTTTGACACGGGCGGTTTGGATATCAAACCAAGCTCTGCAATGCGCCTGATGAAAAAAGACATGGGTGGCGCGGCAAGCGTGATTGCTCTTGCTCAGTGGGCAGCGGAAAGCAACTATCCGGGGCCTTTGGATTTCTATCTGGCGTTGGCTGAAAATGCGGTGGATGGAAAATCCTTCCGTCCGGGTGATGTGATCACGGCCCGCAGCGGGATGAAAGTTGAAATCGACAACACTGATGCCGAAGGCCGTTTGGTTCTGGCGGATGTTTTGGATGTGGCCTGCACGCAAAAAGGTGCGGAAGAAGCGGAGCTGGTGATTGACGTGGCGACCCTGACGGGCGCTATCAAGGTGGGCCTAGGGGCCGAAATCGCGGGTCTGTTCTCGAACGATGATGAACTGGCTTCTGCTTTGACTAAAGCGGGTCAGCGTTCCGGGGACCTGAACTGGCGCATGCCTTTGTTTGAAAAGTACTGGGGTGACCTGTCTTCACCATTTGCGGATTGCAAAAATTCCGGTGGTGGATTTGGTGGGGCTATCACTGCGGCCTTGTTCCTGCAAAAATTCGTGCGCGGAAAGAAATGGGCGCACTTGGATGTGTATGCGTGGACGGACAAAGCTCATGGGGCTTTGCTTGCCAGCGGCGGCAGCGGTCAGCCGGTTCAGTGTCTGATTGAGTTCCTGAACTCCCGCGCGTCCAAGTAATTTTATCTTGAAAAAGTATGTAAAAAGCAGCGTGCAGAAATGCCGCTGCTTTTTGTTTTTGGGGGCACTCTGACACCGAAAGCGTTGGCCCTGATCTTGCTCTGGTTGTTTTCACCTTCTTCGATGGGGCGAAGAGGTAAAACACCTGGGGGTCTTTGTGATGTCACTTATTAGAAATTCTTTGGTATTGGGTCTGTCTGCTGCCTGTTTCCTTTTTGCTAACAGCGCAGGTGCGCAGGAACGTGGTCAGGAACGCTCTTTGGAGCGCATCCGCATCCTTGAAACCCGCGTGAATCAGCTGGAGGGCATCATCAGCCAGATCAACCAGCGCGTTTCCAATCTGGAGTACAATCAAAGACCGGAACCTTACCCTCCGGTGGCTGCGGAGGTGGCCTGCATGGTGACCGACACCGGATACAGCAAAGTCTTTTTAGGTAA
Source organism: Bdellovibrio sp. BIS2 (assembly GCF_055398295.1). NCBI lineage: Bacteria > Pseudomonadati > Bdellovibrionota > Bdellovibrionia > Bdellovibrionales > Pseudobdellovibrionaceae > Bdellovibrio > Bdellovibrio sp. BIS2. The sequence continues at coordinate 2,529,067 of NZ_AP035879.1, read as the reverse complement.
GGGGCGTATAAAGCTTGAAGCGGAAGCTGCGGCTCGCGAAGCCTGCGGCAAAGCGGTTCATTCCAGCTACTGCCAAGGGGCGGTGAAGTGTTCTGACCCACGTCAGGATCGTCCGATTGCAGGCGCTATTTGTATGTTGACTGATACAGGTTACGCAAAAACTTTCAAAGGGGAGGGGAAATCATTGATAGAGGCTGAATACAATACTCGTAAACAATGTGGCGATCAGGTGCACCCATCTTACTGTGTGGGGTCTATCCGCTGCGAGACTTTCTAAAAAATTAAATGATAAAATGGCAGACATGGAAAGGATGTCTGCCATTTTTTTTTTTTTTTAGGCTTCCTAGTCTGCGTCCGCCAGATAAGCATCATTCAGAGATTCAGGGACCGAGGATGCACTTGTCAGTTCCCCATTTTCATTAAATTCAAGTTTGTTCTTTCCTTTGTAAGAGCATTGGGTCTTTAGGTATCCCGGAGTGTAGCTGTGCGGGACGTTTCCGTCTGTCGACTGAAACACCATTTTTTTTATTTTCCCCGAAGGGTAAAACTCTACAAAGCTTGGAAACTTCTCATTGATAAAGCTTTCGTTGCAGACTCTGTGGAAGATGTCTTCGCCAATGCGAACCATAAATGAATCCGCCAGGGGAGCCACGCGGATTTTGTTAGAATCAGGGAAATAAATAATAGGTGCCAGACGAACACCCGTGAAGTTTCCGGTGGGTGTTCGGACAAAAAGTCTTAACGTCACACCATTATAGTCGCCACGTGAAAAATGCAGCGAACGTAGCAGCTCCAGCAGATCCTGCTGGTTGAGGTCTTCAACTGAATGAAAAAGCCAGGCATTCAAGTATCTTGCGGCGACGGAGTTGGCGTGGTTATTTTCGCTAAGTAGGGCTTCACGGTAGATCAGCTCATGCAGTAGCAGGTAAGCCCGGTCCAGGGTGGAGGCTTGTTCCCACAGGTTTTGATTGAACAGGAAACGCAGTTTGGATTTTCCAGGTGTGGTGATGAATATGGCTGCCTGCTCCTGTTTGCAGTGCTCCGGAATCATGGTGGTGCTGCTATCGGGCAGGGGAATGAAGGTAAAGTTCTTTACAAACTCCCGAGAGCTTAAAAGTTCCTGAAGCCACTGGGTGTACAGGTTGGCTCTGGTTGGATTTACAGTGTGCAGCTTGTTCAGGATATAACGAACCACTTCGACTTCATCTCGCAAAAGCTTCAGTGATTCGGCGGCAGGCAACGTATGCAGGTAAGTGGCTTCGATGTGATCCACCGAGAATACGCCAGCTCCCAAAAAGCTCTGGCTTGAGCAGGTCATCAAAAATCCACCATTGCCTCTTTCATAGCCCTGTGGACGGGAATCGAGGGCCAGGGACTTGCTGGAGAAGGCCAACAAAATAAAAATCAGACTTTTCATAGAGACTCCTTCGACGGTGTATCTGAGCTGACAATCGGAAAGAACTGGATGCTGATCTGATGAACGCTTTTTTTGGAACCCTTTTCCATGATGCGCACGAAGTTCCTGCGGAAATCACGGATCAACTTTTTTGCCTTGTGAATGTCCTTGGGATCCATGGTCAGTGTCATGGAGCTGAAGTCACGCTCATGGACATTGAGATTCTTGATTTTTTCTTGAGCCAGGTGCAAGTCGGCAATAAGTCCCTGCATTCGCGCGTGGCTGGGAATGTCGTACCCGGTCGTAGCCTCTTGATGCGTGGGGCGCCAGCCGTCGCCGTCCCACTTGGCCAGGCCCGCCTGCTCTAGGGCCCCAAGTAAAACTGTGATCTCTGCAGAAGGCAGATTCATTCGTTTTGATATTTCTAGGACTTGTGCTTCGCTGGTGCTGTTTTGATGACGAATCGAGGAATAGATAATTGTCTGAAGGAAACTTAGCAGGGCATAGGGTTTCCAGTCGGCGAGCTTTTCGACAATATGCTCTTCCAAAATGGGGCCAAAAGCCTGCTTATCCAAGGGCTTTGCCATAGACGTCTTCAACTCATTGACGTCCGATTCGGGCAGATTTAGTGCAGCGCAAAATTTATCCGCGTAATAGGTGGTTAGGGGGCGTTTCTGACTAAGAATTTCTGAAAGTCGCCCCGAGGAAATACCCATTCTTGCAGCAATACGTCGCAACGACACCCGAGGATTGTGGGACTGCTTCTCTTTAATAATTCTTTTTAAAATCAAATGAGGCGCCATTGATTCTTTTATAGTTAAGGCGACCGACGATGTCATTACTTTGTTGGAAGTCACAGATGATGGTGCTCCCACGTTTTCTTGGGGGGAGCGCAATTTGGGGGCCAAGCCTCAGATACCATGAATACCTTTCCGATACATTTATGTGAGGTGGCTTATGGACGTTTGCAGCAGGGCCGATTTCTTTAGATGCATTACTGCGATGATTGCCGCAGCTTTTCTTGTTGGTTGCGGAATCGAGGCTTCGATCATCGACTTGAATAAAAACTCAGTTGTGGATGCCCAAAGAGTCGAGCCGGATTTTGTGGCGTCCGAAGTGGTGACGACCGCGAGTGGCGTTGTTGTTCGCGGAGCTTTTGGCGAAATTTCCGAGCAAAAGGTGCTGACAAATAATGTTGTTATTGAAGGGGCGTTCTATGAATAAATTCATTCATTGGTGTGCCATTGCAGTCTGTTTTGCAGGTCAATCCACGCTGGCTGCGGGGGGAACCCATAAAGGCATCAGCTTCCAGGGGGTGATCAAACTTCCCAACGGGGACTATCCTTCTGCCGCAGGTGTCAGCGTGCGGGGATTGGTCCTGTCTGCGAACAATTGTATTTTACGAGAAGAAGAGTTCAGTTCCGTCAATATCGTCAATGGTTACATCAATCTGGTCATCGGTCAGGGAGTCACGGATGGAGATGATCCTGGTTTCACGATGACCGAGGTTATGGATAATTCCAAGATTCGAAGTGGATTAAAATGCATAGAGGCCGGGGGCGGGCGTGTCAGTGGAAGTTTCAATCCTGGTGCAAGCAGTGGGGTTCGAAAATTTCGAATTGATTTGGCTGTTAATGGCATCCCCGTGCTTGCTGATTTTAATATGCGTGCGATGGCTTATGCCGTGAATTCCGAAACCTTGAACGGTAAGGAGGAAAGTGATTTCCTGCAGGTGGACCCGCTGAAAGGGGTTACACAGACCAATCTTGAAAAAGTGCTGGCGCAAACGACGAAACTTGAAAATCTATTATCCAACGTAAATCCGGATGGAACAGTCACTGCCACCAGCGCTTTGACGGCGGTCGTGGCGCAGAGTCTGGATAGTGGTTACACGGTCCCCGTGTCCCAAGGGGGTACCGGAGCCACAACCTCAATGGCGGCCTTGCAGAATCTGCTTCCCATTCAAACCGGAAAGACCAACTATTATTTGCAAACGGATGGAACGAACGCCTCGTGGCAGCCCGTTGTTGCCGGTGGCGGAACTATCACCGCCGTCGTGGCGGGGGCCGGTCTGGCCGGAGGTGCCACCGCAGGAGCAGCCACTCTGAACCTTGAAGAACTTAATACGCAAGGAACTTATACCAAAGTTACGACTGACAAATATGGTCGTGTGACGACGGGAACGACCTTGGCTGACAGTGATATCCCGGCGCTACCTGCGAATAAAATCACCTCAGGTACCCTGACTGTGGATGTGCAGAGCACGAATGTTTCGGCTACGAATCTTGCCGGACAAAACCTAAAAATCTGGAATGGATCAAATTATTTAACCTTCACTTATCCCTCGGGCGGGGCTGGATACAGTCTTGAATGGCCCGCGATGACAAATGCGGCGAACGCCAACATGGTTTTACAGACTGATGGTGCTGGTAAATTGCAATGGGTGGCCTTTCCGACGGGGGCTTTTCAGGAGTCTACCAGTTTGGGGCAGGATCTAAGCGGAACTTTGCCAAATCCGAAAGTTGTAAAAATCAACGAGATCCCTGTGGCGAAAGCTCTGGCGATCGATGATCAAAAATTCCTGAAGTATGTGAATGGAACGGGTTGGGTTCCCCACTATGTGAAGCTGTCAGAACTGAAAGACAGCTTGGGAACCGGCTCCGCGTTTAATGTTGCAAGTTGTACTGCCAGCCAAACAATGGGTTGGTCGTCGATCACAGACAAGTTTGAGTGTCAGGACATTCAGCTCAGTCTTGCTGGTACGGGTGTCACGGGAACTCTGCCTGTGGCCAAAGGTGGTACAGGCTTGAGCGCGGCAGGTACGGCTAATCAATTGCTGGGAATGAATGCGGCGGGAAGCGCCCTGGAGTATAAAACCATTCCGACCTGCGGTGCAAATCAGTATGTCACGTTCAATGGAACAAGCTTTTCTTGCGTGAACGATGCTTCATCTGGATCTGCGGGGGGAGATTTGACCGGCACTTATCCGAATCCAACACTGAAGGCGACGGGTACAGCCGGGACTTATACGAAAGTCACAACGGATGCTCAAGGCCGCGTGACCAGTGGATCTGCTTTGGTCATTGGGGATGTTACTACGGCCTTGGGTTACACTCCGGTGAATAAGGCCGGTGACACGGTCACCGGAAATTTGACATTCGATAATACAAAAGGAACTTCTTACAAGGGGACCACTGCGAACACGGCCACTTTGACGGGGCCGAATACCGTGATCGGAACGAGTTATGTTCTGCGTCTGCCCGCAGCTCAAGGCGCAGCCAATCAGGTGATGTCCGTGGATGGTTCCGGCAATTTGGGGTGGATGACTTTGAGTTCTCTTGCAACTTCTGGAACGGTGAACAACAGCAATTGGTCGGGCACTGCCTTGTCTATTGCAAATGGCGGAACTGGTGCGACCACACAAGCGGGTGCTCAAACCGCTTTGGGAATCGGGACGGCGGGAACGAAAAACACCGGCACGGGTTCAGGTGCCGTTCCTTTAATTGGTGTCGCGGGTATCACAGCCAACAGCATGTGTACTTCTGATGGGACCAGCTCATTGGTTTGTAACTCGCCGATACCAGCAGGGTCTCAATGGACGACTTCGGGAAGTAATATCTACTACACCACGGGGAGCGTGGGGGTGGGATTAACAAGTCCACAAAGAAAACTTCACGTCAGTGGTGGAGGAGTTCAACTGACCAATGCCACTGTTGGCGACGGTGTGAACGACGGGTTTTTGCTGGATTATGTCTCAAATGATGTGGTCTTCAGTAATCGAGAGATCGGTGGAAGCTTACGGTTTGGGACTAATGGTTTTTCGAACCAATTTGCGATCAATTCTGCGGGCAATGTCGGCATTGGCACGACGACGCCTCAATCTAAGTTGGATGTGAACGGCATCATTCGCGCGACAGAGATTTGTGATGAGGCCGGGGCAAACTGTAAGGACATCTCCTCGGGTTGGGGTGCTACAGTTCCCAACTTGACTCTTGCTGCGGATAACACATCTGTGGGTTTGTATGCAGATGGCGCTACCAACGGGGTCGCTGTCGGTCATGCTTCTTATGCCCCGACGTCAGGGGTCGCCGTCGGGGATTCTGCGGACGGCAACTTCCAAGGGACCGCAGTGGGTTATTTTGCCAACGGAGCGGCGAGTGGTGTTTCCATCGGATGGAATTCTAACTCTACGTCAGAAGCTGTTGGGGTTGGTGCTCAAGCTCACGCGTCTCGCTATGGGGTGTCGCTGGGTTTCCAGGCCGGTTACAATGCAAATACGGGAGGTTTGACGGCGGGGAATGGGAATGTCTTCCTTGGCTACAAGGCCGGCGTTGATGGAGGCCAGAGATCGAATACGTTTATTATTGCCAATAATTCCATGACAGCCAAAACCCCTTTGATGTTCGGGAAATTTGACACTGGAAACGTTGGTATCGGGACAATCACCCCAAGTGCAAAGCTTGAAGTTGCAGGAGGTTTACGCGTGGCCGACGGAAGCCTGGCTGTTCCTTCAATCTCGTTTTCTGCCAACTCTGATACAGGATTGTATCACTATGGTGGTGAAGGAGTCGGGGTGATTACAGATGGCACTCTTGCTGTCGGCTTCACGCCGTGGAGTGCTTACTATTCTACTCCAATTACTCTACCCAATGGTACGGCTTTGGAGCATGCCATTGGATCAAGCTCTGCTGCGGGACTCTTTTTTCCAAATACAGCGACTCTTGGGGTCACTACGAATGGTGCAGAGCGCCTAAGGGTCGACTCGGTCGGAAATGTTGGTATTGGTGTTACAGGTCCAACTTCGAAGCTGCAAGTTGCTGGTAACATCACTCCAGATATAACGGCATCAAAGAACATCGGATCCAGCACGCTAAGATGGAACAATATCTATCTCTCAAATGCCCCTGATGTGAGTTCCGACGCTCGTTTGAAAAAGAATGTAAAAGACTCTGATCTTGGACTGGATTTTGTTAACTCTCTACGTCCTGTTTCATGGACCTGGATAGATGAAAAACAAGGAGCTACAGAGCATTACGGAGTCATTGCTCAGGAAGCAGAGCTGGCTATTGCCAAAGCTAAGGGTGAGTCCAGTGATGTGATTGTGACCCACAACGAAGACAGCGACAGTTACAGTGTCAGGTACACGGAGCTGATCGCTCCACTTATTAAAGCTGTTCAGGAACTTTATCGCGATCTTATAGACGTTAAGGCTGCCAATGAGATTCAAGCCCGTCAAATTGCCTCGAAAGCGGATATAGAAACGGTAGAGTTTTTGAAAGCTGAGAATGCCGCCAAAGACCTTAAGATCAGAAAGCTGGAACGCATGAACGAGGAAATGAACAAACGCCTTGAAAAGATTGAAATGGCGATTGCGAAGTAGATCCCCTATGAGGAGATCTACTTCAACCCAAACAACTTTTTGGATTTGATCAAATCGCGAGCGCTTGGCGGGACCAGTTGCTCCCACTTGGAATCGCCCGATTCAATCATCTTCATCACATCTGCAGAGTGCAAATAGTCGCCAGTTTCATCGCAGCCGGAAATGTCCACGATCTGCTTGTTTTCAATGAAATGAGCATAGATATGGCGCAGGTGCGGGGACGGGAAGAAGCTTTTCGCCGTCAGACACAGGTTTGGTGTCTTGTGCGGATAAATGTACAGTTTGGTTTTTTGCTCCAACAGTTTACCCAGGCCCTCTAGCAGGCCGCCCTGCAGGTTGCTGTAGTGCTCTTCAGTAAATAGTTTGTTCAGGTGGCTTGCCCCTACAACCAGCGCCATAAAGTGCGGGTTGTAACGACGGATAAAGCGCTTTAGTCCATAGAACAGGAAGAAATTGGAAATCATAACATGCACACCCTGACTGGTCAGGGTTTCTACGCGTTCCAGGAAATCCTTTTCATTGACGTTTCCGTCCGTGATCAGATTGTGCATGGTCAGTTCCATGATCGGCAGAACTTCCAGGGCTTTACCCTCGCTTTTCAGGACGTCGTCCTTCATCTGCTCAAGACCTTTTTTCAGCACATCCATGTGAGTCACGGTCACCGGACGATAGGTTCCACGTTGAATCAATAGCGACTTGCCATAGATGGCGTCAGACACATTCAGGATCTCATTTTTCGGCGAGAACAAGATGGCTTCCGCCAGACCCCGGCGCACGAGTTCCAGATTCATCAGACGCACATCGAAGTGCTTCACGGCAGAACCCGAGAACTTGATAACATCAATGATGATCTGACCGTCTTTCAAGCCTTCCGCCAGCAGGGGAATGAAGTCCTCAGACTTGTCCAGATGATAGAACGCGCAGTTCAGAAGGTTCACCCCCAGGATACCCAGGGCTTCCTGCTGCTGCAGACGATGGCGATCCAGCATGCGCACATGCAGAATGATTTCGTTGGCCGGCCCGCCGGGTTCCGATTGAAAACGCACACCCATCCAGCCATGAGATTGTTTGTTGCTGCCGGAAGAGGCCGTCGCCACGGTGTTAGCCAAAGCAAAGAATCGGGAGGTGGCGCCACGCGGGCCAGTCAGGCGGTCGATCAAAAGACTGTATTCATGATCCAGCATCTTGTACAGACGCGGTTCGCACACGTAGCGGCCGTTGGCCTCTTTGCCATAGATGTCATCGCTGACAACCATGTCATAAGCGGAAATGGTTTTCGCAATAGTCTGGGACGCTTTACCGGCCTGGAAAAAGTGACGGGCCACCTCTTGTCCGGCGCCGATTTCCGCAAACACACCATAACGACTGGTGTCCTGATTGATACGACGGGCTTTGCTCAGGGTGTTTTCAGAAGAATCAGACATTACTTTTTCTCGCCTTCGTTTTTGTCCGCCTTCACCCAGCCGGTGATGGCAAGACTCATGGCTTTTTCAATCGGCATGTCCAGCGGAGTGATGCGATTTCTTGGGATCATCAGGGTGAATCCACCCAAACCATAGCTCATTGGAATATAAACAGCGACGCGGTCCCCGGCATTTTGTTCAATGGCAGGAACATCTTTGAAGCTTTCACGGGTCACAAGGCCCATGGCACGAATCGGGTTTTCACCTTCGCCAATATCGACCAAGACAACTTTTTGCAATCCGCCCGGACCGCCACCTTTTGAAAACAGATTCATCAGGTCGCGCAGGGGGCTGTAGATGGCTTTGATGAAGGGAACTTTGGTCAGCTTTTGTTCGAGTTTCTGAAAGATACCGCCCGCCAGCAGGTTGTTCAGCATCAGACCCAGCAGAAGAATCAGAACAATCGTGATCAGGAAGCCCAATCCTGGGATATAGATGGGCAGAATTTGGCGAAGAGCATCCCCTAGGAAACTGTCTACAATCGCGACGCCAGCGTAAATGATATAGATTGTCAGTGCGATCGGCAAAAATGTAACGAGGCCCTGCAAGAAGATCTTCTGAAGTTGTTTCATAGCTAGATGTCCTGTTCTCTGATGACCTATCGGCATTAAATAGATATCAGCTAAGCCCGCTGTCTTCAAGTTCTGACGCTGTCTCACTGTGAGGCACAGAATAAAAATAATTTGTCTAAATCCTCCTCGACTTCCGGCCGAATAGTAACTGAGTGGAAAAGGAGAACCGGTGACGCCGATTCTAAGAGGTCTTTTTATTTCATTGATTCTGATTGGGTGGAATGCGGGGGCGCAGTCAGCTCCTGAAGTGGTTCCTGGCGAGTATCTGATCAAGTTCAAGGCCTCTTCCGGAGGACCTGGATTGGCGCAGAACAAGCTGCAGGGGAAAGCCAACTTTAAGGCCGCCTTCCCGGGCCTGGGTGTTTTCCAGGTTTCCATGAAGTCTGACATGGACGAAAAGGCCCTGTTTGAGGCTTTAAAAAACGATCCGGACGTTGAGTATATTGAGCCCAACTTTGTTTTGAAGAAGAACGAAATCGAACCCAACGGTCCTGTAGAGCGTCTGTCCTATGAAGACGTCGTGGCCTCAGGCTATGTTTCTTCCAATCCTTCGGTTTATTCCCAGTCCACAGCCGATACTCGGGTTGCGGATTCCTGGGCTCAGCAGTCGCCTTTGGACTCCTCGCACGGCAAGGTGATCGTGGCGGTGGTGGATACGGGGCTGGACAAGGCCCATGACGTATTTAAGCCTTACAGCTCCGGCGGTACCGGAGCCCTGTGGATCAATCAGATTGAAGCCAACGGAACTCCGGGCGTGGATGATGACCAGAACGGTTATGTCGATGACATCAACGGCTGGAACTTTATTTCCAACACCGGAAATTTCTATGACGATGATGACCACGGAACCCACGTGGCGGGGATTGTCGTTGGAGCCGGGCAGAACATCTTTGCCCGTCCTCTGGCTGAATCCAAAATCCAGATCATGCCTTTGAAATTCCTGGGGGCAGGGGGCTCGGGCTCCACGGCCAATGCCATCAAAGCGATCTATTATGCAGTAAACAACGGCGCGCGTGTAATCAACAACTCCTGGGGTGGTTCAAGTTACAGCCGCTCTTTGCACGATGCGATCACTTATGCGTATGACCATCATGTGCTGGTGGTCTCTGCCGCCGGGAACTATGGCAGCAACAATGACTCAGCTCCGATGTATCCGGCCAACTACGATGTTCCAAGCAACATCGCGGTGGCTTCGACGTCCAAGTGGGATGACCGCTCGGGCTTCTCGAACTATGGCAGCTACACGGTTCATATTGGCAGTCCGGGTGAATACATTGAAAGTACCGTTCCAGGGAACGATACGATGAAAATGTCCGGAACCAGTATGGCTGCTCCGTTTGTGGCCGGCATGGCGGCTTTGGCTTTGCGTGAAGCTACAAGTCTTTCCGGTTATCAGATCAAACAACTGGTATTGCAGTCCGCAGATCAGGTGTATTCCCTGAACGGAGTTGTTTCTTCCAGTGCGCGTATTGATGCTTTAAGTCTGCTAAACGGGGCGCAAAGCATGGCATCGACAATGGCCTCCCAGCCTTCGTACAAACCGTCTTATCTGTCAGAACGAAGTGTCGCTTCTGATGGAGCTGCTGGCGGCGGCGGTTGTGGTCTGGTTCGCTCTGTGGTCAGCCAGGGCCCGGGCTCTGGTCAGGGCGGCGCCGGCGGCGGTGCTGCGGGTGTGGTGTTTGGATTGTTGATGGTGCCTTTGATCTTGTGGCAGGTTCTGCGTGCCCGTGATCCGAAAGCGCGCCGCAAACACGAGCGCTTCAAGATGAGTTCTGAAATCCGCGTTCAGGTCGGTGACCGTGAACTGGTGGGTTCTGTGAACACGATTTCCCAGGGTGGTCTGTCCTTCAATACGGATCAGGCTCTGGAAAAAGGCGGTATCGTCACTATGCGTATCCAAAGCCCGGATGGCCACGAAGTCATCGAGGTGCAGGGGCAAGTCGTGTGGTGCGAAGAAAACAAAGCCTACGGGGTGGCATTCGAAAATGCCCGAACCGGAACTCTGGCTATGATTCGAGATTGGACCAGCGGTTTAATCAAGACTTAGTGAGTGGTGAAAAATAAGAAATAAAAAGGGAGTCGAAAGGCTCCCTTTTTTTTTGCTGCGCTGTGGGCCTGAAAAAGAACCAGGAACCTTTTAGAGCAGGATGCCTGACAGGAAGAAGGAGGCGGCGGTGAAGTAAATCACCAAACCTGTGACGTCGACCAGCGTGGCAACGGCCGGGGCGGATGCGGAAGCGGGGTCAAAGCCGACTTTTTTCAGGATGAAGGGAAGCATAGAGCCTGAAATAGTTCCCCACAACACGACGCCCACGACGCTGGCTGCAACCGTCAGACCCACTTGCATGTAGTGGGCGGTGTACAGGGTTTCACGATTCGGCCACAGCATGATTCGAATGAAACCAATTGCCCCCAGCACCAGACCCAGGCAGGCCCCGGTCATGATCTCCCGACCCAGAACACGCCACCAGTCACGCAAACGCACTTCGCGCAGGGCAATCGCACGAATAATCAAAGTGGAAGCCTGAGAACCCGAGTTACCACCCGAGCTGATAATCAAAGGAATGAACATGGAAAGCACCACAGCTTTGGACAGTTCGTCCTCGAAGAACGCCATGGCGGTCGCCGTGAACATTTCCCCCAGGAAGAGGATCATCAGCCAGCCACCGCGCTTTTTTAACATCTCCAGCATCGAGATCTTCAGGTACGGAGCATCCAGGGATTCAACACCCCCGATTTTATGGATATCTTCCGTCGCTTCTTCCTGAATGGCCGTGGCCACGTCATCGAACGTAACGATACCTTTCATGATACCGTTTTCATCGACAACCGGGACGGCCATCAGATCCTGTTGCGAGAAAATGCGACCGATTTGTTCCTGGTCCATTTCAACGGGAACTTTCAGAACATCCGTGTGCATGATCTCGGCAATTTTCTTTTCCGGAGAAGACTGGAACAACTCACGGAAAGAAACCACACCCAGAAGCTTCTGGTCCGAGTCCAAAACGTAAGCGTAATAAATCGTTTCAACGTGGGTTTTCGCCTGAATGCGGATGTAGCTGATGGCTTCATCCACGCTCATGTCAGGGCGCAGACGCACGAAACGGGAACTCATCAAGCCCCCGGCGGCGTCTTCTGCGTAAGCCAGCAGAGCCGTGACTTCACGTTTGGTCTGAGGGTCCAGCAAAGACAGAATGTCCTCGCGGTGATCGCCACCCATTTCCTGGATCAAATCGGCCACGTCATCGGGGGCCAGCAGGCGGATCCAGGATCTTTTTTCAAGATGAGTCGCTTCTTCGATCAGTTCGGCCTGATCGTGGGTCTTAAGACTGAGGAAAAGCTCTTCGGCTTCGGTGCGGGGCAGGTCTTTGAATTTTTCACGGCGTTCAGCCGGACTAAGGGCAGACCAGCTCTCAGACAGACTGAGAACTGTGTCTTGATCCTGGACTTCGATGTTGTTCTGGTTGTTGTTGCTGTCCATGTCGCCCCACCAGTTTAAGAATTATGCTTTGCCCGATGAAATACCCCTTATCATCGGCAGGGGCAACCCTAATTGTTAGACCAGTTCTGTATTTTTAAAGCGAGGCAGCACTTCGGATGTCGGTCCCAAAGCTTTGATCTCGCCATTCTGTAACCATAAGATTCGATCACACTTTGCCAGTGTCGACAGACGGTGGGCAATGATGATCTGGGTGCGATCCGAGAAGAACTCTTCTGTCGCGCGGACCATGATTTCTTCAGACTGCGGATCCACCGAGCTGGTGGCCTCATCCATGATAACAATCGGGGCCTGTTGCAGCAGGCAGCGCGCCATGCACAGAAGCTGACGTTCCCCCAGTGACAGGTTCTTGCCTCGTTCTTCAATGCGCATGTCCAAGCCGCCGGGCTGAGCCAGCACCCAGTCACGCAAGCCCACCTGTGCCAAAACAGAAAGAAGTTTTTCTTCGGTCAGGGTGCCTTCGATGTCCAGGTTAAAGCGCAAAGTTCCCTGGAACAGAATGGGTTCCTGGGAAATAAAGGCCATGGATTTACGATACAGATTCAGGTCGACGCCGTTGGCAGCCGCAGTCAGTTTAGGCTGATGCGTGTTGATGGCGATCTGTCCTTTGTCGATCGGGTACAGATAGAACAGGGCTTGGATCAGACTGGATTTGCCGGACCCGGTGCGTCCCACGATGCCCAGGCGTTCGCCGGCTTTTACGTCAAAATTGACACCTTTCAGGACCCAGGGAAGGTCTTCGCGATAGCGGAACCACACATCCTGCACTTGCACTGAGGCATTGCGTTCTTCGGTCAGGCGGCGGGTGGAAAGATATTTTTCCACGCTCGGGGAATAAGTCGGATGGCCCGTCGCAAAAGTGGCACTGGAAGGCAGCAAGCTGCCTTGTTCGATGTTCATGCGCATGTACTGATCCAGACGCTCAACGCCGATCATGGCTTCTTCAAACTGGGTCAACCATTCAAAGAACATCTGCACGGTGTTTCCGGAAAGCGCGATAAAGGCAAAGGCCACACCCACGGAACCCACCGTCGCCCAGCCTTTTTCGATCATAAAGTAAGCCGACACACCCGTCACCAAAAGCAGCAGGGCGGTCAGGCTGTTCATCTGCAGGGAAAAGCTCAGCAGGCTTTTTGTGGTGTCCATTTTTTGCGTCAGGAAGTGGCTGTCCAGGCGTTCAAACCGTTCACTGAAGGACTGCTGACGGCGGAATGAGCGAATGGTGCTGGCCCCTTGAGTGGTTTCTGCAAAGTGCGCGATGCTGGGCGAGCGGCTGGCCGACAGTTCGCGACGGGCCGTGCGCAGTTTTTCCTGATTCAGTTTGTAAATCAGATAGTTCATCAAGGCGATAAAGACCACGAAGATCAGATACACCGGATTGGCCACGGTGATCAGAATGATCATCATGGTCAGATCAAAGATGATCGAAATAAATTCGGCCAAAGGTCCCCCGAACAGACGGAAGACGTTGCCATAGTCACTGGAGAAACGCGTGATGATTCGTCCGGCCGGAGTGTTGTCAAAGAAACTCATCGGCAGGCGGGATGTGCGCAAAGTCACTTCATCATAGAATGAGGAAATCGCCTGAGCCGACAAGCGCGAAAAACTGACCCGGAAGGTCATCGTTAATATAAAACCTGTCACGGCCATCACACCCAGCAGGGCGATCAACTGGGCAGAGCTGAGGCCCGACAAGATATTCTCTTTGCCAACGATGGAATCGACCCAATAGCCGATCACGTTGGTGTTTGCCAGCAGCAATCCACGTCCAGTGATTCCCAGAATCAGACACAGGACAATGCGCGTGAAGAACGGGCTGTAGGCAAATTTCAGGGTTTCATAAATGCTCTTGTTGTATCCGCCGTCTTTTTTCGTGTCACCGTCGCTCAGGTATTTGGCTTTGATAGGGGCACTAGACATGAGGCACCTCCGCTTTCTTTGCGGATTCTTTTTCAGTGGCTTCTTTGGCGACACTGGTGGTGTATTCGCGGAATTTTTCGTTGCGCGCCAGCAGTTCTTCGTAACTACCGGAATCAATAATCTGACCGTCTTCCATGAACAAAATACGGTCCACGCGGTGAAGCGCACTGAGACGGTGAGTCACCAGCAAACGGGTGCGGTCCGCCCAGGCACCCAGCAAGAGTTGTTCAAATAATTTATGTTCCGTATCGACATCCACCGCGCTCAGGCAGTCATCCAGCAGCATGATCGGGGCTTCGTGATAGTGTACTCGCGCAAGTCCCACACGCTGTTTCTGACCCCCGGAAAGATTCACACCGCGTTCACCGATCTCAGTGTTCAGACCTTTTTCCACGCGCTCGGTGTCCAGATCAAACTGCGCCAGACGCAGGGATTCCTCCACCATCGGATCCCGCTCGGCTTCGATGTCGTACAAGAAGGCCACGTTTTCGCGCAAGGTGGCGTTCATGATAAAGCCTTCCTGTGGGACATAGGCAAAGTGCGAACGAACATCATCAACAGAAATCTTCAGGGCGTTTTTGCCACCCAGATGATAGAAGTCAAAATGAGCCCCGGTTTCTTTTAGCAGCGACAACAGCAGCATGGATTTACCAGCACCCACTTCGCCAACAACGGCGACAAACTCCCCGTGGGCGATATCCAGATCCACATTGCGCAGGATCTTTCTTTGGGCCACAGTCAGATTCAAGCCGCGCACCTGCAGGGCGTACTTGTCGGCCAGCTCTGCCTGACGGCGCTCTTGGGAGTTTTCCGCGGTTTCATTGTTTTGTGTCGAGAAGAATTCTTCCAGACGGCGCAGGGACGTCCAGGAATCAAAGGCAAAAGTAAAGAACCACGGCATTTGACGGAAAGGGCGGGTCAGGAACACCGCCACAATCCAAAGCAGTGCCAAAAGTTCGCCACTGGTCAGGGTGTGCTTTGAATAGAACACCAAAGTTGCCAGGGCCACCACATTCAGGAAGAACGTGATGGAGGTGGAAATGGAGTTCATCATCTGACCGTTGGTGACCATGGAAACACGGTTGCTGGTTTCGATTTCACGTTTGGCGAAGATGTTGCTTTCAAAGTGATGGGTCCAGCTAAGAATGCGGATGGTGCGGATGTTCTGGATCCACTCATTCACCAGGCCAATGCGTTCCGCCGCCAGTTGTTTGAAATTAAAAAAGAACTTGGACTGACGAAATGCCATGAACGTGTTTAAGCAGGAAATCCCCAGCATCATCAGCACCGTGGGCCACAGAGGAATATCAAACAGCAGTGAAATTGCAAATGGCGCCAGAATCAGCGGGAATATCGTGGAAGCACCCGCGGGCAGGGTCTGATCCAAAAACACCGTGGCCCCTTGCACGTCCGTGGCGTACAGGGAAACAATTTCCCCCACCGGGCGGCCGCTCATGGTGTCGACACGCAAGTGCAGGGTTTTGTTGTAAAGACGTTTGGCAAAGACCTTTTGCATGTGCAGGGCCTCGCGAACACTCAGGAAGTTTGTCAGTTGCGAGAAAGCCTGGGCCAGCAAAACACAGAAGAAAGCGCCAATGATGTAAGACAGGGTGTGATCAAACTGGATGAAGTGCAGCTTGCTTTCGACTCCGGTCAACTGGTCGATGAATTCCTTCTGAAAGAAAGGACCCATCAAGCCCAGAACCGCCGCCACCAAAGAACAAATCAGAACCGTGATGCGGGCGTGAATGCGAGTGAAAACTACTTCTGCGAACAATGACTTCATGATGCGTCGTTCCTAAACCAGCCAGTCAGACTGAGCCGGGGTGAATGACTCTTTTCCACCTGATGGGGAAAGAGATCGCTGCGGAAAAGGACCAATGTTCCAAGGCGGGGTTGCACTTGCGCCAGCAGAAGGTTTTCATCTTCGGGGCTGTACAAACTCAGTTCTCCTCCGTCGCCTTTTTGCCAGTGGGCATTGAGGTAGAGGATGAAAGTGATCCGTCTTGCGCCGGAACCGCGGTGGTTGTCGATATGCTTATCATATCCTGCGCCGGGAGGATACAGGGCAAAGTGAGATTCAAATCTTTGGAGACCCAAATAAAAATTCTCATTCAGTTTTTGGCGCAGAACTTCAAGCTGAGCCAGGAACTGCTTTTGCAAATCCGAGCCCGTGTCCTGCTCCAGCCACAGAGTGAAATCACCGCGAATTTCCGCGTTCACCGCCTTGGTGGCAGAGTGACCGATGGAGGCTTTGTTCAAAGCGCCGGCAGCGTGCAGATTTTGACACTCGTGGGCGAGCGCCTGACAAAAATCCTGTGAGAAAACCTCGGTGGCAACGGCCCAGTGATGGTCCGCGAGGTCATCAAACATTCTATCGAGATTTGTGAGATTGATTTGATTCTGCTTCAAAGTGTTGCCATTCTATGCAGGTGAGGGATTGATGGCAAAAAGTTCTTTTACTCGTCGCGAGTTTTTAAAAATCTCGGCCCTGGGGTCTTCGGCTTTGGCATGGGGCGGCTGCGCCAGTGCCGAGCGATTCTTCATGGGGGATTCCCGCGACCTGCGCAGTGAAGTTGTCATTCTGGGGGCCGGAGCGGCCGGCCTGGCTGCAGCTTTTGAACTGAAAAAGAAGAAAATCCCTTTCCGTATCTTTGAGGCCTCCTCACGTGTGGGGGGCCGCGTGCAAAGTGTTCCCGTGTTCGGTGAAGCAGGCCCCGTGGGCGAACTGGGGGCCGAGTTTTTTGACAACTCCCATGTGCAGTTGCTGAGTCTTGCCAAAGAACTGAATCTGCCCGTGCGCGAAATCAAAACTCCGACAGATGTGGAAGCACACCTGTTTTCTTTTGATGGCAAACAGTACCGTGTGAAGGATCTGCTGCCACGACTCAAAACCCTGCAGGCGCCCTTACGCCGCGTGCGCCTGGATCTGTATCGCGACCAGGATGTGGTGCTCAGTTATAAAAACGCCTTTCAGTTTGAGCGCGCCGCTTACTATGACACTTTGTCTTTGAAAGACCTTCTGGAGTCATGGTCCTCGGAAGTGGACCCGGTGCTTCGTCAGTTGATCGAAGTGCAGGCGGTCAGTCGTTTTGGCGTGGATGCGGCAGACCAGTCTTCTTTGCATTTCCTTTCCACCGTGGACGCCGAAGGCAGCTCGCTGCTGGGTGCGCGCACGACCTATCGCATGGAAGGCGGGCTTTCCAATCTGATGCAGACTTTGGCCTCCCGAGTGGCCGGTGTGATTCCGGACTATTCCGTGAAGATGAACATGGCCCTGGTGGAAATGTCCTTTGAGAATGAAACCTTCGAGCTGACTTTCCAGGGACCGCAGGGCAAAGAAACCTTCCGCACGCGCAGTGTGATCTGCACGATTCCGTTCTCAAAACTGCGTGAAGTGAAGGGCTTTATGGATCTGGAAATTTCCAATCTTAAAAAAGAGGCCGTGCGCACCCAAGAGTACGCGACGCATTCCAAAGGACTGATCCCGTTTGCCAGCCCCTTCTGGAAAAATCGCAGTGGCTCAACGCCGGCGAATCTTGGGAACTTCACCGGTGACTTCCTGACCGAGAAAATCTGGGACTCCGGGCGTTCTCAGGCTGGCACGCAAGGTCTTCTGACCTGGCAACGCGGAGGCAGTGCCGGCTTGAAGGCCGGGGCCGCTGCCACCGAAGAAACATTGAAGGACCTGGGTTTGTTCTATGGCGAAGTGCCGACAAAATTCAACGGCCGCGATCAGATGGTGAACTGGAAGCAGCGCAAGTGGTCTTTGGGGTCCATGGCGGTGTTTAAACCAGGTCAGTACATGAAGTATCGCGGGGCTGCCGCCGATCCGGAATTGAACGGACAATTGCTGTTTGCGGGCGAACACACCAGCCTGCGTTTTGCCGGAACCCTGCAAGGGGCGATTGAAACCGGGCAGAGGGCCGCGGCGTCTGTGTCCTTGGGATAAAATAAAAAAAGGCCCTGAGTCAGGGCCTTTTTCTTTTTCTGATTTTACAGTTCAGAACTACTTCACCAGATTGATTTGCAAAGTGCCGGCTTCGCCTTGAGCCGAGATGAAACCATCAACATCGGTTTTGTTGATCGCGTTGATCAAAGAGCTCAGACGGTTGCCGGTGGCGGTCATGCCCTGAGGCACGGAACCATCGGCATTCACCCAGCTGTAGTTGGCTTGCGGGGACACGACAAACACCACGATGTTGTAAGAAGGACGGAAGCCCTCTTTTTCAACCTGCACTGATGGCAAGCTCATGGAATCAGCAGAAATGTAAACGGTGCGCGCCTCTTTCACCTGAGAAATAGAGATTGAGGAATTCTCGGTGGAGATGAACGGGCGGGAGCCGACAGCATAAAGAACCGTCAGGTACTGACCGCGATAGTTGCCCAGTTTGTTGACCTGAAGGGACGGGATCGTTTCAAAGCGTGCAGCTTCTGCACTTCTTTGTGATACCGAACCACTCATAAGGCCCAGACCGATGATCAGAGTCAAAGCATTGATGATAATAAGTTTGAGGGATCTCATTTAGTTTGCTCCTGTTTTCGCGTAATCCAGATACATGATCAGGTGACCATTTGGATCCATCATCACACGATTGATATCCAGTTTAATTCCCAAAATCTGCGGTGGCAGTGGCAGGCCGCCTGGAAGGGCTTCTTCCGTCTTGGCCCAGTTGGCACTGCGTTTTTTCAGCTCGTCCTTCACACCTTCACGGACTTTGCCTTTGAACAGCTTGCCGGCTGTCGATATGTACTTGTCATCCAGGTACATGCTGTCAGTGTCGATGGAGTACATCAGCAACTGCATGCCGGTCTTATCACTCAATTGGCGCAATTTTGCAATGATATCGAAGTCCACCACGATGGTGTTTTTCAAGAACATGCTTCCGGGCTTGATTTCGACGGAAACTCTCAATTTAACGAAGGTTTCCGTAGGCTTAACCGCCACACCGGCTGGAGTTTTTACATAGTCAATCAGTGGCGTCGCGACCAGTTTCAAAACGGAACCATCACTTTGTTTGATCTGTTCGAAGTTTTTGCGCTCGAAAGCCAGTTGCAGAACGCGGTTGATCAGGGCGCGGTCCACGCTCAGACCAATGTCATAGTTTTCCTGGGTCACGGCCGTGAAAGACGGAGCCCCACGGGAAGCGTGCGATTTCACCGGAGCACTCTGAGCGTTGATCGGATCTTCCACATAGGTGGTCAGATCCACATTCAGGGATTTCTTAAGATTCAGGCTTTGCAACTGCAAGCCCCACTTGAAAGCGGGACGGGTGTCGGTCGGTTCCTGACCTGGGGCTGCCATGTCCTGAACCTGTTCTAAAGAACCACCCAGGAATTCTTTGGCTTTCTGATTCAGCATGGCCGGCAATTGCGTGCGGGCAAAGTCACCGATGCTGCCGCGGACTTTTTCAAGAATCATCGGAGCCTGGGACTGGAACAGTCTTTCCAGCTCCTCGTTGTTCACGTAGAATTTCTTGCCGTTCACTTCCACGGCGAACTGCGGAACGATCAGACGGCCGTATTTCAAACCCAGGGGGATGGAATCAAAGTTGTTGGAAATCTCCAAAGCTTCAAATTCAAGTCCGCCCAGGTTGTTCATGCGCAGATAGAATGGCAGACGGATTTTCAGAGGCATTTCCTCATCCGCGGCCTGCAAAGTCACGTCTTCAAAACCGGCTTTACCCAGGAATTCGTTTTGAGTGTCCCACGCCACCACGGATTTGGTAGAGATCGTCAGTTTTTTGACTTCAAGTTCAATCGCCAGGATGGCGCCATCACGCTTACCCAGAGCTTCCATCAGAATTTCATCAGTCACCAGACCAAAACGCGAGAATTTGGCCACGTAACCGGATTCACCGATTTCAATAGTCGGTTGGTGATCATTCATCGAGAAGCCCACCAGCCAGCGGGTCAATAGACCGCGCACCTGCTGGTACATTTTGACCATTTCAGGATTCGCATCCATGAAGTCGTCCATATTGATGGGCTTTTCAGCGGTGTAGCTCATCGCCGGGAAGTAGCCCTCATCCAGTTTCACGCCGACGTTACCCAGGATTTCGCTCAAGCGGTTGTCGAAGTATTTCATCCCGCGTGGGGTGATTTGCACGCGCACAGCATTGGGCATCAGATGCTTGTTTGCAATCTGCGGATTGGCGTCCGTGATAGCATGGGCATTCAGACTCTGCAAAGTCAGCAGAAGTGGGATCAGCATCTTGGATGTATGAAACCGACGTACCATTTTTTCGTCCTCATGGTTAGGGGCCTTTCGGCCTCAGCCAATAGTTGCAAAGCAGATTCCAATTTGAGACGGCCTCAGAAGCAATTAATAGGGGACAGAAGCTTCTGCCGGTGTCCAAAATTGATACAGGCGCCTTTTAGCGGCGCCTTAAGCTTATTTAAGCAGACCCGCGCTTAACGCCAGGGCTTTTTCCATTTTCTGGTCCGCTTCTGCGCGGATTCTTTCTGACAAGCGGGCCTCCAAAAGATCGGCGTTGCCATCGGCCCCAGCCAGTGTTTCCAAAGAAGTCTTCATCGTGCTGTCAGCGGCAAATTCAAAAGAGCCTTCCAGAATGGAAGTCGTTTCACCAGAAGCCATGAAGAGCGCCAGAGAAGGGTGGCGGTCCGCTTGGAAAGTGCTTTCTGCCTGAGTGTAAGAGGCTTCTTTCAATGCCTTTCTGGCTTCGGCATCCCAAAGCTTCAGTTCTTCCATATCCGATTTTTTGCTGTCGACCAGGGCTTGCAGCATCGGCAGCGCCGCCAGGTCTTTGGCTTTGGCGAAACTCAAAGCACGCGTGCGGGCCTCAGCGCAAGAGTCGGAGGTTTTAAGGATCTCTTGCACGGCGGGGATGTGCTCTTGGTGTGACGCTGTCGTCAGGATAAGATCGCGAACCGAGCCTTCCACTTCCTGCAGCAGGTACTGAGCTTTCAGGGGATGCTGGGAGCTGTAAAGGGACTGTTCCTGATGCAGACAGTTTTGGATCTGGGAAACATCAAGGCCCGCCGCCTGGGACAGGGAAGAGCCGAACATCAGACAAAGCACCGCAATCTTAGTCATTTTCATTTTCTTATCCTTTGGAGGGTAAATCTTTGAACGGATTGAAATACTTCAAAGTGGGGACCACCGCGCTTGGCGAGCCATTGCGATCTGGGCTGTTGTGGTTGTGGCGGTGGGCCCAAAATTGTCAAAAATCAGGACGGTAGGGTAAAAACATCTGGGAACACTTTTAATAGGAGGCGCGGCGGGACTTTTTTTGATAGAAGGGGAGCGCTTTTAAAGGAGTGCTCAAATGCTCAAAAAGATTTCTTTGATGATGGTTTCGGCTGCGATGTTGGCTGCCTGTGCGGATCAAAATTCTGGTCAAATTCAGGCGCAAGGTCAGGATGTTATTGGTGGCGACAAAGTTTCTGCCAACGATATCATCGCTCGCTCTACCGTGGGTCTTTACGATGAAAAAGCCGGTGCTTTGTGCTCGGGGACTTTGATTGCTCCCCAGTTGGTTCTGACGGCAGCTCACTGCGTGGATCCAAATTCTGACAAGCTGATTGTTTTCTTCGGTCAGGAAATGAAGGGTCTTGATCCTGCGAAGGTTCGTAAGACTGTAAAAGCTCTTCAGCATAAGGACTACAATCCTGAGCGCGTGGAAGACACGGCCGACGTGGCTTTGGTCAGATTTGAAGGTGCATTGCCTGCGGGTTATGCTCCAGCTCCATTGTATACAGAATTCAACCAGTTGCAGAAAGGTTCCAACGTTGTGGTGGCGGGCTTTGGTTTGAACTGGGCTTGGGGTGTTAAAAAAGGTGCAGGGACTCTGCGCACAACGGAATTGAAAGTGAAACGTTCCCTGTATGGAACAACTGAAATCATGCTGGATCAGTCCATTCGCAAAGGTATTTGCAGTGGTGATTCCGGTGGTCCTGCGTATGTTCAGAAAGACGGCCGTCTGTATTTGATGGGTGTTGCCAGCCGTGGGGACTCTTTGCCAATTCCTTTGACTCCGGACTGCTTCATGATGTCCATCTTCACTCGCGTGGATGCTTACACTCCATGGATCGCGGAAACATCTGCATTGTTGATGTCCATTAAGTAATTCAGATTTGAATAGTTAGAAAAAGAAAAAGCTCCCGAAGGGGAGCTTTTTTTATTTGAAATCCTTGTCATTGACCAGGAACCAGTTTTTGCCCTGGTCCTCTGATTTCAACAACGCCGAGTTCAGCATCGGGGAGGTGTTGATGGCCTCACCACTGGGTGATTTAAAGTAATAAGGCGCATAGGGGCGCATCTGGCTGTATTCCAGATACAGGTTGCCTTTGCGGTCCATTGTCAGCACCTGATAGTAATGGGTGTATTCCTGAGCATTCGGGTATACCAGAATTTTAGGCTCGGACCATTTCCATTTTTTGCCGCTGTTGTCAGGCTCTGCACTCTGATAAGCCAAAGCACCGAAGTACTCAAAATCAAATACGGATTTGTCATGGGCCCACAGGCGGTAAGCCAAGTGCAGGCGGTTCTGGGAATCAATCACCAAAGATGCATAAGTTTGGCTGCCACCCTTAACGCCCGGGATATTGAAATTCGCAGAGTAACCACTGTCCGTGGTGTTCACATATTCTGACGGGCTCCAACTGTCGATAGAATCCGGTTTCAAACTTCTTGTATACGTGAAGTGAGCGCCATGCGCGCCCCCAATGACGTGCAAAGTGCCATCCTGACTGCGCACGATGGCCGGCTGATTGTGACTGTCATTCAGTGGCCAGGTTTTCAGGATCTCGGTTTTTTTGAAGTTGCGCGTTTTCACGTCCACTTCCGCAATCCAGATGGCAGAGTAGGGATTACCGGCTTTGTCAGGCTTGGAGTTCGTCACTCGGCCACGCTCGTTCTTTTCCATTTTGTGATCCAGCGTTGCTTCAAGCCAAGTGATAAAGTACTTGTCTTTGGAACGCAGGATTTTAACGCCACTGCCACTGCGATAGCCGATGGGCTGGGCATTTTCAGACAGCACCACAGGCAGATCCTTGACCAGTTCGCCTTGTTTGAAATGGGTCATCTGGAAAGTCAGTTTGCCGACGGTGCCTTGCCAGTATTCAAAACCGCGTTCATAGCCCGGCGCTTTTCCCGTGGCTTGATAATACAAAAATGCCGGAGGACCGGGCAGGGCTTCCACCGAAGTGGGTCTTTCCAGGTCATACCATTCAGGCAAAGCGCTTTCAGTCAGAAGATTCAAAGCCTTCCAACTGCGACCATAGTCTTTGGAGTAGGCCACGACATAACTTTTCTCAACGCCATCTTTGATTCTTAGGGGCGTGTACATGATGTCGTCCCGGTCAAACACCGCCATCTTGGGGTCCCACAACAGATCCTGGCGGTTGGCTCGGGCCAGTTCATCGACATTGGATTTCGGGTAAAGGTCCTTCAGAAAATCTGATCCCAAACCAAGTTCAGTCCAGCCCCCCCCGTCATAGCGGACAAAACCCGTGGTCAAGGCCGTGGTCTGACTGCGTTCATGCTGACGCAAGTAAGCGCGGTTCTGACTGTCAAAAGCAGGAATGTAAACTGGAAAACCCGGTGTCCAGTGAAAGACGTTTCGTTCGTGCTGGGATTCCTGAAAGTTATAGGCTTCTGCAGCGGTGTTGAAGCTGTTCAAACCGCTTTTAGGCAAAGCTGGAAGTTTAATGGGAGTGAATGTGCGGCTGGTGGAGGC
Organism: Bdellovibrio sp. BIS2; assembly: GCF_055398295.1. Lineage (NCBI taxonomy): Bacteria > Pseudomonadati > Bdellovibrionota > Bdellovibrionia > Bdellovibrionales > Pseudobdellovibrionaceae > Bdellovibrio > Bdellovibrio sp. BIS2. The sequence goes on along the minus strand of NZ_AP035879.1, from coordinate 2,505,136 downwards.
AAAGTCGGCCTGGCCTTCTTTGTCGTTATAGTACGCCGAAACCGCGATAAAGGCGATCAAGAGGAAGAAGACGACCTTCTTCATTAGAACTGCCAGCCCCATCCTGCGCGGATGATGATCTGATTCGCAGATGAGGTGTTGTTATCCGGGAACATGGCATAATCCAGTTGTACCGGAATAAAGCTTTTGCGATCCAGATGATAGTCCAGACCCAAAGAGCCCACGATGGTTTGATTCGTGCTGATTTTGCTGGTGTCCAAAACGTTACTGGATTTGCCAATGGCGAACAGGAAGCCCAGACCGCCGCCAACCCAGGCGTCCATCTTGGTGTTGCGAAGGTAAGAATAGCGCACCAAAGCCTCGACCCCCAGATAGCTGATGTCGACGGTACAATCAGAACCTGAGCAACTGACTGTGGAAGAGCTGCCTTTGGCGCTCAGGGTTTCATAGCCCCCCAGAATGCGCGCGCTGATGTTTCCATCCAGTGGCATCTGATAGAATGCAGAAGCATTGATGCTGCTGCCGCTCAAAGCCACCGAAGAGCTGGAGCTGGGTTTCACCGTCATGTTATTCATGGCGTAACCTGCAGTCACACCCCAGGATGATTTGCTTTTGCCGGGTTTTTCCGGAGCGGCGCTTTTGGCCGTGGAAGCCGCTTTGGTCCCGCCGATCTTGGCAACAGTCAGGTCCGCCGTCATTTGTCCTTTGAGGACTGCCGCAACAGCTTTGCCATTTTTGATTTGTTTTACTTCAAGCAGGGCGCGGGCCTTGCCTTCAGCATTGCGGGCCCCGAGTTTGTCGCCAACCTGAAGGTCTTCGCCTTCCATGTCGATCAGGGCGCGATCACCTTTAACGACGACAGTTTTAAGTGCCCAAGCTGGTGAAACCAAAGATGATATCAATAGTGTTGCAATCAAAAATCTCATAATGACTTTATCGACAAATTGAAACGGAACTAAAGGAAAAGATGTTCCCCAAGGCGGCGGGGACGGGCGGCTAAATGGCGAAAAAGCTTCTGAAAAACATGGGTCCACAGCCTAGGTGTATCGCAATGATGCATTCGCGGAAGCAGGAATCAGCTTTTTCGTTCTTGGGGAACATTTAGTTTTCATCCTTCCGGAGCATAAAAGTGTCTCATGCAGGGATTCATGGATCCTGTCTTCAGATACTTACGCCCTTTCAGAGGGCAAAAGTGTTTCACTGTGAATCATCGTCAATGTCTTCTACAGGGAAATCCGGACAAGTTTTTCTGTCCGGAGCATCACAATTTTTCCCAAATTAGACGATAATGTAATCACTCAAGGGGGAATTGAGTATGAGGGGCTACAAATATCTTGTTGTCGTGGCGTCAGCGTTTTCTATTATAAACGCTCATGCTGCAGAGTCAGACATGCTTAAGGCCAAGAAACTCTACGAGAGAATGACCGGCGTTAAGGTGTCTTCCACCAAGCCCGAACTGAAGAAAGTGGCGGAGTTCATTGCGAACGGGGATACTCGTGGTGCAGCGAACTATATTACCGGCACTTCAGACTTTCTGAATGTTCAGATCAAAAATCTGTCTTTGAAGCTTTCAAATAAAGATGAATCCGTGAAAGTGCCTTTCAACGACTTCTCGGCGTTGATCGTTGGTGTGGTTCGTGATGGCAAGGATTTCCGTGAAATTCTGACGGCTGATTATTATTATGACGTGAAGGGCGTAGCCAACGAGACTGATCAAAGAACCCGCATGTTCAATCAGGCCAACTATACACCGATTGAAACGTCTTATATGAATCTGCAGACATCCCTGGTTCAGCAACCGCGCCAAAAGATGGTGAAGTCCGCGTGGAGCACGCCTTATCTGCAGTCTGAGAAAAACTATGAGATGGTCAGTCTGGATAACAATCCTGAACCAGCCGGTGTGTTTACGACCCGCACCTTTGCGGAAAGAAACCTGAGCGGTGGTACCAACCGTCGTGCCGTTGAGTTTTCTTTGAAACAGTTCCTGTGTGTGTCCATGGCGGAAGCGGCGGATTCTTCGGCTTCTGACCAATACGTGGGCCGCGATGTGGAGCGCTTCCCGGCAGGGGATCACAACAAATATCTGACCAGCTGTAAAAGCTGCCATTCCGTGATGGATGGTATGCGTGGTGCCTTTGCAAAGCTGGATTACACCAATTTCACCACGGGTGGTGCGACCGGCACATATTCCCAGATGAACGGGGACTTCTTCAATCAGCATGGTATCCAGCAGGAATACAACACCTACAGTACGAACTTTATTACCCCGGCAACAAAGGATATTTTGCCTGATCTGGAGATCAGACAGGAGAATTCCACTTGGTACAAGACACGTCTGGCTTATTTGATGAAACGCGGGGACACCGAGGCCGTAGCGCGTGGCAAGTTGGATCCGACGTTGAGCACGATTCGCGATCCGGCGATTGCAAATGCAATGGCGGCAGATTTCAGTGCAAAAAAAGCCGCCTTCCTGGAGGACTTGAAGGCGAACCGTGCGGTTGATGCCTATAAAACTCAATATGTTGCGGGCTGTCTGAACAATTTGGTGAAAGCTAATACCGATGTGGCCGAACAGCGCCGTCTGTTCCTGATCTGCAATCTCGACAACAAAAAAGAAATGTCTGTATTGTACGAACACTATGATGCGTATTTGACTGCGGCGAAGACCGCCGATACGGAAAAAACCCGTCTGTTGGGCAAGCTGGTCAACAGAGGCAAGCCGGCTCCGATCAACCTGGTGACACCTTACCTTGAAGCCCGTGAAGAACTGCGTTTGTTCCCGCGCAACGCTTTTGATTCCAGCACGGGTGTTGCGGCAAAAATGAACAAAGGCAGCTATCCTTATGGTTTTGTTGTCAGCAGCGATAACTTCGTGAACAACGCTGTTTTGGGCAGCAAATCCACGTTCTTTGGCTGGAGAGGCAGCAATGCCGGTGGCGGCCAGGGAGTGAAGGATTTCGGCAAAATGCTTTCTCAAAGCCGTCGTTTCAGTCAGTGTATGGCCAAACGCGTTTACGAGAGCGTGTGCCTGAAAAAACTTGAATCCACCCAGTACACGACGCTGGTTCGCCTGGGGGATCGTTTCGAAGCGGTCAATTATAATCTAAAAAGTCTTTATACTGAAGTCGCCCTGGACCCTGTCTGTGGCGTGGTGAAAGAGGAGTAGGCCATGAATGCGAAAAGAAAAATTGGCGCAGTGATCGGTGTGAGCTTCTCTTTCCTGTTTGTGACGATGGGCTTTCAAAACTGTGCTCAACAGACTGATTTTGCAAGTCTTGAGGAAGTCACTTTGAATGGTGGCAGTGTTGATGGCAGCAATAACAGTGTCAACAACAAGCCCCAGTCGGATATCGATGGGGCGCCGGTGGATGCAAAGCAAACGCTGGAATCCATGATGTCACTTCTGAATCTGAAAAGTTCGGATATCAACATGACGCTCGTGAATTCCGAGATCAATTATCGTCGCAATCTGCTGGTTCCGGCCAATGATCTGACGCTGGTAAATTCACCTAGCATTATTGCCACGACGTCTTTGGCGGGCGTGGTCTGTCAGCAAGCGGTGACCAAAGAGAAAAAAGGCCCTCGCGATATCTTTAAGTACCTGGATTTTGCCAAAGGGCCGGGTACTTACGGTAAAATGGGTGCCATCAACACTTATATTCTGATGATCGACCGCTTCTGGATGCGTAAGCCTTCCAGCGATGAGCTGGTTTACATCACGCAGGCTGTGGATGAGTACTACAGCACGTTGAATTCCACGGCACTGGGGAGTGCTGCGGAAACCGACAAGCTGGCTATCTTTATCTGTTCAGGCATGTTGTCCGTGCCAGAATCTTATTTGCTGTAACGGACGACGGGGATTTGGGGGGAAAATGAAAAACGATAAACTGAAAAAAGTTCTTGATGAAAAGACCGACATTTCCAGCCTGAAACTGTCTCGCCGCGAGTTGCTTGAGACAGGCGTTCTGTCTTTCGCCGCGCGAGTGGCCGTGCCTGGCGCCGTGACTTCCATCCTGACGATGGGCAGTCAGGCGGAGGCTGCTGACAATGCTTCGATGATTCCGTTTGTGACCCTGGGATTGAGCGGTGGCGCTGCTCTTCATGGGAACTTTGTCGTAAAAGACAAAGGCGGCAGTCTGCTGAGTTCTTACAACAAACTGGGCCTGGGTAAGGCCGGCTTCGGCACTGAAAAAGTCATGGGGGCGGATTTTGCCACCAGCTCCCAGTTGCATAAAGGCATCAAGTCCGTCGCTTCTGCAGCAACGCTGGGCAAAGCCCGCCTTGTCGCTCTGTGCACGGACACCGCTAACGACACCAATGGTCAGGCGGCTCTTCGTCCTTTTTATGATCTGTCTGGTCCTTTGGAGCGCGCCGGTCTGATTGGTAAAGTTTTACCGGGTGTGCATCAGGGCGCCAGTGCGGAAAATATTCGCCCGGTGTTTTCCTCTCCGAATTCCACTTTGGAGTTGGCGAGCCTGGATAACATGTTTGGTGCCTTGAACTATTCAAATACTTTGGCGGATTCGAAATTGTTCAATGCAAATCAAAGACGCAGTCTGGCTTCATTTGTTGCCAAGATGACCAAGTCCCAGGTGGCAAAACTGAACTCGAAAAATGACGGCTTGAAAGTGGCTTTGCAGGAAGCCGGTATCAAGTCCGGAGATATCATTGCGGCGGGCGGCGCTTCGGGTGTCGATCCACGCAAAGATGCGATCGTTCAGAATGTTTATAAAATCAATACCTCCACGGCAAGCAACAATGCCACTGCAATTACGGCAGGTGTTGTTTACAATGCCCTGAACGGAAATATCGCGCACGGGCGCATTACTTTGGGCGGTTACGACTATCATGCTCCGGGAGTGCGTACGGCGGCGGATGCGAAAGACTTCGCTGCAGGTGTGCAGATCGGCAATATGCTGGAACTTGCCAGTCAGATGAAAAAGCCTTTGTTTATCATGGTCACAACTGATGGTGCTTGTTCCTCCGAAGTGTCGGACTCGCCAACCAGCATCTGGTCCAGTGACTATTCGTCGTCACTGCAGTTCATTATTGCCTTTGATCCAAGTGGCAAAGTGACTTCCAGTGGTACCCAGATCGGTCATTACCTGAGCGATCAAAGTGTGGATACGTCCACGCTGGTAGGATCCCGTCCGGACTATGTGGCGGCGGCGATTCTGGCGAACTATTTGAATTTGAATTACAAGATGGGGATGTTCAAACAACTGGCGCCGGCCACCTTGCAGGCGGACGACGTAGAAAAAGTTGTTAAACTTCACGTAGCTTAAGGGGAAGCGAATGAAGAAACTTCAATCTTTGAAGGTTCTGGGGGCTGTATCCGGGGGACTGATCCTGGTTGTGGCATTCCAAAACTGTGCTCAGAGTCTGGGCGAAGGTTTTCAGATCGACACGCAGACGGTGAAGCTGGTCAATCAGGGCAGCTCGGGTTTGACGGGTGGATCCACGGAAGAAGAAGGGGATGAAGGTGAGCAGAGCACAGGTGATATCTGTGAAGATCAGCTTTATGCCAAGTTCGGTTCCGGTTATTATACATTCCTGAAAAACAACTGCGCGGGCTGCCACAATGGTGAGCACGAAGCACCGGCCTTTGCCTCCAAGAACTCTTTGATGTCCTATCAGGTGTTCAAGGATAAAGGTTACGTGGCGATTTCAGACAATGCGATCAATCCGGCGCACAATCCCCCTTACACAGGTGCGCACCACAACGGTGCGATTTCAAGCTTGAAGGCGGAATGGCAGGCGGCTCAGACGTCTTATCTTTCCTGTAAAGGTGATGACGGCGTCGATAAATCCGTCATCACGGCCAATAAATCCAATGCAGCCATCGTTAACAGCAAAGGCACCCCTGCCACCTGGACGAAGCTGGAATGGAATTACAGCACGGCAGCAGACCTGCCCGCCAAAGCCACGACGTTCCCATTGAAGATTTCGGTGGAGTTGCAGGTTGCAAAAGTCGGTGGAGTTGAAGTCGGATATGCGGCTCGCAATCCCACGATGTCCATCACAACCGGCACTGCGAAGTATCGTGTGAAGGGTCTGTTCTTCTATGTAAATGACAAGATGCTGGATTCGGCGACTGTATACCGCAGCATTAATGCCGTGGTTTGTCCGGGAACACCGCTGGCGCTGGCGCCAGTAGGGAATGCCCAGCTTCTGGTGCAGAATACAACCAAAACAACAGATAAGTTTGCCCTGCAGTTCACTTCCATTGAAAAAGCCGAGTCCAACGCGACATGTGGAACCGGAAGCAGTGTGGTGGTGCCGGTTGATGAAGCTCCGGCAAACGTGACTTATGCGATGCTCGTGGGTTCGGATACAAAAGTAAATGTGTTTAAAACTCAGTGTCTGAGCTGTCACTCGGGCGCGGGCGCAGACGGCGGGCTGGATCTTAGCAATTATGCGGCTTCCAAGGCGAAGTCCGGTGTGATTATCAAGCGTATTAATGACGCGAACTCACCGATGCCACGTTCGGGTCTGATGTCTTCGCAGATGAAGGCCATCGTGCAGAAATGGGTGGATCTGGGGATGCCAAACTAGTCTCATATTGAGACAGGAAACCAAACACGGAAGCCTTGGGTTCTTCGTGTTTGGTGCCGATAAGAGTTTTGTATGTTTTTGGGGGAGTTCGAATGAAGCTAGGGGTTTTAAAGACCGTTGCGGTCGGCAGTGCGGGGTTGGCGATGATTCTGGCGTTCCAGAATTGCAGCGACTTTGCTTTGCAGGATCAGGTTCTTTATGAACAGGGGATCTTTGATTCCCGCGAAGCCCTGGATCAAAAATCCCTGCCAAAACTTTTGTCTTCCACAGAGCTTTCTTTCTGGTCCAAGCCCGGCAATCCTTCCTATGTCAACAAAGCCCTTTTTATGGCGGATCAACTGTCCTTCGTTGTGGCACTGGATACCAGCATGACGGGGAAAGTTTTTTCAGTGTCTGCGGGAGCCAATCAAGAGGATGCTTATATCAACATCGCTGCGGGTAAGATCCGCGTGGTGCGTGCGGCTCCGGATGCCAGCAATATCGCTTATATGGAAGTAAACCTTCCCAGCAGCGGCAGCAAGATGGTGCTGGCGGCAGGTTTTGGTGTGAAGCCCACCGAGATGACCTTGCAGGTGAACGGCGTGGTGCAGACGGCTGAAATTAAAAAAACCGGAACTCCCGGAGACTTCGCCTTCACCGTGAAAAGTGTGGCGACCGGTGGCACGAACGGTCAGATCTACGAGTATGTTGTGTATGGCGGCTCAGCCACTGACGGTCTGGCGCTGAGCAAGGGCGAACTGAATGTGATGTCCCGCTATGTGGCGACCAATAATCTGATTGAAAATGTGATCTTTGATCCGGCGTTGATCAACGACGGCAAGGAAGTGGTGGAAGAAAATCCAAAATTCCTGGCGGCCAAGGCAGTTATCGATTCCAAATGTCTAAACTGTCACAATAGTTCTTCTTACGGAGACTTCCGCAACCTGACGGAAACCAAAGCGCTTTCGCGCGGCCTGGTGAAAGCCAAGGATCTGGCGGGATCAAAACTTTACTATCGCCTGTCAGGGGCCACAGTGGGGCCGGGAACTCGCAATATGCCGACGTCGGGTTCTATGTCAGCGGCAGAGGTTCAAGCCGTGGCTGACTGGATCAACAGCATTGAATAAGTCATTTAATATGTTTTTAAAACAATCACCAAAAGTAAAAGGGGTAGGGCAAATGAAATTTGTTGCAGCATTGATTGTCACAATGGGTATTTCCACAGCAGCGATGGCGCAAAGTGTGGTTCTGGATGTGGTTTTGAATCCGATGGGGGATTTCAAAGGCAAAACTTCTGACGTCAAAGGTCAGGCCGTGGTGAACGGTGACGAAGTTTCCGCTGAAAACATTGTTGTGAATCTGAAAACCTTGAAAACCGGCGTAGAGCTTCGTGACAAGCACACGCAAAAGCATCTGGAGACAGAAAAGTTCCCAGAGGCGGTTTTACTTTCCGCAAAAGGTAAGGGCGGCAAGGGCACGGGTAAGATCAAAATCCGTGGTATTGAAAAGGACATTTCCGGGGTTTACAAAGTGGAAGGCAAGACTTTGAAAGCGAAATTCAAGTTGAAGCTGAGCGACTTTGGCATCGAGGACATCAACTATATGGGTGTTGGTGTTGAAGACGAAGTGACTCTGGCCGTGACTGTTCCAGTAAAATAAATAAAAAAAGGCCCCTGAAAAGGGGCCTTTGTCTTTCTAGAATCGGTAGTTCACGCCGATTTTCCAAAGGGTGGATCCTTCCGTCAAAGGACCAATCCCGGTATAGAAATCCCACTTCTGAAACATGCGAATGTTCAAGTCGGCAATACCCGTGACGTTCAGGCTGCGGCCCGAGTCAATGGTCTGCGTGCTGGTTTCTTTCGGCCAGTCGATGTTTTTATAAAACAACATTCCGGTCACACCGGCATTGATTCGTCCGGACAGACGGTAAAACACGCGCGGGGAGATCCCGTAAGTGGTGAAGGCCACTTTGTCTGCAAGATAAGGATCCGCATCAGATCCACCGTTGGAACGGCCCGCCCCGATGAAGGCACCAGCGCTCCAGCCCCAGCGATAGTAGGTGATTTCTTTCATGATGGTCACGGTGATGGCATTATAGTTGGCAGGCACCTTGGTGTTGGTGATGCCGTCTTGAACGCGCAGGGTTTCATCCCACTGCAAAGTGGAAAGGCTCAAGCCCCAGTTTTCACGTGCGCGAACCGCTGGTTTTTTGGCGGTGGTTGTTGCCGGCGCAGCTTCCGCCGCCGGAGTTTCTTCGGTCTCGGCCTCTTCCTGGGCCAGAACACTCTGAGTCAGTAAAGAGGCGATTAATACAAGCATCCATTTTTTCATATGCGTCCCTTAGTAGGAAATATGGATCTGCCCCTGCAGAGCCCAGGCATCATCGACACCACCGGTGTCCGAATAGGTTTTTCCATTGGTGGCCATGGCACGGAACTCTGTGCGTGGCAGCGGGAACATCAAAGCCCCCAGACTCCATTTCATCGCCTCCGCCGAGGATTTGTTAATGTCGCCTTTGGTGTGTTCCAGAATCGACAGGAAATTATAACCACGATTGATTTCCACCATGGTTTGCACGATCGCATAGGTTCCCAGCTCGGCTTCAGAATCCGCAATCTTGTCCTTTTTCTGGCGCAGACCAAATTCACCCATGATCGCAGAGCCTTTGGAAAGCCCCATACGCGTGGTCAGGGCCGCCAGATTCCACTGTTGCAGGTCACTTTGGGAAGTCAGCACAGAGGCGCCGACTTTGAACTTTTCATAGACCTGGTATTCACCGGCCACCGAGAATCCTTTTTGTTTTTGCGGATCTTCCTGGGCAGCGTTGCCAAAGAACGCATTCACAGCCACGTCCCAGTCCGGGTAGGTGAAGTGACCAATCACTCCTTGAGACTGGTCAAACTGCCCCAGAGTGATGGCTTTACGGCTGACCGCCGAGTGATCGACGTTGCGGATGCCGTAAGCTTTATCCATCTGACCCACATACAGCCAGAAGTTGTTGCTTTGTTTCCAGCGCAGATAGTATTCACGCATGAACCAGGTGTTGGTTTTCCCGTAATAAGGCTCCACGCCGGTGTAGGAAACGGTTGTGATCAGCGCATAGTTCTGTTTCTTGTCCAGGAAGAAATTCAGATTCACATCATTCTGCATGTTGATGTAGCGCTCGGTGGAAGCCTTGGCACCAGGATCCATCTGCAACCACAGACCACGGTATTTCAGACCCGGGCGCACCCACCATGGCAGCTTCTTTTTGCCCAGAAAGCCGGACATCTCGGCGATTTCCTCTTCTTCCATGGATTTCGGAAAGACCTGGCGGGACGTGATCTCGGTGGCAAACAGGGCACGACCGTAGTCATTCAAAGCGCCGCCTCCCAGACCGTTATAGTGGCAGGTGATGCAGGAGGAATAGCTGTACCCGATAAAATCAGGATAGGCCTTTGCCTGACTGGTCAAAACAAGGGACGCAAGGATGAAAATGACGTGCTGAAAATTTATGTGTCTCACAATGAGAAATTCTAAGGATTGAAGCGAGATAATCAATAAAAATCTATACCCTGACTCGGCTCTAGCCGATAAGTTTACCATGGAAACAAAATCACCAGCTCTAGAACGTCCTCGTGCAGTGGAAATGGCTGCCGCTGTGCTTATGTTCACGCCTGTGCTTGACCTCATCATGATGCAAAGAACCGGAGTTGCGGTGCTGAACTGGGTGGGTTGGGTGTCTGTATTTGGCGCCGGATTGACGCTCATGATCCGTCACAAGCTGTCCTGGGTCCTGGGGATGATCCTTTGTGGAATCTTTGTGATCAGCACGCTGGTCAGCCTGTTTAAGGGGTTTGGCGTGGTGGACCCGGCGATCAGCACCGCACGGGTGCTGGATTGCCTTTTGGTGCTCTTTATCGTGGGCACGGTGTTTTCATTCTTCCGTTATCCTTACCTGGATCGTCGTCAGAACTGGTTTGCCCCGACGGGAGATCGTTTCGTCGTGGTGACCCCGGTTGTTTTGAACGGCAAAGTAAATGGCGAAACCGTGGATCTGTCCTATACCGGAGCTCGCATTTCCGTGCCGGAAGGCGTGGAGTCTTTCAAAAAAGACCAAGTGCTGACCCTGGTGCTGTCAGAGATCAACGATATTCAGTGCAAAGCCAAGGTCATCGATGTGAAGGACAAAGTCCTCAGAATCCATTTTGACGGTCTGTCTTCGTCAGAGAAAGACCTGCTGCGCCAATGGCTGGGCAGTCAAAATCTACAAAAAACATAATTTAAGACCTTTGAGCTTTGCGAACCTGCCGATTTTAGGGCATAAGTGGGCTTTTCGAGCAGGGAATAACGATGGCAAAAACAACAAAGAAAACCACCAAGAAAACCAGCAAAAAAAGTGTAAAGGCAAAACCAGAATCTCAGTTTGCGGATGTCTCTGCATCCGTGAAGCAGATTTTGGAAAATGTCCGCCCAACTCCGATGATCCACAACGGTCTGACCAACGAAGAAAAGATCGAACGTATCACCGAAAAATTCACCGACATCATGAACACCCTGGGCTTGGATCTGGATGACGATTCTTTGCGTGAAACTCCAAAACGCGTTGCCAAAATGTACGTGAACGAAGTTTTCGGAGGATTGGATCCCAAGAAGTTCCCAAAAATGACCGTCATCGAAAACAAGATGAACTACGATCAAATGATCGTGGTGCAAAACATCGGTTGCCTGTCTTTCTGCGAACACCACTTCCTGCCAATCGACGGCTTCGCAACAGTGGCTTACATCCCAAATAAAAAAGTCATCGGTCTGTCCAAGATCAACCGCATTGTGCAGTACTTCTCCCGCCGCCCACAGGTGCAGGAACGTCTGACAAAACAAATCGCCGACTGCCTTCAATACATCTTGGGCACCGAACACATCGCGGTCCACATCAACGCAAAACACTACTGCGTAATGATGAGAGGCATTGAAGACACCTCCAGCACAACCAGCACGAGCGACCTAAGAGGCCACTTCAAGAGCCGCATGGAAACTCGCGAAGAGTTCCTTGAACACTGCCGAACCAAATACTAGCGGCTGGTGAAAAGGGCCCATCTGACTGCGTTGTCGGCGGGCCTTTTCGCTCCGACGTGCAGGGAGCACGCCTGCGCTGCGAGGGACCGCCTCCGCCTGGGCTACGCCTCAAAATGCCCCTGGCATTTTGTGCATCTGAACCCTTTTGACCAGCCTTGGTCTTGGGTGGGGATGGGGAAATAAAAACACGAAAAAAGCAAAAGGGAGTCTTTCGACTCCCTTTTTTTTATGCGCAATTTTGTATTGGCTTGATCAAGTGTGGATTAAGGGACCGGGAGAGCCTCTGGGAGGCCGCCCGGAAGAGGGCCTTCGGTGGCGCAGGATGCGCGAACCGGGGCAGCGCCCCGGCACCGACTGAGCACGGATGCGTGCCCTCTGAAGCGGCGGGCTCCCAGAGGTTCGCCCGGGCCCGTGCGTTTACCCTAGGTCAAAGCCGATTGCAAAAGTTCGCGAGAGTTCTTGGACAAAGACTCCACCGCAACCATGCGTTTGATTTGAGCCAGGGCCTTTTCCTTCATGGCTGGTTCCAGCTTGGAAACGAAGTTGAAGGCCGCGCACAAACGGGCAGCGACTTGCGGGTTCTTTGGATCGATCTCCAGGATCTTGTCGGCATAGAACTCGTAAGCGTTGGTGTTCGGGTCGTTGAAGCGAACAAGGTTCGCACCAAATGCACGAAGCAGGGAATAAACATTGTTCGGGTTCGTGATGTTGAATGCCGGATGTTTCGTCAATGCTTTGACGTCTTCCAAAGTCTGCGGACGGTGAGCGGTGGCCTGAGCCGTGAACCATTTGTTGATCACCACTGAATCGTTCTTCCATACCTCATAGAAGTTCTGCAGAACTTTTTCACGGTGGACAGAATCTGAATCCGCCAGCAAAGACATCGCCGTCATACGGTCGGTCATGTTCTGAGCTTCCCAGTACTGCTTGTTCACGATGTCCATGATTTCCGGTTCGTGCAGTTCTGCCAGATAAGCCAGGGCCTGATTTTTCAAAGAGCGGTGACCAAAGACTTTCGGGTCACGGCTTTTTGGCTCAACGCCATGGAATTTTTTGTAGATATTCAGCAACTGAGTGCGGTTTACGGTTGCAATCTCTTTGCGCAAAGCTGTGCGGGCTTTATAGAAGGCTTCCGCATCCAATACCGCTTCTTCCTGCGCCAGAACAGCGTAACTTGGCAGTTGCAGCATCTTTGCCTTGAAAGCCGGGTCCATCGCCTGATCTTCCAGAATGGAAGTCATGGTGCTGATGAAACGAGGATCCAAAGTCATCGGTTCTTTGGCGCGCGCCTGCTGGATCATCTTTTTGAACAGACGAAGCCCCAGTTTCTGAGCCATTTCACGACGGTTGAAGGAATCCGTGTCTTTTTCCATCAGGAAATAAAGATCGTTTTCGGAAGCTTCCCAGCGAAGGTTCACCGGAGCCGAGAATTCACGCAAAATCGAAAGCACCGGACGCTCTTTCAAGCCTGTGAACACGTAAGTCTCTTTTCGCTCTTTCAGTTCCATCAGGTTTTTGCCGTCAGAGTTCACTGTGATTTTATCGCAGTTCAATGGCAACTCTTTGCCGGATTTGTCCAGAAGGCCCATCATCAATGGAATGTGGAATGGTTCTTTCGTCGGCTGGCCCGGAGTCGGCGGGCAGCTTTGTTCCAAAGTCACATGGAACTCGCCCTTTTCAGCGTCGAATTTTTCCTGAACAGCAACCACCGGAGTGCCGGCCTGGTTGTACCAGCGGCGGAACTGAGTGAAGTCCTTGTTGTTCGGAGTCGCGATCGCAGACGCAAAGTCTTCTGTCGTCACGGCTTGTCCATCGTGGCGTTTAAAGTATTCATCCATACCTTTGCGGAAGCCCTTGCGGCCCACAATCGTTTGCATCATGCGGATCACTTCAGATCCTTTTTCATAGATCGTCATGGTGAAGAAGTTATCAACCGCCATGCAGGACTCGGGACGAACCGGGTGGGCGTTCGGACCCGCGTCTTCTGCGAACTGGCCAGCTCGCAAAGCATCGACGTCCTCGATACGCTGAACTCCACGGTCGGTCATGTCAGCAGAGAATTCCTGATCGCGGAACACGGTCAGACCTTCTTTCAGGGACAACTGGAACCAATCACGCAAAGTCACGCGGTTGCCGGTGTAGTTGTGGAAGTATTCGTGTGCGACAACGGATTCAATGTTGTGGAAGTCCACATCGGTTGCCGAATCAGAATCCGCCAGCACCAGACGGGAGTTGAAAATGTTCAGCCCTTTGTTTTCCATCGCGCCGGCGTTGAAGTCATCAATCGCCACGATCATGTAGTCGTTCAGGTCGTATTCAAGGCCGAAGACCTCTTCGTCCCATTTCATGGATTTGTGCAGGGATTCCATGGCATGCAGACAGCGGTCCTGCTTGCCGTGGGCCGCGTATACTTCCAGATTCACTTTGCGACCGTTCACAGTTGTGAAAGTGTCGCGGATCACGCCCAAGTCACCCGCAACCAATGCAAACAAGTAGCACGGCTTTTTGTGCGGATCCTGCCAGTAAGCTTTGTGACGGCCGTTACCCAGGTCTTCCACTTTGATGCGATCTCCGTTGGACAGCAAAACCGGGTATTTCTTTTTGTCAGCTTCGATCGTCACGGAATAAGAAGTCATCACATCCGGACGGTCAAAGAAGTAAGTGATCTTTCTGAATCCTTGAGCTTCGCACTGGGTGCAGAAGATGCCGTTGGATTTGTAAAGGCCTTCCAGAGAGGTGTTGTTCTGCGGTTGCAGTTCGGTTTCGATTTCCAATGTGAAGCTGTCGGGAACTGACGGAACAATCAGTTCTTCTGCCGTGATCTGGTATTGGTCGGCATTCAATTGCTGGCCGTTGATTTTGATGGAAACCAGTTTCAATTCCTCGCCATTCAGACGCATCTCACCGGGGTGGGTGCGACGAACCTGGGATTTTGCCACGACTCGACAAAAGTCTTCGTTCAGATTGAAGTCGAGGTTAATGGAATCCACCGTGAAGGCAGGGGATTTATAGTCTTTCAGATAAATTTTTTCTTGTTTCATGCGGCCTCGCTTCAGATAATAGACGGATGAGTTTGCTATTCACTTCTATCACAATAAACACCACGCAGCTACAGGGCATGCTGGGTTTTTATCGAATTATCGGCTTTCAATTTACAGCGTCAAAAGTTGATAAAGGGAGTGAAGTTCACAGAGCCGTTCATAATGGCGTCGAATTTTCCCTGTACAATATCCAAAATCCGCAAAGATCTCAAATTCCAAGCCTGCAACTGGGTTTCAAAATTACGGATTTAGAGAAAACCGTGCAGGAACTTGTTAAAGTTCCCGGTGCCATGTGCATTTTAGACCCCACGGACATGCCTGATGGCAAAAAGGCCATTGTGTTGGATCCTGACGGGCATTCCATCGAACTTTGCGAATTATAAAATAGAAAAAAGCCCCGGGAAACCGGGGCTTTTGCTTTCAGGCCTTTGAAAAGGCTTACTGAGGTGTGGTGATGAACTGCGCCGAAGAGGCTTTCACCTGAGCCTCAATCGGCTCCAGGCGTCCTTTCAGGTACTTTTGCAGGAACTCCTCGGTGATGGCGTTAGCCCCCATGTTATTGGCAGCCTTGGCAAAACCATGGCCCTCGTCAGGGAACAGTACATATTCCACCGGGATCTTTTTCGCCACCATGGCGTTATAGATCTGATCCGCTTCCGCTTTTTTCACGCGCGGATCATTGGCCCCCTGAAGGATCAAAAGTGGTTTTTTGATTTTATCCACATGAGTCAGCGGAGAACGCTCTTTCAAAAGCTTTTTGCCAGCCGCTGTCGTCGGATCGCCCACGCGCTTGTAAAGATTCGCGCGGAAGCTTTCCCAGTACGGTGGAACCGTGTTTAGCAAAGTTTCCAGATTGGAAGGGCCCACGATATCTACCGCAGCCGCAAACGTGTCCGGAGTGAAGGTCACACCCGCCAAAGCGGCATAACCACCATAGGAACCACCCATGATGACAATCTGTTTTGGATCGGCATAGTCGTTTTTAACGGCCCAGTTGACGGCGTCAATCAGGTCGTCGTGCATTTTGCGGCCCCATTGTTTGTCGCCCGCGTTCAGGAACTTTTTCCCGAATCCTGTCGAGGCGCGGAAGTTCACACTCAGAACGTTGTAACCACGATCTGCCAGCCATTGATGGTATGGATTGTAGCCATAGTCATCGCGGCCCCAAGGACCACCATGCACCAGTAAAACCATGGATTTGCCAGCAGGCTTGCGGGCCAAGGTCAGGTAAGAAACCAGTTGATAACCATCACGAGACGGGATTTCAACGGCTTCCATGGCGCTCAGGCGGTCGCCGTAAGGGATCATGGATTTGGTGTGATACAGGGGCTGACTTAAAGTTTCAGTTTTGACGTCATAGAAATAAAACGCCACGGGTTTGTCGGTGGAATCTGCAAACAGCACCCACTGATTTCCATCAAGGCTCATGGAAGTCACGTTGACTTCGGTGTTAAGCTTTTTCTCTATGCTTTCAAAGTGCTTCTGGAAGTCCTTGTCGAAGAACTGAATGTCACGTTTTAGGTAGTAAGAGGATGCCCATAATAGCTTTCCGGTCTGGGGATGCATTTGCAAACCCTGAATATCCGAGCGTTCGTCCGAGGCAATCACTTTGCTTTTATCAGACTTGATATCCCATTCGATCAAAGCGGCTTTGTCACGTTTGCGGCTGTCCAGCAGATAAACTTTGCTGCCGTCGTGAGAAACGTCCACCGCGGAAGAAGTCATGCTATCCTCGAAAGGTACGACGGTCTTTTTAACAAACTTTTTGCTGCCGGCATTCCACAGGAAGATGGTTGATGAGCCATCTTTGTTGGACTGGCTGGCGATGATCGGGTGGAAGTTCTTGTCGAACATGATCCCGGCATAGTTGTCAGTGTTGGTGAAAAGATCCGTGGTGGCTTTGGTTGCGAGATTCAGGATCTTGTAATCGAAGTACTTCGGATCGCGTTCGTTGGTCATGATCACGACTTCCTGAGGGCGCAGGTGACTGGTCTCCGCGATTTGGGAAGTCACTTTGCCAGGCTTGGTGATTTCAGTGATTTCGCCGGTAGTGACGTTCAGGGTGTACAGACCGAAATTTTCATCCCCGGCAACATCCTGACTGAAGGTCAGGACTCCCGGTGTGTAAGTCCAATTGTATCGAAAAATGCCACGCTTGGTGTCGTGAGTGACAGGTTTTGCCGTTTCCGGCTTGCCGAATTCCTGAGCCCAGATGTTCAGAACACCTTTGTGGGCGGAAAGATAAGTCACGTATTTTCCGTCAGGGCTGATTTTAATGCCGGTGATGTCCGGATTTCCAAAGAGAACTTCGCGCGGAATGTATTCTGCGTTCACGGCTTCCTTCTTGTTCAGGGTTTGGCAGGCACTCATGGAAAAAACCAGAGCTGCGAATAGTGGCACCTTCAATGCTATTTTCATTAAATGGACTCCTGTTTTGCAGACCTATCGTAGGTCAGGCCAGAAGGGAGTCAAGAGAGATGCTTTGCGCAGAGAAGGAAAATGGGCCCCAAGAGGGAGGGGCCCATGGATTAAGAATGATACATGCGGTCTTCAAAGGCTGCCAGGGCGGCTTTCGCGCCTTCACCCATGGCGATCACGATTTGCTTGTAAGGCGTCGTGGTGACGTCACCGGCAGCGTAAATGCCTTTCGTCGAAGTACGGCCTTTTTCATCGACGATGATTTCGCCGAACTTGGTCAGCTCCACCGTGTCTTTGAGGAACTGGCTGTTCGGTACCAGGCCGATTTGCACAAAGATGCCATCCAGGTCCATCTTCTCTTCTTTATTAAGAGAACGATCCAGATACTGGATCTGCTGAACCTTGGAGCCATCACCGATGACTTTTTCAGTCTTCGCGCTGGTCACGATGGAAACATTCGGCAGGGATTTCAGCTTGTCGACCAGAATCTTGTCGGCTTTCAGCTGATCGTTGTATTCAAACACCACGACTTCGCGAACAATGCCGGCCAGGTCAATCGCGGCTTCCACGCCTGAGTTTCCTCCGCCGATGACGGCAACTTTCTTGCCTTTATAGAAGGGGCCATCACAGTGTGGGCAGTAAGCCACGCCACGGCCCAGATATTCTTTTTCACCTTCAACACCCAGTTCACGCCATTTCGCCCCTGTAGTGACGATGATCGCGTCGGCTGTCAGGTGTTCGCCACTTTCCAGTTCGATGGCTTTGACTTTGCTTTCCGTGTGGATCTTTTTCACGCGGCGGTTTTCAAGAACTTTGACCGGATAGCTGGCAATGTGCTGATTCAACTGGGCTGCCAGTTGAGGGCCTTCGGTGTAAGTCACACCAATCAGGTTTTCAATGCCTTTGGTTTCCTGCACCTGGCCGCCGATTTTTTCCGTGATCATCGCGGTGGAAAGACCTTTACGAACGGTGTAGATCGCCGCAGACGCCCCCGCAGGGCCGCCGCCGATCACCAGCACATCAAAGTGCCCCAGATTCTTGTTCACAGGTTCAGAGGGGGCGGCATTGGCGTCAACGCCGAAAGTGGATTCCAGTTTTGCCACCAGATCCAAAAGCTGGATACGGCCGGAGTGGAACATTTTTGCGTTCGCCACCAGGCTTGGCACACCTTGGATGCCCAGGGACTTGATGTCGTCCTGAACGTAACCGCCGTCAATGATTTCATGACGAAGACTTCCGTGAATCAAAGCAATCTGATTCAGGGCCTGCACCACCTCAGGACAGTTTTCACAGGTCAAAGAGATGTAAGACTGGATTGTGATGTTTTTGTTCAGACGACGAACGCGGTCCGCGATCACGCTGTCCAAAAGCTTGCCTTTGCCATCGGTGTTCAGGATGGCCAGGATCAACGAAGTGAATTCGTGACCGCCGGGAATACCTTTGAACACGATGCCCGTGGGCTTGCCTTTATAGTCAATGCGGAACTGAGGCATCGGAGAAGTGCCAGACGCATTCTGCGTCAGCGTGATTTTATCAGAGGTGCTGGCAACACTTTGAAGCATGTCCAAAAGATCTTTTTGATCTTCGTGAGAGCTGTTCTCATAGACAAGCTCAACCGTATTCTCCAAGGCACCAAAGACTGATCTTAGTTGTTCAAGAAGAGAAGAGTCTAACATTGTGACCTCCGTTCGGGGGAAATTACCTGAAAATTGCAACTGCTGCGTTGGTCGGCGTCGCCGTACAGGAGTACGGCTTCCTTCTCCCGCCTTGCATTTGCAACTTTCAGCTAATTTCTGTTTCGCGGTTGTTGGCTTGTCCCCGCCGGGGCGGGGACTCGCGTTTGGAAAATCTAAAATTTAGATTTTACCAACCAGATCAAGACCTGGTTTCAGAGTGGATTTGCCTGGAGTCCATTTCGCAGGGCAAACTTCGCCTGGGTTTGCAGCGATGTA
This sequence comes from Bdellovibrio sp. BIS2, assembly GCF_055398295.1. Taxonomy (NCBI): domain Bacteria; kingdom Pseudomonadati; phylum Bdellovibrionota; class Bdellovibrionia; order Bdellovibrionales; family Pseudobdellovibrionaceae; genus Bdellovibrio; species Bdellovibrio sp. BIS2. The sequence goes on along the minus strand of NZ_AP035879.1, from coordinate 2,486,136 downwards.
TTGAGCTGCCTGAGTTTTACGGAACAATTCATCAGCGTTACGGCCGATACCGTTGTCCTGAACTTCAGCCAATACGATTTTACCTTCTGGGTTCACCAGGAAAGTACCACGGTAAGCCAAACCTTCTTCTTCAATGTGCACGCCGAATGCGCGAGTCAATTGGAAGGTAGGGTCTGCCAACATTGGGTATTTGATCTTTTTGATTGTCTCAGAAGCATCATGCCATGCTTTGTGAGTGAAGTGAGTGTCAGTGGAAACACCGTAAACTTCCACGCCGATTTTTTGGAATTCAGCGTATTTGTCAGCCATATCACCCAATTCAGTAGGGCATACGAATGTGAAATCCGCAGGGTAGAAGAAGAAGATGGACCATTTGCCTTTAAGGTCGTTCTGAGTCACGGTTTTGAAATCACCGTGGTGGAAAGCTTGAACTTTGAAATCTGGCACTTTCGTGTTGATGATAGTTTGCATTTATTCTCCTTCGAATAAAGTGGTTAGGTTGTGGCCTTAGGGCCTAAATAAAAATTCAGGTCCACCAGCAGGTTTAGTTGTTAGTGGACATCTTTCGTCTTTGAGACTACGGGATCAACCCTTTTTAGTGAAATCGATTATAAATATGCATTGATAGATTTTGTCTATTGCGGCATAATGGGCCCAAGGAGCCCTTATATGAGCCCGAAAGTGAACTTTTCTTTGACGCAGCTGGAATACGTTATGGCTGTCCATAAGCACGGTCATTTTGCCAAGGCGGCCGAGGCCTGCCACGTGACTCAACCCACGCTCAGCATGCAAATACAGAAGCTGGAAGAGGATTTGGGTGTGGTGATCTTTGACCGATCCAAAAAACCCATTTTACTGACACACATGGGTAAAAAACTGATTTCCCAAATTCAGACGGTCCTTTTTGAGTCCAGAAAAATTGAGAGCATTATTCAGCATGAACAAAAAGGCGCTAAACAAGGAAGCTTGTCTATTGGTGTCATTCCGACGGTGGCTCCGTATCTTTTGCCCCGACTTTTGCCTGTGGTGGAAGAAATGTTCCCGGGTGTGGATCTGAATATCAAAGAAATGCAGACGGACCAGATTCTGGAAGCCCTCAACGGTGATGATATCGATGTCGGTGTTTTGGCGACTCCGACTCAGATGCCGAAGATGTTTGAATTCCCGTTGTACTATGAACCCTTCTATGTCCTGTGCGAAAAGAATCACGAGTACGCCCATATGAAGAAAATCAAATACCAGGCTCTGGGTATGGATGACATCTGGTTGCTGGAAGAGGGCCACTGCCTGCGCAATCAGGTGCTGGATATCTGCTCGGTGAAAAAAGGCAAGGGAGGTGGGCGACGCTACAAGTTTGAAAGTGGCAGTTTGGAAACTTTGAAAAACCTTGTCGACCTTTATGGTGGTTACACGCTTTTGCCGCATCTGGCGACGGAACAACTGGGCGCGCGCAGTCAGATTGTGCCATTTGAGCGTCCGATCCCAGCCCGCGAAATCGGTTTGGTGTACCGCCGTGAACACTACAAAAACGAACTGATTGAAGCTTTGGGTGAAGCCATTCTGAAATCAATTCCGGAAGAGCTGCGTAAGATCCGTCCCAAGGATCTGGATGTATTACCCATTGCATAGGGAGGATTTTATGACCACACCCCCATCAAGAAAACCCCTGGAAAGCCGCGAGGACATCAAGGTTCTGGTCGACGGCTTTTACGCAAAGGTTCGCGCCGATGGACATATCGGTCCGATTTTTACGGATGTAGCGAAAGTGGACTGGGATGAACATCTGCCGAAGCTTTACAATTTCTGGAGTGACCTGCTGTTGGGCGAAGACACCTATCGTGGTCGTCCTTTTCCGCCACACACCAAATTGAATTTGGAGCGCGGGCACTTTGAGCAGTGGCTGCGTCTGTTTGTCGAGACCGTTGATGAGCATTTCGTGGGCCTGAAAGCCAATGAAGCCAAAGAGCGCGCCTATCGTATTGCGCGCAATTTTATGATCAATTTGCAGTTACTCAGTCTGGAGTAAAGACCTCCGTCGGGTCTGTCTGTTGTTTTACGGCAGTTCAGCCCGAATATCTGTGTGCCTTCTGCGGCCTCGTTTTATTTTTAAAGACAGCGGGAGGTTCGCCATGAAACTCACTGTCAATTTCACGTCACAAGGCCGCATGCTGGAAGGAACTTTGTTTTTGCCAGAGGATGCTTCCGAGATCTTTGCAGCCTGCCTGTTTGAAGGTTCAATGACCGGAGCCACGGCGCAAGTGACCGAGCGACTGGCTCGGGAGGTCAGTGCCGAAGGTTTTATCACCCTGATCATGGACCACAGTTATTTCAGTGAAGACGAGCAGGCACCACAACCCTGGGAATCTCCCAGCAAGCGCCTGCAGGATATCCGCGCGGCCCTGGATTTTTTGGAAAACCACGCCAGCGTCGATAAAGAGCGTATCATCGGCGTCGGCGTCAGTGTGGGAGCCGAGTATTTGGCGCAAGTCTGTCAGGAAGGTTGCAGTCTCAAAGGGCTGGTGATTGTGGAAAGCGCCATGGATGACAGCCGCAATCTGGCCGTGGATCATCTGGATATTCCAACACAGGTGGTGGATGAAACCCATCTTGATTCGGCAGTGGACGAAATCGTCCTGTGGGCCCGCACCTTGTTTAACGGCGGTCCTGCGCAGGAATCCGCCGGACGACAGGACTGGAGTGTCTCGGACAAATAGCTATTTCAGTTTGATTTCGACAGAATTCACCACTTTGCTGTTCATGTCGCGAATCTGCATGGACACAGTTTTCATTTTCCAGTCAATTTCGGCCAGGCCGAAGTTTTCCTGGTTGTAGGTGGCACCCACATAGTGACTGTCAGCGTCCGGGTATTTGTTCGGACGGTTCAGAGAGCTGGCAGTGATGTCATAAAGAGGGCCATAACCTTTCAAATCTGTTTTCGCGATCGAGGCAATGTGCCGGTCACCGCTGATGACGATCACATTTTTAGCGCGGGTTGATTTGATCAGATCAAAGAATCTTTGCCGCTCTTTCGGAAAATTTCCCCATTTTTCAAACTGCGGATCATTGGCAATCATCTGAATGCTGCTGATGATAAAACGAACCTGCGCGGGGCGCTCTAGCTGGGCTTCCAGCCACTGCCACTGATTTTCACCCAGAATGGTGCCTTCATCCTGAGGGATGTAATTCATCGCTTTGCCTTCAAAACCCGGGCGTTCTTTCAGCGGGCTGCGATAGTAACGGGTGTCGAGCATAATCACCTGAACCATTTGTTTTTTCGGGCCGATGATTTTGCTGTGGTAAACACCCCCTTGCTCCAGCGGCATGCTGTTGCGGGTGTAGGTCCAATAGTTCATGAAATCACGGCGGGCGGCATCTTTGCCGGCCCATTCATGACCGCCATCGCGCTGGCCAAAGTCATGATCATCCCAGGTCGCCATGAAGGGAACTTTTTCGCGAACGGCGCGATATTCGGGAACCAGATCCAGCTTGCGGTATTGTTCGGCGATGGGTTGCTGTCCGGACCAACTGCCGTAGATGTTGTCACCCGTGAACAAGAACAGATCCGGATTGGTTGCAGCGATGGTGTTCCAGATCGGCTGCGGTTCATCCTGGTTCGCGCAGGAGCCAAAGGCCACACGTTCAATTTTGGCAGAATAATCGATGCCCCGAGACGGCAGGGTGGACACATAAGTGGTCGCCAGATGCTGAACGTGGGTGGCTTTGTCCGGGGTCTTGTGGGTGCAGGCAGAAAGCGCCAGTACCAGCAGAATCATTCGCTTCATTCGGTCTCCTTGAAACAGTTCAGGGGTATTTCAATAAACCCCGGCGTTTTTGGCAACCATCTTTTGTCTCAAATTCAGACACGGCACGGGCCTTGTATTGATTCTTTGGTATGACGAATAAAATGAAACTTTACAGCAGAACTCTGGCGATTTTCTTTGTGGGGCTGACTCTTCTGGCAGGTGAACTGTCATTAGCTTCACTTCAGCGCAAAAGTCTCACGGTGAGACAGCCGACAAAGGGCGCCGCTGTACATGGATTGGCATCCAAACAAAAGCTGCTGCTGGGTTTGAACAAAGCCAAAACTTCCGCTGAAGGCCTGGATTTGCAAATCGGCCGCTATCTGGAGATTTCCTCGATGGGTGCGTTTCAGCGCTGGCAGAAGAATATTGATTTCGATGCCGTTAAGGACGAGTACTCGCAGCGCGTGCTGAATCATCTGCAGGCGATGACGGAACTGATGAAGCTTCGTCGTTCCAGTCACGGTCAGTTCAAAAAGCTGTATGAATTTGATTTTCAGAACCTGATCCGAAAAAGTGACTATGTGCTGTCAGTGAATACGACTCGCACAACGCTGGAGCATTCCAGTGAAGATCCGGCCTTTGCCGCGCAAGCCGAGCGAACGCTGGCGGACTATAACGAAGAAAGAATGCGCTACGACTCCAAAATGATCGCACTTAACTAAGGATGGTGAAAAAGGCCCTTCTGACTGCGTTGTCGGGGGACCTCTTTCTCTCCGACGTGCTAGAAGCACGCCTCCGTTTCAGAGAACCCCCTCCGCCTTGCATAAGGACCTTTTTGACCATCCTTTTAAAAGGTACCTGCTTACTTTTGCATAAAAAAAGGGAGCCAGAAGGCTCCCTTTTTCGTTTTAACTTTTGGTTAAAAACTATTTGCGCTCGCTGATAGGAGTCACTTTGCGCTGTTCAGCACCCACGTACTCGGAAAGAGGACGGATGATGCGGTTGTCAGCAGTTTGTTCCATGATGTGAGCAGACCAGCCGGTTGTACGAGCCATTACGAAGATCGGCGTGAAGAAGTCGATCTCGAAGCCCATCATGTAGTAAGCAGGACCCGCTGGGAAATCCAGGTTCGGGTAGATCTTTTTCTTGTCTACCATGACTTTTTCCAAAGCCGTGTACATCTGCATCCATTTTTGTTCGCCAGTCACGTCAGCCATAACTTGAGCGTACTTTTTCATGGTTGGAACGCGGGAATCGCCAGAGCGGTAAACGCGGTGACCGAAGCCCATGACTTTTTTCTTCTGCGCCAAAGCATCCAGCATCCACTGTTCTGCTTTCGCAGGATCAGCGATTTCCTTCATCATGTGCATAACCATTTCATTCGCGCCACCGTGCAAAGGACCTTTCAGGGCACCGATACCTGCAACAGTTGCAGAGTAGATGTCAGACTGAGTGGAAGTCACAACACGCGCTGTGAACGTAGAGGCATTGAAGCTGTGTTCAGCGTAAAGGATCAAAGAAACGTCAAAAGCCTTAACAACTTCTTTTTGTGGAACTTTACCGAAGCACATGTGGAAGAAGTTTTCCGCGATGGACAAATCAGCTTTCGGTGGAATGAAATCCAGACCTTTTTTGAAACGGTAGTCAGCAGCCACCATGGTCGGGATTTTCGCCAGCAACATCATGGCTTTGTCCATGTTTGTCGCAGGAGAAGAATCCCAGATACGTGCATCTTCAGCGCCCAGGAAGGAAACAGCCGTGCGGATGGAATCCATTGGGTGACATTTTTGTGGAAGTGCTTTGATCACGTTCAACAAAGTAGTGGAGATTTCACGGTAGCTGCGCTCTTTTTTGGAGAACTCAGCAAGTTGACCTGCATTTGGCAGCTCGCCATTGTACATCAGGAATGCCACTTCTTCGAAAGAGCAGTTTTCAGCCAGGTCTTGAACCGGGTAACCGCGATAGATCAAAGAGTTGGTGTGAGGGTTTACTTTGGATACAGAAGACGTATCCATAACAACGCCATCAAGACCCTTTTTAACGTTCATTTTCTCTGGTTCTGGAACATAATCTGGATTGATATACTCAGCCATTTTTCCTCCGGCGAAATCCGCGCAGACGACGCCCATTCGAATGATTAGGAATCGGTGCGTTATATTGCTAATGATTAACGACCAAAGCTAGCGCGGCACCTGAAGCCGGTCAAGAGTTCGTGCAGGGACTCTACTTTGCGCAGCGGCGGGATTGACGAACGGGAAAGGCCTCCGCACACTTAGACTATGGAAATATCATTCGCTCTCGTTCCGGCACTTATTCATGTGTACATTTTTGCTCTGGAAAGCCTGCTTTGGGGGCGTAAAAGAACCAATAAGACTTTTGGCGTCACGGAAAGTGAAGCCGCGACCACCAAACTGATGGCCTTTAACCAGGGTTTTTATAACTTGTTTTTGGCGGTGGCGATTTTGCTCGGTTTGCATTTGCGAACAGGGGAGGTCACCCACGCGGCAGGCACCACCCTGGTGATTTATGGTTTGGTGTCCATCATTGCGGCGGGCCTGGTGTTGATCTTGTCGTCACGCCGTTTATGGCGGGCAGCGCTGGTGCAAATCGTACCGGCTGCCATCGCTCTGGGGCCGTTCCTTTTCTAGAACTGCCCTTCACACACGCCCGGTGTTGTCGTCAGCACCGGATTCGGGTTGTTTGAGAAGTAATCCTTGATATCCAAGTCCAGGTACAGACTTCCGCTTTTGCAGTTTTTGTAAAGTGCGCGGTACAAGCTGAGCAAATTGTTTTTGAAGATCTTGTATTCCGCCGCCGTGAACTGCAATGAGTTGCGGAAATAAGTTTCCATGGCCAATTGGGTTTCAGGCGTGCCAAAGACCTGACCGTACAAACGCATCACACCCTTATAAGTCTGAGGGCTGAAGTGTTTTACCACCATGGTCGCATTCAGGAACAGATCCGCATTGTCCTTCCAACTGTCATATGTGGCAGAGGTTTTTTTGACATCTGCAATCAGAGCGTATTTTTTGGCGGTGTTCATGTCAAAGCCACCGTCGTTGTCTTTCAGAAGCATGACCTTCAAAGAAACACCGGTTTGCTTGATGGCGCCTAATACCTCCACTTCAGCCGGGGTCAACGTGTTTGCGGGCTTCGCCAGAAGCTCTTTGTATTTTTTGTCCGAGATACTGTCCAAGGTGCCCTGCGCAGTTTTAAAGAACTGGCGGCGTTTGTAGTGGATGTTGCCGATACGATCAGCCTGATCCAGCAGGAAGTCCATCACCAGCATGTCAGATGAATCCTGCATGCCCAGCATCTTCTGACCGGCTTTACTCAATTCGTTGCTGCCCAGAATTTGTGAAACAGGGCGGGGATCTTTCAGCAGAGGCCAAAAGACACTGCTGTTGCGGAACTGATCGATGCGGGTCTTGTCCGATTTTAAACCGAAGGCCTCAGCATACAGTTCTTCGTTCCCGGGGTTTTCAGACAGGACGCCGAAGACCTGCAGTTTGTCTTCGGTCAGGATGCGTGGTGTCCAGTAAGCTGTGCTGTTCGCAGAAAGCCCGCGGCGTTTGCCGTCTTTGTAGAATGAAGTGGGAACAATGCCCAGGCCGTGAGGTGGCTTCGTGTACACATCCGGCAGTTGGGCGACGTTGCCGTGTTTTGCGCGAACCAAATGGCCGATCTGATCGTACCAGTATTGATTCAAATAGGTGTTGCCCATTTGCAAACCCAGATAGCGTCCGGCCAAAGCATGATCCAAAACTGTGTCCAGGCTCACCGTGCGAAGAACGCTGGGTGGAACGTCCACGGATTTAAACAACTGAGTCAGACGGGAATAACCCAGAATGCTTCCCACAGAAACGCCGGGGGCGGCAAACTTGAATTTCGCCTCTTTGTCTGGATAGCCGGATTTGGCCTTCAGGGCTTTTTTCGCGGAACGGGTCAGAGGGCAGACGGCTTTTTGAAATTGCGCCTCGGTCATTCCTTTGGGGACGGTGTAGAATTCCACCGCGACAGAGGTGCTGTTCACTTTCGGGCACCCATAAAACATCTGTGTCTTGGGATGATCGCAGCGGGTGGGGTACAGATTCATCGCACAAAGAGCGTCTTCGTCTTTGTTGATTTTGTTTTCCAGTCCCGGGAACCTTTGCAGAAGGTAGCACTTTTCCGGGATGGCTTTTCCCGAAACTTCAATGTTGTAGGTTTTTACAGCGTGTTTATCAAATTGAGGATCCAGATAGCTGTAGGCATTTGAACTGATCAGTGCGAAAGATAGAAATGCAGCAAACATGGAAAAGTCTCCGTATTGTGAAGCACGGAGACTAGGACTGCCGAAATCAAAAACCAAGTTACTTTATTGCAAGCAAAATCAGCGCACGTACTTGACGCCGTTTTTTGCATCCAGCGTGAGTGAAGCGGGCAGGGAGCTGAGGCTTTGTTGCGTGCCAGATGAATTGTAATAGCGAATGGTCAGTTGATTCGTTTCAGAAAAGACAAGTTCCACATAGCCCTGCGGAGTGCGTGTGCTGGTGCCCACCAGGTAACGGGGCGAGCTGCCTGCACACGGCATGGAAACCACCTGTAATTTTTTTCCATCAGGATAAGTGTAGTGACCGGAATAGAATCCATGGGAATGACCAAAGATGACCAGATCCACATTGTGGCTCAGTAAGATGGCCTCCAAGGTGTTGCTTCCTGCGGTCCGTCTTTCACCGGCCAGAACACCATTTTCATAAACCGTCGAGCTGTTGGCTTTGCTGCTGACAATCGAATACAGAGGGATGTGACCATAGACCACGCGGGCCCGGGCCCCTTTGGCGCGGGCGGAAGACAGTTGTTCCTTCAACCATGCCAACTGGGCCGTGCGGTTGGAAAGTTTTGAATAATTCGCATCATCCAAAGAAACGAAGAAAACATCTTCCTTGATGAAAGAGTAATAGAACGGAAAGTTGTCATCATCGACGTATTCCACGTTGGGTTTGTTTTTGCCCCAGAAGGAATCATACAAACGGCGTTCCTGCGCATAATAGGCATCGTGATTGCCCGGAGTCGCCAAAAACGGAATGTTTGCATCGCGCATGAAGGACAGAACTTTTTTCGAGAACTGATTCCACATGTTCACATAGGTGCTGTCGGAAAGGCTTTTCTTTTCGCCATCGATATAATCCCCCACGCCCAGAATGGCCGCGGGCTGGCGTGCGATCATGGATTTAACGATCGAGATGGTGGCGCTGGCATAGGTTCCGCTGGTGTCGATGTTCATGTCAGCGAAAGCGTGAATCTTCAGGGATTTGGCGCTGTCTTTGATTTCATCGTCGGGTTCAGGGGATGTCGGCGTTGACGGATCTTCCGTCCCCGGAACTGACTGGGAATTGTCTGTGTCCGGACCCGGAAGGGCTGTGCTTAGGACGTCAGAAGTTGAAGGGGCACACGCAGCAAGAGTTGAAACGAGCAAAAAGGCCGCAAGAATGGTTTTGGAGGCGGTGACTTTTGTTTTCATACAGTATGTATCGTAACAAAGGTCCGATTTATTAAGCCAAATTAATGCGGAATGTGAGGATGTAAAATGGACTCAGGTCTAAGTTCATTTTCTTGCTGGAGCTATAGACAGTTTTTGTGAAATTGCAGAGTGAACTGGAGTGATTGTAATAAACGGGATGAATGGCGTGTTGCTTCGGCAGTGGGGCTGCCGAAGCCTGAACAGTTTATGTTTGTTTAGATTTCGATATTTTTGCAGAGCCACTCTTCCACTTCGGAAAGGCCCAGATTCAGTTCTGTATGTTTGCCGCGAACACTCATCAGCGCTTCGCGAACAGCGTCTCCACGATAGGCTTTGCCACGCAAAGACTCGGTTAGATCTTCAATCACATGCGGATACAGACAGTCGGTGTAGATTTTCAAATCCTTGATCTGTCCGTCCTCCACTTTGAAATGGAAGTCAAAGAAACCCAGTGACAGGTATTCATCCATCTTGTGGCTGAACTCCAGGGTGTTGCCGTACAGCCATTCCCAGGAACTGAGCAGGTCGTACTGCTCTTTGAGTTCCGGAATCAGTTTCAGACTTTCCATGGTCAAAGATTCCACTTCGGCTTTGCCCGCATAGAAGTTTTCAAAGGACTTCACCATCGTGGTCACGATTTGATCGTGATTGATGCCCGGGGAAACTTCGGTCAGATTTGCCACGCGGGCGCGAACGGATTCTTTGCCCTTGGCCTGAAGTTTCTTGGGATTTGGTGTCAGGTAATTTCCCAGGCGGGTCAGGTCGGTATTCAACAGCAAGGTTCCGTGATGGAAAGCGCGGTCCTTTTTTTCACGGTAGGCGCTGCCGCTGAACTTGCGCGGACCATCGGGGAACGGGATCAGCAGATCATTGCGGCCGGAAGCCTCTCCCTGAATGCCGAAAGTCTTCAAGGCATCAAAGATGATCTGCACATTGTTTTCGCGCTTATAGGATTCTTTCGGCGACAGGAAGGTGAAGTTGGTGTTTTGCAGATCATGAAAAACCGCGCCACCGCCCGTCGTGCGACGGGCCAGGTGAACTTTTTCGTCTTTCATTTTTGCGAGGTTGCATTCAGACCAGGGGTTCTGGTTGCGCCCGATCACCACGGTTTCTTCGTTGCGCCACAGGAACAGCACCTGCTGGGAAGGATCCAGATTGTGAAAGATCCATTCTTCCGTGGCCAGATTAAGGTGAGGATTCAAACTGTCTGACAGAAACACTTTAAGCTTTTGCATAGGTCTGAACCTAGTCCGCCATTGAGGATGGGTCAAGAACGAGGCGGCGCAGGAAGGGAAGAGCAAGCCCGTTCTTTCCCCAAATGAGTCTGAACTTTACTTTTTGCCTGTTTTGCGCTTTAATGATCGGGTATTTCAGTTTCTGCGACTGATGTGCCCGGACGATGTGCGACGTACCCGGTCAGGACAAGACGACGCTTTTTTCTAACGAAAGGAGTGTTGGTATGTCTAACACAGTAGCATGGATCATTTTGGCAATCGCAGGTCTTCTTGAAGTCGGTTGGGCTATCGGCCTTAAATACACCGAAGGTTTCACAAAACTCGTTCCTAGTGTTCTGACGCTGGTTGCGCTTGCGGGCAGTATGTTTTTGCTGGCGCGGGCGGCGACCGTGCTTCCCATCGGCACAGCCTACGGTGTGTGGGTGGGAATCGGCGCTTTGGGGGCAGCGATTCTGGGGATTTTCCTGTTCAATGAGGCTGCGACCCCGGCTCGCCTGTTCTTCCTAGCTTTGCTGTTGATTTCCATCATTGGTCTGAAAATGACGGCCGGCGGGCACTAAAGTCCCTCATTCCAACGGGGGAGTATTCTGAAAAAAGATCAAATTTGAGAGGGGATTTGGACTATAGTCCTCTCTCTATTGCCAGTTTTTCATCCGAATCTGTCCAGGTTCGGATAAAGCTGGAGTTGTCGTATGTTCTTCCGTGGATTCAGAAAACTTTCATTCACTCAACAGTTAACGTTGCCTATCGCTCTTGTCGGAACGGTGGTGCTGGGAGGCATTGCCTTCCTTGCGGTGCAGGACTCGTTTAGGGACGCCAAAAAGGCGGCGCACTCGATGTCTGAAGAGATGGGCCGCAAATATGCCCAGCAGATTAAATCGTATCTGGATAAATCGTTTGCTCAGGCCGAAGTGGTCGGGCGCCATTTAGCGATGGAGACTGAAACTCATCAGCAGGATCGCAGGAAAAGCTATCAGTTGTTGCGTGAAGTGCTGAAAAGTGATTCCCAGTATCTGGCGACCTGGTCCGCCTGGGAGCCCAATGCCTATGATGGGAAAGACGCGCAGTTTGCCAACACCGAATATCACGAAAAGACCGGACGGGTGTATCCGTGGTGGGTCCGTCAGGGTGATGAGATTATTTTTAAGACCTTGTTGAATGAAGAAACCCCGGATCTGGGCGACTGGTATTTCCAGCCGATGCAAAGCAAACAAAGCATGCTGGTGGAGCCTTACAAGGACACGGTCAACGGCAAAGAGCTGGTGATGACTTCCGCGGTCTATACGGTTGTGCAGAATGGGACCGCCAAGGGCCTGGTGGGCATTGATATCAGTCTGGATAAAATCAAAGAACTTGTGGCAGAGATCCGTCCTTTTGCTGATTCCCAGTCCTTCCTTGTTTCGGATAAAATGATGGTGGTCGCCGGGCCCCATCAGGACGAGGTGATGCGGGAATATAAAGCCGGAGCGGCTTTGCGGGCCCTGTTGCAAAAGCATGAAATCGGCAGCATCGACATTGATACCGAACGCGGCAAAGAATTTTTCCTGGTGATGCCGGTGTCGATCTATGATCTTTCGCAGAAGTGGACTCTGGTGATCCGCACTCCGGAAAAAACCATTCTGGCTTCCGCGTATGCGTCACTTTGGAGACAACTGGGGTTTTCTCTGGTGGGTCTTCTGATGCTGATGTCTGTGGTGTACTTTGGCGCCAAGCGTTCCGAGAAAAAGATTTCAACGTTGTCCCAGGGGTTGAGCACATCCTCTGCTGGGATCACGGAGGATATTCAGCATTTGAATTCCACCGGTGGCCAACTGGCAGAATCCTCAACCCGGGCGGCCGCTTCAATCGAGGAAACGGTGGCGTCTTTGGAGGAAATCACCTCGATGGTGCGCTTAAACACCGGCAACGCCCAGAATGCGGCAATGTTGTCGGGGGATTCCGCACGTCTGGCGAAGACGGGCGAGGAAAAAATTCTGGAACTGGTGCAGACCATGACCCAGATTGAGTCCTCGTCCCAGAAAATTGAAGAGATTATTTCAATCATCGACGATATTGCCTTCCAGACAAATCTGCTGGCGCTGAATGCTTCCGTGGAAGCCGCCCGCGCCGGCGAACACGGCAAAGGCTTTGCGGTGGTGGCCGAGGCCGTGCGCTCGCTGGCCCAGCGGTCCGCCGTGGCGGCCAAAGATATCACCCAGTTGATTTCCACCAGCGTGGTGCAGGTGAAGCAGGGGACGGTTTTGGTTCGCGCCAACGGGGATGTGTTGAAACAGATGTCCTTAAGTATTGAAAAAGTGGCGACACTGAATTCAGAAATTGCCAGCGCCAGTCAGCAGCAGTCCGCTGGCATTGAGCAGATCAACGTGGCCATCAACCAACTGGATCAGGTTATTCAAAGCAATGCGGCGGAAGCCGGCGAGATCGTGAACACCGCCGCCCACATCAGTGAAAAATCTGAAGTGATGAATTCGACGGTGAAGGTGCTGAGCGCCGCCTAGCTCCCGTGAACCACCATGTTCATCTCGGTCACGACAGTCTTCATCACATGGGCCTGGTTCAGGATTTCCTGAACCGTGGCTGAAATCTCCTCGGCCGAAGCGGCATTGGTCTGTATGGCCTGATCCAGAGAATTCATGGCTTTGCTGATCTGCTGAATACCGGTGGACTGTTCGTCGCTGGCTGAAGAGATCTCACCATTCAGATGGCTGACCTTGCGAACCGAATCCACAATTTCTTTCAGGTTGGTATTGGAGCTTTCTGCCTTGCTGCTGCCGCGCTGAACCTTTTCAATGGAGTCATTGATAAGACTGTTGATGTCTTTGGCGGCGGTCGCGGACTTTTGCGCCAGAGTTCTGACGGCATCAGCCACCACGGCAAAGCCTTTGCCGTGTTCTCCGGCGCGGGCGGCTTCCACCGAGGCATTCAGCGCCAGCAGGTTCGTCTGGAAAGCCAGATCATCGATGACCCCGTTGATTTCGGCGATTTTTTTGGACGAGTCCGTGATTTCATCCATGGCTCCGACCAGGGCGCTCATTTCTGTGTTACCGCGTTCCGCACTTTGATTGGAGTCCGACGACAGGCGAGCGGCTTCCTTGGCATTATCGGCATTCATTTTTACCATGGAAGTCAGTTCTTCAAGACTGGCCACGGTTTCTTCGATGGAGGCTGCGGACTCTGTTGCGGACTGGGCCAGATTCTGGCCGGCGCGGCTGAGCTGGTCGATCGCAGCCGTCACCACGTTTTCAGCCTGATCCAGGCTGGCGGTGAGAGCAGTGAACCGACGGGAGATCCGGCGGGAAATCATAAAGACCGCAACGCCCATCACCAGAAGGCAGATCAGAAACACGATCAACTGGCTCCATAGCAGGGAGTAAGCACTGGCCAATACTGTTTTTACGGGCGTTGAAATCAGCACTCCCCAGAATGTTTTTGAATAGGGAATGGAAACCGGCACCAGCAGATTCAGGATTTCCTCTCCGGACTGGCTGTCCCGGCCGGACTTAAGCAGCAGGCGCCCTTCGCGCAAGGCCTGTTTAAACTCGGCCTCGGCGAATGGCAAAGTGACTGCTTTCCCAACCTGGCTGGGCTCTGGATTAGTGACATAATTGAAGCGGTCTGAAATCAGAAAGCCGACAGATGTTTCATACGGTTTCACGGCCGAGATTTGTTTGTCCAGTTGGGACAGCAGCAGATCCACACCCACAACCCCCATCAGCTTTTCACCCTCATAAAGGGGAGCCGCCGCAGAGGACATCAGCAGATTCTGTCCATTGACTTCGTCATAGTAGGGCTCAGTCAGAATGCGATGACCTGCATTTTTAGGGGCCAGGTAAAATTCGCCGTTGTAGTTGATGTCATTTTCCCAGGTCAGGGATCCGTTTTCACCCGAGCGGTTCCAGTACGGGCCGAACCCGCCGATCTTTTCATAACCCGGCTGTCCCAGATAATGAGCATCCTGTCCGTCGAATGCGTTGGGCTCGAAGGTGGCCCACAAACCAAAGACAGACGGGGCCTGCTCAAGCATGGTCTTTAAAACGGCGTTGACCTCTGCGCGCTGTTTGGAGTGTTGTTTGCGCATGGTGCCCAGGTAGGCTTCCACTTGTTGCGCCACCATAAGGCTTGTATCCAAATCCGCTTTGAAGGCGTTGGCAAAGGCTTCAGCTGATTTTGTGACCTTGAACTCGGCATCGGCTTGCGCGGTTTTAAAACTGCGTGATGCTGAAAAGTAGGTTAAAAGTCCCAGAGCGATGAAAGTGATTGTTAGAATGGGCAGGGCAATTTTGGTCTGTAAAGAGAACTCTTTCTTCATTGATCTATCTTAGAAGAGAATGTGAGCTCTGACGCCTTGGAAAAGACAATTAAGACTCTGGTCGAAGTTTGCGTCTTGGTTTTTGCAGACATGATGTCCGCAAATTAAGGCTAATGCCAAGTTTATTGCAATTTATGAGGGCTTTTAGATTTTGCGTGCCCGAGCAGGCAAAAAAAAGGGAGGCTTGTGGCCTCCCTTGCGGATTATTTCAAAGTGAAGTTAAAGATGCTGGTGTCGAAAGAGTTGTACTCGTCATAACGGGAAAGTGCATACAAGTCTTTGCGAGTCTGCATCTTGTCCAAAAGACCCTCTTGAGTGCCTTTGGCTTTGATTTCGTTCAAGCCCGCCACCGTCGCACCCATCGCCAGACGGAACGTCGTCACCGGATAGATCACGATGTTGTAACCAAGATTGGAAAGCTCTTCGTAAGTGTACAGGCGACCTTTGCCGAATTCTGTCATGTTCGCCAAAAGGGGAACGTTCACCGCCTTACGGAACGTTTCAAATTCTTTTTCGTTTTCCAAAGCCTCGGTAAAGATGCAATCCGCACCCGCATCAATATAAGCTTTCGCACGGTCGATGGCTTTATCCAAACCTTCAACAGCACGCGCATCTGTACGAGCGATCAAAAGGAAGTTTTCATCCATCTTTTTGCCACGAGCTGCCGCCGCCACCTTACGGGCCGCTTCATCACGAGTCACAAGACCTTTGCCATCCAGGTGACCACAACGCTTCGGATTGATCTGATCCTCGATGTGGCAACCCGCCAGACCCATCTCGATCATTTCCTGAACCGTGCGAGTCGCAGACATTGGTTCACCAAAACCCGTGTCGATATCAATAATAGTCGGAAGTTTTGTCGTGCGGGCAATCTGACGACCACGCTGAGCGACCTCAGTCAAAGAAGTCAAACCGATGTCCGGGTAACCCAAATCATTGGAAAGCACAGACCCAGAAATATAAACCCCATCAAATCCCGCTTTTTCAATCGCCATAGAAACCAGCGGAGACCAAGACCCCGGCATCTGCAAAAGCTTGCCAGACTTCAAAGCATCTCTAAAGTTCTTACGTTTCTGCGCAGGAGTAATTTCAGGAAACAACATACAAGCCTCTTCTTTCCTAGCGACCGCCTTGGGACAGGGGAAGGGCTCCTTGAACCTTTCGCCTTCAGACAGTCCTCGCGGACGCCATCCCTTCGGGATGAGCTGCTGCGGAACTCGGCGAACGGCTCAAGGAGCCCTTCCCCTGTCCCAAGGCAGCCCCTGGGTCGATTTCTTTATTTACGTTTTCTTCATTCAGCGCCAAGCACGACGTTTCATGCTTGTCTCTCAATGCCCGGCATCGCTTGTTAACGTTGGCAGTAACCGGTTCAGCAGTTTTTATCTTATCACACGCGATTCCAAGTTAACCTCAAGATAGACGCTGAAGGGATCTTCTTGATTTGCAAAAAGCGTGGAGGGTGAAGTGCAGGGTTGGACCTTGAAGGGACCTCTGCGGGGCCTGGACGGCCCCCAGCCGGAGCGTAGCGGAGGCTGGAGCAGCGAGGCAGGAGGCCGTGTCCCGGAAAGGCCCGGCCCTGCGCTTCGCACTCCATGCGTTCCCGCGACGACTAGAAGATACCTTTAGTGTCTCTCTTGTTGTTCACAAGCTTTTCGATTGGGATCTGAACGTTCAACTGCTGAACTTGTTCTGCAGTCAGGTTTTCCAGATTTTCAACCAAGCCGATGAAACGATCGCGTTCTGCTTTGGTGATGATACCTTCAGTCAGAATGTCGAACTTGCGGATGTAGTCAGCACGTTTGAACGGACGAGCGCCCGCCGGGTGAGCATCAGCTACGCCAAGCTCATCAACGATTTTGGAACCGTCTTTCATTGTGATTTCTACGCGGCCACCGAAGCGTTTTTTATCTGGATCTGTCTCGTGGTACCAAGCAGTCCATTGTTTGTCTTCAACGGTGGAGATTTTGTGCCACAAAGCCACAGTGTCAGCACGTTTCGCACGCTCTGGAGCGTAGGAATTAACGTGGTGCCAAGTGCCGTCCTGCAACGCCACAGCGAAGATGTACATGATAGAGTGATCCAGAGTCTCGCGGGATGCATTTGGATCCATTTTTTGTGGATCGTTTGCACCAGTACCAATCACGTAGTGAGTGTGGTGGGACGTGTGGATCACGATGGACTGGATGTCGTCGAAGTTTTTGATCATTGGCTTCATTTTGCGAGCCAAATCGATCAACGCCTGGGACTGATACTCTGCAGAGTGCTCTTTAGTGTAGGTCTCAAGGATCGCGCGTTTTTCTTCGCCCACTTCTGGAAGTGGAACTTCGTATTTACCGTCTTTGCCATCAAGCATGTAAGCGATAACAGAGTCTTCACCTTCATAGATCGGAGATGGAGCGCCTTCGCCACGCATAACACGGTCCACCGCTTCTACAGCCAGTTTACCAGCGTGTGCCGGAGCATAGGCTTTCCAGGAAGAGATTTCACCTTTACGGGACTGACGAGTCGTGAAGGACACGTGAACCGCTTGTTGAACTGCTTGGAAGACAGTTTCTGTCGGCAAAGACAAAAGTGTACCGATACCTGCAGCCGTTGCTGGGCACAAGTGAGCGATATGATCTTTTTTGTGTTTGTGAAGGCAGATGGCTTTAACCAGGTCCACGTGAACTTCGTAACCAGTCACGATACCTTTTAGAAGCTCTTTACCGTTTTTACCCATTTGCTGAGCCACTGCCAAAATAGCAGGGATGTTGTCAGCCGGGTGAGAATAGTCAGCGGCAAGATAAGTGTCATGGTAGTCCAACTCACGAACTGCAGTTCCGTTGGCCCAAGTCGCCCATTCACAGTCAAATTTCTGGTCGTTCGGCATACCGAAGACAGTTGCACCACCGTTGCGCGGGTGAGCAATCGCCATAGCACGAGCAGAAGCCACCGGACGGCGGTTGGCAGCTGCGATAGCTACGGAAGCATTGTCGATGATACGGTTGATAACCATGTCAGTGACGTCAGCTTTGATAGGGGCGTTGTCAGTTGCGATTTCTGCAATTTTCCAAGCCAGTTGGTCTTTGCGATCCAACTTTTCTTTAGATGGGTACACACGAACTGTATGTTTCTTCATGAATGGGTCCTTTCTGGATTAAGAAAATGAAACAGCCCAAGCTATCTTGGGCTCCAGAAAGGGTCAAGAATGACCACGGGGAACGGGCGGTTCGCTCAATGCGTCGAAAGGGCGGTCCAGCCGGCTTTATTATGGAAGTCGGCCTGCGGTCCGGGATGGAACAGGGACCAGTAACTTAAGGTGCCGTCGACGAACTCGATCACGGCCGTCAGTCCCAGGCAGGTGAACTCCAAGGGCTTGCGGCTGTCGATTTCAATCTGAAAACGCGCCTCGGCGTCCTCAGAGTTTCGTGGTTGCAGGCGAACACGGGTGTCGGCCGCCGGGGCCATGTCTTTGCGATAGCTGCTAAAGGAATAAGCATTCCAGTGGCCGTT
Source organism: Bdellovibrio sp. BIS2 (assembly GCF_055398295.1). Taxonomy (NCBI): domain Bacteria; kingdom Pseudomonadati; phylum Bdellovibrionota; class Bdellovibrionia; order Bdellovibrionales; family Pseudobdellovibrionaceae; genus Bdellovibrio; species Bdellovibrio sp. BIS2. Next base: position 2,467,854 of record NZ_AP035879.1, on the reverse strand, counting down.
CGGCGCACAGTTGATCTCCAGATACGCAGATTCTGGTGTCGCACCATTTCCCAAAAACACCTCCAGGCAGGTGTGTTTCCAAAGTCCGTCTTCACGGCGCTCTGAACTGGAGGACTCGGGCCACTTGATGGCGTCGGTCGCGCCACTGATCTTAAATTCCACCAGCAGGCGGCTGTCGGAAAGCGGGGTGACCGCGCCTTGCACCTGCAAGGTGTTGGTCAGAGGTGTTTTGGTGAATGGAGTCAAAGATCTCATTTGCGTTTCTCCCAGCCCAGGACGGCGGTGAAAAGGACTTTTTCATCTCCCACACGCAGGCCCTTGTAGGCGCTTTCACCGTGGGTCGCCAACTGCACATCGGGGCTGGAGCAGTTGCGGTGGACTTCGACTTCATCACCCAGGTGGGTTTCCGCCAGGAAATTGACGGAGTAGGTGTTCAGCTTCAGGCTTTTATGCAGATCATAAGGAATGGCATCCAGAATCCACTGGGCGTACTTGGTGTTATTCACATGCTGGTTGATGTCCAGATCGGAGTTGCGCACACGGTACTTGGCGATTTTTTCGTAAGTGCCGGTCACCGGGATTTTTTCCGGCGTGATTCCCGTGGAACGGGCATGAGCGATCTGATCCCACGGGCGCAGGGTTTCTGCGGGCAGGATTTTTTTGCTCTGGCGATCCAAAGCCAGCCAACTTGTGGAACACAAGCCGATTTCTTCCCCCGACTGGGTGAGAATTGCAAATTCCCGGGCCACGAAAGCACCTTCCGGAGCCCGCAGCCAGGTTTGAATCTGGATGTTTTCCCCAAAGCGGGGCCAGGTCTTCATCTGCAGGCTTTGGCGGGTCAGAACCCAGAACAGTCCTTGTTGTTCCATATCCTGCATGCCAAAGCCCATTTTCTCGGCATGGATCCATGCGGTTTCCTGCAACAGGTTCAGCAACCCGTACAATCCCAAGCGTCCTAAGGGATTAACTAATAGACTTGTAATGTGGAAGTTCTCTGTCCAAGGGGCGTTGTTAATGTTTGCCATGCTCATATCCTTCAATCTTTTCTGCTGTAAAACAAGAAATGGCTCACATCTCAAACACGGAAAAGATTAGAAATTGCAAAAAAACAGGAAGTAATTTAGATCAAATAAGCTATAATGTATTTATCTGGATGAGAATATTTTGAAAGCTTTTTGAATGCAAAGGGCTTGTCACACTCGTCATGATGTGTATAAATAAATTCATCATTAGGTGGAAAACACATGAGACAAAAAAATATGTTAGCTGATTTTTTGAAGCAAAAACGTGTATCGGCAGGTCTTTCTCAGAGAGACGTTGCGGATAAATTGGGCTACTCCACTCCGCAGTTCATTTCCAACTGGGAGCGTGGTGTTTCTCATCCTCCAATCAACGCGCTGAAAAGACTGGGCGAACTTTACAAAGTTTCTGCTGATGATCTTTTCGAAGTGACATTGAACGCGACAATCCATGAAGTGACTCAGGATCTTCGCCGCAAGTTTGCCAGCAGCAAAGCTCGCTAAGCTACAGGTTTTTTGAAACTTGATTATCGAAGAGCTCCTTTGGGGGCTCTTTTTGTTTAAGTGACATAAATAAAATTTTGTTTCGAGAACGGCGCATCATGAGTGTGGCAACCCCAGGGCATCTTCAAAAATTCAAACTTCTCTGTGAAGAGTTGTCCTCTATGCTGGAGCAGGAGGGGTGGTCCGTTCGTCCTTATTCCCAGGACACTTTGCCTTACTTTCAACAGTTGAACGAATCCGAGCAGGCGCAGGCGACGGATCTGATGAATCAGTATCTGGAAATCTGCCGCTCGGTGCACCGCCAAGGCCGTCGTATCAAGGACATGTCATTCCTGGTAAAAACGGCCTTGGACTACTATGGGTATAAAATCAGCCAAGAGGGCATGGAACAACTGGTGAATAAGGAAGGGCGTATTGTTGAGTTTTATTCTCACAAGCACACCCAGTTTTTCCGTTCGTTCAATTTCTTTGAATTTTGCAGCTACACCATCGAAGACATCTTCTGTCGCAGTTGGCCTCATCTGTATTCCCGCGCTGAAGAAGTGACGATGCGTATTCTGGAACAGGCCAATTACGTTTTATCCGGTCGTTTGAATCAGCCGGTGATCATCACCGAAGTTCACAAGATCCAGGAACGTGTGTCCCTGGAGCGTCTGCAGATGTATATGACCCGTCTGTATCTGGAGCCTCTGATCAAGGACGGCAAAGTCGAAGGACTGATTGCCATCGAAGACTGTGTCTGGGATCTGGCTGATTTCACAATTTAAGATTTAAATTTTAGAAGGTTCCGATAGACAGGTGGAAGCGCCATGGTTCTTCACCTGGGCGCGCATCCAGTTTCCACGCCCACTCAAGACTTAACGGACCGACCGGGGTGTTGTAGCGTATGCCAAATCCGGTGGAATCACGGTAAGGGTCGGTGAAATGAAGGTCCGTGATTTTTACCGATCCGCCGTCGTAGAACACAGCGCCGCCCAGACTTTCCCAAACCGGGAAGCGCACTTCGGATTTGATCAGATACATGGTGGAATCCGTCGTCAGATAGTAAGTCGGATCGGTGTCGCTGAGGCCCAGATCCTGACGGTTCGGGAAGACCTCTTGAGTTCCGGCTTCATAGCCACGCACGGTGGATTGACCACCCAGCGTGAAGCCCTTTTTGTCCCAAGGCACGCCGCCGTCCTTGCTAAGATTTTTCAAATAACCGCCGCGCACCTGATTGGCCCAGACGACCGGTTGCTTGGACAGATGCCCCACGGTCCAATAGTGGGTGAAACTTAAAGTCGAACGCCAGTATTCAATCGTCGGGCTGCTGCCGATTTCCGGAGTTGAGTATTCCGCGTTCCAGCGCGTGAACGTCCCGCGAGTCGGGTTGAACGGGTTGTCGCGGAAATCCAGATCCAACTGCGGGCCGGTGGTGGCGATGTTTTGTTCCAGCGTATCGTACGGGTAAGAATCATCCAAACCGAAGTCACGGATGGTCGCCAAAGACCACAGATCCCAGATTCCCAGAATACGTGAAGTGAAGTCTTTTTCCAGAGAGTAAGTGGTCGAACGTACATCCGACACCTGCTTGATATCGTAATCAGTCACGGTACTGGAGCGGGTGACGTTGATACGGCCGCGCACGCGCGAATCAAAGATGTAAGGTTCAAGGTATCCAAGGACCACGCGGCTTTCCAGATACTTGATGTCAGCCACGTTGTAGTTCCCTTCCAGACGCAGGGAAATCCCGCGGCCGGTGCCCCACAGGTTGCGATAGGCAATCCCGGTGTATCCGCGCAAAGTCAGGGTTCTTTCGTTGGTGGCGCCGGCTCCCAGAGTAAAGACGCCCGGATCGCGTTCGGTCACTTTCACCAGCACGGTGCGGTTGGCGACGTTGGTTTTTTCTTCCAGTGTGCGGATTTCCACGGAACCAAAGAATCCGGTTCTTTGCAGACGTGCGACGGATTCTTCCAAATTGGAAGGTGTCAGCAGGTCGCCTTTGTCGAATTCAAGTTCCTTGTGAATCACGTAATCGGAAGTGAAGGTGTTGCCTTCCAGAATGATCGAAGCCACACGAACCTGGGGCCCTTCAAAAATTTTGAAATTTAAAGTGGCCTTGGTGTTGGTTTCATCATAGGTCACCAGATCCGCGCGTTCGTTCAGCAGCAGCATTTCGATGTAGCCCTGCTCGCGGTAATGATTTTTCAAACGGGCCACGGCCTCTTCGATCTGGCCCAGTTTCAGCGGCCCCGGGCGCAGGCGGGTGACCTTCAAAAGCTCTTCCGGGGTGAAGGCCTGATTGCCGGTGAAGGTGACAGATTCCACCACGGTCAGCGGGCCTTCATCCAGATTGATGTAAATCGTGACGGCGTCACGTTCTTTGTTGTACTGCGTGCGCGTGGAAAGAATCTTGGCCTGCAGGTAACCATTGTTCTGCAATTCCAGAATCAAATTTTTCAGGCCGGCGTCGATGTCGTCCTTGTTGTAATAACCGCTGTCTACGATGGCCGAACTGTGCTCTTCGATGAAGTTGATATAATAGCTGTCTTTTTTGCTATAGCGTCCGGTCAGGTTGTACTTTTGCACTTTCACCTGCGGGCCTTCCTCAATGTGGAAGGTCACCTTGCGCTGGAAGTTGCGCTGCTCTGATTCATCCGCTTTGACTTCGGCGCGGGCGTAACCCTTGGACAGGTAATAGCTGCGAATCTTCGCGGCCAGTTCGGCACTGACTGACGGGCTGGCAGAATAGTAGTTGTCCAGATCCAGCGCGTTTTCGATTCCACGGATCGCCAGGAAACGCACACCCTGATAGTCAAAGTTGTACTTTTCCGTTTTTTCCACACGGTAGGTTAAAGTCACCTGGGATTCGTCCGAGTTAAAGTCCGCCGTCGGTCCCACCAGATCGGCACGGATGTAGCGGTTCTTGGTCAAAAACTCGCGGGCGTCTTTTTGAATCTTGGAAAGGGTCGCATCGGTGTAGGGATCATTCAGGGCGCCGTCGATCTCTTTCATCAGGCGCTTGTTCAGATCCTCGTTCGGGCTTTGCAGCACGATATTGTGAACGCGGGTTCTTTTGTTTTCATTCACCCGCACCAGAATCGAAACCGACTCCGGGCTTTCCGGCGGCATTTCGATATCAATCACCGCATTGTAAAAACCGATGTCGCGATAAGCCTGGCGCAGTTTTTCTCCACCCTCGATCAGGGTCTGTTGGTCAAAGACGTCATCCGTCTTCACGCCGAACAGGTTTTCAGCTTCTGAAGAGGACATGGTTTTGTTGCCGTCAATCTGAACCTGGGAAATACGACGGGTCAGTTGGAAGTCCAGACGCCAAGGGCTGCCATTGCCATCATCAAAAACCCGCAGGCGTTGCAACTGGGGTTTTTGCTGCATAAAGCGCAGGATTTCGTCGACCTGATCCTGGCTCAGGCGTTCTTTGCGGGCATCCGGAAATCTTTTTTCCAGATCCTGCTGCAGTTCCTGTGGCAGCGTGGAATAGTTCAGATTTTTCTTCGCCGCCCACGCGGGAAGTCCCAGGGACAGAGCCAAAATCAATGCGGGTTTCAAAAGGGGTGTGCAGATCATTTAAACTCCCTTTTGAATTCCAGATCCAGACCGAAGATGCTTTGGGATTCCTGCTGCGTGGACTGCACGTTGGTGCTTTCCTCAGAACCACGGGTTTCAAATGAACCGATGGCCGTGATGTTGCTGTTCAGGAAGTATTCAAGTTTGATGTCATAAGACTGCGTATCACCCACGGGGCGGCTGCCGGACACTTTCATTTTTTCTGAAAGGCGGCGGCTTAAAGTGATTTTAGGAACTGAGATATTGCGGGTGGAATCGTACTGGGATGTCACGGCCAGGTTCAGGCCCAGGGTGCTTTCGAGCTGCTTGTTGATTGGTTTTGCCAAAACAGCGCCACCGATTTCAACACCCAGTTGTTCAGCCTGCTGACGGGACTGCAGGTTCTGATCCATTGCCGAGGATGTGACGCCCAAGGCGATCAAAGAGATAATGTCCTGCTCTGACAGCGGCGGAACGCTGTTTAAGTGAATTGTCAGATTCTTGGAAGGCCCTTGGGCCAGCAGGGTGATGTCGTATTCGTTGATGCGGGACACGGCTGAAATGTACAGGTTCGGATTGATCTCATCCGGATCGTTGAAGTCAATCATACCGCTTTGAACATCAAAGACTTTGTCTTTAAAGATGATCTTGGAACGTCTTTCCATGTTGATCTTACCCAGCAGAACCGGATTGGTCGGAGGCCCCTTGACCTGCAACTGCCCCGTGACTGAACCATCAATCAAAGAGTTTTTGATCACGATATTACGGCTGAGCAGAATCTGCAGATCCAGCAAAATGGCTTCAAACTGGCCTTCGCGCAGAAGCTTTGGCAGGTACAGGCTTTGACGAACACCCGTAACACCGCCGCCATCTTCGGTGAATTCTTTTTCGACCATGGCGCTGGTCACATGATAGGTTCCGGAAAGAGTGAACGGGAACCAGCGGCCCGAGAACAGCAAATCCGCACTGCCGCTGCTGCGCACTTTATCCGGCACATTGAAGGTGACACCTTCTAAGCGCGCACGGATGGTGGTGGGAATGTCTTTGATCCCGTTGATCTGAATGCCGCCGTCACCAGTCAAAGTTCCACCGGCAATCTGGCCGTTGATGGAATTAATCAAAATACGGCTTTGCGAGAACACCACTTCCGCAGAAACCTTTTCCAGCGGATGCGGGAACCCTTTGATTTTCACAAAGGTGTCTTTGGCGTTGGCGTTCCCCAGGATTTCAGGTTTTAGAACAGAACCTGAAACATTCGTGGAAAGATGAATCGGTCCCCCCATGTCTTCCAGGAACGGGGTGAAGATCTGCAGCAGGCGAAGATCCGCGTTGGCGGTCACACCCACGTTCAGATTTTCCGCCGTGAAGTTGGTGCCGCGGATCTGGATCAGATTGTTCGGACCTTGCAGGGTGAAGTTCCGGATACTGGCCACTCCGTGATCCATGGTGATGTCGATGGGGCCGTTATTCGCAAAACTGAGAGGTCCGCGCTTTAAGGTGAATGTGTCGATGTGAATTTTGCCCGTGGCTTTAAACAGTTCGCCGCTGTCAGATCTTAGGTCCACAGTTGAGGTCAGTGCGGAATCATACTCGTTGGCCAGATTCGCTCCACCGATCAGGCCGAGCAGGGTGGAATAATTCCAGTTGTTGGTATTAACCTTCATCACCAGTGGCGTGCGGCTGTTGGCGATCGGCAGTTGGAAATCGGCTTTGACTTTGTTTCCGAACAGGGTCATCTGACCGCCGAAGCTCTGGCGGTTGATTTTCAGGATCAGGTTTGAATTTGGAATTTCCTGATCTTCAAACAGGGTGTCGGTGATTGCGCCTTTCAAAAGAATCTGCGGCTGGGTGACGGATTCTTTCAGTTCAGCGGCAAAATTCAGGTTGCCGGTGATATTGGAATTGATTTTGCTGATGATGTCGGATTCTTCCAAACGCCAGTTTTTTCCATCCGCATACAGATTCATGATCTTGTCGGAAGAAATGCCCCCTTGCAGGGTGACGGTGGAATTGGCTCTTTGTAAAACAACTTTGTCAGCTTTGATGTTTCCCTGATTCGCGGAAGCATTGAATTGAAGCGAGTCGAAGTTTTCTAGACCAATGAAGACGTTCTTGAATGCTGATTCAAGCTTGTAATTCAGCTTCCAGAAATTCAGCGGACCTTCCACGTGGGCTTTGGCAGCGCCCACGCCCTGAACCTGAATTGGCAGCTTATAGATCGGCTCGAACACCTGAGCCACATCGGCAATGTCGGCCGTCGGCACGCTGAAATCGCCGCTCAGGGTTTCGTTATTCAGGTTCACATTCAGATCGCCCAGGTACTGGGTTTTGTTGATGGCACCGGCAATGTCTTCAAAGATCAGATGGCCTTTGCGGTACTTCAGGTCAGAAATCAGATTTCCCAGCGCAAAGTCTTCGAAGACAAAGTTGCGCGCATTCAGCTTCATGTCGAAGATCGCGGCGTCAGAATCCCCCGAAGTGGAACCCGAGATACTGGTGGATCCGACCATCTTCAAGTTTGCCAGATTGCGGATGTTTTTAAGATCCAGCTTGTCCGTCTTGAAATTGATCTTAAAGCCTTTGTCGAAATCAATCACCCCATCCGTGGTGCCCTGGCTGCTGCCGACGTTCAGAATTGCCGCATAGGTCACGCTTTGGGTGGTGACCTGGAACTGGCCTTTGGCTTTCATGCTGTCGATATTCACCAAAGGTTTTGTTTTGGGCTTCAGATCTGTTTTCACCCACAGGTCTTTACCTGCGATGGCCGCGTTAGTGCAGGTCACTTGGAAGGTTGGGCGGATGCGGCCTTCACATGGCAGTTCACCCTCAAGCCCGATGCCCACCGGGATGTTCGCCAGATCCAGGCTTTGGAAAAGTTTGTACAGATCCAGGCTGTGAACTGTGACCAGGGACTTAAAGCCGTAATTGCCGTCCAGCTCCAGTTGGGACTTGGTCAAAGTCGCTTCACCGGCCGGGTGGTTGACCTGCATTTCAGAAAGACTGATGACGCCGTTTTGGTATTCACCCTGAATGCGCGCATCGCCCAGTTCCAGTTTTCCCAAAGTGACGGAGCGGGTGTTGATGTCGGCGGAAGCTTTGACGTCATCAAGGCCGTTGAACTTGGCATCCATTTCGGTGACCAGTTCGCCGTTGATCACCGGCAGCTTGATGTCCGGGCGCAGACGCTTCATTTCATTGTAGATGTCAGTCAGGTTGACCTTTGCACTAAGATCCAGAACGCCGGAAGGTTTGATTGCGATTTTGGAAAAGTGGGTCAGTTCCCCGCGAGTCAGGATTTCAGATTCACCCAGGCGCACGCCCAGTTGAATGATTTTCAGCGACTGACGGGTTAGATATAGATGCGTGTCCAAAGATCCCGCAAAATCACCGACACGACCCAGCTTAACTTGCAGGGACGGGATGTTGGCTTTTGCTGTCAGATTTTTTCCCATGTTGGTTAACAGCAGGTCGCCGCTTTCAACATCGACATTCAGTTTCAATTGCTTTGAGGACACATTCACCAGAATGTTCTGCAGGAACACGCGCTGCAGAGGCAGCTTTTCCAGCAGGGCAAAGACTTCATCCATCGGAAGTTCTTTGGCCGGGGAGTCATCTTTCAGGAACGGATCGATATTGATTTGCGCGCGCGGGGATTCCGCCACCACCGCTGACAAAGTCAGGCGGCCACCCAAAAGGTGAAACACATCGACGAAGGCGCGCACACTGCCGATTTCAATCAAAGGCAGGGATTCAGCCAGTTCGCCTTTGCCGCGAATTTCAATCCCTTCCATGGCCACCGACGGGCGCAGGAATCTTAATGACAATTTTTTTGCGCGAATGCTGACGGGAAGGTTTTCGTCGGAATAGCTGTGGATTTTATTCAGCGTCCAGGTTTCAAGTTTCGGCGCAAGATAAGTCGATCCCACCGCCCATAAAACCAGAAAGCACGCCAGTGGCGTCAGTAAAATCCAAAAGGCCCTTCTCACTGGCCACCCCAGATGCTGAGCAGTGCGCTGGCCGCACGGTAGTGCGGACGGGCCGCCAGCAATCCTTCCATCACTTCAACGGCGGTGTGTTTTTGGCCAAGTCCCCACAGGGCCTGGGCACGCAGATAAGCCGTGGCAAAAAAAGTTTCCGGTTCGTGGGCAAAGACGACTTCGACTTTGGCGAGATCTGTCAGCAACTCGACAAAACGGCGGCACTTCAGCAGAACCTCCAGGCGGAACCAGATCAGGGCATCGGTTTCATCACTGAAGGACAGTAATGACAGCGCGTCTTCATAGCTTTCCAGCATGTAAGCGGCAATGGCGAAATCAAAAGCCATGGAAGGATCGGCTTCCGCGTGTTCATGCATACTTTGCATCAGCACTTGCAGTGCCTGTTCCGTTTCCGGATCTTTCGGCGAAAAATCCTCTGTCTTCACGCCCCGCGAGCGCGGCGTGCGACGGGAAAGAATTTCCAGGGCATAACGCTGCTTGTGTTCATTCACTTCGCGGCGGATGTCGCTGTCGCCGGGATAAAGTTTTTGCAGACGAGCCAGCAGGGATTTTTCCTGTTCATACAACTGCTGCGTGCGCAAAGTGATCAACTGATCCAGCAGCAGACGTTTGTTGTTCAGATAGTCTTTGTGAATTTTGTATTTGCGGTTGCTGCGCCACTCTCCCAGAGTTTGAATGGACTGGCGTAAAGCCAGAGAGCGGGATGCTTCCTCCTGGGCGCCGTCTTCCTCGATGCCGTCAATCAGGGCGCGCACGGATTTTTCATCCAGCTCTTCGTTGAAAGCGCTCAGGGCCTCCAGGAAGTACGGCCAGGGAATCGGGAAGGATTCATTTTCAAGATGGCGCAGAACAAATTCCACCAGCACCAGTTCGTTTCCGGACTGAATCAGAAAACGAGAAAGCGCCGTGATGTTATCAAGAGTAAAATGATCCGGAGAAGATTCGATACTGGAGACAAGACGGGATGCCACTTCAGCCAGATCGACAGTTTGATCTGAGCCTTGATTGAGTAAATTCTGGATTTCTAACTCAACATATGTGGACAAGAAAAAAGCCTCCGCAATTCATCTGAAACTTTATCTCATTATTTTGCGATAAAATTCAGTGGTTGCGGAGACTTAATACTAGGCGTTAATTACTTTTGGCTGACGCGCTCTACGTACTCACCTGTGGAGGTGTCAATACGAAGAACATCGCCTTCATTGATGTGCAAAGGAACGCCTACAGTCAGGCCGGTTTCCATCGTCGCTGGCTTGGTAGCGCCAGTCACACGGTCACCTTTGATACCTGGGTCTGTTTGTGCCACAGTCAGGTTCACAGCTTTTGGCACGTCACAAGCAACGGCTTTTTCGTTGTAGAACAAGATGACAACTTTCAGGTTTTCAGTCAGGTAGTACTTTGCTTCGCCCAGGTCGTCTTCAGACATGGCGATCTGCTCGAATGTCTCCTGAGACATGAAGTTGTAGCCCGTGTCATCCTTGTACAGGAAAGACATCTCTTTGTTTTCTACGTTTGGAACTTCAAATTTTTCACCGGATTTGAAAGTGGATTCAAGGTTCTGACCCGTCAGCATGTTTCTTAGCTTGGTGCGGGTGAACTGATTGCCTTTACCTGGTTTAACGTGTTGGAAATCCACGATCACGTAAGGCTTGCCCTCAAGCATGATTTTTAGACCTTTTCTAAAGTCCGACGTTTCGTACATTGTAAAATCCTTCCTAAATAAGATAAATCAAGGAAGGGCTATAATGTCCTAAACGGGCGTCAGAGGTCAACCTTGGGCGCGGTAGTCTTCTATTTTGCGAAGCATCATCTCAAGGACTTCCAGCTTCCGTTCGCGGATCAACTGCTCACGGGGTTGGATCGGTTTTAGGGGGATGGCCTCATCAGTGTCGTTATAGCGGACCTGAAGGGTTTTCATGCGTCTTTGGATCTCGGGATGGTCGCCGAATTCCACGCGGGTGTCTTTCAAAAGGGCATGGGCTTTTTCCAGATCGTTGCGCACAATAAAGGCATCAATCAGGGAAAGCATGCGCTCTAAAGCCTTGTTCGTGGTGATCGGAGCCGGGCGGATGACCACCTCTTCGATGCCAAAATCCGGGGTGCGCTCGGAGGTTGCTGGTGATTCCAGATTCACTTCCGGCAGTTTGGTCATGGCAAAGACGTCTTCGTCGTATTCATCCGCCGTCAGGGATTCCAGTTTTTGCACCGCTTTCTGGGCGCTTTTGGAATTTGGATTCAGGAACAAAACCATTTTAAAGGACTTCAAAGCTTCCTTCGGATTCTTTTGTGCCAGATGAACTTCGGCCATCAACTGGTGCGCCAGAATGTTTTCCGAGGACAGGGAGGTGGCTTTTTTCAGCGTCTCCAGAGCTTTGGAAAGCTCTCCCAAATCACGCATCACCTTGGCGTAAGTGACCAGGCCGCCGACAAATTGCGGGTGGCGTTGAACGCCTGCAGTCACGGTTTTGCGGGCTTCCTGCAGCATTCCCATTTCGCGATAAGCCTCGGCCAGCGGAGCAAAAACCTGAGAATTCGGATCTTTCTCGAGGAGGCTTTGGTACTTTTCAATGGTGCTTGCTTCAATTTTGGGCATGAATAGATACTAAAGCAGATTGATTGACTAAGCAATAGCTTCAGCTTCAAATAGGGGCGAGAGTTTAAAAACAGGGTGGTTGTCTTTGGTTATTCTTGGGGTCGATCCCGGTTCCCGCATTACAGGTTTCGGTGTTGTTCGCGTGGCGAACGGAAAGATTGAGCATATCAATCACGGCGTGATCGTCATGGACGGTGACGACGCCTTTCCGCGCCGGATGACCGAACTGGGTTCTGCGTTCCGTGAAGTCATGGAAAAGTACAAACCCGAACAGGTCGTCATCGAAAAAATCTTCCTGGGTAAAAATGCCGACAGTGCCTTCAAACTGGGGCATGCCCGCGGTGTGATCATGTATGAAGCCGGCCTGGGCGGCGCTGAAGTTCAGGAATACGCCACCCGGTCCGTTAAAAAAGGTGTCACCGGCAACGGCGGCGCCTCCAAAGAGGACGTGCAGGCCATTTTGAAAGTGATGCTGAGCCTAAAAACCATCAGCCGCATCGATGCCTCTGACGCCCTGGCCATGGCTTGTTACCATGCCTTTGAAATGAAAAAGAAAGCCCTAATGCAAAGAGCGGTGAGTTTATGATTGGATATCTGCGCGGTAAAATTATTGAAGTGATGAACGACTCCGCTTTGATCGACGTCAGTGGGGTGGGTTATGAAATCCACGCTTCCAGCAACACGCTGGGGGATCTGCAGACGCTTTTGGGAAATGACATCATTGTGTGGATTCATACTCACGTGCGTGAAGATGCTTTGCAGCTTTTCGGTTTCCACGACAAAGAGGAAAAAAATCTGTTCCTGTCTTTGTTAAAAGTAAACGGCGTCGGTCCGAAGATGGCTTTAAGCATTCTTTCCGGCGGCCGTCCGGCGCAAATTCATGAAATGATCGAAGCGGGTAATGCCAAGGCGTTGTCGGGTTTGCCAAAAGTGGGCAAAAAGACCGCCGAGCAGATTATTCTGACCCTCAAAGGCAAGCTTGTTTCCATCGAAGAAGGCGGTGTGGTTGCCAAAGCCAAATCCGTGGCGCACACGCAGATCACTTCAGCTCTTTTGAATCTGGGTTATAAATCCCAGTTGGTGGATCAGTTTGTTTCCTCCTTGCCAGCGGACATCGCGGTTGAAGACGGTATCCGCAAAGGCTTCCAGACCCTGTCTGGAGGATTGTCATGAGTCGTATTCTTGAAGGCGATCCGGTCGAAGGCGAAAAGAGCTGGGAAAACGAACTGCGTCCCCAGAAATTTGAAGACTTCCCCGGTCAGGATGATGTGAAGGAAAAACTGAAGGTGTTCGTGGCGGCGGCCAAACACCGTGGTGAATCCCTGGATCACGTTTTGTTGTGCGGGCCTCCGGGCTTGGGTAAAACGACACTTTCTAAAATCATCGCCAATGACATGGGTGCTGAAATCAAGATGACATCGGCTCCGGCGATCGACAAAAAGGGTGACCTTGCGGCGATTTTGACTTCATTGAAACCGCACTCGGTTTTGTTCATTGATGAAATTCACCGTTTGAGCCGTCATGTGGAAGAATACCTGTACACAGCGATGGAAGATTATTACATCGACATTGTGACCGGCGAAGGCCTGGGCGCGCGCTCGATGAAATTCACTTTGGCACCGTTCACTTTGGTGGGGGCGACCACACGTGCGGGGCTTTTGAATCCGCCGTTCCGGGATCGTTTCGGTATTGTGGAGCGTTTGCAGTTCTATGATAAGGATGCTCTTCGCCAGATCCTGATGAGATCTGCGGAAATTCTGAAAGTTGAAATCGACGAAGAGGGTGCTGATGAAGTGGCCCGTCGTTCGCGCGGAACTCCGCGGGTGGCGAACAGACTTTTGAAGCGTGTGCGTGATTACGCTCAAGTCAAAGGCAACGGTGTGGTGACGAAAGACATCGCCGTGTATGCGTTGAATCAGTTGGGTGTGGATCAGTATGGTTTGGACCTGATGGATCGCCGAATTCTCAGTCTGATACAGGACAAGTATGCCGGTGGTCCGGTGGGGATCGATACGATCGCTGCGGCCTTGAGTGAAGAGCGTGACACCCTGGAAGAGGTCTATGAGCCATTCCTGATTCAGGAGGGGTTCATTCAAAAAACCCAGCGTGGCCGTGTAATCACGGAATTCGCTAAAAACTCTGTCTTGGCGGACAAATAGCGAGTTCCGGAAACTCGCGGAAAATAGCAAAATTCTCATATTGAATCTACAGAAGCTCGGAAGCTGACCCGATAAAATCTAAGGAACACTTTGATTTTAAGGGGCGTCAATGAGCTATCAGAATGTCATCCGTATTTTCACGTCAGTTTTTCTGATGTTGGTGATGGTCGGCTGCGGAAACCTGAGTGCTGAAATGTTTGGTAAGGTCGGATCGATTTTGAATCCGTCTTTGCCGGGGCCGGCTCCTTTGCAATATCCAAAAATCTTGAAAGTCGATGCCGACACCACCGGAGCTTCTTCGGTTTCTACGCTTGCCTTGCCTCGCTATACCACGGCGGGGATTGTTCCTATCCAGGTGCACTTCAGCGGTCCGGTCAATGTGACTGGCAATCCCACGATTGAACTTGAAACCGGAGCGACGAAGCGTCTGGCGACATATGCCTCCGGTTCCGGCACGAGTATGCTGGTATTTGAATACGCAGTGGTTGCCGGGGATTCGGCTCTGACGTTGGATTACACGGGCACGCAGGCAATCAACTTAAACGGCGGCTCTATTGAGCCCGCAGAGGATGTCACAGGCACCGCTGATGAAGTCGCCAATCTGCTGACACTGCCAGCTCCAGGGGCGGCAGAGTCTTTGTCGCAGAGTACGCCGGTATTGATCCGCACCATCCCTGAGGTGAAAAGACTGAGCACCCCGGACACTGACGTGTACCTGGATGGCACCAGTTTGGAAGTCATTGTAAAATACGATCAGCCAGTGACCGTGACTGGAAATCCGCGCATCACCATTCGCATTGGCAGTAATAATCGTATCGCCAACTATGTGACTAAGGTATCCCCTTCGGAATTGCTTTTCCGATATGAGGTTGTTGTCGGTGATGATGATACGGACGGTATTGAAATGCCTGCGGCTATTGAACTGAATGGCGCCACTGTCACCAATCCCGCCAATGAAGTGGCGGTGACAGATCTGCCAGTCAAAGACACGACGGGGATTCTGACTTACACGTCGGCTTTGACGGCATCCTTTGTATCCAGCAGTCAGATTGTGAATGAAGATGCGGGCACTTTGAACATTCCGGTGGTGCTGAGTGCTCCCGCTCCGATCGCCTTTAAAGTGACAATCGCGGTCATGGGTGACGCAGGTGCAGAGGACTTCACCCTGACATCCAAAGAAGTCAATTTTGCCGTTGGTGAAACGACTAAATATATTCCGCTGACCATTCTTGATGATGCTGTAGCAGAGCCTGAAAAGCGGATTCGTCTGATTCTGGCGAAAAACTCCCTCGGAAACGGGGGGATGCTCTCGGTGCATGAGGTGTTGATCCGGGATGATGATTCCGCTGTTGTGGCACCCAAGGTTGTGTCGTTCAAGCAGGGCGTGGGTTTTGCCTGTGCACTGTATGACAATAACGATCTGAAATGTTTCGGTGCCAACGACTATGGCCAGCTTGGCAATGGGACTGTGGTCAACACGAATGAACCTTCCGCCACACCTGTTTTGCAGAATGTGGCGCATTTTGAGGTGGGCGGATACACCGTCTGCGCCGCGAACACTTCAGGCGAGATGTGGTGTTGGGGGCGGGATAATGCGAGTGCCCTGCCGGGATCCGTCGGTGGCAAAGTGCTGCAGCCAACGAAATATGTGAATTCCGGAGTCACTCAGGTGGCGGTCAGCTCGAATGCACTATGTTACCTAAAAACCAATAAAGACCTGATGTGTTGGGGCGATGACTATTCCGGTATATTTGGTACTGGATCGACCAATGCTTCGCGCACTCTGGCTGCTCCACAGCTTGTCACAGGGCAGGTGGAGGAAATGCGTCTTATCGCGGCTGTTACCGGAAACACTTTGTGTGCGGTTAAGTTGGATTCCGTAACTCCGTCGCAAAGAAATCTTTTCTGCTGGGGTAACAGATCGACCTGGTACTCTTCAGGAAGCACGTCCACTGTGCCCGCGACGCCCTTGGCAACCAATATCGTTTCCTATGACCTCTTCAATGACAACATCTGTGTGCAAAAAGATGAAGGTGCGCCGACAGTGCGCAAAAACTATTGTTGGGGCAGCGGCGGAAATGGTCAGTTGACTCCGGGAACCAGCGGGGCGGGTTCAACGGTTCCGGTAGAGATGAGTTCCGACTATAAAGACATGATGACTTCGCAAGAGTCGATCATAGGTTTGAAAAATGACGGAAGTATATGGACGTGGGGCTCTGGTGGCCGAATCCCAGGCGGCAATCCCGTTGTCGCAGCTTCGGCACCAGTGCAATTGATCAGCGGCGGAGTGAAAAGTCTGCTGCGAATGTCTAACAGATATGGCCCAACAGATGGTCTGGATCCACGCTGTGTGTTGATGTTGGATTCTTCGGTTCAATGTTGGATGGCCTCGCCGTTGCCAGTGAATAAAACACTGCCTGTGACGGTCATTCCTGCGGGCGTAGAATCAGTTTCAGTCAGCAATGTGTTCCATGAAAACTACTATTCGGCCTGTTCTTTGATGTCTTCGGGCGAAGTTCTTTGCTGGGGGCAAAACTCGGTGGGGCAAGTGGGTGATCGAACGCTGTTGCCTCGCTTGGTTCCGACTCAAGCCTTGTCGCGCAATCAGCGACAGATCGCCACAGGGCGAGAGCGCAGTTGTTCAGTTTCAACCTACGGGGAGCTGAGATGCTGGGGATATAACTCCGCAAACTTGAGTTTGGGTGTCAGTCCTTCCTTCACAAGCTTTAAAACTCCGAAGATTGTGATTGGTAAAGATGTCAGCAAGGTGGCATTGAATGATGACGGTGGGTGTGCGCTGTTGACGACCGGCGGACTGAACTGCTGGGGCGACAACAACAGCGGCCAGAGCAAGCCAGGAAGTGCCAGCGTCAACACTCTTCCAAATCTGGTGTTGTCGTCTGGAGTTCGGGATGTTGAAACGTCTTACCAGGCAGCCTGTTATATCGCAACCAATGATGATTTGTTCTGTTGGGGGGATAACACCCAAAAGCAACTGGGATTGGGAGACACTGTTGACAGAACAACGATACCAGCGACGCCGTTGTTGTCCGGGGTTGACTCCGTCTCTATGGGGGGGCATGAAACCAGTCCGGGCTCTTGTGCCGTCATGAAAAACGGGGACTTGAAGTGCTGGGGGAGTGGTTTGGCTTGTATGGGGACGAACGGCGACACTCCCACAACATTGCTGACGGATGTTAAGAAAGTCTCTGTGGGGCGTTCCCATATGTGCGCGATCATGGGTGACGAGCGCCGCTTGGTTTGCTGGGGGCAGAACCCGAAGGGGCAACTTGGGATAGGGACGACGGTTGATAAATGTTATTCTTCCGGTCCCGCAACCGTGGTTGCAGAAGGTGTTCGTGCTGTCTCTGCGGGCAGTGACAGCACCTGTTTCGTTCTGGAAACGGGTGAAATGAAATGCATGGGTGATAATAATAAAGGTGTTGTTGGAACCGCAGATCGCTTCCCATTCCCTCGCACGGTCTGGGGACTGTAGAATCAAAGGGCCAGGGATATCTTAAAAACGTGATTACTATTCGAAGCCGGCGTACCGCCGGCTTTGTCGTCTGTCGTATTTTGATCCTTTTGCAGGTTTTTATATTGGGGTCCCCTGCATCCTGATAGACTGATCAGCGGTTCGCCTGCGATGTTCGGGCGATGTTCTGCAGGACAATCTTTCGGAATCGTTTTGATATGAGAATCCTGGCACTAATTCTTTTGGAGAGCGTATATGGCATCAAAGCAGCCGTTGATCATTGAGGTGTTGCGCGGTCCCGTGGTGGAAAGCCAGCACCAGGTGATGGCCGTTGTTGTTAACGAGATCGGCAACCTTGTGCAGTACTGGGGGCATCCTCAGTATCTGACCATGCCTCGCAGTGCAATCAAGATGTTGCAGGCTCTGCCGCTGATTGAATCCGGTGCTGCGGAAAAATTCAATCTGGAAGACAAGCACATTGCTTTGGCC
Source organism: Bdellovibrio sp. BIS2 (assembly GCF_055398295.1). NCBI lineage: Bacteria > Pseudomonadati > Bdellovibrionota > Bdellovibrionia > Bdellovibrionales > Pseudobdellovibrionaceae > Bdellovibrio > Bdellovibrio sp. BIS2. The sequence goes on along the minus strand of NZ_AP035879.1, from coordinate 2,450,071 downwards.
TGCGCCTCGCATCGCGGAGAAAAAGAGCACTTGGCCGCCCTGTCGCAGTGGCTGGAAAAAGCCGGCTTGAAAGAAGCTCAGTACGTCTGTGGTCCGCATTTGCCTTACGATGAAGCCAGTGCCCACGATATGATCCGCAAAAATCAAAAGCCCACCGTGCTTTGTAACAATTGTGCTGGTAAGCATTCGGCGATTATTTCGACCTGTCTGCATTTGGGCGAGGATCCGACGGGATATGAAAAGTACGAACACAATGCGCAGAAAAGACTGCGTAAGGTTCTAAGCGAAACCATGCGGATAGATCACTCCAAGGTTCCTTATGGAGTGGATGGTTGCGGTATTCCGACGTATGCCGTTCCGCTGCAGAATATGGCCATCGGGATGTCGACCTTTATTAATCCCAAAGAAGCTCCCGCGCGCAAAGTCGCAGCAGAGCGTATTTTGCACGCAGTCAGGTCCAACCCGTTTTATATTTCCGGCAGTGACAATTTTGCCACAGCTGTGATCGAAAAGTCACAAGGTCGTGCCGTGATCAAGGGCGGGGCTGAGGGTGTGTTCTGCGGGGTGCTGCCGGAAAAGAAGGTGGCTTTCGCGGTGAAAGCCGCTGACGGGGCCGGACGAGCCGCTCAGGCTGCCACGGCGATGTTGTTGTTGCAGTTGGGTGGCTTGAATGAAAGTGAATTCAAGGCGCTTTCTAAATTCACCGTGTCTCCTGTCACAAACTGGCGTGGCGACGTGGTCGGGCAAATCCGCATTGCGAAGGGCTCTTAGTTAGGCTAAATTGAAATCAAGATGTTCTTGCAAAAAACTATTCGTAAAAAGACTGTGGTTCAGGGGATCGGGATTCATTCCGGCGATCCTTGTACATTGACCTTCCGCCCGGCTCCGGCTGATACGGGGGTTTACTTCATCCGCACGGATCTGCCAGGCAGTCCTTCGCTGAAAGTCACAGCTCGCAACGTACAGGCAACATCTCATCAGACCACCATCGGTGGTCCGGCTTTTTCTGTAGCGACCATTGAACACTGTGTTTCAGCGCTTTCGGCGTTGCGCATCGACAATCTTTTCATCGAACTGGACGGCCCTGAGATCCCTATCGGTGACGGCAGTGCGCGAGTGTTTCTGGAAGCATTGCTCGCGGTCGGAATCGTGGAACAAGATCAGCCGCGCAAGTACTGCTATATCACTGAACCTATTTATTTCAGCGAAGGCGAAAAACACGCTTACGTGGTTCCGTATCATGGACTGCGCTTGACTGTGACCATTGATTTCCCCAATCCCACCATCGGAAAACAGACGCTGGATCTGGACATCAACGAACAATCTTTCGGGCGTGATGTGGCCAACGCCCGCACGTTTGGATTTATGAAGGATGTGGAGGCATTGAAATCCCGCGGTCTTGCCAAGGGCGGCAGTCTTGATAACTGCATCGTTCTTGACGGTGAAACTGTGGTGAATCCGGACGGGTTGCGCTGGGCGGATGAGTTTGTCCGTCACAAACTTCTGGATGCCCTGGGGGATTTGGTGACGCTGGAGATGCCATTGATGGGTCATGTGGTTCTTTATAAAGCCGGCCATGATGTCATGAACAAACTGGTGCGCAAGATCTGGGATTCTCCGACCAGCTATCGTCACGTGGAACTGGGTGCGGATATTTCCGACGAAGTTCGCCGTTATACGGGCTGGACTGTCCCAGTCTGAGACGAATCAGACTGATTCCATTTTTTCTCAACATTTGCCGATCAGTATAATGGTAAAGTAGCAATACTGTGCTTCTGGTGGGGGAATGTATGCAGAATCAAAAGAAAATCTGGGGCAGTGCCATCGTGTTTGCTGTCCTTGTCGTTTGTACCCTGAGTTTCCAAAACTGTGCGCCGAGCTCTTCTGGCTCGGCCTCCAGTGATAATAACAACTCCAACAGCACCGACAGTTCCGGGATTTTGAGTTATCCAAACTCGGGTACGCCGGTGGTTCTGGTTCCTGGTCAGGCAGTGACATTGAAACTGCAAAAGCCTTCCTATATGGGAAGTGCGGCTGACTATATCTGGATGGTGCCAGGGGATGATTATGCGCTGGCTTCTTATTATGGTCTGTTCACTGAAATCAACGGCTATATCTATGTGTCGCTGACGGTGAAGGCGTCTTATAAGTCGGCGAAGAATATGCGCCTGTATATCCTGAAAATCTCTGACTACTCTTATGCCGACACGACGGGTCTGGGCATCCGGGTGGATTCCTCGGCTTACGGCTCTCACTATTCCTCAGACATGGCGACCGAGATCTGTGACACGCGCGGCAGCTATGTGCCGACATTCATCTATGATCCAAGCAAGTCCGCTGCGGATGCTCTTATCGTCTTTGATAACGGTGCCGGTGTGGGATCTTTGGAGTGCAGTTTTGGCGGTACTTCGGTGGATTGCCTGAACACGCCAGCATGGCCATCTGATTGGGCTTCGAAGTCGCTGACGATCAGTGGCTATAACAGATGCGGGACTTCTACTTCTCGTACCTTCTAAGGGGGAAATCGTCTGATCACGCCCATTCCTTCGTTGGGCGTCGTCGGCGTACGGGGAGTACGCCTTCCTCCTTCCGCCTCGGACTGGGCGCAACCAGCCGATTTCTGTTTTGCGGGGGATGGGGGACTTGCTTGTTGCTCGCTTTGCTTGCAACTCGCGTTTGGGAAAAAGGGTTGGAGTCGCCAGCCCTTTTTTATTCGAGGCCTTGGATCTTTTTGCCGGATTTATCGAATTTGATCGTGAAGTTTTCGCCGCTGTTCATTTTTGATTGAATGAACTCGCAGTAGGGATGGCTGGTGAAGTCGTTGCCGGTTAATTCAAAGTAAGCTAGTTGTGGCGCTGAATTTTCAGCGGTGACATAAATCACCGTCCCGTAGCTCAGCGATTGCTCGCCTGCTTGTTGAATGCCGCATTGAAGTTGAAGTGCTGTCACAAAAGCCAAAATCATGACAGTGTTTTACAGCGTCTATCGATAAACGTAAATCCGCAGTTACATCTTTGAAATTATTTATTCTACAAGGTGATTCGTAATTCGCATCGGGGGAGTGGGGATGCGGTGGGCACGACGGACTCATGCCAGTGACGAAAGCGACCTCTGTGGGCGCCCGGATGGCGCGCACCCGCGCGCAGCGCGGGCCACAGCAGAGCCCGGACGGCGTGTCGCGAAGTCGCAGGCAGGAGGCCGGCGAGACCAGTGCAGCCCCGCTCTCCCGCCCGGGAGTATACTTATCTCTGAGACTTCAAGTAACCAACGATGTCTACATCCGGCGGATTCGCGATACCAACGCCCTGGATTGGACCTGTCAGCTCATTCAAGCTGTAGTCCATGCGAGCGTCATAACGACGTTCCCACTGGTTACGCAACCATTGCTCACGCTCATACCAAGAACGTTTGTTCGCGTCGTCCTGGCAGGATGCAAGTTCTGCCGGGATACGAGCGCCCCAGCGAAGCTCAATACAGTGATACGGGTCAAAGCTCATTGCAAACAGTCTTTGTCTTGCAGCTTCCAGATTCATCATCACAGTTTTTCCACTGGTAGTGGTGTACGAGAACTGACAAGCCTGGGCTTTTTGCGCGTAGATATTAAACAGATCCTGAGCCAGGTTGCCGCCATTGTAGCGGATGGATGGATCACGTTTTTTGTACTTTTCAATGTTCGCGCGGGTTGACGTCACCAGATCCATGTACGCCACTTTCAAACGGGCATCACGGGATGGGGTCGCATAGTTTTCCCACTCGCCTTCGGTACCGAAGATATTCACCGGCAGACGTTCTGGGTGAGGTTTCGCCGCCACACCGGAAGTTCTGGCAGCATCCACAGCGGCCACACGGTCTTTCAGACTGACGCAAATATCATCGGTCAGTTGCGCCATGTCTTTCAATGGATCGATGTGTGCTTCACCTTCAGTCAGGCTTAGGCGGATATAATCGTAATAAGTGACTTGCTGACCGCGGAACAGGAATTTGCCTTTGCTCCAGCCGGAATTGTCCGGCTGAGTTCCATAGAACTGCTCCAGGCTGTAATCACGCAGTTGGTAATTGTTTGCAGCCACGATTTTGCCGCCCGCATAAGCACCGGAGGAATCCTGTTTCGCATCAACCAACGTCAATGGACGGAATTTCTTAAAGCCCGCACCCTGATTCGGGTTTGATCGCACAAACTTCGGAGTGAACATACCCATCGTCAAAGAATTGTCCGGGTGAGCATCGATATAGAACACACGGCCGTCATCAGTGACTTTATACACCACAGCCACGTGGCCGTTTGGATCATAGATCACGGTGCCCGGACGGATGCCCTGACGGTCGATCTTCACCGGATAGAAATCAGTGTAAAGTTCCGCGTCTTCGCTGCCGGACATGCGCAAGGTGGCTGAATACGTCAGGCCAGGAACCACGTCATTCAGGATTTCCAAAGCATTTGGATAGGTGTTTTTGAAGATCCCGTTTTTAGTCAGGACATCATAACGTTTGGTGACCATGTTACCTTGGGAAGAATAACGAACGTCCTTTACCTTGTCGGTGTTCAGCGGACTTGGTTTAACCTCTGCTGTTACAGAGAACGGCAGACCGTTCTTCCAGGCGAAATAGCCACGCAGATAATAAGGAAGATCCGCGCAATCAGAATAGTATTTCAAACCCGACGGGTCGGTTCCATAATACATATTGGCGGTGCTGAGCATACAAGTGTTGACCTTGCCGCACTGGCGTTTTTCAACGGCGTCACCGAGGCGGGCCACGAACTGGCCGAATTGTTCTTCGTGATACTCCGTCCACGCAGGCTGGGTGATGCGCCATTGGGTGGCTGCATCTTTGCTTTGCGCGTGGGCGCTCAGGGACAACAGTAATATAGCGGAAACACGTACTGCTAATTTCATATTATTCTCCGAGCGGGGAGAATACTCGATGTCCGGGAAATCCGCCCCTGTCAGGATTTTGTACAGTAGAAACTTCCGGGTTGTCTAAAAACTGCCGGCAAGGGGCGACGGATTTCGCGTGTTTTTCGCAGGCTTTTATGGGAAGGAATAGAAATCACCTTTAAGGAGTAGACCCATGATCCGTGTCGCCGCCGCCCAGTATCTGTTGCAAAAGCATTCCAGCTTTGAGGGCTGGCAGCACTCGGTGGAATCCTGGGTGCGGGAAGCGGTTGAAAACAAAGCAACCCTGCTGGTGTTCCCTGAATATGGTTCTATGGAACTGGTGTCCTTGATGAAGGAAACGACTCAGCAGGACCCCAAGGCCCAGGTTCGTGAGCTGGACAAACTAAAAGACAAGTTCCTGGAGACCTATCAGGAGCTGGCCAAGAAATACCAGTGCGCGATCGTGGCTCCTTCGATCCCGGTCAAAACCGAGCAGGACACCTTCGTCAATCGCAGTTATTTTGTCGGTCCCAGTGGTGGAGTCGGGGTGCAGGACAAAAAGAACGTCACCAAACTTGAAGAAGAGTTGTGGGGAATCGTCAGCGGCGGGAACGCTTTCAATGTGTTTGAAACCCGCCTGGGTGACATGGCCGTTTGCATGAGCACCGATGTCGAATACCCGGGCCCGGCCGCATCAATGGCTGCTGAGGGCGCCAAAATTCTTCTGGCCCCCAGCCGCAGTGAAAACCAAATCGACTGCAACCGCGTGCACCTGGGCGCAAGAGCCCGCGCCATGGAAAACAACGCCTTCGTGGTCGTCAGCCAGCTTTTGGGGAAAGCCCCATGGACCGCCACCGTCACTGAAAACACCGGTTACGCCGCCATCTACAGCCCTTTGGAAGAAGGCCACCCCGAAGACGGCATCCAAGCCAAAGGCACCTTGAACGAACCCGGCTGGCTCTATAGCGAATTAAACCATTCCCCATCCTAATCCCGACCGAAAAGACGAAAAGGTGCCTGGTGATTTTTTACATCTACACTGCGTCAATGACGCGTCGTAGGTGTAAAAAATCACCAGGCACCTTTTTTGGGGTCGCTTGCTTTTTATTACCGATCTGGCATAGTTGCGGAGTTTCAAAACCGGAATAACAGGAGTAAATCATGATTATCGGTGTTCCTAAGGAGATTAAGATTTCTGAGAACCGCGTTGGTTTGACCGAAGCGGGCGTGCGTCAGTATGTGAGCGAAGGCCACACTGTGATCGTTGAAAAAGATGCGGGCGTTGGCTCTGGTATCTCTAACGAACAGTACGAAAAAGCTGGTGCGAAAATCATCGACACCAAAAAAGAAGTGTACGCAAAAGCGGACATGATCCAAAAAGTTAAAGAACCTCTTCCAGACGAATACGAACTGATGAGAGAAAATCAGATCCTTTACACTTACCTTCACTTGGCTGCCGAAGCGAAGCTGACGAAAGTTCTTTGTGAACGTAAAGTAAAAGCGATTGCTTACGAAACCATCCAGTTGGACAACGGCTCTTTGCCATTGTTGACTCCAATGTCTGAAGTTGCCGGTCGTATGGCGACTCAGATCGGTGCTTTCTACCTGCAAAAAGACCACGGTGGAAAAGGCATCCTGATGGGTGGCGTAACGGGTGTTAAACCAGCTAAAGTCACCATCATCGGTGGTGGTGTGGTTGGTACCAACGCAGCGAAAATGGCTGTCGGTTTGGGCGCTTCCGTAACGATCCTTGATGTGAACACAGCACGTTTGGAATATCTTGATGATATCTTCCAGGGCCGTTGCATGACTTTGTTCTCTAACGCGAAAAACATCGAAGACTCTGTCAGAGAATCTGACCTGGTGGTTGGTGGCGTTCTGATCACTGGTCACAAAGCTCCGACTTTGGTTTCCAAAGAAATGATCTCCAGCATGGCTAAAGGCTCTGTTGTTGTGGACGTTGCGGTGGACCAGGGTGGTTGTATCGAGACTTGCCGTCCGACTTCCCACACCAACCCAACTTACGAAGTTGACGGTGTGATCCACTATTGCGTTCCAAACATGCCAGGCGTTGTTCCTAGAACATCCACTTACGCATTGACGAACGTGACTCTGCGCTACGGTTCCATGATCGCAGCGATGGGCGTGGAAGATGCAGTTGCTAAATCCCCTGCATTGTTGAAAGGTCTGAACGTATACGGTGGCCACGTTGTTTACGAGCCGGTAGCGCGCGACCTTCACATGGAATACAAACCTTACAAAATCTAAGGTTTAAAATTTCTGAAATTTTAAAACCCGCATCTCGCAAGGATGCGGGTTTTTTTTATTTCCCGGAAAGTGCGCGGAATCCGTGCATTGTGGCAGCCCGGGCATTTTCCCGTGGTGAATCCGCCAAAAGCATTTCTAAAATTCTTCATCGGGCACCAACCCCATGGAGGATGAACAATGATCAAATGGATTTTACTTTTTGTCGTCGCAATCAGCCTGTCTGCCTTCGCCGAAGACCCGGTGGAGGTTTCTTCAGTCCGCGAGATTCAAGGCGAGTACGTGGTCGATCCCATCGTTGATAATTTCCGCATTTCCTGTCCGCGGGGCACTGAGGCGATTAACAAATACTGCTGGGACCGCGTAAAGAACGTTTATAATAAGTGCGGCGTCATCTGCAAAAAGATCGGCGACGAACGCTCGGGTCATTAACAGACGGAATCACTTCGCCGTACGTTGTTCCAGCCAAAGATTCCCCCAGTCTTCAGTTTTGAGCAGGGGGATCTTTTTTTGCTGCAGTCTTGCCACCACTGTCGGGTGGGGATGACGATAGCGGGGCCAGCGGGCCGAGGCGATACTGAACTGTAACTTTGGCAGGGCCTCCAAGAGCTCTTCGGAGGTGCTGGTCTTGCTGCCATGGTGGCCCAACACCAACACTTCAGCAGAGGTGAACAACTTGCGCGTCCTCCACAGTCGTTCTTGGGATTTTGGGGAATCTCCGGGTAACAGTACTGGCCCCGAACGCAGAATGTGGCTTTCGGCATTGCTGTCTTTATTCAGCGCCGGAGTCCACACCGGCAGATCCTTTTGCAAACACAAGGGCAGAGTGCGTATCAGCTTTTCCTTGTAGCGCGAGGACTTCCCCAAAGGCGGCAAAGCCAGACACAGGCCCTGAAGCTGTTTCAGTTGAAATGTCTTTGATAAAGCCCCGATATGATCCCAATCCCAGTGAGACAAAAACACCTGATTTTCTTTGCCGGCACAGGCAAAGTGAATGCGCTTCCACGGAAAGAATTCACCACCCATGTCAAAGTGGCGGCAGCGTAAAGCCGAAACCTCGCTGACCCATTGGCCCTGACCGACATTCCAGACGACATAATAGTGTCCGCTCAAAGCATGTTTCACGGGCGAGGCACTGAAAAGAATCAATAAAAAGAAAAAAAGACTCATCGGGAATCCCGGCCCTGCCACAGGTGCAAGCGCAGAAAGTGCATCACAACTTGCCAAAACACGATCCACCACCACAGTGCCGCCACCGACGGGGGGCGGGTTTTGTGCAGCACGATAGGCTCGGACAGGAACGTCAAAGTCTGGCGGAAGAAGTCCATCACCGTGTCAAAAACAAAGACTCCGGACGGCACGAGTGTCACCAGAAATGCCAGCGGCAGCAGGATATAGCTGACCACCGGCGCCAGCAGCAAATTGTAAATCAGACTGAGCGGATGCAGGCTGCCCAAGCCCCACAGCGGTGCGCTCATAAAGACAAAGATGCCGACTTGGGAAAGCAGCAGGCGGGGCAGGGGTGGCTTCACCCGCAGTAAACTTCCCCAGCACAGCGCCAAGGCGGCGCACCAGCTCATCAGCAGGGACAGGGAATCCCACCACGTCGGAAAAAGCGAGAGGGTGATTAGACCCGCTGCCAGCACCCCCAGATCGGGCGGCAGGTGCAGGCGAAAATGCTTCAGACTGTGGCGGGTGATCAGAGCTAAAAGTGCCCGCACTGCGGGTGGTTGCCAGCCCACGATCAGTGAATAAAAGCCCAGGAACAGGATTCTTACAAAGAGTGGAATTCGCAGAATGCTTAAGAGTTCATCAAGCAAAATCAGGTGAGATCCCGAAATAACAAAGATGTGAATCAGTGATGTGCGCTGCAGATTTTTTTGCAATTCTGCGTCTGTGATTTTTTCACCACAAAGAAGTGATGCTAAGGACTGCTGTTCTAGTGAATTCTTTGGCAGAAAGTGAACACACTTTTCCTGAAATTTCTGTGACAGATGTGTTGTGTTTGTCAGCAAAACATCGGGAGCGGCAATGCTTAAGCAAAGGGCAAGGCTTAGAAGAATGATCATGGTTCTAAGCACTTAGCAATTTTCATAACGCAGTGGATTTCTAAAATAGTCTGTTATTGGGTCCGCGCGTCTTCGAGGGACGGATTTTAAGATCTGAAATTCGAGAGCATAATTACAGGGCATTAATACTATTAAAGCTAACAATATTATATATTTAACTGCTGCTTAAGATCCGTGCAAATCGCTGAAAGCCTTGAAAATAAATAGGTCTAAGGTCTAGCATTACAATAACTCAACATTTTATGTGGATAACTCCTGCTTGTTTGCACTTCTCAAGGCGTGTCATACTAGTAAAAGATCAAGAGGTGTCGATAGATGAAGCAACTTAGACTATTAGCAGCAACGGTCCTTTTAAGCCTGCCTTTGGCCTCGTTCGCCAAACCAGCCACCACCAATGCAAAGAGCTCTTCGCGCGACCTGAGCCAGGAAGCTTTGCTTGTCGAACTGACGGGGAAAGACCTTTCGAAAGAAAGTGACATCGGTCTTTATGCTGAAATGGTAAGCGCCTATCAGAACAATGATGAAATCGCCTTTAAGAGCCGCCTGCAAAGCCTTCTGTCGCGCTATCCACAAAGCCCTTACGCCGACAATGCCTTGTTCGTAGCGGGTCGTATGGCTGTGGATAACGGCAATTACGCAGAAGCGATCAAGTACTTTGCGCAAATCGAAAAGCAATATCCGCGCAGCAACAAAGTCGCTGCAGCCAAATTTGCAAAAGCCATGACCTATAAAAAAATGAATCTGCCTGAGTTTTCTCGCAAAGCCCTGCTGGATGTCCGCTCCCGTTACCCGGGCAGCCCGGAATCTTTCCGTGCAGATGCTGAGTTGAAAATTCTGAAATAAAAAATCACGGCAAGGATGCAAAGAGTGATGAACAAGAAGTTCTCCGTAATGATGGCCCTGATCCTGACGGCAATGCTGGCGCAGGCGCAAGACAACCCACCGGATGCGACCTGGGAGTCGGATCCACTTGACGTGCTGGAAAGCCAGCAGCAGGAAGTGGTTGAGCCGAGCGTGCCTGAGTTTAAGGAAATTGACGAGCCTGGTGCAGATGTCCCGGCACCTCCGGCTCCGGAGGTGGCAAGCCCTGAACCAACAACAGAGGACGTCGCTCCATCCGCACCGGCCCCGGAAACCCAGACAGTGGAAACCTTCAGTCCGGCACCGGGCACTGGCGCCGTGGGGTCTGAACCCGATTACGCGCGTGAGGCGGAATTCCATCGCATCTACAAAAACTACAATGAACAACCCACTTCCGTAGAGCTGTGGGAAAAAGCCGTCGGCAATCGCGAGGCGGAAATCTATCAGGTGCAGAAAGGCGACACGCTGTGGGGGATCTCCACAACGTTCTTCGGTGATCCAAATTTCTGGCCGAAAATTTGGTCTTTGAACAACGGCGCGGTTTTGAATCCGCACGAAATTGATCCGAAGATGAATATTCAGTTCTTCCCTGGAACGGCGGATGAAGCGCCGACTCTGGATCTGGCGGCGGCTGATACTGCGGGCAAAGCGGATGGCACTGTGGTGACGGACGTGAAGCCGGAAGCGGGAGCCAAGGGTGATGCCGTGGTGTTGCCGCGTGGAAAAAAACGTGCTCCGCTGCTGAAGAATCTTCCCAACAGTCTGCCATCCTATCGCATGGGCGCGATGAATGACCCGAAGGTGGAACTTCAGATTGAGCTGCCGAAAAACCAGTTCCCTATTGCTCCTGAGTATCTGGAATACTATCTGGCGGACGCTCCGGTTCAGGGGGTTGGTCGTGTGACGGCTACTGAAATGGACATGAAGACGGCTGGTGAGTTCCAGTACATCTATGTGCGCTTGGACAGTAATGGCGGCAAAGACTTTGTGGCCCAGAAAAACCTGACTATGGTGAAAGACCCTTTGGTGAAAGACCGTCAGGGGCAAATGGTCGAGCTGCAGGGTGAAATCGAAGTTCTGGAAAAAGTGAACGACCAGCAGAATATCTACCGCGCGATTGTGAAAAAAGCCATTCAGCCGGTGGACGTGGGCGCGATCCTGACGCCAGGAAAGCTGCCGATGATTGATCCAACGCCGTCGGGCCTGGTGTCCGGCGTGGGGGCAAAAATCATGGGCGGGCAGTTCGATAAGAAGCGCAACATCTTTGGCAACAGCACTCTGGTGTTCCTGGATGGTGGTTCTGCTTCAGGGCTGCAGGAAGGTCAGACGCTGTCGGTGTTTGCGGATGAGCGTGTGCGCAACAAGAAAAACGAAGCGGTGATGAATGACCGCGTGGTGGGTTCGGTGAAGATCGTGCGTGTGTCGCCAAACTTTGCCACCGCATACGTGATCAAAGCTTCCGACAACATCCTGGTGGGCGACTATGTCGGCAAGCCGGTGGTTCAGGCCATGCGTGAAGCTCCGGTGGTTGAAGCTCCGGCCAAGGTGGATGAGGATTTTGAAAAGGAATTTGAAGATGCACCGAGCACTCCGGCAGAAGCTCCGTCGCCGGATGGCGGACTGGATGATTCCGATCTTGATTTTTAAGACCCTTTCAAAAAGGCTCTGCAAATTGCAGGGCCTTTTTTCTTATGAACGATCTTTATTCCATTTCGCAAATTTTAAAAAGTCACCCGCTGTACGCCCTTGAGCGCGACGGGATTCACGCCCTTTATCTTGAGCTGGCCCGTGCCGGAAGGCTTGCGGTCGATCAGGTGCTGGCCGAACTTCGCCCCCGGCTTCCGGATCTGGCCGACGCCCTGGTGAAAAACCATGAGCTGTTCAAAAAACACTGCGAGGAAAGTCTGCAACTGAAAATGCAGGGGGTGAACTTTGTCGTCTATGGCGAAGTGTTGTACCCGGAACTGTGCTATCAGATGGCGGATCCGCCGCTGACCCTGAGCTATCGTGGTTCGCCCGCGTGGTTGAATGCCAAAACCCTGTCGGTGGTGGGCAGTCGGGAGCCGGCGGCGGATTCCCTGTTGTGGATGGAAAAAGAGCTGGGAGCTTTTTGCGAGCAGGAAAGGCCTTGCATCATCAGCGGCGGTGCCCGCGGTGTCGATCAAAAGGCCCACAGTGTGGCTTTGCGCAAGTTCTGCCCGACGGTGGTGGTGCTGCCATCCGGTTTGGGTGAAGTTTATCCCGCCAACTTGAAAGAGTGGATGGGGCTTGTGATTGAGCAGGGTGGTTGTTTCTTAAGTGAATATGATCATCAGCAAAAAATGCACAAACATCTCTTCCATCATCGCAACCGCCTGATCGCCGCGTTGGGGCGGGCCAGTCTGCTGGTGGAAGCCCGTCGTCGCAGTGGAACGCTGATCACCGCCCATCAGGCCGCGCAGATCGGACGACCGGTTTGGGTGGTTCCAGGTCATCCTTTGGATCCGCACTTTCAAGGCGCTCTGGATTTGTTAATGGACGGTGGGCAGGCGGTTCGCGATGCCCAAGACTTGCTCATGTTTTTCCATTCGGAAAATGCTGGTGAACAAATATCACCAGCAGGGGTAGGTGAGGCAGTTGAGTCGCAACACTACCTGTAGTGGGGCTGCTAAGTGACCAAAATGCTTGGGAAAAAAATGAAATGATCTAAAAAAACCTTTTGCAAGCTCTTGGTATTGCCCCTACCATTTGAAGTAAGGGAGGGGCGATGTGGTCAGGGACGACCGTGGTAGTAAGGATGCTACTGCATCGCTCTATTTTTCAAGCCCGATCTTAGTTCCAGTTTCTTCTTAAAGTTTCCACACCCAAAGCAGCAAAAAGAACGTTCGGTGTCCAGATCGCAAGCGCCGCTGGTAAAGCACCACTGCGTGCCGCACCTTCTGCAGCCACGTACAAAATCCAATAGAAGATGATGATCCCAATACAAAGAATCATGCCTCCGGCTTTGGCGGCACGGCGGTTGGTGGTTGTTCCCAAGCCCACGCCGATCATCGCAAAGACGATACAAAGTACTGAGATGGCCCAGCGTTTGTGATACTCGCTTTGCAGAGTGCGACGGACTTCTTTGTCTTTGATGTCCTCTTTCAGACGGTTGCGGACTTCTTCCAAAGTCAAAGAGGGTGGTGACTTGGCTTTTTCTTCGATGTTCTGTGGTTCCGAGAAGCGCACATCATAGGTGTCAAAGCTGATTTTGGTATGGGTTTTTGCCTGACGGTGGATTTCACCCTGATTCAGTTGCAGCAAAATCTCATGTCCCGGACGTGTGGGATCCGGAACAATTTCGCCGGCCTTGGCAATGATGGTCAAAGGCACGTCACCGTTTTTCTCGTCATAGATAAAAACTTTTTTCAGCAGACCCTTGTCGGTGTTGACCTCGTTGGCGTAAATGACCATGTCAAAGAAGCCTTCGGCAAAGGTGCCTTCCTTGATGATGGCAGCGGCCTTGGTGTTGGCCAGACGGGAATAAAGAACCTCGAACTGACGATTGCCCCAGGGCGCGATGTTGAAGGACATCTGCGCGGAAATAACACCCACCAAAGTGGCCAGAACCAGGGCGGGCAGCAGCAAAGTGCCCATTGGCAGGCCCGAGGCTTTCATGGCCACGATCTCAGAATCCTGGCTGAGACGTCCATAGGTCAATAGAACCGAGAACAGCAAAGCCATCGGGAACAGAATCGGCAGCATGGAGATAATGACGTAACCAATGATTTCAGCGATGGTTTTCATGGCCACGCCATGGACCAGGGCAAATTCGGTCAAACGCAGAACCTGGAACATCAAAATAATGGAGACGAACACCAGCAATCCCAAAATAAAACTCGGGAGCATCTCAAAGAAAATGTACTGCGCGGCTTTTTTTCCGTTAAAAATACTCAAATCTGGTCTCCGTTTTGGTCGCCCCTGGGTCTCAGTGTCAGTCGCCGGGGGCTCCGTGTGTTGAACCTATTCTAGAGCGCCTTGGGCCCAAGGTCATCGCGCCCATTGTCCAGAAGAAGCCTTATTGACCCATGACTCTGCTTATCTGACAATAGAACTATGAACAAGATTCTTTTGGTTTACGAGGATTATGCTGACTTGATGTCTGTTGAAGGCACTTTGAAAAAGGTGGGCTTTGATGTCATCGGTCTGTCCAGCGAATACGCTGTGGCTGAGCAGATGCTGGCATTCAATCCGGATCTTGTTGTCGGTGCGGGGAAGGGCGGTAAAGTCAGCTCGCTGGGCGTGGGGAAACGTCTGAAAGAGATGACCCGCTGGCAGGGAAAATCCGTGCTTATTTTCCCGGCAAACTTTAAGCCCAATCCTCAGGATCTGATTAAGATCCGCGTCGACATGGTGCTGGAGTCTCCGGTGGCGCCGGTGCGCCTGGTGCAAGTGATCGGTCGCATGCTCGGGCATGATGAGGCCGTGCTGCTGGAGCGCCTGAACAAAGCCATGCACGTGGAAAGCCCGCAAAAGTCCGGGACCACGGTGGCGGGGGGCGGAAAGTTTTCTCCGGAAGAAGAAGCGATCTTTATCAAGGGCTCCACGGAAGAAGTTGAAGCCAACAGCGATCCGTCTTTGCGCACGGAAAGAATTGATGAAAACTCTGAAGGCCAGCTTGTAACTGATGAAGAGCAAAGGGAAAAGCCAACCTTCCGCTTTGGTGATCGGATGGCGGCAGCAGATGCTGAGCGCGGTGCGGCAGCGGAGGCGGCATCGGATTTTCCGGATGTCGATCTGAAGGCGTTTGAACGAGAGCTTTTGGGTGGCGGGGCGCCAGAGGTTGAAAAAGTCGAAGTTCCACTGCCGGGGACAGGCCTGGGGAATGAAGAAGACGAGCAGGCCCAGTTGATTGCACGCGCTCAAGAGAACTTGAAAAACGCTGATAAAGCACTTCAAGAAAAGATGGCTAAGTATGCGAAGCTTGTGGAAGATGTGAAGGTCTCTCCGAATAGCACCGTGACTCGGGTTGAGGCGCGTCGACGCCAAAAAGCCCTGGAAGCTGACTGGGATAGTCAAAACATCAACGAACTCGATAAGTTGCGCCAAGAGTTCACCAAAGCCCTCTTTAAAAAGTAATTGATCCTCACCGGGCTTGACGATAAGGTTTCCGTGATCACATTGAGTGTAGATATTACGGAGGCCATTCATGGGCACATTTACTAAAGCAGTTACAGACACGTCTTTCGATGCAGAAGTTCTAAACTCTTCGACTCCAGTACTGGTAGATTTCTGGGCCGAGTGGTGTGGACCTTGCCGTGCTTTGGCTCCTAAGCTTGAAGAAGTTGCACAGGAGTTGGGTGCGAAAGTGAAAATCGTAAAAGTGAACGTGGACGAGAATCCAAGCGTTCCTGGCAAATACGGCATCCGCGGTATCCCTGCGATGTTGTTGTTCAAAGGCGGCAGCGAAGTGGGCCAATTGGTTGGCAACCACCCGAAAGACGCTATTCTTGAATTCCTGAACAAAAACGTTTAATCGCGTCCCTGTTTAGAATTATTAGAAGTAGGTAAAGAAGGCTCCCAATGGGGGCCTTTTTTTGTTTGAATTGGACAAGAGTCCGGCGTTTCACTATGATACTTCACAGGATCCCAAACAATGTTTGTTGGGCCGACCGAGGATATCATGTACCCAGAAATTTACGTTAAAGACAGTGAACACGAAGTTCTGAACGAAGAGTTCAAGACGATCACCATGGATATTTCCCTGATGCTGAAAGCTGAAGGTAAAACCGTGCGCCCGTATGTTCCAGGTCTTCCGTATTTTTCCCGTTTGCCTCTGGATAAGAAAAGAGACGCCGTTGAAAAAGTGCGCTTCTATCAGGAGCTGTGTCATTCCCAGTTGGCTGAAGGCTACAAAATCAACGACAGTCTTTCTTTCACCTGGAAGGCATTCCGTCGTCTGGGACTGGTGCCAAGTTCTGATCTGTTCAGTCATATTCAGAACGAGGATATCATCGAGATCTATTCCAAAGAACACGTTCAGTTGTTCCGCAATTTCAATTTCTTTGACTGCTGCTCTTACACTCTTGAAGAACTGAACACCTATGAGTGGTGGTCTTTGTTTGAAAGAGAAGAAGCCGTCACCCAGAAAATCATCGATGCCTGCAATCTGGTGTTCAATGGTGAAGTGGATGGCACATTTGTTCCGGATGTTCCTGTTCATCAACTGCGCGAAGCCCGTTCGGCAGAGCGTTTGACGATGAACTGCGAAATTCGCAGAATGGCTCCGGTTTACCGCAACAAGCGCCCGGACTGTGTGATCGTTCTTGAGAAAGTTGAAATGATCCGCAACTGATTTTTTTGCAATGTGATTTTTTGAGAAACACAGCACACAAGTCACAGGTTCTCAGAATCAAACGTCTTAAATTAGTAAACACTATCAAGTTCACAACTGGAACATCCGAAACACTCTGCCGGAAGGAGAGTGTATGGGTAAGTTTCAGTATCACCTTTTCAATCCACGCGAGTTGAATCCCGAAACAGTAAAATTAAGCAACGACGTCTATGAAGTATGGAGGCGGGTCTATTCAGAGGTGCTGGGTAAAGTCGGCGAACCTTTGAATCCGGATGATTTTCATCGCAATGACATTGTTGTCTGCCTGACTGACAACGGAAAAGTTTTCGGTTTCCATTTGTACAGCGCCTTTGATCTGCGCTCGGACGCCCTTCGTGACCACCATTATATGAAAGCCTTTGATCAGGCGATTATCGACAAATTCAAAAGCCGTGGCATCAATACTTTGATGAGCATGGAGTACCTGACAGTGATTCCCGAATACCGTTCGCGCAATGCCGAGGTGAACTGGGCCGAAATCATCATCGCGCTGGGAAGCAAGGTGATGGAAGCTTCGCCATGGGACTGCTGGGTGGGCACAGCCCGCAAGGATCTGCACGTCCGGCGCAAAGCGGAAAAAAGCGGAACCGCCTATTTTGGCAGTGTGATGAAGATGAACTATGAGTGTGAAATCCTGATGACGGCAAAAGGGGAGGTTGTGCCTCTTCCGGATCCGAAGTCCAATGACCTGGTGGAAAGCCTGTGGGCCGATAAAAGATCCCACGTGACCTGTCTGCGTGAAGTTCGCAGAAACAATCTTAAAATTGCAGCTTAATGGTTTTATTAAACCTGAAAAGAGAGACACATGCCTAACAATAAGAACGTTAACGATGAACTGATGACCCTTCTGAGTTCCTCCAAAAAGCAGATCGAAGCTTTTCCGTGGGAGGACAAAAATGCCTATTCTGCCTGGGTGTCGCAGACATTCTATTTTGCCCGTCACACCACGCGGCTGCTGGCGATGGCTGGTGCGCGCACACCATTTGGAGCGCCCGAGTTTCATAATCGCTTCCTGGCTCACTGTGCAGAGGAAAAAGGGCACGACAAGCTGCTGGTGAATGATCTGAAAACTCTGGGAAGCAAAATGGAAGAGTGGCCGGAGATGCCAGGCACCTGCGCCCTTTATCAGACCCAGTACTATTATATCGAACATCATTCGCCGATGGCTTTCTTTGGTTACATTCTGGGGCTGGAGGCGCTGGCGGCGCACTTTGGTGATTACATGAATAAACGCATTGAAAAGGCCTGGGGACCGAAAGCCGCACATTTCATCCGCGTGCATGCTGAAGAGGACGTGGGGCATACGGAAGAGGCTCTGAGCAAGATCGCCTCGTTGCCACCCGATGATCAGGTGGTGGTGATGCAGAACCTGCGGCAGACCTTGAGCTATTATGAACAGATGCTGAACGAATGCCGCGAGATATCCCGGGCGCGGGGGCGCAACGCCGCTTAAAGCGCGCAGAAAACAAAAAAGCCGGAGGAACACTCCGGCTTTTTTTATTAGAGAAGAGAGAAATCAGAACTATTTGAAGCGAGCGGCAACCACGTCACAGATATTACCCTGCATCAGGGAAGCGCCACGATAGATTGTCGCATCCAGAACTGTCGGGTCCTTCAGTGTCTGCTGACGAAGAGCTTCGCAGTCGGATTCGTAGTTTTTGCAGATGCCACCGCTGTTTTCGTTTTCACAAACCCAGTAGAGGCTCTTTACTTTTTCGCCCACGATTTTCACATCCGCGATTTCAGAGTGAAGCTCGATAGAGCATCTGATTTTGGCGTGACCATTCTGATCCAGATCGCCGGCAACCCAACTGAAGGTGAAGTTTTTGTATTTAAGGTCAATCGCGCGCTGGGAGCCGATCACACGCTGGCGCTGTTCCAGATTATCGAAGAACTTCTCACAACGGGAACCCAACTCATCAACAGTGCCTTTGCGGGACCACTGCAAAACGCGTTTAGAGGGCTTTCCAGCGATGCAGGACGTGCCTTCCTCGTTACAGCCAATGCCAGTGTAATAAGGGGCTGCTTGGCCAATACTGCTTAATAGGAACAGGGCCACCAGGGCCGTCAGACTCTTTTTCATATGGTTTTCTCCTGATGGGAGGAAACCTTGCGATAAGTGTTCCAATGCGAGAAACCATTAAATAGTGGTAGAAGCCGGTGGGCTGTCAGAAACGCAAAAAAGGGGACAATCTTTGGCAACCTTAGCAGCCTATGGATTGAACCCCTGGTGAGGCGCTCGCTGTTCGAATTTGCGAGCGGGAACAGGATTGTCTTACAGAGCAGCCACGGTGTGTGGATTCTTGGAATTGATGTTGGAATAAAGAACGCTGTAGTTCTTCATTACTCGTGAGTTGTACTCTGCCGGTTTCACGTTTTTAGCCAGCAGACGGCGCACATTTGTTGGACCCATGTTATAGGCACTGACATACTTCATCGCCTTCTTGTCGAACTTCGCACGCAGATAGTTCATGTAAGCCATGCCGATCTTGATGTTCGCAGACGGGCTTTGCAAAGTCTTTTTACCGTTGAAAGGCAGGTCAAATTTTTTCGCGATCCATTCCGCCGTGTCGGGTTTGATTTGCATCAGACCAATTTCGCCGTGACGGCCGACAACCAGGGGATTGAATTTGGATTCCGTCTTGATCACCGCAAGAACAAACACCGGATCCATACCGTATTTGGCGCTTTCAGAAATCACCGTGCGGGCAATGGCGCGTGCCTGGCCTTTGAACTTTGCCGGCAGGTGAGTTTGCACTTTGGAAAGAATGGCTTCGTTCAAAGCCTTTTGGCCTTCGATTTTCTGGGCGTCACTGCCTTTATAGCCGCCACCCAGCAGTTCTTTCGCGTGAGAAACACGTGAAGCTTCGTTCACGCTTTCCATCGCTGGCACCTCAGGGCGCTGCCACTGGGTGAAAGAGAAGTTGTTAAATAGAACCGACGTGAGCGATGCGGTGACAAAGGCGATTCCGATTTTGAGATGTTTCGTTTTCATATCCGCGTCCTCCTGTTACAGAGGTATAGTTCAAGGGCCATGCCGAGTGGCCAGGTGTGCGGAATCTTTCAGGTCTTGCTTTGAAGCACCTTTTAAACGGAATCAATTGAGTCTGGCAAAGGGGGGTGTCAATCAAAGTATGAACACTGTCTGATTAGTGGTTAGTCGATCTGGGATAAATTCTGAGAATGAGACAGTCACTGAGAGACAGGGCCGGGCTGTGCCCGGATTCAGGGGAATCATCAAAATAAAAAAAAGCTCTGAAGGGGTGCTTCAGAGCTTTTTTGTTTCTTTGATTTTGGAATTTCTAGAACAGATATCTGCGGTAGGCGACGCTGGAAACCAATCCCAAGCCTGCCATGGTGGTCAGCATGCTGGAACCACCGTAGGACAGCAGTGGTAAAGGAACCCCTACGATCGGCAGCAGTCCAATCACCATTCCGATGTTCACAAACATGTGCCAGAAGATGTAACAAAGGACTCCCACGGTTAACAACGCTCCGAATTTGTCGCGGGCGTTCGAAGCGATACGTATTCCGGTGATGAACAGGAAGCAGAACAAACCCACCACTGCGATGGAGCCCACGAACCCGTGTTCTTCGCTAAGAACAGAATAAATAAAGTCCGTGTGACGTTCCGGCAGGAACTCCAGTTGGGACTGGGTGCCCTTCATAAAGCCTTTTCCGAAGAAGCGGCCGGAACCCACGGCGATTTTTGACTGGATGCTGTTGTAACCGGTGCCGCGCGGGTCACTGGTCGGGGACAGGAACGTCAAAACGCGGTTTTTCTGATAATCATGCAAAACGAATTTCCAGGCGATCGGAATCGCGATGATTCCCAGGGCGATGATCGTTGCCAGAATGGTTTTGCGGATTTTTGCAAAGATCAGCATGGATCCGCCGATCGCGGCCAGCATCATCGCGGTTCCCAAGTCCGGCTGCTCAACAACCAGACCAAACGGAATCAGAAGGGCTGTCAAAGGCAACGCCAGTTCCTTCAGGCCCATGCCTGAGCCGTGGGTGCTGCGAGTGGAAAGGATCTTGGCCATCAGCATGATTAACGCCAGTTTCATGGTTTCAGAAGGCTGATAACGGAAGAAACCCAAATCAATCCAGCGCTGCGCCCCCAAGGCGACCTTACCGAAGAAGGTCACATACAAAATCGCGCCCAGATTCAGGACATAAGCAATCAGGGCAATTCTGGTGACGATGGAATAATCAACAATGGTCACAACCAAAAAAACCGTCCAGCCCACGATCAACCACATGATCTGGGAAATGAACAGGGATGCCACGTCCTGAGTGGTCGGGCCGTGGGTCGCACTCCAAAGATTGATCAGGCCGATCACATTCAGGGCCAGGATCACGATGATCAGATTGATGTCTAATTTTTTGAAGAGGGTTCTTTCTTCAACATGCAAAGAGGTAAACACTCTTATTCTCCTTCAACTTCCGGTCCGGCGGCCGGTGCTTGCGCACGTTTTCCACCGGTGGCTTTCAACGCCGCTTCGATCACTTCAGGGTGATATTTCATGAAATAAGCTTCAACAATGTCGCGAACAATCGGGGCCGCACCGGAGCTTCCGTGGCACGAGTGTTCTGCCAAAGCGGCGATGGTGATTTCCGGATTGTCTGCCGGAGCAAACGCAATGAACCAACCATGGTGACGCATGTGAATCGGACGGCTTTCGCACTTCGCATAGATCTGATCCGCCGAGAAGCCCATAACCTGTGCTGTCCCGGTTTTACCGGCCATTTGCACGCCCGGAACCTTGTAGCGCTTCGCAGTTCCGCGCTCGCCATTGGCCACACGGCGCATGCCCTCTTTGACGGTTTTAAACGTTTCTGCAGAGATCTTCACACCATTAGGCTGAGTCTGTTGCAGATCACGAACCACCTGAGGGAAGTTTTCGCGCAGGACTTTTCCGTCCTGGTCGATGATCTTGCGAAGCAGGAACGGTTTTACAACTTTACCCTCGGTGCCGATCGCATTGTAGGCAATCGCCATGGAAAGCGGAGTTACGTTCACGAAACCCTGACCGATCGCTGTGGAAAGGTTTTCCCCCGGCTGCCATTCTTCGCCGACAGTGGATTTTTTCCAAGCCGAGTTTGGCATGGTTCCGGAAACCTCACGCGCCAGCTCGATACCGGTTTTCTGACCGATGCCCAGCAGACTGATATAGTCGAACATTTTATCAACGCCCAACGCGATACCCATCTTATAGAAGAACACGTTGGAGGATCGTTCCAAAGCTTCAAACACCGTGATGTTACCGTGACCGCCTTTTAAGTGGTCATGATAAGGACGACGGCCGAAGTAGAACACACCCGGAGCTGACACAATTGTGGTCGGAGTGATCACTTTTTCCTGCAAAGCGGGAACTGCCACCAAAGGTTTGAAAGTCGAACCCGGAGCATTGTGATCCTGGATAACTTTGTTACGCAGAGGTTTGAACGGATCGTTGATCAGTTTGGACCACGTCTGCGCGGAAATACCGGTGGAAAACTCATTCGGATCAAAGGACGGGGTGCTGACCCAGGCCAGGATTTCACCGTTGGTTCGCATTGCCACAACCGCACCAATGCGGTTTAAGCTCATGAAGGACTTAAAGGCGGCTTCCTGGATATCACGGTCAATCGTCAGAATTGCGTTGTTCCCGTGGACCGGGATCATGTCCTTGATCTGCTCACCGTAAATGTTTGGTGTCTGAGTCACCGTTTCCCGCCCGTGGGCGTCGACCTGGATGAAGCTGACACCGTCAGAACCACGGATGTCTCTTTCCAGGGTTTCTTCCAGACCTGATTTACCGATGATGTCACCCTGGTCAAACTTCAGTGCGCCTTTGTACAGGTCATTCAGTACCGGTAACTGACGCTTGGAAATCTCTCCGACGTAACCAAACAGTTGTGCGCCGTTGTCACGCAATGGATAGAAGCGCACGATGGATTCGCGGATCTCAAGGCCCGGAGTGTCCAGACGCATGCGTTTCAGACGGAAGACTTCTTCGCGGCTCAGGTTTTCTTTCAGACGGATCTGTGCAAACGGACCGTTTTGGCGGCGGCTTTTCTGAACCTTCAGAACCACTTTTTCCGGTTCCATGCCCAGAACCGGGCCGACAGTTTTTGCCAGCTCATCAAGGCTTTCGATGTACTGCGGGGACAGGATGGCCTCAAAGCCCGGCAGATTTTCCACCAGCACTTTGCCATCACGATCCAGCATCAGACCGCGCGGAGCGGTGATTTTGTTTTGTTTGATACGGTTTTTTTCCGAGAACTCGCGCAGCTCATTACCAGAAATGATCTGCAGATACCACAGACGCATCGTGAAGATGGTCAGGGCAAAGCCGATGGCGATATAAAAGATCTTGTACCGGCCCAGGTACTCTTTTGCCTCGTCCGGATTACTGACGTATGTACTCATAGCTCCAATCCTCCGGGCTCATGAACCAGCTCGTCCTGAGTGACCTTGTCGATCTTGGCCAGCAGCCAGTACATCGGGAATGCAAAGGAGGGAGTCAGGATGATTTGTACAAGGCGATCGACAATCTCAAAGCTCGCAGGGTTTTTCTCCAGCACCATGGATCCAAAGAAATAGATCAGGTGATAGGCCACGGCAGAGAATGCACACATAATCGTATAATATCCTGAGCCGGACCAAAAGACGCGACTCTTGATAGTATAGACCAAGGTAAAGAGAATAATGAGGCTGATCCACATCATCTTCAGCGGCATCGCGGTGAATGTGAGCAAAATGAAGCCCATGGCGTAAATCGTGAAGATGGCCGGGAACGGTTTACGATAAAGGATCATATATACAACCAGATTCAGCCACAGCAGCGGGGAAGGAACATTCCCGAAAAGCTGGAACCAGAAGGTTGTCTGGAATCCCGCCAGCAGCATCAGCACTGCCAGGAAAACCAGGAAATTCAAAAGGGCATTCCAGCGGATTTTCACTGTCTGTTCTCCTGAGGTTTAGGAGTCGCCGCCGGCTTGGCTGCCGGAGTTGCCGCTGGCTTCACAGCCGGAGTCGCGGCTGGCGTCGCAGCAGGAGCCACAGTCGCTGCCGGAGGCGTTGCGGGCGCAGCGCCTTCCGCCGTGGTTTCGGTTGTCGCAGTTGCAGATGCAGGCGCGAACTTGTCGCCGAAATCCTCATTGTTACCCTGAAGCACGACAAAGACCTCTTCCACTTTGTAAGGGTCCACCACCGGGCGCAGGTCGACTTTCAAGGATACGCTGAAAGTTTTCTTTTCCACGGAATCGACTACGGCCACCGGGAACCCTTTCGGGAAGATGTTGTCAAGGCCGCCGGTCACAACCAGGTCGCCTTCCTGAACGTCTTCTGTTCTTTCCACGTATTTCAGTTGCAGAGTGCTGCTGTACTGGGATTTACCCTCGACAATCCCGTGGGCACGGGTTCTTTGCACGATACCATCCACCACCGCATAGCGGTCGGTGATCAGCATCACATGCGAAGTGAAGGTGTCCGGCTTGAAGATGTAACCCAGAACCCCGCCAGTGGTGATCACCGCCTGGCCGGCTTTCAGGCCGTCTTGAGTTCCTTTGTTGATAGTGATGGTGTTGTGGTCAATCACCAGATCACGACCGATGA
Source organism: Bdellovibrio sp. BIS2 (assembly GCF_055398295.1). Taxonomy (NCBI): domain Bacteria; kingdom Pseudomonadati; phylum Bdellovibrionota; class Bdellovibrionia; order Bdellovibrionales; family Pseudobdellovibrionaceae; genus Bdellovibrio; species Bdellovibrio sp. BIS2. The sequence continues at coordinate 2,426,044 of NZ_AP035879.1, read as the reverse complement.
CTTGTGCTGCCATCAGGGACATTTTGGTTTGTTCTTTGAACGTCAAAAGACCGCGCAGGCGGTCGTTTTCAATCAGCAACTCGTTCATTTTTTCCAGGCGCGCCTGAAGTTCATTGTTGGTGCTGGTCAGTTGTTCGCTGTGCTTCTTAATGTTGATAAGATCAAGATACATGGCGGTGGTGCCTTTGACGCCGGAACTGAAGCCATAGAAGGATTCAGAAACCGCGCTGCCCAGAAGGCTGAAGGGTTTTGCCAGCCAGTTGGACTCTTGCGGGCGCTGCTGCATGTTGATGGAAATCAGTGGCAGAGCCAGGACAATCCCGATCATCACAAGTTTCTTGAGATCAAAGTTGAAGAAATTCAAAGTCGTTCCTCTTTTTAAATACCATCTTTAAAACCAGCAAAGAGCATCGCGTCGTTTTCTGCGGACTGTGGCTTTGCTGTATTAATATTTCTCAACGCTAGTAAAAACCGCTAAGGAATACAACAATTTCCCCTTGAATATTTATAAAATTCGTAAGGTAATGAAGCGGTTTGTTTGATAGCTTGATTAAGGAAGGAAAAGTTATGAGCGATAATATGGCAGAAAAGATGAAGCGAGGAATCAACGCGAAGAGCGTGACGGCGATGGTTATTTTCGGTGCCATCATTATGGTTTTCGTCTTCTTCGGGATGCCCGAAAGAATGGGTGCGGGCGTTGGCTCCGTGGCTCGCGTGAACAACACTCTGATTTCTCTGGCGGACTTCCAAAATGAAGAAAACCGCATCCAGCAGTACTACCAAAACCTGTTCGGAACCCAGATGGACTTTAGCTCTCAGCGTCAACTTCTGCGCCAGCAAGCGCTGGAGAATCTGGTGCGCATGGAACTTGTGTCCCAGGCTGCTCAAAAGAACGGCATTTTGGCGACAGACGCGGAAGTTCGCGACTATATCGTGAAAGACATCCCGTTCCTTCAGCAAAACGGCATGTTCCAGAAAGAATACTACATGCGTTTTATCGAGCAAACGCGCACCACTCCGGCTAACTTTGAAGATAGAATCCGTAAAGACATCTCCAACGTTCGCACTCGTGCTTTGTTCGAACTGGCGACTCAACCAACAGCGGTGGAACTGAAAAAGATCCAGGATCTGCGCGCGGCAAAGATCAATGTTCTTTTTGTGAAAATCGACTCTGAAGCGGCGACTAAGGCTATGACCAAGGAAAAAGCCGACGCAGCTATCAAAGCTTTGGATGAGGCTTTGGTAAAAGGCGACGAAGCCGCAGTTAACGCACAACTGAAAGAGCTGAAAGCGACTTGGGAAGAAACCGGTTTGGTTGAACTGGGTTCTGAGACTTTCCCGAAAATCACCAGCTCAGTGGCTACGGAAGCGGTCTTTGAGCTGAGCAAAACAGAGCCTTTGTTGAAGCGCCTGGTTCGTGACGGCAACAGCAAATACGTTTTGAAACTGAAAGAAAGCAAAATTGAAGAAGTCAAAACCGCTCTGGAGCCAATGTCTGCAGAGATGATGCAAAAACGCCGTGGCGACGGCATGTTTGAAGCATGGATCAATATGTTCCGTTCCAAGTCCCACGTGACTATGAACACTCAAGTTCTGCAGTTGAACTAATGCTTCAATTTGTCAGAGAGATTCCCATTCGAATCACGTTAAAAGGAGCCCTGTCATCACGACGGGGTTTTCTTTTTCATCTGGCTGCCGGGTTTTCCCCGAAGAGCGGACGCATTGATCCCTTGTCCGGGATGAGTGTGAACCTGATGGACGTGGATCAGTGGCTGGGGGCTTTGAAGGCCGAGCTGGAGAGGGATTTGTTCGTTTCCAAAAGCGCCAGCTTGAATCACGCTTTGGCGGAAGTGATGGCGGTGGCTCGCCTGAAGCTTGCGGAAAATGCCGAGGCGGCAGACGCAGTGCTAACCAGCCTGACATTCCGTGAAGAGCGAGGCTGGAGTTTCCAGTGGAACTCGCAGCAATCCCCGGAACAGCAGCGTTTCGTTTATTCCCATTTCTTGGAACTGGTGCCTCAAGGGCAGGGCAGTCAGCTTCTGCGCCTTGATTTTGTCTGGTGCCGGGTCTTTGACTGCGAAGCAGACTATCAGCACGAAGGCTTCCGTCTGTTGAAGGGCCTGTCGTTGTCGGGGCTGGAGGATGTTCTGGCTCAGGCAGCGTCCCTGAAAGGCCATAAACTTTCCTCCGGCAGCAGTCTTGAATCCATCCGTGTCAATGTGTTGGCGGAAGGCGTTTGTCTGAGCGTTTAAGTTAATCAGTTAAGTGAGTTTTAAAATAGAGTTCCACCAGACGGTGGAACTCTTCTTTTTGAATAAGTCGGTTGAAAGTCTCAAGGTGTTCTTTGCCCTTGCCGCTGTTTTTGAAGGCGACGCCGTATTCATCCATGCGAATGATTTTGCCATTCATCTGAAGTTGATTCTGATAGGGGCGAAGGTTGGGGCTGCTTTTCATTAGATATTCAAACATGGTGGCGTCGATAAACGCCAGGTCCACACGTTTCTTGGCAAGTTTCAGCAAATTCTGCTCATCGCTGGAAACATTTTCGATATGGAACTTTTTCTTTTTCTGGGCTGGCACCAGGACTCGGGACAATTCATAACCCATCACATTGCCGATCTTATAGGGCAAAAGATCCTCGGGTTGATTCCAGATGATGGGCTTGTCTTTGCGTTCAGCAAAGCCCCAAGGGGTGACGTACATGATTTTGGAAAGCACATAGCCGGAAGCGATGTTTTCCTGGGCGGCGGGAAAAAATCCGGACACGTCGTCTTTCTGCAGAGCCTGAATTTTAGCCCGCAGGTAAGGGGTGAAAGTGACCTTCAGGTCATAGCCGTTCTTTTTATAGATCTGGCGAAGGGCATAGACCGCCGCACCTTGTTCCGGCAGAGAGTTGCTCATAAAGGGTGGCGCTTCCATGGTGAGCAGATGAATGACTGTGCCGGCTTTGGCAGCAAGACTTTGCTGTGACCATGCACAAGCAGTTAAAAGTAAAAACAGAACCTTGTGAACCAATGCGACCTCAGTAAGCTCCTGTTGTAAGAGATGCGGGCTCAGAAGACCAATTACCAAAACGCAATAGGAACAATCCTCATAGTTAATGATTTATTTTCCGGTGTTGGGGTTTTAGCGCATCATTGCTGTGCCTTAATGAAAATCAGTGGGAAAGAAACCGATAATAAAGGCATGAGATGGATCGTTCTGGCAGCTCTTTTGATGACCCCTCCAGCCTGGTCTAAAACTGTGAAGCTGAGCACAGATGACGGCTATGCACCCTATACCGGACAGAAGCTGTCACGGGGTGGTATGGTGACAGAGATTGTGCAGGAAGTGGTTTCCGGCATGGGGCATTCGATGGATCTGACCTGGTTGCCGTGGCGGCGCGGTTTTGAAAAGGCCCGACAGGCGCAGTTCGATGGCCTGTTTCCCTATTTGAAAACGAATGATCGTGAAAAAGAATTCCTTTTTTCTGAACCTCTTTATGAGGTCCGCAATACGGTGTTCACCGCAAAAGGGGAAAGCGGTTTCTATTCCAGTCTGGAAAGTCTGCACGGAAAAACCTACTGCCTGCCCCTGGGATGGGTTCCGGCGACTCCTGAACTGGCGGAGATGGTTCAGAAAAAACACGTGAAAGTGTTTGAAGCCTTAAACACTGCGACCTGTGCAAAGATGGTCAACAGTGGGCGGGCAGATTTCTTTGTCACCGATGATGCTCAAGGTGAAGCGGCTTTGCGGGAAACCGGGCTTGTTGAAAAAGTCAGCTTGATTCCGCATCTGCTGCCGAAAACGCAGTTGTATTTTATTGTCAGTCGCAGTCATCCAAACGGCGTGGAGTTGGTGAAGAAGTTCAACCAGTCCTTAAGCGATCTGAAAAAGTCCGGAACCTATGAGAAGATTGTTCTGCGCCATCTTCGCAGCGAAGGGGCTGCCACCGGAGAGTTCCCCCGCAACAGTAAAAAAAATCCTGTGAAAAAGTCCTATTCCGCGCTTTAATGCCGCACTCGGGTTCAGTGTCGATATCTTTGACAGTCCGGGGGCTGCGGCCTTCAATATAAAGCTTCCTCGGCTTTGCACGACTCTTGAAATATCAGTTCCCGGATGCCCTGAATTTTTAGGCGGCGAGGACTTCTTTATGAAACTTAAAGCATGGCTATTGGGTGGTGCTCTTCTGATGTCGGCTCAGGCCTTTGCCGAGCAGTATTGGGTTCCTGACAATCGACCGCCAAGATTCTGCCTGCAGAATTTCAATGCCTATGGTCCGGTGTACGCCAAGGGCATCGAAGAGCGCACGGGGCGCATGACGGCTCTTTTACAGGGCATTCCCAAGTGTGACGTGGTCCACTTGCAGGAAGTCTGGAATGATTCGCAAATCAATCAAATCGAAAATGACCTGAAAAGACAATACAGCATCAGTGCACCCAATAAAACCGAACGTATCGGGGTGATGTCTTTGTTTATGGGTGATGTGAAGGGCACGGAAACCCACTCTTTTGCGGTGAACAATGAAGGCGGTGTGCTGGATACGGTCCGTGAGGCCTTGAATGTGAAAAAAGCCTTCCACGTTGTTAAATCCGGATTCTTCGGTATCGACGAGGACTTTTATTTTATCAACACCCATTTGCACCCGACATCCGAAGCCGTGCGCCTGACCCAGGTTCTGGATCTGTTGCGCTGGCGCATGGAACATCAGGATCTGAAGATGCTTTTGTCTGGTGATTTTAACGCCAATGTCGACAGTGTTGAGCGCGGTTTTGTGATGGCGACTCTGGCCACGCGTGATGCGATGGAAGACGCCATGGGTGGATACCCTAAAAAAGGCTATTGCACTTACTGTGCAAGAAACCCGCTGGGCTGGCTGTTCAGTGATCAGGTTTTTGACTACATCTTCTATTCTAATGTTGGCGCTTCAGGCACGACCCTTCAGGTTGTGGACGGGCAGGTGAATATGCAGGGGACACCACGTCGTCCCTTGTCGGATCACTATGGTGTGCGGGTGCAGTTCTCGGTGGATCCGAAAACCTCTGAAACCAATGCGCTGGGGCTGGAGCTTCGCCGTTCCTATGCTTTGGATAACTTTGCCAAGGCTGAAAAAATCCTGGCGGCGGCCAAAGAGCCCGAGTTCAAGCCTTATCTTCAGGCTTTGCGCAAAATGACAGAACAACTGCAGGCCAAGTCGGGCGCGTTCTGGAATTACTTCTCAAGTTTCCGTTAATTCAAGGCGGACTTTGCCGGTGGCAGTTTCGAAATGCGCGCATTGATCTTGTCCAGATCGCGCGCCAGCTTGGATTTGTGTGAAATTCCAAAAACTCCGAATTCTTCAACAATAGGCGGACCAATGCGTTTGAAGGTCTTCAGCGGAATGCCTTCGCTTTTGGCGTAAAATTCCAGAACTTGAGTGTTGCAGATAAACAGGCTGATATCGCCGGACAAAAGCTTGCGCATGCCCTGAATCACGTCCTGCACTTCGACTTTTTTCGCCAGAGGGGATTTCAAGTAACTTCCGAAGGGCTCGGCGTATTCATAACCCAGAACATACCCCAGATTGTGATTGCGCAGTTCTTCTGTGGTCTTCCAGTTCAGTTGACTCAGGTACTGGCTGGAGGCCAGGGTCCATACGGCCTCTTCGGACGGAAAGACCTTCTTGGTGAACAGCAGATAGTCCTTTTTGGGATCGATTTGCATCGGACCGATGATGTCAACGCTGCCTTGTTCGGCGGCTTTCAGCGCGCGCTTCCAGGGAATAATGCGGATCTCGAGGTCTTTGCGGGGAATTTCCAGAATTTTTTCCAGGGCATCCACAGCCGTGCCCTTGGCTTCGCCATTTTGTTCATAGATGAACGGCGGATAGGGATCTGAGGCAAAGATGATTTTCTTAGCCTCAGCCCAGGGGGAAAAAAGAAATAAAACCAGCAGTAAAAACGGCATTGGATTTCCCTTTTCCCTGATTGTCTAATCCAAATGCTTTGGAGTAAAGGCTTCGGGGAAGATTTCCGGGAACTGGAAGGTCTTGATTTTACCCTGCAGGTTCGCGGTGTGAATCACGGTGTGTTCGTTGGCAAACTCTGCAATCACCTGACGGCAGAATCCGCACGGTGGCCATGGTTTTTCAGCATCGCTGACAACCAGCACTTCCTTGATCAGTTTTTGTGCGCCTTCGCTGACCGCTTTAAAGATCGCCACGCGTTCCGCACACACGGTGCCGCCGTAAGAGGCATTTTCAACATTACAGCCATTGAAAATCTGTCCGTCGCTCATCAGCACCGCCGCCCCAATCAGGGCGTCGGAATAAGGGGCATGGGCTTTTTTCTGGGCCTTGCAGGCGGCTTCAAATAGTTTTTTCTGTGTATCGTTCATAGGTTTGCATTCTCTAATATTTTGCCAAGCTCGATCAAGGGCAATCCTTGAATCGCGGTGAAATCCTGGCTTTCAATTTTATCAAACAGCATGATGCCGTGTTTTTCAATTTTGTAGCTGCCAGCGCAATCAATCGGATTGTCCAGTTGCACATAACGTTCGATCTGGGCGCGGGTCATTTTCTTCATGTGCATGCGGGTGATATCGGTATAGGCGATTTTCTTGTCGCCGTCATAAACGCAGATCGCGGTGATCAGATCATGAGTTTTTCCCTGCATGGACATCAGTTGCTCGACAGCGCGTTCCGCCGTGTGGGCCTTGCCGATAATGCGGCCTTCGAAGGACACCAGTTGGTCGCCACCGATGACGACTTTGCCGGCGGCTTTCAGGCTGGCCGCTTTGAGGTCCGCCAGTTTTTCCGCCAGAGCCTGCGGCGCCAGGGCCGGGTCTTTCTCTTTTTCTTCGTCAATCAAAGGCGCTTGGGCCGAATAGCTGTAAGCCAATCGAGAAAGAAGCTCTTGGCGGTACTTCGAGGTGCTTGCGAGGATCAGTTGCTTTTGTGACATAGGGGCCCAATATATCGCTTCTTATCGAGGGCGCCACCCATATTAAGGCTCTGTCTTGCGGTGCTTCAAAGGCTTCGGGGCAGTACCTGTCTGAAAAAGCTTCGCTGGGTGGGAAAAGTGAGAGCCATTTACAGGAAATTGCGATAAGACCAGCGGTGAATTGGATATAAATTTATGACGAAACAATCTCTTCCTGACGTAGCCAAAGAAACCCACTCTGAACGTTTTGCCCCGATCGACTGGGTCGGTATGGGCTCTATCGAACTGCCGGTGATGTTGAAGCAGGCTGATGGGGTTTATCGCATTCCCGCACGCGTGGATGCGAAAGTCAGTCTTGATAAAAAACCGTCCCGTGGCATCCACATGTCGCGCCTGTATCTTTTGTCTCAGGAGCTTCTGACCAAGTCGGAACTGTCCCTGGGGCTGCTGGGCAATGTGACCACAGAATTCCTGCGCACTCACGAAGACCTTTCCACCAAAGCTCTGGTGCAGGTGCAGTTTGAAGCTCCTCTGGTGCGCAAGGCTTTGAAAAGCAACAACCAGGCTTGGCGCTCTTATCCGGTGATCACTTCGGCCTTCAATGAAGAAGGGCAGATCAGCTACTTCGTTGAGGTTGTGGTGACTTACTCCAGCACCTGCCCGGCGTCGGCGGCGTTGTCCCGTCAGTTGATTCAGGATGGCTTTAAACAGAATTTTTCCTCTGACAAACCGCTGGATTTCGATGTGGTTCATTCCTGGCTGGGAACTCCGCAGGGGATCGTGGCGACTCCGCACGCCCAGCGCAGTTTTGCCCGTGTGAAAGCGGAAGTGGGGGCGAACTACAACTATGGCGATCTGATCGACATTGTTGAAGAAGCTTTGCAGACGGCTGTTCAGGGCGCAGTTAAACGCGAGGACGAGCAGGAGTTCGCTCTGCGCAACGGCCAGAACCTGATGTTCTGTGAAGACGCTGCCCGCCGTGTGAAGGAAGCTTTGGACGCCAAGGTGGATGTTTTGGACTACGTGGCTGAATTCAGCCATGTCGAGAGTCTGCACCCTCACAATGCCGTTTCTCATATTTCTAAAGGCTTGAAACTACGCAGTTTTTAGCCGTCCAGTGTCAGCTTACTGGAAACCAAATGAAAATGATTCTTAATAAATTGGACATCTTCGGGGCCTTCACCTATAACGAAGCCCTGAGGTGACCATGGGTAAAGACACAGTTCCATTTCTTCCAAGACAGCATGATGACGACATCGTCGTTCACGCCGATCAGTTCGACGAAGCTGAATTGAAGCGCATCATCCGTGCCTTGAACCTGAAAGTCACCAGTCAGCGTATGGCGATCTTAAAGGCCCTGCATGAAGGCCGTCGTCACGTCACCGCTCAAGAGCTTTACGAAAAACTGAATAAAGAACATCCGGACATTGGCTTTGCCACGGTTTACCGTTTCCTAAGAACCCTGACCGAAGGCACTTTCGTGACGGAAGTCCGCATGGGTGGCCTGCCAGCTCGTTACGAGTTGACCCCGAAAGGTCACCACGATCACTTGACGTGTGTGAAGTGCGGGAAGATCTGCGAGTTCGAGAACAAAGCCATCGAAGGACTGCAAGAGAAGGTGGCGAATCAGTTTGGATTTAAGCTGACCCATCACATCCTGGAGCTGTACGGGATCTGCCCCTCCTGCCAAGCCAAGAATCTTTAAGAAACGGCCGTTGAAAAAGGCCCATCTTCTTCGTTGGAGATCGGCCTTCTCGCTCCGACGTGCTCGGAGCACGCCTGCGCTGCGAGGGCCGACCTCCGCCTCGAATCTGGACCTTTTTGAACGACCTCTATAGTTGGGGATTGGCTGCGCTTCGCGGGCCGCCCGGACGGGGCTCGGCTGTGCCATCGCGTTTTTAAAAGGTGCCTGGTGACTTTTTACATCTACACTGCGTTATTGGGTGGGGGCTCAGTTTCGCCTGTCGTTGTGGGATTTTGGTCGGGGTCGGGACGTTCAAAAAGGTTCAGCGGCGAGGCGGAGGGTCTCAGCTGTAGCAGAAGCGTACTTAATGTGCGCTGGAGTGGAAGATGAGGCTCGACAACGAAGACGATGGGCCTTTTTCAACGTCCTGTTAAGTCTTGTTTTGGAACGGCCGATAACTTCTTTATGAAGTTGGCTATGAAACGGTGGGGAGTATTCCTGCTGATTCCTCTTATTTTGGGTGTGAGCAGTGGCGGGGTTGTTGAGCTCGAGGGCTACTTTAATGCTCGTTATTCGGCTAACTTTTTGAAATCCACTCGTAACGTCAAATTTGTCATGCCTCCGGGGACTCGGGGGAAAATTGAAGAAACAAAACAGTTTGCTTCGGGTAACTACGGTCTGAAAGTCGAAGTTCTTTCCGGGAAGCATAAGGGCGAGAAGGTTTGGGTTTATTATAAGCCTTCGGATCCGGGGATGAAACTTTTTGAAAATACCGAGGCGGCCGGCGAGGCTTTGGCTTCGGCGGATGTTGAAAAGGCCAAGTCGGCTGAGACGACTCGCAAGACTGAGGCTTTACGGGTTCCTGCGGCGGCGGAAAAAGCGGAAGAAAAGCAGGTTGTTCAAGAACTGAACCAGCAGATTCGTGATGCCAATAAAAAAGTTCAAGAGACCAAGCCTTGTGATGGCTGTGAAGTGACCAAGGAACAAGCTCGCGATACGGTGCCGAATGACTCTGCGAAGGTTGTAAGCACTTTTGCACCACGGTCTTCTTCCGATGCGCCGGTGTTGCGTTCTCCGACTCGGACGGTGAATCCATTTGGGATTCGTCCAACGCGCTGTCGAACTCTTGGGACCTATGACAGTTGTGTTTTTGAAGGGGACAGCTCCGAGGGGAAATTCAAACTTAGAAACATGGGCCCTAATAAAATTGTTTCCAAGGGAGAGTACCGCATTCGCGAATGGTCTTTCGAATACGAAGCCGGAGCCCGTCAGGATATTGGAATCAGCATCAGTGATTCTCCCAATGCGACAGTCAGCCATACGCAGGAAAGTTACATCATGCTGTTCCCGCGTAAAACTCTGCCGCACATCCGCGTGGAAGGGAACCGTCAGATCGTGACCCTGCCAACCGGGGAAACCGTGACTTATAATGCTCAAACCCGTGAAGTCATCGGTGGCGCCTTTTCTGAAGACGGTCCGATGACTGGCGGAGGTAAAATTTTGGCGCCTGCCAAAGTGTCCTACCGTGGTAACGGAGTTATGGTCCGGGTCGATCGTCGGGGTGAAGAACCTCGTCTGCTGGCAAACGGCACGGCGACGGTGACCAAACAAGGCAAATCCTGCAAAGTCCCTGTGCGCGATCTGTGGCCGAATCAGGCTCAGAACTCTCCCGTGCACTTTAAGTATTTCTCGGACTCCGACTTTGACTCTTATTTAAAACGAAAATGCGGCTTCGGCCTTTAATCGGCTGCTGAAAAGGGCCCATCTGACTGCGTTGTCAGGCCTTTCGCTTCACTGCGACGTGCTCCGTCTTGCCTATGGACCCTTTTGACCAGCTTGGCTTGTTCTTTTTCGGCTTTCTTTCTGCGAGGCTCGGGCTTAGACTTTGGAGTTATGTCGCATGCTGAAGATGGAATCGTAGTTAAGGGTGCAAAAGAGCATAATCTGAAGAATGTCAGTGTGACTATTCCGCGCAACAAGATCACGGTGTTTACGGGGTTGAGTGGCAGCGGGAAGTCGTCGTTGGCATTTGATACGGTCTATGCCGAGGGTCAGCGTCGTTATGTGGAAAGTCTTTCTGCTTACGCGCGCAACTTCCTTGAACAGCTTAAAAAACCGGAAGTGGATTCCATCACCGGGCTTTCTCCTGCCATTGCGATTGACCAGAAATCGGTCAGCACCAATCCGCGTTCGACCGTGGGGACGGTGACAGAAATTTACGACTATCTTCGTCTTCTTTTTGCCAAACTGGGAATTCCGGAATGTCCGACTCACCACATCCCGGTGAGCAGTCAAACCCCGCAACAGATCATTGAAGAGGTCTTTAAAAAAGGTGTCGGTACCAAGTTCTATGTGCTGGCACCGATGGCCTCCGGCAAAAAGGGTGAGTTCCTGGCCGAGTTCCAGCGCTGGGCCAAAAAAGGATTCGTGAAAGCCAAAGTCGACGGCAAGATGATTGAACTCGACAAGGCCACGAAACTTGCCAAAACCAAAACGCACGATATTGATCTGGTGGTGGATCAGTTGATCCTGAAAGACACGCTGAAACTGCGCCTTTCAGAAAGCATCAACACCGCTCTGAGCATGGCCAATGGCCGCGTGATCATCGAAACCCTGGACGGGGAGCGCACCAGTTATTCTTTGCACTCGGCATGTCCTGAGTGCGGTTACAGCTTCCCCGAAATTGAACCTCGCCTGTTCAGCTTCAACAACCCGCGCGGGGCCTGCCCGACATGCAATGGGCTGGGAACAATTGATCTGGAAGAAGAAGAGCAGTTCTCTGACGGCGAAGTGGGCGGCAAGAAGCTGGACAAAGTCGTCTATAAATACAAAGGCAAAAAAACTTCGGACGAGGATGACGAAGAGGGCGAAGAAATGGTTCTGAACGATTGCCCGGACTGTCACGGGGCTCGTTTGAAAAATGAAGCCCTGAATATCCGTCTGGGGGGAAAAACCATCGCCGAGCTGTCGGATCTGGGGGCGCATGAATTGCGCGACTGGGTGGCCAAGCTTCAGTGGAAGTCCAAAGATCAGTTGATTGCTGAAAAAATCGTTAAGCAAATTCTGGCCCGTCTGGATTACCTGATCCGCGTGGGCACGGGATATCTTTCCCTGAGCCGTCCTTCACGCACGCTTTCCGGCGGGGAAGCCCAGCGTATTCGTCTGGCAACCCAAGTGGGATCCTCTTTGATCGGCTGTCTGTATGTGATGGATGAACCAAGTATCGGCCTGCATCCGCGCGATCACCACCGGCTGCTCGATATCATCGGCGAGCTGAAAGAGCGTGGAAACACCATCTTGCTGGTTGAGCACGATGAAGACACCATCCGCTACGCTGACTTTGTTGTCGATCTGGGACCTCGTGCCGGGGTTCTGGGCGGAGAAATGATGGCGCAAGGCACGCCGGATGAACTGGCCGCCAATCCGAATTCTTTGACCGGAAAATATCTGAACGGTGAAATGCGCATTCCGATTCCGAAAGAGCGCCGCAAAGGCAACGGGCAGTTTGTGCGTTTGACCGGGGCGACGGGAAACAATCTGCAGAATGTGGATCTGGAAATCCCACTGGGGACTTTTACGACGGTGACTGGGGTTTCGGGTTCCGGAAAAAGTACGCTCATCATCGACACACTTTACAAGATTCTGGCGCAGCATTTTTACAAGGCTTTGGCGCAGCCGTCGCCTTATAAGAAAATCGAAGGCCTGGATAAGATCGACAAAGTCATCGACATCAACCAAAGACCGATCGGACGCACACCGCGTTCGACCCCGGCGACTTATGTGGGATTGTTCCCGATGATTCGTGATCTGTTTGCGAACCTGCCGGATTCCAAACTGCGCGGTTATGAACCGGGTCGTTTCAGCTTCAACGTCAAAGGCGGGCGCTGTGAAACCTGTATGGGACATGGGCAGATCCGTATGGAGATGCACTTCCTCAGTGACGTCTTCGTGACCTGCGATACCTGTCAGGGGCGCCGTTACAACCGCGAGACTTTGAATATCAAGTACAAATCCAAATCCATCGCCGACGTTCTGGAAATGAGCGTGGGGGAAGCTTTGGAGTTCTTCCGCAACCACACCCAGATCTATCGCAAGCTTGAAACTTTGCATCGAGTGGGTCTTGATTACATGACCCTGGGGCAGAGCTCGACAACGTTGTCGGGGGGTGAAGCCCAGCGTGTGAAGCTTTCCAAAGAGCTTTCCCGCCGAGGCACCGGCAAGACGCTGTACATTTTGGATGAGCCGACCACGGGATTGCACTTCGATGACGTCCGCAAGTTGGTGGAGCTGATTCAGGAGCTCGCCGATCAAGGGAACACCGTGCTGGTCATTGAGCACAACATGGAAGTCGTCAAATCCTCGGATCACGTTATTGATCTGGGGCCGGATGGCGGCAAGGGCGGAGGTCAGATCGTGGCCGCCGGAACACCTGAAAAGGTCGCCAAGGTCACTGCCAGCGAAACAGGCAAATTCCTGAAGCCACTGTTAAAATAGTCCTTTAAAAAAGCCCGGCTCGCTGCCGGGCTTTTTGACATCCCGTGTCCCCCGAGGCGGTCCTTGATTCTTGCTGGGGAATCAGTCAAATCTGTGGAAATGAAATACTTTACTGGTTCCTTTGTTTTTACTTTCTTCGGATTGGTAGCGTCCTACTTTGTGGGGCACTACTACGGCGGCACCGTGGCGGCGGGCTTTCAGGCTCTTTTTATTGCCACGATTCTGGCCATTCTTGAAATCTCTTTGTCTTTCGATAATGCGATCGTGAATGCGGTTGTTCTGAAAGAAATGACTCCGGTCTGGCGCCATCGCTTCCTGACCTGGGGTATGATCATCGCCGTCTTTGGTATGCGTTTGATCTTCCCGTTGTTGATTGTGACCTTCATGGCAGACGTAAATCCTTGGGAAGCCCTGGTGATCGCGGCGACGAAGCCGGATGATTACGCCAAGATGATGCTGGATGCACACTTGCAGGTGGCCGCCTTCGGCGGAAGCTTCCTGTTGATGGTGGCGTTGAAGTACTTCTATGACGGCAGCAAGGATCTGCACTGGATCCCGTTCATCGAAAAGCCAACCCGTTATATCGGCAGCAAAGTTGAAGCCATCGAAGTGTGCTTGACCTTGATTATTTTGATTCTGATCACCCACTTCCTGAAAAGCCAGGAGCAATTGCCGTTCCTGATGGCCGGTATGGCGGGCTTGATCACTTATGTGATCGTGGATGGTATCGGTTCCTGGTTGGAAGCGTCTGATGATCAAATGCACGACGTGCACAAAGCCAGCGCCGGTATGTTCCTGTACCTGGAAGTTCTGGATGCGTCCTTCAGCTTTGACGGTGTGGTCGGGGCGTTTGCAATCACGCACAACCTGTTCATTATCATGATCGGTCTGAGCATCGGTGCATTCTTCGTACGTAGCTTGACGATTATGTTCGTGGAAAAAGAGGCGCTGACGAAGTTTGCGTTCCTGGAGCACGGGGCTTTCTATGCCATCGGTCTTTTGGCAATGATCATGCTGGCAGATCCGTTCCTGCACATCCCTGAGTGGTTCACCGGATTGAGCGGGGGGATCATCATCCTGACCTCTTTCATCTGGTCTTTGAAAAAGGGCGATATACAAGCTTCTCACTAAAAACAAAAAAGCCTGCTTCAAATAAGCAGGCTTTTTTTATGTCTTGATGTTTTCAGTTTTGCTCGCGGTATCAGTCAGAATCTGCAGCACCGAGGCAACCATGATTATCACGGCCCCGGAAATCTGGAACCAGCTCAGCCGTTCACTAAGAATCAGGAATCCAAACAGCGCGGCGAACGGGGACTCGAGCAAAAACAGCATGCTGGCTGTGGAATCCGAAAGCACCTTTTGAGTGCGGATTTGCAGATAAAACGCAATGATGCTGGAACCCAGTCCCAGGCATAGGATTCCCAGAATCGGTTTATAGTCCGTCACATTCCAGGCGGTGCGTTCCTGAGTCAGCAACAGAGGCGTCAGCGCCAGCAGGCACCAGGCGGATTGGAAATTGTTAAAGCGAAACGCATTGCCCACTTTGTTTGAAATCTTTCCGATATAAATAATATGAAAAGCTGCAAACACCGAACAGCCCAAGGTCCACAGATCACCCGAGTTGATGCCGGATAGATTGGCATCGACCAGAATGAAAGTTCCCAGCAGCGCCAACGCGGTCAGGGCATAGTTTTTCCAGTTACCGGCAGATTTAAAGAACCACGCATTGAACAGCGGCACTAAAATCACATAAAGACTGGTCAGAAATCCGCTCTTGGTGGCGGTGGTGTATTTCAAACCGATGGTTTGCAAAAGCAGCATGCCGCCCAGAAGAAGCCCGGCGGGCAGGGCGCGGAAAATTTCTTCGCGCAGACTGGTGAAATTGGGTCCTTTGATGATCAGGTACAAAATCTCGCCCATGACAGAGGCGATGACAAAGCGGAAGAACAGGGTCTCTACCGGAGTGAAGGCCTCCAGAGCCCAGACAGTGGCCACAAAGCCGAAGCCCCAGAGGACTCCGGCGAAGATCAGCTCCAGGGCCGCGCGATTCTTAGTCAAACGCCTCGGCCCAGATTTTTGTTTTATCAAAGCCGTCAACTTCCAGAAGCTGGTGTTTTACGTCTTTGATCATGCCGCCGTTACCGCAAAGGTAGAACGTCGTCGGGATGTTTTTGTAATCAAATTCAGAGATGAAGTTTTGTACGTAGCCTTTTTTGCCCTTCCAGTCGTCTTGAGGACGGCTTAGAACAAATTCAAACTTAAAGTCAGGCAGGGCTTTTTGCAGCTCTTCGATTTCTTTTTGATAGTACATGTCCTTTTCGGTGCGCACGCCGAACAGCATGCGATAACGAAGATTTGGATACTGCTCTTTTTTGGAAAGCAGATAGCACAAGTGTTGGGACAGACCTGTTCCCGTATTCAGGAAGACGATTTGCTCTGTTGGAGGCTCTTGGAAGAAGACTTTTCCGAACGGGCCGGTGAAGTTCAGAAGTTCGCCGCCCTTAAGTTGCCACACGAAGGTCGAGGCTAAGCCATTTTCCACGAACTTGAAAAGCAGTCGGAATCCATTTTTGGTGCGGTCATCAGAGGCGATAGAGTAAGCACGCAATGCTGGTTTTGCCTCGCCCTGAGGCACGTGAAGCATGACGAATTGGCCTGCTTTGAAGCTGAATTCATTCGGAGTTTCCGTCTTCAGGACCAATTCACGCACCGTTGGGGTGTGGTCGATGATTTCTTCAACTCTCATGTGATAGATAGTACGAGCGGCAGACATAAGGCTCCTTCATAATCGGTCCCGTCTTCATAAACCGAAAAACCCAGACAGTCCAATATTTTAGCTTGTTACAAAACCTCGCATTCAATAAAATTGAAGCACAGCAGTGAGGTATATATCGTGAATAGTGCGCAGCATCTTGTATTGTCCGTATTATTGTCTTTTGCGTCCTTTGCACACGCTCAAACACCAGAGGGAACACCCGCAGCGGCGCCAACTTCGGCTCCAGCGGAAGCCGCTGAGTCCACGGAAGAGATTCCGGCGCCTCAACGCTCCTTGCTAAAAACCGCGGCGACTCGTGATTTCAATAAGCCCCTCTATTTTGACCAGTTGGATAACGGTGTGATCCTGCCTCCGTTGGAGATGGAATACGACCTGAGCGCGGCTGGTGGCAAAAACCTGAAAATCGGGAACGTGCAACTGAACGAAAAGAATTTCTTCTTCGCTCTTTTGCCACTGGGTAAAACTCACTCGCAGATCAATCAGATCCTGGGCAGCGGTGAAGCTGGTAAAGTGGCGTTGGTGATGGCGTGGCCGGAAAAGCTGATGAGTCACGGAACGATCGAAATGATCTCTCGCACAGGAACAGTTCTTTGGAGCTATTCTTTCACGGAAGCCGATCGCACCAAATGGCAAAAACAACTGGATACGTGGAGAAAAGAACTTGTTGCTAAAGGCGTTCCGTCAAAAGATGTGGTTCGCGCCGGTATCTTCGGCTCCCAGTTTGCGATTCAGGACGTTGAGTCCGCGAAAGCTCCATTCTGGGGTCAGAAAGAATCCTTCCGTTTCTGTGTGACTCAGACTGACGGCCGCAATTCCACGAAAATGTGTTCTCAGCGTTATGGTTCCAAATCCAGCGGCAAAACTGTTGTGATGGGTAAGGTGCGCGCAGATGCGGTGACTCCGCGAGTGCTGGTGAATAACGAAGAAGCGCCATTGAAAAATTCCGTACCCGTGGCAGCGGACATGCCAAGTTCTTTCTTTGCAGAATTGGGAACCGGGGAGTCTTATGAATTTGTGACTTTACCCAACAAACTGGAGCTGATGGATATCGCCGACACCAAAAAACCGGGTGTTTTGAGAATCGTCGGTTATGACACGCGCCCGGTGGGCCGCTCTGTGATTTTGAATCCGGATCAGTACAGTTCTTTGACCAAGATGCTGGGTTTTGAATCCACCATCGGCGACCCACGCAAGTTCTGGGCAGCGGCGATCAAGAAAGACGATCCAAAAATTTACCTTCCGGGGCAGGGCGGGGGTATCTTCAAACAGAAATTTGAACTGTCTGAAATTCCGCGCACCCAGTCCCGAGTTTATTTGAGCAAAAGGACTCCAACGGGAACATACATTGACGGCATCAAGCTGGAAGGCCGCAAACAGCCGGTGGCTCAGGTGTCTTCCGAGCAGAATTCCGTGAAGGAAAATCCGCAGGATCCGGCTTCTTTCGTGTGGGAATTCAAAGCCACCGAACGTGGTCAGATCAATCGCTCGTACTTGAATGTCGACATCGACGGCAAGACTTACAAATCTTACTATGAAATCTATAAAGGTTATCCGCGCGAGCTTTCCGGTCGTTTCACGGCGGTGCAGGCTTCCGGCGAATTCATCTTTATGGGTGAAGTGGCTTACAATCAGTGGTTCGAGGATCTGTTCGGTTGGACCAACTATTGGTTGTCCCGTCAGCGCTGGGGCTTCAGTGCAAAGTACTTCCAGTCCTTCAATCAGTTGAAAGTCGATGCTGCCGGCAACACAGCCCCGCTGAGTGTGATGACTGTGGATTTGAAATACCGTGCAACACCCGGCCTGTGGGGTCGCGATGAATCTGTTGGTGCGATGGTGTCCTATCAGAATGTGACCTTCGATCAATTGAAGGCGCCGATGTTGGGGGTAGGGGCCTTCTGGGCGCGCTCCATGCCGAAGGTGTTTGATGACTTCTTCAACCTTCTTCCGTTCATGCGTTATCCAAAATGGGTGGACATGGAATTTATCTACTACGCAAGCTCCATGGACTCGAATGTGAAACTGAATGCGCCGATGTCTCTGAACTTCCACGGTAAAGTTTTGTGGTCCGAGAGATACTTCGGGGAGGCAGGTTTCGGTATGAAACGATATGGATTCACTGATGAGTCTGTAAATCAGAAAGCCGAGCTGAACACGTTCTATGGAACCGTAGGTCTCGGAATCAACTTCTAAGCTGTTGAATTGTAAAATCAAAACAAAAAAGGAAGGCCCCCAAAGCCTTCCTTTTTTTATTCTGCTCACGCGAAGCTTCGTCCCCCAATACTCATTTTTTAAGTAATTGCTTGATTACTTATGCTTATTCCGTTAATTTGTTTTTCATATAAGTAAGTAATCGCGTACATACATAAGTGAGCTTTTGTTGATATTTAATCAACAATTACAGATAGATACTTCGGAGTCCAACTCACCGGGTGTTTCGCGATATGCGGAGTTTCCCATGAAAGCCCTCGTCACTGTTCTTTTAACCCTTCTGATTGCCGCGCAAGGATTCACGGCAGAAACAACATCAACACCTCCACGCACGGCCGGTGATTATGCGCTGAATTTTGGTGCCGTGTATGTGGCGCAGTGGAGCGTGTATCTGGTCACGCAGGAAAAAACCATCGCGGACCATGGCTCTTGGGACAACTTCACCAGCTATCCGTTCAAACCTGAATTTGATAAAGACAGCTTTGACTACAACATCTTCAAACATGCCCTGGCCGGGCAATACTACTATCTTTTCTATCGCTATCGTGGCTACACCGAAACCGAAGCCTTCGCCTGGACATTCCTGTCGTCACTGGCTTTTGAATTTGCGGTTGAAACCTACACCGAACCTCCGAGCTTTCAGGATATTTATCAGACACCGGTCTTTGGAACTTTGGTGGGGATGGGCTTTGAACGCGTAAGTCATCATCTGCGTGGGCAGGACTCCGCGTGGATGCGGGCTTTGGGTTATGCTCTGAATCCATTCGCTTTGTTGTCGAACTATCCACAGGAACTGGCAGCGATGCCTAATGTGGGCACGGACTCTTTGGGACTGAATCTGTCCTGGAGGTATTGATATGAAAAAATCCGTGTCTGTATTTCTGCTCACGATGCTGCTTTCTGTTTCGGCTTTGGCAACTGATTTTGAAACGGACCGCTGGAGCGATGGCCTTCATCTGCTGGCCGGAGGAGGTTTCAACTCGTCCTTGTACACATCCGATGATGATCATTCGGACGGGGGCATTGGCGTCAATCTGAAGACGGACCTGCTTTATGTCTTTCATCCCGAGTGGGCGGTCGAGTGGAGCGCCAGTGTGAAGTTCAACCGCATGGAGGACAGCTTCCTTTTATGGGACACATTGCTGACCATGGGAATTCGCACTCAGTTGCCAAAGCTTTATCCCGAAATGGAAGGGACACCTTACGCCAGGCTCTTTGTGGGGCGTGCGCCGACGGTTTTATTTCTGAATGGTGAAACTCCAAAAGGGGTTTCAGATCCCAGCACCAGTCGCATTCATTTTGACGGCCCGGTAGTGGGTTTGGGCTGGGGCATTCTGAAAAAGAATTCCAAAGGACAAGTATGGTTCACCGAAATCGCGGCCACTGCCCAGACACTGGAAAGTGAAGAGGACGTGATGATGGATGGTGAAGTGCCCTTGGTGCTTTCCCGCAATCAGGTCACGAATAATGCGCGCATTTACAGTATCGCCGTCACCTTCGGCATCCTGGCCTTTTAAGGAGTTCTGCGATGTGGGAACAACTTGATCAGCGGATTTTCTTATTCATCAACAGCACCACCGCCAACCCGCTGTTTGATGCCTTCTTTCCGTGGTGGACGGACTTTCAAAAGTCCCCATGGTTTTTGTTCATGGTGCTGCCAACGATTTTGCTGTGGTTGTTTATCAAGACCCGAATGAAGGGTGTGCTTGTTCTGGTGTCCGCCGTGGGGGTCGCAAGTTTTGCTGACTTCCTGTCAGGGGATCTGATCAAACCCGTGATTGAACGAGCCCGGCCGTTTCGTTCGGATTTTGCCGATCTGGTGATCTTGCGCGGGCCGGAGCAGGGCGGATTTTCTTTCCCTTCCAGTCATGCCGTGGACGCCTTTGCGCTGGCTGCTTTTATTGGTGTGTTTTATCCAAAGGCGCGAATCCCACTGTTGGTGCTGGCATTTCTAACCGCCTATTCCCGTGTCTATTGCGGAGTGCACTTTCCGGCAGATGTGGCGGCCGGGGCGATTCTGGGCGGCCTTCTGGGGGCTGTCATCGCGCTGATAGCACAGCAGATCACGATGAAATGGCAAAGAGGTCGGTCATGAAAAACCTCGTTGTCGCGTTTCTGTTGCTCTTTACTGCGGCGGCTCAGGCGGAAGAAAAAACTTTTTCCTGGCTGTGGCATCAGGAATTAAAACCCACTATCACCAATTCCTTCGACAGCGGGGGGCAGTTGATTCTGTTGGTGGGCGCTGGCGCCACAGTGACGGCACGGCAGTACGATCAGACCGTTTATAAAAACAATCTTAGTCCCGACAAGCTGATCATGGATAAAGACACCGCCGATATCGGCGCTTATCTGGGCAGTGGAGGGCCGGGCATAGCTATCGCGCTGACACAACTGTGGCTGGATCCACAAAACGGTCTGGCTCACAGCAAGGCCTTGGCTCTCACCGCCGCCAGCCATATCACCATGGCCTCTCTTATAGGCCGTGGACGCCCCAGCGGACGGGACTATCTGTCTTTCCCCTCGGGGCACGCATCCTCGTCCTATGCCACGGCAACCTCACTGGCATACGCCTACGGTTACAAGGTCGGCATTCCGGCCTTTGCCCTGGCAACTTTCGTGGCGGCCTCCAGAGTCAGTGAAAACATCCATTGGACAAGTGATGTGGTGGCCGGCGCCGCCCTGGGCATTTACTGGGGCCGCGCCAGCGCCCTGAACACCGGAAAAAGCGACTATAATATAGTTCCGCTCGTCGGGGCTGGGTTCACAGGCCTCAGCTTCCACCGCGAATTCTAATTCCCCGAATCCAATGTCCAATTCTCCAATCTCTAACTACCATTTTGGTCACCTGTTCAGGTCTTTGACACCTGAACAGGATTTAAACATGGAACCACTATGGATTGTGAATTGCTTTAGCATCCGACGTTGAAAATGAAAGGACGTTGTATGTTGAAGCTAGTAAAGACCGCTGTGCTCTTTTTATGTGCCTTTGCCACGGCCATGGCCGCAACGGCAGATCGCGCTTATGCCTGGGGTAAGAAGAGAAGCACTTCTGCCTCTGAGTTTATCTCCAACAAAAGAGTCACGGATTCTTTGGTGCAGGATCTGACCTGTAACAAGCTCAGTATCGAAGGCATTTACTATCGTATCAAAGCCGATGCTTTTCATGAATCCCGCAACATGCCGATCACGAACTGGCCTTTCAGAAGTGGAGTGGCGACGATTGCAGGGTGCTGGGCCCTTAGCAGCACTCAGCGCATGATCTCTTATATGGCCCGTTATAACGAACCCACCAGCTTGCGCATGGATCAGATATCCCCAGGGTTGTTGAATCAAATTCGCGGTGGAACTCTAGAGCTGGTTAATGACAATCATAACAATGATAACTACGCACTCAGATCCAGTTCAGAACGTATCATCACGCGTTCTTTGAAAGCCAACAGCGTTTTCCCGGTTCCTACCAATTCTCTGGCTGAAGACCAGTGGCATACCAACAGTCTGTGGATGCGCTTGCTGGAAGGTTACGTTGAAAACGTGGACGGCAAAAACGTTCACCGACATTTCCGTGCCGAGATTGAAGAAAATCAGGCCCGTCACTTCTTCCGTGCTGCCAATATTGGCATGGGTGCGGGTTCTGGAGATCGCAGCGCCAGCAAAAATCAGGAAACCGTGGCGACCATGCGCCGTAATGCTGACACCAAGCGCCTGACTTTGGTGAATTTGCGTGCGGGCAGAACGGCTCAGCACATCGTGATGGTGAAGTCTTACAAGGCCACTGGCGACATGATTACTTTCACTGTTTATGATTCTAATCAGCCATCGAAGGACCAGTTGCTTTATTATTCTGTGAAGAACAGCGCCTTCTATGCACCAGACATCGTCAATCGCTTCGTGCTTGAAAACACCAGCCGCTCGTTGGGCGTGTATGTGGTGGATGAAGACGAGCGTGAAATGCTTGAAGACGCGATGTTGGCCTACTATCGCGTGAAGTGCCGATAACTTAAGCAGAGCTTGTAAAAGCTACACATGACCGCCGTGCAAGGCGGTCATGTCGTTTCTGAAGCAGTTAAACGGGAATTTATTTCTAAATGACTGACAATTTGTGGCCCGTTCCTTGCTGTTCCGGGAACGGGGTCTGTTTAAGGCCCTTTTGACACCACTTTGTCACCTTTTGATAAGGAAAAGCTATGTCTCTCAGAATAGTTATAGTCTGCGCCCTGTGTTTGATGGCGCTCTCCATCGCAAGTGCCGAGAGTGTTTCCCTGCCATTGAACTCTGTAAAAAAGCCGGCGATGGATCTGGTCAACAGCTCCGGAACAGCTTTGGATGTCGGTCAGGCCGCAGCCCTTGCCAATCAGGGGACTGATCTCAGTCTGTTGAATCCTCTTGAAAACAAGATGTGGCAAAACCGTGTCTATTCAGGTGTGGAAGACATTCCTGGCAGCTATCCGGTGGCTCAGCGCGGGGTTCAGTTTCTTTCCGAAGAAGCCGCATTGCCGTTCACATACATGTCCCGCGTTCAGTCGCTGGAAAATCCTAATTTGTTCTATCGCCTCAGTCTGTCCCGTTTGACTCACACCACGCTGATGCGTGCAGCGCTGTTGAGAAAACTGGGCTACTATGTTCCGTCACCAAAGTATTACCGCAACCTGCGTGTATTCTTTAAAACGGAAGCAGAAAAAGAATCCTTCCTGAAGAACGCCCAGGAATCCATGATTTCTGACTTTGAAAGCCGTGGCTGGGTGACAGAAGACAACAAAACAAATCACTCGGTGGTGTTCTCGGACGCGGTTCTGGAGCCGGCTGTTGCCGAATACTTCGACATCCAGTGGGGTTATGCTCCAGATCCAAACAATCCTAATCAGCTGCCAGCCGTGCAGCGCTACTCCCGTTACAGAGCTTACCGCGCTCTGATCCTGCCATTTGCCTTGGTTGATTTGCCCGAGTCCGTGAACAGATTCAGCGCCAAGTTCGGTGCGGTACTTTCCGGTCACGTAGTGATCAATCATCCGTCCGCAGAATCCTTCTCGGCGGCAAGCTTTGAGGACGTGCGTTGGTTGGTTCGTCGTATGGCGGAGCTTCGTTACAGCGATTTCGTGGAAATCGTGCGTGCTGGTGCTTACCCGCAAGAGCTTGAAGACCTGATCCTGGCTAAACTTCTGCACCGTGCCCACAATGCGCTGGAGCTTTTCAATGTGAAGAACTCTTCCGCATTGCCATTGCCGGATCTGAACATCACGTCTCGTTCCGGACTGGTGAAAGACGGTAAAGTCACTCAGGAATTTGTTCCGGGCTATCCGCAGCGTTTTGCCCACGGGGACCGTCAGTCTCCGTTCCAGGACGGGGACCTTGAACGTTACATGGGTATCCGTGCTAAATCCGCCGTGATTGGCACTGTGATGAATCACATCAACGAAAAACTGGATCTGCTTTCCACCTCAGACCTGTTCCAAAACCGTCGTGATGAAATCACTCAGCGTGTTTTGGAGCACATCCGTGAGCGTCCGTACGAACCACTTTACCAGAAAGTGGAAGCGTGGGGCGGTCCGGTGGGTGGTTTCAATCTGGGAGCAACTCGTCACGTGACGACGGGTACTTACTTCGGCAGTTCCGCACCAATTCAATTGGTGGATAACGTGTCCGTGGCGGGTCGTCTGGGTTATTTCATGACTCTGGACGGTGTTCCTAAGATCACGCCAATGGCGGGTGCGAACATCATGGTAATGCGTGACTATACTCACGTACGCCCTTTGAACTCCATCCAGGAAGGCACGAAAGTGTCCTGGAAAGATCTGCTGATTCCACGTTTCATGAGCAAGCTTTCGGCGGTGCTGGATGAAAAGGACCCTATCAAGTCCCAGGAAGAAGGCAAACCAGCCCGCCAACCGCTGGATGCATTCTTAAGCGAACTGCGTGAAGGTGAAGTTTTCACTGTAACTGATTCCATCGCGCTGTCTGCTTACGCTCAAGCTTCGTCGTCTTTGGATGTTTTGATGGGTATTTCCCCATTGAATTTCCTGAACACCGTGGCTGTGGGTGTGGATGGCAATCGTGCGATCCTAAGACAAACCAGCTTCATGCGCACCAAAGAGGGTGTCCAGGTTTACGTTCGTTCCCAGAACAGCAAAGCCATGGGTATGACCCTGGATATCAACTACTTCATCAACGTGATGCGTGTTCGCGCCAACACCACGTGGGCGGAACTGAGCACGGATGCCTTCGTGATTGATTACAATCCTGAGTACGCGGAATACATTGATTCTGAAAACCAGGAAGCAAAGTTCGTGAAGGACTTCATCAAAACCCGCAATGACCTGAAACCGGCATTGCGCGCGTTGTTTAAGAGCAATGACCCGGAATTGTTGTACGCAAACTTCAATCACCGCAAGTTTGAGATCGACCACAATCTGAAAACCCGCGAGATCCGTAACAAGTTCTTCGCAATGCGTGTGAACTCCTTCAACGAAGATCACACTTTGAAAATCCGTTACCCGCGCAGTGCGGAAGCTCCGGATCTGGATCCTAAAGACGAAGAAGTGACGCTGTTCTCTAACAAGCGCGGCGAACTGATCGGTCGTGATTTGCTGGGCTTTGCCTTCGACTGGGTTGAAGGTTTGATGAATAAGTGGTGGCCTAAAGGCCGCGTGGATTTGGCTCGTTCTGATGATCCAAATCCGGCCAACACTCCGTACGGTAAAGCGTACTGGAGAACCGTGACCACCGAAGCGGATCTGACCACCAATGCGAAACAGTATCCATCCGTGGGTGTTGTTCAGCGCGTGTGGGGCGGCTGGCACTTAAACCGCAAAAAATTCCTGAAACTGATCGACGAGGTTCAGGGCGAGTTGAAAAACTCTCCGGTGGGATCTTACCGCCTGATTGAAAAGGAAGCGTTCTCGAATGTGACTGCGGTGGATTTCTATCGTATCACGGCGAACCTTTCCATCCTGCCGGGTGGTTTGGACAAGGTCAAAGACCTGATCCTGCAGCCGGATCAGGACGGGAAGTCCGTTCCTAAAGCCAAGTTCATTGGTCGTCTGTTCCAGAAACTGAGCGAGAAAATGGGCCGCAAAGCCCGTCCTCACGATCAGGAGATGTTCAACGATATGGTGACCGTATTGGGTAACGGGGACTTCAAACGCGGTAAGTCCGAATTCATCACGGCTTGTCAGGAAGAGCAGGATGCCCATAAAAAAGAAAAAACGATGAACTATCAGGGTTCTTGGGTCAACGGAACTTACTTTGATTGTATGTTGCCGTGGATGGAAAGACTGTTGAAGCTTTCTGCCAGCTACCCGAAAGACAAAAAATCCCAGACGCAGTGGATGACAAATGTCCTTTACACTCTGGAAGAGGCGATTCCATTGCCTCAGCTTTTGAAGTTCCTGGGTAAGGACAACTATATCTACTTCGTGCGTATCAACGGCTTCCGTGCCGGTGATGAGGACGGGGATATTGAATACTTCTCCAACACTTTGGGTGATCCGAAGCAGAACATCGAATACGCCAACGGTCTGATTCAGATGTTTGCGACGAAAACCCGTATTTCTCCAATCGAACTGGATAAATCCCTGGGGAGCTTCCGATGAGATCCTTGATTCTTTCCGTTATCTCAATGAGCTTCCTGGCAAGTCACGCTGTGGCCGCCGATCCTTTTGCTGACAAGCAATGGGGTCTGAACAACCAGGGCGTGCCGCAAATGATCGACTTGGATCCTTTGCACACCTATAAAATTCCTGCTCGTGCGCAGGAAGACGTGCGTTTGCCTTCCCCGGTAAAAGCGAAAAATAAAATCATCGTGGCGGTCTTGGATACCGGTATCGCCAAAAATCACCCGGATCTGAAGGGTGTGATCCGTCGCAATGAATCTGAGTGCCGGGCTTTGGCGAAGTTTGAAGCCTGCGTTGCGGACAGCGACCGCAAAACCTGTGAAAAGAAATGGATGGATTTGAACAATCCGGAAGTGGATCAGGATAAAAACGGATACCCACTGGATTGTCAGGGCTGGAGCTTGCTGGGGGGCGTGAATGCCGCCGGCATCATGGGCCGTCCGGACTTTGGCGATGATCAGGGACACGGGACTCACGTGGCCGGTATTATCGCGGCGGAAGTCGACAACAATATCGGTGTGCGTGGACTCAGTGAAAACGTCGAGATCCTGCCAGTGCAGGTGATCGGTGTTCAGCCTTCTGAGCCGATGAAACCTTTGTCGATCTATGATTCCCCACAAGAAACAGGCCGTGAAAACGTCACCCGCAGTCTGGGGGACATGGTGGGTCGTGGTGTGATCTATGCGATGCGCTCGGGCGCCAAGGTGATCAACTTCTCTATG
Organism: Bdellovibrio sp. BIS2; assembly: GCF_055398295.1. Classification (NCBI taxonomy): domain Bacteria; kingdom Pseudomonadati; phylum Bdellovibrionota; class Bdellovibrionia; order Bdellovibrionales; family Pseudobdellovibrionaceae; genus Bdellovibrio; species Bdellovibrio sp. BIS2. Next base: position 2,399,654 of record NZ_AP035879.1, on the reverse strand, counting down.
GGGTGGCCTCAGGCGAAAGATTCTGATTTCATGCGCAAAGTGATTGCGGAAGCTCAAGCCCGGGGTGTGATCATCGTGGCTGCTGCCGGCAATGATTCGACTCGTGCGCTTCTTCGTCCGTGTGCTTATCCAAATGTGATTTGCGTGGGAGCGGCCGGTCCGGATGGCGCGTTCTCGCATTTCTCTAACTTTGGCAGTGGTGTGGATATCGTGGCTCCGGGTGTGAACATCTTGAGCACTTATCCTGAAAGCAAACGTCCCGTGCGTTTCCGTTCAACTTTGGGTTATGAATACCTTTCTGGAACATCCCAGGCGTCGCCTTATGTTGCTGCGGCTGTGGCCGAGCTGATGGCTCGTGGTGTTCCGGCGGATGAAATTTACGCAAGACTTGTACTGGGTGCCCGACCTTTGAAATCAAATCTGTCTTTGGTTTCCGGCGGCTCTCATGAACAAGGACAAGTCCTGAGCCCGGAAAGGGAAATTTACAAAAAATATTCTGTGGCCGGTAACATGGACGTTGAACAGTCCTTGAAAGTTTCCGCGCAGCCCTTGATCGTTCCTGCTGACAAAGAAAAAGTTGAAATCAACTGGGACCGCAAAAGCAAGGACCTGAGTTTTGAGATTTCTTTTGTGAACAAGTGGCAGGCCGTTGATATCGGCAAAGTGAAGATGAACGCCCAGTTCATCAAGCCTCATGCGGATGCAGTCCGCCCGTGGATCACCGCGATCAAAGAAGCGGCTCCGTACCCAGGCGTGTGGAAGCAGAATGAAGTGCGCAAATACGTGGTGATGATGAGTTTGGTGGATTCCCAGGATCCTTCCCAGTCCCGCATCCCAAGTGAGCTGGATTTGACGGTGGATGTGCGCGTTGGTGATGCCGAAGCCCGCCGCTATGTCTTTGAAAGTGAAGTCGTGGTCAGTGTGACGCCGGAAATGGCATCCAGTGATGTAAAGACATTTAATATCACCGGCATGCCAAGAGCCCGCGTGTCCTTCCTGCCTCTGGATGAAAATCTGGACAACCACCCTGAACAGCGTGATTACCTGGCTCTGAGCCAGCAAAACAACACCTGGCAGTTGTGGCTGGTGGCAGATAACGGCAATGGCGCTTACACTGCGGTGGGTGGCACAAAAATCCGCCCTGAAGGTGAAGCCGACAATCTGCGTGAACAGGTGCTGACTCGTTTGGATCTGAACGGCGATGGTCAGAGCGAATACGTGATGGGCATTCTGGAAGACAAATCCGAGCTGGATGAGCCAGAAGCGTCGCCAATGACGTTCTATATCTTTGATAAGGCCATGAAGCTTCTGGAGACGTTCAAGTATTCCGGTGAGGTGGCTCCGGCCCCTTATCAGATGTACTGGCAAAAAATCGGTGGCACCAAACGCCCGGCCTGGGTGGGTGGTGGTAAAGATCCGGCAAAAAAACGCGGTCTGAAAGAGCGCTGGGAAAATCCGGACAACTATGAAAAGCCTCAGACTCGTTTCTATTTCCTGAACGAAAAGAATGAATTGAAAGCCCTGGAAGAACATCAGGGTTACAAGATCATCGATGTGATCGAGCCACGCCGTGAACAGATGGTGGCGGGGCGTGTGCCGGTTTTGCTGGCGAAAAATCAGGGAACCGAAGCCAAGCCAAGTTATCTATATAATTTCGCCATCGCCGAGGTGGTGGAAGGCCGTATTGAAAACTTCATGGAGCTGGATCTGTTTGCCCATCAGACCACTTACCGCAACATCCTCGACACCCGTGTCGACAAGGTTCATGCCCTGGATTACGGCAAGGATGAATTTGCGGGCAGCTTCTGGTTCGGTGAAGGTTTGAACCGGCAGCAGCGTTTGTCGGTCTTTGATAATAAGAACTGGGAGCTGTTAGACCAGCAACTGGGTGCGGAACGGTCCCAATTTGACTCCGCCTTATGGGTGCGTGCCGTATTTGCGGGGCTGCAGCGTAAAGGAGCTTTTGTTCTAACGAACTCCGAAATCCAGTATCACGACCTTGTGACGACCCGTGTAGTAAGCAAAAGTTTTGAGCGTTACACGTTCTTCCCGGACATGTTGATGACGAATTTGTACTTCCCGCTGACTTTAAAGGATGCGCGCGACGCATCAACGAAGATTCCAGCGCTATTTACCACGGAAAGTTCGGAACTCAGCCGTGGTGTCAAAATGTTGGTACCGGTTTTTGCAAGGGATGGATCTGCGATCGAACTGGTGTCACCAGCGCGCTTGAGATTCAAGTCTTCGACAGGCTGTCGTCCCATGGATACACCGGTCTTTGACGGAGTTAAAGGAGCCCACTCGTTCGATTACTACTGCGGCGATAAATTGCTGAGAGTTAATTTAACTTACTAAACAAAAACGAATATAAGAGTTCGATTTTTAACAAACCTATAAGGGGGAACCATCATGAAAAATGTTTTGCGCGTAGTTCTTGCGTCTGTAGTTGCGACGAGCTTTGCTGCCTGCGGCGGCGGAGGCGGTGGTGGCGGCGGCGGCTCTGCACCAGTTATCTACTACCCATACGAAACAGTCTACGGTGACGTGTGCCAAACTCAGGAAGCTTCTCCAGGCTGTACTTTCCTGAAATCCACTGGCGAGCGTATCAAAGTAACAGACGATCCTGATTACAACAGAGGCGGCTACGGTTCTGACGACCTTTGGTATGTTAAGTTTGATTCTTCCGGTAAAGCGGCAGTTTACAACGATCTGGGCGTGTTCCAGTACTATGCTAACGTAAGCGAATTTGCTGGTTATGTTGGTGGCACTACGATCGGTGTGGGTACAACTGGTTTCTACTGGGAAGATATCACCAACGGTACTTACTGGTTGGGTAAAAACGGCGTTCTTTACAATGCGAACTCCGGTGAATCCAACTATGGTCAGGCTATCAATGACAAGACTTCTTCTTCTGCTTCAGACACAAACTTTGCTGCTTTGAACTCTGACGCAAATAAAGAGCTTGTTAAAATGGCTTCTGATCGTCTAATGAAAGAATACGGCTTCAAACAAGACAAAGCGGTTGCGGTTGCTTCTGCGTTGAATTCTTGGGCAGTTGCTGCTGCTGAACGCGGTACTACTTCTGAAAAAGACATGGACAAGACTTTCAAAGCTGTCTTCGGTGTTCAGTTCTCTGACGCTTTGGCTGCTGCTAAAGATCTTTCCTTCGGTGATAAATCCGGCATGCAGGACCTGACTAACAGATCTGCTGCGGCGTTGGGTTTGAAACCTCACCAGGCTCAGAAGTTCATGAAGGGCATGTACAAAAAAGCTCTTGCTAACTGGGGCTACGACGAATCCAGCTTCAACTGGTAATTGTCTTCGAAATTTAAATGTTGTTGTAAAAGAAGAGGCTCCCAAAAGGAGCCTCTTTCTTTTTTTGTGAACTAAAGAATCTCGGGGGGGACATTCCTTGGTTCTTTCAGGTTGTCTTCGGAGGGGGAGTCCTCAACAACCTGCTCAATAATAAGAGCCTTCAGGAAAGTCTTCCGGTTAACAAAATAATAAACAGCCCCGCTGGGCAGTCCCAGCAGAAATCCGTACCAATGGGCCAGATAACTGATCGAAGGGTCAAAGGCGGAGGCCGGGAAGAACACTCCCAGGGCCACGCCGAAAGCGCGCAGCATGCGCTGGGTCTTGGTGCGCTGCTGATCCAAAAGCAGATACAGAATCAACCACGCAGCCCCCATCCAGTAAACTACACCGCTGATTCCGACCAGTTTTACGGCCGGGTCATAGCTTAAAAGTGTCAGATAATTGGTTAGGCCCCCGACCAGCAACGCGGCCACTGGGAAAAACCACAGACTGAAATAGCCGCTTAAGAAATAGCCCAGAACAAAGATACCCAAAGAATTCGAGGCCAGATGTCCCAGGTCTGTGTGGGCAAACAGGGCCGTCCACAAGCGCCAATATTCGTGATTTTTAAAGACGGCCTCGCCCGAGGCCGGTAAAAGGGCGCCAATGCCGCCCCAGTTGCGCCAGTAGACGACGGACATGGCAATCAGGGCGAACACGCTCCAAGCGGCTATAAGGCTTGCACGGAAGTGAGGACGACGGCTGAGCCACGTTCGGCGAACGACCAAAAAACTATGGGGGGAAGGGGACTCCATCTGAACCTCCGAAGTTCAAAGGTGGGTCGGGAACCAGGGAAGTCAAGGCGGGTCAAAAAAGAAGGGGTCCCTTGTTAAGGACCCCTCTGATTATCATAATTTAAAATCGCCTTTTAGTGGCCGCGGGAAACGTAGACTCTTTGAATCAGCATTTTTTCAGGAACATCATTGATGTCGGCAAATGTTTCGTACGCGATCACCGTTTCACCCACACTGACACCGTCGATCTGGTGTTGAATGTCCAGATGGCATTCATAGATGCCATCGCGGCTGATAAAGACGCAGTCGTTCTTGATGATGGCGCCACCTTTGCCCGCAGAAATCAGAGAGCGGGAAAGAATTCCCGACAAGGTTTCACTGTCACGCACATCACCTTCAAGTTTGATGGAACCTGCGCTGCTGATAAGCACTTCCAGTGCCTTGTTGTTGGCCTCCGACGAGGAAATCCCTTTGGCGAAAGCGGGCAGGGTGATCAGCATGGACAAAGACAGCATCATCAGTTTTTTCATTTTGCGTGCTCCTGGCTTAATTCCGCTTTGTTGAACCGCGGATTGGTTTCGATTTCCAGTTAAAAATTGGCAAAGGTTCGCCACCAAGAGCCAGCAATTCAGATGCCTGCCTTAATGAGACTGTGTTGCTTTTTAAGTTCAATGGATTGTCCATGCAGACATTTTTTGTCAGCGATAACCCGTTCGGGTGAACCCTCTGGGGGCGCCCGGTTGTATTCTGATGGTGAAACAACCACTATCCTGTCTTTACGTTGTTAGAGGATTTATGGGCTTCGCGGATTTTAAAGTGCTTTGTGAAAAGTTAAGCCAGGTGTTGAGTCACGAAGGTGTCAGTATCCCCCCTTACCGTGACAGCTCCCTGCAGTTCTTCAATTCCCTGGCGCCAAGTCAGCAAGAGCGCGCCTATAAGACCCTGCGGGACTACGTTGATATCTGTGAAAGCGCCATGACTGAACACACCTCGCTCAGGGACTCGGAGCGTTTTTGTCGCCGCGCCCTGGAGCGCTGGGGGCTTTCGGTCGCCTCGGACTTTTTCCTGACAGTGAAACCTGAGGATTGTGTTGAGATTTACACCGATGAGGGGTTTCAGATCTTTCGCAATCTGCGCTTTTTTGAACTCAGCAGCTATTCTGTGGAAGAGCTTTATTCCGTTGAGTGGTGGAAGCTCTTTGGTCGAGACCCTCAGGTGACGGAAAAGCTTTTTTCAATGTGCCTGCAGACACTGCAGGGGCGCATTCCCGGCACTTTGAATTTTGATATTGCCGAGCATGAAGTGTGGGAAAACAATTCTGCTGAAAAACGCCGGTTTTTGATACACCCGAAAGTGGGTTCGGCGTTGCACCGTGAAGGCAAGATCCTGGGCTTTTTGGTCGCCCAGGGTGTGCGCAAGATTTGATTAGAAATAACCCATCAGGCCGGCTTGCATGGCAATGCCGGACACCACGTTGTCAGAGGCAACCCCGCCGGATTGTTTTTGATAGACGTATCCACCATCAAGACGGAAACCGACGTTGCTGCCTGTGGGGAACCACTTCACGAACGGGCCCACGAAGAATTCCATGATGTCACGTTTGGAGCCGGCACCGTTATCCAGTTGGCCGATATCAAACAGACCGCCCAAGCCATAGATGAAGATCTCGCCCGGGGTGTTAGCGATCATGTTGTAATCCGCCCAGCCGCCGAATTTGAAAAGGGTGCTGGTCAGGCTTCCGGTGGCGTCTGCAGCATAAGATGCCAAAGGACCGAACTCGTAGCTTGCGTAGTTCCAGCCAAAACGGCCCGAGATCGCAATATCTGTTTCGTTCTCTGCGCCTGCGGCATCAGACTTTGTGTTGGTCAGGTCGAAAGAAACGGCAATCAGGTAGCGGCGCATGGACTGGCTCATGGTGGTATCGCCGAATTCGTCCGGTGCCAGTTCATAGACTTGTCCAGGGGCCAGGCTGCCGCCGGAGAAGTCAATAATGGCCTGGCTGCCTTTGACTTTGCGGACCTTGATTTTTTGAGCAAAGGCGGAGCTTGAGAAAGCCAGCAACAGGATCAAAAGAAAGCACTTTTTCATAACACCTCTTCAAGTCATACAAGATGGATATCAAGACCAAAGTCTTCCAACCGCGGGCAGAGCTGTCAACGAGAAGTTGTCTCAAGACGAGACGTAAAACTTTCTCGAGTTTAAGTAAATGGCGCGTTTAGCCGAACAAAAGATGGTAAACAGGGGAACAAAGGGAGTGCCATGTCTTCTTCCTGGGGAAACATTCCAACTTGGGCTTACGATGCCGCCCAGGCGCTGATGCAGTCATTGAAGGTCGTGGACCCTTTGACGTATGCCCATTGCTGCCGTGTCGGGGAAATGTCCCGCAAGCTTGCGCGCGATGCCGGTCTGAATGAGTATCAGCAGAAGCTGGCTGAATTTGCCGGCTTATTCCATGATATTGGTAAAATTGGTGTGCCTCAAGAGATCATCGCCAAGCCGGGTAAACTGACCGATCAGGAATATGAACTGATGAAGTGTCATCCGGTGCTGAGTGAAGAGATCATAAAACCGTTGGCAACCCATGACTTCTTTGCCGAAATTCTGCCGGGTATTCGCGGACATCACGAACGTGTGGATGGGCGTGGTTATCCGGACAAAAAGAACGGCGACGAGATTCCCTTGATCGCGCGTATTATCCTGGTGGTTGACACCTGTGATGCCATGTCCGAAACCCGCGCTTACCGCAAGGGTCTGCCGATGGAAGTGGTGTACGAAGAACTGAAGCGTTGTTCGGGCACGCAGTTCGATCCGCAATTGGTGCAGATCTTCCTGAAGGCGCACGAGCACTGGAAGGACCAGAAGCAGGATCAGGACACACTGAATTATCTGATCAAAAAAATCGCATAAAAAAAGGGCCAGTCACCTGGCCCTTTTTCATTTGAACTATTTCTGTTTGTTCGTGCTTTCAAAGATCTTGTCGGCGGATTTCGCGACAAAGCCCTGATACAGTTGGCCGTTATCCAGCGCATAGCGTTTGGCGAACTCATAGTAGCAGCCTGGAATGTTGTGGGTGCTGCCGTCGTCGAATTTCACCGGGATTTCAGAAGCCATCGTGGAGCTTTGCTCCAGATAGTCCGCCTTGGTCCCTTTGATTTCGCCGCCGGATTTGTTCAGTGTATAGCCTTTTTCCTGAACGAATTTGTTCAAAGTCGGAAGATCGTTGAACTTGTTCAGTTTGTTCACATTCACGGTGAAGTGGTTCGGACGGAAGCCATAAGCCGCCACCCAGGAAGCGTATTCGGATTCTTCCGCCAGTTTTGCGTAAGTTTCCCAGTTTACTTTCCAAGGGCGTCCCGCCATAGCGAAGGTTTCGCTTTCAATCACAGAATCCGGAACCTGCGCCACCAGTTGGTTGACGGTTTCGCGAATGAACGGGGAGACCTTTTCAAGCTCGAGTTCGCTGATGAAGATTTTTGGATTGTCCATGTTCGGGTGTTCGTAGTGTTTGGCGTATAGCTTTTTTTCCACGAACGTGTATTCGCCTTTTTCAACGTAACCCAGTTTTTTGAAGTGTTTGGCCAGGGATTCGATCCCCAGGCGCGGGTGGTTGAAGGTGCGAAGAGCGATATGGTCATTCAGCACCGTTTCACCTTCGGCGGTGAAAATGTCATAAATGCGTTTAGCTGCAGGATTCAGTTGGCAGTAATCCACCCACATCTTTTGCAACAGAGTGTCCAGATTCATCATGGCGATCTCCTAAGTATTGATTCAGCACTGACGAGACTACCCCTCTTGTCAGAGTGGTGCAATCCTTTAATGGCCGCGAGCGTTAAGCGTTGGACACGGTGGAATTATCGCGAACAATAGGGGGCTCTGGGGAAAGAAATGACAACATTGCCTGAGATCCAGCAAATCGAGAAAAAGATCGCGCAACTGGGCTCCACCGCCCGGGCGGAGATTTTGACCCATAGTCAATCTGAAGACCTGCGCTTTCCAATTTACAAAGTCTCTTTCGGCAGTCAGGACCCTCAGGCCCCGGTGCTGGGTTTTGTGGGTGGGGTGCACGGACTTGAACGCATCGGTGCGCAGGTTTGTGTGGCCTTGATGAGTTCATTGGCTGAGCTGTCCCAGTGGGATGAAAGCATTCAGCAGACTCTTGAAAAAGTCCGCATCTTTTTCATCCCGACCGTGAATCCGGTTGGTATTTACCGCAAGACCCGCTGCAATCCTCAAGGTGTCGATTTGATGAGAAATGCCCCCATCGATGCTGACAATCCACAGTTTTTACTGGGTGGTCACCGCTATAGCAAAAAACTTCCGTGGTACCGGGGTGAAGTGGGCGCACCCATGCAACTGGAAGCCCAGGCGTTGGTGGACAGTGTGCAGAAGGAAATTTCACAAAGTAAACTTGCCATGACTCTGGATCTGCATTCGGGGTTTGGTCTGCAGGATCGTCTGTGGTTCCCGTATGCCAAGACCGTGAAGCCGTATCCGGAACTGCATCTGTGCTACGCGCTGAAAGAACTTCTGGATCGCACGTATCCGCATCACTTTTATCGCTTTGAGCCGCAGGCTCAGAATTACACCACGCACGGGGACCTGTGGGATTATCTGTATGATAATCACCGCGCCAATCCCGACAACGGCATCTATGTGCCGCTGTGTCTGGAGATGGGTTCGTGGTTGTGGGTGAAGAAAAACCCGTGGCAGATTTTCAGCGCGGAAGGTCCGTTCAATCCGCTGAAAGGCCATCGTCATAAACGCACTCTGCGCCGTCATAACACGCTGATGGAATTTTTAATCCGGGCGGTGAATTCACCGCAGGCTTGGATCACGCAGAATCAGGAACAGGTCCGGCAGCTTGACACCCGGGCCAGGGAGCTTTGGTATGGCAACATCTAGAAACTGGTTATTGCTGCGCGGACTGGCGCGCGGGGTGGGGCACTGGGGCTCGTTCGCGGAAAAAATTCAGCAGCATTTTCCGAATGATAAATTCGAATTTTTGGATTTGCCGGGGAACGGATCCCGTCATCAGGACACCAGTCCGGTGAAGATTTCTGAGTATGTGAAAGATCTGCGGGCGCGCTGCTCGTACGTGCAAAAAGGTGAACCGTTTCAGGTGCTGTCGGTTTCTTTGGGCGCGATGATCACCGTGGAGTGGATGAAGGAATATCCTCATGAAATCCGCAAAGCCACTTTGGTGTGCACAAGCTCTGGCGGTTTTTCTCCGTTCTATCGTCGTTTTATTGCCGGGAACATTCCCAAAGGTCTGAAACTGATTGGCCGGGAAAAGGATGAGACCGTCTGGGAAAAAACCATTCTGGGCATGATCACCAACAGCCACGAACGTCGCGAAGAGGAAATGGGCGCAATGATGGCTTATACCAGACAGTATCCCATGAACCCGCTGAACGTGATTCGTCAGATGTACGCAGCCTCTCGCTATCGCTTTCCGGATTCTGCACCCGGTGATATTCGCCTGTTGGGAAGTCACGGGGATCGTCTGGTTTCACCAACCTGCACTTTGAAGATTGCCGAAAAGTGGGGAGTCCGCGCTGAAATGCACCCTTGGGCAGGGCATGATGTGCCGATTGACGACCCGCAATGGCTGCTGGAGCACTTGCTCTAAAAAGCCTGTTTTTACACAGGTTTTCAAAGGAAGTTTTTTCAAACAGAGCGAGGTTTTTTTACCATCAGCTCTCATATAATCGAACTGGAGCCTCTCAACGCGTGGCTCCGTTGACTCCGAAAGCCTTTTCTTATTCTCTATCCCCTAGACTTTTATCCAGAGGCGGATGTGAGTAGTAGGACCTATTTGGCCGCGATGCTTTTGAGCGTTGTGGTGGTTTCAAAGTCCAAGGCACAATCGACGAGCTTGAAGATTCCTCAAGCCGAAGGGGTGAGCTCTATCCAACAGCCTCAGGTCTCGTCCAAACCGGCAACGGTGTATGGGCAGATCAGGATGGAGGGGATGCAGTATCTGACCCCGATTCCGGAATCTCCGAATTTAACTTACAGCCAGCTTCTTTCCGCTCGTCTTTCCGGTCTTAAAGAAACTTCCTGGATCGACTTTGCCGCCGACGTCTCCGGCGGAACCTTCTTCACCCGTGGACAATCTCACTTCGTTGTTTCTGAGGCCTATGTGGCTTCCAAGAAGGCGCCTTTCCGTGCATTTGCCGGTCGTAAAAAGCATGACTGGAGTGAGATGGACCGCCGCTGGCAACTGGGTCTGTGGCAACCGAAGTTTGCCATCGACACCCTTCGCCCCGAAGAACAGGGTCTGACGGGTCTGTTCCTGGATTATAACACCAACGGTTGGCAGATCGTGGGCTTTGCCTCACCTCTGTTCATTCCAAGCATGGGCCCTGATATTCGTGAAGAGGGTGGCGGCCTGGTTTCTGACAGCCGCTGGTATCGTGCCCCTTCGCGCGACTATGACTTCAATAACAACATCAACACCATTCAGTATCAACTCGACATCCCGGATGCTGCCAAGCTGACGGCCAATGGTGGTGCCGCGATGATGGGTCGCCTGGGCAGCAAAGAGCGTGGCCCGTGGGTGGTGGTCAGCGGTGGTTACCTGCCGGTGAATGAGCTGATTCTGAAGCGCAAAAACTTCAAAGACGTTTCTGAAGAAAAAGTCGACGTGACGGTGTCTCCGGATGTCACCCATCACATCATCAAATCCATCGACCTGGGTTACACCCATGGCCGTATGAAGGCTTCTGTTTCTTATCTTGAGGACGATCCTATTGAAAAACGTCCGGATGATCCGGAATGGTCCATTCAAAAGCTGGAGCCTATCCGTGCGTACTCGGCGGCGTTTGATTTCTCTTTGGCGGACTTCCTGGCAAAAACTCTGGCGATCCAGGTGGAATATCTGAAAGTTGAAGGCGGCGGTATCACGGACATTCAGTCCAATGGTCAGCCGGATGACTTCACGATGTTTGACGACCGTTTGAAATTCACGAACGCCCTTTCTTTCCGCGTTGAAGGGCAGCTTGCCAGCTTCTTCAATCGTCCGTTTGTGACCCGTTTTAAGTATTTGTATGATTATGATCAAAGAGGCTCGTTGCTCAACACCGAGTTCCTCTATTACCCAAGTCAAAAGTGGGCCGTGGTCGTCGGAGGAGACGTATTGGGCGTGCAGGATGAAAAGCACGATCCATCCGGATTCCTCAATCAATATCGCGCGAACGACCGTTTCTACGGGGGCATGACTTATGTTTTCTAAATGTTTGAAGGCCGTTCTGGCATTGTGTTTGGTTGCGGGACTGGCGTCCTGTGACTCGAAGGTGGGTGAAGAGCCACCTCCTCCTGAATCCCAGGAATTCGGCGGCACCCAGTGTTTGACAGAGGCTAAGCCTGTGGCCAAAGCCTTCGTTGTGGGCGATGCCCAAAAAGAGGAACTGGAAGCTGCTTGGGACTGTATTGGCAGTGCCGTTGAAAAGTTCAAACGTTACGTGCGTGGCAACACTGCGGATCGTTACACCGCTCAGGAACTGGCAACGTTCCTTGAAAAGAACTTCCTGGATCCCAAAGACAACGTCGTTATTTCCCAGCAGCTTCAGACCGAGTTCATGAAGCTGAAACAGGTCTTCGTCGGCGGCAGCCGCGAGTACCTGACCCGCAGTGAGCTTGATAAAACCATCGCTTTGGTTAAAAGTCTGCGTACGATCACGGTGAATCTGAATCCGTACATGAAAGTGATCTCTCTGAACTGGGAGGTTTCTGAAAGTCCGAACATGCAAAGTGACGTCCGTCACTTCGAAGAAGCCAATAAAGAACTGCAAAACGCCGCGCGAATGCTGGCGTCATTAATCGAGCAAAATGCGCAAGGTTACAACCTGTCTGACTTTGTTGTCCTGATGCGCGAGATGGGTCAGTTCTTCGGCGAAAAATGGGAATTCCCGTCTGTGATTCAGACCTACATGCCGGTCATCAAAAAAGTGAAAAAGGCCCTGGCGGGTGGGGATGAAAACTCCATCACTCCGAACGAGTGGCGCCGTTTCACTTTGTTGGGGGCGCGAGGCTATGTGCAGTTCCTGCGCTATCACTATTTCATCAAATCTGTTCCTGAAACCGGCACGGGTTATCGTCTGGGCTATCTGGCCCGCACGGTGGAAGACGTTTTGTCCGTGTTCCAGGATCTGGTGGCGGAAAAGCCCGAGGGCGTGGTTTCCCGTGACGAGGTCTTTGACCTGCTAAAAACCCTGGAAATCGTCTGGCCGGAATTCAAAGTGTCTTCAGGCTTGGTGTTTGAGGGGATGAAGGTTAAGCAACTGTTCTTTGGCGGCAGTGTTGATTCCCTGACAACCACAGACTTTGAAACGGCACGATTGAAGGTCAGCCGTATCAAAACTTTGATTGAACGTTTCATGCCTTTTTATTCCATTTACGGTCGCGAATGGGATCCGGACATGTATGATGCTGATGAGGCGCAAAAGCTCTTCATGGAATCCCAGTTTGTTCTGGAAGCCACAGTGCGCGAAGCCGGTGTGCTGTTTGAAGGTTCCTACGACCTGAATGATCTGAACAATATCGTGCGTGAAATCGAGATCCTGTATCCTCCGAAAGAGGGCCGTGGTCTGGCAGATCAGGTGAAAAGCTATCTGCCGCTGGTGATCGATGCGAAGAATATGGTTCTGGGCGGCAATGATTCATCTTTGCGCAAATCCAACTGGAGTGTGTTGCTGGGCTTTGCGGCCCGCGCATATTCAGACTTCCTTTACTATCAGTACTTCCTGATGGGCGAATCCCTGCAGCAGCCGGTGAACCTGAGTTATTTCTCGGTGTTCGGCAATCAGACTCTGAACATCCTGCGTGATCTGCTGCTGGTGAAAAAAGAGAATCAGTTCACTCGTGTTGAATTGAATAAGATTGTGAAACACCTGATTCGTTTGGAGCTGGTTCCGGGTGCGATCAATGAACAGTCCGCTGATAAGCTGCTTAGCGTGGTTCTGAATAATATGCTGGTGGCACCGGAAGCTCGTCTGTCCGGTCACAAGCCCGATGCCCTGACTTTGACCTCGGTTGAAGTGGGTCGTCAGGAAATGCAAATCTGGATCGACACCGAGTTGATGTTTGCCCAGATGGCCGAAGGCTGGAAACCGGAAGAAGGTTTAACGGCTAAGGATCTGCTGGCGGTGTTGAAGAAAACTGAAAAGAACCTGGACGCTCACGCCTTGCCATTGCAGGCGGCGCTGACGGAATTGATTTTGTCAGTGGAAAGCCCGGTTCCAATGACCACGGACTATCGTGGTTTTGTGATTATCTCGAACAAGTTTGAACAGCTTTACACGTTCAAGAGCTTGCGTGACCTGAACCGCAATCGTGCGGTGGCGCGTTTGTTGATTCGTTCCTTTGCCAATGATTTGAACCGTATCAACACCTTCCAGGGTGCGACCCTGCCGGAAGTGGAAGGGGCCTTTAACGAGCTGAAATCCATCTTTGTTGAGATGGGCTTGCTTGATCCAAAAAATACTTCCTTTGCGTCTTCGCGCTTCCGTGAAGCCAACATCTTTGTTCCGCACTCTGATGGGAATGCCTTGGCTTCCCAGGCTGAAATCACCGACTTGATTGGTATGATCTGGTCGGGTGTGGGGATCAACTCACGTCTGCGCACCGAGCTTGTAAAGAAATGCTTCGGTCGTGATGAGGAAGTGACTGACAACAGTCTGGTGACGTTAAGCTGTGCTCGTGCGGCTTATAAGGACGCGATGCCGGCCATCATGTCGGCGACACCGGAATATATCAAGTTCATGAAGAAGGCTTCTGCCGACGATTGGGCTTACTATATGAACAACGTCTTTATGGCGGCAGGCTACATCCCGAACGACAAAAATCTGGCGAAGATGGGGGACATTGCCCTGACTCCGCACGTGATTCAGTACGTGGAAATGGTCTTTGCCCGTTTTGATAAGAACAAAGACAATATTATTTCCACCAGCGAGGCGATCAAAGCATATCCGGCATTTAAAGGTCTGTTGAAAGAACTTGCGGCGGATCAGTTGAAAAGCGGTGTACTGAAAGAAAAAGACCTGCTGGATGTCTTCACCTTCATCCTTCGTTATGGCAAACCGCCAACAACACTGATGGAGCAGGCAAGATTCATGTTCAAGTGGAAGGGCAAACAAGATAAGTGGGACGTATGGGCGGACCGCGTGCAGTTGGCTCAGATCCTGGGTTATATCGCCGATCAGGTGAATAAAAGTGCCAGTGCCAAGATCGTTCAGGAGCCAGCCTCCCAGGACGCTCTTGAAAAAGCCGCAAGCCAGCTTTAATTCAGAATCAAAATCAGAAAAAACAAAAGCCCCTGAACAGGGGCTTTTTTATTGCTTAAAGATTGTCGTGAAACCTTTTAATCGAGCACTTTAGGTGTCGACACTTGTGCTGCCGTGACGGTCGCATAGTTCAGAATCAACCCGGCAAAGACCCCGGGGCCGACCGCTGTTGGCAGCGCCGAGGACACGTCCGAATTTGAATCCACATCCGCGCTGGTTGGGGCATACACCAGGTTGTCGCGTCTCCAGATATAGACGCGGGACTTGGTGCCGACGTTGTGAACGTCAATCACCACATCAATATTGTTCGGGATGTAAAAGCCCATGTCGGCACTGGTGACGGTGCGGGTCTGGCCATTGAAGGTGATCGAGGCATTCACACTGGCGCCCGTGCGGCTGAAGGTCACCACAATTCCGGTGGAGCCCGACACGCTGGAATCGCTCGCATAGAAAACGGCACTCACATCACTCAAAGTGACGTTGTTTAATGAAGCTTTTAAAGAGATAGAGCGGGAAGAGCTGACGCCCGGCAGTGTAGAGGTGAAGCGAACGACACCGGTGGTGCCGGCAATATGCAGGGCGGTCGAGTCAGCCTGGCTGAACGAGCCGGAAACGACAGAATAGCTGTCTAAACCGGAAATGTCGTCGACCTCGCCCCCTGAAGAACAGGCGGCGGTAGTCAGAAAACCAAGTATGAGTAGGGATTTTAGAATGAATTTTTCCACATCATGGACTCTACCGGGATTGGTTGTTTGTCGTTATATTTTGCGGAAGGTTTGACATTATAAGGAGTTAAAATGTCGCCTTTCACTTCAAAGTATATCAACTGACCAACCGGCATTCCAGTGTAAACACGCACAGGCTGTTTCACGGAAATTTCCAGAGTCCAATAGTTGCAGAAACCGACGTCTCCTTTGCCAGCAGTGGCATGGATGTCGATTCCGAGACGGCCTACGCTCGATTTGCCTTCCAAAAATGGGACATGCTTCAGAGTCTCAGTGTACTCCAAAGTAACGCCCAAATAGAGAGTGTCCGGCATCAGCACGAAACCCTCTTCTGGAATCTCAAAGGTACGAATCTTGTTATGCTTCTTGGCGTCCAGCACCTTGTCTTCATAGACAGCTAGAGTTTTACCCAGGTGAACATCATAAGAGTTCGTACCCAGGCATTCTCTGCGGAAAGGTTCCACTTTAATGGAGCCTTCCTTCATGAAATCCAGAATTTGCTGATCCGTCAGAATCATTACGAATTACTTCGTTTCTCTGTGAACAGTGTGGCGCTTAAGATTCGGATTGTATTTCTTCTTCTCAAGACGGCTTGGAGTCTTAGTTTTGTTTTTAGTCGTAGTGTAACGAGAAACAGGTTTGCCTTCAGCGCGAGCTTCAGTGCACTCAAGAGTTACGATGATTCTTCCTGTCTTTTTAGCCATTGCGATACCCCTTAAATTGAACCATTTGTATTGCCACGCGTTGTATAGAAAAAATGACAATACCTTTTCAAAGGGGCTCAAGGTATCAAAGGAAAAAGGAAACTTCAACAGACAAATTCGCGTCTAGAGGAGGAATCGTGAAGACTTTGGGCCTTTTTTTAAGTTCCCTGCTCATGTTGGCCTGTGCACATGCTCAAACTAGTGGCATTTTGCGTGGAAACGACCTCCAACCGGTGGATTTGGCTGAAGCCGCCCGTCCAGTCGCTCCGGGTTCTATCGTAGTTATCGGCGAAAATCACGGCTTCAAAGAACACCAGAATCAACAGCTCTCCATTATGCAGGCTTTGCGGGCTCAGGGCCTGAAGGTCTCAGTCGGGATGGAATTTTTTACATACACCGACCAGCCCGTGGTGGACTCTTACCGTCAGGGACTTTTGAGCGAAACTGACTTCCTCTCTCAAATCAAATGGGGCAACCCTTCTTATGATTATTATCGCGGGCAAAGCCTGTTCCCGAACCTGTCAGAAGGGTCCAAGACGATTGCTTTGAATGCTCCGCGCTCTTTGACCGGCAAGGTTTCCAAGGGCGGCCTGCAGGCGCTGACTCCGGATGATTTGAAACTGATGCCTCCGCAATTTGCGGTGGGGAACGATGGCTACAAACGCCGTTTCCTGTCCATGATGCCACATCTGCCGAATCCCGAGGCGGGCGAGCGCTATTTTACGTCTCAGTCCATCTGGGATGACACGATGGCGTGGCAGGCGGTGGAGTTTATGCGCTCCCATCCCGAACAAGTGCTGGTGATTGTGGTGGGGGATTTCCATGTGCAGTACGGGGGCGGTCTGCCGGATCGTCTGCGTGTGCGCGGGTCCGAGTTCCCCGTGGTGACCTTCTCGCAAGTAAATACGGCAGGTCTGACTGAGGACGAAATCGCGACTGAAATCAACCCAGGCACTCAGGACGGTCCCCGTGCTGATTATCTGTGGTTGGCGCCAGCTCTAAGTCCAGCATTGTAAAGATTCTTTGAGATTCACCACAGGTTTTCTAGAATAGGGGAATGTAGAGGAGACCTCGTCTATGTTCCCCCCTGAGACCCGCATCCTAGTTATTGATGACATGCCCTCCATTCGTGATCTGGTGAAGAACACGTTAAAAGCCATGGGTTATAAAAACCTGCAGGAAGCTGAAGACGGGGAAGCCGGTCTTAAAATTCTTATTCAGAACAACACTCCCGGTTCTCAGATCCAACTGGTGATTTCCGACTGGAATATGCCGAAAATGAAGGGCTTGGAATTGCTGAAGCAAGTTCGCGCCACGGCGGAATTTGCCAATCTTCCATTCGTGCTTCTGACGTCAGAGTCCGAGCGTGATCAGGTCACTGAAGCGGTTCTTGCCGGTGTGTCCCAGTATATCGTGAAGCCATTTTCGGCAAAGATCTTTGAAGACAAATTGAAAGCTGCTTACAGCAAACACAACAAATAGATTCTTTAAAGAGTGCTGCGCGCGTGCGTTGCACTCTTTCCTGCAAACATCTACCATAGGGCATGACTTCTTTCGACGTATTGGCCCAGAACCTTGCCGCTCAAATCACTGAACTTCGTAAAAAACGTCAACTGACTCAAGCTGCCTTGGCGAAGCTGGCCGGGGTGCCACGATCCACACTGACCAATATGGAAAGTGGGATGGGGAACCCTTCGCTGGTGAATCTGGCCAAGGTTTGTGCGGCTTTGCAGGTTTCATTCGAAGAGCTGCTGGCAACGCCCAGATCCCAGACAAAATTGATTCGCAAGGATGAAATTCCCGCCAATAAAAAAGCCAAAGGCAACGTCACTGTTTACAAACTTTTACCGGATCCGATTCCGGGGATGGCCATTGATCGCATGGAGCTTGAAGTGGGGGCTCGCATGGGCGGGATCCCGCATTCCAGCGGTACGAAAGAGTATTTGCACTGTGTGCAGGGGCAGATGACCGTGGTGGTCAGTGGGGAAAGTTTTGAGCTGAAGCCCGGAGATGTTTTGGCATTCCCGGGGGATTCAGCCCATAACTATGTCAACACGGGCGCTACAAAAGCCATCGGCCTGAGCGTCGTGACGATGACACCAAGATATTAGCCTTTAAAGTTTTTTGCGGCAAATTCCCAATTCACCAGCTTCCAGAACGCGGCCAGGAAATTCGGGCGGCTGTTGCGATAGTCGATATAGTAAGCATGTTCCCACACATCGCAAGTCAAAATTGCCGTGTGACCTTTGGTCATCGGGGTTTCGGCGTTGCTGGTGCTTAGGATCTCCAGTTTGCCTTCTTTGTTTTTCACAAGCCAGCCCCAGCCCGAGCCGAATTGTTTGATGCTGGCATCAGCAAACAGTTCTTTGAATTTTTCGATGGAACCGAAATCGCGAACGATGGCTTGCGCCAGTTCACCCGTAGGTTCACCGCCGCCCTTTGGGGACAGGCAGTTCCAGAAGAACGTGTGGTTCCAGATCTGAGCTGCGTTGTTAAATACGCCGCCTGAGCTGCTCATGATGATTTGTTCCAGAGTTTTACCTTCGTGTTCAGTGCCGGGAACAAGTTTGTTCAAGTTATCAACGTAGGTTTTGTGGTGTTTGCCGTGGTGGTATTCCAATGTCTCAGCGGACATGTGGGGAGCCAAAGCGTCTTTAGCGTAGGGAAGTGCTGGAAGTTCGAAAGTCATGGGGGTCTCCTTGTAGTACAGGTTGAAATTCCATGATCAGAATAGATGGCGGACGGGGATCAGGGAACCCGTTGGTCTTTATATTGGCAAAGGGACGATATATTGGCAGAAATGACGCTAAAATGCCCGAACTTCAGGCACCTTTTTAGGCGGCGGTTGGAAGTTTTTTGTCTTTTTGGAATTCGGTGATGTAAGGAACTTCCACAAACAAGGTAGATCCTTGTCCTACGGTGGATTCGACCCATACGCGGCCGGCCAGCTCTTCGGCGGCGACTTTGATGGCGTCCATTCCCACGCCACGGCCTGAGATGTCCGTGACGTGTTCGCGGGTCGAGAACTGACTGTCGAAGATATGCTGAATGATCTGCTGATCGCTTTCAGCGGACACATCCAGGCCCTTGCCGGTAAGCTTTTCGCGAATACGGGCAGGGTCAATACCGCCACCGTCATCCTTGATTTGCACCAGCAGCCAGGAACCTTGAGAATTGTGATTCAGACTGAAAGTAACATCCACCTGGCCTTCGGCAGGTTTGCCGATGTCCACGCGATGATCCGGCATCTCGATACCGTGATCCACAGCATTTCTGAAGGCATGCACGAAGGTAGAGAACAAACCGCTGTAAATTTCCGGAATCACCATCAGGTTGCCATTGTGAATCTTCAACGGGGAGACCATTTTATCGACCTGAGCAGCCACTCGCAGCATCACGTCGTTATAAGGCTCGACAAATCCAGCGACCGGCTCCATCGCAAGTTCCAGCAGCAGCTCCTGCGCCACGGCACCGCCACCAGGCAGTGAGCCCACTTTGCGGGCGATATGGTTCAGTTTGCTGATAGCGACTTCGATCTGACGCTCTTCTGGCATGTTCGAGCTTCCCAGAATTTCTTTGGTTTGATCCAGGAACTTGTGGAAGAACTCTTCCACTTCAAAACATTTGCCGCGAAGGGCGATAAAGCCTGGATGAGTCCAGGACTCTTTCAGTTCGGCCAGCAGGCCCTCGGCCTGATGGCAGGCTTCGGCGACATCTTTGATCGAAAACAGCGCTGCGCCGCCTTTGAGCGTGTGCAGACTGCGGAAAAGCTCTTCGGTGTTGTAAGGACCGTTGTCCTTGCTGACTTCATCACGCACCTGACCCAGCAAGCCTTGAGCTTCCTGGATGAAGCGGTGAATTTCACGTTTGGATTTGATCATGTGGATGATCAATTTTGCATGTTCTTTTTCGCGCTCAGCTTGTTTTTGTGCTTCGACCAGCGAAGTGATGTCCGAAGCGACAACAACCACACCTTCCATCACGCCTTCGCTGCTGCGAAGTGGGTGGTATTCAAGGGCGATGTTACGCTCTTTGCTGTGCGGGTAGGTTTCAGGTCCCAGGCAGGACAGGTCTTCAAATGGCAGCATTTCCATGAACAGGGTCTGCATCCATTTTTTGAAGCCTTCGACTTTGTTTTCCGGAAGTTTCAGCACATCCCAGATCAGTTGACCGTCAGGTTTGCATTCCACCGTGGCTTCGCAGGCCTTCGAGGACACATCCAGGATTTTACCTTCAGCATTGAAGATAAAGAAACCCTGACCCAGACTGTCCAGCAGGGCGGACATGGTTGTGTTAAGACGGGACAACTCGCGCGTGCGGTCGGCCACCATCTGTTCCAGGTTTTTACTGTAGTTTTCAAGCTGAACTTTGGCTTCTTCCAGCGCCGTGATGACGCCTTCTTTTTGCTCAAGTTCAGCGCGGTATTTTTTCTGCAGACGTTCTTCCAAAGTCACGTCACGCACAAAGACAATCCAGTTCTTGTCACCCATGGAATCAAAGATCGGCTGCAGAGTGATCTGCACCTTGCCTTCTTCCGCGTGGAGGGCTTTGAAATTGACCTCTTTATACGGGGTCGCATCCGATACACCGATCAGATTGTCCAGAGCTTCAATAGGTTCGCTGAACTGGAACAGTTCATTGAACTTCATGCCTCTTGTGATCTTGCGAATGGAAAGGCCGGCCACAATGGCGGCAGTTTCATTGCAATAGACAACCTTTTGATCTGCTGTCAGAACAAAAACAGGCTCTAAAAGGGTGTCGAAGAGGGAGTACTGGATTCTCATTTTACGAAGGTCTCATTCTTCTGGTGATAAAGGGTGAATTCACGTTTTTCCGCCCACTCGGACATTTCGGCGTCACCTTTGGCTTCGGCACGAACTCTCCAGTAGATTTTCCCCAGTGGAACCTTTTCCTTGATCAGGAAGCGGTTGCCGGCCAAAGATTTTGCAATCAATGTGCGAGAGAAGTCCGGTTTGTCGGAAATCTCGATGCGGTAGGAAGTCGCACCTTCCACCTTTTTCCATTCCAGCCAGATGAACGGTTCCATCTCGGTCTGCAGGAAGATTGAGGCATTGTTAAATGGCTCCATCAGTGGTGGCGCCACCAGTGGGGTGCGGAAGGTGTACATGACTTCCTGAATATTCGAGAAATCAGTCAGGGGCTTGTTGGCTTCATCCAAAGCCTGCACGCGCACTACATAGGTGCCCGGATCCTGCAGCGTCAGATTTCCGCCTGTGGCAGAATATTCCAGTTGCTGAGGGGCCGTGAACTCTTTCGATTTATCCACCTGCACCAGATAGGATTTAGCAAACGGCACTTCGCTCCAACTGATCGGGGTTTCTTTAGGTCCCGCAGCCTGGCCGACGGCATTGATGGTTTTCAAAGGATTCAAAGTCAGGCCGCCGACGCTGACGTCGATGGTTCCCACTTCACTGAAGTCACTGTTAAGGCCATTGATGCCTTTGGCTTGAACACGGTAATAGTGTTTGCCCGGACGGAACTGCGACCACGCCACTTGATTTTGGGTGATGTCGTATTTTTCCACTTCAGCAAAGCTGATGTCCTTGGAGATTTGCAGTTGATAGCCCTTGCTTCTCAGAACTGGTTTCCAGGCAAGTTTCGGAGCTTCAGGGGAGGCAGGGTTGCGTTCACCCGTTGGCGCCTTGAAGTCGACTTGCTTGGTGATCAGCACAGGCCTGTTTGGACGCTCTTCTTTATGAGCTGCCAGATTTAAAGTAAAGGAAACAGGCTCAGACCAAGGCGAAACATTGTTGCCGGCCGTTTGCCCCTGGACACGCACCCAGTAAGTCCCGCTTGGAAGGCGAGGGGTCACGGCTGCCAATGAATCCGTCTGACCATCTTTGATGATCTGCTGGAATTCCGGGTCTGCCGCGATCTGCCAGGTGAAGTGTTTCAACTGGGCCATGGCCTTCCATTGCACCTCGGTGGTGGTGGCCAGTTCTTCCTGAGGTTTTACTTTCAGTTCCAGATTGATTTGGGCTGCTTGAACCGGGGTCACGATCTGCGGGCCGGCCAGATGAGTGATGCTCATGCGCTGGGCCGGGGACACAACACCGACTTCGCCATTGCGGTCATAGGTTTTTAGGCGCCAGAAATAAGGGCCCGGCTGCAGCGGCTCGGTCACCGCGACTCTTTGTTCGTTGGTCATTTTTGAAAGGGCCACTGAGCTGAAGTCCTCGTTTGGAGAAACTTCAAGTTCATAGCGGGCGATGTCGCCTTTACCTTGCCATTCAAATGGCAGTGGATCATCCGGGTTCACACGAAGCCAGTTCATATTGTCCGGAGTTTTCACAAGTAACGTTGGTTTTTCAACCGGCTTGATGTCGCCGTCTTTTTTAACTGCTACGACTGCGTTCTTAGGCAGTTCTTTGACGGCCTGTTTTTTCTTGTCGATGTATTTCACGTCACCGGAAAGCAGTTTCAAATCAACTGTGCCACTGTGAGCTTTGTTGAACTTGATTTTGGGCTTTTCCTGCGTGTTTGTAGGAGAGCCTTCCAGTTTGAACTCTTCGGTGCCGGACTTGATCGTCAGGGAAGAACCTTGCGCCAGTTCCCCGACCAGATTTCCGTAACGCAGATCCAGATTCATCTGACCGTTTTTAAGATTCAGGGTGATCAAAGAATTCGGTTCGATGCGGATCTGGGTGCCATCCTGTAATTGGATAGTGGCTTCGGAGCGATCACCTGTGAAGATAGAATCGTTCTGGAAGACATTGTCTTTGCGCGAAGCGGGTAGCCAACTGAAAGTATCCAGATTTTTGCGGCGCACGTCGTTCTGGGAAATGGCAACGGAACCAATTAGTTCGAGTTCGCCAGTATTTGATTTTGGGAATAGCAAAGAGTCGTCGTACAGGAAGTACGAGAAGACCATGAGCACAAGCAGGGCTCCGGTGAAGATCATTTTTTCTGTTCGTCCAAAGCGCGACATAAGACTCCTGCTCAAAGCTTATCGGTTGGAAATGACAAGAGATTTACAGACCTTAGGCTAAGTTATGTGAGAATTTGTTTTCGGCCAGTGCTTGAACGGGCATACTGGAGTCGTGAAAAAACGTGGATTATCAATTAGATACAAGATTCTTTTGTTACTCACTTCGTTGCCACTTATTACACTTACGGTGTATTTGGTTTTGGCGCTGAAAATTTTTGAGGACGATAAGATCGCTTACGTCTTTGATTCCTCCAGCAGCATGTCCGGAACCATGGCGGCTCAAATTAAGACACAATTGAATGCCGTGCTTGGAACGACCAAACCAATCTTCCAGGATTATCTGAGCCAGCAGAAATTTTCTTCTGTTGGGGAGTCCATCTTCCAGAACGAATTCAATCTGGAATCCATTGTGGTCTTTAAACCTTCAGCGACCGGTGCTTATGAAAAGGCCGCGGTGCTTGAGAAAGTTCCCAATCAGACAGACGGGGTGTTGAACAGTCTGCAATCCCAGATGTCCGGTTACTTTGCTGAAGTGGAAGCCACCCGCCGTGTGGTGAAAGTTCCTTTCAGTGATGACCGTGTGTTCATCATGGAAAAAGTCAGTGACGAAACCAACACCCGCAACACGGTGTTTTTGGTCATCGTGAAGATGAGTGAAGCGTCCGAGATGTTCCGCGCGGCGATGTCGCAAAAAATGTATCTGATTTCTTCTGACGGGACCGTGTTGTTTGGACCGGATGGAATGCCGGGGCAAAAGCTGCAATCCACCGTCAGTCCCCAGTTCCTGGAAAGCACCAACAAACAAATTGCCCAAGGGGCTGAAACGGATCGCTCCGCAGACGGCAAGGAGCTGCTGGTGTCTTTCTCGCGCGCGGGTTTTGGTGATCTGATTGTTGTGACCACGGTGGAAAAAGAAAAAGCCCTGGGTGCGGTTCAGATCCTGATTCGAAAATCTTTGATCTTCTTCGGCATTCTGATTTCGGTGACAGTGATCTTAAGTCTGTTTGCCTCCAGCGGTTTGACTCAAGCCTTAACACAATTGTTCGATGCGACCAAAAAGGTGGCGGAAGGCGACTTCAATATCCGTGTTGATGTGAAGTCCAATGATGAAGTTGGAAGCCTGGCTGATAACTTCAATATCATGGCTGCGGAAGTGTCGCGGCTTCTGGATCAGGCGGCAGAAAAAGCGCGTATGGAATCTGAGCTGCAAACCGCGAAAACCGTGCAAGAAACCCTGTTCCCGGAAACACAGGCCAAAATCGGTCCGCTGTCGATTGCCGGTTACTATGAGCCGGCCAGTGAGTGCGGTGGCGACTGGTGGCACTACTGTCAGATCGGTAACAAGATCTTCTTGTGGATCGGGGATGCGACGGGGCACGGGGCTCCAGCGGCGTTGATCACCAGTGCGGCGAAATCAGCCTCCACAATCATTGAGCGTTTGAATATCACTCCGGCCAAAGCGTTGGAGCTTTTGAATCGTTCTATCTATGATGTGTCCAAGGGGCGCATCATGATGACGTTCTTCCTGGCGTCTTTTGATCTGGACACCGGGGAGCTTGCTTACTGCAATGCTTCGCACGAGGCGCCGTTCCTGATGAAGAAAAATGAGGGCGGCACACTTAAAAAGAAGGACCTTGTTCCATTAAATGAAGTGAACAATCCCAGACTGGGACAGGCCCGCGATTCGGTCTACGAACAAACAACCATTCAGGTTGAGCCGGGAGATCTGGTATTCTTCTATACAGACGGAATTCCTGACATCCAGAACCCTGGTAAAGAGGCGTGGGGCGAGCGTGAGTTTATTAAAGCTTTAATCGCGGCCAACAAGGATTTCCCGGGCGTTAATGATTCGGTGGAACGTTTTGCAATGAGCTTCCAAGCCCATCGTCAAGGCGCGCCCTTAATCGATGACGTCACGTTTTTTGTAGTGAAAAATGAAGGTCTTAGTTAAAGTTAGATTTTGTGAACGAGGAGATTGGAACTATGGGTAAACTCGATGTGAAAATGAACAAAGCCGCAGATAAGCTGACTGTCCAAATGGCAGGCACTATTGATGAGGACGTTGATTTTTCTCAGTTCAGCCTTGGCGGCAATCCACAGATTGAAGTGGAGCTGAGCGGACTGAAGAGCATCAACTCCTGCGGTATCCGTGAATGGATCAAATGGATGGGCACAGCGGGCCCGGCGCAAATCAGCTTCAGCAACTGCCCGAAGGTGATCGTGGATCAGATCAACATGGTTGATGGCTTCCTGCCAGCTTCCGGCAAAGTGAACTCATTCTTTGTCCCTTACTACAATGATGATTCCGGCTCTGAAAAGAACGTCCTGTTCCGTTATGGGACGGAGTTCAGTGAAGGCAGTGTGAATCCTCCTGCATCCGTCAAAGATGATGAGGGTAACGAGATGGAAATGGACGTCATCGAATCAAAGTATTTCAAGTTCTTAAAGAAATAGTCCATCGACAAAAGTCCAGTTCTTAAGGCGGGTGCTGTATTACAGCCCCGCTTTTTGCTTTTATCCTAAATGGAAGGGCCTTTAGAGCCGACAAGGAAGCGTGGAATCAGGCAAATCTAAGATCTTGATATTGGAAGACGACGAGTCAGTCAGATCGGCCTTAAAAGAAATTTTAAGCCGCGCTGGTCATTCCGTCTTTGTCGCGTCCCGCCCGGACGAGGCCAATAGCATTCTTGCCAGCAATTCCAACATCGAGTTCCTGTTCTGTGACTGCTTGCTGCCACAGATGACGGGCCTTGATTTCATCAAACAAGCCCGCGCCAATTATCCCTCTGCCAAATTCAAAGTCGTTCTGATGAGCGGTATTTATACCGACAAGTCCTTCATTCAGGAAGCGACTCAAAGCACCCAGGCCGTGGCTTTCATGAAAAAGCCCTTCGATATGGAGCAGGTGCTGAAGATCGTTAAAAAAGAAGAAGCTCCACGCCGCGAGGAATCCAGCGCGCGCAAGCTGCTGTATCAGATGTTCGCCAACCCCACAGTGACCAACCGCCAGAAAAGAAAGGTGATTGAGTCCATTGAAGAGGTGAGCGGTTTTGACTTGCCATTCCTGTATTCACTGCTGGTTGAAACCAAGAGCGGTGGTTATTTGAATATCTATAATGCCGACGGTTCTGTGTCCGGTATCTCGTTCTGTAACGGGAATATCGTGGGCGTGGATGTGGATGATAAAACCACCTTCCTGGGCGAGATGCTGATCCAGAGTGGTTATGCGACTCCGCAAGACGTGCAGGAAGCTCTGCGTGTCAAAAACAACCGCCGCATTGGTGACTATCTGATTCAGAACAATCAGCTAAGCCCCCATGCCTTTGATCTGATCCTGATGGAGCAAATGAACATCCGTCTGGTGCGCACGATTGTTGATCAGAAGATCCGCGTAAACTTTGCGTCTGCGGAAGTTGAGATGAGCAATCCAAGTATCGATGCTGACAGTCTGTCTTATTATCTGCATGACTGGATTGCCTCTAAAATCTCTATTAACTGGCTGAAGTCCTTGTATGTGATGTGGTCCGGTAACATCATCGTGAAAAGTCCGACTTTCCGCGATGACCATCCGGCCTTGAGTATGTCTCTGGTCAAATCCCTGGAAGGTCTGACCGTGAAGCTGAACAACCAGATCACACTGACGCAGCTTCTGGATATCAAAGGCTACAGCGAAGTGGCGGTCTATAAGGCCATTCACTTCCTTTTGACCAAAGGTCTGATTGTCTTTGCCCAGCGTGCGGCCTTTGCAAACCCGGCTGAGCAATTAAAAGTCATCAAGAAGATCGCGGCCGAACTGGAAAACAAGAACTCATACGAAATCGTTGCTTACATGGAAACGGGGACCGGTGGTGGTTCTGCCGAATCCATGTTGTCAGACTTTATGACGTTGCTGGGAGATGAGCCGACCGACACCGCTTCGGAAGTGTACACCCAGTGGCACAAGGTGCAGAAACTGGCTGAAGATGCCATGAATGCATCCAAAGACACCAATAAAATTGATCAGATCCGCCAGGCAACGCAAAGAAATGAAGCTGAAGCCAAGCTTCGCGCCAATTCCTTGATGGAAGAAGTCAAAAAAGCCCTGCAGTACACCCAGTTCGCGAAAGCACTGGAACTGTTGGCCGAGGTTGCCAAGCTGAATCCGCAAACCCAGCAGCTGCACTTGTACAGCTCTTGGGCGAAGCTGGGTTCTGTTGACGTGGCCAAAAAGAACTTTGTTCTGAAAGAAGTGGAACTGGAGTTGATGCAGGTTCCGCCGGATGAGCGCTATGACACGCTTTTCCCGTTTGTGATTGGTCTGTTCAATAAAACCAAAGGCGATATGGTGGCCGCACGCAAATCCTTCGAGAAGAGCGTGGCACTGGATCCTTCCTTCATTCCTGCGCGTCGGGAAATCTCTGTCTTGGCGGCTGCCAATAAAAAGCAGGACGTCTTTAACGTCGACCTTAAACAGGTTGTTTCGGGCTTCTTTAAAAAGAAATAAATCTTTGTAAACGGGGATTGCCGGACTGAGGGCTTTGGGACCCTGCCGCTGCGGTGGTCACGCGTCCGTGCTCAATCGGCGCCGGGGCTTTGCCCCGGTTCGCGCATCCTGCGCCGCCGAAGGCCCACCTTCGGGCAGAGTCCCAAAGCCCTCAGCCCGGCAATTGTTTTCATCTTTTTTTCTTTTTAAAGAATCCCGAAACAACTGAGGTCTCTGTATGTGGGTGCCTTCATTGTTGGTCAATAAGGTGTGATTTGGTTTTGTGACATGTATGAAATGGGGCCCAGTGATGCTTTTGGAAGGATTTGTGGTGGCGGGTTTCGTCATTGAAAGATGTATTGGGATTAAAGCTTTTCTCTGAGGGGAATGATCAAAGATTTTACAGAAAAAGGAACATTCAAAAAATGTTCTTTAAAGTGTCTAAAGCGTTGATAAGACGCTAAATCAATATGACTCGAATGTTGTAAAAGTATGGAGATTTTAGTTGCGGCTTGTAAACATGAACGTAAGCAAGGAGTCGCACGATGAACTACGGAAGAGTCTTACTGCCCCTGAGTTTAATCGTTCTAGCAGGATGTCAGAAAAGCGCTTTGAGTGAAGGTTCAGCAGATACTATGGAGGCGGCAAGTTACTGTGCCGGTCAGCTTTCCAAAGCTTCCTCTGAAGAAGTTCGCATCGTGGGTAAATCAGCTACAGAAGCTGGAAGCACTGTCAGCTACTCCTTGGATCAGGCCGGGAACTGTGTAAGCAGTTCTGATGTCACATGGAAGGTGGCAGGGGCCAGTCGCACTAAAACGTCAGCGTCCGGGATGACGTCGACATTTAAAGTGGCCGGGACCTATGTGGTGACTGCGCAGGAAAAAACTGCGGGTTCTGAAGACATCTCTTTGTCTTTGGTGACGACGGTTGTGAAAGAGGATCTTAAGATCTCGGGTCCACAAGCCGGTTTTGTCTTTAATCCTATGAGTTTTGAGGTTGTGATTCCTTCCGGTGTGGATGCTCAGTCCATCGTTTGGAATTTTAATGATGGCACTGCGACTGTCAGCAACGCCAGAACTGTTGAACACTCCTTCTTTAATGTGGGGACATACCAGGTTCAGGCGACTGTGACTGATGCTGATGGCAAGGTTACGGTTGTCAGCCATCGTGTGACCGTGATGACGGTGATTGATGATATGGACTGCCTGGAGGACTTGCGTATTTCCGGGGCTAATGAGGCTAAAGTGAAGATCGCCACGGCGATGCACGTTTATCTTCCGCCTTGTCTGGTTAGCAAGGTCGGTGCCGTTCGCTGGAACTTCGGTGACGGAGGTACAGCGGCCAATCAGTCTGTGACTCATGCTTATCAGGCAGTGGGCACTTATCCTGTAACTGCGACCCTTTATTTGGGTGACAATCAGGAACCTTGGGTGACTTTGGATCATTCCATCCGTGTGATCGAGGATCTGGATGTTGATCCCGAACCAGAAGTTCCTGTGGATCCAAATGCTTGTACCGTTGCGGGTGCAACCCGTGAATCCCAAGGTGAACTGGTTTCAGAAGAAGTGGCCTGCGGTGTGAACGGTAAAAAGACTGTTTCTTACCGTGACCGTGTGGTTGAAGAATGTAAGCTTGTCGTAGAAAAACTGAACTGGGTGGAAGTGTCTCGCACGAAAGAAATCACCAACGAAGGTTCTTGTGAAGGTCAGTCTTGTAAATTGCCTGATGGCAGTCTGCTGGCGCACGGGGCTTCCCAGGTTCTATATTCCAGTTCGACTCCAGTGGGTTCTTGTTCCAGCGTGAGTGAGTCCCGTACTTGTAATAACGGTGTATTGTCCGGTTCCAGCACGCACAACCAGGTGACTTGTCACGAGGGTTGCGGCAGCTTCGGTTCCCATGGCACTGTAAAAACGGGTGTGATCACCGGTGAAACGAAAGTTCCATTGAAATGTTCTTTCAATGAAGAAGGTTTCTTTGACCTTTATAATGAAATCTCGGACCAGACTTGTACTGACGGTCAGATCATCAGCTCTAACACTCGTCAGGGCACGATGAAAGAAGCAGGGAAATGTCCGGTTTACAAATTCGCTCCTACGGACAACTTCACGGCTTGTACCGCGGATTGCGGCGGCAAACAAAACCGTATCTTTGTCTGTGTGGACGATAAGGGTGTGACTGTTGATGACAGCCGTTGTGCGGACCAGGTGAAACCAGTGGAAGAGCGTCTGTGTGATGCCAACCCTGAAGCGGTTCGCAGCCAGTCCTCTGTAACGACAATCGAAGAGGCGAATTCATCTGCAACATGTCCGGCGAACCAAATTGGTGTGATCGTCAAAACCCGCGAGGTTGTGACGACTAAAACCATGGCTTGTATCGATCACTCTGTTCAGTTGGAAAGCGAAGTGGCGGTTCCAGGTGCTTGGGTTGAGGAAAAATACTGCCGTGACTACGTAGCGCGTCGTTGTTCTCACGACAGCTTGAGCAACACCGAAGCTAAAGGCCGCTACGACTGGATGGTGAAATGTCAGGACGAGCTGCCAGTGATCAAGGAATTCCTGACCAGCTTTGCCAACGTGACAGTGACTGTCGGCGGTAAAAAAGTGGGTCTGGGTTCTGCCGGTCAGGAAATCTATGCGACCTTCATGGATCGTGCATACAATCCTGAAAAAGCATGGATCGCTCCGAAGAAAGCCAATGCTCCATGTACAATGCCTGCGACGGCTTACGTGGCTACAGTGTGCGTGTCTTCATGTGCGACTCCAGAACAGCAGATTCTGGCTGAAGAGGTCGTAAGCAAGAAGCTGAAATACATGTCCTTCTTTGATGCTCTGACTTCACAGTCCGCTTATGTGGGTACAATGCAGTCCGCGGATTCTTTGAACAAGAATGCGGTTGTGAAAACCAAAGTGGATCAGTGGGTGACCGAACTGGTGGACGGCGACCACGAGATCCTGGTGTTCAAAATGAAGTCCGGCCGTGAACTGCGTGTGACGAAAAATCACCCGATCCTGAGTCAGGACGGATCCATGAAAGTGGCTGAAGAGTTCAAAGTCGGAGAGTCCTTGGTTCAAAGTGGTGGAACACTGGATGCGATTGTCTCCATCAACGAGATCAAGTACTTCGGTAAGGTGTACAACGTGTTTGTTCAGTCCAATGCGCCTCATAAAAACGTGGTGCTGATTAATGGATACCTGAACGGATCCGCATTCTTCCAGAATGCCGGGGCGAAGGAAATGAACAGAACGATCTTCCGTAACAACATGACTCGTGGAGTGTTTGGCAAATGAGAATCAGAACACTAGTAATGCTATCCGGTGCAATAACAGTCCTGGGTGTGGGTTTGACCGTGATGAGTGAAAAGAGCAAGCCTGAGACGGAGTCCCAAGCGGCCCCGACTCAGGAAGCTCCGGCGGCAAACCCCGTTGAATCTGAAAAAGAGACCGCCATCGCAGCAGGGACGAAACCTGCTGCGATGGACGTGATTAAATCTTCGCAGCCAATGCCCGTGGTGTTTAAGGAATTCAAGCAGGCCCGTGACCTTAAAAAATACGCGGACCTGAGCCGTAAGGCCTTGTTGCTGGAGCCTGACAAGATCGTCAAGCGCCGCTTGTTGAAAGATGAAGAGTTCCTGAAAAGTTTGGAAGCTTTGTTGAAAACCGCACCCAATGATGAAGAATCCCAGCAAATGCAAAATTCGGCTTTGGATTTTGTCTTTGAGGCGTTGAACACCGACATGAAATCCGCTGCGATTGAGGTTTTAAAGGGTGTGGTCGCTGATGCCACAGTGGAAAACAGTGCTGTGAATGAAATGGATCGCAAAGTGCTGGCAGGGGTGAAGGCAGAAGCTCTTCATAACTGGGCGGCCGCAGATCCATCCGCGGAATCCAGTATCAACAGCCTTCTTCCAGGCCCGGTCAGTCAAAAGATCTGGGCGAATGTAAAACACCAGCAGGAAAGCAACCTGGGTGAGTCAGCAATGCTTCAGGCGGGGCAGTAGAATCCTGGAAATATCATAGCTTCACCGTGTAAATGCTCGCCTTGGAATACACTTTCAAATGTCCCGCGCCACTGACAGGTCCGGTATCCAGGAACAACGTTGGCGCTAATTCGCGGCCTCCGGCGGTGGCAGCTCCTTGCAGAGTGATATTATTTTCCCCCTCAATTAAGAACTCCTCAGAAATGAATTCAATCTGTTCTTCAAGTTGCAGGGTCAACTTGGCTGGCAGTTTTGCGATGTCGGTGTCTTCATGACAGCCGAAGGACACGATGCCTTCGTTGGCGCTAAAGTTTCGAAGGTGGACTAGAGACCCTGTCAGTATGAGGTGACTTCCCGGGCTTGATTCACGCTCAAATTCCACTGAAATCTGCTTCGGCAGATCCGGAGATCTTCGATTGACGGCTGCATGTCGAACGACGACCAGGCCTGAAATCCCAATCTTGGGGCCGGAGTAAGGTCTTTTGATATCGGCCAGCTCGTCATGCGGTCTTCTCCGGTCGTGTTGATAAGGTTTATTAGAACCACGCATGTTCACGCGGGGAATAGAAGTGCTTGCGGGATTCAGGAATCTTTTCGGACTCTTTTTCTTCAATGCGTTTGTCGTCGTGGGCATCGGCTTGGCTCCAGGCATTGGCGGCAAGCTTCTGGTTTTGTTCAAGCTTGTTACTTAGTTCCAAGTCAGAAGCTTGGGCGTTGGAAGCCATTAGAAGACCGATAAATGCGTAAAAGATTGCTTTGGATTTCATGTTTCCTCCTCAGGAAAGTGTTTGTTGTGAGGAGGGTATTGCGCGGTCCGTGCCGCGGGACTTTAGGGTTATAAACCGCCTATATTCGATCTGGCGTCCGAATTGTCCGGTTGTGGATTCTAAAATCTGGGAAATAGGACTGGGAAGCTCCTTAGGCGAGGCCGAGATTTTAAAGACATTCGCTTTGGTCAAGTTCGATAAGTAGTGTCCCTGCTAAGCTGACAGTATAGCTCTTTTTATCTGTAGTAATTGTGATTTTATGAAAATAGTCACCAGTATCGGTAGTAAAATATATGTTGGCTTCGCCTTGACGTGAAGTATGAACGGCGCCTGAAATTGATTCCGAAATATTCCATTTTACTTTCTTGTCGCTGAATGGGGTCGGGAAAATGCTGTCTCTTCCGCATATCAGTTTGAAGGAAATTTTATGATGGTATTTATACTTGCTGTTGCCTACATGAATTGCTGCATTTGGATCGCCAAGCGACCAAGATGAGATCTTTTCTTGAGTTATAGTATAGGCCTTTGAATTAGACTTTGCTCTGATGATGTTTTGCGCTTCCTCGTGCTCTCGTTGTTGGCGTCTAATTTCGTCTGCATTGCGCGGATTCTGTCGAATTTGCTCATCAAGAATAGTTTTAGAGTCGGTATATTTTGGATTTATGAGACATCCAGAGCATAATAAAAGCAAAGAAACTAAAATTTTATGCATGCGGCCTTTGTCCTATAGAACCTTACTTGGCCCCAGTCTTTTTCTGAGCATCCGCAGCTTTAGGGGCCGAGGTATTGGCAGGGGGATGGGGCTTCAATTTGCTGATTTCTTTCACCACCGATTCACCCCAGGCGGCCGAGTCTTTCGGGCCATAGTGAATGCCATCGGATTTGCCGCCGGGATATTTCGTTAGTTTGGTCGAATCAATGAATTGACAGTTGTTAGCGTCAGCCCAAGACTTTAATTCCTTCACGCCCAGCTCAAGATTCTTTTTGAAGGGGTCTTTTTTCAAGTCTGGAGGTCCCACCCAGATGCACGCAGAACCTGCGGCATTGATCTGCTTCATCATCTTTTCAACATGGGCTTTTTCGCTTTTGATGTTGCCAGGGCTTGCCAGGAAATTCGTTCCCAGCGTGATCACCGTCAGATCAGGCTTCGTGGCAGCAAGTTCTTCACTGAATGAAGGCAGTCGCTGGCTGGTCACGCGGGTTTCTTGTCCTTTGGCGTTCTTTTTCCAGAACCCACAGTTGGTGCTTTTAAAGTTTTCAGAGCTGGTGGTCCACGTGGACGGGGATGAACCGCAACTGGATAAAGATGTGACCTGGGTGTCGCCCTTTCTAAAGTGCGCATCCAGCACCGAGCCGTAACGGCCGTAAGCGTGGGAATCCCCCAACAGCAAAACGCGCGAAGGACCTTCGGCAAAGGCCGATGCGAATGAAAGCAAAACTATCAAAGTCAAAAGTGTGCTTTTCATAAGGTCCTTCGTCAGAAATTAAAACTTCCAGTAAAGGCTGGTGGACAGGCCGATTTGCATGTCTTCTTTGGTTGCGGATGGGTCGAACTTATAATCCGACAAATCAACGCCATAGCGCCAGTACCATTGATTAGAGAACTGCAAGTATGCTTGTGCTTTCAGGTTATACGCCGACTTCACTTTGAAATCGCTTCCAGAAGAACCTGCATAGTACTGCAGCTTGTATTCCGACCAATCCATGAACGGGCGCAACCAGCGGCCTGGTTTTTTGATGATATAAGCCCCCAGCCCGTAAGCTGTGGCACTGGAACTTTCGCCGGCCACCATTTGCAGTGGTACTGTAAGACCCCAAGTGGCATCCACAAGGTTAAAGCCTTCGTGAGCGCGCCACATCAGTTCTACCGTGGTCAGATCGACCTTGGCGGTATCATCGTTTTCGGTCAGGTGCTGCTGGCGTTCAATCGACAATCCCCAGTGGAATCGGGTCCAGTCTGAGTTCATCCACAGGAAGTTTTCAATCCACCACTGGAACTCAATAGTCCCAAATGCAATGCCTGACGGAGTCTGATAGCGCGCCCCCAGGCCCAGTCCAAACGGCTGCCCGCGGAAGACGTCGTTGCCGGCAACAAACGTGTGGCTGTCCGCTGTGACCGCCAGATAACGACGGTTTTCTACGCCGGCCGGGATGTCATCAATGGTCCATGCGAATTGGTTTTTCTTGGTGCCTTCCAGTCTTGCGGCCTTGTCGGTATCAAGTACTTTCACCGTGACACCCTCTGGTGCCACACCCGCAAAGCTTAAAGATGAAGAATAAGTGCGCACGGCCGAGCGGTTGGAAAGATAAGGGCGGTTCTTTTCGCGCGGCAGCTGACCACGGATATAGAATTCCTGGCGCATCGGGATGTCGCCATCACCTTTTAAGTAAAGCACCGGACGGGACTTCGGCAAAGAGATCTGCCAGTCTGTCGCAGAAAGTTTTTTCACTTTCTTGGCGTCCACAGGCTCAGCACCGGAAGCTGTCAGAATCAGATTTTCACCGTCATCAGACACAACCACGTCTTTGAAGTCGACGTCTTTTTTACGGGTTTCAATTTCCAGGAAGGCGCCAGAGCGGGTGGCCGCTTTAAATGCCACGTTTTCACTGCGGTCGTTCAGATAGATGATCCCTTGATTTCCGACCACCTTGCCGTTGATCTCAATCTGTGAGGCCTTCTTGGTGCTGGTGCGGGCTTTCACCGCCATCTGACCTTGCTGGGAACTGAGGTAAAGTTCGTTCGAGCAAAGATACAACCGAGTCTCTTCACTTTCACGGTAAATACAGAATGTCATGAACGGCAAATATTTCATGTCGTCGACAAGGCTGTTTTCGATTTCTTCCACCACGAATTCCGCTTTTTCCGAACGAAGGTCCCCTTCTTCGGCAGGCAGGGTGTCGGTGGTGACTTTGACGTTGTTCTTGTCCAGAACAGCGTTGAAGATGGCTTTACCGGAATTGTTTTTCACTGCCAGCTCGCCATCTTTGATCAGTCCCGCCGGCCAAGAGAAGCGAATACGGTAGGAGCCTTTTTTAGACGGGGATGGTTCCACCTGGAAAGTGACTTCGGTGGTGTCAATCAGGATGTCGCCGACTTTCAGACGGTTTTCATCCATCAAGGTGTATTCAAAGCGCTGAGGCAGAACCTGCAGATTGTTTTTGTCGGCCTGAAAGTACATGGGCTTCAGGCGGCTTGTGCGGGTTTGTGCCGCCACAGGCAGGGCGATCGAAAGACTTAACAATGCAAGCAGGGCGGATTTCATTACAGTAGCTCCTTCTTGATTTCTTCAGCGCTTTTATGGGCCATGATAGCTTTGATCACTGCCAGGGATGTTGTCATCTTGGAAAGGAAGTCGGCGTTGTGAGTGATCACCACACGGCGGGGATGTCCGTCCCAGGCATTTTTAATACGGTCATTCAGGTCCCAGGCCTCCTGATAGGTTTCAGTTCGGATGGGATTGGAACTGTCATAGTCATCAGCTGCGGCGGTATCCAGATGAATGACCCAGTCATAGCGGGCCAGTTCTTTTTCTTTGGTTGTGTTCATGCTGGTGAAGAAATCACTGCCCAAAGATGTCGGCCAGTAAGCAGCACTGTCCAAAGAACCTCGGTCACAAACGATCAGACTTTTTTGACTGACGTAAGAAATCATCGCCTCCAGTTCAAACTGAGTCGCATAGATCGCTTTTTGTGCATGCACCACAGTCTGCGGATCTTTGTAGCGTGGGAAACCTCCGCGATACAAAATACTGGCCGCTTCCGGCACGATGGCACAGCGCTGGCCCAGCTCTTTTTTCAGAGCTTCGATAAGTGTGGTTTTTCCCCCTGACGGGCCTCCGGTGATCGCGACTTTGACGTATGAATTCATACCTCTATGGTCCCTAATAAACGGTCCTCAGGTCAAAACAAAAAACTAGAGCATATAACGCAATCGGAAGGCGATTTTATACAGGATTCGGGTCAGCCATGATGGGGTCGCAAAATCCTTTTCTGAGGCAGGTCGGGAGTTTGCAATATCCTTGTTCCATTGCTCCAGCATGTTTTGCACCAGGGGCGGATCCTGCAAAATCACTTCGACCTCCAGATCATGCAGAATACTGCGATGATTCAGGTTGAAAGAGCCCACAAAGGCCTCGTTGTCGATGATCATCGTCTTGGCGTGCAGAATGGACTTTTGATACTCAAATATCGGGATCTGGCGCTGGATTAAAAGGCGGACAATATAAAAAGCCGCCCATTTCACCATCGGAACGTCGGACTTTCCGGGGATCAGCAGTTGCACGTCGACGCCGCGTTGAGCGGCTTTCAGCAAGGCCCGCAGCAGGGATCGTCGTGGCAGGAAATAGGCTGTGGTCAGGTAAATGCGGTTTTCTGCGTGGCTGATTCGGCGAAGCAGATCGCGATAAAGTTTTTTTCGCGTGCGCTGGGTGGTGTTCAGGCGAAGCACACTATGGGCGACGTCTTCGTTCATGCGCCAGCGGCCGACCCACGTCAAAAGGCCCTTCATGAATGTGCGCAGGTAAGAGATCTGAAACGCCAGCACCAGGCGCTTGACGGGTTCACCTTCGACCCATACGCCGGTGTCACGCCAGGCTTTGTCACCGACATAGCTTATGCAATGTTCCTGAGTGAAGTTCATGCTGCCCAGATAGGCGCGTTTTTCATCGATGATGGCGATCTTGCGGTGAGTGCGGCGATTCAGGCGTTTAAACAACAAAGACCCGCGCCAGGAGTATTTCAAAACAAACTGATGTGCCCAAATCAGCGGATACGGCAGGGGGTGAAAGACCCGCAGTTCCAGTCCGTTGTCCGTGCAAAAGCGGTCCAGATAAGGGATTGAGGAGTAGGAGCCAAAACCGTCGACAACGATTTTGACGGTGCAGCCGCGCTCCCGCGCGTTTGTCAATTCCTGCAAAATCGTCTTGGTAAGCTTATCTTCAGCAAAGATGTACGATTCAATGGTGACGCTGCGACGAGCCTGTCTTATATCTTGGGAGAGACTTGAAAAAAAGTCGTCACCTGAGTGAAAAATTTGAACTTGGCTCCATGACTCCATATGTCGCAATTGTTCATTAATTTATTAAAAAAGTCGACAGCAAAGCAAGGGGGAGGGCACACTCACTTTATGGCATTAAGCAACATATCTCTGGACATCAAAAGTCTTAAAAAATTCCTGACGGGAAGTCTTCTGATCCTTGCCTCCTGCGGGGCAACATGGGCTCAGGCTGCGGTGCCGTCCTCAAAAACGACGGTGATCTATTTCGGTCAGAACAAAGCAGAAGACTTTGAACTGAAAGTGAAGCCTGTTTTTGCTGATTTCGTTAAATCCTGCAAATCCTGCGAGATCCTGAATTACACTCCATATACCAAAGAAGGCGAAGTGGACATGGCTTCCCTGCAAGAGCGTGTGGAGTCCCTTCCGGACAACGCGGCTTTTGTTTTCTTTGATTTCAACATGAGAGCCAATGAAGCCAATAAAGAGCTGGTGGAAATCCTGAACAAGAAAGCCGACTCCGGCCTTGTTATTGTGGGGGCCGCAGGTGGGCCGGGGCCCGCGGAGGTTTCAAGTCCGTTGAGCCGTACTGTCCTGGGGCAGGTTCATGGTGCATTGATCATCGGCGAGCTGGGCGAAAGAGACCGTCTGTTCCCGGTGATTGGGTTCTATGGCCCGGAAATGCTGACGGCTTTGCGTGCGCCACGCGATATCGTGGGTCAGGGTTACAGTCCGTTGATTTTCTCTGCAAATTTGGCCAGCAACTGGCAAAAACGCACGTCTTCTGAGTGGGTGGAGCACTTCCGCAGCAAGAAGATGAAAACCCGCAAGCTGTGGCTTGATTTGGGTGATTTGTTCTAATTAACGGCCTGGAAACAGTTCGACACGATCCCGGTATTCTGCCGGGATTTTTTCTTGAAGCAGGCGCAAAGCCTCTTTGTCTGAATATCTGCTGGAAGCATGAATGATAACGATCTTCTCGCTCTCAATGTCCTTGAGGCGGGGGATGATTTCGTCAATATGGGTGTGACCCCAGGTTCTGGCGTGTTCAACGGATTTCTTGTCGTCCAGATAAGTGGACTCCATAATCAGGATCTTGCTTTGGCGAACCCAGGGGCGGGAATCCAAAAACTCGATCTGGGTGTCGCCGGTAAAGCTGACCACCGGGATGTTGGTGGTTTCGTTGACTTCAAGACCCTGACGGCGCAGGTCCACGATTTCGTCCTGTTTCAGGCCCAGGTATTCTTTCTTCAGTTTCTTGTGAACCTCAAACAGGGTGTAGCCGTAGGACTCGATTCGGTGAGTGGTCGGGAAGACCTTGATGAAGGCTTGGGGATTCAGGGGGATTTCGTCATCGGCTTTAATGGGGATGAATTCGTACTTGTACTGATGGTTTTCAATCTGCTCCCAGAGCTTCATGATTTTATCCAAAGGTTCCACCAGCGTGCCCGGCATATAGAACTTTCCGGGCGGCATTGAATTCATCGCTTTCTGCGAGATGATATAGGGAATCCCTGCCGCGTGATCCAGATGGCCGTGACTGATAAAGAATTGCTTTAAGTTTATCAGGAACGGATAACCTTGTGC
Organism: Bdellovibrio sp. BIS2; assembly: GCF_055398295.1. NCBI lineage: Bacteria > Pseudomonadati > Bdellovibrionota > Bdellovibrionia > Bdellovibrionales > Pseudobdellovibrionaceae > Bdellovibrio > Bdellovibrio sp. BIS2. The sequence goes on along the minus strand of NZ_AP035879.1, from coordinate 2,361,120 downwards.
GACATCAAAGCTCAAAGAGAGTTCGGGCATGGAAATCGCCGTGCGGATTCCCGACAGCGACATTCCATGGAACTTGTACTTGTTGTAACTCCAACTCTCTCCGGCTTGAACTGACATACAATTACATGCAGCGGGCTACGAGGTCGTGACCAATCCATGCCACCGGAGCTTTCGGCTTCCAAGAGTCATGAAGCATCACGTAACCACAGGATTTAAACACCACTTCAGACAAAACGGCCGTCAGTAGATTCTTCGGATCTTTGTGCATTTCAAACAAAGCGTCCGAGTTTTTCAGCATGAACTCCATCTGATCCTGGCGGGAATGCTGAGGCCATTTGTCGAACTTGGTGAACTCCAAAGTCAGATCATTGGTCAAGTAGTCGTCAGTGGTTTTGATGATTTGTTCAAGTGTTACGTCATCTTTCAGAAGGGCCTTGCACTCGTTCAGAACCTGCTCCGCGTGTTTCTTGTCACCAGCGTCTTTCTGAATAGCTGCGAGCAAAGGGTAAAGTGATACTTCAACCCCTTGGAAGATGGAGCTTGAGTTCGTTAGAATCTCTGGGCAGTTGTAAACGCAGCAGTGAACACCTTGTTGCGCAAAGTCTTCAGCGTGTTTTTCCAATGCCATTTTTGCCCAGCCCTGGAAGTAGCACGTGTAAGTCTGCCATTTGTACTGGCCACGGATCAGGACTTCGGTGCCATGGTATCCGTAAGCAGTGTAAGAAACGTGGCTGCCTGAGGCTTCCAGTTTTTTGCGCAGTGGGGTGGAAAGTTCCACCAAATGCTTGAACGTTTCTGCTGTCACATCCTGGAAGTTACGCAGGCACAGTTTGCCGATCTCAGAGTCCATCAAGGCCTGAGAGGAAATGTGGCGGTCCCCGGTGCCTTTGGCAACGCGGTTCAAAACTGGCATGATCACTTTTGTGCGCGGAACGCCGCCGGCCATCAAGTGCGCAAACAGAACATTGGCACCCGCCGGGATGTATTGTTCCAGTTCTTTCAGGAAAAGTTCGGTGTTTTTTCTGAAGCGAGCGGTCCCGTTTTTCTGGGATTCATCAATGGACGCCCAGTCCAAGTGGACCTTGTCCCATTCGCTCATTTTAACGCCTTCCAACTGCTGGCAAGGAGTCACGCCCTTGGAGTCTGGCTCCATGTCAAAACCGGCCTCCATCGGCACGTTGATGAATGGGCGAGGGATGTTGGCAGTTTCTTCTGCATTCAAAGCGCGCAAAGAACCGTCTTTTTCGCGGCGGCCCACAGTGGCACGGACAATCGTCATTCCACGGCGCTCAGCCTCTTCAACCAAACCGTTGGCATAGCCACGAGTGAAAAGCTCACCGAACAACACCAGGACATCGCCTTTTTTGTACGGGCTCAAGGATGGCTTCTCGGTCAGAGGGAAAAGTTGCGTCATAAATACCTCACTCAAAATTGAAAAAAACATACTTGTCCTCTCTGGCAGCGGGGTCAAGTTTTGACTAGCGGCAGTTCAAAATACAGCGCAGAGTGCTCAAGGCCGGGGCCGTTTTTATTGCTTTGGGCGCTGGGGGACGTTTAGAATGGGCTTTCGGAGGAATATTGTGCGAGTTGTTAGTATGGTTCCGTCATGGACCGAGACACTTTTAAAAGCCGGCGTTCAGGTTGTTGGACGCACGCGTTTTTGCATTCATCCGCCGAAACAGATCACCAATATCCCGATCGTCGGGGGCACCAAGGATGTGTCCTGGGATCTGGTGGTGGATCTGAAGCCTGATCTGGTGCTGCTGGATCAGGAAGAAAACCCTCTGGAAATGGCTGAAGAATGCCCGGTGCCCTATCTGGCGACCCATGTGCATTCGCTGGCTTCTTTGCAAAAAGAGCTGGCTCGGCTTGGCGAGCATTTTGAAAATCCACAGTTGATGGAAATGTCTGTTGAAGCTTTGGATCTGGTCGAGGCTGCGCCGCTAAAATGGGATCTGCAAAAAATCCCGGGCTTTCTGGAGTGGGTGCGCCCGCCGGGAAAAAGCTATGACGAAGTTCTTTATCTGATCTGGAAAAAGCCCTGGATGAGTGTCAGTCGTGAGACCTATATCGGCTCGGTGCTGGAAAAGCTGGGAGCCAGGGTGGCCGCATTCCCCGAGGGCGAAAAGTATCCGGTGGTAGAGCTGGAAGATTTCAAGAACGCTTTCTATTTGTTTTCGTCTGAACCGTTCCCGTTCCAAAAAAAGATCGGCGATTTGAAGGCGCTGGATATTGATGGAGCTATTGTCAACGGGGAGTCCTATTCGTGGTTCGGTGTTCGCAGTATCGAGTTTTTGAAAGAGGCTTATCTCCAGAAGTAGGTCTGGTGTTTTCGAGTTCTCAGTGACAGATCCTGATGATTATATACAATAAAATCTCATGATTTCATTGAATGAACATCAGGAAGGATCTGCCTCATGACTGTGACTTCGTTTTCGGCCCGTGTGTCCTTGTTGGCTTTGACCACTATTCTTGCAACGTCTTGTGCGGAAAAAAGCCAGGCGCCCGAGTCTTTGACCTTAAAAATGATGCGCATGCAGGCGGAAAACAACTATCAGTCTGAAATTCCGCAAAAAGATCTGAAATCAGTCAAAAAAGTTCAGCGTGTGGCCTTTGTTTGCTGCGCCCATCAGGATCAGGAGCAAAACCTGTGGCAGCAGGTTTCTGCGAAAAATCCGGACGTGGTGGTCTTTACCGGGAACAGTGTCAGCGCGGTTCGCTACGATGAAAAACCATTGGGCGCGCAATACAAAAAACTGGATCAAATCGAAGGTTATCGTCAACTGCGCGGCAAAGCGCCTTTCATGGCGGTGTGGGATGGGCTGGATTTCGGTCTTCGTCACGGGGACTCGGGCTTTGAAGGCAAATACGAAAGTCGCGAAGCTTTCCTGAATTATTGGAATTACATCCCGAAACTGCAGCCTAAAACCGCCAAGGGGGTCGAACACTCGGTCATTCTGGGGGCGCCGGGGCAGCGTGTGCAAATCATCATGCTGGACACACGTTTCTATGCGACACCATGGCTGGACACCGGTGTGGACGGGGTGTTTAAGAAAAATTGGAACCGCTCAGATTCTTTGTTGGGAACCGGGCAGTGGAGCTGGCTTGAAAACGAACTTCGCAAAGAAGCCGAATACCGTGTGATCGTGTCCCCGTTGCAGATGGCAGCCAACACCGGTGGCCAGGAGCGCTGGGGCTTGTTCCCGCTGGATCGTCAGAAGTTCTTTGATACCTTGCGCGCCACCAATGCCAGGAAAGTGGTGATTGTCAGCGGCAACCGTGGCTTTGGCTCTGTTGGTAAAGTGGATCTGCTGGAAGGTTATGGGCCGCTGTATGATCTGACCGTGGGCCCGATGAACGGTGAAACCAGCCCGCGTGAAAAAGACTTCCACTATGTGGGTAGCGCCTTAGAGGCCTTTAATTTCGGCCTGCTAGAGTGGGACTGGAAAGCCAAAACAGTTCACCTGAAACTGGTGGATGAAAGCGGCAAGACGGCGCAGGAAATGAAATTGAGTTTGTAATTTGAAAATTCCGAAAATAAAAAACCCGCGATCTTCGCGGGTTTTTTATTTGTGGCCGGCTTTGCCTTTTTGGTATTTGTAAGACGCTTTTCGGTGCAGCAGTTTTTCGTAAAAGGCACTTTGTTTGTCGATGCTCACTTCTAGCTCTTTGGATTCGACCTGGCGGCAGATGTTCAGAGCGTGCAGGGTGTCTTCTGGATCGTATTTGTTCTGGTATTCACCGGTGACACTGTTCATTTGGCGTAAGAGTTCTTTTTTAATAAGGGCGATGGAATCCGGATCCAGTTGGGCTTTGGGGGTGACAGCCTGAGCTTTGGCCTCCTTGGTGGTGTCTTCAAAAGACACGTTACCAATGGTGCCGTCCTTTTGGAAGTTGATCGTGCGATAGAAGGGCTGGCCTTTTTCTTCCAGTTTCACGGTCATGCTTTGATCGGCGTATTTGTGATCCAGAACACTGACAGAATCACTGGTGATGAAATAGATCTTTTTTCCGGAAATCAGCGTAAAAGGAGTGGGGGAGGTGACTTCCAGCTTAAAGGTGCGGGCGTCGGATTTGCCATCCAAAGCCTCGTGGCAGGCAATCAAGCGCGACAGCTCCTGAGAAGCCATAGCAGGCACTGCCGACAAAAACATACCAGCGAACAAAAGTATTTTCATGATTTCAGGATAAGGGAATTCCCAAGGACCGCAAAGCAGCGCTTCAGGAATTCCCGATTTGAGACTATTTCACCAGGTACATGCCCGGATAGCTCGGTGCGGGCATCTGGAACAACTGCTCCATCATCTTGGTCGCCTGAACCTGAGGATCTTCGTCTTTTTCCGCACCCTGAGGCATACCAGCGTTACCGCGCATTGCGATCACGAAGCGGTTGAAGTCTTGCGTGGATCTCAGCGCGATAAAGAAGTTGCGGTTGCGGGAATCGCCACTGTCCTGCATCTGAGAGCTGCTGGTTTCCTGAGCGATCAGGTAGTAGTTCTCAGTGATGTCCATTGGCTCAGTGTGAGTCACACCATCACACACCATGATACCACGAGTGACTGCCGCTGCTTTTTCAGCATCCGTCAGTTGTGAGTTCAGCACCATCAGATAGTCCTTGCGACCAAACCAGGATTTCGTGTCCTTGATGAACAAAGTCGGGTTCAGACGCACGATTGCGCACTGTTCGTACTTGTTCACGCGAATCTTCATCTGGCTTTGTTGAACCGTCATGGAAGTGGAACCATTCACAGAAATCGAGTTGCTGGAAGCTTTCGCGTCTGTAGTGGCCCAGGACATCGTGTAACCCAGGTCCGCGCTGACAGACAAAAGATCCATGAACTTCTTGGACAAACCAATCTTAGCAGACACACTTGTGGAAGAAGTCACGGATTTAGAGTGAGAAGCGCTCAAAGAGAAGCTTGTCCCCACAGTCAGACCCTGATTCAGACCCTTCAGGTATTGAGTGTTGCCGACTTCTTTGATCAGCATCTGTTTTTCAACCATGAAGAACTTGGAAGCGTCTTTTTTAACTGCGTGGAAGCAATCCATGCCGAATGCCGGAGCAATATTAGGCATGATCGCGCCGCCTTTAGCAGCGTACATTTTTCTCATGTAATCACTGGCCCAGAAAGCACACATTCTTTGTGCCGCTTCGTTGGACAACTTGCCTGTGGAAACCAAGGAATACAAATCAGACTTCGTCACAATCAGGCGGTCCGCCAGGTTCGTTGAACCTACCAAAGCTTTTACCAGTGGCTGCTCTTTTTCAAGGTTTGGCAAAGCCAGCAGATCCAGATTGTTTTCTTTGGCAAACTGCGCCGCCTGAGATCGGTTCTTGATGTTGCTTGCGATCTCGGCTTTCACTTTCAGACCTTCGGCCACGATACGAGCCACCACGTTCTTTTCAGAAGTGTTGTTTTCGCCTTTACCTTTCAGCAGGTAAGTGCTGATCGCTGCCGGGTCCATAATGCGAAGCGGACGGGTCGTTTCATCGATATTCAGAGTGATCGGACCAATGAAAGTTGGATTTTCCAACACAGAACCAGCATCAATCGCAGAGTCCACGTGCTGGGAGGCGTCTTTCAGGCGCACTTCGCCTTTTTCAACCACAACTTTGGATTCATCCACTGGGTGCAGTTCCACCAGAATGTTGTTGCGGTTACCCAGGGCTTTCAGATCCTGCGTCTGGAAAGTCACGTCCGTGTTGATCAGGCCGTTCATGACGTTCACGAAGCGGTCTGCAGATGTAACATAAGTGTTCTTCTGGTCATAGTCGCGGTTTTGCACGATGGCCAGTTTCATCAAGTAAACGCCATCACGCAGTTTTTGAGCTTCCGCGCGGCCGTTGGCCAAGCTTGAATAGATCAAAAGGCGAGGGTCCATCTTGAACTGGATTTTCTTGGTCACAGTCAGGTTCAGTTGTGCATCCACGTTGTAGTTGTAGGACAAAGTGTTGTAGCTGAAGCTGTCCAGCAGGATTTGCGTGCGTGGACGACTTTCTTTTTCACAGCTCAGGATCAGCTTTTCAGTTGGATCCACATAACGCATGTCACGAGCCACCTGACCCCAGGATTCCCATGGGTTCACGATGATTTCCAGTTTTTCCTTCATGCCCAGGTCTTCGTTTTCGATCTGAACATAACCTTTCAAATAGCGCTGACAATCGAAGTATTTAAATGAAATGCTTTCATCCCAGCTCAGGCATGAGTTGTTGTCCGTCTTCAAGGACACAGAAGAAGACGTCTCCGCTTCGTTTTGGCGGAACTTAGTGACTTTGAATGTGTGAGCGCGCGTGTTCTTCTGATCCAGGCCATTTCTTACGCAGGCCTTGATGTTATAGAACACTTCGCGAGTGGACGTTGTTTCAGAGCCCACGCGGATAAAGCGGAATTCCAACTGGGATACTTCAATTTTAGGTTTCTGGTAAGTGTCTTCGTTCATTTTGCCAGCCGGAGTGACTTGTGCCACTTCCTGCATCTGAGCATTCACATAGTTTTCGATCTTGAAGCCTTTGGTCTGAGCCACAATTGTGTTCAGTTTCAGGAAGGAAGACCCTTTGATCTGATCGTATTCACCCAGGAAGTAAACGCCATCAAATGCCGTCAGGCCCGCAGGACCGTTGACTGGAGAAAGCTCCAGACCCAGCATGATCTGACCGCGAGTTGGCAAAGCCGGAAGGTGCATTGGGGATTTGATCGCCAATGAACCGTTTTCCATTTTGACGTCCATTACCGGAGTCTCAGACATCTGGCGGCGGATTTCCTTGTTGTCGTGCTGATAGATATGGATCAGCTTCATGCGTGCTTTGAACGAACCTGCCGTCAGGGCGCGCAGGAACATTTCGCCGTTCATTTTTGTAAGCTGAATGGATGGATTTGGGCGCATTTCAACCAGCAGGGTCACGCCGTCCGTAGTCATTTTCTGTTCTGTTACGAACAGACGACCGTCTTCCACCCACAAAGGGCGTGTTGCTTGAGTGTTGTCAGCAGAAAGGCCTTTCAAAGCCAGTTTGCCTTGTTCCTGATTGTCCACCAGGCGAGGAATACTGTTGCCATCATCCGGATTCAAAACCGGAGTCAAAGTTTCGCCATGAGACCATGGGTTGATCGCATAAGCCACTTTTTGAGAACCACGGTGCACGCCGGTGCCTTTGATGGTTCTTTCGATGCGGATGTATTGGGATTCTGCCAGGAAGTTAAAGCTCACACGCTCTGCCCAAGTCAGGCAGCCGGCTTTGTCGGTTGTAACTTTCTGCTGGGTTTCTTCCACTAGGAAGTCATGACCCGCCACGACCTTGTCATAAGCGACGTCTTTGATACATGCCTGAAGATTGAAAACTTTGGAAGATGGCAGGGCGAAGTCGCCCTGAACGCTGACTTCCAAAGCTTTGGATTTATCAGCCATAGGTTGCGCGGTGAAAGTCGCGGCACCCGTGCCCGTGCTTTCTTTGTCCTGCGGAGAAGGAAGATTACATCCTGCCAGTGACAATGCGTAAAGACTTAAGATGGCTTTAAGGATTGTCAGTTTAGATGTTTGCATAGAAAGTCTCCAGCTTGATCATCAAAGTCTTTTCGCGGGATTGGGGATCGCGATTAAACATCACTTCTGAATCCGTGTATTTCACGCCGATATTGAAACCTTCCTTTTTAAAGGACAGGTAGCTTTCAGCGGAATAACCCACGCGGTTGGTTTCAAAACCACCAGCGTTAAAGTAAGCCACCGCTGCTTCCGGAGCGATGGAGAAATAACTGCCTTCAATGACCAGGTCCGTGTTTTTGCCGAAGTGGAACTCACCCGCGGCAAAGTAACGGGTTGCGGTGTTCTGGTCGGATGGAGCTTTGGTGTTTTGCAGGTACTCGCCACCAGCTCTGAAATCAAACAGAGCAAAAACCGGGAATTCAAATTCAGTTGCCGCCTCGATGCCTTCGTATTTGTACATGAATGCGTACTGGGCCTCAGAAAGCTTTTCCACTTCATTTCCCAGCAGATTGGACTGCTGAGCCACCGCAGATGGCAGGTTGTTATACATAAAGTAGCCAACAGAGGACTTCCAGAAAAGATTCTGGGCGGCCTGTACTTGGAATTTAAGGGCTGCCGTGTTCAAGGACGGAGTCTTTTCAAGCTCTTTGGTGTTCGTGCTCAAAGAAGTTGAAGTCGGGATTGCGGATTCCACAGAAAGACTGGTCTTTGTCAGGCCCGCTTTCATCAGGGCTTCCAGACGAGCTGCCGGGAAGGCAATGCCATCCACCAATAGATTTGTATGCATGTGGCGCTGATTCAAAGCACCTGCAGACAGGCGCAAGAAAGAGAATGGCAGATAGTGAGCTGCCGCCTGGTTCAGAATGATTTTATTTTCAGCTCTGTCGGCGCCATCCACGCTCTGGGTTTGACCTGATTGCAGGCGCAAAGAAGGCTGGATGTCCAACTGCAGGGAACGGCTGAGAAGGTATTTGGCTTTAATATCAGTACGGATATCAACGACTTTGGATTGGCTGCGTTCATCGTGCACGTCAGAGCCTGCAAGGCGCAGTCTCCACTCGGCATCAAAGCGGCTGCTTTCTTTTGTCTCAGGCATAGCTGCGCTGATCTGACTTTGCGCATAGCTTTGCGCCGTCAGTATCAGAATGAGACAAAGTGTTGATAATGCAGTTCTTTTCATGCCAACCCCATATTCCTACCCACATCATTTCAAGTTCCGTGCGCGGGTTTGGCGTTACCATTTCAAAGATATAAGACTTAATAGAAAGGCCTTGGACAGTGTGCCCTCAATTGTCACAGCCAGGTAAAAAAGCCAACAAGGGCTCACAATCCCCAATAGAGGGCTGCAAGGAGGGATTTCGAATGAAATTCTTAATTTCAGAATTGAGACAGTTTATTTATAGACCTGTTTGCAAGAGCTTTCGCAGGCGGCCGCGTCTCGGGCCGATTCGCCAAACTGTGCGCCGCGAGCAGTGGCTTTATAGTCGTCTTCATCGAAGCGCGTTTTGTAATTGCAATCGGTGATGTCCCGGTCTTCTTTCAGCCAGCCAACATAGTCCGCCGTGTGATAGCTGGTTTCCTGAGAAATGCGGCAGCCGATGTAACAATGAGCCAGCTTGTCGGTGCCCATCTTTTCGGCCTTGGTTTTTTCGCTCTTGTAAACGTTGTAGGCCTTGATCAAAGAAAACGGATTTCCAGCTCCCGGGTTTTGCTCAGCCCAGTCGGCGCGGAAGGCGTCGTATTCGTCAGCGCTGGTGAAGGCCTGACGGGTGTTCGGGTTTCGTTCTTTTTGATAGCACAGTGGGTCTGCCGCCTGCGCAACAGAAGAAAGACTGACGATAAGGGCGATCAGAAGTTTTGCCATAAGGGCCTAATCTAGCAAAAACAGATTTTGAGAGCCCGTGAAAGTTCGGCAAGGTTAAATTTTATAAAAGCGGTGACGAAAACCGTCGCCTTTTAAGGGGCCAGTGAAATTCGCACAACAGAGGCACAGCTTTGACAGATCTCTGTGTGCTCTTCGAAGAAGGCGGCTTTGCCAATTGTCACCGGCGCCTTGCAGTGAGGGCAGTGGATCGAGCCTGACAAGATCTCGTGGCGGAACTTGCGCGCCCGCACCGCCAGAAAAATTCCCAAAATAAAAAACAAGGGTGTCAGGACAAAGTGCACCACGGGAAGCAAGATGCTGAAAACCGCCAGCCCCCAGAACATCCCCAGCTTTTGCAAAGACTTGATTAAAACCTCACGCGGGGAATAAGAGCGAATATCCGCAGTGCCGTATTCGACATGGTCGCTGGTGGCAGTGGCTTGAATGCGTTGCTGGCTCATGAGTGGGCTCCCTTTCGTTAAAACTTCTGCCGGCACCTGCAAAGGGTCAATGCTTGAGGCTTTGCATCGAAACGGTGTGTCATTGATCTATATCTATAATATGCATCAACAGAAAAATAATTTTGTTCCGCCATGTGTGGTGAGGAGAGCCGGGGTGGAGACGGGTGAAGTCAGAAACTGCACAAAAGCAGTTTTTCATTCGAGAAACTTGTTTGTACAGTTATAGGAATCGCGATTTTCTTGGAGGAGGAATCGTTCGTTTCGCCAACTATTCCCTGACCTAAAAATAATATTGTGTTGTGTCATCTTGCATTTGTCCCTTTACGATTTGCTGGACCATGGTCTGTAATTGAAATGTTACATTAATGAGGGGGTAACAATGGAGTTTCTGACAAAAATGGCTGTAGCATTCGAACACGGTGGTTTCTGGATGTGGCCAATCTTGCTTATTCAAGTCGCATCTATCGCAATCATGATCGAAAGAGCTTACGCTTTGTTCGTTCGTCGCAAAATCACTCAATTTGACTTTGCAATGGGCTTTGAAGAGTCCATCCGTCGCGGTGAAATGGATGCCGTGATCTCCAAGTCCCAAGCGGCTATGGCGACAAATCCAGTGGCTCGCGCAATTGCAGCGGGTGCAACTGCGGCTCGCAACCTGGGCGGTAAAGAAGAAATCCAAGGTAAAATGGACGAAGTTCTTATCCAGGAAAATGCAGCTTTGGATCACCGCACGGGCTTCCTGACTATGTTCGGGAACGTGGCGACCCTGACTGGTTTGTTGGGTACGATCTCTGGTATGATCAGCTCTTTCGCGGCCGTGGCGTTTGCGAATCCGGCGGAAAAAGCTTCTTTGCTTTCTGCTGGTATCTCTGAGGCGATGAATGCGACCGCTTACGGTTTGATCACTGCGATCCCGGCTCTGGTTGCTTACGCAATCCTTCAGAACCGTGCCAACCGTCTGGCTGAAGACCTGAACCAAGCGGGTCTGAAAGTTTACAACTGGTTGAGCTACTCTTACGAGCCAATGACTTCCTACAACATCAAAACTTCCAAATCCGAGCGCGCTGCTGAGCTGGATGCTTAATTTTTAAGGGGGTTCAATGAAACACTCCAAGAAGCATCTGGATTTTGAGGTCAACCTTATTCCGTTCATCGACTTGCTGTCGGTATCGATCTGTTTCCTTTTGATCACCGCTGTGTGGTTGAACGTCGGATCGATGAACGTGAAACAAGCGGTTGGCGGACAGGCTCAGGAGGACACGAAAAAAAGTCCTCTGGTCTGGATTCGCATGACCGCTACCGGAGATCTGGATCTGGAGGTGCAGCAAAGCTCTCTGGTGCCGGCATCTTTGCGCAAGTTTCGCGTTGCTCACGAGGGCAAACAGGTGAACTGGGCAGGGTTGGAAAAGGCTTTGACCAATCTGAAACAGGTCGAGCCATCTTTGAACACAGGACTGATTCAGCCGACAGCTTCCACCGCGTACGAGGAAATCATCGACGTGATGGACAAGCTTAAGAAAACCGGCATGACAGATCTTGGCGTTTCTCCATTATAGTGGGGGTTTTGTGGTTACTGATGGAATTTTAAAACATTCAGTGCTGACCGGGATGATCGAGGGGCAATCCACGATCACTCCGCGCGGCGCCAAAATGAAAAGGCAGATCGCTGCGGATCTATTGTTGACCGCATTGATTGATGCTTTCTCTATTCTTGTGATCTTCCTTTTGATGAATTTCTCCAGCACAGGCGACATTCTGATGATCGGCAAGGGACAGGAACTTCCCAAAGCACACATGGCAGACGTACTGGAAAGAAATCCGGTTATCAAAGTCGAAGACGGCAAAATCTTCGTCGAAGATAAACTGGTGAATGCCAACACGATCACGGCCGAGCTGCTTGAGCTTCGCAAAAAGTACCAGGAGCTGCATCCGAATACGGAGTTCCCGGGAACCGCGACCATCCAGGCGGATCGTCGTGTGAAGTACGACTTCCTGAACCAGATCATTCTGGGGATGAATCAGGCGGGCTACAGCGATATCAAGTTTGCCGTCGTTATGAAGTAAAATCTGCCAAAGTAGTTTAGAGACAGAGGGGGTCTCGACAATGAAAAAAGGACTTTTAATTTTCTCCATGACAGTTGGGGTGGCTACGGCCCCTCACGCCATGGCCTCAGGGTCGACTCAAGACCTTCTGATCCAAAAACTGACTCAGGTACAACTGGGCTTGGCTCCGGCAGATCCGGCCCGAGCCGCTGTGCTTTTGCGACTGGCGGATCTTCACGCTGAACGCAGTCGCCAGCTTTCCATGAAAGAACTGGCTGACGGCTGCACGGTTTGCACTGCGGGTGCAAAAGACCGTGATAAAGCACTGACTTATTATACTGAAGCTCTCAGCAAAGTTCCTCCCACGTCTGTGGCGAAGGTTCACTTGCAAATGGGACATCTTTACGAGCTTCAAGGCCGTAATGACCTTGCGGAAAAAAGCTATCAGGCCATGCTTGCCAACGGTGGCATGACCACGCCCATCGAGATGGCTGAAGCCAATCTGTCTTTGGCGGAAATGGCTTTCCGTCAGTCTGACTTTGCGAAAGCCGCAGGTCTGTACGACAAGGTTCTGGCAACTGAAGGGGCGAGCTCTCAGGGGTTGGCGGCTTACCGTCGCGCTTGGTGCTCTTTCCGTCAGGGGAATATGGATGCCTCTATCGCCCAGCTTCAGGTTATTCTGAAGAATCTGAAATTGCAGTCCCGCATGGCGGCGTCCCGTGGTGTGGCGGATGTGCAGTTCCTGGAAGAGGTTTCCCGCGATATGGCGACCTTCATGGCCGCGCGCGGAATCAAGGATGGCGATGCAGAAACTCTGTACAGCCTTTCTCCGGAACAGTTCAAACTGCAACAGGTGACGATGCTGGCCCGCGAAGGCTTGCGTCTGGGACAAAAAGATCAGGCTTTGAAAACCTGGGACTATGTCTATCAAAAACAAAGCGATCCAAAAATGCGTCTGGAAGCCCAGGTGCGTATGGCGCAGTTGAACTTTGATCTTAAAAACACTCAAGCTGCGGCAAAATCCTATCAGACTGCTTTGGGTCTTTGGGGTGCCACGGATTGTACGACTGCAACCTGCGAAGAATCTGCAAAAGGCCTTCGTCAGTTCATCGTGGGCTGGAACCGTCTGGAAAACAGCAAACCAAGTGCAGAGCTTCTGACAGCGTACCAGGAATATTTCCAGGTGTTTGCTGAAGATGAAGACATGTATGTGTGGGGTGCTCAGGCGGCGGCGACGGCGGGTAATTATGCTTTAGCCTCCCAGTGGACTGCTTTGGCGAACAAGGTAATCCTGGCTAAACACAATGTTGAAAAAGATGCGGCAGCAAAAAAATCCCAAGCTGAAAAACTTGAGAAGAACCTGCTTTTGGGTATTGAAAATGCTGAAAAATCCAAAGATGCAAGTCTGTTGGTTGCGGCTCAGGATGACTATCTTCAGAACTCGGTTCTGAAACAAAAGTCCTTCGACGTTCAATATCAGAAAACTTATGCAATCTATCAAAAAGGCGACTATGCCGTTGCGGCGGACCAGTTGAAACAACTGGCTTTGAACACGCAAGGCAGTGCTGCGATTCGCACGCAAGCCGCGGAACTTTCACTGGATGCTTTGGCATTGCTGAAAGACGACGCGCGCATCATGGCGTGGTCCGCAGAATACGCGGGCAAGTTTGCTGATAAAAAAGCGGACTTCCAGCAGATCCAGCAAAAGTCCATCCTGACTCAGTCGGCGAAACTGGCTGAAAGCCAGCCTGAGCAAGCCTTGGCTGCATTGGGTTCTTTCCATGCTGTTTCGGCAAGTGCTGAAGACCGTAAAGTATATTTGAAGAACAAGATTCTTCTGAGCGAAAAGCTGAACAAGATCACCGAAGCCCGCGTGGCCATCGAGGATCTGTTGCGTGAAAAGACTTTGACTGCCGAAGAGCGTGAATTCGCCCTGGGCCGTAAAGTCTGGTTCGCAGAACTGGAACTGGATTTTGCGACGGCTTTGAAAACAGCAGAGCAAATGAATTTTGCCGGTTTGTCTGCGGATGACAAGGTCCTGAAGCTTGCGATGTATTCTGAGCTGGCGGAAAAAGATCCCCAGCAGTACTACGCTCAGTATCTGAAGCAATCCAAAGACGACAGCAAAAAGCCTTTGATCGCGTCTCAGTTGATCCGTTTGTCGAAAAATCCGGTGAAGGATCTTGAGACTTACAAAATGTACTTTAAAAGCAACAATGGTCTTTATGCCCGTGCCGCTTTGGAAGTTTACGGACGCACCAAAGATCGCAAAGCTTTGGATCTGGCTCTGAAGGAAAAAGGCGCATCCAAACAAGATGCGTTTGTGATGATCGAAAAGATCGTCTTCCTGGCAGACTTGAAAGCGCTGAGCGCGCCTTTGGCGTCTCACACGATCGACACCAAAAACCAGAACACCATCGCTCAGGGGCTGAAAGCCCGTGTGAAGCTGCTTGAAAAAGCGGAAGCTCTGGCAAACCGGGCAATCAACACCGGGGACTGGTCTTCCCAGTTGCTGGCTTTGGATCTGGTGGCGAAGGAAAACACGCGCTTCTATAATGAAGCTTTGTCTTTGCCAATGCCTGCGGGTCTGACTCCGGAACAGGAAAATGAATACCTGACGATTCTGTCCCAGCAAGTGGCTCCGAATCAGAACACGGCGATGATGGCTGAAACCAAAGTCAAAGAATTCTGGGCACAAACCGGCGCTCTGGAATCTTACAAAGCCTTTGCCACTCAGAACAACGAGTGGGCCCAGTACACTTCCCAGGAAGTCGAGGCGGTGGCGGCGATTGCTCCAGAGGCTCAAAAAGCCACCTGGACTGCGGCGGTAGCGCAAATCAAGGCGGAAGAGTCCGCGCAAACCAAACCAACTCTGGTCGAGCTTGAAAAAGCCCGCACCCACCTGAAACAGAATCCATTCATGGCCAGCGCCATCGAAGAGGCTCTGGTTCTGGAGAAAAAAGCCCAGCGCAAATCCATGGTGGAATACCTGGAAGGCCGTTTGGCGACACTGGCTAAGAAAGACACCGAAGTGAAGGAGAAGCAGCAATGATGAAGTACGTATTGATGATGCTTGTGATGGCAGGCTCCGTCCAGGCGGCTCCTGAAAAAACAGCTCCGGCAAAAAAGAATCAGGACGTGAACTTCGAAGACCTTTTGGTCAGCGGTCAGTATCACTTCTCTGATGAGGCCGTGACCACGGTGGAAGAAGACAAGGTTCTGAACAGCCTTATCGGCGTCAGAGCAGACTTCAAGGATCGCATGAAACAATCTGCGACCCTTGGTGAGGTGAAAAATCCATGAGTTTAAGACTGGTTATTGAAGACAATTTGGGCAATGTGACCCGCCAGATTCCGGTGACGGAGAAAAAAGCGCAGGTGATCCAGCGCTTTGACACCAAACGCCTGGAAGTTGTGACGAACACGGCGGCTCTGGATAAAAACAAAATCAAATTCTCAGTTATTGCGGATCTTGATTTTGACGAAATGAAAGACAAAAAAGTCCAACTGGGCAAGTTCGGCTCTATGCGCCTGGTAAAGGAAGTCAAAGCCGTTCCGGCAGACCTGCTGGTTCGTACTGATGACAAGAAAGATCTGAAAGCATCCGTGATGATGGCTATTGCCATCTTGTTGTTGCTTCTATCCATCTTCAAGCTGGCTCCAAAAGAGAACGCGAAGGTGACTGAACAGCTAAAACAGGAAGTCGTGAAGATCGTTCAGGCCAAAGAACAGCACAAGCGCACGGTGGCTCCGACCACGAATATGATGGCGGATCCAACCGCAACCAAGATGCCGGTAAAACGTGCGGAACTGGTGAAGCGTTCCGGAGCATTGTCTGCCCTGGGCAGTCTGCGTTCTGGCAAGCAGCGCGGTGGTTTGAATCTGGGTGCCGTGAACACCACAGCCGGCGTCGGCTTGGGTGGCACGGGCGGCAGCGGTGGTGTGCAGACGTCTTTGTACGGCAAAGGCATCACATCGGCTCCGTTGGGCCCTGGAGCTAATATTGCCGGTGGTGGCGGTTACGGCACCAAAGGTAAAGGCGGCGGTCAGGCGGGTTACGGCAGCTTGTCCCTGGTGGGTTCTGCGGGCGGTGCTCCGGTTCCATTGGGTGCCGAAGCTGAAGTGGCTCAAGGTCTGGATCGTTCTGCGATTGATGAAGTCATTCGTCGCAATCTGGGTCAGGTTCGTTTCTGTTACGAGCAGGCCTTGCAGGGGACTCCAAGTTTGAGTGGTCGTGTGGCGATGGGCTTTACCATCGGCGGCAACGGTTTGGTGAAGTCCGCGTCTGTGGAAAGCTCTTCCATGGCGAACAAGGGTGTTGAAGATTGTATTACCATGCGTTTGAAAACCTGGAAGTTCCCACTGCCTCAAGGGGGCGTGGATGTAAAAGTAACTTATCCGTTCGTTTTGCGCAGACAAGGTCAGGGGTAAAAAATGAAAGTATTGTTGGCACTATTGACCAGCGTTTTGTTCCTTACTGCTTGCGAAATGCAGCAGGATCCATTGGCAAATGCTTCCGATCAGGTTCGTAACGGACACCTGCCGGATACAAACAAACCGGTTCCGGAAAAGCCAATCCCGCAGGATGGCCTTTTGGTGGATGCGCCAGAGCGTGTGAACGCTCGTGTCGGATCTGAAGTTCAGTTCAAAGTCGGCGGCCGCGTGATGATTCCGGGCGTGACCTTTAAAATGATTGTTCTGAATCTGGCGGACTTCCCAGGGGCAAAATTTGATGAAAGCACCGGTGAGTTCTTCTGGACTCCGTCAAAAGCCCTGCTTGGCAGCCTGCCAAACCTGGCGATGAGCCTGAAAGTGGTTCTGGCGACGGACTCCACTCCGACTCATCCGACCGTGTCCGTAAGAAATCATGAAGTTCGTTTCTTCATTGAGAACACTTACACAAAACCGATCGTGAACACGATTGAAGGCAGCTCCGGTGTTTTGATCGCAGGTAAATCCTACGAGATGACGGTGACTTTGGAAGATATCGATGCTTATGCCAAAGAAAACGTGTCTGTTCAGGTGCGTGACTGTGCAGCCAGCTATTCCTCTGATTCCATTTCTCACTTTGTTGAGGTGAAAAATATCAAGGACGTGGCCGGCTCCACGGGCAAGTACACCGGCACAGTGGTGGTGAATCTGAATAACGCCGACACCCTGGCTTATGGTACTTACTGCTTCGGTCTGGTTGCGGTTTCCAAGCACGGTGTGGTTTCGGACTTCTACAAGCGCGAAGTGACGGTTGAACCGCGTTTGCGTCCGACAAAAATGACGATGGAAAACGTCCCGAACATCACTGCGGGTGAATCCGTTCAAGTGGCGTTCTCGATCTATGATCCGGCTAACTTTGCCAACATCCGTCTGGTTTCCATCGATGATGTGGCAACAGCATTGCCTGGCAGTTCCTTGACCTGCAAAAAAGCCTATGGCAGCAGCTCTCAGTTGGATTGCGCTGGTTTGATTAAAACGGATGCGACTACAGCGGCAAAAACTTTGACTGTGACTATCAAGGTGGAAAGCGTTTCTCCGCGTTCTATCCAGACCGCAAGCAACACTCACACACTTCGTATCAATGTAAAGGCGGCGAACCCATGAAATCAGTAAGCATTATCTTTGCTCTTCTTTTGTCTTCTGTTTCCTATGCTCAGGTCGAGCAGGAAGTGGATTCTTTTGGTGGCAACGAGGCATTGTACATGAAAGCCAAAGCCCTGAATCCGGAAGTTGAAAATGAAGTGGTGCAAAACCGCTTCATCAACCGCACCAAGCGTGTGGAGCTGGCGCCAGAATTTTCCGGCGTTTTCGGCGGGGATTCCTACAACAAAACCAACAACGTGGGTTTGAATGCTCACTACCACATCAATCCAAGCTGGAGTGTGGGTGTGAAGTACAACTATTCCTTCAACACGTTGACTCCGGAAGGAAAAGCCATGGTTTCCAAGGCCGATCAGGCGGCGGCAGCCAATCCAAAAGATCCCCAATACCTGTTCCCTCAGGTTGTTTATCCAAAGTCTGAGACTCTGGGTCTGGTGAACTGGTATCCGGTTGTGGGGAAACTCAGCTTCGGCAAATTGGGCGTGGCTCACTTCGACACCTACCTGACTGCGGGTTACGGCCAGATGGAGCTTTCCACGGGGACTTCTCCAGCGGCGACTTTGGGTGTGGGTTTTGGCTTCTGGCTAAGCAACAACCTGACAACTCGTATTGAGTACCGCGCTCAGCAGTACAAAGCGGAATACTACGACAAAACAGAAAACATGATGACAAACGTTGCCTCTGTGCAAATGGGTTGGATGCTATGATGTTGATTAAATCCCTGACAGTGGCTTCTTTGCTGGTGGGTGTGAACGGCGTCGCTCTTGCAGAAGACGACCTGATGAGCATCCTGGAAGGCAAAACAAGCACTGCCCAAGCTCAATTCGTGGAAAGCGAAGAAGTGGCCAAGCTGAAAAAAGCGGTGAACCCGTCTTCAGCCGAGCAAAACATCTTCTTCCAGTTCCTGGTGGAAAAGAACTATGAAAAAGCTCTGTTCCAGTGGAGCCAGGCTTTCAATCAGTCCGCTTTCCAGATGACTGAAACCGGGAAAGCTCTGGAAGCTTTCCTGAACTATAAAAACGGTCTGAAGCTGACGGGCGTTGAAAACCTGCTGGCGATTTCCAATCCTGAAAAGATTGACGCCACTGTGATCAGTCTGTGGAAGGAAAACCTGAACGACAAGGATCCGGTCTGGGGCATGGCTCAGGTGACTTGGAATCCTTATTGGACTCAAGTTTTTGGTCAGGCTGCGGAAATGGCCGTGGTTCTGCAAAAAAGCTATGTCACTGAAGACATCGCGGCTTTGACGGAGCTGATCAAGAAGACTCCGGTTGATTCCAAAGAAAGAAACATTCTGCAATGGCAGCTGGTTCTGAATCTGGGTATCAAAGGGGATGCCTCCAAGGCCGCTCAGGTTTTGGCGCACTTGATGAAAGCGAAAAACAACCCGATCGACAAGGATCTGATGACCCTGACGGCGGGACGTTTGCTTTATCAGAACGGATTCCTGGATGCTTCATTGAAGTATTACGAAAAGATCTCCAAGAAATCTGATTATTGGTTCCAGGCTCAGGAAGAAATGGCCTGGGCTTACATGAGAAAAGGCGAGCCACAAAACGCGATGGCGATCACCAAGACTTTGACTTACCCGCACTTCAAAGGCTGGGTGGGTATTGAGTCTTATCTGTTGAATTCTTTCACCAGTTTGAAAGTGTGTGATTATTCCGGCGTTCTGACGACCATGAAATCCATCAAAGGCCAGTTCGGCGAGCACCTGATTGCCCTTGAAAAACTGAGTGCAGATCCTCACCAACCGGCTGTGGCAAACCTGATGAAGGCGTTGGCCCAAGGCCCGGTCGGCACGGCGAAGCTGGGTAAAGATGCTCATCTTTTGCCGGCAGTGGCTTCTCGCGACGAGGTTTTGAACCTTTTGGTGAAAAGACATCAGTACATGAATCAGGAAGCGGATCTTGCTGAAAAGCTGTATGCGCGTTCTTTGACCTTCGGAAATCTGCAAGGCCAGTTTGAAACCTTGAAAAATCAGGTGAAAACCCGTGCAGACATGACCCAAGGTGCTGGTTACCAGCGAGTCCAAGAGCTGGCAAAGGCCGAGCTGGAAGATTCCAAACAAGTGATGCAGCGTCTGCGCATCGTGGAAGTTGAGATGATTCAGCAGGTGGATTCCGCCAGCAAGTTCATCAAACACGCCGGAGCAGTTGAAACCAAAAAAGGTTCCACCGGTGCTTCTGGCAAATATGCGATGAGCTTCTCTAATGACAAAGAAATCTGGTTCGACGAATTGTCCAACTTCAAAGTCGATGTGAAAAAAGGCTGTGCTAAAGACAGCGTGAAGGAGTAAGGATGAAGTCTTCGATCAAGGCTTTGAGCCTGCTGATGGCTTTTGCAATGGTTTCCGGTTGTGGAAACGAATCCACAAAACTGATCCCCAAGGCTAAAATCAACAAAGAGGAAGTCTCTGAAAAACCAGCGGACTTCGCCATCTTCAATCCGAAGGTGGATATTCTGTTCGTGATTGATAACTCGGCCAGTATGGACGATGCCCAAAGCAATTTGAGTCGAAATGCGGCGGCTTTTGCTGATGGTATTTCCAAGGTGTCCATCCTGGATTATCACATCGGTGTTTTGACGACAGATATGGCTTGCCGGTATTCGAACAAGCCAGATGCCTGCGGGAAACTTGTCGGGACTCCGTCATTTGTGCAAAACTCGACTCCGAATCTGGTTAGTATCTTGTCCAGTAAGATGATGGTGGGTTTGGACGGGGACGTCAGTGAGATGATGTTTTCTCCGGTGGTGGCGGCGTTAAGTCCGCCTTTGGATGTGGGGGTGAATGCCGGCTTCTATCGTCAGGATGCCTTCCTTGCTGTGATTTTCATCACGGATGCGAAAGAGCAATCGACACTGTCGCCGAAGGACTTCCAGCAGTTCCTGAACACCAAAAAAGGCGATCCTAACAAGGTTCTTGCCTATGGTGTTATCAACAAACTGGCAGAGGAGGATATCTGTCCTTCCAGCGAGTCGCTAGATGGCAAGCTTGAGGAGTTCTTGGGGTCTGTGGTTAATGGTGATAAAGCTCAGACTAATGTTCTAAGTCTTTGTGCTCCGGATTTTGGTGTGAAGCTGGCGGAATTTGCCCGTGATATCGTTCGTCGCACGGCAGGTTCAGTGAAACTCAGTCGTACTCCGAATGAAAAAACCATCGTGGTGAAGTACGGAACGCAACTGATTCCAAACAGTGTGACGGAAGGTTGGGTTTACGAGCCTGCCACGCGTTCCATCCTGCTGGCTGAAGGTATCAAGTGGGACTATCAAGGGCCCGGCGTTGGCTTGACGATTGATTTCGAAGCTATCGACATTGAATAGACTTGCGTAAATTAAGTAATAGACCCCACTTGCTGGGGTCTTTCTAAAATGCATGAACAAACTAAGACCAACAGCAATGTTCGGTCTTTTTTTGTTTTTGATGTATTAATTCTGATTTTAGACGGTTCGTGATGAGTGAATTCTGCGGTCCGCCATCGCTACGAGGACGGACTGCGTTGTGGTCAACGTGTGATTATCAGTAAATGACTTTTTCAATGGCGGAAAGAACTCTTTGCGTGGAGTTTCGGTTCTTGCCGATTTCGGATCTGATTTCCTCTTTGATGTGCGGGATCTGTTCCTGTTGTTTTTTCATTCTTTGTAGCAACACTGCGATGTCCGCCGAGGAATGAACCACCTGCACAATCATGCCGGATGAATAATTCTTTTTCTGATAGAATAAAGCTTCGCGGTTGTTGCGATGGTGGGGCCCCACCATGACTGGCAATCCGGCGGCCAGAGCTTCCATCACACTGTGTACTTGTTTCTTGAAGGATCCGCCGATAAAGGCGATGTCGGCCCAAGTGTAAAGTTCAGCCAGAATGCCGACTTGATCCACCAGCAGAATACTTCCTGCCGGCCATTCCTCAGTTTGAGAGTAACGAACATAAGAAAGTCCCAAAGCCTTCATCTGGTTTTCCAGATGTTCCAGGTGGGCGGGTGTGGTTTCATGCGGCGCTAAAATCACGCGCATGTAAATGCCCTTCATCTTTTCCAAGGCTGGCAAAAGGACAAGTTCGTCTTCGCCCCAGGTGGAACCGGCGATAAAAACGAAATCTTCAGGACTTGGAATCAGTTGGTTCTTGAGCGCCTTTGGGTTTTCCAAACGGTGAAAGACTTGATCAAAACGGGTGTCACCGCTGACCAGCATTGGGACTTTCAGCCCCAGTGTATCCAGATTCTGAATGTCTTCCGCCGACACACAGTGAATCTCTGAAAGATGATTCAAAGAATAACGGGTCAGATGGCGGGTGATGCCTTTAAGACGGGAAGAATTATCTGCAAAGGTGGCTGAAAAGAGCGCTGAAGGAATGCCCATTTTGCGAGTCACTGACACCAGCACGGGCCACACATCCGTGCGCGAGAATAGCAAAACCCGCGGATTCCAGCGTTTGATAAAGTCCTGCATCTGGAAATCCAGATCCCAGGGGAGGGCGCACCACACATCGACATCGTGCAGGCTTTCCAGAATCTTTTTTGCGGAAGGGGACGAATAAGTCACCAGGACCGGGATGTTTGGATGCTGTTTTTTCAGTTCCCGGATGACGGGACGGGCATATTCGATTTCACCACTGGCCGCGTGAATCCAGAAGGGGCGTGCCTGGGCGATATCAGCTTCGCTGCCAGCCTTTTTGATCTTGTAAAAGCCTTTGTTCTTGTCCTCGATCATCTCGCGCAATTTGCCTTGCAGGAACGGGCGCAAAAGCTGCAAAAGCAAATAGGCCAAAGGGACTATGGCGAGTTTATAGAAATAGAAAATCAAAGCGCTCATGGATGATTCCGTTGCAGCAGCTGTTTTAGTTCCATCGCCACTTGTTCGGGTGTGATGTCCACCAGACACTGGTGATATTTGAATTTGTTCACGCAAGGGCCCTGACCGTGTTTGCTGCACGGGCGGCATTTCAGTTCAATTTCAAGAATCTTCGTGGATGGGCGGGACGGGAATCCAAACGGAGCAGGTCCCATCAGGGCGATGGTTTTTTGTCCCAGTTGTTCGGCCACGTGCAAAAGACCTGTGTCATTGCTGATCAGTGCTGCAGACAAGCCCACGACGCTTGAGCTGACTTGCAAAGAGCATTTGCCCGCCAGATTTAAAACTCTTTCCGGAGCTGCGGCCTTGATGTCCTCGATAAAGGAATCCTCAGGACCACCCAGCAGCACAAAGCGCTGATCCGGGCACAGCAGAATCAACTGCTGCCAGTATTCCTTCGGCCAGCGTTTTAAAAAGAACGCCGCTGACGGAGCCAGTGCAACTGACCCGGCATAGTGACCCAGCACTTCGCGCGCTTTTTGATAGCTTTCTTCACTGGGGAAGATTTGCGGGGCGGCGGGGGCTTTACGGGAAATTCCCCAAGGCTGCAGTGGTTCCAGCAAGTCGCGCTGGCCATTAAAGGGCATTTCGAAAGTGTTGATGCGGAATTTGAACAGCAGCAAACGCTTCCAACGGCGGATCGAACGGCGGATGAACTTCGGCCCCATGCCCAGGATTCCCAGCGGACGCAAGATCCAGGAAATCACGCGGGAGCGCATGTTGTTGTGGGCGTCGTAAATGTGCGTGAAGCCTTCCTTGCGCATTTGCAGGCACAGTTTGATCAGACCTTTGAGACCGGCTTTGCGATCAAACTCCCAGATGCGATGGATGTTGGGATGGTTCTTCAGTAAAGGGGCCATGTCCTTGCGGGTGATCCAGTGGATCTCTGCATTGGGATAGGTTTCTTTGATAGCCGAAGGAACGCTCAAAGTCTGAACGACATCTCCAAAGCTGGAAAAGCGAATGATTAAAAATTTAGCACTATTAGGGTCCCGTACCAACATGGGACTAATCTATCAAAGGCGCCGAAAAAGGTCACTTGTTTAAAAGGTGGAAAGGGTAATCGCCTATAGGCGTTCTGGCCGGGCATGGGCATTGAAGTAAAGCTCATTGATGGGAGGCCCATGGCTTTCAAACAAGTCCCCGTTTTGGGGGCCCTTAACACATCTCTGATCGGGTTCATGCTGCTGGTTTTGACCCCGTTTTTTGCGTCTGCGCAGGTGCAGACGGAGATGCGTTTATTCTCGGATTCTTTCATCAGCCCGACCTTTGAGGCCGCGGAAAAGACCAATTATCAGTTTGTCGGAGCCCAGTTAAAAAGCGAAACCTTCAGCGAGGCGCCATTTAAGATGGACGTTTCCGGTGGTGTGGCCATTGGGGCTCCGTTGCTAAATTACCTCAATATTTCCGAGTTCTATCTGGAAACGCGCCTGAGTGAAACTGAGAATTTCTATATGGGGCGCAAAAAAATGCTGTGGAATGAACTGGACGCCCGCTGGGATCTGGGTGTGTGGGAGCCATTGTTCAAGTGGAATCCCCTGAACGCCGAAAGCCAGGGGTTGACCGGGATTTTCTGGCAGGTTGACAAGCCTTATTACACGCTTTTGTTATTTGCTTCACCGATCTATATTCCGGATCAGGGGCCGAGCTTCGATATCGAAAACGGCAGCTTCGTGAAAGGCAACCCTTGGTTCCGCCGTCCGCCAGAGAGCATCCGTATCTGGGAAGAGGCCACGGCCATCGATTATACTTTCGAAAAGCCGTCAGAGACGGAAGTGGTATTGCAAAACTCCTTTGGTATGAAGCTGGCCTTTGGTGACCCGCAAGGGTTGCGCGGGCAACTGGCCTATACCTACAAACCATCCAATCAATTGGCTATCGGTTATGAAGGCAATTTGAACGTCGCCGAACTTAAAGGGGCGGTCAATCTGCAGCCGCAAGTCTTCTATCACTCGTTGGTGGGTGGTGATATCAGCTATAAATCCGATCGTCTGCGCTTGGGCGTCAGTGGATTGTATGACAAGCCAAGCAAGGATGAGATCTTTGAAGAAAAATGGACCCATCCGACATTTGAAGATGCCGTTTTGGTCAGCCCGTTTATTGAGTGGACTAACTCCTATTTCGGCGTGGCCTTGCAGCACTTGGAAATCTATGGCGGCAAAGTCACTGAAGAGGGCGAACTTGCCAATGAAAACCGTGCGCCTTTGATGACCCGTTACCCGTATCAGCAGGCAACCCAGTTGTCGTTGATGGGGAACTTCAGCTTCAAGCGCACGAAAAAACTGATCACCAAAGTCAGTTATACACATTCGGAAAAAAACAAATTTGACCTGATCCGCGTCAGCGCCAGATTCCGTCTGTCGGGCCTTTGGTCCTTCATCGGAGAAATGCAGATGGTGAAAGCCGAACCGGCAAGCCAGGAAAATCAAAACGACATCGCCCAATTCGAGAACAACGACCGCCTGATGTTAGGAGCAGCTTATGTGTTTTAACGCTCGTAACAAGGCTTTTATGGCGGTTTTGAAGAGGGCTGCATCTTTGATTTTGGTGTCGGCATTTGGTCTGTCTTCTGTGGGTTGTAGTGACTTCTTGAATGGGAAGAAGGCTGAGCCGGAAGTGATTGAGTTCTCGGATACTCGTTTTGCTTGTCTTCAGATGATTCCGCAGCATCTGGAAAAATTCTCGGTCGGTGAGGCCAAGGAATCTGAAATCCGTCAGGGCTTTGATTGCATGACGGATGCCTTGAATTACTTTAATAAAAAGACGTTTGGGTCCTTGGAAAACGCTTACACCGTCGAGGAAATGCGCCGGTTCTTTGGCAAGTACTTCCTGAAAAAGAACAACGTGACCCCGGAATTTGCCGCCGAGCTAATGAAAATCAAACGTGCTCTTTTGGGTGGGTCGACCAGTCATATCACCAAAGACGAGATCGTGCGTCTGGTTGAAATCCTGGGGCTGCTGCGTGATGAGTCCATCGAGTTGTCACCTCATGTGAAATTGCTTTTGAATCAGAATCAGAACGACAAGACCGAGTGGGAGCAGATTTCTGCAGCCGTGGATCAGTTGCGCCGTTCATTGCAGCGTTTGCTTGAAAAAACACAGATTGCCAAATCTGATTACAGTTTTGAAGACGCCAAGAAAGCCTTGTCTGGATTCGCCGAGTTCATCCGGGGTGAAGAGCCCTTTGCGCCTTACCAGAAATACAGTCAGTGGGTTCCAATGGTGGAATCTGTCAAAGTCGTACTGATGGGTCGTCGCGCGCATTTTGCGGGCCTTTATCAGTGGAGTGAAAGTCTTGATACTTTGCTGGATCTGTACGAACTGGCTTTGAAATATCATTATGTCATTGGTGACTTTGAGTTCACCAATGCCTCCAAAGTCCGTCAGACCAGTCAGTTCCTTTCCCAAGGCCTGGGCTTGTTGTTGAACTCCCACCAGATGAAAACAGCGGGCCGCATTCCGGTTGAAGACATCGACAATCTGATCAATCAGATTCTGCCTTCTGCGACGGACATGATTCAGCCCAAATCCCTGATCAAGACTTATAAAGCCGTGCTGATGAAGATTCTGGATCCGGCGCGCGTGGCGGATTCCCGCAGTCTGCTGGGACTAGAAAAGAAGCACATCCTGAGCATCCAACGCGAACTGAATATCTTCCGACTGCATCAGAGCTTTATCGACAACATCCCCATGGATGAATTGGGCGGAGGGGTCACACAAAAGCAGTTGATTGAGTACTACAACAAGTTCAACAAGACCTATGTGATTGAAAAGGGTCTGACTGACGACGCCTTTGAACAAAAGGCCCTGGAAAATGCCTGGGCTGACATCGGGGATCTGATCAAGAATCCAACGATGGTGAACTTCAATGCCGATGGACGTTTGATTATTTCAGCCACTGGCAGCCAGACCAAACAGAGCTGGGCGGCGTTGACCAAGTTCAACTTGATGCGTGTTCTTTCGCGCATGCTGATGCTGGGTTATGCCGACAATGTTGGCGGCCGCTTGAGTCAGTCCCAGATGAGTGAAAAGGGCCTGGTGTCCTGGTATGAAGACTTCCAGGAACTGGGGCTGGATCTGAAAGCTTTTGACCCGCGTTCAGCGAATTCCGGTTCCCGCAGCTTCCTTGAGGCGAATTTCTTCACATTCAGTGGGAACGGCAACGATGGCATGGATCAGAAAGAGACTTTCGAATTTGTGACGACGCTGTTCTCGGCCGGTCTCGGGACCTCCAATGCCGTGTCTGATCATATGAAGCTGGCTCAGTGTGCGATTGAGGAAAAGGACGTCTTTGGCTTTAACTACTACAAAGAAGACTGCTTCCGCGAACAACTGCGCAAGCATATCGGTGTGTACTTTGGAAATATGCCTGGCATGGTGAATTACGTGCGCGGTTTAACTGCCGCCCAGTGGAAGCAGTTCTTTGACTATCTGCTGGCGGCTTCCGTGACGCCGACCCAACGCGCAGGTTTGATTGAAACAGCCAACGTGCGCACGATGGTGACGATTCTTCATTATATTGAAACCATCATGGTCATTTACGACACGGACCATAACCAAGGCCTGTCGGTGGACGAGGTTTATGCCTCGGCGCCAAGATTCATGTCCTTCTTTAAAAAGGTGAATCCGGGCACCTATGAGTTCCTGATTAAGGAAGGTTTTGCACATTTGGTGTTCTATGGCGAAATTCCGGGGGCGGGCGGCATTGCTGGCTTCCAGTTTAAAAAGATGTGGGGCATTGACGATGCTCAGCGCATGGAAATCGCCCGTCTTTTCGGCACCCTCAAGGACCAATTGAACAAGGTGGAAAACTAGGTTAGGCTCCGGAACATGCTGCGGCTTGTTCTGGTGCTGACAACCTGTTTTGTGTCCTTTATGGCACAGGCTTCATCCTCCATGGATGAAGAGGTTCCTATTATTTTGCGTGAGCCCGCCATGGAAATGCCAAAGCCCATGGCCGAAGCCCGCGGGCGCATTGATTCCTTCATCGACAACAAAACCTTGCGCGTGATCACGACTGCCAGTGACTGGTACATTGGTGAAATGGTCGCCATCGAGTCTCAGACCCCCTCCGTGGGCATTGTGGGCTTTGTCGAGGTGACCGGCATCGAGAACAAGCAAGACGGCACCTATGAGCTGATCTGCGAACTTCAGCGCCAGTCCCGTATGAACTTTATCCAGATCGGCGATCAGGTCATGCATTTGGATTTAAGCTCTGAAAACAATCGTTATAAAGGCACCACCGACCTGATCATTAAAAAAGGCACGAAAGAAACCTCGTCCAAGTACAAACCTTTGTTTACCCAAGGTATCGCGGTTGGTGAGACCGCCGAAACCCTGTGGGAGGATGAATTCCTGATCACCTGGTTCGGTCAGGTGAACTATGGATGGAAAGAGTGGCTGACGGTTTCTTCCATCATCCCGGCGGACATTCTGGGGGCTTACAATGCGACGATCAAATCACGTCTTTACCAGTCCGCTTCCAATAACTTTGCCGGGGGTCTGAACTTTGCGCGCATTCCGAACGAAAATCGTTCCACACTGAATTTAAATATCTACTGGGATTCAATTTCTTCTGAAAGCGTGGTTTCGCACACGCTTTTGTCCGTGGCCCTGTTCAGCTTTGAGGACGCTGCCAATGCGACCGCGATCAAGTCCCTGGGAACAAGCTCCTTCCAGACGGGTTATGAATTCATCCTCGACAACTGGGACCGCGTTTTGTTGGGTCCGTCGTACAACTTCGAATCCAAAGCCGTCGGGGGTTATCTCAGCTATGTCAAAATCTGGGATCAGTTCCATCTGAGCTTCTCTTTAAACTCCACCGACATCACCTCCCTAAAATACGCCCCCGAAGACGGCTATTATCTGCTGTTTGATGCGTATTGGAGATTCTAAAATGAATCGATTCTTTGTTGCAACACCGCTTGATTTTGAAAAGTTGGCTTTGGCTGAAATGAAAGAGGTTTGGCCGTTCCTGTTGGGGAAGGATGCCAAGCCTCATGCTTTGCCGTTTCCGGAAGTCACCGTGCTTGAGGGCGGTTTTGAATTCGAGACGGAATTGTTCATTGGTCTGCAGTTGAATTTCTTCCTGAAGACCGCCAATCGTGTGTTGCTGCGAATGACCTCGTTCAAAGCGAAGGATCTTCCCAAGTTCTATCAAAAGTTCAAAGCCCTGCCGTGGATTGATTTTCTGCCTCACGCCCATGTCGAGTGGGAAGTGGCGGCGCAAAAAAGCCGTCTGAACAACGAAAAACGCCTGCAGGAAAGTGCCGAAGCCGCCCTGACTGAAATCTTCAAAGGGGTTAAAGGCAAAGAAACCTGCGCCAGCATCTTCATCCGCATGGATGATGATACCTGCACGATCAGTCTTGATTCCACAGGGGAACATCTGCACAAGCGCGGCTGGGCCACACTGAAAGGTGAAGCTCCTTTGCGAGAGACTTTGGCGGCGATCCTGTTAAAGGAAATCATCGGCAACAGCAATCCGGCAGAAACGGCGCAAATCACCCTGGTGGATCCGATGATGGGTTCAGGCACCTTCCTGTGCGAGGCGCGTGCCCTGTGGGCCGGGCAGTTTGTGCGGGACTTTGCTTTCAAAAAATGGAAGCGCGCCCCGAAGCTTTTCCAGTCTTCCAGTTTTGCTCTGAACTATAAGCTGCCTGCGGTTCATCCGTTTAAGGCCTATGTCGGCTTTGATATTGATGCCGCTATGATCCCGGCCGCGGAAGGAAACTTCAGCGAAGTCGAGCGTCAGTTGCAAGCTGTGCAAAAAGCGGCATTTGTGAAAGCACCTCACAAGTTCATCCAGGGAAATTCCCTGGAGATCAGCGAGGACGTGGGCCCTTCGTGGCTGGTGGTAAATCCGCCCTACGGCGAGCGCCTTCCGGTGGCCGGAAGCGGGGGGCTGAAGACCCTGGTGAAGCTTCTCTGTGAGCGTCATAAGCCCTTGAAATTGGGCGTTCTGTACCCTGAAAAAGAGCGTCTTGGGACGGTGCCGGCGGGCTATAAACTGCTTAAAGAGGTTAAAATCAACAATGGCGGCTTGCGCTGCCTGTTCACAGTTTTGACACGTCTGTAAATTTTCAGGAATTGGTTAGAATTATTGAAGGAATCGACGGACCCACTGGCGGAAAACGTCCTTTCCGGCTACATTCCTTTTCCATGAAAACAGCCAAACTACTTTCAGTCCTATTTATTTCATCTGCACTTTTGACGACAGCTTGTACGCCGAAAGACGAAGCGGTTACCACCGATGCCGTTCGTAAAAAGATCATCGCGCAGAACGAGCGCAAGAACAAAAAGAACACTAAGCCTGGTCAACAGGGCTTCAAGTTCCAGTTCGGCTCTTTCTCCAGCACGACGCTTATCGTAGGCAAGCAACTGGAAGGTTTGGAAGTACTTCGTTACGCTCTGGATTCTCAGGACGTTAACAAGTCTGTTTATAAAGCGGAAGTGACCAAGCGTGATGACGGTGGCGACACAGTGAAACTGGTGGCTGATAAAGTTGTCACTGCCTACACAACATCCAAAGGTGAATTTGCGAACACTTTGACTAAAACATGGGAAGTCGATGTGACTTATGTTGATGGCCAGGTGGCGACGGTGAAGGCTGTTTCTAAAAAATCCCGTAACTCTTTGGATCAGAAGAATCTGGAAAAGACCTTCGTGAACATGAACGAAGACGAAGCGGTTGTTGAGGCGCTGAACGAAAACGGCGTTTTGAAAGTCAGCATCACGGCTAAAGGTGTTATCAATGGCCGTCTGAAAAATGCAGCGACTCGTGAACAGTATGAGTTCTCTGAAAAACTGGAAGTTTCTTTGGAAGAACTTCTGGCGGGTAAAGTAGCTGTGAAAAATGCTGACGCGAAACTTGATTATATCAAAGAAGGCGGCAAGCCTTGGACCTCGTCTATGAAAGCTGGCAAAATGTCTGTTGAGCTTCAGGGGCTTTGCAACGTCGCGATCTTTGATACGGTGATGAAGGGTAAAAATCCTAAGAACATGATCTCCACCGCTGAAGGAATTGAAGTGACTCAGTCCAGCTTCAAGTCCACTTACGGTGCTTGTGGCTCCCGCCCGACGATCGATCTTTCCCTGATGCTGATCTACTAATCGAGCGCGGTTGGTGAAAAAGGCCCATCTCCTTCGTTGGAGGTCGGCCTTCTCGCTTCGACGTGCCTGGGGCACGCCTGCGCTGCGAGGGACGCCCTCCGCCTCGGATCTGGACCTTTTTGACCAACCGCTTGGTTGGGTGGTTGGGTTCTGAAAATAAAAAAAGCCGCGATCTTTGATCTGCGGCTTTTTTGTTTTAAGAGACGTCTTTGATCATCTTGAGGATTTCAGCGCCTTTTTTGTCCAGGAGTTCTCCTGTGATGTAGCGATGCAGGATGCTTCCCATGAGGGTTTGGTAGGGTATTCCCAGTCGATCTGCTTCGGTTTTAAGATCAACCAGATCGTTGGTGTTGATGCGCATGCTGATAAGTGTCTTGCCTACCTCGTCTTTGGAGACAGTACGGCTTTTCTTTTGTTTCAGATTTTTAAGATCATATTCTTTCTTCATAAAATCTTCTTTCCTTGTCGGTGGCCCTGCGGGACGAGATAAGACGAATTGTATTGCCATGTACGCGCTCACAAAAGGATGTCATCAGCAGGCGTCCTTTTAATGAGTACCCAAGCTTTAAAAAGCGATCCTCGGATTGGCTGTGAGGCTCGTCATAGAACTCCAGTGAATGGCTGTCTGACCAGCAGGTCTTCGCTTGGTCAAACCAGATGCCGTGCTTTTTGTGGTTAATCCTCTCTTTGGACGAGTTCCTCTCGAATTCCAAAGCGACCTCCTTAGTGTAATACAATGTATATACTTTTTCAATAAGGAGATTTTGCAAGAAGTGAGGGAAGTGCGAGGAAGAACAGATTCGATTTGGGGAGCAGAATGGTGCGTGATTTGGCAAAAAAAAAGCCGCGATCTTTGATCTGCGGCTTTTTTATTTTGAGCTTCTGAAGACTACTTCTTTTTGGTCTTTTTAGCGTCTTTGGCGGGCTTTTCGGCTTTCGCCGGAGCATCTGCCTTCACTGGGGTTTTCGCCTCACTACGCTGTTTTAAACGAACATACAGAGGGAAGTGATCGGCCACGCCGATTTGGCGGTCATAGTCCCAGCGCAGTGGGTACTTGCCCTTTTTCAAATGAACTTCATCGTAGCGGATCACGTCGATTGTGCCTGGCTCCATTTTATAGCTGCCAGAACCTTTTTCCAGAAGCGCTTTGGAATAGATGTGCGCATCCAGGAAAGACCAGCTCTTACGATAGTTGTGAGTGCCTGGGCATTCTTTGCAGCCAACAAAGTGAGACACGTCACCCACCGGGCTGAAGGTGTCACGGAAGATGTGCTCTTTGCTTTCTTCCTCGTGGGTGATGTTCAAGTCACCGCCGGCAATAACCATGGTGTCCGGACCCTTGTCTTTGATCAATTTAGCCACGAACTCCGCAGCCTGTTGACGCCAGTAAGTCGGGTTCGCCTGGGACGGGAAGTGGGCTGTCAGGAATGTGATAGGATCGCCATTAGGCGCCTTCAGGGTCACTTCCAGGACGCCACGGGAGGCTTCCATCCATTTTTTGTCTTCGTCGTTTTTAGGCTTCCAAGGGATTGGGTGCAGAACCGGCTTTCCAACCACTGGCAGGCGGGACATCAAGCCCACGTCGATACCGCGTTTGTCCGGGCCCTCGATCAGAACCACGGTGCTGTAGCCGGCTTTTTGCAGGTATTTTTTGTTCCAGATATTAAGAACATTTTCGTTCTCTACTTCGATCAGCATCAGAACGTCCGGACCATTGCCGTCTACGCCCAGAACCACCTTGGAAAGGTTTTGCAGCTTTTTATCGAGTTGTTCCTCGCTCCAGTCGGTGGAAAGGCACTCGCCCACGCGGTAAGCACTGTCGTTGGTGTCTTTGCAGGCTTGGGCAATTTTTGCGTCTTTCTGCTTCACCGCCAACGGCAGGTAAGTATAGTCGTTGCGGTTTTCATCGTGGGTCGTGTCGAACAGGTTTTCGACGTTGAAAGACATCACGGAAACCTCGTCAGCGGCCTTCGGTGGAAGGCTAAACTCGGCCTTTTTGAAGGTGACGGCACAGCCAACTAACAGGGACAGAAGAAGAGCAAGGGTCAGGTTCTTAAGTTGCAGTAAATTTTTCATGTCCTCAGTTGTAAGGGATGGGGACAGGGGACTCAAGTTGAAAGAGTTTTAGGAATTTATTGAGACTCATACTGTCTAAATATTCGCTATTGTGTAACGTGGCGCACTATGGCATATTTCCAGCGAATTTGATCCCTTAAGGAGCTTCCATGTTTAAAAAGGCCCTGGCACTTTCTCTTGTTTTCTCCTGTCTTGCCCCTTTCGCTCAAGCTCAAGAGCGTGAAGAAAGCATGGTGATGTCCGTAGGTGATTCCCTGCGCAGAAACTGGAACTTCACGCTGTTCAACGTGGTTTCCCAGGCCAACATGAAGCCAGGCAAGAAACAGACGGACGGCCGCTCCCAGGATTCCTACACTTACATCAGCATGAACTACAAAGTGAATGCGGATGAAAAGTTCTCTTTGCGTGTTCCTTTCATCTTCAATACGGCCGGTCAGAATGAATACGGTGATCAGGTTCAATCGGAAACCCAACTGTCTGACGTGCACGCGGTTTATTCCATGTACGACCTGGGTTATATCGGTGATGTGGATCTTTCCGGTAATGCCAAAGTATATCTTCCAACAAGCAAGTTCTCTCAAGACTCCGGTCTGATCGCAAAGTTCCGCGCAGAGCTTTATCTGGAATATTCCATCGGACGATTCTCTTCCATCTCTTACGGTATCAAACCTGATTACTACTGGCAGAGCCGCACGGCGAGCTTCAACTATGACATGCCTCAGTTTGATGACGGGAACTATGTTTCCGATCCTCGTCAGGCCAACAAACAGGCTTCCCTGGAGCACTTCCTTGAAGTGGTTGCTGATATCAACAAGTACTTCTCCTTCAAACCACGCATCGGTATTGAAGAAGACTGGTACCACTCTTCCACAATCGAAGGCATCGAGCCACGTCACGTGACCAAAGCGTTCTATCAAATCAGCCTTGGTATTCGTCCGGTTCGTGGTGTGAACTTCCTGGTGGGTGCGACGAATACAACGGTTCTTAATTCTTACCGCGGTAAAGACATCGCTTTCGGTCAGCCAGAGAACACCCAGTACTTCGTAATGACCAACGCTTTCTTGTTCTAGATTTTAAATTCGTGATTTTCACCTGTGAGCGGGTTTGTAAACGCCAGCTCACAGGCTTCAAGTTCGATTCTTTCCTCTTCCCAGACTTTCAACGCTCCATAAGCCACATCACCCACAATCGGATGACCTTCTGCTGAAAGCTGCGCGCGAATCTGATGCGTGCGACCGGTGTGAAGTTTGATGCGCGCTTCGCCCAGGCCGTTTTCCAGCTTTGAAAACTCAAGAATCTCAAGAAGGCATTCCTGCCACTTGGGCTGCTGTTCTTTGCTGACCACTTTCGGGGCGCGCGGGGACGGCTCCATATAATGCTGCAGCAATCCGGTGGAAAGACCTTGGCCTTGCACGCGGGCGCGATAGATCTTTTGCATCTCGCGTGCGATCAGCAGTTTGTTGAACTCGGTCTGAAATTCGGGTGTCTTGGCATAGACGATCAATCCTCGTGTGGGCACATCCAGACGGTGAGTCACATAGACGGGTTGATTTATAGTCTGCTGCAGATACGACTGTAGATTCTCATGCAGATTATCAACGCTGGCGTGAACGGGAAGGCCCGAAATTTTGTTGGCCACCACAAAGTGTTCGTTTTCAAAGACGATACGCGATCTCCAGTGTCCGTCGTTGGCGGTGAATCGACGGGGTTTAGTATGGACCCTGATGTAATCGCCGACGGAAACCGAGGAATTTTCTGTCGTGCGCTGATGATTGTGGTAAATGGCACCCAGATGCAGAAGAAACTCGATTTGCATGCGATCAAGTTCCAGATTGCCTAATAATACATCACAAAGCCCTCCAGCCTGGGGGCTTAATATATGTCTAACTCCGTATTCAAATCCTCTGGCACTCTGCATACTTCAATCTTCTGTTAGAAACACTCATAGCACGGTGTAGCAAGGGTGTTCAAGTGAGACAGTTTCATCCATAGTAAGGTCCTCAAGGAGAGATTGCAGTTTGGAGTTTGCTAACGAGCCAATATTTCAATGGATGTCTCAGTTTGCGTATCAGCCGGGGATGGTTTACGCCGGTTTGATCGCGATGATGGCATTATCTGCCGTTGGTTTTCCGCTGCCGGAAGAAGTCACTCTTATTAGTGTGGGTATCTTGGCCTTTATGGGCGCCCACCCAGCGCATTTCCCGCCCCCGTACGAGGGCGCCCCTGTCGTCAACGTTCATACCGCTGCCATCATAGCCTTTACGGCCGTCGTGGCCAGTGACACCCTGATCTATGTGATAGGACGGGTGTTTGGACGAAAGCTTCTTTACCATCCCAGAGTTCACAAGTTCTTCCCCGAGCACATGATGAAACGTGTGGAAGAGTGGACACACAAGTACGGCGCTTATGCCTGCGGTATCTTCCGTTTCACTCCAGGTTTGCGTTTCCCAGGTCACTTGGCTTGCGGAATGCTGAGATACCCAGTCTGGAAGTTCCTGGTGATCGACGGTATCGCCGCTCTGATCAGCGTGCCGACGCAGATTTACCTGTTGGCGCATTACGGGGAGCCGATCCTGAAGTACCTGCGTCAGTTCAAGCTGGTTCTGTTTGGAATCATCGGATTGTTGGTTGTTTATTTTGTAGCCAAGAAAATTCATCAACGCTGGTCGGCCCGCGCAGCCAGTCGCTAAAAAGAAAAGCCCAGCTCGAAGCTGGGCTTTTTAGTTTTAAATCAAACAAACAGATTATGCGGCGTTGCTGCCGAAAACCGCTTCCGGTGTCACTTCACAGCACAGGTGCAGGCTGACTGGTTTAGAGTGGAATTTCGGCTCCACATCCTTCCAGAAGATTTTCTCATAACCGCTTTGCAGGGCAAAGATCTCTTCACGGATTTTGAACAGCAAACCAGCAGGGGAACCCAGCAGCCAGTCCATCTGAACCAGATAAAAGGCCTCTTCCAGCTCCATCGGGCTCAAAGATTCGATGAAGTTTTTCGGCAGGTTGTCCACCAGGTGGCAGGCGTTGTGGGAATACTTATGGAAGGCTTTTTCCATAGGATTCACCAGCAGTTTTTCCACGCGGCTGTCAGGAGTTTTCGGACCCGCAAACGGTTGAGAGAACTTTTTGAAGTTCCAGTACAACAAAGCATCATTCACCACATATTCGGCGCGCGGCAGATAATCGGTGATAGCGTCCACTTTAACACCTTCATGGGACGGGTCTTCAACATGAGCGTTGTGATCCACAGCCACCAGGCTTCTGAGGTTGTACAGGAATGAATAAAGGTACTGAAGCTTGTCGATAAACGGTTTAGAGAAGTTCAGACCGAAGTTGTACATCAACGGCTGACCCATTTTGTTTTCAAACCAACTGAAGCTGTCCAGAAGCGGCCACAAAGCCGTCAGATCCACACCCCACGGTTTCAACGCCGTTTCAAAGTGTTCGTTGAAGTGAGATTCAAATTCGGCACACAGATCCGGATTCACAACCGCGATGTGGGACTGCAGTGCACGCACGCGTGGCAAAGAGCGTTCATAAAGTTCGGTGTGGGGATCCAATGCCTTCCAGGCTTCGCTCGCAAAATTATAATCCAGGTGAGGAGTTGCCACCGGGCTTTTAATGTAATGATTCAGTTTGACCAGAGACAATCCTACCAAGGCGTCAGACATGTACTTGAACGGCTCAGAGGCTTTGAATTTGTCGTAAGCGGAAGGTTGATTCCAGAATTGAACCTTGACGGGTTTCCAAGTGGAACCCTTTTCCATGGTGACATCAAAACCCAAACGCAAGCTTTTATGCTTCATACATACTCCTACATGTCTGTTGTTATCGGTTGAACTGCGGCCTTGTTCGAGTCCGGGTTTTCAGGATATAACCTAGACCTATGGTTGGATTTGGCTATTGGATCGATGCTCACGGACATCTTGCGGACCTGCGATGGCAGGGGCAGGTGGACACTATTATCGATGAGGCCCGCTCAAAGGGCATCGCCTTCTTCATGCAAGGGGGCGTGGACCCTGAAGATTGGCAGCGTCAGCGCGAAATCAAAGCGCGCTACCCCAGTCATATCGGTCTTTGTTTTGGCCTGCACCCGTACTGGGTGGCGGCCCACGATGACGATGAATGTGAGCAGGCTCTGGATCTGCTGGCGCAGGCACTGCCTGAAGCCGATGGTTTGGGGGAGCTGGGTTTGGATTTTCGCCCGCATATCATGAAAGATTCAATGGAACGCCAGATTGGCGTATTTGAGCAACAGTTGGAACTGGGGCATATCACGGGGAAGCCTCTGGTGCTGCATCTGGTGCAGGCCCACGAGGAAAGTCTTAAGATCATGGACGTGTGGGGGCTGCCAAAGCAAAAAGGCATGGTACACTCGTTCAACGGCAGTGCTTATAAGGCGCAGGATTTCCTGCAAAGGGGCCTTATGCTGTCCATTGGAGGCCCGGTGTGTCGCCCGGACAATCAGAAGCTGCATCAGGCGGTGCGTGAAATTCCCCTGGAACAGCTTTTAATTGAAAGTGACAGCCCGGATCAGGGGCCTCCTGCCTATAAAGGCCGCTTAAATCCCCCAGAAAGCATCTGGGAGGTGGCAAGAACTATAGGGGAGCTAAAATCACTTGATCCTCTGGAAATATTAGATATCACTACTGCAAACTTTCGGAGACTGGGCATAGGCCCACAGAGCGCAGGGCCTGCGGCCCGTAGCTGAAGTAGCTTGGAGAAATTAATGGAAACCACACAATCACCTAATTTGCCTCAACCTCAGGAAACCGAGTACGTTTTGCACCGCCGTTTCGATCGTATGGGTCGTTTGGTGGGTGACGAGGTGATGAAACGCCTTTTCAACACCCATGTGATGGTGATTGGTTTGGGCGGCGTGGGCTCTTGGGCTGCGGAATCCCTGGCTCGCTCCGGTGTGGGCAAGCTGACGGTCATTGATTTCGATGAAATCTGCATCACCAACGCCAACCGCCAGTTGCATGCTTTGCAGGGCCTTGTGGGGAAAAAGAAAGCCGAAGTGATGGGCGAGCGTCTGCGCAAAATCAATCCGCAGAACACGGTCACTGTGATCCCGGAATTCTACAACGCTGAAAACTCTGAAATGATGTTGTCCCATAAGCCGGACTATATCGTGGACGCCATCGACAACCTGACAGCGAAAACCCACTTGCTGGCGACCTGCCGCGAGCGTGGTATCAAAGTCATCACTTCTGGTGGTTCCGCGGCGAAGATGGATCCGCTTCGTATCAAAAAAGCGGATCTGGCTGACACATATGTTGATCCCATGGCGGCGCAAGTACGCAAAATGTTGCGCCAGAAATATGATTTCCCGGAAAAGAATTTCGGTATTCCTTGCATCTTCTCGGATGAAACTCCGATTCAACCGGTGGAATTGAAATACGACAACGGCCAGGGTTTCAAATGTGTATGCCCTAAAGGTCAAAACGATCTGCACAATTGTGACAGCCGTAACGTGATCTGGGGAACTGCAAGTTATGTGACGGGGGCTTTTGGTTTGGCCATGGCTTCTCACATTGTAAATGAAATCCACGCTCAAGTTTGGGCCGAGGCAAAAGCATGATCGTTCTTGCCTGGTTCATCCTGATAACTCTTATTATTCTGTTCAGCTTTGGTTTTTTGGGTGCGACGTTCTGGCACTGGTACAAAGAAGGTAAAGCCAAAAGAAAAGCGGCCGCTGCAACCGCCGCCGCTTCCGTTCAAAATTAATTCTCAAAACTGTTAAATACCGACACCGGCCGGATTTGGTATCGAGATGTTGATACTGGATTTGTCCCCGGAAGAATCAAATGGCGTCACCTTCACGGTGTCGCCATTTTGCCATGTGTACGAACCG
Source organism: Bdellovibrio sp. BIS2 (assembly GCF_055398295.1). Taxonomy (NCBI): domain Bacteria; kingdom Pseudomonadati; phylum Bdellovibrionota; class Bdellovibrionia; order Bdellovibrionales; family Pseudobdellovibrionaceae; genus Bdellovibrio; species Bdellovibrio sp. BIS2. The sequence continues at coordinate 2,322,787 of NZ_AP035879.1, read as the reverse complement.
GGAAGCTCTATCGCATCTATCATACTTTCCTGGGCCCCAAGGCTTAAAAGAGCGGAGCCAGATCGATAGATTTCCACGCGATATTGATATTGTGCTTTCTGCGTCAGCCCGATGTGCGAGATGACTTGGGAAAATCCTCCGGTGCTGATAGTGCCGCCAACATACAAAAATAGAAAACTTTTGCCATTTTGACTGCTGATGCTGGAGCCCGCGCCGGCAGGAGGAATCGTCGTCGGAGAATATGTGAAGCGAATGTCGACGGAAACATTGGAGGTCCCTCGGGTGCCCGCGGTGATCGGTTGCATGGAGTCACTGGAGCTGTAACCCGCGAGGTTGCTCATGTCGAGGTCGATGGACCAGATGCCGGTCTCGGGACAGAACACGGATGATTTTTGCGCGATTCCGTAGGATCCCAGAATGACGATCAGATTGCCGGGCTTGCATACACCTGTGACTACGGCTGTGGTCGTGTTTTCATCATAGATTCCAAACAAGGGTGTGTTGTTGGCTTTGAATACGGCCGTGAATCCGCTTTGCGACGAGCCCAGGTTGGCTTCACTTTCAATGTTGGCAATGGCTGGAGTCAGATGCGCTTGCAGCACGCAGCCAGTGGAAAACAGCGCAGTCGTAAGACAGAGCAGAACGTACCGAAAGTTCATAAGGCCTCCGCTCTAATTTGTCGGAGTAAACGCGAGGCCTTGTTAGCAGAATCCGTAGGATCTCCATGTATTCCGTTCCCGCCACGGACGGGAACGGCCCAGCTTGATACAATCTGTTTTGGGGATGTGGCCTTACGGTCTGTATCGTTCGCAGGCAGATACGATATCCAGGTCGCTGATGTTTTCACAGCGGCCATTGACCTCAATTCCCCAGGCAGAGGGCAGGCCTCTCAGGAGTTCGCAATTGGTGGAGTAGTCCACCGCAGCCACCATATTCCCAGAGCAGGAATCAGAATTGAAGATTTTTACAGCGCCCGGTGTGCTGGCGCCTTTGAAGGCGGCGCAGGCTTTGGCTGGTGCGGTGTCGCTGATGTTCTGGCACTTGCCATCGATTTTGACAGCCCAGGCGCTGGAGCCCGTGCTATCAAAGTTCTCGCATCGGGAAGGGGCGCTGATAGCGGCGATCGCATTGCCGGAACACGAGTCCGAGGTGAAGATCGTGACGGCGCGGGGATCGGCTCCACCCTTAAAGGATTCGCACGCTTTTACGGTGGAAATGTCCGGGATGTTCAGGCACTGCCCCTTGATGCGAACAGCCCAGGTGTCGCCAGCAGAAGAGAATCTTTCGCAGCTGGAAGCCGCACTGACGGTGCCAATCAGGCTGCCCGAGCAGGAGTCGGAGCGGAACAGTTCCACGGATCCGTAAGACGGCGGCGGAGGAGAAGATCCGCCACCACCCAGGGCCTGACGCAGAAGTTCTTCAGCGGAAGTCAGGCGGTCACTCACATAGCGCAGTCGTTCCTTCTGATCTGGGCTGGAGACTTGGCCCATGACCAAGCGGGTTTGCTCTTTGGCAACAGTGATTTCTTCCAGGCTGCGGCTGACTTTAGAATCATCAGCGGCCAGAGAGATGGAACAACACAATGACATCAACAGACTGACAGTGGCGGTTTTAAAAAGCACAGGCATCTCCTTTATGGTGACAGCATTTACAGGCAAGAAAGACCTTACAACCTTTGTGCCAGACCAAAGTGACACCGGGGATCAGGCCCGGCGGAATCTTGTGTTTTTCCAAACTCCGGCGGTAAAATAGGGATGGAGGCCTTGTCTATGAAGATCAAGATTCCTTATCAGGACAAAATCACTCTTGGGTATTCCTTGGCGCGCTCTGCGGGCTTCGCAGCCCAGCAGTGGACGCTGCCGTTCTTTGAATTTGTGACGACGGGTGCCCGGAAGTCCCACAAAGCCATGGATCCCCACAAACTGCGCCTGGCTTACAAAGAGCTTTTTCGGCTGCTAAAGAAAGACAGCGAAAACATCGCCCAGGGAATTTATCCGGTAGAGGTTTTGAAGCCTGAAACCGTCACCCGCCATTTCATGCGTTATCCGCGCATCATTTATGATGGCTATTCCATTGCCAAGCGCCGCAAGGACAAGTCGGCCCACGATTTTGATGCGGAAGCCGAAAACTTCATGAAGGACCTTCCGGAGTATTATCAGCGAAACTTCCATTTTCAGACCGGGGGTTATCTGACCCGGGAATCGGCAGAGCTTTATGAACATCAGGTTGAAATTCTTTTCTCGGGCTCGGCTGATGCCATGAGACGCCTGATCATTCCTTTGGCCAAGCAGGTTCATCCCGGCGATGGGGCTGGCCTGCATTTTCTGGAAGTCGGGGCTGGCACCGGACGACTGACCCGGTTTATGAAGCTGGCGTATCCGAAGGCCAAGATCACCGTTCTGGATTTAAGTTATCCTTACTTGAAAAAGGCACAAGACAACTTGCACGAATTTGACCGCCTGGATTTTGTGCAAGGGGCGGCAGAGGATCTGCCGTTTTCTGATGCCAAGTTTGATTTTGTCTATTCCTGCTTCCTGTTTCATGAACTGCCTCACGAAATCCGCCGGCAGGTGATCCGCGAGGGTTACCGGGTGCTGAAGGGCGGGGGGTGTTACGGTCTTGTGGATTCTTTGCAAGCTGAAGATACTCACGATTTTGAATGGGCGCTGGAGCAGTTTCCCGTGGATTTCCACGAGCCGTTCTACAAGAATTACACCCAGAATCCGATGGAAGGGCTGCTATTGGCGGCCGGTTTTGAGGGGCTGCATAAGGATCAGGGATTTTTTGCCAAAGCACTGTTGGCGCGTAAACCCTCAGAGTAGTGTCGTTTTTTTCAATTGGGGTTTTCAGAACCTGGGGGTGAGTTAACACTCCAGAAGGACTGACTTTTTTAGACTTGTGTTTTCCTTTGTTTCTGGTAGTTTCCTTGCCACTTGATAAAAGCTAGAAACTTTCAGGAGAAATCATGGGTCCTATTACTCAGTTTATCGATCATCACTACCGTCACTTCAACGCTGCTGCATTGAAAGATGCTGCTAAAGGCTACAAACTTCACATGGACAACGGTGGCCAGATGCTAGTGACTTTGGCAGGTGCCATGTCTACAGCAGAACTGGGTCTTTCTTTGGCTGAAATGATCCGCCAGGGTAAAGTTCATGCGATTTCCTGCACAGGTGCGAACCTTGAAGAAGACGTATTCAACCTGGTAGCGCACAATCACTACGAGCGCATTCCGAACTACCGTGACTTGACTCCGGCTGACGAACAAAAGCTTCTGGAAAGACACTTGAACCGTGTAACTGACACCTGCATTCCTGAGGAAGAAGCCATCCGTCGTATCGAGAACGTGGTTCTTGAATACTGGCAGGACGCTGATAAAAAAGGCGAGTCTTACTTCCCGCACGAATTCATGTACAAAATCCTTCTTTCCGGCAAATTGGAACAGTACTACCAGATCGATCCAAAAAATTCCTGGTTGTTGGCTGCGGCTGAAAAGAACCTTCCAATGGTTGTTCCAGGCTGGGAAGACTCCACTTTGGGTAACATCTTCACTGGTCACATCATCAAAGGTGACATCAAAAAATCCACCACTGTTAAAGGTGGTATCGAGTACATGAAAACCTGGGCAGAGTGGTACATGGGCGCTTCCAAAAGAGCTCCTGTGGGCTTCTTCCAAATCGGCGGTGGTATCGCTGGTGACTTCCCAATTTGCGTTGTTCCGATGCTTGAACAGGACTTGGGCCACGAAGACATTCCTTTGTGGAGCTACTTCGCTCAGATCTCTGATTCCACAACTTCTTACGGTTCGTACTCTGGTGCGATCCCGAACGAGAAAATCACTTGGGGTAAATTGTCTCCAACAACTCCTAGCTACATCGTTGAATCCGATGCAACTATCGTTGCACCTCTGATCTTCGCTTACGTTCTAGGAAAATAGTCGTTAAAGATTAGATATTAGAAATTGGAAAAAGGGCACCGGAGACGGGGCCCTTTTTCTTTTTAGCGAACGAATTCAATTTCCAGGCGGCCGCGGCTGCCGATCAGATTCGGGCTTTCGATGTCCAGAATCAGAGTGCGCACGTCCAGGGTGTCTGAATATCTTTGGCCGAAGTGGCGGTCGTATTCGTAGTGACCCAGATCAAATTCCAGAGTTTCGCCGGATCTCATTTTATAGATATATCCCAGGTCCACGCGCTCTTCGCTTTGAGCGATGACTCGTGGGTTGTTTTCAAAACGGACTTCACCTTCCACGCAGCGGATGATGATTTTGCGGTATGAACCCCAGACATCCAGGCTGTGGCGGCTGGCGCCGAATTTGTCGGCTTTCACCGTGCGAACTTCATTCGGGATTCGCGGGGTTGGTTTGATCGGCGTTTTGGCAAGGTGTTCGTCGGTCAATGCGATCAGCTCGTCGCTGATTTGCAGAATTTCTTCCGTGCTTTGTGCTTGTGCCATGCGGGCTCTGAGTTCGGCGATACGCTGCTCAAGGTTGTCCTGGCTTTGAGCAAAAGCGGTAGATTGAAGAAACAGTCCAAAGATCAGTGTGAAAATGGTGGTTTTCATGTTTTTTGCCCCTCCCAAGTGGCGAAGGGACGCATTGCAATCGCAGGGCCAACGTTTGAGGTGGCAGTTTGGCTCCAAGCCTGGTGGCGGGTAGTCATGGCTTGCAATAAGGACGGCAAAAGGAAAGCATATTGCCATGAAGATTGAACAGCTTTGCATCTATCCCCTGAAGTCCGCGCGTGCGCAAAAGATCAACCAGATGACCATGACCCATGAAGGTCCGGTCGGGGATCGTCAGTGGATGCTGATTGATGAAAACGGCAAATTCATTTCTCAGCGAACTCTGCCAAAGCTTGCCACAGTGGAAGTGTTTTATGAAGACACGGCCTTGACTGTTGGTTTTCAGAAAATGTTCTTTAAAATCTCCACCAATAATTCATTCAAACGTCAGGTGAAGGTTCAGGTTTGGAATGACACCTTTGATGCGGCTTTGGAGCCCGACCTGTATTCCCAGGCGCTGTCCCAGTATCTGGGGGTGAACTGCCGCCTGGTGCGCTATGCGCCCTATTCCCAGCGCCGTGTGCTTTCCACAGACAAAACGTGGAAGCCGGAAGTGCGTTTTGCAGACGGACGCCCAGTGCAACTGATCAACACGAAAAGTCTGGAAGAGCTGAACTCGCGACTGGCAGAACCAGTCGGCGTGGACCGCTTCCGCGGTAACATCATCTATTCCGGACAAGTGCCATTTGAAGAAGACAAATGGAAAAAGATCCGCGTGGGTGAAGTGGTCTTTTCCCAACCCAAGCGCTGTTCCCGCTGTACGATCACCACCATTGATCAGGCCACGGGTGTGGCCATGGGTCCTGACCCGCTGAAGACTTTGGCGGGCTATCGTCGCGAGGGAAGCTCTGTTTTTTTCGGCACACTGTGGATCCCGGAAAACACCGGGGTGATCAAGCTGGGTGACGCTTTGGAAGTGCTTGAATAGTCGCTTTAGAACAGTTCTCCGGACATGTTCAGACGATAGGCCGTGCCGTCGAATATTTTGAAAGAGTTATCGTTAGAGTCCCAAAGAACGTCGTCAAGACTGCGGTACTGACTCATGGGGAAGTTCAGGGTTTGGACGCTGTTGTTACCAAAGCTTTGGTTTTCGGAACCGTCACCTTTCCATGATTTCATGACGAGGTTCTGACTGTAATCAAGACCGAAAACATAAAGGTTTCCCTGGGAGTCAATGCTTAAGGCATCTCCACCCCAGATATTTGTATCGATCCAGAAGTCCGTGGTGGTGCTGATATATCCATTTCCAGAACCGAATGAAGTATCCAGCGTTCCATCGGGTTTATAACAATTGATGAAGATCATTCCATCCCACGATGGCATTTCATAGCCGTCAAAGACTGTATAAAGCCGGCCGTCAGGCGCAAACTCAAGGCCCATAGTGGCGTGATCAGAGTCGGTGTCCATGCGCAGTTCCACATAGCCGTCTCCACTGAAGCTGGAATCGACATAGCCATCCTCAGCAATCATCAGCAGGAACTGGGCTGCATTCATGGAGCCATCATAGGAAAGACCTGCTATCACCGTGCGGCCATCGGCCGCCTGCTTCATCGTAATCAGATCATAAACATCGCCCGGAGGGATTGTGATCACATTCAAACCTGTGCCTCCGAATCCCAAGTCCCGCGTCCCATCCGCCAGAATTTTTGCAGTGATAATGTTGTCACCGTTGTTGAGGATTCCCACGGACTCGCCATTGTCGTGAAATGCACAGAACCAGGGATAGGCATTGCTGCCGTTATTAATTGTTTCAGTGTAAATTCCATTGACCCCGAAACTTAAGTCCCGGCTGCCATCGGGATGGAACTTTGCGACTGAAAACTTTGTTCCCGTGGACTCGCCACACACCATGATACTGCCGTCGGCCAAGTGTTTCAGGGTGAGTATTTTTTCATAATCGTTCTCAAAAACATCACGAATATAGCCGTCGTCACCAAATTGAGTCTGAATGACGCCGGATTTGTCTGTCTTCACAATGAAGACTTTTGCGGATCGGGCCTCGAATCTTCCGGCATACAAAAAGGTGTTGTTGTCCAATTTGTATTGCATATCGGGCTGGCCATTGTCGGTGGCGGCGGCAAAGATGGATTCGTGTTTTCCCGCGCTGGCAAAGCCAGGATCCGGACTCATCGCCGTATTAAACTTTCTGATCAAGGCTGAATAGTAAAGCGGTTCTAGAGTGGTGCCCTGGCCCGCGGCGACGATGTCGCCATTCGCTACAAAACGCAGCAGGCGAAAGCTGTCGCTGCCGTTATAGGTGATCGTGCCACCCGTACCATGAGAGGCATCCAGCGTCCCGTTATAGTTGTACTGGGAAAGAAGAACTTTGCTGAACGTTCTTAAATTATCATAGGGAAAGGACAGTCTTTGGGTTTCGGTATAGGCGATCTGAATGTCGTTGTTTGAACTTCCGTCAAGAACACCTCTGACATCAAGCACGCCATAACTTAATGTGGCGTGAGTGAACATCAGTGTTCCGGTGGAATTGAAGCCGGTGTCAGGGGTTCCGTTGAGGTTGCAGACAACAATCAATCCCTGGTCTCGTTGATTTGATCCGCCCGCCGTGGCCGTGTTGCCGAAAATAACAAGGCGATCATTGTTTAATTTTTTTAAGCCGATCCAGCGAACCGTGTCGACAGCCGCCGTTGACGGGTAGGCGGTCGTAAAGCCGCCATCTTCAACACCGCTGATATTGAACTTTCGCAGTTTCACTCGGTCTGCGGTTGGCACGTGGTTCAGCAGATAGATTTCGCTGTCCGAAACATATAATATATCCTGCGGGTTTTCAGCACCGGCCGCGTTCGAGAAGACCTGAATGCCTCCCGTGCCGTGGTTGGTATCAAGAGTTCCGTCAGTGTTTATCAGAAAAGTCGTGGCTTTGTATTGGGTGTCCATGCGATAGGAAGCAACCAGAATCTTTCCAGAGTCCGTGATCGCCATCTTCCTGCCATAAACGGCGTTACCAGTTTCTGTGCGATTGTATACGCCCTCGCTTCCAAAACTTGTATCGATGTGTCCTGTTGTTGAAAGCTTCAGAACGTTGAATCCATTTTGAGTAGGATTTGAAAATAGGATGAATGTGCCCTCATCTGAAGTTTTCATGTCGACGATGCCGGAAAGCGTGCTGCTGGGAAGGTCAACATAGCCATCTTGCCCGTAGGTCAGATCCAGCGAACCGTCTGTATTTAATCGAAAAAGAAGGGGCTTGGTATAGTCGTAGAAATTTGAATGATAAATTTGTCCAACAATGGTTTTACCGTCTGATTGAGTGTTCAGCAGGCGGGGATTCATGTTCACTTTGTTGGACCCGTTGATTTTCAGAATACCAGACACCCCAAATTCATGCAGTGCGACCGAGGGCGCAGATTCTGTTTTCATCGTCAGATTCAGAATGTCGGCTTCCAAAGTGCAACCCGTGAAGGCCACAGCAAAGTACAAGTGACCCACGATGGAAAGGGCTCTTTGAGTAAGAAATCTCATAAAACGCGCAGAATTACTCATATATTATTGATCGGTTTAAAAGGATGCAATCTCAAGGAGGCGGAGGCCTTCTTAAAGCGAATAGGCCTTTCATTGCAGCTACTTAATAGGTGAGTCTCGGAGTTGCACGCGCCGGAACTGACACTTCTGGCGCGCTGACAATTCCTTAACCATACCAGATCCCATAAAAGCACAAGCCCGGCGGGTCCAAACTGTGCAGCTAGATACCTGAATTATTTAATTTAAGGGTGTATCATGTTGAGACAGTTGCGGTTCTTGATATTATTCATACTAATCCTCGGTCGCTTTGCCTGGGCGGTGACGCCAGAAAAAGTGGGCCTTCATCTTTCTTTCGAAGAAAGACTGGCGCTGACCTATGCCCTGATGGCGCAGGGTGAAACCGCTGAAAATAAAGAGCAAATTCTTGAAAGAGCCAAAAATTATTTCTCGGCTGTTTATCAAGCTGAAGTCGAGACTGTCAAAGTCCGCAACTTTGATGAGTTTTTAAAACTTCACAAAGGTGAGTGGCCGAACACTCACAGCGTGGCTTTGGATCTGGAAATGATCGAAGCCCGTGGGGCGAAAGCCATGCGCACATACACTTCCGACAGCGCGCGCGTTCAGAAGCAGATTGAAAACTATTTGGAATGGCAGCAGCAAAAACTGAAAGACATGGTTCCGCAGGATCAGCTTGAGCAAAAGATTCCTATGGAAGCCCTTGCGGCTCAGGTGATGGCTTTGGCGCAAAACCCGGACGGTCAGAAGCTGGCTGAAGGCTGGGTCCTGGCTGAAAGTGATGCTCTGTTAACTGAAAAGATGAAGGAACTGGATCGTGTGGGCGAAAAGATCGCGGAATCCAAGCTGGGTCAACAGCAGGATGCGACGATGAAGATCTTCCTGCAGACCATGTTCAGTGAATACTTCCGTCGTTTAAGCCCGGCTTCGAAAAAACTGATTGTGTCTTCTTACCTGGGCAGTGATCTGAATATGCCGGAGATGAAAAAGTTTGAACTGATGGTTCAAAATAGTGGACCCCAACTGCAAAAGTTGCTTCAAGTGGTGGCTCGGCAGGCGGACTTGGGACCTGATATGGTTGAGGTCTTCCGGGGTCTTGAGAATTCTGTGCGCCCGGTGCCTTGGTCGCAAGTGGAAAAACTTTTGAGCTCTGAAAATGGCAACTATAAGTTCACTTATTTTGAAAGAAAAGCACTGGGTGTGGGAACGATGGCTCAGGTTCACCGCGCGAAAGTCGTCATCGATGGCGAGCGCCGTGATGTGGTTGTGCGTTTCATCAAACCGGGCATTGCCGACAGAGTTGAAGAAGACAAACGCATTCTGATGGATGTGGCTGAAATTCTGGATTCAAACCCCGAGTTCCGTAAAACCGGGGCTCCGAAACTGACTCCGGTGGTTCAGGATATTACGGACACCGTTTTGGCAGAACTCAGTCAGGAAGACACGATTGCCCGTCAGAAGCTGGCGGCGACTCGCTATGAAAAAATGGCTTTCATGAATACGCCGGATTATAAGAACGACATCCAGTTCCATGTGCCGAAGATCTACGACGGCAAAAAAGGCTCCAAATTCATGGTGCAGGAGCTTGTTATCGGGAAAAAACTGGATAAAGAAGTGGCCCTGTACAAAGAGATTGCTCCGGAAATGAAACGCGTGATCATTGAGCAAATGGCCCGCGTCTGGGCCCAGGAAGTGATGTTTGGTGGCGGGTTCTACCATTCCGATCTGCACCAGGGGAACTTCATGATCCAGGTCACCGAGCCAAAAATTATTGTGAACATTCTGGATTATGGAATGGGTGGGGTGATCACTCGTGACATGCAGACCCAAGTCATGTTGTTGGGGGCAGGTACGGAGCTGTTGAATTCTGAAATCATGGCGCGGGCCTTCTGGAATATCGCTGACAAACAAAAAAGCACGATCACTCAAAGTCGTCTGCAGTTTATGATCGAGGCAAAAATGCATAATATCCGTCACGGATATGAGCAGCCTTTGACGATGGAAATGTGGACGGCCTGGGTTATGGATCTGGGACTTCGTCTGCCTTATGAGTTTGTCAGTTTGAATCGCGGTATCGTGATCGTGAATAAGCTGCTGGCCGATGCCGGCAGTAAAATGTCCATCAGCTCATTGATGAAAAGTATGGCCGTTAAAAACCCGGCCCGCGTTTACAAGGCTTTGGCGATTGAGGGTAAGATCTCTCACAAAGAATTGGTGAAGCTTGGGTGGATTGAAATGAAAGACATGCTGGGCTTGTCTCCGAAGGTCCTTCCTGCAAAAGTGGCGACTCCGGCAGCGGTTGTTCGTTGTGAAATGGTGTTCAACTAGGGACTGCGCAGCGACAGTCCCTTAATTAATACTTTGAAATCGTCATTGAATTTGTTTGTTGTTGCTCCTGGCTCCTGATCAAAATGAGGAAAATCAGGAGGGAACGTTCATGGCCATATCTACTGTCAAAGATGCGGGCAAAGCCGTCTTGGATAAAAGCAAAATTTGGAAAGTCATCGGGGCCTCCAGCGCCGGAACCCTGATTGAGTGGTATGACTTTTACATCTTTGGCAGTCTTGCCACTATTATCTCCGCTCAATTTTTCCCTAAAGGTCATGAAACTGTGGCATTGCTTAGTACGCTGGCCACTTTCGCCACTGGCTTTATTGTTCGTCCATTCGGCGCGCTCGTGTTTGGCCGCGTGGGCGATGTGGTGGGGCGTAAGTATGCCTTCATGGTCACCCTGCTGATCATGGGCCTTGCGACCACCGCCATTGGTTTATTGCCAGGGTATGAAACGATTGGGATTCTTGCGCCGATCCTGCTTTTGGTACTGCGTCTGTTGCAAGGTCTGGCTCTTGGAGGAGAATACGGAGGTGCCGCCACCTACGTTGCCGAACACAGTCCGGATGGCAAGCGCGGATTTTATACGTCGTTCATTCAAACCACGGCCACTTTGGGGCTCTTTGTTTCATTGGGCGTGATTCTGGTAACCCGTTTGACGATGGGTGAAGACGCCTTTAAGGACTGGGGCTGGCGGATTCCGTTTCTGCTGTCGGTGGTTCTGGTATTGGTGTCCTATCTGATCCGACGAAAGATGCAGGAATCACCGGTCTTTATTCAGATGAAGGCCGAGGGGAAGTCCTCGAAAAGTCCGCTGCGTGACAGTTTCCTGCATCCTGAAAATCGCCGCCTGGTGATTCTGGCATTGTTGGGTGCGACGGCTGGGCAGGGGGTGGTGTGGTACACCGGGCAGTTCTATGCACTTTACTATTTGCAGACGGTTTTAAAGGTGGACTTTGTGGTGGCCAATCAGATCATCGCGGTGGCATTGCTGTTTGCAACTCCCTTCTTTGTGGTGTTCGGTGGCCTTTCTGACAAGATCGGACGCAAGAATATTATGATGGCGGGGTGTTTGATCGCGGCCCTCACTTACTATCCGATCTATCAGGCGATGGAATATTATTCTGGATGGAATCCTGCAGAGCCTTTGGCGACGGCGGTGAATCCCAATGTCGTGATGCTGACCTTGTTGGTGTTCATTCAAGTGATCTATGTGACGATGGTGTACGGGCCGATTGCCGCCTTTCTGGTCGAGCTATTCCCGACACAAATTCGCTATACTTCGATGTCTCTTCCATATCATATCGGGAACGGCGTGTTCGGGGGACTTGTTCCGTTCATCGGCACGGCGATTGTAGCGGCCACTGGGAACCACTTTGCCGGCTTGATATATCCTATCGCAATCGCCTTGATGACATTTGGTATTGGGATGATCTTTATCAAAGAAGACCGGAACGTTCGTTGGCATTAACTGGACGCAGTTTCTCAATTTGATACTCAGGTCGCTTTCCACAATCTCCGATAAGATAAACATGCACGTTGGTAGGTGGGAAGTGGCCGAAATTCAAAAGAAAATCAAAGCAGCAGCAAGTCTGGTGCTTTTTTCTATTTTGGTTTTGGGTTGTACCGAGCGCACCCTTGAAATGGACTTTTTAAATAAGGCCATCAACGGCAAAGGCGAATTCACCATCGACAATCTGACCGGAACGGGTTCTTTCGAACTGGGGTCCTCGGCTGACGGTGTGGATTTCAGTATTACTTGTGACCGATCCATTGAAAAGATCGAAGCTGAAAACCCACAAACCAAGATTTGGCGTGATGTCACGGAACTTGCTACAGATGCTCAGGTGGACTGTGCCGACACGGGGAAAGCCACCTTCAAATTGCCGTTGGAGCATATCTTCCCTTATGCAGCCCCCACAGTTGCCGGGAATGTTGGTCACGACTTCCAGATCCGCTGGTATGTGAAAAATCTTGAAGGGGAAACGTTTGTTTTCAACAAAACCCTTTCATTGGTGATTTTTGCTCCGAATGTCAGTTTGACCGCGGAAAGTATCAACACCCTGAAGTTAGGTCATCAAAGCTACGAAATCAACGGCACCTGCCAAATCGAAGGTGGGGTGGTGAATCTGACCGGTCCCTTTGATGGAGGACCTCAAAGTGCCAATTGTTCGGGCGGCGTCTTTTCAGCGGCAGTGACCTTGAAAAGCAACTTGGGTGATGGCGTAACCAGTATTTCAGTCAATCACATGGCCACCGGCGCTTACCGGGTTTTTGGTTTTGAGCAGAAAGAAGTTTTGGTTGATTTGACGGCTCCTGAGGTGGTGATCACATCGCCAACCGGCAATACAAAATTCACCCAGTCCTCGGTCAACGCTGATGGAACGATTACTGTTCGCGGCACTTGTTCTGAAGATTTAATTCCCGTAAAAGTGAACATTGGTGCTGTTGTTCGTGAAGTGACCTGTTCGGCCGTACGCACTTTTGTTGCCGACGTGGCCGTCAGTAATGGCATGCCAGCAGTCCACGCTATGCAGACGGATGCGGCTGGTAATGCTGGGGATGCTGTTGGTGTAAATATCATTGTGGATCTTGAGGGGCCTGGGGCCTTTACGATCACCGGGGTTCGCACGATGGCCGGTGCAGACGTGACGGCAGATGGATTCCTTCGTGACAAAGGACCGGTGATTGATTTCACGATGCCGTCGGACCTTGATCATGTCGAAGCTTTTATCAAAGACAGTGCGGGCGCCACGACGATTTGTCAGGCCAGTATTGCCGCCTCTGCGGTGGATCTTTCTTCTTGTGTGCTGGCTCAAGGCACCGTCTATTCCATTTATATTCTAGCCGTCGACGTAAATGGCAATAAAACTGCGGCTTCGAATAATGGCTTTATATTCACAACGCAGTTCCCGGTTCCGCAAATCACGCGGGTTTATGCTGCCGTCCCGGGGGCGCATTTCGGGAATGGTACAACTGTCAGTATTCGCGTCGAGTATGACCGTGAATTGAAGGTGGTTGGTGGAGTCATGCCCAGCATGGTTCTAAATGCCGGCGTCCTTGTGACAGCGGCGTCGCTGCAGGCGGACCTGCGAACACTGCAGTTCAACTATGTGGTGTTCGCGGGGAACTATGCATTCCCTCTGGGAGTTACTTCCACGTCCTTCAGTGGCTGTGCGGGCTGTCTGGTGGACAAGGCCAATGATGTTGTTCAGGCATCAATGGTATTGCCCGCGGATGCTGGAGCAAACGGGCTTCAAGCATCCAATGTAAAAGTAGATGCGATGGCGCCAAATAGCCCACCGTCGTTTAATCTGGGAGCGGTTTTGCCTCTGTACACAGAAGCACCCATTGTGAATTTCACATTACCTTCAGATCCAGATGTGTTGACAGCGGAGCTTCGTCTGCAGCAGCAGTCCAATGGCGCCATCCTTCGTGACTGGACTGAGGTTGCTAGTCCGGTCAAATTCTCTTCTCTGTCGACGACTCTGCAGCCGGGTTTGACTTATTCTCTGAGCCTGCGCCTGAAAGACCCGATGGGGAATTATAGCAGCACTTTGACAAATAACTTTGTCGCGTTTTCGTGTCCTGCGGAATTTATCTATGTCCATAATGCGAGCATCGTCGCCAATCCGTTCTGTATAGGTCAGTATGAAGCCAAGAACGATGGCTCGCCACGCCCGCGCTTTATCGCGGATTTTGTGCCCGAAAGTTTAAGCAATATGGGGGCGGTGTCGCGATGTACTTCTTTGGGGGCAGGTTATGATCTGGTCACCAATAGCGAATGGCGGGCTGTGGCGGACCTCATTGCGAAACAGGCCGGAAACTGGGCCAGCGGTGTATATGGGTCAGGTCTTTTGCATCGCGGGAACAATCAATCTGGTTCTCCAGTGTCTGCCACGGGCGGGGACGTTTGTGCGCCGAATTCGGCTCTTTGTACCAGCAATGCTTTAAGAAGAACACACTCCCTGCCGTATGGTCAGACCATCTGGGACTTTGCCGGCAATGCCACGGAGGCAATCAAAGACACCAATGGTGTTATTTACAATCCGGCCTATGTGTATCCGGCGCAGAACACCGGTGATGCTTTGAATCTGGCATTTGGTACAACGGCCGTGACCTGCAGTGGAGGGGGCGGACCTGAGTACTGTGGTTTTGGTAAAATCGACTTCAGTAATTCAGCCGTGACAGGTGTTTGGCGCGGAGGCGGAACTGGAGATGGCAATTCCGCCGGGGTCTTTAGTGCCAAACGCGCTGCTGATGTGACATCGGTCCTGACCAACAGTGGATATCGCTGCGTTTATCATCCGTAATTGAATTCTAATTCTTCAAAAAGCGCTTGCTTAGGATGTGGAATCTCCATGTCAGAAGAACTGAGGCAAAGATCAATCCCAACAGCAGGCCGATCCAGATTCCCACCGGACCCACGCCCAAATGGAATGCCAGCAGGTAACCACCCGGAAGCCCCATCACCCAGTACGCAAAGAAAGCGATGATGCTGGGCCATTGCGTGTCGCTCATGCCGCGCAAAGCGCCAATCGCCACGGCCTGAATGCCGTCAAAGATCTCAAAGATCGCAACGACGACAAAGAACTTGGCGGCCCACGCGATCACATCCTGATCGGTCACATAGAACGTCGGGAACCATTCGCGCAGGAAGAAGAAGCCAAGCGCACACAAGCTCATGTAAGCCGCCCCCAGCTTGATCGCGGTGAATCCTGCAAATCTTGCCAGGGAATAATCCCCACGGCCCAGTTCAAAGCCCACGCGGATGCTGGCGGCAATGCCGATCCCCAGGGTGATCAGAAAGCTTGTGCTGGCCAGGCTGATGGTGATTTGGTGCGCTGCCAAGGGGGTTGATCCAAACCAGCCCATCATCACCGCCGCGGCGGAAAAAGCACCCACTTCAAACAAATAAGTGAAGCCGTTGGGAAGTCCCAGGCGGATGATATTTTTCAGCAGGTGGTGATCAAAGCGATGCACCCAGCGCTCGACCAGATATTTTTTAAAGTGCGGGTGCAGGTGCACATAAGTGATCATGATGAAAGCCATCAGGCAGCGGGCGATCAGGGTCGCCCAGGCAGCGCCGTTCAGGCCCAGCTTTGGAAAACCGTAAAGACCGTGGATCAGCACCCAGTTCCCGGCGATATTCAAGACCACACCAAAGATCATCACGTACATGGCCACTTTGGTTTTACCGATGCCATCGGTGAACTGTTTGTAGGACTGGTAAAGCAGGCTCGGCAACACAGACCAGATGGTGATCTCGAAAAAGGCCGCTCCCATTTCCAGAACTTCATGGGTTTGTCCAAAGACCTTCAGGTTCGGAAGAAGGGCGTACAAGAGTCCGATGATGAATGCACTGACAGCCAAGGCCACCACCACACTATGACGAAGCAAAACCCCGCCATAGGGATAATTTTCCTGGCCCTGCATGCGCGCAAAAAGCGCTGTTACCGGAGCCAGCATTCCCAGACCGAAAATCAGAAACACAATAAAGACACTGCCGGCAAATGCCGAAGCCCCCAGGGCCACGGACCCCAGGGCGCCCACCATGATCGTGTCCGCCAAAGTGATCAGGTTCTGACCGACCTGGCCAACGACGATAGGCCCGGAAAGACGGGCCAGCATTTTGCTTTCGTGAATGAATTTAGACTGCGACAACTTCTTTGATCTCCGGGAAAAGTTCCTTCATGCGCACTTCGACGCCTTCTTTAAGGGTCACGCTGGAACTTGGGCAGCCGGAGCAGGCGCCTTTCATGTGAATGTAAAGGATGTTGCCTTCATATTTATGGAAAACGATGTCGCCGCCATCCAAAGCCACTACGGGACGGATTTCGCGGTTCAGGACCGATTTGATATTGCGGACCATCGGGCTGTCGTTTTCATCATTTTCGTCGGCTTCAACGAAAGTAACCACCACAGGTTCATCGCGATCCAGGTGTTCCTGAATCAGGCCGCTCAGGGGGTGAGCCAAAAGTTCCCAGTCCACCCAGTCCTGCTTGGTCACGGTGATGAAGTCCGGGCCCACGTAAACGGAGCTGGTCCATGGGAAGCCGAAGATTTTGGCAGCCAATGGCGAACGTTCCGCCTCCTGAACGGTTGGGCAGTCAAAGCCCTGATCCGTGACCTTTTTGTGAAGCAAAAACTTCATCGTGGCAGGATTAGGGGTTGGTTCGAAGCTGACAGGCATTTTTTCACTCGTATTCATACAGACCTCATAGGGACAACGAACATTATACCACAGCATGTTTTCTGCCAAGCGTGTTAATCGCAGAGACGCGCTTGATTAAACTTGAAAAACTTCATAAATTTACCCCGGCCTAGGGTGTGCCTGAAAACCTCCATTGCTGCGTTGCTCGTCGTCGGCGTACAAAGAGTACGCCTTCCTCCTCGCGCCTTGCACTGGAGGCTTTCAGACACACCTTAATAATATGAATGTAAGTTTTCTTTAGGTTATAGGAGATCTAGATGACGCCAAGAGTTAGAGAGATTTTGAGCTGGTACGGAGCTGATAATCCAGGGGTATTAACGAACCTGGCTCGCATGTTGAACCACGGTAAGTTGGCTGGCACCGGTAAGTTGGTGATTTTGCCAGTGGATCAGGGCTTCGAACATGGACCTGCTCGCTCTTTCGCGAAAAATCCAGATGGCTATGACCCGGCTTACCACGTAGAGCTGGCGATCGAATCCGGTTGCAGCGCTTACGCAGCTCCACTGGGTGCTATCGAAGCTATCGCCCGTGACTATGCTGGTGAAATCCCGTTGATCCTGAAAATCAACAACTCTGATTCTCTTTATGCCAACAAAGCCCCGATCTCTGCGATGACGTCTTACATCGACGACGCTTTGAGACTGGGTTGCGTGGGTATCGGTTTCACGATCTATCCGGGTTCTGCAGAACGCAAAAACCAATACGAAGAAATCGCTCAGGCGGCACGCGCAGCTAAAGAAGCCGGTCTTGCGGTGATCATCTGGTCTTACCCTCGTGGTGAGCAGCTTTCCAAAGAAGGCGAAACTGGCATCGACGTGATCGCATACGCGGCTCACATCGCGGCTCAGTTGGGCGCTCACATCATCAAAGTGAAACCTTCCTCTGCGCACCTTGAGCAGGCCGCGGCGAAAAAAGTTTACGAAGAACAGGGCATCAAAGTGTCCTCTCAAGTGGACCGCACTCGTCATATCGTTCAGTCCTGCTTCAACGGCAAACGCATCGTGATCTTCTCTGGTGGGGAAGCCAAAGGCACTGACGACTTGTTGAAAGAAGTCAGCGAACTGGCACAAGGTGGCGCGTTTGGTTCCATCATGGGCCGCAATGCCTTCCAACGTCCGAAAAAAGAAGCTCTGGAACTTTTGCACAAAGTAATGGAAGCCTTCGCAGGTAAAAAACTATGAGCATCAATGAAAATCCGCTAAGAGCCGAGAAGCGCAAAAAACTTCATGCGCTTCGTGAAAAAGGCATCAACCCTTATCCGTACGTCTTTGAAAACAAGGCGAAGATCTCTGAAGTGACTGCGGAACACGCGGCCACTTTGCAGGCGGGAGAAAAGAAGCCTGAATTCTCTTATCGTATTGCCGGCCGTCTGATGACCCTGCGTATGATGGGGAAAGCGTCTTTCTTCAATCTTCAGGACCAGACCGGTTCCGTTCAGGTCTATGTAAAAACTGAAGAGCTTTCTGAACAGGACCGCGCGGCTTTCGAGCTGGTGGATCTGGGTGACATCGTCGGTATTGAGGGCTTTGTCTTCAAATCCCAAAAAGGCGAGTTCTCAATTTACGCAAAATCCTTCCAGATTCTGACGAAAACCATCGAGCCTTTGCCAGAGAAATTCCACGGCGTTCAGGACATCGAAATCAAGTATCGTCACAGACACCTGGATTTGATGACCGATGCGGATTCCCGCAAGGTGTTTGAAACACGCTCCAAGATCATCAAAGAGGTTCGTCGCTTCCTTGATGATCGTGGTTTTATGGAAGTGGAAACTCCGACATTGCAGCCGGTTTACGGCGGTGCTGCGGCGACTCCGTTCACCACACACCACAAAGCTTTGGACATGAAGCTTTACATGCGTATTTCGCCAGAGCTTTATCTGAAACGCCTGATCGTGGGTGGTTTCGAAAAAGTTTACGAAATCAGCAAAAACTTCCGTAACGAAGGTATCGACCGCACTCACAACCCGGAATTCGCGTTGCTTGAGTTCTACGAGGCCTACACGGACTATAACTATCAGATGAAGCAGTTCGAAGAGCTGATTTCTTCTTTGGCTTTGAAAATCACCGGCAGCATGAAGGTGACTTATCAGGGTAAAGAGATCGACTTCACTCCTCCGTGGAGACGTCTGACGGTTCATGACGGGGTTAAAGAATACGCTGGCATTGATCCGGACAAGGCAACTGATCAGGAAATCTTCCAGGCCATCCGTAAAAACGGGGGCGATATCGATGAGCCGGGTAAACGCGGCGAAATGATCATGGAATTGTTTGAACTGACAGCTGAACAGCACTTGTGGCAGCCAACCTTCGTGATGGATCACCCGGTGGAGATTTCTCCGCTGACGAAGATTCACCGTCGCGATAACAGACTGGTTGAACGTTTTGAACCGTTCGCCGCCTGCATGGAAATCGGTAATGCTTATTCGGAGCTGAATGATCCGGAAGACCAGTTGGCCCGTTTGAAAGAACAGGAAGCCAACCGTGCGAAGGACGAAGAAGCTCACCCGATGGATGAAGACTTCCTGCTGGCGATCGACGCTGGTATGCCTCCAACAGGGGGCGTGGGAATCGGTATCGAGCGTATCGTGATGTTGCTAACGGATAGACCAAGTATCCGTGACATCATCTTTTTCCCAACAATGCGTATTACAAAATAGTCTGCAAAAAGGGAGCGAAAGCTCCCTTTTGTTTTTTCAGGGGTATGTTATGAAGTTTGTTTTGATTGCAGCATTTGTGGTGCTTTCTGCGTGTCAGATGAAGCCGACGAAGGTGACGGTGCAAGAGCCGGTGATGGGTGAAAATGTCACGGCCGAACAATTGATCAAAGGCAAGACGGTGATCCTGGATGCTCGTCCGGCGTTTGAATTTAATCTGGCGCATGTGCCGGGCTCTATCAATGTTCGTTGGGAGGATTTCTCTCAACAAAATCCCAAGTCCCGTGGATTGTTGCAAAATGACCTTTTTGCGATTGCTCGCAGACTCGCTCTGGTGGGCGTAGATCCGTCGACTCCCGTAGTGGTGTTGGGTA
This sequence comes from Bdellovibrio sp. BIS2, assembly GCF_055398295.1. NCBI lineage: Bacteria > Pseudomonadati > Bdellovibrionota > Bdellovibrionia > Bdellovibrionales > Pseudobdellovibrionaceae > Bdellovibrio > Bdellovibrio sp. BIS2. The sequence continues at coordinate 2,303,157 of NZ_AP035879.1, read as the reverse complement.
AAGGTGCGCAAGGGGCTGGGGAAGAAGGTCGTGTGGCCTGGACACTGAAAGTCCTGGGGGTGAAAAACGTTTATACTTTGGTTCACACTTCTTATCGAGAAATGAACACCAATCCCAACCGTGAAGCGCCTCCGGTTCAGAACAAGCCTTACTGGAAGCCGGAAGTGGCGGAAAACCTGGATACATCTTTTAAAGTGTTCAAGGCAGACGTCACTCAAAATGAAAAGCCTGTGATCGTACTGGATGTGCGTTCCGGTCAGGAATTCGCATTGCGCAATCTTTCGACAGAAAAATCCGTGAAAGCGCCGGTGGTGAATCTTGAGTGGCGCGAGTTCTTTGACGATAAAGGCCTTCCATCCAAAAAAATCGAGCGGGCCCTTTACGAGAAGAACATTTCTAAAGACAGCCGCATTCTGGTTGTCAGCAATCACGGTGTTCGCTCCGGTGCCGTGGTGTATGCTTTGAATTATCTGGGTTATAAAAAAGCCACAAACTTTGCCGGGGGCTATGAACAATGGAAGTAAACCCGCAGGAACTGATTCAGATTCTGAAGGACAAGATCACTCTGTATGAGCATCTTGGCATTGAAGTGAAAGAAATCAGTTCCGCGCGCGTGCACTTTCGTGTGTCGCTGGATAAGAGCAAAAACCACAAGGGCACAGCCTTTGGTGGCAGTTTGTATGCTTCGGCTGTTCTGGCTGCCTATGCACTGGCATTGGCAGGGTTAAAGCAGCGGGGCCTGGACACCGAAAATATCGTTATTGCCAAGGGCGAGATCCAGTATCTGCGCCCGGTGGAAACTGACTTTGATATCGTCAGCGAGTTTCCGTCTGAAGACGACGAAGAAGCGTTCTATCAGGAACTGCTTTCCAAAAAACGCGTTCGCGGAAAAATCCGCTCTCAAATACTGGGTGATGGCGGCTCTTTAAAGGCTTCCTTGGTCGGGGATTTCGTCGTCAAGTTGTGAGCCAGAATTTCTAAAATCTCGGCCTTCTTTACCGGCTTCACGGCGTAGGAATCACAGCCGCTGCTGATGGCTCGTTGCAGGTCTTCCACCACCGCAGTGGCCGTCAGGGCGATGATTGGCGTATGGGGAAGTTTGTTCATTTTTTCATAGTATCTGATCAGTTCGGTGGACTTATACCCGGTCATGATGGGCATTTGCATGTCCATAAAGACCAGATCGTATTTACGCTCTTTGAATTTTTCAAACGCCTCCTGGCCGTTGACGGCTTCGTCGCAGTCAAACGGCAGGCTTTTTAAATAGTGAATCATCAGAACGCGGTTGTCTTCTGAGTCATCCACCAGAAGCAGGCGGAAGCGTTTGTCGGTGGGAAGCTGGCTCCATACCATGGCGGGCTTGGCCTTTTTCTCGATGTTGCTGCTAAAATCAGGACGGTGTGGCAGTAAAATCCGGAACGTCGTTCCGCGTCCGGCAAGGCTTTTCATCTCCATGGTTCCACCCATGATTTCAACCAGGTTCTTTGAAATCACCAGACCAAGCCCCGTGCCGCCATATTTGCGGGTGATCGTCGGATCGCCCTGAAAGAACGGTGAAAACAGTTTGGACTGTTTGTCGCGAGGAATGCCAATGCCGGTGTCCTGCACCTCGATCAGCAACTGTTCGGGGGTTTCCTTGGTCAGATCCACCTTCACTTTGACATGGCCTTCATTGGTGAATTTTAGCGCATTGCCGATCAGATTGAACAGCACCTGTCGCAGGCGGGTCGGGTCCCCCCATTGCAGAGCGGGGACATCCTTGGAAACCTGCAATTCAAAGTGCAGGCCTTGTTCCTCGGCTTTGATTTGCAGGATTTCAAAAACGCTGCGAATGGTGCTGTGAATATTATAGCTGACGTTTTCCACAGTCAGCGCTTTGGCTTCAATCTTTGAAAAATCCAGCAGGTCATTGATCAGGGCTTTCAGGTTTTCCCCTGCATGACTGAATAAGGTCAGATAACGTTCCTGATCTTTGGAAAGTTGGGTTTCGCGCAGCAGTTCCAGCATTCCCAGAACAGAGTTCAAAGGTGTTCGGATTTCATGGCTCATGCGGGCCAGAAATTCGGATTTTGCACGAGACGCTTCTTCGGCCTGCTCTTTTGCCGCTTTAAGCTGGCCTTCGGTTTCACTCAGCTCCCGGATCTTTCCGGTCAAAGATGTCACGGCAGAGCCCGTAATCAGAGAGCAGAAACACAACGTCAGCAAGGTGGCCGGGGTTTGCACCTCGATAAAGCTGTTGGACCACGGAAGATTGGTCATCTTTGGCAGAATGATTGTCAGGAAGACCACCCAGGTGTTCACGGCCAATGCGGCGTACATGCCGTACCACGCAGCTGAAAGCAGCATCAATATTCCATAGACGTACCAGGTTTGGGGCAGATGAACGGATACAGCCAGCGCCAGCATTCCCGTCAGGACGACTGCAAATAAAACCTTTTCTTTGCGACTCAATGTTTCCCAATGCATTGGCGGAAGAGGTTTGACTGCAAATAGGGACAGATTGTGTTTGCGCAGCCACGGCGAAATAAGAATCAGTGCCGGGATACTTAAGAAAATGGCACCGGTGAGATCGCCGACGGCTGTGATCAGGGTGCTCCAGCCGAACAGGGCTTTATCCTGAGTGCCGGTTAAAACAAACAGGGCCTGAATCGCGATAGAGCAAATCACGGACGGAATCAGCAGACCGTATACAAAATAAAGACTGATGTTTTTGGGGCTGGGTTTCCAGGCATGCAGGTCCTTGAAGCGTTCACGAACCAGGAACCACGAGAAAATTACTTCCAGAGTTTCAGGCAGGGCAAACAGGGGATAAAGTGTTGGTCGAGGCAGGCCAAACAGCGAAACTGCGACCAGAGCATTCAGGAAAACGGCAGCAAAAACCCGAGGCCCCCACCACAGAGCCATGATCACGCCGAAGTTGATCGGGAAATAGATCCAGTAGATCCCCTGGGATATCTTGAAGGTGAGGCTTAAAAATGTGCCTCCAAGTAGGATGAAAAAGGGAAGGACCCAGGTCCACCAGGGAAGTTGTTTTTGGTTCATGCCTCTAGTTTAAGGGCAAAGAACCTTAGCCCCTAAACGAGAAGCTATGAATATGCTAAAGGTCAATGCGGGGGGCTTTATAATAAGTCTGACCAAAGCAAAGGCCGACGGCGCAGGCGTTGAAGTTGATGCAGCCGCCCTCTTTTTGCACGCGATAGATGTCGTCTTGTAAAATGTCATCCATACCGCGAGAAAGGATTCCGACAATTTCACCCTGGGTGTTGTAAAGGGGAGATCCTGAACTGCCAGAGAACGTGTCCACCTGGACTTTGAAAGTATGCATCTCTGGTGTGTCAGAAAGCACGCGTGCATAATCCTTCTTTACTGGCAGACCCAGTGGGTGCGACAGACTTAGCAGAGTTTGATCAGGCTTCAGCAGAACTTCTTTGGCGATCTTGGCCGGGCGCACACCGGGAACGGGGCGATCCAGTTCCAGAATCGCGTAGTCGATGTTTTTGCGAATGTTCAGTTCAAATTTCACAATGCTTTTGCAGTTGTAAATTTCCGAAGACGGCAGCAGGGTTTGACGGGATTTTTCCTCGGTCCAGCCGAATATGAAATGACTGTCGTTGCAGTCTTTTTGGTTTTCCACGCAGTGACCGGCCGTCAGTACCAGATTGGGCGCAATCAAAGTTCCCGTACAGAACCCCAGCGTCGGCTGGGTCAGGAACTTTTCATTCGGGCACAGGGGATAAAGCTGTTCCAGTGGGGTGGAGTTCAGTTTAACGACTGGGTTTTGCGCTGGCACCAGTCGGTAAGAATGAACCAGTACGGCCGTAGCCTTGACCAGTTCTTTTTCCGGGGACGACGAGGTGCTGACATCTTCACGGGTGTCGCCGTTGTAAATAGCACCCGGAGCCTCTATTTTGGATAAAGCCTCAGGGGTCGAACCTGTGCAGGCGGCCAGGCCCAGTGGAAGAAGGGCGCAGAGAAGGAATCTCACTTTTTAGATCCTTTGCTGTCAGTCAGGCCGGCCACTTGTCCGTTGATGGCGATAAAGCCGTCTTCATGAGGACCGCCTTTTTTGGGGTTGATGTGCAGCCAGTGGATCACGGCCTTGTGCGGAGAATACTTGTCGACCACAAAGTCACCGCAGGCGATGATGCGATCGCCGGGTTGATATTCCGGAAGCTTGCCGTATTTCACGTTATAGATCACTTCAATGCGGTCATCGTCGGTGTTCAGGTTTTCATCCAGATCCACTTCAAAGTGCACATGTCCCTGACGGTCTTCCATCAGGCGCACCAGGGTGCCATCCACAAAGGCGCGGGCGGTGAACTTGTTTTCCATGAACTCGCGCCAGGTCAGCACCTGGCTTTCGTTAAATTCCATACGGTCTTTGCGATCGAAACATTGAGGAATGCGATCGCCCGCAAATGCCGAACACGAGATCAAAACAAGAAAGAAAATAAGCGATTTCATAGGTGCTGAATATAACAGGATTTTGCGACGGTTTTGATGACCATTTCCCCTCTGGAAAAGCTTTCAGGTGGTGTCTAAAGTTTGGCCGTTTTTGCTGGTGAACTTTTGGGCGAAAAACAATAAACGTCACTCTGTCGATTTCTTCACTTTTCCCTCTGAAAATCTGGTAAAACAGAGGTCCAAAACCGCGAGGTGTGTGATGCTTAAGAAACTTTCTTTGACTTTGTTGTCAGTGGCGATGCTTGCAGCCTGTGGGCAGCAAAATACCGCAGAAATTCTGTCGGAAGACTCGCAATCCGGAGTCATTGGCGGTGAAAAGGTTGAAATGGGCAGCCGGATCATGCGTTCCACCGTAGGGCTTTATGATGAAGGCTCTGGTACGTTGTGTACGGGAACTTTGATTTCGAAAGAACTGGTTTTGACGGCCGCACATTGTGTGACCCCGGGTTCCACCCATCAGTTGGTGTTCTTTACTGACGACATTAAAAACATGAATGCTTATAATTCCCGATATGCCATCAAAGCTTTGCGCCATGAGGACTATGAACGAAACCGTGGCCGCAAATATGACACTGCCGACATCGCGCTGGTCCGAATCCGGGGCGAATATATTCCGGTGGGTTATGCCCCGGCACCGATCTTTGCTGACTTTCAAAGTCTGAAAGAAGGTTCCGAAGTCGTGGTTGCAGGATATGGACTGAGCTGGGCGTGGGGCGTGAAGAAAGGTTCTGGAACTCTTCGCACCACGAAGCTCAAAGTCGGTGAGGCCCGCTACGGACAAAACGAGGTTCTGATAGCTCAGTCAGTAAAAAAAGGTGTGTGCAGTGGCGACTCCGGCGGCCCGGCGTATATTGATAAAAACGGTGAATTGTATCTGCTGGGCGTGACCAGTCGGGGTGACTCGATGGCGACACCGCTAACGCCGAAATGTTTCCAGTTTTCCATTTATTCGCGTGTGGATGCTTACCTTCCATGGATCAAAAAAACCTCGGAGTTGTTGTTGAAGGATCGTTAAGCAGCCGCGTCGTGAATTCGAAATCGCGCTTCACATTGCCCAAAAAAAACAGCTAGACTTAGGTGTTGAATTTTATCTACCACGAAGGGAATCGTGTATGGGCAGCATCGTATCATTCATCAATCAAAAAGGCGGCGTGGCAAAAACCACCACCGCCATCAACGTGGCATCTCAGTGGGCGAAGGAAGGCAAGAAAGTTCTTCTGGTCGACCTGGATCCTCAGTCTTCCGCCACTCGTGCGATCTTTGGCGACGAGGATTTTGAAGACACAATCTATGACGTTATCACTGGCGAAGTGCAGGCACAGGACGCCGTTGTTTTCTCTGAAGCCTTCGGCATCGATGTGATCCCGTCTGAAATCATGCTGAGCGGTATTGAAATCTCCATGTCCACCAAGTTTGGCCGTGAAAGCATCCTGAAAAGAGCCCTGGCAGAAATCAAGGAAGAATACGACATCGTTGTGATCGACTGTTCTCCGTCTTTGGGTCTTTTGACCGTGAATGCCTTGATTGCCTCCAAGGACATCGTGATTCCGATCTGCCCAGAGTATTTCTCTTTGATGGGCATTGATCTGATTCTTGAGACTTTGAAAAGCATCAAGAACGGTCTTGGTCACACCATCAACGTGCGTGGGATCATCATCTCCAAGTACCGCAACCGCCGTATCGTGGAAAAGGTCATCCAGGATCTTCGCACGAACTATTCCATCCCGGTATTTAATAACTTTATTCCAGAATCCATCGCGGTTGAGGAAGCTCACCACAAGCATTTGCCGGTGAATGATTTCTCTCCGAAAAATCCGGCGGGTCTTGCTTTGGCAAGCCTTGCACAGGAAATGTGGAATTGAAAAAGCACAACCCCTTGTTTCTAGATTCAACCCAGCCCGTTGGTGACAAACTGATCACCAACGTGGAGCTATTGGATGCGAGTCTGGCGCCAGGGGAATCGTTGTATCTAGAGGTGACTGACAGCTTCGGGGTGCAGCAAAAGTTTGCTCTTAAGACTGTGGCGACGAAAAAGTCCGTGCGCCACAGCGCTGAGCTTTGGCTGAATCAAAATGAGCAGATCAAGTACAGATTCATTTTGATCTCTGCCGGAGCCGAACTGCTGTCGACAGCAGAAAAGACGGCGCTAGCTGGCGGCGCGATATCTGAAAAGTGGGATCCGGCCACAGCCCTAAAGGCCTCTGCCGCGCCCAAGGCGAAGAAGACAACGCCCAAGGCACCGAAGTCCTCTGAAATCAAGAAAACCGCCTCTATCAAGTCCCAAGGCCTTCTGGGCACCGCTCAAGACTATCAGCAGATGAAGTTCCTGCTGGGCGAGTTGGAGTAGTCTTTCCTATAGAAAATTGACTGAATCTTTATTGTTCAGGTCTGTGGCTATATGTAAACATAAATATGATTAATGCGATTCAAGGGAGTTGGATTTGGCAGTGCCTCGTCCTAACGGCTATGATCTTTTCTATGCGATAGTAGGCCTAGTAGTTGTTATTTATCAGACAATGTGTTTTGTCGAAACAGGATGCATCCGTGGGCGGTCTATATATTTGTGTGGGGAAATTGCACCCTATGGTTACATTCTAATTCTTGCGGTCTTCTCAGCATTTCCAATTTTATATCTGTATCGCAGGTTTAGAGGCGGGCGGGATAGCTGATGATTGGAAAGTGGACTGTTTGGGATTTTGTCGCATGCTCTCTTTGGAGTATCTACAATCGGTCTTATCGTTTGGCCGTTCGGTTATTTGATTGCGTTAAAAAAGGCACTGAGATTCTCAGTGCCTTTTTTTTGCTTGTTGGATTTAAGAGACGATTATTTCGCCCCGGCCTCAATCCAGCGTTTCATGTAACTCAACTCGGCTTCGGTCAGCGGAGCCAGGATCGTCTTGCCTCTTTGCGGAGGCATAAAGCGTTTATTCATTCCCGGAACTGTCACCTGATATAGCACACTTTCTTCGGCGGTGGCTGCTAGCAGGTTGTGGTTATGAAGATCCGCCACTGTTTCCAGGATCGTGCGTTTCGCTGTTTCGGTGCTATGGCAGACCATGCACTTCGGCGCCAGGATTTCTTTTTTCAAATTCTCAAAGCTCAGTTCCAAAGTCGCAAGATCGGTTTTTGGTTTTTGAACAGGAGCTTCAGCTTCGCCACAGTTGGAAAGCTCACCGACCTTCTGAACGTCAGAACGGCTGCGCATTTGATCATCAATCCACGTTTCAAGGATCTGTTTTTCACAGGCATTTAATGCCTGATAACCCGAAGAACGCGGGGGCATGGTGCCTTTGTTGATGACAGACAAAATGGAATCTTTTTGCGCCAGAACTTCTTCTGCCGTGTCCATGCTGCGAGAACCCGTGGTGTGACACTCAAGGCAGGTGCTTAGGGCGGTGGATTTCACCACGTCGAAGCTGACTTTTTCGTTTTGGAATTTACTGAAACCTTTGACCTCAAGACCGCCGGTTTTAAACAGACCCAATTCTTCCATTGGATAGCTGCAGCCCACCATTGAAAGTCCCAAAATTGCCAAGAAAACGAAGTGCTTTTTCATAGTGGCAAAGGTTCTATCAAATTTTGGTGAAGTCAGGGGATTTGATTCAGTGCCGAAGAATAAAATACAAGGGACTGTCAGCTTTTTCGACAGCCCCAGAATGTGGGGTCCTATTTTTTAACTTTTAAAGGCTGAAACGGAGCCACAGAGGCAGGCTTACGACCCCCACGGGCAGCATCAATACAGCTTTGGCGCTGGGTATCGCTGGCTTCCGTATTCTCTCCACATTTGGAAAGCTCGGCCGGGTTGTAGCTTTGCCCTTGGATGCTGTCCCAGCATGCCCAGAAGGCTTTGTCGTCTTGTTGCAGGTGGCAGACAGTCGCGGCATACCAGTCAACGTTTTCGGTCTTAGTGCGGTCTTGGCATTCGCTGATTTCTTTTTCGCCGATGAAGCGGTCGCAGAAACCAGCAGGATTCGTGGGTTCAAGGGCAATGGCAATTAGCGGAACGCAGGCAATAAGAACCAAAGAATGCAAAACGAGCTTCATCTAAGCGACCTTTATTTTGAAAAGTACTGAATACATGGCTTTCAACATGTCGGGATCATAACGACCGGCCAGTTTTTCCTTCATCATGGTGACGGCATCCATCGGTGTCATCGGCACGTTGTAGGATCTTTGCGTGGTCATGGCGTCATAGGTGTCGGTGATGGCAACAATCCTTGCAAACGGGTGGATTTCTTCTGCCACCAGTTGCTGAGGGTAACCGTTGCCAGCCCAGGATTCATGGTGTTCAAAGCAGGCAGCTTTGATGGCGTCACTGATGTTCGGGTGATTGTTCAAAATCACCAAACCATACTGTGGGTGCATTTTCATCTGCTCCCACTCGGCATCCGTCAGGCCGCCTTTTTTGCAAAGAATATCCAGGCTGACGTTGCGTTTACCGATGTCGTGGAAAAGGGCGCCCACGCCCAGCTCTTCCAAAGTTTTTGCATCATAACCCAGGGCTTTTCCCAAACCCAAAGAATAAATGCTGACGTCCAAGGAGTGATTGTAAGTATAGAAATCATGCCCGGACAAAGAAATCATAAAGCCCATGGCTTCCGGTGCGTTTTCCATCAAATCAATGAAATCGGTGATAATCGGTCGGGATTCATCCAGGGCCTTGTTCACATCCGGATTTTCAAAGAGATCTTCCATCAACGCGACTGAGGATTCGCGCAGGATCTTGGCTTTATCAAACGGGTTCAGAAGGTCCGAGTTCATTTCTTCCTTCACCCAGTCGCGATAAGTCTGTTTGTCTTCCATGCGCACGAAGAAAGAATCCCCCGTGTCACGTCCGTGCAAAGTTTTGATTTTACCGGAAGCAAGTTTGTCGCCGGCGCGCAGGTAAAGAATATGTTTACCATCCACAAGGATGTAAATGTCAAAACTGGTGACTTTGTCAGGACGAATCGTGCTTAGACGGATGCGGAAGTAAGTCGTGGAATCCATAGGAAAATTCTGCCACGGAAAGGGGGCTTGAAGGAACTAAATCCGCAATAAACAAACAGCTCAGTCCTTGGTCCAGACGTAGAGGGGCGAGCACCCCTCACAACGTTTCAATGCGGGACGGGATTAGCGTTTCAGCAGCATCTGCACTGGAGTCAATCCCGTGCTAAAAGGAGTCGCACTGGTTCGGGTCAGCGACCCGTCGGTGCCCAAGTGAAACTGCAGTATTTGGTTTTCAATATAGTCGAGCACATAAGCGGATTGGCCAGCAGCATCCACAGTCACCGTTTCAGGCGAGGCCCCGGCAGGAACTGTTGATTTTAGCTCCAGTGTTCCGCTGTTTTGAATTTCATAGACACTGACGGTTGAAGAAAACGCATTGGCCACATACAGGTGGCTTCCGCTGATGGTCATGCCTTGCGGGCTTGATTCCGTTGCCATCACCTGACGGGATTGCAAAGTGCCATCTGAACCAATGGCAAACACTTCGACTTCGTCAGTGCTGCAGCTAAGCACATAGATGAATTCACCTTGTGAGGTCCTGTGGGAACTGATCGGGCCCGAAGGACAACCTTTCGAGGTCACCCGGTCCGGCACCAATGCCGTCAGCGCGCCATTGTTGTCCACTGCATACTGGGAAATACTGGCATCAAGAATGTTCACCACATAAGCATACTGACCCTGACTGGAAAAAAGCATGCTTAATGGACCTGCTGTATGCGGCGTGCTCCCCATCGCAGTAAGGCGCCCATCACTGCCTTTGCTGTACTGAGTGATGGATTCACTGCGCAGATTCAGTGAATAAATAAATCTTCCGTCTGGAGAAATCTGCACCGACTGGGGAAACTCTTCCGTGGCAACGAGGCCCAGGGACTGAAGCTTGCCATCAGGGCCGATTTGAAACTGTGAAATCGTGTCGTCACTGGCGTTCACCACATAAAGATGCTCTTGGTTTTGATCCATCAAAAGTGATTTCGCATAATTCCCGGCGGCCGCGACCTCCAAAGGTGCAAGGGTGCCATCGGATGCAATCGAAAAAACACTGATGCTGTCGTCGGAAGAATTCAACACATAAGAAAACCTGGCCGGAGCAGGCGTGGGTGAAGGGGAGGGGTCAGAGCCAGAGCTGCCAGCACAAGCAGCAAGAGTCAGTATCCAAAGCAAGGTCAAGCCAAGGCGCAGGGTTTTCATGGGTTCTCCGTAAAAAAACTAGCGCCCTGGGGCGCTAGTCACGACAAGTCGAAGGATGGATGGGTTGTTGCCGGGAACCAGCTCGATTTCTTCATCCAGGATCATGAAGCCTGCACGGCATAGTTCCTGACGAATCACTTCAGCGGGTGGCAGTCTTTTTTGTGCTGTCCAGTGACGGCCATTCATGGCAACCACACCCGGAGCATCTGATTCTGGAGTTTGTCTCCACAAAACATAGTCGGCATCCAGGCAAATGGACTCGAAGCTGTCATCCGGATCGAACTGTGGGCTGAGGATGGAGGTGCGAATCACCAGTTTGCCATCTTCAGTCAGCATTTTGCGAAGGCTTTGCAGGAAGCGCGCTCGATCCAGAGGTAGTGGAATATTAGTCAGGCAGTCGCGATCGTGGATCAAATCGAATTTTTCCTGCAGCTGCTCGATTTGCAGGCTGCCGCCCACGCGGAATGAAATATTCAAGTGCTGCTCCATGGCCATTTTGTGAACAATCGCCACAGAAGAACGGTACATGTCGTAAGCCGCTACTTGCATGCCCAGTTCGGCCAAGGCCATTGCACAAACCCCGTGCGCCGCACCCATGTCCAGGGCTTTCAGCCCTTGGGGGTTTGGGAACAAGTCGGCGCAGACGTCTTGCAGATATTCGACATGATTGCGTTCAGTCAGGCCATTTAAGGCCACCAGAGTTTCACCGTTGATGGCAGTTTTGTGATTGTGAGTGCGGATGAATTGTTGGTATTGAGCTTTCATAAGATCTCCTTTATGCCAACCTATAAAGCACAGGCGGTGCCAGCGGATTTCGCTCTGAAAATGGCTTAATTTTGAGCTGATTGGCCCCCCCGCCGAGTTCCCGGCAGGCTGCGTTGCCGGGGGTTCGGCAGTTGCCGAAATCCCGGTGATTGGCCATAATCACCGCATGGCTCTTCGTCTGGATACGCAAATACAATTTCTTAAAGGTGTGGGTCCCAAGTTGGGGGATCTGTTTTCCCGTAAAGGTCTTAAGACCTTGGGGGACCTTTTTGAGTTCTATCCACGTGCCTACGAAGACCAGCGCGCGGCACGAAACATTTCAAGCCTGCGCCCGGATGATATCGTCAGCATCAAGGCCACGGTTGTCGCTGTTCACAGCGTGAACATGGGGCGATCGGCACGCAAGATGTATGACGTTCTGGTCAGAGACGCCTCCGGACAGATTCACTGCAAATACTTCCGTGTGCCTTACAAAGGATACTTTGAACGCTTTAAGCCCTTCACCGAAGTTCGTGTGGTGGGAAAAGTCACCGAGTACCGCGGCCGTTTGGAATTCCATCATCCCGATATCAAGGATGTGGAGCCCGACGAAGAAACCCAGGACGCGCTGATCCCGCTGTACACGGAAATTGAAGGTCTTGCCACGGCCAAGATCATGAAGCTGGTGCGTTCGGCGTTTGCGCAAATCGAAGAATGGCCGGAAGAAGCGTTCCCGAAATGGATGCGCGAAAAGTACAATCTGATTCCGCGCAAAGACGCCTTGAAGGACATCCATTTTCCGGATCCGAACAAGGCCAAGGAGTATTCTGAATTTAAAACTGCGGCCCAAAAACGCATCATTTTTGATGAGTTCTTCTGGTTGGAACTTTATCTGGCCTCTAAAAAGGCAGGCTTCCAGAAAGAAGGGGCTCCGCAGATCAGAAATTCCGGCGAAAAGATGCGGGCATTGCTTCAGTCTTTGCCATTTGAAATGACAGGCGCACAAAAGCGCGTCTTCACTGAAATCAAAGCCGATCTGGAAAAAGGCCACCCTATGCACCGAATGGTGCAAGGGGATGTGGGAAGCGGAAAGACGCTCGTGAGCTTTATGGCCGCCATCTATGCCGCAGAAAGCGGTTATCAATCCTGTTTGATGGCGCCGACAGAAATTCTGGCTGAACAGCACTTTAAAAATGCGCGCAAGGTGCTTGAGCCTTTGGGTATTCGTCTAGGGCTGCTGGTGGGTAAATCCAAAGCCTCGGAGCGAAAAGCTCTGCTGGCGGCTTTGGCAGCCGGCGAGATTGATTTGATTATAGGCACCCATGCCCTGATCGAAGATGAAGTGCAGTTCTCAAATCTGGGACTTGTGATCATCGATGAACAACACAGGTTCGGGGTTGAGCAGCGCGGGGTTTTGAAAAACAAAGGAAACTCTCCGCACTTCCTGGTGATGACCGCGACTCCGATTCCCAGAACTCTGGCGATGACGGTGTACGGGGACCTGGATGTTTCCATCATCGATGAAATGCCGGCCGGCCGAAGCCCGATTCAGACGCGCGCAACGTTTGAAAGCAAACGCCCTCAAGCCCTGCAATTTATGCTGGAACAAATCCAAAAAGGCCGTCAGGCCTATATCGTTTATCCTCTGGTGGAGGAAAGCGAAAAGATTGATCTGAAAGATGCGGTGTCGGAATACGAAAAGCTGAAAGAGCTTTATCCGCAGTTGAAGATCGGTCTTTTGCACGGGAAGATGAAACCAGATGAAAAAGACCAGGTCATGGATCAGTTCCGCAAAAATGAAATCCAGGTTCTGGTTTCCACCACCGTCATTGAAGTCGGTGTCGACGTGCCGAATGCCAACATCATGATCATCGAACATGCTGAACGTTTTGGTCTGTCGCAACTGCATCAGTTGCGCGGCCGCGTGGGACGGGGAGAATACAAAAGCTTCTGTATTCTGATCATGGGTTATGCCGTGTCTGAAGAAGGCAAAGCCCGCACCGAGATGATGGAAAAGACCTCGGACGGATTCAAGATCGCTGAGTTCGATCTTGAAATGCGCGGCCCGGGTGAGTTCATGGGGACCAAGCAGTCAGGTCTTTCCGGCTTTAAGCTGGCAAACCTGGTGCGTGATATGGCCATCCTGCAGGAAGCCCGTGAAGCGGCTTTTGAGGTTCTAAGAAAGGATCCAAAGCTTTCCTACGTCGAGAATCAAGGTTTGAAGGCCGAGCTTCTGCGCGAGCACGGTCCAGCCGCTCTAGCTGGCATTGCCTAATGTGACAACCTTTCCTGTTTGAAATATTCGTGTGTCATTCTGAGAAAATGCCTTAAGTGAGGGTTGTTAAGGGCCGATCAATGATGGGCTGTTAACTGAACGTTTCGAGGAATTGGAATGACCACGAAGTATATTCGCAACCTGCTTCTTACACTGAATCTTCTGCTGCTGACGGCGTGTTCGTTGGATGCGGAACTCTTTGAAAAAATCAAATCCACCTCCGAAGCTTCCACCGATCTGAGTCTTAAGATTTCTGATTTGCCCACGAACGTTCCTGAATCCTTCCCTTATTATGGACAGGTTCAGGTCACAGGTCTTTCCAGCGGTCTTTCAAGTTTCAGCACTCCGGCTTTATCCCTTCAAGACAGCACGTGTCCGGGGCTCTCCATCAATGCCGACGGCTGGATTTCCGGAGTGCTTGACAAGGTTTCTGGCGAAAGCTGCGAATTCAAAGTCAAGGTCACTCAAGGCTCTGTCAGTGTGGTGTCCGATGTTATCAGTCTGGGTGTGCAAAACAGCCTGCAGTTGACCTTATCTCAGGAAAACTTTAGCTTTGATTCCGGTGCGCCAACGCAAAATACGGTGTTGAATCTTTCAGCTCCGGCGCCTTTTGCGACCTATTTGGATTACTCCATATATTCCGCCAATTCCGAATCATCACTGTTTAATGGAATGAACACTGGGAAGATTCTGGTTCCAGCCGGAGCCACCTCTGTCGTTATTCCTCTGACTTTGCAGGCGGGTCTGTCTTTGTCATCCGCCGAACATCAAACCATTCAGCTCAACAGCGGTATGAGTGGGCTTAAACCCAAAATCGAACTGGTCATTCCGTTGGAGTTTGCTGGCGGAGCTCCTGCGCAGGTTTTTCAGGACATCAATGTCTCTGATACGCATCTCTGTGCGATTTCGGACGGCAAGCTGTATTGCTGGGGTAATAACGACAAGTACCGTCTTGGGTTGGGGGCCGGGGATCTGGACAATCGCACAAAGCCTGTCCGTGTGGGAACTTCCACGACATGGCAAAAGGTGGCATTAAGTTCTGAGGGTACCTGTGGGCTCAATGGTGGCAAGCTTTATTGCTGGGGTCGCAACGATTCCGGTCGTTCTGCGACAGGTTCCAACGTTCCATCTGAAGTGACAGAGCCCACTCAAGTCGGAGGCAATTCTGACTGGCAGGATTTGACAGGTGGGACGCATTTCTCGTGCGGTATCAGATCAGGTGAATTGTACTGCTGGGGTTATAACCAGTTTGGTCAGCTCGCCACCGGAGATATTCTGACAAAATACAGTCCTACAAGAGTTGGCGCCGGTACAACCTGGCAGAAGATTTCTGCAGGTGGATCCCATGTGTGCGGTCTTGATTCCGGCAAGCTTTATTGCTGGGGCGCGGGGTCTCGTCTGCAACTCGGGAATAATGCTAGCGTGACTCGGCAGCAGTCGGTTTTGCAGGTGGGTGCCTCGGCATCTTGGCAGGATGTTGTGGCCGGAAATGATCACACCTGCGGTATCAATGCTGGAAAGCTTTACTGCTGGGGTGACAACTATTCCGGGCAGTTGGGGCTGGGAGCTGCAGAGGCGGGCAATATCATCGGTGCGATTTCCCAAGTGGGTACTGCTTCCGACTGGGAAAGTCTTGCGGCAGGGGGGAATCACACCTGCGGAATTCGAAACGGTGGCGATCTTTACTGTTGGGGTGCTGTAAGTTATCAAAGCGGCGTGTGGGAACCAACCCGCATTGGCACCGACAGTACTTGGAGCAAAATTAGCACAAGCTATTACATGACCTGCGGAATCAATAACGGATCCGTGCTGTGCTGGGCGCATGACGAGAGCACGATTAATTTTATCGGATTGGGCGAGGATCGGGCCGAGATTGCCCACAAACCTCATAGAGTGGGCCTGTCTACATCCTGGTCTTTGCCAAGTGCGGGATATGGTCATTCTTGTGCGATCAATGCGGGTCGCCTGTACTGCTGGGGTGATAACTCCAGTTTCCAGTTGGGGCAAAATGACAACGGATCTTTGGCGTCAATCATTGTTCCTCAACAGGTTGGAAACTCCAAGGCCTGGCAGAAAATCGCCAGTGGCGGGGGGCACACCTGTGGCATTAAAGAGGGTGAATTGTACTGCTGGGGCTTAAACGTGGGATTTGACTTCGGCGGAGGAGGTCCACCACCACCTCCTCCGGGCGGCGGTGGTTTTATGCCGATGAATGTTTCACCGGTTTCGCAAGTTCCTACGCGCGTGGGGACTTCCAAAACGTGGACGGCCATTGCCGCGGGTTCCGGTCAGTTGTGCGGAATCAACGGTGGAAAAATGTATTGTTGGGGGCAGAACTCCGACGGGCAGATGGCGGCTGATCCGGCCACGGTGCCTTTGGTGGAAGAGCCTACCCAAGTCGGCACTTCTGATAAATGGCATGCCGTGGGGATCAGTTCCTATCATTCCTGTGGTATCGATGACGGCAAGCTTTATTGCTGGGGTTACGGCGATGACGGGGAATTGGGTGACGGCAATAACACCTCTTCCCACACGCCTGTTCGTGTGGGATCTGACTCTGATTGGACTGCCGTTGTGGCGGGCAACCTGCATACCTGTGGTATTCGCTCAGGTCAGCTTTACTGTTGGGGTGGATCCTATCAGGGGGCTTTGGGGACTGGAAGCATGGTTGATGCATCGACTCCGCAGCGTGTGGGTGTCTCGTCATCTTGGACTGAAATTGCCTCGGGCTTTGAAAATAGTGCTGTCTGTGGCATTGATGGCGGCAAACTGTTCTGTTGGGGTTCTGATGGCTGGGGGCAGCAGGGCAATGGTTCTGCCTTCACTGGCGCGGAAGTTGTGCCTATTCAGTTAGGAACTTCTACCAATTGGCAAAAAGTTTCTGTTGGCGAAAGAAACGTGTGCGCGGTGAATGCAGGGAAACTCTTCTGCTGGGGTGGCAATAATAACGGCCAATCGGCACTTCCTCCGACACCGGGCGCTGCTGATCCGACAACGCCAACGCTGATCACTGGTTTCTAAGAAAAAATAGCGGAACATTTTGCTGTTGCATCCGCGAATTTTGTTTGTCATCCTTTTCTTAGATCACAAGGATGTGCTCTTATGAAATTGCTCTTCAGCGTAGTTACGGCAACAGTTCTTTTCTCTCTTCAGTCATTGGCGGCGGCTCCTTCTTATAAGGTGAACATGCGTGTCGGTTTGAAGGGGGCTTCTCCTATTTCTATCAATACTGTTGCAAAATCCGGCAAAAAAAGCTTCGTCAGTGAAATTTCTGACGATGGACAAAGCGAAACGCTGGTGGAAGTGTTTGCGCGCAAATCCCAAGTGAATAAAAAAGACGGTCTTTATATGGATGTGACCGTGACAAAACGTGTGCGTGGGCAAAGGAAACTCGCGGAACGCGCGCAGATTTTTGCTCCTGACAATCAAGAGATGGAATTTGGCATGAATTCCAAGGGGCGCACGGCAGGGAATCTTTCTCTGGCGGTGATGGCTCATCAGCTTTAAAAAATCACTCAGCGCATCAATATACTAAGTACCCCTTGCGACTGGACTTCGGTCGTGATCTGATTTTGTACTCAGAGGGGGTATTATGAATCATCTTGTGAAGGGCATCACGGTCTCTACGGTCGCGGCAGTTCTTTCTGTCAGCGCGGCACAAGCAGGCACAGTATTGAAATTCAATGCTGGCGCTATCGACACCAACAAACTTACCAGCAACTACGCTGCTTCCTGGATGATGGAAGCCAAAGCAACTGAATACATCGTTCAGTTCAAAAAAGCGGTGACTGAAAAAGACAAAGCGGCCTTGAAGGCTCAGTTTGAAGTGTTCGGCTATCTTCCTGATGATGCTTTGGTTGTTCGCGGGATCTATTCTGATCTTGTGACTTTCAAAACCAACCACCCTGGTGTTCAAGCTGTGGTGAAGTACTCGGCTCAATATAAAGTGAGCACGTCCTTCGCTCCGGCCAGCGTCTTTACCAAAGACAATATGGTTGCAGTTCTTGTGAACACTTTCAAATCCCACGAAGTGGAAGTGATCGCCTCTAAAATTGAAAAAATGGATGTTAAAGTAGCAGTTCAAGTTGTTGATGGAAAGCACATCACAGCTTTGATTCCTCGTGGACTTGTTCCAGCGGTGGCTGCTTTGACAGGTGTTGAGCACGTTCAACCGGCTCCAGTAATTGAATCCTTCCACTTTGCGATGGATGAGGACCTGGCCGGTCAGGTTTCTGCAACTGCAGCGGGTGATTATTCAGACCTGACGGGCGATGAGTCCGGCACTCGTTTGATGAACTTTGATGCAGCTTGGGCCATGGGCTATGCAGGGAAAGGTCAGACTGTTTCCATGGCGGATACAGGTCTTGATTCTGGTAACACCGGCGCGATCCATCAGGATTTCGCAGGCGGCGTGATCTCGGGTTATCCTTTTGGTTTGTGGTCTAAATCATGGTCTGATCCAATGGGTCACGGGACTCACGTTGCCGGATCTGTGATGGGTCGTGGTACAGCTTCCAAGGGCTTGCTGAAAGGCGGCGCTTATGAAGCTAACATGGTGGCTGAAGGCATGTGGTCTCCAATGATGAAGAACTTGAGTGTTCCATCCAAACTAGGGGATTTGTTTGAAAAAGCCTTCGCTGATGGCGCTCGTATCCACACCAACTCTTGGGGTGGTGCTCGTACCTTCGGTGCTTATGACAACTTCGCAGTTCAAGTGGACGAATGGTCTTACGCGAACCCGGATATGTTGATTCTGTTTGCGGCTGGTAACAGCGGCGCGGATAAAAACAAAGACGGCCGCATTGATTCCAACTCTATGGCTTCTCCGGGCACAGCGAAAAACGTTTTGACCGTGGGCGCTTCTGAAAACGTGACGAAGTCCGGTGGTATTCAGGTTCCAATCAGCAAGCTTCGCGCGGCTAAGGATGAATGGCCGGCAGAACCAATCTACAGCTCTTACATCTCTGATAACGGCAACGGTATCGCGATGTTCTCTTCCCGTGGTCCAACGACAGATGGCCGTACCAAGCCTGATATCGTGGCTCCGGGCACAAACATCCTGAGCGTGTTCTCTCAGGAAAAAGATGCTTCTCCACTTTGGGGCGCTTACAACAAAGACTATGTCTGGTCTGGTGGTACGTCCATGGCGACTCCGCTGACGGCGGGTGCGGCGGCGATTGCTCGTCAGGTGCTTGTTGAAAAATTGGGCATCAAAAATCCATCTGCGGCTTTGATGAAAGCAACTATGCTTCACACGGCTGTTGATATGTACCCAGGTCAGTTCGGTGAAATCGGTGCAGCTCGTGGTCAAGAGATCCTGACTCGTCGTCCGAACTCTGATGAAGGTTACGGCCGTGTGGACGTGGCTAACATCGCCAACTTGGGCGGTGCTACTCAGTTCGTCGACAACCGTCAGGGTGTGGCTCAAGGAGCTGAGGTTTCCTACGAATTCACTTTGAATGCGCCAGGCAGCCTGTATGCGAACCTTGTTTGGACCGATGCTCCGGGTTCGGCGAATGCGGCCCAAGCCTTGGTGAACGATTTGGATCTGGTTCTGACTTTGCCAAACGGTCAGACCCTGAGCATGAACGATCACATCAACAATCTTGAGATGATCGAAAAGTCCGGCTTGCCGGCGGGTACTTACAAGCTGACTGTAAAGGGCTTTAAAGTTCCGCAAGGTAAGAACGGCGCTCAAGCTTATGCTCTAGTCTATACGGCTAAATAGGTCTTGATAATTGCTTTAAGTATCTGAAAATACTGAAAAAAGGCTCGGATGATTCCGGGCCTTTTTTGCTTTTAAATGGCTTCTGAAATAATTTCCAATGCGCTGCTCCCGTTTGATAACTCGTGTCAAATTTGATAGAACTGTCGAGGTTGCAAGTCTGTCCTAAGGTCTAGGCCTTATGGATGTGTAGTCCCTTTTCCCTTGGGGAGGTTCGTGAATGCAGACGTTTGAAGTCGGTGATAATGCAGTTTATCCTGGATACGGCGTTGTTAAAGTGGTTTCTATTGAAACCAAAGAGATGCTTGGTACTAAGACTACGTTCTACAACATGCAGTTGGTGGACACGGGTCTGAAGATCATGATCCCTACCACGAACGTGAAGTCCGCGGGTCTGCGTCCTATCATCTCCAAGTCCGAAGCATCCCGAGTTGTTGGAATTCTTAAAGAAAAAGACATCAAGATCGACAATCAGACATGGAATCGCCGTTATCGCGAGTACATGGAGAAGATCAAAACCGGTTCCGTATTCGAGATTGCTGAAGTTTTACGCGATTTGTTCCTTTTGAAAGCGGACAAAGAGCTGTCCTTCGGTGAGCGCAAGATGCTTGATTCTGCGCGCAGCCTGCTGTTGAAAGAGCTGACTTTGGCGACAAGCCAGGAAGAGCTGTTCAAAGAGGAAGAAGTTAAAGCCATCTTCGGTATCACGGGTTAGGCTTTTTTAACCAGCCGAGAAAGGCTGGACGACTTTCAAAAAACATAATAAATTCGGGGCTTGGTTTAATGACCAGGCCCTTTTTGTTTTTTAAGGCCTTTCCCAGCTTTGGAGTTCCGCATGTCCTCGAAAATCTCTCCGCATGTTCGTGTTCGTTTTGCCCCATCCCCAACGGGTTATTTGCACGTGGGGGGCGCAAGAACCGCTCTTTACAACTACCTTTTCGCCAAGAAAAACGGCGGTGAGTTCATCCTGCGTATCGAAGACACGGACGAGGCCCGTTCCACTCAAGAATCCCTGCGTGGGGTGGTGGATGACCTGGTTTGGCTGGGTTTGAAATGGGACGAAGGCGTGGACCCGGTGACGTTGAAAGACGTGGGCCCGAATGGTCCTTACCGTCAAAGTGAGCGTTTGCATATCTACAAAGAAATCGCTGATCAGCTTCTGAAAGAAGGCAAAGCGTACTATTGCTTCATGACCGAAGAGGAAATTGAAAAGCAAAAAGCCGCAGCCGGAAGCTTTGCTCACCTGGTGTCGCCTTATCAGGATTGGTCTTTGGATCAAGCTTTGGAGCGTCTGAAGACCGGCGACAAAGCCGTGGTTCGTTTCAAAACCAAAAATCTGGTGAAAGATTATATCTTCACCGATCTTGTGCGCGGTGAAGTGAAGTTCCCATCCGACATGGTGGGGGACTTTGTCCTGCTTCGTTCTGACGGAATGCCGGTTTACAACTTCTGCTGCGTGGTCGATGACCACCTGATGAAGATGACCCATGTTTTCCGTGCGGAAGAACATCTGCCAAACACTCTTCGTCAGTTGATGATCTATGAGGCGATGAACTGGCAGGCGCCGGAGTTCGGTCATATGGCTTTGATTCTGGATGAAGACCGCCAAAAACTTTCCAAGCGCAAAGGCGCTGTGGCTTGCGGTCAGTTGAAAGACGAAGGTTATCTGGCAAGTGCCGTTTTGAACTTCATCGCATTGCTGGGATGGTCTGATCCTCAAGGGCGTGAGATCCTGTCTGTGAAAGACATGCTGGAAGTGTTCGATATTTCCCGTTTGAATCCATCCGGTGCGATCTTTGACCGTGTGAAATTCAAATGGATGAATGCGCAGCACCTGCGTGCGTTGCCAAACGCGGAACTTTGGACGGCGGTGGCTCCGTTCCTGGCTCGTGAAAGCATGGATCTGCCAAGTGATCCTGCATGGCAAAGCAAGTCTTTGGATTTGTTCAAGCCCTACATGGAAGTCCTGGCTGATGCGATCGAACTGTATCGTCCGTTGAATGACAAATCTTATGTGATCCTGCCGGAAGCCGATGAAACCCTGAAGTGGGAATCCACCAAAGCGGTTCTGACCTCCTGGAAAAACCTGCTTCAGGCGCACCCTGCTGACTATATGACAGAAGAAGAGTTCCTGAAAATGCAGGATGAAGTGAAAAATCAGACCGGTTCCAAAGGCAAACACCTGTTCATGCCGATTCGTGTGGCGGTGATCGGGAAGCCTCATGGTGCGGAACTGAAGACACTTGTACCGTTGATGAAAAAATCCTCGCTGGTGGCCCGCGCAGAGCAGGCTCTGGCAAAAGTGTAGGTTTTAACTATGTTGAAGATTCACAATTCTCAAAGCAAGCAGCTTGAAGATTTCACACCACTGACGCCGGGGCAGGTGAAAATGTATGTGTGTGGTCCGACGGTGTATAACTTCCTGCATGTGGGGAACTTCCGCGGGCCGGTGGTCTTTAACATGGTTCGCAACTGGCTGGAACATCTGGGTTACAAAGTGACCTACGCCCTGAATTTCACGGACGTGGATGATAAGATCATCAACCGTGCGAACGAGCTGGGTATGACTCCGACTGAGTTGTCTGAAAAATACATTGCTGAATATAAAAAAGATTTCGCGATGCTGGGGCTTCGCCCGCATGACATGAATCCGAAGGTGACGGAGCACATGGATGACATTCGCTCCATGGTGGAAAGCCTGGTCAGTCAGAAAAAAGCCTATGAAGCACAAGGCGATGTTCTTTATTCCATCGAATCCTTCAAGGACTATGGCAAGCTGAGTGGTCGTAACACCGACGACTTGTTGGCGGGTGCCCGTGTTGAAGTCGATGAAAAGAAACGCAACCCTATGGATTTTGCCCTGTGGAAAGCGGCAAAGCCGGGTGAAGTGTCCTGGCCATCGCCTTGGGGCCCAGGGCGTCCGGGCTGGCACATTGAGTGCTCGGCGATGATCAAAAATCTTTTCGGCGATCAGATCGACATTCACGGGGGCGGCATGGACTTGATCTTCCCGCACCACGAAAATGAGATCGCACAAAGTGAAGGCTGCACTGGCAAAGCCTTCGTAAAATACTGGATGCACAACAACATGCTGAACTTCGGCGGGCAGAAAATGTCCAAGTCTTTGGGGAACATCGTTACCATGCGAGAATTCCTGGAGATGTACAACGCCGAGATCTACAAATGGATGATCCTGTCTGCGCACTATCGCACATTGAGTGACTTTGGTGATGAAGCAGTTGAGCGCGCCGTGGGCGGGTTGTCCCGTGTGTATTCTGCGCTTTCCATGGCTGAAAGCTATCTGACTCCGGAAGTGACTCAGGAAGACCCGGCTTTTGCGAAAATCACGCAGGAAGCCTGGAAGAAAGTGGAAGAAGCCATGAATCATGACTTCGGAACACCGGATGCGTTTGCGGCGATGTTTGAAGTGGTCCGCCAGTTCAATGCTCAGGTTCGCCGTGGCATGAAAGTGAACCCGGCGATTCAAGGCAAAGCTTTGGCTTTCCAGAACTTCGTTCGCAAAATGGGTTCAATGATGAGTTTGTTCCAGGAACCAGCGCACGCCTTCCTGATCAAACTTGATGATATGTTGCTGAAGAAAATGAACCTGGAAAGATCTGCAGTGGATGCTTTGGTTGCAGAACGTGGCGAGGCTCGCGCGGCGAAGGACTTTGCGAAGTCTGATGAGTTGCGCGCGAAAATCACCGCATTGGGTATTTCTGTCAGCGATACGCCTGAAGGCAGCTTCTGGGAAGTGACGAAGTAGTGTCTGTGGTCATCCGCCATCTTTACGAGAATCCGGAACTGCTTCCGGAGGTGGGTGACTGGATCTATCAGGCGTTTTGGACCGATCAGCCCGGTGTGACCGTGGTTGATTTGAACGAGCGCCTGCAAGAAGCGGTCAACCGCGAATCTGTGCCCCTGTCCTTGGTGGCTTTTCTTGACGACAAACCTGTCGGCACTGTGAATCTGATTGAAAGTGATGACGATGCAAGGCCTCATTTGAAACCGTGGCTGGCGGCTTTGTATGTGAAGCCGGAAGTTCGCAGTCAAGGTGTCGGGGCTAAGCTTGTTCTGGAGCTTTTGGCAGAGGCGAAACGTTTGAATATTTCAGAAGTGTATCTGGGGACGGAACGTCCTGATTTCTATGCAAAACTCGGGGCGTCCATTCATGAAATGGCGAGCCCCACATTTGCGATCATGTCTTTTAAAGTCTCGACTATCGCAACAGTCTAGATAGTTTTGTTTTGTTGCTAACAGAGATTTGAAGTTCTATGAATCTCTCTACTTCTTGTGGGTCATAGGATTTTCGAGTTGGCTCAACAATAAACTCATATGTATCGTAGTTAGCCGGGTCTTCGAAGACTATCAAACCGACGCCAAACCGCTCGCATTCTTCTGAGATTCTATCCTTGAGCTCTTCAGGGGGAGGATTTGTTGCATCTAGATGAAGAGCTAAGTAGCTACGTGAAGCAAAGCGCGAATGTGCTGCTGCTTCAAAGACAGATCTAATTGACCATTCATTCTTTGGCTTAATTTCAAAGGTAATGACGTCTAAATACTTATTTGGCACAAACTGATATGTGGCTACATTTATTAGAACGAGATCTGGTCTGGTCCAAATCCCGCCCGTTCTTCTGGAACCTTGGGAAGATGTGTCTTCGATGAAGTAGTTGAGAAACTGAAGTTCCTTTGCCCATTTATGGAGTGATTCGCTTACAGGTTGATATAAGTCTCTTTCTAGATCATATGTAGATGCTGGTGGTGATATGACTGAGGGGGATTCTGGAGTTTCCGAATCCGAAGTAATGTGTTTGAGACGGTAAACGCTGCCTCCGCGCCCCATGCCGATTAAAACAAATCCTCTATTTATTAATTGGTCTCTTACTGACCAGTATTTGTCCTCATCCCAGTTTAATGACGTGCGTAGTGATTTGTTGCCAATTGAATCTCCATTTAAAGGAATCTTTGTGAAGAGAAGGTTTTCGTCATCACTTAGTTCTGAATATCTTTCGTCTGGCATGTGATTCTCCAACTAAATATGAGGAAGTAAATTAATACTTCTAAATTTCGATTTTTTTGTTGGTTAGTAAGTTTGTAATTTCCTGCATAAACCTGCTTTGTTTTTTTACGTAATCTCTGTATGCAATGATGGATGCTTGCTCCTTCGAAGAAGTGTTGGAGCCAACTTTTTCTCTTATTTCCAGCTCTAGGTTGTAGTAGAAGCAGCTTTCACTGTGTCCGTAGCTGCAGCCTTGTTTGAGTAGGGTGGTCATTAGAATGTTGTCGCTGTCGAAGTCCGCCATTACAGCTCCGACTAAGCATGCAGATTGATTTCTTGATATGCATTGTGCTTGAAGGCTCTTTCGCCACTGCCTAAATGTATCGAGCCAGATACAGGATTCATTGTTCTTTAGTGAACATGATTTTTCCGAAAGAGAAACTAATTCTCTGATATTTTGATGTATTACTGCGCGACGGACGAGTTCTACGCAGGAAGTCTGAATTTCATTGTTGCAGGAATGTCGTAAAGTTTGTTCAGGGACTTCCTTAGGGTCTTGGCAAGTGTAGTATTTTACTGAGTTGTTAATTCCGGATGTGGTAGCAACTACGTCTGTTGCGCCCAAGGTATTTGCACTCTCTGCGATTTGCTTCTTCAATGCTTCCTCTCTGCCTGGGAACACTAATCTTGAAAATGTTTCTTTTTCAATTAAGGTGCAGTTGCGATCAACTGAAGCAGAGAAGTTGATGTTGTTTGTTTTGGAGCCAGGTAAAAACGTATGTTGGCATCCTGAGCAAAGAAGAAGAATTGATAGTATTTTAGTTTTCAATATTACCTCGCGCATGCAAGGTAATATCGGCGAAAAACTCAGATAAGTTTAGCTGTGTAACATAAGTAAATATCAAAGTCCCGCGATAATCGAATTCAGATCTGGTTTTGAGATCGGCATTTTACCGCTGTCGCGGGTGCTTTTGCTGACGACTCCAAACGGGATGTCACCCCACCAGCGTTCAACCATGGTTCCGTCGGCCATGGTCATGCTCATTTTGCAGGTGTCATAGGTTCCCGCCGGGGCGCTGAGCTTTTCCAAGGTCCCGCCATTTTTTTCGCAATCCGCGATCAGGGCTTTGTATTTTGCTGGGGAGTAGAGGTCTGAGATCTCCATCGTTTCACTGGTTTTGTCAGTGCCAACGACGGCTTCGATTTTGATTTTCCAGATGTTCTTTTTCTCGTCGTGACTGATGACTTCTTTGGTGATTTTCACGGCGTTGGTTTCACCGCTGACAGTGCTCATGGTGCCTGTCCAGGATACTTTGTCGCCGACATTGGGATAGGCCAGGGCGGTGGTGGCAAACAGGGTGGTGAAAGCAGTCAGTAAAGATTTGGTAAACATAAAGCCTCCTTCCATGGAATGCCACTAATATGGCATCCAAAGAAGAAGGCTGAAAGTCCAAGACCGGATCGGGTGCTAAAGTACAGGCTTCACTTTACCGCAATCAGCAGAAATAAACTTACCCTGATAGCGGATTTGTGTGTTGCTACCCTTGCTGGTTTTGCCGTTCATCAGCCCTTCGTATTCGTTGCTGGATTTGGCATTCCATTCAAAGTCACCCTTGGCGTCGTCTTTCGGACAGTCAAAAGTTCCCGCCAGCTTCTTGGCAGTTTGCGTGGTGATCTTGGTGGTGCAGGCCTTGGTGCCTTCCATCACTTTGTTGGGATTTTTCAGCATGTCGGCAGTGTAGCAGATACGATAACCATTTTTTGTGACGGGGATTTTGTCAGAGCCCGACAGCATCGCTTCCATCTTTTTTCTTTGCTCGGGTGGCAGTTGTTCCAGGGCTTTGTTCATTTCAGCCATGGGATCAAAGGCTTTTCCGTCCAGGGTCATTTGCATTTTTACTTCCCAAAGGCCGGGCTTGATATCAAAAGCTGCGAATGATGTGGAAGCGGTAAAAAGTGCGGTGAGCAAAATCAAAAACTTCATGAAATCCTCCGGTTATTGGGGTGTCAGTTTCAGTTCGTATTTTTTGTTCTTTTCAATGTCTTCGGCCGCCATGTATTGCGGGCGATATTTTCCATCCAGGAACAATTGCACCTGGTCTTTATAGAAGGGTGACAGGATATGCCCGGAAATGCCAATGGGATTAATGCCCCAACTGGTTTGTGGGCGGGCAAAATCAATCACCCGGCGAGTGCTGGGTCCCGCCACCACTTTGAAGTCACCACCAAGGCCGCGCATCTTGTTGTTGTTGATTTCATTGTAGGCGCCCGGCATCGGGTAGGGCCCCAGATTAAATATCTTGTCCAGAGGGAAGCTGCGGCCCAGCGGGTGTTTGTATTCCACCGTGTGCAAGTCGCCCCAGGGAATGTCCTGCACTTTTTCAATCGCGGTTAAGAAAGCTTGCGTGATCAGTTGATCCTGATTGCGATCTTTCCACCAAGGCGATGTGTCGTCCAAAACGGCGCGCTCATAAAAGGCCCAGGCGTACGGAGTCGTCAGATAGGTGGCCTTCATTTCTTCCGGTACATCTTTTAGCAGCAGCAATACCAGTTCGTTGTTCCACTGATGGTACAAGCTGGCTTCGACGGATTGAACATCTGAACGCAGGTTCCAGTTTTTCAGGGCGTTCAGTTCAGTTTCGTATTTTAGATTCTGCGCTTCATCCAACTGCAGGTGATCGTTCAGTTTGTCTAACAGCTCGCGGGTTTTATAGTTGAAGTTGTCTGTTTGCAGGGCGCGCACATCCTCGGCACTCCACAGGTCTTTTTCGCCCAAGGCACGCACCAGGGTCTGATAGCGGTCATCGGACTGCCAGTCTCCGCGGATGTTTTCGGCGATGCCATCGGGACGGGAATTGGCCGTGACGATGATGCCGTTTTCAGGATTCACTTTGTGGGGTTTGTCTGCCCATGCAAGCACACGCTCGTATTCATCCAGACCCGAAGCTCCGTCCAAAATCATATCCGAGTTCGGATTCTTCTTAATGGCGATATCACCAAAGATCCACCACGCGATATTTTCGGCATCCGCGTACATGACATTCAAGCCCGGTGCGGTTCCGTATTGCAGGGCTGTTTCAAAGGCTGCCATGTTCGGCGCTTTGCCCATTTCAAAAAGGGCCTTCATCGGATTGTTTTCGGGGCGGTGATAAGCCCACTTTAATGCCAAACCTTTGCGTTTCAAGGTTTCATCCATGATCGGGCCATGATTGGTTTCAATCATGTTCAGCACCAGATCTGGTGCATCTTTGATTTTGATGGTTTCAGTCCATTCCTGATAAGGGACTTCCTTTCCCATGAAGACGGCGGTTTTCTTGTCCGTATTCAGGGTTTCGGCAAACAGATCCATATCGTCGGATAAAGACATAGTGAAACCCCAGGCATGCTGGCGGCTGTGGCCTAGGATGGCGAAGGGAACCAGCGGAAGGTAGTGGCCGTAAAGTTCAAACTCCGGGGTTTGGATGTGGGCTTCGACCCAGGTTGCGGGGTGAGAAAAGCCAATGTGAGGATCGTTGGCAAAAATACTTTTGCCGGACTGCGAACGGTCCGGCCCGATCAGCCACGCATTGCTGCCTTCAAAAGAGGCGGTGAAAAGATTTTCAGTCAGCAGTTCAAACGGGGTGAATCCGCCCTGAAGGGATGTGATCTTTAGTGGGGCTTTCAGCGGCACATTGCGAAGTCCCTGGAAGGATTCCGGGGAAAGCTTCCCGGCAAGTTCGGTCATCAACGGGTCGGCTTTTAGTGCGATTCCAAAGCTGTAAGCCATGTGGCCGGTCATGATGTAAGCATCCAAAGGCGAAAACGGGCGGGGTTTTAGTCCCACCAGCGCCATTTCATAGGGGGCTTTTTGAGTGCTGATGTATTGATTCACACCTTCAAAGTAGGCCTCCATCTCATCCCACATACTCTGATCAAAACGGCCCTCGGCTTTTTCCTTTGCAAGCATGCGTTCGACCGATCGGCGAAGCATCAGGCTGCGGTACAATTTGTCGCTGGGAAGGGCCAGCTCTCCGAAGATCTCGGAAAGTTCCCCTTGAGTCATACGGCGGGAAAGCTCCATTTGGAAAAGTCTTTCGCTGGCCATGACAAAGCCCAGGGCTTTCAAGGCGTCTTTCTTATTGGCCGCTTTGATATGAGGAATGCCGTATTGATCGCGAATCACGGTCACGGGCTCAGACAGCCCTTTAAGCGGAAGTGAGCCCTCCATCGGTGGCAGGGACTGGCGCAAGAATAGATAACCCCCCAAGCAGAAGACGGTAACCAGGATGAAGAATACGAGAAGGCTTCGTTTGAGTGTTTTCATCCCTCAACTGTCGGCGGGGTCTGGGAGGGAGGCAAGAAAACCTTTAATTGCCACCTCGCATATAACGCAGAGTAGAGCCAAAAAAGGACGGGTACTTTTATATGATCGTGCTATTCTTGGAGGGATGGCCTCTGCATATAAAAAGAACTTTCAATTGGTGTCCGAGTTTAAACCTTCCGGCGATCAGCCGAAAGCAATTGAGCAGATTGCTGAAAACTTCAAAGCGGGTTTGAAACATCAGACGTTACTGGGTGTGACCGGGTCGGGAAAGACCTTCACCATGGCGCACACTATTGCAAACTTGAATCAGCCGGCTCTGGTTCTGGCGCCGAATAAAACTCTGGCGGCTCAGTTGTATGCCGAGTTCAAAGAGCTGTTTCCGCACAATGCCGTGGAATACTTTGTCAGTTACTACGATTACTACCAGCCGGAAGCTTATATTCCTTCTACGGACACCTATATCGAAAAAGATTCAGCCATCAACGAGCAGATCGATCGCATGCGCCACTCGGCGACGCGCTCCTTGTTTGATCGCCGTGATGTGATCATCGTCAGTTCTGTATCGTGCATTTACGGTTTGGGTTCGCCAGAGGCCTATGAAGGCATGATGATTCAAATCGTGTCCAACACGTCGATGAAGCGCGATCACTTGCTGCGGGAATTGATTCGTATTCAGTATCAGCGTAACAACGTGGATTTCTCGCGCGGAACGGTGCGCGTGCGCGGGGACAACGTCGAAATCTTCCCGCCCTATGAAGAAGAGCGCGCCGTGCGTGTGGAATTCTTTGGTGACTATATCGAACGCCTTTCCTGGATTGATCCTTTGACCGGGCAGATCCTTGAAGAAATTGACCAGATCGGTATTTATCCGGGAAGCCACCACGTCACCAGTGATGACAGCTTAAAGCGCGCGATCAAGACCATTCAGGACGAGCTGCGTGACCGCCTGGTGCAGTTGAATCAGGAAATGAAGCTGCTTGAAGCCCAGCGTTTGGAACAAAGAACCTATTACGACATCGAGATGATGGAACAAATGGGTTTCTGTCAGGGGATCGAAAACTATTCCCGCCATATGACGGGCCGGGGGCCGGGGGAACCACCTCCGACGCTGCTGGAATACTTCCCCAAAGACTTTGTCACCTTTATCGATGAGTCCCACGTCACCGTGCCTCAGATCGGGGGGATGTATCGCGGGGATCGTGCGCGCAAGATGAATCTGGTGGAGCATGGCTTCCGTCTGCCTTCGGCTTTGGACAACCGTCCTTTAAACTTCCAGGAATTTGAAGCCATGATGGACAAGGTCGTCTATGTTTCGGCGACTCCGGGCACTTATGAGCTGCAAAAATCCGAAGGGGTGATTGTTGAGCAAATCATCCGTCCGACGGGTCTGATTGATCCTGTCGTCGAAGTCCGTCCGGTGAAACATCAGGTTGATGATCTGCTCAAAGAAATCCGTGTCCGAATTGCCAAGCAAGAACGTGTTCTGATTACAACTTTGACCAAACGTTCTGCTGAGGATCTGACCGAGTACTATGAAAATCTGGGTATTAAGGTGAAGTATCTGCACAGCGAGATCGACACCATGGAGCGTATGGAGATTCTGCGCGATTTGCGTTTGGGGGTCTTTGACGTTCTGGTGGGGATCAACTTGCTGCGAGAAGGCCTGGATATTCCCGAGGTCAGCCTTGTCGGTATCACCGATGCCGATAAAGAGGGTTTCCTGCGTTCAGAAAGATCACTGGTGCAAACCATCGGTCGTGCCGCCCGTAACTTGAATGGCCGGGTGATTTTGTACGGGGACACGATCACCGAAAGCATGGAAAAAGCCATCAACGAAACCGATCGCCGTCGTCGCATTCAAAGTGAATACAACGAGGCTAACGGGATCACCCCTCAGTCGGTGAAAAAACGCATTAAAGAGGGTCTGGGCGAGATGTTCGACGGAACGGTCTCCAACCCATTGGGTGGTGAAAACAAAGCTGCTGCCATCATGAACAAGTTTGCGCAGCAGCCGGAGAAAATCCAGCAAGAGATCACGAAGCTTCGTGCCCGCATGAAAGAGCTTTCTGCGAACCTCGAGTTTGAGGAAGCGGCGAAAGTTCGCGACGAAATCAAACGTCTGCAGATTGTGGAACTGAACGTGCGCAGCGGGGAGATCGAACAGGAGAGTGCGGAGGTCGTCAAGGATGGCCTCAAGTAAGTTCGAGGAAGTTCGCGACAAGGTGAAAGAGTTTCCCACGCAAAGTGGTGTTTATCTGATGAAAAACACCGCCGATAAGATCATCTATATCGGTAAGGCGAAGAATCTTAGAAACCGTGTGCGCAGCTACTTTAACGACAGCAAGGATCACAGTCCCAAAACGCGCCTGCTGGTTACGAACATCTGTGAAGTTGAATACATCCTGACCAAAACCGAGGTGGAAGCATTCCTGCTGGAAGCCTCGCTGATTAAAAAACACCGTCCCAAATACAACATTCGTCTGCGTGATGATAAGGCCTACCCTTACATCCGCTTCAGTTGGGGAGACCAGGCGCCAAGACTGTATCTGGCGCGCAAAGTGAAAAAAGACGGGTCTTTGTATTTTGGCCCGTACACTTCGGGCCTGGCCGTGCATGGCACGATCAAGTTTCTAAACAGAACCTTTAAAATCCGTGATTGCACTGATGCGGTCTTTAAATCCCGGACCCGTCCGTGCATGACCTATCAGATCGGTCGCTGTACCGCGCCGTGTGTGAAGTACATCTCTTTGGAAGATTACCGCAACGAAGTTGAAGGCGCGAAGCTGTTCCTGAAGGGGCAGAATAAAAAAGTCATCAAAGCCATGACCGAAAAAATGATGGGCGCTGCGGACGAGGAAAAGTTCGAGGTTGCTGCGCGTTTGCGGGATTCTATTGAAGCCATCAAGGCGATCCTGCAAAAACAGGCCGTCATCAACGACACTTCCGAAAAAGACCAGGATGCCCTGGGTTATTATGGGGATGAGCGGGGCTGCTTGATTGAAACAGTCCATATCCGTGCCGGACGGGTGATTGGAACAAGGCCGCATTACCTGCCGCACTTTGATCCGAATGACGCTGTTGAAGATCCACGCGAGTGGCTGGTGGACTTCCTGAATCAGTACTATGAAGACAACTTCATTCCTGACGAGGTTTTGCTGCCATTGGATATCGGCAATGACCTGACCAAGCTGATGGAAGAGGTTCTTAAAGAACGTTCTGGCAGCAGGGCCACGGTGCGCTTTGCAACGGATGAGCGCGGCCGTAATCTGGTTGAGATGGCCCATGAAAACGCCAAGTCGCATTTCCTGAAATACGTTTCCAAGTCCGAAGAAAAACTGCGTGGTCTGGAGGAAATCAAAGAACGTTTCAATCTGCCGGAGCGTCCGCGCCGTATTGAGTGTTATGATATCTCCACCTTCCAGGGGGCTGAAACCGTGGCCTCCCAGGTGGTGTTTGAGGACGGGGTCCCTGCCAAAGAGCACTATCGTCGTTATAAGATTAAAACCGTTCAGGGAATCAATGACTTTGCCTCGATGTACGAGGTGTTAAGCCGTCGTTTCAAGCACACCGAATACGAGGACCCTCAGTTGATCGTGATCGACGGTGGTAAAGGGCAGTTGTCCCAAGCCATGAAGATTCTGGAAGAAATCGGGCGCAAGGACATCCCGGTGGTGGGCTTGGCCAAGGCACGCACCGAAAGTGATTTCCAAAAGCAGGAAGTCGAGTCCACCGAAGAGCGCTTCTTCCTTCCGGGGCGTTCCAATCCGGTGATCTTTAAGCACAATGCCGAGGCTTTGTATATTCTTTCGGGCATCCGCGATGAGGCCCATCGTTTTGCCATCACTTACCACCGCAAATTGCGTGAAGGCACTTCGCTTGAAAGCGAGCTGGATTACGTCGTTGGTTTGGGGGAAAAAAGAAAGAAAGTTCTTTTGACTCAGTTCAACTCTGTTGATGAAATCAAAATGGCTGATGCAGAAGAGATTGCTAAACTCAAGGGCTTTAACCGGGTCCTTGCCGAGCGTATTTTGCTTCAGCTTAACGAGAGTGAAGAAGAAGAAACTGAGGTTGAAGAGTGAAGAGTCATGCGCTCTTAGTCGGACTGGGGATTTTTTTAAGCCGTATCGCGGGTCTTGTCCGTGAAAGGGTCTTTGCCCACTACTTCGGAAATTCTGATGCCGGGGATGCCTTCAAGGCCGCTCTGAAGATTCCAAACTTCCTGCAAAATCTGTTCGGTGAGGGCGTGCTGTCGGCAAGCTTTATCCCGGTCTATGCCCAGTTGCTGGCAAAAAAACACGATGAAGATGCCGCCAAAGTGGCGTCGGTGATCGGCAGTTTGCTGTTTCTGCTGACGTCAGGTTTGGTGCTGGCTGGTGTGCTGGCAACGCCTTTTTTGATTGATGTCATTGCGCCGGGATTCACCGGTGAAAAACGTGATCTGACCATTCAGATCGTGCAGATCCTGTTCCCGGGCACGGGGTTTTTGGTGATGTCGGCGTGGTGCTTGGGGATTTTAAATTCTCATCGCAAGTTCTTTCTTTCGTATGTGGCGCCGGTGATCTGGAACCTGGCGATTATCGCCGCGCTGGTGATGTGGGGCGGGAAACAGGGGCAGTTCGACCTGGCTGTGACGGTGGCCTGGGGGCTGGTGGCGGGAAGCTTCCTGCAATTTGCAGTGCAGTTGCCGTCGGCTTTGCGTTTGGGGAAAAAGATTTCGCCGTCCTTGGATTTAAAGCTTTCTTCCGTTCGCACGGTGGTGAAGAACTTTGTGCCCGTGGTCTTTTCCCGCGGTGTTGTTCAGGTTAGTGCCTATATCGATAACGTTTTGGCCAGTTTGCTTCCTACCGGAGCGGTGTCGGCCTTGGCTTACGCGCAGACCCTTTATCTTTTGCCAGTCAGTCTTTTTGGAATGAGTGTGTCGGCCGCGGAGCTTCCGGCCATGTCCCAGGCGACGGGTTCTGACGAAGAAATCCGTCACTATTTGCAGGGGCGTCTGAACAGGGGCCTTGAACAGATTGCGTTCTTTATCATTCCATCTGTGGCGGGCTTTCTGATTTTGGGCGATTTGATTGTCGGCGCGGTTTTCCAGACCGGAGAGTTCACGGCACAAAACACCCACTATGTGTGGATGGTTCTGGTGGGATACACGCTGGGTCTTTTGGCGTCCACATTGGGGCGTTTGTATTCTTCAACCTTCTTTTCTTTGAAAGACACCAGGACGCCGCTGCAGTTTGCAATTGTGCGTGTGATCTTTGCGACCTTGCTGGGCGCGATGCTGGGGTTCTATGTACCTCAGGCGCTGGGGCTGGATTCCCAGTGGGGAACAGCGGGTCTGACGGCGGCGGCCGGGATGGCGGGCTGGATTGAATTCTATCTTTTGCGCAAGTCTTTGAACAAACGCATCGGTCGCACCGGATTGTCATTGAAATTCCAAGGCAAAGTCTGGTTGATGGCTTTGATCGGGGCAGGTGCAGGGGCACTGGTTGCCAAAGGATTGCTTGATGCTTCAGTGCACGTCATTGCCCGTGCCGCGGTGGCATTGGTGATCTATGGCCTGCTCTACTTCACTTTGGGTTATATCCTGAAAGTAGAGCAAGCTCACAGTTTGCTGCAGAAAATTCTGCGCCGTGTTCGTTAATCACCAGCGCACACCCCAGCCATAAAGCTCAACAACGATGCTGCCGTTCGGGAATGCGAATCTGAGTGCGCCGCTGAAATAGCCTTCATACCAAGGGCGGAACTCAACACGGGTCAAACAGCTTTGGCCCGGATATAGATAGTTCGGACATTGGCTCCAGGCCCAGAAGGCGGCGCCGCTGATATAAACGCCACGGACATACAAAGGCTCATGTCCCGTGTTGCGCAGATAGATATCGGCGTATTGACTCCAGTTCACCCGCACACTTCCAAAGTTGTAGTAATAGTATTGATGTGATTGCGTCTCTATCGTGGATGGAGTGACGGTGACTTCCAGTGGGGCGGCCTGGGTTGTTAGGGGCAGGCAAAGGCTTGCGGCAAGGAAAATACTTAGTAGAAGCTTCATAAGCACCTCCTGACACTTCTATTTTTTCCCAAGAAGAGATTGGTCGCAAAGTTTTTCAGGAGTATGCTGTTCTTGTCATGAACGAATCAGTCTGGTCTCCGATGAAAATTTCCATCTATCGATCCTTTTGGATCTGTGCCTTTGTGTCGAATTTGGGAACCTGGATTCAGGATGTGGCGGCCAGTTGGGTGATGACACACTTATCAACATCACCTCTGATTATTTCTTTGCTGTCCTTCACCGGAAGTCTGCCGGTGTTGTTCTTCAGCATCCCGTCCGGCTATTTGTCGGATCTGGGGCATCGTCGAAAATTGTTGCTGTTCGCACAAGGTCTGATGTGTTTTGCCGCGGGCCTTTTGGCGTATTTGGTGTGGACCGAGCAGGTGACGGAAGTCAGTTTGTTGGGCCTGTCTTTGATCATGGGCGTGGGCTTTGCGCTTTCCAATCCGGCATTTCAGTCGGTGCTCACGGAT
Organism: Bdellovibrio sp. BIS2; assembly: GCF_055398295.1. Lineage (NCBI taxonomy): Bacteria > Pseudomonadati > Bdellovibrionota > Bdellovibrionia > Bdellovibrionales > Pseudobdellovibrionaceae > Bdellovibrio > Bdellovibrio sp. BIS2. The sequence goes on along the minus strand of NZ_AP035879.1, from coordinate 2,267,951 downwards.
CTTGTTCCTCATCCTATGCAGGCACAAGCGGTGCTGGTGTACTATATGGGGATTAACATCACCCGCGTTTTGGGGCCCACACTGGGGGGCGGTATTTTAAGCGGCTTTGGTCCCAGCAGTGCCTTTGTCGTGAACAGCGTTTCTTATCTGGGGTTGATTCTGTTTTTCTGGAAGTGGCCAGTGCCGCAGGCCGTGGAAACGCAGAAACTAAAAGTCCGCATTCAGGAAAGTGACTGGAAGCCGTTGTTGTCATTGCATAACATGAAGCTGTGGGTGGAAATTTTCCTGGTCACTTTCTTTGCGTCTTCGTTGTGGGCGCTTTATCCGACACGCGGGCGTATTGAGTTGCAGCTAAGCTCGCTGCAATATGGGTCGCTTCTGGGTTTTTTGGGGCTTGGGGCTTGTGTCAGTGCTTTCTTGTCAGGAAAGATCATGCATCCGGATCGCACGCAAAAATCCTTGGCCGGATCGTATGTGATATATGCCGTGGGGATTTTGCTTTTGGGGCTGGCGCCGGGCTACTTGCTGATGTGTGCGGCGATGTTCTGTGGCGGGGTGGGGTGGCTGGTGCTTTCCACGTTGATGAACATGAGCTCAAGGCAAATCACCGGCGCTTCGCAGTTGAAAGCGACGATGCTGGGAGTTTTTCTGGCGGTATTCTATGCCGGCATGGCGTTGGGGGCCATTTCCTGGGGAGCCGTCGCGCGTGTGGGGTCCACTTCGGTGGCCCTCATCATGGCCTCGGTGGGGTTAGGTCTGATTGGATTTTACAAAGGGCTTAAAGACTTCACACGCGTTTAGTGAACGCGGTGATTTTCTTCTTTGATTAAAGCACAGCACGGGCAGGAAGCTTCTTCCGAAAGCACGGCAAATTCATTTAATTGTTTGTAGCTGAATTCCAGGGCCGTGCCGCACGCTTCACAGTTGTTGATGGCTTTGCGGAAGGCTTCACGTTTGTTAAATTCTTCAGTCGGGATGATGTTGAATTTGAATACTTCCATGTGATGCCTCCTGTTTGTGCGTGGTATCTTTCTTATCGGTAAAGTTTGTATCAACTTGAGACAAAAAAGCGGGTTTTAGCCCCCTTTAGGCAGTGCATTAACCCCGGTTTTTGGTGTCTCCAGACCAAGGTCCAGATACAATCGGCGCCATGAAAGACTACATCCAGTATCTTCAAGACGTTCTTGGTCTTCAAAATGTCATGCTCGCCCCGGAACAAGCCGGGGTTGAGGCTGCCAAGACGCAGTTTTTCACTGCCAAGGGGCCCTTCACGGTCTCTGAACTTCGCCATTATGAATTGGTATTTTTGAATATCCTGACTCAAAGCAAAGAAAGTCTTTTCCTGCCGGAAGTGAACGATCTTTATTCCAAGATGAAAGCGGCGATGAAGCTGCGCAATCTGCAGGTGCTCGAGCTGGATTGCACGGTGGAAGACCGTTCCCAACTGCCGTCTGAACTGGCGAAAATCTGTGAAAGCAAAGTTGTGGTTGTCTATAGCTCGTTTCCGAAAGACATCGGCGAGCTGATCTTTAAAGGTCCGGGAAAGTGGCTTGAGACCTACAGCCCGGCTTATCTGCTGGAAGATCCGGCAGCCAAAAAAGTCGTTTGGAATGACCTGCAAAAAGTAATGAAGGAGCTCGGAGTATGAAGTCTTTGATGCTGATTCTGGTTGTGTCTTTGCTGTCGGTGGTTGCCAAAGCGGACTGTACGACCGCGATCACCATCAATGAGGCTATTTCGGCCAGCACTTCAGATTATCTGGAACGCGCGGAAAAGCGGGCCGTCGAGGATAAGTGCAGCTCCCTGTACCTGCGTATCAACACTCCGGGGGGCAGCCTGCAAAGCACGCGTCTGATTGTTGAACGTATTTTGGCGTCACCGGTTCCTTACCTGTGTCTGATTGCTCCTCGTGGGGGGCATGCCGGCAGTGCGGGGGCTATCATTCTGCAAGCCTGTCACGTGAACGGTGGCCTGACTGCCACTAATATTGGCGCCGCGACCCCGATTCTGGGGTCGGGTGAAAAGACCCCGGAAGATTTGCGCAAAAAACTTATTAACGACACCGTCAGCTGGATGGAAGGTGTGACGAAACTTCGTGGTCGCAGTCTGAAGTTTTCAAAAGAAATCATCACGGAAGCGAAATCTCTTTCCAGTGAAACGGCGCACGCCGAAGGCGCTTTGGATATTCTGGCGGGTACCGAGCTGGAGTTTTTGCAGCAGGCGCAAGGGCGCAAAGTCCTGGTGGGTGAAGACAAAGAACCCGCAGTTGTGGCAGTTCATGACTTGCGCGAGTTTGTGCCGGACCTTCGCTATAAGGTTTTAAGTTTTGTGGCCGACCCTGAATTTGCTTATCTGCTGTTTATGGGAAGTTTGGCTTTGCTGTATGTTGAGGTCACGCATCCGGGATTGATCGCGCCGGGAGTGATCGGGGGGATCGGTCTGGTGCTTTCCATGGTGGCCTTCCATAAGCTGGATGTTGCGTGGGGCGGACTGGCGTTGATCTTGTTAGGGGTCGCGTTCCTGATTGCGGAAATGTTCATCCCAAGTTTTGGTGCTTTGGGCATTGGCGGCCTGATTGCCGTATTTGTGGGAAGTGTGTTTTTGTTTGATGCGCAGACAACGGGGTATGTGTTGCCAATGTCTTTGATTGTTTCAGTGGTGGGTGTTTTGGGGATCTTCTTCCTGGGATTGGGTTATCTGGCGGTGAAAACCATCCGCTTGCGCACCCAGGACGCGGATGCGCAGATGCAAAGCCGTGATGGTGTGGTGATGACGGTGGAAGGCAACGGCCACAGCGGGCAGGTGGAAATCATCGGCGAGATCTGGAAGTTCGTTTCTGAAGATTCCCTGATGCCTGGCGACCGTGTGCATATCACCGGACGTCAGGGTCTGACTTTGAATGTGAAAAAGAACAAATAAGGAGATAGCAGCATGGAATTTATAATTGGTATTATCGTCATCGGCGGTATCATTGGCAGCTCGATGATCAAAATCCTGAATGACTGGGAACGCGGCGTGGTTTTGCGTCTTGGTAAGGCTGTGGGCGTGCGTGGTCCGGGCTTGATTCTGTTGATTCCGTTTGTCGAGCGCATGATCAAGATCGACACTCGTACCATCACCATGGATGTTCAGCCTCAGGACGTCATCACGAAAGACAACGTATCCATGCAGGTGAATGCGGTTGTTTATTTCAAAGTGATTTCTCCGATGGAAGCCATCACCAAGATCGAAGACTACTACTTTGCGACCAGTCAGTTGGCGCAAACGACTTTGCGTTCTGTGATGGGTCAGTACCACCTTGATGACGTGCTTGAGCATCGTGACAAAATCAATGCGGCTTTGCAGGTGATCCTGGATAAGGCGACGGAATCCTGGGGTATCAAAGTCACGATGGTGGAAGTAAAACAAATCGACTTGCCAAAAGAAATGCAAAGAGCCATGGCCCGTGAAGCGGAAGCAGAGCGTGAGCGTCGTGCGAAAGTCATCAGCGCGGAAGGGGAAGTGCAGCGTGCGCAGAAGCTTCAGGAAGCTTCCAACACTCTGGCGGGTTCTCCATCAGCTCTGCAACTGGCTTATTTGCAGACTTTGACGGAAATTGCCGGCGATAAAACCAATACGATCCTGTTCCCATTGCCGCTGGACATCATTAAACCGTTCATGGAGATGGCGAAAAAGGAAAACTAGACTTTCATCGCTGGACCACTGTTGGTTTAATAAAGGGGATAAAGCAAGACGCTTTATCCCTATTTTTTTGCTCTACGGACGGAGTAACAACAGTGAAGCTCGTTTTTGCAGCGTTGATCTTCAGCATTGGTTTGGTCAGTTTCACATCAGAAGCCCGCGCGGAAGACAAAGAAATCGTGCGCGTGCGCTTAAGCTCATTGGCGGGGAAAATAGCCTTCACCGGGACAGGTTTGCAGTTTCAGAATCTGACCCAGAATTTTCGTCCTGTTGCCATTCCCAACTCTTCTTCAGCCGAAGTGCGTGTGCTTTCCAAAGGTAATAAAAAAATCTGGGCTCTTCGTATCAATAACCGCGATCCGGAACATCTTTTCACCGACAAGTACCTGATGATTCAGGGACACAATCTGCGCGCGGGCACGCAGGCTCTGCCGGGCCGTGTATTGTTAAATCTGAATTCGGAAAAGCAAATTGATGTGATCGGGGTGATGCCGCTGGATGAATATATCACCGGTGTTCTGGCCAGTGAAATGCCGCTGTCCTGGCCTCTGGAGACCTTGAAGGCTCAGGCGGTGGCGGCAAGATCCTATGCGCTGGCGGTGATCCATGAACGCAAAGACAAAGCTTATCACTTGGAAAGCAGTGTCCTGGATCAGGTGTTTCGTCATGTGGTCGCGGAAGATCGCAAAAGCCCGTTGATTCAAAAAGCTTTGCAGGCGGTGGAGTCCACCAAAGGAATCAAACTTTTGGGGAATAAAGACCGCGTGCTGAAGGCATTCTATCATTCTGACTGCGGTGGCAAAACCACGACGTCCAAGAATGTCTGGAACTATGGCGTGAACACCGGTGTGGTGGTGGACAGCTCTTGTCCGACGAACCCGCGTGGCCACTGGAAGTTGTCACTGACGAAAATGGATCTGCAGAAACGTTTGAAGGTGGAAGACTTCAGTGACTTGCAGTTGGAACGAAATCCTGCAGATCAAAGAATCAAGTCTGTGCGTGTGGCTTTCAATGGCCTGCCGGACAAGGTGATTTCAGCCAATGACTTCCGTCAGGCATTGGGTTTTCAGGATCTGCGCAGTGCTTTGTTTGATATGAAGCAAACCGGGGATCAATTCCTGTTTGAGGGCCGCGGTTTTGGTCATGGCGTGGGTCTTTGTCAGTGGGGCAGTCGTGCTTTGGGGCAGAAGGGTTATACCTTCCGCCAGATCCTGAAGCACTATTACCCGCTGGCCTCTTTGAATCAGCCTACTTTGATTGCCCACGCACCTCAGTCTCAAGACTGACAATAATGGATTTCAGCAGCGAGGATTGTTCCAGAATGGATCCCGCGGCCTCTGAAACTTCAGTCATGTTTTTCTGATTGTCTGACGTCTCTTTTTCAAAATCAGACATCGTGCGCGCTATTTGCGCCAAGCCCACGGACTGCTCTTGGGCGGCGTTGGCGATCTCGTTTGAAAGTGTCGAGACGTTTTTGATCGAGGAGACAATGTCATCCAGAATCGACACGGCTTCATCGGCCCGTTGTTGGCTGGAGTTCACCAGGTCCACATTGGATTTTAAAAGCTCGTTGATCTCTTTCGCTGACGTGGCACTTTTTTGCGCCAGAGCGCGAACGGCATCTGCCACGACGGCGAAACCTTTTCCTTGTTCTCCGGCGCGGGCGGCTTCGACTGAGGCATTCAGTGCCAGCAGATTCGTTTGAAAGGCGATATCATCAATGACCGAGATCGTTTCCACGATCTTTTTGGATCCTTTGGTGATGTCATTCATTGAATTCAAAACACTTTTGATCTGTTTTTGTCCTGAATCGGCAGAGTCATTGGCTCTGCGGGCCATCTCAGAGGCTTCTTTGGAATTGTCAGCACTCAGGTTCAGCATGCTGTTGATTTCCTCAATTGCCGCAGCCGTTTGTTCGACGGCCGCCGCCTGATGGTTGATGCGGCTAAATACACTCGTGGTGATTTCATTTAGGTGAGAGCTGATGGAACCTGACGATTCGGAGCTTTCCTTCAGTTTAAGAACCGAAGCCAGAATGGTCTTAATACTTTTATGAATACTAAGCCCGATGATGACTGAAATCAGAATCGAGAAAAGCAACGCAATACTGGAATAGGTGAGAGAGCTTTGTCGTCCGGCCTCCAGGGTCTTGAGACGGCTTTCAAGCAAGACATCCATTTCATTTACACTAGAGTGCCAGGTTTTGAACGATTGCTCCAGCGCCTGATTGGCGTCAGTAAAGTACTGATCTTTGCTGACTGCTTCACCACGGGACAGAGCGCGCAGGCTGTCGATCATTTTCCTGGTTGGGACGGCAAGAGCGTCTACGGTGGCGGGCAGATTTTTCTGCAGGCTTTCCGATGTACCATAGAAGTTCTTGTCTTCATTGATGGCGGTTTGGGCATCGGCGAGCACGCGGTTTAAGTCAGATTCTTCCAGCTGGCTGGCGTACAGAGCGGCTTGGATCCGGGTTGCTTGTGAAGTCTCACTGGTAAAGAACTGGTCGCTGTTGTGAAGAATGGTTTGAATACGGTCTTGCATCTGAGGTAAGGCCAGCAGGGTGATGTCCATCACATAGTAACTGTCCAGATCCGGATCCAGGATCAGATTGGAGATGTCCCCCAGGTGAGCAATGGATGTCTTGACGGATGAAATCGCGTCATTCCAGTTCTTGGCTTCAATCTGCTTTGACAGATATTCGAAGCTTGCGTTTTCGCGTTTGCGCGCGGCAAGGTTGTGATCGTCAAAGAGCAGCAAGGGGCCGACTTCGGCGTAGATCTTGTTGAGCTCGGTCATCTTGGTTTCAAGATTGGCGGTGGACTTTTGTTGTCGGGCAAGATCGATATGCCATAGGACTTCTTCGTAAGGTCGCTGCAGCCTGGTGCCCAGTTCTTCTTTTTTGGTGAAGTCGATGTTCACGGTTTCTGATCTGTACATGAAGACCGTCAGGACGATGATCGGTACAGCGAAGACGATGATGTTAAGAAGGAGCTTTATCTGCAACGGGATCTTTTTCATGATGAACCACTCGTGATGTTGTAAAAAAATCTTCATTACAATCGGTAAAATTATGAGGTGCCGCAGAGGTGAGTTGGTCCAGATTTGAATATTGTAAGCAGATAAGTGGTCGATTTTTTTCAGGTTCGGAAAGTGGTTTTAGCCCGCTTGGGGGATTGAGTAATACGAGGCAGGAGATTTTGTTTGTGGCTGGAAAAGTGAGGAAGTGGGAAGTGCTCTGCTATGGCAGAAAGAAGAAATAAAAAAAGGGCTGTGTAAAGCCCGATTCAAGAGAGTGTACTTTTGGTTCTTTTGGAAGTTCTAAATATTAGAACGCCAAGAAAACGCGGGCTGCAAACATGAATACTGCGCCCAGGATCAATGCGTTTGTTGCTGTGACTGTCATCTATAATTCCTTGTTTAAATTGATACATCCCATTTCGGTAAGATGAGGGAAAATCTTAAATATTTCTTTTTTCGTCGAAGTTTTAGGCGGCTCAGGATGTGACAGTGGTGCCCCTTTTGCGCACCTTCCTCAAGGATTAGACGATTACGGGTGTTTGTACCACCCTGAGATTAGTCGAAAAAGCCCCGTTGGATCATATAGTTAGGTCGTTTTGGTAAGGTTGGCACACGCATAGCAATAGAGTCTTGGTGAGAGGTCCATCAATCAACCGGACCTTTTAAGTGAGGCTGATATGAAAACATTCAACTCTAAACTGATCTTCCTGCTGGCGGCGTTCTCTTTGATGGGCGTTGGTTGCGGTAAGAGCAATCAGTTCCAGACTGGATCCAACACCAACACACCAGTTGTTGATGGCGGAGTTGATGGCAGCGTACCAACTTCCCCAGATGGTTCTGGTTCATCTTCTTCCGGATCCACTTCTGGCAGCAACACGGTTGATTTCGTACCGACATCATTTACTGAGTTCAGTAACTATGTGGCATCTCACCCGCTGAACAATCCATCCAACTATAAGTTGACCGTGGATTTGCAAAAGCTTGAGAGCGGCCGTTATGCCGGTTCTGTAAAGATCTCTTATGTGGATACAGGTTATCAGTATCAAGGTGTGTTTGAATCCGGTTCCGGCACCAATCAGAAGCTGAGCGGTCTGCAGGACAACAACATGCTGGAGTACAACTATAACTACTGGTTCAAATACGGCAGCAAGACAGTGTTCAGCGCTTACTTCCAGGATGCTCAAGGTGCGATTGTCCTGATCGTGGATAACGTAGTGAACCAAGGTGACGGTCAAGGCGGCGGATATGTAACAGGTTCTGTATACTACAAGAACTTCGCACAGTCCTACGTACAACAGTCTCCATACAGAAAATGCTGGTACATCCGCTCTGGTCCATATAACTGCCGCGCTTCCGCAGTAATTGACAAGACCAGCCTTTACCCAGCAGACGGCTTCAAAAAGCTTGGAACATTCTCCGGCTTGGCGAAATCCGCAGCGTTTAAATAGTCGGCCCCGGCCGGCAGAGCTCGGGCCTGCGCCCGGCAGAGCTGGAACGCCGGCAGGCGTGAAAGCTGAAGCAGCTTAAGAACTTTTAAAAATGAATTTATTAATTAACCAGGAGAGAGAAAATGGAAGGACTTAACAACAAAACTTTAAGTTTTCCAGCAAAGACAATCACACGAGCTTTCGCAGCGCTGGGAATGGTACTGGCTTTAGCAGCCTGCGGTAAAGGCGGAGGCGGCGGGACAAACACCAATGTGGGTTTGAACTGTCTGTCGCAAGCTTGTGGAAATATCACAGCACCGGTTGTGCTGACGACGTTCCAGTCTCAGTCTTCGACAAGCAATCCAGAGATCATTTTGCAAAACATGCAGATCATCGTTTCAGCGAACCTGATCCAGCAAAATGCCTCCGGTAACAACTATAATAACTACCAGGGGCCGATTGCGATCCAGGGGCAGATGGTTGTGACCAAGCAAATGGTGGATGTGGATACAATCACCGGGGCTCAGTTGACTCCGTGTGTTTTGCCAGCAGGAACTTACAATCTGCAGACTTTGACGACAGGAACCATGGGCTTGGCGGGCGGCGATGTGAATGTGCCGGCAATGCTGAGCAACGTGGGTAACATTGAAGTGAAAATCGAAAACGGTCAGTTGTTCACTTCTGGAACCCGCCTGTTCGCAAAAGTTTCTGTGACCAGAGTGAATGGCTATGTCTGCTCTGGCAGATTCTTCGGCTCCTTCTACTAACCCTTATCAAATCCAAATAAATGAATCACCAAGCCCCGGGGAAACCTGGGGTTTTTTCTTGCGTATGGATGAAAGTCTGGGTCTAATAGGGGTATGGAACTACCTCTTTGGATCGACTTCTTTGATGAACTGCAAAATGTACGAGGACGCTCCCAGAATACGGTGATGGCATATCGCCGCGATTTGGAACTTTATCTTGAGTACCGTAAAACCGGTAAAACGGTGCCGGGCTTCTATGAGTTTATGAAGAAAAATAAACTCTCCACACGCTCTCAGGCCCGCGTAATTTCTTCTTTGCGCACTTACTTCAAATTCTGTGAAACCCGCGGGATGAAGTGCCCGGAGCTGCGTGAACTTCGTCCACCAAAAGTGAAAGTGGGCCTGCCAAAGGTTCTGACGCCCCAAGAGTTCCAGCAACTTTTTGATGCGGCAGAAGTGCCGGATGCCGTGAAAACCGCGCGCAACCAACTGACGTTGTTGTTCCTGTACGGTTTGGGCTGCCGTGTGTCTGAATTGATTGGTCTGAATGTGGTTGATTTCAACCAGACAGACCGTTGGATCAAGGTTTTGGGTAAGGGCAATAAAGAACGCCTGGTGCCTTTGACTGAAAAACTGGCAGAAAATCTGACTGTTTATTTGAAGGAACATCGTCCGACGCTGATGAAAGAAAACAGCCCGTCGATTCTGATCAACGATCGTGGTCATCGTCCGTCCCGCGTGGATGTATGGAGATGGCTGGCGGCGTGGTCGGCTCGCGCTGGTTTTGCTGAACCGGTGAATCCGCACAGATTCCGTCATGGTTGTGCGACCGCGCTTCTGGAAAGCGGAGCGGATCTTCGTTCGATTCAGATGTTGTTGGGGCACGCAAGCATCCAGACAACGCAGATTTACACGAATGTCACGACCAACACGATGACCAAAACCATCGAAGAACACCATCCGCTTTCGCAGATGGTTGATGCGGATAAATAATCCGGCTTTCGAAAAGGCTCCTCTCTGAGGGGCCTTTTTTATTTGTTCTATAGCGGGCCCGAACTTGCTTTTGGGCCCTGTCATGAAAATCCAATCACTTATTCGAAACAACGACCGTCTGGTGCCCGTGGAGGTGGAGCTGAGCTTCGTTCCGGGGTTGCCACAAATTCAATTCTTAGGTTTGCCGGATCAGGCGATTAAAGAAAGCATCCACCGGATCAAAAGTGCCATTCGCAATCAGGGGTATGAATTCCCGAAAGCGCAGCAGATTCTGGTCAACTTGCGCCCTTCGCATTTAAAGAAAACTTCGCGGGGGCTGTAGCTGGCGGTGGCTTTGGGCATCTTGTGGGAAACAGAGCAGGTGCCTAAGCCCTTGGATGGGGAGGCTTTGGTGTATGGTGAGCTTTCTTTGGGCGGAGAAGTGTTCGAACCAGGGGATCTGCATGAAGACTTTGATCCTGAAGTTCCACTGACCGTGTGGACCGGAGACGGTGACGGGCGTTCTTCCCCCTTTGCGCGGTCTTGTTTGCGTGAACTAAAATCCGTGACGGCTCCTGAGATCGTGGCCCATGCTCCGCGCGAGTATCCGATTGAGCGTCCTTCCTTCGGTCTTGATCTGGAGTTTCCAGAACGTCAGGCCAAGCTTTTAAAACTTGCTGCCATTGGTGAGCACTCTGTGTTGCTGGCTGGGCCTGCGGGTTCGGGAAAAAGCACGATCGCCAAGGCCCTGCATGCGTTGCTGGCAGCTCCGACTCAGAAAGAGATGCATGAAATTCGTCAGAACAACAAAGGCGGGGCTGAGGCTCCGCTTTCCTGGCGTCCGTTGGTGCATCCTCATCATTCCACAACGCCGCTGGGGTTGATCGGCGGGGGCGTTCCGCCATTTAAAGGCGACATCACCCGGGCGCACAAGGGGATGATGGTTTTGGATGAATTATTGGAGTTCAACCCGCGCGCGCAAGAGGCGTTGCGAGAACCCATGGAAGACTTCCGCATCCGCATTCGTCGCGGAAGGTACGTGGAGGAACATCCGGCGGACACCCTGGTGGTGGCGACCACGAATCTGTGCCCTTGCGGGGATTGGGTGCCGCAGACGAAGGTCATCTGTGGGCGCTCGATTAAGAAGTGTCATTCCTATATGGAGCGCCTGTCGGGGCCCTTGGTGGATCGCTTTCAGATCACCTTCTTTACTCGCAAGCGGGAAGAGGGCGGGACCGTCACCGGGATCAGTCTTTTAAAAGAGCTGGAAGAGGTTCGGGCGTTTAGGGCCGCCATGGCCGGAAAAGATCCTCGGTTTTTAAGGGTGGCTGCCCGCTGGAGTTGGGAGGAGCTGACCCAGGATCTGCCGGGGTTTTATATGCGGGAGCTGTTCCCAAAAGAGCTGTCCTCCCGGCGCAGGGAGCTTGCGACGCTCCGGGTCGCAAGGAGTCTGGCGGACCTGATGAAGGCTGAAAAGCTTCATCCGCTTCATGTTGAGGAGGCCTTAAAGATCACCCACCTTCCGTTTGAAGCTTTAAAACGACTTGGGGGATAAATATTGACTTAAACGGGGGGAAGGATTAGTTTGGTCCTTCCTTCGCATAAGTAAATGCACATGGTGATGTGGCCGAGGGGTTAGGCTCAGCTCTGCAAAAGCTGCTACAGCGGTTCAAATCCGCTCGTCACCTCCAACTTTAAACCCGCTTAACAGCGGGTTTTTGCGTTTTAAGCCCCTTTGGAATTTAGAGCGGACATGAATTTTTTAACGTAGGTCTCTGATACCCCAGTGGGCATGATTTTCATCGCGAATAGCAGGACGAGCCAGGACTGCTGATAACCAATGTTGATTTTAGTCCTTTGTTCGGAAAGCTCAACTCGAATATCAACGATCAGGCTCGATCTTCCTCGGATCAAAGTGACGCTGTCAGTTTTAGTAATATCAATCCGCATCGCTTTCTCATTTAGTATATTTAGAACTTGTTCTTGGGTGAGGGGTTTGTCGCCGGTGTACCGCCAATTCCAGACTGAAATTCCTCGTCTTAAAGACATCGCGTTGGCGTTGACTACAATAATGACCAGTAGAATTAGCGTTAGATTTGTGTTGTCCGTTATTTTCCACCCGTTTATGAAGAGAGTTGCGAGTCCGCCTAGCATGGCGTAGTGAATCGGAGAATAGTAGGCCTTATTCTTTCGATAGGTAAAGCTTTGGTCAGTAGCGCCCACAAAAATCCATGTAAGCACGGCAAAGAGTAGAAGCAGTTCAAATATATCTGCGCTAAGCTTTGACGGATGGTGCTCCCATGCAGCCACGACGAAATAGATGATTGTGGCAGCTAAGGCCGCCCATCCTATAATATTAGCTAGTGTGAAGAAAGTACGCTTCATGGTTTGCTCCGCTCGCGCTCTGTTTGATCTAAAAGATAGCAGGGCCCATGCCGAAGAAATTGAGCTTCTGGTGCTCTTAAAATGGATTTGGTACATTTACCATTCTTTATTCTTAGAACTTATTTTAAAGGTTAGGAAGGGGCGTTGGCCTAGCAAGCGTTGGGGGGCTCTATTCTCAGAATGGTCCATTGACTGAAACTTGGTTGGGAATGTTCTAAACAGGTCGATATCCTAAATCATATGACGATGGTGCCAAAGTACTTATTGGATATGCCTGCGGCAGGAATTGCCGGAGTAAAATTTCGAAATGATTTTGTAAAGTGGGACGATATTCGGTCTGTCGCTATAAAAGGCGATCATCTGGTGTTACGTCGAAAAGGGATGGTTGTATCAATGTGGGTGCCGTTGATGCCATCTCAATATCAAAGATTCCGGAACCAAGTATTGGAATTTGCTCCATTAGAAAGTGAAGTCCGAACTTTGCTAAAAGAACGCATGGAATGTCCGGTACAACCTCAAATTGTTAAGGTCATCTTTGCTCTGATTCTATTGATTACCGCAGGAGTATTCATTGTTGCCTGGGCCTATAAGGACAAGTTGAAAGAGCATTTGGAGGAGCAAGTTAGCCCCCTATACGCACATAAAGGCGATAACCCGAGTAAGGGAGCAGGACAATATGGTCAACTTTGAAAAAGAAGCTAAAGTTCAAGCTTGGTTTTTGGGTATGCCAGTTATTTTTGGCATACCGGCATTATTCATTCCGTATTTTGGGATAGAAGGATCCGTTCCGGCGGTACTGCTCTTTCTCGGCGGCTGGTTTGTGCTAGCCTCAAAGGTAAATTCTAAGCTTAGAAGTCGAGTGTTAATTGAATGGGGGCCTCAGAGAATGCTTCCTCGGGAAAAGCACAGATATTTCGTCGGTTATCTTCTAATTGTTCTCGGTGTTTTATTAATTCCAACGGTAAATTACTTTCTTTAAGAGTGGAACTCGCCTCCATTGCTGTTCGGCAATTCTCCTTTCGTTTTTACTATAAATAGAATTGTATTTGCGATGAGATGTAAAAGCAGTTACAGGATGGTCTACATTTTTAAAAAAAGGATTATTATGAAAACAGTGATCGTTGTTTCTGCCATTCTTTTCGCACAAATCTCCTCTGCTGCAAATCTGACAAAGGCTGATTGTGAATTGATACTGAGTATTCCCGAGGTGACTGAAGAATATCGCCAGGCTGAATATAACAAATGTCTTGCTGAGATTTCTTATTCAATCGACGAACAAATGACCTGTGCAAATCACTGTGATTTGTTGGTTCAGTATGGTGCTGCAGATGAGCAGTTTGGACAGTGTGTGAGTGATTGTCTTGATATGAACAGATCCTGCCAATAGATTTCTTGAAGACGGAGACTTAAAAGCTGAACCTGCTTGCTATCACGTGCTTTTTTGAAGTATGGTCCGTGCAATTTACAGCAAAGAGGTGTTTATGGCCAAGACAATTGAAGGAATGGATCATAGCTCAGGAAAGCGACGTCTGACAAAGGTGAGAGGTCAAATCGACGGTATCATCAAAATGATAGATGAACGACGTTATTGTCCTGATATTTTGATACAACTCAGAGCTGCATCAAAGGCATTGCAAGCTGTAGAGGCCGAGATCATGCAAACACACATTCATGGTTGTGTGCAAACCGCAATTAAATCTCGAAATGAAAAAGATGTGACGACCAAAATCAATGAAATTATGCTTTTAATTAAACGATAGGTTGATGATCAGGGTGTTGAATCTAAATGATAAGACCTGCAATAAAATAAAAAAGGGGCGCCAACAGGCGCCCTTTTTATTGCTATTTAATGACAGTGACGGACAGCGGGATTGTTTTAAGTGTCCCTCTGTCTATAAGCTGAATCCAGATTCTATAGTCACCATGGGTTGGGAATGTGGCGTGAAGCATGCCTGAGTTTGGACGGGATCCTTCCATTGGATGAACGTGAATTAGTTCATCACCGTCTGGTGATACGGCAATGACATGGGCGAATGCGCCAAGGTAAGGCGAGATTTCAGGAGTCAAACCATCCTGTCTTGAAACGACAAAATTCAGCATTGTCATTTTGCCCGCTTTGACCTGATTTTTTGCAAGCTCTACGACTGTACCGTCATGGGCAGACTTTCTGACGTCGCCCAGGGGTTTTGTCGGATTCTCCGGTGTGCCACCTTGAGTTTGTGCTTTTGTGAAAGTTGAAAATTCGGTGCCATCATTCAGTTGCCCTTGGGCCCAGATGAAGTAGGTGCCATTTTTAGGCAGTTCCAGTGTGGAGTTCCACGTTGTTCCGTCAAATGTGGGATGAGTGTGGTTGAACTCCTGCAAAGCCTGGTCATATACGATCATATGAAGTTTTTTTGTGTGAGTTTCATCCAGATCAGTGTCGCCCACAGTTCTGGCTGCCTTGGCATCAAATATTTTAAATGGAAATGAAATCTTCCCTGCAGTCAGAGGTCCCTGAATTTCGGGTTCGATTGAGAATCTCTCTTCGGATTGTCCGTGGGCCATGGCCTGACTTGTGCTGAACAGAATCGCCAAAGAAAAAATTAACTTTGTCATACGCATCTCCATAGGTTTCTTGGTTGTTCAAATCTAGATACCCCAGGCGGGTATAGAAAATCGAGAGAAATAGCAATGCGTCATTGCTGGTGAAAGCTAAAGGGAGATTGTTTTTTGTAACAAATCGGACTGTTGACTTGATACCCCCTACGGGTATAGCACCATGGCCTTGTTACAAAAGGGGGAAGCTTGAAGAAGATTTATGCGATATTTCTGTTGATCAGTTCATTTGTGCTGGCATCTCTGGCCGCACATGGGAGTCATAAGGCGGGCAGCAGTGTCAGGGTTCCAGAATCCACAGACTACCGGGCCATGACTTTGCGGATCAGATCTGTCGGAGAGTTTTCCATTCCTTTCCCGGGGGTTCAGAGCTCTATTAAATATCATTTTGACTTTGATAAACCGGTCTATGATCTGCCAATGGTCTCGGATCATCATGTCGGTCTGAATGAACGGTTTTTCTATAGAATGTTCTGGGATCGTGTTTTGTTTAAAGATGGTTCCTTCCTAGAAATCAACGGTGAAAAGTTGCCACTGACCTGTGTATTCATAGACGGGCAGGACAATCGATTCAGCAATGAAAACCCTTCCCCGTTGTTCCCCGAGTTCGTGGTCAGGGTTTATCTGGTCGCCAATGACTATGCCTGCCAAGGTCCAAAAAGAGCTGGCTGGCCACAGATTGGTGGGAAAGAGGAAAGTTGGGACACGTATTTGTACTTTGAAATCAGGGACCCCACCATCATGCTGCCGACAGAGGCAAAAATTCGTTATCGTTGGAATGAATACCACCTGGTCTTGGTGGACAGAGGTGAAAAATGAAACATGTATGTTTCCTTGCGCTAGTTTTTGTTTTTGGCTCATCTTCTCTGGCGGCCCCGTCTTGGTTCCCTCTGCCAAAAGAGGCCTACAAGTTCGGACAGCTGTATCCTGAAGCACAACAACTTCTTTATGCTTTTGATTATGGTCATGCTCTTGTTTACGAAAGACTTTTGCATAACAAAGGACAGATTAAAAATCCCAAAGAATTTGAGCGGCAGATCCTGCGTGATATTACCGAGATTCTTAAAAATCCCCCGAAAGTGAAGGTGGATGAAGACGATATTGCGCCAGAATATGTCTTTACCTTTCCTCTGATGGTGAATGCCTTTGACTGGTCTCACATGCTTCACCAGTTCGTTCTGGACGTTCTGGCAACCTCTGAGGATCGCGGGCCGGCAATGAATAAACGGGTTCACGAGATCTTCAGTCAATACAAAGCGAATCAGTACTTGGCTATCACAGACGTGTGCAAAACAATGCTCTTTATGGACGGGCACTACTTTTCAAAAGACTTCAGAAGGACTTATCCAAGTTTCAACTTGCTGATCTGGTCTTATCACTGGTTCCAGATCCGACTGTATGAGGCCTTGATGAAGCCGACAAAGCAACAGAGAGATCTGGCGGTCGGTCAGACGGTTGATGAGTTCTGGAATCTCATCAGCGACCTGCCGGATTCTGCTGAGTTTGACATGATGCCAGAGACACGCAAAGAGGCCCCGACATTCTTTGCTCAGTTCCCGCTGATTTCTGCCTCATTTGATAACAACCATATGTTGCATGATATTGTTTCAGATATTTTGTCTTCCGCGAAAGTGCCCAAGGAAAAAATGAGAAGTCTGGGCGTGGAGTACGGAAGGATGGCCCTGGATCCACTTTCTTTCAGATCGAATCAGTGCAGTGCTTATCCATAGTTTTTATTCAATTGTTAAAGGAGTTTATATGAAGAAGATTTTTTTGGTTTGTTTGATGTTCTTCCTGTCACTTGATGTAGTTGCTCATGAGAATGGGCCAGGGGTCAGTAATGCGAAAGTGGCGGAGTTGGCCGCGCATCGAATTGATCGCCTTGTGACACTGGGGAAGATTGATGCCTCGTTTATGGGCCGCCTTGATAAAATGGAGGTTGTTGTCGTGAACAATCCGCCTGTTTACTACATGGTTGTTGTAAGTCAGACACCACCGACGCAGGGAGCTCCATTGCAGCTTGAAATTTCTTTCGATGATGATGGCAAACCGTTGTCTTACAAAGCAATTCCTGGTGGCGTGGCTGGGCCTGACTACGGCTGGTCTGTCAAAGATGCGGTTTCATTGAGTGAGAATGCGCTTCACTATGTGCTTGAGAACACCAACGATGCCCGGGTCGCTTTTTTTGACAAAGGCCTTAAGTCCTTTGAGATCAAAAAAGGAACCTGGAATGGACAGGAGGTCGTTGTGGGGAAAATGACATCAGATCTGTCAGCGGAAAATTTGCTGGTATATCTGACTCTTGATGGGTCTTTTGTCGCAGCTGAATTTGTTAACTAAAGGTGTTGAGGGCTATGATTGGCTTTTTCTGCGCTTTGCTGGTGAGTGCTGTGCTGTTAGGCTGCAACCGTCCTGCTGAAAGTGATCGTGGGGGCGAGAATTCAAAGTCTGAGGTGGACTACTCAGTTCCACGGCCAGAACCATTGCCAATCGAGCCGACCTTTGAGTCAATTGACCGCTATGTCTTTCAACGGTCCTGCGTTGATTGTCATAATCCTTCCGGGTCCGGCAAGCGCGTTCCTTTGGATAAAGAATCTCTGTTGGATTCTCCGTTGGAGCTGGTCATTCCTTTCAACTCAGAGGAGTCGGGTTTGATTATCTCTCTAATCAGAGAAGACTCCAAAGGGATGCCACCGTTGAGTGACGGGTATGCTCCTTTGACCTCTGAACAAATCAATGTCATCCGCAGGTGGATTGACCGAGGGGCGAAAGATTAAAGCTGGGTCTTTCGCAGGCCTGCGAACTAACAGATTGCGCGGTGTCGGCCTGTAAGGAACTATTTCTTAGGGGTACTTCAATGATGGCGCATCATCACGACCACCATTCTGTCACGCACGAGCAGACTGCTTCCGGGGAAAAAACGAGTTCTTCCCGGAGGTCTTCGAAACCAGCTCATAGTCATGATTCCCATTTGGAAATGGTGGATGATTTTCGCAGCAGATTCTGGGTGTGTCTTTTTCTGACCCTTCCGATTCTTATCCTTTCGCCTATGATTCAGCATTTCGCAGGGCTTGGCAGTGCTCTTCGTTTTCGCGGTGATTTGTATGTCAATTGGGCTCTTTCGTCCTTTGTGTTCTTCTATGGTGGGTATCCGTTTTTAAAGGGATTTGTCCATGAACTAAGGATGAAATCTGCAGGGATGATGACCCTGATCGCCATCGCCATCAGCACGGCCTACGTCTATTCGACAGCGGTTGTTGTGGGGCTGTCCGGGACGGAGTTTTTTTGGGAGTTGGCGACCCTGATCGATATCATGCTGCTGGGGCATTGGATTGAAATGAAATCCATCTTGGGTGCCTCAAAATCATTGGAAGAGCTGGCAAAGCTGATGCCTTCAAGTGCTCACAAAATTGCGAGCGATGGCCTTGTTCGGGATGTGCTCATTGGGGACTTGGTGCCCGGGGATCGTATCTTGGTGAAGCCCGGTGAAAAAATACCCTCCGACGGCATTGTGGTGGACGGAATATCATCTGTGGATGAATCCGCATTGACAGGAGAATCCAAGCCCGTCGCCAAAGAAGAAGGTGATGAGGTCATAGGGGGAGCCGTCAATGGGGAAGGCTCGCTGACGCTTCGGATCCATAAGGCCGGGGCCGATTCATACCTTAATCAGGTCATTGAACTTGTTCGTCAGGCTCAGGAAAGCAAGTCAAAGACGCAGGATCTGGCCAACCGGGCTGCGTCTGTTTTGACATTTGTGGCCTTGGTGGGAGGTGTGCTGACACTGGTAGCATGGTTGGCATTGTCAGAGCAGAGCTTGGCATTTGCAATCGAACGGGCGGTCACCGTGATGGTGATTGCATGCCCTCATGCTTTGGGTTTGGCAGTCCCTTTAGTCGTGGCGGCATCGACCTCCATTGCTGCGACCAGTGGTTTGCTGATCAGAGATCGGGCCGCTTTTGAACGTTCGCGGAATGTGAACGCAATAGTCTTTGATAAAACGGGCACACTCACTGAGGGGCGATTTGGTGTTACAGATATAATTTCATTTGGAGAGAATTTTCCAAAAGGTGAGGTGCTTTCTCTTGCGGCGGCGATCGAGGCCCATTCTGAACACCCCATTGCCAAAGGGATAGTTGCTTCGGTGGATGCCACCCGGCCGGTGTCTTCCTTCAGGGCGGTTCCAGGCAAGGGGGCCATGGGGGATGTCGATGGAAAAAATGTTCTTGTGGTGAGCCCTGGATATCTTCGTGAAAATCAGATGCAGATTCCGAAGTCAGCTCATAAGGATTTGGACCAACTTTCTGTGCAGGGAAAGACGGTTATCTTTGTTATATGCAATAAAGAGCTGATCGGTGCGATCGCATTGGCCGACGTAATCAGAGCGGACTCGAAGAAGGCAATTAACATTCTTCGGGATCAGGGGATAAAGTGCATGATGCTGACTGGTGACAGCCGACTGGTTGCTAAGTGGGTCGCCGATGAGATTGGTCTGGATGAGTATTTTGCGGAGGTTTTGCCTCATCAGAAATCTGAGAAGATTTCCGAGGTTCAGAAGCGGGGAATGATTGTGGCAATGACTGGCGATGGCGTGAACGATGCTCCGGCGTTGGCACAAGCGGATATTGGGATTGCGGTCGGAGCTGGCACTGACGTTGCCATAGAGACGGCGGACATCATTCTGGTTAAAAGCAATCCAAAGGATATCGTCGCGATTATCACTTTGGCCAAGGCAACTTACAGGAAGATGATTCAGAACCTGTGGTGGGCCACGGGATACAATATTGTCGCGATTCCTTTGGCAGCAGGTGCTCTTTATAAAATGGGAGTCGTTCTGAATCCGGCGGTGGGGGCAGTGCTTATGTCGGTGAGTACTGTTATTGTTGCCTTTAATGCCAGATCATTAGGGATTTCAACTGAAAACGAAAGTTCATAAATTAACTTGAAAGGATCATCGTATGAAGACGTTTATGAGAAGCTTTATTGTTGTATTGGCCTGTCTGAGTTTTGAGACCTCTATTGCAGCTGATCAGAATAAAGAGCATCATTCTGAAGAAAAGGGGATGCCAATGAAGGCAAAAGGTTCCGGGATGATGGATATGCATGAGATGATGAGTCAGTGTATGAAAATGCATAATGATGAAAAGATGTGCGGTCACCAAACAATGGAAGAGTGCAAAGGCAAGATGGCTCATGCGGAGTGTGAAAAGATGATGAAAGCTGGACCTGCTCCAAAAAAACAGAAAAAGTAAGGCGCCCCGGGGTGTGGTAGCTGGCTGCGGTGAGAGGCTTGCTTTGTCTATTCTGTTTTTTTGGAAGACTCCACAGCCACCAAATGAAAATCCGACCAGCGGGTTTTCATCAGCCATTGAATTGATACTGCGTGGGCCAGGATTCCCCCGAACATCATCAGGAACCACATGATAAACAGCGGCCCCAGAGGCATATTCCTTTGAATTTCTTCCGGCGTGGTGCCGGGTTCTGGGGTGGGCATAATAAAGAACATCAGCACGCCCGTGATGACCATCACGGGGATCATCAGCACCATCATTCGCCATGACCAACTGACAAGAATTTTAACGGCTCTTTCAAGGGTGACTTCGGTGGTTTGCATGGCGTCCATTTAACTCGCTTTCGGGATGTTTTCCTGCTCTGGTTTGTCTGTCGGGTTTTTCTTTAAATAATCCAGCGCGCGGATGCAGGCGATAAAGCTGCAGATGAAGATTACGGCAATTGCCAGGCCTCCGACACCCGTGTGTTTGATCGTGTACACACGATCGCCCAGATACACGATCAGGGCCATCCATCCCGCTGTTTTGGAATGCTCCGAGATAAAGTAGGCCAGCACCCCATAAATCAGAGCGCTGCCCCAGGCGTCTTTTGCCAGGGGAATGTCGATGATCTGGTACTTGTACAGAAGACTGAGTGTCAGGCTCATGGCAGCGATAAAGATACAAATCCCCACAGCTCGCTTTACAAGGGCCTCGGCGTCGATACGATCGTTGATTTCTGGCCAGAACAAAGTTGGCGGCTTGCGCTTCTGCTCCATAAATCCTCCGCATGTTCTTATCGGCCGAATACTAAATTATTTTATGTTTTCTAATGAACTTACTAAATTGAGACGCCGACATTACAATGGCGTCGGGAACAGGGCGGTTTTAAGAATTCGCTTTTTAGTTGTATCCAGCAACAGCAATCCCAGCGGAGTGATCTGAAGGGTGATCGGGCGGAAGGTTGAAAGACGCGACGGCAGAACCCAGCCTGTCGTAGGAATCTGCACGAAGCCCTCATCCGGATGCGCGGCCCACACTTGGCCCTGAGTGGTGCCTTCGGTGTGTGTGACGAAATAGCTCCAGCCCGTGGCCGTGTCATGAACGGCATGGTTCCACGAGGCAATGGTGGGCTTGTTCGGCAATGCCGCGAAGTTGGTCAGGTCGTAGATTTTAGGATTGGCGGATTCGGTAGCGATGGTGACCTTACGCAGTCTCCATCCATCAAAAATCAGCAAGTCTCCATCGGCATTGGCCTGCAGGCCCGAGATATCGCTCAGGTAAGCACCCCAGGCATTTTGGCCGTGATCTGTCGCCACATAGTTCGAAGCGCCGGCGCCGCCGACGACGGGTTTGATTTTGCCGGTGTCTTTGTCAGATTCAAAGATCCACAAATTGGCTTCATCCAGCAAACCCGACGAACCATAGAAATACAGTTTGTTATTCGGAAGGAACGTCGCAATTTTGCGGTAAGAGTGCAGGTTGTATCCGGTGTTCGTGGTGTTGAACTGACCGACATCAACGGCGGGATAAGCGCTGGAGGCGGGCGTGGCATGATAGTAAGACGGGCCCACGGTCAGATTGTATTCCAGGGTGCTGGCATCCCAGGTGCTCATGCCGTAAGAGCTCCACAGGTTGGCCGGGGTGCCTGCGATTTGCGAGAAAGCAGCAATGCCGGTTCCAGAGATCGTTAACGAGGCATAGGCCGAACTGTTACCCGCCGAGGCATGATAACCTGTGGCAATGTGATCAATGGTTTCAGATCCGGGGACAGAGGTATTGATGTGCAGACGTCTTAGATGGCGGGGGCCTCGTACATACAGGTACTGAGAAGCAGGTTCATATGCGATGCTTGAAATCTGGGTGAAGGCCGTTTTGGACGGGTCTGTGCCGTTTCCGAAGGTAAAGAACGGAACCCCCGCGACCATGGAGTTTGTGAAAGCGCCACTGTCATCCACAACTTTAAAAAGTTCGTTCGTGGTGGTGGAGAAGGCATAAATAAAGTCTTTCGCCGCGCCCATATAGAAAATGGTCGACATGTTTTTGTAGTGCTTGTCCAGATTGAAGGACGCCGACCATGTTTCCGTCGCCAGATCGAAGTAGGCGAGCTTGTTGCCCTCGTATTGAGCCCGAAGGCAATAAAGTTTGCCAGGTAATCCGGCCACCTGCGTGCAGCGGTTAAAGAACGTGTTCCACGTGCCCGTGGTCATGCCCACTTGGGCAATTTTATACTTTCCGTAAGCGGCCTGTTTGTGCAGCTCAAAAGTGGAACCGTTGATCTGAACCCAGATTTTATTCAAGTCAGGTCGAAGCAACGTCAGATAAAGATCCGATGTCGGGCAAGGAATCGGAGAAATATCCGCCATCGTATCAACAGCTCCCATGGTGCCACAGGTGCCAGGGGTCCCCATGACCAGCACCGGATTTTTATCGGCAGAGTTGACGTCGACCATCCAGAAGGCCTCATTTGAGAAATAGAACAGATGGCCCGTTTTCACATATCTGATGCTGGAGGCTTGCTCTTTATTCAGGACCAGGCTGTTGATTTTAATTTCCGGCAGAGTCTTGCTCCACAGAACGGCCTTGTCAGAGATGCGAATACGGAACAACTGCGAACAAGGCAGGCTTAGCACCAGCATTTCATCAGATTCGTTGATGTCCAGAATCATGGGGCTTGAGAACTTTCCGTTGGCGGGGTCACAAGCCGGGCTGAATGGTTCACCCATCCAGGTGGACACCAAACCCGTTTCCGAATTCACCGTCGAAATGCTGTTGAATTTGGTATAGTAAATTCGATTCAGAGAGTCCGCAAAGAAGCCATACATCCCCGTTGTGGCGTTGGCGGTCAGATCCGCAGCATTCATGTGCACGCCGTTGCTTAAGTTCCCCGGTTCACCGACCAACACAGTCCATTGTGAATTCACTGCATTGGAAATCGCACTGGTCACAACACCGGCGTCTGAAACGCAGGATATCAGAATTTTTAAAGGTGTCGTGGCACTGACGGTCTGTCCCGTGGGGGTCTGAGAAGGCACCACCCAGGAATGATTCCCGGTGGTGGCACTTAAGTTGTTCGGGCGATTTGTGGATATGGTGTGGAAGCTGATGCCATCATCAACGGTGTATTGAATCAAACTGATCGGGTTTGTCGCCAACGGGATGGGCCCGGCCCCCGGACTGCAGGACCATTCGATATTGACGGTAGCACCTGAGGCATAAGTTTGTCCGCCCACAGGCGAAGTCAGATATACCAACGGGGGATTGCCAAGGTCCAGGGTCACAGTGTCTGTCAAAGTGTTGCTGACGGTGCCTGCGGCGTTTCTGACTTGTGCATAGATTGTTTTTAAACCGCCAGGATTTTTCAGAGTGGTTGTACCCGATGCGGAATAAGGGACCCAGGTGGCGTCAGAAAAATCTGCAAGCTCAGAAAATCTCATGCCGGTGATTGCGGCAAAAGCTGACGATGCGGTCATTTGGGTTGTGGTGTAAGCAAGACCGATAGTTGCCGCGTTGTTGGCAATAGTGAAGCTTGACAGGGTGACGGTGCCGGAATCCACAATCCAGTTATAGATTATCGGACTGCTGACATTCCCAGCCGTGTCTTTGGCGCGAATCGAAAAGCTGTGTGCCCCTTGGGATAAAGAGGCATAGGCCTGCCCGGACACGCAGTCAGCATAGTCGTCGGTGTCGATTTTGCACTGATAGCCGTCAAAGACCCCACCACCGGTTTCGGTGTTGGTAAAATTGAACGTGGCTGAGGCGCTGGTGGTTGCTGTGGCCGGCTTGCCAGTGATTTGTACAGCAGGTGGAGTCAGATCCACAGTCCAGGTGTAGGTGTATTCTGCTGACTGATTTCCGGCCTCGTCCACGGCTTTGATGGCATAGGTGTGAACGTCTTCAATCAGGCCCACCAAAGGCACAAGCGGGCTGCAGGTTTCAAAACTTCCTGCGGGCTGGGTCAGGCTTGTGTGTTTGCACTGATAACCTTTGATGGGCGATGTGACATCAGCGGCCGCAAAATTAAAGAGCGCCGTGCTGGAGTTGTTCAAGGCTGTGGGGTTTTGCGTGACTGTCAAAGACGGCAGATCCGTGTCGACAGTCCACTGGAACGAGGACTCACCAGCCAGGATGCCTTGTGCTTCGAAAGACTGCACTTTGAATTCGTGGGCACCGTGTGAAAGTCCACTCAGGTTTTGCGGGCTGCTGCAGTCGTACCAGTCGCTCTGATCCAGAGAACACTTGTAGGACTTGATCACACTGTTGGCGGCTTTGAAATGGAAGGTCGCCGAAGTGGAAGATGAAAATGCCGTGGGCTTTTGTGTGAAAAATGGTGTTGAAGACTGGACGTCAGAAATTTCAAGCTCAGCCGTACATGCTGAAAGGATCATAACAAAAAATAAGAATCCGCCCGGCAACAAGGTCGGTCTTAAATGTGATAGATTCTTCAGGAAATACGTGCCTTTAAACATCTTTACTCTTATCGGTGGCACGCTCGGAGTTTGAAGAAGAATCCTTAGGCAAACTGAACATTAGTGTTCCGCAGGGTCTGGCTCTGTTTCAAGGTGATACACACTCAAGGCGAGTGACGGCGAGCAAGTCATACAGACGTTTTTTTAAATCTCAGAAATAAAGACGCAATTTAGAGACATCCTTGTGTTGGCGTTTACACTCAGACGAAAAGGAGGTCGCTATGAAAGGCACCAAAAGCTCAAGCCGCTCTGGCAAACAAAGCCGTTCGTCCACATCTTCGGGTAAAAGCTCCGGCCGCTCTGGTAAGCAGACAGGTCGCAGCTCTTCCAGTTCATCACGCTCCCGTGACGAGAGTGAACAGGACGACGAATAGTCTGTGAAATAATCTGGCATCAGGCCAGAAGGGAACCCGGGGATGCTCTCACCGGGTTCGAAACTCCCACATCTGAAGCTGGGCTTTCAAATCTGCACCGTAACTGGTTTCGGTGCGTTCCAAATCAAGCCCTGCCTGGGTGGCCGCGAGGGTGATTGCTTCTTCGCTGTGAATGTGATTGGCGGGTGGTGCAGACTCGGTGTGGACTTCGGATAAATATAAAATGCCGTTATTTACAAGCACCGCCGCCGCTTGTCTGAACAAGTGGGGAAGATCCTTGACAGGTTCGGCTACCAGACTTGTGACAACTGCAGAAAACTGATGCGGGCTGAAATCCTGAAAAGTCAAAAAGTCCCCGTGAATCATTTCCACATTGTGAGATTCGATAAAGTCCCGGGCTTTGGATATTAAATCCAAAGAAGCCTCGATGCAGGTGACTGTGTTGCCAGCATCCACGAGGCTTTCCGCCAGATGGCCATGCCCCCATCCTACCAGAAGAACGGTTTGGTTTTGCAGATTTTGCCAGAAGGCGGGAAATGCCGTGGCATCCGCCTCAAGCAGGACCT
This sequence comes from Bdellovibrio sp. BIS2, assembly GCF_055398295.1. Taxonomy (NCBI): domain Bacteria; kingdom Pseudomonadati; phylum Bdellovibrionota; class Bdellovibrionia; order Bdellovibrionales; family Pseudobdellovibrionaceae; genus Bdellovibrio; species Bdellovibrio sp. BIS2. The sequence goes on along the minus strand of NZ_AP035879.1, from coordinate 2,242,445 downwards.
GTTGCGGGCTTTTTGGAGCTTCAGAATAAGGGGACTCATGTGTGGGTTCCACGTCATCTAGTCTGGAAGGACACGTGAGGTTCCGTCAACGGCCAATCTGTGATATCGTCAATGTATGTCGGCACAAGCAATCTTTTTGGATATTGGTGGAATTATTCTGGAAATCAACTGGCGTAGGACAGTGGAGGCTTTGGGGATTTTTGATCGAGCAAAACAGGATCAGATATGGTCGGTGTTAGGAAGTGCAAAAATTCACTTTGAGCTGGAGCGGGGAAACGCAACTCCGGACGAGTTCTTTTCCTTTGTTCGAAGTGAATTAAGGCTTTCTGCCGAGACCCCGTTGGAATTCGCCTGGAATAAATTGATTCTGGGAACTTTGCCGAATGTGGAGCAGATTTTTGATCGTTATGCTGGAAAGGTTCCGTTGTATGCCCTGTCTAATACCAATCTTCCGCACTATGATTATTTTATGAATCAGTTTCCGGTCATGAAACGATTTGATCGGATTATGACCAGTTTCGAGCTGGGGCATCGAAAGCCGGATGCCGAAATTTATCTGTCCGCCGCTGCCCAGGTGGGATTGCCACCGTCATCCATCGTCTTCATCGACGACAGCCCCGCCAACGTGGACGCTGCGGAAAAGCTGGGATTCAGATCATTTCATTCGGTGAATTCCGTGCCTGCCACCCTGGAAATCCTTCAGCGGCAGTTTTCGCTTTAGAATTTAAACTGCAATTCAAAGCCCCAGACCGGAGCGCGCTCGACAGAAGGGTGGCCGCCAGCACCTGTATGACGACGCACAACCCAGCGTGCACTGGCACTTTTAATGACCTTGCTGCCAAAGAGTTTGTTCATCTGATCACTGAACGCGCCCATAGGGTTCATCAGAACAATCAGCACAGAGCCGAGCTTTTTTGAACCCCAGACTTTCCCGCCATTTTTCTGAATCTTCAGTTCCGCGCGATAGAACAGCTCACCCATAATTGATCCGATGATGGGGGTGATGAACAAGTCCTGAATAGAGGGCTTTTCAGCGAAGGCTTCAACTCCGTATTCCCAGAAGAATGTGGACATCAAAACAGAATATCCGAAAGAACCCATCGGTCCTACGCCAGCGTGACGGGCCACCTGGTAATAAATGGCACCGGAATAGGGGTGACCGATGTAGTTGATCGCCCAGTCGTCTTTGTCCACCACCGGGCCGTCCTTGACATTTTCCTGCCAGTTCTTGCCAAGGTTTTTCATTTTTTCTTTGTCCCAGTTGGTTACGCTTTCAGGCATCATGTATAACAAGCCTGCCACACCCACGGCACCCAAGGCCACATTGCGGGTGCTGGTGTAAAGGTCGGATTGATCCGAGGTCAGTCCGCTGATATCCACCTCGCGCTGCCATTCAATTTCATTGGACTCGCGCAGCACCATCACGCTGGCAATAGGTTTCGTGTTGTCCTGCACACAAAGTCCACGCACGTCGTTGACGGCTTTCATGTTTCTGTTACCGGTCAACTGGTCTTGAATCTTTTGGCAGGCCTCCTGATCCCGAGTGTCCACCATAATCAGCTGCCCTTTGATCAGCCGCTGTTTGCGATGTTCTTCGGCGCGCATTTCCTGACTGATTCGTTCGATATCGGCTTTGGTAAAATACTTTTGATAAGGGTTTTCTATGAGTTCTGCCACAGGATCTTTGGCCGCCGGAACGGACTGATAAAACGGCTCGGGTGTTAAATTACTGGCAGGGTTACGAAAATTGCTGGCGGCAGCTCCTTGCAATTGCAAAAGAGCCAGCCCAAATGCCATATATCGCATTAGAGAGATCATAGAACCTCACTTCCAGAGACACAAAGTACGAGAATTCAGTAAAGCAAAGGCAGGGCCACGAAGTCCCTTGGGGACCTATGAAAATGCCTTTGATTTTATCCCGAAAAGCCCCTTCAAAGTTGTCGAAATCCATCCTGTTGGGAACACTTGAGCAGATAAACAAAAAAGAGGTGCAGATGCTGATGTACTGGGTGATTTTGTTTTTCCTTTTGGCGCTGATGGCCCCGTTGTGTTTACGGCTGCCGTCCGCAGTATGGCGTGTGCTTTTTTTGCTGCCTTATCTTGGTGCCTTTGGGGAAAGCTTAAAACCCTTTATTGAACAATCCTGGCCTTTTCCCCGCGACGGTCTGTCCGAGTTCTTCGCCTGCATTGTCAGTGGTATTGGTGCTTGCGTCAGCGTGTATGCTGGCACCTACTTTAAGACCGTGGAAAGGCGCAGATTTTTTCCGCTGTTTTTTGCCTTCACCGGGAGCATGCTGGGCGTTCTTTGGGCTGACAATATTTTTGTGTTCTATGGCTTTTGGGAGGCCACGGGCCTTTGTTCGTTTTTGCTGATCGGATTTAAATTCACTGATCCTGATGTGCGCAAAGGTGCCAAACAGGCGCTGGTTCTTAATATTGCCGGGGGCTTGTGTCTGCTGCTGGCACTGTTGATGTTGTCACAAGCTTCGGGCAGCAACTCGCTGCTGGAAATTCTGTACGGGCACACGGAATATCAACACAGCCAACTGACGATGCTGATGATTATGATTGCTGCGATGATCAAGTCGGCACAATTTCCATTTCATTTCTGGCTGCCCGGAGCCATGGTGGCCCCGACGCCGGCCAGTTGTTATTTGCATTCGGCCACGATGGTTAAGCTGGGGGTGTTCCTGCTGGCAAGGTTCAGCCCGTTGTTTGATAAGAATCTGGATTGGCTGATGACGCTGGGGCTTGTCGGCGCGGCCACTCTGATCTGGGGCATGATTGTTTCGCTGACCAAGACGGATCTGAAGCAGTTGTTTGCATGGACCACGGTCAGCTCTCTGGGCGGGATGTGCATGCTGGTCGGATTGCACGAAGCTTATTCCTGGAAGGCTTTTTTTTCCTACATTCTGGCTCACTCTTTTTACAAGGCCAGTCTGTTCATGTGTGTGGGAAACATCGACAAACAAATGGGCGGGCGCAGTTTGGATCATGTCTCGGGTCTTTATCGCCGGATGCCTTTGACGTCGCTGGCTCTGTTGATGGCTTTGGGGTCGATGATGGGGCTTCCCTTCAGCATGGGCTTTCTAAGCAAAGAGTATCTTTTTAAGTCCGCTCTGGCTTTGAAGTTCCCGGGATCATTTTTGGTCTTGGCCTTGCTGGGGGCCAGTATCCTGTCCATCGTGGTGGGGTATCGTTTGATCGTGGTGATCTTTGCCCGGCAAGAGGACCGGCAAGTCCTGCATGAAGTGCAGGCGAGTATGTGGGGGCCTCCTTTGTTGCTGGCTTCTGGCGGCTGGTTGGCGGGCTTTTTCTTAAACGACATCAATAAATATTTCCTGAATCCGGTTGTGTCGGCCATCGTGTTGCGGGATGTGGAATTGAATCTTGAAATGTGGACCGGAGTGAATCTGGCGCTGATTCTTAGTTTGATTTCCATGGGCTTGGGGACTGTGCTTGCCGCCCGGTACGCCGGCGTCGTCACCAAGGCGGCCGTGTGGATGAAGGGTTTATACAAGCCTTCACCGCGAGTCGGCTATATGGGAACGCTGGCCAAAAAAGTCATGGACCGCCTGCAAAGTGGGCGTTTGAGTTTTTATATTCTGTGGATGTTGTTGGTGCCGTGCCTGGTGCTGCCGTGGTTTTTACCGCTTCGGGACTATGCGCCTTCGTTGAGGAGCGACGAGCTGATTCTTTTTCAGGTCATTCCCTTTGCGCTGGTGGTGCTGGGACTGCTTCCGCTGATTTTTAGTCTAAAGCCTCTTTTGAAAGTGGTCGGGGTGGGGGTCGTTGGTATCGGTATCAGTCTGTTTTACCTCAGTGTCGGTGCCACCGATCTGGCTATGACTCAGATGGCGGTGGAAACTCTTTCAGTCGTGGTATTGACTTTGTCGCTAGTGTTCTTAAGGCCGAATCCGTCGGGATTCAGCGTTTTGTATCGCACCGTGCGCGCGCTTGCAACGGCGGGTGCCTTTGTCGGCGCACTGCTTTTGTGTGGAGTCATGGCTGACGGAAAGCTTTCTTCGCGGGTCGCGGATTTCTATCGTGAAAACGCGCTGCCTTTGGGAAAGGGATCCAATGTTGTGAATGTGATTCTGGTGGATTTTCGCGCGCTGGACACCTTGGGTGAAATCACGGTTCTGGGAATTGTCGGCATGGGAATTCATTTTATGCTTTTGCGAAAGCGGCGCCTGAATTTGACTTTGCGGCCCTCTATCATTTTGCATACTTCCGCCCGGGTGATGGCTCCGTTGTTCACCGTGATTTCCTTGATCATTCTTTTGCGGGGTCACAACACCCCAGGGGGTGGTTTTATTGCGGGGCTGGTCCTGGCCATCTCTTTCACATTTTACGGCCTGGTGTTTGGCGAAGATGGGGCGCGCAAGGTGCTGGTGATGAAGCCCTTAAGCTGGATCTGCACCGGACTGCTGCTGGCGTTCACGGCGGGGATGCTGCCGGTGTTCTGGGGTAAACCCTTTCTGACGGCATTGTGGTTGCCGGGGGGGCTGGCTTTCCTGGGCACGCCTCTGTTGTTTGATATGGGTGTTTATCTGTTGGTATTGGGAATGGGGACCAGCCTGTTTTTTGCCTTCCTGCGGAGGGACGTATGATTGACTTTCTCTCGCTCAGTATTGCGCTGCTTTTTTCCGCCGGTGTGTGGTTGATCCTGTCGCGCGACTGGCTGACTTTGATTCTGGGGATAAGCGTTCTGGGGCATGCGGTGAATCTGCTGATTTTAAAAAGCGGAGGATCCCAGGGCGATGATCACCTAAGTCAGGCGCTGATTTTAACGGCCATCGTGATCGGTTTGGGAATGACGGCAGTGCTATTGGTGCTGGCCAGTCAGGGACTTAAATATTCAAAATCCCGGGATGCGGATTTTCTGCCGGAGGATTCGGAATGATAATGGCCCCGTTGCTGATCAGCTTTGTAACGGCGTTGCTGACCTATATGTGCAGAAAGAATTCGCTATTGCTGCGAAGTGTGTCCCTGGCCGGCTCGGTGGCGGCATTAGGGGCCGCGGTGCAATTGTTTTTGCGAGTGGAGGAAGGCGGCATTCAAACCCTGCAACTGGGGAATTGGCTGGCGCCTTTTGGCATTTCATTTTCGGTGGGCTTGCTGGCGGCAGTCATGCTGGTGGGAAGCTCTGTGGTTGCTTTGTGCGGAAACCTTTCCATGCAGGCACTGCTGAACCGGCAATGGGAACTGCGGGGGTACTACAGCTTGTTCCATTTCATGATGATGGGTGTGTTTGGCGCCTTTTCCACCGGAGATTTATTCAACCTGTACGTGTGGTATGAGGTGATGCTGGCCTCGTCCTTTTTCCTGGTGGCGATGAGCCGCTATCGCACATCGGTGACCGGCGCCTATAAGTACGCTGTGTTGAGCATTCTTTCTTCAGTCGCTTTTTTGATTGGCATTGCATTTATTTACAATACGGCTGGCAGTCTGGATATCGTGGATTTGATTCAGTATCAGCGCAGCTACGGTCAGAATCTGGGGATGGTCGTGGGCCTTTGTTGTCTGGTCATGGCTTTTTCTGTGAAGTCGGCGCTGTTTCCGTTTTTCTTCTGGATGCCAGCGGCGTATCCGGTGACGTTGACGGCGGTGGCCGGGGTATTTGCGGGTTTTCTGACCAAGGTCGGCGTTTATTCGCTATTGCGGATTTTGGTGCCCGTGTCGACTTTACCCGGCAGCGAAAGACTGTTGCCCCTTCTGTTTTCGTTGGCCTTGTTGTCGATGATTCTTGGCGTGCTGGGGGCGCTTTCCCGGGACAATATGAAGGGCATTCTGGCCTTTCACAGTACATCCCAGGTCGGATATATGGTGCTGGGATTGTCGCTGGGAACTTCGGCGGGCATAGCGGCCTGTGTGTTCTATATGATCCATCACATGCTGGTGAAAACGAATTTATTTTTTGCTGTGGCGGTTATGGAAAAAGCCAGCGGCACCAGCTTTGTTTCTGAATCCGGAGGCCTGTGGAAGGCTCGTCCGCTACTGGGGGCTGTCTTTGCATTTTCAGCGTTGTCATTGATTGGTGTGCCTCCGCTGTCTGGTTTTTGGGGCAAGGTGCTGACCCTGCAGGCGGCGTTGGGTGAAGAGCGCTGGCTGGCTGTGGGGATGGCGTTGGCAGTCAGTCTGTTGACTTTGATGTCGATGCTTAAAATCTGGAACGGAGTGTTCTGGAAGCCTGCCGTGTCTTCGTTGCCTGAAAACGACCGGCAAGGCCGGGGGCGCTGGATGATGGTGCCACTGTTGGTGATGAGTTTATTGATCCTGAGTGTGGGGCTTGGTTTTCAGCCTTTGATGAATCTGACGGAAAGGGTGGCGCAGGAACTGATGGAAGGAGGTCTGCGATGATGCGGGTTGTGTGGGTGGTGGAAGTGCTGCTGAAGTTTGCCTGGGATTTTTGTGTTGCCGTTTTACAAGTGGTGTCCTGGGTGTTTCGTCCCAACCGGTTTATGAAGCCTGTTATTGTGCGTCTGCCGTTGGATATTAAAAGTGAATGGGGGATCTGGTGGCTGTCGCTGATCATATTCCTGATTCCCGGTTCTATGGTGATTCGGGTGCGTCAGGATCTGGGGCTTTTGTATGTGCATCTGTTGCATACCGATGATGCCGATAAGGATATGGAAGTTTTAAAATCCCGTTTTGAATACAAACTGCGTTTGATACTGGGGGAGGTGAAGTCATGATTTATTTGATGATCACAGCACTGGTGGTGTCATCGGGGCTTGCCATGTATCGCTGTATTAAGGGGCCGGACTGGATGGACCGGGTGATGACCTTTGATCTATTGAACAATATCTCCATCGCTTCGGCGGTCTTGTATGCCGTTTTTAGCAACAGCGAAGAAGCGGTGTCTTTGATTCTGGTGCTGGCGCCGCTGTCATTTCTTTCAAACACGTTCTTCGTGTTTTTACTGGAGCGTAAAAAGGACATCTTATGACGATCATCGTGCAGGGGCTGTTATTATTGGGATGCCTTTTGATTTTACTGGCCTCGGTCGGAGGAGTGAAGTTTCCCGACACGCTGACACGAATGGCGGCGGTTTCCAAATCGTCAACACTGGGGGTGGTTCTTTTGTGTGCGGCCGCGGCCCTGCATTTTGGTGATGCCTATATGGGGGGATTGCTGGGATTAGCGGCTTTGGTGCTGTTCCTGGGCATTCCGGTATCTTCGTATTTGATGGGGCGTGTGCGGGTGCGCCATGCCCGGGTTATCCCGCTGCAACTGAAAAGAAATGATTTGCAGTCCGATGAGCCCTCAGTCTTTTCTTGACGGGTCCTTTTTTAGAACTTTACATTCGAGACTTACAAGGGGTCTTAGTCGTGTCCGAAGTTCAAAAGAATTGGTGGAAAGAAGCGGTCGTTTATCAGGTTTATCCTCGCAGCTTTAAGGATTCCAATGGCGACGGCATGGGGGACCTGCAGGGTTTGATTTCCAAACTGGATTACCTGAAAGATCTGGGCATTGATGTGATCTGGATTTGTCCTATGTACAAATCCCCGCAGGACGATAACGGCTACGACATCAGTGATTATCAGGATATTCACCATGAATTCGGCACCATGAAGGATTTTGATCAGCTTTTGCAGCAGGTTCACGCCCGGGGTATGAAGCTGATCATTGATCTGGTGGTGAATCACACCAGTGACGAACATCCTTGGTTTATCGAGTCCCGCAGTTCAAAAAACAATCCCAAGCGGGACTGGTACATCTGGCGCGACGGAAAAAACGGCAAAGAGCCCAACAACTGGGAAAGTATTTTCAGCGGGTCGGCCTGGAAGTTTGATGAGCTGACCCAGCAGTATTTCATGCATATTTTCTCAAGCAAGCAGCCGGATCTGAACTGGGAAAATCTGGACATGCGTAAAGCTGTGTATGACATGATCAACTGGTGGCTGGATAAGGGCATTGATGGTTTCCGCGTCGATGCCATCAGCCACGCCCGCAAAGAGCCGGGCCTTGCCGATATGCCCAATCCGAACAATCTTGAGTACGTGCCGTCTTACGACAAACACATGAACGTGAACGGCATTCAGGAATACCTGAAAGACCTTTGCACCAATACCTTCAATAAGTATGACATCATGACGGTGGCGGAAGCCAACGGTGTGTCGGCTGAAAACGCGGAAGAGTGGGTGGGCACTGCCCAGAAGAAGTTCAACATGATTATCCAGTTTGAACACGTGGGTCTGTGGGATGCAAATCCCGAGCGCCGTGTGGATCTGGCAAAGCTGAAGTCAGTTCTGGGCCGTTGGCAAAAGGGTCTTGAGGGGCGCGGGTGGAATGCTTTGTTTGTGGAAAACCACGATGTCCCCCGCATCACTTCCAAATGGGGTGATATTCAGAACTACTGGCGTGAAAGCACGACGTCGATTGCAACCATGTACTTCATGATGCAGGGAACGCCGTTCATCTATCAGGGTCAGGAAATCGGGATGACCAACACGGTCTTTAGCGGTCCTGAGGACTTTAACGATGTGTCCGCGAAAAACATTTTCACCATTCGTCGCAAACAGGGGGCAACGGATGCGGAAATCACGGCGGATCTTGCCCCGGCTTCTCGTGACAATGCCCGTACGCCGATGCAGTGGGATTCTTCCGAGCAGGGTGGTTTCACGACCGGACGTCCTTGGCTTAAGGTGAATCCCAATTATAAAGACATCAATGTGGCAGCTCAGGACAAGGATCCAAACTCTGTTCTGAATTTTTATCGCAATCTGATTCGCCTGCGCAAAGATCATCCGGTGTTCATCTATGGAACCTATGAAGAGGTTCTAAGCAAGCATGATCAGATCTATGCCTACACCCGTGATGACGGAAAAGAGAAAATGCTCGTGATGGCCAACATGACAGGGAAACCTGCGAAGTTCGACCTGCCGGGCTTGAGCCTTTCTTCTGCGAATCTGCTGATGGCGAACCAGGCCGTGGCTGAGCACAATCAACTGACCGGCGGTGAGCTTCGTCCCTTTGAAAGCCGAATCTATAAAATCAACTAATGGCGAGAAAGCGAGATCTGGTAAAACGCCAGAGTCTCGCTTCCGGTGTTTTGGATTTTGACTTGTTTTTCCTGAGTCAGTTTAAAGCAGTCCTGGGCCTCGGCCGTCTGATTTGCGACACGCATTTTTCCAGTCACAACATAGAAAAATTGAATCTCCTCACTCAGTGAGAAAACAGTTTCACTGACGGCGGGCAGGGAATGAAACTGCATGCGGGCTTTGAACAGTTTTGGGTTGTAGATCAGCCCCAGGTCCCGAACGGCAGAACCCATCAACTGGCAATCCGTGTGATCATCCCCGGAAAAGTCGCAGACCTGAAAGGGCACGAGCGGAGTTTGATTCAGGATCAAGCCGTCGCCTTCGACCACACTGAGCAGGCGATCAAACCCTTCAAAGATTGAAAAGGGATTGGAGGCTGTCACCAAAGCAGAACTTAAGCGCCATGCATAGGGTTGACTGCTTTTGACTTCGGACAAAGCAAGATCAATCTGGTCAGTGACTCCAAGTCCGTTTTTCCAGGGCATGCGTTGATAGTCGGAACTTTTCAAAAGTTGAATCATCACATTATTAGAAGAAACTTTCGAAAGGATGTCCAAGAGTTCTCGTAAATGAAATTACACAAAATCATTGGCTCGGACAGTGCGATAAAAACTCGAGAAGAATTTCGTGAACCATTCAACTTGGCATCAAGTAACCCTCAAATTTTCGGTAACTGCGAGTCGCTTTGAGAAATCCAGAAAAAGTGCCTAACACTTGGTGGGGTTCTTGAAGAATTTGAATTACATTTGGCGAATCGCCCTTTAGTTTGATTATTACAAAACCGAAATGTTTCTTGTTGATATAATTGGAGTGAAACAAATGTCTGGCCTGAAAGAGATCAAAGTCATTAGAAAAAGACCTGAGATCAGTCCCAACCAAGACCAAGATCGAGAAAGCGGTCGCAACCTGCTGGAGACTTTGATCCGAGGTTTAGTCGATTATCCTGACACAGTTTCTGTGACTTATATGGTTGGCGACAAGACAACTGTTTACAAAGTGGAGTGCGATCAAAAATGCCTGGGCCAGGTGATCGGCAGCAAAGGCAAGAATATCGGTGGCATTCGCGCTGTTATTTCCGCAACATTGGCCCGAAAAGGCATCCGGGCCATCGTGGAAATTCCTTATTTTGTGGTTGAAGCTTAAGGCTTCACCACAACTGTCATTTCGCTTTTTTCCCCATTGATCCATACGCGGATCAGCCATTTACCCGGCATAACAAAGTAAGCTTCAGAAATCAGGAAGGTACCCACTTCCTGTTTTTCAATTTTCACCGGGGAAGTGCCGTGTCCGTGATGACCCATATTCATCCACAGATCCACTTTCAACTGAGCCGGGTCCACCAAAGCAGGCGCACTTGCCGTGCTGGTCTGATCATAAACCTTCAGTACAAATGGAGAGTCGGCATTTTGGTTGGGCGCTTGCGCAAACTCGACAGAGGCACAAAGTTCACTGTCCGGGAAGTAAAGCGGGCATTCCGGGGATTGTTCGGCGGAAGCAGCCCCAGAAGACAGCACCAGGCCTGCAGCAAAAATGATTTTTTTAAACATGGATTCTCCTAACGGGGCCACCGCTGTTGGTAGCTCAGATTAATGGTATTTGATAAACTTGAATTTACGGGATTGCCGATCAGGCTTTGGTCGGCGTAACTGACGGTCACGGCCGATTCCAGATTGATCATATAGCTTCCGGCGACACTCAAGGTGAAATTTTTCTGAGCGTGCCCGTCAGAGGTTGTCGAGCCACTGATGGCTATCGGCTGTTCATAAAGAAAGGCCAAGGTGCTTCCTAATCTGAAGTCACCACGATTCCAGCCGGCGCCCAGGCTTTGGGTTGTGCCCCAGCCCGGACGGATGGTGGCCTCGCCATTGTAAGCTTCGCCTGAAGCGGTTCTTTCAAAGGACCGGTGAATTTCGGAACTGAAACTAAAGTCCCACACCTTCCAAGCTTTGATCAGCGCAAGGCCGCCACCCAGGGAATAAAATCCGCGGCCACGAATATCGGAGGCATTCAAGGCACTGTCGTAAATGGAAGGACTGGTCGGCAGGGTCAGTTGCAGGAAGGTGACCCCGCGAGGTTTCCACGCGGAATAAGTCAGTTCGGGGAAGGTTTCATGCCCCAGATACAGTGATACGTCGCCAAGGCCTGAGTTGGTGTCAGAAGTGCGGCTGTTTTTTGAATGCACCGGCAGGGAAAAACCGCCCTGAATGCTGTCCGTGAAAAGCACGGCACCTTCCAGTTTTAGCATCTGCGCGCGGTTGTCATCTTTGCGGCGGATCCACTTGCCGCTGGCCAGAACATCGTCAGTGATTTCAGACTGACTGAGGGTTCCAGTGACCTGAGCCTTGTCGTCGCCCAGGATCAACGCTGGAAATGAAAAGCTGCCGCCACAGCAACTGGCAGCCAATGCTGGAGAGCTTGCGAAAATCAAAGCCAGCGCCAGCAGTTTCATTTACGGCACCACCAAAGGCACATGCGCCTGATCCAGAGTCGCCTGGCTGTCTTTAAGCACGATGCGAATTTCCCAGTCACCGGGCATGATGAAGAACACCTTAAACACGCGGAATTTACCGTCGCCCAAAGATTCAATTTTTACTGGAGAGGAGCCATGTCCCATGGAAGGCATCCACAGAATCACCGACAGATTCTCTGCCGGTATCGAAGCGTTGAAGCGAAGTTCGAATTCGGAAAAATCGGTGCTGGTGGGGGCTTGCTTCCAGAGCAGCTCAGCGCAGATGTTTTCTTTGTTGAACAGGATCGCACAGTTTGACTGTGGATCGTTTTGCTCGTTGTTCACCGCGGTTGCTTCTGGCAAATAATCAGGACGGGCGCAGGCGCAAAGGGTCAGTGCCAAAAACACAATCAGATATTTCATGCTTCATCCGCTCGTTGGATGTAACACCCCAAAGCGCGTCCTTCCTTGTGGCGGGAGGGTTTTCCAGCCTGCAGGTCTTCCAGAACTTCTTTTAGGAACTGCTTTTTAGCAGAAGGACCCACGTGACTGTCGGTCACGCCACCGTGATAAATCATTTCGCCGGAAGGATTAAGGACAAAGGCATGAGGAGTTTTCAAGGCACCCAGCTTGTTTGCCCACTGGCTGCGCGTATCTTGTATCACCGGGAACAGCAGATGGGCTTCGCGGAAATGCTTTTGTGTTTCTTCAGCGGTTTCGTCCGAGTTGGAATGTATGCCCACGAATTGGAAGTCTTTGTATTGTTGGGCCAGCTCCTTTAGTAAAGCTTCGTGGCTGGCAGAGCAAGGGCACTTCGCGGATAGAAAGACGACAATCGTGGCTTTGTGATTGGCGGTGGTAATGGTCTTGGGTTCACCATTCAGTACATCCGCTCCGGACAGGCTGGTGATTTTATCAGCTCCCATACAGATTTGAGAGATCATCAAAATAAGGGTGAAAATCAGACCGTTTCGCATGGCGAATTTTTAGCACGGGCAGGGATGGGGAGAAATGCCACAAATGGTTGCGTTGTGCGTTGCGGCTTTGGGCAGAATCCCGCGTGCCTTTGAAATGGGATTCTGTAAACTTTCTATATGTTTACAAAGATCAAAGCCTTTAGAAACCGGTTCATTCAATACAAAAGAAGCAGCAAGGTTCACAGTGACCTGGATGTGCTTTTGGGTTCGGCCTCTGAACAGAAACAACTGGAAGATCAGCTCCAGTGGCTGGTTCGGCTGCTGCAGTGGGTTCGCTATGAAGGCGCTGTGGATGCGCACATAGAAAAGGAAACCGGCCGTCTGCCGGTGGCTCGTTTGCGTTACCTGTTGATGGTTTTGGAGCGCAATCCGCAGTGGAAAAAATCGGTCGCCGTGATTCTTAGAACCGTGGTTCACGAAGTCAGCGGTCTTGAACTGTACACAGAAACCGGTCTGCCCAGAGAATTAGGTCTGTGGAGTGAGCTTTCAGATCGTCTGATGATGAAGATGCTGCCAACCCCGCCGCTGGATCACGAACTGGGGTATTTGTTCTGGGCGCTGTTCCCGGAAAAAGAAGATCCATTGTGGGTGGCCTCTATTGATCCGGCGACGTTTGACCGCCTGGTTGAGTTGTTTAATTACGAAGTCGGTTCTGATGAAAAAGACTGGAACCGTTTCGGCATGGATCTGGAAGATGCTCTGGTTTATCTGGTGATTCAGGTGCGTGCGATCGGTCTGTCACCGGCCATCCGTTATCGCCTGGATAAACCGAACTTCCGCGATTCGGCGTTCTTTGCGCTGGTGCGCGGGCTTGAGGAGTTCATGAATGCCTATCACGCCGGGGATCGCAACCTGGCATTGGAAAAGGCTTCGCGCTTTCGCATGATCGTGTGGGAATGCCGCCGTGAAATGGCGCAGGTCCACAAGCATCTGGATGAATATGGTGTCAGTGTCAATCTGGTGTTCCAGATGGCGCGTCTGCGCACGTATTTGCAGCGTATTGACAGTCTTTTGGAAATCCTGCTGAACGAGCGCGTGGATTCAAAAAAAGTCACAAGCTTCCTTTCAAAACTTATTGAGGAAAATCAGGACCTGCGCAGTATCTCGTCGCTGTTTTCCCAGAACGTGTCTTTGCTGGCCCGCAAGGTGGTTGAACGAGCCGCCGAAACCGGCGAGCATTATATCACCCGCACCAAGGATGAATACCGACGCATGCTTCAGGCCGCGGGCGGGGGTGGGGCCCTGACGGCGATCACGGTCTATGTCAAGACTGGCATCCTGGCGCTGGGTCTTTCAAGCTTTATGGAAGGGGTCTTTGCCTCTTTCAACTATGCACTCAGCTTTGTGGCAATTCATTTGGCTGGATTCACCCTGGGTACCAAGCAGCCGGCCATGACGGCTCCGGCGCTGGCGGCAAAAATGCAGGATGTGGATACGGAAAAAGGGATGAATGATCTGGTGACAGACATCACCCATCTGATTCGCTCGCAAGTGGCGGCGATTGCCGGGAACGTCATGTTCGTGGTTCCGTGTGTGATCCTGATTGATGCCTTGTTCTTTATGCTCTTTGGCGGGCATCTGATGTCCCACGAAAAAGCGGTGTACGCATTTAAGTCTGTGGATATTTTTGGCCCGGCGCTGATCTTTGCGGCGTTTACCGGGGTTTTGTTGTGGTTGTCCAGTTTGACATCGGGTTGGGCGGACAACTGGTTTGCGCTGAATTCTTTGCGTAAAACCCTGGCGCGCAGCCCGACGCTGAAAGCAGTTTTTGGCAAGCGCGGAGCACGCAGCATTGCCGTGTTCTTTGAAAATAACATCTCGGGCCTGGTCGGGAATATTTCCCTGGGTTTTTTGCTGGGGATGACTCCGGAAATTATGAAATTCATTGGTCTGCATCTGGATGTGCGCCACGTGACTCTGTCGTCGGGCACGCTGGGCGGGGCTTTGCCAGTGCTGGGTGTGGAGTTTATGAAGTCCTGGGAATTCTGGCGTGCGGTGATCGGGATCTTCTTTATCGGTGCCCTGAACGTGCTGGTCAGCTTCGGCCTGGCATTGTGGGTGGCGATCAAAGCTCGTGGCATCAAGCCGCCACAGCGTAAAGCCATTCGCAAAGCGGTGATGAAAAGATTCTTCTCCAGCCCTTTGAGTTTCTTCCTGCCTGTGGGGGCGACAGTTCCCAAGTCCTCCAGCGGAAACCACGGCCACTGATGCAGAAAGTTTCGGTGGTCATTCCTGCATACAACGAAGAAGAGCGTCTGCCGGCAACCCTGCAGCGCCTGCGCGAGCTTTCTTCAGCAGGAATGTTTCAGGCCGAAATCTGTGAGGTCGTGGTGGTTGATGACGGGTCCCGTGATCATACGCGGGAGGTTGTCGAAAAGCTTCGCAGCGAATGGTCGCCGCTTCGTCTTTGCAGTTTGCGTGAAAATAAAGGCAAAGGGGCCGCAGTTAAAAAAGGTCTGGTCGAATCCCACGGAGACTGGATCTTGGTGGCCGACGCGGATATGGCAACGCCCTGGGAGGAGTTGAACAAGCTGCTGTCTTATTCCGACCGTGCGGATCTGATCATGGGGTCGCGCGCCCTGCCGGAAAGTCAGATTGAAGTTCGTCAGCACTGGGTTCGTCAGTCGATGGGAAAGATCTTTAATCGCATCATGCGCTTTTTTATCGGCCTTCCCTATAAAGACACGCAGTGCGGATTCAAGTTGGTGCGCAATGAAGAGGTGTTTCGCAGCAAAGTACTGCCGCTTCTTTCTGTTGAACGCTTCGCCTGGGATGTGGAGCTGATTTTATTCATGGAAAGATTCCGTCTGCGCGTGTGTGAAGTGCCGATTCGCTGGCAACATAAAGAGTCTTCGCGGGTGCGCCTTATCCACGACAGTGTTGAAATGCTTTTTGCTATTCGCCAGATGCGCCGACGTCTTAAAAAGGCCTGATGCCGAGGTATTCCGGCTGCTCAAAGACTGCTCATGAACAAAAAAATGACGACGCAAACGGTCATTTACTTTGATTTAATATTGTGCAGCTAATTCCAAATAAATGATGGTATCTATAAGAGAATCTAATAATAAAGGCCGCTCTGGTCCTAAAATCGAACTGGGGTGCCACTTTGGAACCCCCACCCTCATGACAGATTTTTTCACTTTTCTGGTGCCAAAAAAATATTTAGGTGGTTCCAAAAGAGTACTTGATAAATCTTTCAAGCTGAAATGAAGTGCCTCTCCATGAGGACTTCAATTGTTGGAGTCCATGGATATGGGGGGAATTTTAATGAAATTCAACGTGTTTGCACTCATCGTGTCAGTGCTTTTCGCGACATCAGCTCAAGCAGAGCGCGTTCTAGTGATCATGAAAGACCAACAGTCTTTCAATAAAGCTCACATGGCTTATAAGATGAAGGGGTCTTATGCGTCTAAGGGCTTGGACTTGGGAGTTCAATCTCAAGCAGTAGGTCAACTGGAAGACAGTCTTGCGAATTTGAATTCTTTGGTTGTTAATACTGACAACGACGCTCAAATCGAAAAATTGAAAGCAAATCCAGCAGTAGCTTACGTTGAGAAAGAAGTTTTCCACGATGCTCCAGCTCCGGTAAAAGGCTTCCTGGGTCAATCCCGTCAATCTTCTCAAGCTAAATTGGGTCAAAAAACTCCATGGGGTATCCATGCAGTAAAAGCGACTCAGGCTTGGAACAAATCCGGTCGTGGTGCTGGTGCTCGCGTACTTGTGTTGGACACTGGTATCGACGAAGCTCACCCATCTTTGGCTGCTAACTTCGAAAAAGGTAAAGACTTCACTGGTGACAGCAACGGTTCTGACTTCTCTGATAAAGTAGGTCACGGTACTCACGTAGCTGGTACTATCGCTGGTGTTCTGGACAACACAGGTTTCACTGGTGTTGCTCCTAAAGCAAAAGTTCTTGCGGGCCGCGTGTGCTCTGAGCAAGGTTGCTCCAACGTAGCGATCGCTCAAGGTATCAACTGGGGTATCCAGGAAAAAGTTGACGTGATCTCCATGTCTTTGGGTGGCGCTTGGTCCACTCCTGCTGAAAGAACTGCAGTAGCTGCCGCTGATAAAGCTGGTATCACTGTTGTAGCGGCTTCCGGTAACAACGGTTCCAACCGCGTTTCTTACCCAGCGGCTTTGTCCACTGTTATCGCAGTAGGCGCAGTTGACGTGAACCTGCAAAAAGCAGACTTCTCTCAATACGGTCCAGAATTGGCTGTAGTTGCTCCGGGTGTTGCAGTTGTATCCTCCGTACCACAAGGTACTGGTCGTGAGTCTGCAGTAGCTGTTTCCAACGGTCAGAAAACTGTAAAAGTTGCTTCTTCCACTTTCCAAGGTGCGAAAGAAATCCTGACTCCAGAAACAAACGTACTTGTTCACGCAAACCTGGGTAAACCAGAAGACTTCGCTAAAGTTGACGTTAAAGGCAAATACGCTTTGATCTCCCGCGGTGAAATCACTTTCGGTGAAAAAGTTAAAAACGCGATCAAAGCGGGTGCAGCTGGTGTGGTTGTTTACAACAACGCTCCTGGCCTGATCCAAGGCGCTTTGACTGATGACGGTTCTGTTCTTCCAGTAGGCGTGTTCATGATCGAACAAACTGTTGGCCAAGAGCTGGTTCGTGTAATCAACTCTGGTAAAGTGGCAACTGCAACTTTGCACACTATGGCAACTGACTACGCTCCGTTCGACGGAACTTCCATGGCGACTCCTCACGTATCTGGTGTGGTTGCTTTGATGAAAGCTGCGAACAAAGCTTTGACTGGTGCTCAAGTAAAAGAAATCCTGAAGCGCACTGCGACTCCACTGACTCCAAACTCTGCTAACGAGTTGGGCGCTGGTATCGTGAACGCTGAAGCGGCTGTTCAAGCTGCGATCGACGCGAAGTAATTTTCGCTTCAAATTCAGATCTTTTAAAGACGGCTTTCCTTCGGGAAGGCCGTTTTTCTTTTTGCGCAGCGCTTCGGAAAAAGGTACCTGGTACTTTTTTGAAAAGGTAGCTGGTGCCTGCGGCTGAAGTGTGGGCATAATTTATCTATGCAGCATTTACCGGCGATGATTCACGACCTGGCCCTGATTCTTGGTACTGCGGGGCTTGTTACACTTCTATTTAAAAAACTCAATCAGCCCATAGTTCTTGGATATTTGGTCGCAGGTTTCCTGGTGGGGCCGAAAACTTCGATTTTCCCGACAGTGATCGGGGTGGCTAGCATCAACCTGTGGGCCGAGATCGGGGTTATCTTCCTTTTGTTCGCCCTGGGGTTGGAGTTCAGCTTTAAAAAGCTAGTGCGTGTCGGGGGCTCGGCCAGCTTTACGGCATTGTTTGAAGTCTCATTGATGATCCTGTTCGGTTTCACCACGGGTCGTCTGCTGGGGTGGAGCACCATGGACAGTTTGTTCCTGGGTGGCATCCTTTCCATTTCTTCCACATCCATCATCATCCGCACGGTGGAAGAGCTCGGAATGAAGAACATGAAGTTCGTGGGGATGGTCTTTGGGGTTCTGGTAATTGAGGACCTTGTGGCCGTTCTTTTGATGGTTTTATTGACCACGGTGGCGTTGACCCGGGACTTTTCCGGATCTGAGATGCTGGGGGCGGTGCTGAAGCTGGCCTTCTTCCTGTCGATCTGGTTTGTGGCGGGGATTTTCCTTTTGCCAAGCTTCTTAAAGCGGGCGCAAAGACTGTTGTCCGAAGAAACCGTTTTGGTGGTGGCCGTGGGACTTTGCCTGATGATGGTGGTCTTTGCCAGCAACGTCGGGTTTTCCTCCGCTTTGGGGGCGTTCATCACGGGCTCGATTTTGGCTGAAACCATCGAAGGCGAGCGCATTCACCACTTGATTGCTCCGATCAAGAATCTGTTTTCGGCCGTGTTCTTTATCTCGGTCGGGATGCTGATCGACCCCCATGTTATTTCGATCTACTGGAAAGAAGTGCTGCTGCTTTCGGCGGTGGTCATTGTGGGAAAAACTTTAAGTGTCACTTTAGGGTCGGTGTTGTCAGGACAGACCTTCAAGTCTTCCTTGCAGTCGGGAATGAGTCTTGCGCAGATTGGGGAGTTTTCCTTTATTATCGCAACCTTGGGTTTAAGTCTTAAGGTTATCAGTGAAAAGATTTATCCGATTGCGGTGGCTGTGTCAGTGCTGACGGCGTTCACGACTCCGTATATGGCACGGTCGGCGGAAAAGACCTATGCTTGGCTTGAAAAGTTCCTGCCACCTCGGTTTATCCAGTCCATCGACAGTTACAGTGTGATTTCATTTTCGATGTCCGGGAACCGCGAATGGCGTGAACAGGTTCGTGCCTATATCTTAAAGGTTCTCTTGAATGCCGTGGTGGTGGTGGCGGTGTTTTTGACCATGGCTCGTGTGTTCCTGCCTTTCCTTTTGGAACGTCAGATGGAAGAGGGCCCCGCCAAGTTTTTAACTTTAAGTGCCACTCTGGTGATGAGTGCCCCTTTCTTGTGGGCGCTGGCTTTCGGCCGCACCAAGCAGTTTGAAGCCCTTTTGGTCGAACAGGGGAAGGGCAGTCATAACTATGTTTTCCTGGTTTCCCGGATCATGCTGGCGGTAGGACTGCTGGGCGCGATGGTGGGGCAGTTTGTGCCGGTTATGTGGGCGGTGGCGATCACTTTATGGATGGTTGTGGTCGTGGGTTATGTGTTGTCCCAGAAACTGCAGGACATATACGGCTGGTTTGAAAGACGTTTCCTGACCAATTTGCACGACGATGTTCAGAAGGTGCACGCCCGCAAGAACAGCCGTTCCCTGGCTCCGTGGGATGCCCACATCACAGAATTTATGATTCCGCCGGAAGCTCCTTATGTGGGTGTGCCGTTGCATCAGCTTTCGATTCGGGAAAAGTACGGGGTCACAATTGCCCTGATCGAGCGCGGTCGTCGTCGTATTACCGCTCCGGGGCGGGTGGAATGTCTGATGCCTCACGATCATGTGTTTGTCATCGGGACGGACGAACAGTTGATTCTGTTTAAGGACTTTATCCAATCCGAAGTCCCGGAAGTGGCCTTGACCGAGCCTGAAGCAGAGTACAGCCTTGAGCAGTACCTGCTGACGGAAGGTTCGCCGTTCTTGAATAAAAGCATTCGGGACTGCGGCTTGCGTGAAATTACTCACGGCCTAGTGGTGGGAATTGAGCGTGAGGGCGGGCGTATTTTAAACCCGGACTCCAGCGAAACGCTGAAGCGCGGGGATTTGTTGTGGATTGTGGGCGATCGCGAAAAGATCCTGCAACTGACTTAAAGGCGGAAGCGAATCAGACTCTTTAGCGCCTTCATTTTAAAAGGCGTATAAGGGGGATACATGATTCGCAAAAGCTTCCCGAAGAAGGACTGTTTTAAGACCGCCTTTTCATGGGAAAAGGCGCGGAAGCCATGTTTGCCATGATAGCTGCCCATTCCACTGTGATTCACGCCCCCAAAGGGCAGATGCGGGTTCACAAAGTGAATTATGGAATCATTAAAGACCAGGCCGCCTGAGCTTGTTTCCTGCTGAATTCTTTCCATGTTCATCTGACTGTGAGTATAGCAATAAAGCGCCAAAGGCTTTTGGCGTTCATTGATGAAATGAATCACTTCAGAGATCTCGTGGAAGGTCAGCACCGGTAAGATCGGGCCAAAGATTTCTTCCTGCATGATCAGGGCATGGGCATCGACGTTTTCCAAAAGGGTCGGGGAGCAGAAATGCTCGCCGGGAGATGTTTCCCCGCCGAAGAAGACCTTGGCATTCTTACTGACGGCATCATCCACCAGGTCTTTCAGGCGTTGGGTGTGGTTGATGGACACCATGCGCGCCAGATCCGGTGAGGTGTGGCGAAGGTCTGCGGATTTTCCATAGAAGTTTTCGATGGCCGCGATCAGGTGTTTCTTAAACGCCTGATGAATGCTTTCGTGCACGAAAAGATAATCCGGCGCCACGCAAGTTTGTCCGGCATTGATAAACTTGGCCCAGGCGATCTTTTGTGCGGCCTCAGAAAGATCGGCTGTGGCATCCACAATGGTCGGGGATTTTCCGCCCAACTCCAGAGTCACACTGGAAAGGTGCTTGGCTGCGGCTTCCATCACGATTTTTCCCACCCGCGTGCTGCCGGTGAAGAAGATATGATCGAAGGGAAGTTTCAGTAATTCCTGGGTGGTTTCGACTCCGCCCTCAGCAACAAAGACATGTTCTTCCGTCAGGGTTTCGGTCAGGATTTTTTTAATCACATAACTCGTATGACGGGTCAGTTCCGAGGGTTTCACAATTGCGCAGTTGCCTGCGGCGATGGCTGACACCAAGGGTAGCAGGCACAGTTGGAAAGGATAGTTCCAGGGTCCAATCAGCAGGCACACCCCTCGGGCTTCCGGCAGTATATAGCTGCGGCTTCCAAACAGTGTCAGGGGTGTTTTTACTTTCTGTGGTTTGCTCCAGCGGGAAAGGTTTTTGCGGATGAATTTGATTTCTTTTAAAACCGGATAGATTTCCGACAGCAGGGTTTCCGCTTCGGGTTTTTGGAAGTCTTTCTTCAGGGCCTCGATGATGTCCGGCGTGTGAGCCTCGATAGCTTTTTCCAGGGCCTTCAGTGCCTCGATGCGGACTTCAAGGCCTTCAGAGCGAAGTTTTAAGGAGTACTGCTTTTGATGAAGAAAGATCCGTTCCAGCATGCCCTTTATGTTAGATCACTGTCTGTAAAGGGCAATAGATTAGTGGACCGTCTGGCTGTGTTACAGAGCAAAGATCTTGGAGCAACGGGAAGGCATCACGACGTTCTTTTGCTGCACAATACGCCAAAGGATCTTGGATCCCAGTTGATTGTTCATGAGTTCCGGGTGGAACTGCAAAAGCAGGCCCCGGCCGTTTTTAAACTCGGTGGCTTCGGTGACTCCGTCATGTCCCTGCGCGGCCAGTTGTAATGGACCATTTTCTTTATAGATCACCGCCTGATGGTGTAATGAATTTACCAATAGTTTTCCATCCGCGTTTGGCACCAGTGAACCCAGAATGTTGTGTTTGGTTTTGTGAACCTGAATTTCATGCCAGTCATTTCCGTGGCTGACTTTGTCGCCCACGTGGAAAGGCACATCCTGCATCAACTGATAGCCCAAGGCCACCGCCGAAATCTGAGAACCCCGGCAGACCCCCAGCAGGAAGCCTTTTTCCTGTGCAACATAAGACTTGATCAGTTGAATCTCGAACTGATCGCGCGTCGGGATGGTGTTGCGGGAGTGAGTGTTTTGTTTTTTATAAAGAGTCGGCTCAACGTCATCACCCCCCATGGCCACCATGAATGGGAATTTTTCCGAGATTTGTTTGAACAGATCGCGGGTTTCGTCAAGGCTCAGTCCCAGGTTGGCGTTCATGGGAAGAATGAACGAGCTATGGCGGCTTTGCGCAAAGATTTTTTTAAAATTGATCACGCGCTGGGAATTCATGCCGTAATCTTTGGGAAGATTCGCAATCAAAAGAGCGCGCGATTCGCGGGAATTTTCATTTAATGGTTTAAAACCCGACAAAGCCAGGTCCGGAGTTCTTCCTTCGAAAAGTTCCATCAGTTCGGGTTGTCTTTGCAGCTCGCGCATATAGCGGGTGGCGGCTTGTTGTGGTGTTTCACCCGACTTCACCGGAAGGATGATGGGCGCCAGGGTGTTTCCCGGACTCCATTCATACAGACGAACCAGATCCCCGGTGGCCCAGGCAAATCTGGCAAAACTTAGAACCAACAATAGAATCCACATACTGTAACCCATACCAGAGTTCCATTCAAAAGCGGTGCCTGCTTTGCGGTCCTGAGATTTATCCTGGTGGTTTCGGCGGAGGTGGCGGCGTTTCAGTTTGAGACAGCGACCAATTTCGTTATTCAATCACACGATAGTTGTCGGGATTTGAACAGGTGCGACCGAAGCGTTTTTCAAGATGCACGGCTGTCTGGGCAAGACTTGAAACATAGCCCGGGCCTCCATGGCTTTGCCACACTTGCAGCCATTCAGGGAAGCTGTACATCGAGGCCGAAACGTTTCTCAGCACTCGTGAAGCCGCCACGTCGATTTGTGTTTCGTTCAATTGGCGGTTTTGTTCGCGCAATTGTTGTTTCAGACTGTTTTTGTGTTTGTGGAATTCTGCCAGACCCTTTTTGAAATCAAAGTCTTTGGCCTGGACATAGGACAGCGCCTGGGCGCGGTCTTCTTCGGTCAGGCTTCCCAGCAACTGAATGTTGAATTCCTGGCTTTTGCGACGAATGAAATCCACGCGACTGAAAAGATAGTCCTGCAGATTTTTTACGGCCACAGCCCCGCCCGTGTTGTATCCCAGGGTGATCAGAATGCGTTTGATCTGAATATAATCCTGACGGGGATATCCCGCTTCGCGCAGCAGGGCCGGGATGTTGCGTTTGGCGAATTCGTTGTCGACGTATTTTTCATTCAGCTTGTGAAAGATCCCGGCATAAAGCAGGTTTTTCACCGGGTTCGAGTTCTTTGACATCAAAGAGCATTTGCTTT
This sequence comes from Bdellovibrio sp. BIS2, assembly GCF_055398295.1. Taxonomy (NCBI): domain Bacteria; kingdom Pseudomonadati; phylum Bdellovibrionota; class Bdellovibrionia; order Bdellovibrionales; family Pseudobdellovibrionaceae; genus Bdellovibrio; species Bdellovibrio sp. BIS2. Next base: position 2,219,482 of record NZ_AP035879.1, on the reverse strand, counting down.
CTTTCAGCAACGGACGCCAGAAGCTGGCGCCCCGGTACTGGGTGCGGGATTTGATCCACTGGCAGGATTTTTTGCGGCTTTTAAAGATCTGCTCCTTGTAGGCAGGCAGAACCTGATCCACATCCGCGATGGCTTTTCCGGTCAGTTGCCCGATGCCGGCGTCCCCATTGGGATTCTGAATCTGCACGTGAAAACCGCTTTCCATCATCAATTTCGGGAACAGCCACTGTGGATCAATCTCCAGACAATCAGTGATGTTTTCAAAAGCCTGACTGAGGGCTTTGATTTCAGAGGTGGTATAGCGTGGGCGCGGCTGACCGGCCTCGGGCTGGCTCTTTTCAGAGGAGCATCTCACAAAGAGACGCGACTTTTCCCCCACAGCAATACGCGGGAACGAGTTTGTCAGGGCGTGGTCCATGCAGGTGTCGAAGTTCTCTGCGGAGGCAAAGAACGGCAACAGGCTGACCACGAATGTGACAAACACCGCTTTTAGAAGCTTTATAAAGGTTTTGGAAAAGAACCCTTGCATGCCGTCTTAACAAAGCAAGGGCTCTGCCATCAGACGACGTCGAGGTCCTTTTCAAAGACGTCGCAAAGTGAGTCGACGACATCTTCAAGTGATCCGGTTTTCTCAAACAGGGCGCGCTGGATTTCATAGGAAGGATGGGTCAGATCCTCTTCCACCAGTTGTTTTAGATATTCTGTGTAGCCCATCTCGGCGGCATCCTCTTTCATCGCGGACAGCAGATCGTTGATGTCCGCGCGAAGATTCTTGGTCATGCCATCATTATCAATCAGCACGTCGCAATCAAGTCCATGGCGGGACGCACGCCATTTGTTTTCGCGCACCATCCAGTCATCGGGCGTCTGACGGCGAATGCCCTGATCCAGACGTTTTTGCAGGTGACGGGCCAGTAGGTGAATGAACGCCACAAGGCGCGTGGTTTTGCGAATTCCCGGAACACCGTCACAGATGCGGATTTCCAGTGTGCCATAGTTCGGGCTGGGACGGATGTCCCACCAGATGTCCTTGAAGCTTCCGATGGATTTGCTGCGGGTTAATTTCTGTACGATGTCTTCAAATTGCGCCCAGTTTTCCACACGGCACGGGGTGCCTCCGGCCGGGTGAGCTTCAAACACCGTGATGCGCGAGGATGCCAGGCCTGTGTCGTGGCCCGTCCAAAAAGGGGAGCTTGCCGACATCGCCAGCACGTGCGGCAGATAGTATAGGAATTCATTCATCATGGCGATGCAGTGATCACCATCTTTCATTCCCAGATGCACATGCAGGCCGTAAATCATCAGACGGCGGGCAATGTGCTGGTTTCTTTCAATCAGATACTCATAGCGATCCGATGGATAAAATATACGATGATGCCATTGAGCGAACGGATGGGTTCCGTTGGTCGCAAGTCTTGCACCGTGCTTTTTACAGATACGCGAAAGCTCGCGGCCAGTTAGCAGCAGTTCATATTCCACTTCCTGCACGTTTTTGCAGATCGGGGTGTCGATTTCCAGCATACTCTGAAAAATTTCAGGTTTCAGATGCGGGCTTTGTAAGGACCATTCTTCCAGGATATCCGGAGATATGGGGTAAAGGTTTCTGGTTAGCGGGTGAATGATTTGAAGCTCAACTTCTACACCCAGCGAGAATAAGTCCGATTTTCCAAAAGGAATGGGTTGAGGCTTAGTCATAAAATCACCTTAGGGAGTTATGACCATCGGGGCAAATTTTAATGATGAAAATGTAGGAATAATATGACTTGGTGCGCTTAAATAGGCCTGAAAATAAAATGGGGGGCCTCATCGGCCCCCCGGACTCGTGTGAAGGGAACCACCAAACCTTCACTGAGTCGCCCAAAATAAATTTTTAGTTTCAGTATCGTCTTTTCCTTGCTTCAACCCGGGCGGGGCTTCGTGCCACCGTTATCCAGAGAGCGTACATCACGACTCCCGAGTAGAAGAGGCAGAACATCGCTACATCTTGTAAGTCTGTCATGTACTCTCCTTCCTTTACTTTTTGCGGCCTTCCTTGGCCTCGGATTCCTGAGGTGCCATCCTAGCGTCCCCTTGTTTCCGTTTGTAAGAGCGTCCGTGCTCTTATTGATATGACAGGGAGGGGTGGGGTTGGGGTTAATCTTTTTTGCTAAATTTGTGGGCAAAAAAAGGTCTAGTTACTGGCCGGGGCCCAATGGGCATCCTATTGACTCTGAGGGGTCAAAATGGTTAATTAGTTGTTCCCTCTATCAGAATTTCTTATAGGTGCGCGCGGATGGTGGAATTGGTAGACACGTACGTTTGAGGGGCGTATGCGCAAGCGTGAGGGTTCAAGTCCCTCTCCGCGCACCACTCTTTGGGGCTCTTGCCCTCCTTGGCTTCGGACAGTCCTCGCTCTTTTCTTTATTTTACTAGTTTAGGTCGCTTTTGGGTTCGTCGGCGTCTTTGGGTGTTTTATTTTACTGCAAAGGCCTGCGGAACTTGCCAATGAGGGCAAGAGCCCCAAAGAGCGCTGCGCGCAGAGGGCCGTTCACTGCGTGGGTGGGGCAAGGGTTGGTGGGTTATTTGGGGTGTTGCCAGTCGATATCATTCCATTAATTGTCACCTAGGGAGAAAGTAATATACACCCTTGTTTAAGTGGTTGATTTTCCGTTCTAATCCAACCCCATCCAATCAAAATGAGCGCCGTGCGCCTGGGGTGTAAGTTCTTAAATCAAAATATCCGAAGCATCGCAGTGGCATGATTATCGCAACATGAGGCACATATAATAGCTGTGCCAAATGTATTCAAAGGGATCCTCCCTCAACATTTGGAGCGGTATCAAGCATGTATAGGATTTTTTATGATCAAATTATTTGCGTTACTAGGTCTATTTTCATCCCTCTTTTCAGCAACAGTTTTTGCTGAAGAACGCCAGACCGTTGACAACCAAGGGTACGAAGCCTTTCACATTGAAGGGTTAGAAAAACTTGCTGAAGGCAGTTCGGGAGTTATCAGAACACAAACACATTCATTCTACCAATTGAGTTCAGGCAATCTCTGTTACGCGACGGACGATTCGAAACTTTGTTATGAGCTCAGTTGTCCGACTCAAGGCATTGATAACAAATTGGGTATTGTGTGCCAGGCTAAGATGAATAGCCAATTTCTTATTATCTTCCATGATGAACCGAGAAATATGAAGAACGGTTTCGAGACGACCGTAAAAACAGTTACCGGAATCCGTAGTTTGGATAAAAAATTTAGCGTTAAAATCGAAAGAGCACAACCATAGTATTGAAGGCCGAAGCCCCTAATTAACCAAGAAAAGAAGCCTGCCAAGAAATTCGCGGGCTTCTTGCATTTTGGGGCATGGTGGGGCTGCGCTGGTTTTTTAATCTCTGCGCATGAACATGAATTTGTCGTCGGTGTTTTTGCGGTAGGTTTGAATGCGGTCTTGTAAGAAGCCTGGGGTTTCTTCTTCCTTGATTATTTTGAAGCCTATCATGCCATAGAAATTTTCCAGGTGGTCGTAGGGGATGCAGTAGGTGGGGTGGTGATTGTTTTCATCCAGGTACTGCGCAAATCTTTCCAGGATCTTGGCGCCGATTTTTTGCGAGCGCAGCGGGGCGTGGACGATCATGCTTCTTAATAGCGGGGTGTTTTCTTCGATGCAGAAGCGGCAGATGCCTACGATGGTGTTTTCGATAAAGGCGGCGAAGAACAAATCGGTATCGCGCGCGCGATGAGTTTTGCCTTCTTGTGCGTAGAAGGCGTCAACAATGGATGCCGCTTCAGATCCTGGGATGAGTTTAATGTAAACGTTAGACATAGGTGCGTAGTTTCAACGGGAGGTGTCCCGTATCTGAGAAGCCTAGCAGGATGATGTTGCCGTTTTTGGATACCCGGATGGTTGTCAGCGACGTGTGGCTTACGTCCATCTTGAGCCATTTTTCTTCGGAGATGTCCAGGGCCTTGCACACCCAGTAGCGTATGACGTTTCCATGGGCCACGACGACTTCAACGTTTTGTCCTCTTACCGGAGCTTTAAACAATTCATTAAAGGCTGAGTCCGCTTGCTTGCGAGCGAGTTTGGTTTTGGCAAAATGGTCCTTTATTTGCGCTGGGGTTTTGCCAGTTGTGACGAAATTGTTAAATGCGACCGTTCCGGGCAGCAGTCCTTCGCGAAAAACATCGTTTGCGCGAGCTTTAAGACCCAACTCCTGACCGATGATCGCGGCGGTTTCGATAGCTCGTGGCATTGTGCTGCAATGAAGTTTTGAGGGTTTTAACCCGCGCAGGGCCTTGGCTGTCTGTTTGGCCTGTTTGCGGCCAAGGGCTGTGAGCTCTTCAGGATTTGATGAGTACTGCCCGTGACGAACAAATATAACTGTGCGAAAGACCTTTGGTTCAAACTCCATGTGAAGATTAGAAGGTGAAATCTGCCTCCGATCAAGCGCGCGGCGCGTCTGGATTAAGGTTCGCCTCTTTTTTTCCACTTTACTCTGCCCCAGGGGCGGACTTGAGCCTTAGTATCAGAGGTTCATGATGAAGAACTGGCTTACTATCGGTGAATTTGGCGAACGTACGGGGCTTTCGATCAAGGCCTTGCGTATCTACGAGGAGCGGGGGATTTTGAATCCTCACACCCGCAGTGAAAGCCGTTACCGCGTTTATACCGCTGAGCAGGTCTTGGTGGCAGAGCGCATTGTGCATTACAAGCAACTTGGTTTCTCGCTGGAGCAAATCAAGGCGTTGTTGCGCGAAACGAACGGGCAATCCCTGCAGGAACTTTTAGAGGCGCGTCTTTGTGAAAGTCGCAAGAACGTTTCGCTGATGCAGCAGCAGATAAAAAACCTGGAATCCATTTTGACCTCTTTAAAACAGGACAAGGAATTGTCTGAAACCGAGAGGAGTCAGGTTATGGAAAACATCATTGAAATCAGCGAAAACAATCTTAAGCGCAAAGGTATCATAGATGAGCGTGCGTTTTTGCAGGTGCGGGAGGAAATCGCACTTTATTCCAGTGAAAAGAAACAGGTCGTTGCCGGAATTCGCGAGATCATCGACTACGCGAAAAAAGAGAATATTCTTTTAGGGCCGGGGCGGGGGAACTCTGCGGGCAGTCTGGTCTTGTTTGGTGAGGGGTATTCCAAGCGCAATCCGATGGATTACGGCTTGCTGCCGGAGCTGTTCAGTGCTTCCAAGTTTATCTGGCTGGATGTTGAGTACTCCCGTCACCAGGAAATCGGTCGGATGTGTGATGAACTTTCACAGAAAACCGGTGTTGAGGTCATTGCCTTCCGCAGTCCTCTTCTGGATATTTTCAAATCTCTGGAGCAAAAAATCGGAAAAGTGGAGTTCAATTCCTTTTCTGACTTTGATCCGATGATTTTGCATGCACCCAAAAACGGCACACGAGGTCTGTTCTGGCTTGATTGGAGCCCCCATTTCCATGCCCACCAAAACTCCACTCAGGAATGGAAAGAAAAATCGCGGTGGAAAAATGATGAGCTAGAGACCTTCTTTAAGGCGAATGTCTTTAAGGGTCCGATGGATTACATGGTGCAGGACTGTTTGATGTCGCTAGGAATGCGCGAAGAGTTTTTTGCGTATCCGCGACGAACCATTGCGGACTGTCCTGAATCACTGCCTGAACTTAAAGACACCAAGGGGTTGCTGATCTTCCGGGAAGACTGGTTGAAAATTCTTTCCAGAACGGCTGCTGTTTCAATTCTGGAAGCAAATAGGATTCAAAGAGCCATCGCGAATGATGAACAGGCGCCTGAGTTGGAGATTCTGGAGCAGGTGACGGATTCTGAGATTCGTGAGCGTCTGCGTTCCAGTTGCAGGTCCGTGTATTCAAAAGCTCACTCTGTGAACGGTTGGCTGCAGTACAAACAGACGGCGATCTTAAAAGGTCTGTGGCCGAAAGAATATCTTGGAGCAATAGATGAGTGGGAACAGAAGCACGGTCTTGTCTGGTTTGAGTTTGGCTATAAGCCCGGCCCGAATGAGTTTTACTTAAAGGCCAATTCGTAGAGGTGCTTCGTGGTCAAGGGCCCCGTTAGAGGGGCCCTTTTGGTTTTATTGATTCATCCCGATTTTGCCCGGGCTTTTTGGGAAGGTTGTGGGTTCAAAATCGCCGGGTCTCCAGGAACCGTCGAAGGTGGGTTCGGTCGGGCCATAGATTCGGAAGTAGGTGAACCAGCCGCGGCCGGGCACTGTTTGAATCCAGAAGTTTTCTTTGCCAGCCGGGGCTGTCGGGCCAAAGTACAAAGTCACTTCCTTGGTATCTTGAGGGATGTCTTTTAATTCGAACAAAGATCTTAAGGCCGCCCGGTTTTGAGGTGCTTGCACCTGGCTGCGTGTTTTCGCATCGTAGGCTGTGACGGACCAGAAAAGTTTGCCAGGGACAGGATATGGGACTTTCAACTGATAGGACTTGCCACCATCAAGATACTGACCTTTGCTGTCGCGAAGACCCAGCCAGTACAGGGATCCAGCGCCGGGCTTGCGACTGAACATGGCAGGTGAAGCCACGATGGCTTGAGCAAACCATCTATCGCGGGCAATCATGTCAATACCTGACTGGGTCATGAAGTCTCCGTTGTCAGAGACATAACTGGCCCATTCCCATTTGCGGTCTTTCCAAGTGATACGTTCAGGACGTTTATCGCCAAACGTGGTGACGATCATCTGGGCGTGGCCGTCCTTGGCGGCTCTTTCCAGAATTGTTTTCATGCGGGCATTCGGTTTGAATTCTTTGCCTTTGGCTATGCCCAGATTTTCCAGGATTCCATACATTGCGATCTGTTCTGGATTCAAAGGCTCTTCGTTGATCACCTTGTGCAATGCTGTCCAGTATTTCATATTATCTTCCCATGACAGCGATGAGATATCCATTTTACGGTCTGTTACATCAAACATCTTCACCGACTTGTCGGGACTGTTCAGTGCATGGATTTTCACCCTTTGCATTTCAGCCATGGCTTTTTTTAGGTCTCCATCGATAGGCAAAGAACGAATAGCCACCAGAATTTTGTTGGTGGCGGATCGTCCGACCTGATAGCCATCGGGTATTTTACCCGTGTAGTTCGGCGGAAGAATCAGGTGCTTGCCGCCTTTTCCTTTGTTAGGCCCCGGCAATCCGAAATCCAGAATCCATTTTTGATTGTGATCATCCACCAGGCCCACAAAATTTCCGGCAGGTACATCCACAACGATCGGACCTTCCGATAAATCCATATTGGCGCCACCATAGGGAGTGTCTGAGTTCAGTGTCAGTCCTACGTGGTGGGGTTGGGCTGCCACAATGAACATGCTTTGGTTGTCTTTGGCTCCGAGAGCTCGGGCCCCTTGGAAAATTCCTTCCAGTGAAACTGTGGGATACCAAAAGCGATAGGCAATCAAGGCGCGCTGATAGTCCTGATCATCCAAAACAGATTGCACTGACTTTTCTACAGGGAATCCATTGGGTTGAATGGTGGCTTTGGTTCTTGTGTCTTTGGCCCATCCGGCCGACACAGACAATAACAGGCACGATAGTGCTAACGTATGCTTCAGCATGGTGACTCCAATCAAAAGATAGTTTGTGTTCATTTTATGCTTGAAAGTTGGGCTTGCATTGAATTCTGCCTTAAACTGCACAAATGCAACAAAAACCCTCTGAGGGGACTTTGGCTGCTGTTGGGAGGCAGACAAAGTCCGTAAATGAGACTGGCCCTAGTTCTGGAAGCAGCGATTTACAGCTTTCACACGTTGTGGTAAGCTCACCGAATGTTTGTAATTAGTTTTTCTGTCTCAGAGTAGTTTTGCGAAGAAAGGCTTGAGCTGGGCTCGCCTTTCTTCCGCTTCTTGTTCAAATCGGAAAAAATTATGGATGGAGTTCTGCTTCTTTAATTTGAAGCAGGGCGGTTGCTTTTGTTTTATGGGAATCAGATGAATATGAAAAAAGAAGAAGTGCTAACGACAGAATCCAGCAAGGTCGAAAACTGGGAGCGCTGGTGGCATGCATTGTCTATTTCTGACACCTTGTTGTCCCGGGCGGAAGAGGACCCTTCGATGAAGGAAATCTGCAACTATCTGGAGAGCATCGAAGTCGTGTTCGAAGACGCCTGTGATCCGGCTGATGACTTTAAGGCTTATGCCATCCGGTCGCTCTGTCAGGCGGTGCGACGGACCCTAAAAAATAAGCAGGAGTCGACGTGATTTCGAGCACTTGGACGCATGCGACGCAACTGGTTAGGTGGGCCGGGTTTTCTTTGATGTAGAATGTATAAAATTCTTTTCGCCTGTCCAATCCGGTGGTACAGAAATCCCATGGCTTTACAGGAACGCACTCTTAAAAAAGAAATTCTGAAGATGGTTGTTGGTTTTCATCGCTTTCAGCAGCGATTCTTTAACAATCAGGATTCTCACCTGTACGAACACCTTTCCAGCATCGGTCAAAGTCCCAAGACGCTGATGATCGCCTGCAGTGACTCTCGTGTCGATCCGGCTATTTTGTTCTCGTCCTCGCCGGGTGAAATGTTTGTGGTTCGCAACGTTGCTAACCTGGTGCCTCCGTTTGAATCCAATATGGGTTTCCACGGGGTCAGTGCCGCGATCGAATTTGCCGTGGCCAATTTGAAAGTCGAAAACATTGTGGTTCTTGGGCACCGTCAATGTGGTGGTATCCGCTCTCTGTTCCAGCCTGAAAATGTCCTTAAGGGCGGCTTTGTGGCGCAGTGGATGACCATCGCGGAAACGGCGAAGCTGAAGGTTCTTGAGAAAGATCCACATGGGGATCTGGATACCCACTGCCGTGATTGTGAAAAAGAATCCATCGTGACTTCTTTGCAGAATCTACGTTCGTTCCCGTTCATCCAGGATGCGATCAAAAACCGCGGACTGGAACTTTTCGGGGTTTACTTCGACCTGGAAAACGGTCACCTGTGGAACTACAACGACGCCACTCACGTGTTTGATGAAGTCACCCTGAACGGTCTTCGTGCCACGAATTTGCCTTAAAATTTCAAAAGAAAATCAGAAGGCTTCACGCTAGTAGTGAAGCTCGCCACCCGGGAACTTGATCACGCGCTCGTTCCCCGGAGCCACTAGGTGCGCCCACAGTGGAAGCTTTTGGCGCTCTGGCGCCGCCAGCGTGTAGATACGCTTGGTTCTGACTTCGCGCAGTTTCAGCGTGTATTTGAAGGCCAGAGTGAAGGGGATGTATTCTTTGCTGATGGCGACGACCTCAAACCTGTTGTAGGCCGCAATCGTTTTGCCATTAAGAATCACCGATGCAGAATTCACCACATGATCCCGCACGGCCGCGCGTCCGGTTTGCAAGGTGGGGCTTCTGTAAAGCTGGTCCGGGATCATATTGAAATTGCCTATCACCGATTCAGGATCCGCCTTGGCTCCTACAAAGTAAGTGACCCCGGTGGGCTGAAGGTTTTTACCCAGTTCAACCAAAGACAGTGTGTAAACGGTGTCGACTTTCTTGTGGTCTTTCAGGCCATAGGAATCAAAAGAGTGAACGTAACTGACGCGATACAGGCGGCCTTTGCGGATGGGCGACTGGCCGTATTCGGTCAGGGTCATCGCAACGGTTTTTTCCGGGGGCTGCAGCAGTTCAGGTTGAGTGACCACCTCGGACAGGTCGGCAGTGGCCTGTAAAAGCAGGCGGGGGCGCAGGTCGCCATAGGTGGCCTGCTCGGCTTTACCGAAAGCCGCCGTGGAAATCAGAATAAGGGTCAGAAAAACCAGCTTGGTCATCGGGCTTTAACTAGCAGAATCCGTTCCATGGCCAGATTCAAATAATGCAGTCCCAGGGAAGAGGGCCCTGTTCACTCTCTAAACAAGCTCCGGGAAGTGTCATTTTCTGACGCATTGCCAAAACAGCAATCTGGTCCCGGAAAGCGGGCTTCTAGACGTGCAAGTTCTGGGAAAACCTGATAGTTATTAAGGACCTATGACAAATGCAAACACTCGTTCGACACCGTATTCAGCCGTAAAACCAGATGTGAATCTTGCCAAGCAAGAAGAGACCATTTTGGACTTCTGGGATCAGGAGAAAATTTTTGCTCAATCATTGAATCCTGAAGGCAAAAAAACTTACAGCTTCTATGACGGTCCTCCGTTTGCAACCGGTCTTCCGCACTATGGTCACTTGCTGGCGGGTGTTTTGAAAGATGTTGTTCCTCGTTACTGGACGATGAAAGGCTACACAGTGCCTCGTCGTTTCGGTTGGGACTGTCACGGTCTTCCGGTCGAGTATGAAATCAACAAGACTCATAAAATTGAAAGCCGCAAAGACGTTTTCAAAATGGGTGTTGCCAATTACAACGACGCTTGTCGTTCGATTGTTAAACGTTATTCCACTGAATGGAAAACCACGGTTCGCCGTGTGGGGCGCTGGGTGGATATGGAAAATCCTTACTTCACCATGGACGTGTCTTTCATGCAGTCCGTGTGGTGGGTGTTCCAGCAGTTGTTTGAAAAAGGTTTGATTTATGAAGGCTACAAAGTCGTTCCTTACTCTGTAGGGATCTCTACTTCGCTTTCAAACTTTGAAGCCAATCAGAACTACAAAATGGTTCAGGATCCTGCGATCACCGTGATGTTCAAACTGGTGAATCAGCCGGACACAGCGATCATGGCATGGACGACGACTCCTTGGACCTTGCCTTCCAACCTGGCGTTGGCTGTGGGAAATGATATCGAATACGTCAAGGTTCAGGAAAAAGCCACGGGCCGCAAGCTGATCATGGCGCAGGCTTTGCTTTCTTCCGTCTTCAAGAAAGCGGACGAGGAAGTGGAAGTTCTTCAGATGATGAAGGGCACAGAGCTTGTGGGTCTGACTTACGAGCCTCTTTTCCCATACTTCGGCGATCGTGCTGACAAGGGTGCTTTCCGTATTATCTCTTCGGATCACGTGACCACGGAAAGTGGTACCGGTGTGGTGCACATGGCGCCTGCATTCGGTGAAGAGGATTACTATGCTTGTGCGAAAGCCGGCATCCCGATGGTCAATCCAGTGGATGACGATGGTATGTTTACTGCGGAAGTTCCTGATTACGCAGGAAAACGCGTGAAAGAAGCTGATAAAGATATCATCGCGGATCTTAAAAAACGCGGGAACCTGTTTAAGCAAGACACTATTCAGCATAGTTACCCGTTCTGTTATCGTTCCGACACACCGCTGATTTATCGTGCGGTGTCTTCTTGGTTTGTGGCTGTTGAAAAAATCAAAGAAGAGCTGATTGCAAACAACAAACAAACCTCCTGGGTTCCGGATCACCTGCGTGATGGCCGCTTCGGAAACTGGCTGGAAGGCGCTCGTGACTGGGCGATTTCACGCAATCGTTTCTGGGGGACACCACTGCCAATCTGGCGAAATGCCGAAGGCGAAGTGATTTGTGTTGGTTCCCGCGCGGAGCTTGAAAAACTCTCCGGGCAGAAGGTCGACGATTTGCACATTGAATTTGTGGATAAAATCACCATCCCATCACCAACTGGCAAATCGCCGTTGAAGCGTGTGGACGGCGTATTGGATTGCTGGTTTGAATCCGGCTCCATGCCTTATGCACAATGGGGTTATCCTGAAACGTCTGTGGAAGATTTCAAAAAAGCCTTCCCGGCAGATTTCATCGCAGAAGGTCTGGATCAGACGCGCGGTTGGTTCTACACGCTTTCCATCATCGGAACGGCGTTGTTCAATCAGGCTCCATTCAAAAACGTGGTGGTGAACGGTTTGGTTCTGGCTGAAGACGGTCGCAAGATGTCCAAGTCGTTGAAAAACTATCCGGATCCAATGGAAGTTCTGAATCAGCACGGTGCGGATGCTTTGCGTTTGTACTTGATTGATTCTCCGGTGGTGAAAGCTCAGGAGTTGAAGTTCTCTGAAAAAGGCGTTTACGATATCGTTCGTAAGATTTTGTTAAGATGGTGGAATTCTTATTCCTTCTTTGCGAACTATGCCAATATCGATGGCTTTGTTCCAAAAGGCGATGCGAAGAAGTCACCGAACATTCTGGACCAGTGGGTTTTGTCCCGTCTGAACGGTCTGATTGCAAACACGCACAAAGAAATGGACGCCTATCGTCTGTACAACGTTGTGCCTCACTTGCTTCAGTTCATTGAAGACCTGACGAACACCTACATCCGCTTCAACCGCAGCTTGTTCTGGCAAGACGGCATGCCGGAAACCAAACGCTATGCTTACGAGACTTTACACGAGGTTCTGGTGACCTTGTCACGTCTGATGGCTCCGTTTGCTCCGTTCATGTCAGAGGTGACTTACAAGAATCTGGCGCAGGTTCTGAAAGACAAGAAAGACTCTGTTCATTTGGAATCCTTCCCGACGGCAGATCTTTCCATGCTTCGTCCTGAGCTGGAAGAAGCCGTAAAAGCCATGGACACATTGGTGACCCTGGGGCGCAATCACCGTGAAAAAATCGGCGTGAAAGCAAAAATCCCGCTGAATGAAATCAAGATCATCCACAGAAGTGCAGAGCTTCTGGAAACTTTGAAAAAGTTCGAACCGTTCTTCGTGGACGAACTGAACTTCCGCAAAGTTGTCTATAACCCGAATGAAGATCAATTCGTTCAGGTGTCTGCCAAGGCGAACTTCCCGGTGTTGGGTAAACGTCTGGGGCCTAAGATGAAAGCTGTGGGCGCAGGTATCATGTCCCTGTCCCTGGAAAACATCCTGAAGCTTGAAGGCGGTGGTACTGTGGTCATCGAAGGTGAGGAAATCAGTCTGTCTGATGTGGAGATCCGTCGTGCACCTAAAGGTGACAACGCGAATTTGTCCGTGCATCAGATCGTATCCATTGAGGTGGATCCAACGGTGACTCCAGAGCAGGAGCGTGAAGGTCTGGCTCGAGAGATCATGCGTAAGATCCAGGTGGCCCGTAAAACGGCGGACTTCCAGATGGATGACAAGATCACTTTGGAAATTGCTTGTGACGGTGCTTTGTTGGAGGCATTGAATGCCCACAAGGACATGATCACAGGTGAAACCCTGACGAAGAATCTGAATATTCTGGCGTTGACGGCAGAGCCTAACGGCAAGCACACCGAGACGTCAGACATCGATGGTCAGACGATCAAAATCGGCGTCACCAATCTGCCAAGATAATGAAACAGCTGGGAGAGGTTTTTGAATTTTCGGCAATAGGTGTGGTGAGAACTCCGTTCAAAGACAGATTCGGAGTTCCGCGCCAGCCCGGGCTTGCGGCGCAGGCCAAAGGGGTGATTAAAATCAACCCCGATCCGGATTTGAAAACCGCTCTGCGTTCGCTGGAAGAATTCACTCATATCTGGATTGTCTTTGTCTTTCATGATCATGGTGGCAAGGGCTGGAAACCCGGCATTCGTCCGCCACGATTGGGTGGCAACCGCAAAGTCGGTGTTCTGGCTTCGCGTTCTCCGCACCGCCCGAATCCCATCGGGCTTTCTGCAGTCTTAGTTGAAAAAATTGATTTTGATGCCGAAGGTGGCCCTGAGATTCACATCGGTGGTGTGGATCTGGTCGACGGCACTCCTGTGCTGGATATCAAACCCTACATCGCTTATGCGGATTCAATTCCCCAGGCCAGTGCAGGGTGGGCGTCTGCACCTATTCCTCGTTATCCGGTTATTTTTTCGGATGAAGCTGAAAATGAAATTCTAAAACGTGATCCTCAAGGGAAGCAGAACCTGCGTGCCCTGATCGTGGATGTGATGGAGCTTGATCCTCGTCCCGCGTTCCAAAAACGTCAGAACCCGGTGACCGACTCGGCATCGTGGGGACAGCGGTATGGCATTGATGTTCTGGGAAATGATGTGAAGTATGAACTTCGCGAGTCGGGGCTTTATGTCTACGACGTTCAGGATCTGAAAAAGTAAAAGCCCCAGTGATGGGGCTTTTTTTTTAGTTTTCGGTGTTTAGTTCTGGGAAGGATTTTACCAGATCGTCCAGAGCTTTCATTTGCTGCAGGAATGGCTCTACTTTAGAAAGAGGCAACGCCGACGGTCCGTCGCAAAGGGCTTTGTCTGGATTTGGATGGCTTTCGATGAAAAGACCTGCAAGGCCTACGGCAAGACCCGCGCGGGACAATTCTGCCACCTGGCCACGGCGGCCACCAGACGCTGCACCAAATGGATCACGGCACTGCAGGGCATGGGTCGCATCCAAAATCACCGGGCTGCCTTTGGAAACTTTCTTCATGATGTTAAAGCCCAAGGTATCCACGACCAGATTGTCGTAACCAAAGTTCGTACCACGATCACACAGAATGATTTTGTCATTACCGCACTCTTCAAATTTATCAACGATGTTACCCATCTGTCCTGGGCTCAGGAACTGCGGTTTCTTCACGTTGATCACGGCGCCAGTGCGGGCCATGGCTTCAACCAGGTCTGTCTGGCGCGCCAAGAAGGCGGGAAGCTGGATCACGTCGACAACTTCCGCCACGGGTTTGGCCTGATGGATTTCGTGAACGTCCGTGATGACTTTCACGCCGAAAGTTTTTTTAAGCTCCGCAAAGATCTTCAAGCCTTCTTCCATGCCCGGTCCACGGTAAGAGTGGATAGAGGATCGGTTGGCTTTGTCGAAAGAGGACTTAAAGACATACGGAATATTAAGTTTGTCGGTGATTTTAACGAAGTGCTCACACACTTGCATGGCCAGATCGCGGGATTCCAGGACATTCAGGCCTGCAAACAAAACAAATGGCTTGTTGTTCGCTACTTCAATATTTCCGATTTTTACGACTTTATTTTGCATGGGTAATACCATAGCACCCTTTATTGGCTTTTGACATCCAATATTCTCTGTCGGAACGGGAGTGCGGAAAGACACGAAGCCCGACCTTGTTAGGGGCTCAACCGACACAGACAATGCCTTATGGAAACCCATCAAATTGAAGCCGACCTTAAATCCCTGATAAATCAACGTCATTACCCCTGCGTGGCCGCTATTCAGGCGCTGCATCACCGGGACTACACTTTTGACGTCTATGAGGACTTCGGCACCGGGGATTCCCGGCATCGCCTTGCGCTGAACCTGATACGATTTAAACACGAGCAGCGGCAAAGTCAGGTGCCTTATCTGAGCTACTTTGCCATCTATCCCAATGACCGGGCCAACACCGAAGAAGAGTTCGAACGAAAGATGTGGCGCGAGCTTTCGGCCCTGTGGGAAGACGAAACTATTGCCGGTAGCTGGGATCCTCAGTTCAGTGACAATCCCGAGGAACAGAATTTCTGTTTCAGTCTGGATGGCAGTGCGTATTTTGTCGTGGGTCTGCATCCCGCGGCCAGTCGCATTTCCAGGCGGCTTCCTTACAATGTTCTGGTGTTTAATCTTTACAGTCAGTTCACCGAGCTGATGAAAAAGGGGACCTACGATGCCATGGTGAAAGTCAACCGTGACCGGGATCGGCGCTTTCAGGGGTCGGTCAACCCGATGGCTGAAACTTACAATGAGTCGTGGGAAAGCATTCAGTTTTCGGGACGTAACAATCCTCCCGATTGGAAATGTCCTTTCACGAAGGGGCTGGGAATTTTGCGGAGCAAGCTGTGGAAGTAAGTCGTCTTTCTCCATTTTGCCGGATTCCCGCCCAGCAAGGGGCAGGATTCCGAATGAGTAAGGGCCAAAAGCTTCGGGTGGTCACCCCAGAGGATATGCAGGTGGCGGACCTTTTTTGCTATGCAGTTTCTGATGTCACCGAAACGTTGTCCAGTGGGCGCTCTATTGATTATAACGACACCATCTATTTGACTCAAGGTCATGATCTTTATTCCAACCGCAGCAATGTGATGTTGTCGGTTCTGCAGGACAGTTGCGGGCGACATGATTTTTTGATGACCCCCTGCAGTTTGCGCATGTTTCAAATCGTTTCGGGAAGCTCCCATTATCATCCCAGTTGTCACGAAAATCTGGTGCGGGCCTTTCAGGAACTGGGGGTCGAGGGTGACACAGTCGGCACCACATTCAATCTTTTTATGAATGTGGCTGTGGATTCTTTGGGCTTGATTTCCATTCAGCCTCCCTTGGCGCGAGCGGGGGACTATATTCTGCTGCAAGCGCAAATGGATCTGCATGTGGGGCTGACCGCGTGCTCTCATCCGGAAACAAATCACTTTCATTGCAAACCCATTCACTATCGGCTGGAGTGATTGTCTTTTCCCACTGGACTGGACGGGCAAAGCGGGGCTTGTTGGCAAAAGGCGGCCTTAAGGCTTTTCAAAATGCCACTGATGGTTTGTCCTTTTTAAAAGGAGAACTTTATGGCGGCAAGTATTTGGAAAGGCTCAATCAGTTTTGGGCTTTTGAATATTCCAGTTAGTCTGCAGAGTGCTCAAAGCGAAAAAGAGGTTCATTTTTCCATGCTGGACAAAAAAGACCTCTCGCGCATCCGCTATCTGAAGGTCAGCGCCAAAACCGGCAAAGAAGTTCCCAGTGACCGTATCGTGAAAGGCTATGAATATCAGTCCGGGCGCTACGTCATCATGACCGAGGCCGAGCTGAAGAAAGCCAATGTCAAAGCCACACAAACCATCGACATCGAGGATTTCGTTTTGTTGGATGAGGTGGATCCGATGTTCTTTGACCGGCCTTATTATCTGGTGCCGCAAAAAGGGGCGGAAAAAGGGTATTACCTGCTGCGGGATGCATTGGAAGGAACCCGCAAGGTCGCCATCGGAAAACTTGTTATCCGGATCAAACAGCATCTGGCCTTGATCATGCCGCGCGGCCCGTACCTGGTGCTGGAGCTTTTGCGTTTTTCCCATGAAGTTAAAAGTGAAAAGCAGGTTCATTTTCTGGCAGCTTCGGCAAAAAAACCGTCTTACAGCCCGAAGGAACTGAAAATGGCCGAAGAGCTTGTGGAAGGCATGACCAGCGAGTGGAAGCCGGAACAATACAAAGACACCTATTATCAGGATGTGATGAAAACCATTCAGCGCAAAGTCAAAGGCGGACAGGGACATCGGGTCAGTGAGGCTAAAGAGGAAAAAATCGCCACAACCGACAACGTCATTGATTTGATGCCGCTGCTGCAAAAAAGTCTGATGGCGAAAAAGAAGACCTCCCGTCGCAAAACCCGGGCAAGGGCTTAAGCTATGCCTTTAAAAGAGTACCATCAAAAGCGGGATTTCAAGAAAACCCGGGAGCCACGGGGACGCGCGCAAAAGAAGGCGAAAAAGCCCGCCAAAGAGCAATTGATGTTTGTTGTGCAGGAACATCATGCTTCGCATTTGCACTATGATTTCCGGCTGGAGTGGCAGGGGGTTTTGAAAAGCTGGGCTGTACCCAAAGGTCCCAGTCTGGATCCTCACCTGAAGCGGCTTGCCGTTGAAGTGGAGGATCATCCGCTGGAGTACGGAAGTTTTGAAGGGGTGATTCCGGAAAAACAATACGGTGCGGGCCAGGTCTATATCTGGGATACCGGGGTTTGGATTCCCAAAGGCAATGCCGCAGCCGGATTCAAAAAAGGTCACTTGGAATTTGAGCTAAAGGGAAAAAGACTGAAAGGCACCTGGGATCTTATTCGCACGCGCATGCAAGGGAGACAGGTGCAGTGGTTGTTAGTCAAACGTGAAGATGCTTATGCCCGGGCCGGGTATGAAGCGCCACTGATTGGCGAAAAGACCCCGGCACGGCGAATTCATTCGCAAGAGTCCTTTCAATTTGTCAAACCGATGCTGGCCCTGCTGGTAGATGAACCGCCTCACGGGAAGGAATGGATCCACGAAGTGAAGTGGGACGGCTATCGCATTCAGGCCCATGTCCACGGCACCAGTGTGAAGTTGTACACCCGGGCCGGGCATGACTGGGCTGGCAAGATGACAACAGTCGCCCATGATGTTTCAGGCCTGAATGTGCAGTCGGCCGTTTTGGACGGGGAAGTGGTGGTTCTGGATGCAAAGGGAGTCAGTCATTTTCAAAAACTGCAAAATTACTTTGAGTCTGATCCCGATCAAAAATTGACCTACTTCGTTTTTGATCTGCTGATGTTAAACGGAGAAGATCTGCGCGATCGTCCGCTGAAAGAACGGCGCAAAAAACTTCAGCAGATTTTAAGAGGCAAGCGCAAAGGCCGTCTGCAACTTAGTCGGGAGATAAAACTCACAAAAGGTTCCTGGGCGCAGTTGCAAAAGCAGGGGCTCGAGGGAGTGATTTCAAAAAAAGCGGACAGCACCTACATTTCAGGCCGTAAGGGCGAATGGGTGAAGAGCAAATTTTTGAATCGCCAGGAATTCGTGATTGGCGGATACGTTCCCGGGAAAGGCAGTCGCAGCGACTTTGGGGCCTTGTTGTTGGGGGTTTATGAAAAAGGCCAGTTGCGCTTTGTTGGCAAGGTCGGGACTGGATTTAACCAGAAAAATATTACTTCGTTAAAGCGTCAATTGGACAAAATTAAAACCGCTAAAAAGCCCTTCACTGCCGGGGATCCACCGAAAAAAGATGCCATCTGGGTGAAGCCGCAATTGCTTGCGGAAGTGCGCTTTGCGAACTGGACCCACGGCATGCACCTGCGGGCTCCGGTGTTTGTCGAGCTTCGTAAAGACAAGCCCGCGCCCGATGTCACTTCCGACGCGTTGATTCTGACCAGCCCGGACAAAGTGCTTTACCAAGACGAGGGAATCACCAAGCTCGAGGTGGCCGAGTACTACATTGCCATCGCTGAGCGCATGCGGCCTTATCTGGAAAACCGTCTTCTGGCCTTGGTGCGCTGTCCGGAAGGTTCAGCCGGGAAATGCTTCTTTCAAAAGCATTTGAACGCAAAGGCGGATGCTGTGGCGATCTTTGAAAAAGACGATGCCTTGTACGTCAAGGACGTGCGCGGTCTTTTGGAACTTGTGCAGATGGGTGGTTATGAAATCCATGGTCGCAACAGCCGCGCGGAAGCGCCCGCCAAGCCGGATCAGTTTGTTCTGGATCTGGATCCGGGATCAGGAGTGCCCTGGAAGGACGTGGTGGCCGCCGCTTTGTTGTTTAAGAAGGATCTGGAGGCTTTGGGGCTTCGCAGTTTTGTGAAGCTCAGTGGGGGCAAGGGACTGCACATTCATGTGCCTTTCAAGCCCGGGCCAACGTGGGATGAGGTAAAGCATTTTACCCATGCTCTTGCGCAAGCCTGGGAGGATCGTTATCCGGATCGGTTTGTCAGTAAAATGTCCAAGAAGATCCGCCACGGGAAAATATTTGTCGATTATCTGCGAAACTCAAAAGGGTCGACCAGTGTTCTGCCATATTCACTGCGTGCCCGTGATAAAAGTTCGGTGGCGCTGCCGGTGGCGTGGAATCAGTTGAAAAAATATGAAAGCGGGGATGCCGTCAGTCTGAAAATGGCTTTGCAGGAAATCAAGAAAACCCGAGACCCTTGGGCAAATTACTTTGCCCGGGCCCCGGTTTTGCCATTGAAGAGAACTAGAAGTGCTTCTTGACTGTATCGCAAACGTACTGAAGCTCTTCCTGAGTGATGTAAGCATAACAAGGAAGATTCAAAACCGCTTGAGAGATATGGTGAGCGTTGCCGTTGTCGATCTTGCCAGCCAGGTGACCTGCAGAACCGGATTGGTGGCTCATCGCGCCCGGATAGATGGTGCCGTAACCCACGTTGGCTTTTTTCAATGAATCAATCAAAGAAGCGCGCAAAGAAGGTTCGATCATCGCAACGGCGCAGTAGCCGTTCTCTTTCACTTTGGAAGTCGCACGGACTGGTTTCAGAGGAAGACCTTTCAAAGACTCTTCATAGAACTTCACAGCGTTCATGCGGCTTTGGATGCGTGCATCGATGTGTTTCAAAGACATGTTCAGGAACAAAGATTCATAAGCTCCGATACGGGAGTTCCAGCCGATCATGCCGTGAGAATAGTGATCAGTTCTGCCGTGGTTGATAAGCGTGCGGCAGTTTTTGGCGTATTCATCGTTGGTCGTGAAGATCGCACCTGCGTCTCCGGAAGCACCCAGAACCTTTGCCGGATAGAAACTGGTGGTGGAAATCAAAGCCGTGCCCAGGATGGACTGGCCGTCGATTTCAGTGCCGAAGCACTGGGCGCCGTCTTCGATCAGAAGAACGCCGGCTTCTTTGGCGAATTTGCGGATTTCCAAGGTGTCAGCAGAAGCCCAGCCGTAAAGGTGAACCATCACCGCGGCTTTGGGTTTGAACTGTTCTACAGCTTGTTTGAAAGTGGCAAGGTCCCAGTGGCATGTTTCACGATTTACATCCACAGTCACAGGGTTCGCGCCCACGTTCACAACGGCTTCGAAAGTGGCCCAGAAAGTCATATCAGGAACTAGGACCTTGTCGTTCTTGTTAACGCCCACTGCACGCAAAGCAATTTGGATCGCGTCAGTGCCGTTGGCACAACCGATAGCGTGTTTGGATTTTGTGTAAGCTGCAAGGTTGGCTTCCATTTCGCCAACAATAGGACCGCCCACGAATTGCGTTTTATCGAAAAGATTTGCAACGCCATTCAGGAACTCATCACGGAAACCAGGTTCAAAACGATTCAGGGTGATAAATGGAACTTGTTGAATGCTCATAGTTTTCTCTCTCGGAAAATGTTAACTGGATGAGAGAATTATCCAATAAGTCCTGGCAACTTGCAACCCGTGGGTCCTTTTACGGACCGCGCGGTTTTAAGAAAAAAGTGAAGGAAACTGTATCTTTACGGACTCGGTGGTGCTTTCTCGCAACACACTCTGCCCCGTACAGGCTTAAAATGCAGCACATTCCCAAGGGGGGCTCATAAAGGGGGCGTGGCGTCTTTCAATTGCTGATCACCCATTGAAAAGACCTCGATCATCTTTTCGCTAAAGGCGGAGATGTCTTCGGGCTTACGACTGGTGACCAGTCCGTTATCGACGACCACCTGCGTGTCAAACCAGTCACCCCCGGCATTGATCAAATCCGTGCGCAGGCTGGGCCAGGAAGTGATTTTTCGACCTGAAACAATCCCGGTTTCGATCAGTAGCTGCGGACCGTGGCAGATGGCGGCAATGGGTTTGTGGGAATCCACAAAGGCCTGTACAAACTTGACGGCTTTTTTATCCATTCGCAGTTTGTCTGGATTGATGACTCCGCCAGGAATCATCAGGGCGTCAAATTCAGAAGGGTCGACTTCATCCAGGGATTTGTCGACGGCCAGGAAGTCACCCCATTCGCCTTTTTTCCAGGCCTTGATGTGACCTGGCTTTAATGACACAAGCACCGTCTGTGCGCCGGCCTTGTCCAGATAGTTGCGGGGTTCGATCAGTTCTGATTCCTCAAAACCGTCAGTGGCAATGATGGCTATCTTTTTACCGGCCAGTGATTGATTCATGGGGGCTCCCTAGTGGGTGGTTTTCTTGCGGCTGGATTTCTTCTTTTTGGCAGCGCCGCCGGTTTCTTTATTTACTGTGGCCCACGCAATACGTTCGGCCTTTTTCGTGGAGGCTCCTTTTTTCTTGTAGCCCTCTTCAATATGCTGGGCCATGCGTTTTTGTTTGCTGGAATAGCTTTCTTTGCTTCCGCGAGGCATGAAAGGCTCCTTTTCAGAAAGAGCAAGGGAGGCCGTCATGGCCTCCCTTGGTGAGTTAGTGATTCGGGGCGTTTGTGGACGTGCTGGAGGAAGAGGACTTCTTCGTTCCGCTGGTTCCTGTTGTGCCCGTTGTACTTGAGGAACGTTCACTGCTCAGGGAGGAGGTGGAGGACGTGTCCTTTTCAGAAGACGATTCGCGGTTGACGCGAATGTTGTTGGTGACATCCTTCACACCATAACAGCCTTCGGCGCAGTCTTCCGCCATATGTTTCATGCGGCGGTCAGGCACCGTTCCCGACAATGTGACTTCACCGTCTTTCACTTCAACCTCAATGCCTTCGGCATCGATGTTGTTGTCACGAGTCAGCATTTCGCACACATCTTCCTTGATGCGTTCGTCTGAGCGTTTGTAGGACTTTGGACCGCGACCGAAGAACTGGGAACGTCCTTCAGAGCGCTCCGAGCTGCGTTCAGACCCTCGCTCGGAAGAGCGATCACGATCTGTATCGAAAGAGGAACTGGTGCGGTATTGGTCCGATCCTTGGCGGGTCAGATCACTGGTGCCATAAAGCCCGCGACGGGAATCAAAACGGCCGGCTTCATAGCCGGAGCCTCTTTCGGATCTTTCTGAACGATCCCAGGAACGTTCATTGCGGTCATCGTAAGAGCGCCCGTAAGACTGTTCACCAGAGGAACCGTAGCGATCCTGACGGCCGCTGGCGCTGGATTCATAGGAAGAGCCGGAGCGATTGCCGTCGATAGAGCGGCTGCCACGGGATAGTTCACGGGAACCCTGTGTTCGGCCGTAGTCCTGATTGGAGTAATTAAAGTCACGGCGATAGTCAGAAGCATCGCGATATTCAGAGGAGGGACGATAGTCTTCATCGCGGTATCCGGAGCGCTCGTCCATTTCATCGCGCTCATACCAGTCTCTGCGTTCAGAGGCTTCACGGCGGGACGGACGTTGTTCATCCCTGCGCAAGTTGCGAGGTTCACGTTGATCATGTCTCATTTAATACTCCTTTTGTTGTTGGAGCGTTGATGTTGAGACGAGATTTCAGGGTTGACCACCTTCCTTTAAGTAATGTTTCAGAAAACAAATCTGCCGTATGAAAAAAAAAGAAAGGTCTTCTGCAAGAAGACCCTCCTGATAATGGATGACGGTGACATCCCGGATTTAGTCCCAGCTTCTTCCATCCGGCATCAGATTTTGTGAATCGATATCACGTGGCATCTGACGACCGCGCATTTGCCGGTCAAGCTGTTCCTGACGACGTATCATTTCATCCTGACGTCGGTCCCAATCCTGATCCAGAGTGCTCTGGGAAGTTCGCGGAGTGGGTTGAGGGCGTCGGTCCTGCGGTCCGGTGGGAATAGGACGTGATTGATATTGGGTTTCAGAAGATCGGTACTGTGCCTCGGCGTAGACCGATGGCAACAGCAGAGAAAGGACAACAATTGCGGTGAGTTTCATAGTATGCCTCCAGATGATGTTGTTTTGAGTTCAGTGTCTTCTTCTTAAAAGATAAGCCGCCAGTGCGCCCACGCCAGCTACGCTCACTGCTCCCAGAATTATCTGATAAGGGTGTCTCACGGCGTACTTGCGACCGCTTTCCAGAATTTCACCGGCCTGCTGGTAGATGCTGTTGAAGTTCAGCGACGATGATCCGGTGATGGAAGGTCTGTGGGTCGGTGATGTGGGTTTTCGTTGTTTGGGACTGCCATAGTGTGTGGCAGGGTTTCCTGCATGCTGGGCTGCCATAAAAGCCTCCTTGCTTGGTTTTTCTTTATTGTCGCGCGGGGCGGGCGGGCAGAGTACAGAACATCGCAATTTCTGTCAGAGACCATGCAGGACCAGGGACCTTGGTGGGTCCCCGGACACCTACTTTCGTTTGAAGTGCAGATCATTGTGGATGTCTTTGACGCCGGAACAGCGTGATACCTGTTCTTCCACGAATCTTTTCATCTTGCGATCGGGTACGATTCCCCGCAAAGTGACTTCGCCCTGGGTGACAATGACCTCCACGTCGGCGATGTCGATGTCCACGTCCAGCGCCAGAGTTTGTTCGACCTCGTCGCTGATGTTGCTGTCGCTGACGTCCATGTCCTTGCTTGACGTGGACCCAAAGCGTGCATCATCAAAGGGCGGCCGGAAACTTTGGGTGCAGCCGGTGGAGCCTTGGCGCTGACGGTTGATATCAGGCCTGCTGGATTGCAGCTCTTTCTGCGAATCCAGATCATGATAGCAATGAATGCCGGCATCGCGGGTCTGAATTTTATCTTTCCGCGGAGGTGTCGCTCGGTTTTGCTTTTTCATATTCAGTCCTTTCATCAGGCATGGCGATGGTTTCCGCCTTTTCCTGTGGTTTTTTCATCACGGCTTGTTTAAGTCCTGAAATCGCCGGACCATTGATCACTTCGCCGGTGCAGGCAAAGCGGGATCCGTGACAAGGGCAGTCCCAGGTTTTTTCGGCGTCATTCCAGTGCACGATGCCGCCCAGATGCGGGCACACGGCATTGAGAGTGACTGTCTCGTTGCTTTCGCTGGTGTAAACTGCGAATGTCTTTGCTCCCTGATGCACCAGCCGTCCTTCACCCGGATGGGCTGAAACATTTTTGAGTTCTTCGCGTAAAGCAATCCGGTCGCGGTATTGGGCCAATGTGTTCATGTTGGCCGAAATCACTTTACCCAGGTTTTTCACTTTAAAACGTGAAGGCGAATAGATGTGAGTCCACTCGTTGTGATTTTGCTGGATCAGATCGCGAATCACCATGGCGCCGATTGCGGCGTGAGTCAGCCCATGACCGGAGTCGCCGCTGACAATATAGGTATTGCGATTGCCAGGGTTTCTTCCAATGTGGGCAAGGCCGTCGACGGGCTCGATGATCTGTCCGGACCATTTGTAAGCGATCGGCCCGGAAATGCCGAGGTTGAACAGAGCCCAATCGTGCAGGGTTTCAAATTTGGCTTCGGGATGATCTTCCTGGCCCACGCGGTGATCTTCACCGCCAATCAGCATAAGGTCCTTTCCTTCGGCATGATTTTCGACTTTGCGCACATAGTGATAGGGATGAGAGGTATCCCACATCAGAATGTCGGGGAAAGCATCGTGAGGCACTTCGATTCCGATAATATAGCTGCGGTGGGCGGCTTCCATGGTGTGAATCATCACCCGGTCATTGACCGGCACATTCGTGCAGACGACGACATGCCGGGCGTAGACATAGTGTCCGCTGTCGGTTTTCACGGAAGGCAGGGCGCCGTCCTTGAATTCCACCGCAGGAGACTTGCTGTGAATTTTTCCCCCCATGCCCACGATGGCCTTCAAAAGTCCGTTGATGAACTTCAGACTGTGAATGCGGGCCTGACGGGGGAAGCGCAGGGCCGGACCAAACTCGGCGAAATGAGGTGGTGAGGAAAGCAGTTCCACATCCTTAAAGCCCAGTTTTGCTGCGGCCTGGGCTTCTTCTTTCAGGTAATCTTTGTTCGTCTCGGGGCTTAGATAAAGATATCCGTCCAGTCGACGGAAGTCGCAGTCGATGTGTTCTTCCTCGACAATTTTTTCTATCAGATCAATGGCATCACTGTGGCTGGCAATGGCCTTTCGGGCATTGTCTTCCCCCAGATTGTCGAGAAGTCTTGAAAGTCCTTCGTCGAGCACATTGGAAAGGTGCGCGCTGGTGCGGCTGGTTTCGTTGTGGCCCAGAGTGTCCCTTTCCAGGAGTGTCACCTGAAAGCCGTTTTTTAATAGGACATAGCTGTTCAGAAGTCCGGCGATACCGGCTCCGATCACACACACATCGGTGGATGCGTCTTCGCGAAGTGGCTGGAACTCGGGGACCTGAGTGTCCTGCCAGAAAGAGGCGTTATTCTGTTGATGTGGCTGCATGGGAAAACTCCTTTCTCCAGGCATAAATCGAATGTGCACCTATAAAAACAATCAAAGTTGAATAATAGACCCACGCCAGTAGTACGACGATGGAACCGGCTGCGCCGTAAGAGGAGGTGATCGGGCTGCCTCCCAGATACAAACCGACCAGCTCTTTTCCGATCACGAAAAGCAGGGCCGTGATGATGCCGGCATGAAAGGCGTCCCGCAGGGCCAGGCGGGGCACGGGCAGAAAGTGAAAGATGCCGGTAAAAAGCAAAACGTAAAGCAGCAAAGAAAAGATGATGTTTATCACGAAAGCCCCCTCGCCATTGTCCAGCAGGCCCACGCGGATGACCGTGTTTAATGCAGTCGAAACAATCAGTGAAACCATCATGGCAAATATGAACCCAAATGCGAGACCGATCTGCAGCAGGCGGCTTTTTACGTAGGCGATCGAAGCGTGCAGGATGCTCAGGTCTTCCTCTTCCACAGTGTGTCCGAGTATTTCCGTCAGGGCTGCGCGCATTTCACCGAAAATCAATCCCGCAGAAAGAACCAGGGTGCATGTTCCCAGAATTCCTGCCCATGACATCAGATCCACACGGTCATTGGCATTTTTCACCACGGCTTGCACCGCTTCTGCGGCGGTAGGGCCGACCAGGGATGAAACTTCACTCATAAACGTCTGCTGCAGTTCCAGGCCCAGGTTGGCCACCACTGCCAGTGAAATCATCACCAGCGGGGCCAGGGAAAAGCAGGTGTAAAAAGCCACCGAGGCTGCCCAGGTCATGGTGTGGCAGTCACTGAATCTGTCTGCGAATGTGAATACGAAATTCTTCACTTTCGTCATGCAACCTCACCCCTCAATTATCGGACCCTTGAGGGGTGGGAGGAAGGTAAAAGTCTTTGCAAATATACACACACAATCACCCCTCATTCGGAGGAGGCGTGCCGGGATCTTTGGAGGGATTTTCCCGTGGCATGCCCGGATCTATTTCCGGCACGACCTTGGGACGTGGTGGTTCTTTCACTGGCGAAGGGCGTGGCTGTGTTGAGGGTGGGTCCTGCGGAATGGGAATTTCATTTGGTCGTGGTGTCATGCAGATCTCCTTATTTTTTTTCATTAGGCGGAGTTCTGAAAATGCGGGCAAAGATTTTACGATTACATGTGGGAAGGTCTGTTCATATACATGCGTGAAGAGATAGGCCTTGTGAAAAAAAAAGATCATAGTTCAGGTATTCAACAACCCTAAGAAAGGATCAGCCATGAAGACATATCTGTTAATTGCATTGTTTGCTGCTGCAACGGTTTCCTGTTCCCACAAGGAAAAGACCGCCAGCACCATGCCAAGCACGGAAGCTAAAACCGTGGCCGTTCAGGAAGAGGCGACTCATGTGACTGAGTTTGGTTTTAAGAAAGGTTCCAGCACCCTGACCTCGGATGCCAAAGGGGATTTACAGCGTTTGATTGATGAAGCCAAAAAGACCGGCACGATCAAAGAGATCAAAGTGATCACCTGGGGTGACAAGGACTATCCATCCACCGAAACCAAAAAACTTTCTTCTGCCGAGGTGAAGCTGGTTAAAGAGCGCAACAAAGCGATTGAAAACTATATCAAGTCCTACGACAGATCTCCGGATGTGGATTTGTACAGCATGGCGGAAAGACCAAATTTGTTGCAGGACATGCTGAACACTTCCGATGCCCGTATCAAAAAGAATTTGGAGACGGCGGGAATTCCAACGACTGACACAACAGCGAAAGCACCGTCAAAAGCTTCAAAGTCCATCGTCATGGTTATTATGGAATAAATCCCCGCGGGGCAAAACTCCGCATTGCGGGAGGGCATTTAGGGACGACGGGGCTGTGAGCTGCAAAATAATATGGTCTGAGCCCCGGTCCAAGAGATGCAATACCCACGGATGCTGACAGTCGTAAGATTTTAACAACAACAAAGGAGAATGAAAATGAACATTCAATCTGTGATTGGCTCTTTGATTTTGGCAGTGGCTTTGTCTGCAAGCACATCGTTTGCTCTGGATAGTTCCACCGAATCCGCCGGAAAAACCCTGGGCGCGAAAATGGTTTCGGAAATTTCTTTTGACGAAGGCAAATCCACACTGACGGATTCTGCCAAAGACGACATTCGAAAAATGGTGAATGAAGCCAAACAAAAAGGAAAAATCGATGAACTGAAGGTTGCTGTCTGGGCGGACCGCGAATATCCGACGGAAGGGGCCAAGGCCTCCAAGCAGGATGTGAGTCTGGCCAACGACCGTGCACGTTCGGTGAAGAACTTTATCAAGGACGAATTGAAGGTGGGCTCTGTGAACACTTATAACATGACCGAGCGCCCGAACGCCCTTCAGAAATTCATGCACACCGACACGGCCAAAACCAAAACAGCCATGGAAGACAGCGGGGCTGCTCCTCGCACTCAGGATGAAACCGGCTTCTTCAATCAAAAAGCCAAGTCATCCAAAGCTGTCATCATGGTCTATATGAAGTAAGCATTTGGAATTCACAACGGAGGCTTTTATGAAAGCAATCAGCGCGATACTTCTGGGATGGGCCTTAACAGTTGTCATGCCGGCCTATGCAGGATTTTATATTGAACCTGGAATCACCTATGAAAAAGGGGATAACGAGCTGGAGTGGCCAGCGCCTTTGAGCAACTCCACCGGAACAGGGCAGGGCCTGGGATTTAACCTGAAGCTTGGCTATCATGCCAATGACGTTTTCTTTATCGGTCTGGACGGCTCTTATTCCAAACCGAAATTCGAAAGCTCCGCTTCCACGGACTACTCAGCCGAAGCGACATCGACACTTTACGGGGCGGTGATCGGGGCACAGATGCCGGTGGCGGGACTGCGAATCTGGGGCGGATACATCTTTGGCGGTGATCTGGATCCGGAAGAGGACGGGGGCGTGGACGTGAAGTTCGAAGGTGCCAAGGGGCCCAAAGTGGGGGTTGGTATCAAGATCCTGATCGTCAGTCTGAATCTTGAGTACATGGATCTGGAATACGGCACCTCCAAATTGGAAGAGGCCGGTCCGGTGACCGGGGAGCTGGGCAAGTTCAAGAATAAGGTCGGTCTGCTGAGTGTGAGCTTTCCTCTGACATTCTAAGTTTTAAGACGAAAGAAAGGCCCGGTTTTGACCGGGTCTTTCCCTTTTGCCTTTTCAGTCCAGTTGGACTAGATTGGCTGTGCTTTGTGTTCGATACTTTGTCGGAAAGCGCAGTTTATTTTAAGGCAAGAGGGTCTTGAGGCTGAAATGAGAAGAGAGTTTTATATCGCATTTGCGGTGGCATTGGGTCTGAATGTGTTGTTCTATCTGTATTGGACGCCAGGACTGTATTCTCTGATTCTGTTTGTGCCTTTCTTCCTGCTGGGATTCCGCGACATTCATCAAAATCGCCATGCGATCAAGGCGAATTTCCCGGTGTTCGGTCACTTCCGTTATATTCTGGAATCCATCCGACCTGAAATAAATCAATACTTTATCGAATCCAACACCGATGGAAAGCCTTTCAATCGTGAACAGCGATCCGTGGTTTATCAGCGCGCGAAGAAAGTGTTGGACACTGTTCCCTTTGGAACCCAGCACAACGTTTATGCGCAAGGGTATGAGTTTGTGACCCATTCCATGTACCCGAAGCATGTGGACCGCAAAGACCTGCGTGTGACCATCGGGACGGATTTGTGCAAACAGCCGTATTCCATGTCGCTTTTGAATATTTCCGCGATGAGTTTTGGTTCTCTTTCCACGGCCAGTATTCTGGCGCTGAATGGCGGTGCCAAAGACGGTGGTTTTGCGCACAACACCGGTGAGGGTGGTATTTCCCCTTACCATTTGGAGCCGGGCGGCGATCTGATCTGGCAGATCGGGACGGGGTATTTCGGTTGCCGCACGCATGACGGTGACTTTGATCCTGAGTTGTTCAGAAAAAATGCATCTCACCCCCAGGTGAAAATGATTGAGATCAAACTTTCTCAAGGTGCGAAGCCAGGGCACGGCGGTATGCTGTCCGGGAAAAAGGTAACTCAGGAAATTGCCAATATTCGTAACGTGCCAATGGGTAAGGATGTGATTTCGCCTCCGGGCCACAAGGCCTTCAGCGACAGCCGTGGCATGCTGGCCTTTATCACGAAACTGCGTGAGCTTTCCGGGGGAAAACCCATCGGTATCAAACTGTGCCTGGGTCACCGCAATGAATTTGAAGAGCTGGTCAGTCTGATGACTGTTGAAAAAGTGTATCCAGACTTTATCGTCGTGGATGGTGCCGAAGGTGGAACGGGTGCTGCTCCGTTGGAGTTCACCAACTATATCGGTATGCCAGGTATGGATGCTTTGGTGATTGTTGTCGACACGCTGAAAAAAGCCGGCTTGAAAGACAAAATCAAAGTCATCGCCACAGGCAAGATCACCACAGCTTTTGATATCATCAAGTTGTTGTGTCTGGGCGCAGATGCGACATACGCGGCAAGATCCATGCTGCTGGCATTGGGTTGTATCCAGGCCCTTCGCTGTAACAACAATAAATGTCCTACGGGTGTTGCCACTCAGGATCCAAACTTGGTTCGTGGCTTGCACATTCCGACAAAACGCGTGCGCGTAAAGAATTTCCATCAGGAAACACTTGAGTCCGTTGCGCACGTGATTGGCGCAATGGGTGTGGCTCGTCACCAAGACTTGAACCGAAGCCACCTGTACAAGCGTGTCGAAGACGACACCATCAAAACTTACGCCCAAATTCACCCAGGCGTTTAAAATAAATCGTAAGACAAGTTGCTTCGAGCGGGGGCGGGCCTTGGGTGGGACTCTTAGGTCCCGCCACTCCAGTGGGCACGCATCCGTGCTCAGTCGGTGCCGGGACTGCGTCCCGGTTCGCGCATCCTGCGCCACCGAAGGCCCACTTCCGGGCGGGTCCTAAGAGTCCCACCCAATTCCCTCAGTGCTAGATTCATTTTGCCTTTCGTTTTTTTAAACGTGCCCGCGCGCGCGACTCTCGGTTTTTTTGCTTTTATTTTTTTTGCACTGAGCTTTGTGGGTTGGCGCCGAAAATCAGGGTCGTTGATCATTCATAAATAGCAAAATTTGGGGAGCGAGGAAGGGCCCTGGCGGCCAGAGAGAGGCCTTCGCGGGGCCTGGATGGCCCTCCGCTGAAGGCGGAAGCGACGAGGCAGGATGCCGTGCCGAACGGCGCGCCGACAGGGGCCTTGCTCGGGCCCCAAATCGTCGTGTTAAAGGCAGATCAACGACCCGCCCATTTTCTTACATGCATTTGAATTTCATTTCTACGTTGTAGCCGTTACCCAGAACTCCGTCGGCGACGGCGCCGCCCAGGCCTACGATGCCGCCGGCGGTGGATTCAGTTTGGCCGCCCAGAACGTAAGTAGCGCTGCCAAGGACTTGGGCTGCCTTGCTGGCTTTTTTTGCGTTTTTATAGGTTTTTTCGTCGTAGTCGCCGTTGTATTTGGAAGACTCATTGATGAAGGCTGCGGTCTGATTGCGTTCTTTGCAGAAGCTGTTGGCTTGGCGGATGGCTTCGCGGGAACCTTGATCGGTGTCTTCGCTGGCAATGACGACACGGTGGATGCCGTCAGCTCCGGCGCGAACATCCGGGTGGTGGGCGCAGGCTGCGGTGAAAATTGTGGCTGCTGTGATCAAACCGAAACGAAGATAAACCTTGTTCATGTGAGCATTCCTTTTGTTGTGAAATAACAATCATAGGAGACGCTGAACTATGCAAACAGTCCAGATCTTTTTAAAGGCTTAGAAGCAAAGCTCCAAGTCCGATGGTGGTCGCGCCCAGAATCTGTGTCCGGGTCAGGGACTCTTTTAAAAAGACCGAGAATACAACCGCAAAAAAGATGGAAGAGTTTCTAAGCGAGATCGCAAAGCCGGGGGCCGAGACCTTTAAGCCATACAAAAAGATTAAAAACGATGCCGTGGCGAAGGTGCCACACAGAAGAACCCGCACCGGGTGTGAGGTCATGGTTGCTTTGATTCGCGGCCAAGGGGCGCTGCGGATTCCGTAAAGCAAAAACGGCAAAGACACAACCATCGCCACTAAAAAGAGCGGCTTGGGGTCGGTGTTTTCGGTCAGAGCCTCATGATAGGCCAGGTGATAGCCGGCGATAAAGACGGCGCTGATATAGGCCCAGATGTCGTTTTTCAAACTCTGTCTTTTTCCTTTTAGCAGGTCCTGGAAGTTCATCGCCAGAATTCCTAAAAGAACAAAAACAGCTCCCAGGAACTGCAGGCCGTGGGCGCGTTCCCCCAAAAGGACGGTGGAATACAGCCACACCAGCACCATGGCACCTCCGCGCATGATGGCGTAAGATTTGCCAAGGCTTGAAGCTCGCAATGCTTTGGACAACGTCAGGAAATAGAACCCCTCAAAAATACCTGAAAGAACTGCGATCGCAAAGGCGCGGTTGTCCGGAAAAATGAACCCCGTCCCGCTGATCGGCAGACTGACCGCTGTCAGCAAACCGCTCAGTAAAATGGTCAGAAAAAGGAAGCTTTCCTTGTCTTTAGAAGCCTTGGCCAGGCCATTCCAGGCGGCGTGAAGCAGGGCAGAGAGTAAAAGTAACAGGGGTCCTAAAGTCATGGTTGTTGTTTTAAACCCTTTCCATGGGTCGAAGCCACAAAAAACTGCCTCGTATGGGGGTTTTATGATATCAGAACCCACCTATGAAACTGACCGATTTGGACTTTTCCTACCCTGAAGAGCTTATTGCCACGTCCCCTGTACGGCCGTCCCGCGTGATGTGGGTGGAAGGCGAATTAGAGCCTCAGGAAATCAGTTTGCAGGAACTGTTGTCACGTATTCCCGCCGGCGATGTGCTGGTGGTGAATAACACCCGCGTCTTAAAGCGCCGGGTTTTTTCTGGTGACGTTGAAATCCTTTTCCTGAAGCAGATCAATGCCACGGACTGGGAAGTTTTATTTCCGTCCAAGAAATTCAAAATCGGTGCGGCGCTGGAACTTCCGTTGGGCGTGCAGATGACCTTGCTGCAAAAAGGTCGCCCGCAAACCGTTCGGCTGAGTCAGGAAGTGGGCGAGGATTACTTCCAGAAGGTGGCGGAACTGCCACTGCCTCCGTACATTCAAAAAGCCCGGGAGCAGCGTCACACTGTCGAGGCGGACGAGTCCTGGTATCAGACGGCGTGGAATAAAAGTCCTGGCAGTTTTGCGGCACCCACGGCCAGTCTGCATTTTTCCGCCGACGACATTGAAGGTCTGAAAAAACGGGGCGTGAAAGTTTTGGAAGTCACTTTGCACGTGGGCCTGGGAACCTTCCTGCCGGTGACGGCGGAAGATCTGAATGATCACGACATGCACGAAGAATATGTGGAAATCTCTGCCTCCACATGGGCGGCGGTTCAGAATGCCAAAGCGGAAGGTCGCAGGATCTGGTCCCTGGGCACCACAACCAGCAGATCGCTCGAAAGTGCGGCTCAGGGTCTTTTGGGTGAAATGTCTGAAGCCGGTTTCAGTGGCTTTACCAAGCTGCTGATTCAACCCGGATACCAGTACAAAGTGGTGGATTGCCTGATGACGAATTTCCATCAGCCGCAGTCGACTCTGGTGGCTTTGGTCGCCGGATTTTCTTCCTTGAATCGAGTAAAAGCTTGCTATCAATGGGCCATTGAGCGAAAGTTCCGGCTCTTTTCTTATGGCGATCTGACAGTTTGGGTCGCGGCCGCAAAGTCGGCAGTTCACGAAGGGTGAGGTTATGTTGGACGGTCACAATTCCACAGCCGTGGGTCCTAATTCCACTGCAACAGATGCAAACATGAAACTGGGTGAATTCAAAGTTCACGCGACTGACGGCAATGCCCGTCGTGCCACCCTGATGACCGCACACGGTCCGGTGCAGACGCCGGTCTTTATGGCCGTGGGTACGAAGGCCACCGTGAAAGCCATGACTCCGGAAGAACTGAAAGACTGCGGCACTCAAGTGGTTTTGGGGAACACCTACCACCTGCACTTGCGCCCTGGTGAAAAAACCATCGCGCGCATGGGGGGCTTGCACAAGTTCATGAACTGGCATGGCCCGATTTTGACGGACTCTGGCGGTTTCCAGGTGTTCTCTTTGTCCCAGCTTCGCAATATGACTGAAGAGGGTGTGGAGTTCCGTTCGCACCTTGATGGCGCGAAGCACTTTATCTCTCCTGAAAAGTCCATGGAAATCCAAATGGACCTGGGTTCAGACATCATCATGGCCTTTGACGAGTGCTTGAAGTACCCGGCCACCGATGAAGAAATCGAAAAGTCCATGGCGCTGACCTATCGTTGGCTGCTGCGTTCCCAGGCCGCGATGACCCGCAAGGAAAGTCTGCTGTTTGGTATCGTTCAGGGCGGTTTGAGCCTGAAACATCGTTTGAAATCCATGGAGCAGATCTGTTCCGTGGATCTTCCGGGTTATGCACTGGGTGGATTCAGCGTCGGGGAGCCGATGCACCTGATGCACGCATTGCTTCCGGATGTGGCACCAAGAATGCCAGCCAATAAGCCGCGTTATCTGATGGGCGTTGGGACGCCGACGGATTTGATTATCGCAATTGATTCCGGCGTTGATATGTTTGACTGCGTCATGCCTACAAGAGTGGCACGCAACGGGACGATTTATACCTGGAACGGCAAGGTCAGCATCAAACGTTCTGAGTATAAGGAAGATCCTTCGGCTTTGGATCCGGAATGTGATTGCTATACTTGTAAGAACTATTCCAAGGCTTACTTGCGTCACATGTTCATGAGTGGAGAAATCCTGGGCTCCCGCCTGAACACCATCCACAACATTCATTTCTATATGAAAGTGATGGAAAAGGCGCGTGAGGCCATCGCTGAAGGCCGCTGGGCAGAGTATAGAGACTTCTGCTTAACACGCTTCGCCAAGAAAGATTCTTAAAGCCGATGAAGGCCCTCCGCCTTGCATCCGAACCTTTTTGATCGACTTTCTACTAAAGTATTGATTCTTCCCAAGAATAATGCTGAATTTTAACGTCAGTTAGAATTGTAAGTTTATGGAGGAATCAATGTTATACGGACTTCTTGTATCCACAGCTCACGCACAATCAGCGGCTCCTGGCGGTCAGCCATCAGCTTTCGAAATGTTTGTGCCGTTCATCTTTATCTTCGTCATCTTCTATTTCCTTATTATTCGCCCTCAGTCCAAACGTCAGAAAGAACACCAGAAGTTCCTGACTGAAATTAAAAGAGGTGACGAAGTTGTCACTTCCTCCGGCATCCTGGGCCGTGTAGAAGGCATCACTGAGCAATTTGTGACTTTGGAGATCGCAGACGGCGTTAAGGTGAAAATGCTTCGCAGCCAGATCGCAACATCTCAGAAAGCAGCAACTCAAGAGGAAAAGAAATAATGGAAGGTCTTCGCTGGAGAACGTTTGTAGCAGTATTGGGCGTTGCCGCATCTTTGGTGTGGGTATTGCCTAACTTGGTTAACTTGTCGGAAGTGTCCTGGTGGCCTTCCAAGCAAAAGCTGAATTATGGTCTGGACATCCAGGGTGGTTTGCACCTTGTTATGGGTGTGGATGTTGACGGCGTGGTGAAAGAATCCACAACTCGTCTGATCAGCACTATGAAAGCGGAAATGACCAAGGAAAACGTGGCTTATGCTGACGTTAAATCCGAAAAGCCAGAATCCGGAGAGGTTCAGGTTGTGGTGGTTGATGCTGCGGGCAAGGCTGCTGTCGAAAAGTTCATCTCTGACAAATATTCCACTGTTTTGCAGGTTGTTGGTTCCACTGACACTTCTGTGACGGCTCGTTATTTTGATGCTTACCTGAATGACTACAAAAACCGCGTTATTCAGCAGTCCATCGAAACAATCCGTAACCGTATCGATGAATTCGGTGTGGCCGAGCCTTCTATTTCCCAGCAGGGTGCCAACCGCATCCTGATCCAGTTGCCTGGTATGGCTGACGCTGAAAAAGCGAAACAGCTTATCAATACAACTGCGAAACTGGATTTCATGATCGTGTCTCATGAAAAGACACCTCAGGAACTTCAGGTGATGATTGCTGAGGCGGAAAAAGCTGGCAATTTCAACATGGAAAACACCAAGTACTCTGACTATGTGACTCGCGTGAATGAGGCTTTGAAAGGAAAACTTCCAGAGAAAACGGCAGTTTACTTTGAAAAAGCACCAAATGCGGCGACGATCGATGCCGGCGCAATTCCTTACCTGCTAAGAACTGACACTGATCTTGGTGGTGGTGCTTTGGATGACGCTTTCGTGGGTTATGACCAATACGGTTCTCCACAAGTGTCTTTGCAGTTCAACTCTGCGGGTGCTCAGAAATTCGCTGATTTGACTGGCAACAACGTGGGCAAACAGATGGCCATCGTTCTTGATAAAGTTGTTAAATCCGCTCCAAGCATCCGTGACCGTATTGCGGGTGGTTCTGCTGTCATCACATTGGGTGGTGGTCGTGACCGTAACGGCATGATGGATGAAGCAAAAATGATCTCCACTTCTTTGCGTGCGGGTGCTTTGCCTGCTTCTTTGGAGCAGTTGGAAGAGCGTCGCGTGGGTCCAACTTTGGGTGCTGATGCTATCGGTAAAGCCAAACTTGGTTCCTATGTGGGTGCGGCGATCATCGTGATCTTCATGCTGGTTTACTACAAATCAATGGGAGCAGTGGCGTCCGTGGCTTTGGGTTTGAACATCCTGGGCATCTTCGCTTTGCTGACGACTTTCGGTGCAACTCTGACTTTGCCGGGTATTGCGGGTATCGCATTGACCGTGGGCTTTGCGGTTGACGCCAACGTTCTGATCAATGAGCGGATCCGGGAGGAACTGCGAATGGGTCACGGAATCAAGGTGGCTGTGGCTGAAGGTTACAACCGTGCGATGTCTGCGATCATCGATGCCAACGTGACGACGGCGGCGACGGCGGTGGTTCTGTTGTACTTCGGTACGGGCCCGGTGCGTGGTTTCGCGGTGACCTTGTTGATCGGTATCGTGACTTCCATGTTCGCAAACGTGTTCGTTTCCAAAGTTATCGTTGATACTTTGGTGAATAAATTCAACTTCAAGAAGTTGTCGGTTTAGTAGGTATATATGGCTAATAAAAATACAGAATCATTTGGACGTTTTGATTTCGTCGGTAAAGCCTGGTTCTTCGGGGGCGTGTCCCTGATCCTGGTTATTGCTTCTTTGATTTATCTTGCGGTTCACGGGATCAACTACGGTATCGACTTTAAGGGTGGTACCGAGATCCAAGTGAAATTTGACCAGGGTGTGACCATTGATCAGGTTCGTGACTCCGTGGCGGGTCTGGACTTGGGTGAAGTGGGTGTTCAGTCCTTCGGTGAAGGCAACGAATTCATCATTCGTTTCCAGGGCCGTGAAGGTAAAACGGACAAAGAGACGAATGAGATTTTGAATGCGGACCTGACCAAGGTTCGTGGCATCATCACTGAGAAATTCCAGGCTTCCAATCCGGACATCCGCCGTATTGATACCGTGGGTCCTCAGGTGGGTGCGGAGTTGAAGCGTAACGGTTTGCTGGCAGTATTCTATTGCTTGCTGGTGATCCTGATCTACGTGGCACTTCGTTTTGATTACAAGTTTGCTCCGGGCGCAGTACTTTGCTTGTTCCACGATGCGGTGATCACTTTGGCGGTCTTCGTTCTTGTGGGTAAAGAAGTGAATGTGTCTATTTTGGCTGCGATCATGACGCTGATTGGTTTCTCTCTGAATGATACCATCGTCGTATTTGACCGTATCCGTGAGATCGACACTGGAAACCACGATAAGGGCTTCAAGTTCGTTATCAACAAGTCCATCAACGAAATGTTGGTGCGTACTTTGATTACGTCCGGTACCACTTTCGTTTCCGCGCTTTGTCTGTACATCTTTGCTGATGGTACAGTTGAGGACATCGCGTTCTCTATCTGCGTGGGTATCTTCTTCGGTACTTACTCTTCTATCTACGTAGCGGCTCCTTTCGTTCTTTTGATGGACAAGCTCCAGTTCAAAAAAGCTAAAGCGGCGTAAGGATTTTCATGAATCCTTTGTGGACGCTGCGGGAATCTGAGAATGAGCCAGTCATCCCCTCGAATGTCGAGGGGCAATGGCCGAAGCTCATCACAAAGGTTCTTGCAGCCCGCGGTTTTGCTGAAGCTTCCCATGTTGAGAAGCTTCTATTCCCGAAGCTCGCTGATTTGAAAGATCCTCTTGTGCTTAAGGGGATGTCTCAAGCTCTTGAGCGCCTGGGTCAGGCGTACCTGAATAAAGAAAAAATCTGCATCTATGCTGACTTCGATCTGGATGGAACTTCCGGTCTTGCATTGCTGAAAACCGGCATGCTGGCTTTGGGGTTCCCGGATGTTTTGCACTATCAGCCAAAACGCCTGGCGGAAGGTTACGGCTTCCACGCCCATGCGGTCGAGGAGTTGAAAAAGCAAGGTGTCAGCCTGATCATCACCGTCGACGTTGGTATCACCGCGCACGCGGCGATTGATAAAGCCAATGAACTGGGTGTGGATGTAATTCTGACGGATCACCATTTGCCAGCAGAAACAATTCCTGCGGCATTTGTGGTGGTGAACCCCAATCAAGGGGATTGTTCGTCGGGATTGGGTTATCTTTGTGGTGCGGGTGTTGCCTTCTATCTTTTGCGTGGATTGAAACGTCACTTCCACGATCATCCGCAACTGCCTAAAAATAATTGGGATTTAAAAGAAGTACTAGATTACTTTACCATTGGTACGCTGACGGACATGGTGCCGCTGGTGGACGACAACCGCGTGCTGGTAAAGCATGGTCTGGTGAAGCTTGCTGAAACCAAACGTGCCGGACTTCGAGCGTTGCTTGAAGAATTAGACCTGACCGGAAGACCGCTGACAAGTCAGGATGTGGCGATTCGTTTTGCGCCAAAACTAAATGCGCTTTCTCGTATGGAATCCGGCATTCTTCCGATTGATATATTCTTGTTGGATGATCCCAGCCAAGCCCGCGATATGGTTCGACAAGTGATGAAGAATAATTCCACCCGCGTGCAATTGCAGGGGGATGCGGAAGCAGAAGCTCAACAATTACTTCAAGGCTGGCCTCATCAGGATTTCGTGTTTGTCGCTTCCAAAAACTTCCACCGCGGAGTTCTTGGGTTGATCGCGACGAAGCTGACTCAAGTCTATAACAAACCAGCCTTTGTGGGGGCGGTGGGTGATGACGGCATGATCGTGGGCAGTGCGCGTTTGCCGCAAGGTCAGGAAGCCTGTCTTGTGGAAGCGATGTCTTCTGCACAGGAATTGCTAAGCCGTTTCGGTGGTCATTCGGCCGCGGCGGGTTTTGAGATTGCGGAAACCAAGGTTTCCACTTTCGTGGGTAAGCTGGCGGATCATTTCTCGGATTTGCGTGAAAAGCCAAAACCGCTGGAAATCTTCTATGATGTTGAAGCTGGACTTTCCGAGGTCAGTGAAGGTTTGATGAAGTGGTATGACTTCGTCGGTCCTTTCGGCGCGGGGTTCTCGATTCCTTTGATTCATTTCACGAATGTTCAGGTCTTGTCCAAACGCGAACTCAAGGGCGGGCATCTTCGTCTGAAAATTGCTGATGCTGATGGCGGGGCTTCTGCGGAAGCGTTGTTGTTTACTCCGACACCGCGCCAGTTGGATACTTTGACCAATGTGCCGGGGTTCTACCATGTTCTGGGTGAATTGCAGTGGAACTATTTTGCCGGGCAAAAGACAGTTCAGATTCTTATTCGGGATTTAAAGGCAGCCACATGAAAAAAAACAAAAAGGTCGTAGTGCTTTTATCGGCGGGGTTGGACTCGACGGTGAATGCGTATGAGGCTATCAAACACCACCATGAAATTGTTCTGGCTTTGACTTTCAATTACGGGCAGCGTGCCGCGAAGAAAGAGCTGGAGGCTTCCGCAAATATCGCAAAACACCTGGGGGTTCCACACAAAGTGGTCGAGCTTCCATGGTTCAAGGACTTTAACAAGTCGTCTTTGCTGGTCGAGGATCAGACGGTCCCTACCGGGGCGGCAGTGGAAATCGACAATCAGCAAAAATCGGAAGAAACCGCGAAGTCAGTGTGGGTTCCCAATCGCAACGGGATCTTTTTGAACATTGCGGCGGCTTACGCAGAAGCTTTAGGTGCTGATGCGGTCATCCCGGGATTCAACGCTGAAGAGGCGGCAACTTTCCCGGACAATTCCCGCGAGTTCCTTGAGCAGGCCACCAAGTCTCTGTGGTATTCCACGTCCAATCATGTGACGGTGGGGTGTTACACGGCTCATTTGAAAAAGCCTGATATCGTGCGGTTGGGGCAGGGGCTGAAGATTCCCTGGGAATTGATCTGGCCTTGCTATTTCTCGGGCGACAAGTGGTGTGGGCAGTGTGAGTCCTGTCTTCGCTCCAAGCGGGCTTTTGCTTCAGCCAACATTGATGTGAAACATCTTTTTAAGGAGTAGTGCGGATGGAAACTTCATTTATTGAAAAGAAATTTGCCTATGACGGTTCTCAGCTTCGCTCGCTGTTTGCCTATCTGGAACACGGAATTTTGGGACCTTCCATTGTTTCCTGGGTGGGTGCCTGCTCGATCCCATTTGATCACATGGTGGACGGCGAAGACTTGCTTGAAAAGGCCGTGATCCAGTCCGATGAAATGCTTCATTTTATTATTGAGGTCTTTGATCGTGATTTGTTCTCGGGCGTGGCGTTGCAGCGCCTGTTTGCCTCGATCGCGAAAGATTATGTGCAGTCTCACGGGAAGGGTCTTCTGACCGGTAAATCGGTTCGTCGCGACGGAGATGATATTTACCTGGATACCAAAAAGTTAAGCATTAGCATTGCGACTCGCTCACCAGTGTCGGTGATGGTTCATTTCGCCATGAACGTCACCAACAAGGGCACTCCGGTTGAAACCCTGTCTTTGCAGGATCTGGAGCTGGATCCAGTGCGCGTGGCCGAAGACCTGATGTCCCTGTTCCGCCGCGAATTCGAATCGATCACCGTAGCCACCCAAAAAGTCCGCCCCGTTCCTTAGGCGGGCCTTCTCGCTTCGACGTGCTTAAAGCACGCCTGCGCTGCGAGGGTCCGCCTCCGCCTTGCATCTGGGGCTTTTTGAGCCGCCTAAGTCCCAGCACGTTTTTCGCTTAGTGGTGGTGGGAGTGGTCTTCTTTTTTGGATTCCTTCTTGGATTCTTTGAAGGCTGGAAGAGGGAGCTTGTAGATGGCTTCGTTACC
This sequence comes from Bdellovibrio sp. BIS2, assembly GCF_055398295.1. Lineage (NCBI taxonomy): Bacteria > Pseudomonadati > Bdellovibrionota > Bdellovibrionia > Bdellovibrionales > Pseudobdellovibrionaceae > Bdellovibrio > Bdellovibrio sp. BIS2. The sequence continues at coordinate 2,178,895 of NZ_AP035879.1, read as the reverse complement.
TACGGCTTTTTCTCTTGTTGCCTGAATAACCAAATTTGTTTTTGCCGGAACTTTTCCATTCGGAATGCAGTGATAGTGGTCAGTGCTCATCACGGAGCATGTGTATTTTACTTCTGATTTTTTATTTTTTGCTGTCACCGCTACGGATGAATCTTTGATGGTTGGGTTTTCAAAGTTCATATCCAGCAGGTAAACGTGAACGCTCTGGTCTTTGTCCACGGTGATTTCCGTGTGGAAAGCTCCCGGCATTTGGACATGGCCACCATGCGGACCTGGTTTGTCTTCGCCATGGGCCCAGGACAGTGCGGGAAGAAGGATAAGAGTTGCTAGCAGTTTCATGTTGTTCTCCTTAGATAGTCAGTTCGTCAAATTTCAATTTCAGGATTGCGAGTTCTTTTTGTACTTCCAGCAGGCGGGTGCGGTTGTCAAAAAGGCTGTTGGTGGCGCTGGCAAGATCTGAAGAGTTTTTTACTCCACGACGGTATTCAGACAATGTCAGGTCATAGTATTTCTGAGTCAGTGTCTGGCGTTTCTCCAGCAACGTGCGCAGTTGTAAAAGTTCCCGGGCTTTGTTGCGCAGGCTGGAAACTTGCGTATCCAGTTGCAGGCGGGTGCTGGTTTTCTCCAGGCCTTGAGCTTTTTCGATTTCTTTCGCAGCGGCGCTTTTAAAACGCGTGTCAAGACCCGAGAACAGCGTCCAGGTCATCAGCACCGACACACGGGACTCGCTTGCTTCCAGAGGGTCGTCGTATTGTGGAACCAGGCGACCGTACTGGGCATTCACGTCAATGCTGGGAAGGTACGCCCCTTGGGTCTGCTGGCGGCGCAGTTGTGAGCTTTGCTCGAGCGCTTCCTGCTTCTGTAAAGTGGGGTTGCCAGCTAGGTCAGACTTTGCAAAATCAGCTTCGCTGATGCGCGGGAAAGTTTCTTTTGTGGTCAATTGCACGGGTTCTGAGCTGTTGATCAGGGTTTTGATCACATCTTTTGAAACCTGCAGATCGGTCTTATGAGTTTCGATTTCCGCTGACAGTGTGCTTTCTTCCAGGTCCAGTTCAATGGCATCCACGTTCGACGTCAGACCGGCATTGATTTTTTTCTGAGCCATGGCGCGCTGGTTGTGCAGGAACTGCAGTTTTTCCGAATCCACAGCAATAAAATGCGTGTTGAGCAAAGCTTCGTAGTACGCTTCCCCCAACTCGCGGTGCAGTCGGCGCGAGGTGATTTCAAAGTCGAAGTCGGCAATGCGGCTTTCCTGAGTGGCAACGCTTTTTGCCTTCCAGTCCTGGCCGCCGCGATACAGGTTCCAGCGTCCGCTGAGATAGCCGACATATCCATCATCTTTGTCATGCAAAGTGCTTTCTTTGCCATAACCGGCAGAGGCGGATATCTCTGGCAGGAACGGACTCCATTGGCTTTTTGCCTGACTCTGGCTGGCTTGTTGACGAGCGGCGCTGGCCCGCAATTCCGGGTTGTTGCTGACCAGTTGCTGTTGCAGGCTGGTCAGGTTTTGCGCGTTCGTTGTTAGACTGAAGAACAGGGCCGTCAAACCCCATTGCCACTTCATAGAAACTCCTTTTATTTTTCCACCAGAAACTTGAAGGTGTCAGATTTACCTTCGTAGTCGACTTTGATCTCAAGATTTACGCGGTGGGAACCCTGGAAATCCACAGTCGTGTCGAATGAATTGGCGTTGGCGGTAAATTGCAATGGGGCCGCTTTGCCCTTGGGGGACTTGGCCGTGCCGCTGATTTTGATCTTTTTGGTGTCCAGGCTTTCGCCCTCGTGAGCGCGCGGGAAGAATTGAACCTTGTTTTCGATTGCCAGCATTTCCATATTGAACAGTTTTCCGGTTTTTGGAATACCCCCATGCTGGGCTTTCAAAGTGCCTGGCACATCATGGCCTTCATGCGCCATGGCCACAGGGGAGAGGGTCAGTGATGCCAGCAGAATCAGGCTTTTCAGGGTGCGTTTCATGAAAGGACTCCTTGTTTTTCGTTTTCTTCAATATGTTTTAAAGCGGACTGTTTACCAAACTTCCAGAATATCGCCGGAGTCAGATACATATCAAGCAAAGTGCTGCTTAATAGACCGCCGACAATCACGATAGCCACCGGATGCAGAATTTCCCGTCCCGGAGCCCCCGGCGAAAGAGCCAAAGGCAGCAATCCAAGAATGGCCGTCAAAGCAGTCATCAGAACCGGAACCAGGCGCTCTAAAGACCCGCGCACGACCATATGTTTGGAGAACTCCTCGCCCTCGTGTTTCATCAGATGCAAATAGTGTGAAATCATCATGATGCCATTGCGGGATGCAATACCACATAATGTGACGAAGGCCACAAGGCTGGCGATGCTCAGAGTGCCGCCCGTGATGTAAATCGCGATGATGCCGCCAATGAAGGCCATGGGGATATTGAGCATAATCTGAATCGAAATAAAGGTGGATTTGAAATGAGCATACAGAACCAGGAAGATCGTCAGGATTGAGATCACTCCCAGAATGGCCATCATATCAGAGGCCTGTTGCTGGCTTTCAAACTGGCCGCCATAAACCACATAGTATCCGGCAGGCATTTCCACTTTGGATTCGATGTTCTTTCTAATATCGGCAATGATGGCATCCAAAGAACGGTCGGTGGAGTTCGCCTGAACCACGATTCTTCTTTGCGCATTTTCACGCTGGATAATATTGGGGCCGGTGGATTCGTAAACGTCCGCGACTTTTTCAACTGTGATACGACTTCCGTCCGGCATAATTTTCACCGGTGTGCGTTTGATAAGCTCAAGGTCCGTACGGGACTTGTCGTCAAAACGCATAAACACATCCACTGTCTTATGGCCCTCAAGAATCTGGCCGACCACTTCGCCCTGCAGCGCTTTTTCAAGCAACTGGGCCAGATCGCCGACCGTGATGCCATAGCGGGCAGCCTCATCGCGCAGAAGATGTATTTTCACCTGGGGAATCAGAACCTGCTGCTCAACCTGAAGGTCGACAAGGCCGGGAACATCTTTGATGGCCTGATAAACTTCAGCCCCTTTAGCGCGCAAGGTGGAAAGCTCAGGTCCAAAGACCTTAATGGCAATCTGCGCGCGCACGCCGGACAGAAGGTGATCCAGGCGGTGAGAAATCGGCTGACCGACGTTCACACCCACGTTCGGGATGGCTTCCAGATTTTTACGAATCTCTTCCAGCACCACTTCGCGGGGGCGGCCTTCGTCTTTAAAGTCCACTTCAATTTCCGAAGTGTTCACGCCCTCGGCGTGTTCATCCAGTTCGGCGCGTCCCGTTCGGCGCGACACGGTCACGACTTCCGGAGTTTTTAGAATGATCAATTCAGCCTGGGTTCCAATTTTATTGGACTCCGCCAAAGAGATTCCCGGAGGAGCCACAACGCTGATCATCGCCGAGCCTTCATTAAAGTGCGGCAGGAAGTCGCGTCCGATGATCAGAGACAATGCGATCGAGCCGGCAAACAGCAGGCCGGAGGCCCACAGAACTGGCTTTGGATTATCCAGGGTTTTGTTAAGCAGCTTTTCCTGATGTTTTTTCAGCCAGCGCACCAAGGCGCCGTCTTTATGTTCCAGCAGTTCGCCTTTGGAAAGGAAGTACGAACACAGCGCCGGAGTCACGGTCAGCGAAACGACCATGGAAGCCAGCAGTGAAACGATGTAAGAAATCCCGAGTGGTACAAACAGGCGGCCTTCAATTCCACCCATGCTAAACAGCGGCACAAACACCAGCACCACGATCAAAGTCGCAATGACGATGGAGTTACGAACCTCTGACGAGGCCTCATAAATCACTACCAGAGGATTGCGGGGATTCGCCAGAAGTTTGTTCTCGCGAAGGCGGCGATAGACGTTTTCCACGTCGACAATGGCATCGTCCACCAGCTCACCGATGGCAATGGCCAGCCCCCCCAGGGTCATGGTGTTGACGGAAAGATCAAAGAACTTAAACACGATGGCCGTCAGAACGAAGGACAGGGGAATGGCTGTCATCGTGATCGCTGTTGTACGGAAGTTCATCAGGAACAGGAACAGAACGATGAAGACCAGGAACACCCCATCGCGCAGGGCCATTTTTACGTTGTCGATGGCGGTCTCAATGAACAAGGACTGTTTGAAAAGGTTGGGTTGCAGCTCCACACCCGCAGGAAGAGTGGTGGCGAACTGCTTTAAGGCTTCGTCGATTTTTTCTGTCAGCTCCAAAGTGTTGGCGCCGGGTTGCTTTTGAATGGAAAGAATAACCCCGGGTTTTCCGTTGATGCTGCCGTCACCGCGTTTGGTTTGCGGGCCTTCAACGACGTCAGCGATTTCTTTGACCAGAACCGGGCGGCCCAGATGCATGCCGACGACCGAGTTCATGATCTCTTCCTTTTCCTTTACCGCGCCGATATTGCGGATCAGGAACTCCTGTCCTTCAAGATCAATAAAACCGCCGGTCGAGTTTTGCGATACATCTGAAAGGTTGTGTTCAACCTCGTCCATGGTCAGTTGCAGCTTTTGCAATTTTTCTGCGGAAATCAGAATCTGATACTGGCGGACTCCGCCACCAATGGAGATAACCTGCGACACGCCCGGAATGCTCATCAGGCGGGGGCGCAGTGTCCAGTCAGCCAGAGTGCGCAGATCCATGCCGGACACCTTGTTGTCAGGTGAACTTAAACCCACAAACTGGATTTCGCCCATAATGGATGAAATGGGTCCGAGGGTGGGGGAGATGTTCTTAGGCAGCTTTTCTTTGGCCAGAGCAATTTTTTCCTGAACCATCTGGCGGTTGCGATAGATGTCGGTATCCCAGCCGAACTCAACATAGATCACACTGAGTCCCACGCCTGAAGAAGACCGAACTCGTTCGACTCCGGGCAGACCATTCAGGGCGGTTTCCAGCGGGAAGGTGACCAGGGTTTCGACTTCTTCCGGAGCCAGGCCATGGGCTTCCGTCATAATATTAACGGTGGGGCGATTCAGATCTGGAAAGACGTCCACTGGCAGATGAACCAGGGCCCAGCCTCCATAGGCCACCATTAAAGCAGCGACTGCGATCACAATGAGACGATGAGTCAGAGAGTATTTAATAATTCTATCAAGCATAGGTCTACTTTAATGCCTCCGCACACCCTACTAGGAGGGGGTATCCGGCCTTGTGACAATCCGAGGAAAAATATTTTTCTTCAAGGCCTCTTGAAATACATACCCCAGGGGGGTATATACTGGAACTGAAATCGAGGTGTGTCATGAAAAAAGAATCCGGTCAGCATCCCGACCATAGTGGTCATTTAAAGCGTCTCAACCGTGTCCGCGGTCAGTTGGATGGCATTCAGAACATGATCGAAGAACGTCGTTATTGTCCTGACATAGTTTTCCAGATCCGCGCGGCCGCAAAAGCGCTGCAGGCGATGGAAAATGAGATTATGCGGACCCATGTCCACGGTTGCGTAAAGACCGCGATCAAATCCAAGGACGAAAAAGAAATCTCTAAAAAAATCGACGAGATCATGAATCTCGTCAGTAAGTAGGTCGTTATGGAAACACAAAACAACAGTACCGAGTTGCAACTTATTGGCATGTCCTGTGTGAATTGTGCAGGCAAGATTGAAAAGACATTAAATGGTTTGCCAGGCGTGACGGCAACAGTGAACTTTGCCACAGAAAAAGCCCAGGTGAATCTGGGGGACAGTCCCCTGACAGTTGAAAACCTGATTAAAACCATCCAGGAGTTGGGGTATCAGGCTTTTGAAGTGAACTCAGAAGTCGACGCCCAAAAGCTGAAAGAGGAGGCTGCGGCCGAGTACCGCAAAGAACTGCGTCTGTTCATTATCTCAGCGATTCTGACGGCGCCATTTCTGGTTGAGATGGCCGTGATGCTGAGTGGGGCGGGTCATGAAATGATTCCGCGCTGGGTGCAGTGGATTTTGGCGACGCCGGTTCAGTTCTGGGTCGGGTGGAGATTTTATCGTGGATCTTATTACGCCTTGAAGTCGGGCAGCGCCAATATGGATGTGCTGGTGGCCTTGGGGACGACGATGGCATATGGCTTGAGTGCGGTGATGACGGCCATGAGCTGGCATCATCATCACGTTTATTTCGAGGCCAGCACTGCGGTCATTACTTTGATTCTGCTGGGTAAGTTAATGGAAAGCCGCGCGAAGGGGAAAACCTCGGAAGCGGTGGAAGGTCTGCTGCGCCTGCAGCCGAAAAAGGCCATGGTGGAAAGAAACGGCGAAGTGGTTTCTTTGGATATCAGCGAACTGGTGGCCGGTGACATCGTGGTGGTGAAAAATGGCGAATCCATACCGGTGGATGGTGTGGTGGTGCAGGGACTTTCGACTGTGGATGAGTCGATGCTGACCGGCGAAAGTATGCCGGTGCAAAAGGCTGTCGATGATCACGTTTATGCCGCGACTCTGAATCAGGATGGCAGTCTGCGCATTAAAGCCACGGGTGTGGGCAGCAAGACTCAGTTAGCGCAAATCATTAAGATAGTGACGACGGCTCAAGGTTCGAAAGCTCCTATTCAGCGTCTTGCGGATAAGATTTCAGCGGTCTTTGTGCCCGTGGTCGTTGCTATCAGCGTGCTGACATTCTTTGGGACCTGGCTGTGGACCGGGAATTTGACGATGGCGTTTATTTCGTCCGTTTCGGTCCTGGTTATTGCCTGTCCGTGTGCTTTGGGTTTGGCAACGCCGACCGCCGTGGTTGTGGGAATTGGCAAGGGCGCTCAGGCCGGAGTTTTGTTCCGCGACGCCAAAGCCTTGGAGCTGGCCGAAAAAATTGATGTTCTGGTCTTGGATAAAACCGGCACTATCACGGAAGGAAAGCCCGTGGTCACAGAAATTCATGTGACTTCCGGTCAGGATAAAAAAGAGGTTCTGACTTTTGCGGCAAGTCTTGAGGCGGGATCGTCGCATCCTTTGGCTCACGCTATTTTGGAAGAAGCCAAAAAAGAGGGATTGTCCCTGGTTCAGGTTGAAAATTTCCAAAGCGTGATGGGGCAGGGTGTGGAAGGCCGCATTCAGGGACGCTCACTGAAGCTGGGTAAGAGCGGCTGGGTGGCGCCGGAGTTTTCCTTGAATCAGGAGCTTTTAAAGACTCTTGAATCCAAAGGTCAGACTTTGATGGTGCTCGCGGATGACGCTCGTGTCCTGGGGTATATCGCCGTGGCAGACCGTATCCGGGAAAGCTCGAAAGAAGCCATCGCCGAAATTCAAAAGCGCGGTGTGAAAGTCATGATGCTTACCGGGGACAACGAAGGCACTGCCAAAGAAATCTCCCGTCAGGCAGGAATCACTGACTACAAACACAGCGTGAAACCCGCCGACAAAGCCAATGTCATTGTAACCCTGAAACGCAAAAAACTGCGTGTGGCGATGGTGGGTGACGGTATCAATGATGCTCCGGCATTGGCGATGGCTGATGTCAGCTTTTCCATGTCTTCTGGAACTGATATTGCGATTGAAACTGCAGATGTCACTTTGATGAAGAATGATCTGAAGTCCGTGGCGCAGGCCATTGAACTGTCACATCTGACATTAAAGAAAATCCGTCAGAACCTGTTCTTTGCTTTCATCTACAACGTTCTGGGGATCCCACTGGCCGCATTAGGAATGCTCAACCCTGTCATCGCAGGGGCGGCCATGGCCATGAGCTCAGTCTCTGTAGTCAGCAACTCGTTGTTGCTGAAAAGAAAGAAGATCTAAAAGAACCAGGAACTTATTTTTCTTTGGTTTTGATATAGGCTTCGCGCAGCCAGAGGCGGATGTGTTTTAGATAGTAGTCTTTCATTCCGAAGAAGACGAAGTGGTTCAGGAAGTAGTTTCCGCCACCTTTGTCTTTTTCGGTGTAATTCACGGTGCCGATGATTTCCGGGGTTTCCAGTTCTTCCGGGCGCCAAAGGACGAATTCACGGAAGGCCCCGATGCTGATCTCGCGATAGTATTTCATGATCAAGCCCGCTTCGGAAATCTGGGTGATCTCAACGGGATTGGCCACTTTCAGGGCGCTGCTGTCCTTGCGGCTGGCGATAGTGGTTTCGGTTTTGTTCACCAGCGAAGTTTTTGTCTTCAGCAGCTTTTTGAATATGTAAGTTTTGTCCAGCGGGGTGAAGAAGATTTCTTTGGTCCATGCAGACAAGGCCTTTACCTCATCAATGATCAAACGCTTGCGAGAGATCATGTAAAGCTCCGGGGCCTCGCTGAATTCCTGGTTGTAGATTTTGCAGCGATCTTTCAGGTATTGCTGAATCTGTTCCCATTTTTTCTGTTTTTCAATTTCAAAGTCAGCATAGTTCACAAAGACCATGTCAAACTGGGCCGGCAGCTCCTGGCGGTTCGGAGTTTCCTTGTTGGCAAGATCTGACAGCAATTGGCCAAAGTTGGAATAAGTGAAGACTTCGGTGTTTTCAAATCTTTCTGCCAGAAAGGTTTTCATTTCGATGGCCAAAGGCACATCTTCATCCAGCACCAGAATGCGGTTCTTGTTACCCAGAGAGTTTTTGATTGGTTCCTGAGAATGAGTTTTGTCCGTCAGGATATTTTTTCGAATCTGGCTGAGCTGCTGGTTGTCAGCGCCGAAGAACATGAATTCACACAGAAACTCTTTCGGAGAGATTTCTTTGCACGAGTGGCAGTACGCCAGAACCGAACGCTTGTGGTCCGTGGTGAAGGATTCGCTGTAATACTTGGTCATGGCACCAATGCGAATCTCGTGGTTGTTGATGGTGGTAAAGCCAATTTCGCTGATGCTGTGAAGCTCAACTTCTTTCAGCATTTCGATGGTTGAGCTGATCTGCATGGAGGCCACGGCGGTGGAGCTGACCGGGTGGTGGCCTGACAGGGCAAACTCCAGATGCTGGCGCAGAATCAGTTTGTCGAAGGGTTTAAAGATCACATTGTTGATAATGCGCTCTTCAGCCAGAGAGATATCAAAATCCGGGCTGTCAAAAGCCGTGATGATCAGGGCTGTGGGTTCTTGTGCCGAGCACATTTTCTTGCGCAGGAAGAAATCACGGGCGCGTTTGATCAGGCCCATGTTCTGCACGCCCAGGAATTCGTTTTTGGCGATCACCAGGCGAAGTTCGTGGGTGCTTGCTGGTGTCACATCCGGAGACGTGTCATCAGCATGGCGACGACCGCCGCCAGCCAGTGCTTTTGGCCCCTCAGTAACCGAAATTTTCAGCCATTCGTGGAATTCAGCCAGGTTCAGGAAAAAGCGAATAGAAAGCCCGGAATCTATGCTTTTTAAGGTCTCAAATAGATCCTTCTGTATGCGTTCATCATCTTCCAGGACATAAATGAACTTCATACTTTAATCGTATCCTAAAATGAGGCAAATAAGGGATTTATTTTTAAGGACTGCGAAAAATGAAATAAACCGCCCCCACAAGGCATAGGCCCGCCCAGAGGAAGTCCAGCTTCAGGGACTGTTTCATATAGAGAACCGAAAAGCCCGCAAAGACCACCATGGTGATCACTTCCTGCATGATTTTAAGCTGTGGCAGGGAATAGTAATCAGAGCCCAGGCGGTTGGCCGGAACCTGAAACACATATTCAAAGAAAGCCACGCCCCAACTGATCAGAATCACCAGCCACAGTGCCGAGGACTTCAGAGTCTTCAGATGACCGTACCAGGCAAATGTCATAAAGATGTTGGAAATGATCAGCAGACCAATAGGGGCAATAGCGTTATTCATCATGACTGGGACCTTTGATTGTAAGCATGGTTGCACAGAAGACTTGCGATACGACGGTATTCACTCAGCAGATCCAGGTGAATGGAGCTGGTGTTGATCGACGTGTTCAAGCCACGGTTCAGACGACTGATATGGTTTTCACGCAAAGAGATCTCGGTTTTCGCCAGGTCCCGCTTCAGCTGAATGGCGGCTTCCGCCAGCTCTTTATTCTGATAGGCATTGATGGCCATGGAGGCCACTTTTACCACTTGTTCGTGCATTTGACGAATCTCTGCCCAGCCTTCATCAGAGAACTCCAGTTTCAGGGCGTTCTTTTTGATCGCCAGGGCCAGGATGTTGATGTCAATGGCGTCTGCCGCACGCTCAACGTCACTCAGGAACATAATCATGTTCATGACGTTCTGATGCACCACTGTGGTGGATTTGTTCGCGTGGTCCAGAAGGAACATCTTGGTTTCGCGATAAAGGAAATCGACCTTGTTGTCGCGGTCCTTGATAGAATCAAAGTCTTTCGGGTCATTCGTTTCAAACAAACGAATGGAGTCCTTGATCATGCCCAGAACAATGTCCGCCGTGCGCATGATTTCGCGGTTGGCATAAGAGATGGCCAGAGCCGAACTTTGATAGTTGTTCATGTTCACGAACTCGGTTCCAAATTCTTCAGAGGCTGCTTTCGGGAACATCTTTTCAATCAGTTCAGCACCCTTGTTGATGAACGGGAAGAAGATGATCGAAGACAGGACGTTGAAGATCAGATGCGCGTTGGCGATCGACCGGGACTGGGTGGTGTCAAATGTCATCAGGAAGTCGATAAAGATCTGCGTGAATGGATAGAAGATCACCACGCTCAATGTTTTATAGAAGAAATGCGCCCAGGCCACCTGACGGCCGATGTAGTTTCCACCGGCTGCGGCAATCAATGCCACAGAAGTCGTTCCGATGTTCGCACCATACACCCACAGCATGGCATCATAGAAGGTGATCGCTTTGACGGTTGCCAAACTCATCGCCAGACCAATTGTTACAGCCGAACTTTGCACGAAGGCACAGAACACGACAGAGATCAGCAGGGAATATCCAGGGTTGTCACGCAGGCTTTGGAAAACCTCGGTCAGCATTGGATTTTCAGCAAAGTGATGGGAGGAAATCGAAATCAGCTTCATCCCGAAGAACAGCAAGCCAAACCCCATAAAGACCAGGGACAGGTTCTTGAAGACTGTTTTCTTGGCTTTGAAATAGAACGCAAATGCCACGGTGAACACTGGCAGGGCGTACTGGGTCAGATCCAAAGAGATCAATTGAACCGTCAGGGTCGTACCGATGGCGGTTCCGATAATCACGCCCATCACCTGGCGCAGGTTGACCACGCGGGCCGAGCCCAAACCGACCAGCATGGACGTCACCGCCCCCGAACTTTGCATCAGGGTGGTCAGAACCACCCCGGTCAGGATGGCCAGAAATTTACTTTGCGAAAGATGATTCAAGAGGCCGGTGATTTTTCCGGCCATCAGTTTCTCCAAAGAGCTGGAGGCCATGCTCATTCCGTAAAGGAAGAGTGCCACCCCGCTGACGAGGAGAATGAAGTACGAGTTGCCCGAGTCGATCATGATGCGTGTTCCCTCAAAACTCTGATGTTATCAAGGGGCTTCAATTTAAGGAAGCACCAATACTGTGCGTGAATCTTTCTTAGAGTAAAACAAATCCTTAAAAAACTCAAAAACCGCTTATATACTTTGGTCTTACAAAAGGAAATCTCATGACCAAGCAGCCGGTGTTAGTCGTCGCCGCCGTGATTCAAAGACAGGAAGACCCTGAAGGGCGAATTCTTGTGGTTCGCAGAGGCCCCGGCCAGTCCGGAGCAGGTTTTTGGGAGTTTCCAGGCGGGAAGGTGGAGGCCGGCGAGGCTCCCGAGCAGGCCCTGGTCCGCGAGATCATGGAAGAACTGGCCCTCAGTATCCGGGTGCATGAGCTGATTGGTGAAGAGGACTTTGCCTATCCGTCCAAAACCATCCGGCTTCGGGTGTATTGGGCATCGGTGAAGGGCGGCGAGGATCTGGTTCTGAGTGAGCATGACGACTTCAAATGGCAGCGGCCTGAAGAGATCGATGTGATGTCACTTTCGGCGGCGGATCGTCCGTTTGTTGAGTTGATTCAAAAAACTTACGGCAAAAGGTAAGAACGTTCCGCCGGGGTTGGAAGGCGACAAAACTCACGTTCGCCAAACCACGAGTAGCGGTTCTTGGCGATCAGTTTGTAAAACACATCACGCAAAGGGCCGGGGATGATCCAGGCCAGCGCAAAAAGTTTGTAGGCTCCACCGAGGCCGGTGAGGATCTTCAGGATTGCGGCAGAACGGTAATAAAGTTTGCCTGACTCAAAGTAAATCACTGTATCAAGATTGGTCCGGTCCTGAGCACTCAGAACCTCTTCGGCGGTTGTTCCTTGCAGAGGAGCAAAGAGATAAGTGTGGTTTTTGTCCCTGCTGATCACAGCATCGACAAAACCATTGCAAAGGTGGCAGACGCCATCAAAAAAGACCACATTTCGCATTGATATATCCACCTTTTCCATAGCAATTACAGGCTACAGTCCTTATAATCAAAGTTCAAGCAAGAGGAGTCGTGTTCGCATGGAAGTCTTTCTTTTTCCTCTAGTCAATGTGACCTTGTTCCCAAGGACCACCAAGCCTCTGAACATTTTTGAGCCCCGCTATCTTTCCATGATCAAGGAAGCTGTGGAAACCCAGACCCCGATTGCCGTGGGGTTTATTGAGGATCCCGCGAAGGTGATACCTGTGCGTCCAGGGGAGACGGTTCCCTTTGTGCGTGAGGTGGCCGGATACGGGTATGCTCAGATTATCGAAGAGCGCCTGAACGGCACTCTTTTGGTCTTTATTCAGGGACAGGGCAAGTTACGTCTGGGAAAGGTCCTTGATCGAGGAACCCCCTACATGGTTTGTGAGGCGCAGATTATTCCAGAGAAAACCGTGCTTGAGCCCAGCCTAAGGTTGGAGCTGAATTCGCTGCACAAGATTCTGACCCGTTGGATCCAGACGCATATTCCGGACCCGGCTCAGAGGGATATTTTCATGAGAAATCTGACTCACCCCGAGGAAATCGTGGGGAGTTTTGCTTCCTATCTGGTGCGCGACTATGATTTGCAGCAGATGGTGTTGGAATACGACGACATCAACGAGAAGGTGCATTTCCTGCACCGTCTGATGGAGTCCAACGAACTGACTACGTAAGTTTGTTGCTGCGGATGAAGAACACCCATTGCAGCAACACCACCCAGATACAGTGAGCCAGTGCCAAGTGCACGATCTTCATCCACACCGGCGCATGCAGAAGCAGCGTCGCAATTCCGAACAAAATCCCCGCAATCAAAAGACCCGCCATTTGCACCGAACGCTTTTGCACAAGCTGTGATTCGGTTGTCTGTGCCTTCAGCCAGAAGAACAGTGCAAGGCTGCCGCCGCCCAACAATGCCAGCACCGGGTGGAAACCGCGAATGCGCACCAGGAAGTGGGATTCGCTTGAGAAATCATCCAGCAACCCCTGGAGCAGGTTGTCCGTCGGGAAAAGTGAATTTGAAAGAGACGCCCAGGCGCCGGTGATGCCGATAACGACAATCACCCAGGGAAGCAAACGATAACGGCGGTCCTGGGTTGTGAGAACTCGCAAGTCTTCAGTTAACAAGGCGGCGGCATAGGTCAGTGCCACCGATCCCGTCAGCAGGAAAGAGTTGATCTGGTGTAGCGCCATGATGAACGCGCGATAGGGAGTGTCGTTCGTGGTGACCAGGCCGAACAAAACCAGTTTTGCTCCCAGCAGAGCTTCTGAAATTGTGAAAATCAAAGTGGCCAGGGCCGCTTTGCGGGCATAGTGACCTTTTGGGTAAAGCTTGCGGGACACCCACCAGAAGTAAATCACCACCAAACCGTAAATTCCCGACATCAGACGATGGCCGTATTCAACCCAGGTTTTTCCGCGTTCAGCTTCCGGGATCAGTTGCCCGTGGCACAGCGGCCAGGTGTCGCCGCAGCCATCACCAGAATGAGAAATCCTCACCCAAGCACCCCAAAGGATCACCAGAAGGGTGTAAACGAGCAGGCCAAATGCAAATTGCTTGTATTGAGAGCGTTTCATAGTGATTTTTGAAGTATCACGCCCGTTGGAGGGGGTCAATTCAAGGCTGTTCGATTGACTTCCAATCCCAGAAAAGCGTTAAATGAGCTATGTCTGAATCCAAGCACGCTCATCATCACCATTCGCATTCTCACGGCCACCACCATCATCATTCCCATGGCGCGGCGGTGGGGCGGATGACCTTTGCTTTGGTGCTGAATCTGACCTTCGCGGTGATTGAACTGATCGGCGGGCTTTGGACGAACTCGGTGGCGATTCTTTCAGATGCGCTTCATGATTTCGGTGACGCCATCGCGATGCTTTTGGCGATCATTCTGGAAAAGGTGTCGCACAAACAAAGTGATGGCAAGTTTTCCTATGGTTATCGTCGTTTTTCCACCCTCGGGGCGGTGATCACCGGTCTGATTTTGGTCTTGGGTTCGATCTTCATTCTGGTCGAGGCTGTGCCGCGTTTGTTCGCCCCTCAGCAGCCCCATGCCGACGGCATGATTTTGCTGGCTTTTTTGGGAGTGGCGGTGAATGGTTTTGCGGCCTACCGCGTATCCAAGGGTGAGTCGCTGAATGAAAAAATGCTGATGTGGCATATGATCGAAGATGTTTTGGGCTGGGTGATGGTCCTTGTCGGCGCGCTGGTCATGAAATTCTTTGATGTGCCACAACTGGATGCGGGGATGGCGATCGCCCTGGCGTCGTGGATTCTGTACAATGTGGTTCGCAACTTGCGGGAAGCCTTGAAGGTGTTCCTGATGGCATCGCCAAGTCATATTCAGGTGCTGGATGTGGAAAAAGCCATTTTGGAAGTGGATCAGGTGGTGGGTGTGCACCATGCGCATCTGTGGTCTTTGGATGGTGAAAACCACATCTTTACAGGGCATGTGGTTGTGGCCAGCGGTGCGGGGGCTGCGGATATTGAAAAAATCAAAAATCAGGTCAAAAAAAGGGTGCGTGATTTCGGCATTGTTGAAGCCACCATCGAAACGGAATCTGATGGTACTCACTGCGCGGATCCGGAACACCACTAAGACTGTTTACAAATGAAACGTTTTGTAAGCCCGGCACAGCCGGGCTTTTTCTTTTCCACAATCTCTGTCTGAGTCAGCTTCATTCCACAGTCGGCGCACTTCGCTTCAGCGTGAGACACGGCTTCATTTCAAATTCATAAAACTTTGTGATTTCCATCAGTTTTTTCACATAATTACCGATAAAGGTACGGGTCGTAGAAAATAAGGAACCATTTATGCTGAATACGGTACGTAACACCAAAGGTAATATTTTGCTGCAAATTCTCGCGGCCACCGCGGTGATGAGCACGTCCTTTTACTTTCTAACGAATTACGTGATCGGGCAAAGGCAGCAGGTCAGTAAGACCTCCAACGTCGTAAACCTGCGATTTGCTTTGAACAGTGCCATGGATTACGTGATTTTCGGGGTCCGTCAGAAGTACTGCTTCTCCAGCGACAATCTGCTGATGAATGACCTGGGGGCTGAGTGTAACTTGGCGCACACGGGAAGTGTTGAGCGTCTGATTATGTCCACTGAGCAGGAAAACTTCATTCGTCAGTTGGTGAATGACGGAAAAAATGTGGGCCCGCTGGAGTCCAACGCGCTGACTCAGAACAAGATTCGTCTGAAAACAATTGTGCGCCTGCTGGAAGTTGGCAAGGCAACAACAACGCATCCCTTATTCCCTGTCCTTGAAAGCTTAAAAACAGTTCGCAATGAAAACGGTGAAGTTGTCAAAGTCGCAGCTATTCGTGTGACGTTGACTCGCAATGAAAGCATCAACCTGCCAAAGGCAGGTCGTGAGGTGTATGTTGATTCCCGTGTCGATCTGGTGGATTCCCTTGGCAATATTAAGCCGATTAAAGTGGGCAATAAAGAGCTAAGTCTGAAATCCCAGATCGTTATTTACCCGCGTGAGGTGGGATCTTTTGCCTTGCTAGTGCCGCAGGATCTGTACATGGACCGCTCGTGGGATTCGCCGATGAATGCCGGGGATGTGGCTTTGCACAAGTTCTCCAGCCGCAAAGAAATGGCGGGAAGCTCCGGCCTTGTTTTCCAGAGCCCGGTGTTTGTAAATCGCAATATCTATTTGCCAACGGATGAGTCGGGTGATGATGCTTCTCCGGATTCCATCAATTATGCCGGTGTGACGTTTGCTGACCGGGTGTATATGGGGAACGGTGATATCATGACTTCCAAAGGGAAGTTTTCGCCGAGATCCTCCGGCCAGATGGGAGACCGCTTCTGGGCGGATGTTCGCACCTTTGGGGGATTCCTCAAAGGGGTTGAAAACGACGGGGGGCTTGATGCCGGTCTCGTCTATCTTTCTGATAAAACCAAAAGCATTAATGTTGATAAAACTTTGATGGCCAAGTGTCAGGACATGAGCACCAAGCAGGCGGATAAAACCAGCGTTTACCGTTCAGAGTTGGGCGCTCGCATGACCGATGACGGCTATAATGAAGCCGATTACCGTCTTTATCTGTCGAACTGGAACTATTTCAGTCGTCAGAGTAATGCCCTGCAGGTCGATAAAACAAGATGGGGTAACGGAAAAGTCGAGGTGGACTCCAATGATTACAATGATGCGGTCGTGAAGATTATGCTGGCCGTGGGTGATCGCGTTGTTGAGGCCCAGTTGCCTCGCACGGGGTCTGTGACCTTCACTCCTGAAGTGGGATCTGCGGCATTTGAATCCGCGTTGAGGAGCAAAGTCAAAGCCTCTCAGACGACTTATGATGCTGCTGTAAAGGCGGAATCCGATCTGACTGGCTCTCTGGCTTCTTATCGTGCGGATCTTAAGGATAAAGAGGCTGATCTTTCCGCTGAAATGGCTAAACCCGTGAAGGGCAGTCTTGCTGGTGGCAGCACAGGCTCCGGATCAGGTTCTGGCACGGGTTCCGGCACTGGTACTGGAAGTGGCACCGGCAGCGGTGGCACTAAGACAGTTGAAAAAACTTTGGAATCAGAATCGACAGTGGAAGATTCTGGCGTAGCGGACTCAGGCTCTGGTTCCGGTTCCGGCTCCACTAGTACGGGCGGAACCAAAATTGACTATCGCGATGAAAAACTCGTGGCAGAGCTGGAAAGAGCAATCAGTGATCTTAAAAAAATTATCAGCGATTTGAACAATAATAAAATTCCGGCACAGTCTTCGGTGGTGAATCTGGCATCCAAACAACTGGATACAGACAAAACTGCTTTGAATACTTATGAGCTGCAAAAAGCCAATCCGCCAAAAATTACGGTGGAGGTTTCCAAGGCTTCCAACGCCTATTACTTTGACAAGCTCAATCTGGAAGTGTCTGCGAAAAACGTGCAGAACATGATTGATAAAAACGGGAACTATTCTGAACCGTTCATCGGTGTTCAGGCCTACGACAGTACATACTATAAAAGTAACCCGATCGATCCAAAGAACGAGAACACCAAATTGTTGGGTTACATCAACATGACCTTCAATAATAACAAGACCCAGTTGAATTTCCCTTCGAATATTTCCCGCGAACCAAAAGGCGGATCAGCGGTTCAATTGGCCGAGGACAATGACCTTGAGACCATGATGACCGAATGTTCGAAAGCCTATGGTACGATGACCTCGGCTTCCTTTGGTGGTGCCGGCTGGGATGTCAGCTTTGCGCCTACTGCACGAACCTCCTGGAACTTTGCGGGGGCGGATGACAGCAAGGATATGAAAGCCGACCCGGCGTTGGCCACTTTTGAGTTCGACAATATGACCCAGGCAAATGCGACCTTCCAGGTGCGCTCTATCGTCGGGAAATGTGTGATCAAGGCCAGTTCGACTTTTGTTGCCGGCTTTATGACCTGTGATGAACTTCATATTGAGGCCAGAAGTGCTCCTCTAAGAATTATCGGGACCTTTATTGTGGGTCGAATGAAAATTCATCCGACCGCCATCAAATCCGGGATCAACTGGAGCAGCGTCTATCATCCTCAGGCCACCCGCGAATTGCGAGCGGCAGGAAATCCACGAATTCTTCGTTCATTCAGTGGCACGGACTGTAATGCGACCAGCAATGAACCCATTTGGCATCCCATCCCTTCAATCAAGGCCGTGGCCGATCGTATGAATTGCAATACGATCAGTCTTCGTGCCAAGGCTGATCCATTCCAGTGGACTTCAGTGGATCCGGATTGTGGTATTGCGGCGGGAACCATGGCATCCAACACCACATGTAAACGCCGTTTGGTTCGATTCTTCGTGGTTGAACAGTCCCGCGAGGGAGGTATTTAATGAAAATGCAGAACGTAATTGGCAATCAGAAAGGTCAGACCATTGTTGAAGCCATTGTGGGCTTTGGTTTGATTACCATGGTGGGATTGACCTTCGTTGGCGGAATGGTGTCCCTGCGTAACACCACGAAAAGCACAATCCTGCTTTCTTCCACTGACAAGCAGGTGACTGATATTGCTGAAAACATCAAAGCAGGTGTTGAAAACTATCAGATCAATTATGACTCCAATCGCAGTGTTTCCGAACTGCTGAATCCGGATAATCTGCCGATGGCATGGGATAACGGAAAGGTGGCTTTGCGCAAGGAATGTGAAACCTGCCAGGGCACCTATGGCTATGTGATCCAGCCTTATCCAGAATTCCGCGGACTTTATAAAGTGACTTTGCGAGTGACTCATAAGTCGTGGATTGAAAAGGGTGAGGCCTTTAAAGACTATCATTTCGTGGTGAGTGCAAAATGAAGAATTTAAACAATCACGGTTTAACGGCAGTTGAATTGGTTATCGGGGTGGGGTTGGTCGCCATTCTGACAAGTGTCGTTGTAACGACGCAGCTGACTGTTACCAAAGATCAAGTGAAGATGACCAAAGAGCTGGAAGACTCCATTGATACCAAGCTGGCAGAACGAATTCTGTTCAGTGATTTTAACAATGTGGATCCTTCCTATAACAATCTGACCGTGAAGGATGATTCCGGGAAGATGTTTTTTGACTATTACCCTGATGTTCCTGCCAACGCCATCAAAAATGGACTTGAAAGGAATGCGACTCTTTCGCTGACGGGCAGAAAAGAATTCGTGATCATGACACAGGATCCGGCAGCCGGTGGCGTGCTGGTGTACGACCCGGTTTTTGCTTATGAGGTCGGACCCGCTCCGGATGATTTCAATGTGGCTGCAAGTCTTACATTCAAGGGTTTGAATTATAACGATAAGGTGGCTTCGCAAAGACCTGCGATGTGGAATACTGGTCGTACCGTCATGCTGGATACACCGGCCCGACTGCGCCCGCTGGTTAATGGCGTGGCCAATATGCAGGTGGCGCCGCGAAGTCCCATTTACGTGGGTACAGTTCATGGAATCAGCACGGTTTCAGACTCTAATATCAGTACGTACGTGAATATGAATCACCCGGAAACGGGCGAACATCTGACTTCTGCGGACTTGTTCCTGCGTCGAGCACCTTCCATTGGGGGTGGTCAAAGTCTGATTCGTCTGCGCGCGGTGCATTTGATCAAATACTATCTGGAAGAAATGAAAGAAACCGGCAGTACTCAGCGTATGGCAAGACTGTACAAGGTGAGTTATGCAGAGGGGCGTTGGGGAACGCCGGTTCTGCTGGCCGATCGGGTGGAGAAATTAAGTCTTCGCCGCGATTCGATTCTGAAACGAATGATTTATTTTAAAGTTAAGAAAGTTGATACGACTAAGACCGCAAGTCTGTAGTTGTTTTCAGGGGGAAATTATGGGGAACAATAAATTCAAAATGATCGTAGTCGCGGGGATGTTGATCTCTGGCGCAGCTCAGGCTGAAGACAAAGACTTCCCGATGTCGGTGAACAGTGCCAGTTCCGGTGAAACGGTGACGGCGGCGCCTGCTTCCGGCATGGTCAGTCGCGCAGCAAAGGACACAGTCACAGTAAGGTTGAATAACTCTTGTTTCCCAACGAATCTTCGCGGGGTGACAAATCCTTTGGCTGCGACGGCAATCATCACAGCGCAATTTACCCTGGTTCTTGGTGGTAAGGACTATGCATTCACAGTGAAGTACCCCAGTGACCTGGTTCTGAAAACAGGAATGACGACAGGAACTCCGGCGCCGATGGCGGCGGACAAATTTGTTGTCAGTGGCGCTTCCGGCACGGCCGCTCTGTTTGGAAACACAGTTGTGATGAAAACAAAAGTTCCGACCACGGTCAGTGTTGATGACGAGGGGCAGGTGATGATCCCTGAAAAAGGTGACGTATCCCTGAAATCCTCAAGCTTCGTGCAGACTGTGAACTGTGATGGCTCGGCAGCGGTATACGGTCAATACGGCTATTCCTCTTATACTCCCACCCGCAAATGCGGTGACTATATGGGTAAGGACGGCGCCATTACAGCGTCTTTCGGTGGAATTTCAGTGTCAGCGGATAAATCGGTGGTGGACATCAACGTGTCCTTCCCGGGTGAAACGGGTTTCTGCGGTGGTTACTGGTCGCCGTTGATGGTCTTCTTTGACGATCAAAGACCGAACTTCAATAACATGAGCGACTTCCCGTTGAATCCGATTGGCAAAACGCACTGGCCTGAAGCCAACGCTCCAGGCTGGTTCGTGGCTTTGGACCGTGACAAATCCGGAAAAATCGACCAGAAGGATGAGCTCTTCGGTGACAATGCCTCTCAGGTGAACGGATTTGAGGTGCTAAGAGCCTTTGATTCCAACAAAGATGGCGTGATCGATCATCGTGACAAGGGCTTCAAAAAGCTGGTGATGTGGCAGGATAAAAACGGGGATGGCATTTCTCAGAAAGACGAGATGATCCCGCTGCACACCAAAGTCACCAAGATCTCATTGAACTATGAAAAGGGCGTGGTAAGCCCGATTGGTGCTTATGCCGAGGCCCGCGAGCGTGCGGATTTCTGGTATAAAGACGGCAAGAAGATCAAAAAAGGCAAGATCGTGGATATCTGGCTGGCTCCGGCAGAAACGAAGCTCAGTCAAAGATAGGTCACTGCTTTAAAAGTTCCTGAATTTTCTTTTCCAAAGCCTGTGAGTTTTTTTCGTCATAACCACGATAAAAAACCACAGGCTTTAACTTTTTATCAAACACATAAAGTGTCGGCAGAGCGAGAACTTTAAAGTCCTCCAGGACCAGACGTCCCTGGTCGTGATAAAGCGGGAACTCAAGTTTGACGGTCTTTAAAAAGGCCTCGCGTTCAGCGACCTCTTCGTCTTCGTTCACTCCCAGCACCACCAGTCCCTGACTGCGATACTTTTTATAGAGGCTGTTATAGTGCGGCAAAGCGGCTTTGCACGGCTCACACCAGGCCGCCCAGAAGTCCACCAGAACAACCTTACCCTGAAGGTCCTCGAGTGTTTTGATATCGCTTTTATTCAAAGCCACCGTCGGCAGTCGTTTGAATTCCACGGTGGAGGGCATTTCTTTGGCAAAGACCGAAGAGGCGCAAAGCAAAAGCAATACAGGCAGAAATCTCATTTAAGAGATCCTTTCAATATACTTTAAAAGCAAATCCCGCCCGCGCACCTTGGCCCGCAGGACCGCGAGGAAGATAAACACCCCGCCGGTCTTGCGATCCAGGAAAATGATTTCCCGCGGAGGCGTGCGGAAATGGAAGCCACGGATGATCTGAAATACTTTTTTGGAAAGTCGCTGGGGCAGGGTGGTGTTTTTCCAGTCATAAGTTCCATCCGCTGCAATCTGTCCCTGGTTGTTGCGGGGATCGGTGTATTCAATAAACGGCTCGACCGTTTCAAAGCAAAATTCTTCAAACACCTGCTTTAAGACCGGATCATCATTGTCATGGACGAACTTTAAATCCATGGCCGCCTTCATAAACAGAGCCCGGTCGTTCAGCAGTGAGCCCTTGACCATGCGGCGATAAGGAGTCAGGAAGTCCAGATCATAGGAACGGGTCGCGCCGAAATCAAAAAGAACCAACTGATCCCGCCCCTGGGGATCAATGCGGATGCGATAGTTGCCGGCGTGAGGGTCGGTTTGAACAACGCCCCACTCAAAGATTTCTTTGAAGTAAAGATCCAGGAAATTCAATGCCAAGCGGTTGCGGCGTTCCTGTGG
This sequence comes from Bdellovibrio sp. BIS2, assembly GCF_055398295.1. Classification (NCBI taxonomy): domain Bacteria; kingdom Pseudomonadati; phylum Bdellovibrionota; class Bdellovibrionia; order Bdellovibrionales; family Pseudobdellovibrionaceae; genus Bdellovibrio; species Bdellovibrio sp. BIS2. The sequence continues at coordinate 2,156,998 of NZ_AP035879.1, read as the reverse complement.
CAGGCTTTGAATCAGGGAATCATCGGCGCGCAGGCCTCTTTCAAAGGTGGTGGCCAGAATGCGGGGCCCTGAAAATTCACGAATGACTTTGGGAACCACAAAGCGGCTGTCGCCAGCCAGGCGGTTGTGAAAATCCTCTGTCAGAGTGGCTTCCATCTCATAGTCGGTTTCCTGCACCAGCATTTCCCGAACCTCGGCAAACACCGGATCCATATTGAAATCCTTGGGCAGAAGTTTCAAGGTGCCCAGAAGTGTCTTGATCGCGCGAAGATCACTGTCGATGGCGCGGTCCACATTCGGGTACTGGATTTTCAGCACAATGCTTTCGCCCGTGGCCTTGATGCGCGCACGGTGAACCTGACCCATTGAAGCGGAGGCCAGGGCTTCTTTTTCAATTTCCAGAAGCGCCAGCTTTTCCGGAGGCAGTTGCTTTTTCAAAGTCGGCTCGATCGCCTCCCAAGAAAGAGGTGGGGAATCATGCTGCAGGGACTTCAACAGGTCATTGGCTTCCGGAGGCAGAAAATGTTCGCCATACATGGAAAGCATCTGGCCGGCCTTCATCAGGCTGCCTTTAAGTTCACCCAGTTCCGCACTGATGCTTTGAGCCTGGTTTTGCAAAAGCTGTTTCCAGGTTTCCTCTTTGGATTCTTTGGATTTTAAAGCGGTGGTGACCCCGTGCTGGGCGATGGAGGCTCCGGCTTGGATGGTTAATTTGGCCAGAGAAAGACTGCGCGAAAAGACCGAGGATTTGATCTTCTCAATCTTTTTTGTATGTTTTTTGGCAGACTTTTTTTCGTCCATAGAATCCCAATTTACCTTAAGTAGGTGAAATGTTAAACTTTTATTCCTATGTCAAAAGTCACAGTTTTTTGGTTCCGCCGCGATCTCCGTCTAGATGATAATGCGGGGCTGTATCACGCCCTTAAAGAACGCTCTGCGGTGTTGCCGCTGTTTATCTTTGATTCTGAAATCCTGGAAAAGCTCGACGACCCGGCGGATGCGCGAGTGACATTCATTTATGATCAGATTCAGGATCTTAAACAGCAATTGAAAGCCAAAAAATCGGATTTGCTGGTTCGCCATGGCAAACCCCTGGAGGTCCTTAAAGACCTGTCAGCCGAAATGGCAATTGAAGCCATTTACACCAATCATGACTATGAGCCGGCGGCCCGCAAACGGGATGAGAAGGTCGCAGTCTGGGCGGCGAAAGAGCACATTGCGTTTTTAACTTTCAAGGATCAGTGCCTGTTTGAAAAGGACGAGATCCTGACCGATGCGCGAAAGCCCTACACCGTGTATACGCCTTACAAAAACAAGGTGCTGGCGAACCTGACTCCGTTCTATCTGAAGTCGTATCCCAATGAGCTGTATGAAAGCAGTTATGCCAAAGTCAAAAAAACCGAGGCGATGCCGACGTTGAAAAGTCTGGGCTTTGAGCGCAGCCAGATCGAGTTCCCCCCGATGGAACTATCCACAAAAATGTTGAAGACCTATCAGGCGACGCGGGACTTTCCGGCCAACGAAAAGGGCACATCCCACCTGGGACTGCATCTGCGCTTCGGGACTTTAAGTGTGCGGGAACTGGCGCGCGAAGCCAAAAAGTATTCACCCGTTTGGTTGAGCGAACTGATCTGGCGTGATTTCTTTATGCAGATTCTGTGGCATTTTCCCCAAGTGGAAAAACAGAGTTTCCGTCCCGAGTACGACAAAATCGCCTGGCGTACGTCCAAGGCCGATTTTCAGAGGTGGTGTGAGGGGCAAACCGGGTACCCTCTGGTGGATGCAGGTATGCGGGAACTGAATGCCACTGGATATATGCACAACCGCGTGCGCATGGTGGTGGCAAGTTTCCTGTGCAAGCACCTTTTGATTCATTGGTATGAAGGCGAACGGTACTTTGCCAAAAAGCTTTTGGACTATGATTTATCAGCCAACAATGGCAACTGGCAGTGGGCGGCAGGATCAGGTTGTGATGCGGCTCCGTACTTTAGAATCTTCAACCCGCAAACTCAGTTTGAGAAGTTTGATCCGGATGGCAAGTATGTGCAAAAATGGGTTCCAGAGTACGGAACGGATGCATATCCAGAGCCCATGGTGGATCACAACGAAGCCCGCGGGCGCTGTTTACAGGCATTCACCAAGGTTTTGAAAAAGTAGGAGGCAGTCATGCGAATTCTGATGACCGGAGCGACGGGATTGATCGGACGGGAGTTGGGGAAAGTTCTGGCGGAAAAAGGCCATGACCTTTATGTCGTCAGTCGTGATCAGGCCAAGGCCCGCGAACAGCTCCCTTTTCCCTGTGAAATCATTGAAGGGGATTTAAATACAAATCCGCTGCATGATTCCCGTCTGGCCAAGGTTGAGGTCGTCTTCAACCTGATGGGCGAATCCATTGCGGGTGAACGCTGGAGCGAGGAAAAAAAGAAGCGCATTTATCAGTCCCGGGTCATAGGCACGCGCCATTTGGTACAAAGCCTGCCCGAAAACTTGAAGTGTTTTATTTCCTCATCCGCGATGGGGATTTACGGGGATCAAAGTGACACTCCACTGACTGAGGATTCTTCGCACGGAGAGGATTTCCTGGCCACCGTCTGCAAAGAATGGGAAGCCGAAGCCGCCAAGGCGCCGGGTCGTTCAGTCTTTGTTCGTACCGGGATTGTGCTGGCCAGGCAGGGCGGGGCATTGGATCAGATGCTATTCCCGTTCCGCAGCGGTGTCGGCGGGGTCCTTGGTGACGGCAAGCAGTGGATGAGCTGGATCCACTTAAAGGATATTGTCGGTCTTTATCTTTTTGCTCTGGAACATCATGATGTGGAAGGCGCGTTGAATGCGGGGGCTCCGCATCCAGTCACCAATCGAGAGTTCTCTGAAACTCTGGTGCAGTCTTTGGGGACCCGTCTGGGGCCGGCCGTGCCTCTTTTTGCCTTGAATGTGTTATTCGGTGAACTGGCGAAGTCCTTGGTGGCCTCGGCTCGTATGGTTCCGGAAAAAGCGCAGCGTTTGGGATACAAGTTCCACTATGAAAACCTGCTGGAGGCGCTGAACGAAATCTGTCTGCCATTCAAGATGGGGGAAGAGATTTTCGTGGCTGAGCAGTTTGTCCCGGCACCTCCGGAAAAGCTGTTTCCGTTTTTCAAGGATGCCCACAATCTGGAGCGCATCACGCCGCCCACACTGAATTTTTTGATTGAGAAAATGTCGACACCGGAAATCGGGCAGGGGACCCTGATAGATTACCGGCTGAAGATTCACGGTGTTCCCGCCAAATGGAAAACCGAAATCGACGAGTGGCAGCCGCCCTTTAAGTTCGTCGACAATCAGTTGAAAGGCCCTTACCGGCTTTGGCATCACACGCATGAATTCCGTCCATTCTGCGGGGGGACTTTGCTGGTGGATCGGGTTCGCTACCGCATGCCGATGGGCTTTTTGGGATGGCTGGTGGCAAATCGTTTCGTCAGAAAAGATGTGGAAAACATCTTTGCCTTTCGTCGCAAGTACATCGCCAATATGGGAACGTTGCCAACCAAGACCGACTGATCACTGACGGTTGCGCAGCTCGCGCAGGTATCGGAACTGTTCAGCGTCTTGGGCCAGCAAAAAAGGATTCGTGCTTTCTTCGATGGAAAGTTTCAAAGGAACGCTGGGAAGCCCCAGGTCCCGGCGATTGGACAGTTCGTTGGCGTAAAGTTCCAGCGCTTCGGAATCGCCGGTGATGGGGGTGTTGTCCTGATTTGTCAGAATCCGGCAGAAGTCCAGGTTGCGTTCGGTGTATTCATGCGTGCAGTAAATCAGCGTCTGGGGCGGAAGCTTCTTGATACGCTGAAGACTTGCATAGCCCTGTTCGTGGCTGCCTTCAAACAATCTTCCGCAACCCAGCCCGAAAATCACATCGCCGGAAAAAAGCCATTTGTGCTGTTGATCCCAGTAAGCGATATGCCCCAGAGTGTGACCGGGAAGCTCCAGAATGGTGAATTCCCAAGGGGACAGTTTCACCACATCGCCTTCTTTCAGCCAGTGATCTGCCTGGGGGATCTGCTTCTGATTTTTTTCAGGGGCATACACCGGACAGCCGAAGGTGTTCTTCAGGGCAGCGACTCCGCCAATGTGATCTGAATGATGATGAGTCACTAAAATGGCTGTGAGGTCGAGCTTTCTTGCGCGCAGAAACTCGGTGACGGGCCCCGCATCGCCCGGATCAACAACAACGGCCTTTTTCCCCGCGTTGTCGATCAGGACAAAGACGTAGTTGTCGTCAAAGATGGGGATCAGCTCTACATGCTCGTTTTTCACCATGTCTTATTCTTGCAGTTGTACGGGGCTTCGACAAGACCAAGGTGGGTTTGATTAACAGCACAACTGGCCTTGGGAAAACCGGGCGTTTCCTCTAAACTTAGAGCTTATTATGAAGATCAAAGTAGAGCTTGAAGGCCGTGATTTTATTGAAGTTCAGTGCCAGGGGGACAACGCCCAGGCACCAGGCCCTGTTGAAAAGGTTTCGATCATGGGTTGTTCCCAGTTTATGGATATGATGCAGACAATGCGCAAAAACTTCGGGGCCGACCTGAAAAAGTGGCCGTTGCCGGAAGCTCAGGATCATTCCAGCCTGCTGTTGCGGGAAATGATTTTACGTCTGCGTGGAGAGTGGGCTTTCCCTTATTGTGAGGAAGAGCTTTGTCATTGCCGTTCTGTTTCTGCGCACACCGTGGATCAGGCGATCATCGCCGGGGCTCATTCCACGGAAGTGGTCAGCCGTCAAACCAACGCCAGCACCAACTGCGGGACCTGTCGTCCTGAGGTTCAAAAGATCATTGATTTCCGATTGGGTAAAAAGACCGCCTAGGTGTCTTTTTTCGGGGGGACCGGGGCTTTTCCGGTCAGGTCCTCGGTGATCTTGTCCGGGAAGGTTCCATTTTTCAGATAATAATCCAAAAGAGGCCCCAGCTTGCGGCGGCAAGACCCCCCGCAGGGTCCAACCCCGGCCGACGTGGTGTCGAAGATGTCATTCAGGGTCGTGGCGCCGTTTTTAATAGCCTGCTCAATGGTCTCTCGACTCACGTTATTGCAACGGCAGATGATTTCGGTCTTTTTCTTAGCGCCCATGGACTAATTGTAATGCCCCGCATCCGAAAAGGATACTTCTGAACCCTTAGTATTGCTAAGCGTCATAAGTGCATTGAAAAGCCCGCGGGAATCCTGTAAAACAAATGTCCTTCTAACACTGGAGCTGAAATGGCTATTGCTACACCTGATAAACTTCCTATGACCATCCGCGGAAAAGCGCTGCTGGATGCAGAGTTGAAAAAGCTTCTGTTGGAAGAAAGACCGTCCGTGATTCTGGCGATCGAAGAAGCTCGCGCTCAAGGCGATATCTCTGAGAACGCTGAGTATGAAGCAGCTAAAGAGCGCCAGGCCATGATTGAAGGTCGTATTGCTGAAATTCAGGGCAAACTGGCGGGTGCAGATGTTATCGACACTGCGCAAATCAAAGCAGACCGTATCGTATTCGGTGCGGTTGTTAAGATCGTAGACACTGAGTCCGAAGAAGAATTCCAATACCAAATCGTGGGTGTGGATGAAGCGGACGTGAAAAAAGGCATGATCTCCATCCTGTCTCCTTTGGCGCGCGCGTTGATCGGTAAAAAAGACAGCGACACCGTGACCGTACAAAGCCCTAAAGGCGACAAAGAGTTCGAAATCATCTCCTTCGAGTATAAGTAATTTTCTTGTCGGTCCATGACCTTCTCTGTGAGAATGGGTCATGGACTCGCGCAGACGCCTCTCAGACCGACATCTTATTGCTGAACAACCTGGAATGACCATTCTTCTGACCGGTCTGATTCTGGCGTTTCTTCTTGGTTACACCACCAAATCCCTGCTGTCGCCGGCCCGGCTGGCAGCGCGAATTGAAAAAGCCGCAAGCCACATTCATAAAGACGTTAAAGTCAGCTTTGGTTCCGCTCACGTCAGTTTGAGCAACGGCATTCTGCCACGCTTCGCAGTGATCATCTCCAATGTGCGTATGGAATCCAGTCAGACCTGCTGGGCTGCGCCCGTGATGGAAATTGATGAGCTTCGCCTGCCATTGTCGTTCTTGAATCTGATTCAAGGCAGGGCCCCCGTGCGGGTGGTGGAGGCCAACAGCGTGACTCTGACTTTGCGAGACGACTTCAAGGACTGTGACCCCACTGATCCGGAACAGATCCCGGCCAGCCGCCCAAGACCGGCCGTGACGCTGTCGCCTTCAGAACAAAGTCAGAAGTACCGTAACGATGTGCGGGGGATTTCGGTTCGCACCCTGAAGATCACTTCAGCAAAACATCCGCAGTATTCAACAGAGCTGATGAATTTTGCAGTGAAAGTAAAATCCTTTGAACCCAAAGTGATTGAAGTCACCGCAAAAACCCATCTGATGAAAGACAGTCAGGTCGGGGATTATCTGTCCCACGCAAATCTGTATCTGCAATACAAAGAGTCCCCGGAAGCGGCAGTGCAGGCCCACTTCTTTGGAAACTGGCGTGAAGGGCACTACAGTGTGATTGCCAATTACACTTTGGGCGACCAGTTGCTGGCTGTGGAAACTGATTTGAAGCACATCCCCTTAAGTCAGATTCTGGCTATTCTGCAAAAATATCAGTTGGCTTCCCGCGACTTGAACGGCCGTCAGGTGTGGATGTCTTCCAAAGCCCGCATGGCGGGTCCGGTGGATGAAATCCGCACGCTGCCTTTGGAAATCCGCGATCTGCGCCTGGAAGGCGACTTGGGGGAAATGCATGTTGAAAAAATCAACATCGGTTCGCTGGAACCTTTGAAGTATGAACCGATCCTTGTCGATGTGAAGAAACTGGACATCGAAAAATTGCTGGTGCTTTTAAATCGCACCAAGCAGACCAGCATCCTGGGGCACCTGGGAAGCTTCACCGGACGTGCGGAGATCGTGTCGGATCAAAAAATGCGCATGAGTGGGGAGCATGCCGGGCTTGAGTTTGTCTTTTCAAATAAAGGCCAGCGGGAGCTTCAGGTGATTGAAAGCATGGTCGGCGACATTGCTTTGGATCAGGATCAATGGAGTTTCCAGATTAAACGCGTCGAGCCCCGTGGCGGTGTCTTTGTCGGGGATTTAAGTCTGCGTGCCGATCGTGATTTCAAAGCGGTGGCGGTGAAAACCCACATCGATGAACTGCAACTGGCTTTGCCAGTGCAAAAGCTGATGACCAACGGAGGCGAGATCGGCCTGATGAGTCTTGACGGCGATTTGCGTTTTGGAGAAGGCAAAGTGCAGTCCTTAAAAGGTCTGCTGCGCTTGAACTCCATGAATGTTGAGGGTGTGGCCTTGGGGAAAACCCGAGCCTCCTTTGACTGGAGCAAGGGAGAGGTTTTGCTGAACGCCCAGGTGCAGTCCATGAAGGTTTCACCCAATTCGCCAACAGCCGAGGTGCTGCGTCCGGTGACTTTGAACTCGTGGTGGCATGACGGTGTTTTGAATCTTTCTGGTTTAACCGGGCAGTTGGGTGCAAAAAGCGCGAAAGACTTCTCTTGGAAGGGGTTCCAGGCGCAGGCCTCCAAAACCGGAAAGCTTAGCACCGAGGGATCCTGGAATGAAGAAGCGCGCTTAAAAGGACACGTGCAGGTCAAAGACGGCAAGATCCAGCGTCGCTGGCAGATTCAGGGAACGCGCGAGCTTCCGCAGTTTGTGGAAGAAAAGGCGCGGCGCTGATGATGGCCGTGGTGCTGGTCCTGGCCGTGGCAGGATTCTTGTTTTATCGCCATAAAACCTGGAAGGCGCAAAGCTGGCCAGCCGAAGGGGTGAGGCCCCCTGCCTGGCAGGCGCATCGCGGATTCTGGAAAGCCGGTGCCCAGGAAAATTCCTATTCGTCCTTTGTGAAGGCCCGTGAGATGGGTTTTCAGATGTTTGAGCTGGATGTGCGCCTGTCAAAAGATGAAGTGCCAGTGGTGTTTCATGACGGCGATTTAAAACGAATTGCGCAAAAAGATCTGCGCGTGACGAATGTGGCCGCCGCAGACCTGAAGGCCTGGGCCGGAGCCTGCACGCTGGAAGAAGTGCTGGCCTCCCAAGACATCCCTGCCAAGATAAATATAGAAATCAAAAGCAATGCGGTATTCGATTCCCGTCTGGAAAAACGGGTGGCTCAGCTTGTGCGAAAATATCACCGTGAAAAAGAGGTGATGTTTTCAAGTTTCAACCCGGCTTCCATCTGGCGACTGGGGCGTCTGTTGCCACAAGTGCCGCGGGCACTGCTGGCGACCGGGGAAGACGATCCGGAAAATAAAATCTATCTGAAAAAACTCTGGCTGGCTCCGTACATTGGAACCAACGCTTTGAATCTCGATTATCGCTTTGTGACTCCAAACGAAGTGCGCGCCTACAAAGAACGCGGGATTCCGGTGGCTTTGTGGACAGTGAATGATCTGGATCGTGGGAAAGCTTACCTTCAGGCCGGGGCCATCAGTATTATTTCTGATGTAGAGAAAGCAGCGGATTCATTTTCTTAAAGTACAAAGGCGGCACAAAAGCCAAAAGGGCCATGGTTGAATAGCCGTGGGGAAGTTTCATGGCACCGGGCTGTTCCTGTAATTCAGTGAACGGCAAAGTGGCTTTCAGGTGATGATGGGAATGGTATCCCAGATTGATCAGACTGTAGTTGGTGATGACCTGATAACTGTCCCAGGAATGCAGGGCCTTGGCGCCTTCATAGAATCCGTCTTCTTTTTTAGTGCGCATCAATCCATAGTGCTCAATATAGTCCGCAGTCTGAAGCAGAATCACACCCACGAACCCCTGACCCAGCCAGAACAGAAGGGCTGAGTTTCCGTAAAGCCCATACACCGCCAGACACAACACCAACTGCAAAAGAAGATACCACACAATGCGATGGCGAAACCGCTGCCAGGCGGGCTTGCTTTTCAAGCGTTTATTTTCAAACTTGAAAGCATCTATCAGGCCGCCAAAGAACGAGCGGAAGTGATATGTGTAGATCCATTCATTCTTGCGGGCGGTGGCGGGGTCTTCCGGTGTTGCCACGTTTTTGTGATGCCCGTAAACATGCTCAATGGCGTAGTGAGCAAAGTTCGCCAGCAACAACAGTCCAACACCCAAGCCGCGCAGGGGTTTTTCACGACGATGCACTAACTCGTGAGCCGTATTGATGGCCAGGACTCCGGTGATGGCGCCGAAGGAAAGAACAAGGCCTGTCAGTTCCAAAACCGTGGCATCCAGTGAATGGATGACTCCGGTAAATAAGAACACCGACATAAATGGAAGAGCGAAAATCAACAGGGCATCGGGCAGGCGACTTTTGGGGCGGGCCTGGGGCACATGTCTTGTGCGCAGAACGTGATCCCAGATCGGGTGGATCACAAAAAGCCCAATGACTCCCAAAAAGGTCCATGCACCACCCAGGGCGGCTCCGAGCAAAGCCGGCAGGGCAAAGAGATAAGCAAGACTGTAACGGGAATAAAATAAAAAAGCCTTCATGGTTCTAAGTAAAGCTTAGCTCCAGGAAGGCTTCAGTGAGAAACAAAAAAACTAAAACTTAGGAGTTTTGGTTTTCGCCTTGTTTCTGAGTTTGACCCATAGACTGTTTGTTCTGGTGGGAAACTTGTTGGTTGTCGTGAATGTCTTTGGCATCAACGTCGATTTCGTTCAGGCCTTGTTTGAAACCACGGATGGCTTTACCCATGGACTGACCCAATTGTGGAAGACGGCTTGGACCGAAGAAAATCAAAAAGATAACAGCTAGTAGCAGAATGTGCGTAAGGCTAAACTCACCCATGGGGTTCCTCCCAAATTTCTTAAAGTGTACACTTTTTAGACCTGTCTGGGAGGAAAATCAATGCTTGTCTGGCGTTATTCCACTGGCATATCGATAATTTCGACCTGATCGGCGTCAGCGGCTTCTTTCTCTAGACCGTCAGTTTCTTCAGAACCCACGGCAACGACTTTTGTCCCTTCGCTGACCGTTTGTACGGGGATGGCTTCAGAAGTCTGAGCTTTGCCTGGAAGCTGTTTTGCGATGCCTTTGGTTGGTACCGGGGCTTGAACTTCGCGAGCCACTGGAGCGGCCTTAGAGGCCTTTTTAGCACTGCCGTTACCCATCTTCTTAAGCTCTTTGTCGTATTTGGACTTCAGATCAGCGAGCTCTTTTTGATAATTTTTTCGGATTTCCTCAACCTGAGTGTTGCGCGCTTCCGTGATACAGGAAGAGTAGGTCTGGAGAGCTATCTCTTTGGCCTGGGCGCGGCAGGTCAGCTCTGCAGCAGTTTGTGGCATGGCTGAAAGCGAGAACATAATAGTGGCAAAGAAAGAGAATACGGTTTTCATATCAACCCCATTTATCTATAGCCCCCTATAACAAGATCCGTGCCGGGGTTGCGCCAAACCACAATGGCTTTAAGAGGGCTGGATCTTACCTTTTTACATCCTTGATCAGTCTTTTGTCGGCACCCTGGGAACGCGAAGAAGGGTCAAATTACATATGGAGACTTCCAGCCAGGGGAGTAAATTGAATCCAGAGGAGGACACCATGGTAATGACCTCCATATTTTTTGCATTTTTGCTGGGTGTGGGACAAGCGCAGCCCCCGTTGATGAAGACAGAAAAAATCACAATCCCCTGGGCTGTGACTGATTGGGAACCTTATTACATTCAGGAGGGGCCCAATGCCAACATGGGCCGGGTGGATCGTTTGCGCCGGATTCTGGAGGAGAATCTGACAGGCTATCAGTTGACTGACGTTCAGGCGGATATGTCCAAGACGATAGAACTCTGGAAGCTTGATAAAAATATCTGTTCGGGTTCGGCCTTGATGACGCCGGAGCGGGAACAACTGGCCTATTTCACGGCGCTGTCTTTTCAGGTGCCTCTTGAATATGTTCTGGTGACTGCAAGAGCAAAAGTGCTGGAAGGATCTGCGCCAGAGGTGTCTTTGAAAGAACTCATAAAGAATAAAATGTGGCGCGGGGTGTTTGTCAAAGACCGCTCGTATGGTCCGGAGATTGATCGTCTGCTGAAGGATGTCTCTGCCCGGGACGGGCACCTGACCCTGAAAAAGAGTGTGACGGACGGATACACCACGTTGCTGAAAATGGTGGAGAAAAAACGTTTTGATTACATGATTGAGTACGAGGCCGTGGTGCGGGCCTATAACGAAAAGATATTCCCGGCAAAACCGCTTTTAACAAGAGCGGTGAAAGAGTCGCGTCCTTCCGCCATTTTTCATCTGGCTTGCACAAAAAATCCCTGGGGTCGTGATGTTGTTCGCAAGGTGGATCAGCTAATGCAGAAATTGGCGCTGACCAATGAATATCAGCGGGCCGTGGAGTCATGGCTGGAGCCTGACCTGCAAAAGAAAAATCGCAAACTTTTGGATGAGTTCTATCAGAAAAGAGCCAAGGGACCGTGGATGACGGCCCCGTGGTAAAAACTAGCGACGGATCGCTTTAGGATCGATGGCGTCTTGCAGGCCGTCACCCAGATAGTTGAAGCTGACTGTCGTCAGGAAAATCAACAGACCCGGCAAAACCGCCAGGAACGGAGCCTGATAAATCAGTTCTTGCGCATTGTTCAGCATGTTCCCCCAGCTTGGTGTCGGAGGCATGATCCCCAGACCCAGGAAGCTTAAGGCCGCTTCAAACAAAATGGATTCACCTACACCCAAAGTGATCGCCACCAGCATAGGTGCAATCACGTTCGGGAACATGTGGCGGATGATGATTGTGCTGTCCTTGGCACCCAAAGTGCGCGCTGCCAGAACGAACTCACGTTCACGGATGGACAAAATACTTCCGCGAACCAGGCGAGCCACCGACATCCATGAGAACAGGCACAGAATGATGATCATCTTAAAGATGCTTTCGTTGGACGTGCTGATGATTGCCTTCAGCCAAGGGATCTTGGAAAGATCGATGGCCGCGATTACAATCAGAACCGGGATGTGCGGAAGGGACAGCAGGGCATCCGTCACACGCATCAGGAATGTATCAATGATACCGCCATAGAAGCCGGCAATACTTCCGATCAACAGACCGATCAGAGCCGAGGCCAATGCCACCAAAACACCCACACCCATGGAAACGCGGGTGCCGTAAACCAGACGAATGAAAACATCGCGTCCCAGTTCATCGGTGCCGAACAGGTGGAAGGTTTCAAAGTTCTTGAACATGGAAACCAGGCCTGCTGTTTCAGCGAGGTTCAAGCTTTTTAGATCCGACAGGGCTTTGGAAATTTCCTGAGCCCCCAGTTCATAGATCGCGTCCGCTTCTGCCACGGCCACAATGCCTTTTTCAACCAAAGCTTTTTGCACGACATCGGCCGCTTCCGGATTTTCGGTGATGAAACGCTCAATTTCGGTTTCGCGTACGTCCAGGCCCACAGAGGCGGTGGTCATTGGTGCCAGATAACGGTTCCCCACGTTTTGGGCATCCGGATCAAGGCCGGTCACGGCCTGAATGGTGCCGGCAAACACAGCCACCAGCAGGAAGAGGCTGATGATCACAGCGCCAGCCACAGCCAGTTTGTGATCCATAAACTGCGACAGAACCATCTTCCACATCGGCTGGGCTTTTTCCAGCTCCGCACGATCTTTGGCTGACAGTTGGTTGGAATCAATTTCAATTTCGTTCATGGTCATTTCGCTCATACTTTATGATCCTATTGGTAAGAGATGCGAGGATCCGCAAAGCCGTACATGATGTCCGCTACCAGATTCATCAGCAAAACCATGCTGACGGAAATCACGAAAGAGATCATGGCCACGTTGTAGTCATTACCGATGATGGAGTCGTAAACAAGTTTACCCACGCCCTGATAAGCAAAGACAGTCTCTGTCAGAATGGCGCCGGAGAACAATCCCGAGAAGCTCAAAGCCAGGATTGTGATCAGCGGGATCAGGGCATTACGGAAGCCGTGCTGCCAGATCACTGTTTTGCGGGAAAGGCCTTTGGCTCTTGCCGTGCGGATGAAATCATTGCGCATGGCTTCGAGCATGGTGGAACGGGTGAATCTTGAGAAACGTCCGATCTGCTGAATGGACAGACTCAAGACAGGAAGAATCAGATAGATAGAGCGGTCTTTGATATCAGCCCAAAGGCCCAGATCCGAAGCTCCGATGGTTTGTGTGCCCCCGGCCGGTAAGATGGGGAATTTCACGGCAAAAAGAATAATCAAGACGATGGCCAGCCAGAATGAGGGGATGGAAATGCCCCCGAACGAGAACAGATTCACAATGTAATCGGTTCGGCTTCCCGGCTTCAGCGCCGAGATCACGCCCAGAGGAATGGCAATGGCAATGGAAAGGGTCAAAGAAATTGCAGAAAGCAGGAAGGTGTTCCACAGACGGGGACCCATCAGTTCCTGAACCGGAACACGATAGGTACGGCTGTAACCAAGATCACCCTGAAGGATGGAGCCCATCCAACTGGCGTAACGTTTATAGACCGGCTGGTCCAAACCGTACAACGATTTCAGACGGGCCACGTCTTCAGCGGTGATTTTGGGATTGGAGGCCACCATCATGTCCACCGGGTCACCGGGCATTAAGCTCATCAGATAGAAACACACGTAGGACAGGATCACTATCACAGCGAGTGTCTGCAAAATGCGGCGGGTGATGAATGTAGTCATAACAGGGGTCCTCCAGAGTCAGGGATCTAGTTCAGGTTCCAGTCTTCGATGTTGTTTGTCTCGTAGAACTGGTGACCAGCCATTTTGTAACCCTTCAAGTTTTTCGGAGTCACAGAAATGTCAGAGCGGTAGTAAAGTGGCAAAACCGGAACTTCCGCAGTGTAAAGCTTCAGGATTTCATGAACCAGGTCGGCGCGTTTCTTCGCGTTGAATTCAAGATCCAGAGCGTCCAGGTTTTTATCAACAGTTGCGTTTGTCCAACCGTGATAGTTCTGACCGGACCAGCCGTTGCTGTTGTTCGGAATAGCTTTGGAATAAACCGTAGAACGCGGGCTGTTTTCCGGAGAAGAAACCCAGGCAAACAAGGCCATGCCCTCGAACTTGCGTTTGGACATGGTTTCACCGAAGAACACACGTGCTGGTTCATTCTTGATCAGCACTTCGATACCAGCCTGTTTCCATTGGTTTTGCAGGTAAACCTGAACCAGCTCACGGGTTTTGTTACCCGCAGTTGTCTGGAAGACGATGGAAAGCTTTTTGCCGTCTTTGTAACGGTAGCCATCTTTACCCATTGTCCAGCCAGCAGCATCCAGAAGTTTTCCGGCTTCACGCTTGGAGTAACGGTACACAGTGATCTCTTTTGGATCCGCAGTGAACCAAGGATCTTTCGGGGATACGTTGTGCAAAGCCACTTGTTGTTTGTTCTCGAACAACGCTTTCACCAGGTCGTCGCGGTTGATGGAATACAACAACGCTTTACGAACGTTCACATCTTTCAGGATTGGATTGTCCAAACGAAGGTCGATGTGCTCGTAAGTCACGGACGGAACGAAATGAACCACGTAAGGCAGGTTCTCAGACTTGTTTTTCTTTTCGAAAGCAAGTGCCTGATCCAGATCCAGACCCAAAGTGGAGATCATGTCGATTGTGCCGGAACGAAGGTTGGCCTCCATAGTCCCGGTGTTCGGGATCAGCTTCACGATCACTTTTTTGATGTTCGGCTGTTTGCCATAGAAGTTCGGGTTGGCTGCAAATGCCACGTGAGAACCCAATTTGACTTCGCTGATCACATAAGGACCGTTGTAAAGGCCCGGATTGGTCGGGTTGCGAACATAATTGGAATTCTTCTCGTAGCCTTCTTTTTGCTTGGAGTGTTTGTCAAACACAGGTTTTTCCAGGTGAGTTGGCACCGGGAAGAACTGAGCCAGAGTGAAGAAATCCCATTTGGCTTTTTCGTATTTGAATGTGCACTTCTTTGGATTTTTAGGATCGATGTCGATCTTTTCCACCTGAGTCCACTGTTCTTTTTCACCCACGCTCACAGTCGGGCTGGTCGCGATAGTATGGGAAGTGATGAAGTCCTGGCAGATAACCGGTTTACCGTCGCCCCATTTGGCGCTTTCGATGATTTCCCAGTTGGCTACAATCTTCTTTTTGCCGCCTTCTTCGATGATCTTCGCAGTGCCTTTGTCCAAAGAAGGAATTTCTTTGGCAAGCTGAGTGACCCATTTGCCTTCAGGAGTCAGAACCACCAAAGAACGGCCCACCATGCGGTACATGTAAGCAGAAGCAGACATGGTCATGATCAGCGGATTCATGGTTTCGAATTCCTGAGAGATACCGATTTTAAGTTCGGTGTTGGACGGAGCTGCCACAGCCTGGACACTCATGCCCAAACCTGCAACCACGCAGAGACCTTTCGCAAACTTTTTCAACATCACTTTCTCCTTGTTGATTAACTTTAAAACAAAACTAAACCGACATCTTTGGTGCGGACTCAAGCCAGCACGCCTTCTGATGATTTCCCTGACCTTCCAAAACCGGGGTCTTTTGTGAACAGATGTCCATTTTATAAGGACATCTTGTGTGGAAAGAGCAGCCGGAAGGCGGGTTGATCGGGCTTGGCACTTCGCCGCCCAGGGATTTTTTCATTTTCTTTTTACCGTGACCCACGCGCGGGATCGCGCCGATCAAAGCCTGCGTGTACGGGTGCTGAGGATTTTTGAAAAGCTCATCACGCGGGGCGATTTCAACAATCTTACCCAGGTACATCACGGCGATACGGTCACAGGTGTGTTCGATCACGGAAAGATCGTGGGAAATAAAGACATACGTCAGTTTCAGCTTTTCCTGCAGGTCTTTCAGCAGATTCAGAATCTGCGCCTGAATGGAAACATCCAGGGCGCTGACCGGCTCGTCACAAATGATCAGTTCCGGATTCAAAGCAATCGCACGGGCGATGGAAATGCGCTGCCGCTGACCCCCGGAAAATTCATGCGGGTAACGATTCACATGACCTTTGCGCAGGCCCACGACTTCGATCAGTTCCAAAACGCGCTGAGTGCGCTCTTCCGCAGTGCCGACGTTATGAATATCCATAGGCTGGCGGATGATCTGGCCCACGGTCATACGGGGATCCAAAGACGCATACGGATCCTGGAAGATCATCTGCATGTTTTTGCGTTTTTTGCGCAAAGCTTCGCCTTTAAGTTTCAGGAAATCCTGGCCATCAAAGTTGATGTCACCGGCGGTGGGTTCATAAAGGCGAATCAAAGTTCTGCCCAAAGTGGACTTGCCACAACCGGATTCACCCACCAGACCTAAAGTTTCACCTTTGCGAACGTACAGGGAAACATCGTCCACGGCCTTAACACTGGCCACTTCACGCAACAACAGACCCTTTTTGATAGGGAAGTGTTTTTTGATATTTTTGGCTTCAAGAATGATTTCGTTCATCTTTATTATTCCCGAACCTTAAAGAGGGTTGAAGCAGGCCACTTTATGACCCGGTCTGATTTCTACCAAAGGCGGCTTGGTGCCGGCGCATTCACTTTTCACGCGAGAACAACGGTTCACAAAAGGACAGCCTTTCGGCAGTTCGTACGGTGCCGGGACCGAGCCTTCAATGGTGGTCAGGCGGCTGACGCGTTCGCCGAATTTGGGGCGGGATGCGATCAATGCTGCTGTATAAGGATGGCTTGGGTTCAGGAACAGTTCAGACGTGTCTGCTTGTTCGCAAGTCTGGCCACCATACATAACCATCACCCGGTCCGAAATCTCGGAAATTACACCCAGGTCGTGGGTGATAAACTGAACAGTCATGTTCAGCTTTTCCTGCAAGCCTTGGATCAGCTCCAGGATTTGGGCCTGAATCGTCACGTCCAACGCGGTCGTTGGTTCATCGGCGATCAGGAATGTTGGGTCGCAGGAAAGAGCCATGGCAATCATGGCTCTTTGTCTCATGCCGCCGGACAGTTGGTGAGGGTAAGCCTCATAACGTTCTTCCGGTGAAGGGATGCCCACCAGGCGAAGCATTTCAATGGCACGTTCGCGGGACTCTTTCGGTCCGCACTTTTTGTGCTTCATGATCTGTTCATCCATCTGGAACCCGATGGTCAGAACCGGGTTCAGGGCCGTCATCGGCTCTTGAAAGATCATTGCCATCTCGCCGCCGCGAACTTCGGCCATTTCCGGTTCAGAAAGTTTCAAGATATCACGGCCATTCAGCAGGACCTGGCCGCCGGTAACTTTGCCCGGTTTTTCAATCAGACGCATCAAAGAATAGGAAGTGACAGATTTGCCGCAACCGGATTCGCCCACGATCCCCAGGGTTTGACCTTTATAGATGTCATAACTGACGTTGTTGACGGCGCGGACCGGGCCCATCTTTGTGTGAAAGGTGGTTTCCAGATTCTTAACTTCAAGTATTGGTTGAATAGCCACTATTTAAGTCCTCTTAAAGAAAGCGTCTTGTTTCAAGTTCTTCCATGGCAGAAAGGGCGCCTTTTTTTAGGGCCTTTCCCAAAACGCCGGTCAGCTTGTCACTTAAGCTTTCGTGGTGTTCAAATTTTACTTTAACTACCTGATGCTTTTCAGAAAGGGTCAGAAGGTAGTCATCGCTGGTGCGAATTTCGTCCACCAGCAGTTTTGTCAGGGCTTGTTCGCCATACCAATATTCGCCGGTGGCAACTTCAGCCAGATTCAACTGAGGGCGGAAACGGCTGACGAAGCTCTTAAACAGGGTGTGCGTGTCTTCAAGCTGTTGTTTGAACTTTTCTTCGCCCTTGTCGGTGATTTCCCCCAAAAGGCTCACGGTTCGCTTGAACTCTCCGGCGGTGTATTCTTTGTAGTCCACATCGTGCTTTTTTAGCAGGCGGTGCAGGTTTGGAAGTTGAGCCACCACGCCGATAGAACCAACAATCGCAAACGGAGCACACAGGATTTTGTTCGCAGTCACGGACATCAGGTAACCACCGCTGGCTGCCACTTTATCCACGCAAACGGTCAATGGGATGCCTTTTTCTCGGATGCGCAAAAGCTGGCTTGCCGCCAGACCGTAACCGTGAACCACGCCGCCCGGGCTTTCCACGCGAACGACAACTTCGTCAGACGGGGTGGCCAGGGTCAAAACAGCCGTGACTTCTTCGCGCAGGTTTTCAACCGCAGACGCTTTCACGTCGCCTTCAAAGTCGATCACGAAGATTTTTTTGTCGCCATCGCTGGATTTGGATTCAAGGGCTTTGCGCTCTTCTTTCAACTTTTTCTTGAGCTCTTTGCGCTCGGACTTGGTGACGGTGTGGGCTTTCAGAAGATGACGGAAGTTTTTGTAGCGCTTATGCAGAAGTTCGATTTGAATTTCGGATTTGTGACTTGCCTTGGCAGCCAGCAGGGCGATGACCAGAATCACCGCAAGGACGGCGAAAAGGATCAAAAAGGTCTGTGCTGCGAAAACTCCGATGCTCTGCAATGCGTCCATAGTACTCCTTAGGGGCAAGTTGGTACGTTATTGAGAAAACAGACAAAGGTCGAGCATCTTTTTTGTTTGCTCAAAAAAAACCGGGAGCCCTGATAGACTCGGAAGTACGAATGAAACCTTCAGGGCGTCTGACCTCTCTTCTTCTGCTTAGTTTTTTTGCTTCCTCTGCATGGGGGGAAAGCCCGGAAGAGGCTCGTCTAAAGGGTTTTGCTCAGCATCATAAGGCGCAGGATCGCTTTGAACAGGCTCGTCAGCAGGGCGAGCGTGCCTATCTTGAAGAAGAAGAGCAGTGGGAACGTCAGAAAGACCGCCAGCTTGAAGAGTACAAGAAAAACAAAAAATCGATTGTTATGACTGAAGACGGCCCTGAAGCTCAGGCTGATGCGGCTGCTAAGAAACGCTGGGACGAATCCTATGAAAAGGAGCGTCGAGTGTATGCGGCCGAAAGTGCGCGCCGCGAATCCTTGGATCGTGGGGCAAAGAATCTGCCGTCTGAATCTCAGGAATTGGGTTTGCTTGAAGATCGTCCACGTTACGACTATCGCAAGCGCGCCATGTTCGGCGGTAAGCCCAAGTTCGGCTCCAGTGCCAGCTCGGGCTCTTCCGGCGGTTCCAGTTTTGGTGGGGGATCTAGCAGTCCCTCATTCCCGCCACCTCCAACATTTGATGATTTTGGCGGCGACGGCGGCTATGTGCCGGCGCCCAATATGCCAGAAGATTACGGTGATATTCCACCACCTCCGCCACCACCACCTCCACCGCCGTTTGGCGATGACTTTGGAGGAGGATTCGGAGGCGATTCAGACTTCCCACCACCACCACCGCCACCACCATTCGAAGGCGGCGGCGACTTCTAAGCGAAAGCTGGAACTTGCCCAAACTCTGCGTTGCTGCGTCGGCGGCGTGCTGTTAGCACGCCTTTCTCCTTGCGCCTTGATTTTGGGCAAGTTGCAGCTTTCTTGGTTCCCGGTTTTTTTTTGGGGGGGGGGCGGGCCAAATGCCTTTGGCAGTTGTGCCAAGGGGACGGGGGCCAAAACGGCTTTGCCGTTTTGAGCTTGGGATGCCACAGTGCACTTGGGCATTGTGTGCTTTAGCTTTCTTTTAGGAGTTCTTCGGTGGAGAGGCCGGAGTGTTGTTTGATGCCTCTCATGAGATACCAGAAAATGCCTAGCAGGAAGATCATGGATGGGACCATGATGATGGCCATTGACCAGGTGGTCATTTGGGCAATTTGTTCGTTGAGCACTGTGGACTGAGCGTCTGCGGACAGTGTTGAATCAATATTAATGAAAATCTTTCGAGCCAGGACGAAGTTGCAGATGGCGCTGAAGGCGAACGAGAGCGATAGCCATACGGTGGCGCTCTTCATGTGATCGTGGAATTCTTTTTGTTTTCCTTTTTCTTTCAGGCGCTCTTCTAATAGTTCCACCTTCATCAGTGAAGGGTTCAGGAACAGAGTTTCGATGAATGGTTTTTTGGTGAAAGCGGATCCCAAAACGAACAAACCAACCAGGGCAGGGAAGGCCGCTTCTTTTACGGCGAACCAGAATCCGTGCAGACCCAATAGGGCCAGGCCGCCGGTCAGTAGTACGTTCAAAAGACCCAGGGCTGAAAAGGCGTTGAATTTTTTGCGTTTGATCAAGTCATAGGCACCGTATCCCAACGGGAAGGCCAACGCCAAAACCAGAGCCCAGAAAGGTCCGATAAACTTGGACAGTTTATTCAGGATCAGCACCGGAAGTACGATATTAAAGACGATATTTAAAAGGCCGTTTTCTTTGGGTGGTGCTTGCTGAGTCGTAGACATGAATAGCATCCTTGTCGGCTTCGCGGAAAAAGGCAAGTCGGCGCTGTGCATAAAGATTCGTTGCACTCAAAGCCCGGCCGAGTACAATTTGCCGATGGCAATCATATTGGTCTTCCTATCCACGGCGCTCAGCTTTTTTATCAGTTCTGTCTTCGCCGCTCGTTCTTGGGCGTACCGCAGATCTTACATTCATCGGCTGGTGTTTATTATTGAAGTCGGCTATGCGCTGTGGGCTTTTTCCATCATCAGTGTTTTTGCCATTGATAACATGGCATTTAAGATTTTTATGACCCATGTGCGGATGCTGGGTTTGCCCTTGTTGTTTCCGTCCTGGGCCCTGCTGGGGGCGGGCCTGTTTTTGCCAAGGGTTTCGGCGAAGCTTCGTCAGTACTGGTATGTGGTCTTTGCCTTTCCGGCGCTGGTGATTGTCGGTAATTTGCTGGCGATGGCCGGGCTTCCTGCGGCCTCAAAATGGATGTATTACGACTTTCATTTGATCCCGGGCATGAGTGGGCTTGTGGATTTTACTCGCGGGCCGGGGGTGCTGGCGACCTTTGCTTTTGGAGCCGTGGTAATTGCAGTGGGATTTGCGTTTCTGATCTATGCTGTTTGCACCCTCAAAGGACGTCGTTGGAAATATGCCCTGGTGTTTTTGGCAGCAGCCTTATGGCCTTTTGCTCTTGAGGGGCTGGTTTTAATGAGCTCCGAGGATCTGCCTTTGCGCCAGTTGAAAATTGCGGCCCTGTGGCCATTTATCTGGGGTCTTCACTATGCGGCGAACAAGGGTGATGTTCTGGAAATCACTTCCTTGGCGCAGCAGAAAGTTTTCGAACAGTTGCCGGGCCCTGTGGTTATTTTAAATGCGCGCTCTGAATATTGGGGCGGTAATGCGGCGGCGTTGCAGATATTGGGTCTTAAAGAAAGCTGGCGGGGGCGTCTGGCCGGCGACATTCCGGTTCTGCAAAAAATCATTTCGGGTGGGGATCGTTTTCAAGTTCACGGGCACAGTTATCAGGTTCGTCGTCATTACTTGGAAGGCGATGATAAGGAAAATCCGGCTCAGGTGTATTTGCTCAATGACGTTACTGAGCTTGAGGAAAGCAACAAGGCTCTGAAGGACCTGAATGAAGAGATCCTGAAAATGCACACGTTCAACAAGCGCGTGCAGACAGTGCTTGCTCATGATCTGACAGGGGCTCTGGCGGGAACTCAATTGTTGCTGGGTGGGGTTTCCCGTCAAGACGGTGTGTTGACTCCGGATTCGCTGGTTCGCGTGCGGGAAGCGCACAAGGCCTCTTTGGAGTTGTTGAGAAATATTCTGGCCTGGAGCCATGAAGGGGAAAGCCGGGGCGGTGTTGATCTGAAGACGCGTGTTAATGCGGCCGTGGGGCATCTGGCTCCTCAGATTCTGCAAAAAAATGTCTCGGTGAAAGTGGATCTGCCGAAAGAGGAAGTTCAGTTGTGGGGCTCCGTCCGTGTTGTGGAAACGATTTTAAGAAATCTGCTTTCGAATGCGGTGAAGTTCAGTCCTGAGGGTGGAACTATTCAAGTGACCGGCTTGATTATGGGAAATCAGGTTGAGCTGACCATTCAGGATCAGGGGCCGGGTGTGTCGGCGGAAATCATGGCGTCGTTGTCGGATTCAGGTGCGGTGATGTCGTCGCAGGATGACGGCTTCGGAGTGGGACTTAAATTCACCAAGGACTTTGTGAATCAGATGGGCGGAGTGTTGATCTTTGACCCGAATGTCGCGCAGGGCACCCGGGTGTCGGTTCGCTTTCCTATCGGGTTTCCAGTTTAATATGCACGGGCTGTTTTGATGATTCCGTGATGGATTCAAACAGTCGGTCATTCACATAAAAATGAAACTGATGCGTCTTGCGGGAGACGTCATCAAAGGTGCCGAATCTGTAGTTTGCATTTGCAGTGCGGGAAGGGTGAAAGAAGTGGGCAAAGTACTGCTCGTTGCCGTCGTCACCGGCGCCGTCATTTCCTTCTCGCAGAAAATACATCGTGGCAAAGGGATACTTTGTATCGGCATGAATCAGCGGGCGATGGTTTTTCAGAAGATAGTCCCTCTGATCCTTCCATTCATCGTAAAAATAGGTGGCCTGTATCGGCACATGGATGGTCAGTGGTGCCTGGGACAATTCAAAGTGCATGCGAATGGCGTCACGCATGGAAAGAGCATGACATCCTGGCAGTGTGTCGGTGCTGCCAAAGAATCCTCCGACAATGGTCACTTCGCTGGCGGCCAGAGGAATGTTGTGTTCGCCGCCGTCAGAGAATATTTCAAAATCAGGCGAGCGATCTTCAGTGTACCACTGACGATAGCCTTCGGCGCTTTGGTCGCTGACCAGATAAATCACCGGGCGGCCCAGGGCTTTGAACTCTTTTACGATCTGATCAATTCCGGCTGCGGCCGATCGGGTGATGTCGAAGAATTCCGAGGCATGGGTCACAATCAAGACATGCTGATTTTTCACCTGCGACAGATGATCCCGGCTGAACCGCGGTTTTAGGGCGGATTCCGAAGATGGGTGTCTGTGAGCCGTGTGCTGGCAGCCTGCAAGGGTGATAATTAAAGTTAGAAATAGGATCGCATGTCTCATGTTGGACTCTTCGGCAGATGGCGAGGAAGCAAGATGGGATTAAAGGCGGGGTCAGGGTAATAGTGCTCCGCTGGATATGGATCATTTAAATAAGTTAAGTAAAATTAGGTATTTGCCGGATTCGCCCGCAGTAGCTGAAAAAGTGTGATAAATTGGGCTCACACGAGGTGAGTGATGCCTGAACTTCCAGAGGTCGAAGTCGTCCGCCGGGGACTTGAGACTATATTAAAAGACCAGCCGATTTTGGAAAAAGTCGAACTGATGCGCAAAGATCTGCGCGAGCCCATTCCTGCTAAAAAAATAAGCACTTTAGTTGGCCAGCCGCTGACTTCTATTGAGCGTCGCGCCAAGTATCTGCTGCTTTGGACGCCCAAAGGGGCGATGCTTTCCCACTTGGGAATGACCGGAACCTGGCGGGTGGCGGTGCCGGGGGATGAGCGGCTGCATGACCATATATATCTGCATTTTTCTGGAAACCTGCGTCTGGCTTACCGCGATCCGCGCCGTTTTGGCTGTTTTGACTTTGTTCAAGACCCGTTAAAACACCCTAAGTTAGCGGATTTGGGGCCGGAACCGCTAGAGGCGGAATTCAATGGACCGCTGCTGTGGGAAAAACTGCGCGGCAAGGATGTGGCTTTGAAAGTTGCGCTGATGGATCAGAAGGTTGTTGTGGGGGTGGGGAATATCTACGCCAGTGAAGCGTTGTTTGCCGCCGGAATAAAACCCACGCTGCCAGCAAGAAAGCTGTCTTTGGAAAGAGCTTCGCTTTTGGTTGGCGAGATTAAAAAAATTTTATCTCAGTCAATTAAAGCGGGTGGATCTTCGATCAGCGACTTTGCCCAGGCCTCTGGGGAAAGTGGTTATTTTCAGACGAGCTTTCGGGTTTACGGTCGGGACAAAGAGCCTTGTGTGACTTGCGGGCAACAGGTGAAGTCGAAAGTTCTGGGCGGGCGAAACACCTTCTGGTGTTCGCGTTGCCAAAAATAATTTTGCAAAATTTCGTTTGCTAAGCGGGCCAATTTTTGTGTAACTTAGGCCTTAGTCGAGTTTTAAAACAAACGCGGGCCCACTGTTGGCAATAAAGTCAACAAGGTCAGCTTAAATAAATAACGAAGGGATCATCAATGAAAGCAATCGTAGTAGCAGCTTTGCTTGCACTATCTTTCACAACTGGCTTCACTTGCTCTAAAAACCAACCAGAGACAGCTCCTGCTGAAACTGCTCCTGCTGCAGAAGCAACTGCTACTGAAGCAGCTCCTGCTGAAGGCACTCCAGCAGCTACAGAGACTGCACCTGCTGCAGCTCCAACTGAAGCAGCTCCTGCTGGCGAAACTAAGTAATTAGCCTTTAGGCTTAGTACTTAAGTTACGACAAAAGCCCTCGCAAGAGGGCTTTTGCTTTTTTCCCGTCTGATGTTTTCTTTGAAATTTGTGATTCTCCATCTTCCGGGATCACCCAAGAAGATTAGTTCTGCTCCCAAAGGTTAAATCAATTTCTCCTCATATTCCGTGTATATATAGATAACGGGCCAGATGCGCTTGCACATGCTCACATTATTGAGTCTAATTATTGGTGTATTTCAATAAAGGAGATTCATCGTGGATTCTATCAGCTCATTCTATGGAATGTTTTTGGAGAACTACACGGGCCTGTGGGTATTGGGCTCTGTGGTGCTTCTGTTGTTTGTGGGCTTTTTCTCAAGCCCTCTGATTGTGTGGGCGATTGCCCTGGCCGCAATTCTTGTCGGCTTTGGAGCGCCAACCTGGCTGCTGGCAGTGTACGCTGTCATCGCCATCATCTTCCTGATCACGCCGCTGCGTGCAGCACTGGTAACATCCGGTTTGCTGGCGTTCATGAAGAAGATGCAGTTCCTTCCGAAAATCTCCGACACGGAAAAAGCGGCGTTGGACGCCGGTGCCGTGTGGGTTGAAAAAGATCTTTTCTCCGGCAACCCGAACTTCGGCAATCTTCTGAAAGAAGACTATCCGCAATTGACGGCGGAAGAGCAGGCCTTCATGGACGGCCCGGTGAACAACCTGTGTAAGGTTTTGGATCACTGGAAAATCCACAAAGACAAAGACATCCCTAAAGAAGCCTGGGACATCATCAAGAAAGAAAAATTCTTAGGCATGATCATCCCGAAAGAGTACGGCGGTCTTGGATTCTCTGCGCTGGCGCACTCTGAAGTGATCATGAAAATCTCTTCCCGTTCTTTGTCTACGGCAATCACGGTGATGGTTCCAAACTCTTTGGGTCCTGCAGAGCTTCTGGCTCACTACGGAACTGATGCACAGAAAAACCGCTATCTTCCACGCCTGGCGACGGGTGAAGAAATCCCTTGCTTCGGTTTGACAGAGCCAACAGCGGGTTCTGATGCGGGTTCTATCACTTCTACCGGTGTTCTTTTCAAAGGTCCGGATGGCAAACTGCAAATTAAATTGAACTGGAACAAACGCTGGATCACTCTGGCTGCGATCTCCACCACGATTGGTCTAGCGTTCCGTTTGCGTGACCCTGAAAATCTTTTGGGTAAAGGCGAAGACGTGGGTATCACGTGTGCGTTGATCCCTTCCAGCACTCCGGGTGTTGTTTTGGGTCGTCGTCATGATCCACTGGGTATTCCGTTCTACAACTGTCCGACTCAAGGTAAAGACGTTATCGTTAACGCAGAAGATGCCATCATCGGTGGTGTTGCCAATGCCGGTAAGGGCTGGCTGATGTTGATGGAGTGTCTGGCTGCAGGTCGTGGTATCTCCTTGCCAGCTCAGGCAACCGGTGGCGCGAAACTGGCGGCTCGTGTTGTGTCTGCGCACTCTTTGGTTCGTCGTCAGTTCGGTATGTCCATCGGTCGCTTCGAGGGTGTTGAAGAACCTTTGGCGCGTATCGGGGCGGCAGCTTACCAGCTTGAAGCCATGAGACGTTACTGCCTTGGTGCCATCGACAAAGGTATCAAGCCGGGCGTTATCACAGCGATGCAAAAGTACTATGCAACTGAAATGGGCCGTCATGTGATCAACGACTCCATGGATATCATGGGTGGTGCGGGTATCTCTATGGGTCCTCGCAACGTGCTGGCGGAAATCTATATTGCGACTCCAATCGGTATCACGGTTGAAGGTGCAAACATCCTGACTCGTACTTTGATGATCTTCGGTCAGGGGGCTCTTCGTGCCCATCCATTTGCTTACGCGGAAGTTAAAACTGCGGAAGCAGGTGATTTGAAAGGCTTCGACAGAGCATTCTGGGGTCACATCGGTCACGTTGTGCGCAACACTTGCCGCGCGATTCTGCTTTCTTGTTCCCGTGGTTTCCTGGCGTCCACTCCGGATGTGCACCCGCAAATGAAAGTTTACGTTCGTCGTTTGACTTGGACTTCTGCAACGTTCGCGTTGTTGTCTGACGTGGCGATGGGTGTTTTGGGTGGTCAGTTGAAAGCAAAACAAAAAATCACCGGTCGTTTCGCGGATATTCTGGCGAATATGTACATGGCAACAGCAATTCTTCGTCGTTTCGAGTACGAAGGTCGTCGTGAAGAAGACCTGGCGTTTGCTCACTACAACCTGAAACGTTGCATGGCGAACATCCAGACCGGTTTTGATGGCATCTTCGACAACCTGAAAATCCCGGGTCTGCGTTGGTTCTTCAAAGGCTGGATCGGTGCTTGGTCCCGCATCAACTCCATCGGTTCCCAGGCTTCTGACGGCTGGTCTCACGCGATCGCGGCTTCCATGCTGAAAGAAGGCGGCATCCGTGAGCGTCTGTCTGATGGTATCTATCTGCCAACAGATAAAAACGAAGCTATCGGTCGTCTGGAGCACGCATTCTCTGTGACGAACAAAGCTGAAGCGGCCGAGAAAAAAGTGAAAAAAGCCATCCGTGAAGGTGTTCTGCCTAAAAAGAAAGTTCACTTGCTGCTGGATGAAGCCCTTCAGAAGAATGTGATCACTCAGGACGAACTGAAGCTGATCCAGGAATCCGATGCGGTTCGCTACGACGCGATCCTGGTGGATGATTTCTCCCAGGAAGAATACATGTCCCGTCATTCTTAAGACGGAACTGATTCCGAAACTTAAAACCCCCGTGTGAACCACGGGGGTTTTTCTTTTTCAAGGGCTTGACCACTTGGGGATGCAGGACTAGCGTCTGATTCCAGGGATGAATTTTCAGATCAGAAGAATACTATTAAGTGCTGCCGTGGGAGTGATGGCCGGAATGGCCGCCGCAGTGTTCTTAATTGCGTTGAACGCGGCGACCCTGTTGCGGGAGTCATATCCCTGGCTGATATGGCTTTTACCCGCGGCTGGAGCGGTGATCGGTTATGCCTACTACAAGTATGGACAAGGCACCGACAAGGGCACAGGGTTGATCCTGGAACAAATCCATGACCCATCCAATATCATTCCATTTCGTATGGCGCCGATGGTGCTTTTGGGAACTGTGCTGACTCATCTTTTCGGCGGATCGGCGGGGCGGGAAGGCACGGCCGTGCAGATGGGGGCTAGCCTTGCTGATCAGCTCAACCGTTTTTTTAAGATGTCCCCTGAAGATCGTAAGGCGCTTTTGATTGCGGGGGCCGGGGCGGGTTTTAGTGCGGCTATTGGCGCACCTTTGGCCGGAGCTTTGTTCGGTCTGGAAGTCATTCAGGTGGGCAGACTTCGCTTGTTCGCCTTGGCAGAATGTCTGGTGGCTTCGTTTGTGGCCTATTACGTTTGCCGTCTGCTGGGGGCTCCGCATTCTGTGTTCGGCCCGGTCGGGGATGTTTCTTTCAGCGCGCTTGGTTTTGTCGCTGTTGTTGGTGCGGGTTTGATCTTCGGGCTTGCTGCGAATATTTTCATGCGCTTCACACATTGGATCGAGCGTTGTCAGAAAAGATATATCAGGCATCCGGCATTCAGACCCGTTGTGGGAGGCGTGTTGCTGGTGATTCTTTATCAGCTTGAAGGCAGTTTCCGTTTCGTGGGGCTGGGAATTCCCGTCATTCAGGATTATTTCTCGCAAAGTGCTGCCTTTCTGGATCCGGTTTATAAAACCCTTTTCACAGGTTTGACCGTCGGATCAGGGTTTAAAGGGGGAGAGTTTATTCCTCTGGTCTTTATCGGCTCGGGCCTGGGAAGTGCGCTTTCTGTGGTTTTGCCGGTGTCCGTTTCCCTGTTGGCGGCACTGGGTTTCGCCGCCGTCTTTGGTGCTGCGGCCAACACTCCGTTGGCTTGTGCGGTGATGGCTTGTGAGATTTTCGGATGGCATATCGCCCCTTATGCATTCTTAGCCTGTCTGGTGGCGTATTTCGTGTCAGGCCATCTGGGGATTTACAAGAATCAAAAAGTCGTGCGCAGCAAGCGCGATCAACTGTTGTGGGTGTTTCGGCGCAAGTAAGCCGCAAACAAAAAAAAGCCTGAAGACTTTGGGTCTTCAGGCTTAGAAGAATGTATGAAGGGAAATTCAACACGCTTCTAGTCGAGCTTAAATCAAATTATGTCGTCGCGGAGGCTTTCGCTTTTTCTTTCACGCACTTGCGGATTTCTTTTTTGCTGGCTTTTGGGTTTTCAGATTTGCAAGCCTGGCTGTAAGCTTTCAGTTCTTTCTTAGAGGCTTTTGCAGCGTAGCCAGGTTGAGTGACAGCAAATGTCAGAGCTAGAGCGAAAAATGCAATCCATTGGGTTTTCATCGGGACTCCTTTTTGTTTAAGCCTAGCAAATGGCAAAGAACCAACAATGGCTGAAAATAAAAAATCTTTTAACATGGAAAATAACTTACAGAGTCGAGTCCGGATTGGGCTATAGTGACGCCATGAACATCCTGTTGCTGGAAGACGACGAAGAGATCTGCAAGCGTCTTGTAATCACATTTGAGTCTCAAGGCTGGGCGGTGAAAGCCGTGCAGTCCATTTCAGAGCTTGCCGCACTTTTAAAAGCAAAATCCTTTTATCCGCAAGTGGTGGTGCAAGACCGCATGATTGCGGGCACCGATTCGGCTCAGTATGTCGAGCGCATCAAGACGTCCTTTATTGATACAAAGATTCTGGTCCTGTCCGCCATCGATACCAGTAATGAAAAAGCCCGTTTGTTGGACCTGGGGGCTGATGATTATGTGGCAAAGCCGTATTCAACCTCAGAACTGGTGGCCCGAGTCAAGGCTCTGGGGCGCAGATCCACGCTGGTGGCGTCTAGTCAGTTGATCACCGTGGGAAATCTAACTGTCGACATGGGACTTCGCCGGGCGGAAGTGGCTGGCGAAGTGGTGAACTTGTCGCAAAAGGAATTTCAACTTTTGTCCTTGTTTGCGCATCATCCGGGCAAGGTTTTTCCGAAAGAGGTCCTGCTTGAAAAAGTCTGGGACAATAAGGGCGATGTGGAATCCAAAGTGGTTGAAGCCACGGTGAACAATCTGCGCCGAAAGCTTGAATCCGGGAAATGTTCCTGCGGAATAAAAAACGTGCGCAATGTGGGGTACTGGCTTGAGGCTTAAGTTTTTTCTTCTATCACTTCTGACTCTGGTTTTCACAAGTCTTTGCATCACTTTTTTGCTGGCCTATTTTTATCAAAGCGAGCGTCTGGCTTTTATCGACGATCAGGTTCGGGAAACGGCCACGGCCATTGTTGATTCAGAATTGTCAGATCTGAAAACCTATGACTACCAGATTGCCAATGCCCTGATTTCTGAAGAACTCGGGCCGGACCGCGTGGGTAAGTTCTTTATCGTGCGAAACTCCAAGGACGAGATTTTGTTTCAGACTGACAACGTCAGTCTGCTGGATGTCGCCATTCCGCGCAGTCCCCAGTGGGTGACGATCGAACAAGACGGCAGACTTTTGCGAGTTCTGAATCTAAGTCTGCCCAAATTTCCCAACCGCACTTTGCAGGTCGGAGCGATCACGGACTCTAATTTCATCTTCTGGTCCACGCTGACGCAAAGATCCGTGGTGTTGATTTCGTTGATCGTGGGAATTGTTCTGGTCATGACCTGGTTCCTGTCAGCCCAGTTGTTTTCACCTGTGCGGGATCTGGAAGGCTTCCTGCATGAAGCCAGTGCCATGCTTGAAAGTAAAAAGGATATTCCCGAAATCCCGCATCGCCTGTTGTCTCCGCAGATAAAATATCTGCGCCGCCGGGACGAATTCAAATCTCTGGTGGAGGGTATTTCCCAACTGGTGGGGCGGGTGAATATGAATAACAAATTCACCAAATCTTGGACCTTTCAGATGGTCCATGAAATCAAAACCCCATTGACCCTTTTAAACCGCGAGCTGGAACGCCTGCAGGAAAAATACCATTGGGAAGCCAGCGAAAATCACGAAGTGCAGAGGCAGTTGAACCGGGTTTCCCGTACCATCACCAATTTCCTGGACTGGGCGGATCTGGCTAACGCCGAAAAGCCCCAGAATCTGCACGTTTTAAAGACTCAAGTCGTGGTGCGCGAAGTATGCAGTTCGATTCAGCGTGCGTATCCGGATCGTCTGAATCTGGATCTTCACGCGGATTTTCAGGTGATGTGTAATCCACTGCATTTGGAACAGGTGATTGAAAACCTGACGGTGAATGCTCTTCGCTATACAAACGGTCCTGTGAAAGTGATCTTAAAACAGAACCAATTCATCGTTCAGGATCAGGGGGACGGAGTTCCGGCGGAAGTGATCGAGCGTTTGGGGACTCCGTTTAACCGCGGACCACACCGCTCCGGGCAGGAAAAAGGCAGTGGCCTGGGGCTGGCGTGGGTGTTCTCGGTGGCGACGCTTTATGGGTGGAAGTTCACTCTGATCAATGATCAGGGCACTCGGGCCAGGATTGAATTCCCGGCCTTGGATGAGGCTGATTAGCTGGTGATCAGCTTTTTCACCACATAGATAAAGCCTCCTGTCAGAATAAGATTCAGCGCCAGCGATAAAAATGCCACCGCAAGATAAGGTCCTTGTATTCCATAGGACAAGGATAGTGCGAGCACGCCTGCCCCGACTTCTCCGCGCGGAAACAAAGCGATAGAAACTGCCAGGCGTTCTTTGAAGCGGGCCTCTTTTTTGTAACAGAAGAGTGTAAACATTTTGCCGAGATTGGCGACAACAGTAACGGCCAGTACATGCAAGGCAAGTGTGGAGATGTTCATGTTGAGCACAATGGCCGGATTTGCCCCGGTGGCGGCGGGCATGGTAAGCCCGACAAGCAGCATGAAGGCGGCTGAAACGGCCACGCCCACTTTTTCTTCAGCCTTTAAACCTGGTGGATTTTCACCGGGCACGATGACTTCGCGGGGGTGTTTTCTGGAAAGTGCGCAGCCCAAAAGAAAAGCCGGCAATAGGACTTCGATGTGCATGCCGACTCTGGTTTGTTCGTCCCGGGTCAGAATGTAGGCGGTTTCGCTCAAAGCGGTGATACCCAGCGAGTACAGGAAGATCCAAGGCCACGAATACGGCCAGCGCAGTCGGCGATACAATTTCCAGCCCAGTAATAAAAGAGCTGCCATTGTAAAGACTGCCGCCCCCATTTGCCATGCCCAGCCCACGATCAGGATTTTCAGGGGGATCATAAACAGCACCGTGTCCAGATCATCAAAGATGGCCAAAATACGGGTTTTGCGAAAGGTCCATGTTGCCGACAGCCCGGCAGCGGCCAGCATGGAAAACAGCACACCGGCAGAGGTGGGGGCGGCAAAGCGTGCCGCCAGCAGTGCTTCGATCCAGGGCGGAGTGTTTGAATGGTTTTGTTCAGGCATCAGAAAAGCCAGAAAATAGAGAGTACAAAAGATCCAGGGGAATGCGGCGGCGGTGGCGGCCACTCCATAGTCCACCAAATACTGGTGCTTGTTTTTCAGATCAATTTCAAATTCCCGTCCGACTTGAATCATGATGAATGCCAGCAGTGTCATGGTCATCACTTGCAGGACTTCTTTGTAGTGGGGTGATGTCTGACCAAGAATGACAGGGATAAGCTGCGACAGGACAAGCCCCAGTACCAGAATGGCGGTCAGCAGGGCTGCGCGCTTCATCGCAGGGGACTTTCTTGATTCGGTTTTAAATTGAACTCAGGCACGTTAAAGACGGGCTTCAATTCACTGCAGGAAAGAAATCTTAGATTGTTGTAGTCATGCACATAAAAAACAACAGCATTCAAACCGTTGAGATGCAACTGCTGAAGGGTCTGCCGATGAAAGGTCCGCACAGACTGGGCAGTTCCTTCGCGGTTGGTGATTACGGATCCTGCAACAGGTTGTCGGGTGCGATGATGTTCCGGGGTCTGTTGCTGACAGTTGTTCACCAGACGAAAAGAGTACATTGTAAACGGCGGGGCATTCAGGGAAATGCGCAGTTGAACTCCCTTGTTGCTGTCAATCAATGTGACGCTTCCATAGCCTGCAATAGGAGCTGCAACCTCGCTGGCTCCAGCAGAGGAAATCGAAAGAAGTGAAAGCAGCGCCAAAGATAAAAGAGTCATGCCGTGCCCCTTTCACCTGAATTTTATCGGAAAATTCAGCAACTGTATGGAAAGTGGCATTTTACAGGCATGTCAGGTCCAGAAAGAAAAAAGCCCAAGGGAAACTTGGGCTTTTGTATATGTCCTTTAGATGGGACGGCGGCGGGACTTGGAGGCCAGGATCTTTTTCATCAGACCATCGTCATCTTCATCAAAGACATCGCCGATGATTTCTTCAAAGATATCTTCCATGGTCACAAGACCCATCGGGTTTTGTTGTTCATAGATGATGGCCATATGCGATTTTTGCTCCTGCATTTTCAGCAGAATTCTGAAAAGCGGCTCGAAGGCCTTAAAGCGCAGGATCGGGCGGATCACACTTTGCCATTCCGCTTCGCCATAGCGGCGCGCAGTCAGGAATTCTTTGGTGTTGATCAGGCCAATGACCTCTTCGCCGTCCAGTACCGGCAGGCGGGTGTGGCGGGAATTCATGATGATGGTTTCAACGTCCTCGACAGAGTCCGTCTTTCTGACAAAGATGACGTCCTTCCACGGGAGCATGATTTCACGGGCCATCTTTTTGTCAGCGCTGACCAGATTCACAACGTATTGTTTGGTCTGCTGTGGCAGATCCTCAAATTCAATGTGCGTTTCTTTAGGGGCGCCGTGGAAGTTCCCGAAAGTGAAAAGCTTCAAAACCACGTTCGTGGACCACTCCAGAATGGTCACGGCCGGGGACAGCAGTTTTTCTCCCACATACAGACCTTGCGCCGTGAAAAGCGCAATGGCCAGAGGATTTCGCAAAGCCAGAGTCTTGGGAACGAGCTCGCCAATAACGACGCTTAAGTAAGAGATCGGCAGAACCACCATACCGATGGCCACGGCCTCGGCGGTTTGTTCGGACATCGCAAATGTGCTCATCAGCCACGGACTTAAAGCTTCTTCGGCCCCGGCACCACCGACGGCCGCCGCGATCGCACCCACCAGGGTGATACCGATCTGGATGACGGACAGGGTTCGCTCCGGATTTTCTTTTAACTTCAACAGGCGGCGGGCATTTTTGTGAGTCGGTGCCAGGCGTTTTAATTGCTGCCGGTTGACCGTGACAAAGGCCATCTCGGAACCGGAAAGAAGCATGTTTACGAAAAGACAGGCGGCGACAACGATGAACTCAGTCATGTGCGCTCCTGCGGGAAAGGGACGAGTATTTCGGGTAAGGGTCAGGATCCATAGGGTTCCGATAGTACAACGGGCGGGCCCTTCCCGCAAAGGGGCACTGCGTTTTCGGCTGGGGAGTTTGTGGTGGCGATGCGTCATAAAACTTCGTGGACAATGTAGTTGCTTTTGGTGGCGCGACCCGGCAAAAAAGGGGCCTCGAGGGGGCTCTATGAAAGTTGTATCGTTGATTCTTGGTCTTTTGCTGTCTGTTTCCACGGCGTCTGCAGACTGGGCTCAGGATTTTTCTGAACTAAAAGACATTCCACGCAGCTATGAAGATTCCGGCGCCATCTGTGAAGAAGTCGCGCGTCTGGAAATGCAGCGCACGTACCCGGCGCCACAATATAAAGTGGAAGTGGGCATTGCGTACGGCGATGGCTCCCGCATCATTGGTGAATTGGATGTGGTGATCTTTGATAACAATCTGAACAAGGTCTTGAAAATCGCTGAAGTCAAATGCTGGAAAGACGTTCGCGGCGGTTTGCAAAAAGCCCAGGAACAAAGAGCTCGCTTCTTGAAGTACAACCGTTCCGGAAAACCATTGTTCTTCCGTTCGACCTCTTCGAATCAGACGTTCGATAAAGAGCAGTTTGCCTTCGTGAAAGAGTTCTTCTCTATCGCACAGAAAGGTTCTGCGTCCCAGGGGTTTGAGGTGGAGCTTGAATACACTTTGAAAGAGATGCATCAGCATCGTTATGAAATGATCCGTTGTCAGAATCAAGGGCAGTGCGCGAAGCCGTAAGGTGATAGTTCAGGGGCCACGGACATCATGCCCGCGGCCCCGTTGCATACGTTCCTAAGTTGCCTTAGATAGAACGCAAAATAAAATTAAATGATCTCATCATGGAACTGAACGCCTGGCGCTTGTTGATAAAGCCCATATAGGTGAAGTTTCTGACCAGTGGCAGATCCAGTTCTTCTTCGCTGTGGCCGGTGTAAATCACAACCGGAATCGGGCGACGGATCTTATGAACCTTCCTTTCAGTCAAAAGTCGATCCATCAAAAGTAAAGTGTCACGGCCGCCCATTTGTGGCATTTGCCAGTCTAAAATCACCAAATCAAAATGTCTGTTCGCAAGAAGTGGGATGGAATCTTGACCGTCGAAAGCCATCGTGACATCGCATTTGTAGTGATCAAGGATGTGTGACATGAGTTTCACAGAATCCAAGCTATCGTCGATCACCAGAACGCGAGGTGTGCGTTGTTTTTCGAGATTAGTTTCTAAGACCATGAATATTCTCCCTGTGTGTCGCTACTTCAGTAATTGAAACCGAAGTAGATCGGAGAATCTTCTAAAAGAACTAGCATGAAGGGATTTTAATAGAAGGTCTGTCTAAAGACAGAAAGAACTCACATTGCTTATGCGAGTTCTTTCCTTGTTTGCTCGGTGACAACTGTTTCGCGCACCACAACCACTTTAATTGATCCTGGATAGTTGCACTCTTCTTCGATGCGTGCCGCAATTTTGCGCGAAAGATCCATGGCTTGAGTGTCATCCACCTTTTTGCCATTCACCATCACGCGGCATTCGCGGCCACCACTCAATACGAAGCAGTCCGTAACCCCAGGGAAGCTGCGGGCGATATCCTGCAGTTCAGAAACTTTCTGATTGTAAGATTCGATTGTCGAACGACGCGCACCTGGGCGAGCCCCGGAAACCGCATCGGCCGCGATCACCAGGAACGCATGATCGGTGCTGGGTTGTTCGTCAAAGTGGTGGGCTTTCACGGCATGAACAACGTCAGGTGCTTCACCGCGAGCCGCGATAAAGTCAGCGCCGATCACGGCGTGACCGCCCTCGACAGTGTGGTCCATGGATTTACCGATGTCGTGAAGCATACCCACGCGGCGCGCTTTCTTGATGTCAATACCCAGTTCGGCCGCCATCAGGCCCGCCAACCAGCCCACTTCACCGCAGTGGAAATACTGATTCTGAGTGAAGGAATAACGATAGCGCAAAGAACCCATCATCTGACGGATCTCGGCGTTCAAACCTTCCAGTTTCAACTCTTTGGCCAAAGAATCGCCATCGTGTTTGATGTTTTTGAAAAGTTCCTTTTTCTGGTTTTCAGCAATTTTTCTGATGAAATCAGGATTGATGTTTTTCTTTTCTTTGAAGATGCGCTCCAAAGTACGGCGGGTCAGTTCGCGGCGAACAGGGTCAAAGCCGGCAACGCCGACCATTTCCATGCCTTCTTCCACGATGATGTCGCAACCGCAGGCATCCTGCACGGCCTTGATGTTGTTGCCCGCTGGATCACAGAACAGCTTGCGGATGTGGGCATCCGGGAAGTTCACGGCCCCAATACCGCGCTCGGCGCAGTAAGGACGGGCAAAACGGTCAATCACCAGGCTCAAAATGCGCTTGGCTTCGGATTCGGCGTGTTCTTTGGTGTCAGCTTCGGTTTCCTGGATCATGCGCGCGGCACGACGGCGGGATTCCTCTTCCATCTGGTTTTTCAACTGGGTCTTGAACTCTTCTGCGGAAGTTCCCAGGCGCTCTGTCAGCTTCTGAACCAGTTCCTGGTTCAGGGCTTTTTGCGCTTCCTTGAGTTTTCCAAGTTCAGCTTCCTGACCACGCAGGGCCTGTTCCTGAACCTTGACGTCCGCTTCGCGATCCTGAAGTTTCTTTTTTTCTTCCTGAACGATGGCGTCGGCTTTGGCTTTTTTCTCGTTGGCGACTTCCTGCAGATCCTCGATGCGTCCTTCGGACTTCAGCATCTCGGGTTCCACTTTGGTCCACAATTCCATTTCGATTTCCTGGATGCGTTCTTTTTCCTCCAGGTTGCGAAGTTCGATGACTTCATTGGCTTCGTCCAAAATATCCTGGGCCTCTTCGCGAGCCAGACGCAAAGTGCGTGCTCTGAAGAATTTGTGCAAGGCCCAGCCCAAACCACCACCGGCGACAATTCCAATTATGGCTGTAGCAATCATTGCAATCATAAGGGTACTCCTAACCCCGTTATTGTACCTCCCAAAGGAAGGTCATTGCAAACCTTTGCCGCGCCAATGGGGGCCTTTACTTCTGGCGTTATGGACGGTAGGCTACCTCTCAAAGCGCGTTGCAGGAGGTTTTAATGGGTCATATGGCGTGTCAAACGAAGTGGGTTGGAGGAATCGGGTTCGAATCACAGATTCGTGACCACAAGGTTGCTATGGACTCACGCAGCGACGGAGGCAAGGACCAAGGACCATCTCCAAAAGAGCTGCTTTTGGCCAGCATCTGCGGGTGCACCGGAATGGACGTGGTTTCCATTCTGCAAAAAATGAGAGTCGGGCTTCAGTCCTGCAACGTGGACGCAGATACCGACACCACGGCGGGCTATCCGTCCATTTTTGACCGCGTGAAACTGAAATTTCTCGTAAAAGGCGACATGAAAAACGAGCAGTTGATGAAGGCCGTGACGCTGTCCATGACCAAGTACTGCGGTGTCAGTGCCATGGTCGTGAAGGCTTCCCCTATTGATTACGAAGTGTTTCTGAACGATGTAAAGATTGGCGAGGGACAGGCCGATTTTGAAAGCGCAGCCAAGGCATGATCGAAATTCAGATTCCTTTTGCCGAACTTGACTTCACCTATGCCCGGTCTCGCGGACCCGGCGGGCAGAACGTCAATCGCACCAACTCGGCGGCGATCCTGCGTTGGAATCTGATGAGCTCCCAGGTGATCAGTGAAGAATTAAAACTGCGCCTGCAGGCCAAGCTGGCAGCGCAGTTGACCGAAGACGGGGATATTCTGATTCGCAGTGATGTGCATCGCGATCAGGATCAGAACCGTTCTGAGTGTATTGCGCGTCTGCATGCACTTTTAAGAAAAGCACTCTTTGTTCCCAAAAAACGGGTGGCCACCAAACCTTCTCGCAGTTCTGTGCGCAAGCGTCTGGATACCAAGCGCAAGCACTCTGAAACCAAAACCCTGCGCCAAAAAGTGAAATGATCTAAACGGCTGGTTCTGCGACGTGCTCCACTGGAGCCGGACCGCCACCTTCGGCCGCTTCAATACGACGGGACAGGAAGATCGCCACAAAGGTGAAGCCGATGGCGATGTAGCCCACCGTCGGGTAGTGCTCCAGCCGTCCGTTCGCTCCGGTGGTGACGATCAGTCCGCCGATATAGCTTGAAACTGCCGATGACAACTGCTGAACGCAACTGACGATACTCATGAAGCTCCCGCGGTTTTGCGGGCGGGCTGTACCAGAAACCAATGCTGTTGCGGGAATCATGCGCCCGCCGGAAACCACAAAGAAGAAGGCGCAAATCGCCAGCACCACCCACAGCGGACTTGGTCCCAGATGGGTGATCACCCAGTAAGGGATCAGCGTCACCAGGGCACCCCACAGGAAAACTTTGTGTTTGCCATAGCGATCCGCCAGGCGACCGATAAACGGGGAACTGAAGATCGTAAAAGCCCCGCCGATCATGTACATCAGTGGCAGTTGGGATTCGCTTAAGCCGGCGTTCGCAACCAGTGAAGGGGACAGGAAAGGGATGATGGCAAAATGGCCGAACATCACCGAAGACATGAAATACAGTCCACGGCGCTGGTTTTTGTTGCTCGCGATGCGCGTGATGGTGTTCCACATCGGCTCTTTATTCGTGCCGCCTTCAAGGTGCTTGCTCATGGCGGGCACTTTGAACCAGATCACCACACAAAGTGCCAGGGACGTGCAGCCCAGGAAGATGAACGGGGCGTGCCAGTTGAACTGGTTTGCCAGGTACAGACTGAACGGAACCCCCAGGATGGAAGCCATGGAAAACGAAGTCATGATCACGCCCATGGCGCTGCCTCGGCGCTCGTAGGAAATCGCATCACTGACGATGGAAAGAACCAAAGATCCCAGCACACCGCCAAAGACGCCGGTCAGGCCGCGGGCCAAAAGCAGCATTTCATAATTGGGCGCCAGACCGCAGGCCACTGTTCCCACGGAAAAGCCGATAAAGAAAAACAGCAGGCATGCTTTGCGATCGAACTTGTCCAGGAAAAAAGAGGCGGCAAAGCCGCTCAGTCCCGCAAAGAAGGTGTACGATGACACGAGGAGTCCGAACTGGTGTGGATTGATCGCAAACATGCGCATCAACTGCGGTCCCAGCGGCATCATGATCATGAAGTCCACGATGGAGCTGAACTGAATGGAAGCCAGGATCGCGAGAAGGAGTTTTTCTTGTTTGGAAAACACGGGGGGTCCTTTTTGTTGACGTGTTTAAAACTTACCGATAAGCCATGGATATGGCAACAATTTGGAAGTTTACAAAGTTTGTTATTGGTTTGGTTGTACTTGGTTTGATTCTGTGGGCGGTGCTGGCGAACTACAGCGTGATTTTCTCTAAAACTGTGATTGGTGAAATCACCAGTGTTGAGCGTGTGGAGCTTCCTGTGGCGCTTGTCACACGCGCTGAAGGTAACATCACTTCTCAGGTGTTCTCTTTCGCTATTGGTATTAAGGACACTAAAACAAACGAAATCTTCACGGCGTCTTCTGAAGACCGTCAGTGGGCGGTGGCGCAGCCGGGTCAGTGCGCTGAGGCTGTTTTCCTGCCTTATCCGCCTTGGCAGTTCACAAAGAAAGACACTTATTTCGGAGCTCGTCTGGTAAAACTGTACGAGTGCGCAAAGTAAGGCACGATGTTTGAGTTACTGCTGCTGATCACTTCCATGGCCGCCGGATTCCTCGGGGCCCTTTTGGGGCTTGGTGGCGGAATTATTGTGGTGCCGGTTCTGACGCTTGTGTACCACGTTGATATTCGCTATGCGATTGCCGCCAGTCTTATTTCGATTGTGGCGACGTCTTCGGGCGCTGCTGCCAGTTATCTGAAAGATTCTTTGACCAATTTGCGACTGGCCGTGTTTCTGGAAGTGGGAACGGTCAGCGGTGCCATTGTTGGTTTTTTGATTTCATCCTTTATCAAAGCACAATTCCTGTTCCTTTTGTTTGGCACCTTTTTGCTGTTTTCGGCGCTGATGATGCTGCGAAAACGCGGCGAACACATTGCGACAGTCAATCACCCTTGGGCGGAAAAACTGAAGCTGGATGGTATCTATCCTGAAAGCGAC
Source organism: Bdellovibrio sp. BIS2 (assembly GCF_055398295.1). NCBI lineage: Bacteria > Pseudomonadati > Bdellovibrionota > Bdellovibrionia > Bdellovibrionales > Pseudobdellovibrionaceae > Bdellovibrio > Bdellovibrio sp. BIS2. Next base: position 2,117,512 of record NZ_AP035879.1, on the reverse strand, counting down.
AACCGACTGGTTGAATACAAAGTCCAGAATGTTCCACTGGGATTGTTTGCCATGTTCGGTGCGGGTGTGATGTCGGCTCTTTTGGGTATCGGCAGTGGCATTTTCAAAGTTCTGGCCATGGATGGGGCGATGAAGCTTCCGATCAAAGTTTCCAGTGCGACGTCCAATTTTATGATTGGCGTGACGGCCTCTGCCAGCGCCGGGGCGTATCTTTTGCGCGGGGACATCCGTCCTGAAATCGCGGCGCCCGTGGCAGTGGGAATTATCGTGGGATCCTTTGTGGGGGCCAAGGCCATGGTGAAAATCCCGGCCGTGCGCATTCGTCAGATCTTCGTGGTGGTTCTAAGCATCGTTTCCATTCAGATGATCATCAAGGGGTTGAAATGACGCCAACGCCGCAAACAAAACCTGACAAAGATTCTTTGCATGACCTGGAGCTGACAATCAGTCAGATCCTTCGTGGCGGCGTACTGTTTGCCGGAATCTTTCTGCTGACGGGCTGGGTGTGGATGTGGTTGCGTGACGGCGACAATTTGCAGTCTTTCACTGTTTATGAACCTCGTCCCTTTGTTGAGAATATTCAGTGGGCGCTGGTGATGAATGACCGGGCTTTGTTGATTGCTCAGTTCGGGCTGGTGGTGTTGGTCTGTCTGCCTTTGGTGCGAGTCCTGATGACTGCGATTTTGTTCCTGAAGCAAAAGGACAAGGGCCTGGCGGTGATGGCGCTGACGGTGTTTGTGGCTTTGGTCGGCAGTTTCCTTTTGGGGATTGATTTGTAAAGTTTTAAAGCAAGTTCTTCGCCAGATACCATGGCAGAATGATGTACAAAGTAATGTCCCGAATCAGATAGTACGCGAAAAAGACCGCAAAGAATTTCCATCCATAACGGCGGATCACGCCTTTTAATCCGCTTTCGCGGAATATCTGCTTCGCTTCACGAAACACCCGCGGCGTCCAGCGATCCAGAAATTTTGTCTTGGGTGGAGCTTGTTCCATATCTAAAAAAGAACCCCTTGCTGTATCTATCCTCTCCTTTAAAGGCGAATAGTCAAGGGGTCAATAAACGGGGCAGGAGTCCGTGAGAAGGAGGGAATGAGAACATGAATGAGGGGAAAATTCACGGAGCTCCTGTCTGATTTCATTACACTCCTGATGGTGCGTTTTGTCAAAAGGTCGAGGCGCCAGTGAAAAACGCTGGTCCATCTCTGGGCGGGAGTCCTACTATCAAGATATGAATATGAAAAATCTCAAATACACTCTGTTCGTTCACCTTTATGGTCTTTTCAAAATTCCTTTGGTTCTGTTTGTCAGTCCACGTGTGGTGGAGGCGGGAAAAAAGCGCTTTGTGATCAAGATCCCGCTGGGGTACCGCACGAAGAATCACCTGAACTCGATGTACTTTGGCGCCCTGGGGATTGGCGCTGAGCTTTCGATCGCCGCGGCGGCGGTGTTTGCCATTGCCGAAAGCAAGCAGAAGATTGATTTTGTCTTTAAGGATTTCAAGGGCGACTATCTAAAGCGCGGTGACGGCGATGTTCATTTTATCTGTGACGAAGTTGAAATGGTGAATTCTTTGATCGAAGAATCCAAAACCAATCCGCATCGTATCGAAAGAAAAATGAAAGGTTACGCGATTGTTCCTTCCGTCAGCGAGACTGAGCCCATCATGACTTATGAGCTCACTCTGTCGGTCCGAAACAGATCACTCAAGGCCTAACTGGGAAAGGCTTTTTACGCTCTCATCGTATTCGTTGATGAGCTTGGCGTAGATCTCTTTCACGGTCAGAATTTCCTCCACCAGACCGACGGATTGGCCTGCAGTCCAGACGGTTTTCCAAGTGGGTTTGGTGGCAGCCGCTTCCAGGGATTTCATTCCCATCAGGTGAATCAAAGGCACCATGTATTTCTTCGTCAGTTTGTAGTCTTTCAGGATTTTCATCGCCCAAGGCAAATCAGTTCCCATTTTCTGTACATAAGGAGTGTTGATCACTGCTGCGGGTGTGCCTGACACCCGCGTGGTCATCACGATGTCTTCCGGGGTGGATTTGACGATGGCATCTTTGTAGGACTGATCCACCTGTGCTTCGCGACTGGCGATAAAGCGGGTTCCCACGCTGACTCCGGAGGCGCCCAGCGCCAGGCATGCGGATATCATCGAGCCGTGAGCAATACCTCCGGCGGCAATGATCGGAATCTGCAGGCGGGTCTTAAGCCACGGAATCAAAACCAACGGAGAAATCGGGCCGGCATGGCCGCCAGCGCCTGCGCCCACGGCAATCACGCCGTCCGCACCCATGTCCTGAACCTTCAGGGCGTGCTCAAGATTCGTCACATCACAGAAAACCTTCGCGCCGTTTTTGTGGGCGTCCTGAATTACAGATTTGGGACTTCCCAAAGAGGTAATGAACATGTCCACGCCGTGATCCAAAGCGACTTTGATGTCTTCGTTTTGGCGGGTATTGCTTTTGTTCACAATGACGTTCACGCCAATGGGTTTCTTGGTGCGGCTTTTGATGTTCTTAAGGGCTTCGGCGTATTGTTCAATCGGACGATAATTCAGGGCAGGGAAGGTACCGATTCCGCCGGCCTCGCTGGCTTCAACGACAATGTCCGTGTTGCTTACCAGAAACATCGGGGCGGCGATGATGGGATAATTAATGCCCATGGTGTCGGTGAAACTGGTTTTGATCTTTTTGAGCATAAAAAAAAGCCTCCCTGCTTTCATAAAGAATACGGGGAGGCTTGGAGGACGCAAGTAATTTCTTAAGGCTTCAGGTATCTGCTGAACAGAGTGAAGACTTCTTTTTTGATCGCTTCTTCGCGCTCGACAGTTTGCGGTCCCAACAATCCCAGTTGCAGGATGTTGTTAAAGCAACTGACCACGAAAAGGGCCATCATGTCGCGGTCACGACCCTGGTAAGCCGGCATGTGTGCCAGAACCGCTTTTTGATAGTGTTCAAAGAACACGCGGCGTGTTTCCCAGTAATCCAGCATACCCTGAACGCCTTGCAGGGCCGTTCTTAGTGGGCGGTTGTCGTGGAAGCGCGTAAATCCAATGTCGATGAAGGCATGGATCTTGGCATCCAGGTCCGGCGTTTGAAGATGAGCCAGTTTCTCTTCAATATATGCCAGATCTTTCTGCAGAAGATCGTCGATCACCGCAGCCACAATGGCTTCTTTGTTGGCAAAGAACTGATACAGAGACCCGATGCTGACGCCCGCCATTTCGGCGATCTTGTCAGTAGTGATAGCGTGGTAGGGCTCTTGAACCAGAAGGCGTGCGCAGGATTCTACAATGCTAGCCACCGTCTCTTTGGAACGTTTCTGGACGGGGATTTTCAGCATGTACTTCTTTTCAGGACTTGTGTGAGTTTGTGGAGCTGCACCCATAATTTCCTCCTTTTTGAGGTTATAAACTTGGCTCAGGTTCATATTCGGCCAAGAGGGTTTATAATTCAATACTAGTTCCCTAAGTATCATTTAGCGGTACCGACGTCCTCCCTAGAGGTACATCTTTACCGGTTCTTAACATAAAATTAAAACTATCGTCTTATTCTGATCCTATACCCCTAAACATTAGAAGTATTGCTCTATCGTAATCAAAAAGCAGTAGAAATGAGAGCTTTTAATTATGTTTATGTTGAAATACGTGTTTTCTGCGAGATGTTTTTAAATATTCCTTCTAACTTTGTGAATGAAATTTTTGAGCTCTGCTGCGGAAACTCACCGAAAAGTTCATTTGAAAGCAGGATTGGGGATCCAATACGTTGCTTTTATTCCTGCCGTTCATCGCTGCGCGCAATGCCCCTGGGAGCGATCGACCTCACATTTTAAACCACCATTAGTAAGGCTGCTAAGTATACGAAGTTACGAGTCTTAATTAGTTTTGCAAAGCATCTGGATTGCGAGAGGTCTTTAATTATTTTGGGTCCTATGATGGGCATCATGTTTTGCAGAGCTGCTTTCGGCGACTATGAAATGGATGGAGGTGGTGTGTGGATGGCCAGAATGATTTAAAGCACTTTGCAAATCTGGGAACCAAGCTGGGTTTGTGCGTGAAGGATCAGGACAAACGAGTTCTTTATCAGAATGGAAACAGCATCCGCACTTGTGGCAATATGCTGGGGCAGCAGTGCTCCAAGACATGCATGACTCTGTACAAGAAGATCGAAGAGTGTTCGGCCATCTCTGAAGGCATGAAACTTTTCAAAGCCACTGAAATTGAAGGTCACAAAGTGGATGCGCTGATCGTGAATGACGGCGACAAGATCACCACCATGCTTTATCCACTGGATGAAAGCGAAGAAAAGTTCCAGAAACAGGAAGCCTACTTCCGCGAAAAAGGTCTGACCAAAAGTGAAATCCGTATCATGCAGATGGTTCTTCAGGGTATGACCAACGCCAACATCGCCGAGAAGCTTTTCATCTCCAAGGCGACGTTGAAAACTCATTTGAATAATATTTATAAGAAACTTCCGGAATCCATGCGCCCATCCCAGGTGCGCAACTAAGGGGACGGCTCGACAAAGCGGTCCTCTTTCTTGTCATAGAAGTGGCGGGTCAGCACGTACACCGGGCAATGGGCCTTGCGAACGACGTTGCGGGTGTAACTTCCCAATAAAGCCGCGCTCATCGGGCCGCTTTGAGCTTCCATCACCACAAGATCTGCTTCGGTGCTGTCAATGGCCTCCATCACCAGTTCATCCACGCCACGGAAAGAATTATCAATAATGAATTGCGCTTCGACGCCTTCTTTGTGGGCCCAATCGACCCAGTGCTGAGCGCGGTGGGATTGTTCTTCGATGGTGTGCTCGATGATTTGATCCAGCGTCAGCATCTGCCCTTTGAAATTATAAATTCGCGGACGGGTGTCCAGATCAAAAAGGCTTTCAATCGGGCGGGCAATCGCGTGCAACAGGGTCACACTGGATTTCAGGTTTTTCGCCAATTCCAAAACGTGACGGAAGTTGTCCTTGGAATGCTCCCCAAATTCGGTCGGGAACAGGATGTTCTTAGGTGAGCGGGTTTTGGTGGTGTGGGCTCCCACCACGCAGACAGGGACTTCGCTTTGCAAAAGCAGGCTTTCGGCGAAGCTTCCCAGAATAAAACGCTGGAATCCCTCGCGTCCATGGCTGCCGACAACGATCAGGTCGGTTCCGGTGCGCAGGGCATAATGGGACAGGGTTTCTGCAGCCCCAGCGTGCGACTGTGAGGCGTGCGGGATGACCTTGGGGGCGAGCAAGAAGGGAAGATTATAATCCGCCAGAACCTCTTTAAAGAGCGATTCGGCGGTCTTGGAATGATCCGTGACCCAGGCTGGGACTTCATAGGTCGGCAGCACGATTTCGTTTTCACGCAGAAGGTACAGGGGCTCTATTTCTGCGAGCAAAGTGTGATGCAGGCTGGTCAGATAGTCCGCCATACGCTGGTTGAGTTCTTTGTTGTCTTCAAATGCATCTAAAGCCCAGATGATTCTCATAGAACCTCCCGGCCCCTATTGTGCCGTGAAGGGGAGGCGCAATAAAGAACTCGCCTTAGAGCATGTCGGGAATCAGTGTGGCAGGTGACAGGGTTTAAAAACGAAAAAAGCCTGCCGGGAAGGGCAGGCTTTTAAATTAAACCAGAAAGGTCTTATGTGGACGGAGCCGGATCAGAGCTGCCCACTGTTGTGGTGCCAAGCTTCTGAGCTTTTTCTTCGGCCTTTTCGATCTCTTCGATGTATTTCTTGGTCGCTTTCGGAAGTTCATTCCACATGCGCAAGGAAAGAAGAAGACCCATCACCGCAAACGGGATCAGGAACAATGGCCAGTAAGCCCAGCTCTTGTGGGAAAGATAACCGATTGCCAGGGACTGGATACCAGATCCCAGATACACGCAACCATCCACGATACCGGAAGCAGTAGCCGTCATTTTTTTACCGCCGAAGTCAGCCGCCGCAGTACCGGACATCAATGAGTGAACGCCGATAACTGTCAGGGTGATCATGATGGCTGCCAGACCCAGCACAGTTGGGTTGGAGAACAGGCTGAACGCCATGATGATCAAAAGGATGATCATGATGAAGTTGTTGATCGCTGCTGGAGGACCGCGACGGGACTGGAAGAAGCGGTCAGAGATAATCCCCGCCATGAAACCACCAAAGATACCAGTCATGCAAAGCAACAGACCCCAGTTTTTGATGAAGAACTGAGAGCCTTCAAAGAACACGGCATCTTTGTCTTTCATTTCGTGCGCAAATACCAGATACCACTGCATGATGCCGTTACGCAGAACGCCGGAGGTGAAGTCCACCAGGGCGATTGTGATCATCACAGGATTTGTGAAGATCTTTTTCAGCATGAAGCCAATAGTGATTTTAACGTTGGAATCATCATAGTCAGAAGAAGCATCCGCCGTGTCGAAGTCGCCGAAGTTCGCTTCTGCCGGGGAGTCTTTTAGCAAAACGAAGTCGATCAGGGCCCAGCACAGAAGCAGGAAGGCCGGGATCGCAAACACCAGCCACGTTGCGTTGGTTACGCCCGTATCGATGGCAAAGATGTGACGGATGAAGCTTTGGAAGGCTGTTGGTTCGTGGCCCAGTTGCAGTTTGGAAGCCTCAACGATCGCCTGACCCCAGTCGAAGGCAAAGTAAACCCCGAAAGAGATCAGAGTACCGAAGATCGCACCGAAGACGCCGCGCTCACGCACGTGGAACCAGTATGCTTTGACCTTGATGATAGAAACCGCACCGTAAGACTGGAAGAACATGTTCAGCGCAAACAATACAGAGTACGCCACCACGATGTTGGTTTTCAAAGTGCCCATCAGATACAGATAGGTTGCACCCGCCATCAGCATATTCATGATGGAAGAGCCCAGAGCCGCGATGATGATACCTTTTTTACCGCCGATCTTATCAACGATCGGACCATTCAGAAGGAAAGAGAACCCGTAGGTGATTGTACCGGCGGCGAAGATGATACCAAATTGTTCTTTGGTCATCAGGTCGCCCAGAGCGTTCTTGGAAACGTTCAGGTTGTAACGTGCCATGTACAGGAAGGCATAGGTCATACCCAGAGGGAACCAGTTTACGAAACGACGAATCATGAACTTGCGTGAATGTCCCAGCGGGTTGTTCTTGAAGTACAAGAAGATAACCGCGAACAGACAGGCGCTGACGAGTAGTAAAGCCATGGAACCTCCGGTAAAATTTCGAGGAAGCTAAAGGAAAATGAGCCACTTTGCAATCTAAAGAGCCTTCAATTCCTCCGAAGTTATTTCAAGATTGTGTCAGGGCGCCGGGAAACTGGTTCCAGAGTGGGATTTTATTTTCCCCTCTCTGTGATACGCTGCAAAAACTTCACGATGAAATCTCTCAAATCTGTTTAATTGGACCCCTGAATTACCCATAAGCAAAACTTATGGAAGCGCTAAAAATTATGACTTTGTGCTTATAGGTCCAGGGCGATATGTTGTGTTTCAGAAGGAGACGTTACAAACGAAACCTTCTAACCTCGGTAGGTTCCTGACCACTCTCCAGCGAAGAGAGACCCGGTCCCAAGAAAACCGCCGCAATCGCGGCTCACAAAGTCCCACCCAAATAGCCCACCTAAAAAAAGCCTACCGGGGCTTGCGCGCGAACACGACGCAATGCTACTTTCAATCCCATGTCATTTAAATATTTCCCCCTCTACGAAAAACAAAAAGATACTACCCAATATAAAAAGATCTCTTCTGATCACGTGCGTGTGGAAAAGATCGGCGAGCGCGAGGTTCTGATCGTGGAACCGGAAGCTCTGGAATTGCTCGCTCAAGAGGCCTTGAGCGATGTGTCGCATCTCTTGCGTCCCAAACATCTGGAAAAGCTCGAAAAAATTCTGCAGGACCCTGAGGCATCCCCAAATGATCGCTTCGTGGCGGTGGATTTGTTGCGTAATGCGGTGATCGCGGCACAGATGGAGTTCCCGTCCTGTCAGGATACCGGAACAGCGATTGTTGTCGGAAAAAAAGGCGAGCGCGTGTTTACCGGTGCTGATGACAAGGAGTTCCTGTCCAAGGGTATTTACAACACCTATCAAAAAAGAAACCTGCGCTTCTCTCAAATGGCACCGATTTCTTTCTTTGAGGAAAAAAACACCGGCAGCAATCTGCCGGCACAGATCGACATTTATTCCGAGCAGGGTGATGAATACAACTTCCTGTTCCTGGCAAAAGGTGGTGGCAGTGCGAACAAATCCTATTTGTATCAAAAAACCAAGGCGGTTCTGAATCCTGAGGGTTTTGAAAAGTTCGTGCGCGAAACGCTGAACTCTTTGGGCACAGCCGCATGTCCTCCTTATCATCTGGCGTTCTGCGTGGGCGGAACTTCTGCCGAAGAAACGCTGAAGATCGTTAAATACGCCTCTGCGGGTTATCTGGATGGTCTGCCAACCACGGGCAGCGAAGGCGGCCGTGCCTACCGTGATCTGGAAATGGAAAAACAAGTTGAGCAGTGGGCTCGCGAAACCGGAATCGGCGCTCAGTTCGGTGGCAAATACTTCGTGCACGACGTGCGCGTGATCCGTCTGCCTCGCCATGGTGCAAGCTGCCCGATTGGTGTGGGGGTCAGTTGTTCTGCGGATCGCAACATCAAAGGCAAGATCACCCGTGACGGCATCTTCCTTGAGCAGTTGGAGCTTCACCCGGAACAATACCTGCCCAATCACCTGCAGGACGCGGGCGCTGAAGCAATTGAAATTGATCTGAACAAGCCAATGGCGGAAACGTTGAAGGTTCTGTCGCAGCAGAAAGTGGCAACCCGCGTGATGCTAAACGGTCCGATGATCGTGGCGCGTGATATTGCCCATGCGAAACTGAAAGAAAAAGTCGATCGCGGTGAAGGCGTGCCTCAGTATTTCAAGGACTATGCGGTTTATTACGCAGGTCCGGCGAAAACACCAAAAGGCTATGCTTCGGGCTCCTTCGGTCCGACCACCAGTGAGCGCATGGATCCTTATGTTGGCACGTTCCAGGCTTTGGGTGGTTCCATGATCATGCTGGGTAAAGGAAACCGCAGCCCGCAGGTCACGGAAGCGTGCAAGCAGTACGGGGGCTTCTATCTGGGATCCATCGGTGGTCCGGCGGCCCGTCTGGGCAAAGAGTGCATCACGAAAGTGGAAGTGCTTGATTTCCCGGAGCTGGGCATGGAGTCCGTGTGGAAGATCGAAGTCAAAGACTTCCCGGCCTTTATCATCGTTGATGACAAAGGAAACGATTTCTTCAAGTCCGTTATCAGAAAGTTGTAAAAGTAAAAAGCCTCCCAGCGGGAGGCTTTTTTTATGTCTCTTTCAGCAGGATCGGCGAAATGCCGACAAAGAGATTCATGATCACCGGTCCAATCAGCAAGCCCGGCAGCCCCATCATGATGATGGCTCCCACCACGCACGTAAACCCAATCACCGGAGAGATGTCCTGATCACCGCCCACGATGAAGGGCTTCAGAATATTATCGATACTGCCGGCGATGGTTGCCACGATGAAAAGCCCCACCGCCGCGCCGGTGCGGTCCCCGATAAAGGCCAGCACGCAAAGCAAATATCCCACCGGCGCGGCGCCGATCACAGGAATGAAGGACACAAAGAAGGTCACAGTCAGAACCAGCCAGAAATCACCCTCACCAAAAATCAGACTGCCGGCACCAATAAGGCTTGCCTGAATCAGACCAATCACCAGAGTTGAAAACAAAGTGACCCAGCAGCTTTTTTTGGTGATCACAATCAGCTTTTCGGTTGTTTCAGCTTTCAACGGGCTGTAGCGCAAAGTGAAGGCTTTGATGCCCGGCGCTTTGATCAGCATGACCGTCATGGCAATCAGGAACACAAAGATCATAAGCAGAATCGCCGGAAGTTGGCCCAGGAACTGGGTGGAATATTCCAGGGCGCCGCTGCCGATTTTGTGCAGAACATTTTCCATGACCTCGCGGGCAGGGCCTGCCAGATCCGTTCCGGTGAAATCAGAAAGCTTCTGCAGCAGATTCAAGGCATAGTTTTTCAGATTGTGGGCCTGGGACAGAATCTTGTCGGTTTCAATGTCCTTGGGCTGGCTGGCATAGACGACAATGCGGTAGATGGCCAAAGACAGCGGGATCAGGAACAGGCCCATTCCCAAAAGCATAAAGATCAGTGACCAGGATTTACGCCCCAGACGCCCTTTGGCGCTGAGTTTTTCTATCCAGTCATTCAGTCCCAATGCAAAGACGCCCGCCAGGGTCAATGGCATCAGAAATGGAATATTGATGAAAAGAAATGCCGCCAGAAGAAGTATCAATAAAATCCAGTGCACAGCTTGAGGTTTGTCTTTAAAAGAATTCAGCATAACGTCCTACACTTTCTTGATAAATAAATCCTGGCTGCCGCGAATACGTTCAGCATAGATGCCTTTTTCTGATCTTTTTCCCGCACTGATGATCATGGTGACGGCGGCTCCGGACGGCAGGTCCAGCAGCTTTTTCACGCGAACTTCGTCAAAGCCCTCCATCGGGCAACTGTCGTATCCGGCAGCGCGGAAAGCCAGCATCAGGTTTTCACAGGCCAGGGCCGTGGTCTTCGTGGCCCACAGTAAATTGCCGCTGCGACCAAAGGGGCCGCGCGGGATCACTCTGAACATTCCCAGAAAAAACACGGCAAGACTTTTAAATGGCGCCAGAATATTCAGCGGACCGTTGCCGTACACGAAAGGCACCAGCTTGTTGTAATAGGCATGAACACTTTTCGGAGTATCCTGACGATTGGAAAAATAGATCTGGTTGATCTTCTGACCTCGCTGCCACTGATCAGGACGGGCAACGCAGGCAATCAGCGTCGGGGCAGTGCGTGCGGCAGGCTGATTCAGGCAGAACTCTTTCAGACGCTGAAGTTTATCGGGGCTTTTTACCCAGTAAAACTCCCACGGCTGCAGATTGGATGAATTGGGTGCCAGCAGACCCAGACGCAGGCATTCTTCAACAACAGAATCCGGAATCGGTTCATTGGCATAGTGGCGGACAGAACGGCGGCTTTCGACGACTTTCGTGAATTCACCAAAGTCACAATCGACCGCCGGCTCTGAATACATCACGTCAGGGGCTTTGCTGAAAATATTGTCGGACATTTAGTTTTGAACCTCGCACTGCATGCGCGCATCACTGCGACAATTGACCCAGGTGCCATCATGTCGGGGTGGCAGATAATTCGGACTGCAGAAGGTGTTGGTGAAAGTGGTGTAAGTCAGTGAGCGCCCGCGATGAGTCATCTCGCAAGTCCAGCGGGCGTCGCGTTCGGCTTCATCTTCAGAACGCTGTTTGATGTTGTTAAAACAGAAACTGCCGCTGTTGGCATTGCAGTAAGAGTACTCGGATCCGCGACCGGTAACCTGGATGGTTTTGGCAAAAACAGACTGTGACATAAGAATTGCAAATACAGCAATGATCAATGTTTTCATAAAGGCCTCCGCCTCTCAATCAACGCACAGTTTAGAGGGGGAGGCAACAGGCACTGTTATCAAGGCATAGCGTCAGTGTCAGGCTTGGGTAAGAAACTGAACGCCCAGCTCCTGAGCCTGCTCAGTCTCGTTCCAGCGCGACCAGCGGACTTGTCCTTCGACGCTGACATATTCACCTTCTTTGTTCTGGTAGGTGAGGTTGACAAAGTCTTTCTTCGTATAGAATGGAGCCTTAATCTTAAGGCAAGAGCCGTTAAGTGAAATGTTCTCAAAGGCACCTCCCATGATGGGTTGAAAACCGCGGTTTTCCATTCCCGACGGCAGCATGGAAGGGCTGACCATGGCCCGGCTTTCCTGCATTTCCCGCTTGTCCTGGCGAAGCTCCAGCGGGCGGCCACTCAGGTATGCCTGAATGTCTTTCAGCAGGTTGGCTTCTTCCGTTTTCCATAGCACCACGAAATCATTGCGGGACTTCAGGCGGATTTTCATCGAACTTGAAAGTTCATTGACCACGAAGAAAGTCTTCACATTGCGTGTGGTTTTTTGCAGATAGCTGTAAAGATCAAAGTGCCGGATCTCCAGAAAAGGCAAAAAGACGATGATGATTTTTTCGACGTCGTTATTTTGCAAAAGCGGGCGCAATGAATAGGGATTGTCGATCAGTGTGCAATCGAAATTTTTTTCATTTTTCAGTTGTGCAGGAATGCGGTTTGTTCCGGTGATAAAGATTTGTGTGTTCATCATTCTTAGGTTCCCCCTTGTTCAGATTCCCTAAAGCAAGCATGAAGCCAACTCCAACCAGCGCAAAAGGGCTCTTCAGAAAAAGTGCGTGAACAGGTGTCTAGAATTTACTGACAGTGTTAAGTTCCTTCCTCTCAAAATGAGACTCCGACGGGAGGAGGGGTGAGAGGGCCTCTTGCTCAGGCCCCCTCACTGGAGGGAAGGGTATTTGAATGGATACAGCGTAAATGCCGCCTCCTATATAATAGGAGTGAAGATCGCCAGGCTGATCTTTCTCACCATAGAGACCACCCTGGGAGAAGTGCATGGGCTCTGTGGTATGAAAGCGCAAGTGAAGCTGTTGATCAGGGCTATTTGCCGTTACATCGTTCATGCTAACTCAGTAATGCAAGCGATGGGCCCCGTGTGAAAACGCATATATTTCATCTGGCAGAATTTGGATGATTTTTCGGGGCAAAATGACCCAGGCGGCTGGAGAAAGACCCCCATGCATTTCTACAATAATATTAGTCTCTTTTTCTTGCGGTGAGAGCTTTCTTCACCTAAGAATGAATTAAGACTGAATAAATCATAAATCCTGGGAGAGAAGGGTTTTTGTGAAAAGACTAAAGCGGTTGTTCGTTCTGTCACATGAATGGAATGTCTTTCTTGTTCTGTTGATTATCATCTCTGTCAGCGTCCTGAGCTGGTGGATGGTCAAAGTGCATCTTGAAAAAGAATGGAATGCACGTCTGGATTCAGAAATAGGAAGTGTTCAGGCGGTTATCAACCGCGAGTTCTTCGGCTATGGCCAGTCGTTGATGGACACGCGCGCGTTCTTCCAGTTGGCGGGCATTCCCACAGCCAAGGAGTATCAGGACTATGTGGACTCCTCCCAGGTGCTTCGACGTTTCCCGGGACTTCAGGGGATCGGGTTTGCGCAGAAAGTTGAAAAAGACGGTGTCGCGAATCTTGAGCGTGCCATGCGGGATCAGGGATTTGTTGATTTTAAATTCTGGCCTGAAGGGGAGCGCCCTCTTTATACCTCCATCACTCTGATTCAGCCCCAGGACTGGCGTAATAAAAAAGCCATGGGCTTTGATATGTATTCCGATCTGACCCGCCAGTCGGCCATGGATAAGGCTCTGTTGGGGAATTTGATGGCTGTATCTGATCCTGTGGTGCTGGTGCAGGATGATCAGGAGGAATTTCAAAAGGGCTTCCTGATTTATTTGCCCGTGACCAAGACCATCGATGTGTCCGGCGAGGTGGAGCCCAAAAATATGCTGCTGGGTTTCGTGTATTCCGTAGTGCGTATCAATCGTTTCTTTAACGGGGCGTTTGGCGTGCCGCAGTTCTACGATGAAAAGGTCAACTATAAGATCACCATCTATGATCAGAAGATGGGTCGCACCATTCCCATCTATGAACGCTTTCCCTCGAAATCGGAAGCCAAGGTCCTGTCTGACATTTCAGTCAGCCGGGAAATCAAGGTCTTTGATAAAACCTGGACAATCCATTTTGAGCCCTTGCCGCATTTCTTTAACTGGTATGAGCGCTATGTGCCGATTCTTTTTGCATTCGTGACGCTGGTGATGTTGTCGGTGATCTTCCTGGCTCTGTGGTCAACGCAGCAGTTCCTGAAGTTCAGTGAGCGTCACAAGGCCTCGTTGTCCCAGCTTTCCAAAAACAAGTCCGAGGATATTGCCATGTTCAGAAAGCTGAACACCGTCAAGGCCGACCTTTCCTCGGCGATCGAGGGAAGCTCGTTGTTTGAAAAGTTCTGCAAGCACATGGAGTCTGTTTTTGGCATTGAAGACTGTGTCGTCTTTGTTCGCGAGCAAAAAGGTCCTTACGAAAAGCGTTTTCAGAAAAAGCTGAATGTATTCCCTGATGTTTTGGACATCCCAAACGAATTTGACGAGCATTTGGGCGAGGAGGTTCTGGCAACTCAGGGGCACGCGGAGGCGGCACAGAAAGCCCTGGCGCTCGTGGCGCCGGAAGTGCGAAAAGTCCTGGATCAGTCATCTTATTACATGAGTCGAACAGTCATGCACGAATCCGGCAAAGAGACTTCGGTGCTGATGATCCTGAAGGGCCCGAAAAATCTGCTGGACTCCGAGATGAAATCCTATGCTGTACAGCGGGTGGTCGGACAGTTCACGATGTCCTATGATAAGGCCATTTTGCTTCGTCGCGCAGAGGATGCAAACTTTATGAAGAGCTCCTTCCTGGCTAATATGAGTCACGAGATCCGCACTCCGCTGGGGGTGATTGTCGGCTATTCCGAAATTCTGGCTGATGATGAGCTTGAATCCGAGGATAAGGAGCAGATTGTTAAAAGCATCAAGCGCAACGGCAAAGAGCTGGCGCGGCTGATCGATGATATTCTGGATATTTCAAAAGTGGAGGCCGGCAAGCTGCACTTTGAAATGGCTCAGGTGAATCTGGAAAACCTGATTCAGGAAATCAAATCCATCATGGAAGTGCGCGCTTCTGATAAGAAAATCCAGTTCAGCACGGCGAAGCTCAGTAATGTGCCGTCGCTGGTTGTGACTGATGATGTGCGCCTGAAGCAGATTTTGGTCAATGTGGTCGGTAATGCCATCAAGTTCACCGAAAAAGGCGGTGTGAAGCTGCTGTATAAAACCTATAGCAATGATAACGGCGAGCAGTTCCTGGAATTTCAGGTTCAGGACAGCGGTGTTGGTATCAGTGAAAAGGGCCGGGAGATGCTGTTTAAGCCGTTCTCTCAGGCGGATGTTTCCACGACTCGCAAGTATGGCGGGACCGGGTTGGGGCTGGCCCTTTCCAAGCGTCTGGCAGAGCTTTTGGGCGGGGATTTGTTCCTGCAGGAATCCTCTGTCGGCAAGGGCTCGACCTTCTGTCTGCGCATTCCTTTGAAGGATCTGGAAAAGAAATCTTTCAACGTCCGACCGGAAAAGAATGTGGTGAAAGTGGAAAGCGCGCTGGATGACGGTCCAAAGCGTGAAATCGACTGGGGGGCGCTGGATCTGAAGAATCTGCTGGCCGGATCGCGCATTCTGCTGGTTGAGGATTCAGAGGACAATCAGGAGATCTTTGAACACTTCCTGCGCAGTGCCGGCGCGGACGTGATGATTGCTGACGACGGTGAAAAAGCCGTGGATCAGGCTTTCCGCTACAATCCGGATCTGATCCTCATGGACATTCAGATTCCTAAATTTGACGGCCGCGAGGCGACCAAGCGCATTCGCCAGAAGGGCTTCACCCGCAGTGTGATCGCCCTGACGGCCCATGCCCTTCATGAAGAGCTGCAAAGCTGCCTTGAAGCCGGTTGCAACGGTCAGATCACCAAGCCTGTGTCCGGTGAACTGCTGGTGCAGGAAGTTTATTTCTATCTGAATCACAAGGTGTAAGATGACGGCGATGAGTGTACCGGTGGAATCAAAAGTGAAGTATCTGCGCCGTCGCGCTGCCGAGCTTGAGTCCCTGCTGGCGATGGGGGAAGGTGTCGAGTTGTTTGAGCTTGGAAAGAAAGTGGGTCATCAGGTCAAGGGCAATGCCGCCACGTTCGAGTTTGCTGAATTGGCGGAGTCGGGAAAAAAGCTGGAGTCGGCGGCTCTTTCAGAAAATGCCAAAGCTGTGCTGGAAGCGGCCCGGGAGCTGATGCAGCAGGTGACCGCTCTTTTGCAGCAGTATTCATGAGTGACTGGTTTTCCCCACCAGCAGTCGATAAACAAATAAAATCAGCATGGCGCCCAGGACCGACGCAATAAAGCCCGCAGGTTCATAGGGCGCATAATATCCTGCACCCGTGCCAATAAAGTGGGCCACAAAAGATCCGGCAATTCCCAGGGCGCAAGTGATGATCCAGCCTCCGGGGTCCCGTCCGGGCATTAGTAGTTTGGCCAGGGCTCCGACCAGCAGTCCCAGTATGATGGCGACAATCATGATGTGCTCCTTTCAGTGTGAAGTGTTGATGGAAGGCCACCCCTTCGGAGAATGCTTGAAGGGGTGGCTGCTTATCCGTCATCCGTCGTGGTCAGATGACGAACAAATTTTAAATACTATTGTGGGGGACGGCGCGAAGGAGGAGTCGGCTTGTCCAGACTTTCTCTTGCGCTGTTCGCGTACTTTTCAAAAACGCTGGAGACTTTTTCTGAAGCCTCTTCTTTTGCCATGCCGTACTTCTGCTGCAGAATGCCTGCGATGGCTGTGGCATCGCCCTTGGTTTTTTCCCACTCGTCATCGGTGATATTGCCCCAGGCTTTGTGCAGGTCGCCTTTGATCTCTTTCCATTTTCCCTGAATGATATCCTTATTCATGGTGTTCTCCTTTGTTGAGGGTTGTTGGGTTGTATGTGATCAGCACCAAGGCTTTGGAGGCTTTGGCGGTGTTTAATTCTGAATCCACTGGGTGAAGGTTTGCGTTACGCTCATCAATCACCGTCATCTGCTGAAGATCTTTTTTCAGCAAAGCTTTAACTGCCGCGGCTCGTTCATCAGCAAGTTTAGAATCTCCCTGGGGGACATTCTGCCCTGACGAGGGATAGTCCCGATCGGCCCAGGCAAGAATCCGGATCTCGTGAATGTGGCCATGGCGTTCGGCCAGTTCGGTAAGCTGATGAATCTTGTTCTGCTCTTCTTTGCTAAGTTCCTTGGTGCCGGGTTGAAAATTCACAACGGTATAGTGAGTGGTGCCGGGTAAAGCATCCGCTGATGGCAGTGACGGTTGGGTATTCGTGGGGCTTGTCGAGCAGCCAATACTCAGGAAGAGGGAGCTGGTGATGGTGATTATAAGGCCCGCAGAGCGTAACATAATGTCTCCTTGTGGTGTATTTTCATGGGGCCAGAAGCCCGTTGCTATAATGTGGTTGCAACTGGGGTGCCTTGCTTTAAAAATGCTCAGAACAAAATAAATAGATATAGAAGTCTTATTTTTGGCCAAAGGTGGCAAAAAGCCACAAAAATGTTGCGGATATATGCCCCATGGGTTTAATTCTGTAAAAGAAGGGGGCTTAATGGACTCTCAAAAGAAAATTCTGCTAATTGAAGATGATTTGGATTTAGCCGAGCTGGCGACAGCCTATTTCCGCCAAAAAGGCATTCAGGTTCTGCATATGGAAGATCCGCTGGAGGCTTTGAAATCCATCACTTCCAAAAAACTTGTGCCCGATGCCATCATCACAGATTTGAACCTGCCAATGATGTCGGGCTTGGATTTTATCAAAGCCGCACGCAATGAAGGGGTGGCGCTTCCGATTATTCTGATCACTGTTTCCAATGATGTTGAAACTGCGGTGGAAGCCATCAATGCCGGCGCTTATGATTTTGTGGTGAAGCCTCTGCATTTCCCCCAGTTATTAATTTCGGCGCAGCGGGCTTTTAAGTTTAATTTATTAAATGAAGAAAACGAAAACCTGCGTCAGACGCTTGATTTCAGCAAAGGTGTGAATCCAGAGGGCATCATCGGAAAGAGTGATGCGATTCGCAAGGTGGTCGACCTGGCCCGCCGGGTGGCCAAAAGCGCTTCCACCGTTTCCATCACTGGTGAAAGCGGGACCGGTAAAGAGGTCTTTGCCAAAGCCATTCACAACTGGAGTCCGCGCGCTAAAAAACCTTTTGTCGCAATCAACTGCTCTGCCATTCCGGAAAATCTTCTGGAGTCAGAATTGTTCGGTCACGCCAAGGGTTCTTTCACCGGCGCCGTGGAAAAGAAAGTCGGTCTTTTTGAGGAAGCTGACGGCGGCACGCTGTTCCTGGATGAAATCGGGGATTTGAATTTGTCTCTGCAGGCAAAGCTTTTGCGGGTGTTGCAGGAGCGTGAAATCAAACGGGTGGGTGAAAATCAATCCCGTCCGGTGGATGTGCGTGTGATCGTGGCCACTCACAAAGATCTGCGTCAGGAAGTGGCGGAGAAGCGCTTCCGCGAGGATTTGTATTTCCGTCTGAATGTGATTCCGGTGAAACTTCCCCCGTTGCGCGATCGTCGTGAGGACATTCTTCCTCTGGCAGAGCACTTTCTTAAAAAGTACAACGCCATCAATGGCACCCAGGTTCAGGGCTTTAAAAAGTCGGCGAAGGAATTTTTGCTGACACAAAGCTGGCGGGGAAATGTGCGTGAACTTGAAAATGCCATTGAAAGAGCCGTGGTTCTTTCATCAGGGACCGAGATTGACGTGGCCGCGTTCACTTTGTTTGATGAACCGGCATTGCAGGATGCATTCCTTGGCGGTGAAGACAAAAAGAATGCATTCGTATTCCATTTCGGTGACGAGGTAGAACCATTGCATGAACTGGAAAAGAAGTACGTCCAGTTTGTCTATGAACGAAAAAACCGCGCAAAAGAGCTGACCGCGAAAGCTTTGGGCATTGATCGCAAAACCCTGTATCGCAAGTTGCAGGAGATTGATCCTCAGACGTCCATCTAGGGAGAAAATCCCAGGTAAATCGGGGTGATTTGCCTCGTCTTGGGGCTTAGGGCGATTTAATGCGTTTTAAGCCCTGGTGGTTCCCTTGCATTACCTTCCTTGTGAGATAACAAGGAGGGTTTTCATGATTTCAATGATCCGTTTGGTGCTGGCTTTGGGTTTTGTCGGCGCTATCACATACGCTCAACCCGATGTGGAACTGGCCACTGCTCGCATGGTGGGGGCGTCCCAGGTGGCCCCTGTCTTTTTTGATCCGGGAAAAAACAGCCTTAGTAACGAAGAGAAAAAAGAACTGCGCACGTTCTTCACGTCATTGCGTGAATCCGAAAAGATTAAATCGGTGCGCGTTCTAAGCTGGGGGGATCGCGAGTATCCGGCGAAGGACGAAAAGGTGTCCAGCAAGCAAATATCCCTGGCGCAGGACCGCGCCGAAGCCATTAAAAAATTTCTGAAGCAGGATTTGAAAATCGACTCTGTGGATACGCACAATATGAGCGAGCGTCCCTCCAAATTGAGCGAGCTTTTCAAAACTGATGACTACGAAGTGAAATCTTCGGCTGAAGCCACGGGAGCTGCGCCTGCGCAGAATAAAACCGGCGTCTTTGAAGAAATGGCCCGATCCACCACCGCATTGGTGCTG
Organism: Bdellovibrio sp. BIS2; assembly: GCF_055398295.1. Classification (NCBI taxonomy): domain Bacteria; kingdom Pseudomonadati; phylum Bdellovibrionota; class Bdellovibrionia; order Bdellovibrionales; family Pseudobdellovibrionaceae; genus Bdellovibrio; species Bdellovibrio sp. BIS2. The sequence continues at coordinate 2,098,304 of NZ_AP035879.1, read as the reverse complement.
GTGGTCCTGCAGTAAAGGAGAGAGCTTTCCCAGTTGAAATTTGGATTTCACTGGTGTGCAGCTCATAATCGCAAGATGGACTATAATCAGATCCTATTCTTAATAATCCTGGCATTGGCGTTGTATTTTTTTGTCAGCGAAAAGCTGGGTGTGGATATGACAGCGCTGTTGATCATTCTGTCTTTGGCCGTCACGGGTGTTCTGGATCCCAAAGAAGCCTTTGCCGGATTTTCCAGTGAACCCGCGCTGATTGTGGTGGCGGTATTTGTGCTGTCTGCGGGGCTCTCTGCGACGGGTCTGACTGATGCCATCGGAAATGCCGTGGGGCGGGTGGCTGGAAAAAATCAGTGGACTGCGAATATCGTGATTATGACGACGGTGGCGGCTCTTTCGGCTTTCACACATCATTTGATGGTGACCGCAATGATGCTTCCGATCGTCATGCGGCTTTGTCGTGAACAAAATCTTCCTTCTTCGCGATTGTTGATTCCCATGGCTACGGCAGCTTCGCTGGGGACCACTCTGACGTTGATTGGGGCGCCGGCCTTTCTGCTTGCCAACAGCGTTTTAAAGCGCTCTGGAGAACCTGCCCTGCGCCTGTTCTCTGTGACCCCGTTGGGAGCTGTGCTTGTCGGCGTCAGCTTTGTGCTGATCCTGCTTTTGTTGTGGGTTTTGCCGAAAACCTCGGGCCGTGATCAACAGGATGAAAAGTTCCGCATCGATGAGCTTTTCACTGAACTTGTTGTGACTCCGGGGTCGCGCTGGGCGGGAATGGAGTTGTCCCAGTTTCAGAAAGAAACGGCCAAACGTTTTGAAATCGTCGGCTTAAAAAGAAACGGCACCAGAATTTCCACTTTGGAAGCCCGGGTGCAGCTTGAGGTTCATGATGTTCTGCTGGTCAAAACCTCGCCGGATGAATTGTTGTCCGTGGATGAAAAAATGGGCCTGGCCTTAAGAACTGTAAGAAAATACGGCGAAGAAATCGCGGCTGCCGCTGAGGACGGGCACAGCAAGGCTGCGGAACCGATGATCGTGCAGGCGTTGATCGCGCCGCAGTCATCGTTGGTCGGTAAAAGCATCGGTGAAATTGATTTTGTCCGTACCATGGGGGTGATTGTCATCGGTCTGTGGCGGCGGGGAGGCTGGATGTACCACGAGCTTTCCCAGGTGCGACTGCGCGAAGGGGATCTGATCATTTTGTGGGGTCATGAACCTCAGCTCGATGAGCTGAACGCCAAGTACAGCCATCTGCTGATGTTGTTCCCGATGAATGTGCGACCCAAAAAACGGGTGAAAGCCAAAACCGCGGCTTTAATCATGGCGGCCTCCGTGCTGGTGGCGGCCACCGAAACTCTGCCGCCGCATATTGCGTTTATGATCGGGGCTGTGGCCATGGTGCTGAGTAAATGCATTTCTGTGCGTCAGGCCTATGATTCTATTGAAGTGAAAATATTTGTGATGATTGCCGGGGTGATTCCGTTGGGGATTGCCATGGAAAAAACGGGACTGGCGACCCTGTTTGCGGAAAATCTGGCTCGGGTGATCGCGCACTGGGAGCCCTGGGCCATCATGATGACCTTCTTCGTGGCGGCCGGGTTGTTAACTCAGATATTATCGGATGCGGCGACCACTGTTTTGATTGCCCCGATTGCGATTGCCTTTGCAAAAACCGCCGGTGTTTCTCCAACAGCGGCGGTGGTGTGTGTGACCGTCGGAGCCGTTGCGTCTTTCCTGACTCCGATTGGTCATCATGGGAATTTACTGATACTGGGGCCGGGGAACTACCGATTTGTTGATTTCCTGAAAATCGGTTTTCCTCTGACGGCCCTGATCGCGGTAGTGACTTCTTTTATGTCCCTGCATCTGTGGGGCTAAGCGGGGATGGCGGAGGAAGCTGCACCTGATCCCACTTCGGCACATCCAGGCCCAAAGTGATCTTCAGAACTTCATTCACATCCTCGACAAAGTGGAAGCGCAGGTCTTTGCGAATATCTTCCGGGATCTCTTTCAGATCCTTTTCGTTTCTTTTGCAAAGAAGAATTTCCTGCACTCCCGCCCGGTGAGCGGCAATAACCTTTTCCTTGATCCCGCCAACCGGCATCACACTGCCTCGCAAAGAGATCTCACCCGTCATGGCAATCTTCGGATCCACGGGCTTATTCAGCAGCATGGACGCCATGGAGGTCAGCATCGTGATTCCGGCGGAAGGCCCGTCTTTCGGGATGGCTCCGGCAGGGACGTGCACGTGGATGTCTTTCTTTGCAAAGTCCAGCAATGGATCCAAAAGTGGCAGACGTGACTTCAGCAGGGTCAGGGCGATCTTCGCGGACTCCTGCATGACTTCACCCAGTTGGCCGGTCAGCAGCAGATTCCCTTTGCCGGGCATCTGCGCAGATTCGATAAACAGAATGTCACCACCCACCGGCGTCCAGGCAAGGCCTGTCACCACGCCCGGAGGCAGCAGACTGCCAATCATGTCGGCCGAGAATCTTTCAGCCCCGAAGATTTCCTCAAGGTCTTTTTCCTCCACGCGCAGTGGAAGGCCTTCGGCTTTGATGATCTTAAGACTCATGTGTTTGCAGATGCTGGCGATTTTTCTTTGTAAATCGCGCACACCGGCTTCCCGGGTGTAATGGGTCAGAAGTTTCGTCAGGGCCAGATCGGTGATCTGCAACTGATTGTCTTCCAATCCGTGCTCTTTTAGTTGCTTCGGCCACAGATGGTTGCGCGCAATCTGGCGCTTCTCATCGATGGTGTAGCCACTCAGGTCAATCACTTCCATGCGGTCCAGCAGCGGTAAGGGAATGCCTTCCAATGAGTTTGCTGTGGCGATAAAGAACACCTTCGACAAATCAAAGGGTGTGTCCAGATAGTGATCCTGGAAGGTGTTGTTCTGTTCGGGGTCCAGCACTTCCAGCATCGCGCTGGCGGGGTCACCGCCAAAGCCACGGGTCAGCTTGTCGATCTCATCCAGGATAAAGACCGGATCGTTTTCGCCGGCTTTCTTGATTCCCGCAATGATTCGACCGGGCAGGGCGCCAATGTAGGTGCGGCGATGCCCGCGGATTTCCGCATCATCTCGCACGCCACCCAGGGCCACGCGCACATATTTTTTACCCAATGCACGCGCAATGCTTTTACCCAGGGATGTTTTCCCCACGCCCGGAGGCCCGATAAACATCAGGATGGAGCCCTGCTGCGACTTGCGAAGTTTCATCACGGCAAGATGCTGCAGGATTCTTTTTTTGATTTTATCCAGACCATAGTGATCCTCGTTCAGCACGCGCTCGGCGGCCTCAAGGTCGATGTCCTGCTGGGCGGATGACTGGTTCCACGGAAGACTTGTCATCAGCTCCAGATGGGTGCGGATCATTTGGTATTCGGGCGAGGCCGAGTTGGACGTTTCCAGCCGGCGCAACTGGTTCTTGGCAAGTTCCAGGGCTTCCGGTGGCATACCGGCTTTGTCGATCTTGTCTTTGAATTTGGTGAAAAGATCTTCGCCTTCGTTGTCGCCCAGCTCTTCGCGGATCACACGCATTTGTTCACGCAGAATGCTTTCTTTCTGATTCTGCTGGAAGCTTTCCTGCAATTTGTCGCGGATGCCGCGCTGAATTTTCAGGCGCTCTTTCAGCTCCTGCAGACGATCCAATAGCTTCAGGGCGCGGTCTTTCAGAACCGGGATTTCCAGGATTTCCTGTTTGTCAGATATATTGATGTCTGCGTATGCGGCACACATGTTTACGAGTGTTTGCAGATCTTCGATTTCAGCAATCATCTCACGGATCTGCCTTGTATTTCCCGGCAGAAGGTCCAAGAGGTCATCGCTGAGCTGGCGCAAAGAGGAAAGCAGGGCTTCTTCCGTCTTTTTATCAAGACGTCCGGTGTCCTCAAGGGCTTCAGTTTGCGCTTCGATGTGTCCTTCTGAATCACGGCTGTGAATCAGGCGAATGCGCTGGTGCGCTTTGACGAAAATATTGTAGCTTCCGTCTTCTTCCATGCGGAATGATTCGACTTTTGCCAGTGTTCCCACTTGATAAAGGTCTTCGATTTTATCCACGGATGCATTGGGATTTTTTTGCGTCAGCAAAATCACCCAGTGATTGTCGCGCAGGGCTTTTTGTAAAGCCGATATACTTTTTTCACGTCCGATTCGTAAAGGCATACTGATGTCAGGAAACAGTACGGAATTCTTCAGAGGAATGACTGGGACGTAACCAGAGACGTATGACACGTGTTACCTCGTTTCTCCCCATTATTGGGGGCTTTCTTAAAGATGAGCACGATCCGCCAGCCGTCAAGCCAGGGTCACCCCATAATCTTTTTCCATGCGGGATATGAGTTCTTTATAGTTTACAGGTTTCGTAAAATAGCCCTGCGCACCAAGATTCAGGGATTTTCGAATACTTAGTTCGTCGTCATAGGCACTCATCATATAGACATCAATATCGGGGAAGCGCTGCTTAACTTTTTTAAGCAATTCAAAACCCGAGACGTTGGGCATGTTGATGTCCGTGAATAAAACTTCGGAGCCCGGACTTCTTTGAGAGTTTTCCAGATATCTTAAGCAGGACTGGGCGTCTTCAAAGAAATGAAATTGAATATTGCCTTTTTCAATGGGCTTTCTGAACTTCAGTTCGCACAAGGCACCGACACTGCTTTCGTCGTCGACCACGACAACATTTAAAGGTGCTGCAACATTCATAGGCTGACCTCCGCTGTGCGGGGGGCACTGGGAAGTTCGATGGTGATCTGGGTGAATTCATTTTCTTTGCTAAGAATCTGGAATGATCCGCGGTTTTTTTCAACGTTCTGCTTGGCAATCCAAAGCCCCAGTCCGGTGCCTTCTCCGGGAGGCTTGGTCGTGTAAAATTCATCGCAGACATTAGGCAGGTGATTTTGAGGAATGCCGATACCATTGTCGCGAACAGTAAGACGACACAGGGTTTTGCCCGGAGTCAGTTCCACCTGCAGTTCCGGAACAAAGGAAGTGCGGTTTCGTTGGAATTTTTCATTCAGGGCGTACAGGGCGTTGTCGATGATATTGATAAACACACGCTCCATTGCAGGGGCATCCACCAGTCGCGCCTGCACACGGGGGGTGATATGGATCTTTTGCACCAGGGCTGTTTTCAGGTCGATATCCGAGATAGACCGCAGGAACATATCCAGCGCTCTTTCAACCAAGGCGGAAAAATCAATCCATTCCGGTTCCTGACTGGTATCCTGGCGGGCTTGTTTCAGCATGTTGGTGATGATTTCGCTGGCGCGCACGCTGTGTTGTTGGATCATTTCCGCCGCGCGCAGATGCGATTCCTTGTCCAGGTCGTCATCCAGGAGCAGCTCTGAGGCGTTAATGATGATGTTTAACGGATTTTTCAGTTCGTGGGCGATGCCGAAAGTGATGCGCCCGATGGTTGCGAGCTTTTCCTGGGAGATCAACTGCTTTTGTGTGGCTTGCAGCGAGGCAAAGGCTTTTTGCAGTTCACTGGTGCGTTCATCCACCAGTCTTTCCAGGCTTTCATTGATTCTTTTCAATGAATCCTCAGCCGCCAGTCGGCGGTATTCAGTGCCAATGCGGGCTGCGAAAAATTCCACGATGGCAGTGGGTAATTCAGTACTTGCAAAAGGTTTGTCATCCATAATGACCAGGAGGCCGATCAAACGCCCGTCGGTGTGCAGGAACGGTGCGCCCAGATAGGACTGAACATTCATATCCTTGAGCATCTGGTCTTTGGGGAATTCCTGCTGCACGTTCATCGAATAGCAGGCCACACGGGTTCCGCAAAGAACCTGAGTGCAGGGTGTGTCCTCAAGACTATAGACGACATTGTCGGTGAATCCTTGATTTGCCCACAGAAAATCGGTCTGGATGGACTTGCGTTCTGGTTCGATGGCGTGACCGACCATCACATACTTCACGTCCAGGGTGGTGGCCAGGCGATGCACGAGCTCGCGAATGTATTCTTTTCCAGAAAGCAACTGGTCGATATTGTAGATGTCCTTGATGACCTCCAAAGATTGCCGTGTGTTGCTTTCCATAGCTGGCCTCCAGCCAGTCCATTTTATCACTCCCATGAAAGAAAGATCGCTTTGGTCTGTGGGCCTGTTAAAAGTCATCCTGTTTTCCGGATTTCCGGACAGTTAATCCTGGATTTCAGATGCGCAAAAGAGCTTCGGCCGCGCCCTTTTGGCTTCTGATTGCATCTGGCAAGGCACATCCCTTGCTGATGGGGTTGAACATCGGAAATGAGTTTTTTCCAGAAAGGTCAGTTATGAAAAAGTTAGTATTTTTGGTTATTGGATTGTTGGTGGCGGCGGGTGGGGCCGGTGCCCAAACTGCAAAGCCCTCTTTGGCTGAGCGAGCGCAGAAGCTGTCAGCTCATTTAAAGGCCGTGCAAGGTCAGTTGATCTATGCAGACCATGAGGAGGTTCGTGACAGTCTGGACCGCTTGGAATTGGTGTTGAGCCGCTATCAGAATTCAGAGGTGCGATCTGCCTTGGCTTGTATTTCTGATGGCAATGCGGATCTGTTTGAGCGCTTTAAACCTACGAATTTGGACACGGGTACTGTCTTTGGTGGAGGGACGTCGAAGAAAAACTGTGAGACTTTGATTGAGCAGGCAACAGAAAACTTTATGTGTGTCTCTGACGGCAACGCAGACCTTTTTGAAAAATTCGTCCTGCACGACATAAAACGTGCGCGCAGTATCGGAGGAGGCACCACGCTAAAGAACTGCCTGGCCGCAATTCCCCGTTAGTTGTTGATAAGTTGCAATCCGAAACAGGACCTCCTCCTTGTAGGGGTCCTTTTTTTTGCCTCAGACTGAGACTGGCTGTGAAATAAACTTGATGTTGTTAAGTACTGCATTGGTCAGCCGATGCGAATTGTATGAGCAAAAAGTTGTTTATATTAGTAGTGGCAGTTTCCTTGGCAGTTCCGGTTTTGGCTGACTGGGCCCCTTTAGAGAGTGCTCCCTATGAAATCTCATCTTCCCATGATGAAATTTCGGTCTCTAAAAGCGGTGCCTCGCAAATGACTTCAGATGTGACCTTGAAGGTATTGAATGAGCAGGGGCGAAATATGCTCGTGCTTAAATCGATTCCCTTTATTCCTGATATGAACAAAGTGACGGTTCTCAAAGCGTCCAGCCTTACAGATGGGGTGGATACTCCTGTTAAGCTGACAACTATCAAAGAGAGAGCCGCAGCCGGGCCGAAAGAAGGGATTACTCATGGGAAAGAGAAAGTAATTCCATTCACTAATATCAAGATTGGTTCGCAGGTGAAATACAAATACCGCGATCAGCAGTTGCGCACCTTGGTTCCCGGACATTTCTCTATGCAGTTTGTATATGGTGCCTCCGTTCCGGAGGAGAATTCCTACACTATTATCAAGTCGGAGCTTCCACTTTACTATGCGGTCAGCGACCCATGGCAGTCGTTGCAAGTGCATCCTAAAAAAGAAGGAAGTCAGTACATTCTTGAGATACGCCAGACCAGGAAGTTGTTCAAGTTGCCTCTTGAATTAAATCCACTAATTAGGAAGCATCAGATAACCATGGTTGAAGTCAGTACCTTAAATTCTTGGAAAACCTACGTTACTCCGCTCGCTCATCGTTATGAAAAGGAATTAAAGAATGTGGCATTGCCGCCGGCTCTTTTGAAGATTTCCGAAAAGGCGGCAAAGGCGGCCTCTGTACGCGAGAAAGTGGATATAGTTACTTCAGAGTTGCAGTCAAGTATGACCTATTCTGGAGACTGGACGACTTTTGAAAAGATGTTTATCCCAAAACCTTTAAAGGAAATAGGTGCGTCTAAAACCGGCGACTGTAAAGACTTTTCGTTGGCGACTGTGGCAATTCTCAGAAAAATGAATATCGATGCTGAAGTGGCTATGACTTTCAGGAAGATGCCATCCAGTCAGTTGGGCGTCGTTGTTGTGGACCCATTGGATTTGAATTTACCAGCGCAGCGATTCAACCATGCAATCGTAAAAGTACGCGATGGTAGCAGTGTCCTCTGGGTTGATCCCACCAATATAGTAAGTAATGCCGGATATGCATTCAATGATATTGCCGGTTCCTACGCCCTGGAAGTGTCCAGTCGTGCCTCTGAACTGGAGCGAATCCCGTTTCCTTCCTCTTTGCAGAGTGTACTTGAGTTAAAGAAGGAATACCGAATTCGCGAGGACATGAGTGCCGAGACAATATCGAACTTTAGTTTAACAGGGGGCTATGCTAAGTACGTCGCGGAGACTGCGATTTCGAGCAGCGTTAAGGACGCGAGTAAAATGTTGATGATGTTTAATCGGACAGATGGTGCGAGTCCACATTATGAAGGTGTTGATTTTCAGTCTCGCATATCCTCACGAATTACGGGTGTGGAGAAAGCGATTGGCGATGTTGTTGTTCGGGAAAAGGAAGGGAAGAAGTACTTCCATGCGCCATTATCAGTCACCTTAAGAGGGTTGTTGATGCTGGCTGGCTCCAAAAGGGTGACAGATGTGAATATTGAGGCGCTCTCGACAGAAACAGCATCTTTAAGTGTTCCTGGATTTGATATTGTTGATTTTCCCGTTGGGTGCACAATTTATACTCCGTGGTTCAGTCTGCAGAGGACATTTATAAAAACCAAGACGGGATTTGAGGTCAGAGATTTCTCTCAGTTTAAAACCGTGGAAATCTCGGCTGCGGACGTGAACTCGGATAAGTTTAAAATGGCGGTGCATGATGTTTTTGAGTGCACGAATACCCAGCAAGTTGAAATAAAGAAGATCGACGCCGCTGACACGTGGGAATCTCGCACGAAGGAATACACGCCCGCAAAAGCGAAAAAGTTTGTTGATACCATGGGTCCGGGAATGGTGGAGGCGGCCAGACGCGGATTGCACATAGTCGATAATCTTCTTGCGGAGAATCCAAAAAACAAAGAGGCAATGCTTGAAAAGGTTCGGGCCTTGAGATGGGTCGGCTATAAAAGCAACGACGTAGATGGAAGTGAGTACCACAACTTGTCAAATGCGGTTTTATCGATGGTGGCTGCAGAGCACCCGGCTGATCCAGAGGTCTTGAGGCAAAAAACATGGAGTGCGTGGTACGCCAAGAACAATTCTGAGTTGGCAGCTAACTTTCAAAAATATCATGCGGTGGCGGCAAAAAATTTTGATTTCTATAATCTCGGAGGAAACGTTGCGGAAAGATTAGGGAAGAAAGACGCCGCGCTAGGGGCTTACTTAAAAGCGTTGGAGTTTGCAGAAGGCAATAGTCATAAGAGCAGTGCTATGGTGAATATTGCAGAAATCCTGATTGACAAAGGTGAGATCGACAAAGGCATTGCTTACTATAAAAATGGAGCACTTGCTGATCCTCAAAACACCTGGGTTCAAGGCAATCTGATGTCGATTCTTAGCGGAATGAGACGCTGGGATGATGCTATTGAGCTTGGTGAGTCCGTTATGAAATCCGGAGCCTATGGTGTCGCAAGAAGAGGTTTGGCGTATGCCTATCAAGGCAAGGCTGAAGAAATATATTTCAAAGGTCTTCATTTTGATGTGAGGACTGAAGACGGCAAGAAATATTTGGATGAGGTTGAGTCAGTTTTGATGAAGGCCCTTAAACATCACTCGGATTGTGGTTCTTGTTTGGTGGCGATGGGGGCGGTTTATCGAGTTAGAGCAATTGCGTACCTGGATCGCGATATGGCGATCAAATCCAAAGCATACTACGAGAAGGCAACCAAAATGGGTGAAGTAAAAGATTCGCAGGTAAAGCTCAGCTTGCTGGAAATTGAGTCTATTATTTCGGGTCAGCGCAAACCGGCAGAAAACAGTCCCAATGGGGGGCCTGCTTTCAGGCGCAGTCCTGCTGATTTGAAGCGCTAGCTAGCTTTTAAACCCGTCCACCAGCGCAATATCCCGGGTCATGCCACCGAAGGGGCCGCAATACACGGTCTCTTCAAGCCATTTGGTTTCATCCGGGACTTCGTCTTTGAAAATGATTTTGGACCAAAAACGATTGATGCTGTCCCAGTTGTAACCGCGACCCTTTAGATGGTCTTTTGATTCAAACGGCGCGGATGTCGCAATCACATGAGTCATCGGACGGCGGGCATTGTTGATCAATTCAAAAAGATAAGGTTTCTGGGTTTCTGCATCCGGCAGGCTTAGCAGATAAAGCAAAGCATCTACGTCGTTGATCGCACGGTGGGAATCCGTGAAGAAGCCGTGATAGATATTCAACAGCTCCAGTTTTGGACTGGTAAAGCCCTTGTCGGACCATTCCACTTGTTTGAAGGAACATGCCCACACGCGCTCGGCAGAGGTTTTGGATCTGCGATCGATGAAGGGACGGTCAAACTTCGCGTTGTGCGCGATAATCAATTGGCATTCATTTAAAAGCGCATCCACAGCAGTCCAGTCAATGTGCTTTCCGGCGACCATTTCGTCAGTGATCCCGGTCAAAGCCTGGATTTCTGCACTGATAGGCTTCCCCGGATCCTGGAAGCTGGAGTAAGACTTCGTAACGGCCAGGACTTCCCCGGTGTTTTTATTGAACAGGAACTGGCGAATGCCGATTTCGATGATGGTGTCCTCGGCCTGGTTCAGGCCAGTGGTCTCGACGTCCAAAATGGCGGCAACGCGAACGATATCGGCGTTATCCCGAACCCAGGTCGTGGTCGCATAAGGGGGCGTGTTTAATTTGCAGTCCTCAAGGTGTTTGAGGGTGACTGACTTACCGTCTGCTGATTTGCCGATCCAACGAAATGCCAAGGGACAACTCCTTAAAAATCGGCCCATTTTAGAGGGAGCCCCGTCCACTTGTCACGGAGGGCCTGAGGCGAAGCGATGCGGCGAAAGTCTGAAGTCGCCTGAATTGACTTTTTTAAGCCGGGCGTAAAGACTTTTAGTATGAGTTTGGAAAAAGTATTGATTATTGATGACCATCCGATTGTCCGCGCCGGTTTGAAAACCGAAGTAGAGCGTCTTTCTGACACCTTCACGGTTGTCGGAGAGGCTGAAGAAGCCGTCCGCGCTCTGCAGATGATTCAAACTGAAAATCCCTCAGTGATTTTACTGGATCACCATTTGCGTGGCTCCAGTGGTTTTGAGGTTTTGGAATTCATCCGCAAATTCAATGCTTCTATTCGTGTGATTGTGTTTACGCAATCTCTTGAATCCGCTATTTTGAAAACCTACTGGAATTCCCCGGTGGTGGCGATTGTCAGCAAGGCGTCCTATATCGAGGATGTTCCAAAGGCATTGCTGGCATTGAAAAACGGGGACCGCTTCCTTTCTGAAAATATCCGTCAGGCCATTGATAAAGCCGGCGTCGAAGTTCTGACCAAGCGAGAGATCGAAGTCGCAAGAATGGTTGCTACAGGCCGTTCGAATAAAGAGATCGCTGAAGCTTTGGGTTGTTCTGATCAGACTATCAAAACTCACAAGACAAACATCATGACCAAACTGGGTGTGAATACCTCTGTGGAAGTTGCCATGTGGGTGACGAAGCAGGGTCTATCTTAAAAACTTTAAAAGCATTCAATCAAATACTGCGCAGGCTCTTTCTGCCGCGCTTTGAAGTTTACACTGACGGCAGTGTTAAGCATGGGCGAGGTTCCTGGGCCTATGTGATCGTTCGCCGTAACCGTGTGCTTCGCGAAGCCAGCGGGGCGTGTTTAAGGCCCACCAACAATCAAATGGAATTTCAGGCGGCTATCGAAGCCCTGTCGTCTTTGCCGGTAAAGTCCCGCATCGATCTTTATACTGACTCTCGTGTATTGATTGAAACCCTGCAAAAGGTCCCGGAGTGGAAAACGCTGGGCTGGATGAAGTCGCGAGGTCAGGCGATTCCGCAGGTCAGTCAGTTAAAGGAACTGGATCGGTTGCTGGCGGTGCGGGAAGTTCAATGGAAATGGGTCAAAGCGCACTCGGGAATTAAGCACAACGAACGATGTGATCTGCTTTGCATACAGGCGCGGTCTGGGTCCTGAGTTGACTTGAGGCCGGGTCGAGGTCATCATAAATTCATGCTTAAATCCAAAATCATCCTGGTGTTGTCTTTGTGTACTTTGTTTGCGGCTTGTTCTCCGATGAGTTCGATGACGGCAAACAAGCGTGATGCGGAATTTTATGGTCGCTTCGTAAACCCTGCAGATCAAATGGCGAGCGCTCCGGAAAAGCTGGATCAGGTCAAGCTTCTTGAAACAGGTTCTGAGTACCCAATGCGTATGGCTTTGTTCACCAATGGAAAATTCTACTATCAGGTGGACAAGCTGGGGGACGGACAGGGACTGTGGGATGTGACGGACGGAGTTTTGCGTCTTAGAGCGATCCGCCCGTTGTTTGATATGCACTTGTTTGTATCCGGGGCTCAGGCTGACGGGGATGAAACCGTGATTCGTTTCATCGATCGCCACGGATTTAATTCAATCAAGATCCAGTTGCGCGATCCAGAGCTGATGAAGCAGCAGGGGGTTGTTCCTCCGGCGCTGCCGCTTTATCAGGCTTCTGAAAAAGATATCTAGTAGTGAGGCGGCTTTTCATTGCCGCGAATCTCATCACCCTCTGCTCCCAGAACTTCCTTCAGACGGCTGGTCAGACCCTGCAGCAGGGTCTCCAGTTTGTCGATGGTCTTTTGCTGTTCATAAAGCACGTGGTGCAGTTCTTCCAGTTTTTGTTCCTGGTGAGTCAGTTTGATTTCAAGGTCCACGAATCTTTCTTCGCTCATAAAAAACCTCTTAAGGGATAAAGGACATCACAAAGTAAGTTAATAGAATCACGCCGTGCACGGCGCCCTGAAGCAGGGTCGCTTTGCCTGTTCCCAGAGTGATCGTGCCGGCCATGAACGTCATGATCAGAAAGACCATGTTTTTCGGGTCAAGACCCAGCATCAGTGTCTGGTTTGTGTAAAGGCAGAAAGCGATCACCGTCGGAATCGTCAGCGCAATACTGGCGATGCCGGAACCCAGCGCCAGATTCAAGCTTGTTTGCAGGCGGTTGGCGCGAGCGGCGTTGATGGCGGCCCAGGTCTCAGGCAAAAGCACGATGGCTGCAATCAGCAGACCCACCATCGATTTCGGAGCCCCGACATAATCCACGCCCTGTTCGATCAAAGGTGAAATCATTTTTGCCAGGCCAATCACCGCGATCAGGCTGACTGACAGGGAAATAAAACTCAGCCACGCGTCGGTCGTGGTGATTTCATGGGTGGAGTCGATGGGTGAAATGTCACTTTTGGTGTCCACAGCTTCGAAGTATGTTTTGTGTGTGGTCGTTTGGAAAAGAATGAACAGAAGGTATAGGACCACACAGATGATACCGATGAAGATCATTTGGGGCGGGTTGTAAGTGCCTGCCGCTGTTGTGGTGGTGAAGTTTGGAAGCACGAACACCAAAAGTGCCAGGGTCATCAAAACGACCATCAGACTTTTAGAGCCTTGAACCTGGAACTCCTGCTCTTTGTACTTCATACCGCCCAGGATCAGGCACAGGGCCACCATCCCGTTGGTGATGATCATCACCGCAGCAAACACGGTGTCACGGGCCAAGACGGCAGAATCAGCGCTAACGGTGGATTGATTCATCAATGACACAATCAAACCAACTTCGATAATGGTCACGCAAAGGGCAAGGACCAGGGTGCCCAGGCCTTCGCCGATCTTGTGCGCGATCACTTCGGCGTGGTGGACCGAGGACATGACAGCAACGCCCAGGAAAACGGCGGCTGTGATCGAAACCCATAGATTGTCCGTGGCGAAGATGCTGGAAAGCAGGAATACAACAAAACTTAAAGAAGAGACCAAGTGCTGGGGTTCCAGTCCTTTACGGATGAATTGGGCTGCGCTCATGATCATAGATGTCCTCCTGTTAAGTGTTGAATAAAAGCCTTAGAACGGGAGAGTCCTTGTGCGCAAGTATAAATCCAAAATAATCCAAGAAATTAACTATTTGAGAACGATAATGCCCGATATGTGGGCAGATATTTCCGGGCCTGATAAATAGTGAGAGATTTACTAAAAAATCACAACGGCATTGACCTAAATCATGAAATCCCCGAAATCATTTACTGAGGAGTTCTTATGAAGCAGTTGTTCTTGGTTTTGGTGGTGGTATTTGGGTTTGCGGGAAACGCCCTGGCGTTCGATTGCAGCGATAGAGTTCTGCGCTTTCCGATGAGCGAAATCACGCGCAAGGTGCAAGTAAATCCAGAGGCTGCGGACACGCTGGAAGGTATTCATCTGTATTGGATCGCTTGGGAAAGTTATCCCGAAGCTATCGAAGTGACTCAAGCGGCATTGGCCTGCCTGGAAAGTCAGGGTGTCATGGAGCAATTCCGTATTGCGAATCGAGTGCTGTGGAGACGTGCTCGCTAGAGCTTAAAGTAAAGGCCTAGAAATGGAAAAGGCCCGATGGTTTACCATCGAGCCTTTATTGGTTGCGGGGGCAGGATTTGAACCTACGGCCTTCGGGTTATGAGCCCGACGAGCTACCAGACTGCTCCACCCCGCGACAAGGAAACATAGGTATAGGTGCAAAGCGCCGAGGGGTCAACCCCTCATTATTAATAATTGTAATATAGCACCACGTATCATTGTCAGTGCTCGCATTTCATGGTTCAGTTCGACTGTGTTGCAGGAGACGTGAATATGAATGCGAAAAACTTGCTAAAAATTCTGGGAATCAGCTTTGTTATCTCCGCAGTAGGTCTGCTGGGTTTCTTGTTCTGGGGTCTTTCCAAACTTCCCTCAGCTTCTGATCTGAAAAAAGCGCTGACTCCACCTGCTTTACAAAAATCTGCTCATGCAAACAGCACTGAATCTGCGAAACCTTTAGCTGCAAACAATTCTGAGGCATCTGTCGCGGCGGCCGAATCATCACCTGCGCCGACGGCTCCTCCTGCCCTGAGTGCGCGTGAAAAGCTGGCGCAGGACACAGTGGATGTGTTGCTGAAGGATTTTGCTGATCCTCGCAAACCACTTGTGGATGGGTGCCGCAATCTTGAAAAAGCAGCACAAAGCGGGCTTTTGCGTGATCCGCAAAATGCCTCGGCGAAATACTTCTTTAGCAGCTTGTCGGATGGGAATCATGATCCGATGGTTGAAACCGCAGCGCCGATCCTGCGCTTTATTTTCCGTGCACCAGGTATGGAGCAAGTCGTGGAACAGATCATGAGTGCGGATGCGCAGAACGATCAGGGGCTGCTGAAAAAAGCCGAGTTCTATTATGAGATCTATCGCGCGGGCGATTACCTGCAGAAGCACACTTCGGAAATGGATCAGATTCTGCAAAAAAGCTATAACATGCACTATCTGGCGCGCGCGGTGGCGGCAAAGCCGGAACTGGCCAAGGACTCTGCGACTTTGGATTTCTGCGATCAGATGGAAAAGAATATCAATGCAGGCGGTGAATTCGATGCTGATGAAGCGGCATCAGAGATGTCGAAGTTTTTGGATAGCGCCGGGCTTGATGCCAAAGCGATTGGCTATGATCCAGCTTATCGTTCCAAAGTGAAAGTGCAATTCAACAGCACCCGTGTGGGGGTGAATGACTCCTGGGTGGTCAGTTTGTTTGCCCGGGATATTGAGAGGGCTCAGAAAGCCCCCTCAGGAAAATAGATAGCTACTCCAGCTTTCGCGACTGCCGTCGCTACAGCACTGTGGCTGGCGCCTACTCAGCAGTTTCTTTGGTGGAGCGGGTTTCTGCTTCGCCGTTTTTATTCAAGGAAATGTACTTTGTGCGAGTCACGCGAATCTGCGGCAACGCAGACGGGTCCTTGCCTTCAGCCTTCATTTTTTCGATTTCAAATGGCACCAGTTGTTTTTGACCTTTGCGGGCCGGATGTTTTTCCAACTGGTAAGCACAGTTCTTGGAACAAGTGTCTTTTGCGTAGTCCACTTTGATGCAGTCTTCGCAGATCAATTCATGGGCGTCACAGCGCTTGCATTCAATTTTGATCGTGGAAGGCTGACCGCAGTGCGGGCACAGGCCGAACTTTGTGGTCGGCTGCAGGTTCTGATCCACGGCCACGCGGTGGTCAAAGACGAAGCACTCACCCTCGAACTGATCGTTCGGATATTCTTTCATGTAATTCAGAATACCGCCATCCAGTTGGAAGACGTTGTTATAGCCCTTGTCCTGAAGCTCCAGAATGCCTTTTTCACAGCGAATGCCGCCGGTGCAGAAGATCAGCATCTTTTTGTCTTTCGGAATACCTTGAGATTCAATGTACTGCGGGAACTCCGTGAACTTTTCAATGTTCGGGTTCAGCGCGCCCTTGAAGGTGCCGATTTTGTATTCGTACCAGTTGCGCGTGTCGATCATCACATAGTCAGTTTCTTCTTTCATGACCTTGTTCCACTCGGTCGGGGACAGGTGATGATTGACGCCTTCCGGAGGCATCACGCCAGGAATGCCCGTGGTCACGATTTCATTGCGGACTTTGACTTTGAATCGACGGAACGGAGACTTTGAGGATTCGGAATCCTTGAAGAACTGATCCGGAGAATTGAAGTACTCGCGGATAAAGGCTTTCCAGGCCTCGAAGGATTCTTTAGTGGAAGCTGCGCAGGTTGAATTGTAACCCTCATCGCCCAGGATCACGAGTCCTTTGACGTTAAGTTCTTCCGCTTTGTCTTCCAGAGCTTTTTGAATGGCTGGCAGATCCGCCAGTTTGGTAAAACGATAATAAGCCGTAACATAATAGTTCAGCGATTCAGACATTGTGTCACCTTCGTGTCCTGCCGGCGCGCGAGCGTCCGGGTAGCTTGGCTCCAAACCAAGGGGAGTTCAAAGTAGTCGGACGGTTATAAGGGCTTTTGCATTTTAGCGCAAGGGGGCCTCGCCATTCCGGCCGGAAAACGAGGAGAAGTCTGTATGAATTGCCCGGTTTTGGGCATGATCGCCGTCAGGTTGGGCACAAATCCACCCAAGGAGGGTTTCAAGCGCCAAGGGCAGTGCGGCAAATGCTTGTAACCTGTGGGATTTCCCCGTAAAAAGAAGTTTTCAAAGGAAAGATTCCACAATGCAAGTCACTCCTCAGATCCAAAAAGAAATTCAGCGTCGTCGGACGTTTGCCATCATCTCTCACCCGGATGCCGGGAAGACCACGCTGACTGAAAAATTGCTTTATCACGGCGGCGTGATCCACGAAACCGGGGAAGTCAAAGGCAAGCAGGGGACCAAGGCCGTGACCTCCGACTGGATGGCCATGGAGCGTGAAAAAGGGATCTCCATCACATCCTCTGTGATGACTTTTGATTTCGATGGTTTGCGCGTGAACCTGCTGGATACACCGGGACACAAAGACTTTTCCGAGGATACTTACCGCGTCTTGATGGCCGTGGAATCCGCCTGCATGCTGATTGACGTTGCCAAGGGCGTGGAAGAACGTACCAAGAAACTTTACGAAGTCTGCCGCCTGCGCAATATTCCGATTTTCACATTTGTGAATAAACTGGATCGTGAAGGTAAAGATCCGCTGACGTTGATTGATGAAGTTGAAAAGACTTTGAACATGCAATGTTATCCAGTGACGTGGCCTTTGGGTATCGGGCAGCGTTTCCGCGGTATTTACAACCGTCTGACCAAAGAAATCTGGATCTACGATCAGCGCCGTGAGGAAGTGGAAGACTACAAGATCATTCCATTTGAAAAAGGCAAAGACGACAAAATCCTTTACGACTATCTGGACAAAGAATCCGCAGATCAGGTTCTGGAAGAACTGGATCTGATCGAAGGAGCACTTCCTCCATTTGATGTGAATGACTTCCTGAATGGGACTATTTCTCCGGTGACGTTCGGTTCTGCAAAACAGAACTTCGGGGTGGATACATTCCTGCAGTTCTTCACTAAGTACGCTCCGGGTCCGCAGCCCCGTCATCTGAAAGACGGCAAGGACATGGATCCTTGTGATGCAAACTTCTCTGGTTTTGTATTTAAGATTCAGGCCAATATGGACAAGCGTCACCGTGATCGTATTGCCTTTATCCGTATTTGTTCCGGTAAGTTCGAGCGTGGCATGAAGGTGAAGCATTCCCGTCATGACAAAGAGCTAAGACTTTCTTACGCCAGCCAGTTCGTGGCGGCCGACAAAGAAACCGTGGATGATGCTTACGCAGGCGATATCGTCGGGGTCGGTGACACCGGGAACTTTGCCATCGGGGATTGCGTTTACGCTTCCGGCAAAATCCATTTCGAAGACATTCCAAAGTTTGCGCCGGAATTGTTCGGCAAGCTTTCTGTGCGTGATGCTTTGAAACGTCAGAAAATGAACGAAGCCCTGAATCACCTGTCAGAAGAAGGCGCAATTCAGTTGTTTATTGACCCTATCATCGGACCTCAGGATCCTATCATCGGCGCGGTCGGGGAGCTTCAGTTCGAAGTTCTGATCCGTCGTTTGCAGGATGAGTACAACCTGGAAGTGAAGTTAAGCCGTCTGCCATATGGTGTGGCCCGCTGGCCGCGCACGGAAGACGGAAAACCCGTCACGGACCTGAAGGGCGGCGCCAACATGTTCCGCGATTTGCAGGACAACCCGGTCGTTCTGGTAAACCAGGAATGGGATTTGAACTGGCTCAAGCGTGAAAACCCAACAGTGGAATTCCACACCAGCATCTCGCGCGCCCGCTAGCGCAAAGTGCTAAAGCGGCGGAGGGTAAAAACTATGAATTTGCCATTAGAGATTACCGATCTTAGAAAAATCTACCGCGGCGGCACTGTCGAAGCGGTGAAGGGTATGACCTTTTCCGTAAAACCCGGCGAGATCTTCGGACTGCTGGGGCCGAACGGGGCGGGTAAGACCACGATCATTTCAACCATCACGACGCTGGAAAAGCCCACGTCAGGGACGGTGAAAGTGTTCGGGGTGGATGTCTGCACAGATCCGATGTTCACCAAAAAACAAATCGGCGTCGTTCACCAGGAAGTGATCACTTCCGGATTCTTCGACGTTGAAGAGATTCTGACTTTCCATTCCGGCTATTATGGTCTGCGCAAAAACAAAGAGCGCATCCACTTCCTGCTGGAAAAACTGTCGTTGTATGAACACCGCCACAAAAAAGTAAAACAGCTTTCCGGCGGGATGAAGCGGCGTTTGATGATCGCAAAGGCCCTGGTTCACAATCCAAAGCTGTTGCTTTTGGATGAGCCCACGGCCGGGGTCGACATTCGTCTGCGTGAAGATCTGTGGAAGTTCGTTCAGGAACTTCGGGGCGAAGGCATGTCGATTCTGCTGACGACTCACTATTTGGAAGAAGCGCAACAGCTCTGCGACCGGGTGGGTATTATCAATCTGGGTTCACTGGTTGTTTTGGGTGACACCAAAGCTATCATCCGTGAATACACCCATAAAAAAATCCGTGTTCTTCTGACTGAAAAGCATTTGATCCAGTCGGAGTATCTGACGGAAGTGGACGGCAAAGAATACAGTTTCGTCGTCCCTCAGAATAAGACTCTGGGTGAGTTCCTGAACGAGGTCCGCATTCCGACAGGGCTTATTGCGGACGTGCAGATCGAAGAAGGCAGTTTGGAAGACGCTTTCCTGAAGCTTGTTGCCAAGAAAGAATCGCAGGTGTCTCTATGACCGGTTTTGTGACTATTTTCCAGCGCGAAATTGCGCGGTTCCTGAAGGTTTTGGTGCAGACGGTGGTGACGCCGTTCATCTCGTCTTTCCTGTATCTTTTGATCTTTGGTGTGTCTTTGGGTGAACAAATGGCCTCGCATCAGGGTGTGAGCTATCTAAGTTTCCTGATTCCGGGTCTGATGATGATGGGTATTATCAACAATGCCTTCCAGAACTCATCCTCTTCGATTGTGTCGTCCAAGTTTTCCGGCGACCTTGAGGATCTGCGTGTGGCGCCGGTGACTGATCAGGAGATCATCTGGGCCATGAGTCTGGCCGCCCTGGTTCGTGGCAGTATCGTGGCGGTGATTACTTATATTGTGGGCTCACTGTTCATGTACTATCAAAATGGGTCCTGGCTGGTGATTGCTCACCCGGTGGCGGCACTGTTCTTTGTGGTCCTGGCGGGTTTGATCTTTGGAATGATCGGTATCAGCATTGCCTTTTGGGCCAACACCTTTGATCAGTTGTCGGCTTTTTCCGCCTTCATTCTGCTTCCGCTGACTTATCTGGGAGGGGTGTTTTTGTCGATCGAACATTTGCATCCGTTCTGGCAGGCGGTTTCCAAGGCCAATCCGCTGCTGTATCTGATTAACGGCCTTCGTTATGGAATTCTGGGGGTCAGTGATGTGAATGTGTGGACGGCTGCTTTGATCTCGCTGGTGGGGATCGGTGTGTTCTATACGGTTGCCCGGATTTCTTTGCGCAAAGGCTCGTTCCAGCGCTGGTAGGTGTTTATGAAACCTTTTAAAGTGCATGACAAAGTTCAGTGGCAGTGGCTTGGAAGAGCCATTGTTGGCACGGTCGAAGAGGTGTATCTGGAGTCGGTGACCCGAATCATCAAAGGGAAAAGCATCACCCGGCATGGCAGCCCCGAAAAGCCCGCCTATCTGGTTAAATCCGAAGCCGGCAACGAAGCCCTGAAGCTGCATACAGAACTTCAGCCACATAAGAAATCCAAGAGTCCGTTCAAGATCTTTTCAGACGAATAACAGACCCCGGAAACTTTAAAAAGGCCCTGATTATGAGTCAGGGCCTTTTTTTTAGTGAGGGTACACACCTTCACATGTTGGGAACGTGAAACGCTTCCAGAAAGACTGGTCAGCTTCGCCACGAGTGATGATCACTTGCGTGTCGATAGTGCGAGGGACCGTCACGATTTTTGAACCAAAGCGTGTGCACTCTGGAGTTTGATCGCCGTTTGCTGGAGTGAACTCTTCACACACGGGCTGTTCGTAGCTGCGGGAAACTGCCAAAGTTGTAGTTTCATAGCGTGCGCAAACCCACTCAGTGTAGCCACCTTGCTCGCTGTTGGGATTGCCGACCTGGCGAGGCACCAGTTCCGCACATTCGCGGGTTGGCGTGATGGAGCGGATTTCAGTGTCAGTCATGCAGGCATTTTCAAGCTTGATGCCGCCCAAGGCATATCCGTGGGTCACAACGGCGTGACGGGACGCAAAGATTTCAGACCAGGAACTGCCCTGGTGAACTGCGTGAGCGCTGACAGAAACCAGAAGTGCGGCCATTGTGAATAGAACCTTTTTCATTGGAACTCCTTACCAAAATTGGTGTGGTTATTGTTTGTTTCGCAAAAGGAGCAAAACACTCCAAAAGCGCACGACAAAACCTATTAAGAAACTCGTGGAACGGTCTAAATACAAAAATGTAATTGGCAACTGACACGAAAAAACCGTGGCTTTCCGTGTGTATCCACAGAATTCCAACAAAAAAACCATTTCAAACGTGTAGAGGTTCAAAAAAGAAATAAAAAATGGGCGCAAGTTTTACGCCCATTTTTAAATTAAATCGAGATCGCAGTCGCGGGATTTTCTGAAACAATCGTTTGGCAAAAATGCGCAGGAAGTGTTTCGAAAAAATCCGCGAAAATCCGGTTTTTTAGAATGAAGAAGTCGTCGGTGCGGACGTTTGAGTGTCGTCGTTCACCACGCTGAAGTTCAAGGAATCAAATTCACGGAAACGTTTCTTTTCGTCTTCCATGCGTTGTGCTTCCAGTTTTTCCAAAATGGAGTTTTCAGTTTGAACTTCCATTTGTTTGCGGGCGTCGCGAAGACCTTCCATTGTCGTAGAGTGAGTCGTTCTTAGTCCTGTCTGCGCATTTGCGATTGCAGCAGTCCCCAATACAGAAACAAGTACAATTTTTTTCATAAAAGTGCCCCTTTGCGAACTCTCATACACACAAAGCATGGAGAAAGAATGGATTGACGCTCTGCCGGAGTATATTATTCCCAGTGTGAAAAGGTGCCCGGCAACCCGCGCTCGGGGCGCAGCGCGTTAAGTGTGGTTCTTTGTCATTCCGTCCGACTTGTTATAAAGAAAGATCCTTCAGGAGTTTCACATGTTTGAGAATTTATCAGATAAAATCATGACAAGCCTTAAAAAGGTCCGCGGTCAGCACAAGATCAGCGAAGCCAATATTGAGGAAGTGATCAAGGAAATCCGTCTGAGCCTTCTTGAAGCCGACGTGAACTTCAAAGTGGTGAAAACCTTTATCGACAAGGTGAAGGAAAAAGCCCTGGGTCAGGAAGTTCTGACCAACGTCAATCCCGGCCAGATGTTCGTAAAGATCGTCCATGACGAACTGGTGAACGTTCTTGGCGGCGGTGCGGTTGATATTAATGTCCGTGAAAATCCCAGCGTGATCTTTATGGTGGGCTTGCAGGGGGCGGGTAAAACCACTTCTGCAGCGAAACTGTCTCTGTATATCCGTCAGAAGCTGAATAAAAAACCGGGTTTGGTTCCCGCCGACATCTATCGCCCGGCGGCGATCGACCAGTTGCAGGTTCTGGGTAAGCAAAACAACATCCCGACTTTCCCAACCCAAGTGGGCATGAAGCCGGAAGAAATTCTGGAAAAAGCAAAACAATGGGCCCGCGACAATATGGTCGAGGTGGTCATCGTCGATACAGCAGGACGCCTGCAGATCGATGAAGACCTGATGGGTGAGCTGGGGCGTTTGAAGGAGATCTGGACTCCACAGGAAATCCTGCTGGTGGCCGACGCGATGCTGGGTCAGCAGTCCGTGAACGTGGCTGAGGGGTTCCATAAGCGCCTGAATCTGACGGGCCTGGTTCTGACCAAGGTGGACGGGGATTCGCGCGGTGGTGCGGCCTTGTCGATCCGTGAAGTGACCGGCATTCCAATCAAGTTTCTGGGGGTTGGTGAAAAAGTCACCGCTCTGGAAGTCTTCCACCCGGACCGTCTGGCCGGCCGTATCCTGGATATGGGCGACGTGCTGTCGCTGGTTGAAAAAGCCCAGGAAGTCATTGATGAAAAGTCTGCGCGTGATTCCGCCAAGAAACTCATGAAGAATGAGTTCACTCTGGAGGATTTCCTGACTCAGATCCAGCAGCTCAAGAAAATGGGCGGCTTTGAAAGTATTTTGAAATTTTTACCGGGCATGGGGGAGCTCAGCAAACAGCTGAAAAATATGACCCCTCCGGATGCAGAAATGAAAAAGATTGAAGCGATCATTCGCTCCATGACCTATCAGGAACGTCATAACCATAAGATTTTAAACGCTTCGCGTCGTCAAAGGATTGCGAAGGGGAGCGGGACTCAAGTTCAGGACGTGAACAAGCTTATAAAGCAGTTTGAGGATGCAAAAAAGATGATGGGCGGTATGATGAAAATGGGTATGGGCCGGGGCGGAATGAAGTTTCCATTTTAGGGCTTGATATTTAACCACGATCCAAGTACAAACTTGGACTTACTGTTTTTGATACATGAGGTTTAGAAATGGCAGTTGTAATTCGTTTGGCTCGTATGGGCGCTAAGCATGAACCTAAATACCGCGTTACTGTAGCGGATTCCCGTCGTTATGTGACTGGTAAATTCCTTGATATTCTTGGAACTTACATTCCATCTCCAAAAGGTAACGACAAAAAGATTGAGCTTGATCTGGCTAAAGTTGAAGAGTGGATCAAAAAAGGTGCTCAACCTACAGATCGCGTAAAACACGTGATCAAATTGGCTCAAGCTAAATAAGTTGTTGGCTTCCTACTTGGTTTTGCTAAACTAGATCAGGTAGGTACTATCTGTGGGGGTAAATATGGATAGCTTGAAAGACCTCGTTGAGTTCATGGCGAAGTCCCTGGTGGACAAACCTGAAAATGTCGAAGTTGATGAAATCCCTGGTCAGCAAACCACACTTCTTGCTTTGAAGGTTGATAAAGAAGACCTTGGTAAAGTGATTGGTAAGCAAGGTAAAACTGCTGCTGCAATGAGAACTATCATCCGCGCAGCTGGTACTAAGCTTAACAAACGTTATCACCTGGATATCGTAGAGTAGTTTGGTTTAAGTAAATTTAGAGTTAATTCTCATGGAAGGGGTTACCAAATAGGTGACCCCTTTCTTATTTGTGCCGGCGGACTTACAGTTTCGCCTCACTGGAGTCGTAAAATGAAATTGGTTGGAAAAATCCGCGAAGCTCACGGCCTTAAAGGAGACCTTTATGTCCTGGTCTTCTCTGGTGAAATTGCCTGGGCAAAACGTATGAAAACCTTCGGCCTGAAGGCGAAGGATTCAGACGAAATCAAAACTTTCACAGTGGAACGCACCAAGCCCTTCAAAAAAGGTCTGATCGTGAAAGCTGCTGAAGTGGCTGACCGTACAGCGGCCGAAGGTCTGGAGCACATGGAATTCTTCATCGACGATGAGCTGATGGTGTCCAAACCGGGCGAAACCATCTTCCTGTCCGAGATTAAAAACTTCAAGTTGAAGAATCCAGAACAGACAGTACTGGGTGAAATCGTTGGTTTTTCCTCCAACGGTGTTCAGGATCTGCTGGTGGTTGAAACGGCTGACGGCAAGACCGCTGAAATCCCGTTCGTGGATGCTTTTATCAAAAAAATCGATTTCAAACATCAGGCTGTCGTGATGGATTTGCCTGAAGGGCTTCTTGATATCGAAAATGCTTAAAATCGATGTGATCACTCTTTTTCCTGAGATGATCCAGGGCGCGGTTTCTCACGGCGTCCTGGGGCAGGCATTAAAGGGTGATCTTTTGTCGGTGCAGGCGCACACTCCGCGCGAATTTGCCACCGACAAGCACCGCACGGTCGATGATCGCCCCTTTGGCGGTGGTGACGGCATGATCATGCTGTCTGAGACTCTCGAAAAATCCCTTCAAAAAGTGCAACATAAGAATTCCAAAATCATCTATTTGTCTCCGCAGGGCTCGGTGCTTACGGATGACAAAGCCCGGGAGTTGTCCCAGGCGGAACATCTGGTTCTGGTCTGTGGTCGCTATGGCGGCATCGATCAGCGAATCATCAACAGCTATGTCGATGAAGAGATTTCGATCGGGGATTATGTGCTTTCGGGCGGGGAGCTGGGAGCCCTGGTGGTGATCGATGCACTTTCTCGCTTCATTCCTGGTGTTCTGGGGCATGCGGATTCGGCGGACAAAGACAGTTTTTCTGAAGGGCTGCTGGAGCATCCCAATTTCACCCGTCCTCGCGAGTACTTAGGACAGGATGTTCCCGAAGTTCTTTTGAGCGGCAATCACAAGCTGATCGCGGACTGGAAAAAGAAAGTGTCGGCGCTGGTGACCCTGAAGAAACGCCCGGATCTGTTCATAATCTATCTGGCGGAAGAACGTGAAAAGTACCGCGCTTTGAAAAAGAAAAAAACCGCAGAGCCCCTGAAGGAGCTCTTTAAGTTCTGGCAGCAACTATCCCCTCAGGATCGCGAAGTTTTGGGTCTTGAGGATTTGAATGAGGAAAGCTTCAATGGCTGAAGAAACACCTTACGTGCCCCGTCTGGCAATTGGACTGGTTCATTATCCGGTCCGCGACAGCAAACAAAAGACGGTGGCCACTAACATCACCAATTTTGATATTCATGACATCGCCCGGGCGGCGACCGTCTTCGGAGTGGAAAAATATTACATTATCCATCCCATGAAAGAGCAGCTCATGTTCGTGGACCGCGTGCTGGATCACTGGCGCACCGGTCAGGGGTCGAAGTTCAACCCCATGAGAAAGACCGCCCTGGGGAACGTAAAAGCCGTTGAGAGCGTTGAAAAGGCCTTTGAGGACTGGAATGTCCCGGAGGCGCTGACGATCGCGACAACGGCCCGTACGGAGTGGGCAAAGCACAAGTACTCGTTTGCCGAGCTGCGCAATGAAATGCATGTGGCCAAAAAGCCAGTTTTTATGCTATTTGGTACGGGCTTCGGTCTGACGGAAGACCTCATCAGATCCTCTTCAGGGGTTCTGGAGAGCATTAGGGGTGCTCCCCCCAAAGATTATCGGCATCTTTCAGTAAGATCTGCCGTAAGTATCTGTCTTGACCGTGTCATGGGTCCATGGTAGACCCTTGTTTTACTTTTTGTGAAAATTGACTGCTATAAGGATTTTAAGCAATGGCTAAAGAAACAAACCTCGTTCGTCGCGTTAGTGTTAAAGCTGCTAACAAAAACATCCAATCCTTCAACTCTGGTGACACTGTTAACGTATTCGTTAAAGTTAAAGAGGGTGAGAAAGAGCGTGTTCAGCTTTACAAAGGTATCGTAACTAAGATCCAAGGATCTGGTGCTGCGAAGTCTTTCACAGTTCGTAAAATGTCCGCTGGTGTTGGCGTGGAAAGAACTTTCCCGTTCGCATCTCCAGCTTTGGATAAAGTTGAGATCGTAAATATGGGTAAAGTACGTCGTTCTAAACTGTACTACCTGCGTGATCTTAAAGGTAAAGCAGCTAAGATTGAATCTGAGCTGGTTTCCTCCAAAGCAGAATAGTTTTTTAAAAACTAAATACAGCTTTATGCAAAGACCTGGGATTTTACGATTCCGGGTCTTTTGTTTTTTCTGAACAATGGCAGCGTCTGACGCACTCAAATCTTGAGTGACCTGTCTTGCCTTCTTCCACTATCATCGCAGGCCTTAAGCATCGAGGCATCCGCATGGCGAAAAAAGAAAAAATCGAGTTCCCGAAAATTGAATGGCGCGACTATTCACCGACTCCGATCATTGGTGTGGATGAAGTGGGGCGTGGCTGTTTGGCGGGGCCGGTGTATGCGGCGGCTGTGATTTTCAAGTCCGATGCCCTGAATGATCTGGTGACTGATTCAAAACTTCTGTCCGAAAAACGCCGTGAAGAACTGGCGGATCTTATTTTAAAAGAGCACATTGTTGGTATCGGTTCTGCTTCCGTGGAAGAGATCGACGAAATCAACATTCTCAATGCCTCACTGCTGGCAATGAAGCGCGCGGTGGAAAAATTGGGAGTGAAGAAAGGCCACGTCCTGGTGGACGGCAACAAAAAGATTCCGAATCTGAAGGGCTTTGAGCAAAGCACCATCGTGAAAGGTGACTTGCGAGTGGCGCCGATTTCGGCGGCATCGATTGTTGCGAAAGTGACCCGTGATCGTCTGATGAAAGATCTGGGGGCAATGTATCCGCTTTATGGATTCGAAGTGCACAAAGGCTATTCCACGCCAATTCACAAACAAAGCATCGTCGATCACGGCCCGTGCATCGCGCACCGCCGATCCTTCGCCGGCGTCAAAGAGTACGTTTAATAGTTCTCAGCGCCCGTCTTATTGGGCGCATGAACGGGGACTGCAGTCCGAGTCTCTGGTTATCAAACACTATCAGCTTAAAGGTTATCAATTGCTTGGACAGAGGGTGAAGACACCTTTTGCCGAGGTGGATCTGCTGTTTAAAACTTCCCGGCAGACATTGCTGATGGTGGAGGTGAAAACCACCAATCTTTCGGACTTTCAGCCTTTCCGTATCAGTAAAAAACAAAAAGCCCGTCTGGTGCGGGCGATGCTGTTTCTGGCTTCACGCTGGGACATCCCGGTGGAGGTTCACTGGGCCTTTGTCACGAAAGACGGGCAGATCACAGTCTTTGAAGATATCAGTGATTGACTGAAAACCCCGCTTTCAGGGGACAATGTCTTATGAGAAAAATTCTGCCACTTCTGATTTTTGTTTTGCTTCAATCCCAGGCTGCTCAGGCGCAAAGTCTAAAACGTTTCCTGACCAGTTGTGCCTGGGGAACATTGGGTGGAGCGGGGCTTGGGGTGGTCAGTCTGGCCGTTGAAGATAAACCCAGTCAAAGCTGGAACAATGTGGCCCGCGGGGCCTCGCTGGGGTTGTATGCGGGAATTGCTTATGGGATTTATTCCATGAACAAAGAACCAGAAATGTCCCAGCAACCGGACTTTGCCATCGCACCGACTTTTAAAAAAGGTCAGATCGACGGCGCTGAAGTGTTTGCCACGGTTTTGAGTTTTTAGAATCCGTATGAATCCAAAGCTTCCGGCGGCAGTGCCGGTTTTGGATTTCCGTCGAATGTGAATTCGAAATTCAATTTGAAATTCGTATCCCCACCGGTTACCTGATCGTGAATGAAGGTGATCATCATACAATCGCCCGGCGGCTTGAATTGCGCAATGTACGCCCAGGATTTCACCTGGTCACGCGTGGTGGATTCAGCCCAGTTGGCATCATACACGAACTTACCCATCAGGTTGATGAATCTGGAAGTAAAGCCCGCCGAGAATGTGTAATCTTCCTGACGATCACTGGTATTCACGGCTTGTCCCGGAGAGATTTTATATTGACGGGTCAGCTGCACCTGGAAGAACTGCCCCATATCGTTCAGCAAGCGCACACGCGAAGACGCATTGGTCACGTTCTGATAGGGGAAGTAATTGAAGATGGAGTAAGTCTGAAAGCGATCCAGGCGCACATCCAGTGTGGCGGTCAGATCAGACCAGGGTTCTTTCACGCCGACTTTGTTTTCCTGGGTGCCGTCATAGGATTGTGCCAGTTTCAGATAGCCGACCTGGCGGTATTCAGGGCGTTCACCAATCCAGCGCTTTTCGGTGATTTTGTTGATCAGAGCCAACGTCACCAGATTTCTGTCATAGACGCGATCGTAATAGTCAAACTGCACCCCATAGTCACTGGCGATATCAAGGTCTGTGATACTGTCACGAGCCGTATAGGGCGCATCGGAAATGGACCCGGTGCCGAAGAATGGATTGTCATCCTGAGAAACCCACGGCAGGCGCGTGTAGGTCACTTCCGGGATGATTTCGTGTTTATAGCGGGTGGCCTTGGAGTTGACAGTGTCGCCATAGATGCGGCTCAGGTTTGTGCGTGCGCCGATTTCTGTGCGGATGTAGCGACGTGCCAGATACTGGTCTTCGTCGATATTGAAGCCGTAGTGTGTTTCACGATAGCTGACTGCCGGAATCACATCCAGGCCATCGCCGAATTTGAGCGGGTAGTACAATGCCGGCATAAAATCCAGGCGCTGACCAGTGCGGATCTGATCCAGACCCGGATCGTAAGAGCCATCGTACACGCGGCGGCAGTTGGGATTGTCTTCCCAGCGCGGGTCGTTGCAGGTGTTTGTCGGGAAGCGAATTTTACTTCCGTTAATAGTCTGCTCGGTCATGTCATCATAAGCCTGACCGGCGCGGGTGAAATTCACATAGGTCAGATTCAATGAATAAATGAAATTGGTCTCGCCAATATTTTCCTGAGTTTGCGAAAAGCGCAGTTCCGGAATGCGGTGAACGGCGTCTTCGTTTCCTTCCTGCGGATTCCCGTGCAGCATGTTCACATAGTACGATGAATCCACACTGTAGTGCTGATCCAGAGTGTTCTTGGTGAAGGACATGCGGTTTTCCATCGCCGAGTCCCCGTGGTTCAGGGTCTCCGTCGGGAAGTCCTTCGGATATTGAAGGTCGCTGGCCAGATTTAATTGGGCACGGTGGATGATGCCATCGGGCATGTCATAGTAGTGATCATAACGCAGGAACCAGCGTTCCAGAGGGTCGCCTTTTTCCGTGGCCGGGCGGTACAGATTCAAACGATCATCCTGCGCGAACGCCTGGTCGAAGATCGTTCCGAAATTCATGGTTCCGCTGGAGGTCTCATTCAGCATGTAGCGATACTCAACCAAACCTTTAAGACCCCGCTTTGCGTAGTCTTTCACTTCGATGGTCGCATCGGTGCTGCGTGAAATCGCCCAGAAGTACGGTTGGGAAATCGCGAAGCCCCCTTTGTCGGAAACTTCAAAGGTCGGTGTCAGTAAACCGGATTGGCGATCACTCTTCAGCGGAACAATCAGATAAGGCATCCAGAAAACCGGAACGTGGCCAAAGCGCAGAACGGCATTTTTGATGTAAGCGTATCCACCCAGTTCGGCGCGCACCGTGGTGCCTGAGAAACTCCACGAAGCCGGACAGTTGGTGCAGGCCGTGTAATCAGCAGAGCTGACGACGAATTCGGATTCGCCGGTTTTTTGCAAAACATCCCCCGAGAACATGATCGGGCCGGATTGCACTGAACCGTTATAGATCATCCCGGTGTTGTTTTCATAATCCAGGAACACCTGATCACCGACGATGGTGTTTTTGGCATCCATGATTTCCACGTTGCCGTACAGTTCCACCTGGCGGGAGCGCAGGGAGGTGATAGCTTTGTCAGCTTTGATGTGCTGGCCTTTGTAGACGATCTGGATATTGCCTTCCAGCTCGACGATTTCTTTTTCGGTATCGCGGTACATGCTGTCGGCATTGATCAGCATATCATGGATCTTCGCCATGGGTTCTGCACCCAGGGCAAAAGAAGATGACATCACTGTCACCAGTAAAAATGAAATCAAGACGATCCAGCTTCGAAGCACCAAAGTATTCTAGGGATGGTTTAGGGCCTTTGTCGAGGTGAAACTGGTCTCTTTTTGGACTCAAAATGTCATAGATTTTGGCCGTTAAGATAGAACACTTAACTTAGGTTGATGAGGTCTTAACATGGAAGTCAAACTCGTGCTCGATGGTGACATCACCGTTGTGTCTTTGAGCGGTCGCATTGAAATCGAAAAAACTCAGTCCTTTAAAAAAGCCTGCCTGCAGAATTTTTCCGACCGCAAAGTCGTATTTTGCATGAAAAACCTGCATTTTGTCGGTTCTTCCGGGATCCAGTCTTTCTTTGGTGTTTTGAATGAATTGAATGCGGGGAGCCGCATGAATGTGAAGATCGCGGGTTTGACCCCGGACTTCCAGCGCCTATTCTCATTCTCTGAGTGTGCCAGCCTGGAAGTGCACGAAAGTATCGAAGGGGCCCTGCAAAGCTTTTAAGCTGTGGGCCCGTCCTGTTTACGCAATTCATTAAGTTTCTGACTTAGCTCAAGGTTCAAACGCTCCAAAGCGGCGGCTGCAACCTTGAGTTTTTCGTTTTCATCGTTCTTGGCAGTCCACATGTATCTGAGGCTTTCCAGTTGCTCCTGGGCCTGATAGTGGTCTTTTTCAAGTCTTTGGATCTTTTCCTGATCTTCCACCACGCGAATCTGCAAATCGGCATGCTCCACACCCAGTTTTTGGTTCTGGCGGGTCAGCTCGCTGATGCGCTCCTGCTGGCGGGAGATTTCCTGTTCGTAGCGGTCTTTCAGCTCCTCTTTGCTGCGGCGAAGAGTCACTACTTCGTTTTCCAGTGTGTCCTGACGTTCCAGGGCGCTGTGCAGCTTTATGGATTTCACTTCAAGTTCTTCTTGAATCTGATGTAGCTGTGCGACTTCCCTGGTCAGGCGCTCGATCTGCTCTTCATAGAAGTGAACCATTTCTTGAGCTTTTTTCTCGGAGGCTTCCACTTGATAGCGGGAGTTCTTGGTCACCTCGATGATTTGGTGACGCAGATCGCGCAGTTGGGCCTCTTTATGGCTGGCGGACTGTTCCAGCTCCTGCAGGCGCAAGTCCTGGGTGCGGGAGTACTCCTTCAGCTCAGAGATATAAGGTTTAACCTGGGTTTTGATGCGCTCGTGGTACTTTTCATGGCGAGCCAGTTCGGTGGCCATGTTTTGTGTTTTTTCAGTCAGCGCGCGCAGCTTTTCAGCCTGGATTTCTTTTTCTCTTTCCAGTTGATCGACTTTTTGTCTCCACAGATTGTCTTTTTCTTTCCAGACCAGAATTTGATCGGTCACAGAAGATTGGGAAAGACGGGCTTTGTTGGCCTCTTCGCTGAATTTCTGATTTTCTGTTTCCAGCAAAGAAAGACGGCGCAAAGTCACCTTCAGGCGGGCCATCAGGTCTTCGTTTTGTGAAATCAGATTTTCAACAGTGGAGGACTTCAGGATCTCTTTTGGGAGATGGCTGAAATCGTTCTGGCGGGGCAGCTCATCAGGCAATGGGATATTGCCCACCGGCTGGGATTCCCGAGGTGAATCAAAATCTAAATGTCCAAGTTTCGCGGTCTGGAAAGATTCGGTTTCCATAGCCCTCCTCCATGAAGTCTAGGTCGCCCTAAGTCCATGTTCTCAGGATGAGACATAATTAGTCAAACCAAGGTACTAAGACTGGACCTAGGTAATAAGAAAAGACCTTAATATCGCCGCCAAACAGCCGAAAAGATACTCATGTCAGTACCCGCATTAAAAGACGCCGCAAACGCTGCGGATCCAGCTAAAAAAAGGGAAGAAGGCGCTTTCTTCGATATGAATGTCGACAAGTCGGATCTGGGTCGGCCGGAGTCGCTGCGCTATAACATTCTGACATGGGTTCTGGATGAGCGTTATGATCGCGCCATCGAAGAGCTGAAAGACTTTTTGGAAAAACCCTCCGAGTACCCGAACTTTCAGGATAAAGTCACTCGATACATCAATCATTCCATCGACTTGATCTATGCAATTAAAGCCAAAAGAAGCTTTCCGGGGATCAACTCCCTGACGCGCGCCAAGCAGCAGGAGCTTCGCGAGAAATTCAAAGAGCACTTCCGCGAACTTCAGTATGTTTTGAAAATCGTTGAAAAAGTTCAGGGCGATTTGCGTATTCAGGATGTTCGTTCCACCATTTATGTGGTGAAGGCGGCGTGGTTTGCATCCTTGGCAATTATTGTCCTGGCGTTCTGGCTGGATATCGTCAACGGCCTGGCAAAGACCAGTGTTGTGGTGTTTGACGACGGCTTCGGGAAGCTCGCCAACATACTGGCCGAAATGATCGGATTCTAAAAGAAAACGGCCTCTTAGAGGCCGTTTTTCATCTTACTTTTTCAGTGTTTTATAAGCAGCTTCAAGGACCGGGATCAACTGACCGCCGTCCAGCAGTTTGCCATTCACAAAGATCGCCGGTGTTCCGCGGATCTGCGCCACTTCGCCTTCTTTGGCTGTGTTGCGCACGATTTCCGGGATCTCAGTGCCTTTCACGCAGGTTTTCAGTTCTTCCAACTGGATGCCAGTCGCTGTCGCGATAGATTCAAGGTTCTTGTCCAGGTTCATCATGCGCGTGATTTCTTCCTGATTCTCGAAGATATAGTCGTGCGCCACCCAGCCTTTTTGTGCGATTTTTTCAGAGCACAAAGTCGCAAATGCCAGACCGCAAGAGATGCCATCGCCGCCGCCGTTTTTCATGGCTTCATTGCACGTGCCATCCAAAGGGAATGGTTTGTAGATCAAGCGCACATCCGGGTGGTTTTTGGTGAAGTTGTGCAAAGGAGCGGCTGCATGCTTGCAATGACCGCAGCGGAAGTCAGCAAACTCCACGATGGTCATCACGGGTTCGTCAGTTCCTTTTTGCATGCTCAGACCCTTTGTCAGGTCAAAGTTCTGCTGGGGAGCCACTTGCCAGTAAGCCACTTTTTCTTTGGCCATCTTTTCAACATCGGAAAGACCATGGCTTTCCAGATACATAATATTTGCAAGGAATGCAAAAGCCGGAATCGCCAAAAGGAAGCCGGCAACCCAGCGTTCGGAGGTGAAGATGTCTTTGATGTCATTGCTGATATTTTCAGCAGACACATCTTCAGCCCCCATCCAGGTAAAGATGAAGCCGATGATTGAAAGAACGTAAGCCGTGATGCAGAAGATGCAAAGATTGCTCATCGCCGTGACAGAGATCACCGCCATCACAACGGAAGCCAGCACCGTCACCCCGGAAAGCAACAAAGCGTAGCGGGAGGTGCGATCCGGATCCTGAACAAGATTGAAGCGGCTGACGCCCAGGAAATACAGCAGAACCAGATTGGTCATCACGCCCCAAAGAGCGATTGGCACACCCAGGAAAGCAGAGAATCTGCTGGCGGTCACAGCGTCACAGTTCAGCACTTCGTTGATATTGCACATGGAATCGCCGGCAGACAGGCCGAACTTGATGTCATAATAGTGCAGGGTCAAATAGATATGAACGCCCACGCCGATCAGGGTGGCAATCATGGCGAAAAGCAGGAACTTGGATTTGCTGACTGTGTTTTTCATGACCCCATTGAATCTTAGAATCGTGTTTGAAATCAATCGAAATTATGTAAAAATACTTCGGAATGCTCTCAAGGAAGACAGCTTGAACGACCTACAAAAATGGATACGTATTCGCAAAGACCTGTATCTGCAGATGGAAAAGCAGGTGCGGCATCGACTGGGCCGGGACACGCCCGAATTGATGCGCTATCAAAAGGTCTATGAAAAGGAGTTCGCCAAGAAATGGACGGCCTCCACCAAGGAAGCTCTATGGGAGCAGATGAGCCATTCCCAGGTCGTTATGGTCGGGGACTTCCACGCCCTTCATCAGTCGCAAAAGGCCCAGGCGCGCATCCTTCGTAATATCCCCAAAGACCGCAAAACCATTCTGGCGGTGGAGTTTCTCGAGGCCGCAGATCAGGAAAAAATCGACCGCTTTATGTCGGGGAAGATGTCTGAGCGTGATTTTCTTAAGTCAGTGCAATGGCAGACCAAATGGGGATTTCCATGGGAATACTATCGTCCGCTGTTGCGCTGGGCGCAAAAAAACAAGGTGGCGGTCCGCGGAATCAATCGCAGTTATAAAAAACGCAATGCCACCACTTTAAAGTCCCGGGATGTCTTTGCGGGCAAAAAAATTGCGGAACTGGTGAAGGCTCACCCTGATCATTTGGTTTTCGTTATCTATGGGGATTTGCATCTGGCTGCGGATCATATCCCTGCCGAGATCGTGCGTATTTTGGGGGCGCCGTTTGCCAAGCGTATTTTGCGTATTTTCCAGAACTCCGAGAAAATCTATTTCCAGTTGCTGAACCGGGAGCTTGAATCCACTACGGACCTGGTACGTCTTTCTCAGAATATTTTTTGTCTGATGAGTGTTCCGCCGTGGGTGAAGTGGCAAAACTATTTGATGTATCTGGAGCAGACCTATGATCTGGGACTGCATGACGACGACGAAGATGATGATGAGGATCTGCTGGATTATACGGATCACGTCGGCCGTTATGTGAAGATCATTTCAGAAGAGTTGGGGTTGACAGTTTCAACTTCAAACTTGTCTGTCTACACGGCCCGTGACAGTTCTTTCTGGAGCCAGGTGCGTGAGCATTATGACCCCAAAAAATTGCGCTGGATCGAAATGATGATTGCCGATGAAAACTCGTTCTATCTGCCGGAAATCAGTGCGGCCTATCTGGCGCGGGGAACGGTGAATCACGCGGCCTCTCTGGCAATGCATTTTGTGCATGCTCAAGTCAGCGGTGAAAAACAGATCCCGATGGATGTTCCCAGTGATTTTCTGCGTCTGATTTGGAAAGAGGCCGTGGCCTATTTTGGCTCTAAAATCATCAACCACAAACGCAAGACTGACACAATTGCAGACATCAAGGCCAGCCTGGCGGCTCGTGGTCCGTCGGATTTGGGGAAAGAGGCCTTGCAGTTGGCGCTTGCGCAGAAGATGCATGAGCTGATGGTCATCACCGGAGTTCCTGGCCATCGCCTGCAGGCGCGTCCGCGTAAAAAGTGGAGCTATGTTCTGGCAGCATCTTTGTTGGGTGGGATGATGGGGGAGCGCCTGTTCGGCGGATATCAAAAAAAGCTGATTAAGGCTGCCACTTTGGCCACCTTCCTGAAAAAGCCATTAGGAAATCCGCATTTTGATGTGGTTTACTATGAAGCGCTGGAGGTGATTGAATCCCTGCCGGCACCATTCCTGAGCAAAAAGGAAAAGTTATGAAAAATGACCGTTGGTACTACAATAAAAATTTGAAACCCCAGGGCCCTGTCGGTTTTGAAGAGATCCGTCAGCTCATACTTAAAGGTGACATCGGTCCTCACGATTTGATTTCCTGTGATTCTGACGGAAGTTGGAAATCTGCCTGGGAGTGGGGGTTTGATCGCAGTTTATTCCCGGCCACACAAGGTTATGTGCAGGGTATGGATATCGCGGCTGATGATAAAGAGTGGGTGCTGCTGGTGGCATCTGATGATGGCAAAGCTCTGGTTCAGGAAGGACCCTATTCTGTCCGTGAAGTTCAGGAGTCTTTGCGCAGTCAGCGCGTCAGTGCTCAAAATTACATTTGGAAGTCCGGCATGAGCGGATGGTCGCGAATTTTAGATCGACCCGAATTTAATTAAGGGCGTCTTTAAGGTCTTTGCCGGGTTTGAATTTTGGAATGTAGGCGCTGGGAATTTTCACGGTTTCGCCGGTTTTAGGATTGCGGCCCTGGCGTGCTTTGCGGGAACTGCGGGAGAATGTGCCAAAACCTACAAGTTTAACTTCATCACCATCTTTTAATGCTTCTTGAATGGCTTCCAGAGTGGCGTCGAGAATCAGCTCGGATTGACTTTTGGTTGTCTTTGTTTTTTCTGCGACCAGTTCCACCAATTGCGCTTTGTTCATAGCTTTCCAATCCTCATCCCGAAGGAACTTACCCTAGTTTTCTGTGTCGGGATGGTCAAGCGAAATGAAATTTTCCGGTCCAGGATGTGTTGCAGAAATTAATGGCTGTTAAGTGTCATGCTTTTTATTTTTTGTTCCATTGGGTACTATGGACTTTAGATGGGGGGCTTTATGGCGTTGATTCTGGCACTTTTGTTTCCGGCATTCGGATTTGCTCAAAACTATTCTTCCGCAACCCTTTACGATTTGAAATCAAATCGCCAAAAAACTCTCTTTACATTGA
This sequence comes from Bdellovibrio sp. BIS2, assembly GCF_055398295.1. Classification (NCBI taxonomy): domain Bacteria; kingdom Pseudomonadati; phylum Bdellovibrionota; class Bdellovibrionia; order Bdellovibrionales; family Pseudobdellovibrionaceae; genus Bdellovibrio; species Bdellovibrio sp. BIS2. The sequence goes on along the minus strand of NZ_AP035879.1, from coordinate 2,061,802 downwards.
ATGTGGATCTTGCGGCTCTCGCAGATGGAGTGCAGACGCAGACGGAGTTTCGCGATCCCGATGGCAAGATTGTGGTGACGGAAAAAGGTCTGATCAAAGAGGCTGAGGTGCTGTCCTATGAAATCGACCGCAAGCAGACTGGTGAAAAAGGCCGTTTCCAGGTGCGCGAGGGGCGCATTTACTTCGAATACGAAGGCCCGGGTGGGAAAAAGAAAAGTGCCGATGAAAAGCTGAGCGGGTTTGTGTTAAGCACGCCGAATTTCAACGCCTTTGTTGAGAAAAACTGGGGCGCGCTGGCCGGTGGGAAACCGCTGGATGTTCGCTTCGCTGTTTGGGATCGCCTGGAGACCGTCGGCTTCACTCTGCAAAAGGTCGGCGAAAAAGACGTGGCTGGTGGCAAGTGGATGGAGCTTCGTATGAAGCCCACAAGTTTTATCATCGCCGCTATTGTTGACCCGATCCATCTTTGGTATTCCCATGCCGACAAAAAGCTGCAGGTGGTTAAGGGGCGTGTGGCGCCGAAAATTCAGAAAGACGGGAAGTGGAAGGATCTGGACGCCGAGAGTGTCTATACCTACGACCAGAAGTCTGTCTCGAAATAAGACAGTCTCAATATTTATCGGTTTTTGCCGATAAGTGAGACATGAAAAATCAGAACTCTTTATTTGTCGTTTTCTGCCTGTGCCTGGCTGTCGGGTTCATGGGAGTGTATGCCACATTCGTGGCGCATTTTAATGGTCATGAAGAGTATGAAATGCGCCTGGCATCCCTGCAAAAACAGGTGGAAAAAGAGAAATTCAACAACTCTCTTTTGACGTATCAGTTAAAGGACTTCCAGCAAACCGTCGCGCAGGTCCTTCCGAACGACAAAACACTTCAAGCAAAGTATGAACTTCATAATCTTTCCGCAGTGGTGCGTGCGCCGGCCAGCGAAGAGGCATTGGATCTGTCTGGCGCCATCTATGAAAAGGGCAAGCGTTACTTTAACGGTCAGGAATATGACCGCGCCATTCGTGAATTTGGTCAGCTTCTGGAAAAATACCCGTTGTCCCAGCACAGTGTAGAGGCGCGTTTTTTCATTGCTGAAAGTTACTTCCTGAAAAAAGACTATCGCAGCAGCCTGGGTCAGATTGATGAAATGGTGACTCAGTATCCGCAGCATGATTTGACAGGTTTTATTTTGCTTCGTATGGGGCAGATCAGTGAAATCAACAGCCAGACTGAAGAGGCCGCTGAAATCTATAAAACCGTGGCTAAAAACTTCAAGAATGAAAACCTGAAAAAACAGGCGCGCAAACTGGCGCAAAGTGTTGAGTAGTATGAAGAAAATCGTGCGCTTGATGTTATTCCTGATGGCATTTCAGATGGAGGTCCGGGTTCGGGCCGCCGGTGATCTGATCGAGCAGCCATCAGCCTGTCTGAAATCCCAGGAAAGCTGCGCGATTCAGGTGACAGGTTCGGCCTTTCATTTTGAAAAAGGGGATCATCAGTTGCATGCCACAGGTGGATCAGCCGTGGTTCGCCTGACGCCGGATCAATGGCGTCTGGTAAAAGGCGCTGTCTGGGTTGAAGGGGGAAAAAACCTGCAACTTGAAAGTCTTTATGCCAGCACTCAGGCGACGATGGGTGAGTACTGGGTGATCTCTCAGAATTCCCGTATTTTGATCCGCAATATGAATGCGTCTTTAAAGGTGACTTTGCGCGATGGAAAGACTTTGGAGATTCCAGAGGGTTTCGAGGTCTGGGTTGCCGGATTGAACTCTCAGGGTAAGACCGAGTACGGCATGATTGAGCCTATCAATATGAAAGAGCACCTGCCGATGTGGAATTCCCTTTATCGTGGCAGCAAAGAGGATTTCGTAAAAGAAGTGCGGCTGTACCGCGATAACTGGGGTGATCTGGCACAGAAATCCAGCCGGCTTTATCAGACACTGACTGAAAGAAAGATCGCCTCTATTGAGGCCCAGGAAAAGGCCGAAGAAGCGCGCCGTCAGCGAAAAGCCGCGGAACTGCAGCGTATGAAAGATCTGTATCGCCAGCGCGTCTTTGAGCGCTAGACTCTGGTCCTGATTTTAATTTGCATTCCATGTCATTTGAAGTTTCTTCCCATGCCTCATGTTAATCTGAGGTCTGGGAGGATAGGATGTCTTCTATTTCATCATCGGATCGTGCGCGTCAGGACGAAAAAATTCGCAAGACTCGGGAAGAGTACGAAAATCGCGAAAGCGAGAATGCCAAGCGCCGGAATGCAGAAATCAAACGCCTTGAGCAGCGTCATCACGACGAAATCAAGAATATCACTGATGAATATGAAGGCCGCATCGCCGAACTGAAGGATCGCAACCGCGAAACCTTGAGTGAGCGCGACTATGAAAACTCCAAGAAAATCGATGAAGTCCGCCAGACTTATCGTGAGTCTTTGCGCAATAAAACTGAAGATGCTTACAATGCGCGTGAAGAACAAAAGGCGGCCTACGAAAGCACCATCAAAAAGCAAAAAGAAATCAATGAATCCCAGAAACAGAATCTGGTGGGACAACTGAATTCTGAAGTCAGCAATCGCGACGAAAGATTCCAGACTGCCATTGAGGAAAACCGTCTTAAATCCCAAAAAGCCATCCACGACAACGCCCGCAAGCTGAATGACGCCCACGAACGTGAAAGAGAGGCGATTTTAAGCAGCCACGACGAGACGCTGAGATCCAAGGATCGTAACGAGCGTGAAATGCGCAAGTCCTATGAGTCCCGCCTGAAGCAGACCGAGCGTCAGCGTGAGGCGGATAATTCCCGCTGGTCACAGAAGTATTCTGACTATGTGACCAACAGCAAGGAAGAGTACGGCGACAATCTGGAGATGAAGCAGCAGATCATGGATCAGGAGCGCGTGGCGGTTCGTGATAAATACGAAAACACCCTGGCGAAAAAATCCAATATGATGGATGAGCAGAATCAGGATTTCCGTGATTCTGTGAATGGCCGTATCAACAGCCAGATCCGGTCCCGCGACAGTCAGATTCAGCGCCTGAACAGTCGTTTGAACAATGAAATTTCCAAAAATGAGCGTCTGCGCGGCATTGAACGTCGCAACCTGACGCAAGCCTATGAGCAGCGCCTGAACCTTTCTGAAGAGCAGCGGGAAAATGCCGTGGATCGCATGAAAGAGATCAACGACGAGCGCATCGGCAAGGTGTTGACTGAAAATCAAAAGCTTTTGCGCAATACGGACCGTGAAAACAAATCCCAGGTCAGTCTTATGAACACCCGTCATCGCGAGGAAAAAGAAAATCTTCTGATGACTCATAAAGATCAGGTCACCCAGGTGGCGAACAACGCCGAGGCCCGGGTGAAGAAGGTGATTGATCTGACCAACAAGAATCAGGATCAGTTGGAGCGCTATTACAGCGATTCTTTGGACACCATGAAGGCGAACTATATGGAACGCATGGACGTGGTGCGCGAGAAAAACAGCGCTGATCATTCGGCCACCAACAAGGCTATGACGGAGCGCTTCAGAACAATGGAAGCCAGTTTTAATTCGAAGCTTGAGCAGACGGTAAAGACCTATGAGGACCGTCTGGCGGCCCTGAAAGACAGTCAGGATCGTGAAATCAAGCGTATCGAGAAAATGTACGCAACTCGTGTGGATGAGCGCGACAAATCCGGTAAAATGGAAAAAGAATCCATGCAGATGAAGTACGAGGCGAAGATTGCCCAGTTGAACAATTCGCATCAAGATCAACTTGATAGAATGAATAGACGCCATCAGGAAGATATGCAAAACTTGTCTGTGAAGATGAGTTCATATAGCAGGAAGGCGTAGTTCAAATGTTAGCAGATCGTCGAGCGAAGATTGTGGCCACTATCGGCCCAGCGACACGTGATGAGAAAAATCTGGAAAAAGCAATTAAGGCGGGCATGAACGTGGCTCGCCTTAACTTTTCGCACGGAAGTCATGAAGACCACCTGAAGGTGGTTCATTCCCTGCGTAAGCTCTCTAAAGAGCTTCAGGCGCCCGTGGCAATCCTGCAGGATCTGCAGGGCCCTAAAGTCCGCGTGGGTAAATTTGAAAATGGTTCCATTGAAATCAAGCCTGGTGAAAAACTGGTGGTAACGACGGCAAAAGTTCTGGGCAAGCCGGGGCTGGTTCCGTCCGACTTCCAAGAGCTGCCTTTGGCCTGCGTGCCAGGCACGCGCATTCTTCTGGATGACGGTTTGATGGAAGTGAAGGTTTTGCAGGTTCGCGGTGAGGAGATCGACGTGGAAGTTGTCTATGGCGGTATCCTGAAAGACCGCAAAGGCATGAATCTTCCGGGTGTAAATCTGCCGGTGGACTGCATGACGCCAAAGGATCTTGAGGATCTGCAATTTGGTATTGCCAATAAAGTTGATTATATTGCCCTGAGCTTCGTTCGCCACGCCCGTGATATTCGCAAATTGCGTGAACTGATCGAGGCGGGTAATTCCAACGCAAAAATCGTAGCCAAAATCGAAATGGTGGAAGCGATTGAAAATCTGGAAGAGATCTGTCGCCTGAGTGACGCTGTCATGGTGGCGCGCGGGGATTTGGCGGTGGAAGTCGGTCAAAGCCGTCTGCCGGGTTATCAAAAACGCATCATTCAGGTGTGCAATCAATTGGGTAAGCCGGTGATCACAGCGACGCAGATGCTGGACAGCATGGTTGAAAACCCTCGTCCAACCCGTGCGGAAATCACGGACGTGGCCAATGCGGTTTTGGATGGTTCTGATGCTTTGATGCTGTCAGCGGAATCTGCCAGCGGCAAACATCCGTTCAAGTGCATCCGCACCATGCACGAAATCATCACTGAGGTGGAACGCAACGAGGAAGAGTATTATAAAATCTCTCTTGAAAACGAGTTCCTGAGTACGCCGGCGTCCATCGCCGCCAGTGCTTCATTGAGCGCATTGAAGTTGAACGCGACTGCGATCATCTGTCTGACGACTTCCGGTAAAACGGCAAATATCATTTCTGCCTTCCGTCCGAAGGCGCGCATTATTTCCGTGACTCAGCATCTGGATGTTTTGAATGGCATGGAATTGGGCTGGGGTATTCAGACCCATGCGATCAAGCCCTATAAGACGATGGAAGATATCCTGCGTGAAGTGGATCTATTGTTGGTGTCTCATGGCTTGGGTAAGACCGGGGACCGTGTGATTCTGACATTGGGTCAGCCGATTGCTTGTGGTGCAAAAACCAATTCGATCTATGTGCACACAGTGGGCGGGGAAAACGTGGCGAAGCTTCCTAATGACAAGTTGCCTCTGCGCTGTCAGGAAGAGCCGGTTGTTGAATAGGATCTGTGTGAAATGAAGAAATAAAAAAAAAGCCAGGGAACCCCTGGCTTTTTTCTTTTCCGCTTATTAGCGAAGCTTCTTTTTTAGATTGTTCACGATGGTCCAGTTGCGCGCCAAAGGCTCAACATAAGGCAGTTCCACCATGATGTAGACGCCTTTTTCATCCATGATTTTTTCCGTCAGATACTTTTTCTCAATCAAAGAATTCACATCGTCTGCGCGGATCAGTTGCCCCAGTTCTTTCATCGATTCGTTCTGCACATCGGTCAGATCGACTTTGTACAAACCCTTGTTGTTCGGCTGGGCACGGCGGGCAAACAGCAGGATGCCGTTTAGAATGTTGACCTCAGCTTCAGTCAGGGCTGGCAGGCGGTCCTTGTCCTGTTTAAACAGCCACTCATTGTACCAGTCGACAAAGCCAAACAGTTCCTGCGGCTTCAGGTTGGTGATTTTTTGGGTGCCGTCGCCACGGTCTTCCTGGGAAAGATAGCCAAGATCGGTCAGGGCGTTGGTGATGCTTTGCATTTTGTTGGTGGCTTCCTGGAAAATCTGAATCGTGTAATTGCGAATCAGAACAGACGAAAAGCTCAGGCCTCCGCCGTCTTCCGGTTTTCCGTATTTGTTGCCGACCAGATTCAGAATGGAAATGTATTTGTTCACGATGTGAGGCGGGAAGCGCTCTTCATCGGGATTGGTGTTTTCAAGCAGACGGATCTTCTGGTTCGCATCGCGCAGTTTTTCATTCAGCGTTTTCATGATGGCACGAACCCACACTGGCAGTTGATCCATCTGTTTGTTCAAAGAGTCATAGGGAAGTGCGATCACTTCAGAGTCTTTGGTGGCTTTTACATTCGCGCTGCGGGGTTTTTTATCAAACAACGCCATTTCGCCAACCATCGCGCCTGGCTGAATTTCTGCGATGACAACTTCAGTGTTGCCTTTGCTTTTGGTGATGGCAAAGCCGCCGGTCTTTACGATATACATGGCATCGGGAGCATCCCCATCTCGGAATAGATAGGTGTCTTTTGCCACTTTTTTTGCTTCAGCCACGAAAACCCCACTCGCAAGTACGTGAAGATTTATTATCTATGGGATTTTCAGACAGAGCAACGAGGTGCTGGACCTTGGTGGGTGAGAGGCGGGGAAGTGTTTAAAACCAAGACGGCTTCCTTGTGAGAAGCCGTCTTGAAGTGAAACTAGAATGTCATCGCTTTGCAGTCCGGGGCGATTTTTATTTTGCCCTCAGTGGCTGCAAGAACTTTTTCCGGAGTTAGATCCGGAGCATATTCTTTCAAAACGAAACCTTCAGGTGTGATTTCGATCACGCCGAAATCGCTGACGATTTTCTTGATGCACTTAACACCAGTCAAAGGCAGCGTGCACTTGGTGCGAAGCTTGGAATTGCCTTCCTTGTCAGTGTGCTGCATGGCCACGATCACGTTGCGTGCGCCCGCAACCAGATCCATCGCGCCGCCCATGCCTTTGACCATTTTGCCAGGCACCATCCAGTTGGCGATGCTGCCGGTTTCATCAACCTCCATCGCGCCCAGTACGGTCAGATCCACGTGACCGCCGCGAATCATCGCAAAGCTGTCAGCACTGGAAAAGAAGCTCGCACCCGGAAGTGCCGTCACGGTTTGTTTGCCGGCGTTGATCAGGTCGGCATCAATATCAGCCTCTTTCGGGAATGGACCCATACCCAAAAGACCGTTTTCACTCTGTAACATAACGAATTTGTCCCGAGGGATGTAGTTCGCCACCAAAGTGGGAATACCGATACCCAGATTCACGCAATAGCCGTCTTCAACTTCCTGAGCGATACGTTGAGCAATTTGCTCTCTTGTTAATGGCATTTTGCTCTCCTATCCCTTGGAAACGGTTTTTTGTTCGATGCGTTTTTGATAGTCAGTGCCCTGGAAGATGCGCTGAACGTACACACCCGGAGTGTGAATCTGATCCGGATCCAGTTCGCCAATCTCAACCAGCTCTTCAACTTCAGCCACGGTGATTTTACCGGCTGTTGCCGCCATCGGATTGAAGTTGCGCGCAGTTTTTCTGAAGATCAGATTTCCGAACTTGTCGCCCTTCCACGCTTTCACAAATGCGAAGTCGCCTTTAATGCCTTTTTCAAGAACATAGTCGCGTCCGTCGAATTGTTTGATCTCTTTGCCTTCAGCCACCAGTGTGCCCACTCCTGTCGGAGTGTAGAAACCAGCGATTCCAGCGCCTCCCGCGCGAATGCGTTCAGCCAGTGTGCCTTGCGGGCAGAATTCCAACTCCAGTTCGCCGCTCATGTAGAGCTTTTCAAACAGAGCATTTTCGCCCACATAAGAAGAGATCATTTTTTTGATCTGGCGTTTTTGCAGAAGCAAGCCCAGGCCGAAATCATCAACGCCCGCATTGTTAGAAACGCAGGTCAGGCCTTTTACGCCCATTTCGTTCAAAACGGTGATGCAGTTTTCCGGGATGCCGCAAAGGCCGAAGCCTCCCAGCACCAGAGTCATGTTGTCTTTGACGTCAAAGAGCGCGCTCTTGGCGTCTTTAAACACCTTTTTGCTCATGATGATTACGCTTTCTCGATGATCAATGCCACCGCTTCGCCGCCACCGATGCACAAAGTCGCAAGGCCGTAGCGTTTGTTGTGAGTGTGCAGAGCGTGAACCAAAGTCGCCAGGATGCGCGCGCCAGAAGCACCGATCGGGTGACCGATAGCCACAGCACCACCATGGATGTTCACTTTGGAAGCCGGGATTTCAAGTTCTTTCATCGCCACTTGAGTCACAACCGCGAAAGCTTCGTTGATTTCCCAAAGATCCACATCGCCCACTTTCAGGTTGGCTTTGTTCAGAGCGGCTTTGATCGCGCCCACTGGAGCTGTGGTGAAGTATTTTGGTTCGTGCGCAAATGTTGCGTGAGCCACGATTTTTGCCAGAGGTTTGATGCCGCGTTTTTTTGCTTCACTTTCAGACATCAAAACGTGAGCCGCAGCGCCGTCGTTGATTTTGGAAGCGTTGGCCGCCGTGATGGTGCCGGCTTTGTCGAATGCTGGTTTCAAGCCAGGGATTTTGTCGAAGTTCGTGTTGAACGGCTCTTCGTCTTTATCGATGGTCACAGCGCCTTTGCGGCCTTCAACCACAACCGGAGCGATTTCGTTTTTGAAAACATTCTTCGCCCACGCATCCTGAGCTTTTTTGTAGGAATCAATTGCGAAAGCGTCTTGTTCTTCACGAGTGAAGTTGTGCTCTTTTACGCAGATTTCCGCGGCATTACCCATGTGGAAGTTGTTGTATGGATCCCAAAGGCCGTCTTTGATCATGGAGTCGGTCATTTGTGTTGGACCCATGCGGTAACCGGAACGGGAGTTTTCAAGCAAGTGCGGAGCCAAAGTCATGTTTTCCTGACCGCCGGCCACAGCGATTTTAGTGTGACCCAAAGCGATGGAGTCCGCTGCCAGCATCACAGATTTCAGACCGGAACCGCACACTTTGTTGATGGTCATGCACGGAGTGGAGTTTTTCAAACCCGCGCCCAAAGCCGCTTGACGCGCTGGAGCCTGGCCGACACCTGCAGTCAGGACTTCGCCCATGATGCACTCATCGATTTCGTCAGCAGAAACACCTGCGCGAGTGATGGCTTCCTTGATGGCTGCTGCACCCAGTTTTGGTGCAGGAACAGAGGCAAAGCCTCCTTGGAAAGAAGCTACAGGGGTTCTTACGCTGCTCACAATTACGACATTTTCCATATTTCACCTCAATTAGTCTTGGGGCGCATTCCGCCCGAAGCTTTATAAATACCTTATTGTAAATGCCCGGATACTTTTTTATATTTTAGGAACAGAGTCAATAGCCCCCGGGATGGGGCAGGGGAGTCAACGCATGTCAGCGATTAGTTTCATTCTTGCCCACCTCGTTTTTCAGCCAGTGATGGCGGCGACTTTCGACGTGCCGGTTTCTGAAGGGGATCGTCTGGTCCTCAAAGGACTTGAGGCTCAGGTTCAGATGGTGGCGCAGCCTGGTGCCGCGTTGCGGGTTTCCGGAGTGGAGCAGTCCGGCGCCGAAGGCGTTTTCATCGTCGAAAAGAAAAATAATATCATCGAAGTGCGCATGAATGAATACAGCGGGAAAAGAACCTGGCTGAACATCTTGCCAAAAGCGAATACACAACTGAAAAAAATCGAAATCACCGGGCCAGCAGTACCCACAGAAGTTCAGTTGCGTGGTGGCTCCGTCGTGGCGCAGAAGTGGAATAAAGACCTTAAAGTGAGTCTGACTCAAGGCCGCGTTGCGGCACTTAATGGGGCGGGGACTTTGCAGGTCTACGTGCAAAAAGGCGACGTGTCTGTGTCCGATCATCTGGGCAAGGTGGAGGCAGACTCCTATTCTGGCAGTATGACTTTGAAAAACATCCAGGGGGATGTTGAAGCGTCCCTTTTCTCGGGTCAGATGAACATCGAAAAAGTGCGGGGATTCCTGACTGTGTCGGCGCAACAGTCGACAGCGAAGGTCAACCAAAGCAACGGGACCATTCAGTTTGAAAGTGGCAAAGGCAGCCTGAATATTCAGGGCTTCCAGGGCCGCATTGAGGGTCAGAATCAGGATGCCGCAATCACCATCGGCATGACTCTGGACTCTGAAGTGGACGTGAAATCCAAGTCTGGCAAAGTCAGCATTCAGACGCCCCCGGGTTCGGGCGCTTCTTTGAACTTGATGACGGTGGAAGGTGAAATTGTTGTTCCTTCCGAACTTCGTGTGACGAAACTCAGTGCAGAGAAAAGCGTGCGAGGCCGCCTGCGTGGCGACGCACCTAGAGGAAGCATTTTTGTGCGCAGTCAAGATGGCACTATTTCAGTGAAATGAGTTGACAGCTTTTCTCAAATGTCTGACAGATGAAATGATCATCTAAAGCACTACCAGGTAGAACTATGGCAAAAATCGTTAAAAAGAAGCCCGCGGCCAAAGCCGCTGCAAAACCAGCTAAGAAAGCGCCCGCAAAAGCCGCAAAGCCAGCTCCAAAAAAGCCGGCTCCGAAGGCTGTTGTAAAGAAAAAGGCCGACAAAGCCCCTGTTAAGGCGGCTAAAAAGCCTGAGGCGAAGAAAAAGCCGGAAGTAAAACCGGCTAAAGCCCCGGTTAAAGCAGCTAAAGAGACCAAAGAGGTTAAAGAAACCAAGGTCGAAGCGGCCAAAAAAGCCGAAAAAAAGGCAGCCCCGCAACCTGCTCCTGAAAAAGCTGCGCCTAAAAAAGAGGCAAAAGCCCCTAAAAAAGGCAAAGCGAAGAAGGAAAAGGACGAAAACGAGCTGGAAGACGATTTTATCGCCGATGACGATCTGATGGGCGATGAAATTGGCGAGTACGAGGAAGAACTCAAAGCCGTCGAGGAATCCGAAGAGGAGATCGAGGTTGATGAAGAGTGGGTTGCCGAGGAAAAAGCCAAGTCTGACGAAGAAGTGGTTCTGACGGATGCCGAAGGCCGCCGTTACTGCCGTGCCCGTGATTGCGACCAGATCGCTGCCGTGGATGCTTACTGCCGTTACCACTACCTGATGTTCTGGAAGAAAATCCAAGTTCGTAAGAAGATCCTTCAGGATGGTAAACTTGAGCGTTATGTGGAAGAGCTAACCTCTCGTTATCCGGACAAATTCCTGGAAATGATCCGCCGTGATTTGCGCACTGAAAAAGACTTCCTGGCAGCCATCCAAGAGCTGGAAATCGACGAATCAGCGAGCGACAATGACTTTGAAGAGGATAACAGCGCATTCATCGAAGAAGTTCGTGGAATGGGAGAAGGATCCGGCTCTGGAGTAGAAGACGACGAGTACTAGTCGGCCGTTGAAAAGGGCCCATCCGACTGCGTTGTCGGCCCCTTTTCTTCTCTCCGACGTGCTTGGAGCACGCCTCCGTTGCGAAAAGGGGCCTCCGCCTTGCGGCTGAACCCTTTTGAACGGCCTTGAAGTTGTTCTTGTATAGAGTTTTTAGAAAGACCTGCCTGATGAGGGTGGGTCTTTTTTTTTGTTTGGGGACATAGGCTGGGTGCGTTAGGGTCCTTAGTTTTTTATTGCAAAGAGGAAATCTCGCCGTTACTACTAACCGCGGTTACACAAATATAAGTCGGAGATAGGGTCCGACGTTTCTACCTGCCACCGTAAAGGGCAGTCTATTTGGAGCGAATATGTTGAAGAGCGCAGTTCTCTTTGTTGTTGTTTTGTTCTCTGTTTCCATGTCCCAGGCTTATGAAGCCTTCCCAAAGGGACCGGATGCCACTCTGACTCCGGGTGCTCTTTGCAACCGTCCGTCTGAATACCGTTACCCTGAAAAAATCAAATACTGTGAGCGCGATGTGTCTTCTTCTCAGAAGGCGGCTATCTTCCAGAAGTACGATCAGATCGGTTACAGAACGCGTTCCATGAAGCGTCTGGCGTTCAAGATTGATCACTACATCCCGCTTTGTGCAGGTGGCAGCAATGATTCTAAAAATCTGTGGCCACAGCATGAGTCTGTTTACGAAATCACTGACAAATTGGAAGCTCTGATCTGTGAAAAAATGGCTGCCGGCCGTTTGCTTCAGAAAGATGCTGTCGAAATCATCATCCAGGCGAAAAATCACCTGAATGAAGTTCCAGAAATTGAAGCTCGCGTTCGCGAACTTTAATCCTTAGATTTACAATATTCTCTGTTCGAGGGGCGCCCGTGTCTGAATTAAGGCACGGGCATTTTTCGTTTCAGGGGTTCAGGGCGTGCAGGCTGTTGAAGCGATTCATGATTCGGTCATAGGTTCCGTCAGCCCGGATGGCCTGCAGACCTTTTTCAAAAACATGGGCGTAGTGCGCTCCATCCTTGTGACTTTTTGAGAAATTCAAATACAGTCCATCTTTGGAAAGACGACCCACCGGCTGAATTTTCTTGGCCAGTTCGGGATGGTTTTTTAGAAGGTATTCTCCGGTCAGGCCCCATACGACGGCGTAGTCAATGCGATTGCTGGCCAGTTTTTCCAGTTGGGATTTTTCCGTGGGACTTTGTGAATGCAGAATTTTTTTGTTCTGCAAAAACTCCGTCGGGTAGGTGTAGCCGTTGGTGGTGCCAACCACTTTGTTTTCCATATCCTTCAAAGTGACGTTTTGCCGACCGTCGCGGATACGGCCATAGACGACCATTTCCGCTTCAAACATCGGTGTCTTGTGAAAGATGTATTTGTCTTTGGTGTCCTGGTTGATGATGGTGTCAAAGCAACCCAGGGATTTCCCTTTTTCAACTTCATAAATACAGCGGGCAAAAGGAACAGGGCGGGTGATCACTGTGATCCCCTGACTTTTGAAGGCGGCTTTCACGATTTCCGGCGCCAGGCCCACGACATCTTTATAGTCGGCGGAAGCCGAGGAGTAGGGTGCCCAGTCATCTTCACCATTGATGACAATAGTCGTGGCGTGGGCGAAATTCCCGGAACAGGCGAGTGTCAGTATTAGAAGTAGTTGCAGCATCCTGAGTCCTTCAAACATGCTCTTTCATTATCTCGATAAGCCACAAGAGAGCTAACTAAAAAAGCCGCTGAATAAAAATTCCGCGGCCAATGTTGTCTATTTGCAGATAGGATTTTGTGGTTCTTTTTCGCAGACATATTTTTTGAACTGCTCATTTTGTTGCTTCAAAGTTTGAACCTCCTCTTTCAGGGAGGCGATTTCTCTCTTGGTGATTTGTGAATCTTTGCTCCAAAGCTCGTAGAATTCTTTTAAGGCATTGAATAACGGCGCCACCAGGTTTCCGTAAGTAACGGACTTGTAACCATCTGCATCCGTTTTCACGGCTTGAGGGAACACTGTTTCTACTTCCTGTGCGATCACCCCGATTTGCTGACTTGGATCTGGATTCACGCCCGGCTTCCAGTGGTAGGTCACGCCCTGCACCTGCAGCGCTTTTTTCAACGCATCCGGGATGACTTCAATGTCAGTCTTGAAACGTCGGTCGGAACCGTTGGAATAAGTTCCGGCGATCCACATGTTTCCGGAAGAGTTCGTGAAGTTCATGCGTTGCCCGGCGGTGCTGTCCCAGAAACGGAACATGCCGGTGCTGGCCTGATAGCCATAACCGAAGTATTTTCCGCTATCAGAGCCTTCGTACGGAACGTACACATCCAGGTTGGCGCTGGCGGCGGATCTGCGCAATGTGAAGATGCCTTGGTCGTGGCCATAATCACCTATAGTCAGTAAACCGCTTTGAAAGGCCGTGCCCGAAGCACCGATAGAGACTTGTCCGTTCTGCCCGACAATCATGCGCAGGGTGTTGGTGTTGGGGCTTCCCGGAGTTAGTCCGTTGGCTCCATAAAACACAACCCCATTTGGACCGACGGCCAATGCCGCAGCGGTGGTGCTTTCAGCGACCCAGGCGGAGCCTGTATACTTTGTGCCTCCGGAAAGAATCAGCCCCGGAGAGCTGGTTGGGACCGTCAGGTATCCTGCGTAGCTGCCATTTGAAATGCGGACAGCAGAAGCAGTTGCAGGCCCTGTGACATTCAGACGGTTTGAATCTGTATTGAAATCGCCGATGGAAACGTTACCCGTGGTGTGCATCGCCATCACATGCCCTGAGCTACCACCCACGCCGGTATGGTCATGCCAGAAGTTCAGAGATCTGTTATTGCCTGCAACATCTTGCACGATAGTCCAGCGATTTGTCAGACTGTTCCCCATGACAAAACCGCTTTGGCTGGTGTCGGCACCAAACGTTCCGACAATGGAATCTCCGGCGGCATTGACTTGCAGTTGATAGCTGGGTGATGTGGTGCCGATGCCCACTTTGCCGCTGCCATCGATGCGCATTTTCTCTGTGCGTGTGGCAGATCCGGTTGTGGTGGTTTCAAAAATCATTTTGCTGCCGCGATTGGTGGTGCTTTGTGTTTCCGAAGCGCTGACTTCGATGGCGGCGTTGGTGGTTCCGGTGCCGGATCCATCGTGGGCACGGAAATACAGACCACCGATGGTGTTTCCAGAATTGACTGCGGTACCAGATGCTATAGTACCGCGGGTTCGTGTCAACATCAGTGCGGCCCCATTATAATCGGCGTCTGAAGCATGGAACAGGCGCTGCTGGAACGCATCTGAAGTTTGGACATCAAGTCTGTAGGAGGGGGAATTGGTGCCAATGCCGACATACCCACCATTGGTAATACTCAGCTCGTTGCTAGAGCCTCCTGTGCCCAGATCCGTTCGGTTGGTCGCAAAGTCCATAGCTAGAAAGTCATTGGTGCTTGTGCAGGTCGTGTTGGTGCATTTGCCCATGTTGAAGCTGACGCCATTGGTGTACATGGTTGTCATGTTGCCACCACGATCCAGTAAGAATCGCGCAAAAACGCCAGGGTCTCCCTTTACAATGAAAGGATGCTCTGTGCCGGTGTAGGTGGTGCCGGCTCCGCCAGCGACGATAACGCCATCATCATAATACAATTTTGTCCCCGAAACCTGCCATTGTCCCAAAGTGGAAGGCAGGGCGCTCGCTGGCAGTTTTCCACTTCCATCCAAAAGTAGAACTTCACCCGCCGCAGTCCCGGCCGCTTTTGTTGAAGCAGTGCCAAGGCCTGTGACCTGTGTGTTGGCGATAGAGATGTTCTGACATTCAAATTTATCTGTGATTGAGCTCCAATTCAAAGTCTGCGCAGCAGTGCAACCAGCCGCATTGAATGCGCTTCCGCCGGTCAGGTTTTGCAGCTCACTTAGTTTCACAAAACCCGGAGTCCATTTGCTGGTGCCGTTGTCCCATTTTAAGTAAGCATTCGCGGTCGGTGCGGTTGTGGAAACTTCATAACTCTGAAGTTTTGCAACAGTCGGATTTGGATAAGTCCCGGAAAGATCGCCTCCGGCGGTGCCTGTTGGAGGAGCGCCGGTTGTGGCGATGGAAATACTGCCTGTGCCATTGGTGATGGAAATACCTGAGCCCGCCGTCAAAGTGGCTTTGGTCAGTGTATTTCCGGTGGAGTTACCAATCAACAGTTCACCATTCACAAAACTGGTCTGACCCGTGCCGCCCTTGTTCACGGGGATTGTCGGAAGATCAACGGCTGTGATCGCTGCGTTCACCCAGTTTGTGCCGTTGTGTTTGATCACGTGGCCCGAGGCCGGGGAGGCAAGACTTAAAGCCACTCCGTTCAGTTTGTCGATCGTGGGGTTGGGATAAGTGCCGGTCAGATCTCCACCTGCAGATCCTGAAGGGCTTGTGCTGGCATTAATAGAGGCGATGCTAACCCAGGCGCCGGAATTGTACTGATAAATGACTTTGCTATCGGTGGCAAAGTAGATAGCACCGGCAGCGGGACTTGCAGGTTTGGCTGTGTCCAGACCTGTTTGAATGGAGGGGCTGCCTCCGGCATTTTGCACCCAGGATTCTGTCGCGGGCGCCCATTTGGTGCCGTCATATTTAAGGACCTGTCCTGATGTTGGAGCTGTGGCATCGACACTGACGCCTTTGATTTTATCAACGCTGACGGCACCGATTGAGCCGCTAACATCACCTGCAACAGACACATTGATCGCCTGACAAAGGAATTTTCCGGCGACGGAACTCCAGTAGGCAGTTTCATAGGCTGCACAGTTGGCGCTGCCAACAGCGGTGTTAAAGCTTGCCGTCGACAGCAGTCCGCTGAGGGAACTGGTCAGATTCGTCACATCGCCAATGGCTATCGCGGAACTGCTCCACTCGGTGCCGGAAAACTTCATGAAGTGTCCGGAGGTCGGGGCAGAGTTTGAAACAGCCACGCCCTGGATTTTTGCGACCGAGGGATTAGGGTAGGTGCCACTCAGGTCACCAGCCGCATTTCCTGACGGCGTGCGCGCATCTGTGAAGCGCGTATCATTGCCGGCAGCCACTGTGTTGGCGGTTGTGCCGACGTTGACAGTCAGGACTGGTGTGGAATTGCCGGTAGCGACAGTCAGATAGTTGTTGGCGGAAGTGACGTCCGTCACTGTGCCTCCGGCTGCGCCGGTTACCGGTGCACAAGAAAAGCTGGTGCCGTCGAAGGTCAGGAAGTTATTTGCCGGGCAGGCCGTGACGGTGTTTTTCAAAACAAAGTCCGTGGACTGATAGGAGCCCAGCTTTTGCGCGGACAAGGAATAAGCGGCATAAGGAACAGAGCGGATTTCATTGTCTGGAGAGATCGTCTTCCAGCCTGTCCCATCATGGAATCTGACGCGCAGGCGGCGTTGATCGTTGGCGGCCGGATTGTAAGTGGCGCCACCATCACAGGAAAGGCTGCCGGAATTTTTAAATGAATCAAGCAATGTGAATGTGCCCGCTGTCGGATGGCTTTGTGAGCCGGTTCCGATAGGCACATCGAACACGCCACCAGAGTTTGTCAGATCAATGTGATCCACTTGCTCGCGATAAATGATGCACTGGCCGTTGGGGCTGGTGATTTCAAATTGAAAGCTGACGTTGCTGTATTCCAGCGGAGTGCCGTCGTTTTTGAGAATTCTTCCCTGATACGTGAGGGAATTGGGTGTTGCTGATGCGGAAGCAGCCAGCATCAAGGAGGCCGTTAAAATACCAACAAGCGACGTTCCGTATTTGCGAGTTTTCATGAACTACTTATCGGAAGAAGTTCGCTTTTTTTGGATATCTGTCTGATTTTTCTGGAAAAAATTTAATAAAGGGGATGTCTCAAAGTGAGAATTAATCCCCCAGAAGGGAGAGAGCAGCTAGTGAAGCTGCTTCTTTCCTTTGCCACCGAACATTTTTGGACCCTTGTCTTCAGAGTCTTCCTCATCTTCTTCGGCAGATTCGTTCTCTTCGGAATAGTCTTCATCGTCACGTGGAGGAGAAAGCTCTTCGCTTTGTTCTGCGCGGCTTAGCGCATCTTCGTCTTCATCCTCATTGGTGTCGTGAAGCATTTCATCTTCGCTGAGACCCAGAAGTTTATTGGCTTCAGCTTCCAGGTTGGAATTTTCAGTTGAGAACTTCAGATAGACTTTCTTTCCTTGGAACGGCACTTCTTTCCAGTTGTAAGGGAAGTCGACTTCGCCTTCGTTTTCTAGGAACTCCAACATCATGCTGGCTGCGGCGTCCACGCAGTTGTGGATACGGGAAACGGCGTCTTGCTGCTCTTGAGAATAGCTCATGGACACTTCGAAATTGGCTTGCGCCAAACGGCCCTCTTCCAGATAACCAACGCGCAGCACAATTTCTTCCTGATAGATGCGGCCTTCAATAATCAACTCGGCATTATCCAGGTATTGGGCGAAATTTTCTTTAAAAACAGCCTGGATCTGATCTGAGTATTCTTTAGGGAAGGATGTCCATTTTTTTGAACTTTTCAGTCTTGGGATCATGACGAAGGCCTCCATCAGGTTCGGGCTTTTTTTGACATTCTTAAAGCGCTCCTCTATAACTCACTTTCTTTAATGACACAAGAGGTAAGAGCTCGTGGACGACATCACCCAAAATCTTGAAAGTGTTGAGAAAAATCCCGATATCGGGATGGGTCGTGGCGTCTATATTTCGACCTACGGCTGTCAGATGAATGTGAACGATACCGAGCGCATGTACGCTTTGCTGGAAATGCAGAACTTTGTTCCTGTGACGGATCCAAAGAAAGCATCTTTGATCATTATCAATTCCTGCAGTGTGCGCGAAAAACCGGTGCATAAGGTTTATTCTGAAGTCGGCACTTACAAGTACATGAAGCGTAAAAATCCGGATCTGAAGATCGGCGTGGGTGGCTGCGTGGGGCAGCAGGAAAAAGAAAACCTGATGAAGACCCAGCCAATGATCGACTTTGTGTTCGGCACCGATCAGATCGACAGTTTACCGCAACTGGTGGCAAAATCTTTTGCGGGCGAGCGCAGGCTGGTGAACTCCCGCTTTGAACATCGTTCCCCGTATCACATCGAAACTTTGGTGCGTAATCCGGGTGTGGCCACTTATGTGAATATCACCAAGGGTTGCGACAATTTCTGCACCTTCTGTGTGGTGCCTTACACTCGCGGTCGTGAAAAGTCGCGCCCGGTTCAGCACATCCTGACTGACATCCGACATCTGGTGAAACGCGGGGTGAAGGAAGTCACTTTGCTGGGGCAAAACGTCAACTCCTATCAGGGTGATGAGGGTATCGACTTTGCTGACTTGCTGGCGAAGGTGGCCAAAGAAACCGACGTCGAACGCATTCGTTACACGACATCTCATCCCAAGGACTTCAATCAGAAGCTGGTGGATGTGATGGCGGAACATTCGGACAAGATCATGGAATACATCCATCTGCCGTTCCAGGCGGGCAGCACCAAGGTGCTTGAACGCATGAATCGCAACTATACGCGTGAAGAATATCTGGAGCGCATTGCGATGATTCAAAAGGGGCTGCCGAATGTCTGCTTCTCAACGGACATCATCGTTGGTTTCCCAGGTGAGACTGAAGAGGACTTCCAGGACACGCTGAATATGGTGACGGAGGTTGGTTTTGAAACCATCTTTGCGTTCAGCTATTCACCGCGTCCGTTCACCAAGGCTGCGAAGTTTGAAGACCAGTTGCCGGAAGATGTGAAGAACGAGCGTTTGAATCGTCTGTTTGATGTGCATGAGGCAATGGCCTTTGAGCGGGTCAAGCGTTATGAAGGCACAACCATGAAGGTCCTGGTGGAAAACGTGGACCGTGATCACGGAAAAATGCAAGGACGAAGCACCGGCAACAAGCTGGTGCACTTCCTGGGAACCGCGGATTTGATCGGTAAAACGGTCGATGTGAAAATCACCAAGGCGTTCCCGGCAGTGTTCAGAGGAGAAATGATTTAATCATGAAAGACATCCACAATTTCAACTCACTTAAAGCACAGATCGTGTTTTCAAATGAATCACGTGAAGAGGAAACCTTCCATCAGAATGAACTGGTGCAACTGTTCCCTTATGGTTTGTCAGTGACCACGGATGCAACCCGTCCGTTTTTGCTTTTGAAGGACGAGGCTCATCAGTACACACTGCCAGTGGCGGTCAGTGCCATTGATGCCGGTGTGGCGCTGTCTCAAAGCAATAAGATGATTTTAGAGTCCTCGCCGCACAAGTTCACGGCGTTGATGCTGGAATCTTTGGGAATCGAAATAAAACAGGCGGTTTTTGTCGAAATAAAAGGCGCTCATCAATATCTGCGTCTTTATATCAGCGGTCATGCGCAGATGAATTCACTTAAGCTGCGCGCCGATGAGGCGATGTCGCTGTGTCTTTATCTGGGCGTGCCTCTATTTGCGACAAAGAGCTTCATTGGTCGTTCCCGCGTGATGAATGCGGAAGTCGAGGGCGGCGCGCAAAACATCCAAAATTTTGGTCTAATGGACAAAGGCTCTGGATATTTGAACTAGTTTTTGTAACTATGAGGCATGCATCATCTACCTCATTTGATTACGGATCTTGGTTTTATTCTTATGATCGCAGCGCTTTCCACGCTGCTTTTCAAAAAACTCGGCCAGCCTCAAGTTCTGGGATATCTGATTGCAGGATTTCTGGTCAGTCCTCACGTTCCCTTTTTACCCACGGTCACTGATCAGGCCAATATTCAGGTCTGGTCTGAAATCGGTGTGATCTTCCTGCTGTTCAGTCTGGGGTTGGAGTTCAGCTTTAAGAAATTGTTCAAGGTCGGTGGGTCGGCCAGCTTTACTGCGGTCTTCGAAGTAGTTTTCATGGTGGCCCTGGGATATCTGGTGGGCCGTCTGCTGGGCTGGAACAATATCGACAGCCTGTTCTTCGGGGGTATTCTTTCCATTTCCTCCACAACAATCATCGTTCGTGCTTTCCAGGAACTGGGGATGAAAGGCAAAAAGTTCGTTGAACTTGTCTTTGGCATCCTGGTTGTGGAAGACATCGTGGCGATTTTGCTGCTGGTGCTGCTGACGGCGATTGCAAGCTCTGACACCTTTTCTCCCGCCGAACTGGCGTTCTCGGGGCTTCGTTTGTTGTTCTATATCGCACTTTGGTTCGTGATCGGGATCTTCCTGATTCCGATCTTCCTGCGCAAGATCCGCCATCTTTTGGAAGACGAAACCATGCTGCTGGTTTCTATTGGTCTGTGCTTTATGATGGTGATGATTGCCGCCGGTGTGGGGTTCTCTCCAGCTTTGGGCGCTTTCGTGATGGGATCTCTTCTGGCGGAAACACCGGAAGGTCATAAGATGGAGCACGTTCTGCAGCCGGTGAAGAATCTGTTTGCAGCGATCTTCTTTGTCTCTGTCGGTATGATGATCGATCCAAAGGTTCTGATTGAGCGCTGGGATCTGGTGATTCTGGTCACTTTGGTGACGATCGTTGGTAAATTCGTCAGCACCTTCCTTGGGGCGATTTTGTCCGGTCAGGGGCGCAAACAGTCCTTCCAGTCCGGAATGAGTCTGGCGCAAATCGGAGAATTCTCTTTCATCATTGCCGCCCTCGGTGTCAGTCTGAAAGTCACCAGTGATTTCCTGTATCCGCTGGCGATTGCGGTGTCGGCCGTGACGACCTTTACCACTCCTTATCTGATCAAGGTGGCCGATCCGTTGTATCGCTGGGTTGAATCGAAACTGCCTGAAGGAGTTAAGCGCAATCTGGATCAGTACCAGGCGTCTTTTAATCAGGCCGGTGAAAACAAAGCGGGTGCTTTGATTATGAAAACCTACGGCATGAAGATTCTTTTAAACACCGTGATGGTTGTGGCCATCATGGGGGCGTTTAAAGCCGTGGTGAATGCGGAAATTCAGAAATATCTGCAGGAAAGCCCCTGGGCCAGCGGTATTTCGCTGTTTGTGTGTCTGGCGATATCCGCTCCTTTCTTCTGGGGTATTGTGATGAGTGGTCCTTCCCTGCGCGCTCAGCGTGAAGTGGAAGAGCTGCAGAAACTGCGCGGTTTGCAGGCGGGCCTGTTTGTCGGTCGTCTGGTGCTGGCTGTGATTTTATTGGGCGCTTTAATCAGTCAGTTTGCAACGCTCAAAGTCGCCTCCGGCGTCATTGTGGCGGTGGTGGGTGTGGCGGCTTTGGCCGGTCAGCTATGGGTTCGTCATCTGTATCAGTTTATTGAAAAGAACTTCCAGAAAAACCTGACGGAAAAAGAACGTAAGGAACTGGTCAGCAGTTCTGTGGCAAAAAACTTCCTGCCTTGGGAAACAACCCTGGGGAACTATGATATCGCATCAGAGTGTTCGCTGGTGGGTCGTACCTTGAGGGACCTGTCCTTTAAGGAAAATTACGGTGTGACGGTGGCGGCAGTTTTCCGCGGTGCCAAACGTTACTTTGCTCCGGACGGGGAGTTCGTTCTGTGGCCGCATGACAAACTGATTTGTTTCGGAAGTGAAGAAGAACTGCAAAGTTTCCACACATTCCTTGAGGGTGAAAAGGCAGCGCAGGTGCCAGAACCTGAAATGACCACCAGGCAGGATGATTACAAATTGTCTTCGTTTGTGGTGTCTGACGATTCCAAATTCAAAGACAAAACCATTCGCGAAAGCGGCATCCGTGAATCCTATCACGGCATGGTTGTGGGGATTGAACGTGGCCCCCAAAGAATTTTGGGCCCTCGTGCCAGCTTCACTCTGCGTGAGAACGACCTGGTCTGGGTGGTATCTGATAAAAAGCAAAGTCAGGCGACAGTTTAGCTCGAGTTCTTTACGTCTTCATTGGTCAAAGTTAGCATAGACACTCGGGGAGGGTGTTTATGCCAACTCTGGGTCTTGTACTTTCCGGGGGCGGCGCCCGCGGGGCTTATCAAGCCGGCGTGCTTGCGGCTATTGCGCACATCTGTTCCCGTCATCAACTGGATGATCCATTTCAGGTTTATTCCGGAGTCAGCGCCGGAGCCATCAACGTGGCTTTGCTTGCGGGGAATCCCTCGTCATTTGTTCAAAGCAGTAAAAATCTGGTGAACCTGTGGTCTAAGATCGACAGTGACAATGTTTTCTATGCGGATCTGATGGCCTTGTCCCGGGGTGGACTGCAGTGGATGACAGAGTTTTCCCTGGGGGGCGGGAAAAAAGATTCCGGTCTTCGCTCGCTTTTGTCCACGCACCCTTTGCATAACTATATTCTGGGAAAATGTCAGTTTGGTGAAATCCAAAAAAAGATCAACGCCGGCATTTTGAGGGCGGTGTCGGTGTCTGCTCTGGACTACGACAGTGTCGCCACCGTCACCTTCTTTCAGGGGATTCCCGAACTGAAGACCTGGGAGCGGGGCATGCATCGCAGTGAAAAGGTGAATCTTTCGGTGGAACACATCATGGCCTCATCGGCGATCCCGATGTTGTTTCCTCCGGTCAAAGTGCAGGATCGTTATTACGGTGATGGTTGCATCCGCAATCAGTCCCCTTGTGGACCGGCGATTTATCTGGGGGCCAGTCGTTTGCTGGCCATCGGGGTGCGCCGACGGCAGGACACGTTTTACAGCTATCATCATGCCAGTGGCGGAGAGATGCCGACGGTGGCTCGGGTCGCCAATGTGCTGATGAATGCCGTGATGATGGATGGACTGGAATCCGACATTCAGCGTATTCAGCAGATCAATGAAGGCCTGAAAGGCCTTTCCAGTGAAGAACGTCGTCGTTCGAACTGGCATGAGCTTGAGACGCTGTGGATTTCCCCTTCGGTGGATTTTTCAGAGCTGGCAAAAAAGAAGGGAAACGAGCTTCCAAGGATCATTCGCTACTTGTTGCGGGGACCGGGTTCGGTGGATGAATCGGCGGAGCTTTTAAGTTATCTTATGTTTACGCCCACCTATTGTCGCCAGCTGATTGATATCGGGTTTTCGGACGGGATGAAAGAGCATGAGAGGATTGCAGATTTTCTTGTGCGCGCTCAAGAAGAGACCACGGTACGAAACTTGGCCGGCAATCGCAAAGAAACAGCGGCGTCGAAAAGAATTTCCGGAATCAAAGGTTGATTCCTTCAAAACGAAACTTTAGCCTAGAACAGAGGTGTTCTATGAGCAACAGGTTAGTGAATGCACGCGGCATGTCTCCGGTGATTGGTGAAAAAGTTTTTGTGGCAGACACTGCCCGCATCATCAGCAACGTGGAAATTGGTGACAATTCCTCGATCTGGTATAACGTGGTGATTCGTGGTGACGTGATGCCGATTCGTATTGGCAAAGAGGTCAACGTTCAGGATGGTACGGTCATTCACGGAACCTATGGAAAATGGGGCACGACGCTCCATGATCGCGTGACCATTGGACATTTGGTGATGCTGCATGGCTGTGAAATCGGTCGTGGCACTCTGGTGGGCATGGGATCTATTATTATGGACGGTTGCAAAGTGGGCGAGCATTGTCTGATCGGTGCCGGAACCCTGATCACGGAAGGCACGGAGATTCCGCCACGCAGTCTGGTCGTGGGACGTCCTGGAAAAGTCAAACGCGCACTGACGGATGAAGAAGTCGCGCTGCTTGAAAAGTCTGCCGACAACTATCTTTTGTACAAGACCTGGTACTGATAAATCATCCTCGTTTTGCTTGAACTCAAAGGGATTTCCGCTCAGAATAACAAAAACCTGCCTCTAGGAGCTTTGTTATGGATCGTGAAGTCCCTTACGCATTGACGTTCGACGATATTCTTCTTCTTCCCCAGTATTCTGAAATCACCCCGACTGATGTAGTGCCTCGCTCTGTGTTTGCCCGTGGCAAATATCTGAACACGCCGATCATTTCTGCGGCGATGGACACGGTGACGGAAAACCGCATTGCGCGAGTGATGGCTCAGCATGGTGGCCTGGGAATCATTCACAAAAATCTGGATATCGACAAACAGGCACTGGAAGTTGAAAAAGTAAAAAAATACGAAA
This sequence comes from Bdellovibrio sp. BIS2, assembly GCF_055398295.1. NCBI lineage: Bacteria > Pseudomonadati > Bdellovibrionota > Bdellovibrionia > Bdellovibrionales > Pseudobdellovibrionaceae > Bdellovibrio > Bdellovibrio sp. BIS2. Next base: position 2,037,734 of record NZ_AP035879.1, on the reverse strand, counting down.
GCGGCATGATCATGGATCCGATCACTCTGGGGCCGGATCATCTGGTGGAGGAAGCTGTCGCCTTGATGGAAAAGTATTCCATCAGCGGGGTTCCGGTGACGGTGAATGGCGAACTGGTGGGGATTTTAACCAATCGCGATCTGCGTTTTGAAGAAAACTTCAATCAGCCGATTCGCAATCTGATGACCAAAGAAAATCTGGTCACCGCGAAAATGGGAACCACTTTGGATGAAGCAAAAAAGATTCTGCAAAAACACCGCATTGAAAAACTGCCGGTGGTGGATTCCAAAGGAAAACTAAAAGGTCTGATCACCATCAAGGATATTGAAAAGGCCAAAAATTACCCTCAAGCCACCAAAGACGAACATGGTCGGTTGTTTGTAGGGGCTGCGGTGGGCGTGGGCCCTGATTCCCGTGACCGCGTGGAAGCGCTGGTGGCGGCCGATGTGGATGTTCTTTGTGTCGACACCGCTCACGGTCACTCTAAAAACGTGATCGAAATGGTGAAGTACATTTCCCAGAAACACAAAGATGTCATCGTTGTGGCGGGGAACGTGGTCACTGCCGACGGCACAAAAGCCCTGTTGGACGCCGGTGCGGAAGTGGTCAAGGTCGGAGTCGGTCCGGGCAGTATCTGCACCACGCGTGTGGTGGCTGGTGTCGGGATGCCGCAAATTTCTGCGGTGATGGAGTGTGCAAAAGTCGCCCGTTCCCGCGGTAAAACAATCATCGCCGACGGCGGTATTAAATTTTCGGGTGATATCACCAAGGCGCTGGCGCTGGGTGCAAACTCAGTGATGATCGGAAACCTGCTGGCCGGGGCTGAAGAATCCCCAGGCGAAACGATTTTGTTCCAGGGTCGTACTTATAAAGTCTATCGCGGCATGGGCAGTTTGGGGGCGATGTCCAAGGGCTCCAAAGACCGTTATGGGCAAATGGATGTCGAAGAAAATGACAAGCTGGTTCCGGAGGGCATCGAAGGTAAGGTCGCTTACAAAGGATCTGCTTCCGGCGTTATTCATCAGTTGATCGGTGGTCTTAAATCCGGAATGGGTTACGTGGGCGCCCGCAATATTGATGAGCTTCAAAGCAAAGCGAAGTTTGTGCAGATTTCAGCCATGGGTCTTCGTGAGTCCCACGTGCATGATGTCAGCATCACCAAAGAAGCACCTAACTATCGAATTGAGTCTTAATTATGCGTGGTTTTGTCATTCTTGATTTTGGTTCCCAGTTCACTCAGCTCATTGCCCGTCGTCTGCGCGAGTTGGGCTTTTATTCCGAAATTCATTCTTTTGAATATCCTACGGAAGAAATCCGCAAAAAAAATCCTTACGGAATTATTCTTAGCGGCGGTCCGAACTCCGTTTATGAAGCGGGTTCTCCGCAAAGAAATGTGGCGGAACTTCGTAACATAAGTCCTGTGATGGGTGTTTGTTACGGAATGCAGCTTTTAACCCATCAACTGGGCGGCAAGGTCACTCGCGCTGAACATCGTGAGTACGGGCTGAATTATGTAACATGGTCCAGTCCGGTCGAGGGTGTTCCTGAACGACAAAAAGTTTGGATGAGTCACGGTGACGTGGTTGAAAAAGCGCCGGAAGGCTTTCAAATCATCGCAAATTCCGACGGCCATCATCCGGCGGCAATGCAAGGTCCCGGCGTTCTGGCAGTGCAATTCCATCCTGAAGTGGCGCACACCGATCACGGAATGGATCTGCTGAAGTATTTCGCGCAAGGCATGTGTCAGGCCCCTGCGGACTGGGATGCTCCGCACATCAAAGACATTCTGATTAAAGAAGCTCAAGACAAAGTCGGTCCGACAGACCATGTACTGGTGGGCCTCAGCGGCGGTGTTGATTCCACCGTGGTGGCGACACTTTTAACGAAGGCCTTGGGGGCTGAACGCGTTCATTGTGTGTTTGTTGATAACGGTCTTTTGCGTAAGAACGAATACGAAGGTGTTCTTGAGTCTTATCGTCGTATCGGACTTAACGTGCGCGGCGTGGATGCTTCTGAAGAGTTCCTTTCGGCCCTTAAAGGCAAGTCTGATCCAGAGGAAAAACGCAAAACCATCGGCCGCGTCTTTATCGAAGTTTTTGATAAAAGTTACGATCACAAACTTCCGATCAAATGGCTGGCGCAAGGAACACTTTATCCGGACGTGATTGAAAGTGTGTCCTCTGTCGGCGGCAGCGTGACGATCAAGTCTCACCACAATGTGGGTGGTCTGCCGGAAAAAATGAAACTCGGTCTGGTGGAGCCGGTTCGCGAATTGTTCAAAGATGAAGTGCGCGCGTTGGGAGCTCAGTTGGGACTTCCCAAAGAAATGCTGTGGCGCCACCCATTCCCTGGTCCGGGGTTGGCGATTCGAGTGTTAGGTGAAGTGACGAAAGAAAAGCTGCAAATTCTTAAAGAAGCAGATGATGTTTATATCTCAGAACTTCGCCGTCGCGGCCTTTACGAGAAAATCTGGCAGGCCTTCTGTGTCCTGCTGCCAGTGAAAACCGTGGGCGTGCAGGGGGACTCCAGAACTTACGATCACGTTCTGGCCCTGCGTGCAGTCACCTCCAGTGACGGCATGACCGCAGACTGGTATCCATTCGAATTCCAGTTCCTGCGCGAAGTCTCCAATCTGATCACCAACAAAGTCAAAGGCGTCAACCGCGTCGTCTACGACGTCACCAGCAAACCCCCCGGCACCATCGAGTGGGAATAACCAAAAGGTACCTGCTTACTTTTTCCGAAGCGACGTGCTAGATGCGCTGCTTCGGAAAAAGTAAGCGGGTACCTTTTTTGTTTGTCATGATTTTTGTGTAACTGCTGATTGGGGGTTGGTTTTGTTAGCCTTCTTTGAATGAAGACAAAACACATCCATAAAATTTCCAAGGGTATTACTTTACTGATCGTTCTTTCCTGTATGGCGGCGCTTGCGGCGGCGGGGCAGATTCTTTATGAAAGCTCTGGCATTTCCAGTTTTAAATTAAAACAGGCCGAAGACGGCAGTCGTGTAATTCAGCGCACTTCTCAAGACTATCAGACCTATCGCTCTTATTCGGAAGTGGATGGGGATCAGTTGTACTTGATCGGCAGTGCAAAAACCACTGAGCAATATTTAAATGCAGAGGGGATATCCGGAAGTATTTCCTGGAGTGTTCGTAAAGGCGAGCGTCTGGAACAGGTTTTGTGGGGAAAGACGGAATCCGCCACTGAGCTGAATGTGCACGACAGCTATCCTGTGCTGGTTTCTGGTTTGGGCGGCTGTTGTGCTGAGATGACGGGATATCGCCTGTTCAATCTGGAAGATGGGCGCCTGCTGATGTCCTTTAACGATTTCAAATATCGCGCACGAGTCACCCAGCCCTTTTCTTTGGAGGTTCCGAACTCGAATTTGGGCATTCGCTATATCGGCATGATTTCCCAGGATAGCACCCGCGATCGTGATTTTGTCACGCCAGCGGCGGGCAAAAGTGCCGTGCTTCTGATTAAGTACGCCAACGAAATGCTTCGTCAAAAACTACAAGTGGATATGGAAGTGGCCGACGGCTATGCCGCCAGTGTTCTGGAGGCAAAACTTGAAAAAGACCCGGCAGCTCCGAATAGCGATAAGATTGAATTCCGCGAAGATCAGGCGACACTTTGGAATATCGACGGGGCGACCAATCCGGCTCAGATTTCTGGAGTTATTCTCACAGTCGTCATGGATGCCGGTTTGGGGCAAAAAACCATCAAAATTCCCGTCAAAAACGACAGATTGGATCTGGGATCTGCTCAGATTCCGGGCGGAGTTTCCATTCAACCGTTGGTGCAGCTCGGAGTCTTTTAACGCGCCGAGCGAAGTGTGATCCAAACACCCCCTTTTATTGAAACAAAAAGGGGGCTAAGATATGAAATTGTCATGTCTTTTGTTCATCTACACGTCCACTCAGAATATTCCCTTTTGGAAGCCGCGTGCCGGGTTAAAGCCATTGCTAAAAAAGCAGCGGCGATGCAGATGCCCGCGGTGGCTCTTACAGACAACGGCAACATGTTCGGTGCTGTTGAATTTTTCTTTGCCTGTAAGGACAACAACGTAAAACCAATTCTGGGCTTGGATGCGTACATCGCTCCGGGATCGCGTCTTGAAAAAAAGCAGGACCGAGATCAGGTCAACACCGGTCCGCGCCGTCTGGTGTTCCTGGCGCAGAATAATGATGGCTATCGCAATCTGTGTAAACTTTCTTCCATTGGTTATCAGGAAGGCTTTTATTGGAAGCCTCGTATCGATTACGAAGTCATTCAGCAGTACAATGAAAATCTGATCTGTCTGACCGGAGGCCTGCGTGGTGAAGTCGCGGAATCCTTCCTGCGGGAAGGGCCGGACGCGGCTTTGGCGAAAATCCGCCAGTTGAAAGAAATCTTCAACGATCGCCTGTATCTTGAGATGTGCCGCACGGGTGTGCCCGAGTGGGATCGTATCAATCCGTTCCTGCTAGAAGCCTCCAAAATCGCGGGAGTTCCTGTGGTGGCGTCCAATGACGTGCATTATATGACTCAGGACGATCAGATGGCTCAGGAAGTTTTGATCTGTATCGGATCGAATAAAACTTTGAGCGATGAATCCCGTTTCCGTCTGGGGACGGATGAATTCTATCTGAAAAAACCAGAGCAGATGGTCGAGCTTTTTGCTGACGTGCCGGAAGCGATCTCCAACACTCTGCAAATCGCCGAACGTTGCGATGTTAAATTCAAACTTAAAGACGACCAAGGAAAACCGATCTATCACCTTCCGACATTCCCGACAGATGATGGGTTGTCGCTGAAAGAGGACATTGCCCGCAAAGCCAAAGCTGGTCTGTTGGTGCGCTTTGAAGAAGCGGCGGCACGCGGTGAAATGGTCCCTGAAGATAAAATTCCTGAATATGACAAGCGTCTGGAATACGAGCTTGGCATTATCGACCGCATGGGCTTTAACGGTTACTTCCTTATCGTTCAAGACTTCATCAACTGGGCCAAAACCAATGATATTCCGGTCGGTCCGGGGCGGGGTTCCGGGGCGGGTTCTTTGGTCGCTTATGTTTTGCGTATTACGGATCTGGATCCGCTGCCGAACTTCCTTCTGTTTGAGCGTTTCCTGAATCCAGAACGTATCTCCATGCCCGACTTCGATATCGACTTCTGTCAGGATCGTCGTCAGGAGGTGATCCAGTATGTGACCCGCAAGTACGGTCAGGAATCTGTTTCCCAGATCATCACTTACGGAAAGTTACAGGCCCGCGCCGCCATCAAGGACGTGGGCCGCGTGTTGGGTATGACCTTCCCTGAGGTCGACGCGGTAACAAAACTTATTCCGGAAAAGCTCGGCATCAACCTGAAAGAGGCCATGGAAATGGAACCTCGTATCGGAGAGATGATGGAGATGAATCCAACAGTGAACACGCTGATGGATCTTGCTCAAAGGGTTGAGGGGATGGTTCGCCATGCCGGGATCCACGCCGCCGGGGTTATCATCGCCGACGGCCAACTGGTTCGTCATGCTCCACTTTACAAGGGTGCTGACGGAGAGCAGGTCGTTCAGTACGACATGAAGCACGCCGAGAAAATCGGCCTGATTAAATTCGACTTCCTGGGTCTGAAGACCCTGACTCACATCAATCACGCGCTGAAGCTGATTGTGAAAAATCGCGGCAAAAAAATTCTGTCGCAGATGATTCCGATGAATGACACGGCGACGTTTGAGATGATGTCGCGCGGGGATACCGCAGGGGTGTTCCAGTTTGAGGGTGAGGGCATCACCGATGCCACCCGTAAAATCAGACCTTCTTCTTTTGCCGATATCACCGCGATCACGTCGTTGTACCGACCGGGTCCGATGGCGAATATTCCGGACTTTACCGATCGTAAGCACGGCAAGGCGCCGGTGGAATACCTTCTGGAAGACACCCGTGAGGTTCTGTCTGAGACCTACGGGATCATGGTCTATCAGGAACAGGTTATGGGTATCGCCTCTCGCATTGCCGGATATTCTCTGGGTGAAGCGGATATGCTTCGTCGTGCGATGGGTAAGAAGATCAAAGAGGAGATGGACAAGCACCGTGAGCGCTTCATGCAAGGGGCGATCGAACGCGGGCATGATAAACAGCGCTCTAATGATCTGTTTGATTTGATGTACAAGTTTGCCGACTACGGATTCAATAAATCCCACGCGGCGGCTTATTCCGTTGTTACGTTACAGACTGCCTGGTTGAAATGTCATTACCCGGCGGAATTCTTTGCAGCCCTGCTCAGTACGGAGCTTTCCGACACTGAAAAGATCGTAAAATACTCCAAGGATGCGACCAAGCGCGGTCTGACCGTGCGTTCGCCAAGTGTGAATTTCTCGGATTACCTGTTTGATGTTCATGGCGATGAGATCTACTTCGGTCTGGGGGCGATCAAAGGTGTGGGGCAGAATGCGGTTGAGGCCATCATCGAGGCCCGCAACAATCTGCCCGAGAAAAAGTTCACTTCTTTGGATGAGTTCTTTAATTCCATCGACACCCGTCGTGTGAATAAAAAAGTGATCGAATGTCTGATTAAGGCCGGGGCCTTTGATGGCTTTGGCGCGCACCGTGCGCAGTTGATTGCCGGTTATCAGAAGTACCTGGATCGCGCGATTGGTCTGCAAAAAGACCGCGAGATGGGGCAGTCTTCATTGTTTGATCTGGGGCCTTCGACTGAAACCAAAGTCACTTTGGAAGATGTGAAACCTTGGGCTCGAACGGCGTCTTTGACCTATGAAAAAGAAGTGCTGGGCTTTTACCTGAGTGATCACCCGCTGAAGGGGTTTGACACGCTTTCAGAGCTTTGGACGACCTGTAAGGTGATTGATTTGCCAGCGCAGATGCCGGCGCCGGGCAGTCCCGAGGCGGAAGCACTGAAGGCTGCCAAGAAGGATTGGAAAAACCGCGATGCGGGTAAAAAACGCGTCGTCGTGGCCGGTCTTATCACTGAGCTTCGCGAACTGATCACGAAAAAAGGAACCCGCATGGCGTTCGGCAAGGTCGAGGACCTGACGGGCAGCTGTGAGCTTGTGATCTTCCCGGATTCTTATGCTCGCTTTGAAGCCCAGCTTCGCGATGAAAGGCCGGTCCTGGTCGGGGGTGGTCTGGAGGTAGAGGACGGATCAGCCAAGATCATGGTTGATACCGTTTCTCCGTTGGAAGATATCCTTAAAAAAACCAAGCGAATGGTACTAAGATTGGATAAGATTAATCCTGATGATTACCCACGCCTGCAGTCGTTGATGAAGGACTATCCGGGAACAACCTCGGTCAGTCTGGAAATCGAGCTGGGTGAGCTGAACCGCCGTGTCCTGATGGAAATGGAGGAGGCTCAGGGGATCAGTGTGAATAATGAATTCTTTGAAGGCGTTCATTCCCTGTTTGGAAGAACGGACTTTATCGAGTTGAGGAGCTAGGAATGCGTTTAGTAAGTGTGGTTGCAGCAGCATTGATGATCTTCGTAAGTGGCACCGCCCTGGCCCAGCAGGCAGAACTGGTGGACCGCACCTATTCCGGTGTGTCCAAGGAAACCAACCCTCAGGTGGCAAAAAGAGTCATTCAGGATGAAGCGGCTCAAAAAGTTTCTGAAGAAATCATTCAGGAGCTGATCGGTAACGACCGCTTCCTGAAAAACAAAACCCTGATTCAGAATAAAATCATCCGCAATTCGGCGCGATACATTCCGTTCACGAAGCCTTCGGCGCTGACTCAAAGCGCGGATGAATTCAAGATGTCCGTGGCGATGAAGGTGTCTTTGAAGGATTTAAAGCAAATGCTTCAGGACAACTCGCTTTTGAATGAAAACGAAGCCGTGCCGGTGGTGTTGCCACTGGTCAGTTGGCAGGATCGTGTGGAAGGCCGCAGCTATCGCTGGTGGTTGCCACTGGATAAAAATCCTCAAGGCTTCCTGGTGAAAGAGGGCCGCCTGCTGGAGGAAGCTCTGCGTGGGGCTTTTCAGAAAAACAACTTCTATCTGATCAAACCGATTGAAGCGGGTTTGGCAGCCAGTGTGCCCGCGGATTTCCAGAATGAAAAAGTCGGTGGTGAGGATGCTCAGTTCTTTGCCCAGTATTTCAATGCTCCAGTGGTGGTTGACGGACAGGTGAACCTGACCAAAGGGGAGCGTAATAACTTCCGTATTGAAATCAAATTGACCGCTTTGCAGGTCAGCAACGGCCGCGCGATTGCGGATGTGTCCCGTCGCTTTGATACGGACGGCGGTTCTTTCGAAAATGCGATCGATAAAAAATTGCGCGAGGTTCTGGAGGGCACGGCCAACGATCTGGCTGTCCAGGTGATGGACGCATGGCAAAGAGGTTCTGTGGGGACTTCTGTGATCCGTCTGACCATTCAGGGTCGCCAGCCATTGCCGGTTCTTGAGGGCGTGAAAGAAAAAATCCGCTCACAGTTGACGCAAGTGAAGAATATCCGTGAACGTCTGGTCAGCGCTGACAGTGTCAGCTTCGAGGTCGACACGTCGGTGCCGGCGTCGGAACTGGTCGGCAAATTGGAAACCCTGGATTTGGATGGGAAAAAACTTTCCCGCGTGTCCGAGGGGCAAAATGAGATCGTTTTGAAGTGGGCTCAGTAGGAAAGGACTCCTGGTGAAAAAGTTATTTTGTCTGGCAATCGTATTTTGTGTGACTGCGTGTACAACTTTGGATCGCAGTGCAAATCCCACCACGCGCCGGGAAATCAAGGATGTGAACTATGAGGCGCGCAAGGATGATTCCGTACCTCGCAAGCGCATGATGGTTCTGCCGTTCCTGGATGCGGGTGACAAGCGCCCGCAGGAATTGCGTGATCAGGCTCGGGCGGCCTTTATCGCTGATCTGAACCGCGCGGGTGAAGTGATTGCTCTGGACAGCCGTGAATTGAAAGTGGACCTGGCCAAGATGATTGAAAACGGTCAGTACAAGCTGACAGAAGTGGCCAAAGCAGCCCAGGCCCTGGGTGTAAATACGGTTCTTGAAGGCAAGATCATCGACATTCGTATCAAACGCAAAGCTGATAACGTGGGTGTGGTTCGTCATTTGACCACGGCCTTTGAGGTGGTGGCGCAGGTGCGTGTGGTGACGGGCCGTGCGGGGCGCGAAGTGTTTAATACGGTGAAAACAGTCACCGTGGAAGAGCAGGGCGTGCGTGTTGCAGAACGTGTTGAAACAGACAAGTTTCTGGCCAACAACCCGGATATGATCACCGTTTTGGTGAAAGACGCGTTTCTTGATTTCACTCCGCAGGTGCTGGCATCGTTGGATAAAGTCACCTGGGAAGGTCGCATTGCTGCGATCAATGGCGACAGAATTTACCTGAATGTCGGCAGAATCTCTGGCCTGCAAGTGGGAGATCTTTTAAAAGTCACTGAAGACGGTGATGATGTGTATGATCCGGAAAGTGGCGGTCACATTGGTCGTGTTCCGGGGCGTCTGAAAGGAACACTTGAGGTCATCAGTTACTTTGGTAACGATGGATCTATTGCTGTCATACATTCCGGCTCTGGATTCAGAGAGAATGATCGCATTGAGTTGTATTAGTGCCGCGGATATCTGTGGAACATCAGCGTTTCGTTTATCTCTGTAAATATATCTTGTTTTCTTTCATTAACAGCTCGCAATTCTGAATTGCTTGTTTGGAGCCCATAACGGCATCAGCTATACTCGCTGTGTGGGCACAAATAAGTTTTGTTTTTTTATCATCGCATTTATTTTTTCTTTTTCTTCACATGCTTCAACAACGTGGAATGTTCCCGCATTGTACTGGAGCATGAAGATTGAAGGCCAGGTCGCAATGCGAAAAGGCTTCGAAGAGGAAATTGAAAAATTCAACAAAGCCAGCGCTGATAAAATCAAAGTGATTCCTTACGTGGCCGGGGAAGGCCGCAAAGGTATTTTGAATCAAACGGCCCAGTTGGATGATGCTCTTAAAAAAGCCCCGAATGTGATTGTGATTCAGCCCACTGACAATTCGGCCCTGGCGCGCGGTCTGCAAGAGGCCAATACCAAGGGCATCCCGGTGATTGCCTATGATCAGTATATCGTGAATGGCAATCTGGCGTCGTTTTTAACCAGCGATAATTATCAGGGCGGCCGGGATAACGGCGATTATATCGAAAAGACCTTTGAAAAAGGCAGCACGATTCGCATCGTGGTGTTTGAGTATCCGCAGGTGTCTTCCACGATGGACCGGGTGGATGGATTCTTTGATTCCCTTCGTGAACACAACCGCAATTTCAAAGTTCTGAAGCGCTATCAGGCCGTGGATCCGGCGTCCGGGGAAGCGGCGGTAAAACAATTCCTGAAGGACTTCCCTGAAAAAGGCAGTGTGGATTTGATTCTGACGGTGAATGACGGAGGCGGGATCACGATTGTGAAAACCCTTTGGGAAAAGAAACGCACCGAAATTCGGCATGCCACTTTCGACGGGGATCCGGAATCCGTTGAGAATATCAAAAACAAAAGACTGACGATCATTGATTCTGCGCAGTTTTGTGCAGAGTTGGGGCGGGAAACTGCCCGGAATCTGATTGCGTATCTGAGAAAAGAAAAAGTTCCCACGAAAAAACTGGTGCCCACTTTCCCGGTGACCGAGCAGTCCGTAAAAGATTATCCGGGCTGGATGGGACGTCCGTCCTCAAAGTATGTGACGGTGACTCCGGAGAAAGCGCCGGTTCGCGTGAAGACAGCGGCCATTCCCGCATCGTCCTCCAATCGTGTGATCGTAAAAATCGGCGTGGCCCCTTTGTGTCCCTATCTTTGTGAAAAAGGCCCGGGAGTCTGGGGCGGATATATTTATGATATTTTGAAAGACATCGCCCAGAAGCAGGGTTTCATTCTGCAAATGGAAAGTATTGCCAACACCCGCCTGGTTTCAAATCTTTTAACCCGGAAGGTGAATTACATCATTGTGCCGTCGTATATGGTTCGTTATCTTCCGAATATCCGCGTTGTCGGGCCGGATCTGGGGATGAGCTATCTGGGTGCCCTGGTGCCTCTGAATTACAAGGACTCGTTGATCGACAGTGAATCCATTGCCACAAAAAAGATCGTCTATGCGGATGTCGGCAGTGAAGGCAGTGCCGAGGTGTTCTCAACATCCGGCGGGTCCCGCGTGATCAAACTGACGGGTTCTGATGTGGCGGATCGCATGATTAAGATGATCAATGATCGTCGTGTGGATCTGGCCCTGGGCGATTACAATTTGCTAAGTTATTCCGTGGGACGAAAAGCGGGTGTGAATCTGAAGCTGGTGCCGACCTCACTGACGGGATTCAGCTCTTTGGTTCTGGTCAGCGTCCCGAAAGAGCCTGAATTTGGTTCTATTCCTCAGCTCTTGCATAACTGGTTCCTGCAGGCCCGCCAGAACGGCGAGCTGGAAGGTATTTTGAACAAGTACAATCTGAAAGACTGGCACCTGATGTCTCAGGACTAGCTTTTCCACGCTTGCGCGGTCAGTTCAAACGAGCGCAGGCGGTCTGCGTGATCATACATATCCGATAAGATCATCAATTCATCTGCGCCCGTGCGCTGGATAAATCTTTCCAACCCGGCTTTGACCTCATCCTTGTCGCCAATGACGGCGTTGCTTAGTTTGTTTAAGACGAGCTCTTTTTCACCAGGGCGCCAGATTTGTTCCATGCTGCTGACCGGAGGCAGCAGATTCACGCGCTGATTGCGGATGATTCCCAGGAATCGCAGATAAAGCGTTGTGGCCAGGCGCTGGGCTTTTTCACTGGTGTCGGCGGCGACAACCTGCAAGCCCACCATGACGTGGGGTTTTTTAAGAAAGCGCGAAGCCTGGAACCCGGATCGGTAAATATGTATCGCTTCTTCCATCAGTTCCGGGGCGAAGTGACCGGCAAAAGAATAAGGAAGTCCCATCACCGCCGCCAGTTGGGCACTGTAAAGGCTTGAGCCCAGCAACCACACCGGGACTTCTGTTCCCATGGCTGGAATCGCGCGTACGCGTTCATGCCCGTGGCTTTTTGCAAAGTATCCGATCAGTTCACGCACATTTTCCGGGAAGTCATTTTCATTTCCCTGAATATCGCGCCGTAAAGCATGCATGGTCAGGCGATCGGTGCCGGGTGCTCGTCCCAAACCCAGATCAATGCGACCCGGGTATAGATGGGCCAGGGTGCCGAACTGTTCTGCGATCACCAAGGGGGCGTGGTTGGGAAGCATCACGCCCCCAGAGCCCACGCGGATGGTTTTGGTTCCGCCGGCCACATAGCCAATCAGAACTGAAGTGGCGGAACTGGCGATACCATCCAGATTGTGATGTTCGGCCAGCCAGTAGCGATTGTAGCCCCATTTTTCTGTGTGCTGGGCCAGATCCAGAGTGTTGTGAAAGGAGTCCGCAACGGACTTGCCGTCGATGATGGGGGCCAGGTCCAGAACAGAAAGTTGAATGTCAGAAAGCTTTTTAGTATCAGTCATAGGCACATTATAAGCCTGTCTGTCTGAAACAACAACTCGTATCCGTAACAAAAAAAGGGACTGATTTCTCAGTCCCTTTTTCGTGGTCCGAAGTAAAAACCTGAACTAAAGGCTTTCAGCTCTTCTCATAACCAAGTAAGCCACTTCCTGATCGGAAAGTTCAGCAGAAGCTTCGACTTGCGCACGCGCCAGGAAATCACGCTCATAGTTCATTGCCTGCGCCAGTGCCGGAGTCGGCTCGCCACCTTCAGCAAGGAAGGTTGCCGCGTCCTGATCGGCGTGCAGGTAAACTGCCTGAGAATGGTTGGCAGTGATGTCGCTCAAGAACAGAGCTGACGTGGAAAGCAGCAAGCCTGCCAATACACCATCACCGAAATCGCTGTGACCATGATGGCCACCGTGGCCACGGCCGTGCTCCGGGCGCGGTCTGTGGTGAGGACGAGCCATTGCCGATTCCATGCCGATACCCATGATCAACAAAGAGACCAGTACTAGTTTTTTCATTAAAACCTCCTGCGGTTTGTTAGTAGTTCCAGGTTCTGTTTAATTCCAACAAGCTCCCGGTCGATGCCGGGGAACTTTTTCATAACCAATTCTTTGTAAGCCCCGCCCCACTTGATGCCCTCTTGCAGGCGCAAGGCGACTTCTTCATCAGAAACCACTTCGGCGGCCACCGGCACACCGTAACCCCCTTGAGCCAGCTTCCATGGCAGTCGGTTTTGCGAAGCCTGATTGATGCCGGCAATGACCTGCACAAACGCAGCTTCGCGGTTGTCGCCTTGAAGCAGGCGGGCAATCAGTTTTCCCTGCAGGCCTTGCTGCACCAGATGGGCGTACTTTTCCAGCATGTAGGCATTGCCGATGTCTTCGAAGGTCTCAAGCGTTTCATACACTTTTGCGCGGTCTGAGGCTTTGGAATATTCTGCCCATTCGGACAAATCACGATACCCGAGGAAGAACGGGCGCATGTGATTAAAGGCCTTGTCCAGGGATTCTCTCTGACTTGGGAAGAAGTAACCTTTGCGTTTGGCATCCTTTTGATCTTTTAAAAGGCCTTCATCCACCAACTGATGCAATTTCAAATTACGATAAACTCCCAGAGGACTTGCCGCAAAGGTGTCCTGATAGGAATGATTCTTTGGCAAAGCTGCGCGCATCAATTGGTCGGTTTCTGAAGCACAGTTGTTGGACAGGAATTTGTAATCGCCCGCGTAACTCCAGTAATGTTCCAGGGCACTTTCCACCAGAATTTTCTTTTCCGCGGCAGAGATCTTTAACGGCAGGCTGATCAGATCGCGCCATTGACCGCGGGTGTATTCATCAATCACTTCATTCATTGAAAACGTCATGATTTGTGACGGATACTTTCCGGTCAGGCCGTCCCAGTAATTCACAATCACATCATCAATATTGGCGCGATAACTTAGCACCACGTGGTAGGCCACATCCGCCAGGCATTCCGGGCCTACAGTTTTGCGCGTCGGTGCGCAGACCACCAGTCGAAGCATTGAGTGCCCCCAGCGGCTCATAATCTCTTCACCCTTGCTGGCAAAAAGGAAATGGACTTCGTAAACCTTGGCAGGATCGATGTCGATTTTCCACGCCCCCGTACTGGTGTAAAGATGAGTGACGGGCGCACAGTTTTCGGCAGCAAATGGAACAAATCCTGTCAGGCGCTGGAAATAAGTGTGGAAAGAAGGTTTACGGCACTGATAAGAGGGGTCCGTTAAAAACTGCGTGAAGTTGTATGCAAAATGCTCATCCGGAGAATCCAATTCGTGGATGTTTCCCAGTCGCACTGGAAGTTCATTTTTGCTTTGAATGCGATTCCCCTTAAAGTCCGACAGGTTCTTGTAAGCAGGGGAGCCGGAAACACGGTAAGAACTTTTCAGATAATACTGGCAGATCGGAAACAGATTGCCATTCTGACGATCGGTTTCGTGCTGGAATTCACAACTGGAAAGAGCGGCCTTGTCGGTGGCATTGTCCCAGTGTTTGTCTGAGCGGTCATACAGGCGGGAAATTTCAAAGATCAAGGCCCGTGCGGCGATGTTTTGAATGCTGTCGCCGGCGCAAGGGGACTTGGATCCTTTGAGGTAAGGCAAAAGACCTTTATGCAGATAGATGCGTTTACGGAATTTTAAGATGCTGCTTTTAACCAGGTCTTTATAGTTCACATCTTTGCTGCACAGATTTCCTGGAAGTGAACCCATGTCTTTAAAGTCGATTGTTTGTGGACCCACGAACTTGATCACTTGTGGTGGCAGACGCATTTCTGTTTTTGAAAGGAATTCCCGGATCAGTGTCGTATTGACCTCGGAGTCAGCACTCAATGACGCGGCATTCGCGCTGATCATCGCAAAAAACACAAGGCCCAGAACTGTAAGTGATCTGTATTTCATATGAATACCATTCCTCTGAGCCCATCAGAAATGGGCTGGTCGCACAATGACTCCAAAAAGCACAAGCAGTGTCCTTAGAGCAAACTCAGTGCCAAAAGGGTGGTAACAAAAATTTAGTAAATTATGGAATTACTAAGAGGAAATGATGGAACAATTGTGGAGCAGAGCGTAGAGATTCTGAGTCCTACGGACTGCTCAGCGGAACTATCACTTAAGATTCTGAATCAGAGTTTTGCCCAGGGTTTTGAAGCTTTTCATTTCGCCGCGAATGCGCGCCACCTGCAGTCCCCCTTGAATGCTGGCTTGAATCAGATCAGCGGTTTCCTCGATGGGAAGATTTTTTCGGAAAGTTTTTTCGCGAATGCCCTGCTTCAGTGTGCGGATCAGCCACGCTCTTTGTCCCAGATGAAACTGCAGCAGTTTTTTCTTCATGGGGTTTGAGACCGCCCCAAAATCCGCGCACAAAACTCCCCCGGGGCAGATCTTGTGATCCGCACCGATTTTGACAAACATCTGGATCAGTTGTTCCATTTTTTCTTCGGCAGAGAGATGCTCTCTTTTTAAGGCCCAGTCGGCATAGGACTTTTGGTATTCCTCGATCAGAGCCATACCCAGGTCTTCTTTTGAGGCGAAATAGTAATGCAGACTGGCTTTGCGGATGCCCAGGGCGTCTGCGACGGTCTGAAAGCTGAAGCCGTTAAACCCCAGGGTTTGCAGATAATGGCGTCCCAGGTCTAGGGCGCGGGTTCTAGTGTCCATACTCTAATCCTTTTCAGCTCTTGCATTCACGGGCCGACAGGGATATTATCTACCTATCAGTAGGTAGGTATCAAGCAGAATTACTGCAGGTAACCAGAATAGGTACCAGAACAGGACAGGTAAATATGAGCAACCGTAAAACCATGAGACCCGTCGCCATCCTGGCCGGCTCCAGAACTCCGTTCACAAAATCCTTCACACATTATTCCCGCACTTCGAATCGGGAACTGATGACGGCGACGGTCCGTGATCTGGTCGACAAGACCCAGTTGCGCGGGGCTTTGTTGGGGGATGTGTCTTTGGGGGCGGTGATGAAAAACGCCTCTGACTGGAACCTGGCACGGGAAACTGTTCTGGGGGCCGGACTTGATCCACACACGCCGGGTTATGATGTGCAACGTGCCTGCGGTACGGGTCTTGAGACGGTGGCACAAATTGCCCTGAAGATCGCCTCGGGCCAGATCGAAAGCGGCATTGGCGGCGGTACCGACACCAACAGTGATATCGCCGGTGTTTTGCCGCATGAGTTTTCCTGGATCATGATGGAAGCGCAAAAAGAAAAAACTTTGGGTGGGCGTCTGAAAAAGTTCGCCGAACTAAAACTTCAGTATCTGAAGCCGCGTTTCCCGAACGTGCAGGAACCACGCACTGGCAAATCCATGGGTGATCACACGGAAATGATGGTGAAAGACTGGATGATCACGCGCGAGGCCCAGGACGAACTGGCTTATCACAGTCATCAGAACGCCGCCAAAGCGTATGCAGATGGCTTTTATAAAGACCTCGTGTTTGAATTCAAAGGTCTGAAGCAGGACATCTTTGTCCGTCCCGACACGACCATGGAAAAGCTGGCAAAACTCAAACCCGCCTTTGATTTCAATGGCACGGGCACGCTGACTGCCGGCAACAGCACTCCGCTGACCGATGGCGCCTCCGCCGTGCTTTTGGGCAGCGAGGAATTTGCTAAAGAGAAAAACCTGCCGGTGCTGGCGTATTTTGTGGATGCTGATTACGCGGCCGTGGACTTTGTAAAAGGCGAAGGTCTTTTGATGGCCCCGACACGCGCGGTGGCTAATCTTCTTCGCCGCAATAACCTGACTTTGCAGGATTTCGACTTCTATGAGATTCACGAAGCCTTCGCGGGCCAGGTGCTCTGCACTTTGAAGGCCTGGGAAGATGAGCAATACTGCCGCACACAACTGGGCTGGGACAAGGCGCTGGGATCCATTGATCGTTCCAAAATGAACGTCAAAGGTGGAAGTCTTGCACTGGGCCATCCCTTTGCGGCGACCGGTGGAAGAATTGTGGCCAGCCTTGCCAAGATGCTCGCACAAAAGGGTTCCGGTCGTGGGCTGATCTCCATCTGTACCGCAGGTGGTATGGGTGTGGCCGCGATCATTGAAAGATAGTAATCGTTTTTCTTCCGGGCAGGACCTCCCACTGCCCGGACCACCTTTATTAAAATCTCCTAACTCGATCTTTAGCTAAGCTTTGTCTATATTCCCTCGCCATTAAACAATGCAGGAGAATTATATGATGAATCTGTCCATTTTTATTTTGATCAGCTTGCTTTCCGCAGCCGCATTCGCTGACACCACCATGATTTGCCGTATGGGAGACATCGCCGATATGGACATTCAAGTGCAGTCACTTGAAGGCCAGCAAGAGCGTCTGACAGTGACTGTGTACTCTATGGACGGAGAGACTAAAACATCCTATACGAATTCGTCTTTTGAGAACTCTTCATTAAGTCATTCCTTGTCGACGGGGCATGTGGATGCACTGGTGTCAGTCAGTGATTTGCAAGACACCTTTGGTGGCGCATATCTGGAGGCGGGTCGTCTGTTGATGAAGTATAATAAGTCTGAAGACCGCTATGATGTGCAGTTTGCGGCAAAGGATGTGATCTTCACCGCGTCCTGCAAGTAAGACTACTTGATGGTTGCACCCAGACCGTATTTGCTGGGTGACTGGGCGTAAACGGATTCGGCCTCTGGCAGCCAGCTTTTCAGATTGTTTTTACGGGTCTGATCAGACGGGTGCGTGGAGATAAACTCTGGCGGAGCCGCGCCCTGTTTTGCGGCATTCATGCGATCCCACAACACCAAAGATTCTTTCGGGTCGTATCCGGCTTTGGCCATATAGATCTGACCCTTTTTGTCTGCGGAGGTTTCGTCTCCGCGGCTGAATTTTCTTTCCAGGAATGTCAGGGCAAAGCCAGCGGCTGCGCCACCCAGGGCGCTCCACTTGCGGCATTCATCTGTTTTACAAAGCAACTGTCCCCCGACGACGGTGGCGCCCGCAATCAGGATGCCGGCATAGCTTTGTTGTTTGGCGCGGATATAGCCTTCCATCCCGTGGCGCAAAGTCGCGTGAGCCACTTCATGCCCCATGACCGCAGCCAGGGCGCCTTCGGTTTTTAGCACGGGCATGATGCCGGTATAAACCGCCATCTTTCCACCGGGCATGCACCAGGCATTCACTTCGGGGCTGTCGATCAGGATGACTTCCCACTGAAAGTTTTCACCAGAGGCCTTGGCGATTCGATCGGCCACGCGCTGAACCATCGCGGTCCATTCTTTGTTGGTGGAGATTTTGGATTTGGTTTTGATTTCCGCGTAAGCTTTCGCCGCTTCGGCGTTGATGTCCGCTTCGTTCACTTTCGGTGTCAGAGTGGAGCAACTGATAAGCATGGATGTCATTAGCAGGGCGATGAGTCTCATTGTTTTCATGAAACTAAGATAGCGCAGAAAAAGCGCAAAAATCAATCTGCCGGAGCAAGAGCCTTTGTTTACCAAAACTGTTTGTGATCTGACGGGGAATTGCTTGAAAGCAGACAGGAAAAAAAGGAAGAAAATGGTGCGAATAACTGGACTTGAACCAGTGACCTCTTCCATGTCAAGGAAGCGCGCTACCAACTACGCTATATCCGCACATGTGAAAGCTGAACAGACCAAAATCTATCTTATTAAGAGATAGGCAGCAATCATGGATGCGGGTGGTCAGGGGTCCCGTTTTAACGAAAGGGGGTCTAAACTGGGGCCTTTCGCCTGAAGGAGTTCATCTATGATCGAGTTTTACACCGCCTCCACCCCCAACGGCCGCAAAGTGACCATCATGCTGGAGGAATTGGGCCTTGCCTACAACCTGCACAAGGTGAGCCTGAAGGATCTGGAGCAAAAAAAGCCGGAGTTTCTGGCGATGAACCCGAATGGAAAAATCCCCACCATCATCGACAACAAGGGGCCGGAAGGGCAGACGACGGTGTTTGAAAGCGGTGCTATCCTTTATTATCTGGCCGAAAAGCACGGGAAGTTTCTGGGCGATTCTTTGCCGGAAAAGACCCGCACGATGCAGTGGGTGATGTTCCAGATGTCGGCGATTGGGCCGATCTTTGGGAATTACTATTATGGTCTGAACACGCTGACTCCGCACAACCCGGGGTTTATCGAGCGCTTTGAAAAAGAGGCACGTCGTCTGGTGGGGGTGATGGAAATCCAGCTTTCCGGGAACAAGTACCTTTCGGGTGAAAGTTACACCATCGCCGACATGGTGACATATCCTTGGGTGGCAGGATTTATTCATGCCCAGCCGGGCTGGTTTGAAGACAAGCCGGCAGTCAAGCGCTGGGCTGAGCTGGTGGGAGTTCGCCCCGCAGTTCAAAAAGCCATGGCTTAAGCGCCCCTTCTTGGCCTTTGCCAACTCTTTAGACAGTGTTCCGCAGTTATCCGAGAATAGATTGATTTTGGAACAGGCACAGTTGTCGCTATTCTCCGCGATGAACATTTATAAAGGAGAATACTATGAAAGCCTCTCATTTGTTGTTTGCGGTTGTTATGGTGGCCAGTGCCACATCTTTCGCTGAAAGAGCCGGGAACGCCTGGAAAAACGAGGTTCGTTCCGAGGGTCAGGGTCAGTATTTTATCGATCAGGAAGGCAATAAATACTGCACGCATGAAGGAACGCGTTTTGCGCATTCAATCCAAGACGGAACTCTGGTTGTGATGGATAAAGAGACTGGAAAGTCTGCGAAGTATTTCAGTAAAGTGGGCTTCACCAAAAAAGGATTTGTAGTGTCGATGAAAAGTGAAACGGGTGATGAGTCACTGCCGTTATTCATCGGTGAGTCTGAGCAGGGAACACACTACTTCAACAGTCTTGGTGATGTTCAAGCCGGACAATTGGATGAGGGTTTTTCTTTTGGTGAAATTGCCAATGTGAAGACCAAGACTTATACGCTGATGTGCTCTAAAAAATAAGCTTCAATTTCACGCAACTAATTGCTGCATTGTGGGCCTTCTTGAAGTGGATTAAAAATCCATCCATCAAGGAGGCCTTTGTGCTTAAAATGATCCCTGTTCTGTCTTTGTTACTGGGCTCTCAAGCCCTTGCCCATGTGTCCCTGGAAAATCCTCAAGCTGCTGCTGGCAGCTATTACAAGGCTGTTGTGCGCGTTCCTCATGGCTGCGATGCCACAGCCACCACGTCTCTGACGGTGCATTTGCCCAAGGGCTTCACCACGCCTAAACCCATGCCGAAGCCAGGCTGGGATGTGGCGGTTGAAACAGACACCAGCGGTGTTGCCACGGCAGTGAAGTTCAGCGGTGGAAACTTGCCGGATGCATTCTATGACGAATTTGTGATTCGGGCGAAAATCACGGCCCCGGCAAATTCAACCTTGTATTTCAAAGTCTCACAGGTCTGTGAAAAAGGTCAGATTGACTGGTTTGATATCCCGGCTCCAGGTCAGGATGAGCACGAACTGGCGGCTCCGGCGGCAAGCTTGAAAATCACCGCAGGAGCTTCGGGCCACTAGGTCTTGAGGTTCTTAAAGTCCCACAAATCCTGATCCATCAGTTGACTTGGCTTGATATTCGTCATGGAAGTCTGGATGGAGGCATAGATGTTCGGGATCTCTTTTTCGAGGTCTCGAACCAGCTTTTTGATGCGCTGACGTTTCAATCCGTCCTGGGATCCGCACAGGTTGCACGGGATCACCGGGAAGGCCCATTCGGCCGCCAGTTCTTCGATATCTCTTTCAGAAACATAGCACAGTGGGCGGACTAGAATATTGCGTTCGTCGTCAGATTTCAGTTTTGGTGGCATGGCCGCAGTGGTGCCGACATAGAACATGTTCAGCAAGGCCGTGTGAACGACGTCATCGCGGTGGTGTCCCAGTGCCAGCTTGGTGAAGCCGTTGTTATGGGCAAAATCATAAAGAATCGCACGGCGCAGACGTGAGCAAAGAGAACAGAACGTTCCGCCCTGAACTTTTTCTTTCACGATGGAATAAGTGTCTTTTTCAACGATATGAAAAGGCACGCCCAGGCTTTCCACCCAAACTTTGAATTTGGAAACATCGAAGCCCGGTTGTTTTTGATCCAGGATCGCAGCTTCGATTTGGAATTTGCGCTCAGAGCGTCTTTGGATTTCGGTCAGCAAAGCCAGCAGGACACTGGAATCTTTGCCGCCGGAAACGCAGACCATGACCTTGTCGCCGTCTTCAATCATGTTGAAGTCGTTCAAGGCCTGCACGATCTGTTTGCGGATTTTTACCGCCAGGGGAAGTTCAAAATTAACGGCTGATTTCATGGCCTTGGGTTGTATCCGATAGCTCAACCACTTGTCGAGCTAATTTGATGCCCTGAGCCTTCAGAGCCTCAATCCCGCGCACATAAACCTTGTCGCCGATGTTGAACTGGGAACCGTAATTATCGATGAAATAGATGATTTTCAGTTCCACCCAATGTTCGTTGGTGTCGCTGACATAGGCCCAAGGTGCCGGAATGCCTCGGATTTCGCCAACTCCGGCGACCGTGCGCTCCAGGATCTGCTTGGCCAGCTCGATGTTCTGCCCGAATGCCAGGCGGAAGATCTGACGGCGAACGATAGGGTTGTCCGGCGGGGAGAAGTTTGAAATCTGAGCATTGGCCATAAAGCGATTCGGGAAGGTGATCAGCTCATCAGAAAAGCCCACCAGGGTTGTGGAGCGCCAGGTGATCTCGCGCACTTGACCCGTGGCTTTCTGAATACCGCTCGTGATTTCCAGCCAGTCACCGATTTCAAAGTTGCGATCCAGCTGCAAAGAAATTCCGGCAAACAGATTTCCCAAAGTGTCCTGCAGCGCCAGACCCAGAATCACCGAGGCCGCCGCCGACGTCGCAAGCAGCGGTCCCACCTCCAGGCCAAACACGTGAGTGATGCCCCAGAACATTAAGACGATAGAAAGAATCAAAGAGAAAATGTTCACCAGAAGCAGAGGAACACCGTGCTTCATTGATCCCAGGAACAGGTACTGCAGGACGATCAGACGGGATGTTTTCACAAACACCACGTTGCCCCAAACAAAAGTCAGGAAGGCGACATAAGGAATGAACTTCGCAAAACGCCCGATCTGGGGTTCGGAGGTCTGCATGAAAATAAAGAGCAAAAACAAGAAGGCCAAAATCACATAATGGCGAAGCAAAGTGCGGAAATGATTGCGGATGCTGCGATGTCTTTCGTCGGAGGCTTCCTTCAGGAAAAACTTGTAGAAGATCCAGGTGATGGCAATGAGCGCCCCCAAAAGTATGAAAGGCTCAAGTTCAAGGAGTCCATAGAGTGCCTGAATTTTGATAAACTTTTCTGCCATGCTGATGTGTCCCTCTTGAACTCTGATTATAGTGACTATTTTTTAGTCTAGTCGAGTCTAAAATTCATCCCGGGTGTAATCTGTCCAAGTCAGCCTGCCGATAAGTTCCCTATGAAAACACACGGAATGGTTTTGATCTTAGGGATGATGATGACGGCCTGCGCACCACAGGGGTATGAGGCCATGAACAATATCGCTTCGCAGGTGGGTAATGACATTGCCTGCAAAGACAACAAGCTGGAGATGAAGCTCTGGGACGGCCTGAAGGCCTATCTGATTGAGCAAAAAGAGATCCCGGCTTCCGAAACACTAAAGCAGGCCATGCGCGATCAGGTGCAAAAACTGGCTGCTGAAAATCCAAGCATGACAAGTGAGGATCAGGAAAAGCTGCAAGCCCAGTTGGACAAGCTGGTTGTATCCTTGCTTGAAGAAGCTCCCAAGGGTGAGCGCGTGGAAACACCAGAACAGCTTTTGATGCTTCTGTCGGCGATCGACGTTGGGGACCGTTCCACGGTCTTCAGAAGCTACATGCAGGACAAAGTGCGCGGCAATTTCACGCAGCTTTCAAAAACAGTGGAAAGCTTTGAGTTGAATTGTCCGTCCGGCGACAACTCCACAGCGGGCACAGACTCGGGATCTGATTCCGGCAGCATTGATGCGGGTTCAGGATCGGGGGGCAGTAATGTGGTTGAAGAGCCTGCGCCAGCGCCGAATCGTGATTATGAATACCACAAAGCCCAGGCTTTGAGTGCCGGGGAGCCTTTGGCTGTATTCGGCGCCCGTTGGGCCTTTGCGACCTCTTATCAGACCTGTCAAAGCGTGGCTTTGCCGGATCTGAATGCGCAGACCGAGATCATCTCTGGGATCTCGATCGTGGGCAAGCACTCTGACGGTGTCGGCAGCAAGCGAGAGATCGCAAGCCTTTCCAAGGTTCAGGCCACGCATCCTTACATCAAGGGTGTGTCAGGATACGGTGAGGGTTGCTTCAGTGTTAAATCCAATCCTCTGATTTATGACTACGGTGGAAAGCCTTACGGCACAACTGCCGCCGATTCCCCGATTGATATGTTTAAGAACAACGGTGATGGCACCAAGGTTCTGGGGATTGACTGTTCTGGTTATGTTTACACCTCCATGGCCACCGCGGGGCTTCGTTTGAAGGCAGGCCGCGCACTGAAAGCTTCAGATTCCTGGGCGTGGGGTTCCAGCTCTTATGTTGAGCCTCAGAACAATGGGCTGACGTGTTTATCCAAGATCTCTGTGACACCTTCGACGTCCCTGAAAGCCGGTGACATCGTGGCAGTCTATGGTCACGTTCTATTGATCGATAAAGCCGGTTCTGATCCGTTTGGCATCGCTTCGGCAAAAACCGAAAGCGATTGTTCGAAAATCAAATCCAGCGGTTTTGATTTCACGGTCGCGCAGAGCTCTCCGAACGTGGGTGGTGTGGGTATCAACTTCTTTGATGCCCGTGTGTACCTGCCGACCAGCGCGAAGATGCAAACGGGTCTTGAGAAGTACGCTTATTATGCGTGTCTGGCGAAAGTGAACAACAAGACCTACACTCCGAACGTGGGGACATTGTCGGTGATTCGCCACAAGGGCACCGCGGACTGTATGGCTCCACGAGTGAAAATGGCCCGAGAGGCTTGTATCTCATCCTGCTCCTCGCTTCGCAGATAGTCCCCGGCCGGGCCAGCAGCTCTGCAGGCTGGCGGCGATGAATAACTTTTTGACAGAGTGACAATAGGGGTCTCCGTGAAAAACACGGGGACCTTTTTATTTGCTTTTTACGACGGGAAAACGATTACAAAAAAATATCTTTTTGGGGTGGATGTGAATGAGGGGCGAGTGTGATATAACTCTCGTCATGAAAAAGACATTGCTTCCCCTCATTGCTCTAAGTCTGTTTGCTACAAACTCTTTTGCCGCGGGCTCCAAGGCCCTGGATAAGTCTTTCCGCTATTGCCAAGACATTTCCCAGGTCGACAAACTTCTGGATCGCAGCCGGGAAAGCGTGGACCGTCTTCAGGCGGAAGATCTGACGGTGGAAAGAATTGTGGTTTCCAAAGACCGTAAAGAGCTTTATCTGATTTCTGGCGAGACCCTGTTGAAAGTATACCCAGTGGCCTTTGGCAGAAACCCTGTTGGTCACAAGCAGTTCGAGGGCGACAACAAGACGCCGGAAGGTTTGTATTCTATTGATTATAAAAACCCTCAAAGTCAGTACACCAAGGCTTTGCACGTTTCTTATCCGAATAAATCGGATGTGGAGTTTGCAAAATCCCAGGGTAAGTCTGCGGGTGGCGATATTATGATCCACGGTCTGCCTTCTGAAGAACGTAAAGGTCAGGCGGTTGGTTTAATCCATCCAATGAACTGGACCCAGGGGTGCGTGGCAGTGACAAACCCGGAGATCGAAGAGATTTATTCTTTGGTCAAAGAAAAGACTCTGATTGAAATCTGCAAAATGTCCAGCAACTAATAAATTTAAATTCCGGCACGTTTCAACGAAAAAGCCACCTTATAAGGGTGGCTTTTTTATTTCTGCTTCAGCTTAGGTGCCTGTCGCGACCGAGCAGGCTTTCTCGTAGTGTTTCAGTAAGGCCGTGTCGACCAGGCTTCGTTCGTATTCATCCACAATAAAAACCCCGATGGCGTCGTTGGCGTTTTTCACCCGTGGCAGACCGCGCACGATGTCCGGTGCATAGAAATCGTCTTCGCGGCCATCAAAGGTCACAATCTGATCCCGCAGGGGCTGGTTGGAGTCGTACACGCGAATTTCAATTCGTCCGTTGCTTTTAACCTCAAAGGACTTGGCCACGACAACGTGCTGGGCGGTGCGAGTGGGACGCAACAACAGTAAAGTCAGACGGTGGGATTCAAGATTTCTTAAAAGCACATCGCGGGTCTGGCGGTTCTTGCGTCCGCTGCGGGCGTCGTCGCCGATCACGTACTTCAGGTTCTTTGCGAATTCGTGAAAGCGTTCTTTCTGATAGTGTTCAATTTCATGCTTCCAGGCACGATACAATGTTTTGCCATTTGAAAATTTCTGGGAAAAACCATACTGCATCTGCGACCACAAGGGCGTGTTGGTGCGCCATTGGGAATCCTTCTGACTGAAGACTTTGAATTCACTCAAGGCCGTTTCTTTCAAGCCACTGCCAGAGGCATAGGGGCGGCTGCCGCGCACCATGTCCAGTATCTCGGTGGTCTGCTGGGGTGTGGGATCGCTCCCCTGATTCCAGCGCGACAGATAAAAGAACAGACGCTGCGTGCGCGACAAGGACCAGCAAGCGGCCAGATCATAAAGGCCGGCCGAGAAGGGCCAGTTTACTGACAGATTGTGATAGCTGCTGCCTAAGGACTCGGGCCGGATGCGGCGATAGATTTCCTCTGTAGAAACGCGGTCGCAAGCCAGATTTTCCACCAGGGAGTCCGAGATTTTTCGGGTCGGAGTGGCAAAGCTTTGGGTTGATAAAAGGGACACCAATAAAATGAGTATTTGTTTTGCTGTTTTTGTCATAACTAAGGTCCAGAGATCGCAAGAAGTGATGCCCCGTCAAGTTGCTTTCGTTTAACATACTGGAGGGGGTTTCATGGGGGAAGAACAGTTGAAAAGGCCAACGGGAATGTACCTGATGGCGATTCTTTTTATTCTGGCTCCATTGGGAAATCTTCTGATCAGTTTTGTAAGCTCTGAATTTGTCAATTCGCAAAGCGGGTTTCTTTCTTTCGCGCAATCTGTTTCGAATCTTGATTGGATGTGGCTGGGTCTTTTGTTTCTGACCGGGGTTTTGTTGTTGCGCGCGCATAAGGCCACATGGACTCTGGCGATTGGCTCGTTGATGCTGGTGCTTTTTATCAATCTCTATCGTTGGGGCAATGGCGAGTTTTCAGACAGCGGCCTGTTCGTTCATGGACAGCTTTTCATGTCCTGCCTGATCACGGCTTTTGTTTTGTTGCTGGCTTTTTACTTCCGTTTTCCTTATCTGGATCGACGCGCGCAGTGGTTGTTCCCGGCGGCGGCTCGTTATGAGTTCCGCACTCCCGTGAATGTGGTGGCTCAGGATATTTTTGAAGGGGTTACTGAGTCCATTTCCGCCAGCGGGGCGAGGGTTCGTTTGCAGCGGGATCTTGAGGGGTCCCAAGGATTGCGGTTTGTGGATGTGATCTTTCCCGACATTCGTAATATGAAGGTCAAAAGTCGAGTCGTGGAATATCGCGATAACGTGCTTCGCCTGAAGTTTAAAGAACTTACAGAGCGGGACCGGTTATATTTGCAGGAGTGGTTGCGGTCTCAGATTGAGACAGGAACAGAAAAGTTAAGTTAAGTCCGGGTTCTTTTTAAGTTTTTTAGAATGTGTACCGAAAAGACTCAAAAGCATGAGGTCGTTATGAGATGGAAGTTGAAACCGAAGTCATTGATGAAAAGTCTTGCAGCCAGCGCATCTGCATTCACGATGTGTATGGCGCCAGTCGCACAGGGTGCGGCGGCACAGGATCAGAAGAAGCTGATCAATCAATACCTGAAAGAAACAGGGCTCACGACAAAGAAAATGACCGTCGGTGAATTCTACCGCATGGTTCGCCACGTTTATCCTCACAAACTGCAAAAGCAGATGGATCAATGGGTGGAGTTGAATCGTCATGAAATGATGCCGGCGGTGGAAGCATCCACTTACAAAGGCGCAGACGGTAAAGAACAAGTGCGTTTGACTTTGACTCATGCTGGTCAGACTTCCACTTTGACTTTCACTGGTGATGACGAAAATCCACTGAAGGTCAACGGCGTCAACTTCAAGCGCAAAGAGCTGATGAATTATAACAACTTCAACGCCATCGCCGGTAAAATGGTGAAGCTGGATCCGGTTGTTGCCAAGTCCCTGAAAACGGGCAAACAAAAGCCTCTAAGCAAAAACTTCGTTTTGACTTACAAAGAATACACGCGTCTGACTCCGCGTCAGAAAGCAGAGTACTTTGTGCGTATGCGTGCGGCTCTTGAATCCGCTCAGAAAGTTTATACTAAAATCTATGGTGTTCAGGCGTTGAATGAACTCAATAAACGTCATGAGTGGGCGGCTTCATTCTTCTTTGGGGAAGAGGCTGAAGCAGCAAGTCTTGTTGGTAAGCCATGTATCGTGGCGGGTTATCTGTCCATTTATGGCGAGAACAATTCCTGCGGCGGCAGCAAGCAGGGTGCGGTCGATCTGAAGAACAAAATGGAAGTCAACAGCGCAACGTGCTTGAATAACGGTGTTTCCTGTAACCCGATGGTTTATGGTTTCAGCGCGAACGGCGCTCCTCACTGTGTGTCTCGTTCTGAAGTGAAGTATGCAACCCGCGTTTGCAATAGCAAATCCCCGTTGCGTACAAATGATCCTAAAGCCGAAGGCGAAGATAAAAAGCGCATTATTGAATCCTATCTTAAGAAAGTTGAGAAGCAGGATATCAATCTGGTGTTGAATGAAGAAGGTAAGATCTCTCAAGAGCAGTACAATCAGATCTCTGCTTATCTGGGAGGCCTGCAAAACTTCATCAACTCTGCAGTTGCAGAGTGTGGTCAGTTGCCATTGCAAAAAATTGCACAGCAGCGTGATGACCAGGCGTCAGCTTGTAACGAGATCAAAACCCGTGCGTTCTCCCTGCAGTCTTTCGTGGTGTCTCCAGAGCCGCCACCTCCTCCAGGTCCGATCGCGGGTGATTGTTCTGTTGAAAAACCAGGTTCCGTTCCGGGTGAAGGCGGCAAAGGCTGCGTATGTCCTGAGGGAACTAAAGAAAGTGAACCAAGTGAAAGTGAATCCCGTCCAAGCTGTCTAGTGATCGAAGCTGGTGGCGAGGGTGATCTGCCAGGTGGTAAAACAGAAGTCGGCAAAGACGACAGCTGTGGCTTCTGGTGCCGTAATAAAAACTGGATCATTCCAGT
The DNA here is from genome assembly GCF_055398295.1 of Bdellovibrio sp. BIS2. Classification (NCBI taxonomy): domain Bacteria; kingdom Pseudomonadati; phylum Bdellovibrionota; class Bdellovibrionia; order Bdellovibrionales; family Pseudobdellovibrionaceae; genus Bdellovibrio; species Bdellovibrio sp. BIS2. The sequence goes on along the minus strand of NZ_AP035879.1, from coordinate 2,009,562 downwards.
CGGTATCGGTTTGCTGGCCCTGGGTGCTTTCTGGTGGTTGTTCAGCAAGAAGTCCAAATCCGACTCCAAGTCTCCAGAGTACGTGCCACCAGCACCTGCTCCAGAACCAGAGCCGACGGCGACAACAACTGTGACGACACCTCCGGTGGTCGATCCTCCGCCAACGGCTCCTTGCCCGGCTCCGAACCAGTTGATCAACAACGTGTGTGTGCCGGTCGTGGTGGTGCCTCCGCCGACTCCGGATTCCGAGGGCGGAACAACTACTGACACCTCCATCCGTGCGGGTGGGGTTCGTTAGGAAACTTAAAAAGTGAATATCGACAAGCATCAAGAGAAAAACAATCCACAGCGGGCTCCCCAGAAAAGGGAAGCCCCTGTGCCGTTAAGGGGTCCAGCCCCGCGTCGTCGAGGTCCGGTGACTCCGGCTCCGTCACGCGTGAACGGCTTGTTCAAGGATCGTCGAGATCTGAATTTTGAGCAGGGAACCGGTTTTCATGGCGGGCCATCGGCGCGTCGCAAGGGTTACAAACTTGCGCTGTGGTCGTGGCTGGCGTCTTTCATTGATGCTTTGATTCTGATTGCTGTCAGTTGCGTGTTCATGCTGATGTTTTCCATGATCGTGAAAACGCCGGTCGGTTCGTTGATGAATCGTATGTTCCACAGCCAGCATCAGCTGACTTTCTTTGCTGAAGTTTTTGTGATGTTTGCCTGGGTGTACATGATCACGATCCGCAGCCTGATGGGTTCCACCATTGGTGAGTGGGCGTGTGATCTGCGTTTGGGGCAACCTCATGAGCGTCTGCAAATCAGTTATATCTTCCGTGTGGCTTTGCGCAGTTCCTTGATTTTAATCACTGGGATTGTGACCTTGCCGTTGCTTTCGCTATTGGCCGGGAAAGATCTGGCCGGTGCGCTTTCAGGCTTACGCCTTTTCTCTTTGAAGTAATCCCAGAACCTCATAGTGATCCGTCTGCGGGAATTGGTCGACGATAAAGACCTCCTGCATGCGGTATCCGCATTCCTGCAGGGTCACCAGATCCCGGGCCATGGATTCAGGATAACAGGACATATAAATAAAGAACTCGGGCCGCTGTTCAGGCGCAAGGTTTTGTAGCGGATTCAAAAAGCCCATCAAACCTGATCTTGGCGGATTTGCCAGCACCCCGTCGAACTGGGAAAAGTCCTGCGTCAGTTTTTTCTGGAAGTCCCCGCGATAAATCGTCACGCGATCTTTCAGGTGTGACAGGCTTGCAGGAAGCTCGTTTAAAGAGCGCTCCAGGCCTTGCAGTGACAGGTCGTCGATTTCACACGCCAGAATACTCTCTGCCCCCGCCAAAGCCGGGAAGGTCAGATTGCCGATGCCAGAGCCGAACTCGATCAGGCGCTGAGCTTTGTACCGTTTCACCCAATCATAAATCACATCACAGATGACCTTGTTCGCCTTGTGGCTGGGCTGAGTGAAGCTCGCCACCTGACAATACAGGTTCACCGGTGTGTCGTTCATCCAGGACTGGAACCACACATGATGTTCAGGATCGCGCAGCTTAAATTCATTTCCAGTCCAAACCGGAACTTTGCGGCGCTGGCCGATTTCAACGAAAGACTGCTGTTGTAGGGAGTGCAGGATGCTTTGTTCATCCAGCAGGGTTTTGATGTCGATATTGGCCAAATCAATCCACACTCCGCGCTGTCCGGCCGGTCCGACGCGAAGTCGGAAGGATCCGCGCTTAAAAGGCCACTGAATCTTTCTAAAGTCCGAGAGCCATTCTTGCAATGCGGGGCTCAACTGGGCGCAGACTTCGATATCGAGAATTTCATGACGATCCGTGCGGTAAAGTCCCAAGCGGCCGTCCTGAAGGCTGAAATCCAGTCGGTCCCGCAGATGGGCGGGGCCGGCGGAAAGAACTTTGAGGGGCTGTGGAAACGCCACCGATGCCGCCGTAAACAAGCCTGAAAGGTCGTTTATTTTGTTTTGAGCCTGGTCACCATAAGGCACGCCGATATGCTGACAGCCGCCACAGTCCGGGGCGTAGGGACAAGGCACAGTGGTCAGTTTGTCAAAGGTTTCGAATTTCTGAAAGTTCGGCATTGAGTGCTTGCCCCGGCAATTTCGCTGTTATAAGAAAAACCTATCTTATCAAAACTAATGGGGGAATGGTGAGAATTTTATTGCTTGCTGGCATGATCATCTTTGCGGGAGTTTCCTCCTTTGCTGCCAACAACAACCCTTGGATGCGCGCTTGCCGTATTGAGGCGGGGCAGTTCTGGGTTCTAAAAGCCGGTTCGGAGGAATACTCCATGTGTTTCTTCGGCGAATCCGCAGTGGGGGCTGAAGCCCTTTTCCAGTTTAAATCCAAATCAGCGACTCCAGAGGCCGTTGTGGCCTATAAGAACCGCAATGCCTCTTCGGCTCGCGGCGGGATCTGTGGATCTTTTGATGCGGAAGTTCTGCAAGGCAAGGATACGGACGGTCAGACGTTCAACGTCTGCAAGTTTTCTGATGGTTCTTTGATTGAGGAAACCACGCTGTGGCTGGGCCCTGGCGCCGGTACAACTCAGGGCTTGGACAAAGCTCTTTCAAGCACTTACTAGTTTTTTACTGATTCAGACGGGCGCAGGGAATAGATACAAGAACTTGCGTCCTTGATCACACCATCTTCCAGGTGCAGATCCTTCTTCGTAAAACCCAATGTCACATGCGGATAGTACAGATCAGGATTGAAGTCTTCGGCTTTACCGCCTTTTTGCGTGTAAAGAACGTGCACGGCTTTTCTGATCTGGAACAGGCGGTCTGATTCCACCACGGCGTAATAGGTGGCATCCTCATTCACTGCCCCTTTGCCCACACACAGCAGGTGATAAGAGCTTTTATTCATGTCCATGCGTTCAGCCAGGGCGTTGATCTCTTTCATCGAGATTTTCTTTTTCAACTTGGTGAACTCGACAGGTGAAATCACGGTGATGTGCGCTTCGCCGCGATGCTGAAGCTGCACGTTCTGGTTTTTTTCCACATCAACGCGCATTTTTTCAAAGGCCGCATAAGGCAAATCCAAAGACAGATAGGACTTTTCTTTTTTATGCTCAACCGAGGCGATGCCGCGCGTGGCTTTCGGCTTCAGCTCTTCTTCAGAATAGCTCAGGCTTGAAAGTTTATACGGTGATGAGGTGGCGCAGGCGGTCAGTGAAAGTGAGATGAGAGCCAAGTGAAACGTGCGGCGCATGAGTTTCTCTTTTCTTCGCTTGGGTTTGACTTAAGATGGTCCTGCTTTTAGCCTACACAGACTATGAAAAAAGTGAAAGTTCTTCTTACAAGTGCCTGCATTTTCTCGCTAATTTCCGGCCTGGTGGCGTGCCAGATGAAGGACACCAAGTCCGCTGTTTCCAAATCTGAGACTGCCGCCACGGGTGCCTTTTCCAATGAGCCGCACACTCTGTTGGGTGAAGCCCGTCAATTGACCTTCACAGGCCCTAAGTCAGGGGAGGGTTATTTCAGTCCTGACGGCAAAAAGATGATCTTTCAAAGTGAGCGCGAGCCGGGGAATCCCTTCTATCAGATGTACATTCTGGACCTGATCAGTGGTGACACGACACGGGTTTCGCCGGGGCATGGGAAAACCACCTGCGGCTGGATTCATCCGTCCATGAAGAAGGTTCTGTATTCGTCCACTCATCTGGATCCGGAAACGAAAAAGAAAACCCAGGAAGAATACGACAACCGCAAAAAAGCCGTTAAAGCCCGCTATTCCTGGAGCTTTGATGATAACTACGACATCTTCAGTTCTGATCTGAATGGCAAAAGCATCCAGCGCCTGACCCGCGAAAAAGGCTATGACGCTGAAGGGTCTTATTCTCCGGATGGACAATGGATTGCCTTTGCTTCCAACCGTGCCGGTTACACGGAAAAACTGGAAGGGGAGGATAAAAAACTTTTTGAGCAGGACCCTTCCTATATGATGGACATTTACATCATGAAGGCTGATGGCACCGAGGTGAAGCGCCTGACGGATTCCAAAGGTTATGATGGCGGTCCGTTCTTCAGTGCGGATGGCAAGAAAATCACCTGGCGTCGATTCTCTCCGAATGGTTCCACGGCGGAAATCTTCACCATGAATGTCGATGGCTCTGACCAGAAACAAGTTACAAAATTAAAGTCCATGTCCTGGGCTCCTTATTTCCATCCATCAGGGGATTACATCATCTTTGGTTCCAGCGTTCTGGGTTATCACAACTTTGAACTTTTCATTGTCGATGCGGAAGGCAAGAAAGCGCCGGTGCGGGTAACCTCGGATGAGGGCTTTGACGGACTTCCGGTGTTCACTCCGGATGGCAACAGCCTGTCCTGGACTCACCGAAATGAAAAAGGGGATTCGCAGATCTTTATCGCGAAATGGGATGATGCTCAGGCCAGAAAGCTTTTGGGTCTTTCGGCGCAGGATCCGGGGGCGGGGTCTTTGACTCCGGAAGTGAAAGTCGAAGACATCAAAAAATGGGTTTACTATCTGGCCTCCTCCGAGCTTCAGGGCCGCGGCACAGGCACGGGCGAGGAAAAGATTTACACCGCAAAGCTCGCGCAGCTCTTAAAGTCCTGGGGTTTGACAGGCGCAGGTCCCAATGGATCTTTCTTTGAAACCTTCGAATTTACTTCAGGTGTGGGTCTGGGTGCTGCGAACTCACTTGAAGTGGTGGGTTCATTTAAAAAGAAATACACTGTTTCCAAGGATTTTGAACCGGTGTCATTCTCTAAAACCGGAGACTTTCGTGAAGCACCGGTGGTGTTTGCGGGTTATGGTATTAAAGCTCCGGCCAGCGACAAAGAAGCTGAATACAACTCTTACAAAGGTCTGGATGTTAAAGGCAAGTGGGTGATGGTGCTGTCGGATTTGCCGGCGAACGTGTCGCCGCAACGTCGTCATTACCTGAATCTGTATTCTCGTTTGCAGCACAAAGTGACCGTGGCGAAAAACGAAGGGGCTGTTGGTATTATTGTGACCAACGGACCAGAGAGCGGTTTGCCGGAAAAGTTCGGCAAGATCAAATTCGAAGGCTCTTTGTCTGAAAGCACGCTGGGGGTTTTGCGCCTGTCGACATCAGCCGCTCAGGAAATGATTCGTTATGCAGGTCAGGATCTGATCAAGCTGCAAATGAAACTGGATAAAGGCGAAATGCTTGAGGGTTTTGTGATTCCTTCGGCGTATATCAAGGCGCAGGTGGATTTGCAGTTCCAGAAAGCTCAAGGCATCAATGTCGTTGCGAAACTGGCTGTCGTCGGTGCTGATTCTGCGGTGATGATCGGCGCCCATGGGGATCACCTGGGACACGGTCAATTCGGCAGCAGCCTGGCTAAAACCGGCGAAGCTGGTAAAGCCCATGTGGGTGCTGATGACAATGCCTCAGGGGTCGCCGGTGTGATGGAGCTTGCGCATTACTATGCGAACCTGAAGGCTTCCAAGCCCGGTCTGCTGAAAAAGAATATCTATTTCGGCATCTGGTCCGGCGAGGAATTGGGAAATCTGGGATCGTCTCATTTCACCAAAAACATGGCGAAACATAATATTACCGCCTATATCAACATGGACATGATCGGTCGATTCAAAGATCGCGTCTTTGTTCAGGGTTTGGGATCTGCTGACAACTGGACCCGTCTGGCTGAGGAAGTGGGCGTGCGCAGTGCGGTTCCGATGATTGTTCAAGAAGACCCCTATCTGCCGACAGATTCTTTGGCGTTCTATCTGGCTGGAGTTCCCACGGCGAACTTCTTCACCGGGTCCCACGCTGAATACCACAGTCCTCGCGACATTCCTGAAATGGTAAACTATGAAGGTGTTGCCCGTGTTCTGACGGCCGTAAGAAGCCTGACGGATCTTTTGGTCGATTCCAAACTTCCGATGGTCAAATATGTGAAAGTGGCCGGTGCCCAGAACCGCCTGGAAGGCCGCAGCTTCCGCGTTTACCTGGGCACAGTTCCGGATTATTCCCAGGAAGGTGTCAAAGGGGTGCGTATCTCGGGGGCGTCCAAAGACAGCCCTGCTGAAAAAGCCGGATTGAAAGACAAGGATATCATCACCGAGTTCGGTGGAACCAAGATTGAAAACCTGTATGACTATGTTTACACGCTTCAATCGGTGAAACCCAATCAAGAGACCATTATGAAGATTCTTCGTGATGGCAAACCACTGGAGCTGAAGATCACTCCGAAGCTGAAAGAATAGATAATAAAAAAAAGCCAGTCAGGATTCCCGGACTGGCTTTTTAGTTTTTAAAGCGCAGCGATTTAGCGCTTCAAGCGGAGCGATTTAGCGCTTCAAGCGGAGCGATTTAGCGCTTCAAGCGGAGCGATTTAGAAAGTCAGTGAAGAGCAACGGCTTTTCAAGAATGTCTTCAAACCACTGTCAGAGAATTTGAAACGCACATCCCCGTCGGACGTATATTTGAACAGCTCATAGTTTTTCACACTGCAGGTCTTGCCGTTTTTGTCAGTGAATACCGAGCTGTTTCCGGAAACTGCCGTGGGAGCCGAACCCAGCTTAAATCCTGAGTCCAGTTTCAAACCCTGATATTTATTGATCTCCACGCCTCCACGGTTGTCCGGGCGGATTTCTGCGGCTCTTCTGATTTCAGCGCCCGTCATTTCAACCAGTTCGGCGTCTTCGTAGTCAAAGGAAGCTTTGTTGCCGTTCACGGTTGTCACCGTCAGGCGGCGGGTTTCATCATTCCATTCAAAAGTCGGAACCGGATTGATACGCGGGAAGAGGAAGAATTCGCGGGCTCCTGTGGTTGAGGACTCATCCCCGTACCCCAAAGAGTTAAACACCATCAGTTCGCCGTCAGCGGTGAACAGGTAGTCACGATAAACCAGACCCTCGGCCTTGCGGTTGTGAACAGAGACATAGCAGTTGTCGCCGTCATTGGAGGAAATCATCTGGACCTGGATGCTGCCACGTCTCTCAACGATATCCTGACAAACTGCCTGGGAGTCGAAAGCCATTGCGGAAGCCGATCCAACGGTGGAAAGAAGAAGAACGTTCAAAAACAGTTTCATGTGCACCTCTTTGTTGTAAGCAGAACCCAGTCAAAACAGGCTGTCAGCTGGGGAGGCAGAGCGGCAAGGAAAATAACAGAATCTGGACTCGATCTGTACTAACCGATTGTGATTGTATAAGGGTCTCTTTGAGGAGCGAGGTTTCCTGCACATGTCCTCTTTTGTGGAAGAATTCAAAAAATACCAAAGACAAGAACGCCTTCTGACGGGAGCCCTGGTGCTGCTTTCGGTGATGGCACCGGTGTCGTTCACATGGCTGATGGATGAAAAGGTTCATTGGGCAGTGGCGCTGGGCGCGGCATTCGTGTTTGTCTGTGGTGCCATTTTGATCCATGTTCTGCGGGCGCGTGTGGCGGGAAAACTTTTAAGCAAGTACGAAAATTTGGATGTGGGATCGGTTCTTGCCAAAAAGATATCTCCCGCCCAACCCCGCCGTTTTGTGGTAACCAACAGGGGTTTCAATCACTTCTATTTGCGCTGCTTGAACACGGGAGAACAAGTTCTCGTGTCTAAGCACAGAGTTCGCGAAGATTTCGATATTGCAAATTGATTTTTCATAGACCTCAAGGGACCCTTTCCTCTGTGTAGAGGGGGGTCTATGAAGAGGTTGACTCTAGCTTTTCTCCTTCTGTGCGTTTCACTGTGGGCTCAGGGCTATGATGACGTGACCGACGACTATATGCTTGCAGAAGCAGATGTCCCGGAAGCTGAGTTTGGGCGCGGACGATTTATCTGTGATTCGGAAGAATTGCAGGGCGTCCGGTTTAAGTATTGTTACCGGGATCCAGACAGCGCGAACAACAACGATATCGTCTATTTCTTCCATGGACTGAACGGTTCAGAGAAAACCTGGCACCGTCAATTTCTGGGAACCCGGACGATTCAGGACTGGTGGGAGCTTCGCGGTTATCGTCCTCGGATCGTATCGGTTTCATTCGGCCCCCAGTGGCTCTTGGTTAATAACAAGCGATACCCTTTGTTGCCGGCTTTCACCAGGGTGATTATGCCTTATATGGAAAAGAAGGTCGGGGGCCTGAAAGATGGACAGCGCCACATTATTGGCCAGTCCATGGGGGGATTCAATGCTGCTGAAATATCTCTGAAGAACCCGGGGATGTTTTCAAAGGTGGCCTTGTTATGTCCGGCTCTTGCGACGATCAGTCCGTTTGCCAGTGATCGAGAAATCGACGCTTACATCCAGCGCACCGGAGCTCTTCGTTGTCAGGTGGAAAAAATGCAGCGCATTTCGCAATCCGTGTTCGTGGATAAAAAGGACTGGGATGATCATGATCCGCTGAAGTTGATCAAGAGATATCCCAAAGGCAAAAAACCAAGGTTCTATGTTTCCATCGGACGCAATGACGGTTATGGATTCCAGGAAGGTTCGGCCGCCTTTATCAAAGGGGCCCAGGCGTTTTCCTTCCTGTTTAGCTGGGTGCCAGTCCCGGGACCGCATTGCAACTTTAAGCGTATCGGCACAGCCAATTTCATCATGGGGGACTAGGTTCTATGAACGACATCGAAGCCTTTAAGTATGAAGAACGTAAAGTCAAAGGCGCAGATATTGACCAGGAAAAGTACCGCGAAGAGATTCGCCAGTTGATTGAGCACATGGTGCGTCTGCTGGTGGATCACCCCGACACGGTGACGGTCAGTACCTATGTGGGCCCCAAAACCACCGTGTACCGGGTGAATTGTGCCAAAGAAAACCTGGGACAGGTGATTGGCACTCAAGGAAAGACCATCATGGGGTTGCGGGCTGTGGTTCACGCGATGACGGCACGAACCGGGATTCGTTCAATCGTGGAAATTCCGGTTTAAGTATTCCGATAAGTTTTCAATTTTACTTGGAGTTTGCCTGGAACCCTAGGTATCCTTGTTTTATTGATGAAACCAGCTGAGATCGAGCGACTGCATTCCATTTTGAACCTATGGCCCTTGGGGGTCATCCAGTCCGTTGAGGAAATCCTTAACGGCGCCGTCAATCAGGTCTATCGGGTGCAGGCCAGTCTGGGGAACTTTTACCTTCGTCTGTATAAAACCAGCGAGCGAGCCCGTGTAGAGCGAGAGCACGCTTTGCTGGAATACGTCGCCTCTTACAATCTGCCTGCAGTTCAAACTCTGCCGTCGCGTTATGGCACCTCGTTGATCGAACACGACGGAAAATTTGGTGCCCTGTATTTTGAATCGCCCGGCCATCAGGTGAAAAAAACGGATCTGACGGTAGTCCATGCGCGGGCTGCAGGTTCCATGTTAGCTCGTCTGCATAAAGTATTAAAACCACTGCCGGATGTGGGGTATCGCAAGTATTCCTTGAACTGGGATGCCAAAGAGTGGATTGCTCGCCTGGATAAAATTGAAGCGGTCATTTTGCAGAAGCCCCATCTTTCCGAAGCGGATCAATGGGTTTTGTACCGCCTGAAAGATCAGCGTGAGTGGATGCGAAATCCTGCTTGCCTGCATTCTTATGTTCCAAAGTTCTCAGCCCAGGTTCTGCATGGGGACTATCATCAGGGAAATCTGTTTTTTCAAAAAGAAACTGTCTGTGGTGTGATTGACTGGGATCAGGCCGTGTATATGCCCCGGGGGTTTGAAGTGGCCCGTGTGGCGTCTTACATGTTTGACCTGAAACCAGATCTAACTATGGCCTTTCTTGAAGCCTACATGGCTTTAAATCCATTGCCTCAGGAAGAACTTGAAGATGGCGCGGCCGCCTGGGGCTGCCACTGTGATCACTATGTGTGGGCTCAGGAAGAAATCTATCTGCATGGCAATGAACGTGCTCGTGTGTTTATCCCGGACACCGCTTATAAGCCCTTCTCTGAAGTCTGGGCTCAACTGACAAAGAAGCTTTAAAATAATCCGCAAGGTGTATGATGGCTTTATGGAATACCTGAAGGGGTTGCTTCTTCTTTTGGTGTGTCTGTTCAGCGGGAAGGCGCAAGCCCTGCCTTCGGTGAACGCTTTGTCGTGGGTGTTGCTGGATGCCTCCAGCGGTCAGATTCTGGCGGAACTTAATAAAGATCAACCGCTTCCGCCGGCCTCTTTAACCAAAGTGATGACGGCTTATATGGTTCTGTCTGCAATCCGCGAAGGGCGGCTGTCCCGCATGGACCGGGCCAGGGTTTCAGCCAGCGCCGTCATTCTCCGCCCGGAAGAGTCCAGTATGTATTTGAAGGTCGGGGAGTCGGTGACGGTGGATGAACTTCTGCGTGGCCTTATCGTGGCTTCGGCGAATGATGCCGCCCTTGTTCTTGCTGAAGTGGTTTCCGGCAGCCAGAAGGCTTTTGCCGAGCAAATGAACAAGACGGCGAAGAGTTTAGGAATGACTCAAAGTCTTTTTGCCAACGCTTCAGGGCTTTATACCGAAAAACACTATTCAACAGCGCAGGATCTGGGGCTTCTCGCGGTGCGGATTTCCCAGGAGTTTCCCGAATACTTTGAATACTCGTCCAGCAAAGAGCTGACCTTTCGCGATTTTCAAAAGAAAAATACCAATGACTTGTTGTTTTCAAAACTGCCCGTGGACGGCATGAAGACCGGACATATTAAAGCAGCAGGCTGGTGTGTGATGGTCAGCGCGCGAAAAAACAAACGCCCGGATAAAAAGTCCGGGCGTTATATAGCCGTTGTTTTGGGGGCGCCCAGCAATCACGATCGATTTGCTGCGGGCCGGACTCTGCTGGAGTTTGCTTTCAGTCAACCCCGAATCATCAAAGAGACCTTTTAGTAACCCACTCCAAAAGACAGTGTGTGCTGCACATCGTTTTTAGACAGGTCGGAATAGTCCCTGAAGACCATCGTGGCGCTTAAATTCACTGAAAACACACCGAGCTTCACACCCACTTGGGCACCGGCATAGGGGTTGTATTTCAGATCCTTGTCTTTTCTTGTAACCACGCCACCGGACGTGGATTCTTCAAAGCCTTTGGTGGCTTGTGCTCCCAAACGCGCGGAAGAAAAGAAATACTGATTGAATCTGTAAGTGGAGCGAATACCGAGCTTGTAGTTTTCGTCCTCGTGATAAACCTTTTCCGGGGTGCCAGAGAAAGTTTCGGTATCAGAGGCACGGGAATACTCAGCTTCGCCGGAAAGCAAATCCACACCGGCCGACAGGCGCACACCGTACATCGCGCGGGTTGCTAAATGCGGGCTGGGGCTGCTGCGATAAACGGTTTCATAACCATAAAGTGGCTCAATCGCGTAACCGGAGCCTTTCACCAAAGTGAATTGGCGGGCGGATGCCACGGAGGTTGCCATCAACATCGCCAGAACTGTCAGGAATTGAATTTTCATAAGGCCCCCTTGTTGGACTTGTCTTGCATTTGTTTAATCGGCTTATTGGGCGGGAAGTTTTACAGGACGTTATGACAGGAGACGGCTTTTGATACAGACTTGGGTATGGCTTTACGGCTGGTAAACGAGTATCGTGATGTTCTGGAGTAATTTAAGATCAGATTATGAAATACGATTTGTTCCTTTTTGATTTGGATGACACTTTGTTGGACTTTAAAGCGTCGGAAAAGCTGTCCTTTGTTTCGGCGATGCATTCGGTGGGTCTGACGACAGATCTGGACAACCTTTTTCGCACCTATCAAATTGAAAATGCCGCTTTGTGGAAGCAGTTTGAACAGGGAAAAACCACCAAGGATCTTTTAAAAGTCGAACGCTTTCGCAAGTTGTTTGAAATCCACGCCATCGAAATCGACCCGGTTCTGACTGCGAACAGATACCTAGATGCTTTGCCAGAAGCTGTTGTGTTGATCGATCACGCGGTTGAGCTGTGTGAATATTTAAGTGGCAAAGGGGAGCTTGGAATTATCACCAACGGGATTCAAGCTACTCAAGTTCAACGTCTTAGTCGCTCGAAGCTTGCTCCGTATGTCAGCTTTATGGCTGTGTCGGAAGAAGCCGGATTTGCGAAGCCCGATGTTCGATTCTTTGAATACACCGTTAAACAAGCCCGTAAGTTTGATAAAAGCTCGACCTTGATGGTGGGCGACAAACTGGAAACAGACATCCTGGGGGCGCATCATTTCGGTATTGATTCCTGCTGGTTTAATCCGGCAAAAGTCAAAATCGAACCCCATGAGGTTCCCCCGCAAATGGAAATTACGCATCTTTCTGAACTGAAGAAAATGGTTTAAGGCCCGGAGTTGCAATCAGGAACAAGGTTTTAAAGTCGTTGATCAAGGCTGGATGAAGGTGAGCATAAGTTAAATTGTAATGTTGCAAAGATGAATATTTCTTCAACGAATAGAGGTTCAGAGAGATAATGAAATCTGGAGGTCTTCTTGAAGACCGTTTTATTCGTTGCAGTTTTATGCTTTTCATCATGGGGCTGGGCTTTACCTGGTGTCCGTGTCGCATTTTCTCTTGATAAACCACCCTATGTCATTCACGAGACGTCCAGTGGACTTGAAGTCGAGCTTCTACGACGGGTTTTTCTGGATATGGGATATGAAATGATACCGGTATTTCAACCACCGGCTCGATCCGTGCGCAGTTTGGAGCTGGGTCATGTTGAGGCCATGGCGACTATCAACAATACACCCAAATTTTATTTGTCTGATTCGTATATTACTTTTCAGAACTTTGCCTGGACTTTAAAGTCCAAGAGCCATCAGTTGAATGGCCTTGGCGATCTTTCTAAAAAAAGTGTGATCGCCTTTCAAAATGCGCGGTCCTTTCTGGGGCCGGAGTTCAGTTCCGCCATCAGTAAAAATTCGGACTATCATGAATATGCCGAACAGAGCCGGCAGATTAAAATGCTGCTGATGGATCGCGTGGATGTGATCATATGTGAAGAGCGGACTTTCAGGATGCAGAAAGATAAAATTCAGAGAAAATCCGCCCATCCTTTACCGGAAATCGCAAAGCATGCCCTGTTTCCAAAATCCCAGTACTCAGTGGCATTCCATGATAAAAGAATGCGTGATTCGTTTAACAAATCATTGAAAAGAATCCGTGAAAAAGGGGAGCTTAAGACCGTTTTCAATCAGTACGCTGATTGATCCGGACGGGGAGAGATGTTTTTCACTATCCCCGTTTGATACAACACTATTTTTTGCGGCTGTTGAACTCTTCCATGAAAGCTTCGAAGTCCTCATAGATGTCTTTTTCGATCCCAGCATGCATAATAGTCAGATCTTGTTCTTGTTCCAGTTGCTGAATCAAAGACTTCGCAGGCAATGGACGCTGATCTGTGATCAGGAAGAAATGATAACCCAAAATGCAGCATTCCGTGGCGTTTAAACCTTCAATACGGGTTCGCACCGGAGCTGAAATAGTCTCGATATGCTCCGGATTGAATGCCGCCCAAAGGTGATAGTCGTTTTCTTCGATGAAACGGCCATTAAAGTCCTGCGCCAAACGATCAAAACTGCCACCTAAAAGGTCTTCGCCTTGATTTGCCAGGATCAAATGCTGTTTCAAATTCAGACCCACCAGGAAATACAACAAAGCGATGCGGGATCTTTTAAGATGAAGTTCAGATCCATAGAAAGTGTCGTAATAATCAGGCTCATTGGTTTTCTTCAAGAAAGCGCGCTCTTTGAAAAACTCCATCGTGAAGGCGGCATTTCGTTCAAAGCGTGTCTGACAGGTCCCACAGATATTCAAAGTCGGGTTTTCAGAAGCATTCATCCAAGCCGGAAATAATGGTTCGGAATGGAGCTGGGATTGATTCGAACAAAGCGGGCAAGATTCCATATTAATTAAGCCTTTAAAGAGATGCTTTTGAATGTAAATCCGGAACCAGTTCAGGGTCAATTCGATGAAAAGCCCACGGTTGACGTGGGATATATAGTCTTCTGATAAGTTATATTATGTAACGATAGCTATAGGGGTTTATTTGCTTATAAGCCCTAGGTCTTAATAAATTGATTCATTCTAGGCACAGAAACGTTCCATTTTAAGTCTTTATCGATGCGTTTCCGAAGCTCATCTGCAGCGGTTGATTCTCCATGCACCAGGAACGTTCTTTTTGGTGCCTCTGGAGCCTGCTTTAACCAGGTCATTAAATCACTTCTATCTGCATGGGCTGAAAATGAATCTGATGGAACCACTTTGCAGTTAATCTCCACATAAAGACCATGGATTTTGATCTCTTTTGCGCCATTCAACAAGCTGTGTCCACGGGTTCCGGGGCTTTGAAATCCTGCCAACAGAACAATATTTCTTGGATCCGGTCCGAAAGCTTTCAAATGATGCAAGATCCGGCCACCAGTTAGCATTCCGCTGGCGGCGATGATGATTTTGGGCCCGGATTTATCATCGTTCAAAGCCCGGGATTCTTCGGCGGTTTTAACGGAATGAACTTCAGACATGATCTCAGCGAACTGTCCCGAAGCCAGACGTTGGAACGGGTGATAGTGTTCGTATAGTTTTGCGACCTCATGACCCATGGGAGAGTTAAAATAAACGGGGATATGGGCGGGGACCTCCCCGTCTCTTTTTAGTTCCGTGATTTCATACAGCAGATTCTGCGCGCGGCCCACGGCAAAACTAGGAATCAGCAAGACTCCCCGTGTTTTTGCGATCTCTAAAATGCATTGTTTTAAGACTTCTTTAGAGCTGATTTTAGAGTGATCGCGATCCCCATAAGTGGACTCCATCACCATATAATCGGATTGCACCGGAGGTTCTGGAGGTGGCATCAAGGGGTCATTATAACGACCTAAATCACCGGAAAATTGGATGCTGGTTTCACCGTTTGAAATCCATGCCGAAGCAGCCCCCAGGATGTGTCCGCTGCTGGTGAAATAAACCTTCAAAGTCCCGATATCAAATTCGGTGTGCAGATCTACCGGCGTTAAAAGAGGCAAAGTTTTTTCGGCATCTTCAATGGTGTACAAAGCCAGCGCGGGACTGTGTTTGGAGAAACCTTTCTTGTTCGCGTATGCAGCGTCTTCTTCCTGGATCTTGGCTGAATCCAGCAAGATGATTTTAGTCAGCTCCAACGTCGGTTCGGTGCAGTAAATTCGCCCCTTAAAACCCCGTTTCACCAACAACGGTAAAGCTCCGCAGTGATCCAGATGTGCGTGAGTTAAAACCACAGCATCGATATCACGGGCCTCAAACGGAAAGTCTTCCCAGTTGAGCTCGCGAAGTTCTTTAAAACCCTGGAACATGCCGCAATCGACAAGAATTCGGGTGCTGTTATTATGTACCAGAAACTTGGACCCTGTAACGGTGCCGGCTGCGCCTAAAAATCCAATTTCCATGAACTCCCCTTTGTCGATTTCTTTAAGAATAGCCCTAAATCTGACCGTATTTTGACCTTTTATGCGCGCGGTCAGAATTGTATTCACGCGGAAGGTCCGCTAGTCTTTGCGGGCGTTTTTGCGTAAGGGGGATTTATGGCTAAAACGACGTTCGTTTCATTGTTTGTGCTTCTGGCAGCATTTCTGGTTTCTTGTTCGGAATCCAGCAATAAAAAGCCCACCCAAGGTGTAAAACCTGCCACCAGATCAGGCGACTCCTGGAAAGCTCCTTATCCTGCGCACTGGTGGAAAGAAGTTCCGCGTGAAGAAGCCAAATCCTGGGAGATCCTTCCGCAAGATGCTGGCCGTATGGAAGTTGTTTTAAGCAAACGAAATGAACTGGGTCTGCTTTCAAATTTTGCGGAAGCCTCTTTTGTCTTTCACGGTGTTTGTTATCCAACGGTTGAAGCCTTCTGGCAGATGATGAAATATCCAGAGACTGAAAATGATCCGCGCTGGGCTTGGGCCAAGAACTGGAAATACACGCGCGAACAAGTTTCCCAGATGAATGGCTATGCCGCTAAAAGTGCGGGTGGCTATGCCAACTTCTTAATGGAAAAAAACGACGCCAACTGGGTGACCTTTGAAGGCAAAGTGTTTCCGTTTGCAACCAAGGAACCTGCCGAGCATTACAACCTGATCTTTGCAGCCCTGATCGAAAAGCTGCGCCAGAATCCTGAAGTTTTGGATGTTCTGGTAAAGACAAATGATCTGAAACTTCTCCCCGACCATGGTGTTTCGGAAAAATCCCCCCGTGAATGGCATTACTATCTGCTGTGGATGGATATCCGCGAACAACTGAAAAACAATCAGTTGTCTTTGGTGACCAGCGAAGATCTGTCTTTGAAAACCTGCAAAGGTCTTAATAAGTAATTATGTTTCAGGATTTTTCCGCCGCTTTTGAGAAGTACAAAGACACATCTTTAGTGAATCTCAATAACGGAACCCTGGGATTGTGTCCATCGGTCGTGATTGATCAGCAAAAGGCCGAGCTTGGGACTTTTGAACACAACACATCTACTGGGTATGGTGCGGCCTGGGCTCGTCTGTGGGCCCTGCAAGAGCGTCTGGGGAAATTCATCAAAGCCCGACCTCAGGATCTGTTTCTGCGCCCCAATGTCACTTTGGCATTAAATGAAATTATCATGGGTTTGCAACTGCCTGCAGACTCCGAAATTCTCTCCACCAGCTTTGAATACGGTGCGGTTGTTAATATCCTGCATTTCAAAGCCCGCAAAGACCGTCTTTCTGTGCGCTTTATCAACGCGGATTTTATGTATGATGAAATCTCGGCGGATGAAGCGGTTTCAAAGATCGTTTCCCAAATCTCTGATAAAACCCGCGTCTTCGTTGTCAGCCACGTCTTTACCGGCAATGGCCTGACCATGCCTTTGGCAAAGCTGGCGGCCGCGTTAAGAGCTAAAAACGTTTTGCTGGTGGTTGATGGGGCTCATGCTCCAGGTTTATTGGATTTAAACTTCACAAACGAGCTTCAGAACGTCGATTATTACGCCGGGAATCTGCATAAATGGTTTATGGGCCCCAAAGGCACCGCGTTTGGCTGGGTGAATCCATTGCTTCAGGATCAGATGCAGCCAGCTTATGGATCTTGGACCACCGAAGAAAAGATTCTGCCTGGTATGGGTGCTTATTGTGATCATCCATTTGCAGCTCGCATGCTGTGGTCACATTCCATGAGCTATGCAAGTCTGTATGGATTGGAATCGTGCTTTGATTTCTGGGATCAGACCGGACCTGACCTTATCAGAACCGAAATTCAAAAACGTATGAACTATCTTGAAGACGGCTTAAATCAATTCAAGATCAAATCACTTAAAGACCGTCATTCAGATATTGCTTCAAGTCTATTATGTTACAAGGTCGGAAGTTTCCCCGGGATCGAGTTTGACGGCCTGTTTGTCCGTCATTCGAAACCACAGCTGCAGGTCGGCCTGCCAAGAGTTCCGGGCTTTCCTGTTCTAAGACTGACCCCGCATATTCATAACACCAAGGATGAGCTCGACAGTGCCATCCAGGTGCTTGCAGGCTTTAAATCCTAATCGCAAATCTTTACGATCACTTTACCCCGGCTGCGACCTTTCTCTAAATATTCCATGGCTTGCTGGGCTTCAGAGAACGAAAAGACCTTGTCTATGACGGGCTTGATAATTCCCGCCTCAACAAGCCGGGTGATTTCCGCCAGCTGTTTTCCTGAAGAATGCATGAATATAAATCGATAGTGAGCCTTGGCTTTTTTAGCAAGACCATTGGCTTTACGTCCTACGATTCGCAGGATCTCGCGCTTTATAAAGTTCAACTTCATATCATCAGCAAGGTGCTGATCCGGATCGCCAGAGATTGAAACCACCCAGCCTCCAGGGCGAAGAATCTGGAATGACTTATACAAAGCATCGCCGCCAAGAGTATCAAAAACGATATCCACGTTCTTTAAAACGTCTTCAAATTTCCGCGTGGTATAGTCGATAACCTCATCAGCACCCAGACTGCGCACGAATTCAACATTGCGACTGCTGGTGGTCGTAATAACATGGACGCCGACGTGCTTGGCATATTGAATGGCAAAACTTCCAACCCCGCCAGAGCCTGCCTGAATGAAAACACGATCACCCTTTTTCATGCCGGCGATATCGACCAAGGCCTGCATGCTTGTAAGTCCCACCAAAGGCAGGCTTGCCGCTTCTTCAAAGGTGGCATCCTTCGGCATAAGCGCCAGCTCGTTTTCATCAATGGCGATCATTTGAGCCAGACTTCCGGTGCGGCCGTTACGTGGTCGAGAATACACCCGGTCGCCCTTTTTAAACCCGGTAACTTTGCTTCCCACGGCAACAACGATACCAGCCACATCATGCCCCAGTATCAGCGGAAATGAATATGCCCGCAGGAACTTGATCTTGCCATCCCTGATTTTAAAGTCGATGGGGTTTAAACTTGTTGCGTGAATCTCAACCAGAACGTCGGTGTCGCCACAAACGGGAGCTTGAAGGTCTCCGAAAACAAGCTTCTGATCATGTCCATACTTCGTGATGAATGCAGCTTTCATAGTGGTCATATCAAAATGATGCAGACAGGGTCCTGTAATGACAAGTGTATTTCAATTCTACTCACCACTGACAAGAGCGACATTGTTTAAAGCCTTAACAGCCGTCGACGCAAATTGCTTCTTTCTCAGAATGAGACGGGGAGTACCCTCCCCCTCCCCGTTTAAGTCCAACGTAGTGCTTATGACCTAGCACGGGCATTGCTTTAGTAATCTTCTGAATAAGAGGAGTTATTATGCCTGTGCATAACATGTTTAAGTTCATCCTGTCCCTGTTGCTGACAATCAGCTTCATGAGCCCGGCGCAAGCCGCTCAGATGTGTGAGTATGTCTTTACAGATCCTCAGGTCAAAGCCCGCGGTGTGGACTTCGGTCTGCGTTCCGAAGTGAAGCAGCCGGAAACACCACGTGAACTCCTTCAATTTAAATCCATCAAATCCGAGCTTTGGGCCACCCTGGAAAAAATCCCAGCCCAGCGTAAGAGCCAAATCGAACACCTTTTGGCTTCCGTTGAGTTCTTCGATTACACGCACACCGCTGAAAAGCTTTTGCCGAACTTCCTTGAAGGAAAACGCGAAGCTATGGATTTCTCCAAGATCTACGATCGCGGCGAAGCTGAGGCAGCTCCATTCAAAGGCTTCCTGAGTGCCCGTGATAACTTCCTAAGAAAAGAACAACCAGCCCTTACCGCAGACCTTCTGCCAGAGATTCATAAGCGTATTATGGAAAACGGCGTTGAAGGCATCCGCCCGGATCAACTGGGTGTATGGCGCAACGGTCACTGGATGGGGAACGTCGCTGGCGCATTCAAAATGACGCCGAAAGAAGCTCAAGTCGTCCTGGAAAATCCCTACCTGAACTTTGTTGAAACGGCCCGCGAAGGCAGCACTTTGAATGAAGGTGTCTGGAAGAATGTAAAAATCTGGGGCTCCAAACGCAACATGGTTGTGGAAAATGGCGACACCACTTTGGTCAGTGGCCGTATTCACTATCCATACGTGACAACTCCAAAGCAAGCCACTGTTGATATTATCAAAAACTCCCACCCGGAGCTTTATAAAGAGATCATGGCGTACCGTGAACAAAACGGCACGTCCCTGAATGGCCAAGCCACTCCAGCCTTGGAACAAGCCTTCACCAAAGCCCTGGTTGAACAGCGTTTCGAAAGATTCAATGCTGAGCGCGCGGCTTTGGGCGAAGTTAAAATCGGCATTAATGAACACAGATATATCGACATCGTGGCGGACCTTCAGCGCGATCTGGTGGCTATCCACCCGGTTCTGAATGGTAACGGCCGCACGACTCGTTTGTTGATGAACTATCTTCTGACGAAAGAAGGCTTGCCGCCGGTTCGCCTGGTGGATCCTTTCCTGGATGTTCAGGTTTCCCAGAAAGAATGGCGTGAATACGTTCACAAAGGTGTTGTTAACAACGCCCAGTTGCAAGCCGATGTTCTGTTCCGTGTGAAAAACGGTCTGACTGTAGAGCATTCTCCAGAATTGCTGTACCCAGGTCTGCCAGAGATGGTGAACATTTCCCTGAAACAACAGGGTAAAACCAAAGTCGTTGAAAACTACACTCAAGCTAAAGTTGACAGTGAACAGTTCAACGCCTTCATTAAAACCCTGGTTCAGGCCCACCCTGAACTGAAAATCGAGATCCAGAACAACCGTCTGCGTGCAATGTCCCGTATTGCGGACCTGTTTGTTGAATACTACAGATCAAAAACTGTCCGCTACATCCACGATAAAGATGGCGAACGCCAGATCGGTCTGCGCCTGGTTGATCCTGACTTTATCGATATGTTCGGTGTAAATCGTTCCGGTTCCAAAGCCCTTTGGGATGCAAAAATGAACCGTTGGTATGACAAAGAAATGCTTGTATGGCGCGGTCTTTCCAACAGAACCAAAGAACCGACTCGTCAGGAGCTGTTGGATTACTTCAAGAAACCAACGTCTCACCTTGTGTCCAACAGTGTTTTGAGAGCACTTCGTTCCGGCACTCCACTGGTCGAGGCCATCAAGGCGGACTTTGCTCTGTATAATAAAGAATCCCTGAATGGTGACATGGTTGAAATGGCCATCGACCACCACAGAAGCGGACCAAAATATGGAGTTTCTTACGGTTATTCCACTTCCAAACGTGAAGTGGTTGGTAAAGCCTTCGCCATGGGTGCGATGGTTGTTGGTGAGTACGGTAAACACATGGATCCAGCTCTTCAGGCTCAGTTGAAGTCCCGCATTAACGTGGCTTCTTACAGAGCGATGAAAGACGTGGACCTGGGTCGTCTGAAAGCGTTTGACCCTGAATTCGCCTACACTTACGGCCGTCAGGCAGAAGTTATGGGTATTGGTGGTACCGATCCTGATGCGGTGATGCTGATCCAAAGACTGGATGCCGCTGGAAAAGTCATGGAAACGCTTCTAAGAAACGTAGAGAAGCCAAATGAAGTGATGGTGATCGAAGGTCGCTATGTGCCGGGAGAAGGTCCTCTCCCGACAGAAAGAATCAAAGAGCGTTTGCTTATTCAGCCAACCACTCTTTAAAGCCCAGCTTCAGGGCAGCGTCCAGGTCCTTACGATCGATCTCGTAGACATTGGCGTTGCCTGTAGGGCTTCCACAAAGTTGAATACGCATCATCCCGTCGTTCTGATTGGATGAAGAAAAGACCTCAATACCCTTGAGGTCTTTTTGCATTTCAGCCGGGGCGATTTTTTTCCCCTGACCGCACTGCAAAGATCCGTCGTACTTAAACACCTTCACACGATCCGTGGCTTTGGATTTTTCCACAACAACCTCGCTTTTAGGGGCGTTTTTCTGAGCTTCCTTCTGGGCACGACAGTTCCCGTGACTGCACGCTGCCAAAGTTCCCATGACTGACAAAACCAACAAAAGCTTTTTCATGACTTACTCCTAAAAGTAAGGGGTTCTGATCCAACCGGCGTCAATCGCATAAAGATTCGCTTCACCGGAAATAAAGTAAACTCGACCCCCCTTTTCATCCACTTGCGGGGAGGAAAGGATTCCACGGCCTGGCTCGAAAGATCCCACTTCCGTGCCGGCATTGGCATCCAGGAAGCGCAAAGAACCCTGGGATTCGCCGAACACCAGCACCCCTTTATAGGTCCTTACTTGCGTCGCAATGCCGTCCTTCAGCTTATAAGACCACAGCTTATCACCAGACGCTTTATTCAAAGCCTGAACTTCGCCATTGGTCGTTGGATAGATCAGTTTATCGCCCACAATAGTGACGCCGCTATAGCCGCCACCATCAATACGCCAAACGACTTCACCTTTGTCTGCAGAAAGGCAGTAAAGTTTGTCGTCATAACCAGCCACATAAAGCTGATTGCCTTCAACCACCGGGGTCGCATCAATATCGCGGAAGCGTTTGTTGCGGTTCAATTGCACTTCCCACAGGGAAGAACCCGTTTTCGCATTCAAAGCCACCACGGAACCGTCAGAGAAGCCCACGTACAAAGTGCCGTTGTTTAAAGCCGCCTGACTGCCGCCACGGATAGAGAACTGGGAGGTGTCCTGGCGAGAATACAACCAGACCTGATGCCCTGTGGAGGCATCCAGTGCATAAAACACGCTGTTGCCCGCAAGGAAGTACACAATGCCGTCTTCCAACAAAGGAGCGGCCAGGTTTTCAGACTTGGTATTGAAGGTCCATTGGACTTTGCCGGTGCTGGCTTCGATAGAATAGAAGTTTCCATCACTCGCACCCACAAACAGACGATCCCGGATCAGCGTTGCGCTGGGTTCAGCGCCATTTTCAATCGGCAGTCTCCAGCGCTCCTGGCCATTGTCGCGGCTGTACGCCACAATGCCGTCCAGACCATTCCCCTGAATCACCAGATCGCCGGCCAAAACCGGCGTCATACGGTTGATCTTGCGGAAGCCCAGATTGTCTTTTTCAGTGGTGCGACGGATCCACGCGGCCTTGACCTCGTACTCACGCTTGCTGTTGTTTAAAGAGCTCCATTTCTCCAAACCAGAGTTCAAAGTGGTGCATCCCACCAGCGTCAGCAATAGAGTTCCGAACAGGACAATCTTCATGAATTCCCCGGATTAAAGGTTCTTCTTGGCTTTAAGCAAGCGCAGGTATTTTTGCGCTTCTTTGGCTGCCGCGAAGTCAGTTGTGTTCATGTCTTCTTTTTTAGCGATCTCAGTGTAAAGCGCTTCCGCTTTTGCCAGATCGTTCATGGACTCAAAGCAAAGACCCATGCGCAATTTTGCTTCGTCGTGAGCAAATGCCAAAGCCTTGGTGTCAGCCAGTTTCTGCCATTTTTCAACAGCCGCTTTGCAATCACCTTTGTCAGCCTGAACATTTCCAGTCTGCATCAGCACCAAAGCCGTCAGAACGTCACCGCTTTTCAAGCCCGGCTCGACTTTCGCCAATACCGCAGCAGCTTCATCATTCTTTTTGTAAGTCAGATAGATTTCGCTCAGGTTCAAAGCAGCCATTTGCGCAGCCTTGGTTTTAGGAGCGTCATTGATGAAGGACTCAAAGTTCGCCACGATGGTGCCGTAGTCCTTTTGCAGGTCACCGGACGCTTTTTTAGCCGGATCGAATGCAGGAACATTCTTTTTGTCTTTGCTTTGCGCATTGATCTGCTCCGCGCGAGCTGCTTCCTCAAAGCCTTGCTTTTTCGCGCTATAAGCTTTTTCCAGAAGGAAGTACTTTTCCTGTTGAGCAGTTTCTTTCTTTTCAGACAGGTGGCTGGCGATGGAATAACCCACACCCAACACGATGAAGGCAGCAACGGCTGCGATTACAATTTTGGAGTGACCAGTGGTCCAGACAAAACCTTTTCTCAAAGTTTGAGTGACCTGATCCGGGGACTTCAAATCGTCTTTAGAAATTTTAGTGCTCAAGATAATTCCTCGCTGTTAATAAATACTTACGAGGAAAGATTGTTCTTTGGTCCAGAGGGGATGTCAAGAAAACGGGCCGTAATGAATGCTATCACTCGGCGCATAAAAAAAGGGGTCTTTCGACCCCTTTAAAACTATCTGTTGTGCACTTCACGCAGCGTGGTGAACGCGCGGGAAGATTTGCCTGGGTGGCGCTGTTTTAGGCGACCAATTGTGTTGATACGCTCTTCAGCCAGACGGTCCGCAGCGGTGTGTGTACCGATGCCGTCACGTTTTGCGATTTCGTAAACTTTAAGGATGTTGTCGTAAACGCGTTTTGTCTTTTCGAAGGCGCGCTCTGGAGAGTAGCCCTCAAGCTCAACGAATACGTTCATCAGACCACCGGCGTTGATTACGTAGTCTGGAGCATACAGGATGCCCAGTTCTTTCAACTGGTCACCGTGACGTGCTTCAGCCAATACGTTGTTCGCGCCACCAGCGATAACTTTGGTTCTCAATTTAGTGATGGACTGATCGTTCACGATCGCGCCCAATGCACAAGGAGCCAGGATGTCACATTCTGTGAATAGAATGTCATCAGAGCTCACAGCTTTCGCGCCGAACTTGTCAGCCACGTTTTTAGTGCGGTTCATGTCGATATCAGCCACTGTGATCACAGCGCCTTCTTCAACCAGGTATTTTACCAGATTGGAACCCACGTTACCCAGACCTTGAACGGCGATATGCAGGCCTTTCAAAGAGTCTGTACCGAACTTTTCTTTAGCGGAAGCCTTGATACCCATCAAGACACCGTGTGCAGTGTATGGAGATGGATCGCCGGAACCACCGAAGTCCTTAGGGATACCAGTCACC
This sequence comes from Bdellovibrio sp. BIS2, assembly GCF_055398295.1. Classification (NCBI taxonomy): domain Bacteria; kingdom Pseudomonadati; phylum Bdellovibrionota; class Bdellovibrionia; order Bdellovibrionales; family Pseudobdellovibrionaceae; genus Bdellovibrio; species Bdellovibrio sp. BIS2. The sequence continues at coordinate 1,985,468 of NZ_AP035879.1, read as the reverse complement.
CAAGGAGTCTCCATGTAGATGTGCTCCATGTCCTGAACAGACGTACCAACGTCTTCAGCAGTGATGTATTTACCATTCAGAGAGTTCACGAACTGACCGAAAGCACGGAACAGACCTTCAGACTTTTGTGTCTTGGGATCGCCGATGATAACTGCTTTACCGCCGCCCAGATTCAGGCCGGAAGCAGCTGCTTTATAAGTCATACCTTTGGACAAACGAAGAACGTCAACAAGAGCCTCGTCTTCATTCTTATAGTTCCACATACGGGTGCCGCCAAGTGCAGGCCCCAAAGAGGTGTTGTGAATAGCGATGATCGCTTTCAAACCAACATGAGGGTCGTTACAGAAAACAACCTGCTCATGATCACCATGCTTAGAGATAATCTCAAAAGTTCCCAATGTAGGCTCCTTCATTTTTGAATTGCCGAAAGATCATGGGTCCAATTGAGTAAAAAGACTAGCGTTAATGCGGGGTATTAGCTCAGGCCTCCAAATTTTCATTTAGAGGCCCTTTTTCTCAATTATATCTACATTTTTTCCGGTGCTGGCATACCAAGAACCGCCAGACCATTTTTCAGAGTCAAACCGACAGCTTCACTCAAAGCCAGACGGGCTTCACGTGTTGCCACGTCAGCCTCGGTACCGATCGGGCACTCGTGATAAAAGACGTTAAAGCTCTTCGCCAGATCATACAAATAAGTGCAAATCGCCGAAGGCTTGAAGTTTTCCGCCGCCGCCGCAACCGCCGTATTGAAACCGCCCAAAGACTGCATCAACTGTCTTTCTGAAGCATGATTCAAACGACTCCAGTCGATTTTTGCACCTGCAGTGCGTGGGAACTTGCGCCCCAGGCTGGAGATACGTGCGTAAGAATATTGCACAAACGGCCCGGACTCCCCATCCAGTTTCAGCCATTCATTCATATCAAAGACAATCTTCTTGTTTGTATCCATACGAAGCATGCCATAGAAAATAGCCCCTTTAGCCACCTGGCCGGCAATTTTCTCGATATCGGCTTCCGACCATTCGCCTTTATAGCGGCTCAGGTATGTGGTCTTCACGTGATCTTCCATGCGGTGAACCAGTTCACGCAGCGGCACGATATTGCCCTTACGGGAACTCATGGCACCATCCGGAAGCTCGACATAGTTGTACTGAAGGTGGAAGCAATTTTTCGCCTGCTCAAAACCCAGGATTTCCAGAACGCGGAAGACCTGTTTAAAGTGCAAAGCCTGGCGCATGTCGACGACATAAACGCTCTTTTCAATCTTCACATCTTCAAACTTGTGCTTCGCCAACAACAAATCTTTCGTCGCGTAAAGACCGGTGCCATCGGATTTCAAAAGCATACAGAAGCCCAATTTCTCAGACTCAAGATCCTTACCGATGGCGCCTTGAGACATCTCAAGCTTGCCCTCAGCATAAAGTTGCTTCACCCATGCCGCAGACGGAGAATCCATTTCAGATTCAAAGTACCATTCATCAAAAGTCACATCAGCCCAGGCATAGACCTTTTTCATCAGATCGATGGACCATTCACGGGTCTCAAGCCACAGATCATAGTAGGGACCGGTCTTGCCTTCCAGTTGATGCAAAATCGCCGTCAGCTCCTGGCGGTTGATGTCTTCCTGAGGGGTGCCGTTTTGATCTTCCAGCAGCAGGTTGGCCTTGGAATACATGCGCCCCAGCCATTCACCTTTTTCAGTTTCAGGCACTGGCTCTTGATTGTGTTTTTTCATGTACCACAGACACTTCGCCACGTGCGTGCCCATGTCACCCGGGAACGTCGAAGAAACAATCTCGCGGCCGCTGTAACGAAGCATGCGAACAATCGCGTCGCCAAGGCACAGGTTGCGCATATGACCCACGTGAAGTTCTTTGTGGGTATTTGGCTGGGAATATTCGATCATGGTTTTCGGGGATTTTTCCATCAGCGGCTTTTTGAAATAGCTGCCATCCAGGATTGTTGCCAGAACCTGTTCACCATGAGTTTGTTCGTCAAAACGAATATTAATATAAGGACCCGCCGCAACCGCGGTGGCCCCTTTCATTTGAGCCGCCACTGCCGTGGCCACTTGCGGAGGAGCAGCTTTCAAAGCCTTCGCCAAAATAAAACAACCAAAAGCCAAGTCACCCAGATCTGATTTTGGGGGATTTACCAAAGCCTTATAAATATCGTCTTCAGAAGCAGAAAAATCCGGATAAGCGCGGCCAATCGCATCTTTAAGTAAGTTCGTCGCAAGCAATCGAATGGAGTCGTGTTTAATCATAGACCTTTCCAGAAGAAAAATACGCCAGCCCAAGCCAGACCAATAAGAAGGACAACTATACTGATATTTCTGTGGAATTTCAGGTCTTTTTTCAATTCCTGAAGCTCTGATTTGAGCTTTTCCCGTTCAGAAAACACCCCACGAAGCTCTAAAGACAGCTTTTCAATCTCTTCGCGGCGGGCCTGGCGTTCCAAATCGACTTCCTGAAGGGCTTTTTGATGCAGAACCTGAGGGTTTGAACCCAGGAAATAATTGGGCGTGAGACCTGGGATCTTTTCCCGCAAAGCCAAATACCATTGCAAAGCTCTCCAAATATGCGGGGGAGCTTCATCGCCCTGTTTTACCCAGCGGGTCCAACTGGATGGATCGACCATTAAAAGCTGCGAAATTTTGCGCTGGGAAAGCCCCAAATCACCCCGAATTTGTTCCAGATTGCCGATCTGTCTTTGGATGACCGCGACCTGAGCTTCGTAATTCATACGCAAAGACGTCTTGGATCGGGGGTTCAAATCATCCTCGATAAACCCCTCGTCAAACGCCCCCTTTTGAAGCTGATCCTGATCTGGACCCTGAACCTCACCCTGCATACAAACCCCTTCTGGACCGTTGTATTTCGCAATATTTGTGTTGTTATTCACAATAAATAGCGTTGTATAATACAGATATCTTTCCAGAAGGGTCTTTATGGGGTCAAGCTAAGTCATTGAAACCACAAAAGAATCTTTCCAAGGGTACCCTGGGCACCCCTTTTTCAAATTCGCCTAAAGCTTATAGTTATAAGCTTTAGTGCTAAATATATGTTATTATTGATGTTTTATAATCGAAATATGGCAGCCTTTTATACTGACGCGCTGCATATATTATTGATGCATCGTAACTAAACACAAATTATTTACATATCACCACTTTGGATGCGACGCGTTGCGAATATCCCCTTGTCAAAGCCATCTCGACTTTTGAATGATGAGTTATGGCCACGGCACCTCGGTATCAACTTAATAAAAACAAATATCTTCTCGCACCCGAATCAGAACGTTTGCGAAAAATCCTCACGGATTTTCAGGATAAGGATCCCCGCAATTGTTTGATGATTTGGACGGCTTTGCGAACCGGGGCCCGGGCTCAGGAAGTTTTAAACATTCAGCGGGCGGATTTGAATCCCTACGATGAAAGCATATTCATTAGAGGTCTAAAGGGGTCGAATGACCGCGAAATTCCAGTCCACTCGGACCTTTTCAGCCGCCTTCATCGCTTCGCCGAAAATCAGGGCGGAACGTCGGTTTTTCCTATTTCGTACAATCGGCTTTATCAGGTCTGGGAAATGTATCGCCCCGTACCAAAGAAGTTTCACGCTTTAAGGCACACGTTTGCGATTGAGCTGTATCAGAAAACGAAGGATTTGCGACTGGTCCAGGTGGCGTTGGGACATCGAAACATCACCAACACCATGGTTTATGCAGATTACGTATATTCTCAGCAAGAGCTACGTAAGTTGATTCTTTAATTACTCTTCCATACCGCGGATTTCAGAAGCCAGGCGGTCAAACTGCTTTTCTTCTGAAGCACGGTGGCTGATCTTTTCCTTTTTAAAGGCCAAAAGGTCTTTTCTGGTTGGAGCATTGTAAGAAGAGCCGGAGTTTTCAACCACCACGATACGCTCACGCACTTCCGCCGCTGCGGCTTGTTCGCGGGACGCTTCCAAGTTGTGTTGAACCGTATTATGAAGCTCGTTTTGCGCTTTGGAATTCTCGCTGATCAAAGCGTTGAAATCCGATATCTTGGCAAAACTGATTGCTGGGATCAGGGTCATTACGGCGATAACTACTTGCTTCTTCATACTTAGCTCCTTGCTGATACAGACTAATAAAGCAAGGGGGATGCCACCCGGGCAGCAATTCTATTGCTTTAGAGCGCCTCCTTGCGCAAAAGTCCCTTACAACTGTCAAAGAAGTAGTTATCAATTCTTGTAATGACACAGATTTAGACCTATGGTGAAAACACGCAATTACAAGCATTTAGGTGTCTCAAAATGATAAAAACACTCTTCCCCACCTTCGTTTACTATGCTCCCTTGGCGAGCAAAGACAAATCCCTGAACAAGGACCTTAAGCAAGAGTCCCTGAAAATTGCCGAAGTCGATGAAGAAGGTCAGATCTGGTCACAGAAGAACTACAAAGGCGGCTTCACTTCTTACGGTTCCATGAGCCAGTTGCATCAGTTTTCCTCCACCTTTGGGGATCTGGAAAAGGAAATCAACAAGCACGTTCGCAAGTTCGTAAAACATCTAGAAATGGACATCGACCCGAAAGAACTGCGCATGTCTTCGTGCTGGGTGAACATCATGCCCACGGACGTGATTCACACCATGCATTTGCATCCACTGTCTGTGATCAGCGGGACTTATTATGTTCAGACGCCGAAAAACTGTTCGGCGATCAAGTTCGAGGACCCACGTCTGGATTCATTCATGGCGTCCCCACCACGCAAACACAACGCCAAGGTTCATAATCAGCGCTATCATTCGCTGGAGCCTCAGGAAGGCCACGTGGTGCTGTTTGAATCCTGGCTGCGCCACGAAGTTCCCAAAAATGATTCCGACAAAGAGCGTATCAGCATCAGCTTTAACTACGACTGGGTGTAAAGTGAACGGAGCCCAGGGGATTCAAATTGAAAAACTGAACAAAAGCTTCGGCAAAAGATCCGTGATTGAGAACATGGATCTTGCAGTCGAACCTGGCTCCTTCATTTCAATTGTCGGGCCTTCGGGATGCGGCAAGTCCACACTGTTAAGACTTATGGCAGGACTTGAATCCGCCAGCTCTGGCAGTGTGAAACTGACTTTGTCTGACGCCCCCTCCAGTTTTGTCTTTCAGGAACCCAACTTGCTGGCCTGGCGAACCGTTTATGAAAACGTGCATCTGCCGTTTGAGCTGAATCATGCCTTTAAAAACCTGCCGGATGAAGAACGCAAAATCAAAGTCCAGGCGGCACTGAAGAAAGTCCACCTGACAGAGGCCCAGCATCTTTTCCCGCATCAATTGTCCGGTGGGATGAAAATGCGTGTGTCTTTGGCGCGTGCGCTGGTGAATTCACCAAAGCTTTTGCTGATGGACGAGCCCTTTGCGGCTTTGGATGAAAGCACCCGCTTTGAAATGCAAAACCAGCTTCATGAACTTTGGCATTCCGAACGCATGACGGTCGTGTTTGTGACGCATTCCTTGTTTGAATCTGCGTTTTTGTCGGAACGAGTGGTGATGTTAAAGGGGCAGGGAGCGCCCATCGTCTTTGATCAAAAACTGGCGCTGCCAGAAAGACGGCAGGAACACTTAAGAACCTCAGAAGGGTTCAACAAGATCGTTGAAGGTCTTTCTGAAAGGCTGCGCGCATGAAACGTTTTCTGCCGGCCTTTGTCAGTTTTGTCGTCTTGACCTTAAGTCTTGAAATCCTGATTCGTGGCGGGTGGGTGAGTGAGACTCTGCTGCCCTCCCCTTCCACCATTGTTGCAACTTTGCAAGAGCTTCGCGCTGACTTTGCGGTCGCCTTCAAGGAAACCCTGATCAATGTTCTTGCGGGATTGGGTTTAAGTGTTCTTGTGGGTGGTTTGATTTCCTTTGTGTTTTCATTGTCGGAAACATTGAAGCGGGCCATTTTGCCGTTTGCAGTGTTTTTCCAAACGGTGCCGATCATTGCGATTGCGCCTTTGCTGGTGATCTATTTCGGCTTTGGTGCGCCCACCGTTATTGCTTCAAGTTTTATTGTTTCATTGTTCCCGATCATCGCCAACACCCTGATGGGTCTTGAAAGTGTCAGCGAATCACAAAAAGACCTCTTCAGAATCTATCGCGCCACCCGTTTACAGACTTTGTGGAAGCTAAAACTTCCCCATGCGTATAGCTATATCTATTCCGGCCTTAAAATCTCGACGGGCTTGTCGATTATCGGCGCCATCGCCGGGGAGTTTGTGGCTGGCGGGGGCCTGGGGGCCTTGATTGATTCCGCGCGCACCCAGCAGCGGGTCGATATTGTTTTTGGCGCTCTTTTATTATTGTCCCTGATGGGTCTTCTGTTAATGGGCTCATGGGCTTTGCTTCACAAATTAATACTCAGCCGCCGTCCGCTGGCTTCCGCCACACAAGGAGATTTATGAAAACCATGATCACCCTTTTAATTTCTGTATTTCTGACTTCAGCAGCTTTTGCCGCCAACACGCCTGTGACTTTGGCCTTAAACTGGAAAGCAGAGCCTGAGTTTGGCGGCTTCTATGCAGCCTCTTTGCAGGGGTTCTATAAAGCACAAGGTCTGGATGTAAAAGTGCTTGAAGGTGGCTCTGGAACGCCGACAGTTCAAATGCTGGCGAACAATAAAGTGGATTTCGCCATCGTCAGCGCGGATGAGCTGATTATTTCCCAGGACAAAAACAAAGTGAACAAGGTCAAGGCCCTGTTCGCGGTTTATCAAAAGTCCCCCTACATTGTAATGACCCACGCGGAAAGAAACTTTAAAAGTCTGAAGGATGTTTTCACTAATGAAGGCTTCTTATCCATGCAATCAGGCCTGCCCTATTATCAGTTCCTGGTGCAGAAATTCGGAAAGCCGAAAGTCCGTGTCGTGCCTTACTTGGGTGGCGTCAGCAACTTTGTGAATGACATGACTTTTTCCCAGCAGGGCTTTATCACCATTGAGCCTTTAAGCGCGGAAAAAGCCGGCGCCAAAGTGAAAAACTTCCTGATTGCGGATGAAGGTTTTAATCCTTATCTGGTGGTTCTGGCGACCACCGAAGAGACCTTGAAGAACAAACCCGAACTGGTGCAAAAAGTTCTGACCGCCACTCGTGAAGGGTGGGCCCAGTACCTGAAAGATCCCAAAGCCACCAATGAACACATGGCCAAATTAAACAAAGCCATTGATCTGGAAACTTTCAACAAGGCCGCTGATATTCAAAAGCCTTTGATTGAAACAGCCGGCGTCACGGTGGGCTCCATGAGCGATGAACGCTGGGACACTCTGGTTCAGCAAATGAAAAAACTGAAGCTGATCAAGTCCACGCCAAAAGCCGCTGACTTGTACGTTAAATAAGAAAAAGCCACCGGATAAAGGTGGCTTTTTCATTTCAGAGACTCACATCGCACGGGCACCATAGTCCCGTGGAGCCTGCTTGAATTGATGTTTCAGATGACGTTCCACCTTACCCACGAAGGTGCGGATGTTTTCGGCGACCTCTTCAGGTTGTTCGATCACAAGGGCAAAGCCTGCGTGGTGGATGGTTTTGTATTCACCGGCTGGAAGAGCTTTCGCCATTCGGCGGTAAGCTTCCAGATTGGAAGGTGAATCCTCATCACCCGCCAGAATCAGAACCGCACAATGGACTTTATTCAGTTCTTCGCTCATGTCGGTGCGACGGAAGATTTGCAAAGCAGAGTCCATTTCCTCTGGTTTCATGTGTTTGATGTGACTCAGCCATTTTTCGCGACGGCTGACTTGAATTGGATCTTTGGTGGCGCGGAAGGTGTCTCCGAACCACATTTTAGCGAAGTCATTGACTCCGGCTTTCATGCCTTCTTTCTTGATATTGGCGACAAAGCCTTCCATGGCTTTGATTGTTTCATCGCTTTCACCCTCAGCGACCGCACCCATCAAAGTGCAGCTTTTCAGCAGATCAGATCGACGGATGGCCAGTTGCAGTCCGATATAGGCTCCCAGACAGTTTCCCACAAAGTGGCAGGGTCCAACACCCAGTTGTTCAATAAGTGCCGCCACGTCCTTGGCGCCGCTTTCCAGGCTGGGACTGACAGTGTGTTCACTGCGACCCAAGCCGCGGTGATCATAGGTGATCACACGATAATCGTCCGCCAGGATGCGGGCGATGGGCTCATAAACAGTGGTGTCTGTATAAACAAGAGGACTCAGCACAATGCAGGGGGCGTCTTTGGGGCCATGATCTTCATAGTAATACTCATGTCCATGCAGTTTTAAAGTAGCCATACAGACCCCCTTTTGCTTCCAATTAAAGCCTACTCCCGCTGTGGAAGCCCGCAAGACCCACTGGACGAAATCAGTCCTTGACCAACCGCTTCAAATTCACTACAAAGTCCCGTTCCCCTATTACAATGCACTATGGGCCCGAAGAGGCTTTTTGGGGAACCTGAGGAGTTTCTATGAAGATCAAATTGACTGAAGTCCCTGAAGAAGGCCGTTCCTATCATTGGACGACCCAGTCCGGCGAAGCCAATGCCGTTTTGGCCGATATCGTGGGTAAGAATGCCTACGATACTGAGTTTTTTATTAAACCTCTGAATTCCAAGGACTTTGAGCTGACTGGCAGAATCAAGACGAAATCCCCGGAAGTCTGCTCCCGTTGCGGAAATGATATTAATTTCCCGGTGAACGAACGCTTCCATGAGATCCTGATCCCGAAACAGTCCCAACCCCGTGCCAGCAAGTATTCCAAGGTCAACCACGTCAGCGATCTGCCAGAGGGTGGACCTGAGGTTTCTGAATACGAAAACATGGCTTTTGATATGGGCGAGTTCCTGCACGAAGTGGTGGCTCTTGCTGCGCCTTTTAATCCGGCATGTCCGGAAATTGGTGAAGATGGAAAACCCTCAGATTGCAGAATTCCCGAGTCAGGACAGGGTCTTATCTACGACGAAGAAATGCCTGTGGAAAAGCCCCAGAATCCATTTGCAGCTCTAAAGAATTTAAAACTCAATTAAATTGTTGATTTTTATTGTTCTTTGGTTAAATTAACGTGCTTTGCTAAATACTAGTTTAAAACGAGGTTTGAAATGCCAACTCCTAAGAAGAAAACATCCCGCTCCAAGCGTGACATGCGCCGCTCTCACGACGGTCTTACTGCTCCAGCTATCGCTGTAGAAAAAAAGACTGGTGAACTTGTTCGCCCTCACCGCGCACACAAAGGTGCTGACGGTGCTTTGTACTACAAAGGCAAACAAATCAGCGCAGCGAAGTAATCTCGCTTCATAACAGAATAGGTTGACTCCATGGCAGGAATGTATCGATCTCGAGTTTCAGGGATAGGCTCCTATCTACCGGAAAAGATTCTTTCAAATAAGGATCTGGAAAAAATGGTAGAAACCAACGATCAGTGGATCGTTGAAAGAACCGGGATCGAACGCCGCCATATCGCCTCTGAAGATCAGGCCACGTCTGATCTTTGTGTCATCGCCGCCAAGCGCGCTCTGGAAGACGCTCATCTCAAAGTCGAAGATATCGATATGATTCTGGTGGGCACCGTAACAGGTGACCATCAAATGCCGTCCACTGCGTGCTTTGTTCAAGCAAAACTTGGAGCTAAAAACATCATGGCTGTGGATTTAAACGCAGCCTGCTCCGGTTTCCTTTACGGCGTCAGCATTGCCGACCAATTCATCCGCACAGGCATGTACAAAAACATCCTGGTTATCGGTGCGGAAGTCCTTTCCCGCTACATGAACTACAAAGACCGCGAAACCTGCATTCTTTTCGGAGATGGTGCCGGTGCGTGGGTCGTGTCTCGTGCTGCTGAAGGCGAAACCAATGTTGTCGAAAGCTCTCACCTGCGTGCCGACGGCACTTTGGCGGATCTTCTGATCCTTCCTGCAGGTGGCAGTAAAATCCCGCAATCCCATGAAGCCATCGACAAAGGTCTGAACTTTATGACCATGAAGGGCCGCGATATCTTTAAGAACGCGGTACGTACGATGGCTTCCTGCTGCCAGGAGGCTCTGGAGCACAATAAAGTTGCCCCTGAACAGGTCGACTGGATTGTTCCTCACCAGGCCAACAAGCGCATCATCGAGGCGGTTGCTGATCAATTTAAATTCCCTATGGAACGCGTGATTGTCTACCTTCAGGAAACTGGTAACACATCAGCGGCTTCCATCCCTCTTGCATTCGACTGGGCCGTTAAAAACGGCAAGATCAAACGAGGTCAGACTATTTTGCTTACCGCTTTCGGGGCAGGTCTTACTTCCGGCAGTATTCTATTGAGGTACTAAAAAATGTTTACACTTGTATTCCCAGGACAAGGCAGCCAGCAACCTGGCATGGGCCGTTTTTTGTTTGAAAACTTCAAGATCGCTCAGGAAACTTTCGAAGAAGGTTCCGAAGCCTTGAAACAGGACATGAAAAAGCTGTGCTTTGAAGGTTCTGAAGCAGACCTGGCTTTGACTGAGAACACGCAGCCCGCTTTGCTGTTGGTTTCCACGGCCACTCAAAGAGTTCTGACCAAAGAATTCGGCGTGAAAGCGGCGGCGGCGGCTGGTCACTCTATCGGTGAATATGCGGCGATGGTTGCAGCAGGCGTGACTCGTTTCGACGAATCCATGCGTGCCGTAAAAACCCGTGGACAGGCAATGCAGTCTGCCGTTCCTGTGGGTCAAGGCGGAATGGTCGCGGTCCTGGGGCTTGAACCTGATCAGGTTGAAACTCTTTGCAACTACGTGGTGAAAAACTCTGGCGTGGGTCCGCTGTCAGCTGCCAACTTCAATTCTCCAGGACAAATCGTTATTTCTGGTTCACAAAAGGCCATCAACTGGCTGAAAGACAACTTCAAGCCAGAAGCGATTTTTGCGGAAGCTCCAAAACGCGCAAAGCTGATCCCATTGACAGTTTCAGCGCCTTTCCACTGTGAAATGATGAAGCCGGCCGAAGACAAGATGAGAGAAGTCCTGACCGCGATGAAATTTGAAACAGCGGCCTTCCCGATCATTCAAAACTTCCACGCCAAAGCTGAAACCGATGGCTCCATCTTGCGCGAAAATCTGATTCGCCAAGTGTCAGCCCCTGTGCGCTGGACTCAGAGCATGGAAGTCCTTAAGGGTATGGGTCACTCTCAAGTTATCGAGTGTGGCGCAGGAAAAGTCCTTCAAGGTCTGCTGAAAAAGATCGACGGAGATTTCTTCAAAGTCATGACCACAACTTCCATCGAAGATGTGAAAATTATTGAAGAATTTCTGAAAGCTACGAGTCATTAAAATTTCTTGAGCTTTATTCGGAGTTCGGTCAAAGTGTGCTGAAAACAACACAGGTTATTGCTTAAAAGGATTTTGCACATGAGCGGAAAGTCGCTTCAAGGAAAGAAAATTGTTGTCACTGGTGGCAGCCGCGGAATTGGCGCTGCTATCGTTAAGCTTCTTGCTGATGAAGGCGCTCAAGTCGCCTTCACTTACTCTTCCCGCGAAGAGGCCGCTCAACAGGTGGCTCACTCTTTGACCGGTGAAGGTCACTTTTACATCAAAATGGATATCGCGAACGAAGAATCTGTGAACTCTGCTGTAGATCACATTCTGGAAAAATGGAGCGATATCGACGGCGTTGTGAACAATGCCGGCATCACCAAAGACGGCTTGCTTCTGCGCATGAAATCAGAAGATTTCGATTCCGTGGTGAACACCAATCTGCGCGGCACCTTCCTGGTGACGAAAGCTTTCACCAAACCCATGATGAAAGCCCGCAAAGGCTCCATCGTAAATATCGTTTCTATCATTGGCGAAACTGGCAATGCCGGTCAGGCGAACTATGCCGCCTCCAAAGCCGGCACGATTGCTTTCAGCAAATCCGTGGCGCTGGAGCTGGGTTCCCGCAACGTGCGCGTGAACAACGTGGCCCCTGGATATATCGCAACAGAAATGACAGATGTTCTTTCTGAAGACGTAAAATCCAAAATGATGGAGAAAATTCCCTTGGCAAAAATCGGCGAAGGATCCGACGTGGCGCAAGCCGTGCGCTTCCTTTTGAGCGATGAATCCAAGTACATCACCGGTCACACACTGGACGTGAACGGTGGAATGCATATGAACTAAGTTCGCGAATAAACTCGCGAAAAACTTCATCTCGCCTAAGAGCGACATGATAGAGTTCTAACACTAGACTAGACTTGTAATTTAAGTAATATTGAACGCACTATTAGGAGGCATAAATGGCTATTCATCCAAAGGTTAAAGATATCATCGTTGAACAACTTGGCGTAGATCCAGATAAAGTTAAAGCGGAAGCTTCTTTCATCGACGATCTGGGCGCAGACAGCTTGGATATCGTTGAACTTGTGATGGCAATGGAAGAAGAATTCGATCTTGAAATCCCTGACGAAGACGCTGAAAAGCTGAAGACAGTTCAAGACGTAGCTTCTTACCTTGAGAAAAAAGGAAAAGCTTAATTCATTATGAACTCCCGATTTGAACGTCCATCCAAACCACAGAGAAGAGTTGTCGTCACCGGAGTAGGCGCAGTCACTCCCCTTGGTAACACCATTGAGGAGAGCTGGGCAGCTGCAACCCGTGGTCAATCTGGGATCGCCAAGATCACCAAATTCGACACGACAGGCTTTGATGTGACTTTTGCCGGCGAAGTAAAAGGTTTTAATACAGACCAATACATCGAGAAAAAAGAGCAAAAGAAAATGGACGAGTTCATTCACTACTCGATCGCTGCTTCCAAAATGGCCGTGGAAATGGCCAAGCTGGAACTGACCGAAGAAGTGAAGAATCAAGCGGGAGTGATTATTGGTGTCGGTATCGGTGGTCTTGCGAACATCGAAGAAACCGCCATCAAAATGAAGGAAAGAGGACCGGGCCGTATCAGTCCGTTCTTCATCCCTTCTGTGATCACGAACCTGGCCGCGGGTCAGGTGACGATCTCACTGGGACTGAAAGGTCCTAACTATTCTGTGACTTCCGCGTGCGCTTCAGGCGTTCACTCTATCGGGGATGCAGTTCGCTATATTCGCGACGGTGTGACTGATGTGATGCTTGCAGGTGGCGCAGAAAGCACAATCTGCGGACTGGCTGTTGGAGGCTTTGCTTCCATGCGCGCCCTGTCCACCCGCAACGATGCTCCTGAAAAAGCCAGCCGTCCTTGGGATAAAGACCGTGACGGATTTGTTTTGGCAGAGGGTGCGGCGGTTCTTTGCATCGAATCCCTTGAGCACGCCGTAAAACGTGGCGCCAATATTCTTTGCGAAATCACAGGCTACGGAGTTTCCTCCGATGCTTATCACATGACTTCTCCGGCTCCGGAAGGTGCTGGTGGTTATGCGGCGATGTCCATGGCTTTGAAAGACTCTGGTCTGAAAGCGGAAGACATCAACTATATCAACGCTCACGGCACAAGCACGCCGGTGGGTGATGGCCTTGAAACCGCAGCAATCAAACGCTTGTTGGGTGATCATGCGAAAAAGGTCTGGGTTTCCAGTACCAAGTCCATGATGGGTCACGCGTTGGGTGCCGCTGGTGCGATTGAATCTGCTTTCTGTGTGATGGCAATTCGAGACCAGGTGGCTCCGCCAACGATCAACTTGGAAAACCCAAGTGAAGACTGTGATTTGGATTACGTTCCTAATGAGGCTCGTAAAGGTAAAATCACCAATGTCATTAATAACAGCTTTGGTTTCGGTGGAACCAACGCTTCCATGATCTTCTCGAAATACGAAGGATAGAAAATGATTGTCTATGTTGGCTGCGATCACGCTGGGTTGGATTTAAAACTTAAAGTGATGGCGGCTCTTCCAGAAATTCAATGGAAGGACATGGGCACTCACTCCGCTGATTCTGTCGACTATCCGGACTATGCCGATCAGGTGTGCCGTGAAGTTGTTAAAGTGGAACTTCAAAATCAAAAGAACAATCTGACTGATTCTCAAAAAGGCCCGGCTTTGGGTCTTTTGATTTGCGGCTCTGGTCAGGGCATGGCTATTCGCGCCAACAAGTTCCCACAAATTCGTGCGGCTCTTTGCTGGAATAACGATATCGCCCGCCTGTCCCGCGAACACAATAATGCGAACATTATTTGCCTGAGCGAACGCTTCACCTCCCCTGATGATGCCGTGAAGATGGTCCAGACGTTCCTTTCAACATCCTTCGCCGGTGGACGCCACCAGCAACGTGTTGCCAAGCTTTCAAGCGACACTGGTTGTTGAGACTTTTAAATTCCTGTCTTTCAAGGGATACTTTCATCATCTGATTTAACATCACGACTAAAATCAAAGCACACGAACCTGTGCTAAGGAGTCCGTCTATGCATTCAACTTCACTCAGCTTAGCCCAAGTGGATCCGGAAATTCTGGCAGCCATCAACAAAGAATCTGAACGTCAGCAGTTCGGCCTGGAAATGATCGCCTCAGAAAACTACACCTCCAAAGCCGTGATGGAAGCACAAGGATCTATCCTGACAAACAAGTATGCCGAAGGTTACCCGGGCAAACGTTACTATGGTGGCTGTGTGAATGTGGACACCGTCGAGTCTTTGGCAATTGAAAGAGCGAAAAAGCTTTTCGGCGTTCAATATGCCAACGTACAACCGCACTCAGGTTCTCAGGCCAATATGGGTGTTTATCTGGCAGCATGCAAAGCGGGCGATACCATTCTGGGAATGGATTTGTCCCACGGTGGTCACTTGACCCACGGATCTCCGGTGAACTTTAGTGGCTTGCTTTTCAAGGCGGCTTCTTACAAGTTGGACCAGGAAACGGGTCGTTTGAATTATGATACGATCCGCGCCACTGCGAAAGAGACTCAGCCAAAATTGATCATCGCAGGCTACAGCGCTTATCCGCGCACTTTGGACTTTGCGAAATTCAAAGAAATCGCAGATGAAGTCGGCGCTCAGTTGCTGGTGGACATGGCGCACTTTGCGGGCCTTGTGGCCACGGGTCATCACCCGTCCCCGGTTCCTTACGCTGACTACATCACTACGACAACTCACAAAACTTTGCGTGGCCCCCGTGGCGGCATGATTCTGACGAACTCTGAAGAAAAAGCCAAGATCATGAATTCCCGCATCTTCCCTGGCATCCAGGGCGGCCCGCTAGAGCACGTGATTGCCGGCAAAGCTGTGGCTTTCGGCGAAGCACTTAAACCAGAGTTTAAAGATTATTCCGGCAAAGTTATCAGCAATGCCAAGGTTCTGGCTGAAGAACTTCTGTCTGCAGGCTTCAAACTTGTGACTGGCGGTACGGACAATCATTTGATCTTGATGGATCTAAGCGACCGTGAAATCACCGGGAAGCTTGCAGAAAATTCTTTGGATGAAGCTGGCATCACTGTGAACAAAAACACTGTGCCAAATGAAAAGCGCTCTCCATTTGTCACAAGTGGTGTGCGTATTGGAACCCCAGCATTGACCACGCGTGGAATGGGTCCTGCAGAAATGAAGCAAATCGCGAAGTGGATCGGCCAAGTTCTGAATAATGCTGAAGATGTTGCGCTGAAAAATCGCGTGCATGAAGAAGTAAAAGAGCTTTGCAAGCAGTTCCCGATTTACTAAATTCAGTCTCAAGCTGACAAAGTGTTACGAAGCCCTCAGAAAACTGGGGGCTTTTTTTGTGGTTTTCACCAGTGAAAATGCCTTTATTTTAAGCTGGCCTTTGGTCAAAAAATTCTTTGGATCCAAGGGCTTATGTCGTATACTCAATCCATGACACCAGGATGGAATCAGCTCGTTAAAATTGCAGGATGCATTGCCACGTTGGGAACTTTGGGTTCCTGTACGACTTTTCACACACCCCTTTCACGCGAATATCTGGCGCCCAACGGGTCTAACACCCGGGTAGCAGCCTCCGACCACAACCCGCGCTTGATTGAATCGTCTTCTTTGACGTTTGATTGGCCTGTGGATCGCGCACGTATGACCCGTGGTTTTTTACCTAACAAACGCCGCCCGCATCTGGGTATTGATCTGGCAGCACCTAAAGGAACGCCTATTTTGGCTTCTCAGGCTGGCACCGTGATCTATGCGGGTCGTGAGTTCCGGGGATATGGAAAAATGGTTCTGATCGAGTCTGGCAACGGCTGGGCAACGCTGTATGCCCACTTTGACAAGATCCTGGTCTCTGAAGGACAGAAGGTTCGCCAGGGCGAGGTTGTCGGCGCCATGGGCCGCACAGGACGCGCCACCGGGGTCCACCTGCACTTTGAAGTCAGAAAGGACCGGGGTCCCATTGACCCGCTTCCACTTCTGCCCACTGTCACTGCTCAACTATAAATCATAAAAAAACAAAACCCGCTCACAAAGGCGGGTTTTTTATTTTCCGAAACGTCCAAGATGAACGTCTTTATGTTTAAGAAATAAAAAAGGCCACCCCGAGGGGCAGCCTTTTAGTTTTCCTAATTTCCGTGGGGAATTAGAACAAGTTCAAGTTAGCAGAAACTGCTACGTTTGTTCTGTCAGCACGAACATCTTTAGGAGTGAACTGTACGTTTGGATAAACGTAGATGTCACGAGTAACGGAGATACCAACACCAACAGACTGGTATGGTTCCATTTGGATCAAATCGCCGCTGTCTTCGTACTTAGCAAATTGGAAGTAACCAAATACTGTTCTGAAAGAGTAGTCGTCGTTGAAAGCGTACTCAGCAAATGGGAACAAGCCCACGCCGTAGTCATAGCGCAAATCGCCTGGAACGTTGAAAGAACCTTTAGCGATATCTTTATCTAGAGACAAAGACAAACCACCTTGCCATTTGGAATCACCGAAGTCAGCAAGCACAGTTTGGCTTACAGACAGGTTGCCCATCAGGTTGTAGTAATCAGTTTGATCTTCTTCAGTGTAGTGAGAGTAAGTCACGCTGGAGATCATCTGCATGTCCATTGCACGGTAACCGTGGCTGTAGTCCATGTATGGAGTGGACACTTGAGTACGTTTTACATCAGCACCTTTTCTGGAAGCGCGTGGATCTTGGAAATCCTTAGTGATGTCACCTTCAAGTGGAGCCATGATAACTACACCAGTACCGAAAGAAAGGTTACCACCTTTGGATACACGGTAGTTCACACCCACGTTACCGGACAAAGCAGTCAAAGACTCGATTGTCGCAGAAGCGCGGTAGTTAGGACGGATAGAATCGAAAGGTTTTTGCAAAGAGCCGCCGTTGTAACCAAGGCTGGATTTGAAAGACCATTGAGACTTGGAACCAAGCTCAGAACGCATACGAGCATTCGTGATCTCCTGATCGATGTCTTCTTTTTTCTCTTCAGACTTTTGAACATCAGACACTTTTACAGTGCTAGTGTTTGCATTTTGGTTTTGTTCTTCTGCCTGAGCAGCAACAGAAACCAAAGACCCCGCCAAAATCAGTGACATCAAAATTTGTGTTTTCACTGTTTTCCCTTTCAATATGGTTAATTATGTTTCTTTTTTCTTTTCCGTCTTTCGACGTTTAATTTTTAAACTCTAATTTCGAATCACTATCTGTTTCGGACCCCGGACTATCCCCCCAGATCCTTTTTGCCAAAAATGGTCCCAATTTGGAGCCACATAGGCCAATAAGCAAGTAAGGTGCCACGTCTTTGGTCGAGCGGCAAAGCAAATCTTGACTGATATTTAAAAAATCTTTCCATCAGTATCGCTTAATTTTGATTTGAGGACATTTTTGCCATTATGAGGTGGTATCCTTTTGTATCATTACACTTTCATCTTGTTCAAATGACAGCGGCCCCTGAAGAAAATTCAGTGCCACTTTGGCCCATGTAAACCTACAAGTTGCAGCCCTCATCCGAGATTTGAATACTCTTATGAAGGAGGTTTTTATGGCCGATGCTCAAGAACTCACCCGGGAACGGGCTTTTCTGCATGATGTCGGAGTCAACCTCAATGGGGCTCTTTTTATCGTCGAGCGTCTAATTGAAGAGATCAAAGAAGAGGAAGGCCGATTGGAAAACGATTCCGAGATCGAACGGCTGTTTAACAACCTCGCCACCCGTCTGGCCAAGATCGACAGCCAGGTGAAAAGCCGCCATAACCTTTTATCGGAACTGCTGGATCTGGAGATTCAAAACGAAAAAAGGAAGAGTGCCTTGCGCGACTCTTCCTATAAATAGTCTGTTCTTCGAGTTCTTATTTGATCAGGCTGGAAGAACTGCCACCGGTGACGGCCTGATTAAGATACCCCACCATCCCGCGAGGATCTGTCTGACTTGAGCCCAACAAAGGAAGCTCATTGCCCGGAGACAGCCACTGATAAAGATCCTGATGCTCAGGCTTGGTCTTATCAAAGTAAATACGGATGCCCTCCTGAATCACGATGCGCCCGTTCTGATAGACCTCCATCGCGGCATAGTAAGGATTGCACTCGTCATTTCCACACATGGCGTGATAGCGAATGTTGTATCCATTCACATCCACACTGCCATCCACGATTTCGGTGCTATAGTGATGACTGGTCACAGGGAACTCGGTGTTGTTGATCAGGATGGTGGCCATGACCACGCGGGGACCTGGCTGTCCTTGTGGAGTCCAGTATCTTTTGACTCCGACGATGTCGGCCTCCAGGCCCTGAGCCGCAGCCTGCTCTCCGGCCTCCTGGGTTTTGGCGCCATCAACAACACTTGCACCCATTTTGTTTTTCGCATAGCGCGCGGCAAATTCAGAATCCTTCTTCGCACAGGCGGTCATCATCAGACTGCCTGCGAGCAAAGCTGCAAAGATCATTTTTGTTTTCGTCATAAGCCACTCCTTGTTCGCTGAACAAACGATGAAAGTGCAAAGCCTTCGCCACAATCAAGAACCGCAGAACTGCGGGAAATCCTTCCTTATTCTCACCTTGAAACGCGTCTCAGGATAAAACACTCCACCCCGGTTCGAACACTTTGCGCTCCCTGTCGCCCAGCTCTTTGACAGATAATCCCCGGAGGCCTAGGCTTATTCCATCGAGGTGCTCACAATGGTCATTCGGCCCAAATACAACTGGTTTAAAATGCTGCTGGTGTGGAAGGGTTCGGTTCTGCCCGAAATCCTGCCACGTCTGATTTTTATTTTCATTCTTTCAGCTCTGGTGATTTACTTCCATGGCGTGTTCTTTTCGGTGAAGGTTTCACTGAATCCCACACCTTTTACTTTGATGGGGATCGCGCTGGCGATCTTTCTTGGCTTTCGCAATTCGGCGGCCTATGACCGCTTCTGGGAGGGTCGCAAGCTGTGGGGAGCCCTGCTGAATGTGTCCCGTTCCTTAAGCCGGCAGGCGCTGACATTCACAGGTCTTGACGCCAATCACGCGGAAAGCCGCAAGTTTCTTCAGTTGCTCATCGCTTTTGCTTATTGCACAAAACACCAGTTGCGAAAAACAGACGCCACCGCCGATCTGAAACGCCTGGTTCCCCAGTTGGCCAACGAATTGTCACAGGCTGAATACAAGGCGGCGATCCTGCTTCGTCATCTGGGACAGTGGGTTCAGGATCAAAAGGAGGCCGGACGGCTGGACAGCATCACGGCCGGGATGTTTGATAAGAATCTGAATGACATGTCGGACATTGTCGGGGGATGCGAGCGCATTGCCAACACGCCCATTCCTTATCCTTACGCTGTGCTTTTGCACCGCACTGTCTACATTTACTGTGTGCTTTTGCCCTTTGGACTGATGGACAGCATTGGCTGGATGACCCCGGCGATCTGCACCTTTGTGGCTTATACGTTCATGGCTTTGGATGCGATCGTGAATCAGATCGAAGAGCCCTTTGGCACCGAAGACAATGATCTGGCATTAAATCAGATGTGTGAAACCATAGAAGTCAGCGTACAGGAAATGCGCGGAGAAAAAGTGCCCCACAAAAAGCACGAGGCCGGTCAGTTCGTGTTCAACTGATAAAAAAAAGGCATCACGGGTTTCGTGATGCCTTTTTACGTTTGTCTTTATTAAAGAAAACTATTTTTTCGCAACAAGTTTCAAAGTCAGTTCGAACTCGTCGTTGATGATCTTGTCACCAGCAAGTTCTTTGAAGAAGTTGCCAGAACCGTATTTCAGACCCCATTTAGTGCGGTCGATTTTCACAACAGCTTCACCAGTTGCAACACCTTTATCAACAGTCACTTTCGCAGGGAACTCAATCGGGTGTGTGCCACCGATCATTGTGAAATCACCTTTTACCAGTACTTCACCTTTGTTTTTGGATGGAGTTACGGAAGTGATTTTGAAAGTGGACGTCGGGAACTTGCCTGCGTTGAAGAAATCTTCAGTGGACAAGTGACCTACAAGCTTTTTGTTGTAGCCTGCATCTTTCACGTCTTCGTTTGTAATCGTCGTCATATCAACAACCACGTTACCACCCGTCAATTGACCTTTATCAACCGTCACCTGGCCTTCTTTCACAGAAATGCCACCATTGTGGGCGTCGCCCATTTTTTTGGTGCCTTTCCATGCCACAGTGCTGGCCTTAGTATCAATTTTATAAACATCTGCCGCTTGTGCATGAGCAGCAGCTACCAATACGAACGCAGCAAAAACAGTTTTAAACATTGCATTTTCTCCTTCGCAATTCCCGTTGTTTAACATCACTGTTAACCATCAAAACTTTCCCGCATAATGTAACAGAGATCAACACAGAAAAGAAAACCCCTCCCAAAATCCAATCGGCAGGACTTTTGGAGCCCCCTGCATTCAATGCAGTCCTTAGTATTCGGGAAATATTCAAGGTGGAGTTTTCAGTTAAATTTCATTTGGAATTTTATGGGATCTTTATGAATTTCTTTGAATGCAGAAATTAGAAAGGGAGTCGCTCTGACTCCCTTTTACAAGGCAGGTTTCCCTTCAATGGGACCAGCAACCGAATAAAGATTACTGTGGCCTTGTTCGAGTTCAGTATCGCTTATCTGTATTTTTCTGCAAGTCCAGAAAACGTCTGTCCGCGCCCCCTAATGTCTCTTAAAATCAAAGACAAAAGAAAGGGGGCCCCCTTGTCATCCCTCGGTCTTGTTTTATCCGGAGGCGGAGCACGCGGAGCCTATCAAGCCGGAGTCATCAATGCCCTGGCAGAGATCAGTCGCCAGGAGGGCATCGCCTATCCGTTTTCCTATTACACCGGCGTCAGCGCAGGTGCTATCAACACGGCCTTTTTAACCACCGCCGACAACTGCCATATCGGCAGCGCCACCGCCAAGCTGACTGAACTCTGGACAGGCATCAGTGCGGAGCAGGTTTATGTCAGCGATATTTTTTCTTTATCCAAAGGGGGCATACAATGGTTGATGGATCTGTCCCTGGGGGGAATGAAAAAGTCCTCTCCTCATCGCTCGCTGCTGGAAACCAAGCCTCTGTATGAGTTGATCCGAAAAAATTGTGATTTCAATAACATTCAAAAAAACATCGACGCCAAAAGATTCCGGGCCGTGGCGGTTTCGGCTTTGGACTATTTCACCACTTCCACAGTCACTTTTATTCAAGGAGAGGAAAAGATCCCCACCTGGACCCGCGTGCGCAAAGTGGGCCTTGCCGGAAAAATCACCGCCGATCATGTGATGGCATCAGCGTCCATCCCCCTGCTGTTTCCGCCCACGACAGTGGATGGACGGTTTTTTGGGGATGGCAGCATACGCAATCAGTCCCCATGCGCACCAGCCATCTACATGGGAGCGCGAAAACTGATCGCCATTGGTGTGCGCAAGAAACAAGATATTTGTTACGCCTCAAAACAGGTGAACACCAAAGAAGCCCCCTCCATCGCCCGGATTGTCAGCGTGATTCTGAACACCGTCATGATGGATGGTCTGGAGGCCGACATCGAGCGACTTGAAAGGATTAATTTAAACCTGCAGAAAATCTCTGCCAGTGAGCTTGAACATGTGTCGGTAAAGCCCGTGAAACACTTATGGATTTCACCATCGGTGGATCTGGGCGAGGTCGCCTCAATGAAAACCGAAAAACTGCCACCCATGATCCGTTATCTTCTGCGGGGCCTGGGGACTTTGCAGGAAGCCAGCGAGATCGCAAGCTTTCTGCTGTTTGAAAAATCCTATTCCGCTGACCTGATTGAAATTGGTTATAAGGACGGCATGAATGTCCGGGAGCAGGTGGTGCGTCTGCTCCATGAGGATTAGATCTCGACCTGAATTCCCACTTCGATCACCTGATTTGGCGGAATGCGGAAGAACGCTGTCGGGCGCTGGGCATTCTTGGACATGATTGCAAACAGACGTTCACGCCAGTGCGCCATACCTGTTTCGCCCGGACGGTTCGGTCCTTTTTCCGCGATGATAGTTTCTCGCCCCAGCACAAATGTCGTTTCATTCACATTGAAGTTGATATCACGCTGACGGCAGGCCTCAAGAATATGTTTCATCTTGGGGATTTCCATAAAGCCGTAGTTCGCAATAATGCGGTAGATATTTGGAATGACTTCCTGAATGGAAATACGATCGCGCTTGGAAACAAACGGCACTTCTTTGGTCTGAATCGTCAAAATGGCCACGCGCTGATGCAGGACCTTGTTATGTTTCATGTTGTGAAGCAATGGCGCAGGCACACCCCACGGGTCACCCGCCATATATATCGCCGTCCCCGGAGCACGCAATGGCGGTTCACGCAGAAGCTTCTGACAGAAGTCCTCAATCGGCATCGAGCGCTCTTTAAGACGTCGGAACAGAATCTGGCGCCCTTTTTGCCAGGTCGTCATCAACAGGTAAATGATCGCACCAATCACCAGCGGCACCCAACCACCGTGCGGGATCTTATGAACGTTAGCACCAAAGAATGCCAAGTCCATCACCAGGAAGCTGCCAAAGATTGCGGAAGATTTCAAAAGACTCCACTTCCATTTTTGACGAGCCACTTCGAAGGCCAGGATCGTAGTGATCGTTGTCGCTCCGGTCACAGCAATTCCGTACGCCGCTGCCAGATTGCTGGAGGTTTTAAAGGTCAAGACCAGCCAGATCACCCCGATAAACATCGCCCAGTTCACGATAGGAATATAGATCTGTCCGATCTCCTGACTGGAGGTGTGAATGATGTTCACACGCGGACAGAACCCCAACTGGATTGCCTGACGAGTGATGGAAAACACGCCGGTGATCAACGCCTGAGACGCAATAACCGTAGCCATCGTGGAAAGCAAGACCATCGGCAACAAAGCCCACTTTGGCGCCAACATATAGAAGGGATTCGAAACCGCTTCCGGATTATTCAGAAGCAAAGCCCCCTGGCCGAAATAATTCAGCACCAACGCCGGCAAAGCCACGAAGAACCACGCCAGACGAATCGGGCGTTTTCCGAAGTGCCCCATATCCGCATACAAAGCCTCGCCCCCGGTCACAACCAGGAACACAGAGCCCAGTACCAGGAAACCTGCCATGCCATTGTTCATCAGGAACTCAACTCCATGATGAGGCAACAAAGCTTCAAAGACATGCAGGTTTTTCGCCATTCCGCGAATACCCAAAAGCCCCAGCACCGTGAACCAGATCAAAAGAATCGGACCAAAGATGACGCCAATACGAGCCGTGCCGTATTTCTGCATCAGAAACAGGGCATTCATCACAAAAATAGTCAGCGGAATGATGTAAGGACCAAACTGGGGGGCAACCAAGGTCAGACCTTCCATCGCCGACAGCACCGAGATCGCCGGGGTGATGATACCATCACCGTAAAGCAAGGCCGCTCCGAACAAACCGATGATGGTCATAGTCCAGCGCCTGCGTGAAACGTCTTTAGAGTGTTGACTGCGCACCGCCAAGGCCATCAAGGAAAGAATTCCTCCTTCGCCTTTATTGTCCGCTCTTAAGACAAACGCCATGTACTTGATGCAGATTGCAAGAACCAGCGTCCAGAAGATCAAAGACAGGATGCCGATCACGTTCTCTGGCGTGGGCGCCAGACCATAGTGACCGAAACACTCTTTCAATGCATACAGAGGACTCGTACCGATATCCCCAAACACCACACCAAGGGCGCCTAAAGCGAGCATTAAAACATTGGAATTATTTTTTTGATGACCCGGATTTTCGATAGAAAAGACCCCGTCTAAGTTGTCGAAACAAGGTTTTAGTCTAGATAAGATCCCTACCGTTGTCAGCAGTCCCCATGAAGATTTGACGCGCATCGACTACATTACAGGAAGTTCAGTTGCCTTTATTTTGGGCTTTTTGAGACCATAGAAGCATGGCACGGAATGCGCTTTTTCGCTCGAAATGGTTTTTGGCAGCCCTCTTGATCTTAGGATTGATCTATTTTGAGGGCCGCGTTCATGACAGATTGATCGCCAGCCGACAACCTACGTCGACTTCTTACTCTCAATAAACGAGTTCGCATCCAGTTTATAGGCTTTTAGGGCCGCTGCGAACTTCTGGAATCCTTTGGCTTGCTTGACCAACAAGGACATCATCAGCTCGTCCGTCAGCTTGCCTTCGGCATTGATGATCTTAAAGACATTCATCATAAACACACGCTCTGGGAAGATAAAAGCATTGCGGTATCCGAAAACACCTTGCAAATGCTCCACCGGACGAAGGGCTCCAAACATCGCACCCAAACCCACAAAACAAACCGGACGGTACTCGAAAGACTCTGGGAACTTCAAGTGATCAATGAAGTACTTCAGAATGCCCGGCATAGAGCCATTGTATTCCGGACACACTACAATCAGGCCGTCGCTGCCAAGAACCTTGTTCAAGTATGGCTGCAAAGCTTCAGAAGGTTTTCCATAGTGAATGTCGTCATGCAGATGCTGCTTTAGTTCTTTCAGATCGATGATTTCAACAGCCTCGCCCAAATCCTTGTAGATTCCCTGGATGATTTTGGAAACTTTAAGTGTGTTGGAATCGGGACGGTCTGTGCCGGCGATGATATATTTCATGAGTAATTCTCCTAGACAAAGTCATATACCTTTCGCTGTAATAAAACACAAGACTCAACTGCGAGGAGCTTCATCGTGAATCCAAAAAACTGGTTCGTGCTTACGGATGGACAGGTCAACGGCCCTTTCGATGTTCAGGAAGTGGAATCCCGTGTGGCCTCTGCCAAAGAAGCCCAGATCTGGGGTCGCGGTCAAAGCGAATGGATGACTCCGATCAAGTGGCGTCAGTCACTGAAGGATTCAAGTCAGGTGGCAATTGCCGCCAACGAACCCGAAGCACTTTGGAAAGTTCGCGTGGAAGGCAAGGACCATCCGCCGATGAAGTACTCCGCCCTGATTTCATTCCTTAAAGGCATGACTGACTATTCCGCCGTTGATGTCTGTTCTGATAACTCGAATGTGTGGAAGGAAATCTATTCCATCCCCCGCATTGTTGACGATCTGGGCATCAGCCGCAGATCGCATCCCCGCGTACCGATGGTGGGAACCCTTGCTTGTGAAAGCCCCAAAGGCGAATTCAGTTGCCGGGTTATTTCCATCAGCGAAGGGGGCTTGGGAGTGAATGATGCCCAAAACCTGCAAATTGGCGAACGCTTCAAAGGCACTCTGACCAGTCCGAACCTGTTTGTGACTATCAACACGACTTGCGAAGTCGTCTATGTCGGAAACGACGGTTACGCCGGCCTGCGCTTCGTGGGGCTGCCGGAAGAATTCAAAAGCTCGATCATCGAATACGTGCGCAAGTTTGCCATGGTTTAAACTGCCATCTATCAAGACTCTTTAAATAGAAAAAAGACCGGTGCTATGATGATCTATCAGGAATGTCATGGCTTCTTTCCCTTCTTGCTATTTTCATCCTGCCCTGTTCTGTCTTTGCCGCCCGCAAGACAGAGTGGAGTCTGCATTTGGATTCCAAACTTGAGGCCACGGTTTACCCTGAAGAGTACGGTGAAGACACCAATTCCGAACTTTATGATTTGGAACTGATCCCGATCTATCGCTGGAAATACCTCGAATCCTGGCGTTTTTTTCTGCGCCCGGTTTTTGTAGCCAATCCGAACAACAACTCCGAAGAAGAACGCTATTTCTTTGATCCATCAGAAGCCTATATCCGCTATCAAACCGACAGTTCCTCCCTGCAGGCAGGCTACAACCTTTTCACCTGGGGTGTGACCGACGGCTACAATCCGGTGGATATCGTAAACTCCAAACAGTATTTCGACCCTTTACGCAGCCGAAAGCTGGGGGCTTTGTCTTTGTTGTATTCACAAAGCCTGGGAAACTGGGAGCTGGAGTTGGTCTATATTCCACAAAATCGCGGTTCCATATTGCCCGGCACAGAAAGCCGCTGGCTGCCCAGGGAAATCTTTGTACCCCAGACTGCCGACAATGATCTGGTGTTGAACCTTCCCGAGAACCTTCGCTACGACTATTCATCAAGAAAGAATCTGGGAAATGCCCTGGATAACAACTATGCCTTCCGTCTGCAGCGTCGCGGGGAATTTATCGACGTCGCTCTGACGGGTTATGAAGGCGCCTCCAGCTTTCCTTTTGTGGAACCGGTGGTGACAGGCACCATCGTGCAGGTTTCACCAAAGACGGTGATCGATGTGGATCCGGACGTGCTGCTGAACACCTACAACTATCGCATTCGCCAGGGCGGTCTTTCATTGGTGATGAATCAATGGAATATGCTTTTTAAAGCCGTCGGCAGCTACACCCAAAGCCTGGAGGACAATCCCAACTTGCAGGAATGGACCAATGAGAATGTCCTGGGTCTTGAAAAGACTTTTAATCTGGGGGAAAGCGGACTTCTGATTGCCATACTTCAGTATTCTTTTGTGAACACAGAAAAAAAGAATGATTCCAACCTTTCCATCACAGAAATTTTCCGCAGCGCCTATATGGCTGGCGGACGACTGACTTGGAAAGAAGTCTGGGGATTTAATCTGTTAGGATTGTATGACAGCGTCCATGGAAGCACCTATCAGCAGTACTCCCTCAGTCGCCGTTTCTTTGATGCCTGGGTGCTGGCAGCCACGGCGGACCTTATTCAGGGATCCGCCGACACCCCCTTAGGGGTTTATGGAAAAAATGATTCCTATTCCCTGTCTCTCAGCCGTTCTTTCTGATTTTACGGCGTCAACTGCAGGACCAGATCAGAGGATCCTGTCGTCAGCAGTTTATTCACCTGCAAGGACAGACCTTCTGCCACGGGGATCTCCGGCAAAGTCATACGGACCGACTGCCCCCACAAAGAATCAATGATGCGATCGCGGATCGTCGAGGACTTAAAGCGACGGGACGGGCTGTACCGGGAAATATAGGTGGAATCGTAAGACCCCGTCATTCCCAGCGTCGGATTTACGAACTTCGCCTGCACCTTTCCGTCATCCAGCTTCAAGGTCACCTTGGAGGCGAAGGGCAAAGAAAAATTCATAAACGGCACATAGGTACCGGATTTTGGAGCCCGCATCTTTGCATACATGGAAGCTTTCACAGAATACTGCACACCTTCGCCCGTGATCTGCACATCTTTATCAGAATAAAGATCAAACATGAATTTTGCGGACTTGGAATAATTCATCAGCTCCGGCCAGATAAACAACTGCACAAAGCGTGAACCCATGATCGTGGAAAAACCCGGAAGTTTGCCGGAGCTGATCTGATGCAGCCACGTGTTTCCTTTATAAGCTTCGCTCAGCATCACATTAATAAAGTCCTTTGGCAGACGCAAAGAAGCTGAACTTGAAGCCGCCGCAGTTTCCTTGTCCAACTTCAATGTCTTGCGGGAGTCCTCAGTAACACGCGTGAATGTCACTTCCAGAATCCCCTTGGCAAGAAGCCCTTCTGTTCCCAGATCCTGAAAATCCTGAACGGACATTGTGACTTCTATGTCCGGACGAGCCATCACCAGCTTGCGACTGCCTGAGAAATCAAAATTCACACCTTCGAGGTATTTCTGCACATAGCTTTTGATAAGTTCTTTCTGAGGTTCAACGAAGCCGGCCGAGTCATTGGTGATCTTGGTCACCTCATTCATCAGGATGTCGGAAAAACCCTCGGCACCGGAGCATTGAACATTGCCAGCAACCACCCACGCCCCCGGGTTCCAGGAAAGCGCCACGGAATCAACATTGGCACCCGCCTGCGTGCTTCCCACATTCGGAGTCACCTTCATTGCAAACTGACCTTCGCCGGATTTCAGATTCAGGACAATGTCCTTGCACTGCGCCTGCACACGGAAGCGGCCAATGATGCCCCCGACGTTGCGCTCGACCACATGGTCCACCACGACCTCTGCAATCTTCAGCTCGGCTGCCAGACCTTTGGAGGACAGCTCCAGCGCGCTCTGAGATCCGCTTAAGGAGGGTTTTTCAAGGCGGGTCTTGATATTGATGGAAATGCCCTTAATGTCGACGGGGATCTCCTGACTTACGACTCGCTGATCAGGAAATTGCCAGTTTGCGGAGAACTCGCGAGTCGTGAGTGTTTTCCACTTTTCTTCAATTAAACTTTGTTGAAATTGTCTAGGTAGTTTCAACTCAAACTCTGATTCCACAACAGTTCTAGAAAGTGCGGGTACAGTTATTAAGAATGTGAGTAGCGTGGCCGATAGTTTTGTTGTCATCATAGAACTTCGTTTCCTCATCATGTCAGACATCATGTTTCTAAGTTACGGCTTCAACTGAAAAATCTAAAGGAACTTTTTTAAGCAGAATCGAAAGAAGACATTCCAATGATAAATACGACAATCGCCAAATTATTTTCAAAAGTTTCCGTCAAAACAGTCTGCATTTCTACTCTTCTTTTTGTTTTTTTCGCCACCATCCTTAGTCTGTTCGCGCTTCCGAATTTACAAACTCAATACAGTTTGAAGCAGTTCCTTCCCACAGATAACCCGCTTTTACAAAGAGACGAACACACCAAACAGGTCTTTCAGCTTTCTGAAGCTCAGCCCTTTATCATCACCGCCAAAGTGAAGGATGATGGCGAAACCTGGTTTGCCAAAGACAAGATTGAAAGCCTGAAAAATCTGACGGATCTGCTGGCAAACTTTCCTGGCGTGAAAGGGACACTGAGTCTGGCCACAGTCCAAGGTGCCGTAAACAACAAAGACGGCCTGAGCGTAGGTCCATTGCTGCAAAATCTGCCGGAAAAAAACTGGAAACGGGAAACCCTGGCCAATCCCCTGATTTCACCGACACTTATCTCCGAAGACGCGCGCACGGCCTCAGTCATTGTGAACATCAAGTCGATGAACACCAAAGAGCTGCAGCATCTTCGCCAGAATCTGGCGGTGACCGCCTCGGCCTCGGTGCCATTTGCTCACGTTGAAATCGGCGGAACCCCGGCCGTACAGACCGATGTGGGGGCCTTGCTGACCACAGAGATCCGCAACTTTGTTGTTCTGGGTTTTATTGCCTGTTTTCTGGTGCTGGGTCTGGTGTTTGCCAACTGGTCGCCTCTGATTATTTCTTTTGTGGTCATTCTTTGTGCCAACATTCTGGTCCTGGCCGCAATGGCACTTGCCGGATATCCGTTCTCTGTTCTTTCCAGCACCATTCCAATTCTGACCACCGTGGATGTGGTCTCTTTGGTTATTCATACTCTTTTAAGGTACGCCGAAGAACAAAAAAGCCAGCCGTTCCTGACACATCAGGAACGGGTCATCTATACTTTCAAAGCACTCTTTGGAACGAATTTCTTTGCCTCCACGACCACCATGATTGGTTTTTTAAGTCTGCTGGTAACGAAAGTGCCACTGATTCGGGACTACGGTTTGACGGCTGCGGGCGCGATCATCATTGGCTGGATTGTCACCACATTGCTGCTATTCCCGATGCTTTACTTTATGCCGGGTCCAAAAGCACGTGACTGGGCGTGGGCGAAAGCACGCTGGGGACTGTATCTGTTCCGTCGCTCCGGCGTCTGGGCCTTTTTAATTATTTTAGTGTGTTCTGCTTTGGCCATCAAAGGCCAGGGACTCAGTTGGTCTGCAAGGCTGTTTGATGATTTGCCCGCCAACCATCAGGTGCGCCTATCAACTGAAACCATCGATCGCGAACTGGGTGGAATGATCCCGGTGGACATTGAAGTCCGCGGGCCTTCCGATTCCTGGAATGAACCTCAATTATTGGCGCGTCTGGATCAGTTGCTGGTTGAACTGCGCAGTATTGATGGCGTGGGAAGTGTTGTGGGGCTTCCGGATCTGGTGGCCGCGGCAAATCTTCATCATTCCCGTCTGCCCGCCAGTCGCTCCTCGACCGCTGAGATCTTTTTCCTTTACTCATTAAGCAGTGCAAGTCCGCTTAAGAACTTCCTGACGACAGATTCGTCCAATACACGTATTTCAGTTCGCACCTTTGATCTTCCTTCGAACCAACTGCAGGAAGTGGTGAATCAGATCCGTGAAAAGGCCCAGACCGCGTTCCCTCAAATGAAGGTGGATGTGACCGGCATGGGATCCACCATTCATCACTTAAATAACGAACTATCCAAGGAACTGATCTTTGGTTTCTGGCATTCGATGATCGCCATTGCTTTGGTGCTGGTCTTTGTTTTCAGATCCGTGCGCTGGGCGATTGTAGCGTGTATTCCGAACCTGGTGCCACCGGCAGCCCTGCTGGGCTTCCTTGCAATTTCTGAAACGCCCATCAAACCCAGCATCGCGATTATTTTCTCGATTGCTCTGGGACTGGCATTCAACAATACGGTTTATCTGCTGGAACGTCTTAAATACATGCAGAAAAAATCCAGCAGCAAAGAGCTGGAAATCGAGCGCACCTTATGGCGTGAAGGAAACCCTTGTCTGATATCAAGTCTGATTCTGCTGGCGGGCTTCTCCGTCTTTATGGCGTCATATTTTGCCATGAACAGGATCTTTGGCTTCTATATGATTTTGTCAATGCTCGCTGGACTGGTGGGGGATTTGATTCTTCTTCCAACGCTGTTGAAAAGTTGCCCTTGGTTGCTGGCTCCCGTACCGTGGAAAAAGGAGAAAGTCATGGCAACAACCGCAGTGATACTTTTGACAATACTTGTGGCAATGGCCCCTGTTCCAACTCACGCCCAGCCTCCGACGACAGAAAAACTGGGAGAGGAAATGAGTCAGCGCCTGCGTTCCCGGGATGAGCAGTTCGTGGTGAAGATGAAAATCATCGAAGCCGATGGTTCCAGCAAGGACCGCGAGATGAAGATCTGGCGTTTCAGTCCGCAGAAAAAAGAGCACTATCTTTTAGTGCGCATGCAAAAACCCCAGGACTTAAAGGGTACGGCCCTGCTGGCCACCCTGAAGGGCGAACAGGAGGACAAATGGATTTACCTGCCCTCCACCAAACAAACGCGCCGCCTGACCGGGGAATCCGGGCAAGGGGGCATTCTGGGGTCTGAGCTTTCCACCGAGGACTTTGATTTCAATCGCGATCAGGGCGTACAAACTGTTATTAAGAAAGAAGCCGAGATCGGCGGGAAGAAATATCTGATCGTTGAATCCGATGTGAACACGACCTCCCCGTCTTATTCCAAAATCATCAGCTATGTTTCCGCCACGGATTATGTGCCGGTGAAGGTCGAGTGTTACGACAAACAGGGAAAACTTCTGAAAACCCTGGATTTCACGGGGTACAAAAAGGTTGCAGGCAACAAAATGCGGGCTTCAAAAATCAGTATCAAAAATGTGCAGAATAAAAGAGCCACGGTGATTGGCCTGTCCCAGGTCAAGATCGACCAGGGCCTGACTGCCGCACGCTTTACACCGAAAGCGCTGGCAGAAGACTAATTCTTTTTGATGTAGTCAGCAAAGAGGTCATTGACCCGTTCCGGCGGCAACTGGAAGGCAATGGCCCCAAGTTCCTTTAAATAGATTTCCAGAATCTGGATTTCACTTAAATCCGGGAACTCGATTTTCATCGCTTTCATCAGCAAAGCCTCGGCCTCATTGATCATCTTGCCAAACTGGGTGCCAGCGTTTTTCTCCAGATAATAAAGCACGAACAAGTAAGGCATGTTTTTCACATCCCGCAAAACATCGCGCAAACGCTCGCGAATGCCGACTGTTTTGGTCCGTTCCATATTGAAGATATGAGAGATGACGAATTTATAGGCCTCTTCCAGAACCTTGTCCTTCTCTTTACCGAAATAGTAGTAAATCAGGGACCGGGTGACATTGGATTCTCTGGAAATATCAGACAAGGTCCATTGTAAATGGCCTTTGGCCACTTCCATCTTCAGGATAGCGTTACAGACCGCAAAATAGATTTCTTCCTTCGATTGAGTTGCCATCCTGCAATTTTGACAAAAACACCCGAATTCTGTCAATGGAAGCCGCCGAATTCGACAAAAACCCTCATTTACTGTCAACGCGTTAAAGCGACAACGGCTCTAAATCGAAATAGATTGCCTTCATTCCAACGAAGGAGAATTTTATGTTCGCAGTGAATCATGTTGTCCAGTCCCTGGGTCAAAAGTATCTGAAAACATACGGTCAAAGAATGACCGTGAATCACCAGGACCTGCTTGCCAAACAGGAAAAGAACTTTGCCAGCCTGAAGCGCTCTATGGTGGGCACACGCATCTATAAGGATCTGCGTTTGTCCCATATCCATTCATACGAAGAATTTGTAAACCACGTTCCGGTTTTTGGTTACGACGAATATGCGCCCTATGTCGATATGATTGCCGCAGGCCATAAAGACATTCTTTTTAAAGACAAAGCGGATTATTTCGGTCTTTCCTCCGGCACTTCCGGCAAAGACTCCAAACGTGTTCCTTATAATGAGCGCATGATCCGCATGTTCATCAAATCGCAAAAGCGTATCGCAAGCAAACTGTCCACTCTGGAGCCCAATCTGAACCTGCTGAAAGCCGGTCGCCTGACGTTTGGTTCCGATCCTTATCTGTATTCACAGAATGGTTTTAAATTTGGTTATATTTCCGGGATTCTGTCCACCCGTGTTCCAAAGGCTTTGGCCAAGAACACCTTCCCTTGCCGGGAGGTGCTGGCTATTTCCAACTGGGATAAAAAGATTGAAATGCTGGTCAACGAATCCATCCAGCAGGACATTCAAGTGGTGAGCGGAATCCCTACTTACATTATCTCGATCTTTGAGGCGGTTTTGCAAAAAACCGGCAAGACTCATATCAACGAAATCTGGCCAAACCTGAAGGTTTTCGTTTACGCAGCCACCCCGATCAAACAATACCAGGAGCGCATTGACCGCCTGGTGGGTCATGAACTGAACTATTACGGCGTGTATGCGGCCACAGAAGCGGCCATCGGCCTGCCTTACGAGAAATATGAAAACGGCCGTCAGCGTTACTTCCTGAACCCGGATCTGATTTATTCCTTCACTCCGGTCAATGGACCGAAAAAGAACGTCGGCCTGCACCAGATCGAAATGGGCGTGGCTTATTATTTGAACGTGGGCACTCCCAACGGAATGATTCACTATTGCATGAAAGACGTTGTCAGCTTTGACCTGAATAACGGCGATCTGGTTTTCGAATTTGTCGGTCGTAAATCCACGGGCATGAACCTGGCGGCGGAAAAAGTCAGCGACGATGAAATCCTGGATTGTTATCTGAACACCAAAAACTCTTTGAATGTGGATATGCGCCACTTCTTCCTTTCGCCGGTTCTGAACGAAGGCAAAGCTTCTTATCTTTGGACCTTGTTCGTACCGGAAAATGCCGACATCAACCCGGAAGTTCTGGCCCAAACCCTGGATCAGCAGATGCAAAAGCTGAATGGTGATTACCATGACTGCCGTGAGGTGGGTGTTCTGGGGCCGGCCCAAGTGCAAATCATGAATGCCGACTATTTGCAGGCGTATTTCGAAAAAAACCGCAGCCGCGGCCAGTTCAAAATGAAAACCACGTTTGAAACTGCTGAAGAATACCTGAGCTTCATCCGCAACAACCTGGAACAGACAGGACTTGCACAATGATTCTGTGGATGATTTCAGTGGGATTTTTATCAGCGTTTGCGCTGGGGCCGGCAAGCTTCAGCATCATTCGCAGCCTGGTGTCCCGCCGCACCTGGCCCTGGTCCTCGATTGCAGGGTTTTTACTGGGGGATGTGGCCTACATCCTTCTGGCAATGGCCCTGCTAAAAAGCCCGTTGTTTCACCAGGAATGGCTTAAGGTCACACTGACTGCAATGACCGCCGTGGTGCTATCAGCTTACTCTTTGAAAGTTCTGCTTTCCAAAGAGCAGCCAGCGTCACTTGAAATCCCGCATCAGGGATTCGCAAAGAGTCTGGCTTTGACCCTTTCCAACTTCCATCTGGTCTTGATCTATGCAGGTTTGTTCGTTCACTTGCGTGATGCGAAGTCCCTGTGGCTGGGAGTTATCGTGTATCTTCTGACCTTCGTGGTCAGCTTCCTTGCTCTTTTGTGGGGATTAAAAAGACTGCACGGGCCTATTAAGCAATTCTTAAGAAAAATCGAAATCGTGGCTGCCTGCGGTTTCTTCTGCTTTTCCATTTATCTTTCTGTGGGGATCCTATGAAGCGTCTTTTTATCCTGGCTCTTTTACTTCCCGGCTCTGCCTTTGCCGACTGTGTTCTTAAGAATGAACTGCAAGGCCAAAAGCATTTTGTCTGTCAGGCTCCGGGCACTTCCAAATCGGTGCACGTGCTGGACCTGAATGGTGGTTTTTCTGAGACCGCTTATTTCCACGGCTATTTCCTGAAAAAAGAAATCGAAGCTGGTGTTTTGAAGGGCGTTCAGGTTCGCACCGAACGTGCGTTTTCAGCACTGGACAAAAAGTCCCAGGATCAGCTGTTGTTGATTAAAAAATGCGTGATCGACAACTATCGCGCCAGTGTTTCTGATGAATTTAAAACTGGACTTAAAAACCTGCACCGTGGATTGAAAGATGCCGGAAGCCAGGTGCCTTGGACGGCGTTTGAAGAAACCAATTACATGGTGGAATTCTCTATCTTTGCCGATTCCATGCAAAGACAGATGGATGAAAGCCCCCGCAAAGGAGCCATGAAGGTTTTTGCCTCTTGCGCGCCTTACTTTATCGGGAACACTCTGGCCAAGCCCTTCAAGTTGCTGGCTCAGGGTTTAAGATCCATTAAAATGGGTTGTACAGGGATCAGTGCATCTGCTAGCAGCTCCAGGGATGGGGCCCTCCTTCATGGTCGCAACTTCGACACGGGCCTTCTGGGTTTCTATGAACCTGAACAGGTCATCGTGATCAATCGCCAGAAAAACGGAACCACCTCTGTCGGTCTGGGTTCTGCGGGGCTGCACTATGCCGGCGGCATCAGTGGTATCAACAATCACGGCCTGTCTGTGAGCTTGCATGAACTGCAAACCGAGGGCACCCAGATTCGCTATGATCGTGGTGAATCCGACATCGCCCCTTACCTGCTGCATTCCGTTCTGTTGAAAGCACGCACCCTTAATGAGGCCATTGCCATGATCCAGACCCGCAAGGGCTTTGGTGCATGGACGTTCTTTATCTCTGACGCCAAAACTGATGAATCCGCTTCCATTGAATTGAGCGGCGACACCGTGGTGGTGGCTCGTCGTGCGCAGAACAAATTCCTGGGTCAGAGCAATCACTTTCTGGGCGGCAAGACCAGTCAGGAAGGTTATGAATACAGTCTGAACAAAACCCTGGAAACCCGCGCGCGTCTGGCCCATGTCGAACGCACCCTAAATGAAGACTTCGGAAAAATTGATGCCCAGTGGGTGATCAATCGCCTGAGCGGCCACACCGACGAACTGGTGGGCGCAAGATCCTTTGGTCGCACCACCACGAAGCTGTACACGGCAGCGACGCACGTGATGCAACCTGGCCGCATGCAGTGGTGGATGAGTGTGGCAGAAACCTACCCAACCAACCGCTCTCACTTTGTCGGCTTCCGCCTGCTGGGTCCGGGGCAAAGAGCTCCGGTTGAGATTCTGGGAACCACCAAAGCGTGGGAAGATCCAACGAAGCCTGCCTGGTATGACTCTATGAAATACTATGTGAAGGCTTATCTCGCCAACGAACAGGATCACAGCACCATTGCCGGCCTTGATCGCACTCTGGCGCTGCTTGAAACAGCGTCTGCGACCGCAGCTCAGGATGGCGTGTTTGAATTCCCTTACGAGTTTATGTGGGCGCGTATCAAGGTTTTGCGATCTGCCAAAAACATCATGGCAGGTCAGCGTGACATCGCTTATATCGACCTGACAGAGGCCCAGGAGCGTTTGAATATGATCTCAGCCCGCTTGGGGGCAGGACTTCATGACTATGAAAACTTCCAGCTTGATCTTTGGAGATTCCGCGCGGAAACCCTGAAGCCTCAGGCAAAACAGTCCCGTGCTGCACAAGGTGCCTTCCGTCAGGAAGCTCAAGGGTTGTTGCAAGGTTTGATTTCCAAATACCCTCGCCAAAGTGAACTTTATGATTTGCAGTGGAGTTTGGGCGAAGAGGCGCAATTATACATTGTCCTTGATGCCGAGATCCGCTTGGGAACTGTGGAATAACTAAGGTGTGGTGGCGACAGTCTCGGTCAGGACCCGATCGAGGCTGCCGTCTTTTTTCATCGTCTCTATAGTTCTTGAGAAAATATCCGCCAGGCGTTTGCCATTTTCGTTGTCCTGGAACGCATAGTACACAACCTGTTCCGACAACGGCTGATTCCGGTCAAATTCAATCTGTTTCTGTCCGCTCAGTTGCAGTGCCTTAAGACCAGAGCGCTCTTCGACCACGAAGGCATCAATCAGACCCTTCCCCAGCTTCTTCATATTCAAGACATCATCCGCTGCCATTTCAAAGCGGATTTTCTTGTTGCCGATAAGTTCTCTGACATAGGGATAACGGAAAGTCAGACCGACTTTTTTCCCTTCAAGGTCTTTCAGGCTTCTGAGCGGCTTGTCTTTTTTGTAGAAGATATAATCCACCTTGCGGTAAAAGGCGCTGCTTTTGGCAGAGGCCTGAGGCACATACACATCCAAAGCCGGGAAGAATCCATCGACTTTGTTGTTAGTGAACGCCAGCAGGGTTTTCCCTGTGGGATAAACCAGGATTTCAACTTCTCGGGAATTGCGTTTGGCGATTTCACGGGTCAGATTGACGAAAAGACCTTTCTCTGGACTTTCCACCATCAAAGGAATGGCGAAGGTGGCCATCACAATCGGCTTGGCTGACGCCACCGACGTTAAAAGCAGCAAAGCTGAAACGTTCGCAATCAAAGACATAACTAAGTAAAGATTTATTGATGATATTTAGCAAGGCCTTTTCGGCCCGGCCAACGTTACAAATTCAGATGTTTCTCAGACCCAAAGTGGAGTTGCGCTTGCCTTGAAAACCTTCGCGCAAAATCACTTCGAAGCCTTGCGCCTTCAGCGCACGCTTCAAACTTCCTTTGCAAGCATAGGTGGTCAGAAGACTTTTTTCCTCTGTCCCCTCGCGCAGAACCTTGTTTAAGAACTCTTCCTCCCATAAATGCGGAGAGGTCTTCGAACTAAAGGCATCATATAAAATGCAGTGATATTTCGACACCAGCACAACGTCCGCATCAAGAGCGCCGCTGATTTTACCGACGTCCGAAAAATGATTTCTCAAGAAAAACTTAAGATTTTGCGGATCAAGTTCGGTGTTGCGACAAACACTTTGCAAAACGCCGTCGTAGGTTTGCAAAACTTCGGGATGAAGATTCGCGCGATCATCGTGCAACCACTGAACGAAAAACTCACGCAACTCAGGCACACTTTCATAACTTGTGATCAAGCCCACATCGTCCGCGGTTTTTCCCAAAAGCAAAGCCTCACGTGCGATCACCAATTCAATGTAACCAAGCCCCAGGCCCACCACCAGAAAATGAGGTTTCTGTACTTTCTGAAGCACTTGCTTTGCAGGCTCGCCATAGATCATCAAAGTCTCCGAGCATGCACCGCCGGAGTGATGCATGGTTTCGCCGCGATCCGTGGCGCCGTCAATGGACTCCAACAGATGCAAGCTGGGGCTTTCATCCCCCGTGATCTCGATTTCAAACCCAATATCGGCCCATGACTTCATTTGATTGACTTCCCGCAGAATAAACCTGTAAAAGTGCCTATGGAAAAAGGCTGGTTAGGGGTTCCCTATCATACTATCAGTGAGCACTACAATAAACTCTTTGGCGAAAAGGTTTATAAGGTGCCCGTGGCTGTCGTGGACGACTGCCCGAACCGCCGTGGCCTGAAGGGCATGCAGACTTGCGTGTTTTGTGATGTCTGGGGTTCGGCCGCCAATGCCGAAAGCCTTTCCATGGAACTTCGCGCACAAATCGAAAAATACCACGGTATTATCAGCAACAAGTACAACGCCAAGGCATTTTTGATCTATTTCCAGGCCTACACCAACACCTTCACCAAAGTGTCAGCTCTTAGAAACAACTTCGATGTGGCGCTGTCTTACCCTTGGGTGAAAGGCTTCACCGTGGGCACCCGTCCGGACTGCCTTTCCAAGTCCGTTTTGGACCTGTGGCAGGAGTATCACGAAAAGTCGTTTGTGGCCGTCGAACTGGGTGTGCAGAGCTTCTATAATGACCAGCTCGAATTCATGCGCCGGGGTCACACGGCAGAGGACTCCATCGCGGCTATCCACAAAATCGCATCTTCCACGACGGTGGATCTGGGTATTCACTTGATCTTTGGAAGCCCCACGGAAACTGACGAACAGATCATTGAAACAGCAAAGATCTGCAACGATCTGCCGATCACCAACGTGAAACTGCACAATCTGCACGTTTTGAAAAACACACCTTTGGAAGAGATGTATCACAAGGGCGAATTCAGCCCGATTGACAAAGACACCTACACACGTCGTGTGGAGCTGTTCCTGCAGCATCTTTCTCCGCGTTTGGCTTTGCACCGTCTGGCGGCTTATTCTTCACGCTGGGATGAGCTTGTGGCGCCGGAATGGACAAGGAACAAGATGGGCATTCACCAGCACATTATTGATTCTTTGCGCGCGCATGGCTCTTATCAGTCCCAGAATTTCGCTGCTTTGAACGAATCCGACCTGCTATTGCAAAAACGCTTGTTCGAAAAATCACAAAGAACAGACGCAGTTCGTGCCTAGTTTCTACACAATTTAAGATTGTGTAAGATCAGTACAGGGAAATTTCAGCTTTAAGCCCCCAAATTTAAGGTTTCAGCACTGGACTTTAGTTTTACGAGGTAAAATTACAACCTCTTGCCAGTTTTGTTTGCACGCGACTTCAGTCAAGAGGAAGTTTTTTTTGCCTATTTGATGGGCAACGTCACAAAAAAATCGGCGTTATTTTTAAAATTGTTCTTGAAACATCACCGAAAGAATTACAAGATCGGAATTGAGAGAGATACCCGGCATATGGATATGTCACCAATTAGAGACCACTAGATATAGTGGCAAGCCGAAAGGCGACTAAGGGGGATTCAAGGGAAACAGCTAAGGATTAGCAACTTCGTTCTCACCAATTACCATACAACTTTATATATGCACTAACCAGACCTAAGTCTTTACGAGGGGTGAAGATTTGGGGCGGGATTTTTTTGCCCAAACGGAACTGGGCAGAGGGGATACAGCCATGTTGGAAACAACAGCTCACATCATGAGAGTTAAAAAGCGCGATGGCACACTGGAGCCAGTGGACGTAACGAAAATCGTTGAGCGCGTAACCAAGAACTGCCAGGGGTTGACTCAGGTGGATCCTTTGCGTGTTGCCACTAAGGCCATCAGCGGTCTTTACGATGGCGCATCCACTAAAGAATTGGATAACCTTTGTATCCAGACAGCTTCTTTGCTGATCGGTGAAGATCCAGAGTATTCCCGTCTGGCCGCTCGCCTTCTTTCCACCTACATCGACGAAGAAGTTCGTTCTCAGAAGATTCAATCTTTCGCAGACTCTGTAAGCTTCGGCTTCCAGGCAGGTCTTCTTGCTGAGAACACTTACAAATTCGTTGAAGCCAACAAAGCAGCTCTTTGTGCGGCTATCGAACCGTACAGAACAGACCGTTTCGAATACTTCGGTCTAAGAACTGTTTATGATCGTTATCTTTTGAAAAACCCAACAACTCGTCAGGTGTTTGAGACTCCTCAATACTTCTTCATGCGTGTTGCCTGCGGTCTGGCGCAATCCGTGGAAGAGGCTGTCGAGTTCTATCGTTTGATCTCCTCTCACGATTACATGCCGTCCACCCCGACTTTGTTCAACTCCGGCACTATGCGTCCGCAGATGTCTTCTTGTTATCTATTGGATTCCCCAAGCGATGACTTGTCTGCCATCTATCAAAAATACACGGACATCGCCCTTCTGTCCAAATTCGCCGGCGGTATCGGCGTGGCTTACTCCCGCGTTCGCTCCCGTGGTTCTTTGATCAAAGGAACAAACGGTCACTCCAACGGTATCATCCCTTGGCTGAAAACAATGGATTCCTCCGTTGCGGCCGTCAATCAGGGTGGTAAACGCAAAGGCGCTGCCTGCGTTTATCTTGAGACTTGGCACGGCGACATCGAGGAGTTCCTTGAGCTTCGCGACAACACCGGTGACGAGGCAAAACGCGCGCACAATCTGAACCTGGCAAACTGGGTTCCAGACTTGTTCATGAAGCGTGTTGAAGCCGATGCAATGTGGTCTTTGTTCGACCCGAAAGTGGTTCCTCATTTCGTGGACACTTACGGTGAAGAGTTCGAAAAGGCTTACGCCGAAGCAGAGGAAAAGAAACTTTACATCAAACAAATCAAAGCTCGCGACCTTTACAGCCGTATGATGAAAACATTGGCTCAGACTGGTAACGGCTGGATGACTTTCAAAGACCATGCGAACCTGAAAGCCAACCAGACTGGCGAAGCTGGAAATGTGATCCACCTTTCCAACCTGTGCACAGAGATCCTTGAAGTGACCTCTGACAAAGAAACTGCCGTGTGCAACCTGGGTTCTGTGAATCTGGCTCGCCACGTGGAAAACGGTCAGTTCAACTTCGAAAAACTGGCTCGCTCTGTTCGCACAGCTGTGAAATACCTGGACCGCGTTGTTGATATCAACTTCTACCCTATCCAGACAGCTCAGGACTCCAACCACAAATGGCGTCCAGTTGGTTTGGGCGTGATGGGTCTGCAGGATGCTTTGTTCCTTATGAAGCTTCCGTTTGACTCTGCAGCGGCTCGCGATCTTTCTGCAAAAATTCAGGAAGAGATCTATTACAATGCACTGGTTACTTCCTGTGAATTGGCTGAGCAACTGGGTCCTCACGGTGCTTACGAGCAAACTAAAGCGGCTAAAGGTTTGTTGCAATACGACCTTTGGGGCGTGACACCTTCTCAACCAGAGCGTTTCGAGAAGTTGAAAGAGAAAATCAAAAAGCACGGCTTGAGAAACTCTTTGATGATCGCGATTGCGCCAACAGCAACTATCGCTTCCATCGTGGGCTGCTACGAAGCAATCGAGCCACAGGTTTCCAACTTGTTCAAACGTGAGACTCTTTCCGGAGAGTTCATGCAGATCAACAAGTACCTTGTAGGTGACTTGAAGGCGATGGGCATCTGGACTGAAGAAGTTCGCAACGAAATCAAACTTCAGGACGGCTCTATCCAGGACGTGGCTATGATTCCTCCACAAATCAAGGAATTGTACCGCACGGTTTGGGAAATCCCGATGAAGTCTTTGGTTGATATGGCTGCCGACCGTGGCGCTTACATCGATCAGGCTCAATCTTTGAACTTGTTCCAGGAAAGCCCGACTATCGGAAAACTTTCCTCCATGTACATGTATGCATGGAAAAAAGGTGTGAAGACGACTTATTACCTTCGCTCTCGTCCTGCGACCAAAATCGCAAAAACGACTGTGAAAGCTTCCAGCAACTCTGTAAATCCAACTGCTTCTGAAAGCATGATGGATGCAGCTCCTGCTCAGGAAGCCAAGAAGTCTTACTCTGACGCTGAAGTTATCGCATGTTCTCTGGAAAACCCGGAAGCCTGCGAAGCTTGTCAGTAAACGGCGGCGGTAGCCGCGGAGAGAGGTCCGCGAAAGCGGGCCTCTGAACCAGCGCTTTAAAGCGCGTACTTTTTTTGGAGATTTTTATGATTTTGGATCCTGGCTTTAACCTGACTTTGCGCCCGATGAAATACCCTGTTTTCTACGAAATGTACAAAAACGGGATCAAAAACACCTGGACTGTGGATGAAGTTGATTTCTCTACAGACCTTGTGGACCTGCACTCCAAAATGACTGAATCAGAAAAACATCTGATCCGTCGTTTGGTGGCTTTCTTCGCAACGGGTGATTCCATCGTGGGTAACAACCTGGTGTTGAACCTTTACAAGCACGTGAACTCTCCAGAGGGTCGCATGTACTTGTCCCGTCAACTGTACGAAGAGGCTTTGCACGTTCAGTTCTATCTGACACTTTTGGATAACTACATTCCAAATCCGGATGAGCGCGCCGAAGCTTTCGCTGCGGTTGAAAACATCCCGTCCATCAAAAAGAAAGCGGACTTCTGCTACAAATGGATTGATTCCATCAACGAGCTGAATGAACTGAACACGATCGAAGATCGTCGCCGCTTCCTGATGAACCTGATCTGCTTCGCAACTTGCGTTGAAGGTCTGTTCTTCTATGCTGCTTTCGCCTACGTTTACTTCCTGCGCTCCAAAGGTCTTTTGGCTGGTTTGGCGTCTGGTACCAACTGGGTCTTCCGTGATGAATCCATGCATATGGCCTTCGCAATCGAAGTTGTTAAAACAGCTCGTAAAGAAGAGCCAGAATTGTTCAACCAGCAAATGGAAGACATGGTTGTACAAATGCTTGAAGACGCCATCGAATGCGAGATGGAATTTGCTCACGACGTACTGAACCTGGGTGTTGCCGGCTTGTCTGCTAAAGACATGAGACAATATCTTGAGTACTGCGCTGATCAACGCCTTGAAAGCTTGAACATTGCTCCACGCTACAACGTGAAGAATCCGTTCATCTTC
This sequence comes from Bdellovibrio sp. BIS2, assembly GCF_055398295.1. Lineage (NCBI taxonomy): Bacteria > Pseudomonadati > Bdellovibrionota > Bdellovibrionia > Bdellovibrionales > Pseudobdellovibrionaceae > Bdellovibrio > Bdellovibrio sp. BIS2. The sequence continues at coordinate 1,942,704 of NZ_AP035879.1, read as the reverse complement.
ATGGAACTTCAGGATATGCAGGAACTTGCAAACTTCTTCGAAAGACGCGTTTCCGCTTACCAAACAGGCGTATCCGGCGCCGTTGCGTTTGATGAAGCCTTTTAATCAGGCTGCGTGAAAAGCAATATTCTTTGGATCTTCTTTTTTCTAATCTGCATGGGGGTGGGATTTCTGCACGGAGTCCTGCCCCAAGGCATTTCCAGAAGCTACTTTGTCACTCCCCGAAAAATTTCTGTACTGACCACGGATGAAGTCCTGTTCCCGATGAATTTGCGTCAGGAACTGGAAGAAGAACTTCATGTGCGTTTTTCCGTCACAGTGACCCGTGACTGGGAATCCATGCTGGCAAATGTGGTGGCAAGCCCGTCGGCGGATCTGATCTTCCTGCCTTCCTATTGGGCCAACACTCTGGCACACCAGAATCTTTTGGCCAACGTGGCGGGCATTCAAGGCGAACTTCTGCAGCGGGTTTCCACTGACTTTGTAAAAAGCCGCAATCCCGAGACCTTTACTTTTTTGCCCATTTACTGGATGAAAACCGGCATTGATACTCCGCTGGATGAAACCTTCCTGGATTATCTGAAAAACAAAAAAGAAACATTCCTGTTTTTGCTGGCCGACGAAGACCTGCTGTTGAAACACTTCCAGACATGGAAAGATCAGGGACTGCTTGAACAAATCAACACGAAAAGAATCCTGACCCTGCAACTGGATCAATTAAGCAAAACCAGCGATGAAGGCGCGGTGGAAACCCCGCTGAATCGTGAATTCCGCGGCGGCACTCACCCGTTCCTCAGCGCCCTTTTGATGTGGGGGGCCGCGATTCCAGCGAACTCCACCCAGAAAGAACTGGCACTGGAGATTCTTGCGGTTTTGACAAATGTGGAGCATCAGGAAAAGGGACTGCTCAGCACTCCCTTTAATTCGACCTTTTCAACTGTGACGGGAAAAGAAATTCCTCTGCATCGGCGCGCGGACTTCATCCGCGATCTGCAACTGAAGGACACCCTGATTCTTGAAACCAAGGATCAAGAGGCGCCTTTAAAGCTTAAAAACGAATTCAATTTTATTTTGTAAGAGTGAACGTCGGAGCTGCACGAGCCTCGTTCATCACGGCATTTCCGTCAGCATCGAAAGCCTGCATGATGATTCGCATGCTGTAAACCCCGGAAGCCAAAGTCGAAATATTCAAAGAAAAATTAAAGCGCCCGTTTTTACAAGTGGCATAGTTGGCATTGGAAGCAGTGGCCGGATTCGTATCCACCAAAGCCATTTGCGTGGAACCATTCATCACAATCAGTCTGTGGGACGGATAAGTCGAAACATAGCACTCGCCGGTGATCTCGGCCTTGGTGTCTGTGTTTTTCATATTAATGGTCGGAGAAAAAAGCTGAACCGTCAGCTCTTCTGATTTCGGAGTTTTATCCAAAGTGTGGGTGCTGGAATCATCTTTTTTATCAGTCAGCAGAGAATCGCCTTCCACCGGCTGACAGGCCGCCAACAGAAGACAAAGACTTGAAAGTCCTGCAAAATATCGTACTGATCTCATGAGCTCCCCCACCTCTATAGAATAAATGAGGTGCGGGGACGCTTAAACGAGTTTTTTCATCAGGTCCAGTTTTGAGACGGATTCTTCGTCCCAAAATGCGATAAATGCCGGTTTACTTAAAAAGACCCCGGATTTTTACTTCCAGCAAGGGGCTTAACCCCGTCGTGATCCAGGTCAGTTGATGATTCTGATCCAGCAAAGCGGTGGTCGGCGTGGCCCGAACCCCATACTGTCCGGCGATATGACCGCTGATATCCACTCCCACAAGAAAGCTGTATTTACGCTGATTCACCGTTGATTGAACCAGATCCCGGTCTTCAAGACTTGAAACAGCCAGCACGGAATTTGCGGGAATGACTTTATCATCAACCAGCTTTTGCACCCGGGACAACTCCACTTCGCAAGGCCCGCACCAGGTGGCCCAAAACACAATCACCAGGGGCTTGCCAGCTTTTTGTGATTCGAACAAGCTTCCATCCAGTAACGGCACCGCAAACGACGGGGCCGGCTGATTCTGTTTTTTGAAGTTTTCAATAATACCCGGAAGGCGGTTGGCCAAAACCCACAGGACCGCCACAACCAGCAGTCCGTTCACGATTTTTCCGATCAGGGCTTTGTTCATTTAAATGCGCACCACAGAGCGGGTCTTCACAAGAGTCTTTTCAAGAAGCTGTGGATCCAGGAACAGGAAGTACGTCGACACCATGACCGTGGCAAACGGAATCAGCCCCATGAAGATGCCAATCCCCGCGTGGAACGAAAGTCCCAACAGCAGGCACAGATACCTTGTCTTGGGCCAGGCCACCATGGCCGGGAAATAGATCTCAAACAAAATCGTCACATAACCAATCACCGGGATCACCCACGGGAAATGGCGCAGGAACGAAAAATCCATCGTTGTCATTTGCGGATTGGCCAGAACACTCCACAAAGCGGTTCCATCCCACCAGCTTCCACCTTTAAGTTTTTCCCAGCCGGTGTAAGCATAGATCACAGAAATCTGAACCTGCATCATGCGAATCATCATCGAGCTGACGGTGTCGCTCAGCTTAAACGAGCTTTTCTTTCGCACCAGATTCACGACACTCAAGCGTTCGCAGCTTTGCGTGAAGGACATATAGAACAGGAACAAGGCCCCGATCACATCCGCGCCAAAATTCACCGCATAGTTTCTTTGCAGGAAACCTGCGTTAATGATCCAGGCAATTCCCATCAACCAGCGACCGCCAATCCCCACCGTCAGCAGCGCCAACAGCACCACCAACACCAGGTTCATGACAAAGTTCATGCTGTCCGGCCAGAAGGTCCACAGGAACAGCGGACGCCCCAGTTCGGGCATGACTTCCAGCGCCCGCGTGCGAGGAATCCAACTGGAATCAGTGTAAAATTCCAAATTATAGAAGCGGGTCAGATTCATATAAAGCAGGGTCGCACACAACATGACTCGCATAAAAGCAAGCCCCAGCAGACTTTGCGGTGCAAACCAGAACTGATCCCAATGAGCCCAGAGTTTCTTGATCATAGGCTCTCCTCATCCCCGCCGGCACAGGAATAGCTTTCACGGATGTACTGGACCTCTTTGGAAAGATCACTGACGCTGTCCTCACGGAAACGCACGGCCTGATCCAGGAACGGAATAGTTTCAATCACATGTTCCATATCCACCGAGGTGGCCCCCGGATACTGCCGGCACAACCACGGCCCCATCAGCACGCGCAGACGCTTTGGATCCAGCACCATATAGCGCATCAAGGCCCATTCACGCTTGCGCGTGATATTCGGCAAAGGACGATCGTCTTTAGCGATTTCCAACGGGAAAAAACCATAAACCGGCTCTTTGGCCTCTTCGCCGGCATTTTCACCTTCGGTGTACAGATAATTGATGGTGTATTTCAGATACATGGGATGGGCTGGCTCGGGGGAAAAGAAATTCCACCCGGCATTCAAACCCACTGTGTTGGCGTAGGGGGTGACCACGTTTGCAGTCACCCGCCCGAAATAGGCACCCACATTGGGCATCACCAACATCACAAAGATATTATATACGATCCACAGACTCAGAAGAGTCTTAAACAGAAGCTTCACCTTCTTCATCAATGTCGTCCGCCTCACCCAGGAATGGCAACTCTTCTTCTTCGGAAGATTCATCATCAGAGTCAGCGAATAATTGATCGTCTGAAGCCTCATCCAGATCTTCGTCGTTATCAAATGCTACGACAGCTTCTTCCAGCTCGGAATCATCCCCGTCGGTGGATTCATCAACAGACTCATCCGCAGATTCGTCCATAGAAGCTTCCAAAGTCTCTTCAGATCCTTCTTCAGAGATTTCTTCGCCGTTTTCAGCAGTCACAGCCGGCTTTTTCATGTTTTCCAAAGCTGCGGCTTTCTTTTCAGCGGCAATAGCCACCAAAGAAGTGCCTGCCGCCAAAGCCTCATCGTACTTCGTCAGCCAGTTTTGGTCACGAGTGGACACTGGTTCACCGAATGCCAAAGCATCACGGATGTTCTGTGCACGCTCCTGATCACGTTTTTCAGCCTGACGGCGTTTTTCTTCCTCAAAGAAGTTAGAGGAAGTCGCGATGTCCTCAAGCTGTTCCTGGATCTTCATCAGCTCTTCCTCACCTTGCGAGTAAGAACCGATGTAAGTTTCAGACATGCTGTCAGTGATGGTCGCAAGAGTCGGTTTTTCCTCCGCCTGCTGTTCATCAATACCTTCCGGCAAAAGCTCATCAATCTGGGACAGGGTTGGAAGCTCTTTCAAGCTTCTCAGGCCGAAGATCTCCAGGAACTTTCTGGTCGTACCGTACTGCATAGGACGGCCTGGAAGCTCGGATTTACCCTCGAAGCAAACCAGATTTTTCTCCATCAAAGCGCGCAGCAAGTGACCGGACTCAACGCCGCGGATTTCATCCACTTCGGCTTTCACCGTCGGCTGCTTGTAAGCCACGATGGAAAGAACTTCCAAAGCCGGACCGGAAAGTTTGAACTGACGCGCTTTCAATGTGCGCTTCAGGAATTCCATATTGTCAATTTTAGTGCGCAGTTGGTAACCACCCGGAACCTCTTCCAGGGTCACACCACGGCGACCGCCGGCGTATTCAACTGCCAGTTGATCCAAGGCGCGACGGATTTTGTCGCCACGAATGTTGGTGCCTTTGAACAAAAGTTTCAAAGAAGCCAGGCTCACCGGTCGGTCAGAAGCAAACAGCACGCTTTCCACGATGCTTTCCAGACGCTCTTCCTCAACGAATTCCACTTCTTCAATTTCAGCGGAGTCAAAGCCGTCAAGCTCAGTGCCGTCAACGGACACTTCACTTTCTTCTTCAGAGGCTTCCAGGGCATCAACTTCATCGTCAGACACTTCCGGAAGGAAGCCTTCTGTTTCCTCTTCTTCCTGCAGGAATACAGAGGCGTCGGACTCAATACCATCAGCGGAAAGCTCGTCGGTTTCAACGTCAGCTTCGTTTTCGAAGCCTTCAGATTCCTCAGCGTGATTCATTTCTTCGTTGATCAAATCTTCTTTTTCTTCAGACATGGTCCCCTCTACACTTCCGTCACGTCATCTTTAAACAATTCGCTCTCAGCAGCCAAGATTTCGTCGTCCGTGGCGATATCATCCACATTTGTGTCAACAAATGCGATGTCGTCTGTGAGACCAGCACCCAAGTCCATTTGCAGCTGGTTGTTTTCTTCTTCAGTTTCCTCAACATCCGCCAAAAGATCTTCGTCAGCGTCGATCTTTTTGGTTTCTTCCATCATTTTTGCCGCGACTTCATCAGCGCGCATGGAATCATATTCTTCAACCCGGCTCAAAACGTCGGTTTCGATCGGTTTTTTGGTATCAACCCAGATGTCAGAATAAGCCTCCGTCTGATACAGACCCACAAAGCCCATCTTACCCAGTTCAAGCAAGGACAGGAACGTGATCAACGCCTGGCGCGCACGATCTTCGGTCGCCGTCACCATCTCCATCATTGTGGTTCTTTGCCCCACAATCAGACGGTCCTTGATTTCAAGAATACGGCTGGAGATGGACTGGGCTTTCGCCGCCACCTGGTGAACTTTCTTTTTAATAGCACGGGAGATACGACGATAGCTGGCAATCAAAGAGAACAGGGCGTTGTCCTCAAGAATGATTTCCTCTTCTTTTTCATCCAGTTTTTCACGGGTTCCACGCAACCACACATCACGACCCACCAGCGGGCGGTCATAAAGAAGCTTCGCTGCTTCCTGGTACTTCTGGTATTCAAGAAGTTTCTGAACCAGTTCCTTGCGCGGATCTTCAACTTCAATGGCTTCGCCATTTTCGTCGTACTGAGGCAAAAGCATGCGGGATTTAATCTGGATCAGAGTCGCAGCCATAGCCACGAATTCCCCGGCAACTTCCAGATCCAGTTCTTTCATCAATTTGATATATTCAAGGTATTGTTTGGTGATCTCATGGACTTTGATGTCCATGATGTCCATTTCCTCTTTACGGATAAGGTAAAGAAGAAGTCCAAGAGGTCCTTCGAATTTAGGCAACTGTACTGTAATACTCATGAAAGATGGTCCCCTCTACCCTTTCACTAAAACCGGAACGCACATCGCAGTCCCCGTCCAAACGCCGAAGATTGAATCAAGCGGCTTTGGATTATTCAACAACTCTTTAAAGGCCCCACCCGACGCGTTTGCGCCGCGGCAAAGCCTTAAACTCCCACCCCACTCAACGCAAGGTTGATAAGGCGCTGAGAACTCCAGAAAACCGGCTCAGCCAGGAAGCGCAACATCCCCGTCAACACCAACACCATCAAAACCATGCTGGTGATGTGCTCATTCTGTTCAAGCTTATAATTCAAGCTGGCAGGCAGGAAGCGCGCCAGCACCTTGCCACCATCCAGCGGATGCATCGGCAAAAGATTGAAAACAGCCAGGAACATATTAGTCACAATAAAGGTCTGAAGAATCGCCACGGCCCCTTTGGCATACACACCGAAGGAATAGTACTTCGCGACCAGGGCAATCGCAAAAGCCCCGACAAATGCCAGGAGGATATTGGACAACGGCCCCGCCAAGGCGATCCAGAACATATCCACACGAGGGTTTTTAAGGTTGCGGGAATTCACCGGCACCGGCTTCGCCCAACCAAAAAAGATCGGCGAAGAAAACGCAATAGCCGCAATCGGAAGAATCAACGTCCCGATCAAATCCATATGCGCCACCGGGTTCAGGGTCAAACGACCCATCTGTTCCGCAGTGTTATCTCCACGTAGACGCGCCACCCAACCGTGCGCAAACTCGTGGAAGCAAAGTGCAAAAAGAAAAGGAATAAAGTAGACACCAATCTTGGCGCCGATTTCCATCATGTCCATACAACCTCACGCTAAAACACACCTAGACTCATGTCTAGTGCGATAAAACACTTGCACATTTAAAGTGCAATTCAGCTTAACACAGCTTGTTAAGAGAAAAGCTCCCATCATTCCAAGGTCTTGAATAAATCTGCCAAAAACGTTACCGTGACCCCCGTTTTTACAAACAGTTTTAAAACAGATTTAAAACGGTTCTGAATACGTTTTAACAAGAACTGAAGCCCTGCCCTAGGGGCCTACACCTAGCCCTGCGCCAAGTTCCGCAGCAGCACATCCCACAGGGATGGCGTCCGCGAGGACTGTCCGAAGGCGAAGGGTTAGGTGTAGGCCCCTAGGGCAGGGCTTCCGATCGAAGGGAAATAAGATGTCTGATACAACAAATGCGCGTCCGGCGCTGACTATGCTTTCTGAAGATGAACTGGCATTCCGTGATGCTGTAAGATCTTTTGCAGAATCTGAAATCAAACCTCATGTGACTCACATGGACGAAGAAGCTCAGATGAAACCGGAGATCCTGACGAAGCTTTTCGAAATGGGTTTGATGGGCATCGAAACTCCTGAAAAATGGGGCGGCGCTGGCTCCACATTCTTCATGGCCTGCCTGGCCGTTGAAGAAATCGGTCGTGTGGACGGTTCCGTTTCCGTTCTTGTTGACGTTCAAAACACCCTGACCACAAACGCGTTCCTTAAATGGGGCACGGAAGCTCAGAAAGAAAAATACCTGGGCATGATGGCTTCCAAATCCGTGGGCGCTTACGCTTTGTCTGAATCCTCTTCCGGTTCCGACGCTTTCGCATTGAAATTGAAAGCGGAAGACAAAGGCGACAAATGGGTTCTGAACGGCTCCAAACTTTGGATCACCAACGGTAACGAAGCAAACATCTTCATCGTATTTGCCAACATGGCTCCTGAAAAAGGCTACAAAGGCATCACGGCGTTCATCGTTGAACGCGGCTTCAAAGGCTTCACAGTTGGCAAAAAAGAAGACAAACTGGGCATCCGCGCTTCTTCCACTTGCGAACTGTTGTTCGAAAACTGCGAAGTTCCAAAAGAAAACGTTTTGGGCGAAGTCGGCAAAGGCTACAAAATCGCGATTGAAACACTGAATGAAGGCCGTATCGGTATCGGCGCACAAATGATCGGTATCGCTCAGGGCGCTTACGAAGCGGCATTGGGTTACGTAAAAGGCCGTGAGCAGTTCGGCAAACCAATCGCTCACTTCCAGGGTGTTCAGTTCCAGTTGGCAGAAATGCGCACTGAACTGGAAGCAGCTCGTTTGATGGTTTACAATGCTGCTCGTCTGAAAGACGCGGGCCAGGACTTCATCGAGGCCGCTGCCATGGCGAAACTTTACTCTTCCCGCGCGGCAGAGAAAATCACTTCCAAAGCCATCGACCTGTTCGGCGGTAACGGATTCACCAAAGAATATCCGGTTGAGAAATTCTGGCGTGACGCGAAGATCGGTCAGATCTACGAAGGTACAACCAACATGCAATTGCAAACGATTGCAAAAATGGAATTGGACAAATAGTTCTTTCCTTAAGTTGAACTTGGAAAACGGCAGGCATCCCCTGCCGTTTTTTTATGGTTTTGCCCGGTAATTTTCGTGCTTCAATTCATCCCGCCCTTAAGCTAATCTTAAAGGCATGAAAATCATCCTTGCACTTCTTCTGGTTTTTCCTGCGCTTTCTTTCGCCAACACCAAGGCGTTTCGTCTGCATCTTTCCAACGAACCGGGAAGCCTTGACCCGAACAGGCAAAAGACCTCGGCCTCCAGTTACCTGCTGGGAAATCTGTATCGCAATATCTTCACCTTTGATGATCAAAAGGGCCTGGTTCCGGATCTGGGCAGCGGCTGCACCCGTGACAAGAAAAAGAACCTGACCTGCCGCCTGAAAAAGGACCTGCGCTGGAGCGACGGCACCCCGCTGACGTCCGAAGACTTCCTGCGCACCTATAAAAAGATTCTGGATCCCAAATCCGCAGCCCCGCGCGCGGATTTGCTTTTCAAAATCAAAAAGGCTCAAGATTATTATGCTGGCAAAGCCAAAATCACCGAGCTGGGAATTTCTGCTCCGGATGCCCAGACTTTGCGTTTTGAGTTTCAGGAACCGGACCCTGATTTTGAATACAATCTTTCAAGTTTTTTGCTGGCCCCCACCAAAGCAGATCTGGGCGCCTTTTCAGGTCCCTACAAACTGGCTGAATGGAAAAAGGGCCAAAAGATCATCCTGACAACAAATTCGAACTATCAAGGCGGACACCCCGGGCGCCCGAACGTGGAGTTTTTGTTCATTGAGGAAGACACCGTGGCTTTGCAGCTTTATGAAAAGAACGAGCTGCAATTCCTGCGCAGACTTCCAACTTTGTTCATTCCCAGCCATAAAAAACGCCCGGACTTTCACTGGATTGCAGTCACCCGCCTGGACTATCTGGGGTTTGGACCTGAGCTTGCCGACAAGGAAGACCTGAGAAAGGCCTTCACGTACTCTTTAAACTACGTGGAGCTGCAAAAGATCTTTTCTTCGGAAGGTCGCCCCGGCTGCATGGGTGTTCCGGATTCTTGGTTTCCGGAAAAAGCGCCCTGTTACGACTTTGACTTAAAGAAGGTTCCCAAGGTTCAGAACACTTCAACCTTTACTTTGATGTTCTCAAGCCTTGGGGGTGAAGATCACAAGCGCGCCACCGAGTGGATGCAAAACCAGTGGTTAAAAAATGCGGGCCTGAAAACCCATCTGGAGTCCCGTGAAAACAAAGTCTATCTGCAGATCCTGCAGCAGAATCCTCCGGCCTTGTTCCGTAAAGGCGTGGCTCCGGATCGTCCCACCTGCCTTGCGGCTTTGGAGACCTTTGCGCCGTTAAGCCCGGAAAACTACATCCGCCTGAAGTCGACAGAGTATGAAAGCATTTTGTCCTCACTGGCGAAGGCCGAAAAGCCTCAAGATCAGAAGAAATGGTGTCAGGCCGGCATGGATTTCCTGATGAAAAAGCATCTGCTGATCCCGCTGGGCGCCATCCATTTCTCGATGTTGGCCAAACCCGAATTTACGGGATGGAAACTGAATCAAATGAATCAGCTGGACTTGTCCAACCTGCACCAAAGACCTTAGAATAAACCTCATATGAATTCAGCAGCTCAGTCCGTCGACATCCACAAAGATCAGATCATTTTCAGCGAAAACGATGCAGGCGACTGCGCGTATATCATCGAAAAAGGCCGGGTGCTGATTTACATCACCAAAGACAAAGAGGAAATCCCTTTAACCATTCTGGGTGAAGGTGAAATCTTTGGTGAAATGGCCCTGATTGACAACCAAAACCGTTCTGCCAGTGTGCGCGCATTGGAAGACGTCCGTTTAGCCATCGTCACCAAGCAACAGGTTCTGGAGCGTGTTTCCACTGCCGACAAAGTCGTTCAGCTTTTGATGCGTGTTTTGTTAAAACGCCTGCGTCGCAAAAACATCGGCGGCCCCGGCGGGTCCCGCATCTCGGAAGTGGAGTTCGACAATTCCGGCGCCGGTGATGACGGCACCCAAAGCGCGCTGGATCAGATCAAACTTGAAAATCAGATTTTCCAGGCCTTCCAGAACAAGGAATTTGAACTGTTCTATCAGCCGATCGTGAACCTGAAAAACAAAACCATCACGGGCTGCGAAGCTCTGCTGCGCTGGAACTCCCCGCAGCATGGATTGGTTTCCCCGAATCTTTTCATCGATATCATTGAAAATTCATCCATGGTGATTCCGATTGGTCACTGGATTATCAATCAGGCCTTAAAAGATCTTCGCACCATTCAGGATCAGCTGCGTCTGAATAAAAAAGAGCGCATGGCTGATGATTTCATGATGAGCATCAATATCTCCGGCCGTCAGTTCACTCATTCTGATTTCGTGAACAACCTGGAAGACCTGCGTGAAAAGCATGATCTGCACACCCAGAACATCAAGCTTGAGATGACCGAAAGAATCATGATGGATGGCGCGATCGCCATTGATGCTCTGAACCAGTGCCGCAGTCTGGGTTATGCGATTTCCATTGATGATTTCGGAACGGGTTTCTCGGGTTTGCAATACCTGACTCAGATGCCAATCAGCTTCCTGAAAATCGATCGTTCCTTCGTGATGAAAATCCTGAGCGATCCAAAATCCAAAGCGGTGGTCAGTTCGATCATCCACTTGGCGCACGCCATGGATATCGAAGTCATCGCTGAAGGCATCGAACACCATGAAGAGGCGCTGGTGCTTGAAACGCTGGGCGCTCGTTTTGGCCAGGGGTATTTGTTCTCCAAACCCGTTGATCTGGGCCGCTTCCTGAAACTGATTTAACCGCAAGGCCTCTTCTTCAGAGGCCTTATTCCTTCGTAAAATCGCCAATACGTGTCTCAAACTGAGACTTCTAAACTTGAGAAGATTTCCTAAAGTCCGCAAGACCTTCGCCGATAAGTCTTATGTCTTAAGACAATCAACCAGCTTAAGATTTCATCTGGAGGTCACACGTATGGCTGACAAAAAATTTGATAAACAGATCCCAAACAATGTCGTTTCTCTTGAATCTGCCCGTTGCTGCGGCGAAGGCTGCAAAAAGAAATCTGAAAAAGCAGGTTTCTGCGCAGAGCACTTTGACTGGTTTAAAGCCGGCCTGATCACAAAAGAAGGCATGAAGGCGCCAGACTTCGACAAGAAGTACTACCACTATACGGCAGCCAAAAAAGTGGCTTAAAGCCGTTCCTATTTCGAATTCATCCGTTGAAAGCCGGGCTCCCACCCGGCTTTTTTTTATGCCGGCACTCCAGCCTCCTCGGCGTGGCCGGGGTTAAAAATGGCTGAAAAAGGCCCCGAAGATCAAAAGACCGACAAAGAAGAACTTTATTCCGATAGACGTCGCTTCGCGCATGGACATAACTTCTCTTCGGCCCCCTCTTTTGCTACCATAAGTCCAGTTCAAATCCATTTACGCTCCGACGAAGTCGGAGTGGGTGTTCGGGGGTCCAACTTGAAAAAAGCCGTCCTTATCACCGGCGCCAGCAGCGGCATCGGTGCTGCCACCGCGATCGAATTTTCCAAAAACGGATACTTTGTCTATCTTATGGGTCGCAACAAAAAGCGCCTGCAGGACGTGGCTTTGAAATGCCGAAGTGGCGCCTCCATTGTTTCCTGTGACCTGTCTGATGAAGCAGCTTTGAACAAGCGCCTGGACGAGGTTATGGGGGCTAAAATCCACCGCGTGGAATGCGTGGTGAACAATGCCGGCATCTATGAAAGCAACACCACTGAATCCGGAACGGATGAACTGTGGAGCCGTCAGTTTGAAGTTAACATGCTGGGACCATTGCGCATTGTTCGCGCTTTCTTCCCGTACTTCAAAGAACAAGGTGGCGGCAGCATCGTGAATATCTCCTCGACACTGGGGCTGCGCCCCCAAGGCCCGACATCTGCTTATTCGGCGGTGAAGGCCGCTTTGGTGAACTGGACAGAAAGCCTGGCCCTAGAAGGCGGACCGCTGAATATCCGCGCCAACTGCGTGTGCCCCGGCCTGGTCGACACCCCGATTCATCAGTTCCATGCTTTACCGGAAGATCAGAAAAAAGCGACCCTCGAAAAAATGGGCGGATTGCAGCCGCTGGGCCGCATTGGCAAACCGGAAGACATTGCCCGTGCGGTTTACTTCCTGGGCTCGGATCTTTCCTCCTGGACCACCGGAGCGGTGCTGTCCGTGGACGGCGGGATCAATCTGACATGATTATCACCCTGAAAAGCCCTTTCAGCGCCGCGCACTTTTATGCTCAACCCGCGTGGGACGAGCAAAAGAACCGCGAAACCTTTGGCCGCTGCTACACGCAGTACGGACATGGGCACAACTATGTGCTGGAAGCAGGCTTTCATTGTCAGAACAACAACTGGCAACAACAGCAGCAGCATTATCAGTCTGTTCTGAACAAACTGACCTCTGTTCTGGATCACGAGCATTTAAATTTTGTGATTCCGGAATTTAAAACAAACATCCCGACGACAGAAAACATCTGTCTGTATTTTCTGGATAAATTAAAAAGTCAGGTGAAGTCCGAAGAGATTTCTTATCTGCGCCTTTACGAGATGGACAACATCTGGACGGAGATCCGCCTATGAGCGAAGACAATAAAGTACGCCTTTCCAAACTGATGGCTGAAAAAGGCATCTGTTCCCGCCGCGAGGCGGATGACTATATTTCCCGGGGACTGGTCATGGTCAATGGTGAGGTTGTCAGCCAATTGGGAACCAAAGTCAGTCCGGATGTTAAAATCACCCTGGAAGCTCAGGCACTGAAACAGCAAAAACGTCTGGCGACGATCTTGCTGAATAAACCCGTGGGTTATGTTTCCGCCCAGCCGGAACCACCGTATCAACCCGCAATCAAACTGATCACCCCGCAAAATCAGTTCGGGAATTCCAAAACCCGCTTAAAAGAAGAACACTTCAAAGGCCTGGCCGTCGCCGGTCGCCTGGATATTGACTCACAAGGGCTGCTGCTGTTCACCCAGGACGGACGAATCGCCAAAAAGATCATCGGCGAAGAATCCAAGGTCGAAAAAGAATACATCGTGCGGGTGCAGGGTCAACTGCCGCCGGACAAACTGAAGCTTTTGAATTTCGGTCTGTCCTTGGATGGGAAAAAGCTAAAACCTGCGAAAGTGGAATGGTTGAATGAAGATCAGTTGCGCTTTGTTTTGCAGGAAGGAAAAAAGCGTCAGATCCGCCGCATGTGCGAGCTGGTCGGTTTGAAAGTCACAGGTCTAAAGCGTGTGCGCATCGGAAAAATCCGTCTGGGTCAGTTGCCCGAAGGCCAATGGCGCTTCCTGGAAGAGGACGAGAGTCTTGATTAAAACGTTGCTGCTGGCAGCATTTGTTTTTGCAGGACTCAACCCGCTGGCTGGCGCCGCCAGTCGCGGGGAATCCTACAGCGCAACAATCGAAAACGACACGCGCCGGATGGGCGGACCGAACTCGGATGACGATTACTCAAGCGGTTTTCGCTTTGCTTACATCTATGCCGAAGACACCATTCCAACATGGGCACCGACCTTGACGGACTGGTCCAAATCACTAAAAAAAGAACTGACGGAATCCACCACGAATTTTGGGATCTCGCTCAATCAGAAAATCTACACACCGGAAAACACCGACATTAAAGAGCCCATCCTGGATGACCGTCCCTATGCGGCCTGGCTGTATCTGGGGTTCACTGCAAACTACAAGACAGAGACCCACAGTCACAGCCTGGAACTGGATATAGGAATCGTCGGACCTCCTGCTATGGGGGAACAGGTTCAAAATGGGTTCCACCACATTGTCGATGTGCCCGAAGCGCAAGGCTGGGACAATCAACTCGACACCGAGCCCATCGTGCAAGTCTCTTATTTTCAGAAAGTGCGTTTTGTAGATGTCCTGGATAAAACCACAGGACGCATGTTTGATGTGATTCCCTATGCCGGAGCGTCCCTGGGGAATGCCCTGATTGCCGCACACACCGGCGTGATTGGGCGGCTGGGAGTGAATATCCCCAACGATTTTGGTCCCACCCGCCCCTCTGCATCTGATGGCGACATGATCAAGGACCCGCGCGAAAGCAACGGCGACCTTCCATGGCGGGCTTATGTTTACGGAGCCGCTCGCGGAAATCTGGTGGGCCATAATATCTTTATCGACGGAAGCATATTCCACAATGGTCCGCACGTGACCCGCAAGCCCTTTGTGGCCGAAACCGAGTTTGGCTACGGTGTTCAATACATGAACTTCAGCTTTATCTGGAGATTTGTGACGGTGTCACCGGAATTTGAGGAGCGCGACAACTTCCACAGCTTCGCCTCCATGACCCTGTCGTATTATCACGATTTGGATTAGTTCTTTTTGTCCTTGTTCATGAAATCAAGGCGCAGGTTTTCAAAATACTGAATCTCTTCATCCGTGAAGCCGGCTTTGGAACGCAATACGCGATTCACCGGCTCAATACGTTTTGGCAGGCGCAGGCGCAAATCCGCCATGCGCGTGAAGAAATCCTCGCCTGCATCCATCTTTTTCTGACGGCAGATTTCGCGGTACCATTCTGATCCAAAATTCACATGCCCGATTTCATCGTGATTGATCTGTTTTACGATTTTTTGGATAGGACCATTGGACCCCAGTCCTTCCAGTCGGCGGATCAAAGTGTCCCCCGCATCCAAACCGCTGCCTTCAAGGTACCGGTGCACAATCAGAATACGGTCCAACAATGAGTCTTCAGCACTCACGGCACGCCACAGGGCTGAATGCACCGGCCAGTCCCCCCATTTGAATCCCAGGGACTCGATACCCTCCAGACACATGCGCAGATGCTCGGATTCATTCAAAGTGATGGCCACCAGTTCTTCTTTGAAGCCCTGCGGAGCATCCGGGAACTCCGTCAGGGTTCTTACCCCCAGCTCCATGGCCTGAAGTTCGATATTGGCCAGATCGTGCAGCATGCGCGCCTGCCCTTCGGCAGAGGAAAAGCCCTTTTTAGGGGGATGAAGCTTCGGGTGCAGCAAAAGGATGTCCCGTGCCGGATCTTCAGGCATCTGTGTCCAGGGTTGAGTGAGTTTAAAGGCCTCCTCACAGGACTTTTCAATATTGTCTATTTTTTCCCACACATCCGGGACCAAAAAACTGAACATAGCCCCTTTTACATCCCGCTCCCTTTGTTGCCAAATATTTCCTGATTTGGTGCAATATGTCCCAAGCCTAAGAAGGAGATATATGGGTAAATCATGGAAAAACGCCGGAAAAGTTGAGAAGGCTCAACAAAAAGGCCAAATATTCACCAAACTTGCGCGCGAGATTGCTGTTGCTGCAAAAGCTGGTGGCCCTGATCCCAATGCCAATGCTCGTCTTCGTATGGCGATCGATGCTGCCAAGAAAGTTTCCTGCCCGAATGACACTATCGAACGCGCGATCAAAAAAGGCGCGGGTCTTTTGGATGACGGCAAGGTGATCGAAGAGCTGACTTATGAAGGCTACGGTCCTCACGGCGTGGGCGTGATCGTGGAATGCCAAACCGACAACAAGCACAGAACAGCTCCAGACATGCGTCACGCCTTTAAATCCCATGAAGGAAACATGGGTGAGACTGGTTCCGTGGCGTGGATGTTTGATCGCGTGGGTCTGATTGAAGGCACCAAAGACGGTTCTTTTGATCCGGACGAAGAAGCCATTGAAGCTGGCGCCAATGAAGTTTTCGCAGACGAAGGCACTTATGAGTTCTTCACCGCTGCAGACGATTTGGATGCCGTTCGTGAGGCACTAACCTCCCGCGGCTGGAAAATCACCAAAGGGGAATTGTCTTACAAAGCCAAGAACATCACCGAACTTTCCGACGAGCAAAGAAAAGACGTCGAAGAGTTCCTGAACTATCTTGACGATATGGATGACACTCACCGCGTTCACGCGACGATCTAAAAGTTCCAAAGGGAGGCCTCAAACCTCCCCTTTTTTTTTGCCCGACTTAAGGCGATCAAAATTCCTGTCTTTTAACAGTCACAATCCTCGCAGCCCACCTCTTGCACTTGAAAAATACCGGTCTGCAAATTTGAGTTATAATGAAAGATGCAAAGGAGGTCGTTATGAAATTTGCCCTGTGGTTAACGGCTCTTCTGATGATCGTTCCTCAATTTGTCAAAGGGGCTCCTGAACGCATGACTTCTGATCAAAACGCGTCCAGCGCCACAGTGACAAATGAGGAACTGAAACGAAAACCAGCCAACACTCAGAAGGAATCCCCTCTTCTGCCCTGTGCCGGGGAAGCACATCGGGACAAACTGGGTGATATGGCCCGACTTGAAAGCACGACCCGCGACTGCCCTGCTGAAGGAGCTATTAAAGCTCAACCGATCAGACCCGCGGATCCTGCTGAACCAGGCCGTCCGCTGAGATATCAGTAGCGGTCCTGAAAAAACAAAAAACCCACAACTCGGAGGAAGCTGTGGGTTTTTCGTTTTTAAATCTTTTTAAATTCTACTGCTTCAAGGCCTGAGAGATGAAAGAAATGTTTGTCACATCTTCACCACGGCAGCCTTCGTCCGTGCAACGATTGCTGACTGTGCACTGATTTACGCGGTCATAGGCGAAATCCTGTGCGCCACGAACAAGGATTCCCACGATTTCATTTGTGCGGGCATTAAACACAGCAGAACCGGAGTTCCCACCATAGGTGTCCAGATTAGTGACGAAGTAGCCGTTCTTTTGGGAACGAACTTTCGCACCATCGGCAATCTTGGTTGGCAGACCGGATGGGTGACCCACCACATAGATATCATCGCCCGGCTGTACCGGAGTCGATTGGATCGTCAGCACGCGGTGACCACGAACCGGTCTGTCCAGACGAACCAGGGCATAGTCCTGAGCGGAGGTGTATTCGCGCGCCACGATCTCTTTGCAAGTGTAGACATCGTCAGCCGCGATTGTTTGCGGAGCTGTTTTCGCATCCAGCATACGGAAGCCAAAAACAAAACTGTAAGTGGCGCAGTCTTTGGTGCTGATACAGTGACCAGCAGTTGCGATCAGATCCTCACCCACCAGAGAGCCTGAACAGTTCGCGGCTGTCGGCTGATCAAAGAACGGCTCAGATTTGCACAGATCCAATTCATGACCATAAGTAGTTGTGTTGATTTTGAAGTTGCCCTGAGCATCACGAACCACAGCACGGGATGGAATCAAAGCCACGGTGGAATCCGCGATTTCACGAATATCAGCGCGCTGGACTTGGTACACGTCCACACGGTTGTCTTCGCCATAAATAACTTTTGGAGTGATATTAACAAAACCGACTGAGAACGTTGCTGCAACCGCGACACTGATGGACGCGACCAATGAATTCCTTTTCACTTTGTCCCCTCTGGACGCTCATCATGAACATCCACCATTACAAGTTTGTGTAATGTGACAGGGAAAGACAACTATTTTTTTGTTTTTAACAAATAATCGAAGGCCGTTGCATAAAGCTTAATTTGCTTCAGCATCGAGTGAAGACCGTTGGCGCGACTGGGAGACAAATTTCCTTCAAACCCCAAAGCTTTCAAAAATTCTGGCGGCGTCGCTAAAATCTCTGACGGAGTGGAGCCGGAGTAAACATTCAAAAGCAAACCCACCAGACCCTTCACGATCAAAGCATCACTGTCACCCTGAAGCAGAACCTGCCCCTGCTCATTCAAGGACGCTGACAACCAGACCTGGGACTGGCAGCCTTTAACCACGTTCTGCTCAGTCTTCAAAGACTCGGGCATTTCCGGCAAAGCCTTCCCCATGTCGATGATCTTCTTGTAGCGGTCTTCCCATTGCGCAAGGGCTGAGAAATCCTGGATAACCTTGTTTTGTTTTTCTTGAATAGTCATATATCTAACCCTGCTCATTCACTTTTCAGTTTGGGAAGTATGGTGAATAGCTCTTCTTCCAGAGACTGTCCCTGCTCACCGATCAATTCATGGAAGGCACTTTTATCCAAATTAGCCACAATCTCAAAGCTCTTTTTATAAAAGCCCTCTTGATCATCATAATACCCGTTCCACAGCTCACGAGAGAGCTTTTCCGGGATCACCCAGGACTTTTTTTCGGCCGCTGTGCCGTCAAATCGATTGTGATAGTCCAATAAAGTCATCACCTGGCGCGGGGAAAAATCCAGCATCGCCAGAGCCTCTTCCAACAGGGCCAGCTCCACATACCAGAGATAATTACTGAACTTTTCCCAGAATTTCAGGCCCGTCTTCCCGTAAGAGCTTTTGCAGAAAAACGTCGTACAGACAACCCCACGGTTGCGCCACACATTGCAGTTCTGGCTTTCCTTGTTGTAGTACGGACACAACCAGTCCTCGCGCTGGCCAAAGTCGCCCTCTTCGCGGTTGTTGAACTGGACCTGGTATTTCACCGGGGCCACAAGGCCGATTGGCAGGGCGTATTCACGGCGCTCGATCTTGTCACGGAAGATGCGGTGAGCTTCCGTGGCAGTGCTGTCCAGGAAGGTCGCCCCGACCATATAGTTCGCCAAAAAAGGATGGAAGGTGCAGCACTTCAGATCCGCGCGATAATGAATCTTGGCCTTGTTTTGCGGGCGC
Organism: Bdellovibrio sp. BIS2; assembly: GCF_055398295.1. NCBI lineage: Bacteria > Pseudomonadati > Bdellovibrionota > Bdellovibrionia > Bdellovibrionales > Pseudobdellovibrionaceae > Bdellovibrio > Bdellovibrio sp. BIS2. The sequence continues at coordinate 1,923,710 of NZ_AP035879.1, read as the reverse complement.
GACATGGCGCAGGCATCACAGGTGGCCTTTTTTTCTTCCGGCGCGAAATTCAGAATCTCGCGCGGCAGGATGTTTTCATAAATGCGGGGAAGCTGGTACTTTAAAAGCATGGATCCTCTTACGGGCGAAGCTTGCAGCGGCTGACAATGCGGTCTTTAACGCTTTTCACGCCATCAAAACGGTTGATCGCATCATCCCATTTCCACACCATATCACGGCAGTTCACAAAATACGGGAACGCGACTTCGCCTTCGGCGGTGTAGTTGGGCTGTTCAAGAATTTTAGGCAAAACGGCCTTGATCAGAGTCTGAACCGAGGACGCCTTCAGCACGCCGGCTTTTTCCAGGTCCAGGGCCACTTCGACGGGAGTCACAAAACCAGTCTGCCCCTCCAGCATCATCTGCGGGGTCATCAGCAAAATACTGGCCTTCGGGTACACGATACGAATGAACTGATGAAACTCCACATTGCGGGCCGCGAATTCCTCTGAGATCTGTTTGTAGATTTCGGGATCCTGCTCGCCATTGTCGCCGACAAAGATGACTTTATCCGGGCGGACTTTCGCCATGACCTCTCTGAGGGTGTAGAGCTTGTGCACGTCAGAATCATAATTGGTGCGATTGATATACTCCCCGTCCGGATAGTTTCCATTGGCCAGGAATTTACGGTGAGTGCGCCCCATAAACCAATCCGGGGCACGGGACAGATACACAATTTCAAGATCGGGCTGATCCTGGGCGATCAGATGATACAGCTCACTCATACCGGCAAAACGACTTTGGGAGTCAAACGCGTATCTGGCGGCTTCCGACAGATCCTTTACGTGGGCCAGTTTGATCGTGTCATCAACATCACTGACCAAAAGAGTGCGCGCCTGGGCTGACAGCCCCACAAACAGCACAATAAAAGCAATCCATGTTTTCATTGGTTAAACCTCCGATTAGCGAAGGTTCTATAACAGAAAAGGCCCTCACTCAAAGGGCCTTTTTCGGGGACAAAGTAATTACAGGAAATGGTGCGAAACTAAACGCCGTTGGCGTTAAATTTCATCACAAATCGCTCTGGTGTGGCCTCAATCAGGAACAGGCCGTCGCCGTCACGGAACGAGAAGCGATTGTCCTGGGTGTGGAACTGCTCAAACAGGGCGCGAGCCTCAGCCCCGCGGGCCTCGAAATGCGCCATTCCCGGACCAATGCGCGCCAAAGGTGACTGATGGATGTAAATGGCACAATGATAGTTGTTTTCACCTTTGCGGGCACAGATGAAATTAAGCACTTTCTGAGGAGCTTCCAGCACCTTTCCGCGTCCCACCATGGAGTCCTGCTCTGGCCTGTTCATGGCCTCAAAAAGCACATGCGGAGAGCTGTCATTGGAGCCATCATACATGACCGAGGCGATATTCACGATCAACTGCATTCCCAGAAACTGACCACGGGTTCCGGCTTGAGAAGTCGTCGCCGTCAGAAGCAAAAGCGCAAAAAGAAAAACTCTCATAGAAACGTCCTTGTTGGTTTTTATCAAAGCTTAGCAGTGTCCAAAAGTTTATCAACCGCATTCCCTAACATGTCACCTGTCGACTTCCTACATACCCCTTTGAGACGCCTCACTATGAGATGAAATATATTAGTTATTTCAGTATGTTATAAGGCATTTTTGTGGCGTGCGGGCCGATTCTCTGGCGCACCCCTTGCTCTATGTAAAAGCAAGAACATTAATCCTGATCAAGGGGGACTTATGAAAACATTCATCACCATCGCAATCCTGGCTTTCTCTTGCACTTCTTTCGCATGGAGCAGCCGTGATGCCGCCTCTAAAGAATACACGTTTAAATACAATCTCTCCGGCCAGACTCTGGAACTTAAAAAATCCGCGGGCAGCTATGAAGAAGCCTATGAACAAGCAGCCCAACAGTGCTTCAGCTTCTACAAAGGTGCTGGCAAAGTTTCCGAAGACCGTGGTCTGGACATCATCGACGTTTGCGCCAACCCACGCTCCTAAGACGCGCCGCACTCATGAACCTTGCTATCTTGCTCGAGCCCCCTTGCTCGCTTATATTGGGATAGCAATCGAATGAGGTTATAAATGGGTATTCTGAAGTCCATCGGTCAATTTTTGGTAGGTAAAGATCCAGACATCTTTGATGAAAAGGGTCAGGTCTCTCACAAACTTCCTAAGAAAAAATGGGAAGCTTGGCACAACCGCACCAAAACAGATCCAGAATATAACTGGAGAAACCACACCGGCATCACTGGTGCGGCAAAAAAGAAAAACAACTAGTTTGTTGTTGAAATTAAAAGAGCCCCTGCGAGGGCTCTTTTTGTTTTTAGGGATGTCCTAAGAACCCAATCGCTCCGACAAAGTCTTCACCAGTTCCTGCGCATCGCCTGATGGCTTCACCACAAAGATATCATCCACCTGACGACCCCACGTGTGCACACGCGCGGACTTGATACTCATACCGGCATCACTCAAAGCCTTGGCTGCAGAGGCCAGCAGACCCGGCTGATCGGCCCCTTTAAAACTCACAACCCATTCCTTGTCATCTGCACTGACAATCTGAATCGTATCAAACTTCACGGCCGGCACGGGTTTGCTTTGCACGGAGGCGTTTTCAATCATTTTTGCCAGCGCCGCAAGATTGCGGGAACTCGTCACCTGGAACCAGTCATAGACACCCACCTTCGGCAGCGTATGAATGGAGGCGTGGCGGATTCCCAGACCCAATGAATACAACTGGCCCACGTAATCACTTAAAAGGCCGCGACGGTCTTTTTTGTCGTGGAAGCGGATCCACAGCTCCCCCTTGCGGGTTTTTAGCATGCGTGGTTTTAACGACACTTCGCTGGTTTCGGCTTTCTTCAAGTCATCCACCAAATCCGTTAAAGAAACACTTTCAAGCAACTGAAGGCCCAATTCTTCCACCACTTCAGCACTGAGGTTCAACTTCTTGCGTTTCTTTAACGACTCGAAATCAAAATAGTTCTGCGCACGTTTGGATTGAAGATTTAAGACCAAGTCCTTTAAAAGTTTCGCCTTCCAGTCATTCCACGCTTCGGGATTGGTGGCGCGAATGTCGATCGCGGTGAACAGCGCCAAGCGTAGAAGGCGGGCTTCAGAAATGCCTTTTTCACGCAGCTCCTGCCAGACCTTGGGGTCTTTCGGATTTTTGCGGAAGGCCGCTTGTGAAAGCTCCAGATGGTTTTGCACCATCCACTTCACTTCGTCCGTGAAAGCTTTTGAAAATCCGTAGCTTCGGAAATCTCGCTCAACAATCATCACGCCCAAGTCTGAATGGTGCTCGGCACTTTCAAGACCCTTGGCAAGATCGTGATACAAGCAGGACCAGGTCAGAATCTTCCAGTCTTCCTTGGTCAAATCCTTGCTGATAAATTTCAGCGGCCCCAGCTCTGAAGGTTTTTTATAGATACGTTTTACTTCACGACATGCCTGCATGATGTGGGAATCTGCGGTGAATCTGTGATATTGATCGTGCTGAACATAGCCCACCAGACGGCGGACCTCTGGCACCAGCTTGTCGATCAGGCGTGAACGAAACACGCTGACCAGGAACTCGTCGGATTCCTTTACGTCCAGGACTTCATCCAAAGCTTTACCGCGGCGTTTGGCCATGGTTTTCACCAGCTTATCAGGGATGAGTGAATCCAGATTCTCGCGGACTTTCTTTTGCACCAGAACGCGCGAACTCTTATGTAACGCAGCTAAAAAATCCTCGAACTTTTTAAAAGTGCCACTTTCAATTTTGCGCAGATCTTTTTCCGAGGCCTCAGCAACCTCGACGATCCAGTCTGAATAGAAGCTCACACGGGAAAGGCCTCTTTGCAGGCTGCGCATGAAATCCTTGTGCGACTTAAAGCCCATCCATTTCCCCAGATCAAACTGCACGGCGCTTGAAAGGATGTCGCTATGACCATCCAGATGAAGCTTCTGGCGCAAGCTTAGGAAATAACTGCGATAGTACTGAAGCACATTCAGGGCGTGACCGGGATTGTTGAATTTCTCGGCGAACAGTTCATAGATCTGCAGGCCCTGCTCCAGATCCCTCAGCCCCCCGGGGCCGAATTTAATATTGGGCTCCAGATAGTTGGTGATGGAGTCAAAACGCTTCTCGCGATTCTTGCGTTCGTCTTTGACAGCTTTCAGCAGAATGCGACGGAAGTGCTTTTTACGGGCCCAGATGTTCTTTTGCTGTTCAAACAGCTTACGGGCCCCTTCGGCGGTCAGTGGTTTAGCTTTTAAAAGCGCCAGAATGTCGAAGGCTTCAACCCCTTCGGTCCAGTCTTCCATGTTCAGGGGCATGCGATAGCGAAGCTTTAAACCACGCTCATGCAAATGATCAGTGAAGGCTTTGACTTGCGCTTCATCGCCACAAAAAAGGATGTCGATATCGGATTTGGGACTCAATTCACCGCGGGCCCAGGACCCCAGCATGATGGGATGAGTGTCGCGCCACTGTGGATTTTCTTTCAGGATTTCTTCTAATTTGGTGCCCAGCCAGTGGGACAGACTTTCCGAGGAAAAACAAAACACCTGGCGCACATCCCCGTCCGGTGTCATCAGAGGGGGAGTCAGGATTTCCTGCGCCTGTTGAAACTGCTCGGCTGTCAAAAACGTCTTGTGGGCCATAAAGTCCTCTGACTTTAAAGGATCACCGAATTTGCCAGCCGACTCAAGTCTAAACGCGCTCGACGATCTCTTTCCATTTAGCGACCTGATTCATAACATCCAAAGGACTTGTCTGCATCAGCGGGAACTTTTGCAGCTCTTCCATCAGCGACTTCATGGTCTCACCACGGCGGGCTGTTTCCGGATCGACAGCCTCAACCGCCTCGATGTAGGGCTCTTCAGCAGTCAAAGAATCCAAAAGCGACAACTGGCTGCTGGCTTGAACACGTTTGGATTCAATGTCACGCAGAAGGCTTTTTGCACGCTTGGTGACGGTCGCTGGCAGACCAGCAAGCTCGGCCACCTGAACCCCGTAGGATTTCAACGCCGGACCCTTAACAAGGGTGTGAAGGAAGCGGATTTCGCCGTTTCTTTCCGCCACTGTCATGTGGGCGTTGGTGATCTGACCGAAGCTCTGATCCAAGGACGTCAGTTCGTGGTAGTGAGTGGCAAAGAAGGTCAAAGCCTTCACATCACTCAACAGATGCTCAAGGATGGATTGTGCCAGGCACATGCCGTCAAAGGTGCTGGTCCCGCGACCCACTTCATCCAGAATCACCAAAGAATCTTTGGTGGCATTTTTCAACATCGCGGATGTTTCAGTCATCTCGACCATGAACGTGGAAAGCCCTTCAGACAACTGATCACTCGCCCCAATACGGGTGAAGATCGCATCAAAGATCGGCATTTCGGCCTCGTCACAAGGAACGAAAGAACCCATCTGTGCCAAGATGGCATTCAAAGCCACTTGACGCATCAATGTGGATTTACCGGCCATGTTGGGCCCGGTCAGCAGCAGGCAGGAATGCTGGCGAAGCTCCAGATCGTTGGCAACGAAGTTCTTTTTTACGGTCTGCTCAACCACCGGGTGGCGGCTGGCTTTCATTTTCAAAGAACCGTCAGCCGAGAATTTCGGACGGACGTATTTTTCCTCAAGGCTCAGCCATGCAAGGCTTGCCACCACGTCGACTTCACTGCACTCGTGCGCCAGCGCCAAAAGACCCGGACACTGAGCCAGGATTTCTTTACGAAGAGCTTCAAAGAATTCGAATTCCAGATCCGCACGCTTGGTGTTGGCGCTAAGAACTTTTCTTTCAAGTTCGATCAGTTCATCTGTGCAATAGCGTTCTGCATTGGTCAAAGTCTGCTTGCGCTGATAGTGCGCCGGTGCTTTGTCCTTATGGGAATTGGTAATTTCGATGTAATAGCCAAAGACGTTGTTATAACGGATCTTCAGACTGGAAATACCGGTCTTTTCTTTTTCCTCAGCTTCCATGCGAGACACCATGGCCTGCGCATTGGTGGAAAGCTCAATCAGCTCATCCAGTTCCGGAGACACACCATTACGGATCAAATAACCCTGCTTGGTCGCCAAAGGTGGATCTTCAACCAGGGTGCGCTCAATTTTATAAGCCAGCTCGCGCAGACCCTCAAAGTTCGCCTTGCCACCGGTGGCATGAACCAAAACTTCCAAAGCACTGATTCCGGCGTGCACACTGCCCGCCAAAGCCAGCAGATCACGGCCATTGCACTGAGGCTGGGAAATCTTACCCAGACGTCTCTCGATATCGCCCATCTGACCCAGAATCTGACGAACGCGTTTAAGCTCCAGAACATGATTGCGCCAGAACTCGACTGAATTCAGTCGTTGCTCAATTGCGTTCAGGTCGCGCAATGGGAAGCTCAACCACTGACGCAGCAAACGGCTGCCCGCAGAGGTCTGCGTGCGGTTGATGGCGTGGAACAAGCTGCCCAGACCTTCACCTTTGTAGGTCGAGAAAACTTCCAGGTGACGAAGTGTCGTGCTGGAGATTTCCAGACGGTGCTCAAGATCACGCATTACAAAAGGAGAAATGGTCGCCAGAGATTCTTCGCCAGACATATTGCCGACATAAGAAACCAAACGAGCTGCCGACATCGGCGCCTGGTTTTTCAGAAGCGGATGAAGCATATCTGCGATGTCTTCATGATGGCTGATCAGCACACCCTCAATACCCGTCAGCAAAGATTCATCTTCTTTGGCGATCACGATCTCGGCCACCGGCAGAATCTGCAGGAAGCGCAAAAGTTCTGTGGTCTTTTTGGAGCGGAAGAAGAACGCCTCGCCCGTTGTTGTATCCAGGAAGCTTAAAGATTCGGAATCAAGGCTGACCAGATAGTGAGGCTTTGTGCCGTCCAGAGTGTCAGAGTCATAAACCATCCCCGGCGTCAGAACGCGGGTCACACCGCGCTTCACGATACCTTTGGCAAGTTTTGGATCTTCCAATTGATCACAGATGGCGATCTTAAATCCCGCAGCCAGAAGTTTATTGATCGGGCCTGCGATAGAGTGATGAGGAACTCCGCACATCGGCGTTTCGTCCTGGGATTTTTTATTTCTTTGAGTCAGCGCAATTCCCAGCACCGGTGCTGCTTTCACAGCATCATCAAAGAACATCTCAAAGAAGTCCCCCATACGGAAAAGAAGGATTTTATCTTGGTGGACAGACTTGATGTCCCAGAACTGTTTCATGAGCGGCGTAAGATTCGACATAGGCCAAAAAAACTAACGAAACCCCGCCCCACTTTCACCCAAAAAACCCAAATAACGCACCGCACCCCTCAAAAGGTACCTGCTTACTTTTTCCGAAGCACTGCGCCGGAATCCAGCCGCCTTATTCAATCAAAAATTGCCTATTTTGCAGCCACATTTCGCACTGTATTTGCAAAACCGTCTTGCCATGCCAAGAAAGATAGTTCCGGCTTCTGCCGATCTTCCCTACCATATCGTCGCGCGCTCCCGAAATCGGGAGTGGTTTCCAATCCCCCGCCCCGCAGTATGGTCGATTATGGAAGACTATCTTTTCTTTATTTCTTACGCCTACGAAATCGAAATATTGTCATTCGTTTTAATGGACAACCACTTCCATATGATCGCCAGAGACCCCAAGCAAAAGCTTGGCGAAGCCATGAACTACTTTATGAAAGAGACCAGCAGACACATGAGCACTAAAGCTGGAATGATAAATCAAATCTATGGCGGCAGGTACCACAAGACACTTATCAGCAACCCGCTCTACTATCTACACGCCTACAAATACATTTACAGAAATCCAGTTGAAGCGGGCCTGTGCAATCAAGTGCAAGACTACCCCCATTCAACGCTTTCGATCTCTTTGGGATTTCATCGACTGGGCTTTCCGATATATCCAGACAACACGCTTTTTGAAGCGCCAGACGCTATATTAGCCTGGCTAAACACAGCTCCTGATCCACAAGACAAGGAGATGGTGCAAAAGGCCCTTCGAAAATCAGAATTCAAAATTCCAACGGTAAAAAAGAATGAGCGCCCGCACAGACTGTCCAATTCTCGGTATTGAACAGTCTTTACGCAGCGCTTCGGAAAAAGTAAGCAGGTACCTTTTATTCAGCAGGTACCTTTTATTCGAGGGCTTTTAGGAGTTTGGTGTAGATGCCGTCGAAGCCGCCGTTGCTCATGATCAGGATGACGTCGCCTTTGTGGGCTTTGGATTTCAGGGCTGCGACGATGTCGTCAGCTGTGTCGAAGTCCGCTGCGGTCACTTGGGATTTCTTGAGGTCATCGACCAATTCATGCGTGGAGAAACGGTTTTCTTCGTCGATCTTGGTTTGATCGAAAGCTTTTGCCAGAAGAACTTCGTGAGAACCTTTGAAGGCCTCCACATAGTCTTTCTGGAAGACTTTACGACGGGATGTTGCACTTCGTGGTTCAAACACCGAGAACACCTTGCGGCCCGGATATTTCTTCTGAATGCCTTTCACCGTTTCACGCACCGCTGTTGGGTGGTGGGCGAAATCTTCAATCACCAAAATACCGTTCGGCTCACCCAGAATCTCCTGACGGCGCTTCACACCTTCGAAAGACTCCAACGCAATCTGGATGCGGTTTTCAGAGAAGCCCAGCATTTTGGACATCGCCACCACCGCCGTCGCATTCAGAACGTTGTATTCACCGGTAATCTGCATGGCATAAGGGCCCAGAATCTCACCGCGGTGATGAACCTCAAAGCCCAGACCATTGGCATTTTGGAACATGATCTTCGCGCGGAAATCCGCCTCCGCCCCAAAGCCGTAAGTGAAAGAGTTCTTGCACTTGGCAAGCTTGCGAAGCTCCATCACATTGGCGTCTTCCGCACAAGCCAGCAAAGTTCCATTTTCAGGAATCAGCTCCATCAGGCGCGCGAAAGATTTCTTCACGTCGTCAAGGTCCTTGTAAATATCCGCGTGGTCAAATTCCACAGAAGTCAGAACCACGTGTTTTGGACGGTAGTGAATGAATTTTGGAACTTTATCGAAGAAAGCCGTGTCGTACTCATCACCCTCGATGATGAAGTAATTGCCTTCCGGATTTTTGAAACTTTGAGAGAAGTTCTTCGGAATCCCCCCGATCAGGAAACCCGGTTTTACTCCGGCATTTTCCGCCACCCAGGCCATCATCGAAGTGGTCGTGGTTTTTCCGTGAGTCCCGGAGATCACAACGCTTTCACGATTTTCAATGATGAACTCACCCATTGCTTTTGGCAGGGAGGTGTACGGAATCCCCAGCTTCATCAGCTCTTGGGCTTCTTCGTTGTTCGCGGAAATCACGTTCCCCACGATCACGAAGTCTGGCTTTGGATGCAGGTTTTCGGCTTTGTAGCCTTTCATGATATTGATGCCCAGATTTTCCAACTGGGTCGACATCGGAGGATAAGGATTGGAATCGCTGCCGGTGATTTTAAAGCCGCGGTCTTTCAAAAGACCTGCCATGGAGGCCATCGCCGTCCCGCAAATACCCATCAAGTGAATGTGACTGCCTGGTTTGATATTCATCTTAAAGTCCACTTCTTCTGTAGTTTTCAACAATCCAATTATGAATTTCCGGACGTAATTTGCCAAAGGCTTTGTTATCAGATCCGTACAAGACCCGGTTGGACAGAATGATCACACTCAAATCCATCTTGGGATCATACCAAACGGAAGTTCCCGTAAAGCCCGTGTGCCCAATGGAATCCAAAGAGAAATATGTCCCGCAGCTTGCAGAACCCGGAGTCGGCATCATGTAACCCATAGCCCAGTCACCCTTGCCTTCCGGCAAAGCTCTTTTAGCAAACAACTGGGCTGTCTTCTGACGGATGGAATAACGGGCAATTCCCATCAAGTGCGAACGCAGATGCAAAGAGAACCAGCCGGCATCGTCAATGCTGCCAAACAGGCCCGCATGGGTGGAAACCCCGCCCAAAGACCACGCATTCAAATCATGCACTTCGCCCTGAACCAGTTTGCGGCGAACCGGACATTCCTCGGTCGGCGCATACAAAGAGGTTTTGTGAACAGGCTTGTTATCCGGATGGAACTCCAAGGTCGTGCCCAGATAGAATTTGTTTTTGATGTCCGTCCAGACATCATCCAAAGACTTGTCGTAAAGTTTTTCAATGACGAACCCCAAAACCAGGAAGCCCACGTCAGAATATACCGCCGTGTCTTGCTTCTCAATTTTCAGATTCTGCAGCATGCCCTGCAACTGTTCACGGCGTTTATCGCGCGGCAAAGTCGTGTTGATCTCCTGATACAGCGGCAACCACCACGCCAGCCCTGAACTGTGAGTCAGAAGCTCGGTGATGCGGGTTTCTTTGTGCGCAAACCAAGGCAAAAGATCCGCCACTTTGGTTTCAAAGTTCCACTTACCAGCCTCAAAGGCCTGAATCATGGCTTGAGTCGTGAAAATAACTTTCGTCAAACTAGCCAGATCGTAATAGGCATACGTGTTACCCACGGCCACATCACAGATGATTCGCCCGCCCTGATAAGCACGCACCATTACACCCGGAGTGGTGTCACGAATACGGTCTTCAAGTTGAGTGATCAGATTTTTTTCCAGTACAGAAAATTTCATTATGGACGTCCTCCGGTATCGATTGTCAGAACGGTGCGGTTGTTTGCCACCACCAGTTCACAGGGAGTATTAAAGGGCACAGGTCGTTGCACCGGCGCATGTCCGGCTTCAAGACCCTTAAAGAGCGGAATTTCCAAATCCGCAGCCCAGCGTTTAAAGACCAATTGAGTTTTATCTTCAGTGCCATTGGGTTCGTTGCCACCAATGAAATCACCCAGCACAATGCCGTGGCATTTTTTCAGAATGCCGGCCTGACGAAACTGTTCAAACATGCGATCAATGCGATAGCCGCGTTCGCCGATATCCTCAACAAACAGCAGTCTGCGATCCGCATCAACCTGCCAAGGCGTTCCCAGCGTGGACTGCAAAACCGTCAGATTGCCGCCCACGATTTTCGATTTCAGGGTTTTCACCTGGCGAGCGGCTTCGTTCATTGGTTTCAATTTCTTGAATTCAACCTGGCGGGTTTTTCCAAACAAAATGTCATGAATTTCTTTTTCATGTTTGGCAGAAACCAGATTGCGTCCCAAACGATCCAACAGAGGCGCATGCAGGCTGGACCAGCCCCATTCCTGATTCACAAAAGTGTGCAAAGAGGAAATGTCACTGATACCGATCAGCAGTTTCGGTTCTTTGGGCTTTTTCATTTTCGCCAAGAACGGGATCAGACGATTGCTGCCGTAACCACCGCGCAGACACCAGATCACGCGGGAATCCTTGGACTCGATAGCAGCCTTCATAAACTGCCAGCGCGCCTCATCTTCATGAGCATGCAAAAAGTGCGGCTTGATGATGCCCTTGGGGATGCGCGGCTGCAGATTCCACTTTTTCAGGAATGCACGCGCCCCTTCCACCTCTTCGGGTTTGGACGGATAGCCCGGAGCCACCACATCAATCACATCATTTTCTTTCAAAAACTTCCAGGTCATTGTCTACACTCTCTTGATGATGTCTTTGATGGCTTTTTTATGTTTCTTGCCGGTGAAGATCTCGTCGATCTCTTTGGGTTTCAAAAGTTTCTGGATCTGCTCATCCACCAGAAGTTTGTCTTTCAAATGCTCCCCGTAAGACAGGGAATGACACAGACGCTGCACCAACGCGTAGGCATCCTCACGGATCATTCCTTTTTGAATCAGGGCCAGCAGCACGTGGGAGCTGAAAATCTGCCCCTGGGAGCTTTCGATATTGTCCATCATGCGTTTCTTGTTCACATCCAGACCATCCAACAAAATGCTCATGCGGTTGCAGGCATAGTCCGCCACAATAAAGGCATCCGGGAACACCACGCGTTCAACCGAAGAATGGCTGATATCACGCTCGTGCCACAATGCCACGTTCTCAAATCCGGCAATGGCATAACCACGCAACAAACGGGAAAGGCCGGTGATGTTTTCCGCACTGATGGGGTTTTTCTTGTGCGGCATCGCCGAAGAGCCTTTTTGCCCCTTGGTGAAACCTTCAGTCACCTCACCCACATCACTGCGCTGAAGATGACGAAGTTCCACAGCCAGACGCTCAAGACCCGTTCCAAACAAAGCCAAGGCCGAAAGCATTTCCGCATGACGGTCACGCGGGATCACCTGGGTGGCGATGGTTTCAGTTTTAAGTTTTAGTTTCTTTGCCACCAGAGATTCAATCTTCGGAGCTTGCGATGAATAAGTCCCCACCGCACCGCTCAGCTTGCAGATCATCATGTTATCAAGAGCGGCTTTCACCCGTTTTTTATTGCGTTGGGTTTCAGCAAGGAAGCCGGCCATTTTGAATCCGAACGTGGTCGGCTCTGCGAACATCCCGTGAGTGCGCCCCGCGCACAGCGTTTCAGCGTGCTTGGTCACCAAAGACTTCAGGGACTTTTCCAGCGCATCGATGGATTTCATAAGAACCACACCCGCCTCGCGCACTTGCAGACTGAAGGCCGTATCCAGCACATCCGAAGAAGTCATGCCATAATGAATGAACTTGCCCTGGGGGCCGACGTTTTCAGCCAGATTGGAAACAAACGCGATCACATCGTGTTTGGTTTCGCGTTCGATTTCAGAAATTCTTTTCACATTGAAGCGAGCTTTTTGAGCGATGACCTTGGCTGCGTTCTTGGGAATGATACCGAGCTGGGATTGAACCTGCGCCACGGCAATTTCAACTTCCATCATTTTTCCGAACTTGTGGTCGGCATCCCAAAGAAGGCCCATTTCCGGGCGGGTGTATCTCTCAATCACGGATTTTGTTCCTTTCGCTTCTTCTCTTTTTGCTCTTTCAGAAGTTTTTCTTTCCACCAGTTCACAATTTGCAACTGGATGCGCTCATGATTGTCAAAGTAAGCGCCCCAACTGTAATGCGGCCATACTTCAGGCCCATCCAGATGAAGATTGACAAAACCCGCGCGACCACGACGGGAGGTCTGTTTTTCCCCGAACACCGGGAAGCGTGAAGCTCCCAGTTGCGCATAAGTGTAGTAATACTCCTGCGGGAAACTGAGAATCTGCGGATCCGACAACGACATGCGCGCCATCAGCAGATTCTTCATGCGGTCACTGCGCACAGTCAGGTATTCTTTGTTGAATCGCTGGACTGTCGGGATTCGCATCCACACGTCAAACTGATCTGCCAGTGAAGTTCTTTGCAGAACCATCATGTTTTCATGAGTCCATGGTGACGACAGATCATCAACCACCAGCATATGCAGCGGCAGACGATCGCGCTCAAAGCATTGCTGCAATCCCACCCGGTAACGAACCCAGCACCATTCAGGCTCCAGCGCCCCTTCCGGGAAGAAGTATTTCCCCAGACGCTCATTCAGGAAATACGTCTCTTCACTGGAAAGCATCCAGACGATCTGCTCCAAACGGAACAATCCCTGTTTTTCACCGGAAAGTTCAAGTCCGGTGATGGATTTGCCACCACCAAAGGACACGTCCATGATCTGATGCGGGCGCATGACCTCAACACCTTTGCTGGCAAGCCAGGTCAGGGATTTTTCAAGGCCATTGCGAGTCGCCTGACGAACCAGGAAAGAAGAAGACAGCGGTGCCGCCGCCCCGACGCAGGCTCCGCGGGCATTGGGAGCATAGGTGGTTCCAGACCACTGATGCGCCAGATGCAAAATCCAGCTCTGATCAAAACTCAAGGCCTCAAGATGCTTGTACAGATTCTTAGCGGTTTTATCAGGACTGCTGCCGGCGATGAGTTCTTTGACTGGGGTTGCCAGTGAAGACTGATCCAGCTTGTACTTGCTGACCGGACCTTTAAATTCAAAAGGACCTTCCTTCAGCCACAAAGTAAAGCCGTTGGAAACTTCATCGTAAGGATCATCGGAATACAAACGCTCAAGCTGGGACTCGGAAATGCGTTCGTTGCGCAAAAATCCAAAAGGACCTTCAACGTCTTCCGAGGGCCACACACCCAGTTTCGAAGACACATCAACAAGAGTTGTTTTGATACCTTCTTTCGCCAAGGCCGCCGCCAGCCAGTGACCGCGACCAAATGCTGAAATCAAGATAACGGGACTGCCCAGTTCCATCGCCGAGATAATCTCCTGTTTTTGAAGTGAATTAGAATCCTAAAGGCTCTTAATGATTAGAAAATCACGAATTGATAAAGTCAAAGGTGCGCACTGCATCCAAAGGGTTTCCCAGGGCTTTTTCTTGTGAATTGCCCCCGCCCCCTCTAGAATACGAGCATCAAGGGGACACCATGCGTATTTTTGCTCTTATCGCCCTCATTTTGTGCACTTCCTTTGCCTGGGCCAAGGACACACCCGCGAGCTTCTTTGATCTTTCCGCCAACTCGCTTTCCGGCAAAAAGGTCAACTTCTCCACATACCGCGGAAAGGTCGTTCTGGTGGTCAACACGGCTTCCCAATGCGGCTTCACACCCCAGTTAAAAGAGCTGGAAGAAATGTACAAAAAATACGCAGACCGCGGCTTTGTCGTTCTGGGCTTCCCATCCAACGACTTCAAACAGGAAAAAGGCACGAACGAAGAAGTTCAGACTTTTGCCACCAAGGAATTTGGCGTGACCTTCCCGTTGTTTGATAAGGCTCCGGTCAGCGGCAAGGACATTCAGCCGGTTTATCAATTCCTGACGACACAAAAGCCCGGTTTGATCTTCAAAGATGTGGCGTGGAATTTTGAAAAGTTCCTGATCAATCGCAAAGGACAGGTGGTTGAACGCTGGAGTTCGATCACCAAACCCTCCTCGGACTCCATCACCAAATCCGTGGAAAAAGCCCTGAACGAACCTCTCTAAAAAGTCCGGTGTCCCAAAGCGAGACAAATCGAAGATTTCTGGACTCCGTTTTGATACTTTGCTTTGAAGTTTTACCCCTTTTGATTCGATAATATCAGGAGGGGGACCTTGTGAAAACCACAGCTCGATCACTTACATACAGCCTTCTGATTTTACTTGCTTTGGGGCTTAGCCTACCCTCGAAATCCCTGGCCCAGTCTGATCACAAATCCTATCTGATTTCCCAAGTTGACGCGGACGAAGCTTACGACCCATTCACTGATTATTCTGAATTTGAAGAGGAATCCGACGAAGAGGCTGACATCAACTTCTTCCGCAACGGCCGCTTCTTCACGATTGGCTTGGCCGGCGGTATGCGCGGCTTTACCGGCAACTTTGCTGATGCCTATTCCTCGGCTCCGACTTTTGGTATTTTCCTGACTTACTTCTTTGACCTGCGCCTGGCGATGAGCCTGGGTTTCCAGACGGGCGACCACGCCGTGAAATTCACCGTTAACAACCAATCCAAAACTTACGAAGGGAACGTGTCGATCACGGCCGTGAACTTTGACTTGAAGTACTACATGAACACCCAGAACGTGACCCGCGGGCTTGCGGATCTGAATCCGTACATCCTGGGTGGCTTGGGGCAGTTCTATCGCACCTACACGATTGCGGGCCTTGATGGTTTCAGCCGTGATTCAACGATGGGTTTTGATATCGGTGCGGGTTTGGAGATCCCTTTGATGCGCAAAAAAGCCTACCTGGGCCTGCAAGGGACTTATCACTATGTGAACTTCAGTGACGAAAATAAGTCCTATGTGGACGGCACTGAAAAGCTGGATAAAAATCTGACCGGGGACTTCTATAACTTCCTGGTGATTCTGGGGATGAACTTCTAATCATCCCCCTTCTAACTGACAAAGACCCCTATTACCTGCAGCAATAGGCCCACGATAATCACCACCGGCCCTGCCCACTTCAGAACAAACATCCAATGCGGATACATCGAGTAACTGACGAACTTGTCCTTGTCGACAAAGCCCAGCTCTTTTTCCTTGTCCGAAACCCCGCGATTGAAGGCAATCAGAATTCCCAGTGCCACCAGCGGCAGCAACCAGTTGATCAGCAATGAATCCAGATTTTCGATCAATGAACGGCCCCCTACACGGATGTCCTTAAAGATCGAACTGGAAAGCGCCGGCAGAACCGTCAGCATCAAGGCAATCGCACCGGAATACCAGGTCGCTTTGCCACGTTCCATTTCTTTTTTAGCATCCACCCAGTTGGAAACGACAACTTCCAGCAGACCGATACTGGCATTCAGCGCCGCCATATAAAGACACGCAAAGAACGCCAGACCAAACAGCGTGCCCCCGCGAATTCCCAACAGGTATTTCGGCAGGACTTCAAACATCAACGCCGGATCCGTCAACGGCACGTTGGAAGCCTGGAAAGCCACCGGGAAGATCATCACCACGGCCACAAGTGAAATCACCGTGTCCACAATCGTCACACGGAAGCCGGCCGTCGGAACATGGTCCTCTTCACGCATATAAGAACCAAAGGTCACCATCGTGCCAAAGCCCACTGAAAGCGTGAAGAACACATGCCCTAATGCGTGGTTGATGGAATCCCAGCTCAGCTTTGAAAAGTCCGGATAAAACAGGAAGCGCAGCACTTCGGGAGTTGAAGGAAGTGAAAAAGAACGCATGACCAGAATAATCACCAGCACCGCAAACAACGGCATGGTGTACCCGATCCAGCGTTCCAACCCCTGCTGCACCCCTTTGACGACCACCACAACCGTGATCAGAATGTGCGCACTTGCCAACATCAACTGCAGCCAGCCGTTGGACATCAGCGCTGCCAGATTGGTTTTGTCAGTCAGTTGTTCGGGACTGGAAAATAAAGACACCAGGAACTGGGTCAGGAAATGCAAAACCCAGCCGCTGATCACCGAATAATAAGACAGAACAACGATACTGACCATCACCGCCAGGCGCCCGACCCAGCGGAAATTCACACCGGTCTTGGCACTCATCTGCTGAGTGGCGACGATCACCGAACGGCGTGTCCCCTTACCCAGCATCAGTTCGGCAATCAGCAGCGGAGCACCGATCGCCAAAGCCAGCAGACCATAAAGCAAAATGAAGGCACCGCCCCCGTTTTCGCCCACGACATAGGGAAAGCGCCACAGATTCCCCAAACCACAGGCAGAGCCGATGGCCAGAAGATAGAATCCGTAGCGTGTTTTCCACGAGCCGCGTTTACTAGCCATTATCCGGTCCACCACGGCGTGACTTCATACAGAAGATACGAATCGGCATCCCATGAAGATCCCAGTTCGTCTTAATGTGTTTAATCAGGAAGCGGCGATAAGAGTTCGTCACTCCATCCGGATGGTTCGCAAACGCGATAAATGCCGGCGGCTGCTGATACGTTTGAGTCAGATAATAGAACTTCACGTTCGTCGTACCCCATACCGGAGCCGGAGCTTTACGGATGGTTTCGAAGAAGAAGTCATTCAGTTCTGCCGTAGGAACACGGAAGGTCATCTGATGAGCGACTTTTTCAATCATCTCAAACAGGTCTTCCAGACCATAACCGGTCTTGGCACTGGTGAAGACAATGTGCACGTCCGTGAAGAAGTGGAACACACGTTCAACCTGCTCACGGAAGGTCTTGCGGTATTCAGGAACTTCCTTACCACCCAAGTCCGATTTGTTCGCCACGACGATCACACCTTTGTGATCTTCCAGAATCGCCTGCATGATGCGCGCATCCTGATCTGTCGGACCCACAGTTCCATCCACCATCAACAGCACGATATCTGCGCGACGGATGGCCTCCTGGGATTTAAAGGCAGAGATGATTTCCAGATCCTCTTCACGTTTCGCAGAACGACGAAGACCGGCGGTATCAACCAAAGTGTACTTCTTTTCGTTGTAAATGAAAGGTGAATCGACAGAGTCAATGGTTGTACCGGCAACATCAGAAACGATCATGCGGTTGTAACCCAGGATCGCATTGCAGATCGAGCTCTTACCCACGTTCGGTTTACCGACAATGGCGATATTCATACCCTCTTTCACAGTTCCTGGATTTTCAGGGATCTGCGCCACGACCCACTCAAGGATTTCAGCCAGACCACGGCGCTGCTCGAAAGAAGCCGCAACCACGTCCACGCCGAATTCATAGAAGTCAGCCTTGGCCATGTCCTGATCCTGATCACTGTCGACCTTGTTGATCACCAGAAGGAACGGTTTACCGGTTTGTTTTGCAACGCGGATGATATCACGATCCTCAGGCACCAGGCCCACGCGACCATCCATCACCGCCACGATCAGATCCACAGAGTGCAGGAACTCAGTAACCTGTTCTTTGATCAGCTTGGAGAAAATATCGCCGGCTTCTGTGATACCCCCGGTATCGATCAGGTCAAATTGTTTGCCCCAGATGTCGACCGGTTCGATCATGATGTCACGGGTAACCCCGGCCTGGTTTTTCACCACGGCTTTACGGGTTTCAGTGATGATATTAAACAATGTTGATTTCCCGACGTTCGGGCGACCGATGATCGCCACCTTCGGGGCGAAATCAGTCTTTACTGTCGACGACATATCCAAGCTCCTTCATCATGCGTTTATTGGAGAACCACTCGGGCTTGGCTGCCACGTTCAGGTCCAGGAAGATTTTCTCTCCCATCAGTTTTTCAATTTCCTTGCGGGCTTCCATGCCGATTTGTTTGATCAGGCTGGCACCTTTACCAATAACGATCGCCTTGTGGCTGTCTTTGGACACCACGATCTCCGCATAGATCTTTGGCACGGGCTTGGCGTCTTCTTCAAATTTCACGATACGAACCGCAATGGAATACGGGATTTCATGATGAAGGGCCTCAAAGCACTGCTCACGGATGATTTCCGCCGCCATCTCACGCACGTTTTCATTCGTAAACAGTTCCGTGTCATACAAAGGCGCCGGGGACTCTGGAAGCAGTTCCATAAACTCGATCAGAAGTGCTTCACGCTCTTCCTGATCGTTTTTGGAGTCCTTCACAGAAACCGAGAAGGCTTTTCCGCCCTTGTCCTCGACCATCTTGCGAAGAATCATCACACGGTGGGATTTTTCTTCGATATCCGTTTTGGTGATCACTGCCACCCAGGGTTTGCCGCTTTTGGAAACCAGGTCGATGACTTTTTCTGCGTTTTCCGGTTTTTCCTCGTCAACCGCAATGATCGCCAGCAAAGCGTCAGAGCTATTGATAACGTCATGCGCTTCCTGGGCCAGGAAACCATTCAAACCTTCATCGGCTTTGATCAAACCCGGGGCATCAACAAAGATCACCTGACCTTTATCCGTGCTCCAGATGCCCAGAATGCGGCGGCGGGTTGTCTGAGGTTTTGAAGAGACGATAGAGACCTTTTCGTCCACAAGGAAGTTCATCAACGTGCTCTTCCCCGCGTTCGGCTGTCCGATCAGACCTAAAAATCCAGCTTTGTAACTCATCTTAATTCGTCTCCTTGTACTTCATCTCAAGGGCATTCTTGGCCGCCATTTGTTCGGCGTTTTTCTTACTGCGGCCCCGCCCTTGAGCCCAGACATCTTCTTTTACTTTTACACAAACCAGGAACTCGCGATCATGCGGAGGTCCCTCTTCCGCCAGCACTTCGTAGCGTGGCGTTTCTTTCGAGGACTTCTGCACCAGTTCCTGCAGACGGGTTTTATAATCCCGCTCAAAGTCCTCATGCCCGCACACCCGGTCCGCCAACGGAACAAATTCCTGGCGAATAAATCCGCGAGCCACTTCAAAGCCGCCGTCCAGGTACAAAGCCCCGACAATGGCTTCAAACGAAGAGGCTATAAGGCGCGGCTTCTGCGCGCCTCCGGTCAGGGCTTCACCCTTTCCCAGTTGCATGAGTTTATTCAAACCCATTTCCAGTGCCAGTTCGGACAGAACCTCTTCATTGACGATACTGGCGCGTTTCTTTGACAATCCACCTTCGGTGTCGGTCGGGAATTTTTCATACAAAAACTCTCCCACGACCAGATCCAAAACAGCATCACCCAAAAATTCCAGCTTTTCATTGTGCTCAACGGTGTTTCTCAACTCGTTGGCAAAACTTTTGTGGGTCAGCGCTCTGTCCAGCAGTGCCGGATTTTTAAAGTGATACCCGACACGCTCTTCAAGACTCTTTCGGCCCTGTTCGCTCATGACAGCACCTCGCCGATCAGATGACCTTCCATGTGTTGTTTGTTGGAATGATCATAGCCGGTGACTTTCACATCAACTTCCTGACCCGCCCAGTGGTCAAGGAAGCTTTCCGCCCCCGAGATATCCACGGGCCAGTAATCATGACTCAGCCCCTGTCCGCCTTTGGCGGCATTTTTCAGGACCAGAACACGTTTCATGCTGCCAATCTGAAGATTGGCCTGCTCGGTGTAGCGCTGGATGGAAAGTTCACGCAGTCTGGCTGCTCTTTCCGCGCGCACGTGAGGATAGACAGAAACATCCATCGCCGCCGCACGCGTCCCCTGACGTTCGCTGTACGGGAATACGTGCAGCTTGGTCCATGGCAGATCTTTCAGGCAGTCGTAGGTGTCCTGGAATTGTTCTTCGGTTTCAGTCGGGAAGCCGGTGATCACGTCCATTCCGACAAAGCTGCCCGGAACACGATCCGCAATCGCGCGCAGAGATTTTTGCACGTCAGCTTGCGTGTATTTGCGCTTCATATGAAAAAGGACATCGGTGTTGGCACTTTGAATGCTCATATGGAAATGCGGACACAGACGGGAATCCTGATAAAGATCCAGCAGGCGCTCAGACACTTCCACCGGCTCAAGGCTGGAAAGACGGAAGCGTGGCATTTTGGTTTTCGCCAAAAGATTTTCCAGCAGGTCTTCCATCACATACTTGCGATCCCCGATCTGGTCTTCGTAATCCCCGATATGCACACCCGTCAGCACCACTTCACGCGAACCTTCGGCATAAAGGTCATTAATACGATTCACCAGATCCGCCACAGGGATGGAGCGGCTCTTGCCGCGTGCGTAAGGAATAATGCAGTAAGTGCAGAAGCTGTTACAGCCGTCCTGAATCTTCAGGAAGGTGCGGGTGTGTTGCTTTTCAATACCGCCACCGGCTTCCAAATCCTCTTTTTTGAAGATGTTGGATTTAAAGACTTTTTCAGTCAGTTCCCCACGGAAGTGTTTGTTCAAAAGATCCGGCAGGCTGCTTTTGTGGGAATTGGCCACAATAAGATCAGCCCCTGGAAGGCTTGAGAAAGACCCCGTATCAACTTGCGCCGCACACCCTGTCACCACGATCGTACAAAAAGGATCTTTGACCTTCAGACGACGGATATAGCGAACCGCCTCTTTCGTGGCTTCCGCAGTTACAGCACAGGTGTTGAGCACGTGAATACGCGCGTCTTTCTGGCCGGACACCACCGGCATGAATCCGCTGGCGTTCAGGTTCTTTTGAATCAGGCCGGCATCGTAAGTGTTCACCTTACAGCCGAAAGTGTGGACCTGATACTTCATAGAGTGATCCATCCGCCCCCCACGAGCTGTCTGTCACGATAGAACACAGCCGCCTGACCCGGAGTCACCGCACGCTGAGGCTCAGTAAATTTCAATTTGAATCCGCTGGCCGTTTTAATCACCTGGGCCGGAGCCCCTTTGTGCTGATAGCGGATTTTCACATTCATGATTTCGCCGTCCTGGATTTCATCCAGCAGTTTTGGATCGACCACATCGACTTCATTGGCGAAAAGATGTTTTTCTTCACCCACCCAAACGGTGTTGTCAGCGGCATCGATTTTAATCACGAACAGTTTTTCGTGGTAATCCATGCCCAGGCCTTTGGATTGACCGTAAGTATAGTTGTGAATGCCTTCATGGGAAGCCATCACCTGACCTTCCGGGAAGCGCTTAATCAGGCCTTTTTTGCTGGCCAGAATCTCGGACTTCACATGGTCTTTGATAAAGTTCTGATATCCTTGGTTACCGACAAAGCAGATGCCTTGAGAATCTTTCTTGCGCGCAGTTACGAGTCCACGACTTTCAGAGTACTCACGCACCTGCGGCTTTTTCATGTCCCCCACCGGGAACAAAAGCTTCGGCACAAGCTCCGGATCAATCGTGAACAGGAAGTAAGTCTGATCTTTCCAGTCATCCGTGGATGTGTGGATAGAGGCTTTGCCTTTTTCATCATAAACGATTTTGGCATAGTGGCCCGTGGCGATGTAATCGCACTCAAGCTCTCGCATTTTTTTAACCAGGTGGTCAAATTTCAGATACGTGTTGCAGTTCACACACGGAAGTGGTGTCTGCCCTTCAAGGTAGGCTTTCAAGAAAGGATCAATAACCGCAGCCCGGAATTTGGCTTCGCAGTTGATCACATAAAATGGAATACCCAGACGGTCGGCCACGGCCCGAGCATCATCCACGTCGATACTGGAACAGCAGGTGCCGTTGCCTTCTTCGATATCGCAGGTGGAATAATCCCAGACCTGCATCGTGGCTCCAATAACTTCATAACCCTGTTCGACCAAGAGCGCAGCCGCGGCGGAACTGTCCACGCCTCCGCTCATAGCAACAAGGACTCTCCCTTTAGACATGACAAGTCTCTCCTTTGTCGTCGTTCAAGGATCGCAAGCGATCCACTACTGTTTTCAATGTATCTACAAACGCATCCACCTGCTCCAGAGTGCTGTCCCACCCCAGACTGACACGCAGACTGTTCTGCGCTTCCGCGCGGGTCAGCCCCATGGCAAGAAGCACCGGACTTGGCTCCGGATTCCCCGAAGAACAAGCAGCCCCGGTTGAAACCGCATAACCCTTGATATCCAAAGACATCAGCATGGTTTCCCCGTCCGCGCCTTTCAGCACCAGTGAACTTGTATTCGGCAGACGCGGACTTTCACCGGCCGTCACCGTCACTTCAGAAATTTCAGACAAAATGCGGGCTTCCATGTGATCGCGAAGTGCCGCCAGTGCTTCGGCCTTTTCCGCAATCATCGGCGCACGCTTGGCAACCACACCCAAAGCGCCAATACCCAGTGTGTTTTCCGTCCCACCACGGCGGTGTCTTTCCTGCGCCCCACCGTGAATCAAAGGTGTGACGTTGTTGCCTTTCTTCGCATACAAAACTCCAGTTCCTTTGACGGAATAGAATTTGTGACCAGAAAAAGAAGCGAAGTCGACATTCAGCGCTTTCAGATCCACCGGAACTTTACCGAAGGCCTGAACCGCGTCTGTGTGGAAGAGCGCGCCTTTTTTATGCGCCATCTCGGCCATCTCTTTGATCGGGAACAATGTGCCGGTTTCGTTATTGGCAAACATCACAGACACCAGGGCGGTTTCTTCGCTCAGATGCTCTTCATAGAACTTCATGTCGATCTGTCCCTGGCGATTCACCGGAATAAAGTCCACGCGCGCGCCCATGTCTTTCAGGTGCTGCATGGTTTTCATCACACTTGGATGCTCCACTTCAGAGCTCATGAAGTGAGTGCGTTTGCGCTGTTCCGGGGTCAGGAACTGGGCAGTCTGGTAGTATTCCAGCAGACCTTTCAGAACGGTGTTGTTGGCTTCACTGCCACCGGAAGTGAAAATGATTTCCAGCGGACTTGCGTTCACCATTTCTGCCACGGCCTTGCGCGCGTCACGCAGAATATTCTTCGGCTGACGACCACCCCAATGGATGGAGCTTGGGTTCCCCCAAGCTTGTGCGAACTCGGGCAGAGATTCCAAAACCTCTTTGCACACCGGAGTCGTGGCGTTGTGATCGAAATAATGAAGGACCTTGGTCTGTATCATAAGCTGCCGGAACCTATCACAGTTCTTAAGTATTGAGAACCTCTAAGATAATCTGCCCTTTTAGGGTGTCCACTGCGTTAACAGATCAGGAAATTTCTACACCCCGATTCTGCCTGTTTTCCGGGCCGACCGAGGATTTTTCGCGGCTTAACTGGACTAGACCTCAGTTTTCACTCAGGTTTTTAACAGGAATTCCGATAAACACAGGGATGAGTCATCATTTATGGTTTGAACATTTTAAAGAGCAACTTCAAGGACTTACCGAAGCCTTTGAACAAAGCGCTACGCCTCTGAGCCTCTTGGCTTACGCTATCAAGGAGCAACGCCTGAGCTCTGAGGACTATCTTCGTTGGGCGATGACTCACCATAAACTGCCTTTGCTTCAGTCACGATTTTTTACAGAAACTCCCGTGTCCCAGGAAATGTTCGCGAAGTGGGCGACCCATTATCCGTGGTCTGCGGAGTGTCTGCCTGTGGCGGAGTGGGATGGATCCCTCATCGTAGCATGTCTTCAGCCGCCGCAGGATTTTCCTTCCATGCCTTCCAGTATTCTGGTTCTGGCGACCTATGAAAATCTGGAGTCTGCCTGGAAACAACTGCATCCGGAAAGACACCAAGCCCCTGCGGCAACCCAGGTTTCCGAAGAAGCGCCGGAGGGTATCGATCTTTCCGTGGTAACCACGACAAAACAAGCCTCCGACAGCTTCTCTTTTGAGGACCTGGGTGTAAAAACCGACTCTAAAGAAGCTCCGGACTTCCAGCCTCTGAGTGAAGATGAATTGCAACTGGGTGAAACCGGTGGCGAAAAGCTTGATGGTCTGTTTGACGGGCCGACAGTGATCCGTCTTGAGGCTTTAAGTCCATCCGCTGAGGCGCCTGCGCAAGCTGCGCCGGTTCTTGAGCCGGTGGCCGTTTCCTCTGAAACTCCAGAGACTGAATTAAAAACTGTGATTTCTTCCGCGTCACCACTGACTCCACTGACACCGGCGCCCGCCGAGTCCGCACCAGTGGTTGCCGCAACAGCAACTGAAGGTTCTGCGCCGAAACGAGCAACTCCTCCACCGCCTCCGCCGAAAGCTGAAATGCCGCCTCCATTTGAGGACAGCTTCAGCAACAAGCCTATCGCGATCACCCCGCGTCCGGCAGGCGTGGCGAAGCCGACCATCAATCCGGTGGCCAGCGGTCATTTTGCTTTGGAAAAAATCAAAAAGAAAAATGCCGCTTTGCTGAATGAGAAAATCAAAACAATCCTGAGCCAGATGAAAGTGCACTTTGAAAAGTCCATGATTCTGACTTTGGACGAGCAGGAAACACAGATGACCGCTTTTGCCTGGGACGAGAATTTCCAGGGCATGAAAGACACATCCATGCGCTTCCCGCTTCAGACTCCAAGCATCTTCAACATCGTGGCTACGACGCAAAAACCGTATCACGGTTATATCTCTTTGAATGCGATCAACGAGAAGTTCTTTGATGGCTGGAACCAGGGCCGCATCCCTGATCACGTGACAGTCACCCCGATCATCATCAATGAAAAACTGGTGGGCATGCTGATGGGCTTTGCCGAAAAAGCGGCTTACAACAAGGTTTCTTTGACCCTGGCTGAAAAGCTTTCCGGTGAGTTCACAAAAGGTCTGCAGGCGGCATAATCATGACCATTTTCCTGCAGATCGTCCTGAGTTTTTTTCTGACTGAGGCTTCTGCAAATTCCTGCTCCCAGCACAATCCCATGGCTGAGGATGTTCCACTTTGTCCTTCGGGCGGCAGCAAACTGCTTTCTGAAAATTACCCGATTATGGCCGCCACTGTGTCTGATGACATGGGCGGACCCGGTTACGTCAAAGAATACGTCACAAAAGTTTTAAAAGCTCAGTCGCAAAAACCACCGCAGTTCTTCCTGGCCGTGACTGATGAAACCTGGGATGAAGTCGTCCGGGAAATCAAAAAACAAGCCCCGGATCAGGCGACCGCCCAAGAATGGATTTCAGGCTTGAGCCGTGTGAAAACCAACAGTCGCTGGAACTGGCAACAGGACTATTTTGAAAGCTTCTTTGATGCAAAAACAGGAAAACCCGTCCTGCGCGAAGTGCAGGGTTATGGCCGCCATGGAAGCGCTTTCACTGATTTGATGCAACAATCCGGAAAGGATTGCTCTTTCAAACAGGGTCCACAACTGACGAACAACCCTTACAAGTCCGGACACAGCGGCGGTAACATTGAAGCCGTCAATGGACTGTGCCTGATCGGGTCCGACCACTTCAAAGGCAATGAGTGGGACAAATACGCCAAAGTCACTTGTGAAAACCCAGCCATGGCCGTAAAAACACCGTCAGATTTTTTAAGCGTGGGCCACACCGATGAGTTTTTCAAAACCCTGAAAGATCCAAACCAAAAAGCCCCTTGCGATTTCAGCCTGGCCTTTGCAAGTCCGAAAAAAGCACTGGACCTGCTGAAGAAAAACCCCCAGGGCCGGGCCTTTGATTTTTCCCACCTGACGCCGGATGAGGCTTTGGCCCGAATGAGTCAGACCCCTTACACCTATGTCTGTCGGGAATATTCCTACAGCAAATCCCTGAAAAACAACGGCGGCAATCCGGACAAATCCCGCGAAAAACGTTCGCGCGGAGTCAGTCAATTCCTGTTTGAAATCATCCTGCCACCCGTTTCTGCCGGGGCGACGGTTCAGCCATTAAAAGATGCTGAATCCAAACGCATACGGGAATATCTGGAAAGAATTTCTGAAGGTGGTATTGACGACCCGGCCCTGGAGCGCAGTCGTCGTGAGGAAAAGTATGCCCGCTTAAACCGGCGTCGTGCGCTGATGAGGCAATCCGGCATGATCAAGGATTCCACGAGCATCCAAAACGCCATGGACTGTTACAACATGACGAACAAGGATCTGGCCGACCTGATCGAAGAGGATTTTGAGCTTAAAGAATTCAATGCTTCGATCGAGGCTGCGACCCAGAAATTCAAAAAAGAACTGCTGGAAAAAGTTAAGAAGTCCTATCCGCAATGCAATCCAAAGACCGTGGAACTTCCCGATCTTTTCATGGGGGAAATGGACTATGACAGCAATTCTCCGACGTACGTGACGGGGTCCGCGGACTCGATTTTCCCCAATCCCACCAATGGCGATATCGTTCAAGACACATTTATTTTGCCTGAACCGGTGAACCCGGCTTTTAAAGCTGACATTGATTCTTCAATTAAGAATCTGGGTCTTAAAACTGACTATATCGACACACATTTTGCCCACTCCATGAATGGAAATCTGCACTGTTCCAGCCACACCATGCGCTATTGCCGCCCTCAAGGAGGCACCAAATGATCCGCCACATATTGATTTCTTCATTCGTTTTCGGATTCATTTTTTCAGCCCAAGCTCAAAGCAAAAAGACACTTTATTCCTGCCAACTGCAGGACGAGTGGCTGCAAGCCAAGAATCTTTCTGCCGGTATTAATATCGAAGACCTCGACCACGCGACGATCACGATCAAGTCTGAATCTGAAACCGTGGTCTGCCCGATGGCTGTGGAAACAGTTCAGGACGCCTCCCGCAGTCGCATCGCGCGCATTGTTTTCAGCATGACTCCGGCTGGATGCTCGCCTCAGGAAAAGCTTTTCCACCACAATCTGCGCCGTCGCGTGGAGCTTTTTGTCGATGCTCATCCCGATGCCAAAGGATCAGCCCAACTATCCTGGCGTCACCGTGGGGCTCGTTCAGAGTGCAAGGAAACCGTGAACAACTTGAAGGCCCACGGAATTGGAAATAAATTCCATCCCGCCTCGGCGACTCCATCCAAGAATGCCTCAGGAACAAGATAAGACCGCCTCACAAAATAGGCCGGGAAATTAATACGTTATCCCCTTGCTGCTATTGAGTTTTCACCGCAAATCCGTTAATTTTCAGGACCATGAAAAACCTTTCCGTTCTTTTCATTGTCCTGCTTCTTCCTTCTTTTCTTTGGGCGCAAGGCGCTCGCATCAAAGTTCTGAGCGTGCATGATGGCGACACTCTGACGGCGGTGGATGTTTCAAACAACACCCGTGTTAAAGTGCGCTTGATGGGGGTGGACACTCCGGAAGTGGACTTTATGAAAGAAACCCAAGGCGATGTGGCATTGGCAGCGCGTGATTTCCTGCGATCCCTGATTCCGGAAGACGGCATTATCACCTTAAGTGAAGACAGCCAGATCGACAAACACGGGCGCATCCTGGGTCGCTTGCTAAATGGAAAAACCGATATCAATCTTGAGATGCTGAAAAATGGCTGGGGTATGATTTACTTTATCTATCCCTTTGAAAAGCGTGTGGCGAGTGACTACAGCAGGGCATCCAAAGAAGCTTACGACAACCGGCTGGGTGTTTTCTCAAACGACTATCGCGACACCCAAGAGCCATACCAGTTCCGCATGCGCGTGCAAAAGCAAGTGGGCAGAAATCCGGTCGGCGATCTGGAACTAAAGAAGGTCGTCCCACCAGAAGAGATCAACAAAATCCCCGTGTGGAAACGAGTCTTCTTCCCGAACTACGAAATGGCCTATCAAAACGGCTACAATTAAAAAGAAAAGGCACCTCAGGGTGCCTTTTTTATATCAATCTTGTGGTGATTTTTCTTTCGGTGTCGCTGAGTTTTTCAAAGCGCACTTCGACGCGCTGCCAGTTGAGTGGCAGATAATCGAAATCCAGGCGGTTCGCCCATTCAATAATGATCAGTGAATTTTTCTGGGCAAACAGGTCCCAGAAACCCGAACTTTCCAGATCATCGTCATCTTTCAGACGATACAGGTCCAGATGATCCATGGCTTTACCCTCGGCGTTTTCATAGCGCAGATGAATGGCAAAGCTTGGTGACTGCACATCCCGCATCCCCAGCTCCCCTGCAATCATCTGCACCGAGGTCGTCTTGCCGGCACCGACATCCCCGCTCATCAGCAAAATGCAGCGGTCATTCAGGTGGGGCAAAAATTCCTGCCAGAAGCTTTTCAGCTCCTGGAGGTTTTTGACGATGTGTTGGGAATTCAGGATGGTAGACATTTTACTTCAGGATTTTTCTCATCTTGCGAACGGATTCTTCCATGCCATGCTCTAGCGCATAACACACCAGAGAATGTCCAATATTCACTTCCTGAAGATGCGGCAACTTATTGATAAGCTTGGAGTGCTCGTAATCAAGCCCGTGACCTGCGTGAACATTCAGCCCCAGATAGTGCGCCCATTCAGCCGCTTCACAAAGACGCTTCCATTCAGCCGCCTTGCGCGCGCCTTTTAGCATAACCCATTTACCCGTGTGGAATTCCACCGCATCCGCACCGATTTCATAGGACGCTTCAACCTGCTCAATGGAAGGCTCAATAAACATCGAAATCTCAATGCCGATGCGCTGAAGCTTTTCAACCATCGGGAACATTTTCTTAAAGCCTTTCTTTACATCCAGGCCACCTTCAGTTGTCAGCTCGGCACGCTTTTCCGGAACGAAGCACACCCAGTCAGGACGATACTTTTTGGCGTAAGTCACCATCTGAGAGGTCGCCGCCATCTCCAGATTCAGCGGCACGGAGCAATGCTTGGAAAGCACTTTAAGATCTTCCAATTGAATATGACGGCGGTCTTCACGAAGATGAATCGTGATTTGTTCTGCGCCACCTTTGACGGACTTTTTCACCATATCCAGCAGATTAGGATAAGCCGTTGTCCCGCCACGCACCTGACGAAGTGTCGCCACGTGGTCCACATTTACACCCAAACGAATTTTATGTTTCATAGATTTTAGGACGACAGAATGTCGCCCCCCTTTTAATTAAGACAGTTCTTTTTCCAGGAAAGAGGCGATCTCTTCGGCAAACTGAGTGATCTGAGCTTTCTCAGTCCCCTCAACCAGCACACGAATCACCGGCTCCGTACCAGAGAAACGAACAAAGACACGGCCATTGCCAGCCAGTTTCTTTTCAATACTGCGAATCATCTCATTGTATCCTGGAAGCTCAGAAAGCTCGGCACGGCGTTTTACGCGGCAGTTGATCAGGATCTGCGGCACGTCCTCAAAGACATGGTTCAGATCGCTCATTTTCTTGCCGGTTTGTTTCATCACCGCCAGCACACTCAAAGCCGCGATACAGCCATCACCCGTTGTGGTGTGATCCAGGAAGATGATGTGGCCGGACTGTTCGCCGCCGAGGTTGTAACCGTTTTTACGCATCTCTTCGACAACGTACTTGTCGCCGACGCCGGTTTTAACAAGCTTGATGCCTGCTTCATTCATGCGCTTTTCAAGACCGAAGTTCGACATCTGAGTTGCCACCAGAGTGTCACCTTTCAACAAGCCACGCTCTTTCATGTGCAGCGCACAGATCGCCAAAATGCGGTCTCCGTTTACGATCTCGCCTTTTTCATCAACCATGATCACACGGTCCGCATCTCCATCCAGACTGATACCCACATCCGCACGATAGTGCAAAACGGATTCAGCCAGTTTCTGCGGATACAAAGCGCCGACCTTGTCATTGATGTTTGTGCCGTTGGGATCATCACCCAACTGAATAACTTCCGCACCCAGCTCCTGGAAGATGGACGGAGCAACCTTATAAGACGCTCCGTTGGCGGTATCCAGAACGATACGCATGCCATCCAAAGTGTATTCCAGCGGGAAAGTACCTTTCACGTAAACGATGTAACGCCCTTGGGAGTCCTCGATACGACGGGTGCGACCGATTTCTTTGCTTGGCGGAAGAAGTGGCGTCAGGTCTTCTTCAAGCACCAGACGCTCGATTTCACGTTCCATCTCTTCCGAGATTTTAAAACCATCAGAACCGAAAACCTTGATCCCGTTGTCATGGAAGGGATTATGGGAAGCGGAGATCACGATACCGGCCGCAGCACGCATGGTGCGAGTCAGGTAACCAATCCCCGGCGTTGGCAGTGGTCCCACCAACTGCACAAACACACCCATGGAATTTAAGCCCGAAGCCAAAGCCTGCTCGATCATGTAACCGGACAGACGCGTGTCTTTTCCGATAACCACTTTGCGCACGCTGGAGGATTTTTCTTCAGCTTCTTTGCGCAGAAGATAACCGATGGCCTGACCGATCTTTACAACCATATCCGGAGTCATCGGATACTGATTCGCGGTCCCGCGAATACCATCTGTTCCAAACAGTCTTGTT
Organism: Bdellovibrio sp. BIS2; assembly: GCF_055398295.1. Lineage (NCBI taxonomy): Bacteria > Pseudomonadati > Bdellovibrionota > Bdellovibrionia > Bdellovibrionales > Pseudobdellovibrionaceae > Bdellovibrio > Bdellovibrio sp. BIS2. Next base: position 1,892,921 of record NZ_AP035879.1, on the reverse strand, counting down.
TTCTTTTCCACTTTATCGGCTTTCTTGTTCGTCACGGGGCTTTTCCTTTATCTGCAACACTTCAGCTTGAATTTGATTGGGGCGAACACCCAGAATTCGCACACCCAGCGGGACTTCAATCTTGCTGAGCGGGATGTCCACATTCACCACGCCCTCGCCCCTTTGCGAGATGTCCAGCGTGATACTTTGAGCCAGTGAGCTTTCCAGGAATTTCTTCAATGAAGAACGGGGACCTGAAACCTTCACCTTGATATGATCCGTCGTCTGAGCCACCACATGGGTGCCCGGCGCCGTGATCAGCTCAATATCAATGTTTTTACTTAGAACAAAATCGCGGCGACCCAAAATGGTCAGCCACAGAATCAACGAAATAAACAACGCCACCACTTTGTAGCTGAAGTTTTCGGTGATGACATTCGACCAACGACGTCTCATTAGACCTCCCCTTGCTGGGAGAAGGCTTTGTACTTAAGACCGAAGGTTTCATAAAGAGCTTTGCGGATATCACCCAGTTCCACGTTAGGACTCAAGTGACCCCCTTGAACGATACCAATGGATTTATTTTCTTCCGAAACGACAAACACCAAAGCGTCAGTTTCTTCCGTCAAACCGATAGCGGCACGGTGACGCGTGCCCAGGTTCTTGTCCAGGGCCGGATTTTTACTGAGCGGCAGGAAGCAGCCGGCAGAATGAATCTTGCCGTTACGGATCAACACCGCCCCGTCATGCATCGGGCTTTCCGGATGGAAGATGGAGGCCAGCAATTCCGCAGAGACTTTGGAATCCATCTCCGTTCCGAATTCAATGTGATAGTCGATGACGATTTCACGCTCCACCACCACCAAAGCGCCGAAGCCTTTTTGGGCGGTCAGAATAATACCCTTGGCGATTTCTTCAATCACCTGGGTTTCCTGGATTGTGGAGGCATCACTGAAGAACGGATTGCTGCCGATATGAGCCAGCGCGCGACGAATCTCGCCCTGGAACAGGACCACCACAATCACAAACAGATTGGAGAAGAACTTTTCAAGAATCCAGTTAAAGGTGAAGAGCTCCAGCCAGATACTCAGGATGTACCCGATCGCCAGGACCCCGAGGCCGGAAAGCATTTGAATCGTCCCGGTTCGTTTGATCAGAACCAGAATGCGATAAACAACCATCCAAACCAGGAGCATGTCGATAGCATCCTGCACCCGCAAGTGCTGGACGATAAACACGAGGTTGTCGACAAACTGCTGCAACATCAAGATGCCTTTGTAAAATTGTTGTCGTCAAAAAGGCTCTGCCGACGGAGTGTCGGCAGATAGGGTTTCAGAATTTTTAGATCGTCACCGGGCCGGTGTTGCCCACCGGATCTCCAGATCCTTTCTTTTCCGCCGCATTCATGATCGCTGCGTTGGTGTCCTTCTTGGTGTTGCGGTATTTTTCAATCTCCGCAACGGCCGCGCCGTTCACCAGCATGTCGACTTCATGACCGTCGATGGTTTCGTATTCCAGCAACGCTTGAGTCAGACGCTCCAGAGCATCCTGATGGTCACGAAGAATCTGGATGGAAACTTCGTAGCCGTGCTTGATGATCTTTTCGACTTCAGTGTCGATCTCTTGCGCTTTTGCATCAGAGTACTCTTTGGACTTGTTGCCGTAGTTCATACCCATGAACACCGGATTATCGCGCGTTTCATAAGCCAAAGGACCCAGTTTGCTCATACCCCATTCACACACCATGCGGCGGGCGATTTCCGTCGCACGCTCGATGTCGTTGCCGGCACCGGTGGTGATGTCTTTGAAGATCAGCTCTTCTGCTGCACGACCGCCAAACAGGAAGGCGATCATGTTTTCAGCTTTGGATTTGGACAGGGACACGCTTTCTTTTTCCGGCAAAGTCTGAGTCACACCCAGCGCCATACCACGAGGGATAATCGTCACTTTGTGGATCGGATCCAGGCCGGAAAGCTTTTTACCCACCAGCGTATGGCCCGCTTCATGGTAAGCCGTGACTTTCTTGTCTTCATCAGAAATCACCATGGAGCGTCTTTCCGCACCCATTGTGACTTTGTCTTTTGCTTTTTCAAAATCGTCCATTTCCAGATACTTCTTGTCAGAACGAGCCGCCACCAGGGCTGCCTCATTCACCAGGTTCTCCAGATCCGCACCGGAGAAGCCCGGTGTGCCACGCGCGATTTTGGAAGCATCCACATCAGGACCCAGTGGAGTCTTGCGCATGTGAACCGCAAGAATTTGCTCACGGCCTTTAAGGTCCGGTTTATTCACGATCACACGACGGTCGAAACGACCCGGGCGAAGCAACGCAGGATCCAGAACATCCGGACGGTTGGTGGCAGCGATCATGATGACACCTTCAGAGGATTCAAAACCATCCATCTCGACCAGCAACTGATTCAGGGTTTGTTCACGTTCATCGTGACCACCACCCATACCCGCGCCACGATGGCGACCGACAGCATCGATCTCGTCAATAAAGATCAGACATGGAGCATTCTTTTTACCTTGTTCGAACAAATCACGAACACGGCTGGCACCGACACCGACGAACATCTCGACGAAGTCAGAACCGGAGATTGTGAAGAATGGAACGCCCGCTTCACCCGCAACAGCGCGAGCCAGCAACGTCTTACCAGTACCTGGAGAACCCACCAGCAAAACCCCTTTAGGGATACGGCCGCCAAGCTTGGTGTATTTCTTAGGGTCTTTCAGGAAGCTCACGATCTCTTGCAGATCTTCTTTGGCTTCATCCACACCAGCGACCTCTTTGAAGGTCACGCGGTTTTTATGCTCCGTCAAAAGACGCGCACGGGATTTACCGAAGGACATGGCTTTACCGCCACCGACCTGGATCTGGCGCATGATGAACAGGAACATCGCCACAATCAGAATCAAAGGCAGCCAGTTCACAATCAAGGACTGGAAGAAGCCGCCATTGTCAGCACGCTCATAGTTTGGCGTGATGCCGTGTTGTTGCAGGAATTTATAGCCCTCATCCTGGGTGTTCCCAATGATGGCAAAGTGGGTGCCGTTGTATTTCTTTTCAAACTCCGGCTTCATTTCACCAACGACTTCGCTGGTGTCCTGACGGAAGGTGACAGTCGCCACCTCACCGGCCTTTACGGCTTCAGTGAATTTGGAGAAATTAAAGTCAGCAATCGCTTTTTGATGCTTGCTCTCATAGGCTTGAAATAGAAACACAGCCATGATGATCAGGAAGAACCATAGAGCCAGCGTTTTCTGGGTTGATCGCATTTCAGTTCCTTTCAGTCGAAGGTAATACCCCCAAAGGGTAGCATGAATGCCCTCTCAAAAAAAGAAACTTTAGAGTGAGAAACCAGTCCTCTCAAATCAGGACTGGACCTTGATTTGCTCTGCGTTAACTTCCCATTGGCACCCAGCGACTTTGAATGTGATCACTTTTTGCGACTTGTCCAGGCGCTTTTGAATTTCTTCAAGGTGAGATTGCGAAAAATCTCGTTTCCCGAGAGAAAACAGGTACTGGGCCAACAATCTTTTTTGTTCAAATGGACTCAATGTGAGGTAAAAAGACCGGCGCAGGCCCTGTGTCTTATAAGCCTCATTCTGCCCCAGAAGGTCTCCCCAGGGGCGATTTTCAATCTCCTGCGCAATGGTTTCCAGCGACCGGGCCAAGGCCGCAGTCGAGCCTCTGGAGCGCCTTTCAAGGGATTTTAGCCACTCTTCCCGCAGCCAATTGCGCAAAGGGTCCAGGCCCTTGTTTGTTGGGTCCTCGAAGCTTCGCAAGCGTTCTTCGCGCAGATATTTTTTAAGCTCTCTTTTGGAAATCTCCAAAAACGGCCGAAACAAACCATCCCGCAAAACATGCATCGCCGCAAATCCCTGCGCTCCGGTGCCACGAATCAATCGGATCAATCTTGTCTCTAACAGGTCATCCCGATGGTGCCCCGTGGCCACTAGTTCGAACCCTTCTTCTTTCTTCAGACGGTCCAAGGCCTCATAACGCAGCTCGCGATATTCTGCCTCTGATTTAGCCATTTGCGAGGCGCGCAACGGATAAAAATCAATTTCAAGTTTCTTGCACAGCTTTTCGCAGAACTCCTGGGCTTCCTTGCGATACTCCTGGTTGGAGTCCTCCCCATGATGAAAATAACAGGCCCCGAGCAGACTTTTTTTATGCACTTTCGTCAAACTGCGAAGCAGAGCCACCGAATCGGTTCCACCTGAAAGCGCCACCAGAATTTTTTTATCCTGCAGTGAATGAAGTTTAATCAGCTTCCATACGTGGTGATCCAGATCCTGCTTGGCCTTTGACAGTTTCACTTTACTCCCCTGCAACCGCGACGGTCTTGATATTCACAAACTCCATGATTCCAAAATGGCCCAATTCACGACCATAGCCGGATTCTTTGATCCCTCCGAACGGGATTCTGGCGTCTGACTTCACATAATCATTCACTACGACAAAACCGGCCTGCAACTCTTTTTCAATCAGCTCTTTGCCCTTTTTCACGTCTCGAGTAAAGACTCCACCACCCAAGCCGTACGGCGAAGAGTTCGCCACCGCCAGGGCCTCTTCGGTGCTTTTCACAATGAACACCGAGGCCACCGGACCAAATACTTCCTCTCGATGAACCTCGGGATGATCTTTTTCAAAGACCACCACCGTCGCCGGATAAAATGCCCCCGCCCCTTGCGGAGCCGAACCACCCAGGACCACTTTGCCGCCCCATTTTTTCAGCTTTTCCACCTGATCCACGATGGTTTTTTGAAACTTCACCGAAGCCAAAGGCGCCAACTCAGCCTCTTTCATTTCTTTGGTAAAGTGATGGATAAAGTCTTTGGCGACTTTTTCATTCACGATAAATCTTTTCCCCGCAACGCAGCTTTGCCCGCAGTTCACCAGACGCACCTTCGCGCACGCCTTGGCGGCGGTTTCCACGTCGGCATCTTCCAAAACCAGATAGGCATCACTGCCCCCAAGCTCCAGAACGATTTTCTTCAGGTTCTTGGCCGCTTCCGTTGCGACCGATCTGCCACCCTGACTGCTTCCGGTGAAGGTCACCCCGTGCACTGCGGGATGAGCAATCACCTGGGCTGCGACGTCGTGATTGACCTGAATGTTGCGTAAAAGTTTATAGTCCGAAGTCAGATCGTTAAAAATTTTCCCAATCAGCTCTGACGTGCCTGCTGTTAAATCTGCATGCTTGAGCAAAATCACGTTCCCCGCCATCAATGCCGGAGCCGCAAAGCGGATCACCTGCCACAGGGGGAAATTCCACGGCATCACGCTGAAGACGACACCCACCGGCTGAAAGCTGACTTCGGCATGTTTATACGGGGAAGAAGCGGCCACCTGATTTTTCAGCATGGTTTCAGCTTCCTTGGCGTAGTGCTCACACGTGACGGCGCATTTTTCAACTTCGGCTTTGCCTTCGGCGATAAGCTTACCCATCTCCTGATTCATCATCTGCGCCAGTTCAGATTTATGCGTGCGCAGGGCCTGAGCAAGTTGCAGCAAAACTTCGGAGCGCTCCTTGAAAGAAACTTTGCGCCAGATTTGAAAGTCCTTGGCGGCTTGTTCGATATTTTTTTCTGTATCGGACCAGGAAAGGTGATTGTAGGATTTAAGAACATCGCCGGTGGCGGGATTCACGGTTTGAAAAGCACTCATGACAACCTCCGAAAACTCAAGGCTGCCACAAGAATGAGGGATGCGCCTCTCTCAGCGCATCAAAGACACAAACTACAAAGCCAAAAAGACCTGCTGGAAGGACACCACTAGGCCCCCTAAGAAAGCCATGGTCATCGTGCCCCAGGCGACAGATTTATAGAACTTGCCAAGTTGCATAGCACCCCGGGCATAGGGTCTTTCTGATGCCAGCACAGGGATGGGCTTTACCATCGTGCGAATGAACTGGTGGCAGCACAGGCAGAATAAAACGACAGAGATCAGGCTTAGAATAAGTTGTTCCATGCTGAACTCTTCGGCAGAAGTCCGTCTCAACTTGAGACAGACTTAAGTCTTGTATTTTACGCTTTATCTTCGGATTCGTCCTTGGATGAAGGCGTATCCTTTTTGATGATGTCGATTTCCGCGGTGATTTTAAACTTGTGCGTTTCCGCGAACTTGGAGGCTTCCTTTACAAAGTCAATTTTCTGAATGATCCCGACGATCTCTTTGGTCACACGCTGCGTGACTTCGTCCTTGGATTTTTGTGCCCCTTGAATCAGCAGATTCAAAGCTTCTTTGGGAAGTTTTAATTCAGAGACGTAGGCACGCAGATTTTCTTCCGTCATAAACGCCGCACTGACACCCGCGGTGAAAACCTTTTTTACCGTATCACCCAGAAGACCTTTCAGGTCCCCCGAGTTGTCCTTGTCGTCTTTTTTGCTTCCATCAGTTGCCATAAAGTTGTTTCACTCGCTTGTGATAGCTGCTGATCATATTCGGAAGATTCACACTGACCAGGGCATTGGCAATCGGACCCGGAACAAACATGCTGAAAGTGGCTTCAACAGTGTACGTCGCGCGGGTTTTGCCGGCTTCATCTTCCAGCTTCCAGGAACCCACAGAGGTTTTAAACACATCGCCCGAGGCAAATTCCCAGGTGATGCTTTTCGGTGCGGACTCAGTCATCCACAAAGAGTACTTGAAACTTTTCACGACGGAAACATTGTATTCCACCAGTTTGCGATTGCCCTCGGTCTTAAGAACCGTGCACTTTTTCACTTCCGGCAGAAACTCATGATACTTGTCGTAGTCAGAGATGATTTTGAAAAATTGTTCGACGCTGCAGTTGAAAACTTCTGTAGTGGATGCTTTTGCCATAGGCCTTTAGTGTGTCGATTTCAAAGCATCGAGTCAACAGCAGGCCTAGACCATAAAACGATTATGTTACATCGCCTTTGCTATTTCACTCCCACGCGTGCGTACCAATCTTCAACCCAGGAATGCCACTTGGACTCACCCTCGCCATCATCCACAATCAGTGAATCATGGCTGATCATTGTGCCGTTGGGCTTTTGCACCATGTGATAGTGCGCAATCCAGTCAATCTCGCCATCGACAGAGACACGGAACAACCATTGATCGATGGACCAGTTGCCGTCGGCATCAAGCAGCCATTGCTCAGAAACACCCTCCAGATGCCCGGCGTGAAAATTTCCATTTTCATCATACCCGCCCACGGCACTTAGATAATCCGCCTGACGAGCCCCTTCGGTCCCGATCGGCACGATACTGGACAAAGTCAGATAAATCCCAAACTGGGTTTCTGAAACCGTGCCAGTGTCTTTGATGATTTGATTTAGATTTTCCCACTGGGAGCCAGAGGCCAACGCCGCAGAACCCAACATCACTATAGAAACGAAAATGGATGCGATCAGTTTTTTCATGCTTTAAAGCATATCCAAAAACCAATCAGACTAAAGAACAAACACAGATAACGCAGTGTGGGCCTAAAAAAGAACCAGGAACCTTTTTAGTAGTTTTCGAAAAACTGTTTGCGGGGGGTGGTTCTGTCCATCTCCAAATTACAATCTCGCCCGATGCAATAAATCTTGTTGGCCGAAGTGGTCACATACAAATTATCCCCGCCACTGATACTGACCGGCGTTCCCAGCATACCGGTTTTCAGAACAGCCACTGGAAGCGGGTTCACACCGTCTGAAAGACCCGCAGGTATATCACGACCCCAGCAATAAATATTGATGGCCGAATCCAGAATCCCACAGGCAAAACGTTCAAATGATTTCACCATCAGTGGAGCCGCCGGCGCCAACAAGCCCCCGACAGAAACCGGCACCGGAGAATTAGACACCACTGCCGTGTTGTTTCCTAAATTACCGTAATACCCTTCACCCCAGCAATGGGTGACGTCATCCGTAGTGATCCCGCAGAAAGTTTCATCATCGCCGTGAATATCCTTGAATAAGGTCGATCCCACCATACCCGACTTATCCAGTGCCGCCGGAGTGTATACTGAAAACATACTGCTATGACCCAGACGACTGTAGACCGAGTTACCCCAGCAATAAACCTCCCCGTCGGTCATAAGACCACAGGCATGATACAGACCGACTGAAATCTTTTTGAAAGTTTTGGCACCCGCAATGCCCGTGACAGTTATAGGGTGGGGCTTATAGCGTATCATTGCCGACCCGTTACCCATGACCGGGTTGTTTAATCCGCCAGAAAACGACGACCCACCCCAACAATAGCCGATCCCATCTGTCGCCACACCACAGGCAACCATTTCGCCCATTTCCACATCCGCAAAAGTGGTCGCACCCGTCATAGAACTTGTGTCGACAGCCTTCAGGGTGGTTTGTTCGACTATCGCGCCTCCCTGTCCCACGACGGCGCCCCATCCCATGCAATGCAAAATATCATCATTGTTGATTCCGCAAATCGCCCCGCGATTCAGGGTCAGCATTTTAAACTTAGCGCTGCCGCTCATCGTGGACGTATCCAAAAGTCGTGGAGCTAAATCCCCATTCTCTGTTCCCGGTGAACCACTTCCCAATGCATAAGCCGTCCCATCAGAAGAACGCAGCACCAAACCGCGCCCGCCGGAATACTGGGTGACGGCGGACCAATACTGTCCAGACGGCAGAACAGAGGTGTCAACCTCCACCGGCACAAAGGCCTCGGTATCCCTGAAGAATGCCTCATTGTAAGGACTTCCCCAGCAGTATAATTCATCCCCGGTACTGCCAGCGCAAGTGCGACCCTCATGCATATAGACTTCGCGATAACGCTGCCCTGAAGGAAGCATGGATGAGTCCACAAGAGTCGGAACAAAAATCACTCCGGAACTTCCGTTCCCCGACAGGTAATGCCAGTTGGAACCAAAACAATAAATCTTACCTGCCGAAGACGTCGCGCAAGTTCCCTCATAGCTGGCTGTCACGGCCTGAAACTTTTCTGATCCACTTAACATGGAGTTCACAACTAGCACCGGAGTGGCCCGATTATCATCAGTGCCATCCCCCAGTTGACCATAGGAATTGCTGCCCCAGCAATAAACCAAACCCTCCACCGTCACGCCGCAAGTGTGGTTCTCCCCTGACGCCAGATGGATGAACTTGGGCTCACTGGGAAACGCACTCCAGTCAGGCAATACGGCCACTGCCGAATCAACAAAAGTGCCATCGCCGAGCTGCCCCTGATCATTAACACCCCAGCAAAAAATACGACCGTGTTCCGTCAGGCCGCAGGCAAAATCATATCCCACTGACACCTGAACAATCCGCGCAGCAGATTGCGCCAGACTTGTCCAATCAATCTTTGTCAGCAGGCCCGTGGTGGCAGACGAGACTTTGCCAGCACAATACAAATCCCCAGCAATGGAAATTGCACACAAGGATTCGTGCGCCAAGGCGAAATCAATAAATCGAGCCTCGCCCGTCACATTCGTCATCAACGCCGGAGTCGGCAAAAGAACTTCGATTATGCCAGGGCCGATCCCCAGCTCATCCTCATAGTTGTCACCCCAGCAGTACAACTGGCCTTCTTTCGACAAAGCACAAGAACTATAGCTTGCACCGGAGGCCTTCACAAATTCACCAGAACCGGCAATAAGCGAGGTGTCCACCGGTCGCCCCGTATAATATGACCCGGAACTGCTGTCACCGATACCCGTCTGACCGCCATAGTAGTACCCTTGACATCGAATGGCTTTAGCCTGATCCACATAGCAAAGATGTTCTTCTCCGACAGCAACACGGGATTGCTTGGCCGCAAATGTACTGACAGACTCGTCAGAGCGAGTACCAATGTTTGTCGTGCCATCCTGAAATTCAACGGCCCCGTCAGGCAACTCCAGCACCACCGTGCCTTCCTGGGAAGACACCGAGACATATATATCAAATTCAAAAGGCGAGTCTGTGGGCTCCACCACGACCACCACTCCCAGAGCCGAACCACTGTGCACGAAGTCTTCTGCTCGGACCGACTCCGGCTTCAGAGGTTGCTGCGAAATCAGTTTGTATTTTTTTAAACTGTCCAGTGGTGAGGCAGAAAGCGCATTCACCTGCTCAACAATGCGAATATCCTGCGTGGAGGAAAAAATGCCTTCCTTCACCAGCGAAGCCGATAACATGCATCCCAACTGAGAGTACGAAATCAAAAGAAGAAGAATGTGAGCTAAATACGTCCAAAATGTGCCCATACTCACATTTCGGCTTTTTGGGCACCAAACTAGATGAATATTATGAGGACCAGCTCATCATTGCGGCTTCACAATCAAGCCACACTGCCGCCGTCTCAAAATGAACCACCTAGATTACTTTTTCTTAAACAACGCTTCGGCTGCAGCTCTTAAGGCTGCTTTTTTATCTTCTGCGGAATTGGCCCCTTTGCGAGGCGTGAAGTAATCGCAGAAGTTGGCGCGGTCCTTTTCACGGACCACGTCAGCTTGAGTTTCGCGGCATTCGTTGTAGACCTTGGGATCATAGTGCTCACAGTTTTTGCAAACATGAACATCCGCGCGGCAGTGAGGACACTCATCGCGACGGCCGACATTCCCGGGGAATGTCAGCTCTTTATTGCAGCTAAAACAGTGCAGCGATGTCGCCATCTATTTGCTCGGCTTGCGGGAAAGGTCGTGGAAGGCTTCAATGGTGCGAATCGTCCCGGTCTGGGAACGCATCACCACGGAATGACTTTTCGCTTTGCCATCCGGAAGGAAGCGCACACCCTTCAGGAAAGGACCATCTGTCACACCCGTTGCCACAAACATCACAGACCCGGAAGCAAGTTCATCCACGGTGAATTTCTTGTCCAGATCCTTCAATCCCATGCGAGTGGCGCGAGCACGCTCTTCTTCGTTGCGGAATTTCAAACGTCCCTGGAAGTCACCGCCAAGACACTGCATGGCAGCGGCAGAAATCACACCCTCTGGCGCGCCACCGACACCCATCAAAAGATCGATACCAGAATCCGGCCATGCCGCACCCACCGCCGCGGAAACGTCCCCGTCCCCGATCAGATGAATGCGTGCGCCGGTTCTGCGCACTTCCGCAATCAAAGCCTCGTGACGAGGGCGATTCAAAATAACAACCGTCAGATCGTTCACCGCTTTATCCAAAGCTTTGGCCACGGCGTGAATGTTTTCAGTCGCGGATTTATCAATGTCGATCACACCTTTGGCCGCAGGACCACAGGCGATTTTATCCATGTAGGTGTCCGGAGCGTGCAGGAATTTTCCTTTTTCTGCCACCGCAATCACAGAAATGGAACCCACCCCACCCGTAGCACAGATCGTTGTTCCTTCCAGTGGATCCAAAGCAATGTCCAATGCCGGCGCATCACCTGAATTGGTGCCGACTTTTTCACCGATATAAAGCATCGGAGCTTCGTCGCGCTCACCTTCACCGATCACCACGGTGCCATCCATATTGATGATGTCGAAAGCTTTTCTCATGGCGTCCACAGCGGCAGCGTCTGCAGGTTTTTCTTCACCACGACCCACCCAGCGGGCGGAAGCCAGAGCAGCTGCTTCGGTCACACGTACGAATTCTAAAGCCAGGTTTCGATCCATGGTTCTTTCTCCAATTCTTTATTCACAATGGCTTTCATATCTGCCGGAAATCTTAATAGTTTTAAATCCAACCCCAGGGGGACGTGAACAGTCTTTGCAACCGAACACACTTCGTTGTTGCGGCCATGCAGACGGTACTGGAACACCAGTCGGTTGCCTTCCGTGCGCGCCTGCACTTCGATTTCAAGATCGTCCCCAAAGAATGTGGGTTTCACATGTTTTACTTGAGTTTCATAGACTGCAAAATGACTCGCCGAACCCGGCTTTTGGTAATCCAGCAATCCATGAGCATGCGCCCAGGCCACACGGGCTTCCTCGTAAAATCTCAGGTAATTGCTGTGGTGAACAATTCCCATAAGATCTGTTTCGTAAAACTGCACTTTGTGACGATGAATAAACATTGATTCTTTCTAGTCTAAATTGCTACCTTTAGTCCAGCGCGAAGCGATTGGAGTGTTTGTGGCAGTTACAGAATTTCAGAAGAATCTTCCAACAAGAATCACCTTAAGCCGGGTGTTCTTTGTGCCTGTTATTGTGGCACTGATGTGGCCCAACACTCTGGGCTGGAATGTCGCTGCTGCCTGCTTTTTCATTCTGGCCTCCATCACTGATTACTATGATGGCTACTATGCCCGCAAATACAACGCCGTCAGCAATTTCGGCAAATTCATGGATCCCATCGCCGACAAAATCCTGGTCACCAGCGTCCTGGCCATGCTGCTGGCCCAGGGCAAAATCGACGCCTGGATGGTGATCATTATCCTGGCCCGGGACAACTTTATCGGGGGCATTCGCTCCGTTGCTGCGGCAGATCAAATCATTATCGCGGCCAAACCGGCCGGCAAATGGAAGACCGCTATGCAAATGGTGGCCATTCCTATTGTAATTATTGGAAATCTAGAGCCCCATATCCCTTATTTGGACAAAATTGGGTACGGAGTCTTGTGGGTGAGCGTCATTTTAAGTATAACAAGCGGAGTTGAGTACTATTTAGGCTATCTAAAAAGTCGTAAAGACTAATGGACACATATGCTTTTGCAGCTAACCCCAAGTAATTGGTTCTTCATTTTCCTGGCTTTGCTTCTGTGCAGCTGGGTGAAGCTGTCTTCCGGTAAGCCGCAAAGTCCAATCCAATTTGCCAGCGCCACAATCATCTCGGCAATCAGATAAAAAAAGCCCTCTTTCCCGAGGGCTTTTTTGTTTAGTGCGCATCCACCACCGTATTGGTTTTGTTTTTAAAGCGGATCAAGGCCAGCGGGATAAAGGCGGTTGCAAAGATGATCATCATCAGGAACATCAACTGGCGGAAGCTTAGCATGAACACCTGATTCTGAATGCGCCCATAAAGACTTTTTAGCGCCGCCTCGTTCCCCGTCGCCATCCCCAGCCCCTCACTCATTTTAGAACCCAGCGTGTTGGCTGCTCCGTAATAAGCGCTTTGAGTGTTGGCGTTCAAAAGAGACACCTTGGAAGTCAGATCCAAATAGTTTTGATGGCTGTTTTTGTTCAGCATCGTTCCGATCAAGGCAATCCCCACGCTGCCCCCGATTTGACGGGACAGGTTTAACAACCCCGACACTTGCCCCATCTCAACACCTTTAAACTGGCTTAAGATGCTTGAGTTGATCGGCACAAACAAAAAGGCCATACCGAACCCGCGAATAAAGAGCATGCGCAAAATCTCGCCTTCCGAAGAAAGCGGAGAAAGCAAGGTCATCGTGTACAGACACACTTCCAAGGACAGAAGGCCCACAAAGATCAGTTTTCTTGGGTCCACCCCTTGCACCATGGCCCGGCCAATAAACGGCATCAATGCCGCTGTCAGAATCGAGCCCGGGATAAACAGCACCCCGATCTGGGTCGCATCAGAGTGAAGAGTTCTGGAAACAAACACCGGAAGGATAAAGACCACACCATAAAGGAAGAAGCCGATCATACCCATCAGGAACACGCCGTTACTGACTAACGGCTGCAGGAACAGACGGACGTTGATGATCGGATTCTTCACTCGCAGCTCCCACCATACAAACAGCGGCAATGCGACTGCCGCAATAACGGCGTTGAACAAGATAATATTCGAAGCAAACCAGTCATCCGCCTCGCCGCGCTCTAGAACATACTGAAGACAACCAATCCCCAGTACCAGGAATGTCAGTCCCCAGATGTCGAGTTCGGATTTCTGATTTTCCTTACCCGGTTCTTTTTCGCGATCAAAGATAACCAGGCTTCCGATAAACAGCGCCAGCAAGCCCAGGGGAAGATTGATGTTGAAGATGGATCTCCAACCGAAAGTATCAGTCAGATAACCACCCAGCACCGGACCCAACGCGGGTCCGATCATCACACTCATCCCGAAGATGGCTCCGGCAATGCCGGCCTTTTCTTTGGGGAACTGTTCATAGATCAAAGTTTGCGACGTTGGTAGCAAGGCCCCGCCTGCAAGCCCCTGAAGAATGCGGAATACCGTCAGCGTTTCCAGATTGGGCGCCAGACCACAGGCCACCGACGTCAGAGTGAAAAGCGCGATACACCCCAGGAAATAAATGCGGCGACCGATACGTTCGCCCAGCCACGCCGATACGGGAAGGATGATGGCATTGGCGATGGCGTAACCGGTGATCACCATACTGATGTCCTCCAGGGTCGCCCCCAGATTTCCCATCATCGACGACAGCGCCACATTCACGATGGACGCATCGACAATTTCAAGCAGGGAAGCCATCACGGCCACCACGATAATCAGTACGGATTCTCTTTTCATACGGCCCTCGAGTGTGAGGATTTAGTGCTTGTGCACTTTTACGAAAGCAGAAAGACCCGCCTTCAGGGCTTCCACTTGCTCAGCAGTGACGTTTTCAAAACGGATTTTCACTGGCACACGCTGCACCACTTTGGTGAAGTTCCCAGTGGCATTGTCCGGGGGAAGCAACGTGAACGTCGCACCGGTTGCAGAACTGATGGACTCCACCACACCAACAAAACTGTGGCCGGAAATCGCATCCACATCGATATTCACTTTCTTACCCGGAACCACACCCTCGATTTCAGTTTCTTTGAAATTTGCCGTCACCCAGCGTTCACCCGCGTCGACAAAGCCGACCAAAGGAACACCCGGGGAAGCCAACTGCCCCACCTCGGCGGCACGTTTGGCAATAAAGCCGTCGGAAGGGGCAAGAATTTTAGTGTTCTGGAAATTCAGTTCTGCCTGGGCCACTTGGGCGCTGACCGCCTCATACTTGGCTTTCACTTCGGCCAAAGAGGTTGTCGTGCTGTCATACTGCTGCTGGGAAACCACGCCTTTAGAGAACAATTCAGAAATGCGGCGAAGATTCTTGTCGGCGTCTCTTTTCTTGGCCTCTAAAGAGGCCAGCTCGCCTTTGATCTGACGCAGGTGATTTTGATAATCGCGATCGTCGATCTCGATCAACACATCGCCTTTTTTGACTTTCATACCTTCAGTAATATGAACCGCGTTGATATAGCCACCCACTTTGGCGGCGATCATCACCGAGTGCGCTTCGACCTGCGCGTTGTCAGTCGTAACGTACATCATGTGTTCATACAGAAAATATCCTGCAACCAGCACCGCCACAGTTCCGAAACCTGCCAATAACTTTTTCTTTTTATCCATTGTCCTGATCCTTAATTAAAATTAACCAATTGCTGACCGGTGCTAAGCTCCAGATTGACGATCGCTTCGATCGCCCCGACCTGGGCATTCACCGCCCCCGCGCGAGCGCGGTAAAGTTCGGCCTCGGCATCCAACACGTCCGTATTGGTGCGGGCCCCGACCTTCTGACCTTCGCGGGCCAGACGAACACTTTCCTCTGATTTGGAAATATCGTTCAAACGGGCTTCATAGACTTTGCAGTAATAAAGAAACTTCTTTTTCCACATGTCGAAGTCGCGCTGACTTTTCAGCTCGGCCTGACGCACGGTCTTTTCGGCCTGGTATTTCTGTTCAATGCTTTGCTTGGAACGGGAAATCGAGGTCATTCCGTCGAACAAATTCCAATTCAGCATCACACCAAACTGATACGCATCACGGAACTGATCAAAATCATCAAAGCGATCATTGCGATTGTTGTAGTACTGATACTGACCAATCAGCGAAATGCGCGGCACCCAGTATTTTTCCGCAGAATCCTCCTGATGCTTAAAACCTTCTGCGCGCAAGCGCAAAGCCTGCAGATCCTTGCGATCTTCCAGAGTCGCTTTTTCCAGCTTTGCAACCACATCCGGATTCAATCGCGGCAAAGTCCCGTCAACTTCCGCCACATCCTGATCCATTCCCAGCGCCTCACTCAAACGCCCACGGGACAGCTCGACATTGTCCGTGGCATTTAAAAGTTCGGATTGGGCCTCGCTCATCTGCACCTCGACACGCAAAACATCGTAATTGGTCGAGGAGCCGACCTTTTTAAAAAGACGCACGTCTTTCAGGTGATCTTCCAGGGCCCGCACGTTTTGTTCAGCGACGGCCTTTAATTCTTTCGCCGCCAGGGCCTTATAAAACAGCACCGTCACTTCCCGCTGCACTTGAAAACGAGTCCAGTCGAAATCATTTTTCGCGGATTCACTGAAAGCATCTGCACTCAGATAACGATTCGTGCTGGCAAAACCATCAAAGATGGACCACTGGGCCGTCAGATAGGCATTCGTGGTTGGGACCACCTGGGGTATTGCCAAAGGAACATTGTTAAGATTGACGTCGACCAGCGCATATTTCTTGTCAAAGAGGTAACTGGCCTGGGCCGACAGTGTAGGCAGGAAGCCCGAATAGGACTCTGTCTTTTTCCAGTCGGTTTCACGGTATTGGGATTCGGATTTTTGCACTTTTGGAGAGTTGTTCAGAGCTTCGTTCAAGGCGTCCTGCAGATGCAGACCCGCCGCCTGAGACTGGGGAGAAGACCCCAGCAACGCACCAACAACAAGAACTTTGCCGTAGTTTTTCATTGTGATCATAAGCCACCTAATCTTTATTGGTTGTACGCCCAAATGGTTTGCGTTGCAAACGGTTTGTGTTACAATCTTTCAAACAGGAGGCTTACTTTGAAAAAATCATCACCCCCCACCAACTGCGATGCCACCTCGTTTAATCCCGTCCTGAAGGCCTACTTCGGGTACTGTCTCAATAAGTGTGCACTTCGATACAAGGACATGATGGGACGCGCCCTGCTTCAACATAAGATTGTCGGTCCTCAACTGGGAATTATGAAGCTTCTTCAAGTTCAGGGCCCCAAGAGTCAAATCGCCCTGGGGCAGGAAATGTATATAGACAAAGCCTCGATGGTAAAATTCATCGATGGCCTGGAGAAACTGAAGTACGTGCGACGTGTTCCGGGCGAGCAAGACCGCCGCATCAAGGTCATCGAACTGACGCCGAAAGGCTTGAAAGACCTCGATGCCATCGCCAAAACCCAAAGGCAGGTGGAGGATGAATTCCTCTCACCGCTGACAAAGAAAGACAAAGACCTGCTGAAAGAAATCCTGCCGAAACTTCTTACATAAAGAGGAGCCCTTATGAACAGCGATCAAATCCGTTTTTTGGAAATGGCTATCAACCTTGCCGCTGAGAACCTGCAGGAACACCACGGCCGACCTTTTGGTGCGGTGCTGGTTAAAAATAACGAAGTGATCGCCACGGGTGTGAATCAGATTCTGCTAACTCAGGATCCAACTTCGCACGCAGAGCTTTCGGCCATCCGCGCAGCAAGCCAGGTGCTAGAAAGCCCCCGCTTGGATGGCTGCGTGATTTACGCCAGCGGACAACCCTGCCCCATGTGTCTGGCAGCGATGCACATGACCGGAATCAAAGAAGTATATTACGCGCTGTCAAACGATGATGGTGAGGCCGTGGGACTTTCCACCGCACGCATTTACGAACAGATGCAAAAACCCCTCGCCGAACAATCCATTAAAATCACCCACACACCCCTGGTTGGAGCCCGCGACCGTCTGTACGAAGGATGGAAGCGCCTTCAGCAAAAAACTTAAGGCGCATAGGCTTCCGGAGGAAGCTCACGGGCACTTTTGCCTGAGCCTGGAAGTTTATCAGCGATCACATCAATCTGCTCGATGCGTGGTTCTGCCGCAAATAAATCCGGCGACTGAGCAAAAAGAGCTTCGGCCACTTTCCCGGCCAAATGAGCTTTGCGACCGGATTCATCCGGGAAGGCATCAAAGATCCCAAATTCATGCGAATTCAGCCTTAAAGCGAACCACGCGGTGGTTTCAGGCTCGTCCTCCACCAGCGCAAGGCCGTTCTTCAAAAATCTTTCCACTTCTGCTTCTTTGCCGGGCTTGGCCTCAAAGCGAACCAACAATGCACATTGAACCATAAAAGACCTCTCTTGTTGCCCTTGAGTACATGCTATTTTTCTGCGAACACCAAGGGGCAAGAAGAACCTCTGTCACCTCTCACGCCAACAGCACGGCCGAACTCAAACTTTGGACCTGTGATCTTCGCAAAAATACAAATTGGAACTTGTTAATTGGTTGGCAATGAAAGCAAACTAAGAACATGAAAACACTTATCATGATTGCCGCCCTGATTCTTGTTGCGGGCTGTTCAAGTCAGCCTAAATCAAATTCCACCCCAGAGGCCGAGCTGCCCAAAGCCTCACCACCTCCCGGAGGCGGAACGCGCATGTATGAGGGGGCCGCTCCGACAGCGATTGAAGCTTCTCCGTCGAAGTCCGCTCCCGTGGTCACAGAAAAAAGAAGCTGCGACACTCCGCTGGGAACAATTCCAGACGGTGGCAAAGCCACGGGCTGGCTGAAACCAACCGTGCCCCCTGATGAGATCTGCATTTCTGACACGTTGACTTGCAAAGACGGAACCTGGTCCGGTCAGGCGATCTATCCGACCTGCAAAAAAGAAAAAGCCAAATAGTTCACTTTTCAGGCGCGGCGTCTGTGCAGCGCCTGATACACCAAAAGCACAAAGATCACGATCCCAAAGCCCACGTAATACACCTGTTCTTCAAAATGAAATAAAAAGAACAAAGCAATTCCCGCCGCCAACAGAGGCAGCACAGGCCATCCCGCGATGGCCCCCGGAACCCGAAAAGGTCTTTTTCGCGCCGGATCCTTGCGCCGCAGATAAACCACCGCCGCGTTCACGATAATAAAAACCACTATCGTCACAAACGAAGAAACACTGGCAATAATCTCGATTTTCTTAAGAGGCAAAAACAACAAGGTCAGTGCAAAAACCAAAAGCGACGCCAACCACGGGCTTTGTCGCTTGGGTAAAATCGCCGAAAACATTTTCGGCAGATCCCTGCCCCGGGCCATCCCCAGGCAGATCCGACTGCCAGCCAACAAAGCAATCATCACAGTGTTGGCCGTGGCAAACAAGGCAATACCCCCCAAAGCCCTCGCCGCCTCCGGCGAATGCCTCATCAGGGCGTCACTTAAAACAGCATCTGACTTTTCCAAATCATCTGGACTCATCATTGCCAAGGCCGCCAGACCGACAGTCACATACACCACCGTGGTCAGCGCAAGACTGATCAATATGGCGCGGGGGATGTTCTTCTCTGGCTCTTTGGCCTCTTCGGCCAGGTTCACCATACTTTCAAATCCCAGGTAGGCAAAAAATATTAATGAGGCCCCGTTGACAATCCCCCAGCTTAAAGGCGCCGAGAGGGCTTTGCCGAAATCAGGCTGCTTTAAACCGGCATAAATGAAAATCAACAAACCTGAAAGCTCGACCAGGGTGAAAACAATATTCATCCAGCCCGACTCACGCACCCCCCAGATATTCACCAGCGTAAAAAAAATCAGCACGGCGACCGCAATCAGAGCTTCCGGCGCCTTGAAAAAATCCTGGAGATAGGCCGCAAAAGAAAGAGCCACTGTTGAAGCCGTGCAAATCGCAGCAAATATCATCAGGCAACCACACAAAAATGAAAGGATCTTTCGTTGAGGAAAGATCTCTTTCATATAAACATATTCCGCTCCCGCCTTGGGGAACAGGGTCGAAAGCTCAGCGTAAGAAAGAGCCGTCAGCAAAGCCGCCACTGCAGCCAGCACAAAACTAAGCCACAGCCCCTCGTGAGCGACCCCGGCGGCCTTTCCAATCACCGAATAAACCCCCGCCCCCAGAATCATGCCGGTGGCGTAAAAAATCAGCATTAAAAGGCCCAGCGATTTCTGCACTAGTACCCCTCTTCGATTTCCTGCTTCACGCTCATAACCAGGCGGTCCTTATTGTAAATGTATTCCGTCGGATACAGGGCCCCGCCATCAGTTCGCAAAGAGGCCAGAATGCGCGCGTAAAGCTCGGCTGCGTGCAACCCCTGATCAGCCACATTTTTAAACTTTGAACGAACCTTGGAGCTGCGCTTGCTGATGTTCACATAAATAATATCCATCCGCAGCTCCACCTCATGCGCCACACAGGGAAGATCCACGGGCACTCCGCACTTGCTATCTGCCGGAACAAAGTCCGTCACCTCTTCAGTGAGGTCAGCAATAGGCCCTGCAGGATTGGCTGCCAGATTTTCAAGCCGGGTGGCGATATACAGAACTTTACCGGCATAGTGATCTTCGCGCTGCTTTTTGTTTTTCAGATAAGTGTGAGTCTGTGCCGCGGAATTGGAATAGGATTTATAAGCTGTCTTATAACCATTCAGATCTGACACCAGCAGCAGCCTGTCGATTTCCGTGATCTGTCCTGAATTAAAAAGCCCCTCCACCAGTTGAATCACCTTTTGGTGGGCCTGATCCAAAACCAGGTCCGCCTCTTTCGGGGTGGCGGCAAAGAGCTGAAAACTGAAAAGAAGAACACCAAGGGTCGTTGAAAGACAAAGGCCGTGCGCCATAGGTCACCTCTTTTTTTCTCAGTTTAGTGGCATTATTTGCTGATGCCAGCTTGAAAGAGAAAATACAAGAGCGGTTAAAAGTCCTGCAGGCCCAGAATCTCTTTGCAGGTTTCCATCTGACGATCGATTTCGACAAGCGCCTTTTCAAGCTTCAACATGTCACGATCATCAAGATCGGCTTCCATCGCCGCAAGCACAATGGGATGCTTTTTGAGCCATTGCCCCTGGCGGGAAGCGTAGTTTTCAGGAACACCGGATCGCAACGCTGCCATGCGGGCGTCGCGGTCCTTGAAAAACTCCACTATAAATTTCAACGTCTCCAGGGTCAGAAGCTTTCTGTGGGCCTTCAGACGCGACGAAAATCCCATTTGCCTGATACGCATGGACGTCCCCTCTTGTACGCCCACAGTTTCTCACCTCATGCGGATGGACGCAAGCCCTCTGACGGAATCTTACGCATCGGATGGGTGAATATCTCGACATCCTCTTCAAGAGCATCATCAATCATGGTTTTATAGCGCTCCTTCAGGGCGGTCATCTGTTCCGCGATCTCTTCGGCCTCCGCATCGGAGAAATGCTTTTTAGCGACCTTGAAGATCTCACCCTCCTCTTCTTCAACGTGATGATCCACAAGCTCACTCAATACGGTCAGCTTCGCCTTCCAGGCATCCTCATTGACGCTGATTCGCGACAATTCATTCAACAACAACGCAATAACGTGATGTTCCTCCTGGCCTTCCCAACTGAGTTCTTCGGACTTTTCGTCCCGGGCCAGCGCTTTCAGCGGCTGATAGAAAACCTCTTCCTCGGATTTGGAATGAGCGGTCAGTTCGGTGCGTATTTTATAAAACACCTTTTCCGCCTCAAACAGGTTGCCGTCATCCAGGGCTCCCTGCGCCTGCTCGAACATCTTTTTCACCTCACGATGATCCTTCTTTAAAAGTTCGTAAATTTGCATAGAGTCCCCCTTTGCACCTTATGATTTTACGAAAATCCCCGGCGCCAGGGTGATTAAAACCAGGAATAGTTTTAAACAACAACTGCCGGGACGTTTTTATGTCACACAGGAAAAAACAACGAACTGCCGGGAGTCAACCCGTGCAGCCGTCAGTGCCAGCCATCACCATGCCCACTGCTCCACGACGGCGGATCACTGGCCGGGAAGGAATCCTCTGACGACGTATCGACTTCCTGCTCTTCGCGCGGATGAGCAGAGTCAGACTCACTCCGTTTGGAATGACGGTACTTGTTGAAAAAATAAAGACCGACGGCCGCCCCGCCAAAAACTCCCAGCAGTGCCGTCAGCGGAAAACGTCGGGGTTGGGAAAGGTTCGAAGCAAATTCATCCATAACACCTCCGTAACAAAAGAGAGGCATCAATGCCCCTCTTTTGCAATTATCAGACTTTCATCACTCTTCCATTTCTTCATCACGTGAGTATCTTTCAGTGGTCGAGCTTGAACTTCTGTTGTCTCCCTGGTTACGGGAAGGCTGTTGTGATCTTTCGGTTCTTTCTGCAGGTTTGCTGGCAGGCTGTTTTACACTGCTGCTTTTATCCGCGGATGTTTCGTTAAAGTTTTTATTGGTTGCCATAAAGACCTCCCTTTAAACCTACCCTATGATAAGCCCCGGAGAGTCAGATGATACTGGACCGCTGTGCAAAAGCAGCGATATCGCCAGCCCAGTGTCCAGAAAATAAAAAAGCCCGCTGCATTAGCGGGCTTATTCACGGCCACAGTCTACGGCCTAAGTGGGCCTAGTCCAAATGTGCCAGGCATTCTAGTACGGATGGTCCGAACAGTTTCACTTTTAGAGATTCAATAAATCCCATCATGGAAGCCTCCTTTTTTCGTAATTGCTTCTTAAAAGCAATATACTCAAAAGTCCTCCAGACCGCGACTGCGTAGTCGGAATCCAGATATGCATGTTTTGCATATCTGAATGACTTATTGCTTAGCGATCATGCACTGGGCCTGAACCGCTTTTTTGTTCACCAAAACAGTCTGAACAAATTTGCCGTTTTTATCGGTGTAGGATTTGTAGCCCACAGACTGATCACCGGAAATACCCCAGAACTCAATGATCTCCAGATCGAAGTCTGTGTAGTACTCGCCCGCTTTGTAGAAGATGTAAGATCCATTGGCATCTGCCTGGAACGCCTCAACGCCGGCACCTGCTGCCGCCACAAAACCTGTCACCTTGCGACCTTCAACAATCAGGTTCGCAGTAATCTGGGCGTCACCACCCACACAGTCGACCTGCATCACAGCGGCTTGCGCCGTCGCAGACAAAGACAAGAAAGAAACAAAAGCAGTCAGAAGCATTTTCACAGGAAAACCTTTCGTTAAAATTTCCAATTTCCTCTTCACGCCAAAAACTATACGAACAATAAATGCCCGGCTCAATAGATGCCGCAGCTCTGAAAAGCGCATTGTGGACGGAAACTCACGGAACGATCAGGTCAGTTTTGAGGAAGACGGAAGAGTCGCTTCGGTGTCCGGAGCGGACTCCTTCAGCATTGCAAAAACGGCATTCTGGAAGCACACCAGGGACTCCCCGGCCTCAGAGTCAAACTCGGCGATAAACTCGCGCTGGAAGGCCCGCAAACGCGCAATAGCCTCTGGCAGGCGCGACCGTTCCATGCGGATGAAATTGGTCGAATACTGGCGGGACTCTTTGGGAACCAAATCAAAGGATCGTTCCAGCAGACCCAGAACTTCCTGGTGCATAGACTTGGGATCGGGCTTTTCCGGAACTCCGGGTTCCAAAGCCAGAACCTCTGCGGTCTTCATCCCGAGGATCGGCCCCAGCATCTCGGCGAGACTTTCGGTGTCCTCAAAGCGAGGCATGCGAAGTCCTTCGCGCACGATATAGCGAGCCAGAGAGTTTTTCTTATCCCCGTCCAGATGATTCAGAACCATGATTCGCAGGGTGCTGCTTTCGATGGACTTTTCGTACTTTACCAGATTGGTGAAGTGATTCTTCTCAAGCTCCGTGAACTCGAAATACTGGCACATGGTCCCTAGCAGCTTGTCACCGATATGTCTTTTGCGGTTCAGGATCATGGACAGGGCCGACGGATACGAAAGGCCCAGATGACGAGTCCACACGGACAGACTCCAGCCCGCGCGATTTTCACTGCGCCAGTTGTTATAGTCCGCCAGAAAGGCGCGATAATCCTTATAGTTCAGAATATCAGACTTGTTCATCGTGGGACCCTTATACCTCAGGGTCCCGCCAAGCGTTCACAAGTTTAGTGAACGTTCACAAAGGCTGTGAAAGGTTTTCATGGAGCACCGCTTGTCCGGGAAAAATATCTATGTCAAACATCTCGACATCAAAACAAAAGGAGTTTTTATGAAACTGATGATCGCTATGCTTATGATGTTGCCGACTTTGGCTACTGCTGCCACTGAAATCGTTTACAACAGCTCTTCCAACCCATACATCCCAGCTCGTGGCTACGTTACCGCTCAGCAAATCTGCCTGAACGCAAACAAAGACTCTTTCAAAGTTTTCGTTGCCCAGCACACTGTTGAAACCTGCGAATCTGTAAAAACAGACTACTCTGACTCCACTCGTCCTAAAAAAGTATGCGTTGGCCGCAAAATGGTCACTGTTCCTGCGACAACAAAAACTGTTTCTGCTTTCACTAAAAAAGAAGTTTGCCAAAAATGGAACCGCAATGACTCTGCTTACCCACGTTGCGTAAGCTCTGTTATGAAAGACACCATGTACTCCACTTCCTACACTCAGTACAAATATGAGCAGGCTGACTGGAGACGTGAACGTCCGATTTCTTCTGTGAACAAATACATCGAAACTTGCAAATAAGCCCCTCTGATCAAGGATCTTTGCAAAGGCGCTGGCTGAAAAGTCAGCGCCTTTTTTATTTTCACGATTGCCCAGCCCCCCACACATCTCGTAGGATGCCCTTATGACATCTGAACTGCCTGAAGTAAAAATCACCGACACTGTTATTGGAACCGGCCAGACCGCCAGCAAAGGCGCTTTGGTGTTTTGTCATTACGAAGGGTTTCTGGAAGACGGCACCAAGTTTGATTCCAGCTACGACCACGGCCGCCCTTTTGAGTTTGTGGTGGGATCCAAAAAGGTGATCGCCGGCTGGAGCCTTGGATTTCTGGGCATGAAAGAAGGCGGAAAACGGACAATCTATGTGCCGTCACACCTTGCCTATGGCGAGCGCCAGATTGGACAGTTTATTAAACCTCATTCCAATCTGATCTTTCACGTGGAACTGATCGAGGCCCGCCCGCGCGAATAAGGGCGGCCTCCATCACTTGACCGGCACGGTCAAAGGGAAGAACTGAATATTCAGGTTGTAGACCTCGGACGGTTCCCCCTCTTCTGCCAGCAAAGAAAGACGCTGGCGGAACTTTTTAATGAGCGCCTTGACCTCTGTCATCTTCTCGGGATTGAAAGCCAAGGTGATCGCAGAATAATCGCGACGGTCCGGAGTCGTGACCTTAAGAACCTCAATGGCTTTATTCATATCAGAAACATGGGCCTGGACCAGGGCATGACTGGGAATATCGGAAGTTGTGCCCAGACTTGCCACTGTGCGCACGAATATGTTCCCATGCATCTTGATAAAACCAAGATTCATCAGCAGATCCAGACTGTGCTGTACTTTTTCAACCGGAATGCCCAGGCGCTGGCTGATCCATTTTTCGCTGGATTGAAATTGCGGGATGCGCATCAGATTAAGAATCGCAAAATGCTCCCAGCTTGAAAGAAGCTCCAGTTGCTGTTCGGTCAGCCTTTTTTGCACATTGAATTTGCGGGAGCGGGTCGCAATCATCGCATAAACCTGATTGCGCTCTTCCACCCCCAGTTCCAGACCCAGAACAATCTTGCTGGCATAGAACTCACTCAAAGGCCGCTTGCCGTGCATGAGCTCATTCAGGCATCCGGGAGAGATCGCGACTTTTTTTGCCAGGGAACGGAAAGAAAAACGTGGATTTCGTTTTTGAATTTCATCGAGTTTGCTTTTCAAAAAATTACCGAAGGGATTCGACATACATCTCCAAAAAAATCTTGAGAAATTCTTCAACTTTTTTGGCTGCACTTGCAAGTCTTATCTGTTCGTTTAGTTCCTCGTGCCCCTCAGAGGGAACACATCCTTGCCCTCAACGACATTCACGGAACAAAACCATCATGGGAAAATTGATTTGCGAGAATCACTTCAGCACAGACAGCACGGCCTCCCAATAAGCATCAAACTCAGAGAGATTGTTGTGATCTCCACCCTGAATCAGAACGTATGTGCTCCTATTGGACTTTTGAGAAAGTTTATAACCCATCTCGGCGGGAATAACCTGATCGTGATCACCATGCACAATCAAAATAGGTGCTTCCACATTTTGAATCCACTGGACTGACGGCATCGAGTACTTCAACAAAACCTGAGGGAACCAGGAAAACCTCAGTTTCGCCATTTCATACAAACTGGTGTAAGGCGTTTCCAGAATCACTCCGTCGACTTTGTTGTCGACGGCTGTTTTCACCGCAATTCCAGAACCAACCGAGCGACCGTAAAGAAACAGTCGAAGACCCGGATAGTCCCGACGAATCTCGTTCACGAATGCCTGCGCAACATCCAGCAGTTGCTGCTGGGAACGAACCGACCCCGTGCTTTTACCAAACCCTGGATAGTCCACCATCCAGACATTGCAACCGGTTTTCCGAGACAGCTCGGCGCCGACGTGCCCCCAACTGTCCATGGCTCCGGCATTTCCGTGAAAATACAAAATCATCCCTTTAGGCGTAGGCACTTTGAAAAGCACGCTGTGAACCTGAGCTTCCCCGGCCGTTAGAACTTTTTCCTGATAATCACCGGAAAACTGAAATTTGTAGTCCGCGGGAAGCACTTTAGGGAAAAAGATGAAGCGCTCCTGAAAGAAGTACAGCAAAAACACAATTCCCAGATAGGAAATGGCCACAACCCGGACGATGCGCTTCAAATAAGAAAATCCCTGATTTTTCATGTTCTCATTGTACGCCGAAACAGTTTTTAATGTAAATTGCTGGTAATATCCAATGACACTCTGTCGCTCTTGGAATCTCAGCATTGACTCCCGACACACCCGCAACAACCATAGAAGCACGTTCCAAACAAGGCAGGTCCTATGAAATCAACATTGTTTGCATTGGTATTGTGCGTAGGCCCGGTCGCCGGGGCCGACAGTATTGTGTGCACCTCTGAAAACTGGGAAAATGAAAAAATCGTCTTTTCAGCGGATTTCCAGGAACTTCGCCACGATATTTATGATGAAAACGGCAACATCTTCAAGTCTGAGATCCTGCACGGCGCAGGACTTGTCGGTGGGATCAACATTCATCCGAAAAACGATTCCTGCGATCAAAGTGTTTTTGAATTTAAAGGCATCAACCAGGTTCTAACCACCTGCCAGCTCGACAAAGAAGCCCACGGTTTTGATTACCTCACCGTGGACTTCCGCTATGATCAGGACAAAAAAGTGGGATACTATATCGTCAACTCCTATTATCAGTCCGGCACTGGCAATCGCAGCCTTAACTTCAAGGACTGCCGCGAGCAGTCCTTTTAAAAGTAAGACGAACTGAATCGACCATCTGAAGAGCTGACATTGGAAAGACGCGAAGACGTTCGCAAAGTATACCCGACGCCCCGTACAGTGTATATCATCCGCTGATTAAAGCCCTTGTCGATCTTTGCGCGCACCCGGCACATCAACACATCCACAATATTTGTGTGCGGATCAAAATGATAACCCCAGATGTAAGAAAGGATCAGCTGTTTGTTCACGATTTTGTCAGGGTGGGACATCAAAAGTTCAACCATGCGATATTCGCGATCCTGAAGATCTATGATCTTTCCTTCGCGCGAGACCTCACGACGGATGCGGTTTAAATGAAGGCCCTGGCAGCGAATTTCAATTTCCTCTGCCTGCGAAGAACGTTTCACCAGATTTCTGACCCGGATTTGCAGCTCAAGAATCGAAAACGGCTTAGGCAGATAGTCATCCGCACCCCGGCTTAAACCTTCAACCCGGTCACTGGTTGCACTGAGGGCACTGACAACAAGAACCGGCGTGCTGATATTATTTTTGCGAAGAGCCTGAATCAAATCACTGCCTTTCATCCCCGGCATAAGCATATCAAGAATGATGATGTCATAACGATCCACCAGGGCCGCTTGCAACCCCTTGTCACCATCAGCGACGTACTTCACATCATAGCAGATACTCACCAGGCTTTCGATAATGTGACTGGCGATTTCCTGATCATCTTCTATCAATAAACACTTCATGAAAAACTCCTTGATGCGGGACTGTTCAGTTCGTGCATGAAGCCTACACACAGTTTATGCAAAGAGCTTTTTAAAAATAAAAAATGAATGTCCACCACAACTGGTGGATTCATAATAAACAGTCCAGTAAAAGTCGTGAACTCTGTCTGAAATCACGAAGGTAACGATATCACCCAGAGAATAAAAAGATTAGGCTGACTTCAGAAACCATACAACCACAAGGAGGCAGTTATGGCAGACAATAACCAAAGACCGAATCAAGGGTCCCAGCAGAATCAGGGAAATCAGGAAAGAGAATCCAACCAAGGGCAGCGTCAACAGCAGCCACAACAGGGCGGTCAGACTTCTGAAAGAAGCAGCGGCGGCGGTCAACAGCAGCAGCAACAAGGCAACCGCTCCAGCACCAGCAGATAGATTGCAAAAACAGGACAGGGGGACGAAGACTCCTCTGTCCTGTACTTTACCTGGACCTTATTGGGTTAATAGACTGTGCGCACCCACGACATTTCCGCAGAGCAGTTCCTTACATTTTGGAAATGTCGCCTGTTATAATTTCAAATGCCCGAATGAAAGTGGCTGTTCCCCAATGTAATCTTGCTCGAACTTCGAGGGACTGCTACTTCTGCGACCCTTATGTCGGGACTTGAGAATCTGCCTTACTTTGCACTCAAACTTCAGGAACAGTTTCTGGCCAGGAAAGCCCGGAACAAGCGCTATTCCCTGCGCTCCTATGCGCAGTTTCTGGAGATCAACCCCGGCACCCTGTCTGCGATCATCAAAGGCAAAAGACTTGTGCCCCTACAGGAAGCGGCCAAGGTCATGCATAAGCTTTCTTTAGCCCCGAAAGATCAGGAGCAGTTCCTGCTCAGTCTTGGAGTGAACAAACCACCTGCTGAATCGTCTTACAAACTGGATCCCAGCCTCTATGCCGTGCTTTTTGATGAGTGGGAGTATTTTGTAATTCTGGCCGTGTTTCGTCTGGCGGATTTTAAAAGCACCACAGCCTGGATTGCCAACAAAACCGGAATCACCGAAGCCCGCGTGGATGAGTGCCTCGAAGTCCTGCAGAACCTGCAGGTCATCTCCCGTAAAGGCCCGACGTGGGAACGCAATCACAAGAGCCTGTATTCACCTCATGACATTCCCTCCCGATCCCTGCAGCAGGCTCATTTAAACTCCCTGGAACTGGCCCGACAAATGATTTCGCGTGTGCCCGTAACGGAAAGAGACTATTCCTTCCTGACCGTGGCCCTGGATGAAAAAAGATTTAAAAAACTGAAGAAACTGACCCTGAAGTTTCGCGATGATGTCTTTGCTCTGGATGAACAATCCAAAAAAGGTCAGCTCTATCGCGTGAACCTGCAGTGTTTCCCCATTCTGACCCCGAGACCCAAATAGGAGCTTCATCATGACGACACTGATTCATCTTCTTTTTTATTCTGTGATGTCTTTGGCCGGTGGCGACTGGGTCGGTAACGGGGGCAATGTGATTGCCTGCGGGGATTCTTTGCGACTGCTGGATTATTATGAAGCCGAAGAGCAGCGCCGCATCCCCCTGGATCTGGGACCGGAACATATGAGCTTTCAGCAAAAGGTCTATTATGTTCTGCATCGACTCGAGAACGTGAATCCGACCCGGGCTAAAATGTATAAAAAATGGTTCAGGACCTTTGATGAAGAAACCCAGTGGTTCTTTATCGGAAAATTTCTGCCCATCCGCGATTCCGGCGTGGTGATCATCCCCGAGGAGTGCGAAATCAAGCAGGTCGCAATCCAGCGTCCCAATGCCCTGATCATGCCCGGGGACCAGCGCTATGTGATTGACCTGCGTTTGTTCGAAAAGCTCAGTGAAGACGACAAAGCCGGCCTGGTGCTGCATGAGCTGATCTATCGCGAAGCCATCGAACTGGGCATCGCCTCATCCCCCGGAGTTCGTTATTTCAATCAGGTTATCAGCTCTTACCTAATGAAGTCTTTCGACAGTCGCATGATGCTGGATCTGGTGCGCACGGCAGGACTGAGGCACGTCGATTACCACGGATTTGCAGTGGGACTGGAGGCCGCCCAGTATTACGAAGACGGAAACATCAAAACCGCCATGGTCTGGGGTGGAAACCTGCTGGGGCAGAATATCACCGGGAAGTACGTCAATTTCTATCCAAACGGTAAAATTGAATCCTTCCTGTACACCAGCGCGGATGAATACAGGTTTACCATCAATGGTCAGACCCTCCCGATGGACTATGAAGGGCCTTTGTCGCGAATGATTCTGCTGAAATTTCATGAAAACGGAAGCCTGATGTCGGGATCTGTAAAAAACAAGACCCCGTTCATCTTAAACGGCAAAACGGTTTTGCTGTCGAATCTGAACGGGGCCGTGACCTTCTGGCCCAATGGTCAACTGCACACAGGAACCATAGAAAGCTCTGAGTACAGCGGCCCCCTGGTTTTAAGCCAGGAAGGTTCCCAGATCGTGAAGCTCTGAGCGCCCCTCCCGCTCAGAGAACACTCGCTCTTAGAAAGCCTGAAGAAATGTGGCCCCATTTCGAGTGGTCACGATGATCTGATAAACCCCACCGTCATGAGCGTAAAGTTTCAAAAGGAAGTTGCGCTCGCCCGCTGCCAGGGCGTCAGAATAGAATTCCAAAACAACCTGATGAGAGAACTCATTGGCGCGGAAGATGCGCGGAGAAGCCGCGATCGCATGCACGTCACTCAAATCAGCCAAAGAAGGTTTTGCGAAACGATTGGAGGCCTTGGGAACCACTTTGTTGCCTTTGCATTCCGCATCCAGCACGTGAAGAATAATCTGGGTGGTGTAAGCCTTTCGGATCACCATAAAAACTGACGGAACCACAAGATCTTTGGCATCCCCCTGTTTTGCACAGTAGTACTTGGCATACGCAGGAGCATCCAAAGACACTGACTGAGCCTGGGCAGATAAAGAAATCAAAGCGACGAAAGACAATACAAGAATACGCATAGTTTCCTCCAAAAATGTGAACGGAGGAATATCCACGATTCAGGCATCAATAAAGAAAAAACCTGCCAGACAGCAGGTTTAGGTAATAAAGTCGTTGCAAACACTGGGGCTTGCAACACTTTTAGTTCTTTTCACAAGTGATCTTTTCTTTCTCGCAGAATGACAACAATGTACGGCTTTGGCATTTTCCCATGGCGTCTTTGCGCGCATCATCTTCCGTTTTACCAAACCCAAAAAAGCGTGTGCCCTGGGAAACGAGCTTGCAGGTGAAGGTTTCAACAAGTTTCGGACCATCGCCAGACATATCCAAAGCCAAAGTCCCCTTGTTGGGATTTTGGTCCGCGAGATTGATGACCTTAAGACCGCACCCGGAAAGCAAACTGCAAAAGACAAAAAACTGCATCACTGAATTTTTCATAGACTCCATGCTATCAGCCCCTTTCAGGATTCAAAGACCAGAAAAAAGGGGGCCGAAGCCCCCGCCCTGATTTTAGTTACTGAACATCATTGAAGTTAACACTTGTGAAGCCCAAACCGGTCAACTGGGAAACCCAGGCTTGAGTCGATGTGTACTGCGTGCTTGGATGCAGGTTGAATTTGAAGCTCGCCTCCTGGGGAAGTTCAATACCAGGATTGGCACTGCAATCCGCCTGATCAGAAGCGTGAGTATAACAACGGTTGTTCACGACTTCAGAGTATTTGGTTGCATCCCCCAGATCCGCACTGGTGTTGGAGTTCACCATGAAATAGCGCGCCTTCAGACCGTTTGCCAGACTGCCTTTGATGGTGGAAACACGAGCCGAGAACCAGTTGCCGTCGCCATAGATTTCCCCGGCGATAGCTTCGATCTTGGATACGGAGGTGATTTCACCATTGGTCATGCCCACCTGAGCCAGCAGGCGCTCGTGACGGGACCAGCCGCAAGTACCACCCTGCTCAGCACACTGGAAGCGATCACCACGACTTTCGTACTTCAGCTCTCCGGTCAGCAAATCAAAGCTCGCTGCAAATGTGCCGGACTTGTTCGGGCTAACAGATGTCTGGTCGTCCTGGGTCAGGAACTCCATCTTGGTGCCGCTGAGTTTCGCCGCCACTCTGTAAATACCCATTCCCGGAATGGTCATGGAAACCCCGGAGTCATAATAAGTGTTAAAGAAGGCGGGCTTCGACGCACGCACGGTGACAGTCATCGCCTGCACCTGCATGTTCTCTAACTGCTGAGCAGTGAAACAGGACGTATCCGGCGTCACATGAACCTGCCGTTCCTGATCGTCATAAACGATGCCCACTTTTTCAAGCATACAGGAAATGGCTTTGATCTGCTGGAACGAGCCCGGAATGGAATCCGGGGAACCGCTGTTTTGAGCAAGCTTACAATAGAACAAACGCGACGGGTAATCCGGCCCCTGACTGTCCATATAGCCGCCTTGTTCATCCAAAGGCATCGCGTGTTCATTACACAAAGCATTTACATTTTGTGCCTGAATCTTGCCTTGAACGGCCTGTCCTTGATTGTCGCTGACCAGGCCATTACCCACTTCAACGATAACTCCCTGAACCGCCCCCACCACAGTGGAAGGCTTGTCAGCAGATACCGTGACTGACGGTGATTCAACGACTTCATCCACTTTACCTTGGCAGGCCACCAGGGTTGCAACATGGAACAAAACAGCTACGGCCAGGACTTTTCTGATTTCGTTATTAAAGATCACGAACTCTCTCCTTGTTTAAAGTTTCACGCAATTTCGTCTGCGCTACTTTCCTTAAGGCAAGGATCCGGCCAACGGCTAAGTCCACAATTTCACTACAGTCTTAAAACAAGACGCCCACCGTGGTTGTCAGGTTGGCGCCAACTGTTGGTGGGAACTAGGCGGGTTTTTTAATCAGTATCTTTCTAAGACCTTCACGGGAAACACCCAGGCGACGGGCGGCCTCGGATTTGTTACCCAACGACCCTTGAATGGCCCGCTGGACAAACTCGGATTCAAATGCCTCACGTGCTTCGCGCAAGCTCAGGTTTTCATAACGTTTCAGCGAGTCTTCCTGAGAATCCGGAACCACGACTAATTGCGGCCGCGCCCTGAACTGGAAATCATCCGGCATCAACAACGCCCGGTCACCGGCTGACAGACAGGCACTTTCAATTTTGTTTTCCAGCTCGCGAATATTTCCCGGCCAATGATAGTCGATCAACCGCTCCAGGGCCTCGGGACTGATATTTTTAAGCTTCCAGCCGCGCTTGTTGTGCAGTTGTTCCAGGATCGCCTGCGCCAACTCAGGAATGTCTCCTTTGCGTTCTCGTAGTGACGGGATCTGCAGATTCACCACGTTAATGCGATAGAACAGGTCTTCCCGGAATTTCTCCTGCTGGATCTGGGTTTCAATATGCTTGTTGGTCGCGCAGATCAAACGGAAGTCCACAGCCTTCGGAGATTCGGTGGACCCCAGTCTTTGCACTTTCCTTTCCTGCAAAACCCTTAAGAGCTTTGCCTGCATTTCCACCGGCATTTCGCCGATTTCATCCAGGAACAGCGTGCCCCGGTGAGCCAGCTCAATCTGCCCCTGTCGAGCCACCGTGCCGGTCGCCGCCCCCTTGACCACCCCGAAGAGTTCAGCCTCGAACAGGGACTCTGGGATTGCCGCGCAGTTGATCGCGATAAAAGGTCCATCACGGCGGCTGGAATGATGATGCGCAAGTCTTGCGATCACCTCTTTCCCGACCCCGCTTTCACCGGTGATCAGGATGTTGGAATCAGACTTTCCGAAGTCCTCGATATGATCATAGATCTTTTGCAATTCAGGAGCTTTCGAGTGCAGGCTGACGGAAGAAATACTTTTACGCCAGATGTTCTTGCGGTGCTCGATGGCCGATTCAGATTCTTCATTCTTCTGATGAACCTCATAGTTTTCAAAAGCCACGGCCGCCAGCATGGACAAAGCCTCCAGCGCGTGCTGGTCTGATTCATCAAAGTCCCCGTCGGCTTTATTTAAAACCTCGATCACCCCGATGACCTTGCCATCTTTCCAGTGCAAGGGAACAGCCAGAACCTTTTCCGTCTGATAGCCCGTCTTGCTGTCGACACCCAGATAGAAGTCGCTGTCCTGAGCCACGCAGTTAGAGAAATGACTTTTGCGCGTTCGGAACACCTTCCCGGCAATTCCCTGATCTGTGTTGATCACGATGGTCTGATTGCGGATGCCGGTCGCGATATAGCTGTTCAGGTATTTGAAGTGTTGTTCCAGGTTGATTTGGGAATCAAAGAAGATGGTCCCGCGATCGGCACCGGTGGCCTGAATACACAGATCCAAAATTCGCGAAATGAGACTTTCCCCCGCCTGTTGTTCAAAGAAAATTTGCGCGGAGTCGCCTATAAACTTTAGAAGCTCATGTGATTTTGACATGTTCTTGTTATCGGCAGGTCCTGCCAACCAAAGTAGGCTGCCAACTGCACTTTCCACATTTAAGCCACCAATTGTGGGCGTTCCATTTTAAGACCTAAAAGTTTTCAAGCCCTTACAGATCGGCCCGGGATTAGCAGTTTAAGTTCATGAAACTTTGGAAATAAACAAAAGGAATAAATATGAACAAAGAAAACATCCCCCAACAATTAGATCGCATGGACCGCGAACTGAGATTCCTGTGGCAGGAAGCCCACGAAGAAACCGTTCAAAGCATCAAGGAACGAAAGCTGAAGCAATACTATGAACTGTTCAAGGCCTATAAAAAACAAAAGCAGTTTCTGACCGCTCTTGAAGCCAAATAATGAGCACGGTTCATGCACTTTAGACGACTGATTGAGTTTAAATTAAAACAAAGGTTGTCTTATGAGAGCGTCGATTGCCGCTTTTTGTCTATTGGCTATTTCTTCTACATCCCTGGCTTCCACGGTGAAGGTCATGGATCTGGGGTTTAATTGCGAACCTTCCGTTTCGGATGTGTTTTGTCTGGAGCAGGCCAAGAAACCTAATTCAGGATACCTGAACGGAAAAGTCAAAAGCGCCACGCTGGTCAGCAACGCCGACTTTTACAACAAGTCAGGGGATCTGATTAATGCTTCCCCGGCGATCGTCGTCGTCACCGAAAAAGGCAAAATCGTTCTGACCAAAGAAAGCGCCCTTCGCCTGGGCATGACCATGGGTGATTTGCTGAATGAATTCGCTTCCCCAAAGTCGAACATCATTCTTCGCTATAACGACGACAGCAGAATCCTGGGCCTTGTTTTAGCTATTGAGAAAAAGTAAGCGCTTCTGTGTTAACCTAGTTCGCCTGCATCTAGAGCTTTGCAGGCCCAACATCTACGACCGCCTATTTACAAGCCTTTTCAATGTCCTTGCAAACATCACTCGCACCTTTCGGGCAGTCCTTCACAGATAGCGATAGAATCTTTTGAGATCTAATTAGACCCACAATCTCATTCCCCAAAGAGCGAATTATGTATTTATAGAAAGAAGGATTCTTGTTCCTAATTTCAACAAGATCAGAAATTCTATCCCACCTACTACTAGTGAGTTCAGCAATAGCGTCATTAAAAGATTCATCCTGGAACCAGTGCGTACATGAATCCCAATACTTAAATGCAGCTTCCAAGTCTTTCCATGGCTCGCTTGACTTCTTCATTTCTTTTTCCGCAATCGCCAACTTACCTTCAGCTTCAATGTACTTTTTGTCACCGCATGTTTCTTTGCTATCAGCGGCATGGCAATTAATCGAGACAACCACTAGCAAAGCTAAGAAACCCACCTTCTTCATCAGCACCTCAAAAGATATAGTCATACCAGCTCGTAGTTAAGAATTATGTCCCAGTTAACTCCGTCTGAAAACTCATTGGCTTTGTCTGCAATAAACTCTTCAAATGACAAGACATCCGCATTTTGCAAAAGACCTAGATCCTTAAACTTCTCTAGTTCGTCAGATGTTAGAAACAATGAAACTTCATCTGTCATTCCTGAACAGTACAAAAGCGAATGGCCGTTACTCCGGAGGAAGTTCAAATCATCAAATAGTTGCGGATAAACCCAATCCGTCGGAGTCGAGGACTCTTGTAAAACAATCTCGAGAGATTCAAGACTAGACTTAAAGAAGTAGCCATAGTTAATGTATCCATCCTCTTGCCAGAGGAATCGCTTCACGATAAGCCAAGGCTCAAGCTTCAGGAGCAAAGCCTTTGCACGAGGAGACAAATGCTCTTTCGCTCCTGCCGCCGCTTCTACAAAGAGAATAGACTTAACCGAACTGCGAATGGCGCCTAACAATACATCCAAGCTATAGCCAGATAGATTTCTAATCAGAAACATCGCGCCACCTTTTATTTGACTCGATTCATATAACATCGATAGAAAACATTCCCAGAAATGCACGCCAGCACTCCGACCATCAACACAAAGCCAATAGGCGCCAACTCACCACACAAAAGTGGCGTACTCGTAGGACCAATTACGCATTTTGTTTCAAAATAAAAATAAACTTCATAGACCAATCCAAGTGCCGCTGTTACTCCTATAACAACATCCATATCGCTATTTTTGGGGACAGACATGCTTACTCCCTTCAGAGTCATTCGACTATTGATGGAAAGAAAATCCTCAAAAGCAGAGGTTCAACTAACAAAATTCCCATGTTTAAAAGAACCTTAAAATAACTAAGTTGAACTTTGAAGCACCTGAATACTGAGTAAAGAATCAATGTCCCAGCTACAACATAGACCTCCACCACATTTGAAATACTCTGTGAGCCAATTTGTAGTAGTAGCAAGTAGTTCCAAATGAGGATCGGAGCCAGCAATACAATGAACTCAAATTTGAGGACGGGTCCCCGCCTAGATGCTTTGTAAAGAAAATAGCCACCAAATGTTATGGAAATCAAACTTGGCAATAACAGAGTAACTACTAACATTTATTCTCCCGCTATCCTGCCTCTACCCTAATTTCTTCACAGAAAATTAAGTACTCACCTGAGTCTTGTGAAATACATAAAGTACAAGGTTCAGATGAAACAAAATCGATAGGTATGAGATCGTACCTCAATTCTTTCGTAAGCAAGTAGCCATCATAAATATCACCTTGCTTGGGAAGACTTTTATAACGTGCCTTCTTTAGGTAAAATGAACCAGTAATATACATTGTATTTTCAAATTCAAACCCCAAATCATCTGTAATATCCAAAACTACTAACGTTTTAAATGCAATCGCAATGCCCTCACTAAGGACTTTGACTTCATCAATTTGCGAATCATGAAGTTCAATTAGTTTTCCCATTCCCCTGCACCTCAACACTGTCCGAACTATAGATCAACCAACCCGATAACCCATTATCTTTTGCAACTTTTATTGCCATATAGTCTTTTCCATACCGAATGCGCTCTATTTTCAGATTTTCTCCCGGCTCAACTGTAGATGCACTTTCCTGCCCGCCTAAGCTTTCCCAGCTTTCGTAGAGGGCTGTTGTCTTAAGAATTCTGACTTCCTTAGATCTATCCAAATGAATATCCCAGGCAAGCCACGCCAAAAGTGATGAGCCAATCAATAAGAATAGACCTGCCAATTTGAATACCGCTGACATAATTTCCTCTCCGACCCAATAAAGACTATTTAGCTTCTTTTACACGTTCACGCAGTTGCACCAGGTTCTTTTCGGGTTGAACGAATCGATAAGTCATAGCCGCCGCAAGCAAAGTATAGTATTCCCATAACAATAAGTCCTTTTGAGATTCTTTTGCTCTTCTTCAGAAGCAAAAGACCGATCAATATAACAATTGGACCAATAAAGATCCCTAACCCGCCCTCGCCGCCACCTAAGCTCAAATAATACCAACCCCACATTAAGCTTATAAAAATATAAAGATATTTCCCCATGCTAAGAGACCTCAAAAAGTAAATGCGTAATTCAGAGGACACTTACTATCTTGGTAACCAGCATCTAGAGCCTTCTTACGCCAGAACCTTTTCTCTTCCGGGTCCCTATTATCACGAGCCATCAGCTGATACGCCGAAGATAACTTGGGAACACCTTCACAAAGATGACTTTCCTGCCTAATGAATATCTTCAAGTAATCCTCCGCCCTAGTTCGATTCCTTGGGACACCCCATCCCTGAGAATAGATCTGAGCTACAGAATATGAAGCACCAGGCAACCCTTGTTCACTCAGCTCGAGATATAGAGCGAGACCTTCAGAATACTTACCTTCGTTGATAAAATGCTTAGCTTGACTTTTTTGCGAATATAAATTCGATTCAGATGTCTCGCGAATGATAAAAAACCGAATCAACAGTAGAGACGTTGGCACTAACAGCGCTAATAATACCAACTTTCGATTACCGGTCATTACCGCTCCGTATCTTCATCCTTAAATACCCGCGCACTTATTCAGAACCCTTCGAATATGAGCGTATCGCCGCAGCAATCCTCGGCTGCTCCAAATCCAACTCAGATAATGATCCAAACGACTCAAAGCTGCGACCAACTATCTTCGCGCCGAGAGACTTAGAAATCTGTTGAATTTCTTGGCCTGAAAGAACCGCAAAATAAGAATTGTCGAGTTTATACCCTTCAAACAATACTAAGTCCGTTCCCTTTCGATATAGGGTAATATCCTCAGGCATTTCATCATTCCAGTCCCATTGCTCCCAAGAGGAACCCAATCTAACTAATTCGCCAATTGATTCGGACGTAAGAGCGAACTTCTTATCCACTGTTTCATGCGAAACAATGCTATTAACGGATTCAGAGATAAAGTA
Organism: Bdellovibrio sp. BIS2; assembly: GCF_055398295.1. Lineage (NCBI taxonomy): Bacteria > Pseudomonadati > Bdellovibrionota > Bdellovibrionia > Bdellovibrionales > Pseudobdellovibrionaceae > Bdellovibrio > Bdellovibrio sp. BIS2. The sequence continues at coordinate 1,854,533 of NZ_AP035879.1, read as the reverse complement.
CGCATCCAGGACAGATAGCTTATCTTCTATCTTTACCCCATCGTTCCCATATCCCTTTTTGGGGATATTTAATGTTAAATAGTCTGAATACAATTGAAAGACCTTCAAGACCTCCTCAACACCAAACTGGTCCAATTTCTCAACCACAACAAATGGAATCATCGACTATCCTCAGCTCGACCCTTTGATGGCACCAAAAAGTAGTAGTCCATCCAAAACGAGATCCCGCTTTCGGCCATTTTTCTTAGGTTTTTATTGCCGATGGTTAAATTTGGCAGGCGGTCTCCTGTATGAAAGACGCAAACAATCTCTGGCGTCCCAACTCTTGAGACCTTATTCAGGGTCCTTTGATCCTTAAACCTCTTGAAAATCTTTGTGATTAATCTATCAAGACTGAACTCTGAACTTGCGTCGACTCGATACTCCCACCTGTCCCTACGATGCTTCAACTTTGTCGTGCCGACCCGACTACCCTTGCGGTTGAATTTGGTACCTTTAAAACCCGCGAGCGCATCAACCTTTGCACAATCTAATGCTGAACCACTTACCGCGAAATATACATACATTCTATCTTTAGTACCTTTGCTCACAAATCAGTCCTATGTATATCAATATCAGCCATATGCTGATAAACCGTAATTACTTTATCTTTATTCAATACGAGATTCATGTGATCTTCAATGGTCACAGCCATCAAGATTCAGTCAATTTGTGCAAGAGAGACTACGACTCCGCGAAATGCCGTCAACTCGAAGGTATTCGCTAAAAACTAGAGGTTTCCAGCAAGCTTGACCAGAGGATGATCTTTAAATAGGAACGCCCCAAAGGGAGAACGAATGAAAGAGAGAAATCCGCATCCAAAGTCAAAGGACTGGTCTTTAAGGTTTAGACTTAGACCCTACAAAGGGCAAATACTTGATCCTGAGGATATGACCACCAACCAGCTAATTACTTTTACGAGGTGGGCAAACGAATACATACACTGGAGAGAAACTCATCGGATCACAGAGCCAACTATGGATTCTCTGGTTAAAGATATTGGCGGCTACAAATTGGAACTAGCCATTAGGCAGCCCAAAAGAAAATCTCGATGAAGCCTTGAACTAATTTAAATATGTGAGAGTAGAAAGTCCTAATCTAGCCTATACAGTCAAGATACTTGACTCAAGCATGAGCAACTCTTTCGATCAGGATTCAAAAAAGAAAACAAATCAAGTTTGAAGATATTTGCGTAACCATAAGCTACCTTCTTGATCTCTGATAAACGAGAAGGCAAACAAAAACTCCAAGCAAAAAGGTAAAAATAACTCCAGATAATAATCGCCCAACTTGCACGCCAAAGATCGTTACCATCTCTTTGTTTAAGAGGAATGACTTTGAAGTCGCATAAAAGAAATAAAATAACAAAATGACTAAAATCGCCTTAACAACCCCCTTTGCCCTTAGCTCCCCTACTCCGCTTTCACTGCTTTCGATAGCCTTTCTATCTCGCATATACAAAGCAAATCCCGTAATGACTACGATAGAAACAATAACAAGAATATTGATCGGACTTCGATGGGCAGATTCTGATGAAGTCAAAATCACGCCAATCGAAATTATAATCGGAAAAATTATTAAAATATTTTTATAGATATAGTTGATAAAATTCCCCTGCCACTATTCGTTAAAAACTACAGTTTTCCTGAAGGCTGAACCGATTGTCATAAACGATGCCCCAACCCCGTAAAGATACTCAAAGAAACAATAGAATCAGCAAACACCCAGGCGCGGAGTTTTCTGCCGACGGCAGAAAACGACAAACCACAAAACAAACATCGAAGGCGGGAAACTTCAGAAACTACTCCTGCGAAGCAGGAGTGCTGACAGATAAAACAAAAAAAGCCGACAAAGTCGGCTTATTTTGTTTGGTGCGCGAGGGGGGACTTGAACCCCCACAGCCTTGCGGCCACAGGCTTCTGAGACCTGCGTGTCTACCAATTCCACCACCCGCGCGTTGGAATGAAGGACTATCTTGTACGCTTTCCCACACTTTGAAAACAGTTTTCGCAGAAGGTCATAAAAGGATTTCCAAGTTGCCCAAGTTTTAGGCTTTTAAACTTACCAATACCCCAAAACCTTCCACCAGATCGCACAACCTCCGGCAAAAATCAGCAGATTCAGAAGTGTCACCACAAAGCCCCACTTCCACCACTCTCCCATTGTCACATATCCAGCACCAAACAGCACCGGAGCCGACCCTGTCCCATAGTGGGTTAAAGAGGCACACAACGAGGAAGCAAATCCCAGGAACAGACCAAACATCAATGGCGGAGCCCCCAAAGCCACACCCACCCCAAAGAACGACGCAAACAGTGCCGAGATGTGAGCCGTGTTGCTGGCAAAGAAGTAATGAATGAACACATAAAGCAGAACCAAAATAGCCGCCGCCTCCATCCACCCCAGACCCCAATGCTCGATCGAGGATTCGACGGTTTTAGAGAACCAGGCCACCACACCCAATTTGTTCAGGAACGTCGCCATCATCACCAGGGACGAGAACCAGGTCACCGTGTCCCAGGCGCCTTTTTCCTTCAAAAGGTCATCCCAGGTAAGAACCCCACTGAAAAGAAGCACCCCCAGCCCCACAAACGCGCCTGCGGTTGCATCCACCTTGAACAGAGGATCTGACGACAACAACTCAGGGCCCCCAGCCCAGATGAACAGAAGCAGGAAGAAGACACCAATCAGAATCTTTTCGTCCAGTCGGAGCGGCCCCAGCTCTTGCAATTTTTTATTGGCATAACCAGCCGCATCCGGAGTTTCTTTGATTTGCGGAGGATAAAGCTTAAACAACACCCACGGGATGATCAAAATCGCCAGCAGACCCGGCACAAAAGCTGCCATCGCCCACTGCGCCCAGGACACATCGATCTTGGCAATATCCCGAATCCCCGCCGTCACCAAAGGATTGGGCGCGGTCGCCGTGATGAACATCGCCGACGTGATCACGTTGATCTGATAGGCCACCAAAGTCAGGAACGCGCCGACCTTCAAACGAGTCGCCTCATCCGGAAGTGACCCCATGGATTCTGAGATGGAGCGATTGATGGGATAAAGAACACCACCGCCACGAGCGGTGTTGCTTGGCATAACCGGAGAAAGCACCAGTTCAGCAAAAGACAGCCCGTAACTGATCCCCAGGGTCTTTTTCCCAATGGCGCGAACAAAGTAATAAGCCACGCGGGAACCAAGACCGGTCTTAATGAAAGCGCGGGAAATAAAGAACGAAATACCAATCAGCCAGATCAGGGTGTTGGAATACCCACTGAGCGCATCGCCCATGGCTTTACCAGGATTTCCGGGATTGGTGACTTGTGTGATACCCACCAGCAGGATCCCGATCATGGCGGCACCTCCGATCGGAAGCGCTTTACCGATGATGGCGGTGATGGTGCCTACGAAGATCCCCAGCAAGCGCCAGGCGTTGATGTCCACCCCTTCCGGCGGAGAAATCACGAACCAGAAAAGACAGGTCACAAGAAATGCAATAACGGCCGGTACAATCTTCACATGAGGTAGCTTCATCCACATCCCCGGTTAGAAATTTGCAAACAGGATATGCTTTAAGCACCTTTCGCGCCAGCAGGAAAACACCAAAACTGTGCAATCTTTACCAAAAAGCCGTGGACAAAAACAGCAGAACCAGCCGCACGGAAACAGACGATTTCAAAGATTTCATAGGCCACCTTCGGGAGGCAAAAACGCCGTCTTATCGCATTTAATGAGCCTCCATCACGCAACTGAGCTGTCCTTGCAATTCTTACTTAAGTGTCTAGATTCACGACAGGTTCCAAAATCGGAATCTCATGGAAACTTTTGGAACAAAATGCAGGACTAGAGTCACTCCTCTAGATGACACAGCGAAATTCAGATATATAAAGGGCGTCACAAAAGAGGAGCTCTTATGACCAAAAAACATCATTACAGAGACTTTATCCTGAAAGAACTTGAACGTCGCCAGCGCAAAAATCCTTCTTATTCTCTTCGCGCATTTTCCCGTGACCTGGAAGTTCCATGCTCTCGCCTGTCTGAGATCCTGAATGGCAAAGTCGGCTTGTCCGAAAGCCGCGCCGTGAATCTGGCAACCAAACTGAACCTTTCCCCTTCCGAGCGCGAATTCTTCGTGGATCTGGCTTTGTCAGAGCATGCGCGCAGCGCGGTTCTTCGTGAAATGGCTTTACAGCGTGTAAACGCCCGCGAAGAAGCTTTTGAGAAAATCGGTGAAGACCAATTTGCAGTGATTTCTGACTGGTACTATTCAGCCATCACGCAGATTCTGCAATTGAAAGACTTTGATCCGACAGTTGAAAACATCGCACAACGCCTGGGCCTGACTTTGGATGTGGCCGAAAAAGCCATCGAACGCCTTGAAGCCATGAAGCTGGTTGAAAAGAACGCCGAAGGCAAGTGGTCCTCTAGCGATGCGAAGTATTCATCCACCTATGGCAGCTCTTCCGTGGCGGCCCGCAATTACTTCCTGCAAATGCAAACCAAAGCCACAGAGGCCATGAGTGCGGATAACAAACGCCGCTGGGACATGGGTTGCACGATGGTTCCAACCAACCGTGAAAAAGCCAAAGAAGTGGCTGCAAAAATCCGCCAGTTCCGCCTGGAAGTGATGCAAGAGCTGCAAAACATCGACAACAAAGATGCCCTGTTTGCCCTTTCAACAAGCTTCTTTGAAATGACAGACGTACAACCCCACTAAATAAAAAAGGCGCAGGAGACTGCGCCTTTTCTTTTTCAAACCATCCTGCTTAAGAAACACTACTTCACCGCGGCTTCAAGCTGGGCGATATCAATTTTTTGCATCGTCATCATGGACTCAAAAGCCCTCTTGGCTTTGTCAGCATCCTTGCTGGTCGTCAGGTCCAGCAGAATTCTTGGTGTGATCTGCCAGGAAAAGCCCCAGCGGTCCTTGCACCAGCCGCAGTCGCTGGCAGCACCACCGTTATTGATGATGGCATTCCAATAGCGGTCGGTTTCTTCCTGATTTTCAGTGATCACCATGAAGCTGACCGATTCATTGGGCTTAAAAATCGGGCCCCCATTCAGGCCCACAAACTTGCGGCCCAGAACGGTGAATTCCACCGTCAGCTCCGTCCCCTGTTTTCCACCGGGAAAATCCCCCGGAGCGGTGTTCACACGACCCACTTCGCTATTGGGGAAAGTCTTTGCATAGAATGCGGCGGCCTTACTGGCCTCGCCGTGATCGAACCAAACACAAGTCACTAACTCCGTCATGGATTCTCCTTGGTGAACGATTTAAGAAGCTGAAAACCCTTTCAGGGTCGCTGAGCCTGCCCGGTGATGGCAACTGATCTTTACGCAACGTTCAGGGGGCACTTTTTAATGAAAACATTTTTTACATCTCGAACAAGACTAAAATCAAACCGACAACCCCCAGGCCCACGACCACGCGAAAACGCAGCATGAACGCGGGAATAACAGTTTCGATTTTATTCAGCAGTTGCTTCGAGGCCGCCGATCCCACTTGGGAATGAATCTCGCGGGCTCTTTTCACACCTTGCAGGGATTCATCCAGACGCAGCCCTGATCTGTGTGCGACTTTTTCCATTTCACCCATCAGGCGACGGTATTGAATCGTGGAGGCAATATAGATCACCACCGCAACACTGAATATCACCGCATAGATCACAGAAAACAGTCCCACGACAGAGGCTCCTTTGTTGTTTTTAAGAATACGGGATTTTGGGAATAAAAAAACCCCTGAAGTTTCCTTCAGGGGTTTTAAACTTTTTAGAATATCCCGGATGCGGTCACTCCAATTTAAAGAAAAATTGGAGCGGGAGACGGGGCTCAAACCCGCGACCTATGCCTTGGCAAGGCATCGCTCTATCAACTGAGCTACTCCCGCATCGTTTCGAGAGAACCAAAATTACTGTTGCCTGACCCTATTGTCAACGGGTAAAAATCAAAAAAATGAAAACTTTGTTGGTCGGTCGCATCAAAAAATGGATGATCTTTGCTCTCATAGGCTGTGTTGCCTATTTTACAGGCTATATTTGGGGGCAACACCAAAAACAAAAGACTCCGCCTCCCCCACCCGTTCTGAGCAACCCTGAATAGACCTGTCGAAAACGTCATCTAGGTTACCTGCTAAAAAGATGACTCTTGCTTGTGATCGCATAAAAGGTCCCTAAACACATTTTAGGAGACCCCATGCTGAAGCTATGGCTGTGCACTTTGACTTTTCTGACTGCCGCGCCACCCGCAAACGCGGCGCTTTTTTCCAACATGGAAGGCACCTATCGTGTGCTCTCCTGTGAAAATCTGGGAGCCAATCCTCATGAATCCCTGTGTGAATATTCGCAGATGACCGTGCATCCGATGAACGATGCCACGGCCCTGTATTTCTCTCGCTGGGAAAACGAACAGGAACACGTCCGATCTTTCGGATTGCCGGTTTCCACGCGCCACCACCCGCACAGTCGCTACTGCGAAAAGGGCGACGTCTATGCAGCCTACGAACGCCTTTCTCAGGGTCATGGTGAAGTCATGATCATGAAGCGCACCACAGATGACCTGTTTCATCTGTCCATCCATTTGCGCGCCGACGACTATGGCACACTGGATGTGATCGAAATGGATCTGGAGCGTCTGACAACCATGTCCCGTCCCGTTCCGGAGCTGAACCCGGGGGTTATGACAGCGTCGTTTTAAAGCGGCGCCAGCTTGCGGTGATGGCAATCACAGCCATCGCCACAAGAATCAGAACATTCGTCGTAATCAGCCGCAAATCCCCGCCCTTAAGCATTATGTTGCGCAGAAGTTCAATAAAATAAGTCAGCGGATTGATGTAAGAAAAAATCCGCATCACCCATGGCATGTTTTCCACCGGAAACACCATCCCGGAAAGCAGCACAGAGGGGAACAGGTATAAAAAACCACCCATCATGGACTGCTGCTGGTTCTTTGCGATCGTCGAAATGAAAAGACCGATTCCCACGGTGCAAAACACGAAAGCCACTGCTGCCAGCAAAAGCATCCACAGACTTCCCCGCAAAGGCATATCAAACAACGCCACCGCCACCCCGACAATCAAGGGAATATTGCTCAACCCCAACAGCACAAAGGGCACCGTCTTACCCAGAATGACCTCCTCGGGCGACACGGGGGCTGAGATCAGTGTTTCAAAAGTGCCCATCTCTTTTTCTTTTGTGATCGACATACTGGTCAGCAAAATCGTGATCAGGCACACCAGCATGCTCATCACCCCGGGAACCAGAAACAAAGCCGAACGCATCGCTGGATTATACAGAACCCGCACATCAAATCGCAGCGGAGGATCCTGCGGATACAGCGAACGCACAACACTTCCCATATAGCGCTCAATTCCCTGAGCGCGCGTGACGTTGGTGGCATTAATCAGAAGCTGCACTTCCCCCTCGCCGCGCCCCCTGCTGCGATCAAGGCCCCCCGTCGGCGCCACCAAAACGGCATCGGCTTCGCCTTTTTGAATCTGCTCATAAGGATTCGTCGTCTGAGTCCTGGCCGGAATAAACCAACCCGACGCCAGAGCTTTACGGTGAATCTCTTGCAGGGCGCTGTCATGGGGCGCACCAAACAACCCCAGGCGGATGTTCTTGGCCTCCGTGGACAAGGCCACGCCAAAGATGGTGAGCTGAACACACGGGGCCAGGAAAAGCAAAATGCGCATGCGCGGATCGCGCAAGGTCTGAAGAAACTCTTTTCGGATAAATCCCAGCAGTGTTTTCATGGTTCGACGTCTCTTTTAAATTTCCTGGTGGCCAGGGTGATCATCAAAGTAAAAAGCCCGCACAGGGCTAAAAACGACGGCAGAATACTGAAAAACCCGGCCCCTTGTAAAAACAGTGCGCGGCTGATTTCGATAAACCAACGTGCCGGCAACAGCATCGTAAAATAGAAAAAGAACTTCGGCATATGCTCGACGGGAAAGATAAAACCTGAAAGCAGTATCGTGGGCAAAAGCCCGGACAACATCGCAAACTGCATGCTGAGCTGCTGCTTGCGCGTGACCACCGAAATCAAAAGTCCCTGAGCCAGATAAGTCGAAAGGAAAATCAAACAGGCCAGCAGATACAAAATAAAATTTCCCCTGAAGGGGACAGAAAAAACCACCTGCGACATCAGAAACACAAAAAACACCGCGATGATTCCCATCACCGAATAAGGCAACAATTTTCCCAGGATGATTTCGATCGGACGCACCGGCGTGGAAAGCAAAAGCTCCATCGAGCCATTTTCCCATTCCCGGGCCACGGTCAAGGCGGTCAGCAAAATGGACAAGATGGCGATGATCGCGGCAGCAAGCCCCGGCACGACAAACCAGCGACTGTTCAGTTCGGGATTAAACAGGTAGCGCGTTTTGATTTCGACCGGTTCGCGAAATGTTCCAAATTCATTTTGCAATGCCCTTTTTTGAACCCCGCCCAGATAACCCAGTATCGATCCCGCAGAGGAATTATCAGCCCCATCAATCAGTATCTGAACCGCACTTTCATGCAAAGGCTTCAGGTCCCGCGCATAAGATGGCGGCACCAAAAGGGCGGCATGCGCCCGCCCCTCATCCAGATACTGCAAGGCCTCTGCAGGGCTGTGCACATAGCGCGACTGAAAATATCCAGAGCTTGTAAAAACCCGTTCCAACAAGCGGGAATTCTGCGTTTTGCTGGCGTCATGGATCGCCAATGAAATGCGCTCCATATTAAACTCAATGGCAAACCCGAAAAAAAGCACCATGACAACCGGCATTCCCAAAGCCAGGGCCAGTGTGAAAGGGTCCCGCACAATATGAAAAACTTCTTTCTGTGCAATGGCCCAGACGGAACGAATTCTCATCGTCCCTCCACTTCGGCAATAAAGACATCTTCCAGGCTGACATCGTGAGGGTTGTGATCCGGAAAGTTCGCCGCCTTCAAACCTTCCGGAGAATTCAGTGCAATCAACTCTCCGGATCTCATCAAGGCAATGCGGTGGCACTGCTCGGCCTCATCCATATAGTGAGTCGTGACAAAAACGGTTTTGCCTTCTTTGCCCAGGGCCCGAATCAGCGACCAGAACCGCTGACGGTAGGCCGGACTGACACCGGCGGTGGGTTCATCCAAAAACACGATCTCGGGATCATGCAACAGCGATGACACCAGACTGACTTGTTGTTTGATCCCGCCGGGCAGGTCTTTCACCAGGGTCTTTTCAGAGGCTTTAAAACGGATGAATTCAAGCAGTCGTTCTTTTTGTATTTTTAGCTGCTGCTCAGGAAGCTTTCTTAAAGACGCGGTGAAGGTCAGATTTTCCGCCACGGTCATATCATCATAAAGCGTGAATTTCTGGGACATGTACCCGACCTTCTTCTTCACCTCGAACGCCTGCCGTTGCACGTCCAGCCCGCAAACCCGGGTTTCCCCTTGGGAAGGCAGCAGCAGTCCGCAAAGGACCCGAATCGTCGTCGTCTTCCCCGCGCCATTGGCCCCAAGAAAACCAAAGATCTCACCCTTCTCAACCGTAAAACTGATATCCTTCACGGCATAATAGTCACCGAACTTCACTGAAAGGTTTTGCACCTCGACGGAGTTCATGGCGTCTCCTCGAGGGCGTCGTATTGCAGAAACACCTCATCAAAGGTCCGACACCGGCGTTCCTTTAAAATCTGCTCCGGAGTTCCCTCCAACAAGGCTTTGCCATCAAATAACAGATGAACTTCATCACACTTCAAGGCTTCATCCATATAGGAGGTCGTGACCAGGATCAGAATATCCTCATCGCGGATCAGCTCATGCAAAAGCTCCCAGAAATCACGACGGCTTAAGGGGTCCACGCCATTGGTGGGCTCATCCAGCAACAACACTTTTGGTGAAGACAGCAGCGAGCAGATCAAACCCAGCTTCTTGTACATCCCGCCGGAAAGCTGTGAAGCCAGACGATCGGTGAACTCTTCAAGCCTTGCCATGCGCAGAAGTTTGTCCCGGCGTGACTGATAGACCTGATCGGGCACCTGAAAAAGCGTACGAAAAAATTCAAGATGTTCATGAATGCTCAGCTCCGGATAAAGACTTTGGGTCTGAGGCATATAAGCTATGTGTTCGCGCAAGTCTGAAAAAGACACCGGCTGATCTTCGCGCCGAAAGATGATCTTGCCGCCGTCGGCCTTTAAAAGACCCATCAAATGGCGCAGGAAGGTGGTTTTACCCGCCCCCTCAGGTCCAATAACCCCATGAATGACCCCCGGAGAAAAGCTCATCGTCAGGCCTTTTAAGGCCTCCGTCGTGCGCAGTTTTTTAGTGAGGCTTTCGACGGTGATGGCGATAGTTCCAGACATCAGTCCTCCGCCATCCACTCCAGAGTCATTCCGGGCTTCAGAATGCCTTCGGGGTTTTCAAAACGGATCTTCACCGCATAAACCAGCCTTGTTCTTTCGTCCCGGGTCTGCACGTTTTTAGGTGTGAACTCGGCTTCCGGATTGATGTAAGCAATCACCCCGGAAAATTTTTTATCGTCCATCTCCGGCAGGCGCGCTGAAACTTTTTGATCCATCTTCAACGGAGAGATCCGGTCATGGGGCAGATAGAAATAAGCGTAAACTTCAGAAAGGTCCCCCAGCGTCAGCAACTTCGCTCCGGGTAAAACCATTTCACCGGGTTCGAAGTACGTCGTCAGCACAGTGCCTTGGATGGGCGCTGCGACTTCGCACCACTTGAAGCGGGTCTCGATTTCATCTTTGCGATTTTTGATCTGATCGTAACTTTCCTGGGCGATACTGCCACCGCGATAAAGTCTTACTGCGCGGTCATAATTCTTTCTGGCAAGGTCATAACCCAGACGAATTTCTTCGCAATCCAGTTTCACCAGGGACTGACCTTTTGTAACTATCTGTCCTTCTTTGACAGGAAATTCAGAAATCACGGATGACACCCGGGCAGGGATGTCCACTTTGGTCACCTCCACGGTGCCGGCATAGGAAAAATCAGATCGGAACAGGAAGGTTTTGGCGAGATAGGCCAGAAGCAAAAGAAGAAGAACTGCGACAAGAGGTATCAGCTTTTTCTTAGACATAGGAAAAAGCCTAAAATAAAAAAAGCCGGGGGTCACCCGGCTTTCATGACGAAATGTCGTAAGTCCTAGTTGGCAGGTGCGAACCAGCAACGAGGGCGAACACCCGCGGTATCACGAGGTGCATAGCAAGAACCGGATTTGTAATCGGAGTTGCTCAGCTTTTCGCTTTCTTTAGCCACACACAACATACCCGCAAAGTAAGTGTCCAGACGGCACTGAGTCGCAGGGTGTCTGTCGTCAGTGCGGGAAACCACGTTCTTATCCGGAGTACCGAATGTCGGAGCGGAGGTTTCTTTACGCAAAGCCTGGAACAGGTTTGCCACAGATTGACCCGCCAAAGAAGTTCTTAGACAGATCAGACGATCTTGTTCATCCGGGAACTGAGCAGTACAAGCTGCTTCAGCCGTTGGATCCAAATCAAGATCCTTCAGGATTGCTGCGTTGTCGTCTTCAGCAAAGAAGCGGCGAAGACATTTCAAAGAAGCGTAATAGTCAGAGCCACCTTCGTTGGTCGCCCAAGCGCCACCGAACCAGCTTTGCATTTTTGGAGCACCACCGTTGTGATGACCGAACTCATGGCACGCAACCAATGCGAAACCTTCGATGTTTGTCGCCGCATGACGAGCCAAACCACCGTACATGTTCAATACTTGTGTATTACCGGATCTTTGTGCGGAAGCATTTACAGTACCATCATTCCAAAGACGGTTGATTTTCAAGCGATCCCCCATCGCTTCAACGTCCTTCGCGAACAATCTTTCAAGACGGTCCAAAACCATGTTGAATTGTTGTTCAGTGATACCACCCACGGTGAAAACACCAGCTGGGATGTACAAGTTGTTCTCTGGAACGAATCCGGAGCACAGTGTCACAGATTCAGATGTCGCTGTTTGGTGTGTGAAGCCTACAGTTGCAACCAATGCAACAACGGCCAACGCACGACGTAGTGTCGTTTTTGTCATGACTTTCCCCTCCTTGAGTCTAGACGTTAAAAAAGCCTATCAACATGATGCGGACAAACTCAAACATTTAAATAAGTTATGAAGCGCTGCACCTTGGTCTGGAAATCAGTCAACCGATTTTGATTAAAGAATTGCAATGCAATTGACGAACAGAATCAAGTCAAAGTTTTTCCAACACTTATTAGGAGTCGTCCATGAATTCTTCCTCGTCTTGGTTCCGCGGTTTGCGCGGGCGTCTGTTGTTCTCGGCCATCTTGCCCGTGATCGCATTCGCTGTCCTCACCACCATCTCTTGGCGTTCAATGAACAGCCTGGGAACCATGCTGACAGGCGCTTACACCGAAGTCGTACCGAACATGGACGCTCTGGGTCAGTTGGGCATGCAGCGTGCCCGTATTGGATATTTCATCTGGGCCGCCCTGGCCAACGATGAAGACCAAAAATCCCGTGAAAGCTTTATCAAACGCGCCCGCAGTGCCTTTGATGAATTCAAAAAGTTCGAAGAAGTTTATGCCAGCACCAAGTTCACTGAAGATGAAGCCAAGAACTGGGCGAAACCTCAGGCCATCAAAGACTCCTTCTATAAGTTAACAGAACAGATGATCTATCTGCTCGATCAAAATAATGCTGTCGCCAACAAACAAGTTCACACGGCAATGAACGGTGGTGAATGGCACGTGATGGCCATCGCCTATCAGGATGCTATCGCCGCCAACATGAAGCTTTACCGCGAAATCTCCGCAGCCAATGACAAGCTACAACAGGACGAGCGCAAGTTTCAGGCTCAACTGCTGATGTTGATCTCGGCTTTGTGTGCGACACTGGTGTTCGGTATTTTAATGTGGATCGCTTACCGCGTTTCCAACACAGTCAGCACTATCGCCACGGGTCTTTCTGAGGCCGGCACTCAGGTTTCCGGCGCGATCACGCAGTTGACGGCGGCAGGACAGACCCTTTCCCAGTCCTCCACTGAAGCGGCGGCCTCCCTGGAAGAAACTGTCGCCTCTTTGGAAGAAATGTCCTCGATGGTTAAAATGAACTCCGACAATGCAAAGCAAGCGGCGTCGCTGTCCCAGTCCTCCAAAGACTCGGCAGAACAAGGTCAGAACGAAATCACTCTGTTGATTTCCTCCATGAACGATATTTCCCATTCCTCCAAAAAGATTGAGGAAATCATCAGCGTCATTGATGACATCGCCTTCCAGACCAACCTTCTGGCATTGAATGCGGCGGTTGAGGCCGCTCGCGCTGGCGAACAAGGCAAAGGCTTTGCCGTGGTGGCTGAAGCGGTTCGCGCACTGGCGCAACGCTCCGCAGTTGCTGCAAAAGACATCACTGTTTTGATCAAAGACAGCGTTGAAAAAGTGGACCGCGGCTCACAAATCGCCGATCGCTCTGGCGAAGTTCTTCAGACCATCGTGACCTCCGTGAAAAAGGTCGCTGACCTGAACAACGAAATCGCCGCGGCAAGTTCGGAGCAAACCACCGGCATTCAGCAAATCAGCAAGGCCATGAACCAACTGGATCAGGGGTCTCAGGCAAATGCGGCCTCTTCTGAGGAGATTGCGGCGTCGTCTGAAGAAATCAGCGCCCAGGCCCAGCAGATGCAAACCATGGTTGTCAGTCTGAATGAAGTCATCCAGGGCGCCGGCAAACACGAACCGGCACCAGCCGCAGCAGCCCCTGCACGCCCGTCTGCTGACAAAAAAGTCATTCCGTTTGCGAAGAAAGCAACCAAATCTGCGACTCCGACTCCACGCGTGGAGAAAAAGTCACAGGGCAGCTCCGTCATCCCGTTTGATGATGACGAGCCCCGTGGCAAAGTAGGCACCACCGACGGCTTTTAATTCTTTGCTCCCCCATACCCCTTGCGCTACTATGGGGGAGCATGAAAATTCCATTCAATTTACCGCCTAAAAGCTCGAACGAAGAGAAGTACATTTCTCAAGCCATCTCCAATAAAAAACTCAGCGGAGAAGGTCAGTTCAACAAAAAATGCACCGAGTGGTTCAATAAGAATCTTCCGACTTTGATGACCGTGATCACCCCGTCCTGCACCTCGGCCCTTGAAATGGCCATGGTTCTGGCTGACATCGGTCCGGGCGATGAAGTCATTCTGCCCTCTTTCACCTTCACCTCCACCGCCAACGTCGTGGCCCTGTATGGCGCCATTCCGGTTTTCGTGGATGTGGATCCCAAGACCATGAACATCGATGTTGATGCTATTGCCAAAGCCATCACCGCCCGCACGCGCGTCATCATGCCGGTTCACTATGCCGGCGTGGGCTGCGAGATGGACAAAATCATGGAGCTTGCAAACAAGCACAACATCTGGGTGGTTGAAGACGCCGCTCAGGGCATCTTTGCCTCTTACAAAGGCAAGGCATTGGGAGCTTGGGGACACATGGCGGCTTTCAGCTTCCATGAAACCAAAAACATCGTCTGCGGTGAAGGGGGCGCCTTGACCATCAACGATCCCCGCCTGGTGGCGCGTGCGGAAATCGTGCGTGACAAAGGGACCAACCGTCAGCAGTTCCTAAACGGTCAAGTGGACAAATACACCTGGCAGGACAAGGGATCTTCCTATTTGCTTTCTGAACTTTCCGCCGCCTTCTTGTTGTCGCAACTGGAAGAGGGCGAAAAAATCACGGCTCGCCGAATGGCGATCTGGAAGCAATACTACGACGGCATGGCGGATCTGGAAGCCGCTGGCAAAGTTCAGCGCATGACGGTGCCTGCGGATGCCAAAGCCAACGCGCATATCTTCTATTTCCTGCTGCCGACCATGCAAACACGCATTGAGCTGTGGACGCACCTGAAAGAAGCCGGAATCCAGTCCACGTTCCATTACGTGCCACTGCATTCCGCCCCTGCGGGTTTGAAATACGGAAAAGTCAGCGGCAGCATGGCTGTCACTGATGATCACTCGGCCCGTTTACTGCGCCTGCCTTTGTGGGCGGATATGACAGCGGCGGATGCCCAATTCGTCCTGGACGAAGTTAATAAATTTTTTAAGGGGAAGTAAATGAAGGGTATTATTCTTGCCGGCGGAGCCGGCTCTCGCCTGTACCCAATGACCCGGGTCATGACCAAACAGCTTCAGTCCATCTATGACAAGCCGATGATCTATTATCCACTGAGCATTCTGATGCTGGGTGGGATCAAAGACATTCTGATCATCACATCGCCGGATGATCAGCCCTTGTTCAAAAAACTGTTGGGTGATGGCTCCCAGTTCGGCATCAAACTTTCTTACGTGGTTCAGGAAAAGCCAAACGGTCTGCCTGAAGCCTTCGTTTTGGGTGAAGACTTTATCGGGAACGACGATGTCTGCCTGATGCTGGGGGACAACCTGTTCTATGGCGATCTGACCTTCTTCCGCGAGGCTATCAAAGCTCAGAAAGAAAAAGCCGGCGGCCTGAATGGACGCGTGTTTGCCTACTATGTGGCGGATCCTTCTGCTTACGGTGTGGTTGAATTCGACAAGAACACCAAAAAAGTCAAATCCATCGAAGAAAAACCAAAGGTTCCAAAATCCCAGTATGCCATCCCGGGTCTGTACCTGTTTGACAAAACAGTGGCCAAACGTGCGAAAGCCCTGAAGCCCTCCCCGCGTGGTGAAACTGAGATCGTGGACCTGATCCTGAGCTATCACAATGAAGACACTCTGGGTGTGGAAATGATGTATCGTGGTCTGGCGTGGCTGGATACGGGCACTCCGCGTTCACTGCTGGATGCTGCATCCTTTATCGGCGCCATCGAAGAACGTCAGGGCATGAAAGTGGCCTGTCTGGAAGAATGCGCTTACCGCATGAAATTCATCACACTGGAACAACTGCAGAAGATCACGGCTGACTTGCCGAAATGTTCTTACCGCAGCTACCTTGAAAAAATCATCTCTGAGGAAATCTAGTTCATGAAACAGACAGTTCTACTGACCGGTTGCGCCGGCTTTATCGGATCCAACTTTATCAAGACCATCACCTGCCGTGACAGCATCAAGGCGCAGTATGACTTTGTCATTCTGGACGCTTTGACTTATGCCGGCCGCCTGGAAAACATTCAACCCGAACTGGATGCGCACAAACACCTGACTTTTGTTAAAGGTGATATCCGCGACACGAAGCTGGTTCATGAGCTTTTCCAGAAATACAACTTCAGCGGTGTTTTAAATTTCGCAGCCGAATCCCACGTGGACCGCTCGATTGAAAACCCGAACATCTTCGTTGAAACAAATGTTCTGGGCACTTTGAACCTGCTGAAAGAAAGCTTGAATCTTTTTGAAAAGAATCCGTCTTTCAAATACCTGCAAGTTTCCACAGACGAAGTTTACGGCACTTTGCAAATGGAAGATCCGGCCTTCACTGAAGAAACTCCGATCACGCCAAACAGCCCGTACAGCGCTTCCAAAGCCAGTGCGGACCTGATGTGCCGTGCGTTCTTTGAAACTTACAAAATGCCGGTGGTGATCACTCGTTGTTCCAACAACTATGGTCCTTATCAGGTTGAAGAAAAATTCATCCCATTGATGATCAAACGTGCTTTGGCCAACGAAAAGTTGCCGATTTATGGTACGGGCATGAACATCCGTGACTGGATCTATGTGGATGACCACAATGAGGGCGTATGGCTGGCCTTCACCAAAGGCAAAGCTGGTGAAGTCTATAATCTGGGTGGAAACTCGGAACGCCAGAACCTGGATGTTGCCAAGATGATTCTTAAACACCTGGGTAAGCCTGAATCACTTTTAAGCTTTGTGACCGACCGCAAAGGCCATGATTTCCGTTATGCGATCAACTATTCCAAAGCGCAGAAAGAACTTGGATGGAATCCAACCGTGCGCTTTGAAGAAGAAGGCCTTGGCAAGACCATCGAACACTTTAAATCCCTATGGGCGAAATAAAGGTTCTTCACTGCATCCAGTCCTTAAGCTGGGGCGGGCTTGAAATTTACACAACCGAACTGATTCAGAAGCTGGCGGAGACCGGCCTGAATCAGCGCGTGCTGTGTTCGGCCCACTCGCGTGTGGCCGAAGAGCTGAAAAAAACCTCGGTGGAAGTCATCACCTTCCCCCAGAAAAAAATCTCGAAGCTGCAGGAAGCCCGTTTGATTCGCAAGATCGTGCGGGAAAACGGAATCACTCACCTGCAATCCCACACCCGACTGGATATGTGGGCTTGCGTGCTGGCACGCTGGAACTCGTCCACCCCCAAACACGTTTATAATCTGTACATGAATGCTCCGGCAAAGAAGGACTTGTTCCACCGCTGGATGTTTTCCAAAGTCGATGCTTTGTGTTCATCATCTGAGTTTGTATTAAGCGAGGCTCGCAAAAACTTCCCGATTGCTCCATCCAAGCTGACTTTGATGCGCTATGGGCGCAAAACGGAAGAGTTCAACTCCAACCCGCAGGCCCGCCTTTCTTTGCGTGAAAAGCTGGGACTGAAACCTTCCGAGCTGGCCTTTGGAACTTTGTGCCGCCTGGATGCCGGTAAAGGCGTGCGCGAGCTGGTTGAAGCTTTGGACCATCTGACCGATGATGAAGTACAAAAGATTCATATGGTGATCGTGGGTGATCCCACGATTGAAAGCCGCGACAGCAACGGTCAGGTGACTTACGAAGCTCAATCTTTGGAACTCAAAAACTGGATTGAACAAAAACAGCAAGAGCCGCGCCTGAAAGGCCACTTGCACCGCATTCCTTTCCAACGCGACTACATCCCGTACATTGATGCTTTGGATGTGTTTATCCTGGCTTCCTACAACGAAACCTATTC
Organism: Bdellovibrio sp. BIS2; assembly: GCF_055398295.1. Taxonomy (NCBI): domain Bacteria; kingdom Pseudomonadati; phylum Bdellovibrionota; class Bdellovibrionia; order Bdellovibrionales; family Pseudobdellovibrionaceae; genus Bdellovibrio; species Bdellovibrio sp. BIS2. Next base: position 1,836,697 of record NZ_AP035879.1, on the reverse strand, counting down.
GTTAAGTGTGCTGGACGCCATGCTGATGGAAAAGCCGGTGATTGGCACTGATGCCGGTGGAACGACCGAACAGGTCGGTAAAAATGAACGCGGCTATCTGGTTCAACCCAAAGATCCCAAGAGCCTTGCTCAGGCTTTGAAGTTTTATATTCAGAATCCAGAAATGGCCCGCGAACAGGGCAAAAAAGCCCGCGCCTGGACGCTGAGCCAGCACCGCTGGCAAAGCACCCAAGAACAGACCCTTAAATTGTACAAAGATTTGATGAAGGGCGTCCGCTAAGGAACGCCCAGGAATCTCAAAGACTGAACCACGACTACGACCAAAACGTAGGCCGCGACGTTAAAGACCACAAGCTGCATCATCGCAAACTTCCAGGAGCCGGATTCACGAATCTGCACACCCACCGTGGACATACACTGTAAAGCAATCAGGAAGAAGATCATAAGACCAATCACCGAGCTGACGGTGAAGATCTTTTCTCCGGCGGCATTGGTGGCTGTACTCATCTGAGTCAGCAAGGCCTGCTGCTGGGAATCCTCATCGGTGTCCGTGATATTGAAAGTCACTGCCATGGAGGACACAAACACCTCACGCGCGGCAAAGGCTGAAATCAGACCCACACCCACACGCCAGTCCACGCCCATCGGCTGAACCACCGGCTCGATAAACTTACCCGCACGCCCCACATAACTTTCTTCCAGCTTTTGGTGCGCATCTTCTGTTTGATAATTCGGGAAGGTTGTCCCCACCCAGATGATCACCGCAAACGTGAAGATGATCGGGCCTGCGCGCTTTACGTAGGACAAAGTGCGAGTCCACGCCTGACGCAAAATCACGCGCAACTTAGGACGGCGATAGATCGGCAGCTCCATCATAAAGAAGGACGGCTCGGTGCGCGGGATGAATTTGCTAATGATACCCGCAGCAAAAGCGCCCACCACGATGGAACCCAGATAAAGTCCCGCCATTGCAAGGCCGGCATACAGCGCCGACTGACCATGGAACAGAAACGCAATACACAAAGCATACACCGGCAAACGCGCCGAACAGCTCATCAAAGGCACCACAAAGGCCGTGATCAGACGATCTTTGGTGGATGGGATATTACGAGTGGCGATGATCGCCGGCACCGCACAGGCAAAACCTGACAGCAAAGGCACAAACGAACGACCGCTCATTCCCAAGGCCGAGAACGGACGATCAATCAAAGTCGCTGCGCGCGCCAGATACCCCGTGCTTTCAAGCAGGCCAATGGCCACAAACAAAATGAAAATCTGCGGAACAAAGACCATGAACGCAGCAAAGCTGGTCACCACGCCGTTTGCCAGGAAGTCCGCCCACAGCGCACCCGGCCCCCAGGCTGCCACAGTTTCAGCAAAACTTGTGAACCATCCATCGATCAGATCCATAAACGGAGCTGCCAGCCAGAACACGCTGGCAAACAAACCACCCATAATCAGAATAAAGAACAAAATACCAAACCAAGGATGCAGCAAAACGCGATCCAGTTTTTCCGTGGTCGCAACGATGCGGTTCAGACGCTCTTGAGCATGATCGGTTTTATGCTGAAGAGCTTCCTGCGCAATGCGCTCGCACTCTTTCAGTTTTTCTTCCTGCTGGGCAAAACCCCATGGAACAGGACGGGAGGGCTTATGGGACGAGCCCAGTTTTTTCGCTTCAGCCACGATCTCAAGCAGACCCCCTGCCAGCAGACCATCAAAAGCCAGAACCTTGCAGCCAAATGTTTTTTCAAGGTAAGCCAGATCCAGATCGACCCCTTCGCGACGAAGCAGGTCGGACATGGTCACAACCACCAGCATCGGGAATCCGGTTTCTTTCATCTGCATCACCAATTGCAGATGACGGGACAACTGAGTGCCGTCAACCACCACGACGATACCATCGATTTTATCGACCTTGGGATTTTCATAGATCGAGCGAAGAGTCACCCACTCGTCAGCACTTTTCGGGTGCAGACTGTACGTGCCCGGCGTGTCCATGGCCTGCAAACCTTCACCCAAGTGAGAAGCCAGATGCCCCAGGGAAAACTCCACAGTGGCTCCAGGATAGTTCACGGTTTTAAAACGGGAGCCAGTCAGCCAGTTATAAAGTGTCGTCTTGCCGGAATTTGGAGCCCCAACAAGGGCCACACATTTTTCTGCGATTGCTACTTCAGCGTCACCAGAGCGCATGCCGCCTCCTCTTTTCTCAGGGCCAGGAAACTGGTGTTAAAACGAATCAGCAAAGGACCTCCGAATGGAGCTTTCCCCAAAATAGTGATGATAGAGCCAACTCTTAAACCCATTTCGTGCAGACGTTCACGCAAAACATCCTCACCGGCAAAACCGGTGATTTCGACGGACTGGCCTGACTTGATTGTCATGTCGTGTAAATTCATGTTTTCCCCTGACGATATGCTTAGTTAAGGGGTCCAGAGCCTAAAGGGAAGTCCTTTGACCACCCCCTTAACCATTGAAAGCCAATTGAAAATAACTATTAAGAAGACTCACATTCCTGAGGCTTAAGTCTGGTTTTTAGGACCTTTGGTTAAGTTCAAACCCAGCCTACCGATCCGAAGTCTATATGGATTTTGGTATTAAGACTTCAATCGGTATTGGCAGCTTGATCCTAATAACTTCCCTCACTGCGGGAGCTTCGCAGGTGTTTTACAGCCCCTCGCTGTGCGCCCCGGAACACCTGACCTTGTTTGTAACCAATAAAACCAATGAACCACAGCGCGTATGGACCCAAGTGCGCTATGGCGCCGAGATCGACGAACGCCACAACGACCTGGAAGCCAAAGCCCAGATCAAAATCCGCGGCACCAGCTTCCTGCCGGAAGCTCAGGCTTTTTCCGTCAAAGCCTGGGATAAAAATGTCATTCAAGTCACAAGCTCCTGCGATGATTCTTTCAGCACTCCTTTAACCGACACGGCATCGCCTGAAGTCACGCACTGGCTGCCGTCTTCGGTTCAAAGCGTGAAGCTTCACTTGTTGAACCTTTACTTAAAACCAAACGCTGTCCGCCTGAAAGCCTTCAACCGCATGGGCGCCGTGATTGGCGAGAAAGAACTTACTCTTGAGAAGTATTATGATACATCGACATTCAAGTGGAACTTGAACCATGCCGTGGCCCGCATTGAGGTGCAAGGAGCCGAACGCCTGCATTCGGTGCTTAGTTATGACAATGGCGCTGGCGAACAGGTCAGCCCGTCGGTGGCAATGAAACCTGTGACTTTACCCGTGGATACCACGAAAACTTACTTCCTGGTTTCAACCAAAGACCCCCAAGCAGACGAAGCGTTTGTGATTGCCTTGGACAAGCCTGAAACTATCGCCACGGCTCGGGAACAGATTCGCAATCCAAATTTGGAAAAAATCGTGGTGGCGGGAATTGAACTTGGAAATGGTGGATTCAACCGTGCGTTTCTATCCCGCGACAAGGCTCCCTATTCGTGGTCAGTGAACCGCGTGGATGCCTTTGCCGACTTTGCACATATTGATTGTGATGGCAGTCCTGAATTGACCGAAGAGCGTCTGGAACAAAAACTGAATGAAGGCGGACGTATTTGCTTCTGGCGCTACCGTGTGGTGCGCGAGCTGTCAGCCTCTGAAGTTTCCAACGGTAAACTTAAGCCCTAGACGGCACCACCGTAGAGGCCCCCTGCCCTGCGGTTTCGGCAACATACACACGCACACTTTTCACACCATACTGCTTGAACTCTGCAAAGAATTCTTCAGCCAGCAGACGCGATAGCTGTTCCACGCTGGTGTTTGTCACAGGCAACAGGGACACTTCTTGGGCCGGAAACACATAAAAACGATCGCGGAACGTCACTTCCAGTGAGTTTCCGTTTTTTTTAAACTTCATGTCTTTTTGCTTTTCCGGCAGCAGCACCATTTCGTCCCACTGATCCAGACGGGCTTTGATGTATTTTTTAAAGACATTGAAATCAAGGAAGTAGCCGTCCGAATGCAATTCTTCTTCGGAAGGTGTTTTGATGTCGACTTTAACCTGGTAGTTATGACCATGCAGGCGCTCTGCGTGTGTTTCATCAAAGATCAGAAAGTGCGCGGCAGAGAACTTGAAATTTTGTTTTGCCAAATGCAATGTGGTCGTGGACATACTCACCTCGGAATGACTATAGTATTAGCATGAAATTCGAACTGAAACAGCATTTTCAAATTGAATCGGCGCGATTCCTGCCTCACCTTCCGGCAAGCCATCCATGCTCTCGCATGCACGGGCACAGCTTTAAGCTGATCTTGACCCTGGTCGGCGATCTTGATCCCAAAATCGGCTGGGTGATCGATTACAACGACATTCAGGCTCTGATGAAACCGTTCCTGGATCAGATTGATCATCGCGTGCTGAACGAGGTTCCGGGCCTTGAAAACCCCACGTCCGAACTTTTGGCAAAATGGCTGTATGACAAAGCCCGCCCGGTTCTGCCAACGCTGGTGAAAGTCACAGTGGCGGAAACCCCGGCCACCGAGTGCTCATACCCTGTAATTTAAGCGCCCCTCTGTTCCTGCGAAGTCGCCCCATGAAATACTGGGGTCCATGCCGGGACTTCTGATTTTTCTTTTGATCCTGTTTCCATTTCATAGCTTCGCAGATCATCTGGATCTGCTGATCTATCGTGCGCCCGCCCCGCTAAACTGGCAAAGCCCCGGCCGCCTGGTGCGCAGTATGACCAAAAATCTGAGTGCTCAAGTCGATGGAAAAGATTATCCCCACCCGATTTCCCACGTGAACATCCGGCTGCAATGTGGCCGCGAAAAACCGGTCTATCGAGGCATGACTTCCATCAAGTCCAATGGCGCTTATCTGTGGGACTTTCTGGTGAAAGGTGTTTCACTGGACACGATGCTGATCAACCAGACCGGACGCAGCTACACAGAACAAGAAATCCTGACTTGGTTGAAGCCTTTGACGGAAAAAGGTTATGTCCGACAGTTTCGATTGATTCTGAATTCAGACCAATGCACACGTCTGCGCCGTTATGTGGATCTTTACCAGTCCACGGGCTTAATCAACATTTACGGCGGACTGCGATCTGATCCCTTGCTGGGACAGGGTGCGGGATGCTCGGCCTTTGCGGCAAGTTTCTTGCGCGTTCTGGATCTGGATTCCACAAAATTACGTCAGGCCTGGCAGCGAACGTTGCGCATCCCTTTAGAGCTATTGAGTGTTAAACACGAGCGGGCCCGTATCAGCTTCCTGGGATACCTGCGCGGCAAAGACCGCCCCTGGGCTTCGCCTCAAGAGCCCCACATCGTCTTGAAATTCTGGGATCCTGAAAAGATGTTTCACTGGGTCGGTGGTTCATATCGCGAGTGGGACGTCCGAGACCATAACTCGCCGTCAAAGCCCCTTTTACCCTGGTCACGCGAGGTCTTTGAAAACACAGTGCAGTATCACTTCACCAACCGGCGCAGGCTTCTAACAAAAGAGGAGGTGCTTAACACCTCCTCTAAAACATGTCGTAATTTTCAAAAATGCCCGTAAATGAGTTTATGGATTTTTAATCAAATCCGCATTCACCCGCACGGAAGGTCCCAGATTCATGTGACCTTCAAACTTCTGACGGAAGCTTGGTGGATACAACATCACCACCGTGGAGCCCATGCGGAACATGCCCAGTTCAGATCCTTTGTGAACCGGGATCTCGGGGCTGTAGTGTTTGTGCTCAAAGATATGAGGGCCTTTTTGATTGCCGCGGATTTTTTCGTCAAAACTCAGCACAATGTGACCCACGTTGGTCGCACCAACAAAGACCACACCCACCGGGCCCAGATCCGTTTCAATCTCCACCAGCACGCGCTCGTTCACCGAAAACAAGTCTTTTACGTTCGTGGTGCTCCACTCATTCACCGGCCACAATTCACCTGGCATGTAGCGCACATCAGTGATGTTGCCTTCCACCGGGGAATGCACACGGTGATAGTCCGTCGGGCAAAGATAGTAGGTCATAAAGAAGCCGCCCGCCCACTTTTTGTCGCAGTCCGGGTCTTGCGTGAAATCCTTCAGCTTGTAAGTCAGACCCTTGGCCTGAATCAGGGTGCCATCCTCGATGGCAGCCGCCTGAGTGATTTTGCTGTCAGCCGGATGAACCGCCCAGCCGGTGCCCACAGGACGGATGCCGGGTTTTAAGCGGCGAACGAAGAACTCGCCAATGGAGGGATACTGGTCATAGGACTTTTCAGCCTCGGCCAGATCGATGTTATAAAGCCACGCAAAGCCCCGGATAGACAGGCGCGCCCACAAAGAAGGCCCTTTCCAGTGCATAAAGTGACCGACCCAGCGGCTAAGACGACGTTTTGGTAGAATTCTGGTAATTGCTGACATAGAAATCTTTATATCTGCAATAGACCCCTTTGTCACCTAAAGGACTTTCTAGTACAGTGTATTGAAATCAGAACCTAATTTGGACCCTAAAAAGGTCCCGGAGGCAGAATGTCCAAGATTATTCAGAATCTTGAAATCCCTATTGATAATGACCTTGAAGAAAAATTGCAGTGGCTTGTCCCTGAACATGGTCCTTACCGCATTCTGCGCCAATCCGTGGATGCCCGCCGCTCCCACTCCCCGCATTTCGTTTATACCGTCGAGGTCGCCGAAAAAGGCGAAACTTTGGAACTTCCAGAATTCAAACTGGAAAAAATCGAAAATCCCAAAGAAAAGCCCCTGATCGTCGGCACCGGTCCCGCGGGCCTGTTTGCGGCTTTGCGCTTTGTGGAAAGAGGCGTTCCGTGCGTGCTGTTTGAGCGCGGCTCTGACAGTGGCGAACGCATCAAAGGGATCAATCAATACTGGCGCTATGGCAAACTTGACCCGCGCAATAACGTTTGCTTCGGCGAAGGTGGGGCCGGTCTTTATTCTGACGGCAAGCTGATCACCCGTATCAAGTCCCCGCACATCCCTTATGTGATGAACCGTCTGGTGCAGTTCGGTGCCCCGGAAGAAATCCAGTGGCTGTCGAATCCGCACGTGGGTTCAGACCGTATACGCCGGGTCATTCCGAAACTGCGTGAATTCCTGCGCGCCAATGGTTGTGAAATTCATTTCAACACCCAGGTCACTGAAGTTCTGACAGAAGGAACGCAAGTGGTGGGCGTGCGCACCGAACACGGTACTGAGTTCAGATCCCCGCACGTGGTGATGGCGACGGGCCACTCTGCCGAAGACATGATCAATCACCTGCGTGATATCGGTGTAAAACTGGATGGAAAATCCTTTGCCATGGGCCTTCGCGTGGAACACTCGCAAGCATCCATCAATAAAATTCAATACCGCCAGTTCTCGGAACATCCCAAGCTGGGTGCTGCCAACTATAAACTGGCTCACCACGATAACAAGACCGGCATCGGAGTTTACTCTTTCTGTATGTGCCCGGGTGGTTACGTTCTTTCTTCCGGCACTGAGGCCGATGGCATCGTCTGCAATGGGATGAGCAACTACAACCGCAACTCTCCGTATGCCAATGCGGCAATCGTGGTCAGCATTGATCACGACAAAAACTTTGGGGATGACGTTTTTGGTGGAATGAAGATGCGCCGTGAACTTGAAACCCGTGCCTTTAATTCGGTTGTGGCTGCGGGGGGAACACGTGAACTTCCTGCGCAGAACCTGATGGACTTCCTGCAAGGAACAAACTCCAAGACCGGTCCCCGCCCTTTGCGCCCGGGTTCTTCCCCATCGGGAGCATTGAACATTCGTCTGGACGAGCTGCTGCCAAAGCACATGGTGAATCGCCTGCGTGAAGGCTTTGAAAAATTCCAAGGCAGCATGAAGGGCTTTTTGACCGAAGACGCTCAAGTGTACGGAATCGAGTCCCGCACCAGTTGCCCGGTTCGCGTGACCCGTGACGAGGAAACCTTGGAAAGCGTATCACACAAAGGTCTTTACCCCGCAGGTGAAGGCGCAGGTTACGCCGGCGGAATCACCTCAGCCGCCTGCGACGGCATCCGCATCGCCGAAAAAATCATCGCCCAACTATAAAAGCTATTCCCAAAAGGTGCCTGGTGACTTTTTCTTATGCGCTGCTTCAGCAAAAGTAAGCAGGTACCTTTTGGGCATTTTGGGTTGGCTTGATGATTGCAAACTCCTTCGATTGTCCAAATTGGAGGAGGAAACATGCACTTTAAACCACTAATCGGAGCCATTGTGACTCTGATAATCGGAGTCACTGCTTCTGCAGCTCCGACCGAGAAGACCCAAGACCTGCTGACCCGCACATCTGACACCGCACTGACTGTTCGCGGTGAACTTTCCAAAAACGTCTATCGCCAGGAACCTTATCAGGACAATTACACCGAGAAAGTTCCCTATCAGGCTGAAGAAACCTATTATGTAGACGTTCCTTATCAGACCACTGAGACCTACTACGAACAGGTTCCTTACACGGAGCGTGTTTCCTATACCGACTATGAGGAATACTGGGACTCTGAATACCAGTGTCGCAACGTCACTAAATACCGTCAGGAATGTTCCAACGAAAGACTGTGTGAGCCTGGTGGCCGCACCTGCCAACCGATCACGGAGTGTGGCACCAACGCCCGCGGCGAGCGCATCTGCAAAACCCGCAACGAATGCACCGACGGACCTCGTGTTTGCCGTGATGTTCCTTCCTGCCGTCAGGTTCCATACACCGACCGTGAATGCGGTTACGAGCGCGTTCGCAAAACTCGCACGGTGACCAAATGGCGTGATGAAGTTCGCTATCGTCAGGAACAGCGCACTCGCACCGTCACCAAGTACCGTTCCGAGGCCCGCACCCGCACTGTCACCAAATACCGTGACGAAGTTCGCTGCTGCGTGACTCGTTACCGTGATGTGTTTGATCATCAGTACACTCAACCAGTGGCTGTGATCTTCCCTCAAGAAGCGGCTTTGTTGGCTGGCGAAAAAGAAACCGTTCAGGTTGTTCTTCGCGGCACGGAAGCAGCTCCGGAAGTTCAGATTAAAGTGAACTCTTCCATCTTTGCTTACGAGATTGCTGAAGTTCGTCAGGATGGTCGTGAAAAAGTCTTCGTTCTTAAAACATCCCCGAAATGGAACGAAACCAACGCCGGAACAAAAACCGTTGTTGGCCTGAAACTGCAATTCAATAAAGGTCAGGGACAGATTCTGTTCACTGAAACCGTGGCCGCTCCTCGCGTGACTTCCGTGTATACTTTGGAAGTTCGCGATCAGCAAAGCCAGGCCGTGTTGTTTGAACAGCGCCTGCAATCCACCGAAGCCAAAGCTTTTGCAGTGGCAGCTCCGGGCCTGGCTCGTGAAGGCAAGTACACGGTGCAACTGCATGTTGAACGCCATGGCGCCAACATTGCGTCGGGCGCATTGAGCTTTGACCAGACCGTCAGCTACGAGAAAAAAGAGCTGGATCAGGACGAGGTTCAGTCTTTGAAGAGTTCCGCCATGGTTCAACTGGTTCGCATTGATGGCGCGGGCGCCGAACGCGTGGTGATCATCCACGATCAGACCGCCGCTTTGGAAGAGGTTCAGTCCCAGTACAAACTGGTTGTGTGGAAAAAACTTTCCAGCGGCAAACTTGAATGGCTGGCGGAAAAGAACTTCACTCGTGAAGCCATCACTTTGGCCAATGGCGAGCTGGGTATTGCCCTGAAAGCCATCCCGGTGAATCCGGCGGCAGGCACGAAGCTTTACATGGACCTTGTGGTTCGTCGTGACAGCGCTCAGTACCTGGGTTCTCAAAAAGTTCAATTTATCGTGAATAAAACCTTCTAACGGTCCTGAAGGTTACGGCCCCGTTCCTCCACCTATGGGAACGGGGCCGTTTTTATTTCAGGACTGATCTTCCACATATTCCATCAAGTTCCTCTGACAACACGCGGTCCCGATTTTACAGTGAAAACTCCCAAGGAGGCTTCGTGCATATTATCTGGACCATCATCATCGGTTTCATCGTGGGTCTTGTGGCAAAATTCCTGATGCCTGGCAAAGACCAGGGCGGTTTTATTCTAACGACCATCTTAGGAATCATCGGGGCCGTGGTTGGCACCTACGTCGGCAGTGCTCTGGGTTGGTATCAAGAGGGCGAAGGAGCCGGCTTTATTGCCTCAGTTCTGGGAGCGATGATCGTATTGTTCCTGGCCCGCATGCTAGCCAAACGCTAGACCTTTTCATCTCAAAACAAGACAAACACTCTGGTTAGACCCTTGGGAAGAAGGAAGATCAGGGCTTTCCACAAACACTCAACAATTGTGGCTTTAAATTTATGATGAGTGGAATGAATTTTCATCCGATACTCTTCATGAAGGTGTTTCAGCCATGAACAAAAGTGCATTAATCAAAGCTTCAATCTTCGGTATTACAGTTGCGGTGATCCTAAGCCTGATTTCGCTTTTGTTTATGAACCGTTTCATGAATATTCAGGGCGCAAGATTCCGTGATGATTTCCTAAGATTCTATGCTTCCTCCATCGAACAAAAACTTCACAAAGTTCCACTGGATCAGGTTTCTCGGCAAAAAGACCTGCTGCGCATGGATCGTGATTTCCGTCCGCCAATGGGTCCACCACCTCCCAACGGTCCGATGATGGGGCCTCCACCACCAATGGGAGGAATGATGCCGCCACCTCCTCCTCCGCGAGGAGATGACCATCGTCCCCGTCCTCCTTTCAAAGGACCCGGACCGGGGCCTGGTGGTCACCGTCCTCCGCACATGGATATGGACGCATGGGTTGTGAATTCTCAAGGACAGGTATTGATCTATAAGAAATCACCGACTCTGGCGCAAAATTGGGACGAACTGCCGCGCCCGAAAACCAGCAAAGAAATCCTGACAACAGAGAACTTCTTCCGCATTGGCAATCCAACAATCGTAATCAGATTGGACACCGAGGCCGAACTTTATCTGGTGATCAAAGAACCTGCCCGTCCGATGCTGGGAAATCTGATCATCACTCAGGCTGTACTGACGGCGGCGATGATCGTGATTGCCTTGATTCTGGCCATCGCCGCGATCTTTTTCTATATGCGCAAAAAATCCCTGGAAGCCCGCTCGGTCCTGCGCCGACTGGAAGAGGGCGATCTTAAAGCGCGCTTTGAAATTCACCGTCTGGATGAATTTGGCGGCTTGATGCTGGACTTCAACCGTATGGCGGAAGAAATCGAAAAACTGGTGGGCCGTATCCACGCCACCGAAAGAACCCGCAAACAATTGTTGCAGGAAATGGGTCATGATCTGCGCACTCCGCTGACCAGCTTAAAAACTTCGTTTGAGACCTTGCAGATCCATCACGACAAGCTGTCAGCGGAAAAACGCGGCGAACTGTTTGATGTCCTGATTCGCGAAATTGATTACTTCAAGGATCTGATTGAACAGCTGATGACCATTGCCTCTTTGGACGAGCCTCACTTTAAAGCCAGCACCGAGCGCATTGATGTTATGAGCCTTCTGACCCAGGAGGTGCGCCATCGTCAACACAGCGACACGAAAATCAAATGGAGCATTGAAGGCAGCACCGTCCCGGCGGTTCTGGGTGACAGCCACCTGATTCAGCGCCTGATTCGCAACGGCCTTGAAAATGCGGAACGCTATGCCGAATCCACGGTGGATGTGCGCATTCATGAAGGTTCTGATTCCTTGACCATCGAGATTTCCGACAACGGACAGGGCCTGGACGCAGAAGCCTTGAAAACCTTCGGCCAGCGTCGCGAATTCCGCGGCAGAAAAATCACCAAGAACGGACATTTCTCTTTAGGACTGGGTTCCGTGATCATGAAAGCCATCACTGACCTTCACAACGGCACACTGACCATCGAAAACCGACTTAGCGGCAACGAAATCGAAGGCGCCTCCCTGAAAATCACCCTGCCCACCTCAAAATAAAAAAAGGGCCGCCGAATGGCAGCCCTTTGAGCTTCTAACGCATTATTGCCAGAAAAAACAACCAGGCACCTTTTAGAGGTTACGGCGGTATTGGCCGCCGACTTCGTACAGGGCTTGAGTCATTTGGTACAAGCTGCAATATCTTGCCGCCGTCATCAGGGCTGCGAAGATGTTGCCGCCGCTGAGGACGGTGTCTTTCAGATTCTGCAACGACTTGGCACCTTCGGAGGCATGATCTTCCTGGTACTTGTGGACGTTATCCAACTGAGCGTTTTTCTCCTCATAAGATGCACGCGCCAGTTCAATCTTAGGTGGAACATAGTCAGCCGCCATCGTTTTTGGATCGATGAAGGTGTTCACACCAATGATCGGCAACGTGCCATCATGTTTCAGGCGCTCATAGTACAGGGACTCTTCCTGGATTTTGGAACGCTGGTACTGCGTTTCCATTGCACCCAGAACACCACCGCGTTCGTTGATTTTCTTAAATTCATTCAAGACCGCTTCTTCAACCAGGTCCGTCAGCTCGTCGATGAAGAATGAACCCTGCATTGGGTTTTCATTCATGGTCATGCCGAATTCACGGTTAATAATCAGCTGAATCGCCATCGCACGACGAACAGATTCTTCCGTCGGAGTGGTGATCGCTTCATCGTAGGCATTCGTGTGCAAGCTGTTGCAGTTGTCATAAAGAGCAATCAACGCCTGCAAAGTCGTGCGGATGTCATTAAAGTCAATTTCCTGCGCATGCAGGGAACGACCCGACGTCTGAATGTGGTACTTCAACTTCTGAGAACGATCGTTACCCTTATACAGGTCACGCATCGCCACTGCCCAGATACGACGAGCCACACGGCCCAATACGGAATATTCCGGATCCAGACCGTTAGAGAAGAAGAAGGACAGATTCGGAGCAAAGTCGTCCACTTTCAAACCGCGCGCCAGATAGTATTCAACAAACGTGAAACCATTGGACAGCGTGAAGGCCAACTGAGAAATCGGATTCGCGCCCGCTTCCGCAATGTGATACCCGGAGATACTGACAGAGTAGAAGTTACGGATCTTGCTGCGAACGAAGTATTCCTGAATGTCGCCCATCATCTTCAAGGCGAAGTTGATAGAGAAGATGCAAGTGTTCTGACCCTGGTCTTCCTTCAGGATGTCCGCCTGAACCGTCCCACGCACCTGTTGCAGGGTCCAGACAGCCAGATCATTCCATTCGCTTTCAGTCAGCTTGCGACCCAGTTCTTTTTCTTTCTTTTCAACCTGCTGATCGATAGCAGTATTGAAATAGAAGGCCAGAATCATTGGTGCCGGGCCATTGATAGTCATGGATACAGATGTATTTGGATTGATCAAATCAAAGCCCGCATACAACTTTTTCATGTCGTTCAAAGTACAGATACTAACACCAGACTCCCCGACTTTACCGAAGATATCCGGACGCTGATCTGGATCCTGACCGTACAAGGTCACGGAATCAAATGCCGTGGAAAGACGGTGGGCCGTCTCGCCTTTTGTAAGGTAATGGAAACGACGATTCGTGCGCTCAGGAGTTCCTTCGCCCGCGAACATGCGCTTTGGATCTTCATCGGCGCGTTTTAGCTGGAACACACCGGCCGTGAACGGGAATTCCCCCGGCACGTTTTCAAGTTTCAGATAACGGAAGCGATCGCCCCAGTCTTTGAACTTAGGAACCACCACACGGCGGATTTTCGTGCCGGACAGGGATTCACGCACCATTGGCTGGCGCAGTTCTTTATCACGGACTTTGAACACCAGTTCATCACCGGAATAGGTCTTGATCAGACCCTCGAAGTTTTTCAGTTGATCCAACTCTTCCGCAGTGAACTCAGAGCTTAGGTCCGCTTCCACTTTTTTCACAGTGGCAGGATCTGCGTTCAATAAAGGCGCGACTTTTTGCAAGCCACCCAATTGGGATGCTTTTTCCGCCAGAGTTTCTGTGCGCTTTTTGTATTTATGAATAGTCGAAGTGATTTCCGCCAAATAGTTCTGACGGTCTGCCGGGATGATCACATGCTCTTCCGCGGACAGGATGTTGTTCTTGTACTGGGCATTGACAACCCATTTGCCCGGCTGCTTGCTTTCCAGGATGTCAGCCAAACGGAAGAACAATTTATTCACGCCGCCATCATTGAACTGGGAGGCCTGAGTCAAGAAGACCGGAACCTCGACCTTTTCATCAAAGATCTTACGAGAACGTTTGTATTGTTTGGTCACATCACGAAGAGCATCCAGCGCCCCACGACGGTCGGCTTTATTCACCGCCACCAGGTCCGCGAAGTCAATCATGTCAATTTTTTCAAGCTGTGATTGAGCTCCGAAATCAGAGGTCATCACATACATGGACATATCACTGACTTCAGTGATCGCCATGTTCCCCTGACCGATACCAGAGGTTTCAGCGATGACGAAATCAAAGTCCAGCTGACGGATGAATTTCAGAATGTCCGGCAAAGAAGAAGCGATCTCGCGGCCTGAACCACGGGACGCCACCGAGCGCATGAACACGCGGTTGCGGGACAAAGAGTTCATACGAATACGATCCCCCAGCAGGGAACCACCGGTTTTGCGCTTGGACGGATCCACGCACACCACGGCGATTTTCTTGTCTGGATACGCGTTCAGGTATCTTTGCACCATTTCATCGATCAAAGAGGACTTACCCGCACCACCCGTTCCGGTGATACCCAGAACCAGAGGTTCTTTGTTGGCTTTGAAGGATTCCAGCCCAAAAGCGTTCAAAGAGAAATCCTTGTGACCGTTTTCAATCGCGGTCAAAGCCACACCCAGTTCCACCGAAGGAACGGTGTCGCCGTTAAAGATGTTCTTTTTGGTTTTGAATTCTTTTTGCTTTTCCAGCAGGTCGAAATCACAACCCTTGATGATCATTTCGATCATGCCCTCAAGACCCATGCGACGACCGTCTTCCGGGTGGAAGATCTGGGCGATGCCGTAGGCCTCAAGTTCTTTTTTCTCGTCAAAGACAATCACACCTCCGCCGCCGCCGTAGATTTTCACGTAACCGGCACCGGCTTCATCCAGAAGATCCTTCATGTACTTGAAGTACTCCATGTGGCCCCCTTGATAGGAGCTGATGCAGACGCCCTGGGCGCCTTCCTGCAACACGGCCTTCACCACATCACTCACGGAGCGGTTGTGCCCCAGGTGAATGACTTCCGCACCCATATCCTGAAGGATACGGCGCATGATATTGATGCTGGCGTCATGGCCGTCAAACAGAGCGGCTGCAGTGACAATTCGGATCGGATTCTTCGGTGTGTATGCCATATGTCTTATCGACCTTTAAATTCAGCTTTGCGTTTCTCGATGAAGGCACCTGTGCCTTCTTTAACGTCTTCAGAAGTGAAAAGTTCCGCAAAGATTCTTGCTTCATTTTTCTGCGCTTCTTCAACGTCCATGTCCCAAGCCTGATTGATGGAGAACTTCGCAGAACCCACGGCAATCGGCGCTTTGGCCAAAATAGCTTCGACAGTTTTCATCACAGTGTTCATCAGTTCCGCCTGAGGAACGACTTTGTTCACCAGACCGCAAGTCAAGGCTTCAGCCGCCGTGATCATGCCACCTGTATAGGTCAATTCACGGGCACGACGGGAACCCACGGCACGAGCCATACGAACCGTCCCACCGAAGCCTGGGATCAATCCCAAAGAGACTTCCGGCAAACCGAATTTCGCATTTTCAGCGGCATAGATGAAATCACAACCCAGCGCCAGTTCACAGCCGCCACCCAGAGCAAAGCCGTTCACCGCTGCGATCACCGGGATTTTCAAAAGTGTCAGTTCATGGAAGATGCTCTGACCACGCTGAGCAAAGACCAGCGCCTTTTCTTCGTCCAGATCATGGATTTCCTTGATGTCAGCACCCGCCACGAAAGCTTTTTCACCAGCCCCCGTGATGATCAATGCGCGGGCATCAGCATAGTCCATCTCACCGATCTGGCGAAGGGCTTCACCCATTTCATTCAAAACCGTGGAGTTCAGGGCATTCAAAGATTCCGGACGATTGATCGTCAGAAGCCAAACCCCGTGTGTTTTTTGTTCCAGAAGAATTGTTTTATAGTTGCTTGCCATTATCAGACCTCAATTACTTTGCAGAGTAGTCGTAGAAACCACGACCTGTTTTGCGACCCAACCAGCCGGCTTCAACGTATTTCACCAGCAGCGGGCACGGACGGTACTTGGAATCACCCAGACCATCATGCAGAACGTTCATGATCGCAAGGCAAGTATCCAGACCGATGAAGTCAGCCAAAGTCAAAGGACCCATAGGCTGGTTCGTTCCCAATTTCATCGCATTGTCGATAGCGTCCACGGAAGCAATGCCCTCGTGAAGAGTGTAAACAGCTTCGTTGATCATCGGCATAAGAATGCGGTTCACGATAAAGCCCGGCATGTCTTTCACGGACTCAACGAAAACTTTGTCCATTTTTTCTGCCAGAGATTTAACAATGGCGAAAGTTTCATCGGAAGTCTGAAGACCACGGATGCCTTCCACAAGTTTCATCAACGGAACAGGATTCATGAAGTGCATACCCGCCACTTTGGTTGGACGTTTGGTCACGCCCGCAATTTTAGTGATGGAGATGGAAGAGGTATTGGACACCAACAATGCTTCCGGTTTTACAGTCGCGTCCAGATCCTTGAAGATCTTGAGTTTCAGGTCGATGTTTTCAGTCGCAGCTTCGATCACGATATCGCAATCTTTCAAACCCGCCGTTTCCTGAGCGGTCTTGATACGACCCAACAGAGTGGCCTTGTCAGCCTCAGTCATAGCACCTTTTTTGATGATACGATCACAGCTTGCGGAAATAGTCGCGATCCCTTTTTCAAGAGCTGCGCCGCTCACGTCCATCATGATGACGTTAAAACCAAAGTTTGCCGCCACTTGTGCAATGCCATTACCCATCTGTCCTGCGCCTACGACGCCGATCGTTTTGATATTCATTTATCACTCCGCGTTAATATGTATTTAAAACAGCCTGATTTAGATACTTTACTTTAGGCCAGAGGTCAAAACTTCTGGCCTTGAGAGCACCGAGCCTAAAGCCTCAAAATAGAAGGATGCGGTCAGCCTTTTTTCTCTCGTTGTCGTTCATTTTCAGCTCTCCCAGCACTTTTGCGGCTTTAGCCACGGATGCATCAAAAGCCGTGTCGTTTTATCGCAGTAAAACCAGCGCTTTTCCCTCTGGCCAGGTGAGTCGAACATCTCTGGAAAACTCCCTTCGGCGCACAGAAATGGAAGCCTCTTTCACCGTCTCTTGGGACCGTAAGAGCTATTCCCTCAGTGGCGACCGCCTGATCCGCGACATCCAGGTGGCCCGTTTCGTGGAAACCCGCAGCCCGGTGACTTTGCTCAGCCTGAATCGCAGTGACTCTTCCCTGGTGAAAGCCGTTCCGGGAGGTCATCAACTGGAACTTCTGGAGTGCGACGATTACTGGGCGCGAGTGAAAGAAAGAAATTCAACCACACAAGGCTGGCTGCCTTTGCACCTGCTGACCACCCGCCACGATGATCCGGGTGTGTACATGAATCTGATCGACACCTATGTGCGCACCGAACCTTCCAGCTTTGGCAAAGTTCTGACCACGTTGCCACGACTGAAACGCGTGATCCCGCTGGAAGTCACCACGAGCTTTTTGAAAATCCAATACAACGGCAAAGTGGGCTTTGTCGACATCACGCATTTTGTGAACCGCGCCGACTTTGCAACTTTGGCTTATCATCCAAAGAAAAACTGGATGACCGTGGCGTTTAGAAACAACAACAAGATCCTGACCAAAAAAGGTGAAAACGTCGACATGTCCGAAGTGCTGGGTTACGTGACCAGTCCTTTGCGTGCGATTGTGATCCGACCTGATTCCACAAGCTACGGTCCGCCTTTGCGCGCCCGTGTGGAGATTCAAAAACCTGAAGCCGTCATCTGGGGCATCAGCCGCGTCGATGGCCACGGCGAAGTCTGGTGGAAAAAAACAGATCTGCTTTTGCCACAAAGCCCGGTTGTGGAACCTTCCAAACAAATCCTGACCGACACGCTTTTAAAGCGTGAGATTTATTCCATCGCCTTTGAAAGCAAAACCTCGGTGCGTGGTTTGGTGTCGTCGGAAGGAATTTATCGCACCGATGATGGCCTGACCTGGACCGCGATTCCGCAGTTTGGAAAACAGAATTATCCCGTCAGTATTCACCCCAGTGGTGTGTGGTTTGTGGGATCTTTCAAGTCCACGAATCAGGGAAAAAGTTTTGAGCCCTTCATCCGCTGGGACAAACTGGCCCAAGCCATTGAATCCGCCTATCACCGCAATCCAAAGATCCTGCGCCTGACCCAGATTGAAGCTCTGCCCAATTCCCAGATTCAGATTTCTGTGGACACCGGCAGCTCGCGCGTGAAACTGCGAAGCTCGTTGGAAGGCACGACCTGGAATGTGGTTCGCAACTAGAAACAGCCCCTAGCGATAATCCCACAAAAGGGATTCAGGGGCTTCTTTGATTTGGCCGGCTTTATTCAGCAAAAAGCCTTCGGCAAAGACCTTCCCGACCCCGCCCAAAGAAATGAAATTTGGAAATTTCCAAGTGGAATAATACGCCTGAATGACCAGCAGGGATTCTTCCTGTGGCAGACGATCATGAAACACGGTCATCAGCACTTCACGGCCGTTGATTTCCATGATTTCACTGTGATCCAGAGGGAAGCTTTTCAAGAAAATAGGGTCAGACGATTTCAAGGCCTCCAGCTTTTCCAAAAGGATGCGGCAGACTTCCTGCACTTGAGGATCTTTGCTTTTATTATCACGACAAGAGGCCGACCCCAGCGCCAGACGGAATTTGCTCATGACCACAGCTTTCCGGCGCACATCTGATAGAACATTTTAAAATCCCCGCGCAAAGACCACAAAGGGTGTTTAAACGTCGCAGGACGGTTTTTCTCGACAACAAAGTGACCAACCCAGGCAAAGCCATAGCCAATCACCGGAAGCCCCCACAGCAGACTCCATTGCTCTGTCAAAAGGGCTGCCACAATCAACAGATGCACCAGC
The DNA here is from genome assembly GCF_055398295.1 of Bdellovibrio sp. BIS2. Classification (NCBI taxonomy): domain Bacteria; kingdom Pseudomonadati; phylum Bdellovibrionota; class Bdellovibrionia; order Bdellovibrionales; family Pseudobdellovibrionaceae; genus Bdellovibrio; species Bdellovibrio sp. BIS2. Next base: position 1,817,757 of record NZ_AP035879.1, on the reverse strand, counting down.
AGTGTTCCAACGAAATGCAGACGACGATTGAAGGGGTTGGAATGCTCCTGCAGATAAAAAGGCCAGAACTCCTGAAAGCTTTTCACCAAACCCCCGTTTGGAAATTGGAAATTCGAAATTGGACGTTAGAAGTTGTCCACTGCGAAGTAGGGTTCCATCATTTTGCGAACCTTTTCCTGCAGAATAGGACGATCTTCGATAGTGTAACCTTCCGTACTGACCGGAGGAAGAACCTCCAGCGTGATTGTGCGACTCCACACGCCCCAGTTTGGAACAAGCTGCCCTTTGGACATGATCGCAGCAGCGCCTTTCACAACGACCGGCACAATTGGTGCTTTGGCGCTGATGGCGAAGATGAATGGACCGGACTTGAAAGGCCCCAGAGTTTCGGTTTTCTGGCGCGTGCCTTCCGGCGCCAATGCAAAACGCTCTCCGGCTTTGATGCGGGCTTCGGCGGCCTGATAGACTTTGAAAACCTCGTCACGGCGATTTCTGGCGATGGGCAAAATGCCGGCGCGTCTCATGCCCGCGCCAAACACCGGAATGCTGAAAAGTTCAATTTTTGCCCCGAAACGGAAAGATCCCAACCAGCCGTTCATGGCAAAGATGTCGAAGAAACTGGTGTGGTTAAAGACGTACAGAAAACCGCCTTCAGGACGATTTTCAAGACCTTTGACTTCCACTTTGACGTTGAACATGCGACAGCAGTTGCGGGTCCAGAACTCGACAATGTGGTCTTCCAGCTTGCGATTGTTAAAAAGGATATTGCAGATGACCATCGCCGCAGAACACAGCACCGTGTGAATCGGCAGCAGAATCGCACCCAACAATGAACGAGGATAAGAAAGAAGCTTTAAAAACATAATTAACCTGGATCCGGGAACAAACGCTTTCTGGCGGCTGTTCGTTGACGTTCCTTATAAGCCTGATGTTCGCTGGGACCGGACAAAATACGATCGTGCGCGGACTTGTCCATGATCTGAACCTCGAACGGATAGAAGAAGCTGAAAGCCTCTTTGCCCCCTTGAGGTTTGATATGAATCAGCTTACGGGAAATGAATTTGATAAATTTATAATCCTGCCCAGAAAAGAAATTCTCTTTGCGCAGGAACTTGGCGTTGTCGCCCTCTTCGATCAGCTTTTGATCGAAGGCCTCTTGAATGCTCTTTTCATCCAGAGTGTCCAGACGATGGGAAAGATCGTCACACACACTCATAAACAGATTCACCGGGTAAAGATTGTTCGAGCTTTGATCCGGCATGATGTGCGGGAAGCTGATGATGTCCTCTTTGATCAGGAAGCGCACGACCTGGAAAGAATCAAACAGATTGCGGGTCACAAAGCGAACACCCAGCTTGTCAAAGATCTTCATCGCCAAAGCGTCGGGCTTTGCCAGAAGTTTGATCACGGTGCTGGAAGATGTTTTGAACGGCTTGACTTCAAAACCCATCAGCTCGACCTGATCCAATTGATCGGTGGGACTTTTCATAAACGTGCGATGGGTGTTTCCGTCATGCAAAATACAGTTCTGGAACGGGGTCAGAATCTGGGACTGGATTTCTTCAGAGAATGAACTGAACAGGTCATTTTCAGCATGCACAAAGACGTGCATGCAGCGGATGATCGCACAGGCCCAGCGCTGCAGTTGCTGTTCTTCCGGGTTCTGAGAGCTTGCAAAAATCAAAAGCTGGCGGATGTCGCCCAGTTTTTTACGATCCCGGAAAACTTCCGGAAGGTCCGTGTCCTGAAAACCCAGCTTTTCCAGCATTAACACCAAAGCACGACGGTGGAAGTACCACAGTCTTTCCAGGTCATCTTCGCGGGTGATATCAAAGCCATAGCTTAAAAGGAAGGAACTGGCAGCCTCGAGGGTGTGAATATTCAGCCTTGGGATATCGATGGCTGAATGTCCTCCGACAACGGAGTCTAAAATGGATGATTCGAAAATGAAACGTTGAGGCATTCCCCTATCTTCAAACTCGATAGGGGGTGAAGCAAGACGCGGCGCTTATTTGATCAAGGAACAAGCATACATGCGGAAGCTGCCCAGAGTACCGCTGGTTGGCTGGTAACCAGCAACCGCTGTGTAGTTCTGGTAGTAAACAGTGCCTTCGGCGATGCTGTTATCGTAAGCACCTTGGAAGATGATCTCACCATAACCGTCTCTGAACTTAACCTGGAATTGACGCGTGTTGCGATCAATCATGCCCTCAGAAGCCTGAGAGAAGGACACAGAGTAAGGCTGGATCACCTGACCGTTGTAGACCTGATTCGCATAAGAGTCGAAGATCTTGATCAACATATTGGATTCAGCCGCAACCAGGCTGCCCGCGCTGTCAAACTTGAAGGTCGCAAACAGATCCACACCGGTTCTGTCGTTGATGTTACCACTTACAGAGCCCAATGATTGTGGGTCCAAAGTAGCGGAAACAAAGTTCTTCACCTGAGTTTCGAATTGAGGGGAAGCATACTGATCAAAGATTTTACCGGCGGAGGAAGTACCGCAAGTACCACTTGCCGTCGTTCCACCCTGACTGACACCACCGCCAGAAGTTGTTCCGGTGTTGGTTGTGCGGCCTGCGACGCGAACAGAGCTGCTATCCTTCTTGGCACATGCACTGAGGGAAAGAACCGCCAGCAGCAGAACACCCAGCATTTTATTTTTAAAGATAGAGTTTGTCATAATCGCCTCCTACATATCCCTAAGGCAAGAGGTGGACCAGCCGTGCCAATGCTATATTGGATCTGGCACCCATTTTTCGTTTCGCGCTGATACGAAGAAGCCAAGGGCGCCATTTCAGGGAATCAGGCGCAAAAACTTTCGACAGTCCCCGGACCGCGTCTCGCTTTGAGACAAATAAAAAAGGCCGGTGCAATGCCGGCCTTTCTGGGAAGTCACTCTATATATAGAGGCTATTGAATCTTGCTAAGGACGTTTAGAACTTCGATCTCCGCCTTCAACCAGGCCGCGGCTGCGGCATCCACCAGACCGCTGGTTAGCAGACGCTGTGGCAGTGTGTTCAAATTCGCCTCGGTCACAGGATCCAAAGACGGATCAATTTCAATCAAAAGACCTGCGATCTTTTGCAACTGTTCAGAGCGGGCTTTCGCCACACGCAAAGTCATATCAAAGCGCAAACCTTGGGAAGACAACAGCTTGCCGAAGTAAGCCTTTTCATCGGCCTTCAGCCAGGAATACGGCAAAGTCACCTCTTTGGAAAGCCCCGGGCCCAGTTTCACAACAATCGTGCCCGTCGCCGCCTGAGCCAGATCCAGATACAGCGCCGTCAGAGATTCCGCTTCAGATTCGTCCAGCAGATTCTGACCCAGCACCGAGGTCACGACGGATTTCGCGCCATTGGCGTCTTCCACCACTTCGTTCATTTTTGGCAAAAGCGCTGCGCCGGCCACAAGCAGAACCTTGTCATTCACCGGACGAATGCTGTCCATGAACTTCAGGATCTTTCGTTGTTGAGCATCGCTCAGAGCATACTCACGCCCCCCCAGAGTTTTCCCCTGAGCCAGGTAAGGAGCGGCTTTCAGCTCATCAATCTGCTGATCCAGCCACTTCATATTGATGTTGCCCTTTTTATCACGCATCAACCCGTTCAACAAAGCGGCATAACCGCCCGCCTCTTTCAGGGAGGCCGCACGCTCTTTCATCAACTGTTCATCCAGCCCCAGACGCGCATACATGATCTTGCCGGTTTTCACCGCCGTCAAAGAGGCAAAGCTGGCTGCCGGCTGGCTGGCCTTGGTGCTGTCAAAAAGAACCTGAGAAACAAAGGACAGATCGATATTGGCACGGCCCCATTTTACGGTATCAGCCAAAACCGCATCCAGATCACGAACCACACCCGGCTTGTCCGCCGGATACATGCGTCCGATGATAGAAGCAAAAAGAACTTTCACCAGATCATCACGCTCATCCACCGCATCCAGATACTTGCGCAGCAATGGGTTGTTGCCAGCATCAAAACGCTCACAGCCATAAATCTGCAAACCTTGAGAGTTCGCCACGGCAATATCGTCATCCGTGCAATAAAGGCTGACTTTTTCATCCAAAGCGGTGTTGTTATCAGAATAGGCCCAGTCCATCGCCATCTTGTCATAAGAAAGCGCCGCATACTTGATACGACCCGACATCAGGATGTCATCGATACCACTGACATAGTCCATGATACTGGTGGAAGTTTCCAGGCCCTGGTGATTGGGATCACGCAGGTAAGTTTTTGCCGACTCATAGATTTCCTGAGTGGAAACCTTCGCAGAGGAGGAGCCCGCAAAGTTATGGCGCAGTCCCAGCGCATGCCCCAGCTCGTGAGCCACTGTCGCACGCACGCTGTCCTGAGCCAGTCTGAGGCGTTGAGAATCCCCCGCTTCACGGGCGATTTTGTTTAACGCATTCAAGGACTCCGTCAGATCACAGGCAATGGCCCCTGCTGCCACCACCGGCACATCACCATTGAGTTTCACCAGATCGGCCGAGCCCACAGACGTGAACACAGAAGGCATAAACACCTGAGCGCGCAAAAGCTCGCCCGTCAATGGATCGGACTGACCAATTGCATAGGCCGCCCCGGAATCAAGCCAGGGAATCCAGCGCACGATGATGCTGCGATCTTCCGGTTTGGCGTCCACAGGAACACCGCTCACCACTTGAATCACATCACGGCCAAAGACTTTGTTCCAGTAAAGCGCCCCTTCGGTCACCGCGGCCAGATAGTCCTCTGGAACCGCTTCAGAAATGCGCACCTTGATCGGGCCCTTTTCAGGGGAAATATCCCACTTGGTGATCAGATTCGTCATTTCCTTGCTGTAGCCCATCTTACGGTATTTGGTAACGAAGAAACCCACACGGCGTGAGCTGTCGTATTCTTTGGCCTTGAAGTTCTTGGAAAGATCATAGGCGCGGATCTGAATGTTCATATTCAGAGTTTCTTCGCGCGGCTCGTGGTTCAGGGATTTGTCAGAACCGACCTTGATGTTGTCGCTGCGGATCTTGGACAACTGATTCAGCTCGATGTTCTTTTCATCAAACTTGATCCCGGTCACAAAAGAGTCAATCACTGGCAAAGACGCCAATGAGCTGTCGGTCAGATCCACATTTCCACGAGGTGCATCAACGTCATAGGAACGCTGAAGGACAAAACTTTTAAGACCCTGTCCCCAATCAAACGTGATGGATGTTGCGTCTTCCGAGATCACTTCGAAGCTCTGAATCAGATTCACGGTGCGGATTTCAGAATAAATGCTGTTGTAGTTTTCACCGATCAACGCCAGACGGTTGCCGGATTTTTCAAAGCTCACCACCAGAGGTTTCAGGTCATACCACTGCGGTGTCATGCCGGAAGTGATACCGGAAGCCATCAGCAGGAAGATCTTACCCAAAGAGCTTTTTTGAATGGTCACACAGGAAGCCTGTTTGCACGCGGCATTTGCCGGGATGTCAGCGGGGTTACTGAAGGTGCTCAGAGAGTTTGCCGGAGCCTGCTTAGCCTGGATGATTTGATCCAGAGGCTTTGCCTCGAACTGGGTGCAGGCGGAAAGAAGCGTCGAAGAAAGCAATGCGCCCACAACCAGGATATTCTTATTAACTGCCATGAATGGCCCCCCTAAAACTGATGCATTTAATTTCAGTGCATTTATGCCAAATAGTTGCCAAGATCAAAAGAGTTCTGAAAAAAAGAAAATTGCAATGTTCATTACATTGACAGGAGTTTCATGGGAGCAAATTCCACCACCTTCATGGGGCATCCACGAGGACTTTTTACACTCTTCTTCACTGAGATGTGGGAGAGATTCTCATATTACGGCATGAGAGTGCTTCTGGTGCTTTACATGACTCAGTACCTGTTCCTGGAAGCTCAGCACGGCAAAGAAATTTGGGGCTTTGCGACCCTTAAATCCGTTCTGGGTTACTTCTATGGCGAGATGTCCGTTCAGGCGATGTCGTCCCAAATTTACGGGCTGTATACGGGCCTTGTTTATTTTACACCCTTTTTCGGCGGAATTATCGCTGATCGCTTCATCGGACAGCGCCGTTCGGTGTATATCGGTGGCTTTTTGATGGCCATCGGCCACTTCCTGATGGCGGTGGAAAGCCTGTTCTTCCCGGCTTTGCTTTTCCTGATTGTCGGGAACGGGTTCTTTAAACCCAACATCTCCACCCAAGTGGGCGGCCTCTATGCCCAGGGCGACAACCGCCGCGACGGAGCTTACACGATATTCTATATGGGCATCAACCTGGGGGCGATTTTGTCGCCGCTGATCTGCGGAACTCTGGGGCAAAAAGTCGGCTGGCACTGGGGCTTTGGTGCGGCAGGCGTGGGCATGCTTTTGTCCATGGCCATTTACCACTTTGGCGGAAAGCACCTGCCGGAAACCGAGCACAAAAAATCCATCAAGGAAGTCGAAGCCACCGCTCACAAGCCGATGACCCGTGAAGAATGGACCCGCACCATCGCTTTGACCTTCCTGTGTATGGTGACGATCTTCTTCTGGGGTGTTTACGAACAACAGGGCAACACCATGCAGTTGTGGGCGGATCAACAGACCGACTGGAACTTCTTCGGTTGGGAGATCCCCTCGACCTGGTATCAAAGTTTCAATCCGCTGGTGATCGTGCTGTTTGCGCCGCTTTTGGACCGTTTCTGGGCATGGCAGGCCAAGTTCGGCAAAGCTCCTTCCACCGTCACGAAGATGGCCTTGGGTTGCGTGCTGGGCGCGGTGGCTTTGGTGGTGATGTACTTCGCGGCAAAAATCGTGGGCGGCGGCCAGGGCTCGGTGATGTGGCTCTTGGGTTCGACCTTCCTGCTGACGATGGCGGAACTTTACATTTCCCCTATCGGCCTTTCTGTGGTGACGAAAGTTTCTCCGGCCAAGATTGTGTCGATGATGATGGGGGTGTGGTTCCTGGCGGCGTTCTTTGGAAACTACGTCGCGGGTTACGTGGGAATGTTCTATGAGACCATGGGGAAAGACCAGTTCTGGCTGCTGCTTGCAGTCTTAAGTCTGATCCCCGGAGTTTTGTTCTTTGCCTGTCATAAATTCCTGACCCAAGCCCTGGGGAAAGAGATTTAGCTACTGTTTTTTAGCAGGCCTTCTTTGCTTGTTCATTGAGATTTCAGACAATGAGGAAAGAAAGAAGGCCCTATGGACTATAAAGTCATCTGCCCGCACTGCCGGGAAAAATTTGCGATGACCCTTTACCATGAGGACGGCGACGATCAGGAATTTATCTATGACTGCGAAGTGTGCTGCCACCCTATTGCCATTCAGGCACACTGGGACCCGGAGCATCGTCGATTCTCCCTGAACGTCGGTCGCGGCGAAGGCTATGACGAAATGCCCATATAACTTGACCCCGTTTTCGGGATATGAGTTTATGGGGGCATGAAACTGCGCCCGCTGGAACTGACTGATCTGCCTCTGGTGAAAGCTTTTACCGATTCTACAATCGGCCTGGGTTATTTTTCCGAAAGCGAACTGCAGGACTGTTATCAGAAATCCCAATCAAAAGGTGTGATGTGCTCTTTTGTGCTGGTCGATGATCAGAATCAAATCAAGGGCTTCCGTTTGGCTTACCCTCCCGGGGCCTGGAGCAAAGGCAAAGGCTCTAAACTGCACCCGGAACTTTGGAATGTACCGCTGGAAAGTGCGGCTTATTTCCAAAGTCTTTTCATTGCTCCGGATGTCCAGGGCGGCGGTTGGGGACCAAAGCTGTCTGATGCCGCGTTAGAATGTTTCCGCAAGCTGGGCGCCAAGGCCGTGGTGACCCACGCGTGGAAAGAATCCCCGAACAATTCCTCGATCCGTTATCTGACGAAATATGGTTTCACCAGTGTGGCGACACACCCGAATTACTGGATAGATGTTGACTACACCTGCATCCGCGACGGCAAACCCTGCCGTTGTACCGCCGAAGAAATGATCAAGTATCTTTAAGGACTTTTATGAGTATCTCGCTGTGGCTCGATCAATCCGCCTCCCAAAAACCAAAACAGTTTGATGTCGTCATCGTGGGTGCCGGCATTGCCGGCCTTTCCACGGCGTACTGGCTGGAAAAAGAAAATCCTTCGATAAAAATCGCCCTTCTTGAAAAACACCGCGTGGCCTTCGGGGCCTCGGGCCGCAATGCAGGCTTTGTGACCTGCGGGTCGACGGAACACTTCATGAAACTGCAGGAACAATTCGGCTTGGAAAAAGCCGCCGAGATCTGGAAGTTTTCTGAAGAAAACCGCCGTCTGCTGTTGGAGGAAATCATCGGCAAAGACCTGGATGCCGTCGATTTCCGCCACACGGGATCCTGCACAGTGGCCCCGAGCGCCGCCCATTGGGAAAAATATCAGAAGGCAGCCCGGACCATGCGCTCGGTCGGCATTGACGTTGTGGAAGTGGGACCTGCGGAAATGGAGCGCGACTATGGCGTGACGGGCTTTGACGGCGGCATCCAGTACACGGGGGATGGCTATGTCCATCCGGTAAAGCTGCTTGAAAAACTGCGTGCTCGCTTGAAGGCTGAAATCTTTGAAAGCACGGAAGTGTTCTCGGTGGTTCACCAAGGCCAAGGCCATGTGCTGCAAACCGATCGCGATCTGTTCAGCGCACCGAAAGTGCTTTTAACTTTGAATGCGTATTTGCCTTTGGTGGCGCCCGAGTTTACAAACCTGATTCGGCCCGGCCGCGGGCAGATTCTGGTCACAGAGCCGCTGCCAGCCTTCGTCAAAGGCCCTTGTTATCTGACGAAGCATCTTTGTTATTTCCGCCAGCTCCCCACCGGCCATCTGTTGATTGGGGGCTTTAGAAATCTGTCGGTTGAAACAGAAAACACCTGGACTGATGCGACCACACCATTGATTCAGCAAGCTTTGATTGATTTTGTGCGCAGCCATTTCAAGCACGGCAATGACGCGCGCATTGCCTATCAGTGGTCCGGTATCATGGGGTATTCCCCGGATGGCCAGATGATGATTGGCGAAGTTCCAAATCGTCAGGGACTGCATGTGATGGCGGGATGTTCAGGACACGGCATGGGACTTAGCTTCCATGCTGCCAAGGTGCTGGCGGAAAGCCTTTCCGGCAAAGAAATTCCGGAACACCTAAGATTATCGCGATTCTCTTTTTAGAACCTCTTTTTAGATTCTATATTTAGATTCTATATTTAGATTCTCTTTTGATTTATTGTTTAATGGGACGACTACAGATTCTGAGGCCTCATCTCACCTTTTTGCTCTGCGACGTCGCAGCGACGACGGAGCGCAGCCATTGACTTATCAATAGGTCGACTTAAGACTATTCATGTAAAAAACAAAAGGAGATCCATGAAACTGCTAGGATTGGCTTTACTAATGGCGAGCAGCTCAGCTTTTGCATCCACCAACGGCTATGATTTAAAAATGCATTTGTCTCTTAATGGCAAACATATTTCTTCTCCCCGAATCATCGTAAAGGCGGGAGAAACTGCCACCATTACCCAGAAAACAAATACTGAGGAAACCTTTATCGAGGTTGTCGCCACCGAAGGTGAGATTCAAAACAACAAAGGCATCTTAATGAACTTGGTCGTTGGAACCATTGGTCGCGATGGAAAACGCACCGTCATTTCCAAGCCTCAAATCCTTACAAAAGAAAACAGCCCCGCTTCCATTCAAGTCAGTGGCAAAGACGGTGAAGTGTCCCTGTCAGTTGTAGCGAAGAGAAGAACACTTTAAATCGCAACAAAAAATCTGTATTCTCAATCAGACCAGCTCTCAGAACAAAAAAGCCTCCAATTGTATTGGAGGCTTTTTTTCGCTCACTCATTCAGCTCTTTTACCAAACACAACAGTATCTATTTATAGAACTTGCTGTTTGATTTCGCCATGTTCGTCAGCGGAGTCGCTGGCTTCAGGCGGGCTGCCTTGCGGCTGGAGGCGTACATCGCCAGCTGGTCGGCCACATACTGAGTGCCGATGCTGTCCGTGTACTTCATCAGACCACCACGGAACGGCGGGAAACCCGTACCCATGATCATCGCCAGATCCACTTCGTGTGGAGTTTCCACAATGCGGTCTTCAACCAGCGCCAAAGAGCACTCGTTGATCATCGCAAAGACACCACGCTCGATGCATTCTTTGGAATCATACGGATTGGTAGGCTGCCCCAGACCCAATGCCGCGTAAACTGTTTGGTCTACGGCACCACGTTTGCCATCTTCGCTGTAAGTGTAGAAACCTTTGCCGTTCTTACGACCCAGGCGACCGGAATTACCCAAAGCCTCCATACAAGGAGCAAGCTCAATGCGTTCGCCGAAAGCTTTTTTGAAGATTTTAAGAACCTTCAAGCAAACATCCAAACCAACTTCATCCATCAACTCAAATGGACCCATCGGCATACCGAATTCTTTTACGTAAACTTTGTCGACGAATTCGATGCTCATGCCTTCCTGAAGCAAGAACGCCGCTTCACCCATGTAAGGAAGAAGCAAACGGTTCACCAGGAAGCCCGGACCGTCTTTCACCACCACCGGCATTTTGCCCATTTTCTTGGACAGCTCATAGATAGTGGCAATGGTTTCATCGGAAGTCTTTTCACCACGGATGACCTCGATCAAAGGCATTTTATTCACCGGATTGAAGAAGTGCATACCCGCGAAGTATTCTGGACGCGGATGACCTTTGGCCATTTCAGTCACTGACAGCGAGCTTGTATTGGTCGCGATAATGGCATCAGGACGCATTTGACCCGCGCATTCGCCGATCACTTTTTGTTTAATGCCCATATCTTCAACGATGGCTTCAACAACAACATCCAGATTTTTGAAACCTGCATAATCCGTGGAAACAGACACCAGATCCATTTTTTGCTGGAACTGATACTTGTCGATGGATTTTCTTTTCACCAGTTTCATCCAAAGATCGCTGGCGTGTTTCAAACCCTTACCCAGCGCATCGGTATTCAAGTCCTTCATGCGAACCTGAATGCCCTTGTCGGCCGCCACGTAGGCGATACCGCCACCCATGGTACCAGCACCCAAAACACCCAGACCTTTCACATCGCGTGGTTTCACATCCACACCCGGAACGCCGTTTTGTTTCTTCACCATCTCGGTTAGATAAAACACATGGATCAGGTTTTTGGAAATATCCGTCACACCCAATTTACAGAAACCTTCACGCTCTACACGCAAAGCCGCTTCACGATCAGACATACCATAAGTTTTCTGAATCACTTCCAAAGCCTGCAAAGGCGCTGGATAGTGACCTTTCGTCGCCTTAAGTACACCCTCACGGGCTTTCTTAAACACAATGCCGCGACCCAAAGCGCTTTCCAAAATCACATTCACAGCGCCTTGTGGCTTGAATGTTTTACGGCGTTTTTTAGCGCCATCCGCGATGATTTCTTTCGCCCATTTCAAAGAGAAGGACTCAAGCAGGTTCGGGTGAACGACTTTGTCCACAAGACCGATTTTAAGAGCCTTTTTGGAATTCACAGACTTACCAGCCAGAATGATATCCAAAGCCGCCTGCAAACCAATCACGCGAGGCATACGGATACAACCACCAAAACCAGGCAAGATCCCCAATTGAATCTCTGGCAGACCAATTTTCGTGGAAGAATCCTCAGAAGCAATACGGTAGTCACAAGCAAGGATGAATTCACAACCCCCACCCATACAAGCCCCGTTCACAGCCGCGATCGTCGGCATCGGCAGGTCTTCAACCATACTGATAACTTCCTGACCACCCTTCACGGCAGCTTCAAATTCTTCAGCCTTGGTCATACTCTTGATTTCTTCAATATCCGCACCAGCAATAAAGATCTTGGGCTTATTGGATTTGAAAATCACAGCCTTGTAAGAGGACTTCTTCAACTCCTCAACAACTTCCTTAAGGCGCATCATCACCGGCGTAGAGAACTTATTAACCTTCTCCCCAACCAGATCAAACTCAACAACAGCAACCTCACCCTGAGGAACAATTTTAATACTTTCCTGAATAGACATTCTGAAAACTCCTAAGTTGCAAATCTAAAAACATTCTTAAAAAATCACACAACAATCAGTCCTTGCGAGCCCACTCAAAGAAACCCTCCGAAGCCCCTGAGGGCTGGAGTTCGGATCCGGAGTCGGCAGCAAGTTCCGCAGCAGCTCATCCCAACGGGATGGCGTCCGCGAGGACTGTCCGAAGCTGCCGAGGCCGGAGCCGGGCTCCAGCCCTCAGGGGCTTCGGTACCGAGGGCTTCTTTAGCCTTCGTTCTCAAGGATCATGGATCCGCCTTGACCGCCACCGATACACAAAGTCGCCAGACCAAACTGGGTGTTTCTGCGTTTCATTTCTTTGGCCAAAGTCAGAACGATACGGGTGCCTGTTGCGCCCACCGGGTGACCCAGGGCAATCGCTCCACCGTTGACATTCAGAATATCATCACGGATTTCACCAATCTTGGAAGACAATCCCAATTTTTCCTGTCCGAATTTGTCAGAATCAAATGCCTTTTGGCAGGAAAGAACCTGAGCCGCGAAAGCTTCGTTCAACTCCACCAGGCCGATATCTTTCATGGAAAGGCCTGCACGCTTCAACGCCACCGGAGTGGAGTAAACCGGGCCCAGGCCCATGCGCTCAGGCTCCAGCCCTGCAAACCCGTAAGAACGGATGGTCGCCAGGGGCTTGTAACCCAGCGCTTCGGCTTTTTCACGGGACATCATCAACACCATTGCGGCCCCATCCGTGATCGGGCAGGAATTCCCCGCCGTGATAGAGCCCGTGGCTTTATCAAAGAACGGCTTCAGTTTCGCCAGTGCTTCCATAGTTTGATTATCACGAGGACCGATGTCTTCGCTGATCACTTCTTTGTATTCAGGAGCCAGATACACCGGAGCGATCTCTTCACGCATACGGCCCTCTTTCATGGCTTTGGACGCCAGTTGGTGAGAGCGCAGAGCAAACTTGTCTTGAGTTTCGCGGGACAAGCCCCACTCTTTTGCCAGAATCTCGGCGGTTTGCCCCATGTTGATGCCGACAAAAGGATCCGTCAGACCCATCATCACGGAAATCACCGGGAAGTATTCATCGCGCATGTTACCGGACAACAAAGCTTTGATCTGCTTTACGTCCGCTTTGAACAGGGACCACAACAAAGGCAACGCTTGCTTCGGGCCTTTGGCAGCAAAAAGTTTTTCGTAGATTTCCTGGAACTTTTTCGGAGGCAGCGTCGGCATCTGGGACATGTTTTCAGTCCCGCCCGCCAGGATCACATCCATTGTTCCGGATTTAATTTTCTCATAACCGTTGGAAATGGATTCCAGTGCAGAGGCACAGTTTCTGTGAACTGTGTACGCTGAGGTTTTCAGAGGAATACCGGCGTTCAATGCCACCACGCGAGAGATGTTCACCGCATCTGCCGGGTTGCCGGTGTTCCCGATGATCACTTCATCAACAAGGTTCACATCCAGATTTGTCTGGGCAATAACTTGTTTCAAAGCGACTTTACCCAATTCTGCCGGGTGTACTTTTTTAAGTTTTGTTCCTGCTTTCGCGAAGGGAGTGCGAACACCTTCTACAAGAACAACATCACGTGGTGATTTCATGAACAGTCTCCTTAGTTGTATAAACCATTAAAATGATATGTCTTTTCGGCAGTTCCACCAAATAGTAAAAGGGCCGTTCTGGATCTCCCCCCGAAGCAATCCCGTCAGAGGCTTTTGGTCTAGGAACAGCAAAGGCCCGCGCATCGCGGCTTTTCCGGAATTACTAGAAATAATGCTCTAAAAGTGAGCAGTTTTCGCTCGGAGAAATATTTTTTAGCCCCAAGGCTCAGCGCGCCAAGTTCCCCATTCATTGACCCACCTCACCCCCCTCGGTAGAGTAATGGCACTTGTAACTGGACTCCCGCTAACCCATTGAAATGGGTCGTAAAATCCCTGGCTTCGGGAGCCCAAAAACTGCAACACCAAAGGAGCATCCTTGGAAACTAAAACTGAAACCAAAACCGGCACCACGAACTTCGACCAAGAAGCCCTGCTGTACCACCAGCAAGGCAAACCGGGAAAAATCGAAGTCATCTCTTCCAAACCCTGCGCAACGGAAAAAGACCTTTCTTTGGCCTACTCTCCGGGCGTGGCAGCGCCATGTAAGGCCATCGCCAAGGATCCGGCAAAGGTTTATGACTACACGGCCAAAGGCAATCTGGTTGCGGTTATCTCCAATGGAACTGCGGTTCTGGGTTTGGGTAACATCGGTCCTGCGGCCGGCAAGCCCGTGATGGAAGGCAAAGGCATCTTGTTCAAACAATTTGCCGGCATTGACGTCTTTGACATTGAAGTTGCGGCCACTGATGTCGACACTTTCTGCAATGCTGTTCGCGTTCTGGAACCGACCTTCGGTGGTATCAACCTTGAAGACATCAAAGCGCCTGAGTGCTTTGAAATCGAAGAGCGTTTGAAAAAAGAAATGAACATCCCGGTTTTCCACGATGACCAGCACGGAACCGCGATTGTGTCCGGTGCCGCACTTTTGAATGCGTGTTCTATCACCAACCGCAAAATGGAAGACATGCGCATCGTTGTGAACGGTGCCGGGGCTTCTGCGAACTCCTGCGCGAAGATCTTTATCGCATTGGGTGCTCGCCGTGAAAACATCATCATGTGCGATTCTCAAGGTGTTATCTACAAAGGCCGCACGGCCGGCATGAACAAGTACAAAGAATACTTCGCTTCTGAAACAGAAGCCCGCACGCTGACTGAAGCTTTGCGTGGGGCGGATGTCTTTGTCGGCCTTTCTGTGGCCGGCGCTTTGACACCGGAAATGCTGAAGGATATGGCCAAAGACCCTATCATCTTTGCCATGGCAAATCCGGAGCCGGAAATCACTCCAGACAAGGCTCGCGCGGCACGTCCGGACGCCATTATCGCCACCGGTCGCTCTGATTATCCGAACCAGGTGAACAACGTTCTGGGCTTCCCGTCCATCTTCCGCGGCGCTTTGGACACTCGTTCCACTCAGATCAATGAAGAAATGAAACTGGCCGCCGTTCACGCTTTGGCGAAGCTGGCGCGCATGGATGTTCCGGATAAAGTTTCTGCCACTTACGGCGGGAAAAGCTTTAAATTCGGTCGCGACTACCTGATCCCCAAGCCATTCGACACCCGTGTTTTGTTGTGGGTGGCACCGGAAGTGGCGAAAGCGGCAATGAAGTCCGGAGTGGCAACTCGTGCCATCGAAGACTGGGATCAATACCGTGAGTCTTTGGAGGCGCAACAGGGCCCTTCCAAGGTCTTCATCCGCTCAGCGATCAACCGCGTGCACCAGAATTCTGAAGCCAACGGTGGCGAATTGCCTCGCATTGTCTTCCCGGAAGGCACCAGCACCAAGGTTTTGAAGGCTTTGGCGACTTTGGTTGAAGAAAGAATCTGCCAGCCGATTTTGCTGGGTTACCCAGAGCGCGTGAAAGAAAAAATCAAGGCTTTGGACATTCCTCTTTTGAATGATGTTCAGATTGTTCACCCGTCTTCTCATCCGAAGTATTTCAGCTTCGTTGAAAAGCTGTATTCTTTGCGCCAGCGCAAAGGCATCAA
The DNA here is from genome assembly GCF_055398295.1 of Bdellovibrio sp. BIS2. Lineage (NCBI taxonomy): Bacteria > Pseudomonadati > Bdellovibrionota > Bdellovibrionia > Bdellovibrionales > Pseudobdellovibrionaceae > Bdellovibrio > Bdellovibrio sp. BIS2. Next base: position 1,802,201 of record NZ_AP035879.1, on the reverse strand, counting down.
CCTGGGTGAAGCCGAACGTCTGATGGCAGACCCGAATTACTTCGCGGCGATGATGGTTAACATGGGCGAAGCAGACGGTATGGTCAGCGGCTCCTCCATCAACTATGCCGATGCGGTTCGTCCGATTTTGCAAACTATCGGCACTTACAAAGAAGGCATCCCGGCGGGTCTGAACTTTGTCTTGCTTGAAGACAAGTTCCTGGTTCTGGCCGACACGACCGTGAACTTCAATCCAACTGCAGAACAGTGTGCGCAAATCGCATTGCAGGCAGCCAAGATTGTTGAGTACTTCGGCATCGAGCCTCGCGTGGCGATGCTGAGCTATTCCAACTTCAGCGGCGCAGAAGGCACTCCTCGCAAAATGAAAAAAGCGGCGGAAATCGCCCGCACGCTGCGCCCGGATCTGATGATCGAAGGTGACATGCAGGCAGACACAGCGGTGAATCCAGAGATCATGGAACGCCTGTTCCCGTTCTCCGGACTTAAAGGTGGCGCGAACGTTCTGGTCTTCCCGAATCTGGAATCTTCGAACATTGCCTACAAGCTGATTCAGCAAATCGGCAAAGCGGAAGTGATCGGTCCATTCCTGACAGGTGTTCGCCGTTCTGCCAACGTTCTGCAAAGAACCACAACCGTGGATGGCATCGTGAATTCCGTGGTCTTCACGGCCCTGGAAGCACAGTTCATCAAGGACGCCCTGAAAGCCCGTGGCAAAAAGTAGTCCGGAACACTCTCAAGGGTCTCTTTGGGAGCTTGCCTGGATTTTTCTTAAGCTGGGAGCCACCTCTTTTGGTGGCCCCGCTGCGCACATTTCCATGATGGAAGAAGAGTTCGTCCATCGCCGTCAATGGGTGTCCCGCCCCGATTTTCTGGAACTTCTGGCGCTGTCCAATCTGATTCCCGGTCCCAATTCAACTGAACTTGCCATTCACATTGGCTATCGCCGCGGCGGCTGGAAAGGCCTGGGGATCGCAGGGATCTGCTTTATTCTGCCCGCTTTTTTGATTGTCACATTGATCGCCGCCTTTTACGTGCACTATGCAAAACTTCCGCAAATGGAAAGCTTCCTGACCGGAGTCAAAGCCGTGGTGCTGGCCGTGATTCTTCAGGCCGCCTCCAGATTTTTGCTCAGTCTTTTCAAAATAGAGTCCTTCTGTCGGGAAAGTCTTCACACTTTAAGATCCCGCTCGTCCCTGTTCACGCTTTTGCTGGTGGTGATTTCGGCTTTTTTACATTCCGCAGGCATGGCGGAAATTCCATTATTGGTGGCCGGAGGAATTCTGGCTTTGCCGCTTTTAAAAACCAACGGCCGTCTTTGGGACGCGGGCGGGCTTTTCTGGGTGTTTTTCAAAGTGGGCTCGGTTCTGTTTGGCAGCGGTTACGTCCTGCTCAGTTTTTTGAAAACTGAACTGATTGAAAAACGCAGTTGGCTGACGGAAACCCAGTTGATGGATGCCATCGCCGTGGGGCAGTTCACCCCCGGTCCGGTGTTCACCACCGCCAGTTTTATAGGCTATCTGCTGCAAGGCCCCACCGGAGCCGTCATTGCCACAGTGGGGATTTTCCTGCCGGCGTTCGTCTTTGTTGCCCTGAGCATTCCGGCCTATCGGTGGATGAAAAACTCTGAAGCCCTGAAGCAGTTCCTGCAGGGGGTTGTGGCGGTTTCGGTGGGATTGTTGTTTTCCACTTTGGTGCAATTGGGGCGGGACTCGCTCACCACCCCCCTGTCGTGGGGAATCTTTTTGGTGAGTCTGGTTTTACTGCGTCGACGCCTTCCCAGCGCAGCTTTGATTCTTGCTGGCGGAATCCTGACTTTACTTCTGTAAATTTAACTTTGTGCCCACCTCTGACCGTGCTAAAATTAAGACCAAGGGAGGGTTTTCCTGATTGAATAATCAAGCCCAAGTCAAAGACCAGGATAGAGCGATCGTCATTGGTGTCGGCCTCAAGACCGAGCCCCTTACTGAAATCAAAGAAAATCTGCTGGAACTTGAAGAGCTGGTTTCTGCCGCTGGCGGCGAAGTCGTGGGCTCTATCATTCAGGTTCTTCCGCAATGGAACCCGGCGACCCTGATTGGCACCGGAAAAGTTGAGGAAGTGGCTGAAATGGTTCGCGACAGCGGAGCGACGATTGTGGTGATGGACCACCAGCTTTCGGGTGTGCAGCAACGAAACTTGCAGCAAATTGTGAAAGCCCGCGTGATTGACCGCAATCAGTTGATTCTGGATATCTTCGCGCAGCGTGCACAGACCTTTGAAGGAAAACTTCAAGTGGAACTTGCACAGCTTTTGGATCAAATGCCCCGCAACGTCGGTGCTTGGCTTGATTCCCTGTCCCGTCAAGGTGGTGGTATCGGCACCCGAGGCCCGGGTGAAACCGCTCTGGAAAACGACCGTCGTCGCATCCGTGAGCGCGTGGCGCTTATTAAGAAAAAACTTGAAAGTGTGCGCCAAAACCGCGCACAACACAGACAATCCCGTCGTCGTCACGAAATCCCGTCCTTCGCGCTGGTGGGTTACACCAACTCTGGAAAAAGCTCGATCCTGAACCGCCTGACCGGCGCTCAGGTGATGACGAAGAACCAGGTCTTTGCGACGTTGGACCCTACAACCCGCAAGATCTTCCTGCCCGATGCGCCCCCTGCTGTCGTGACCGACACCGTGGGATTCATCCGTAAATTGCCGACACAACTGATCGAGGCCTTTAAAGCAACACTTGAAGAGTCCTCGGAAGCCGACGTGCTTTTGCACGTGGTGGATCTGTCTTCGCCAAACATGGAACGACAAATCGAAGTGGTTGAAGCTTTGATTAAAGAATTCAACTGGCAGGATAAAAAGATCATCCACGTCTTTAATAAATGTGATGTCGCACCTTTGGAGCGACAATTCCGAGTAAAGGCTTATCCTCGCGTGTTCGTCAGCGCCCTGACCGGTCAGGGTATGGAGCAGTTGAAAAAACTCATGGCCCAGACCGTGAGCGAAATGCAGCAGGACGTGCAGCTTTACTTCCCACGCGCAGAAGAATACAAAATCTTTGATTTGGGCCGTGAAGCCCAGATCCTGCGCAAAGAGACCGCCACCGAAGGCACAGTCTGCTACACCCAATTGACCCCGACCCTGATTAATAGATGGAAGGATTATCTGGTAAAGTAAGCGCCGGAACACATATTTGAGATAACTCACAAAAACCCCGGGACCTATGTCCTGGGGTTTTCTTTTTTAAGCTCATCCCTTCCACAATCCCGCCGATAAGCCTGAAGTGAGACAGCTTAAAGTTCCTTTTCTTATAGCGGCCTTTTTTTACTCTGTGGCTTTTGAAGCCATGGCGGCACCTCAATGCGTGAACGACAAAGCTGGCACCAAAGGCGTCTCTAATCAGGAGATCAATCAATCCCTGATCCAGGCCACAGATCCCCTGACCCAGGCCTTTGCTTACACCAATTTCGAAGCGTCGCAAAAAGCGGGTTACGTCGTGGCCTGCGAACTGGAAGATCGCTTTAAGTCTTTAAAGAAAACCACGAAGGACATTGCGAAGGTCACCAAAGCCCAAAGCAATGTCAAAGCCATCCGCCGCGAGTGCATCGAAGCATCCCTGCAGCGTGAAGTCGGAAATCAGGGTTATAGCTGCCTGAAAGACACTCCGAAAAAATTTGAAAATGCCGGAAAATCAGCGCCTTGCCTGAATTCCTCCACGGTGGACTTTATCGAGTATTCCTTGAATCAGGCGCTGAACTGCATGTCTTCAGACCGCACGCCGATTGATCCGCGTTTCATTCTTAAAAAAATCAACAATGAAACCGCGTTTAATTTCTACATCGCCTATAACGGCGGCGTGGGCATGGGACAACTGACCTCCAATCCGGTGAAAGAACTGGCCGGCTGGAAAGAGGACGGAGAATTCATTGAAGGCAATGGTCGCAACATTCTGGAAACTTTGATGAAGAGCCAGAACCCGGCCTGCAAACCATTCCGCGATATCATGAAGGATGACCTGGTCAATCCCCCGCCTCGCCCCGGCAGTCCGAAAAACTACTGCACCTGGGTCAGTCCCGGCAAAGGGGTGGCAAGAAATCTGATCTATTCCCTGGGCTATTACGTGCATGTGCGCGACAGCATTGTGAAACCGGCCCTGGCCGCGCGTGCGGGAAGACTTGCCGCGAATCAGGATGTACTGAACTATCTGACCTTGGTGGCTTATGGGCCGCAAGGACCTGCCGAAGCCAAATCATTGATTCGAAAACTGCGCCTTTCCAACACCACCCCTCCGGGCGACGCCGTTTCCAAGATCATCAAAAACAATTCCTATGTTCGTCAGACCGAAGTGAAAATGAACGAACTGCTGGATCAGTATAAACCCGGAGTGCCTCACACCCCGGCCGACAAAAAGGGCGATACATGTTTAAAATAGCATTAGCCCTGACAGTGCTGACCGCCCAGGCCACACCTCTAAAAAACACCGACGACTTTCTTAAAGAGTCGCAAGCCGCTTTTGAAAAGGCCTCAAAGGAAACAACCTTTGAGAAAAAAAGCACTGTTTTAAAGGCTCTGGAAAAATCATTTGAAGCGACTTTGAATCAGTACGAAAAAACCAATCCCACAGAAGGTGACGACAAGGAGCAGGACGTGGCCCGCCTGTTCTACACCCTGGAGCCGGCATTTGAGCTGGCCAAACTGAAAGAAAAAACCAAAAAAGACTGCGCCCGAAAAAAGCAGGATGTCCTGACTGGCGACAACCAGCCCGACGACGCCCCGACCAGCCCAAATGCGAAGGAAGCCCTTCGCTGGATCGAACTTCTTTGCAAATAAAAAGGCTGATTTAAGTCAGCCTCAAGTGAGACTGGATGGATTGAAGCAAAAGCTTCGAGTTGATGGGCTTGGTCAGATGGTCAGCAAAGCCGGCGGCAAAAGCGCGGTCGCGGTCTTCCTTCATGGCGTGCGCGGTCAATGCGATGATAGGCCCCTGGAACCCCTGCTTGCGCAGTCCGGATAAAGTGCCAAAGCCATCCAGACCCGGCATCTGAATGTCCATCAACACCAGATCATATTGTTGTTTAAAGGCCTGATTCAAAGCCTCTTCGCCACTTTCAGCTTCGGTGACATCAAGGCCCGCACCACTCAGAATTTTCGTTATAAGTTCGCGGTTGTCCGCCGAATCGTCGACCGCAAGCACCCGGACACCGACCAAAGGATTTTGCACCTGCCCGTCCGAGCCCTCCGCGGTGACTGCCGCCCCTGGCATGGCATCTTCGGCCTCGAATGAAAACTCAAAGGTGCTGCCCTGATGAGGTTCGCAGCGGGAAACGTACACATCACCCCCCAGAGCTCTTGCCAGATTCCTGGAAAGAGCCAGCCCCAACCCCGTTCCACCAAAGCGACGGGTTGAAGTGGCATCCGCTTGCGTGAAGGGCTGGAAAAGACGATCCGCCTGCTCTTTCGTCATCCCAATGCCGGTGTCTTCGATAATGAAGGTGATTTTTCGGCGCGTCTTATCCACCCGCTCGGCCCGGCAGGAAACCTTCACCGAACCCTTCAATGTGAACTTGATGGCGTTGCCAATAAGATTCACCAGAACCTGACGGATACGGACGACGTCTGACAGGACAACCAGATTGCCGATTTCAGCCAAGTCATAATTCAGGTAGATGTTCTTGCGTGAAGCCTGATCAAAGAACATGGTCAGAACTTCCTGCAGCAGTTTTTTCAGTCTTACCGGCGACTTGTCGATTTCAAATTTACCCGCTTCGATTTTGGACAGATCCAGAATGTCATCAATGATCCGGGTCAGCGACATACCATTGCGATGAATGATCTCGAAGTACTTTCGTCTGTCGGCCTCATCAAGATCCTGCGTGCCGATGATTTCTGCAAACCCCAGAATCGCCCCCAAAGGAGTGCGGATTTCGTGGGACATGTTTGCCAGAAACGCCGACTTGGCCTGATTGGCATTTTCCGCAGCATCTTTTGCCGCCTGCAACGCGCGCTCTGCCAGCACTTGTTCGGTCACATTATTCGCAGCAAGAACAAGCCCTTCGATTTCATCGTTAAAGTCAAAGATGGGCTGATAAACCACGTCGACAAAGACTGAAAACTCAACCCCATCGGCACGGCGGTCACGAACCTCAAAATTTTTAGCTTCGAAAACTTTTCCCGTACGATAAATCTCATCCAACTGTGCAATCAGTCCGATTTCTTCCGTTTTAGGGAAAACATCTTTTATCCTTTGCCCGGTGACATCACAATCCCCAAGAAACAAATCCCGGTAAGAGTCATTCGTCATCGCAAACCGGTGTTCGGGGCCCTCCAGCACCGCCATGGCAATCGGGGCTTTTTCCAGAATAGAGCGTAATTTTCTGCGCTCGGCCCGCACTTCCTGATTGGATCGGGCCAAACTTTCCTCGGCCGCTTGATTCCGTTTAACGGAAACTGTCGTATCCAGAATCGTACACAGCATCCCCGAAATTTTTCCCTCGGAATTAAATAACGGGGAATTGCCGTAGGTATAATAGTTCCCCTGAGGCTTGCCATCGACCACGATGTCAAATTGCACGTCAGACGCCAGCACCACGCCACCGGATTCAACGGTGCTTGCAATGGCATCCACCTGATCCCAAACTTCAGGCCACACTTCACGCAAAGGCGAACCCAAAGCCCGTGGATGTCGATGTTTTAAAATTGGAATATAAGCGTCATTATAAAAGACCCGTCGTTCAGGGCCCCAAGTGCAGTACATCCCGACCGGGCAACTAAATACAATGCGAAGAGAATTGATAAGACCGGAATCCCATTTTTCGATGGGACCAAGCTCTGTCCGGGACCAGTCAAAAGCCAACGTGGCCCGAACCATGAGACTGGTATTTGCGTATTCGCCAAATGGATTAACCGGATATTCTGACCCCACAGTATTTTCTACCCCAGGGCCTGTCTATTTCATAGCCTTTTTTAGATAGACATCCTCGTGTTCATGACGATGCACATAAGGATGTTTTTCTACATGAATTACCTAGTTTTATTCTGCAAACGAATCTCGCGGCGTTTTTTCGCCTGCTCAAAGCGGCGTTTGTCGTCCTCAGATTCCAACACCAACCCTGGAACTTCGGTTGGTTTTCCCATAGAACCCAAAGCCACGAAAGTCAGATACGCCGAAGCCGTATGGAAAGTTTCACCCGTTTTCGGGTTTTCGGCATCGACACGAACGCCGACTTCCATCGAAGTACGTGAAGTGTAGTTCACACTCGCCTTCAGATTCACCACCCAGCCTTTATAGACGGGCGCCACAAAATCCAGACGGTCAATGCTGGCTGTGACAGTTTCCTTGTTACAATGTCGTTGAGAGCAGATCGCGGCGCAGATATCGATCCAGGACATGATCGTTCCGCCGAAGACACTTCCCAAAGAGTTGGTATGGGAAGGAAGAACCAGTTGAGTCATTACCACTTGAGATGCTGATACGGGTTTTGAAGCAGCCAAGGTGCAGCCCCTTTCTAAAAAAACAAAGCGCAGGTCTGTGTCTCCACATCCTGCGCCTTAGAATCAATCTAATCAATAAAGATTAGATGCCGCCCATACCAATATCGGAGTTACCGCCACGGTTCAAACCGCTACCTGGTAGAGTTGTAGTGCCTGCAACAGTCGCAGATCCAGCCGGGATCGTTTGAGTTGCATTGTTGTTGAATGCAGTCGCAGCAGCCGCCTGGTTGTTGTTCTCAGCGCGAACTTCCGTTTCAACGAAGCCCAGGTGAGGCAAGCACCATACGATCAACTGTGCACGAGACTTCACATTCATTTTTTTGTAGATGTTTGTGAGGTGAAATTTAACTGTTTTCTCAGTTACAAAAAGCTGGTTCGCAACTTCCTTGTTGGACAAGCCTTTAGACACAAGTTCAGCAACTTCTGCCTCTCTATTTGAAAGACCTTTTTGAATCAGGACATCTCTGAGCATCCTTGCTCCCTCCCGCTAATTGTTTTTGTTTTTAAATCCGTCTAAACCTTCAACGCCACCCAGGACTCATGTCCAAAAGTAGCCTCGACCACCTGTAATAAAGTCTGACAACAAAAACTGAAATTCGCAATAGCTTTGGACTCTAGTTTTAAAAAACTAGACCGATAAGCATGAGGATTTTACACAGTTTCCAACATTCAGGAGATATTATGTTTCCCACAAATACAAAGTTTTTGGTCGTTGATGACTTCGCAACTATGCGAAAAATCATTAAAAAAGTGCTAAATGAGCTTGGCTACACCAACGTAGAGGAAGCTGATGACGGTAAAACCGCCCTGCCTATGATCCAGGCCGCCCATGATGCAGGCCAGCCTTACGGCTTTGTCATTTCGGACTGGAATATGCCCGGAATGCAGGGTATCGACCTTTTGAAGGCCTGCAAGGCCGACCCTCGCACTAAGTCTGTGCCCTTTATGCTGGTGACTGCAGAGTCCGAGCAAAAGCACATCCTGGAAGCAGCCAAAGCCGGTGTTTCTGACTATGTGGTTAAACCGTTCAACTCTGCCACTTTGAAAGGCAAGATGGAACGTGTTTGGGCTAAGCACAACCCTTCCACACAAGCAAAAGCTTCCTAAGCCTTGGGTCTGGAGAAATAAATGTCTGCAGCACCAAAAGAAGCTATTAATCCCCTGTTTGACAAGCGTCTGATCAATGCTTTCGTGGAAGGCGTTATCAAGACCCTGAAAACCATCGCTCAAACCGATGCCACACCTGGAAAACCCTTCATTGAGCCGCAATTCGTGCTTAAAGGGGAAATCGCCGGCATGGTCGGCATGGTGGCGCCGCCTCTGAAAGGCACTTTGCTGATCTCTTACGGCAAAGACAGTATCTTCCACATTCTTGAGAACATGCTGGGCGAAAAACATACCACCATCAATGGTGAGGTGTCCGACGCCGTTGGTGAAATGACCAACATGATTTACGGTTCTGCCAAGACAACTTTGAATCAACTGGGATACAACTTCGAGATGGCAATTCCAACCGTGATTTCCGGTGATTTCAAGATCACCCACGCTGACAAAGGTGCCACGCTCGTCATTCCCTTCAACCTGACGAACGGCTCCACTTTCTATGTGGAGATTTCGGTGCAGCAATGAGTTCCGCTTCAGGAAAGACGGTTGATGTTCTCATCGGGAGTCCCCGTGACTCCTTCTGGGAAGCCATCACCTCTGTCCTGAAGGGTTACTATCCGTACCAGCTCAAGCATTTCAAATCCATCGACGAAGCCCTCGATCACGGCACTTCCGAAAATTTCAAACCTATCTTAGCTCTCGTCGACGGACAAGACGGCACCAATCTGACCAATGAATGGGTGCAGTCCACCAAAATGAATTATCCCGACTGCCCGGTCATCGTGCTGCACTCTTCCGCCGCCCCTTTGGATTTCAACATCGTCAAGAAAAACGGCGCTGACGAGATCATGCACATCAACTTCGACCGCGAATTCATTTCCGACATGGTTCTGCAACTGGCCCCTATCGAAATGGAAGGCGATCAGATTCCGATCACGGCTTTAATGCCCGTGGATCTGCGTGATATGGATGCTGACACCAATATCAACTTTGATGTCTATGTACACCTGCCTGCGAATCATCGCTCTGTGATGATGAGAAAGGCCGGCGACGTGGTCGATCAAAAACATCTGGACAAGTTCAATGCCCTAAAACAGCAGATGTACATCAAAAAGACCCAGATGAAACCGTTCTTTGAATACGCCCGCACGGTGATGAGCATGCGCAACATGCCGATGCCCATCTCAATGACGGAAAAATTCCACCGTTCCAAAAAAGTCATCTATGAAATCATGGCCCAGTTCCTGAATGGTGCCTCCACGGACTATTCCGAAGGAAAAGTGATCCTCGACAAATGCAAATCCATCGTTGCCGACTTTGAACTGACCAAAGATCTTCCCCCGCAGGAGATCTTTGATGAGGTCTTCCGTTTTTCAGGCAATGTGCGCACCATGTATCACGACTGCATCTGTCTGTCCGCCTATGCCGCTTACTTCGCCCAGCTTCTGGGCTGGAGCATGGAAAAGCGTGAAGCCGCCGCCATCGCCGGGCTTTTGCACAATATCGGCCTGTCTCAGATGCCCGTCAGCGTCGGCACCAAACCCGTGAAAGACTATTCCCCGGAAGAGATTTCCCAGTATCATCTTTACCCGGAGCGCTCGGTGGTGATGGTGAAGGCCAAAAAAGTGCCGCTGCCGCAGGAAATCGCCGAAGCCATCGGTCAGCACCGCGAAAACGGCACCGGCACAGGCTTCCCTAAAAAACTTTTGAGTGGGGATATTTCCGATTTTGGAAAACTGCTGGGCTTTGCCTATCGTTTCCACGAAATGACCGCCCTGACCGAAGGCGGAAAACAAGCCCGCACGGCCACACAGGCCATTCAGGACCTGCGCGATGAAGCCCTGTCGGGATCCGGCAACATCGATCTGCTGATGACCACGAATATTTTCAAAAAATGGAAGCCGGCAGCCTGAACGCGCCCCGCCTAGTCTTCCTCGAACGTCACATCCATATAGTCCTGAAGATCAAACACCTCGCGCAAATTCGCCTGACGCTCGGACCAGTCAATGGACTTCAGAATCATTTTGGCCGAAACCAGTCCTTCATAGGAATAAAGGCACACAAACAACAATCCGGTCACCCAGCGCAAGCGAGCCTGAGTGGCGCGGGGCTTATCCTGCACCACGCGGGTTTCCGCCGCCCAGTCACAAAGATGCGTGCGATCGTAACGGAAAAATGCCAGGGCATAAATCCCCCAGGAAAAAAAGAAGCTCAAACGCCCCGTCAATGGGCGCAGCAGACACTGGGACCAATGCAGCTTTTCGGTGAAATTATTGGCGGGCACCACTTTTAAGCCCATAAACCACTTGCCCGGCGTGGCCTGCATCAGCACCAGAAACACAAATTCATACACTGCGGGAATCAAAAACAGCAAAAACAACTGCAATAATGTCACGATGACGTCGTCTTCGGTGAAAATCAGTTTTAAAAACACCCCGGCAAAAGGCAGATAAAACGGCAGACTGATGATCTGATCAATGCCATAGGCAAAAAAACGTCTCCAGGTGCTGGGAACAAATGCGGATTCCATCTAAGTTGACTCTCTTTCCAGATATTTTTTCAACCACAGCAACGCTTCGTCGCGGCTTTGCAGCCGGCGCTCCAGTTGCTGCTCAAAGGCCCTTTCCAGACAGACTCCGATGGCCGGCCCGCTCAGGCGCCCTTTCACGTCCTCGCCGTTTAAAAACGGTCGCGGCAACACTTCCTGCCAGCTTTTCCATTCTGCCAGCAGAGTTTCAATCGCGGTCTTTTCAACCGCCTCGGACAGTGAAATTCTTAAGGCGAAAACAACGCCCTCTTTAGCCAACATTTGCAGTTGCTTTCCCAAAGAGTTCTTCAGCACTGCTTGAGGATCGTGCCAGACTTTCCAGGCATCCTCGATGGCCCGGCGATCGCGGGTGGAAAGCTTCAGCATATCCAAAGCCGCAACAAGCTCTGAACCTTGAGCACTTCGCACAAACAGCGCCAGACGCTGCCAGGATTCGGTGGCCAGGGGGTTTTTCACCCAGTCATTTTTGCGCAGACGAAATGGAAACAGCACACCCATCAGGCCCGAGTCTTTCATGACTTGCAGTCCGCGCCCGGCGTGCTCTGTTTTTAGAAGCTTGGTCATTTCATCGCGGATGCGCTCACCACTGACGGATTTGACTTTGGCGGCCATTTTTTTAACGGCGGCAAAACTGACCGGCTCCAGCTCAAAATTCAGTTGGGCGGAAAAACGGGCCGCTCGCAGCAGGCGCAGTTGATCTTCCTCAAAACGCCGCTCGGCCTCGCCCACCGTGCGCAGGATGCCGGCCTTCAGATCCTTCTGGCCCTCGACATAATCAAGCACCTGCGCTGTCGCCAGATCATAAAAAAGTGCATTCACGGTGAAGTCCCGGCGCTGGGCATCCTCCTGGGGACTTGAGAAAACCACGTTTTCCGGGCGGCGTCCGTCGCTGTAGGTCCCATCGTTCCGGAAGGTCGCAACCTCTATATCCGCGCCCTCGACAATCACACGCATAACCCCGAAGCTTTTGCCCACATTGACGGTTTTACTAAACAGGGATTCGACTTTTTCCGGGGTTGCATCGGTCGCCAGATCCAAATCATTGGCAACAATGCCCAACAGGGCGTCGCGCACACAGCCGCCGGCCAAAAAGGCCTTATAGCCATGGGCCTGCAGCTTGTGGTAGATTGACTCCACTGCCGGCCAATGAGGATGGGATTGAAGAAGACTTTGCACCTGATTCACATCCAAGATTGTAGAAAAAGACAGGCCTGAAAGAAAGAGTTTGTTCGCGTGACGCCACAGGAGATGAAATCTCTTATCGATGGAACTTTGACCGATCTGGGGTTTTCCCACTTCGGTTTTGCGCCATTGAGCAAACCCTTAAGCTTTGATTTCTACCGGGAATGGATTGACCAGGGACTGCATGGAGACATGACCTATCTGGCAGAACATGCCCAGATCAAGGAAAACCCGCAAAGCAAGTGGCCCCGCGCCCAAAGCGCACTGGTGTTTGCCATGCCCTATTTCCCCCATCCCGAGAAAAAATCTGAATTTCCGCTGAAACAGGCCCGCGTCAGTCTTTATGCGCAAGGCATGGACTATCACTTCTGGTTCAAGGATCGCATGAAGTCTTTGTGCACAGATTTGCAAAAGCTTTTTCCAGAAGAGGAGTTTTTGGCCTTCACCGACAGCAGCCCGGTGCTGGAGCGGGATCTTGCCAAACAAGCCGGCCTTGGCTGGGTCGGGAAAAACACCTGTTTGATTCACCCCAAAAAAGGCAGTTTGTTCTTTATCGGGGAAATCTACACTTCCTTGAAAATCCAAACCGAATTTGCACCTTTGCCGGATTTCTGCGGCACCTGCACGCGCTGTCTGGACATCTGCCCCACCGGCGCATTGATTGAGCCGCGCAAGATGGATGCACGCAAATGCATCTCGTATCTGACCATCGAGTCGCGCCAGATCCCCGACGAGGAACTGCGCCCGCAAATCGGCGATTGGTTCTTCGGCTGTGATCTTTGTCAGACCGTGTGCCCCTGGAATCAAAAAGTCTTTAAAGGCCAGCTTTCCATCGAAAAAAGTCTTTCCCTGAACGATGCGCAAGAATCCCTGCTGATAGAGGATCTGCGCTATATCCTGTCAGCTTCCGGCAAAAAAATCAGCCGTGATTTCCTGGGAACCCCACTGGCCCGGGCGGGCTCGTTTGGTTTAAAACGCAATGCCATGATTGTCGCGGTCAACCGGGGTTTGAAAGAACTGCGCCCGGAAATCCAAGCGCTGACGGAACACGAAAAATTAGGTGAGCTGGCTTTGTGGAGCCTGGCAAAGCTGGAAAACTAAAGTCCCAGTTTCTTCAGCAGGTCATCAATTTCAAACTGATTCATTTTAGACGGAGCCATGCCCGTATCCACGCTGGCACTGTAGGACTCATTGAACTGATTGGACACCCAGCGAAGCCGGTCGATAAAGGCCTGTGGGATGGTTTCCCGCAGGAAGTTGGAATCTTTATGGATATTTTCAAGCAGGGTTTCCAAAGTCTCTGTGGCATCCAGCAAAAGCCCCACACACACATGGAAGAACTGTTCATTGCCAGTGATCTGAGAAGCCTTGTATCCAACAGCTTTACACAGGGCCGCATAGTCGGAAATCATGTGCAACGCGTGCTCAGGAGGCGCCATCAGGGCCAGACTCTTGGCGCCGCCCATAATTCGATCGACGTTATTGCCATAATCCGCAAGTTTACGAACCTGAGAAAAGTCACCTTCAATACCTTCGAGAAGGTCCAACAACTCTTCAATCAAGGACTTTGACTCGTTCACAAAATCTTCTACAATTTCTTTATCAATCGACATCCACTCAAAGATACCAATCGAAGGATACAGAGGCAATGGATTATGTTTCTATACGTGTAAGCACCCTGCGCGGCGATCAGAAGATCGACTTCAACGCTTACGTTAAAATCAACGACAAGATGATACTCTACCTTCGTCGCGGCGACAGCTTTGAAGGCGAACGTCTGAAACGCCTTAAGGACAAAAAACTTCGCAAAATGTACATCCTCACCGACGAAGAAACCAGCTATCGCAGCTACCTGCAAAAGAATATCGAAACCGCCTATGACGACACGACCGGGAAGGATATTCAAACCCGCGCCGACATCATTCAAGGCTCCCAGCAAAACAACGCCGAAGAGGTTTTCGAAAATCCCGAGAACGTCGAAAGCTACAACTACTGCAAAGATGCCGCAGGCAAATATGTGAACTTCATCATGAGCAACGCCCAGGCGATGTCTGCGGTGATGAAGATTGAAAACACCGACAAGACGGTTTCTCATCATGGTGTCACCGTGGCGACTCTGTCGATCGCCCTGGCACAGAAGCTGGGAATCAATGACCCCAAAAAAACGCAGCTTCTGACCCTGGGGGCTTTGTTGCATGATTATGGCCACCACAACACCACTTTGAACCTGAATCAACCCCTGTCAGGGATGAGCCCGGAAGACCTGGCCCTGTGGAAAAAACACCCGACCGAAGGCGCTCAGAAAGTTCAGGACAAAAAACACTTCGATCAGACTGTTATCAATATTATCGGCCAGCATGAGGAAACCATCAATGGCACCGGCCCCAAGGGACTGCGTGAAAAAGACATGGATCCGCTGGCAGTTCTGGTTTCATCAGCCAATGCCATGGATCGCCTGATCACGTTTGAAGGTGTCCCGAAAGCAGAGGCCGCGAAAAAACTGATGATTGATCACGTTGGCAAACACCCTCTTCAGCACATTCAGCTTCTGAATGATATTCTGAAGGGTCTCTAGATTTTTATTCAAAAAAGGGTTTCCATCACCATCCAATGGGAGTAAGGGTTATGTATGACCCTTACAGACTTACGCCAAAACTGGCGCCACATTCTGCACAAGCTGGAATATCAGGACACTTTGCGTGTGGTCCCTTATCTGCTGGCAAGTCTGGTGGCTGCCGGAACATCCCTGCTGTACTCGCAGGCGTTTTTCTTTGGTGAAGAGGTCGCTCTTCACGTGGTCGAAAACTTTCACTGGGCCCTGTCTTTGCTCGTCACCCTGTCGATGATTTATTTAAGCTGGTATCTGCCCTATCGTTTCGCCAAGCAGGCCGGAGGCAGTGGCATCCCTCAGATGCTCATTGCCAACGAGCTGGATCCCGCCTCTGACAAAGCTCTGATCCGTTCTTTGATTGGCATTCGCACCATCACCATGAAAATCATTTCCTCTATCGCGTGTGTCCTCGGTGGCGGCGCCGTCGGCCAGGAAGGACCCACGCTGCAGATCGCATCAGGTTTGTTCTATCGAATCGGGGAAAAATCCACCAAATGGATTCAACAGCTTTCCATGCGCCCTTTCATTCTGGCCGGAGGCGCTTCGGGCTTGGCCGCGGCATTCAATACTCCCCTGGGTGGAATCGCCTATGCGTTGGAGGAGCTATCCAAGGACTACTTCAACAATTTCAAAACCTATGTGATCTGGTCGGTCATTGCGACGGGCCTGTTGGTTCAGACCGTCCAGGGCAGCTATCTTTACATTGGCTTTCCCAGCCTGGAATCCATCAGTTGGGAAACTTACATGTGGGTCGTGGTCACCTCTGCCATCACCGGGATTCTGGGGGCCACTTTTGGTTCAGTTTTATTTTCAGTGCACCAGAAAAGAAAAAGCATTCAGTCCTTCACGCGCTTAAGTCTGCTTAATCTGGGCTGTGGTTTTTTGTTCTGGCTGGGCATCACCTTTATCAGCAGTCACGGTGTGGGTGGTGGCAAAATGCTGATTTTGGATCTTCTGTTCCGCGATGGCGCAGCGACGGCTCAGGATATTTTAGTGCGCATCGGAGGCCCCTTGCTGATGGCCATTGCCGGAGCCGCCGGAGGACTTTTTGCCCCGTCTTTGACAATCGGTGCTGTGATGGGATCGTTTATGGCCCAGATCGTATGGCCGCACAACCACCATCTGTTGATCATGACGTCCATGATTTCATTCCTGTCTGGATTTATGCAGACACCTTTTACCGCCTTCATTCTGATCTTTGAAATGACGGACCGGCATTCAGCGCTGTTTCCCATGATGCTAAGTTCAGCCATTGCGGTGGGAACATCGCGAATCTTCCATAAGAAATCGTTCTATGATCTGGTGAAAGAGGATTTCCTGCATCAGCATCACAAAGCTTCAAAGTAGAGGACCTGAAGAAATAAAAAAAGGGCCCCTTAACGGAAGCCCTTTCAAGTTTCATTTTTATTTCCATTAGAAGATAAATCCAACTGTCAGCATCGGGAAGGTCTCTGTGACCTTATAGCTGTCCAGGGCCGGATTCGTGTCGCTCTTTTTATAGTCAATGCTTCTGTAAGTCAGCTCCACGCCGACAAAGAAGGAACTGGTCACATTGGTCATGTACCCAAAGTCAGCCTGAATTCCCGTGCCCTCTTTCAGCTCGTCGTATTCAGCTGACAGAAGATAGTGACCCTTCACATAAAAGCCGCTGGCTCCCACATACCCGATGGAGGCCCCGAGCGCATTTCCGTCCACAGATCCTGAATCTGTTTCTGTCTTGCGAAGAGTGTAAATACCCCCCAGATACAAACCATTGCCGCCGACATATCCCAGCTTGATATCATATATGCTGTTATTCGATTTACTTTCACCACCCGGGGAAGCCTCAGTGTTATTGTTGTACATGAAGATATTTGCATTCACCAACACCCCATTGGATGTCGCCGCCTGCGACTGCCAAGAAAGCACACTGCCTGTCATGAATACGGCCAAAGCCAGAATCATCTTGTTCATTCAACACTCCTTGTTTTCGGTTTATGCAGGAACGCCTTTGATTATATCGCCATTAATCAACTTCCTTGATTATATCGTCACCGACCAGTGATAAAAACTTTTTTTCAAGTGTCTCGGATGATGGTTGGGGTGTGGCTTTTAAGCTGATCGCGGCCATTTCCAGCAGTTGTTTTTTTGAATACTTCCTATCTTCCTGTAACAAGTCGATGAATAGCGAATCCACCACGTCCAGTGGTCTTTCCACCACAGTATTCTTTGCACCACTATAAACAAAAGCGTACATACCTTTGTCCCGATTCAAGACGAGATTGTCTCGGGATAATATCACCACCTGCAGACTGGGATTCAGTGCCAGCACACCGGGTTCTTCCGAACTGTCGCCGTCAAATGGCTGAACCTCAATCCATGCCTGCACCCATTCCCAGTGAGCCAGCTCCAGAATATCGGCCTGCCCCGGAAACTTCTGTCGCAAGTACCCGACAAAGTAGCGCCAGTGATCCTGTAAAAGCCAACTGCTCCACTCCATGTTTTCCAGATACTCATCACGCAGTCGATTCGCCGCCACACCCAAATGCTTTCGTGTGCGCGGGAAAAGACTTTCAAACAGGCGCTCTTGTTCTGCGCGCAGATTCAAACGCTCGCCTTCTTCAACGCGAAAGGGGCGAAGCCATTCCAGCGTGCGCAAAAGCTCTGCCTGATAGATGGAACTGACTTGTTCGGGAATCTGCATGCCGTGGGTTTGCACAATCAGATTCTTGTTCTTCGACAGAATCTCAAGCTGATGCCTTCGGAAAGCCCCCACCCCCACAATATCGATATCACGCAGGGCGATCGCGTCCGCATCGGGAAGGACTCCGTTCCATGGAAAAACAAGCTGAGGGGTTCTGGTAGTGTCGGACATTTCATTCCATCCTACGGGTGGTGTTTGGAGGGAGCAAGCTTCGCCCCCACAAATCCCGAGCATTACTCTGGAGATACCCATAAATTGCTGATTTCTTTGGCAATTGACTCGCGCAGTCAAAAAATGGAGTCGGAATACTATTGACCGGAATTTCACCTCATGGAAAAAGGTGGGGCATGAGAATTCTGCTTTTCGTCCTCATTCTGATTTCAGGCTTCGCCGCGCATTCTGCTCGTCCGATTTCCGGCACAGTAGAACGTGATGCTTCTGGCGTTTATCTGAGAGCTGATTCCTCTTGCGTAAGATACTTGATCGACACCAAATCCACGGACGCTGAAATCAGCGTGCGCAAACTTTCCACGGGTGACACTTTGACGGCTTCGGGCGCGCTGGATTCCAGCACCTGCACAGCGGTTATTGAAAGTGTTGATTATGTGGGTTTGAGAAAAATGCTGGGTTACTGGCACAGCGCTGACGGCTTGATCACCGTTCGTGATT
Source organism: Bdellovibrio sp. BIS2 (assembly GCF_055398295.1). NCBI lineage: Bacteria > Pseudomonadati > Bdellovibrionota > Bdellovibrionia > Bdellovibrionales > Pseudobdellovibrionaceae > Bdellovibrio > Bdellovibrio sp. BIS2. Next base: position 1,783,937 of record NZ_AP035879.1, on the reverse strand, counting down.
TCAATTCTTTAAGTTTTTACCCGATCACTTTGAATGACTTCCAAAATGGACAGTCTTACAGTGAAGTGGATCCGATCGTTTACCGTTACAGCATGACTCCTTCTGATGGCAAAGACTGGGTGCTTTTCCTGTCTGATTCCACCAGCACCACGTTCGCGACGATTCGTTTTAACAAATCCCGCGCGACCATGAAGATCTATGATTCTGACACGGGCAACGTGACTCGCACTCTTTACCTTAATAAGTGGGGCAACCTGAAATAATGAGCTGGTTTCATTCCATCGACAAACATCTTCTTTTCACCAAAAACGACAAAGAGGATCCGCGTCTTGGAGAATGCGTCCAGCTCCTTCATAAAGGTGACCTGAACACTCTTTCTGATCACACTTTCGACTTTGCTATTCTGGGTTTTCCGGACGACGAAGGCATTGGCCTGAACGGCGGTCGTGTCGGGGCTCAAGTCGCTCCGCGCGAGATTCGCACCTACCTGTACAAAATGACTCCGCACCTGCAAAGCACCCGTCTGCCACGAATTCTGGACATCGGAGATCTGGTCGATAAAGAAAAACCCCTGGCTGAACGCCATGAAAAAGCCCGCGAGGCGACACGCATGCTGGCCTCCAGTGGTCAGCACTGGATTTCCCTGGGTGGGGGCCACGACTATGGCTACTGCGACGGTGCGGGCTTTCTGGATGTCTTTAAAAACGATGCTGTTCTGATCAACTTCGATGCACATATGGACGTGCGCCCGACCGACAAGGGTTTTAATTCCGGCACTCCTTTCCACCGTGTTTTGTCCGAGTTCAAAGGTCAGGTGGATTTTGCTGAAGTCGGCATTCAAAACCAATGCAACAGCCAAGCCCACATTCAATGGGCCAAAAATCACGGCGCCGATGTTTTCACTTTGGATGACGTCAACGAGCACGGTCTTCAGTCCGTCCTTGCCGGCTATCTTAAAGGCAAAGAAAAGAAAAAGATTTTCCTGAGCATCGACATTGATGCCTTCATCTCCAGCGAAGCGCCGGGCTGCAGTCAGTCCTGGACAACCGGCCTTTTCACGAAAGAATTCCTGGCAAGCTTCCTGTGGATGATTGAAAAGTTTGACGTGCGCGGGATTGGTATCTACGAGGTGTCACCGCCTCTGGATCAGGACAACCGCACCAGCAAACTGGCGGCCTTGATCTGTCATAACTTTATCTTCGCCACTCTTAAAAAAGGCTAAGACATGAAACGCGGGTTTGGCAGCGACAATCATGCCGGTGTCCATCCACGGATTCTGCAATCAATCCTTGATGCCAACACCGAGCACGCTCCGGCCTATGGGACCGACGAATGGACCGAGCGCGCGGTGACTGAATTCAAAAATCAGTTCGGCAAAGAAGCTCAGGTCTTCTTTGTTTTCAATGGCACCGCCGCGAACGTCACCGCTTTACGAGCTATGGCTCGACCCTGGCAGTCGGTCTTCTGTTCGGACGTCGCTCACATCAATGTGGATGAATGCGGTTCACCTGAGTTTTTGAGTGGCTGCAAACTGCTGCCCCTGCCTTCCCACAACGGAAAGCTTTCGGTTGATGAACTTGAAAAAGCCTTCATCCGCCGTGGTGATCAGCATTACTCCCAGACGCAGGTGCTCAGCCTGACTCAACCCACAGAACTGGGAACTGCTTATTCTGTGGATGAAATGAAAAGCCTGATCGCCTGGGCGAAGTCGAAAAAACTGCTGGTGCATATCGACGGTGCCAGACTTAGCAACGCGGCCCTGTACCTGAAAAAGACCTTCAAAGAAATCACCACCGACCTGGGCGTGGACGTGGTTTCTTTCGGCGGCACCAAAAATGGTCTGATGATGGGTGAAGCGGTTGTGATCCTGAACAAGGACCTGGCTCAGGACTTTAAATACATCCGCAAACAAAGCGCCCAGCTTCCTTCCAAGACCCGCTTTATCGCCTGCCAGTTCGAAGCCTACTTCAAGGATGGTCTGTGGCAGCAGATCGCTGAGCATTCCCACCACATGGCGCTGTACCTTTATGACCAGTGCAAGGGCCTTGCGGGTGTGACCGTGCGTGAAGTTCCACAAAGCAATGCCGTCTTTGCGACCATTCCCAGCCACTGGGTGAAACCACTGCGGGAACATTATTTTTTCTATGTCTGGGACGAAAACACCTTTGAATGTCGCTGGATGACCTCCTGGGACACGCAAAAATCGGATATCGATGGTTTCGTCGCACTTTTAAAGGAGCAACGTCTATGAAATACCCTCCGGTTCACTATCACGACTATCTGGGCCTGAACCCACTTTTGAATGCCCAGCACCCGAAAAGCACCGAGTACGGAAAACCCGCTCACGACGAACTGCTATTCATTATCGTGCACCAGACTTATGAACTTTGGTTCAAACAGATTCTTTTTGAATTGGACTCCGTTCTTGCCACGTTCCAAAAGCCCACTGTGGCGGAATCCGAAATGGGCATTGCCAGCGCGCGCCTAGAGCGCATCGTCAGCATCCTGAAACTGATCATTGGTCAGGTGGATGTGCTTGAGACCATGACCCCTCTGGACTTCCTGGATTTCCGCGACATGCTTTACCCGGCCTCCGGTTTCCAAAGCTTCCAATGGCGTTTGATTGAAACCAAACTGGGTCTTCGCATCGGAGATCGTCTGGCTTACAACCAGTCCCCGTTTTATAAATCCTTGAGCGAATCCCAACAGGGCGAAATGATGAACATCATGAATCAGCCTTCCTTGCATGATTCCGTTGAAAAATGGCTGGAGCGCACACCGTTCCTGCAGGGTGAAAACTTCAACTTCTGGGATTCCTACAAAGAAGCCGTGAACAAAATGTTCCAGGACGACATCAACACTGTGAAAAACAATCCTCGTTTGCCAGACGAGGAAAAAACCCGCACGGTTGCCGGTCTTGAACAAACTCTGAAAAGCTTTGATGCCTTGTTTGACGAACAGGCGTTCAACAAACTTCGCGCCGAAGGTCAGTTCCGTCTGAGCTATAAGGCCATGCACGCAGCCCTGCTGATCCAGTTGCACCGGGACCAGCCGATTTTACAGACTCCGTTCCGTATCATCCGTGCACTTTTGGATATCGATGAAACGATGACAACCTGGCGTTACCGCCACGCTTTGATGGCGATGCGCATGCTGGGCCAGAAAATCGGCACCGGCGGATCCAGCGGTCACAAGTATCTGGCCGATGCGACCGCGAAGCACAAAATCTTTGGAGACTTCTTCAACCTGACCACGTTCTTCATTCCACGTTCTCAGGTTCCGCCCCTGCCGAAAGCGATCGCCGACCGCATGAGCTTCCATTACTGACTTGCCCTCCGGAGAAGCCGGAGTAGCTTACGCTGGCTTTAATTTCGGCGGCTGCCGAAATTAGCCGCTACGGCGACTTCTGCTTCTTTAGGTCTTTGGGGGAAATGGAGTGCTCAAGGCTTTGTTTGATCGCTTCGAAGAAACCGTTTTGAACGGACGACCAAAAGGCGCCCCATTTATCGATGCTGGGCGCTTTGGAAGCGCCCTCAAATTCGATCCGGGCGCCCAGTGTCTTACTGTCCCCATCCCGTAAAATCAGATTCACCAGGGCCAGCCCCACTTCGTTAAAAGCACGTCCCATGCTTTTAAAGGACTCTTTGTCATCAATGACATCCAGGTCTTTGATAAAAGGCTTTGCATAACCCTTGATCCGTCCATCACGACTGACACTTTCAACATACAAACTGAATTGCCCCTTGGTGAAGGTGAAAGGTCCATAGGCCATAAAAAACTCGTTCAAGGTTTGCAGCTTCAGATTCTGCAACTGGGCATCGGTATCAAAGCTGGGAACTTTGGAAAGCAGATTCAGACGGGCCTTGCCTTTCAAATCCGCATGTCCCTGCATGCGCGCGACCACCGCAGCCCGTGTCGGCAAAGGGTCTTTATTGTCTTCGGTATTGCGGATGTTGTCGATACGCCCTTCGATGCGGTCCACTTTCACATCCACGGGGACTTTAAAATCCCGGTTCAGAAAACGAAAAGAGCTGTCGGCAATTTTCACGGACTCCAGCGTGATGGGAATCAGTTTCTTAAAGACCGTTCGCCAGTCCTGCCCCTGACCAAGATCCTCTTTCTTTTCGTCTTTACTGTCACTCAGGCTGATCCTTGCACCGTGAACGGACAAATCCCCCAGAAACTCTTTTTTAAGAATCCCCCGCCAGGCAATAGACAAATCCAACTGATCCGCGGCAATCAATGCCTGGTCAGGACTGGCGCCTTTTTTCCAGATCTTCAGACCTTCGATCTGATAAGCTCCGCGGTATAAGGCCAGATCAAAATCCTCGATGCGGCCTTCATAGTTTTCCATTTTATTTCCCAGATACCAGTTGATGGCATACTTCATTCCCGTGGGCAGAAATATCCGCACCACAATCAGCACTAACACAACCCCCAGAATCACTTTCCCCGTCGGACCCAATCTGTTGATATACTTCATCGCCGCCTCCCAATCCCGGGACCAAGACCCAAAACATCATTATGACTTCCCCCGTCCCAATGCGAAAGAATCCGGTCCCGTTTTTGAGCATTGACACTACTTCCTGTCGCGAATTTCACTCTGCAACAGGGACAGCAATTCTTCAGACGACACACTTTGCGACGACTGCCCCCGTCGCTGCAGACTGAAGTGACCTGACTGCAGTTCCTTATCGCCGATCACCACGACGGAATGCACCTTCGCCTGCCAGCATTCGGCCACTTTGCGTGACAGGGCTTCGGCGCGATTGTCGACACTGACCCGCACAAAAGAATTATGTAACAGCAAGCGAAGACTTTCAGCCGCCTCCTGATGACGATCTGCCAGGGGCACAATGCGAACTTGCTCCGGTGACAGCCACAACGGAAAGGCTCCCTGATACTGCTCAATCAGCAAGGCCGCCATGCGCTCGTGAGAACCCAGCGGCGCCCGGTGTAAAATCACCGGGCGCTCTTTGTGGCCTTCTTCATTTATGAAGGACAAATCAAAGCGCTCGGCACTGATAAAGTCGACTTGCACAGTCGAGGCAGTTTCCTCTTTGCCATGCACGGACATAATCTGCACATCAATCTTGGGCCCATAAAACGCAGCTTCTCCCGGAGCCTCGAAAAACGACAGACCGCTTTCAAGCAAAACCTCTCGCAAAATCCCCTCGGCCCAATCCCATTGGGGATCGGCGACATATTTTTCCGAGGCCTCGCCCGCCTGCACTCCGCGCGACAGGCGCAGACGATAATTCGAGATGCCCAAAATCCGGTAGGCCTGCTGATACATGACAAGAACCTTGTGAATTTCTTCTTTCACCTGATTTTTTCGCACGTAAAGATGGGCATCATTCTGACAAAGCCCGCGCACGCGCATAAGACCGGACAGTGCGCCCGAGCCTTCGTAACGATACACCTGACCGTATTCAGCCAGTCGCAGCGGCAGATCACGATAACTGCGCAGTTTCGCAGAAAAGATTTTGTGGTGGTGCGGGCAGCACATGGGCCTCAGGCGATAGCGCACATTTTCAAGGTCCATGGACGGATACATGGAGTCTTCATAGTAAGGCAGATGCCCCGACTGATGATACAGATCCTCTTTGGCCAGATGCGGGCTGACCACGCGCTGATACCCGGCCAAAAACTCCATTTCCCGCGCCAGCTTTTCAAGTTCATCGCGAATCACCACCCCGGCGGGCAGCCACAAAGGAAGCCCCGCTCCGATAGATTCGTCACTGTGAAAATAGGAAAGTTCCTGGTTTAACTCACGATGATCTTTTTGGACATGACAGGCCCCGGCCTGTCCTTTTTTAAAGGAAGACATAAATAAATCTCTCTCCGCTTCTGCGGATTTTAAAATTTTAAAATAAATAAGGAAAAATGCGTCGGGGCCGCAAGTTGGGCGGCCAATAGAATATAGACCCCTACGGGGTGGTCACCGTGGTGGCGAAAGCAGAAATGAGGTTGAAAGACTGGTCAAAACTCATAAAAACGACGATAACACAAAGCTTCCTGGCCGGACCAATCGAACTTTTTTAGATTTCCCATAAGAAATACCCGCACCTGACCTTGCCAAACCCGCTTCTCGGCCCCAAATTGAGTGCATTATTAAGGAGAAACCATGGCCAAGCAGGTTCAAAACTTTAACGCAGAAATCAAACAACTTCTGGATATCGTGATCCACTCCCTTTATTCGCATAAAGAGATCTTCTTGCGCGAACTTCTGTCCAACGCATCTGATGCGATCGACAAACTGAAATTCAACTCTTTGACTCACCCGACTCTGCTACCGGAAAACTGGCAGCCCGCGATCCGTCTGGAACCAAACACCGAAAGCAAAACCCTGAAGATCATCGATAACGGTATCGGCATGACTCAGGAAGAAGTTGTCGAGTTCATCGGCACTATCGCGCGTTCGGGCGCAAAAGCCTTCATGCAGATGAATGCGGAAATGAAAACCAAACCGGAACTGATCGGTCAGTTCGGTGTGGGCTTCTATTCTGCTTTTATGGTCGCGGACCGCGTGACCCTGCACACTCAAAAAGCCGGCAGCAATGACGGCACCGTGTGGGAGTCCATGGGTGATGGCACTTATTCTTTGGACAACGTACCGCGCCCGGAAGGCACAGGCACAACCATCACTTTGCACATGAAAAACTTCAAAGAGGAAGACGAAGTTCAGGATTTCACCGACAAATGGATTCTAAAATCCCTGGTGAAAAAATATTCTGACTTTATCGCTCACCCGATCAAGATGATGGGCGAAACCGAGGAAGAAACCCTGAATTCGCAAAAAGCTCTGTGGTTGAAATCCCCTTCTGAAGTGAGCAAAGAGGAATACAAAGAATTCTATCAGCACCTGACTCACGACTGGAACGAGCCTCTGCGCACGGTTCACTATCGCGCCGAAGGCACGATGGAGTTCAATGCATTGTTGTACATCCCGGGCAAAAAACCATGGAACTACAACATGCGCGACATGGAATACGGCCTGAGCCTTTACATCAAGCGCGTGTTCATCATGGCTGACTGCAAAGACCTGCTGCCGCCTTACTTACGCTTTGTAAAAGGCCTGGTGGACAGCAGTGACCTGTCTTTGAACGTATCCCGCGAATTGCTGCAGCAGGACCGTCAGGTCACGCAGATCCGCAAGAACGTGACGAACAAAGCTCTTTCCACTTTGAAAGACCTTTTAAGCAAAGAGCGTTCTGCTTACGAAGACTTCTGGACTGAATTTGGTGCGACCCTGAAAGAAGGTCTGCCATCCGATGCGGCTAACAAAGAAAAACTGCAGGATCTGCTGCTGTTCCATTCCACGTCCTCTGACAAGATGACGACTTTGGATGAATACGTGTCGCGCATGAAAGAAGCGCAGAAAGACATTTACTACATCACGGGTGATTCCCTGTCCCAGGTTTCAAACAGCCCTTACCTTGAGAAGCTGAAAGAAAAAGGCTTTGAGGTGCTGTTGCTGGTCGACCCGGTGGATGAATGGGTTGTGGATGCTTTGAGCGAATTCAAAGGCAAAAAGTTGCAATCGATCATGCGTGAAGGTCTGGACCTGGACACGGCTGAAGAAAAACAGCAGAAAGAACAGGAAAAGAAACAGGCCGAAGTCACTTTGAAGCCGGTTTTGGAATCCATGAAAAAGACTTTGGAAAGCGACGTGAAAGACGTCGTACTTTCTGATCGCCTGACCAACACCCCGGCGTGCCTGGTGGCATCGTCCGCTGACCCTTCTGCGCACATGCAGAAACTGATGGCGCAAATGGGGAAAGAATACGCTGGCCAGCAGGTCAAACGCATCATGGAAATCAATCCGAACCACCCTGTGTTTGAAAAGATGCTGAAAGCTTCTCCGGAACAACAGACCAAATGGGCAGAAATTCTTTATGCTCAGGCTTTGTTGACCGAAGGCTCCAACCTTCCCGACCCAGTGAAGTTTTCTCAGCAAATCGCGGAGCTGATGGTGCAGGCCGCAGACAGCACGAAACACTAGCCCGCCAGGGGCAGAGCTGGAACGCCGCTACTCCGGCGAAGCCGGAGTGTAGATGGCCGCGCAAGCTGAAGTAACTAAAAGGGCTCCGTCAGGAGCCCTTTTTCATTTATGGATTTACAAATCTTTGATGAACTTCAGCATCTCGGCCGCGTGGCCTTGTGCTTTGATTTTACGAAACTCCCCGACAAGCTTCTGGTCCTCGTCGATAACAAAAGTGCTGCGCTCAATGCCCATTACTTTCTTGCCGTACATGTTCTTTTCTTTGATCACATCAAACAACTGACAAAGCTCTTCGTCTTCATCAGACAATAGTTCAAACTTAAAGTCATACTTGCAGATAAACTTGTCATGGGATTTCAAACTGTCGCGGGAAACACCAAAGACCACGGCATTTTGCTTTTTAAACTGCGCCAGCAGGTCATTAAACTCAATGCCTTCGGTCGTACAGCCCGGCGTGCTGTCTTTCGGATAAAAATACAGCACAACCTTTTTGCCTTTCAAAGAAGACAGACTCAACGTTTCTCCGCTGGAGGATGGGATTTTAAAGTTAGGGACTTTTTTACCAAGTTCAATTTTAGCGGCCATTCGGAATTCCTTGTGGTTGTTCTTGCGGTGGTAATTGTTGTTGCTGTGATTCATCCTGCGGCTCCGGCACCGGCGGATTGTTGGGATCATATCCTTCCGGGAAGCCTTCATTCGAAGGATCGGTGTTTTCCGGCACTTCAATCATGTCCATTCCTGGATTCTGACTGCGCTGACGCTGCAATAACACGTCTGGATCGACATCACGTCCTGCGGGCATTCCAAGTTCTGGATTTCCCGGATGCAGAGGTTCACTGCCAACCGGCGCCGGGCCTGACGGCATTGGCACGGGCCCACCCGCCTTTGGCGCCCCCGGAGCGGGAGAAGATCCCGGTGCTGGCGCTGGAGCCACAGGCGGCTCTTCCGGAGCGTACAGCTCTGTTTCCGTGACGGTGATCTTTCCTTCCATCGGAACATCAGCTTCAATCTTGCGGATGTCGGTCAGATTCTCATAAACTTTTCCGCGCAATTTGATCAGATTTTTACCGGACTTTTGGTAGTCGTAAACATCCAGGCGGATCATCTGTTCTTTGCTGCGATCCTGCGCCCAGTCTTTACAATTCAAGCTTTCCAGCTTTTCCTTCCCCTTCAGGGAACAGTGAATCTGCCTGTTCAGAATGCCGGCCCCCAGCCCCAGGACCTCCTGCAAATTTTCGGGATAGAAAACCAGATTCATTTCGCCCTCTTTCGGGACATCAAAGCTGGCAATGCGCTTGGCCTCGGCTTTGTCGCTGCATTTTTCAAAAACCTCGCCCTTTTGCGGGTAACCCAAAAGACCCAAAATATCACGCTTTACGACGTAGCGGTCGCAGCGAAACATTGATTTGTTCGTCAACTTGATGTTTTGTGAGGCCAACAAAGCTCTTTGAACTTTCCCGAAGGGGGATTTACTGATCGGTGGGCGCGCTGCGGTCAAAACCCACCACGCCTCACGGTGAATACCGTCGGCCTCAGCCAGATAGCGCACCAGAACATCCAGACTTTTATCTCTGTGCGAGGTGTCTTCTGCCTTCGGAGTAAGCACTTTGACGACTTTTTCTTTCTCGACAGGCGCTTCTTCTTTCTTCCCAAAACAGGAGGAAAGCCCCAATGCGGCAATAAGCGCGGCAGACAGAAGAATAATCAGGCGGCAAAGCTTCATATCTAGAGTCTTGCAAATAGGCCCTGTGAAAACAAGAATTTACTTTACCTCGTTTGAATCTTTACTCTAAACTTTCTAAGAATCAAATTGAAGCACTTTTGCAGGAGGTTCTCATGGAAAGAATTTGGCTTAAGAATTACCCGAAAGGCGTTCCCCACGAGGTGGATCTTTCCAAATATGGATCACTGGTGGATGTCTATGAAGAAGCCATCGGCAAATTCCAGTCCAAAAAAGCTTTCACCAGCATGGGAGTCAGCCTCACCTTCAGCGACCTGGATCGCAAAGTGGATCAGTTTGCCTCTTTCCTGCAAAACGAACTGAAGTTGAAAAAAGGCGATCGCATCGCCATTCAAATGCCGAATCTTCTGCAATTCCCGATCGTGGCCTTTGCAGCTTTGCGTTCGGGCCTGACCATTGTAAACACCAATCCGCTGTACACGGCCAAAGAAATGCGTCACCAGTTCAAGGACTCGGGCGCCAAAGCCATCGTGATTCTGGCAAACTATGCTCACCTGCTTCAGGAAATCCTGAAAGAGACAGACATTGAAAGCGTTGTGATCACTGAAGTGGCCGACCTGTTCCCGACTCCGAAAAGAATCCTGGTGAACTCGGTTGTGAAGTACATCAAGAAAATGGTTCCAGCTTATCACCTGCCACAAGCTTACACCTTCCGTCAGGCTTTGGAATTGGGCGCGATGAAGCCTTCTTCCAAAGTTCCGACAAACCTTGAAGACATCGCCTTCCTTCAGTACACCGGCGGCACAACGGGCGTTGCCAAAGGTGCGATGCTGACACACAGAAACGTCGCGGCGAACATGCTGCAGATCTGTGACTGGATGAAGCCCAAACTGCGTGAAGGTGAAGAAGTCGCGATTGCAGCCTTGCCGATGTATCACATCTTTGCTTTGACTCTGAACTGTCTGGGGCTTTTGCGCTACGGAAGCGAGAACGTGCTGATCCTGAATCCGCGCGACATTCCTGGCTTCATCAAAGAACTTAAAAACACTCCATTCACCGTGATGGCTGGCGTGAACACTTTGTTCAATGCATTGATGAACAATCCGGCCTTCACCACGATTGACTTCTCTCGCGTGAAAGTCAGCGTCGCCGGCGCGATGACCCTGCAAAAACCGGTGGCTGAAAAGTGGATGGAGCTGACCAAATCCGTGATCGTGGAAGGTTACGGCCTGACGGAAGCTTCTCCGGTTGTGTGCTGCAACCCGATTGACGGCACCGACCGCGTGGGCACGATCGGCCTGCCGTTCCCAAGCACTGACATCATGCTGATTGATGATGATGGCAAAGAGGTCCCGATGGGCGAACCGGGTGAACTGGTGTGCCGCGGTCCTCAGGTGATGGCGGGTTACTGGAACCGTCCGGATGAAACAGCGCAGGTTCTGAATGATGGCTGGCTGAAAACGGGTGACGTGGCTGTGGCTGACAATGATGGGTTCTTTAAGATCGTGGATCGCAAAAAAGACATGATCCTTGTCTCGGGCTTTAACGTTTATCCGAACGAAGTGGAAGAAGCGATTGCATCCCACCCTGGAGTTCTGGAAGTGGCGGCGATCGGTGTGCCGGATCAGCACTCTGGTGAAATCGTGAAAGCGGTTGTTGTGAAAAAAGATCCAAACCTGACTGCGGAAGATGTGATTGCTCACGCCCGCAAGAGCCTGACAAACTATAAAGTTCCACGCCTGGTGGAGTTCCGCACAGAACTTCCGAAAACGAATGTCGGAAAAATCCTGCGCCGTGCTTTGCGCGATAATGCAAAATAGATTCTGACGAAATTAAAAAAGAAAAAGCCTGATAAGGAAACTTATCAGGCTTTTTTTATTTTAAGCTGCTTCAGCTGAAGTGCCTGCTGGCACCTCAGCTCTGCCGGGCCAAGCCCGCTTACGCCTTTTTATTCCAGGATGCGCACCAAGCGTCGCCAAGAACCAATTTGCCAGCGAAGATGGTGCAAGTGCCGGCTTCTTTGCCGTTGCGAACTTCTTTTTTAGCGTAGAAACCGCAAGTCACACAGTGATTGCCTTTGGCTTCTGGAGCTTTTTTGTAGTCTTCAACGTACTTTACTGCTTTTGCTACAGAGTCGTTAGGATCAACCAATGCCATGCCACCAGCGGCCGCGCCACCTGCTGCAGGAGCTCCACGTTTTTTTTGAGCTTCAGCGGAAGAAGAGAAAATAGCGTTCAACATTGTTGGCGCAACTACAGCCACACCGGTGATTTTCGCAAGAGTCGTGAAGAAACCACGGCGATTCATATTCGTCTCAGTCATTGATGCCTCCATCATTTGGTTTTCAACTAGACACTACCTGAAATCACTTGGTTTTCAATTGGAAAGAAGGCAAATGACAGCCTTGCAGCGAAAAAATCTGACCTAAGTTATGAAAATCGCAACGAAATGCTGCATGGTCTGCCACAAATAGTGGCATTGACAGGGGCGACTTTGGACCATCGCCCGGTGAATGATTAAGCGTGCTTATGGCAAAGGCAGGCGCGACGATTCAGCACGTGCGCTGTGATCAAAACAAAGCTTCCGATGATGGTGACCGCATCGTGCTCCATCACTTCCACCCACTCATGCGGCAGAACCGAGGCCGCACAAATCATCGCCAAACCCAGCACTCCCAACGAAAGCACCTTCACCTGGCGGTGATGCTTGTAACCACTCCAGAACGCAAAAAGGCCCACTGGCAAAATCACCACCGCCATCAGGATGTGCACCCACTCTGCGTGAAAGACCTCTCCCATGACAGGCAAAAGCAGAATCAACAACGGCGTGGCCAGACAGTGAATCGCACACAATGAAGACAGCACAATCCCGATACGGTCCCAGGTCAGCGTCTTTTCTTCAAAGACCTCGTGCTGAGTGTGATCCACCTCGCAGCAGGAATCATGTGATTTGCCGGAGTTTACAGAATTTGGATTCAGGATTGTTTCGTCCACGGATACCGCCTTTGGAACCCCAGTTGTCTCCTAAATGCAAGTTACTGTCAACTAGATTACCTTTTGCGTTTCCCCTTGGAAAAGAAGATAAGGAACAGGTGAGCAATCCATTCATTCCTCCTATTTACGAACTGGGGCCTGATTTCTACGATGAAGTCCGCCCTGCCGCATTTCCCAAGGCCATACTGCGATATCGCAACCAGGACGCTGCTGAAAGCGTAGGATTGGGCCTGCTGACACCGCAGGAGTGGCAAAAGCACTTCTGGGCCTTTGAGAGCCTTCCTCAGAATATAAAAACACCGCTGGCTTTGCGGTACCATGGTCATCAATTCCGCAGCTACAATCCGGATCTGGGCGATGGACGGGGCTTTCTTTTTGCGCAAGTGCGCGATGACCATCGACTGCTGGATCTGGGAACCAAAGGCAGCGGCACAACCCCGTATTCCCGCCGGGGTGACGGACGTCTGACCCTGAAGGGCGCCTTCCGCGAAATCCTGGCGACAGAGCTTCTTCAGTCCTATGGAGTCAACACCAGCAAAACCTTCTCGGTCTTTGAAACCGGAGAAAGCCTGGAACGGCATGATGAACCGTCCCCCACACGCGCCGGCGTTTTGGTTCGACTCAGCCACAGCCATGTCCGCTTCGGAACTTTCCAGCGTCTGGCCTTTTTCAATCAGACCGACAACATCAAAAAATTAATTCAATATTGCGTGCGCCATTACTATCCAAGTCTTGCCGGCTTCAGCGAAGCCGAGCTTGCCGCAGAATTCCTGCGTGCTGTTTCCCAAAAAACCGCTGAAACAGTCGCCGCCTGGATGATGGCGGGTTTTGTTCACGGCGTATTAAACACCGACAACATGAACATCACCGGGGAAAGTTTCGATTATGGTCCGTACCGCTTCCTGCCGGTTTATGATCCGGCGTTCACGGCAGCGTACTTTGATCAAAGCGGCCTTTATTGCTTTGGCCGTCAGCCCTCGGCTGTCCTGTGGAATCTGCATCAACTGGGTGGCGCCCTGAAAGTCGCCTATCCTGAACTCCCCGTCCCGGAGCTTCTGGAGGAGTTCGGTGATGCCTTTAACGTTGAAGTGCAAAATCGGCTGTTGAAAAGACTGAACCTGAAAAATCCATTGCAGGAAATCACCGCCATTCACGAACTGAATGCGGAGCTTGTTTCAGGCGTTTTCCAGTTTATGGATACAGAAAAATGCGCCTTTGAACAGACCCTTTATGACCTGCATTCCGGGGCTTTACCGGAGCGTCTGCAAAGATCCGTGCAAAAAGACCTTTACCAGAAAGAGTCCTTTAAAAAATTAAGCGAAACCCTGTCGTGCTTTGAAATTGATGATGAAGACAAAGCCTGCCACAGCTACCTGCAAACCGGCAAAGCGTGTGCACTCGTCATTGATGAGCTGGAGGCTTTGTGGGCCCCCATCGCCACCCAAGACGACTGGGGACCGTTTGAACAGAAGCTGCTTGAAATACGCAGCTTCCGGGGACTTTACGGCTGATAGCCTGCCAGCTTAGCCAGCTTGGCGCGGAACCACGCTTTAAAGTCTTCCACGAAACCAAAGGCCGCAGGAACAATCAACAACGTCAGCAATGTTGAACTGATCAAACCACCGATGATGGCAACACCCATGGATGTTCTCATCGCCGAAGCTTCATTCAGTCCGATCGCAATTGGAATCATCCCGGCGATCAACGCCAAAGACGTCATCAGAATCGGACGAAGACGCGTGCGACAGGCCTTCAGGATCGCCGTATTACGCTCCATCCCCTCATGAATAAGTTGATTGGTGTAATCCACAAGCAGGATCGAGTTCTTCGCCACAACCCCCAGCAGTAACACAATCCCGATAAGCGAGAAGATGTCGATGGTCTTGCCAAAGATCAGCAACGCCAGGAAGGCACCGGTCATCGCCAGCGGCAATGCCAGCAAGATCGTGAATGGCGTGATGAAGCTTTCATACAAGCTCGCCAAAACCAGATAGATGAATGTCACACCCAGGATGATTGCCAGAAGCATGTTTTCAATCAGCTCTTTAAAGTCATCCGCCTGACCTTTGAAGGCAAAGTCCACACCCGGAGGTGGCGGCATTTCCTTTTTGATGATTCTTTCAACTTCCGCCGACACGTTCCCCAGCGCCCCGCCCTTGGCAAGGTTTCCGGAAATCTGGATGTAACGACCTTTGTTCATACGATTGATCTGAGAGAAGCCTGAAGCATTCTCCCCTTGAGCAATGCGTGAAAGCGGAATCATGTTGTAGTTCGCATTCGGCACCAGGGTCGTGTTGAACTGGCTGCGCAGATCACGGAACAACTCCTCGAAACGCACGCGGATTTTATAGTCGATACCGTTTTCACGATAGATCGCCTGCTCGTTACCCTCGGTGCGGTTGCGCAATTCGGCCCCCGCCGTCACCGTGG
This sequence comes from Bdellovibrio sp. BIS2, assembly GCF_055398295.1. Taxonomy (NCBI): domain Bacteria; kingdom Pseudomonadati; phylum Bdellovibrionota; class Bdellovibrionia; order Bdellovibrionales; family Pseudobdellovibrionaceae; genus Bdellovibrio; species Bdellovibrio sp. BIS2. Next base: position 1,768,828 of record NZ_AP035879.1, on the reverse strand, counting down.
AAACACCCAAAGCCTCAGATTTCTTACGGTCAAACACCACATGGAATTCCGGCTTGCCGGAACGGAAATTCGTATCAACATCCACCAGGCCGGGGATCTTTTTCATGCGCTCAACCAATTTCGTGGCATAGGCATTCAACTGATCCAGATCCTCACCCTGAATATTCACATTCAGAGGTTTTTCACCCGAGTTCACCGCATCGATATCACCAATGGATACATTGGCGTCTTTTTCAAACTGCGGGAACTTTTTGCGCAGGGACTCTTTATAGTCTGTCGTGTTCATGCTGCGCTGTTTGCGCTCGACCAGTCTGATGAACATCATGGATTTGTTGGATTCGTTATTGGAGTTACCAACAATCGTCATCACCATGTCCACTGCCGGGTCATTTTCTAAGATCTTCTCCACTTTTTCCGTGAACGTGCTTGTCGCCATCAAAGAGCTTCCCACCGGAAGCTCCACATTCACCACGAACTCTCCGTTATCCGCCGCCGGAAGGAACGTCGCCGGGATGAAGGCCAACGTGCCCAAAGAGGCCACAAAGATAATCACACCTCCGGCCAGAATCTTTTTCGGATTCCCCAGGGTGTATTTCAAAGCTTTTTCATACCAGTCCTCTAACCAGGTCTGGAACTTGTCAAAGGCCGTCAGCATGCGGCCGACAATGCCGGTGCCTTTGACGTGTTCATTCGGGTGCGCCATATATGCCGACAACATCGGCGCCACCGTGAAGGCATCAAACAGGGAAATCAACATCGTAAAGACAACCGTCAAACCAAACTGCTTGAAGAACTGCCCTACGATCCCCTGCAGGAAGGAAATCGGACCAAACACCGCGATAACAACCAGAGTGGTTGCAATAACGGCCATCGCAACCTCTTTGGTTCCATCCAAAGCGGCATCTTTCGGCTTTTTGCCCATTTCCAGGTGTCGGAAGATATTTTCCCGCACCACGATCGCATCATCGATCAAAAGACCCACGGCCAAAGAAAGCGCCAGCAAAGTCATCAGGTTGATGGAAAAACCCATAGCCCACATAATGACAAAACCACCCAGCAGGGAGTTTGGCAATGCCATGGCCGTAATAAAGGTCGAACGCGCCGACCCCAGGAAGAAGAACACCACGATCACGCACAGAATGATACCGATGATGATGGATTCCTTCACGTCATACACGTTCATCTGAATTGGACGGGACGTGTCGCGCACCATCGTCACAGTGCCCTTCAGGCCTTTTTCCTTTAGCATCGCATTGACGGTTTCAATGTTCTTTTTTACCGCCTCAGCCACCGCCACCGTGTTGGCACCGCGCTGTTTGTACACGTTCATCAACAGGGCGCGCTTTCCTTTCACGCGACCCATGGTTTTCTGGTCTTCCAGACTTTTCACAACACGACCGACGTCCTTCACCAGGATGGCTTTGTCTGAACCCACAAAATTGACGTTCACCTCTTCAATTTGCTTCAGGGATTCAAACTCCCCGTTGGTTCTCAGGGTGGTTTCGTCTTTCGGGTTTTCAATTTTACCAATTGGAATGTCTTTGGAGGTGTCGATCACACGCTGGGACACCTGCAACATTGAGATCTTGCGATCCTGCAGTTTGTTCTTGTCCACCAGAACGTGAATCTCCTGCTTGCGACCACCGAAGATGTCCACCTGCCCCACGTCTTTGATACGCTCAAAACGCGGCTTGATGACTTCGTTGGCAAGATCATAGGCCGCGCCTTCATCCAGCTCCGTGGTCACAGCCAAAGTCACAATCGGCTGATCGGCCGGGTCAAATCGTCGGATCACAGGTTCATAGATCTCTGAAGGCAGGTCACGGCGGATATTGCCGATGCGGTTCCGCACCTCCTGCTCGACCTCTTTGATGTCTGTCCCCAACTGGAATTCCAGAACGATGACGGCAACACTGTCCAGATTGTTGGATCTGAGATTTTTCAGACCCGAGATGCTGCCGACTTCATCTTCAATAAGTTTTGAAACCTGCTTTTCCAGATCCAAAGGCGAAGCCCCTGGATAAGTCACCTGCACGAACAAAATCGGGAAGGTCACATCCGGGAACATATCCACCGGCATTTTGCGCAGCGAGAACGCCCCCAGAATCAGCATCAGGATCACAATACAGGAAATAAAAATAGGTCGTTTGATCGACAGACCAGGCAAATTCATATTATTTCTCCTCCCGGTTGTTTTCATCCAAAGTGACGAACAAGCGGGCCTGAGCTTCCATTTTTCTCTGCTCAGATTTCAGTTTGGTCAAAGTCAGTTCCGCATCGGCGGCATCTTCTTCGGCATTGATCACATTGGCTGTGATCGAACGGCCTTTGTTGAACAGATCAGCCTGCGCTTTGGCGGCATCCGTCTGCAGGCGCGCGATTTGTCCCGCGGACTCAATGCGTTTGTTCATTTCAGAATAACGACGATTCAGCTCGATCCACGCACTTTCGCTGTCCAGAATTTTTCTTTCACTCTGCAACTGGGCAGCCAAGGCATCCTTGCGCGCAGCGGATTTTGCCGAGCCCTTCACGTCCGTGTCGAACATATAAATCAGGTTCAACCCCACCTTCCAGGTCGGAAGCTTGTTGTCTGTCCATTTCGAGGTTGCATCCGGAATGCTCTTGTCCGGCTGAAAGTTGTTGGTGTTGTAGGCACCTGAAAGCACCAGATCCGGACGATAGACGTCCTCGGTCTCTTTTGCCACCAGGGACATCGCCTTGGCATTCAGGGAAGCCAGATAAGCTTCCAGCGCCACGACCTTGCCCCCGTTGCCATCCACCATGGAATTCAAAGAGCGCAAACGGGAAATATCACCGGAGATTTCCGGCATCGCTTCGTCATCACGAAGCTCAAGGTAGTCACGGATCTGTCTTTTTGCCGCTGCCAGATCATCTTCCGCAGACACAAGCTGCAACTGACGTGCAGCCACCAGGGCCTGGGCCGACAACAGGTCCGCACGGTCACTGATACCATCGTTCACACGGCGACGAGTCCAGGATTCAATGCGACGGGCGCGCTCCAACGAAGCCCGGCCGATACGCAGGTTTTCAGACTGATAGACGTAATCCCAATAAGCCGCTTCCGCACTGACCAGCAGAACTTTTTTCTGCAGGTCAAACTTGCCGACCTCCGCCGTCGCGACCGCTTCCTGGCGATCCTGGCGCAGCCGAGTGGCATTACCAAAAGAGTTCTTCCACAGCGACTGACTTAAACCCAAACCCAATGACCCATAAGAGAACTTCTGGAAATTCGGATTTAGCAGCGCCCCTTCATTTTCAACTTCCGTGGCGTTGGCCGTCAGGGCCACATCAGTGCCCGAAGAGAATCTTTTCGCCAGACCCAGTTTCAGATCTGTTGCGGTGGTCTGGGTTCCCCCCAACTGCGCGAACTGACCCAGCGGGCTTTTGTCATTCAGATAGCCCACGCCCGCAGTGAAAACAGGCACCAGCTCAATGTCACCGGAAACACGGCGGTCTTCCGCCGCCTCTTTGGAAACATCAAAAGCCTGAATGGATTTGTTTTTATTAACGACAGCCTGAAGATAATCCTGAAGATTCATCGCCAGTGCTTGCGGTTGCCACAGTCCGAGCAGAAGTCCTACAAGGGCGCCCTTTTTCATTTTTCAAATTCCTTCCGAAATACAAACTACGAAAGAAAACCTAATTTAGGGGCCTATCCAAATCAAAACATTTCATTATTTGGTTTCAATCCGACGGGGGTGCGTAAATTCATGGGCCTGAAAATGAAAAACCCCGCTACCAGCGGGGTTTTGAAAGCAAATTGAGATTTGAGCTTTCACTGCACTATTTTGCTGCAGCAGCCTCTTCCTTTTTTGCACAATCAGCACATCCACCTTTTTTCGTAGCGCACTCCGTGCCCGAGCAAGCGGACTTTTCAGCTTTCGCCCCACCACAGCCACAATTTTCGTGGTTGTGTGCTTTGTGAGCACAAGAAGCCAAACCCAAAACCAAAACAGATGACAGCAAAAGCATTTTCATGGAACCGATCCTCCAAAATAGTGAGCCTTAAGCTTAGCGAGAGCCTTCATCACAGGGCAAGCAAACACCCCGGCTTCTGGCCCTCAAACCGCAAAAACAGTGACAATTTGCGCCAAGTTTTTTCCATTTTTACCGCCTATTCAGACGAAAATTCCTTTAAAAATGCGCAAACTTACGGCATTTAAACGTCCCATCGGGAACTTAATGCAAGGTGGCTAGATTGAACCAAATCCTGACAAAATGAATTGTTGAAACTACCTCCGATCTGGGGCTTAATGGGTCCGATTCGCGGAGGGGGAACCGAGAATGAAACACTTAAAACTGAAGACAGTCAGCTTGCAGTTTGTGACCATGGTAATGGTCGCAATGTCCGCAGCACCTGTTTATGCAGCCCCCGCAACCGCCGCTCCCGCCCACGAATTCTTCACAGTGGATGAGGACAACCTGGAATCAGACACCACTCGCAGAAACGAATACTCTTTTATGGAGTACTCCCCTGAATTCGGACCTCAACAGTTCATTCAGGGCCTGAAAAAAGTGGTCATCAACCTTCTGAAATGGACTCTTCACGAAGAAGCTCCACCGGCTCCAGAAGAAAAGTACATGCGCAAACTTCACTTCGGCCGCTGGATCAATGATCCCACGGACGACACGTGCATGAACACCCGCGCAAAAGTTCTGGTTCGCGATTCCAATCAGGAAGTCACCTACCGCGGCAACAGGCAGTGTGTGGTGGACGCCGGCCACTGGAACGATCCTTACGCAGGCAAAGAAGTTGTCGTCGCCAAAGAAATTCAAATTGATCACATGGTTCCTTTGAAAAACGCCTACATATCCGGAGCGTGGCAATGGGATTACAAAACCCGCTGCCTGTATGCGAACTATATGGGCTACAAAAACCATCTGATTGCCGCAGACGCCAGCGCCAATATGTCCAAGGGTGACCGTGCTCCAGACAAATACCTGCCATCCAATCTTGCTTACCGCTGTCAGTACGTCCGTGACTGGCTGGCTGTAAAGCTGATCTGGAAACTGAATATGACCATGGATGAAGTTCAGGCGATCCACGACGTGGTGACCAACTATGGCTGCAAGGCCTCTGACTTCAAATTCAGCAAAGCCGAACTTGAGAGCCAGCGTGAATACATCAATGGCAATCTTGATTTCTGCATGATCAACAAAAGATGATCGAGATCCTTTTCGAAGACGATTACTTTCTTGCCGCCGCCAAGCCGGCAGGCATGCCTTCCCAAGCCACTGTTGATAAAAGCCGCTTGGACTTCTTTACGTCCCTGAAAAACCAGTTGCGCAGCGAACGAGGCAATGACTTCTATCTGGCCCTGCACCACCGTCTGGACCGGGACACTTCCGGGGTGATGATCTTTGCCAAATCCAAAGAGGCCAACGAACCTCTGGCAGATCTGTTCAAAACTCACAAGATTCAAAAAACCTATCTTTGCCTGACCAAAAGAACCCAAAAGGCGGCGGACGCATGGGAAGTCGACAATCATCTGGAGGAGATGAAGGACAACAAACTAAAAAAAACCAAGATGGTTCGCACCCAGTCCGGAGGCGATCGTGCCTACACCAAGTTCCGCAAGCTTGAGGTCTTTCCCGAAGCTTTACTGATCGAGGCGCAACCTTTAACTGGACGCATGCACCAGATCCGAGTGCACCTCGCTGATCGTGGCATGGGCATCTATGGGGACGACATCTATCAGGCACCGAAAAATCCCGTGGCGCCGCGACTGATGCTGCATGCTCATGCACTGGAATTCACTCACCCGTTCACCCAAGAATTTGTGCGTATAGAATGTGCAATGCCTGCGGATATGGCGCAATTCATGAAGACATTGACGTTTCACTCCAAAAATGATTGAGTTGACCCTTGTGCCCCGGTGGCGAAATCGGTAGACGCACAGGACTTAAAATCCTGGGCTTCGTTTAAACGGGCGTGCCGGTTCAAGTCCGGCCCGGGGCACCATTCCCTCTCCAAATTTCTTCGGACAGTCCTCGTTCTTTTTGTCTTCCGTTTCATTTTGTTTATTGATTGCTTCAATGATTTTTCATTGGCTTCGTGTTGGCTACAAAGGCCTGCGGAACTTGAAATTTGGAGAGGGAATGGCGCTTCCACTCAAGTTGCGAGTGGAAGGCGTGATGCTTGGTTACTTTGGGGAAGAGCTGCGCTTATAGAAATACATTGGCAGGGCTAGTGACAGGCCTACCATCAAATTAGCTGCCAGAATCATCCACCAGCCGTTGATATTGTTTTTCTTGGAATCAAAGAATGACCATAGCAGGAATGCTGCTGACGAGATGACCAGGTCAACTGCGAAAAATCTGGATACGCTGTTTGCAAATAATTGTTCTAGAAAAAGAGAAACGCTTGCTCCCGGCTCCATAAAGAACGGAACCAGATAGTAAAATGGAAGTACAGTCCCCAACACAGCAAAGAAAATCCATATTTTGCGCATACCTCATGCTATGGGGTTAACAATTCACAAACAAGATTAAAATCCGACATCACAGGCCAGACGTAATTTTAAACTCAACAAACTAAAGAATCGCATCCATGATAAGTTCTTAAAGAGGTCTTTGGGTGAATCTTAGGTTTTTGAATACTCAGAATATTTTCTTGATGGATGCACTCGGCGCTTTATTAAGCCTGGCTCTAACGGCGGGTTTTTTGCCGTTCTTGTCTAGCTGGACAGGGCTTCAGCCGAATGTTCTTTATTTCTTAGCGACGTTCCCGCTTATTTACTGTGTATTTTCGTTTAGATGCTACAAACTGCGAAGCCGAAAACCGTGGATGCTTTTAACCATCCTGTTTGCCAATGCTCTTTATATTCTTGTTTCAGGGGCTGTGATGATGACGGTGCAGGGAATCACCGTTTGGGGTTATTTATTCCTGTTGGCAGAAATTCTGGTCCTGCTTGCAGTCATCCTGATCGAGTGGTCGGTGTACCGCAGTTTCTTTGGAAAAACTGCAGTCTCGGCTAAGGCATCTTATAAATCATAAAATTCAAACGCGGATCCCGACTGCTCACAAAACCAAGGCTGTAACTTCCCGCCTTGGTGAACTCAAAGCGCAGTGCTTTACTCAAAGTGCCGCAATCGCGGATTTTGCCAAAATCCACTGGATTAAAAGAAGTTCCCGACGCCAGTTCGGTCACATCCATGCGTGGATAGGCATCCGATACAATGATATAGAAACCCGGCACAGAGACTTCGAATTTAACAAAACCACCAGAGCTGGCCTCGCCAGAGACCAACGACAAATCAATACGCTGACCGGTACCGACAGTGGGAGCCCCCGCCACGTCCTTGCTTGCTGCGGCCTTGATGCCACTGCTGATCCAGACTTTATAAGCTTCAGCGGAAAAATTACGGGAAGATGTGCAGCCCGCGGGAACATCTGCGGCCACAGCGCCGCCTCCCAACAACAAAGAAAAAACCAATGCAACCATACCTTGTATCCTCAACCAGCGCCAAGCTTATGCCCTGCATTTTCCCGACACAAGTGGTTGCTCAATGCCCCATCCTTTGCCTATAGTTTTAGACAGGGAGACCAACATGAAGACACAACACCTGCTGCTGATCGCGGCTCTGGCTCTAACTGCTTGCACCAAGGCTGAAGAAGAAGTCCCGTCCATCAAGGCTGAATTCCAGCAAAAGTATGAATTCGTCATGGCCACATTTGATTCCACCATTCGCACCCACGACCGCGAAAGCACTTTATCCCCAACCCAGCAGGAGTTCCTCAACCGCCAGTTGAACGAGCTTAAAGCCATCATCCCTTTGCGTGGCATGACGGAAGCCCACCGCTATGACTCTTTGACAGAAAACCAGACTCTGCGTGCTGACAGCTCGCAAGTGGGACTGGTGATCAACCGTGTGAACGTCTGGCAGATCTGCCGTCAGATGAGCTCTTTGGGTGTTGGAACTTTACAGATGGGCGGATACTCTTTGGCGATCAACGCCAACCCGAGTTCAGCCTATACAGTGAACTCCGATTACTTTAACTACGACACCTTTGCAGCCCAGTACCAGGCGCAACCGCAAAAGACGATCTCGGCTCCGGCTGTCATGCTGTGGGAAAACACGGTCAGCAATCCCGGGCAGTGTTACAGCGCCCGCGTGCTGGTGGAATACGGTCTGCCTCATGAAACCGTAAAAAAATCCCTGCTTGAATGGCGACAGAACATCGCAGGCATCCAGGGACGTCTGGAACAACTGACCCGCGAAAGATCTCCGGCGAACTATCCCCTCAGCCATCAGTTGATGGTGGAATCCCAGAAGCTGAAAGAAGCCTTCGACAAATTGCCTTAACAATAAAAGCCGCTTCAACAGCGGCTTTTTCTTTTTCAATCTCCGCCACCCACTCCCATTACAACAATCGCTGGAAAGCAAGTTTTCAGCCCGTTGCCCTTTTTGTCCTCCCCGCAAAAATCACCCTCTCAGATGCTGCTAAATGCAAAGCAGTTGGCCCAAAGCTTGAATATTTATCGCATTGGCAGAGAGAGCCCTCGTTCGTCTCATTTCGAGACAGAGAAAATAAGAACCTTAAAAAGGAGAGAAACCCATGAAAAGAACAATCACCCTGTCCGTCGCCGCGGTTATGATTTCCCAAAGCGTTGCATTCGCTCAGGTGGATCGTACAGCCGAAATTACCGGTCAAGCCATCAGTCAGGCGCAACAAAATATTTCGGCATTAAGAACGAATCTTGTTCAATTGGACACGGCTTTGGAGCAGACAGCAAAAACCATTGATGCCCGCGACAACTCTGGCGGTATCACCAATGCTTTGACCATTGCTGGTGCGGCTGCCGGCCTGGGTCTTTCTGTGATCTCTTACTTCTCTGTGAAATCCCGCACTGCTGGATCCGGACTGCTGGGAATGTTCACCGTGGCGGGCTCCCTGGTCGCTTCGATGACCTCCATCGTTACGGGCACAGGCAGCTCTCTGCTTAAAAAAGATGTCGACACCAAAGCGCTTGCGGACCAGTTGGATGCCATCGAAAAAGAAATTGCTGCAAACAAGGCCGGCCAAAGCAAAGAGGCGTCTGCAATTCTAAATCAGTTGTCTGATTCAGTCTCTGGCATGAAAGCCTCTCTGAAAGACTATCAACAGGACGAAAACAGCACCGACCGCACAAAGCTGCTGGCACACCTGTCTCAAGGTATCGGAACGGCTCTGCTGTTCTACTCCCTGACTCAAAAAGACAGCAACAAAGCTGTCGTCATCGGCGGACTTTTGCTGAGCGCCGGGAACCTGACCCGCATCGTGGCAGGCTTGAGCGATTCTCAGGCTGAATCCGTTTTGAAAGAAATTGAAGCAACCCGTATGAGTCTGCGCACGGCCGCCGCAGTTCTGGAATAATCCTGATGCTGAAGCGGACTCTGTGCTTTTTGCTGACGCTGTCTCTGGGCCTTCCGGTGAAGGCTCAAGGCGCAGCTATGCGTTGCGAGTCCGTTTTCATTCCCAGTCTTAAAGAGGTTCTGGAGACCCTTGACCGCGAAAATTCACAGTATTTATTCAATGGAAAATCCATTCAAGAACACACTTCCACACTGTCGTGGAGCCGTAAAAGAAAGATTCGCAAGATTCTGAATCAACTGGAAATCGAAAACATCCCGTCCCAGGCCACCCTGGAAAGACAGGCCGTGGAATTGGGCACCCTGTTATTTGGCGCCAAAGACGCCCCCTCCCGCTGGATAAAAAAGAACGGTCAGGAACGAATGGAAGAATCCGCTGTTCTGATCGTTAAAGAACAGATCCTGAAAGAAGGCCTGGTGAAAACCTGGGGTCAGACTCACGACCCGGCCACGTTAAGTACCCTTTCCAAAGTCATGGACCGGGTCTGGCGCTTTCAGCACAGCCGCCTCATGGAATTTGCCGGCATTCCGTACTGGTTGCCGAAAATGCCCAACAAAGCCATCAGCAAAGAACTGATGTTCAAGGTCATCCGGGATGGCTACACCACTCATCAAAAAGAAGTCGCCGTGGCTCTAAGATCCCAGAACTACCGGGACGCCTACAACACTTTTGCAAAGATCTATAAACCCGTGGTCTTTGCCTTGATTTTTATTTTTATTATCGAACGCTCTTACGACCAGTATCAGGACGAGATCAACAAGACGGTCGACACCATGATCAAGGATCTGCAACAACAGCGAGAGTCTCTGGATGAAGTCATGCCCCAGGTAAAACTGGAAGAAGGTAAAAATGCCTTCCGTCAGGCACTGGAAGGATTTAAGATGAAGTGGGGCGAAGAGCCCACGTCCGCAGAGCGCGCCCTGATGCAAACCCGCATCGAAAGCGCCCTGGGACTTCCACAAGGCAGTATCGGAGAATAAATGTCAGCTGGGGACTGGAAAGAAATGTACAACGCCGCCGCCACCGGCAATATGGAACTGGTTCAATACCATATCAAAAATGGTGTGGATCCCAACTATCAGCATCCTGAAATCCTTTCCACCGCTCTGGTCGCCAGCATTACCTATGGTCATCTGGAAATCGCCAAGTTCCTGCTTCAGAATGGAGCCAGCCCCACCTTGCTGTCCGAGTTTGATAACATGACCCCACTGCAGGCCGCCAAAGCCTTCAATCGACAGGAAATTATCGACATTCTTGTGAAATTCTCGCCTTCTGATACTTTGCTGGAACGCTTTCTTCGATTTCTGCGCCTGCGCTAGGGACCTTCTTCATAATTTCATAATCGTAATAGTCTCTCCCCCGAAAAAGGCAGTGACAACAGTCCGTGGCTGTATGACCTTAGCTTCATGAACGCATTGATGGCCTTGGCCTTCATTCTGATCCCGACATGTTCTTTGGCAAAATCTCCAGGGCCAAAGGCCGTTCGCTATGGCATCAACTCCAATTACGCCATGCCTTTGATTAATGTAGAGCGAGTTCAGAATACTCCGAAGCTTGAGGGCGGAGTGCTGCGGGACCTGGGATTGGCGATCTTCAAGGAACTTCATCTCAGCCCCACGTGGATACTTTTACCCAAAAGCCGGGTGGCTTCAAACCTGACCTCGGGGAACGTCCATCTGGTCTGTCACCTCAATGAAGTCTGGCAGCCGGCGATCCGGGAGGCCGTTGACTGGAGCCACGATCTTTATCACAGCTCCAATCTGATTGTGTACATCGGGGGAAAACCCATCGCGAAAGCCAAGGACCTTTACGGCAAACGTGTCGGCGGGGTTTTGAATTTCATTTACCAGTCCATGGACGACTATTTCAAAAAAGGTCTGATTCTGCGCGAGGACGGGCCCAACAATGAAAGCAATATCCAAAAGCTGCTGAATGGGCGCATCGACTACATCATCATGTCGAACCTGGAGTTCGACTACTACAAGAAGATCTATCCCAGCCTTGAATCCGCCGACCTGGGAATGGATGAAGTTATCACCAAGTGCGCTCTTTCCCGCAAAGCCCCCATCACTCTGGAAGAGCTGAACCGGGCCATCGACACCATCAAGAAAAACGGAACCTTGGAAAAAATCCTCAAATCCTACAATTAAACCCGGCACCCCCCGCCCCTTCTTGACTCATATGGAGCTTCCTGCGATCTAGGTCCCATGAAAGCCCTTTTGCTCCTGACAGCCCTCGTTCTGACCGTCGCCGGATCCGCCCGCGCCGAGGAGCTGAATTGGTGGGCTGCCACAGCCGAAGACGTGGAAAAAGCCCCCTGCAAAACACCAGGAGCCCCTTCGGCGCACGCCATGGAGTCCGCGCTGAGCCTGCCTGGCCCCGGGGTTTCCAGGACCCTTCACGGCATCAGCTTTAAGAATGAAAAGCCCGCACTGTTGGAGCTTTTCTCGGATCTGCACAAACTCGATATCAGCCTGCGGGGCCGTCCCGAGCTGACCTTCACCATTGCCTGCGACAAGGTTCTTTGCGCTGTTAAAAAAATCTATGGCGATAACGAAGGGGTGCAACTGCTGTATCTGCTAAAGACCTTTGGTTTTAACGGTTCGCACCTGCGCACCAAGCTGGCCTCGCCCTGGCGCTCTGATGAGCTGAACGAGATCCTGCAGGCTTTGGCCGACTATCCCTTGCATCTTTATCCGGTGGAATACAACAAACGCCTGATCCACTTCACGCGTGGCGCACGCTATGGCTTCGGTCAGGACGTGGTGGCCAACGCCAGTATGGAAGTCTTTGACCTGTGGAATGAACTTTCCGCCCCGGAACGGCAGCAGACCTTTTTGCATGAACTGGGACACACGCTGGCCTATCGTGGAAAGCTTGATACTTCGGCTGAATGGCTGCGCCTGGGAGGCTGGCAGGAAACCAACCGCACCGTGAAAGGCGTCCTTTACCGTGAATACACACTGCGGGATCCCTCCAAAGCTGTTTCTGAATACGGGAAGCTGAACCCGTCCGAAGACTTTGCGGAATCCGTGGTGGCCTATCGATTTACGGGGCGCCGATTGAAAGAGCTTCAGCCGCAAAAATACGAATTCCTGAAAAAACAGGTGTTTGCCTCCCAGGAATATTTGTCGCAAGATCAATGCAGTTCCTCACCTTAGGAGTTCCCGATGAAAGACAGCATTGAATTATCCATTAAGCTTAAAGCCAGCAGCGGCTGGATCTGGAATGCCCTGACGGATCGCGGGGAACTTGAAAACTGGTGGAGCGAATCTGTTGTGCTGGAGCCCAAAGTCGGCGGTGCCTTTAAAGAGCCGTGGATGGATGATGAAGGCGATAAACAAATGGCCTCCGGCAAAGTGGTTAAACTCAAGAAAGAGCAGTTCATCACCTTCACCTGGCGGGAAAAAAGCTGGCCCAAAACCGCCATCACTGAGTGCACTTTCACCATTGAAGACACAGGCAAAGAACGTGTTCTGTCACTGGAACACTCCGGCTGGGACACTCTGCCGGCAGAAATCCGCACCAAAACCATCAAGGACTTCAAGGTTGGCTGGGGTTATCACCTGAAAGAGCTTAAATCGTACCTGGATGATTGAAGAAAATTTTGAAACGTTTTCCAAACAAAATCCTAACTGGTAAATGGCCCCAAGGCCTCTTATAAAAGCCCCGAAACCAAGTCACTGCAAACAAGTAACAAGGGGCTTTTCATGAAGACTTTCGCCGTTATCGCAACTGTTTTGCTATCCTCTGTCTCTTTCGCAAAATCGAAATCCTGTTCCTGGCAGGTGGAAAATCACTTCCGTCAACAGGGATATCAGGTGCGTCTGATACAGTTCCAAAAAGAACTGGAGACCGGCGACAAGGTTTACCATGTGCGCACAAACTATTACGGTGGCGACGCGGCCTCTGAAGTGACCACCAGTCCAAAATGTGAAATCCTGGATGTTCGCGAACTTTGGTCAGAGTAATCCTTCCTGGGGCTCGGGTAAAACCCAGGCCTTTTTCATATCCTCGCAGAACTCTTCAAAGCTGCGAGGATCGTGTCCCAGAATCTTTCTCAGCACTCCGGACACTTCCGCCACAGCCCCTTCCCGGGCGGCTCTGTGCAGGCTCATCTGCGCCTCCATCATCCACGACGACTCTTCGCGATTGAAAGTCTTTCTGGCGGCCTCTTCGGTCACCGGAACATAGGACACCCGTCGTCGCGCATAGTGGGAAATGATCGACACGGCCTCGGCATTGGAAAGGGCTCGTTCCCCGGTCAGCACCAGCTCCCTTTTTTGATAGCGCCACGGGTCCTGCAACAGGAACGCCGCCACATCGGCCACATCACGGGCATCCACATAGGACGTTCGCCCTTCCCCTTGAGGCAGATAAAGCGTGCCGGCCATCAGGGATTCATAGTGCGATTTCAGGAAGCATTGCATGTAGATGTTGGGTTTCAGCAAACAATAGCGCAGCCCACTTTGAATCAGGATCTCGTCAGCTTCGCCCTGAATTCGCTGATACAAATACCGGGACACCGGGGATGCCCCCAAACCCGAGACTTTTAAGACAAACTGCACTCCGGAGGCTTTGGCAGCCCCGACGACATTTTCGGCCTGCTGAATCATATTTTCACAAAGAGGCTGGATAAACACCAAGACATCGACATCGCGGAAGGCCTGCTCCAAAAGATAGCGGTTCTCAAGTGGGACCTGCATCCCCTTGATATCCTTTGGCAAGCGTTCCAGATCCCGGCTGACAGCGACCACCTCTCGGCCCATGGAATGCAGTTGGCGAACCAACTCCGTCCCCATGGTTCCGGTGGCACCGGTCACCATAATTCGCAGTTCCATAAAGCCTCCCAGAGTCTTTATTATGACAAATTCTTGGGCCTGAACGTCATCTGTTTCTTAGCAAGAGTCCGCTTGACTCAAACAGGCTTTAGGGATGTAAATACTTAAGTGAATTTTTTTGCCGAGAACCTGAAGGTCTTTAAAAAAGTTTTCTTGCCCCTGTTCGCGCTGGTCGTTCTGTCGAGCAACATAGACCAGTATCTAAACCTCAAAATGGAAACCGCCCTTCGTGACCCCTTGGGAGTTCAAGCCCAGGTGATTTACTATGGCTTTTTCTCGATCTTAAGCAGCATCCTGTTCCCGGTTCTGCTGGTCAGCATCGCCCTGTACGCACTGAACAATCTGGATTCCTCCACCAAAACGCTTCAGGATTTCTGGGCGAAGAATCTGAATCAAATGTATATCGAAACCCTGCGCGCCTGGGGAAAGACCCTGCAGTGGACACTGCTGCTGATTCTTCCGGGAATCTGGAAATATGTGGAGCTTTCGATGGTGCCGTTTGTGGTGACCTCAAGCCCGCAATACGATGAGGGGAAAGTCGATGCCCTGAAGGGCTCAGCCCTTATTGTTCGTCGCCGCTGGTTTGTGATTTTGTCGATTCTGATTTTGTTCCATCTGTTTATTCCGGGAATTCTGACCACCATTTTTGATGCCTACCGCCTGCTGTGGAAAACCCCGGTGCAAAGCCTGATTCTTTCAGCGCTGGATACGTATTTGCTTTTGGTTTCAACTCACATTCTGTTCAATATTTTTAGAAGCGAGGTAAGACGTCATGACGCTCATGTTTAACTGGAAAGATATCAAGAATCGCGGCAAAGGCCTGACCTTCGATGACGTGCTGATCATCCCGGCAAGATCTGACGTGCGTTCCCGCCGTGATCCGCGCCTGACCTCCAAAGTGACCAAGAACTTCACAATTGAAACTCCGATCGTGAGTGCCAACATGGATATGGTCACTGAATATGACATGGCCTACGCGATGAACCAACTGGGTGGCTTGGGGATTCTTCACCGCTTCCTGGACATCGAAGAACAAGCTGCCCAAGCCCGCCGCCTGAAAGAAAACGGCGTGAAAGTGATTTCTGGCAGTGTTGGTGTGGGTGAAGAATTCAAGACTCGTGCAAAAGCCTTGGTCGAAGCCGGTGTGAACATCATCACTATCGACATCGCTCACGGTCACTCTGTGCAAATGATGGAAACCATGAAGTGGCTGAAGGACCAATACCCGCAGGTCGATCTGATCGCCGGAAATCTGGCAACTCCGGATGCGGCTCGTGATCTGATCGAAGCTGGTGCAGACGCCATCAAAGTGGGCATCGGACCGGGTTCGATGTGCACCACGCGTATCATCACCGGCTGTGGTGTGCCGCAACTGACTGCAATTGGCCTGTGCGCAGAGATCGGTGAATCTTACGGCGTTCCAGTGATTGCTGACGGTGGTATCCGCACTTCCGGCGACATGGTGAAAGCCTTCGCGGCGGGTGCAAGCACTGTGATGCTTGGTAGCATGCTGTCTGGCACGATTGAAACTCCGGGGGAAATCAAAAACGGTAAAAAACAATACCGTGGCATGGCCTCCAGATCCGCTCAGGATTCCTGGCGCGGTGGCGTGCCTGAGGGCATGGCTCCTGAAGGGGAATCGACTCAAGTGACCGTCAAAGGCCACGTTAAAGACGTGATCCTGGAAGTCACTGGCGGCATCCGCAGCGGCATGAGCTATATCAATGCGACAAGCATTGCTGAAATTAAAGACAAAGCCCTCTTTATGGAAATGTCTTCCAATGGTATTGCTGAGTCTCGCGCACACGGAGTGAAAAACTAAGAATGGCAGACCAGGATTCCCGTCCCATAGGTGTTTTCGATTCAGGCATCGGCGGCTTGACAGTTCTAAAAGAGCTGGCGCTGCAGTTTCCTCATGAAAGTTTCTTATATGTAGGCGACACCGCTCGCCTTCCCTATGGCTCGAAATCCCCACAAACCATTCGCAAGTATTCAGAACAGATCATCCAGTTCCTGGAAAAACAAAACGTCAAAGCCATCGTGATTGCCTGCAACACGGCTTCAAGCCAAGTGCCCGAACGCGAGATCGATGGCCTGCCGATTTACAATGTGATTGAACCTGGATCTCAGCGCGCACTGGAGCTTTCCTCCGGCAAACGCATCGGCGTGCTGGCCACCCGTGCCACCGTCAACAGCCAGGCTTACACTCACAAAATTCATTCCCTGGATCCGCAGGCGCAGGTCTTTGACCAGGCCTGCCCGCTGTTCGTTCCGCTGGCGGAAGAAGGCTGGGACGCAGATCCCGTCACCAATCTGATTGTCTTCCGTTATTTAAGCCCGCTGTTGCAGAACCATATCGACACGTTGATCTTGGGCTGCACTCATTATCCGATTTTGAAAAATTCCATTGCCCGGGTGACTGGAAGCTCGATTGAACTGGTGGATTCCGGCGAAGCGATTGCGCAGTGGCTGTCGCGCGATTTCAAGAGTGGCCGACTGGGCCCGAATAAAAGCAATGAACCCCGTCGCATTGACATCATGACGACGGATTCTTCCGCGCACTTCACTGAAATGGCCCAGCGGATATTAAAACCCGCCAAAGCCGATCAGTACGCGGTCGTCGACGTTTAAATACAAATCTCCAAAGGCAGCTCCTGCAGGTTATAGACGCTGGCCATGGAATAGCCGTAGGCCCCGGAATCCATAATCGCCACAAAGTCGCCTTCTTGCACTTTTGTCAGTGAAATTTCTTTCGCAAAGAAATCCGAAGACTCACAGATCGGTCCCACAACATCCACCACAAAGGCCGCGTCCGTTCTTTTCAGCGGTTCAATACGGTGAGTGGCTTCGTACAATGATGGACGAATCAGATGATTCATTCCCGCATCCACAATCACAAAAGTTTTCGCACTGGTTTCTTTGATGTACTGCACTTGCGTGATCAAAGCCCCGCAATGAGCCACCAGCCAGCGGCCAGGCTCGGCCTGCAGTTCACAATTCAGATCAGATAGATTTTCCAGAGTGATTTGCGCGTACTTCTGCAACAGGGATTCTTCCAGTTGAAGATCCACGCGATCGTAGAAAATACCCAAGCCCCCGCCGAAGTCGAATTTTTTCAAAGTGGGGAATTCTGCCTTTAACTCAAGGTACACGTTCTTCAGTCTTTTCAGGGCCTCATCGTAACCGGAGAATTCCAGCATTTGCGATCCCAGATGCAGACTGACGCCCACCAGATCAATTGAATCCGAATAGTTTTTTAGGCATTTCACCAGGGCCGGCACCATCGAGCGCTCCATGCCGAATTTATTGTCTTTCAACCCTGTCGCAATATAGGGGTGCGTATTGATATCCACATCCGGATTCAGGCGCAAAGCCACCTGAGCCTTCTTTTTCAGTTCACGACCCAGCATTCCGATGCGTTCAAGCTCCGGCAGGCTTTCCACGTTGATCTGATAAATGCCGAGCTTCAGTGCCTCGGTCAGTTCAAATTTGGTTTTCCCCACACCACTATAGACAATGTCCTGCGGAGAAAAGCCGCATTCCAGGGCGCGCTTGATCTCGCCCAAAGAAACTACGTCGGCTCCGGCGCCAAGGCTTTTCAGTTTTTGCAGAACACCAGGATTGGGGTTGGACTTCACTGCGAAAAAAAGACGAGTCCCCTTCAAAGCCTGAGACATCGCCTGATACCTTTGGGCGACAGAATCAAGATCGTAGACATAAATGGGGCGCATGTAATTGGCCACCAGGGGCAAAAGTGGCTTTTTTAACGGACCAAGACACAATTCATTATTGATGTATTCCACGAAAACCTCGTGCTAGTATGATGGCCCATGAAGGATGATTTGTCATGAAAACTTCTATTTTTACTTACACTTCCAAAGGTTTGCCGGTACCGGCCTGGCACTTCAACAACAACGGCCCTGAGGTTCTGATTCTGGGCGGCGTTCATGGCGACGAGGTCGAAGGTGTTATCGCCGCGCAAGAGCTGCTGAAGCACTTCATGAACTCCAATCCATACAAACTCAACATCACCCTGGTGCCGCAGTTCAACCTTGAAGGTGTGATCTTCAAAACCCGCGGCAACGGCAATGGTGTGGATCTGAACCGCAACCTGCCAACGAAGGACTGGTCACCGGAAGTGAAAACTCCGCGCTATCACCCGGGACCGTTTGCCGGCAGCGAAAAAGAAAACCACGGCCTGATGACTTATCTGGATGAAAAAAAGCCGGTGTATGTTTTGTCACTGCACTCGTGGCACCCGGTGCTGAATGTGAATGGCGACTGTCGCCCGGTGGCGGAAGTTTTGTCCCGTCTGACGGGTTACAAGATCGACGACGACATCGGGTATCCAACCCCCGGCTGCCTGGGCACTTACGCGGGCCTTGAAAGAAACTGCCCGACCCTGACTTACGAAATCGAACGCGGTCTTTCGGCTGAAAAAATCATCGAAATCCACGTCCCGGCAATCCTGGAATCTTTGAAAGTACTGGAATAAGGAAGGAACACCATGCAAGAACAAGTCTCAAAACTTTGGACCGAAATTCAAGGCGGAAAAACGATCGATCAACTTTCAACTGCCGAGTTGAAAACCGTTTTTGAAACCATCGAAGGCCTGGATTCCGGCACATTGCGCGTTTGCCAAAAGCAAGACGGCAAATGGATCACCAACGAATGGATCAAAAAGGCCATCCTGCTTTATTTCCGTATTCAGAAAATGGAACCAATGAATGCGGGCGACATTGCCTTTTTTGACAAAATTCCATTGAAACGCTGGTCGGAAGAAGACGGCGTGCGCGTGGTGCCACCGGCCGTGGCGCGCAAGGGCTGCTTCATTGAAAAAGGTGCGATCCTGATGCCCTCTTACGTGAACATCGGAGCTTATGTGGGTTCCGGCACCATGGTGGACACCTGGGCCACAGTGGGATCTTGCGCTCAGATCGGTAAAAATGTGCACCTTTCTGGCGGCGTGGGAATCGGCGGCGTACTGGAGCCGATTCAAGCCTCCCCGGTGATTGTCGAAGACAATGCCTTTATCGGCAGCCGTTGCATCGTGGTTGAAGGGGCTGTCATTGAAGAAGGCGCCGTTCTGGGTGCGGGTGTGACCATCACGGCCAGCACTAAAATCATCGATGTGACCGGCTCAACACCTGTGGAATACAAAGGCCGCGTGCCATCCAATTCCGTGGTGATCCCAGGCACCCAGATGAAAGACTTCGCAGCAGGCTCTTACGGAGTCCCTTGCGCGCTGATCATCGGTAAACGCAAAGCCAGCACAGACCTTAAGACCTCCCTGACCGATGCTCTTCGCGACCATCAGGTGAGCGTTTAGTTTTTAAATTATTTCATTCTTAAAGCATCGGACGGCTGCACTTCTGCAGCCGTTCTTGCTGGGATATAAGAGCCCAGCAGGGCAATCAATCCACTGACAATCAGAACCCCAAAGACCAGGCCATAGTTGACCAGCGCCGGGATGGAAGAGTCATAGTAGACATCCGAAGGCAGGAACTGAATCGGATTGGCCTGAATATAAAGACTCAACCCCGTCCCCAGCACAACGCCGCCCACAACACCTATGCCGGCCAGGAAAAAGCCGATCTGTGTGAACGTGCGCACTGTCTGCCGGGATGAAAAACCAATCGTGCGCAAAATCGCGATGTCGCGTTTTTTCTGCGACAACAACAGGGCCAACACCGTCAGAATGGAGCTTCCCGCAATCATACCGGCCAGCCCCAGGAAAATCCCAATGGTCAGCTTTTCAAGCTTCAGCGCATACAGCAATGCGGAATTGCGATCCATCCAGGTCTCGACACTGACACCTTCAAACTTCATCAGATCTTCTTTGACAGATTCGATGCGCCCCTCGTCCGGCAACCACACTTCGATCCCGTTTTTGCGCAAGCCCTCATTCACCAGGGCATTCAAAGCTTCACCGCGCTGATAGAAAATATACTGCCCATCCAGATCCGGCAAACTGGTGGTGACAATGCGCTTGATGCGCACCCTTTCAAACTTTGGAGTTTCCCCCGGAGGCAACAACAATCCCGAAGGCGACACCACGGTCAGGAAATCCCCTTCAAAGACACCCAGGGACTGAGCCAGATCCACACCCATCACCACTTCGCCACGCCCCGGAACATCCTGGGGATCCCAGAAGTAAGCAGGGGAACTCGTGTCGCTGGCTTTACGATCAATGCGCTGAAGCTGCTCAATGAAGTGCTCAAGACTTTCCCGGGTCACCCCACGTGCGATGCCACCGCGGAACTGTCCGTCCTGACTGCGAATGATGACATCCATGGTTTCATACACATAAGCGCGGTTGGCAGGATCTTCCTGCAGGCGCTGAAATGCGGGACTGGATTCAAGGCTTTGTGCAGTGTCGGCTCCGGCCACCTGCACATACAAGTGCGGCTCCAGACCCAGAATGCGTTTATGAATGCTGGCATTCATGCCATTCATGACAAATAAAACCACCAGGAACGCCGTCACACTGATTGTGATCCCAATCATGGACAACCAGGCGATGCGCTTCACCAAAGAACCTGCTCGCGGAGAAAAAATGAAATGACGGAAAAGGTGGCCGACTAACATTCCCCCATCATAGAGCCTGGGGACCTGGATTCAAGCGTCAATGGGCCTTGGGACCACTTTTAAGCATGGCGGCAAGGCGTTCACCCACGTAAATCCGCACAATACTGTCGTATTCCCCGCTTTGGCGCAGACGTTCAAGCTCTTTATCGAAAGCCGATCGCAACTTGGCATCCCTAAAGGCCACATAACTGTGATTCACCTCCGGGAATAAATCAAAGACATCAACATCCACACCCGTGTTTACCTGGGAGGACAAAGTCATTCGGAACCAGCCAAAAATATAGCGATCCATCACCAGAGCATCAATCTCTCCACTCCACAAGGCTCTGACCTGTTCCTCCTGGCGAACAAATTCGCGATAGTTATCAGGCAGTCGTCCGTTGGCTTTCGGAGAAAACACCCGGGAAAAATCTTTTCCCAGATCCTTCCAGGCATTATGCCAGGCCCCCACGCGCACGCCGGCCAAATCAGATATTTTCTTAGCTGCCATTTTTCGGGACCTTAAGGCAATCAGATAGTTTTCGTAAGCCACAAAAGGCTTGGAATAGTAATGACCGGCCCCGTCCCCATTTATCGGAACACCGACCACAACATCAAAAGTGTTGCCATGTTTGGCCTCAGCCTCGATACGATAAGGCGACATCACCTGAGGTTTCACCTTATATCCCAGACGCTTCAGAATCTCCATGGCCAGATCCACTTCAATCCCCCGGGTGTTGCCGCGTTCTGAAAAAGAATAAGGAGGACGACCCTTGCCAAAAGCCACCGACAATGTTTTGGAATCTTCAGCCACCGCGCCGGAGCAGAAAAACAAAAGCGCAAGAATCAATTTCATTTTTTACCCAACCCCGCCAGACGTTCTCCGGTATAGGCCTTTACCATGCGTGCATAATCCCCGCTGTCGCGCAAACGCTTCAGCTCACGATTGAAAGCATCACGGATCTTGTCATCACGGAAGGACACATAAGCCGGAATATTTTCGGGGAAGATCTCATGCACCTTCACGTCCTGCGTGAAGTGATTTCCCTCCTGCGGTATCAGGCGATACCACTCAAAGATAAAGCGGTCCATGACCAGAACATCAACTTCCCCCTTGTACAGGCTGGCGAAGCGGTCTTTGGTCTGCGGGTACTCCACAAGATTTACCGGCACCTTGCCGTTGAATCCCGGCTCAAAAATTCTTTTAAAGTCCGACCCCAGATCCTTCCAGGCTCCGCGCCACACCGCCACTTTCAGCGACTGCAAATCCCGGGGGCTTTTAATGGACATCTTGCGCGATTTCAGGCTGAAGGCACAGACTTCATGATCCATAAAGGCTTGAGAATAATAG
This sequence comes from Bdellovibrio sp. BIS2, assembly GCF_055398295.1. NCBI lineage: Bacteria > Pseudomonadati > Bdellovibrionota > Bdellovibrionia > Bdellovibrionales > Pseudobdellovibrionaceae > Bdellovibrio > Bdellovibrio sp. BIS2. The sequence continues at coordinate 1,746,693 of NZ_AP035879.1, read as the reverse complement.
CGACCACCCTCGCGGTTGCGAACCCCGACAACTATATCAAAGATGTCGCCGTGGTTGGCTTCGGTTTCAAGACGCAAATAAGACAGACTTTTGAATTCATGGGGCGTCTTCAGATTCTTTAAAATCTCCCGAACCAGGTCCACTTCTATTCCATGAACCACGCCGTTTTCCTCATAAATATATGGAGGCTTGCTTCTTCCAAAAGCAACCTTCAAAGTCTTGGCGTCCATTTGTACCGGCAATACGTTCAGAAGTAAGATTGTCAGGAAGCGAAAAACATTTCGCATGATCAACCATCCCCATGCTCAACATTGTGAGCAAAGGTATTATCGTGCGAATTGGAATATTACTGAAGAGTAATAAAGAATTTTTGATATGTTGTAATGTGCCTCAAAGTGAGACACATCACAACCCTGCGGAAACTACTTGCTGGCAGGAAGTCGATCTTGAGTTTCCTCGTCTTTGACTTCTTTAACACTGCTTCTCATAAAGAAGCTTTTTTGCATGGCCTTTAAAACAACGACGGTCTCATCCAAGGCCTGAACCAGGCGCACGCTGGCTCCTGGAAGCTCACCTTCAACCTGTTTCACCGCCGGTCCCAGTGCCTTGGTCATCACAGCCAGGTTCTGAGTCATCACCGCAAGGTCTTTGGCCATTTCGGGATTTTGTTCGTTCAGCTCTGGCAGAATCTTGTTGATCTCACGAGTGGTCACCGCAAGATTTCCAACCAGTTTCTGAACACCATCATCATGTGTGGCCTGCTTGGAAAGTTTGATCACTTCCACAGACATCGTGTTCAGGTTTTTCACCAGCGGATCCAGACGGTCAATCACACGAACCAGACTTTCTGCACGGCTTTTATCCGCAAACGCATCCACCAGAACCTGCACGCTTTCCAGAATACCGCCCAGTTTGCTCAGATAAGAATTCAGATGTTTGCCGCTCATCAAAGTCATCAAATCCACTGTTTCAATGGATTTCACGGCACTGTGATCCGGGATCATTTCAAACTCTTCGTTACCAACCGTCAGTTCCAGCACCCGCTCACCGATGATGAACGGACGAATCAACTGCACTGTGCTGTTTTCACGAATGCGGTTTTGGAATTTCCCCAGAACGTAAAAACCCACGCGAATACGGTTGTCACTTTCCAGCTCCACAGTTTCAACCGCTCCGGCCCGAAGACCCGCCATCTGCACCAGGGTTCCCTGATGAATACCGTCGGCATTCTCAAAGGTCGTGGTAAAGCGCACCTTTGGCTCGAACCATCCTTGCTTTACTGCCGCACTGATGGCCGTGACAATCACACCCACAATGGCCAGAACCACAAAAAGGCCGGCAATTCTTTCAAATTTATTGAACTTCACTTTCATCATAGATGAACAACTCTTTTCTCGGGATCCACAGCCTGGAAGTAAATCTGACCGTCATCCAGGTGGATGATCTGATAATTGAAAAGGTTCATGAACTTTTCATCATAGGAACTGATAAAGATGTGTTTCAGGTGTCCCTCTTTGCGCAGGCGGTGGATGTGATCGGCAAAGATATAAACGCTGTCCTGCCCCAGACCCACGCTTGGATCGTCCAGCAAAAGCATTTCCGGCTGCATCACCACCGCACGCATCAGACAGGTCAGTTTGCGGATGCGACCCGGAACATGGGCCGGTCTTTCATGCGCAAACTTCTCGATGCCAAATTCCTTGATCATCGCCTCGACGCGGGCCTTGCATTCATCCGGCGTCATGACCTTATGGTACAAAAGCGGCAGCATCAAATTGTCATACAAGGTGCGGTTGTTGATAAGACCGCCATAATCGAAGGAATATCCGATCTTCAGTCGGAACGGCAAAAACTCTTCAAAGGACATGTCCACCACGTTTTCACCGTTGATCAGATATTTCCCGGACTGGGGGATCTGCAGGCCTGCCAGAATCTGCAGCAGGGAGCTTTTCCCCGCGCCTTCATCGGCTTTCACCCACAGGATTTCATTCATGGGAAAATCAAACTCCACATTCTGAACTATTGGCTCCTGCCCTTCATGAGTGAAAGACACGCCTTCAAATTTTAGATTTTCGATTTTCATCACACCACCCCTAAACTGCGAAGTTGATTTAGATAAAACAAAGCTGTCACAATCAAATTAAACACGACCACAAAGATGATACTGTTCACCACGGCCTGGGTCGTGACCTGGGGAACCTCATGCGGGCTGCGCTTCACGGAAAGCCCCTGATAGCAGCACACCACAAAAATAATCATCCCGCTGAAACCGTTCTTCAGCAGGAAGATCAGCACGTCCTCTTTGGCAAAGGCGCGCATCAGTGAATCCGTATAAAAAGTCAGCGGCAGATCCTGCACGAATTTTGTGACCAGGAAACCACCAATCAAAGCAATGAAATTGAAATAAAATGCCAGTCCCAAGACGCTGATGATTCCACCCAGCACACGCGGGAACACGATAAAGCTCAGCGGGTTGATGCCCATGCTTTCCAGGGCCTCGATTTCACGATTGGCGCGCATGTTCCCGACTTCCGATGCCACAGCCGTCCCCGAGCGCGCAATCACCACCAGCGCCACCAGCAACGGACCGGCTTCACGCACGATCATGACAATCAGGAAGTTCCCGATCATCTGGGTTCCCCCCAAAAGGGACAGATTGGACAGTGATTGAAGCAGAATGATCGAGCCGGTTCCCAGAGCCAGAACCGAAATCAGCGGCAGCGCCTGCCAGCCCGTGAAATAGATTTGTGCAGAAATGACACCCACGATCTGGCGGAAGCCCTGAGCGCGGTCCAACATCGTTGCACGCAGAGAAAGGTAAACCATCAAGAGAACACGCGCCGTGTACTCCAGATTCTTTGTTACTGATCTTCCTAGCGAGTCAATTTGCGCCAGTAAAGAAGTCATGATTCACCCTCGATTTCTCAAGGATTTATCGGTTCATTTGCCTGAAATATGTCTTGGTCAAAGGTCTGGTTTTAGTAGGCCCAGATAGAGTAAAACAGCGATTTCAGAGCCTCAAACCCCGACTCCCAGACGGAAGACTCAAAACGCCCCCCGATAATCGCATGCTTTTCGATATAGATGTTTTCCGGGAACGTGGCCCGGAAGGTCCGGTACGACCGGTACATGTGAAGCCTTGATGTCACCAGCAGGATGTCCCGGCATTTCAAAGCCTCGACAATCGGAAGACTTTGCTGGGCATTTCCATAGGTGGTTTCTGAGCGGCGATCCAGAACCACGTCGTTTTCGCTCAGGTTCCCGTAAAAGGGCCACACGGGCATGATCTCACGCAGACGCGCGTTGGAATACACACCCGAAATAACGAGCTTCTTGACGTTCTGATTCGCCAACAGGTCAAAGCCCTCCCGCACCCTGCCCGCGCCGCCCGTCAGGACAACCGCGCAGTCAGCGGAAGGGGTTTTCGTCCAGGATTGAATCCGCTCTTTCTGCACTTTCTGATATTCGTCGGCGAAGCGGTAAAGCACCACCGCGCTCAGGAATGCCAGAGCCCAGAACGAGCGGGATTTCAACAGGGACTTAGCGATGCGCAATGACTTCGATCTCCACGTTCACGCCTTTAGGCAAAGCAGCAACCGCCACTGTCGAACGCGCCGGAGGAGCGTCAGTGAAGGCCTTGGCGTAGATCTCGTTCACAGTTGCAAAGTCCGACATGCTGGTCAGGAAGATCGTGGTTTTCACGATATTGCTGTATTTCATATTGGAAGCTGCCAGGACCGCTTCGATGTTTTTCAAAACCATTTCAGTCTGGGTTTTGATATCGCCTGTGAAAACTTCGTTTGTTTTTGGATCGATGGAAATCTGACCGGAGCAGAACAACATGTCGCCGATCTGAATTGCCTGAGAATAAGGACCAACAGCTTTAGGTGCGTTGTCTGTGTGAATAACTTTTTTCATAAATATCCTTTTTCGAGATTGGGAAATTGGTTGAGGATTAGAAGTAGAAAATGATTCCGGCGCTGAACGGACCATCACCGATGGTTCTGAAGCGCACGTTGTCGCCAGAGATCACACCCACGCCGCCTTCAAAAGTAAACGCCAGGGAATCCAGACCGGTGAAGAAAAATTCACCACCGAACAACGCATTCAGTTCGAAACCGGATTCTTTGTCGCCAGCCACTTCGTTATTCAGGATGCCCAATGTACCACCCATATAGAAGTTCATGTTGTCTTCTTTGAAAACGATGCGACGAATGCCTGCGTTGAATGCAAACTTGGAATAGTCTTCCTGAGTATCAATACCCAAGCCGCCCGCGATGGAAACATCCGGAGCAATATAGTAAACAGCAGCCAACTGAGCCAGATCCAGAGCAGAGTGACTTTTAACACCCACACCCAAACGGTTGGTCAATTCCTTGGCTTCACCTTGAGCTGCAAAAATAACTGTTACCAAGCATAGCGCCAACGCCACATTTTTAAGCACTTTGATCTCCTTGTGATCGATTTTTTAAGCCCTCTTATTAAAGGCAAAAGCTGGGAATGGGGCAAAGGATTTTCCTTCTTACGGACAGTGTCAAAGCTGCCAAAAGGCCCCTTGCGCAGAGCCGGCCTTCATGGGAAATCAGGGACATGAAATTCCTCTGGCTCGTACTTGTGATTCTTGCTCCCATGACTTCTTCTGCCATCATCAAGGGCGATGGGTTTGAAATGCTCAGCCCTGATGAAAGCCGCATGCTGGAAGTGGGCCTTGAATCCTCCGAACTTCCCAGCCTGTGCCCGCACACCAAGGATTTCGCCGAAAAGGCCCGCTGGGACCACGCCCCGATTTCACAAAAGCTGGATTTCGTTCTGGTGGATAAAAAGCGCCGCCTGTTGCATGTGATGCGCCACGGGCAGGTGCTTGCCACTTATGCCGTCGCCCTGGGTGGAAACCCGCAAGGACATAAAAAAACTGAAGGCGATCAGCGCACTCCGGAAGGACGTTATTTCTTTGATCTGAAAAAAGAAAAAAGTGAATACCATCTGGGTCTTCGCATCAACTATCCCAACGCCAAAGATCTTGCGGAGGCCAAAAAAAATGGCATCAAAAATCCTGGCGACAGCATTTTGATTCATGGTCTTCCCAACAGTTGGGTGAAACGCAAAATCATCCGCCATCCGCGCGATTGGACCAAGGGATGCATGGCCGTTCGTGATTATGAAATAGAGGAAATTTACGCCAACATGGATCTGGGCGGAATGATCGAGATCTGCCCTTAAAGCAGGGATTCTGCAATCGCCGCCAGGAACGCCGGAGGAAAAGCATCGGCCGAGTTGTTTTCAGCCTCCCAGATTTTTTCCTTCAGGAAGCGGAAACCCACACCATTTTTTTTCATGGTGGTCAAAACACCCTGATCAATTTTCTCAGCAAACTGCAAAATAAAAGCCTCTACCGGAATCTTGTCCGCCGGGACCTGATTCGGAAAGCCCTTCTCATCGAAGCGCTCATGGGTGCAGACCATCACGGCTTTGATCTCTTCTGACAGGGGCAGCCCTTTGATCAGACAGCGGTTCAACGACAGAATCGGATGGTTGCTGAACTCGCGCTGCTGCTCTTCCCGGACAGTTCTGCTTTCAGACGTCAGAAACTCGCGACTGACTTTATCGTCGATATCAAACAGCCCCACATCGGTCAGCAGGCCCGCCATCAAGACCGTCAATGGATCGCCCTGACCACTTTTCTTCGCAATCATGGCGCCATAAACGGCAATCCAAGGGGCGCGCCACTGTTCATAAAACTCGCCCTTTAAAACCTCGCGGAAAAGATCCCAAAGATCCTCTTCGGTCCCGAGAAGCTGCAACAGATCCGAGGCCGTTTTTTGCACAACCTCATAACGGGAACGGAAAGTCTCCGGTTCGGGAGATTTAAAATCAAACAGCAGAATTTCGTTCAAATGCAAAGCCCCGTGGCACAACGACAGAAAAAGCGCACGGGCGCGTTTCTTCAGACCGTGCCCGGAGGTGTCGTAATAGGTGGCGATGTAATCCAGATATTTTTCACTGTCACGATTCTGGATGTAGGTGCTTTCGGCCTTTCCAACCCGCTGGAAGCGCTCATCACTCAGGACCGAGTTGCTGTACACCACCGCCAGATAACGCTGATTCAGCGGCATGCGCACAAACACCGGGAAGGTCATGGTGGTCATCGGAAACAGATCCCCGATCTGAATTTCAAAGTACTGCGCCCGGCAACGATAAAGACAAATGTATTCAAATTTTAAAGTGCGGTTGAACTCACTTTGAGAAAGCGGCGTGACCCGCTGGTTCTGGGTTCCTTCCAGATTCTCCCGCGACAATGAGGCCGCCATAACGGTCACAATTCTGGAGCGCGGAAAAAGATTCAGGACCTGATCCACCCGCCCTGCGAATGAGGACAGCTCTTCATTTTCCTCCTGCACCATCAACACCATCTGGGCCCGCATCAAGTCCATGCGGGAGCCTTTATCCAACTCAGAGTACGGCATTTGTTTGAAAGTCAGAAAGTGGCGGGAGATGATCTCTTTGGCGCGGTTTAAAATCGCCTCATCCCCGGACAGGATCAGAAGTTCCAATTTTTGTCTGAATAAGGTCTGCGTCCGGGTGTCAGTCATTGCTCTAAAAATTCTAAACTTCCGCACGGGAGCTGCCAACAAAACTTTTCCCGGTTGACAATTAATCCCCCTCAACCAATCCTATCTGGACCAATACGAGAAAGGACCTGTATGAAACACCTTATCGCAGCCCTTGCGACTGTTCTTTTGTCTGTAAACTCCATGGCGGCCCTGCTGACTCCGGAAGGAACCGGCGAAAAAGTGGAAAAAGTAACCCTGTCCACTTCCGCCACCGCCAATGTGGAATCTGAATCCCTGAAGCTGACTTCCGTGGGTGCCGGCCTTCGCGCAAAAAAAGTGGTCTTTGTGAATGTGAAAGTATACGTGGGACAGCTTTTCGTAAGCTCCCCTGAAACTTTCAAAAAAACCGATGCCGAGGCTTTGACATCCCTGAAGGATCAGCAGGCCGTTGCGATCCAAATGCACTTCCTGCGCAGTGTGGATGCAGACAACGTGCAAAAGTCCTTCAAAGAAGCTTTGAAAGCCAATGGCGTCAGCTCTGATGAAGCGTCTGTAAAACAATTCCTGGATTCTGTTTCCAAAGGCGGCGAAGCCAAGGAAGGCAAGGCACTGACTGTTCTGGGTGCCAAACTGAAAGACGGCACTGAGGCTGTTCTTTACGAAACAACTTCCGGCAACGTTTCTGAAATCAAAGGCCCGGCGGGATTCATCGAAAAGATCTTCTCCATCTGGCTGGGCAAACCATCTGACGATGGCGTGGCCTCTTTGAAAAAATCCATCCTTAAAAAGTAGTAGTCTACAGATCCAAAAGCCGGTATCCAACGCCGGCTTCTGTGGCAATGATCTCGGGCAGATCCTCGCGCACATGAAGTTTTTTACGAAGCCCCCCGACATAAACCCGCAGATAGTGGGTGTGCTCCACCGAGTTCGGACCCCAAACTTCATTCAGCAGCATCCGATGGGTCACGACCTTTCCTTTGTTTTTGATAAGCACTTTTAGAATATTAAACTCTGTGACGGTCAGCTTCACCAGCTCCCCGTTCACGGTCACTGTGTGTCCGGGCACATCCACCCGCACAGGCCCGCTGATCAACTCTGATTTTTCCTGAAGACTCTGCCCCGCGTGGCGCAATGCCACTCGCATCCGCACCAGCAGCTCCGGCACACTGAAAGGCTTGGTGACATAGTCGTCGGCACCGCCATCAAGGGCTGAAATTTTATCCTGATCAGAGTCCTGCACCGTAAGGACAATCACCGGCACCTGCGACCAGCTGCGAACTTCAGACAGCACCGCCAGGCCGGTCATATCCGGAAGCCCCAAATCCAGCAGCAGCAGATCCGGCCTTTGTGATGCCGTTTCCACCAGACCTTCGCGCCCATTGACGGCCTCGACCACCTCATAACCATTGGCCTCAAGACTGACACGCAAAAGTTTACGGATTGAAGCTTCATCGTCAATCACCAGAACTTTTCTCAATCCCTCTTTCATTGCACACCTTCCAGCTCCACTGGCGGATTCACATAAGGAAGCTCAATGACGAACTCCGCCCCGGACATGTCCTTACGGTTCTGAGCATAAACCCGCCCCCCGTGAGCTTCAACCAATGCCTTCACAATGGCAAGCCCCAGTCCCACGCCCCCCGTGACACTGCCAGGGACGCGGTAAAAGGCATCAAAGATCCGCTGCAGATTTTCCTGGGGTATTCCCGGCCCCTCATCCAGCACACGCAACACCACCCGGTCCCCAGCCCTCTCCAGCCGCAGTTGAATTTCTGATTCCACCGGAGCATAACGAGCGGCATTTCCAATCAGATTCAACAACACATGCAAAAACAGCTTCTCATCAATCTGCACAAAGCAGGAACCCGCCTCATTCACGGTTGTCAAACGATGGTACGCCACCAGACGCCCCAGCTTCCCGGAAAGACCCGAAAGCACATCCTCCAGATCCACCCACTCTTTGTTCAGGCGAAGGACGCCGGAATTCAGGCGGGACATATCCAGCAGATTTTCAACCACCTGATTCAATCTCAGGGAGGCATCAACAATTTCCTGCGCGAGCTGATCCCGGACATCTTTTCTTTCCGAAACCTTTTCATCCAGCACCGCCGAAGCCGATCCAATGATCGCCGTCAAAGGTGTGCGCAGCTCATGGGAAACAGAATTGAGCAGCGCCTGATGCAGGGACTCTGAAGCCTCCAGCACCTTCACCTGTTCGGATTGTTTTTGCAGCCGCAGACGATCCAGAGCCAGACCCGTTTGAGCACAGATGTTTTCAAGCAGCGTCTGCTGATCCAAAGACAGAACGGTTTTTTCCCGCGGATAAAACAAAAGAACTCCCGCCAGAGCATCTTTCGTTTTCAGCGGCACACTTAATGCCCTTGACTGTGACAGAGTCTCGGTTCTCCATCCGGCATTTTTTGAATTTTCAAAAGTCCAGAGTGCCTGCGCCAGATCCTTTTCATCGAGCCGGCTTTCGTTGTACGGCTTTCTTTCCAGCCGCCCGTCTTTATCAACTCTCAGTATTTTCACCTTGCCGTTCAGAAGGCCCTCAAGGGCCTGCGAAGCCGCTTGGCAAACCTCCCACGGAGTGAGCGAAGAGGAAAACTCCCGAACCAATTCATACAAAGCACGCGTGCGTTTTTCCCGGCCCTCCAGATCACGATCCCGCGCACGGATTCGCGCTGCCAGCACTCCGCTGGCCAATGCCACCAGAAAATAGGCCACACACATCATCACATCTTCAGGAGCCGAAATCGCAAATGTCATGATCGGGGGAATGAAAAAGTAGTTCCAGATCAGGGCGCTGAGCCCCGCCGCAAACAAAATCGGCCCCTGCGTGGTCACAAGGCCGGTTAAAAGCATCGCGATCAAAAAGACAAAACCCACCGCACGATAACCAATCAAAGGCAGCAAAAGCCGGCTGACAAAACTGACACCCATCACAAACCAGAAGGTATTCCAATAAGCAGCTGCGCCCGCATCAAAGCCCGGCGGCACCCACCTCCAACGGGAGGTGCGGCGCACTTCCTCCTGACGAATGATGTGCACATCCACGGCACTGCTTTTGCGGACCAGCTGATCCAGTAAGGACCCCTGCCCGGAAAGACGCTCCCACCACCGGCGCTCCGGTCGCCCCATCACGATCTGTGTGATGTTTCGCTCATGCGATACCTGGTGGATGGATTCAGCAATGGCAGAACCGCGCACCGAGACCACCTCCGCCCCCAGTTCCCGAGCCAGGGACAGATTCTTCAGCAACATGCTTTTGTCTTCATCAGACAAAATTTCGCCGGTGTCGACATGCAAGGCGATCCACGGAGCTTCCAGCCCCGCCGCCATCCGCCGGGTGGCCCGGATCAGACGTCCGGAAAAAGGACTGTGACTGACAGCCACCAGCAGTCTTTCCTGCGTGTTCCACGGCCCTTGAATCTGCTGCACCACCATCTGGTTCTGCAGATCCTGATCGACCCGTTCGGCCGTATAGCGCAAAGCCAGCTCACGCAAAGCCGTCAGATGAGCCTCGCGGAAAAAGTTTTCTTCAGCTCGAACCGCCCGATCCCCCTGATAGACTTTCCCCTCTTTCATGCGCTTTAAAAGACCTTGAGCCGTCATATCCACCAGCTCTATCTGCGAAGCCAGATCCAGAATCGAATCCGGAATGCGTTCCTGAACTCTCACTCCGGTGATCTGCTGAACCAGATCCGCACGGCTTTCCAGGTGCTGAACATTGACCGTGGAATACACATCAATGCCAGCCTCCAAAATCTCGATCACATCCTGATAACGTTTGGGATGCCGCGAGCCGGGAGCATTGGTGTGCGCCAATTCATCCACCAGCACAACAGCCGGTCGGCGTTGTAAAATCGCATCCAGATCCATTTCAAGAAGGACTGTGTCTTTGTATTGGATGGCTTTTCGGGGTACAACCGCAAGATCGGCAAGAAGCTCTTCAGTTTCACGACGGCCATGGGTTTCAACAACACCAACGACAAGATCCGCCCCCTGACGGATTTGTTCCTGCGCAGCCTTCAGCATGGCATAGGTCTTACCGACTCCGGGGCACATGCCGAAGAAAACACGAAAGTGCCCTCGCTCTTGTTTGCCGGATTCCTTTTTCAGACTTTCTAAAATCCGATCCGGATCAGGTCGATGTTCGTCGCTCATAGATTTTTATCCAAGGCCAAGTTGAGTCTTAAGACATTGACTCGTTTCTCACCCAGGAGGCCTCCTTGACGGTCCTCAGTGTACTCCTGGATAAGACGATCAACCAGCGCTGTCTTTTCTGCTGACAAGGTGCGAGCCGCAACAATGCGGCGCATCTGATCTTTGGCAGCCTCCGGCGAAATATGCGGATCCAATCCACTGCCTGATGCAAACAGCATTTCTCCGCTCAACCCGTGTGCCTGCCGCTCTGCCACCGCTTTCTTCAGTACCACGCTGGTCGGAGCCACATTGGAGGCCCCGGACGCCACCGTCGCATAGTCCCCGGCTGAGGGTCTTGGCCAGAAGTATTTATCACTGACAAACCTCTGCGCGATCAACTCCGACCCCACAAGCACACCGTCTTTTTCAATCAAAGAGCCTGCCGCCTTTTTGGCAAACAGTCCCTGCCCCACCACGGTGACCGCCAAAGGATATAAAATCCCGGTCAGCAAACTCATGAACAAAAACATCTTCACGGCGACAATAAAATTTTTCATGACTACACCAACCCCAATCCAACAATCAGCCAATCAATAAGTTTAATTCCCGCAAACGGCACCAGAATACCGCCACCGCCGTACACCAGCAGATTTCTCTGCAGGATTTTATTTGCTCCCATAGCGCGATACTTCACACCCTTCAACGCCAGCGGAATCAACACAACGATAATCAGGGCATTAAAGATCACCGCACTCAACACTGCACTTTGCGGGGATGAAAGTCCCATCACATTCAGCGCCGCCAAAGGACCCTCTTGTCCCTGCAGGGCATACAGTCCGCCAAACAGTGCCGGGATGATGGCAAAATACTTGGCAATGTCATTGGCGATACTGAAGGTTGTTAAGGACCCACGGGTCATCAGCAGTTGTTTGCCCGTTTCCACAATTTCAATCAGCTTTGTCGGATTTGAATCCAGATCCACCATGTTCCCCGCTTCTCTCGCCGCCTGTGTTCCGGTGTTCATCGCCACACCGACATCCGCCTGGGCCAGAGCCGGAGCATCGTTTGTTCCGTCCCCGGTCATCGCAACCAAATGCCCTTTTTGCTGTTCTTCGCGGATCCGCTGCAGTTTCATTTCCGGGGTGGCCTGAGCCATGTAATCATCCACCCCGGCTTCGGCCGCGATGGCCGCCGCTGTCAGCGGATTGTCCCCGGTGACCATCACCGTGCGAATACCCATGCGACGAAGCTCCGCAAAACGCTCGCGGATGCCGCCTTTAACAATATCCTTAAGGAAGATAACCCCCATCACACGGTTTCCCTCACTGACAACCAGCGGAGTCCCCCCCTGGCGAGCGACCGCCTCAACAGTCGCCTGCACTTCCAGAGGGAAATGCCCCTGCTGGGATTCCACATGCTTGCGAACGGAATCCCCTGCTCCCTTTCTTAAGATCCGAACACCCTGAGGATATTTGATATCCACACCGCTCATGCGCGTCTGAGCCGTGAATGGAACAAACACCGCGTGATGCGGATCAAGGCTTGTCGCCCGCAAAGAGAACAACTGCTTTGCCAGCACCACAATCGACCGGCCTTCCGGAGTTTCATCACTGAGGGACGCCAACTGAGAAACCTCTGCCAATGCTTGAGCACTGACTCCCGGTGCGGGAAAAAACTCACTTGCCATCCGATTTCCCAGCGTGATCGTGCCCGTTTTATCCAGCATCAGAACATCGATATCCCCGGCGGCCTCAACCGCCCGGCCACTTTTGGCAATGACATTCTTGCGAATCAGACGATCCATCCCACTGATACCAATGGCGCTTAAAAGCCCGCCGATGGTGGTCGGGATCAGACACACAATCAAGGCAATCAATACCGGCAGTGTCACCACTCCGGAAAGATTCTGACCCGCACCTTCAGCAGCAAAGTCAGCAAAAAACTTCAGCGTGACCACGGCCAGAATAAAGACTCCAGTCAGGGCAACCAGCAAAATTCCCAAAGCAATTTCATTGGGAGTTCTCTGGCGCTTCGCCCCCTCGACCAGACTGATCATCCGATCCAGAAAGCTGGAGCCCGGATCTGCCGTGATACGCACCATAATCCGGTCACTGATCACCCGGGTGCCACCGGTCACAGCACTGCGATCACCACCGGCTTCACGCACCACCGGCGCGGACTCCCCGGTTATTGCGGATTCATCCACGGTGGCAATACCGTCCAGAACCTCTCCGTCCCCGGGTATCACGTCTCCGGTTTCACAAACCACGACATCACCTTTACGCAGGCCCACAGAGGCCACGGACTCTTCCCGGCCATTTTGAATCCGGCGGGCCATCGTGTGCGCACGGGTCTTTTTCATGGCATCGGCCTGGGCTTTGCCACGTCCCTCAGCCAGAGCCTCGGAAAAGTTCGCGAACAAAACCGTGAACCACAACCACAAAGCAATCTGCATTTCAAAAACAAAGCTTTCCCCCTGACCGGCGCGCCCAAAGGTCACCCCCGTCACAACCACGGCACCAAGCCAGGTGATAAACATCACAGGATTCTTCCACTGCACCCGCGGATCCAGTTTGACAAAGCTCTCAGCCAACGCCTGCTTCAAAATATTTTTGTCGGAAAATGTTGAAGTTGAATTCATAAAGTACTCCTAAAATCCACGCATCATCAAAAGATGCTCAAGAACCGGCCCCAATGACAGTGCCGGGAAGAACGTCAGCGCACCGACGATAAAGATCACCGCGATCAAAACTGCCGCAAACAAAGCACTGTCCGTGCGGAAGGTGCCGGGCCCCACGGGTGCTGTTTTCTTCCCCGCAAGACTTCCAGCCACAATCAGCACCGGAAAAATGATGGCAAAACGACCGATCAGCATCGCCAGACTCAAAAGCACATTATAAAAAGGTGTATTCACAGTCAGACTGCCAAAGGCGCTGCCGTTATTGGCCGCCGTGGAAGTGAAAGCGTACAAAACCTCACTCAGACCATGAGGTCCCTGGTGCCCCAACCCGGCAAGTCCTGCGGGCAAACGCAAAGCCAGCGCACTGAACACCAGGATGCTCACACACGGTGCAAGCACTCCGACCACCACCCAAACAATCTCGCGGGCCTCAATTTTTTTACCCAGATATTCGGGGGTCCGGCCCACCATCAGACCCGAGATGAACACCGTCAGAATGACAAACAAAAGCATCCCATACATGCCCGCTCCCACTCCGCCGAAGATCACCTCTCCCAACATCATGTTGACCATGGCAATCCCCCCGGAAAGAGGCGACAGGGAACTGTGCATGGCATTGACGGAGCCATTGGAGGCCGACGTCGTCAGCACCGACCACAGAACGCTGTTGGTGACACCAAAACGGGTCTCTTTTCCCTCCATCATGACTGGCTGGCCGATGGTGGCATTCGGAGTATATTCAGACCACAGTGAAAGACTTAGCATAACCACCAGCATGGCCATCATGGCGGAAAACAGAACCCACCCCTGACGTCGCGATCCCACCATCACCCCGAAAACACTGGTGCAGGCGGCCGCCAGTAAAACCAAAGAAATCATCTGCAGGAAGTTGCTCCAAGGAGTTGGATTTTCATAGGGGTGGGCACTGTTCAGGCCATAGAATCCACCGCCATTGGAACCCAGCTGCTTGATCGCGATCTGCGAAGCCGCCGGCCCCTGAGGAAGGATTTGCTCGGCTCCCTCGAGCGTCGTCACTTTGACATACGGGGAGAAGTTCTGCACCACTCCCTCACCAACCAGGACCACTGCCAGAACAAAAGAAAGTGGCAGCAAAACATAAAGGGTCGAACGGGTCAGATCGACCCAGAAATTTCCCAGGCCCGACACCTGCTTGCGCGCGATTCCGCGCGTGAATGCGAGAAAAACAGCAAAGCCCGTCGCCGCACTGACAAAGTTTTGCACTCCCAATCCCAGCATTTGAGTCAGATAGCTCAGAGTGCTTTCACCCGAGTATGACTGCCAGTTGGTATTGGTGACGAAACTCACGGCCGTATTCAAAGCCAGATGCCAACTGGTACCGGCAAACCCCTGAGGATTCAGCGGCAATACACCCTGCAACAGTTGCAGTAACCCCACGGCAACCAAGCCCAGCAGATTGAACCACAACAAGGCCAGGGAATAATCCTTCCAGTTCATCTCCTCTTCGGCCCGGACTCCGGCCAGTCGATAAGTCAGGCGCTCCAGCGGAAGAAGCACCGGCGTCAGCCAATTTCTTTCCCCTTGAAAGACCTTCGCCATGTAATGGCCCAGAATCGGTGTGGCCAGGGTGATAACACTCAATGTAAGAAGGATCTGAAGCAGATCCGCAGAACTAAATTCCATAATCACTGTCCTTTGCATGACAACAATTTAGAAGTTCCCGCCTCAAGACCGCATAAAATCGGCTCCGGTTCGCATAAAGAAAAAGTAAAAATCTGTATTTTGGAACATTCTTCGCAATTTCGTCGGCCCCCACTGGACAGAATGAGACACTGCTTTGGTCAGCGAGGTGCCAAATGAAGGTCTTTATGTTCGCGGCGTCTTTGCGCCAGGGCTCGTACAACAAAAAACTTATTCGCGTGGCGGCCGAGATGGTTCAGGATCTGCCTTTTTGTGAAGTGGACCTTTGTGAATTCAATGAGTTCCCTTTACCCATGTACGATGCAGACCTTGAAACCTCCAAAGGTGTCCCTCAAGGCGCCAAAGAGCTGGGAACGAAGTTCAGCGAAGCTGACGCCATTATCATTTCAAGCCCCGAGTACAATGGCAGCATTCCGGGCACCTTTAAAAACGCCATCGACTGGCTGTCGCGATTAAAACCTGTGCCCCTCGAAAAAAAGCACATTCTGCTGCTGGGGGCATCCCCGGGTGCCTTGGGGGCCGTGCGCGGCAACCTGCACGCCCGAGTGCCATTGCATGTGCTCAAGTCCTATGTTTATCCCGAATACTTTGGAGTGGCGAAAGCCGACGAGGCCTTTGATAAAGAGGGGAAGTTAAAAGATGAAAAGCAGATTGAAAAGCTACGGACTATGATTGCGGACTTTATCCACTTTGCAGCAAGAAAAGAAACTCCCTTTGAAAAGCTCACCGAGTTTGTGGATGAAAAAATCCACGAACGACACAACTAAAACTCTGACAGCAGGCGCGGCTGTGTCGCACAAACCGAAAGGGATGATCACCACATCCCTTTTTAATTCAACTCGACAAAAACTACTGACAGATAAAGATGCGCGGAGCGGTTCTCAACTGACCATCAGCCAAAGAAGCCGTGATCGGAGTTGAGGGAACAAACTCCCTGGTATTTCCTGGGGCCCCATGCTTCCACAAACCAAACAGAACCTCGCCCTTTTCACAGTTGGCTTCGCTGGAAGGCCATTCCCCAGCTACGACCACATAGTTATAAAGTTTGGAGTGACCATCATCATTGTTTTCAGTTCCGGCAGGCAGAATAACATGGGGGAAGCGAACACCCTCAGAGCCGCCACGCGCTTCAAATTTCAAATCATCAAAGATGGCCTGGCCGTATTCGCTGTACTCATCAGCCAGACCACTTTGGTCATTCAGAGCACGGAAGTAGTTTAAATCATAGCGCATCCCCAGTGGATACTGCTTGATGAAAGAAATCGGACTGGAGGCGCCCGTGGTGGTCGGAAAAATCCCCTTGGTGCAGACATAATAGGAAAAAGTCAGAGCGTCGACCGTCACATCCTTGATCAAAGGAAAAGCAAAGGTTCTAACCCCATCTCCGCCGAATTTATTTCCATACAGAGAGAACAAAGTGACGTTACTCATTAATTCAATGACGTGACCATCCGCCTTGGCCCACTTCTCAGAATTGGGCTGCACGGTGGACACGAAGGCTTTCACTTCCCCCAGATCACACTCATTGCGAAACACATCACTCCAGGCAAAAGAAACAGAAGACACCAGTTGCAAAAGAAGAAGTCCAGAGACAGTCAGAAATTTTGTTTTCATAAACACACCTTTGTGATGATTGGTATTGTCTAACTGAATTGCACAGCCGGTGCCAGTCAAATTACGGTCTCAAAACCATCACAATCCTTCTGAAGGCCCTGCTGCCGATTTCCCGACAGCCCCTTCTGCCGCCATTCCCGCACCTGCCGAAACCCCGACATAAAATAAAAAAGGAGTGGTCTTCGCCACTCCTTTGCATTTTTTAGAATGTAATTGCTGAAAAAACCTAACCCGCGTTGCGCGGAGCTGCCGAGGCAACGGGCGCTGCTGGCACCGGCACAACCACGGCCGACGGAATCGGCTCAATGTGTGTGGCTTCAACCTTGGCTACTTGCTCTTCGGTTTTTTTGCCTTCACCCAGGTTCAAAATAACGACACCAGCAATGATCAATGTTGTCGCCACCACTTTCTGCAGAGGCAAAGGCTCATTGAAAATAACCAGTCCCAGGAATGCCATCAAGGCTGTTCCCACTCCCGCCCAGATCGCATACACGTTACTGACCGGAAGATATTTAAGCGCCACAGTGAGGCTTATAAAGCAGATTCCATGACATGCTACTGTGAGCACGGATGGGAGCACCTTTGTAAACCCCTCTGAGTACTTCATCGTGATCGTACCGAAAACCTCGAATATAATTGCTGCTGCAAGATACACGTATGCCATAAGACACCCTGTCGCATCTCGACCCTTTCTATCGTATTAAATTGTGTTTACCCCGTGTCTCGGATGAACCTCCGAGAGATCTTTTTTTGAACCAGTCGACAAAAAAGACTTAAAAAGCGAACAGGAGAAAGCTCCTGTATTTGATATAACTAGAATACCACAGCCCTTTAAAAAAAGCTCTCATGACTCGACTCCAATGAGATTACGCAGTCATTTCATGGATTTAGTGGTGAGACACAGCGAATATTTTTAGTCCAAATTTTGTTTGATTACACATTTCTGTGTTTATAGAAATTCCCCTTTTGAAACAAAAAAGGACCTCCAAAGGGCAAGCTCAACGTCTCTGAATGATGTGAAAATGAAAGAAAAGATCCGAGCCGCTTCGCCAGCGGTCGCACTCGCCAACCCTGGTAAGCACCTTCACCAGTAAACTTTTGCATCTGATTGAGGCGATAAAGAGATTCAAGGGGCCATTGAAATGCCAGGAAAGCATTTCGAAGGGAAGTCCACGAAGTGGGTTTGCCGCAGTCTACTTCCAGATTTTAGACACAAAAAAACCCGGATTACTTTCGTAACCCGGGTTCAAGTAAAATAGAGCTGGCGTCGTGCTACTCTCCCACATGGTCGCCCATGCAATACCATCGCCGCAAGAGGACTTAACTTCTGAGTTCGGAATGGGATCAGGTGTGGCCCCTCTGCTATAAACACCAGCAAAGCGTTTATTAATCAAAGTGGTTAGCTTCTTACACTAACCTTCGTTCTTTGCGCAACTTACTTCCAATCCAAATGGAGAAGTTACTTTCTTTATTTAACAATCGAATGATTGATTTAATTGATTTTTAGCGAGTCGCTGTTAGTTCCACATTTCACTCTCTTACTTATTCAGAGAGCTAGTCTCTCGTTCCTGTTAAGGAAGTCTCTGAGACGAAATCTTCGTAACTTAAAAGTTAGAAGAATGTTTTTTAAAAAAGCCTCACGACCTATTAGTACTGATCAGCTCAATACATTGCTGTACTTACACCTTCAGCCTATCAACCTCGTAGTCTCCAAGGGGTCTTTAGGGGGCCGAAGCCCCAGTGAGATCTAATCTTGTAGTTTGCTTCCCGCTTAGATGCTTTCAGCGGTTATCAATTCCGAACATAGCTACCCTGCATTGCTCTTGGCAGAACAACAGGAACACCAGAGGTTCGTCCATCCCGGTCCTCTCGTACTAAGGACAGGTCTACTCAAATCTCATACGCCCACAGAAGATAAGGACCAAACTGTCTCACGACGTTCTGAACCCAGCTCGCGTACCACTTTAATTAGCGAACAGCTAAACCCTTGGGACCTGCTCCAGCCCCAGGATGTGATGAGCCGACATCGAGGTGCCAAACTCCATCGTCGATATGGACTCTTGGATGGAATAAGCCTGTTATCCCCGGAGTACCTTTTATCCGTTGAGCGATGGCCCTTCCACGCGGGACCACCGGATCACTTTGGCCTGCTTTCGCACCTGCTCGACTTGTAGGTCTCGCAGTCAAGCCCCCTTATGCCAATGCACTCGACGCCTGGTTTCCAATCAGGCTGAGGGGACCATCGCGCGCCTCCGTTACTTTTTGGGAGGCGACCGCCCCAGTCAAACTGCCCACCAGACAGTGTCCCTCTCCTCGTAAAGAGGAGCAGGTTAGATTTCAAAGGTGCCAAGGGTGGTATTTCAAGGTTGACTCCACAATGGCTAGCGCCACTGCTTCAAAGTCTCCCACCTATCCTACACATGCCAACTCTAAAATCACTGCCAAGCTACAGTAAAGGTTCACGGGGTCTTTCCGTCTTTCTGCGGGTACTCGGCATTTTCACCGAGAATTCAATTTCGCGAGGCATTTGGTCGAGACACCGGAGAAGTCGTTACGCCATTCGTGCAGGTCGGAACTTACCCGACAAGGAATTTCGCTACCTTAGGACCGTTATAGTTACGGCCGCCGTTTACTGGGGCTTCGATTCTCAGCTTCGCTTACGCTAACTAATCCTCTTAACCTTCCAGCACCGGGCAGGCGTCAGTATGTATACTTCGTCTTGAGACTTTGCACATACCTGTGTTTTTGATAAACAGTCGCTACTCCCATTTCTCTGCGACCCGAAAAAGCTTGGGGAGTAAATCCTTACACTCTCGCGGGCACACCTTTTCCCGAAGTTACGGTGTTAAGTTGCCGAGTTCCTTGACCAAAATTCACCCCATCGCCTTAGGATATTCACCCCACTCACCTGAGTCGGTTTACGGTACGAGCTAACAAAACTAAATTTACGAAACTTTTCTTGGATGCATGGCTTTTCACACTTCCGGGACAAGTCCCTCGCATTCACACCTCAGAGTTACGACCAGCGGATTTGCCTACTGATCCTCCTACATGCTTACACCTCAATCCAATAAGAGGCTGTGATATCCTACACCGTCATTCCTTAAACACATTTTGCTAGGTAACGGAATATTAACCGTTTTGCCATCGACTACGCCACTTGGCCTCGTCTTAGGGCTCGACTAACCCTGGGAAGATTATCTTTACCCAGGAATCCTTGAGTTTTCGGCGCCCGGGTTTTTCACCCGAGTTCAACGCTACTTATGTCAGCATGATCACTTCTAGTTCGTCCAGCTGTCCTACCGGTCAACCTTCATCCTACACTAGAACGCTCCCCTACCACTAAAATATAAAATATCTTAATCCAAAGCTTCGGTAACACGCTTAGCCCCGTTGTATCTTCCGCGCAGAGTCACTAGACTAGTGAGCTATTACGCTTTCTTTAAAGGATTGCTGCTTCTAAGCCAACCTCCTAGTTGTCAAAGTAACTCCACAACGTTCTCCACTGAGCGTGCATTTAGGGACCTTAGCTGTTGGTCTGGGCTCTTTCCCTCTCGACTCATGACCTTATCACCCTGAGTCTGCCTGCCAGGGAACATATCAATGGCATTCGGAGTTTATTTGGGTTTGGTAATCCGGTAAAGACCCCTAGCCCATTCAGTGCTCTACCTCCATGATATTTTTTACCTGACGCTATACCTAAATATATTTCGGGGAGAACCAGCTATCACCCAGTTTGATTGGCCTTTCACCCCTAATCACAGATCATCAAAAGAGTTTTCAACCTCAACTTGTTCGGTCCTCCACGAGGTGTTACCCTCGCTTCAACCTGTCCATGATTAGATCACCGGGTTTCGGGTCTATGCCTGCATACTAAATCGCCCTATTCAGACTCGCTTTCGCTACGGCTCCACCTGCAACGGCTTAACCTCGCATGCAAACATAACTCGCTGACTCATTATGCAAAAGGTACGCTATCGACCACTTAAGGGTCTCTAACTGCTTGTAGACTTACGGTTTCAGGTTCTATTTCACTCCCCTCTCGGGGTTCTTTTCACCTTTCCCTCACGGTACTTGTTCACTATCGGTCACTAAGGAATATTTAGCCTTATGAGGTGGTCCTCACAGATTCCCACAAGATTTCACGTGTCTTGTGGTACTCGGGATGCCGCTAGGGCCTTCGAAGTTTTCGAGTACGGGGCTATCACCCTATCTTGCCAGACTTTCCAGACTGTTACTCTAACTTCTCCGGTCCCACATTGCGGTCCCACGACCCCTCATTCAAATTAATGAATAAGGTTTAGGCTGTTCCCCGTTCGCTCGCCACTACTGGGGGAATCTCGGAATTGATTTCTCTTCCTGAGGGTACTGAGATGTTTCACTTCCCCTCGTTCGCTTCAAACAACTATGTATTCATTGAGTGATACCATAAATGGTGGGTTTCCCCATTCGGAAATCTCCGGATCAAAGTGTGTGTGCCACTCCCCGAAGCTTATCGCAGCTTACCACGTCCTTCATCGCTTCTTAGTGCCAAAGGCATCCACCGTAAGCCCTTTGTAGCTTAAAAAAATGGAACTAACCTCGCTAAAAATCAACTAAATCAATCTATTCAATTGTCAAAGAACGAAAACCGTTCAGCAAAACTCTAACTTACACCGCATTCCAGTACAGTAGAACTTGGTGGGCCTGGGAAGACTCGAACTTCCGACCCCACGCTTATCAAGCGTGTGCTCTAACCAACTGAGCTACAGGCCCGTTAGGCTTCACTCTCTCAAAACTAAACAGCTAGATAGATTTTTGGGACTCACTTACTCGGGAAGAGTAAGTTGACCTAAGATTGGGTCATTTTAACTTATCAAGAACAAGTCTTGATGAAGATTGACCGGATAATCCTTAGAAAGGAGGTGATCCAGCCGCAGGTTCCCCTACGGCTACCTTGTTACGACTTCACCCCAATCATCGACCATACCTTGGGCGCCTGCCTCCTTACGGTTAGCGCAGCGACTTCTGGTACAGCCGACTTTCATGGTGTGACGGGCGGTGTGTACAAGGCCCGGGAACGTATTCACCGCGGCATTCTGATCCGCGATTACTAGCGATTCCAACTTCATGATCTCGAGTTGCAGAGATCAATCTGAACTTAGATAGCTTTTAAGCGATTTGCTCTACCTCGCGGCTTAGCTTCGCTCTGTGACTACCATTGTAGCACGTGTGTAGCCCTAGGCATAAGGGCCATGAGGACTTGACGTCATCCCCACCTTCCTCCGGTTTAACACCGGCAGTCCATCTAGAGTGCCCAACTGAATGCTGGCAACTAAATGCAGGGGTTGCGCTCGTTGCGGGACTTAACCCAACATCTCACGACACGAGCTGACGACAGCCATGCAGCACCTGTGTACCGACCCTTGCGGGCGACGACATTTCTGCCAATCTTCCAGTACATGTCAAGCCTAGGTAAGGTTCTTCGCGTTGCATCGAATTAAACCACATGCTCCACCGCTTGTGCGGGCCCCCGTCAATTTCTTTGAGTTTTAATCTTGCGACCGTACTCCCCAGGCGGGATACTTAACGCGTTAGCTTCGTCACTGAAGGGGTCAATACCTCCAACAACAAGTATCCATCGTTTACGGCGTGGACTACCAGGGTATCTAATCCTGTTTGATCCCCACGCTTTCGGATCTCAGTGTCAGTGTTCGGCCAGTTACCCGCCTTCGCCTCCGGTATTCCTGTTGATATCTACGTATTTCACCACTACACCAACAATTCTAGTAACCTCTCCGACACTCAAGCTTCGCAGTATCAAATGCACTTCCAGGGTTGAGCCCTGGGCTTTCACATCTGACTTACAAAGCCACCTACATCCGCTTTACGCCCAATAATTCCGAACAACGCTAGGATCCCTCGTCTTACCGCGGCTGCTGGCACGAAGTTAGCCGATCCTTTCTTACAGGGTACATTCATTGTGTTATTCCCCTGCGACAGAGCTTTACGACCCGAAGGCCTTCATCACTCACGCGGCGTCGCTGCATCAGAGTTTCCTCCATTGTGCAATATTCCCTACTGCTGCCTCCCGTAGGAGTCTGGACCGTGTCTCAGTTCCAGTGTGACTGATCATCCTCTCAGACCAGTTAAAGATCGTCGCCTTGGTGAGCCGTTACCTCACCAACTAGCTAATCTTACGCGGACTCATCTTAGAGCGAAAAACCTTTGACCCCTTGAGCCGCAGCTCCTGTGGTCTTATGCGGTATTAGCTAATCTTTCGACTAGTTATCCCCCACTCTAAGGCAGATTATCCACGCGTTCCTCACCCGTGCGCCACTAGTACTCACCCGAAAGCTTTCCCCGTTCGACTTGCATGTATTAGGCACGCCGCCAGCGTTTGTTCTGAGCCAGAATCAAACTCTCCAGTTTAAATTCTGTTTAGAAGCAAACAGCTAGCTTTTACGCTATTGTTTGTTCGAATATTTTTTGAAATTGTGAATGATAATTACTCATCATTCAAAGAGCCCAAAAATCTATTTTATCTAGCTATTCAGTTTTCAAAGAGCGAATCTTGCTCGCCGTTAATCTTACTTAGCGGCGAGGTAGAGGTTTTATCGAAGAGCTAAGCTCTTGTCAACACCCTCTCAAACATTTTTTCGAAAATTTTCAAAAGAACTTTTTCGAAAAAATATTTGATCCTCAATCAACGTTCAAACGCGCCAAAAATAATTGAATTCAAATCAACTACTTAAGAACCCTGTCTGTGTTTGGAATCAAACATAACGTCGGTGAGGTCCTGATTTATAGGCCTATTGCCCTTTACTGGCAAGGCCTTTTTTAAATAAATAAAAGTGTAGAAAAATAGGGCAAAAATTGCGCTTTATGCCGTCTTAATGGGCACAAACCGGCTCCGCAGCGCTTCATGCCCGAAAAAGAGGAGCCCATTTATAGCGCATTTCAGAGGAAATCTCTGGATACTATCGCCTTTGGCACCCTCCAAAAACGAAAAAAGCCCCTTCTATATAAGAAAGGGCCTTTAAAAGCGCTCTTCTAAGTACGGCGGGACTTCTTATTGTCGTTCATGTGCTCAATCTTATCCCCCAGATCATGAATGGCCTGACCGGTTTTAGGGGCTTTTTCAGAGATCTTCTGACCGACCTTCTCAATTTTGTCCCCCACCTTATGGGAGAGGCTTTCTTTTTCACCCTGTTTTGAAGCCATAAAGAACCTCCTGGTTCGTTTTCTCTATTCTATTACTTAAAGAGACGGCTTCAGAAAGAATCCACCAACAGTGCCAGCTTACATTCAACAATCCATCACCTTGGTTTGGCGCCGATGAATTTAGACATAAAAAAAGCCGCCCCTAAGGACGGCTTCATTGTTTAGATCACTGTCTCATCATGTCCGAAGACTTTGCGATACTTCGCCATGAACCAGTTCTGGAATCTATCGACATACAGATGCACGGCGGGAATCACATACAAAGTCAGCAAAGTGGAACTGATCGTCCCGCCAATGACGACAATCCCCAGGCTTGTGCGGGATTTTGAAGCTTCATTCAACCCGATCGCGACTGGCACCATACCCGCAATCAATGCAAGACTGGTCATGATGATCGGACGAAGGCGGGTTTCCCCGGCTTTCAGCAACGCCTCCGTCGGAGAAGTGCCCTGCTTTTGTTGTTCCGCCGCTGAATCAATCAACAAGATGGAGTTCTTGGTTGCAAGACCCATCAACATCACACACCCGATCATCGAAAACAGATCGAAACTGGAGCGTGTAATAAATAACGACAAGAAAGCCCCGCAGGCTGCCAGTGGAATCACCGACATGATCGTCACCGGAGTGATGAAAGAGCCATACAAGCTTGCCAGCACCAGATAAATGAACATAACCCCCAAGCCCAACGACACCAGGATGTTGGTCATTAGTTCGGCGAAACGCTCCGCCTCGCCCACGAAGCTGAATGTCACCCCTGGTGGCGGCTTGAGCTCTGTCTTGGACAGGCTGTTGATTTCCGCAATCACCCCACCAAGGCCTTTGCCACCCGGAGTGATATCCGCAGAAAGCTGGATGTAACGGTTGCGGTTTTCACGCAGGATCACAGACGGCCCCTGAGCCTCTTTCAAATGAGCCACGTTGGCCAGAGGCACCAATCGCTGGCTTAAGTTCGGAACCTTCAGACTGGGGTACTGCTCCCGCAAATCGCGCTGATCCGGTTGCAGGCGCACGCGCACATCATAGTTCACGCCATTTTCACGATAGATGGCCGGTGTCTGACCTTCGATCAAAGTACGAAGCTCCATTCCCACACCCACCAGGGACACTCCGGAAGCCTGGGCATTTTCACGCTTTAGCTGCACCTGAAATTCAGGCTTGCCCGCACGGTAACTTGTATCCGGCTGGGACAGACCGGGTTCGGCCTTCAGCTTGGCCAGCACTTTTTCGGAATACTGAATCAGATCGTTCATGTTCTGACCCACGATATTTAAGTTGAACTGACGGCTGTTCTGCTGTCCCGGGTTGTCCGTCACGATGATGTTGTATTTTTCAAGGCCCTTATAGGCTTCACGCAAAGCCGCTTTGGTCTGTGTGGTGTTCAGGCTGCGCTTTTTAGACGGCACAAGACGGATATACAGGCTTCCTTTGTGAGGTTCGCCATTACCCGTACCCACGAAGGTCAGAATATCCTCAATCTCAGGGAACTTGCGGGTGCGATTTTCGATCTCTTTGGCGATCACATCAGTGCCATCAAGACTGGCTCCCGGAGAAAGCTCAAACTGCACATAGAATTCACCATTGTCCTGCGCGGGCAGGAATGTGAAGGGCACACGCGTGGCGATAAAGAGCGAGAACACGAAGATTCCCACCGAAGCCAGGATGGTTTTTGCTGGATGTGCCAGGGCCCAGCCAAGGGTTTTTACGTACCACTGCTCCAGACGGGTCTGGAAGCGGTCAAAGGCCTTAAGAGCTCTTTGATTCCAGATGCCGAACCGCGAGGTTGGGGGTTTGTGAGAATGCTCCCCTGCAACATACGCTGACAGAGTCGGCGCCACAAAAAGCCCGTCAAACAAACTGACAATCATGGCAAAGCAGATCGTCAGGCCAAACTGCTTGAAGAACTGTCCCACGATCCCCTGCAGATTTCCGATCGGACCGAACACCGCTAGAATGGTCAAAGTCGTGGCCACAACTGCAAGTGTCACTTCGTTGGTGCCAACCACTGCGGCCTTTTTCGGTGACATGCCGATTTCAAGTTTGCGGAAAATATTTTCCCGCACCACGATGGCATCATCCACCAGAAGACCCACGACCAAACTCATTGCCAGCAGACTCATGATATTGATGGAGAATCCAAAGATACCCATCATGATACACGCCCCTAACAAAGAATTGGGCAACGCAAATCCCGTAATAAGCGTGGATTTCATACTGCCCAGGAAGAAGTAGACCACAAGAATGGTCAGTATCACCCCGAAGATAATGGATTCATATACGTCATAGACGTTGGCGCGGATCTTGTTGCTGGTATCCTGGACGATCTTCATCCGGGCGTCCACACCCTGGGCTTTGAAGTCCTCGTTGATCTTGGCCACTTTTCTGGCGATGTCGTCGGCGACTTTGACCGAGTTGGCTCCGGACTGGCGATAGATGCTAAAATTAATAGCCTTTTTCCCATTCAGACGACTGCGTGAACTTTCGTCCTGCAAGGTGTCTTCAATCTTCGCCACCGTGCCAATGGTGATCGGGTGATATACGTCCGCCAGACGAAGCACTGTAGAGCCGATTTCATGCACGGACTGATACTGCCCCAGAGTCCGGAATGAAAACTGAGTCTCACCGACGTCGATTTTACCGGCAGGAATATTTCGTCCCCCACTGCGCAGGGCTTCGGCCACCGTGCTTGCAGAAATGTCCGTGCCATTCAGGCGGTCCCGATTCAGGCTGACATGAATTTCACGCTTGCGCCCGCCGAGGATCTCAACCTGCCCGACCTGATAAACCTGTTCAAACTGGGGGGAAATGATTTCCTTGGCCAGATCGTAAAGCTTCCCGTCCTCCATATCAGCCTGCAGGGAAATATACATGATGGGTGCATCCGAGGGACCGACCTTTCGAATAACAGGCTCATCCACATCCTCTGGCAGTTCGCGCATGGAGTTTTGCACTTTGGCGCGGACTTCCTGCTCAGCAAAGTTCAGGTTCGTCTTTAAAGAGAACTCGATACTGAGAATACTGACCCCCTCCATATTCTGGGAAGAGACCTTCTGAACCCCAGAGATGGTGGAAACCTGATCTTCCAGTACTTTGGTGATTTCAGTTTCAACTTCCTGAGGACCGGCACCGGCATACGAAGTCACAACCACGACTGTGGGAAGCGTGACATCGGGATACAGATCGATGGGAAGATTTTTTAAAGAGATGCCTCCGAGAGTCAGCATAAGGATGACAAGAGACATGATAAGAACCGGTTGGCGTACTGATAGTAAAGCTGGTGACATAGTGGCGGGAAATTAGCAGCTAGGCTGAAACCGGACAACTGGAGAGATATTCGAGGGGCGAAGGAGTCTTTTCGTAGGGATCTTTATACGATACTATGACCTTTTTATGAGCCATTTAGTGGCATTTTGGATCATTTTTTGATACCATCAGGATGATGATTGAGACTCCGAACCAAATGCTGCAATCTGGTTTCAGAAAGCAATGGGGCTTTCTGAAAAAGGCAGGTATCAAATGAAAAAAATCTTTTATGTGATGTGTGCACTGCTTGGTTTTGACAGTCTGGATGTGGATTACAGTCACATTTTGGAGCGCGAGTTCCGCAAAAACTTTAAAAGGTAGGATCTGATGAACGAGTTTAAGTCCCAGAAAATAAAAGCAGTTCTTAAAGTTCTTTTGAAAAAGAAAGGTCTTACCTACGAAGCCCTGGCCGAGCAGATGGAGTGCTCTGTTCCCACAATCAAAAGAATTCTGGGGCCCGAAGAACTTACCCTGAACCGACTTCTTCATCTGTGTGAAATTTTGGACACCAATCTTGCAGAGATTGAAACCCTGACTGCAGAAGAAGAAACCGGCAGCCCGTCGTTCACCGAAGAGCAGGACGCTTTTCTGGCGAAGAACAAGAATTACTTCGCCTACCTGATGAAGCTGTTTGACGGAATGACCCCAAAACAAATTGCTGACGAGTATCAACTCACCGCCAGAAGCACGGACAAGTACCTGATCGGCCTTGAAAAGCACGATCTGATCCGCGTGACCGGAAAACAAAAAGTCAAACCGGCCTTCAAAACGGTTCCAAATCTGGGGAACGGAGCCCTGGCGCGGGCCCATTCAGAGTCCTTCATCAAAAGCATCGCCTATTTCTTTATCGATCTGGTGCGTGAAGGTCTTTATTCACAAAAGAAAAAAGAAGAGCGCAACCAGGCAACATTTTCAACCCAGGTCGTGAAAGTCTCCAAAGCCAGCTATCTGGCCTGGATTGAAGAGCAGCAAAAGTCCATGCGCAGTTTTGAAAAACTGGCCACTTATGAAGAAAAAACCAAAGCCCCCGAAGAACTGATGTCAGCGGTGATTGTTTCTGCGCACACCCTTCTGAAGCACGACTACGAGGGTTTGAAAAAGATCAGCTCCACTTTCGGCGAAATCACCAACTTCTAAAAAGGACGGGGTGATTGCTTTTTGTCAATCACCTCGCTTGCTTCCAGCTCTCTTGACTGCTGTCATCGCAACCAGTTTTCCCTGTCCCTTGTTTGTGCGCATAAGGATAATGAACGCTTACGGAGGTCCTATGCCAGAGATTGCCGAAGTCGAAACCGTACGCCGTCATCTTGACAAAGCCCTGCGCGGCAAAAGAATCAAGGAAGTCATCTATGAAGAAAAAGACCGACACCTGTTTGCTTTTGTCTCCGCAAAAGCTGTGAAAAAAGCCCTGGAAGGAGCACGCATCACCGGGACCGGCAGAAAAGGAAAGTATTTCTGGCTGGAGCTGGATCGCAAACCCTGGCCTTTATTTCATCTGGGCATGAGCGGAAACGTCTCGCTGCTGACCGATCCGTCAGACGCCAAACATCGCAACATCTGGGGCGGCAAGAGACTGTGGAGTCTTGAGGATGAAAGTGAGCACAGCATGATCTGGTTTTGCCGCTTACTGCTTCGCTTGGAGAGAAAAATCGAGATGGCATTCAGCGATCCCCGCCGCTTTGGCCGGATGTGGCTGACGGAAGATCCCTGGCAGCACCCGCGCATCGCCAAGCTGGGCTTTGATCCTTTATTGGATTTTCCCACGGGAAAAGATCTTTACGCGCGTCTGCACAAACGAAAAAAATCCATCAAAGCGGTGATGCTAGATCAAGGCCTTTTTGCCGGCATCGGAAACTGGCTGGGAGATGAAATTCTGTTCCAGGCAAGAATATCCCCGCATCGCCTGGCCTCGGAACTGAGCCCCGCCGAAGTGGCGACATTACGCAAGGTGACCCTGGCGGTTGTTAAAAAAGCTGTGGCCGTCGACGCGGACTATGAACGCTTTCCCAAAACCTGGCTGTTTCATGAACGCTGGGGCAAATCGAAAACTGCCAAAACCCACAAAGGACACAAAATAAAACACGAAGAAATTGCCGGACGCACGACTGCCTGGGTTCCTGACTGGCAAAGTTAGGACCTTGGCCAAAGCCGCAGCTTGTTTTAAATCAGCAGGCAGGGGTTTTAATTTCCGTTCCTGTCGCCGCATCGGAAAATATCCAGACGACAGGAGGATCTTATGACTGAGAAGAAAAATAAATCGGTGCGGGGCCCGGATCTGCGAAAGAAAATCATCGACTCTCAGGAAAAGGGCGAGAACTACCGCTCCGAACATCAGGGAACGGACCTGATTGACACGAACACCGTTCACGAGGACCAGACCACACGAAATCGCAGCTCGTCCGAGCACAGCTCGAAAAAATAGCCCGGGAGTGACCATGATCCCTGATCACATTGACGTACTGAAGCGGCGCCAGACTCCCCTGCTTAAACACGGGGACTTGCAGGATGTGATTCTGCACATCAAGGATCGCAAAGTGGTGATGCTTGGGGAAGCCTCCCATGGGACTCACGAATATTATCACTGGCGCGCACAAATCACGCAGGAACTTATCAGTAAACACGGCTTTCATTTTGTCGCGGTGGAAGGCGACTGGCCTTCGTGTCAGTATCTGGATCGCTATGTCCGCTCCAGCACTCTGGACAAACTTCCTTTTGTTCATTTTGCACGCTGGCCGGCCTGGATGTGGGCCAATGAAGAGGTGCGTGATTTCACGACTTGGCTTAAATCGCACAATCATCTGAAAAATGAAAAGCCCGTGGGCTTTCATGGGCTGGATGTGTATTCGTTGTTTGAATCCATTGATGCTATTTTTAAAACGGTCGGAGAAATCGAACCGGATCTGCTGGCGCCCCTGAAGGAGTATTACAGCTGCTTTGCATCTTACCGGCACGATGAAAAGAAATACGTGAAGGACCTGATGCGAAACTATAAAGGCTGCCGGGACGAGGCCGTGTCGGCCCTGGAGGAATTGCTTGAAAAAAACATGACCCGTCCGGACAACTCTCTTTTTGATGCGATTCAAAATGCCCGGGTCATCAAGAATGCCGAAAGCTACTACAGGGCCATGACGGACTTTGAGGACAGTTCATGGAATGTGCGGGATCGCCACATGCTGGAAACTCTGGAGGCTCTGCTTCACCATTACGGACCCGATGCTAAAGCGATCGTGTGGGCTCATAACACCCATATCGGCGACTATCGCGCGACGGACATGGTGCTGGAAGGAAGCGTCAACATCGGCGGACTTGCCCGGGAGATCTTTGGCGAAAGGAACGTCGCCTTGGTGGGGTTTGGCAGCTATCAGGGAAGTGTTATTGCCTCTCCGGCATGGGCCGGCCCGGTGCGGGTGATGAATCTGCCGCGAGCGCAGAGTGGCAGTTATGAAGACCTGTTTCATCAAGTGGCCTATGCTTCAGGATACAAAAATTTTTCTTTGAATTTCTTCAAGGAGGATCGCTCCAAACTCTGGGCTCAATCCCGCGGTCACCGCGCAGTGGGTGTGGTTTACAATCCCCATCATGAACGCGGCAACTATGTTTCAACCAAAATTGCCGAGCGCTATGACAGCTTTCTGTTCTTCGATGAGTCGCGGGCTTTAAGCCCTCTCAAACAGGAGATTGATCGATCGGAAATACCCGAAACGTATCCTTCGGGCTTATAGCCCGAGGATCGAGTGCTTGAGTGCCTCGATGACAAGTTTTTCTGCCGGGATCTTGCCAAACTCGGGACGATAAACCAGAGAAATCTGATCCTTGAAGCTGGGAAGCTGGGGCAGAGACTTTAACGACAGACCCGACATCTCGACGGCACGGCCCGGGATGATTCCGTAACCAATACGTTCATGCACCATTTTACAAATCAGCTCCAGACTGTCGGTCGAGATCACCTTTTCCGGGCGGTCCTTCCATTTTTTCAAAATAGACTGAGTCTGGAACAGGTTCAGATTGCAGATAATGGTGTCGTGAGCTTCGTTTTTGGCCGACCAAACACCGACAGTGTCCTGAGCCATTTTATGAATCACCAAGTCCGGTACTTCGGCAGGATTGATGACCACTCCGATATCAATATTTCCCTTTTGAATCTCCATCTGAATACTGCGCGACAGATCATGACGAAGTTCGATTTTATAGTCCGGAGCTTTTTCCTTCAAATAGGTGACGGCCCTGGGAATCGAGTACTGGGCCACCGTCATGTGGCAGCCAATCGTCACTGTGCGACCCGCGAACACACGCTCATGATCAGCATCAAAATCAAGCTCTTGCAAAGACTGCAGGGCTCTTTGCGCCTTCCCCAGAAACACCCGGCCACTTGGAGTGAGCTGAATCCCGGAACGGGAGCGGTAGAAAAGCACAGTCCCCAGATCTGATTCCAGGCGCTTCAAGCTTTCAGAAAGAGCCGGCTGACTGATCTCCAGTTTCTGCGCGGCCTGAATAATCGTGGTGCAGGTGCTGGTGTGAACAAAGTTTTCGATATCGCGAATCTTGCATTTCATAAGCAAATACTTATCACAATTCAGCACACAATCCACATTTAACTATGTATTAGCGGCCTGACCTGCAAATTCTTTTCACTTAAGAACTGCGGATTAAAGACCTTTGATTGATAGCGAAGTGCAGAATCCCCCATCACCGTCGCAATTCGCAGACCCTGCCCCTGATTTTGCAAAGCATACTGATAAGCCGCAAAGATGTTCAACGCTGCAGAGGTTCCCACCAGCAACCCTTCGTGCTGAGCCAGGTAATAGAGCATGGAAAGCATCTGTTCATCTGTCACCTGAACGGCCTCATCGACGCGGGCTTTTTTGAAGTTTTCCGTCAGGCGCATAATTCCGATGCCTTCCGTGATCGAACTGCCCTGGGATTCAAACTTCCCGGTTTTCACAAATGAATAAAGGCCGGAGCCCATCGGGTCCGCCAATAAAGTGAAGATTTTTGCATCTTGCTCTTTCAGATAGGATGACACACCTGCCAGCGTCCCGCCTGTCCCTACAGAGGAAACAAATGCATCCACCCTGCGATCCATCTGAGTCCAGATCTCCGGGCCCGTGGTCTGAAAATGAATTTCAAAATTGGCGGCATTTTCAAACTGATTGGCCCAAAAACTATTGGGGCGGGCTTCAGCCAACGTGCGCGCTGTATGATAAAAATGATTGGGATTGGCGAACGGACAAGGTGGCACCTTTACCAGTTCCACCCCCAGAGCCTGAAGTGCATCATACTTTTCCTTGGCCTGATTATCGGGCATCACAATCACGCAGTGATATCCGCGTTGTGCAGCCAGCGTGGCAAGTCCGATGCCGGTGTTGCCTGCTGTGCCTTCCACAATGGTATAACCCGGTTTCAGCAGGCCCGATTTTTCAGCGTTTAAAATGATCCCCAGAGCCGTGCGATCCTTGACACTGCCTCCGGGGTTCAGATACTCAGCCTTGGCAAAGATCTCACACCCGGTGATTTGGGAAAGAGACTGAAGTTTGATCAAGGGCGTGTGACCCACAACATCTGAAACTGAACCCGCCTGCATAAGCACCTCGCAATTCAGCCTGAACTATATCAATGAAAAAGAAAAAAGCCAGGTCCTGAAAAGGGGGCCTTTCAGATCATTCCTCATTCTGACACCCGGCCATTCCGGAATAATCACCAGGATAATTCAACACCCGAGTGTAACCCCAGGTGAAGATTTGCCGGGCGATATCCGGAGCTCCCCCGCCTTGACTGCATACGACGATGATTATTGACTCCGGAGTCATGCCCTTGGCCGCGATCACTTTTGTTGCTTCTTCCGCCGCCAGGGGTTTTAACGTCGACGCCGGAATATTACTGACTGGCATTTTGGTGATGGGGTCCATACTCATGTTGAATTGGACAAAATCCGCTTCCCTGCGCACATCCAACACATGAGCTTTGAGTTTAGCCTGGCTAAATGGCATTCCGAAAGTGGGGGCCAATTGCTGACTGGGTGCCCGCCCCCCGAGGGAGCTCATTCTCGCCTTGGTGCTCCACTGGGCAACTTCATTTTTTTGGGACAAATAAGATTTCAATTGCGGCAAATCAATCTGAATGGGCCCCGGCCGGGTTTGGCATCCACAAGACAAGACAACCGTCAGCAGCATTAATAATTTTAATTTCATAAAATCATCTTATCGCGACTGCGGCGCCCTTACATATAGTCATTTCGAGGTCTCACAAATCACAAATCTGCCGAATTGCAAGGGGGCGCCCGGGATTCATCAGGTGTTATCTTAAAATACCCGTTGAAGTCATTGAATCAATGTCATCGATGTACATCAGCCGGAGGGTGAAGAGGTCTCCGGCGCTTAAACCACGGTCGTCCCATCTGCGGGTGTTACAATAACTCATGATCGAGTCTGCATCGTATTCTGTGTAGCCGAAGCCCCACTTCATACCTTCTTTCGTTTTGCCACCGATGGCGCAGGTGGAGTGAGGATGATCGTGTTCGTGATACAGACCTGCGATATGACCAAACTCGTGTACGACCGTGGACTTATTTAAGCCTCCGGCAAAGAAGTGCACGACCCCCGAAGCTCCCGGAAAGTCCTTGGATTGATAAATAAGCTGAACCCCCACCGATGCGGAGGCCCGCGTGCCACCCAACCACTTCAAAGCATTCTTCGGGCGATAGTTGATGACGACTTTACTTTTGTCACCCAAAACGCAGTCCTCAAATCCGACAAAATGAATGCCCGTGCGGGATGCGGTGAACTCATCCTCGATCCAACGACGAACTTGCTCTTTGTCTTGGGACTTCCAGGCGGATCGACGGTAGTCTTCTTTCGAGTTTTGCACTGGATTGGCAAAGCAAACTTTCACAGCTTCAGGGCGCCAACGACGCCAAGTAAACATGCCAGCCTTTGCCTGCAAAGCGGAGCTCAGAATAAGGAATACAAGCAAAACTCTATTTTTCACTGAACACCTGCCTGACCTAATCCATAAGAGCGATGCAAGGTCTTCGCCTCTCTGGGACGCAAATAGACTGGCCGAGGCGTCAGCCCGGAGCTTAGATCCTAGACAATAGGTTCCAAATCGCGTCAGCATACAGGGATCTGTTTGTTTTGAATGGAATATTAAAGAGAAGAAAATTGGGGTGAACGTCGTGAATCTTGTGAAATCAATACCTTACACCCACATTCAGCCTGTTATAGCCAAAAATCAAAATAGCTTAGAAAAACTCCCTATTCATCCCTTAGAGTCTTACTTCTTGTGACTCTAAAATCGTTCAAATTGACCAACTGTTTAACCTCCGATTCAGGACGGATAAAATTCAATTTCTCCGTTGCTCCTGACACATCGACACCCGCCAAGCGAATGTATCTGGTCATTACCTTCTCGTCGGTCCATCCACAAATCTTCTTCACCACTGGCGACGTTATACCTGCGTTTAGCAGGTGGGTCGCAAAGCAAGCTCGCAGAGCATGGAAATTCACTGACGTAATGCCAATACCTTCACAAAACTCTCGAAGTATTCTTGCCGCTTCTCCCCGTCTCCACTGATTGATTCGTGGAAGTACATGTTGATCCGTCGCGGTCGCACGAAGCTTTACTAAAAGCGCCTCGCACTCGCTGTTGATCGGAACCTTCCTCCAGTAGCCCGCTTTCGTGGACTTCACGAGTTTCATTCTCCCATTGTAGGATTTCGAAACCGTGAGGAGATTGTTCTCCATATCAACATCGTTCCACTCCAAAGCCATTAACTCCCCGGACCTCATTCCGGTACAAAGAGCCATAGCCCAAACTGGATACCACTCGTGATCCATTCCCCTCGCTATATCCAAGAGCTTTTGGATTTCCACCAAAGACAAAATCTGCGGTGGCTTTTCATTGACCATACGGCCAAGCTCAATTCCTACGGAAGGTGAATGGTGAACTCCTCTGATGATTCCTTCTTCGATTCCCCACTTAAACACGACGTTGACAGCCGACTTAACTGTCCTTAGGCGACCTTTAGAATAACCTTCATTCTGCATCGTCAACAGCGCATTACGAATGTCTGCGGGCGAAATTTCTTGGCAGGTCTTATCCAAAAGTTTTTCAGTAAACTTTCGTAAAGCTGCCACATTATCCCAAATTGTCGTTGCCTGTAGCTTTCGGGAACCAAGAATTCCTTTTTTATGGGCGAGTTCCCATTTTTCAATTGCCTCGCCCCAAGTGATCCCGGAACCTTCGCGTCTAGCCAACTCTGCCGAACATTCAATGAGTAGCTCCCGCTCAATAGCTTGAGCCTCTCGCATTGTCCTAATCCGGTTTCGCATCTTCTGAACGCGAAGTTCAGGAACGAGTTTACTTCTGATATTTACTGATACTTCATAGTAAGTTTTGCCATCTAGTTCTTTTGCTCTTATCGCCATCTTATCCTCCGTTTATCTGGATTGGAGGCTTCAATAAGACCGTCGATTTCCTCGCGGCTGAAGTAATTACGTCCGCAATACTTCCTTGCCTTCAATTGCCCCCGGTGTGCCATCACACGGACGGCACCTGGGGTGATTCCTAGATACAAACCAACTTCATCAGTTCTAAGCCATCTTTTAATTATCAAAGATCTAAGTTTAAACTCGGCATCGTCTCTCTGTATTTCCAGAGGAAGAGCCATAGCTTGGTCTAATATATTCATACATCTCTCCTGGGGTTCGGGCAACCTATGAACCCTGTTTTTTGCATTTCACTCTGCGAGTCAAAGATGCAAATTAAATGGGTGATCTTAGTTCCTATTAGCCGACACTTCTCCCTTGAGAAGCTTGCCAATAAATTGATCCATTGTAATTTTCCCATTTGTCTTCTGATACTCATCGTGAGCCATGTGAAGACGGTCCTTTTCACTCAAAGTTTGATTCTGTAAGTTTTGAATATGGTCCACACTGATGAGGGACAACCCAAGACTAATTACCTCCGAATCTCGCACCTTTCGTCCAAATGTCTTCTTGTTAGCTTTGTCCTTTAAAGCCTGAAGAAGCTTTGCAGCGTCAGCGTCGAGTTTTTTAAGAACATTCTTACGCTTTGCTTGGGATGATTTCTTCTCGGATGTCCTTTCTACTGTTTTTTGTTCTTCCATCTTAACCTCCTTTTGTTAGTTCACTGATTTTACTTGATCTAAAATAAGTACTTTTAAATTGAAGGGTCCCTTGATCTCTGAAAACTCGGGAACCTTTTTTAGCTTTTGTCGAAATCTGTCGGCGGTACTCAAGGCACCACTTGCAAGACCCTTTTTCACTGCGGTATCAACAGACGGATCTTCCACTACTTGCCCAAAGACATTTGTCTTTCTCGGAACAAGGCCATCAAAGTAACCGGCAGCGAAACTCGCAATGAAGTCACCCGTAAAATACTCCACCTCACGAGAGTGATACTCACCGCTAATCCCGGGTTGCCCGTTACTTGCTACACCGACACCTTTTACAGAGAAAATGTGATCCCCTTGGACGACCCTATTAAAATTGATAAATATTCTTCGACTATTGGGTTCCAGATAGGACTCACCAATAAATTTGAGTCCCCGCACTGATCCCGATTGGGCCTGCGCAACCACTGGGGCCTTTTCGTCTGGAAACGCGATCACTGAGTGATCTACATAAAGGTCAAAGCTATCGCCGACCTTTATACCCCTAAAGACTTCAACCGATCCTTTAACCGGAACAACCAACTCAGATGCTGTTGATTGTCTTCCAAAACTAATCTGATATTCCGAAGGAAGATTACCTGTTGTAACTTGAGGTTTAAGGCGCAAACCCCGAGCTTTAATTGGAGGCTTCACCAATTCGTTTTGTGGTTTACTCTCTTCGACTCTTGGAGCTACGAAAACCTCTTCACCGGGAAGATCTGCTGCAAGTACTGAGGAAACTAGAAATAGAAAAATCATTTGGAACTCCCTCTATCTATAAGGACGGGACTCTTCAAAACAAGACGTACTTTTACCTGCTCATTTTTAGATACTTCCGTTGGTTTACGATCCATCATTGATGGCCTCCCAAAAACATTTCGAATATCTACAAGGTCTTGATGCTGGCTCTTTGACGGAATCACATCGAAAACAAAAATGTTTCTCTCAGGTTCACACTTGGCGATCATATTTGTCGGAAGTGAGGAGTTGAGCTTTAAGTTCAAAAATAGAGTCTTCTTATCACTTGGTGATATCTGAGCCTTCAGATCTTCCCCACGACCTACGAAAACCTCCACTAGCGCACACGGGAAAAGCACTAGAGACCCCAACCCTGGCGCGAGATAGATTCGCATGACCCGGCTGCGATCAAATCTAGTGGATTGGATGCGCTCCACTTGACCCAATGCCGGCACGAAGAATAGCAAATTAGTTACGAATAGGAGCTTCTTCATAGGAGTCCACCTCCAGTCCGTAGGGGTTATCTTGAGTTCGCGGAACATTTTTGATTTTTATCGACACCTCAATACGATGATCTTGTTCATTCATACGAGAACGTTCTTTCACCAGAACCAAACCGTGATAAATGCCAGCATCATCGAGGGTTATTTTTTGAATCTGACCGCTGATTTGAATGCTATCGCGCTCCACTTTATTTTTAAGATCCAAAATTTCTGATCTTTTGGCCTTCCAGAGATCTTCGCTCATCATGGTAGTCGTTAGGCCGATTCGCTTCATAAAGTTTTCTGAATCAAAGTTGTAGACGTTAAAAATAAACTCTTGGATAAATGCGACAGCTTCGGTCTTATAGATTGGATCAGCTTGGTCCGTGACAATACGGGTTCCATTAGCATCAATCCCGATAATCATCGGACGACTTGATTTGGACAAAACTCTCAGGTTCACGACAACCGAGAACAGGCAAAGCGTTGCCGTGGCAATAAATAGAATAAACTGCGTATTACGCTTGAATATTTCGCGACTGTGGATTTTCATTTTTCTTTAATCCTTTCTTCTGAGATTGATATCGGGCTTTGTTAAGACGATCAGATTTTCCACCCCACCCATTTTTGCTAGTTGAGTTTCGGCTGTACTTAGATCGATTTCTTTCAAGATATGATGTTGAAGATGATTTCTTAGACCGAGCAAATGGCATCACTGAGGATGCTCCACCTAGTGCCGCACCACCGGTCCACTTAGCCACCGTGATCGCACCACTTGCAGCCTGACTGATAGCTCTCCCCGCCGGACTTTTTACAGCAAGACTGGCAAAACTCACGGGAGCAAGCCCCTTAAATAGAGTCACCAGAAGCTCAAGACATTTCGCTCCAAACGCATCTGTCTGGGCACTCACTAGGCTTGCATGAACTTGATCAAATCCATACCAAATGATCGGCCACGAACTTCCAACGATCAAAAGGCCCATAAAAATCTCAAGCCCCAGTCCCACACCCAAAAGAGCACTTAGTAAAAAGACAATCGGAGCCATGGAGCACATTAACAGCATGAAGAAGACGTGAAGGTAATATACGACCCAGTAAAGGCACGCCAAAATTACTTCGACAATTCGATCAAGGCTAAATGGAATTGAACTCAACTCCCACCCTGGGGCGCCATCAGTTAATGCTGCCATCGAATCAAACTTAGGCAGATAGGTCTCGGGAATAGAGAACAGCACTTCCACAATCAGAGGAAAGGCCGCAATCAACACGAAGTAGATCAGAGCACCTTTCAATGCTGTGAAAGCCTTAGATCCATCACCCATAATATTAGAAAAGACCACCCGCCCCAGAAACAGCGGCAGAATAAAAACTGTCGTGGTTCCCGCGACAGCCTCAAACACCTTTACGCAAATATTATGTAACTCGCTAAAGCTTTCCATTTACCGACTCACTCTTGCGAATACGACGTTGGCGATCTGAAAACTCTGCCCATTGGCGGGACTCTTCACTTTCTTTTTCTAACTGGCGCAGTCTTGCATCTTCATTCTGCAAAATGAGGGTCTGCTGATTCCTTTGCACCTCATTCAGAGCAACATTGGTTTCTGTAGTGTTAAGAGCAATCGCTCCTTCATTTCCCAAAATAGCGATGCGACCGATCAGACGTTTAAAGCGTCTAATATAGTCCGTAGTACTGCGGATATTTGTTTCAAGCCGCCGTGACGACCAATCAGGTCCATTAAGAACCGACTGAGTACTCCGACTGACGTAGCGAAGATTGGCACTTTCCCGACGGACAGCTTCAGATCTTTTCTGAATATCTTTAGCACCCGTCTGAATATCCTCATCTGGAGCAAGCTCTTGTGAAAGTTCAGATACGGCATCGGCATAAGCGGCCACCTCAGTCGCCTTCTTTGCCTGTTCTCCAATGAAATCTAAAAATGCATAACTTTTTGAGGAAAATAGAAGAATCACTACAAAGAAAGGCATCTTACAATCTCCTCAAGTCGAAGACTTGGACACGCTTTGCGAAGTTCTTGGTATTTCCTTCGATCTTCATCCTTAGAAGTGTATGACCAGTATTCCTCAGCACT
This sequence comes from Bdellovibrio sp. BIS2, assembly GCF_055398295.1. Classification (NCBI taxonomy): domain Bacteria; kingdom Pseudomonadati; phylum Bdellovibrionota; class Bdellovibrionia; order Bdellovibrionales; family Pseudobdellovibrionaceae; genus Bdellovibrio; species Bdellovibrio sp. BIS2. The sequence goes on along the minus strand of NZ_AP035879.1, from coordinate 1,707,040 downwards.
GAGACGAACCTTCACCACCCGTTCGCCATGACAGTCTTTAAATAGAGCTTCGGAAAATTCACCCTGCTGCCGTCGAAGTGTTTTAATCTTTTCCACACTGGCGGGATTCAACTGCGTGCGGGCCATAAAAGATTCCTCATCACCGTCCAAGGAGAAGAATACCTTATTAGGAGAGTTGTCTAAAATACCGGTATCACCGTCTATTACAACGTGAGCTGACTTTTGCGCGACCGTTACAAAGCCGTGCCCCTCTTTACGAACATTGGCGATGGACAGATTAAAGAATGAAAAACACTTTTTAATGAAGAATGGTGTTTCGTCCGCGATAAACACAAGTCTCTTTCGATGCTCTGATGTTTTCAGCATCTCAAGATTGAATTGGGCCATCACAGCCGCAAGTCCACCTTGGGCATAATCCGGATCTAATGCCTGGCTAATTTTAGAGAAATTAAAGTACAAAAGCTTTGAATCCATCCAGTTTCGACTGCCCTCTAAATCTTTTGCTGCAAAAGCATTTCCGTAGACACCAGATCCAACCCAACGATTGAATAATTCTTTTCGCGGAAGATCTGCTGTCTTTGCGACAAAATCTTGAAGTGAATATTCACGTCGTTCTTTTTCGGCATAAATGCCGATAAGTCTCTCTAAATCAGACTTCATCGTTTTGGATAGTTTTGATTCCCCTTCCTCAAGAATTAGAACCTCGAGAAATCCCGCCATAATTTGCAAGGCCTCTTTTGTCGGTCCTAACTCTTTGATAACGTCAAACGGATTGATGCCCGTCGGCTCATTCAACAGAAGTGTCTTTTCGATGCCTCCCAACATTTCTGTCTCTCTGGAATGGCTGCCGCCGACGTCGATCTTGATAACCTTGATATTGGGATCGTTGATCAGCGCTCTAGTCAAAGCGTTGGTTAAAACAGACTTACCTGTGCCAGGCCGTCCGAAGATACACCACGAGAACGATTCATAGCTTGAATCAAAAACATCCAGAAATGTTAAGGATTCATCTTTACGATGAAGCGCAAGTGACCTTGTGCTCACTTTCACCTGTGACAGCGAGTCCCCTCTGCTAATAAGAGGCACATAAGTTACCAAGACCGAGTCTTTCTCCAAAAGAGTAAAATGCGGATTACTTCCCGGATAAAGACTTTTAAAGCTTTCAAGGGCGCCAACACTCTCAATATAGATTTCGCCCAATGGTTCCAGTCTTCGTTTAAGCTCTTCACGATCTGCGCGTAAATAGTCTTCAGAATTACGAGCAACTAAACACTGCCATTCAAATCTAAAGAGCTTTGAACCATTAAGGCTAATATCTTCTAAATCTATTTGTGCCTCTTCAAACTTACGGGCCTCCTGAAGATCACCACCGTTTACATTCTGCTTGGACCGACGGCGAAGAAATGTCTCTGCCGAACTATGAGGTACGGCCTCAATGGAGCAACAAATTGTATAAGGTAAAGCCAAGCCATCTTTGATATGCGATAGTGTTGAAAGGTCCATTCCGAATGCTGACTGACGGACCAACCTTAAAACACTCACCACCTCACTACCCAGGTCAAGAGTCTGAAATGAATGATTCACCTCTTCCCCAATTTTGGGCAAAATATCTTCGATAGCAGTTTGAGGCATAGGTCGAACTTGTACGCCATTGGACTTCAAAATTTGAAAATCTGTTAGAATAGCATTTTCGGATGGTGTTTTCTTTCTAAAGAGGAGCGAAAGATCAGTCTTAGCAGGCTTCTCTAAAAACACAAATGCACGGTTTTTGATAAAGCCGATAGATTTTAGAGCCTCACGGCGGGAGTGCTCAACATCTTGATCGATGGAGTACTCCGACTTAAAGTAAATGCGAAGAATTCGTCCTTCCGGCAAATCTCGCAATATGCTCTGAAGCATCGCCTCTGATTTCTCTAAACTATAAATCTCTTCATCTAAAAGATCGACTTCAAACCCAGCGATCAACGATCCATTTTCCAAAGTGTGAATTATCAAATCCTTAAGATGACTTGTTTCTACGATTTTTTGAAACATGATTTACTCCATTTGCGAAAATGTACTTAAGACTGTCGCGCAGAATTTTACGACGAAAATTCAGACGTATCGGAATTAGCATTACTAAAGATGTGATGGTCGCCATAAGGGCCCACAGCATCGACTTGATTCCAAGAACCTTACTCAGCAGAAGCAAGCCCAACAAAAGCAACCCCGCCCCTGTAATGTCGTTGTATGAAAGACCCAAAAAGTAAGACTCATCGTTTAGAACCCGGGAGGTTTTACGATCTCTCATCGAAAAACCTCTTTCAGCATATCAATGATTGCGGGACCTCCGAATGTAGCGGCCGCGCCAATCACCCCACTCATCAGAACCATGCGACCGAGGTTTGCCATCCCGATGGACATGGCAATGCCTCCTAGAACAATTCCAATAACCGCAGTGACTTGTCCGATTGAAATCACAATGCTTTGACCGCGTTGGGCCGCCTCTTCAAGGCGAGATGCCACTGCTGGATGACTCAGGAAAACGATCAAGGCCGAGCAAAGAACGTAATAAAAATATTTGAAACGATTCATACTTTTCTCCATTTCTACTTGCTAACTGGCGGGATGATCTCGAACATCTCAACTTGGCGATACCAAGTGTTGGATTGGTTAGGATCTTGAACCCATTGGTCCATTTTGTAGCGTTTCCATTCCCCAGGTTCGACCAGCCCCGCCATTTCCTTCGGCAAGGGCGAAGAAAATAAAGAACTTCCCTGCTGCACCAGTTGCGGCTGTAATTGCTTCTGGAAGTGATCAAGCTTTGTCTTCAATTGCTGATTTTCCATTTGCAAACCATCATCTTTCGAAACATTCACATACGTACTCACGGCACCAGCAATCGCCGCCCCGGCCCCGGCATACATTGCTGTATAGGTCATTCGATAATCGGTCTTGGTTTGAGCAACTAGAGCACCCGCCGCCGCACCAATCGCCATATCTCTAAGAACTCTATTTCTTGTCGACGTAGCACACCCGACCGTTAGTGTGAGGGCGGAAAGCCAAACGCTCACCGCCGTAATTAGTTTCAAGGTGTTCACTATTTGGCTTGGCATTTTCCTTCTCCTTGGCCGATGGAGATGCAAAGCGATTCAATATTTCCATCCAGCGCATTTGCGCCATCTGTTCCTTTGTCGCCAGCTTTGCCTTCAGGTCCTTGTCTTGAACCTGAACATTCTGAAGATGTTGGGTCGCCTCCTGGCCCACCGATTCCACCTAGCTGCCCAGGCCCACCTTTACCCGGATTGCCGGCAAGACCTACTGTCTGGAATGGCTCAACAACAAACTCGGTTTTCTCTTGAATCTCGACTAACAATGCTCCGGAGTTTCCGCCTCTACCTGCTCTTGTGCCATCACGTCCCTTGGCGCCAACTGCTCCCGCGCCACCATTATCGGGGTTGCGCGTACACCAGCACTTCAAAGGACCGCCAATGCCAATGCCTCCGACGCTCGCTCTTGCGCAGTCATGCGCGCCACCGCGCCCTCCGCCACCGGTAGCGGCTCTAATATCCCAAACTTTACCATCAACACCATCGCCGCCATTCTGACCTCGCAGATTAACGCGTAGATGTCCGATCGCTTCTTTGGCTTTAATTTCAACAGCGCCACCCGGAGCTCCATCAGTTTCGAGAGGAGCTTTCGCACCGATCATGAATGAATAGATTTCGGCATTATCAGAATAAAATTTGTCAGCTTTAACAGTAAGATTATAGCCATTGGTTTGAATCTTAGATTCGTTAGTAAAAAAGACGCGAGACGCTTCGATGACCAAGTCCTGCTTTAGATCTGTTGATGCTTCGATGGAATAGTCTCGAGGAGTAAGTCCCACGTACTCGCCAATCAACACCGGCTTATCACCATCGTATGAAAAAACGCGAAAGTTGAACTTAGTATTGTCTTTAATCGGATGCGTGTATTGACGAACGGAATCCGAATCAAAAATTCTTTTCCCTGAGTCTTCGATAACTACTTTCGTTACTTCAGCTGGCCATGAAACCAAAATTTGGTACTGGTGGGGAATGTCCAACTCTTGCAAACTGAACTTTGCATTTCCATCAGCCTGGCTGTGAGTGGATTTTTCAACCACAGGAGTGTTCTGTGTATTAGTCTCTTGTTGAATATCACCGCAGCCAACTTGGCTGGCGATAATTGTAGCTGCCAGGATTTTAAGTCCTGAAATTCTTTTTTTGGGCAAAGCACAGCCCTTGGCGATTGCGAATAGCATCGTCCCCTCCTCATAGTGGGTATTTTGGTTTATTTACGAACCCATCCCTTGAAGAGAGACTGCAAAGCGTGCTAAGAACCGTCCTAGCCATTCACGTGGCGCCTTGCCTGTCCTTGTCTTCCATTGCCGTGGAATCCTTCAAGGATGGGCTTTTTCTTTTCTGACGCATGAAATACCCAGCGTTAAAATCTTTGTAAATCTATTTTTCAGATTAATTACATATAGTTACGCTATACGTATTCATAAAATTCTATGCTTGGTTATAGAATTCTATGTTTTTAACTTGAAACTTATGTGCTTAAAAAGTAATCAAACGAACAAATTATGAGAAAAACGCTCAGCCTTGCAGAAAAGATCGCCCTTCTAGCAAAGCACTCTGGTGTAAGCCAGGCTGCTATTGCAGATGAAGTAGGAGTTCCCGCAAGCCACGTGAATCACTTTTTCCGTGGCAAGGGTGACGTGCGCTCTGAACTCTTCATTGAAATTTTGAAGACTCTGAATATTGATGTCGAAGCAATCATCAACAAAGAAGTAGCTCGAATTAATGATTTGGATCTTGAAGAAAAGAAGAGCGCTGGAGACACATTCGAAAGATTAGTTAAATCTTTCGACAAGACCGAGCGCGAAGCCATCGTCGAATATCTTGATGGCTTTGCGGTTGCTCACCTTGGCGCTAAGGCCAAGAAGCAAACTAAAATTTTGAGAGAGTTAATTTAACTGGGGGATACTTTGGAGATTCAAACGCAAGTCATCACAAGTGACGAAGCTCTAAAGCTCAAGTTCAGGAAGGATTACAAGTTCCTTCGCTTTTACCTCCTGCCCTTTCTATCAGACTTCTCAGCGGACGTTCGCTGGATGGCAGAAAAGGTAGGAGTTAATGTTGAACAAGCTTTTGAATATCAAGATTTGCTGATCGAGTCAGGCTATTGGGTACGCTCACCTAATGGCGGCATTTCTGCGAAAGAAAACTACGCAAGGTTCAAGGCGAACTTTGACGAGTTCTTAAATACAGCAGAATTCATGACCCTTAGTGCAAACATCAGCACCCGCATCACCGATAACGGTCAATGCTGGTACGAGACATTTACTATTGCGACAACAAAAGAGCTTGAAACGGAATTCATCGGAAAACTAGACTCTCTTTTGAAAGACTTCAGATCTAAGTCAGAACAAGTTCCTGGCGACATCATGATCTCTTGGTCACAGATCTACACTCACGCCCTGAATGGCACGAACGCCAACAAGGAGGTTCAACAATGAAATTCACTTTAATTATCCTTACAGTATTGGCACCATTCTTCGCCCATGCTGGCGGCGGCGGCGGACTTCGTCCTGGGATGCAGACTATGATGATGCAAAAATCTCCTGAGTTTATTTTTGCTCTAGGAGAAAAAAACGGCCTGGTAGAGTTTGTACGCGGCCAATACCATGGACAGACATGGATGGTTGAAAATGTATCGCTTCCAGTTGACGAATTACAGCTTGATCCCTCAACATCTTATGCACTCGATTCTTCGAAAATTCTGAATTCATGGATAGAATTGAAGTAGAAGATCACATATAAATATTAATTTTAGAATTGAAGGTCTCGAGGAGACAAAACCCGACACCTTCAATCGCCGCAATTAATAAGCATTCTTAAACTCATTAAAGTGGTTTTCCTCGCCTAACGTACCATTGTATAAGATCAACATTGAAAGTCCGAAAAAATCTAACATATCGATAGTACATTATCAATGTTACAAAAAGCCCAGCCAAACCAGCATATAAATCATTGTTAATACCATCCACACAAAAATTATAGATTTGATGAGCAGCGATGAGCAAGGCCACGAGGCAAATATTTCTGGAGAAGCCAAGTAGTCGACTCCAATGATTAAGTCTTTCCCCTTGACCAGACTCCAACCGAGCCTCTGTGAAAATGGTTGTATAAGTGAGCTTTAACATTTCGTCGTCATCTTTCGCCCCCAAATAACTTTTGTAAATTTTTATACTCTCTTCATGGAGAGATTCAAAATAACCAGGGAAGAAAAAACGTGTAATACAATTCCCTTTATACCGCCCCAACAAAACTAGTGCCGGCTCCCCCAAAAACCACTTTGTCCATCGCTCGATAGTCCATAATGATGTTTGGCCAACTATCTGCCCGACAATGTACGCAGCAGCGAGCAAAAACAAAGAGTGCATTGTATTATCAAGATTAAGGTTGGGAAACTGACCGTGAGAAATCACAGTAAACATTGTTAAAAGAAAACCAGGGACCAATATCGCTAAAAACTCATAAAAGGAAAGAGGCAGATCCTTCATTTGCATCCTCGCGTCAAAGTATTAAATCTAAACATGATGTAGTATAACATTCTTTTTCCCATCTGGAGGATGTTTTGTCTGAAGTACCCACATATTTTTCAAATTTCTTAGGCAGAATCAGACTGAGCGTGTCAGAGCAGGCTGAACTGAAGAGTGCACACACCAACCTAACAACAAAGATACAGGAAGATCCTCACTTAAAAGACCTCATAATTGGCACTTTTTTGCAGGGAAGCTACAAACGATCTACAATCGTTAAGCCAGCGAATGGCAAGCGATCAGATGTTGACGTAGTTGTTGTTACCAAGATAGGCCCTGATGTAACCCCTAAGAAGGCACTCGAACATTTTGTTCCATTTGTTCGTAAGCACTACAAAGACAACTACGAACCACAAAGTCGCTCCATTGGTATAGTAGATGGAAATGTAGATTTGGATTTAGTAATTACATCTGCCCCATCTGAAGCGCAAGTAGGACTAATAAAAGCATTTTCAATCGAAACAAATGACTCACTGGAAGAGTTTACATCAATTCGTTTATCTAAAGGCGAAAGGCGCAATGACGCGTACAATGATTTTTTGGAACCACTACTGAAATCATGGAAAGATGATCCGCTTCAAATCCCAGATCGTGACGCAAATAAATGGGAGCCAACTCATCCTATCGCACAAATAAAGTGGACCACCGAGAAAAATAAGGCATGCAATGATCACTATATTAACGTCGTAAAAGCAATTAAGTGGTGGCATCGTCAACAAAAAGATCTCCCAAAGTATCCAAAAGGCTACCCCGTAGAACATATGATTGGGCATTGCTGCCCCGATGGAATCACCAGTATTGCTCAAGGTGTAACACTGACTCTTGAGAATTTTGAAAAGGTTTTCTTAACTAATTTCCAATCCGGAACTCCTCCATATCTTAAAGACCATGGCGTGAACCAAAATGTTTTACATCGCATGGAGTATCCTGACTTTAAAAAATTTTACGAAAGGGTCCGGGAAGCAAATAAAATAGCACGACGTGCTTTAGATGCAGCTGGCGTTGAAGAAAGTGTAAACCTATGGCGCTCGTTATTTGGCTCAGAATTTGATCCGGAACCAGAAGACTCTGAAAAAAAGGGGGGATTTGTTCCTCCCATTCGTTCATCTGATCCAGTCGGTGGAAGATTTGGGTAACTGAATGCTCCCCGGCTTGCCAGAGCTTATACAAAAAGACCAATTAGCTGTTGAACACTTCACTGAAATACGAGTTCTGCTGGATTTTCAATGGTTCGCGGATGGAGAATGTTGGGCTCAACTAATTCAAATTAATCTTAACAATTCAGTAAATGATGACTTTCCAAAAGTATCAAATTGGTATGTCGTTCTAACAGAAAGCTACCCGTTAGGGCCGATGTATGTCTTTCCAGCTTCAGATGATGGAATCGAATATACAATGCCCCATCAGGAACTTATTGAACCCTATCGAAACAAGAAGGTTCCATGGAAACGCGGACACATATGCCTAAGTGGAGAATTTGACTCACTCACCAGATCTGAATTCACTATAGAACCTAAAGGAATCGGACGCCTCGCCTGGGTTTATGCAAGAGCAATAGAATGGGCTATTCAAGCTAGTCAAAACATGTTGCTAAAAGAGGGTGATCGGTTTGAACTTCCAAGTGTACGATCCAACGAACTCGATGGGCCTTTTGTTCTCACACAAGAAACAAATGAGACCTTTTTGAAGTGGGGATCAACTAGCGATCAAGACGGTCTCATTTATGGAGGGACTGGCTCCATAGATAATGCATTTTATATAACTTCTTTCCGCAACAAAAAAGATGAAGTTCTTGTTCACTACAAATGGAAGGATCTCGAAGATAAAAGATCTCTTCCATTGGGTATTTGGTTTAAAGTCCCTAATCTGCCAACTTTTCGGGCCTGGCACACGCCTCAAGATTGGTCCCAACTCATCAAAACACTGGAAGATTTTGGAATAGATCTGCCTACAAAAATCAGGCAGAAAATAAATAAACTTCATTGGAACAAATCTTTTATTTTAGGCATTGGCTTTCCTATACCTGAAACAATGGGTGATAAAGAAGTTAAAACTCATTGGTACTTTGCGAACATACCACAACTTTCCAAATCAGAATCTAATGGCTTTCGAAAGCAAAGCCTTAGAAAAGTCGCCTTACAGAATCTAATTTACCTAACGCAGCAATCACAAAAAGTTCATTGGCTCTCTACAAAAAACATTGACCAAGACAAAATGCTTTCGCGTGGTGCATATTCGGAATCACTACGTAAAAAAAAGATTCTGCTAATTGGGTGTGGTGCCCTCGGTTCTTGTGTGGCCGAACTATTAGCACGAGGCGGATGCCTCGATTTAAGCCTTGTAGACTTTGACAGAATGGATGTTGGAAACTTAGCCAGACACACACTTCTAATGAATGATCTTTTTAAGCATAAGTCCAAATCTCTTGCTATCCGCTTAAATAATATTAATCCTTTTTTAGAAGTTCGTTACCTTCCAGATATTTTCAACGGAAGCAATCACCAAATTATCGAGGATTGTGATCTTATCATCGATTGCACTGCAGAGGATGATGTGATCCGCGCACTTACTAGATACAAAAAAGAAGGAAGAATTATTGCATCAATATCACTTGGGTTTGAGGCTGAAAAGTCTTACCTCAATATTTCCAACCTCTGGGATCCGGAAGTTTTCCACATAACATTTAGAGATCTTATTTTGGAAGATTCTGACAAATTGAAACAGTTTTCGAGATCAGAGGGCATTGGATGCTGGCACTATGCCTTTCCTGCGTCATCCGGAGATATTTGGGCCCAGGCGTCTTCTTGTGTAGAGCTTCTTGACGATGCTTTAAAAAAAGGCAACCTTGATACTTCAATCGTCGTGGAAAAACATAGAGATCATTCTGGATATCATATGTTAAAGAAGCGAGTTCTTCGATGACACCAAAATTTTTCACCTCTTCGGACGGGCAGTTTGCAGTCCAATTTGAACAATTTTTACTAGATCATATTAAATCTATTTGCATAAAAAATCTTGAGCTAGAAACAGGGGGAATACTTGTAGGTAAGTATAGTTCAGATTTAACTACTGCAATTGTGCTACATATTGATGGACCCACCGAAGATTCAAAATCCGGATCCACCTGGTTTTTTCGTGGAGTAAAAGGCTTAAAGAAAAAATTAGAGATCTTCTGGAGGAAGGAGCAACTTTATTACTTAGGTGAATGGCACTATCACCCGCTCAGCTCTCCACAACCAAGCAAAACCGATGAGCAACATATGAAATCTATCACAAAAAATGAAAATACGAGTTGTGAAAATCCTATTTTACTAATCATAGGTGGAAACCCGAGAACTGAAGAAGTATTTTCTATTACCATCTACAGACGCGAGAAAGACCCAATATATATTTGTTAAAAAATTTGAATCTTTACTTTACACCCTTCCATGGCTCCCCTGGAATTCGAGCAATCAATCTCTGTAAAAGATCATCAAAGGCTTTATCTGGATCAAAAGCATTTCTATCACCCGCGAGAAGCGGCTCAATATCATCTCTAAAAGCTGAATCCTTTCGTTTCTCATGAATCGCCTTTTCAAACTCCGCGCGCGAAACTTTAACTCCCCCATGCTCCATGTACTTCAAAAAGCACTCGACAACTTTCGCATCATCTATTTTTTGAAAATGCTCAAAAGCTTTGGCAAAGTCATAGAGATCTCTGCCTTTTCTTCGCTGATACAAAGCGCGGAGCTTTGTACCCATGATTTCTTCCACATAAAATGTCGTAATCTCACAACTTCCCGTAAACCACTCTGAGTCCATCTTAAACGGAGTCTTTTGATAACCCATGACCGAGAAATGCTCGCCAGTATTGGTTTCAATTTTTAACTTCATGGATACCACTGGCTCTATCTCGGATTGATACCGATACCTCATCGTCAAGCGCCCCGTTTTTCTATCAATCTGAGGTTTGCCTAACCACGAATCCAATTTAGAACGGATCAGATCGATCATGTCCCCAAATGCTTCTTTTGGAATTTGCACCAGATCAATATCTTCTGAATACCTTGTGGGCTTATCGAAAAATATCTTTTGAAGTGCAGTGCCTCCTCGAAATGCTAATGCCTCTTGAATCTTTGGCTCGCTATAAAGCTCACAAAGAGCTCGTCCAATAATTAAATCCTGTTCAACCTGACTCGGTTGCGGCCATGGTGCTTGAGTTTTCCATGCTTGAATATACTTTTGACTGATCATACTTCGTCAGGCTCCACCGCTACATCGCAAATAATCATCCACTTATCATTAATCTCGATTTCGGGGCCATTGCGTTTTCCCGAAAGACGTTTGTACGAGCACCTTTGAAACTTTAGCCACCCGTGCAATGTCGCCAACCGCACACCTTCCACGAACTTATCGAGCAAATAACCGACCCTTTGAACTAAAGGTGCATCTCGATAAATCTCGGCGACTTTTACCAAGTCACCTGTTTCAATTCTTTTCCCCATCTCAACAAAGACAGTTGCGATATGAGAAAATCCTCCAGACTTTTTTCGAAAACGAACCAGATCCATCGCGGTAGCTCCAGCTGTTGAAATCGGCACAGGTCCTTGAGGTGTTTTTACTTGGGTCGTTGGAATCTTCTTGGTGTATTTATTCACGATAAATCGGATTCGACTTTTACCAACTCTAAGCAACTTCAGAGGTTTAGTTGTAACAACTTGAAGCTCCATCACAGCCTGATGTGTGGCCCCATGATATGCCGCTGCGGACAACAGCCCTACGTAATAGGGCTGCTCAAGAAACTTCATCAGAGCATCTATATACCAAATTGCAGGTGGCCCCCCTGAAGATCTATACTCAGGAGCAACAATCACATAGAAGCCCGAGAATGGCTTTAAAAGGGCCTGCTTCTTAATCAGCCTTAGAGCACTATTTAAAAATGCATTTTCCGTTATACCAAGATCTCTCACCGCCTGATCCTTGGTAAAAGTCAGCTCTCCTCTGGCCTGAAGACTGCCTATGTAATCTCGCAACTTTTCATGCTTATCTGTACTTACTTGCATTTTAATATTTTAGCACTTTTTGCTAAAAAATAACAATACATGCATTTTGATATTTTAGCATTTTTTGCTAATTTTAAATAATACGTGTTATCCTATGTATTTGATTTTACTATGTTATAGCTACTTATCCTCGGAAAGATGCTCTCAGCTATACTTAGGAAGACCTAAGTATAGCTGAAGATTTCAGCATATTCAAATATTTTCAAGTATGACGCTCCAGACATTTCAAAAGTAGGAGGCAGATTTTCCTGACATATCAACACCTTAAACGCCCCTCATTTTTGCTATTTTCAAACATTCTAAAATACGTTAGAATGTTAGTATGAAAAGAAAAGTCAAAGACCTTATTTACGATCAATTTTCTCGATGCCCCAAAGCCCTTTCCAATCCAAAACGCTTGGAAATCCTTGATTTATTAACCCAAGGAGAAAAAACGGTCGAGACTATTGCTGAGCAAGCCGACCTGGGAGTGAAAAACGCGAGTGCACAACTAAAAGAGCTTAGATCCGCTCTTTTAGTGAGTTCTCGAAGAGACGGAAAAAACATTTACTACTCCATCGCTAATGAAGGTATAAAAACGTTCCTTCTTCAACTTCGTAGGTTTAATGAGTTCCATTTTTCAGAAGTTCAAAAGATAGCATCGGACTATCTTGGCGAGGAAGTTAACTTAAAATCAACCTCTCGAAAACAATTGCTGGCAAAAGTAAAGAAGGGAGATGTCATTCTCCTTGATGTACGCCCTCCTGATGAATACGCTTACGGACACCTTCCTTATGCGGTTTCAGTTCCTATTTCAAAGCTCAGTAAAGAGCTAAAACTTCTACCGAAAGATAAAGAAATAGTCGCCTACTGTCGCGGTCCATACTGCTTCTTTGCAACAGAAGCAGTCGAACTATTACGCAAGAAAGGTTACAAGGTATCTAGATTAAGCGACAGCCTTATGGATTGGGCGGCCGAAGGCCTTCCAATAGAAAGTTCTAAAGTGTCACTATGAAAAATCAATCGCACACACGAACTCTTGGATTAAAAGAAAATTGGCAGCAATTCTCGTTGCTTGTCATCGTAAATGCTTTTGTAGGCGCAATGATTGGCCTAGAAAGATCTATACTACCAGAACTAGCTGAAAAAGAGTTCAACCTTGCCGCAAAATCCGCCATATTATCGTTCATCATGGTATTCGGCTTCACGAAAGCATTTCTGAACTACTTCGCAGGAAGGCTTTCAGATACGTTCGGAAGAAAAAAAGTGCTTATTGCTGGCTGGCTGATTGCAATACCCGTCCCATTTCTTCTAATGTGGGCTCCATCTTGGACTTGGATTTTAATTGCCAATGTCTTTTTAGGCGCCAGCCAAGGACTTACCTGGTCCACGACAGTCATTATGAAAATTGACCTCGTAGGCAGCAAACAACGGGGTCTAGCTATGGGACTCAACGAATTCGCCGGGTACTTTGCCGTAGCCGGCTCAGCCCTACTTACGGGGCTCATAGCTGCTGACTATGGCGTTCGTCCCGAACCATTCTTTCTGGGGGTCGTTTACATCATCGCTGGGCTTATCCTCAGTATATTCTTCATTCATGAAACCCGTCATCACGTTGCCATTGAATTAAAAGACCACCAGCATGAAGATCTTTCTCAAAAAGATATATTTCTGAAGACTACTTTTAAAGACCGCAATCTCTCCTCCGTCACTCAAGCCGGCTTTGTTAACAATTTAAACGACGGAATGGCCTGGGGTCTCTTTCCGATTCTTTTTGCATCGGCTGGAATGAGCCTTCGGGAAATTGGTTGGCTCGCAGCTATTTACCCCGCATCCTGGGGGCTTCTACAACTCTGGACAGGACATCTCTCAGATAAAGTTGGTCGAAAGTGGCTCATAGTTTTGGGTATGTGGACCCAAGCAATTGGCATTATCGTAACAGTAAGTTTTTTAAATAAATTTGGTTTTTCTGTCGGAGCACTTCTCTTGGGAACTGGAACTGCAATGGTCTACCCAACACTGCTCGCCGCAATCGGTGATGTTGCCCATCCGGCATGGCGAGCATCCTCTGTTGGAATATACAGACTATGGCGTGACTCAGGCTACGCCATCGGTGCGCTTATCTCTGGAGTCGTTGCAGACTACTTTGGAATTAATTCTGCAATATGGCTGATTGCAATGATCACATTTGCCAGTGGAGTGATCACAGCACTTCGACAGAGTGAAACCGCGCCCGACAAACTTCCTCTGCGGATCTCCGTCGAAGACCTCAATTCACTCATAGAAAAACAAAAAGTCATTGTCATCGATGTTCGCTCAAAAGAAGAGTTTGAGGATGGCCATATCTCGATAGCAATTCATAGAGAGAAGGCAACACTCCCTGACTCAATCTCTCAATTACCTAAAACAGCGCATATCGTAACAAACTGCGGAAAAGGTGGTGGCAGATCCATAGAAGCTGCAGAGTATCTCCGCAAAAATGGATGGACAAAAGCGCAATGGCTTGAGGGAGGTTACATTGCTTGGAAAGAAAGTTCAGATCGGAAAACAAAAGGCATTCAGATGACCTAGAATGCCCTTCTTTTTCAGTGATGGCTTCCTTGAACCACTTTCACCTTCATCAATTGCTGCAGAATAACCTCTACATCCTTAAGCGCAGACTCACTACCTGGCTTCAATGCCGGAGTGATACAAGAGGTGATATGGTCTTTAACAACGATCTGTTGGCATTCAGCAATTCGCGTTTGAACTCCCGCTAGTTGCTCGACCACATCAGTGCATGATCTTTGCTCATTGAGCATCGTTCTTACAAACTCAAGATGCTCAATAGCCGCACGCAATTTAACCATAACTTCTTCTGTACGATGATGAATGTGTTTCATATAAATATCCTTTCCTTAGACTTTAAAGTCTCAAATCAATAATAACTTCAATATTTCAACTGGAATAATCTATTTTATTGGCCAACCTCGCGATTCTCTTGACGCAGCCAAACCGTGAACGTCGCGAAAGAAACGCACACACAACCAATTGACAACAACACAAGATACTTGAAGTCAGCCGTCGACGGCAAGACAGCACCAAGAGCGAACAGAGCAAGCGTTGCAATTCCCGTTAAGGCATTTGCAAATCCATTCACCGCACCTCTAACAGTTGGATGAATTCCCTCTTGTCTAATTTGCATCTCTCCAAGACTAAATCCATAAAGACCAACTCGAGAAAGCAAAATTAACACCAGAAACCCAGTCTGCCCCCATTTGCCACCAATGACGAAGAACACCCCACCAATAAGCACCATCAACGCTTGAAATCCCAAAAAATAATGACTTGCAGACTTAACATCGAGACGCCTCAATGAAAGCGGGAATAACACCGTCGCGATTAGACCAAAAAATGCACCTGAGCCTCTAAAGATGCCGATAATCCACTCCGGCAACTTCCATCCATCCTGAAGAAAGCCTGTCAAAAGAACTCCATGAGGACTCAAAACCGAAAACCACAACAAAGCATAAGCAATCATTGAAAGCGCAACAGATTCCTTAAAGAAGGCCCTCCAACCAGAATGCAACTGCTCCCAAAAGGATTTTTTAGAATCAGCACCGGCTTGAATCGGTTTCATGTTTAAGTCAGGTCTTTCATTAAAGACAGACCTCAAAATTCCATACTCTGGAAAAAAGGATAGTAGATTCCAGAGGACGACAATAAAAAATCCGATAAGAGGATTATAATTGTCGCTCAAGGCAAGAAGTAAACCCGCAACAACAGGTGACCCGACCTCTGTCGCCAAATCAACCTGCCTGAAGCGACTATTGAAAGACGCTAACTCTTGCCCCTGGAAAACAGATGGAGCCAAATCACTGGCAATCGCAATATCCATAAGGCTTGCGCCTAAACTCCCCAAAACACCGCTAAGTGAAAGAAAAACAAAATAGATTAAAAACGTCGGATCACCGAATGACGGACTCATCAACTTCAAAGACCATATCAAATAAATACTAACTCCACCAAAAAGAACTCCCAGAAACTGAAGTCCCAATCCAATTGTAGTCGCTGTTCTTCTGTCCTTAGAGTCAATCAAAGATGCCAGCTTCGGTAACAAGAAAACGCCCGCTAGGCGTATCACCAAATAGTATATTGCCGCAATTCTCAGATGGTTTGGCAATATCTTAAGTAGGACAATTGGTACCGCAAAATCCCAGGCCTGATCACCTGATCTTGTCAAAAGTCTTCCCAACAATAATTTGAATGAAAGGGACATCTAGTACCCTTCCTCTTTCGTAGTCAGACTTTGCAGATCGGCGTGGAGCTTCATAATATTATAGTTAAGATCTATCGAACGCTCCAAAGTCTCATAATACTGCCTCACTGCACCCAACAAGTCCGGACCATTTTTGAGACCCCGAGCATACTCACTCTGAGTTAACTTTAATAGGTCTTGGGCTTTCGCCACACTCTTTTCATTCTCAACCAACAATCTTGTCGAGACATCAATTCCACGCCTAAGTTCTTTATCTAAAAGCAAGACTTCTCGTTCTTTCTGATCCGCTTTAAACTCAAGACCCTTGGCCTCAAATCTCTTTGCACTCGCCTCAGATTGCGAAGCCAACCCCTTTCCCAAATCAATACTCAATTTGATACCAAGGACAGCTTCTTTTTCATTCAAAAGAGCTATAGCCTCATCGTCGCTCAATGCTGGAATACCATAGCTGGCGTATAGGTCCAGTTGAGGAGTCCACCAGCGCCCCTCATGCTTGGCCTTAAGACTCTCTACAACTTGGGCCGTCCTCATACTTTTCAAATCCAGCTGTTCTTCTAGATTCAACTCGACACTTGTCACCGGCATCTCTTTAGGAAAGTCATCACCAACAATCAACTTATGTGAGGCTTCAATCGCCAAGATTGCCGCCAAACGACTTTTGGACTGATCAACTTTAAGGTGTATCTGCTCAATCTCTAGATCAATCTTGGATTTATTTAACTCAAATTGAACGGCATCGGCATTAGTGGAGATCCCAGCTCCAGCTCTTCTTTTCGCCGAAAGAAAGTTTTCATGATTGTTCTTCAGTTCTTCTTTTCGAAGCTCAATAACTTTTTCCAGAGCCACAATTTCCCAGTATGTCGATTGCGCTAGTAGCAGTCCCTGGGAGAAACTAAGAGCAAATTCAGTTTTTGATAAATTCAACTGCTTATCACTAATTTCACTGATCAATTGGTCTTTCCCGCCTCGGTACAGGTTAAGGGATGCTCCAACATTCCAATACCCTTGATACTTGGAACTACGACTCTCTACTTTATAATTTTCCTGTCCAATAGAGCCATATATCTGAGGCAAGAAAGAACGAGTCAAATGACCCGTTCTTTCTTCATTTGCTGAAATATTCATTTGTGCGGCTTTAACATTGCCACTTTTCTCTTTAAGCAATTTCGGTAAATCAGAAAACTGAATAGCAACTGAATCATTCTCTTTTGCCACTACTTTCTTCGTGTCCTTGGCGACCTCACCAAGGGCACTAAAACAGAACAATGGAGATACTATAGCAATCAAAAAACTCAGCACAAATTTCATAAGTCCTCTTTTAATCTAAGTTATCAAATGCCGTAAGAAGCTCACGGCCATTTTCTTTGACAGTGACGTCAATGTTGTATGGCTTACCTTCAGGCTTTGGCATTGTACCAATGAATGCGTTTTCTTTAACATTCAAAGCAAACACAGACTCTTTGTGCTTGCCTTTAACTTTTGCCGCCATCACCGCAGATCCTTTTGCCTCGAATTTCTTCAAATCAAGAGGAATCATTTTGGTATCGTAGAGGTATACACGTACCGTACCGTCCGCAGATCTAACAAGCTCAGCTTTATGAGTAAGATCAGCTTTTGAACCTTTTTTAGCATCTGCTTTCAATACAACACCAGATACGATACCGCCAAATTTTCCAGTATCCGAAAGTTTGGGGCCGTGCCCTTCATCGTGTGCAAAAGCAGCGCTAGACAACGCAAAAGCCAGTGCAAAAATTAATTTCTTCATTTCCATTCTCCTTTGTTTTGTTGTTGTTCCCGTTCCAAATACTTTTGAACGCCTTTTTTTCCAAATCTATAAAACACTGTCGGTGTGACAATCAGATCAAGAAGAGTCGATGAAATCAAACCGCCAACGATTACCACCGCCACTGGGTAAAGAATTTCTTTCCCCGGCTCTCCTCTTGAAAGAAGTAAAGGCACTAGCGCCAGTGCCGCCGTAGATGCCGTCATTAACACCGGCACCAATCTTTCCAAGGAGCCACGTATCACCATACTCTTATCGAAGTTCTCGCCTTCCTCTTTCATCAAATGCAGATAGTGGCTAATAAGCAAGATACCATTGCGAGTTGCAATACCGCACAATGTGATAAACGCAACCAAGGTAGCGACAGAAAGGGTCTTCTCAGTGATATAGATAGCAACGATACTTCCGATGAGGGCCAATGGGACATTTAACATCACCTGAATACTTAACCAGAAAGATCTAAAGTGAATGTACAGCACACAGAAAATCCCAACCAGCGAGAGAATACCGAGCCATAGGATTCGTTTCGAGGCCGTTTGTTGACTCTCGAACTGCCCACCAAGCTTAATAAAGTATCCTTCGGGAAGCTTCACTTTTTCCGCGATACGGTTCTGTATATCGAGGACAACCCCACCGAGATCTCTTCCTTGAGTATTCGCAGAAACGACAATTCGTCTCTGCATATCCTCACGATTGATCATATTCGGCCCTGTTCCCGAATACACACTAGCAACTTCACCAAGACGAATTCCCTGACCCGTCGGAAGGATCTTAACCAACGTCGACTCTATCTTTTCTGGCGTCTCGCGAGAGTTATCGTCCAGACGCATGAATACCTCATGCATCCTTTGGTTTTCCAGTAGTTTTGTCACCGACTCACCGTTAAGGGCAATTTCAAGGTCTTCCGCCAAAGTACCTGTTCGCATACCAAATTGAGCACTGGCCTCACGATCAATAGCAATTTTCAACTGTGGAATAAGCACCAAAGGTTCGGTCTGAAGATCCACCACTCCATTGACATCCTTAAGCACGTCATAGATTTCTCCGCCCAACCGTCGAAGCTCACCCAGGTCCGGACCAAAAACCTTTACCGCAATCTGTGCACGGACTCCCGAAAGTAAGTGATCAAGCCTATGACTGATTGGTTGTCCTAGATTTACATATACATCGCCTGTTTGTTCAATTTTGGTGCGAATCTCCTGAAGAACGATGTCTCGAGGGCGTCCTCCCTCTTTAAAATCCACGTCAATCTCATGCCAGTGCACACCCTCTGCATGCTCATCCATTTCAGCTCTTCCCGTTCTGCGAACGGTAGACTTTACTTCAGGAACAGACAGTATTGCTTCCTCTACTTTTTTACCTAGAGCGTCCGACGCCGGCAGAGAGATGCCTGGCGCACCCGCGACACCGATTGTCGCAGTCCCTTCATTAAAATCTGGCAGGAAGTTCCTTCCCATCAATGGCAATAGCAACAAACTCAAGACCAGCAAAACCCCTGCCGCACTCAAAACAGAAATTGGTCTTGGCAAGGTATATTCCAAAACCTTAAGTCCCTGTTTTTTTAGGTAGCGAACAAATGCTCCATCTTCTTCGTGATCAACAGCTTTAGAGCTCGGCAGAAGATACGAACAAAGAATTGGAGTCACGGTCAGCGACACCACTAAAGAGGCCAAAATTGAGATAATATAAGCCACACCAAGCGGAACAAAAAGACGTCCCTCAATACCACCAAGTGCAAACAGTGGGATAAATACCAAAACAACAATAATCGTGGACAGGACAATGGAGTTACGAACTTCGCTTGAAGCTTCGTAGATCACTCTCATATATCCCTTTGGCGATCCCCCAGCCTTGTTTTCCCGCAGCCGCCTGAAAACGTTCTCAACGTCGACGATCGCGTCATCAACAAGCTCACCGATAGCAATGGCAAGCCCACCTAAAGTCATGGTGTTGATACTTAGGCCAAAGACATGGAACACAATCACTGTTATGAGTAAACTTAATGGAATCGCAACAAGAGTGATCGAAGTTGTCCTAAAGTTCATCAAGAACAAGAAGAGAATCACCATAACCATGATAATTCCATCTCTCAATGCTTCTTCAACATTACCGATAGATGCTTCGATAAAGTGGGATTGTTTAAACAGATCGGTCTCGAGTTTCACACCTTCCGGCAGAACTTTCTCCATGTCTGCCACCTCACGCTCGACCGCTCGGGTCAGATCAGAAGTACTTGCATTTGGCTGCTTCTGAATCGTCAAAATAACAGAATGCTTACCATTGATGCTTCCCTCTCCACGTTTAATCCTGGCGCCGATACGTACCTCGGCAACATCCTTAACTAAAACGGGGTTCCCCAAATGCATGCCAACAAGTGAGTTCTCAATATCTTCTAGACTTGCAACTCGACCCATTGGGCGGATCAAATACTCTTTTTCACTGACATTGATAAAGCCGCCCGTTGTATTTTCACTTATTTCAGACAGAGCCTGCTTCAAATCGGACAACGACACAGACTTCTTTTGCAGCTTTTCACTGGAAACCAGGATTTGATACTGCTTAACCTCACCGCCCATAACCACAACTTGGCTGATTCCAGGAATTGTCATAAGACGCGGACGAATCGTCCAATCCGCAAGAGTTCTCAATTCCATGGGAGACACTTTTCCGTCAGGACTGGTCAGCCCAAGGAATTGAATTTCCCCCATGATAGAGGTCACAGGTCCCATCATGGGCTTCATTTCAGGAGGTAAAACCCCCTCCAACAACTGTAGTCGCTCTGCAATTAGCTGACGATTACGAAATATTTCCGTATCCCAATCAAACTCAACATAGATAATTGAAATGCCGATGCCACTACTGGAACGAAGCCGCAAAACCCCAGGAGTCCCATTTAAAACGGACTCAACAGGAAGAGTCACAAGCGTTTCGACCTCTTCGGGAGCAAGCCCATGTGCCTCTGTTAAAACAGTTACGGTTGGACGATTTAGATTTGGAAAAACATCCACCGGAATACCGGGCAATAGCCAAGCACCGTAAATACATATTGCTAAAGACGCAATTCCAATAAGAATACGCTTTTTCAACGAAAACTTAATCAAGTAATCGAGCATAGATTCCTTTCGACTCACGCGAACAAACAAAGACTCAGAAGGCCGCGTAAGCTTTCAAACACATTTCAAATAAATATTATTTTCAGGAACTATGCGAAGATCGGTGGCCTAAAGATAGACCCCAAGAATGGATCGACAGGAGGCTGAGCCTCACCACTAAAAAACTGAATTTCCAGATACTTAGGAACTAGCACACTAGATAGCACTTGCGGAACAACAACAGCAGCCTGAGCCACGACAACAATCGTGTGCGTATGAGTGTGACTGTCTTGAGATGATGCCGCTTGGCTTTCCGGAACAGCTTCATGATGCGACTCTGATTCCTCATGGGAATGGTCATCATGAGAATGCTCATGGCTGTGAGAAACTTCAACTTTACTTACTTTAGGAAAGGCCGACAGCCCACCTAACCCTAGGCAGGCAGAGACTAGCAGAATTACAACCATCAAAAAAGAAAGCATTCTCACTCTTTGAGGTCACCACATTTTAAAAATTCAGGCAAGAAAAAATCTTACTACTTCTTCTCCGGCGAAGCCATTTCCATATTCTTCATCATTTTTTGACAATCACCCTGCCCCATCATCTCCTTACACTTTCCCATGACCTCCGAGTTACACATTTTCCCATCCTTATGCATGGACATGCAATCCTGCATCATCGCATGCATTTCATGCTTATCCATTTTGCCCATCATCTCTTTCTGAGTTTTTTCCATGGGTGCTGGAGCCTGCGCCCCAGCAAAGATCGCCATAGAAAAGAAAGAAAACAAACCCAGGGCTAAGAGTCTTGCACTCATAAATCCTCCTATGAAATGAAGATACGCACCTAAGCTTGAACCCATCTATTCAGTACGCAACCGAAAAATCACTGATCCTCAGCAAAACTAAAATCCAAAGACCACTTTCATCTCCGCTAATTCAAGTATCCAGATCAATTTGAAGAAAAGAAAGAGTCTTGCCCCAAAAGCCTCAATGAATTCAAGATGACGAGTAATGTAGCACCAGTATCTGCCGCTATAGCCATCCACATACTCGAGTATCCACTTAGCGCCAAAAGTAAAAACACAGCTTTTAAAACCAAAGCAAATGCAATGTTAAAACGAATAATACCCAGAACCCTTTTCCCTAGAGCAATAGCCTTTGCGAGCTGACTGAGGTCATCATTCATCAAGGCAACATCTGCGGTTTCTATTGCCGCATCTGTACCAATAGCCCCCATTGCAATTCCAACGGAAGATCTAGCCAATGCCGGAGCATCATTGATTCCGTCGCCAACCATTCCAACGTGCTTATACCGCTCAACAAGCTCTCCGATCTTTTCGACCTTACCATCCGGCAAAAGCTCTCCATAAGCCTCGTCTATTCCAACTCTATCTGAAATTGCACGAACCGTTTTTGCATTATCACCACTAAGCATGACAACTGCTCGGCAACCAACCCGATGAAGACTCTCGATAGAATCCTTTGCATTCTCACGAATACGATCTCCAACACCCAAAATGGCCAACACCTCACCCTCGCAACCAGCATGTGGTTTGTGCCCCACAATAACGACAGAAAGTGCCTGCTCTTCTAATGATTGCAAATAACTTTCAACCTCTGGACTGCAAACCCCAAGCTCGTGAGCAAACTTATGATTTCCCAAGAAGTAGTCATGCCCTTCGATTGTGGCGAAAATTCCACGGGCAACAACCGTTTGAACATTCTCAATAGTCTTCAGCTCTATTCCCATCCCTTGAGCCTGAGTGACAATTGCCTTTGCCAATGGATGAGTCGATACCGTCTCAATAGAAGCCGCAATTTGTAATGCCTCAAATTCACTGACAGAGTCAGCCCAGTGCTTGACGGACACCACCCGAGGAACTCCCTCTGTGATAGTCCCCGTCTTATCAACAGCAACTGCCTGCAACTTGCCGAGTGCCTCCAGATACAGACCGCCTTTTACCAAAACACCGTTACGGGCCATGGCTGTTAAACCCGATACAATGGAAACAGGAGTTGAAATAACCAAAGCACAAGGGCAGGCAATAACTAACAAAACAAGAGCCTTGTAGATCCAGACATCCCAGGCGCCGGCAAATAAGACCGGAGGCACCACCATTATCAAAATCGCAAAAATAAAGACTACTGGCGTATAGATCCTGGCAAATTGATCAACAAAGGATTGAGAGGGAGCTTTTGACTTTTGCGCATCCTCAACCATACGGATAATCTGTGAAACCTTTGATTCCTGAATCGTGTGATTAGCGCGAACTTCCAATAAACCTGATAAATTTATCGTACCGGCAAACACCGAGTCGCCAACAGCCTTATCCACCGGTTTTGACTCGCCCGTCAGAGGCGCCTGATTAACCTTGGAATCACCAGTAATGACAATCCCATCGATAGGCAGAAGGTCACCAGCCCTGACAACCACGACATCGCCAGCTTTCAGGTCAGATACTTCAACTGATTCCAATTCTCCTGAGGCATTCTTTTTAAAAGCCGTTTTTGGAGTAAGATTCAAAACCTCTTGAATAGCGCGTCTTGCTCTCACAACACTAAAAGCTTCAAGAAGTTCAGAAAGTGCAAATAGGAAAACAACCGTTGCCGCTTCGGAATACTCCCGCAAATACAAGGCACCTAAAACAGCTACCGACATGAGTACGTTCATCTCGAGACTAAGCTTTTTCAAGGCTCTAAATGCTTTTGGGTAAATCAACACGCCGCCAAGCAAAATAGCACCCACAAAAGCTGCGTTAGAATATTCAAGCAGCGATGAGAAACCGTACTGCAAAACAAAACCTAGCGTAACTAATATTCCTGACAAAGATACAAGCACAATCCGACTGAGAGGAACTGCAGAAGACTTCTTTCCATCTTCAACAACCCTGACTCCGGATTTATTAATTTTCCCTGCAATTTGTTGTTTGGAAATAGTATCGGCATGAGCCACCTGTACGGTGGAGGCCATCAAATTGGCCTCCACTGAATATACACCATCTATTGCAAGAGAACTCTGAATGGCGGCAATTTCATCCGCACAATCCATCCCACTGACTTTAAACAGGGACATCGTCGCATCCAAGGGAACTTCTTTAGTTACCTTGACGCTCGTCTTCGAACTACAGCCATGATCTGAACACGCATGCGGCTTGTGACCACTTTTATGCATAATATACCACCCTAATGAGCAACTCTTCCTTTAAACTTATTCTCAAAAATTGAATAAAGAGTCGGCAAAACAATCAATGTCAGTAATGTTGAGGAAACTATGCCTCCGATAACAACCGAGGCCAATGGTCGTTGCACCTCTGCGCCAATACCTGTTGAAAGCATCATTGGCAAAAATCCGAAGATAGCCACCAAAGCAGTCATCAAGACCGGGCGAAGACGTATCAAAGTTCCTTTAATCACTAGCTCTCGACCACTCATTCCGCCTTGCTTAAGTTGATTGAAGTAGTTCACAAGAACAACCCCGTTCAACACAGCAATACCAGAAAGAGCAATAAACCCTACACCTGCCGAAATACTGAAAGGAAGTCCATTGGCAATCAATCCAACAACTCCACCAACCAACGCCATAGGAATGCAGGAGAAAATCAACAAAGTCTGCCCAAAACTGCGGAAGGCAAAGTAAATCATCATCAACACGAGGATCAACGCCAGTGGGGTCACGACCATGAGTCTATTTCTCGCCTCCTGAAGATTTTTAAAGTTCCCGCCCCATTGCAGATAGTATCCTTGTGGGATCTTTAACGACTTCTCAACCACCTGCTGAGCCTCATTTACAAAACTCTCCGTATCCCGACCGCGTAAATTAATCAGCACGGCCGAACGTCTGTTCGAATCCTCACGGTTGATCGAGCCAAAAGTTTCAGAGAATTTCGAGGTCGCCAGATTTGACAATGAGGTTGTTGTATTTGTGCCAATCCCAACTGGCAATGAGCGAATGGTTGCAAGATCTCCGCGCTCTTCTTCACCCAAACGAACTACAATTGGATATTTTCTTTCATTCTCATACAAGTGCCCCGCTTCCTGCCCGCCCAAAGCGATAGAAATAGTGCTTAAAACTTCAGAGATATCTGCGCCGTACCTTTCAACCGCTTCTGGCTTCGACTCAACGCGAAGAACCGGACTTGTTCCCGCCAGATCCACCTCAACGTCCCCTGCGCCAGGAACTTTAGAAACCAGCTCTTGCACTTGTTTTGCAAGATCCATGTTGGTCTGCAATTCTGGTCCGAATACCTTCACGGACACATCAGCTCTAGTTCCTTCCAGAAGCTCATTAAATCTCATCTGGATTGGTTGAGATGCCAGATAATTTTGACCCGGAAGCTCCTTCTCCAGACGTGCAACAAGTGCATTTACCAGAGATTCATAAGTATGGCGTCGGCCCTCGTTGGACTTCGGCCATTGATCACGATCTTTTAGCATTATGTATGTGTCGGAAATATTCACACCCATCGGATCAGTTGCTACTTCACTTGTTCCTATTCGAGAGAAAACATTTTCAACCTCAGGGAACTCTTTAACAATTTTTTCCGCTTTCAGCTGAAAACCAAGAGACTGATCCAGACTGATGTTCACTGGACGAATCATGTGGAAAGCAAATGAGCCTTCGCTTAATTGAGGTAAAAACTCGGCTCCTCTAGTCATGAAAAGTCCCACTCCCACCACCACAGCGGCAATGGCTGTACCGATAGTTACTTTTCTGTGAGTTAAAGTCAGCTCCAAGAATGGTTTATAGATATTTCTGATCCACACCATAAAGCGAGGCTCTTTGTCTTCGGCATTTCCCGCTAAAATCAGAGAAGCAAGGGCTGGGGCCATTGTGAAAGACAGTACCAATGCTACAGCGACCGCAATTGCGAAGGTACCCGCCATTGGTTTAAACATCTTTCCTTCAACTCCAACTAGAGCAAAAATAGGAAGGAATACAACGACAACAATCAACTCGCCAAAGCCAGCGGCGACACGAACCTCCACAGAGGCGTCGTATACTGCTTTCTTTAATTCCTCTTTCGAAAGCCGGCGCCCCAATAATTTACTTTTGTCATGAATAAAGCGCACGCAGTTATCAATTAGAATGACTGTACCGTCCACAATAATCCCAAAATCCAGAGCACCTAAACTCATCAAATTTCCGGACATACCGAGAGGCTTCATCACTAAAAACGTCACCAACAAGGTCAACGGGATTGTAATTGCAGTAATCACCGCCGCTCGAATATTGCCGATAAGCATGAACAAAATTACAATAACCAACCCCGCACCCATTGCTAGATTGTGTTCAACAGTCCCTAGAGTTGCATTTACAAGATCAGACCTGTTGTAAACAGTCGTCATGCGAACACCAGCGGGAAGTGTCTTTTGAATCTCGTCCACCTTATCTTTTACTCTCGTAGAAACTGTCCTACTATTCTCTCCTAGCAGCATCATCACAGTCCCTAAAACAGTTTCCTGACCGTTAAAAGTCGCTGCCCCAGTGCGAAGCTCACGTCCCAGACGAACTTTGGCAATATCTCCTATCTTAACAATTCGGAAGGAATCCAACTGCTTCACAGCAACTTTTTCAATATCAGCTGTTGATTTGAAGAGCCCGACACCCTGAACTAAAAATTGCTCTGCCGTTTGCGCAATATACCCGCCGCCGACGTTCTTATTGACCTTTTCAAGAGCTTCGACAATTTCTCCAAAGTGAATACCATAGGAAGCCATCTTTTTAAGATCTGGTTGGACGTGAAACTGCTTTTCATATCCACCCGTAGTATTGATTTCAGCTACCCCCTCTACCGTCAGAAGACGGGGCTTCACGAACCAGTCCTGCAAGGCCTTGATTTCCATCAATTGTTTGAGGCGTTCGGCACCATTTACAGCAGGCTTTTCAAAATCCAATGTGTATTGAAAGATCTCTCCTAGACCAGTCGAAACGGGTCCCAAACTTGCCTCTGCACCCTTTGGTAAGTCAGCAAGAACCCCTTGCAGTCTTTCCGTCACCATTTGTCGAGCTCGGTAAATATCAACCGCATCCTTAAACACAATAGTTACCTGGGAAAGACCAAAACGAGTAATTGAACGAACTTGTTCAACTCCTGCCAATCCTCGCATCGAAGATTCCACTGGAAAGGTAATAGTTCTCTCAATCTCTTCCGGCGCCAAACCTTCAATGGTTGTGTTAATTTGAACTTGATTGTTGGTAATGTCCGGAACGGCATCGATCGGCAAATACTGAAATGAAAACAGTCCTGCCACAGCCAAAATCCCGGTAAACAACAACACCAGCGCACGATTATATACTGAAAAATGTATTAATTTGTTAATCATATAAGAATCCTATATTCGAGTTAGTGTGAATGCCCCTCAGGAGCACCGCCAAAAGCGACCAACTCCGCAGTTCTCAAAAAACCGACACCATGAACAACAACTTCGTCTCCACCAGCAAGTTCTTTACCTTTGACCAAAACTGATCCGGATTCCTTGCTAAGGAGTATGAAATCGATACGTTTATAAAAACCGTCGCGAAGACGATAGATGTTAATTTCTTCGCCTGAATAGAGAATAGCATTTGGAGAGATAGTCCACGGTCCGGCACCTTGAAGCTTCACCGTCTTTAACTCAAAATTTCTGATTGCTTCAGCTGATAGTTTGATACCATTCACTTCGTCAGCAGCGGCAATACCCTTATCTATACCTACGCTGGAATTTTCTTCTTCACCATGACCATGCTCATCTCCATGTTCATCTTCTTTATGAACCTGTTCGTCAGCATGTCCCTCTTCGTCATGATTATGCTTATCTTCGTGCTCATGATCATGCTTACTATTTTCTTGATCGTGCATTTCCTCTTTATGATCATGACCTTTCTCACCTTCATGCGAATGATCAGACTCAGACGATTTATCATGATGATCTGATTCTGCTGGACTTTCAGCCACCTTAGCAGACCTACTCTCCTTGATTTGAAGAGAAACAACGGCAGCGGCTGCCAACAATGATGTTACTACTAATAGTTTACTTACTTTCATAAACTGAACTCCACGGTTTTTCCATCTATCAACTGAACACTCATATAGGATTCAATCGCCTTCAGTTCTCTCTCATTGCGAACTTTCTCCAACTCAACCAAAGATCGATGAGCTTCGATGACTAATGAACTTGGAACCAATCCTCTAACAAAAAGACTTTCTACTTTTTTGTGCTTATCTTCCAATAGGTGACCATTAGGCGCTTCCTTCAATGACGACACAGACTTAGTATAAGAACGCACTAATGCCTCTCGCTCCGCAAGAAGCTCCTTTAAAGCTAACTCCCGACGAACCTCAGCGGATTGCACAGCCGCCGCCGCGGCAGTACGCCCACCACGGTTCAAACTAAGTAGTGGAATCGGCAAACTGACATTTACTCCCCATAACTGAGAATTCTGATCTCCATCCTTGAAAAGCTTAACGGAAGGTCCTACTTTCACAGTTGGCCACGATTCACCTTTGGCTTGTTCCAAACCACCGCGAGCAATATCAATATCCGCACGATAAAGAGAAAGAATCGGAGACTTCTCTACAGAATCAGCTCCCTCGTTGATAGTTGGGAACTTAAGAAATTTAGGCGGCAAAGATTTTTTCACATCCGCCAGGGTTAAACCTGTCGCCACTTTAAAATACGACTCCATTTGTCCCAATTCTTCATCGTAATTCATTTTTCTAAGAGTATACTCGCCTTTTGTGGCCTTAAACACAGTCAAAGTGACTTCCTGCTCAGGAGACAAAGCTGGTCTGCGCTCATATTGATTTACCAACTTGGAAAAAGTCTCCAGCGACTCATCAACTAGATCCAACTCTTCATACATCTGCCTTAGACGAACCAAGTTCATCGTCATTAGCTTTCTTGCTGAACTCTTTGCTTGATAAAGATCCAATTCGGCTTTTGAAATTTCGGCATCAGCAATCTGCTTACGTGCCGCTCTCTTCCCGCCAAGTTCAATAGGAAATGCCAAGGCCAAATCTGTTTCAGTTTTATCTTGAGAATCAACAGATCCCGCAACCGACTCAGCCATCAACTCAGGATTCTGCAACTGCCCAGCCGCCTCACGCTCCGCTCTTTTTTGCTTTAAAGCGGCTTCGGCTTTCAGCACCTCTGGCGAACGTTGTTCAGCACATGTCACTAGGCCTTGATAACTACCATTACTAACACAGGACTCACTTTGAGCCATTGCCCATAGAGGACAAGCTAAGGCGAGCACAAACACAATCTTTTTAAAAGACATGGTTACACCTTCAATTTTACAAATTTAAATTTAAGAACGAAAAGATACGATTTTAGATAGACTTAGGTGGCTGGAAGGGACCTTCCAAAAAACGACTCACTATACTTTGTTCAAATCGAATATAAGATATATGCTGTTCACTCGCGAAAGTAAGGACAATCCAGGACGGAACAACGACAGAGGCACAATGACCCAAATGACAAAACCCTTGCGCGCAAGAGTCATCATGATCGCCATGGCCATCTTCCGCCTGACTAACATCCGCATGGAATTTAACAACATCACATTGAGTCAAGTGAGATCCGGTTGCCGCATTGTCCACATGAAAAGAGAAATAACTGCCCACCAGCACTGTGCCAAGTGACAGTATTAAGATCCAAAAAATAAAGAATCTATGCAGCTTTCTCACAGCCCCAATATAAGCTTTTTGGCAAGAATTAAACAACAAAATAATAAATCTCAAATAATGAAATTATCCAAATGCAAAAAGTTTGCTTTTGTTGTCACAAACTCGCCTCTGGCATCCTATTATGGGGCAACAAAGCCAGTCAGGCCGCCTGCCGGTATTCTTTTTTTTTAAAAAATGACTCTTTTTATCTATCCCGGACTGACACTAACAAGATAGGACCTCGCTTGCGGATACTTTTTCACACAAACACATCGCCCTACCTGCAATGATTTAATTACATTTGGATGAATCACGAACTCTTCAACTTCTCTAAGAGATTTATTACCCGTAGGGACATCCAACCACAGTATCTTTGAAGACTGCATTGTTTCCTTCCATGCTTTCCGAGTCCCCGCAATCGCGGAGATCATTTCCGCACTCTCTGGTCTCTTCTGAAGA
Source organism: Bdellovibrio sp. BIS2 (assembly GCF_055398295.1). Taxonomy (NCBI): domain Bacteria; kingdom Pseudomonadati; phylum Bdellovibrionota; class Bdellovibrionia; order Bdellovibrionales; family Pseudobdellovibrionaceae; genus Bdellovibrio; species Bdellovibrio sp. BIS2. The sequence continues at coordinate 1,677,167 of NZ_AP035879.1, read as the reverse complement.
AACGCATACAAAGTTGAGGTATTCCCCATCAGTCGACCTGCAAACTCCGGACTAATTCGCAACAAATCGCAAATCTCTTGGTGTGCAACGATCACGGACATTTTCGAACTTCTCGCGCGATCAAGGAAACCAATGAAATCTTCCTGAGCTAAATCAGCGAACTCATCCACGATCACAGTGAACGGGCGACGTTGCTCCTTGGGAACTTCAGCATCAACCCTTGCCGAGACCATTTTTAAATCTTGTAGAATAAAACGACCAACCGACTTTGCGGTCTCTCCATACCGGCGGGAGTCCAAAAATACAAAAGCGATCTTCCCATTGGATACTGTATCGTACAAATTAATTCCCGGCTCGTCGGAAGTAATCATATCGCCGAAATCAGAAAGAACCAGCGACTCAATTTGAGTTCGTAAACCTTGAAGTGACTTATAGTTATCCTGCGAATTGAGAAAATTAAAACAATCTTCCAGCGCAGATTTCACCCTACGCTCACTTTCGGGAACTTTTAAAGACAACCCCTCCAAAAATTCCGCATTATTGGCGGCCTCTAAAACAGTTCCCAAGTGAATTCTGAAATCCTGTTTATCCCGAAGATAACAAAGACCGATCAGCACCTTCAAAAGAAAACTAGCCGACTGATTTTTATAAAATTCTTCGGACCAATTCAGCGCCAGCATGATTTTGTCACGCAACTGCGTCGGCGTCCCGTCTTCAATCAAATTATAGGGAATCGACAACCTTTGGTCCGACAGAGAGAATATCTGAAGATCCTCAATTCGATCACTATCCGCGACGAACTTTGAAAACTTCATGATTGTCTCGATATCACCTTTCAGATCAATGAAAAGCAACCCCTTCCCCTGCTGAACTCGCTGCTTGATGATATGGGAAAGTAAAACCGTCTTCCCATAACCAGAGGCTCCGACAATATGAACATGATGATTAAGCTGACCTTCCGTCAACTCCTCTTTACGCCACAAGGAACCCCTGACTTTACCAAGAACGACACGATCACCAGGAACAGGTTTTCTTCCCGTAGTCTTTGAAGGTCTAAGATTGCCGCCGCCACCAGATACCAACTCTTGAGCAGAATTAAACTTTTCCATCATAAACCTCCCCCTTCTTTGCAAAGAAGTCCCCAACTGTCACGACTTCAAAAAGCTCCCCGTAAATCCGAGTCTCTTTACTTAAAAACTTCGCAACAGTATCCTTCGCGCAGACAAACTGAACACGATCAAAAACCTTTTGTTGCATATTCGCCGAACGCATAAGTTGAACATATTTTTTGATTTTGTCTTGATAGCGACTCTTCGCCTTCACTGCGATTTCAAGTTCAAAGGCAACTCTCACCCCGGCCGGAGTTACATAGATGGCGTCGGGAATATATTGAACCGACAGACCACCGACCAACTCCGTCGAAGACTTCAGTTTACGATCTGACAGCCAACTATTAACCAATCGCAAAGACTCTAGGTGCAACCGCGCACGCAAAACACCACGATCGTGCAAGAAGGTCCGTTGATCAAATCCCCCGCTTGGTTTACTCACAAATTTCTCGGGGTTAAATTGGGTCAATGCATAGTACGCCTTGAAAGTCGTGACGTAGTATCTTGTGCTCTCCGAAAAGGATCGCACCGATTTCAAGAAATTTGCCTTTTCAAGCTGACAAAGTCGTTTCCTCGCCCACTCCGAACTCTTCGCCGATTCATTGGACATGGTTATCTTGAAAAACCTTTCGAATACCTCTTCAATACCTGCGAATTTCATATCCATGATGAATTCTAAAATTTCGAAATCTCTCTCGGTTAATACAACCTTCGCTTCTAAAGTTCGTTTTACTGGGACTTCTGGAAATATCCCGCTAAATGCTGTTTGCACTCATTCCTCCCTAAAAAGTTTAAATCTGCCCGCCCTGTTGATAGCCATTCCTTGGCTATTGGTTTTGCTTGCCTTGCGAGCTCCGCTGCTGACCACCTGATCTCGTAGAGAGCGGGTGGTCAGCAGGAATAAGGAGCGAGCAAGGCAGGCTAAACCAAGTCACCTCGCTGACTTACAGGGCGGGCCTTGTAACGCGGGCAACTTGGTCTTGGGATGTGCTTAGGGATGAGTGGTTTGCATCAAAAAAAATCGTATAGCCAACGTATAGCCAGATATAGCCAAACAGGGTAATTCCCCGTAATTCGCTGTAACGGTACACGCGCGAAGAGACCCGTAACTTATTGAAACCACTTGATTTGAATTTTCAGCTATTTATGATTTTTGGAGGACCTTATTCAATTTCCTAGGAAAGGAAATTGGGGTGAGTAACGGGGCTTGAACCCGCGACACTCGGAATCACAATCCGATGCTCTACCAACTGAGCTATACCCACCACAAAGGAAGATCTTTTATAGGGCCTTGCCAAAGAAAGTGCAAGCAAGAAAATGGCCCCGAAATACAGATTTTAAAAAGTCCTAGTAATCACAAGGGCCTACGACCACCTGCGCCTTACAGGCACTGCCCCCTTTTTCGGCATCAAGGACAGTTTCCTCAGCCCATTCGCCATTGGCGTTACAGCGATGGCGAACACAGGAAACCCCCGGCACCGCCACGAGACAGGCTTTCTTTTCTTTCTTCGGGTTGTTGAAGCATGTCCAGGAACACTCGTTAAAACGGCCGGCCGGTTTTTCACAGATAGCGCCAGCCTTCTTGCTGTCCGCCTTGGCCTTGGCGGCCCGCGCCTGCTCAGAGGCCTGTTTTTTCAGGCGCATTTTCTCGGCCTCACTGGCTTTGGACAGCTCTTTCAAATCAATGGCCGTGACCGTGGTCAAACGACCGCGGGGGATTTTTCGGCCCTGCAGAAGGATGTCATAGGCAATTTCACCACCCTCGATCACACCTTGAAAACCGACCTGCTGACCGCTTTGAACTTTTGCCGAGTCTTCGCCGTTCAATGCCGAAAACTCCATGGAGCCCTCAAACATCTTCACTCCGGCAAAGGCTTTCCCCGGATCGATGCTTAAGACATAGTCGCCGGCAGGAGCGATAAACTCGAAAAGATCCGAACGCACAGCCACATTGTAGGGACCCTTGTCCTTCAGGGACTGGCGCCAGTGAACATGGCCCGACTTCAGATTCAGTACAGGGGCCTCGCCCCCTTCCCAACTGATCACAGGAATAACAAGTTCACTTCCACCCAGAACAGTGAAGCTGCGCTTTTCATCAAGTTGTACTTTAACTTCCCCATCCAATGAGGTTTCCAGAGTCGCTTTTTCCCGCAGAGTCGTTGGACCACGAAGAGACAGGCGCTTGCCGTCTTTCCCCGTCAACCAGACCTGACCACGAACTTCGCGCACCGCTGGGTATTTGGGGACTGTAGCCAAAGCATGGGAATCCACCCAAGTGATTCCCGCCAGCAGCAAAATCGCAAACAGAATGTTAAGGCTTTTTGTGAACACGTTCCATCTCCCACTGTTTGGCGAACTTCAAGAACAGCGAATAGGCGGCGCCGACTGCAATCACAAAACCCGGCATCCCGTCCATGAAGCCGCGCTTTACGAAATAGGTCTCAATGAACTTACCCCAGGGCTTAAAGATCAGCTTTAAGTAAGAGAATTTCTTGCCCGAAGCGGCAAGCTGCTTGGCGCCCAGCGTGGAATAGCGGTCGTTGGTGATAACCTGATCACTCAGGCCATCAAACACCCAGTGCAGCAGATCCCGCTTCATTTTCAGCATGCGCTTAACTTCCACTTTCTCGTGTACATCTGCGGAATTCCACTGGGAACGGGATTTATTAAACAATCTCAGTTGATAGTCAGGATACCAGCCACCGTATTTAATCCAGCGCCCCAGATGATAGGACTTGCGCGGAAACAGGTAACCCGCCTCCGGATCCAAAGAATGGAAACTTTCGTAAAGCTCGGAAGCAAGTTCGGGACTGAGAGCCTCGTCGGCATCCAAAGACAAGACCCAGTCATTTTTGGCCTGGGCGGCGGCAAAGGCCTTCTGAGGACCAAAACCCTTCCATTTTTCCTGGAACACCCGGGCGCCGCACTTTTGAGCAATCTCAACGGTGCGATCCGTCGAAAAGCTGTCGACCACGACAACATCGTCTACAAAGGCGGCAGAGCGAATGCAGCGCTCAATGTGCGCCTCTTCGTTCAAGGTAATGATCACGAGGGAAATGGGAAGTTTCGTCACGGAATCAGATTCTCTTTGGATCAAGGTCTTGTCAAACGATTCACGACTCGATACCATTTTTTGAATCGAAAGGCTTTTATCCATGAATTTTGCTAAATACTTCGTTTTAGGTCTGTTTCTAACCTCTCAAGCGCATGCTTACCTGAGCATCGCGGAATCCGGCGAATTGCTGGCTCCGGGCAAATATCAAGTGGGTGTTGAGCCTCAGCTTTTGACCAACAAAGGCAATGGTGCCAACTTCAACGTGTTCTTTGATACCGCACTGAGTGATTCTTCCAGCGCACGTATCAGTATGGGTGCCGGCGCGGTGGACTTTAACACTTTTGCCAGTGTTAAGTGGATTCCGATCCCTGACGTGGACAATCAGCCTGCAATGGGCCTTCGTGCCGGCGCGGGCATTGCCCGTGATGAAGATGAAAATCTGATCCAACTGCAATTTGCTCCGCTGGTCAGCAAACGTTTTGACACAGAATACGGATTGACCGTGCCTTATCTGGCGGTGCCGTTTACATTCCTGAATACCAAAGACGAGAACTTCGTTGCCTCCAATCTGGCATTGGGAAGCGAGTTCCACTATGTTGACTGGAAAGAGGTCAACATGGGGGCGGAAGTAGGTATCGACCTGAACAAGTCTTATTCCTACATCTCTCTTTATCTGACATTCCCTTTTGAAAGCCACAAAGGATTCGGGAAATAATATGTTTTCATGGTTCTTTAAGGACGAAACCGGAACAGCCGCAGATCTTTACGTAGATTTGGGGACTGCCAATACACTCATCGCAGCTCGCGGCAAAGGGATCATCCTGAATGAACCCTCGCTGATTGCCTACCAGCAGACCAGCCCCGGCAAAAAACGCGTGATCGCTGTGGGAAATGACGCCAAAGAAAAACTGGCAAACAATCCCGGCAGCATCTTTGCTCAAAAGCCGATTCGCGATGGCGTGATCGCCGACTTTGAAACCTCTGAAGTGATGCTGAAGCACTTCCTAAGTCAGCCAGGAGTCAAAGGCGCCTTTTCCCGCCCGCGTGTGGTGGTGTCACTTCCCTACGGTGTGACTGAGGTTGAAAAGAAAGCCGTGATTGAATCCTGTAAAGCGGCGGGCGCAAAAGAGGTTTATCTGATCGATGAGCCGATGGCGGCCGCGATTGGATCAGGCCTGAACGTAAAATCCGCAGAAGGCAACATGATCATCGACATCGGCGGCGGGACCACGGAAGTGGCCGTGATCGCTTTGGCCGACATCGTTTACTGTGAGGCCGCCCGCGTGGGTGGTCACCGTTTGGACGATGCAATCATCGATTACTTCAAGAAATACAAAAAACTGATCATCTCTGACACAACGGCGGAATACCTGAAGGTCACCATCGGAACTGCGGTTCCGAAAAAAGACATTCGCAGTGTCACCATTTCCGGGCGTGATGCCGATACCGGCATGAATCGCACTATGGAAGTCAGCTCTGAAGATGTCGGCCTGGCGATGAACGGTTGTATTCAAGAGGTCATCAATGCGATTCACCGTGCATTGGAACACACCCCGCCAGAGTTGGTTTCTGATATCATCGAAAGAGGTATCACGCTGGCTGGCGGTGGCGCTTTGATTCGCGACTTTGATCTGCGCATTCAGAATGAGGTTCGCCTGCAGGTTCGCATCGCGGAAGATCCGCTGACAGCGATCGCCAAGGGCGGCGAAGCAGTTCTGAGTGATCCAGAACTGCTCGATAAAATCCAACTGGAAGTTTAGAGTTTCGCTAGAATTTCACAGGGGTCGTTTTCGGCCCCTTTTTCATATCCTCACGCAAAAGCTGCAAAAGCTTAAACGCCAGCGGACCTTGTTTGCCCTCGCCGATCTGCTGACCTTCGTATTCAGTCACCGGCAACACATCCAAAGTGGTTCCGATCATCATCGCTTCCGAAGCACTTAGGATGTCCTGCTCGGTCAGATCCTTTTCCTGAATCGACTTTAACTCCCCGGCGGCCAGCAGACTTTCTGCCAGATCAAAGGTGCGCATCATGGTTGTGCCCTTTAGAATCTGACGCAATTTTGGACGAATCAGGTTTTTATCCTTATCAATCAGCACGATATTTTCTGTACTGCCTTCCGTGATAAACCCTTGCGGATCAATACCGATGGTGAAATCGATTTTACGATCCACACTTTCTTTTTTCATCATCACATTCGGAAGATAGTTGCAGGTTTTAATCCGCGCCAGCCACGGGTCCTTTGGAATGACCTGGCTGCGCCCGACCTTCACGCCCTTTAAGTATTTTTCATCAGTGAACGGTGTGAACGACGTCACGATCAAATACATTTGGGAACTGATGGAATCGTAAGGATTTGTCGTAAAATATCCCGGCCCCCGAGAGATATAAAGTCGCAAGACTGCATAGGGCGCCCCCGCAATGCGGGTGGTTTCCAGAATGATCTTTTTCATGTCTTCCAGACTGTGCGGCAGACTGATGCCGATCTGCTGAGCCGAGGACTGCAGACGCTCCAAATGCTCCTGCATCAAAAAGACCTGACCATCCACGACTTTGATCGCCTCAAAGACCCCATCCCCGCGGTGCACCAGGTGATCATCCACCGGAACCATCATCAACCCCGGATCCTTGATAACCCCTCCATACCAACTGCTGTACATGGCAAGATAGCTGCCTTGCGCCGGGTATTGGCGTTTTAAAAGTTGGGCCTGAACATCCGCAGAAGAAAGAATGGGTAGATTCATAAACGTCCTTAATAAAAAATCACCGTTTTATTCTAGATTCATGGCCTTATCAGAGTGAAGTTTTTTTTGTTTTTAATTTGACCATCCCCAAGGGAGGTCCTGACAATAAGACATCACGGAGGACGTCAATGCAATCCAATCTCATCATCGGGCTTCTTGCTCTGAACCTTACAGCCTGTGCATCTTTCACCAGCCATCGCGAACCCAATCAGGAAACGAAAGTAACCCTGAAAGACGGCAAAGGTGGCGTTAAAGAAGCCCCTGCTCAAGCCACCAGCACTGGCGGCGAAAAAGAAATGACCCGCGTTGAGGTTGGCAGCGATGCTGAAGCACAAGCCCACGCCACGGAAGTGAAAGAGGCCGTAGCCGCTGCTGCCCAACACATTCAAGACACCCATGGAAAAGCACCCCGTGAGGCCGGACCAGTGCCTGCGGAAAAAGCATATGGCTGGCTTAAAAACGGCAACACCCGTTTTGTGCGCGGCACCTTCCGTAATGACGGTGCCTCGGCTGCCGACCGCCGCCGCGTGAGCGCATTGCAGCGCCCGCATTCGGCTATTTACACTTGCAGCGATTCCCGCGTTTCGCCTGAAATCGTATTTGACCAGAAATTGGGGGAAATCTATGTCGTTCGCACGGGCGAGCTGATTCTGGATAAAAACGTTCAGGAAAGTCTTGAATATTCCGTAGGCACACTGGGCACGAATCTGGTGGTGATCATGGGCTCGGACTCTTGCGGTGACCTGACAGCAGCGGAAGGCCTTGCCAATGAACTGCTAGAACGCTCTGCAATCCTGCGTGACGCTGTGGCCTCGGGTGATGTAAAGGTAGTGAAGGCTGTCTACCATCTGGAAGCTGGAAATGTGGAGTTTCGATAAATGAACGACAAACGCAAGATTCTGATCACCTGTGCTCTTCCCTACGCAAACGGATACATTCACCTGGGTCACCTGGTGGAGTATCTTCAGGCCGACTTCTGGGCCCGTTTTCAGAATATGCGTGGCAATGAATGCGTCTTCATTTGTGCGGATGACACTCACGGCACCCCGATCATGGTGAAAGCCCGCGAACTGGGTATCACTCCGGAAGCACTGATCGCTCAAAGCTATAAAGAACACACACAGGACTTTGCGGATTTCCAGGTTCAGTTCTCGCACTTTGGTTCGACCAATTCAGAAGAAAACCGTCTGCTTTGTGAGTACTTCTATAAAAAAATGCAGGAAGGCAATCACACCCGCAGTCAGCCAATCCAGCAGATGTATTGCAATCACGACAAGATGTTCCTGCCGGACCGTTTTGTAAAAGGCACGTGCCCTAAGTGCGGCGCCAAAGAACAGTACGGTGATTCCTGCGATGTGTGCGCTTCAACTTATTCTCCGAGCGACATGAAAGATGTGCACTGTTCTCTTTGCGGGACGGCTCCGGTCATGAAAGATTCTGAGAGCATCTTCTTCAAACTGAACGACTTCAAACAGTACCTTGAAGAATGGATCCCCAAACACTGCTCCCCTGAAATTTCCAAAAAGATGCTGGAATGGTTCAACGAGGACCTGAAGGATCTGGATATTTCCCGCGATGAGCCTTATTTCGGTTTCGCAATTCCAGGCACGAACAATAAAAAATTCTTCTATGTGTGGGTGGATGCTCCGATGGGTTATATGTCCACCACCGAGCAATGGGCGAAATCCCAGGGTAAAACCCTGAAGGACATCTGGCAGGATCCAAACCGTGAAATTTACCATTTCATCGGTAAAGACATCGCAAGATTCCATACGATCTTCTGGCCGGCATTCCTGAAGGCTGCGGAATTCCGCTCGCCTAATCAGGTGTTCGTGCACGGTCACTTGATGGTCAATGGTGAAAAGATGTCCAAGTCCAAAGGGACCTTCATTGCCGCAAGAACGTATCTGAACCATCTGAACCCGGAATATCTTCGCTATTACTACTCCACGAAACTCAGCAGCTCTGTGGATGATATCGATTTGAATCTGGAAGATTTCACCAACCGCGTGAATTCTGAGCTTGTGGGTAAAATCACAAACCTGGGCTCCCGTGGCGGCCAGATGCTGAAAAAGAAAATGGACGGCAAAATGAGCGTGCCGGATGCGGAAGGTAAAAAGCTGATTGAGCACGCCCAGAAAACGGCTGAATCCATCGCCGCTCATTATGAAGCCCGCGACTTTGCCAAAGCACTGGGTGAAATCCGTGGCTTGGCTGATGACGCCAACAAGTACTTTGACGAAAAAGCCCCTTGGAAAACCCTGGAAGCTGATCCAGAGGGTACCAAGCAGGTGATCACCACCACTCTGAACATGTTCCGTTTGCTGGCGATCTACCTGAAGCCAATCTTGCCTTTCTATAGCCAGAAAGTGGCAAAACTTTTGGGCGAAAAAGACTATGTGTGGTCTGATCTGAACACGGTTCTTACCAACCGTGAGATCAATGACTATGAACATCTGGCAACTCGTATCGAGGCTGACAAAGTCAAAGCCATGGTCGAGGAAGGTCGCAAGATCAACGAAGAAATCCAGGCCGCAAAGAAAGCAGCCTCCACCGCTAAACCGGCGGCCGCCCCTGCGGCGACGGCGCCAACCGCAGCCGATCGTCCGGCTGAAATTGAGTTTGCGGATTTCGACAAAGTGGATCTGCGTATCGGTCAGGTCATTGAAGCTGAAGAAATCAAAGAAGCTGACAAGCTTTTGCGCCTGAAAATCGATATCGGAGAAGGCCAGATCCGTCAGATCATTTCCGGCATCAAAGCGGCTTATAAACCGGAACAACTGGTGGGACGAAAAGTCCTGGTTTGCGTGAACTTGAAACCGCGCAAAATGAAGTTCGGAATGTCTGAGGGCATGGTGCTGGCAGCCGGAACCGGCGGCAGCGATCTGTTCGTACTTTCTGCCGACGACGGTGCCCAGGTCGGCCAGAGAGTGAAATAATGAATCTTTCCATTCAGGATAAAAAATCCCTCGAAGAAATCCATCAGCTTTTTCTGAAGCTGGAGAAATCCTCGGGGGATTTTTCTTTTTCCGAGACAGAACTAAAAAAACTGAAAACTCTAATTTCGGCTTTGTCTGTTTGTGAGAATCCTGATGTTTCCCGTTTGGCGGCTTTGGAAAAGCACCTGACCCCGGGCATGACACTGAAACACTTTGTCAGCTATGCCATCCCTTTTGAGCGCCTTTTACATAAAAACCTGCAGGACGATGAATTCTTAGTGGTTGAAAACGACCGCGAACAGGCTGAAAGCAAATTACCGCTGGTGTTTGTTCTGGATAACATCCGCTCCGCCTTCAATGTTGGATCGATCTTCCGCACCGCCGAGTGCCTGGGGGCTGAAAAGATTTATCTTTGTGGCTACACCCCGCTTCCGACCCAATGGAAGGTCGAAAAGACCGCCATGGGGACTCAAAAGTATCTATCTTGGGAAGAAGCTCCCAAACTGCTGGAGTGCTTGGAAGAGCTGAAAGACGAAGGCTACCGGATCGTCGCTTTAGAGACCGCGGCCAGCGCTTCAGATCTGTTTGAAAAGTTTGAATCTGAACCCACAGCCTTTGTTTTGGGAAATGAACGCTTCGGTCTTGATCCGGAAGTTTTAAAGATCATCGACGAAGTCCGTATCATCCCTTTGCGTGGGCGCAAAAACTCCCTGAACGTCGGTGTCACTGCGGCGGTGGCAGGCTTTGAATGGATGAGACAATGGCGACTGAAATAAAACTCACAGCCATTGGCACCTTCAAAAGTCCCCAGGTGCATCCTTACGAAGCCGGACGCCAGCCTGATGAGTTTCACTCGCAAGGTGTGATTGAACTTGAAGCCGGTCACAACTTTGAACAGGCGCTGACCGGACTTGAGGGCTGTGAGCGCATCTGGGTGGTGTTCTTGTTTCATCATAACGACCACTGGAGTCCGATGGTGCTGCCCCCGCGCGGTGGCAATACCAAACAAGGCGTCTTTGCGACCCGGTCCCCCTATCGGCCCAATCCCGTGGGTATGAGCTGCGTAAAGGTGAAGTCCATCGATAAGCTGAAGATTCATGTCGAGGGCGCGGACCTTTTGCATGGCAGTCCGATTTTGGATATCAAACCTTATGTGGCCTATGCGGATTCATTCCCCGGTGTGGAGCCGGCGTGGCTGAAAAATGCCGAACGCTTCACGATTGATTATTCGCTGGAAGCCAAACAGGAACTGGAATGGCTGGAGCTGCATAATCTTCATCAACTGCGCGGATTTTTGCAGCATCAACTGGAATTCGAACCGGACAACTCCCGAAAGAAGCGCGTAAAACCCGAAGGCACTGGCTTTGTGATTGCCTATCGGACATGGCGCGCGCAGTTTGAAATTCAAGGACAGCACGTAAGCATCCTGAAAATCTTTTCCGGATACAGCGCTGAAGATCTTGCCACACCTGAAGATGTCTATCAGGACAAAGCCCTGCACCGTAATTTTCAAAAGAATTTTCCGGGAAAAACTTAAGTCCTGCTAGAAAAGACTTTTAAGCGCACGCCATACAGAGACCGGCGGCTTTCCACACAAGATACGCAGTTGATCACCGCGATGCAGCCGCCCCTGATAGAAGCGCTCGATCAAGGGCTCTGAAAACTGGTAAAATCTTTCAAGAATCACATATCTTTTTTCTGGCTCCGCCGCCAGGAACATCATCCGATTCAGAACACGAAGATAACGGGCCTGTTGATTGTACCTTTGTTGAATTTGCGAAAGCACCGCTCCCCAATTATCCAAAGAACTTTCAGCCAAAGCCTGCACACATGCCACAGTCTGTGGAAATGTGTATCCCGTCACCGGCTGATAAACACCGGAGGCCGCCCCCAACTGCAAAGGCCCGTTCCCCGTCATGGAAACGGCAGAGCCGTATAAATCCAGTGGTAAACAACCGATCTCCCGGCGTATCACCGATTCAACTTTCCACCCCTTGGTGGCAATGTACTTCATGATTTCCTGTTGAAGCTGATCCACATTCAAATCCGGAGAATTTGAATAATAGGTGTCTTCCACAAGCAGCTCGGTCTGACTCCACGGCAGAGTGTAGAAAAAACGGTAACCATCCGTCTGGGGAACCAAGGCATCCTTCAGAATCACATGATCAAGCCCATGAGGCTTTGCCAACTTCACATCCAGGCCCACGAACTTCTGGTAACCGCGAAGGGCTTCCTTCTTGGGCCAGCCTCGAGCATCGATGACTTGTCGGGCTTTAAAAACCCTGCCGTCCTGCAGGGTCACGGAATCTCGCCGAACCTCCTGAACAGAGGTTCCAAGACGAATTTGATCTGCATGGTGCCGCAGCAGTCGTTGATCGAAGTCTTCCGCCCTGATGGAGCAATAGACACTTTCTATTTTTCTTTTATATTTTGGAAAACGGACTTCATAAGCCGGCCAGGATTTCGATACCAAGGGCGTAAGCCATTTTGCCTGGGGTGGAACATCGGAGCCATGGAAGCTCCAGGTATGATTTCCTCCCAAACTGGTGCCCCGCTCCAGCAGCAAGACTTTCAATGCTGGTTGCTCTGTACGCAATGCTTGCAACAGCAAACCACCGGCCAGACCTCCGCCTACGATAAGGCAATCCCAAATATTATCTTCTGTCTGACCAAACATGTTTTACAAATATCGTGCTTTAAGATAGCAATCAATTATGAACCACTTTGAGAAGTATGAATCCTACATCCCCTTCGATCTTCTGGTGCCACAAAATTTCCTGATTGCCACGTTGGCACTGACATTGGTGGTTTTGGTTCGATATCTGGCTTTGACAGCCTGCTTCTATGCAGCCTTTTACAAGAAAAACTGGCCGTGGGCACAGCGTCGCCAGATCTATCCCGTTTTGCCCGATAAAAAGATGCAACTTTTTGAAATCAAATGGTCCATCATAAGCTCGGGGATATTCGGACTGGGCGGAGTTCTACTGGGCGTATTATGGCAAAGCGGATGGGCTCGCTTCTATCTGCCGCTCAATGAATACGGCTGGACCTATCTGGTGATCAGTGGTTTCCTGCTTTCGCTGCTGCATGACTTTTACTTTTATGTGACCCACAGGCTTTTGCATATCCCATGGCTGTACCGTCGCTTCCACTCTGTTCACCATGCTTCGTTGCAGCCTTCTCCCTGGGCTTCTTTTTCGTTCCATCCCGTGGAGTCCATCATCGAAGCCCTGCCGCTGCCTTTGATTCTGCTTTTCCTGCCGCTGCATCCCTTGGTTTTGCTGGTTTATCTGACCCTGATGACAGTATCGGCCATCATCAATCATCTGGGCTTTGAAGTTCTGCCGCGCGGGTCGGCCGTTCATCCCGTTGGCAAATGGCTGATCTCAGGGACTCATCATTCTGCCCACCACCGTTATTACAAATACAACTTTGGCCTTTTTTACACTTTTTGGGATCACCTGTTGAAGACCCAGCATCCCGCCTATGAAACTCAGTTTCGCAAAAATACAGGCGAATGGGATCAAAGCAAATGACCTCTCCTCTGCTGTCTATAACGAACCTTCGTAAAAGTTACGGCGCCAAGGTCGCCTTGCACAATGTGGGTTTTTCTGTCGAGCCCGCTCAGATTGTCGCTCTTTTGGGGCCTAATGGTGCTGGCAAAAGCACGACATTAAAGATTCTGCTGGGCCTAAGAAGCGCTGATCAAGGCGTCATCGAAAAGCCTGACAAGTCCCTGATCGGTTACTCGGGGCAGGAAATTTCCTTTCCCGCCCATTTAAAAACTGTCGAAGTCCTTCGTCTGGTAAAGGCGCACTATGACCGAGGCCCCTCGGTTGAGCACATGGCAACCCACTTCAATCTGCATTCATTCCTGCATCGTCAGATGGGGGGCCTGAGCGGCGGGGAAAAGCGCCGGGTTTCTTTGGCCTGTGCCCTGCTGGGAGCCCCCCATTTGCTTGTGCTGGATGAACCCACCACAGGGCTGGATGTGGAGTCCCGCATTCACCTGTGGCAGGAGATCCGTGATTTCGCCGCAGATGGCGGCGCCGTCCTGCTTTCCACCCACGACCTGAATGAAGTCTCTCAAGTCGCGCACCGGGTCGTCATCATCGATCACGGAACCGTGCTGTTTGATGGCCCCACCAATGAAATCACGCGCAGCCTGAAATTCAGAACCATCAAGTTTCGCAGTCCCAGAAAACCGCTGTCCTCTTTGATCGAGGATTGCACCACCGAAGGTGACAACCATCGTATTCTGACCCAGCACCCTGAAGAGCTTTTAAAAGAGTTCTTTGAAACCAGCTTCCCGCTTGAGGATCTGGAAGTGTCAACGGCGACCTTGGAAGAGGCCTTCATTCACTTAAGAAAGAAGCATCATGAAAAGACACCTTAAACTGACGCTGCTTCACACTTATTACCAGTTTTTGGAACTGATTCGTCAGCCCATGTACCTGCTGTCGACCCTGGTGTTTCCCGCGATGTTCTTCTGGTTCTTTGGAGTTCCAAACGCACAAACCGAGGCTGCCGCCGCCATGCTGACAGGCTCGTTTGCCTGCTTTGGCGTATTGGGAGTTGTACTTTTTCAATTTGCCATCGGCATCGCACAGGAAAAGGGCACGGCCTGGTCCCACTATCTGCACATTCTGCCTTTGCCTCATGTTCTGACTTTTTTACCCAGGGTTTTAAACGCCCTTTTTGTTTCGCTGCTATCCATTTTAACGGTGATTCTTGTCGCCGTGATCACGACACCTCTGAAGTGGCCGGAGATTCCGTGGCTGCACTTCTTCATCACTTTAATGCTGTCCTCGATCCCGTTTGCGCTACTGGGCGCCTGCCTTGGATATTCTGCCAGCGGCAAGTCGGTGGTCCCCCTGGCCAATCTGGTTTATCTGCCACTTTCTTTCGCTGGCGGACTTTGGATGCCACCGCAGGCATTACCAAAAGTCGTTCAGGAAATATCTCAGTATCTGCCGACACGTTTTATGGGAGAAGTGGTCTGGGCTGCTTTGCTGAAGCAGGACACAAACAGCAAGTATGTCTGGGGTCTTGCTATTTATGCCGTGTTGTTTTTTGCGGCCTCTTTGCTGTTATTTAGAAAAACCCAAGAGCAAGAGTTTCGTTAACCCCCTGATAGCCCTCGCTGTACCACTGCCACCAGGCAAGAATCATAATCAGATGACCCACGAAAATGAAAAAATGACTCCACATTTCGACCCGGTCAGAATGCTGGGCCAGATAGCGATACCAGTGCAACCCCTCATCGATCAGTGAATAAACGATGCTCAAAGCCACCAGCACCAGAGCTGGAATGCGCAGGAAGACCGGGAAATGGTACGCCAGACACAACACAAGCACACTGGTGATACCGGCAAAAATCGTGATGTGATGAACCAGGGCCTCGGCTTTTTGCAGGAACTCTTTATAAACCGTGCGGTGCCCGATAGTGTCGAAAGCAATCGCAGATGAAAAAATGAAAATCCCCAATGGAATGTTGTAAACATAGGCCGGGAACTGAACTCCGTTGAAATGCCCCACGCCGATAAACAGAGTGACCACGGCAAAGAGCCCGTACATCATCCCCACCCAAAGCACGTACACGATCCAGTCTTTCAGACTAAACTCACGAACACGGCTGGCATAAATCCATGTTTCTTTGACAAAGCTGGTACTCACTTTACACTCCAAACTCTTAGTGGCAAACGCACACTTTCCCTCGACCTCAACGCCCACCAGACCTGGGGGCCCAGATATTTTACGGTCGAAACGATCAAAATTATCTTCTTCCAAACACTCACATAAATTCGCCGGGTCAGACCGCGGTCAGAATCCCTGCGTATCAGCTCGCCAATATGAGAGTACACTTTAGCCGCAATCAAAACCGCCCAGCAAGAACGGAGTGATAAAAAACGAAGTCCCGCAAACCCTTCGCGGTACAGCTCATCGGCCCTTTGCAGCAGGCGCTCCTGAATACCCACCAGAGAGTTGCGGTGCTCAGGCAGGAACATTGTCGACTCGGTGATACCGGCCTGCTGCAACCAATCCTGAGGCAGATAACAGCGTCCGCGTTCAGCATCCTCGCGAATGTCGCGACAGATGTTCGTCAACTGCATGGCGTTCCCCATAGAGACTGCATATTTCAAAGCCTGGTCAGAACGAACCCCCATGATGTGACACATCATCAGGCCCACAACTCCGGCAACGCAGTAGCAGTAATCTTCCAACTCCTGCAAGTTACGGTAACGGCGGTTCTTCACATCCATTTCCATTCCCCGCAACAAATCCAAAGGGTACTGAACAGGAATGTTATTGCCGGACAGGATTTCGGCCAGCCCACGAAACTGAAAAGGCAGTCCCGCTTTGATCGCCGGCAGGGATTTTGTCAGACAAAGCAGCTCCTCCAGCCGCCGCGGAGCCTGATCCACCGAGGCCTCATCAATCTGGTCATCACAATACCGGCACCAGGAATAAAGCTTCCACGCGGCAATTTTTTGCTGTTTGGAAAAAAACAGCGAGGCCACCGCAAAACTTTTGGAGCCTTTTTGAATCGACTCCCTGTGCAGATCCAAATCAGAGGCCTGCTCCATCAATTAAGATCCTCGACGACCAGGCCCGCAGTGGCTTTGCCAGAGTTCACAACCCCCGGCACCCCTGCCCCCGGATGAGTTCCCGCCCCCACAAAGTACAATCCCTGAATCTGGGAGTCTTTGTTGTGCTGGCGGAAGTACGCACTTTGAGTCAGCTTCGGCTCCAGAGAAAACGCCGAACCATGGAAGGAATTCAGTTCGGTTGAGAAGTCTTCAGGTGTGAAAATTCTCTGGGTGACAATATTTTCTCTTAGACCCGGCATGTATTTTTCTTCCATGTATTTCAGGATCTTTTCTGCGTAAACCGGCCCTTCCTTTTTCCAGTCGATGTTCATTTTACCCAGGTGAGCCACCGGAGCCAGAACATAGAAACACTCATGCCCTTCCGGAGCCAGATTCGGATCCGTCAGGCTGGGCACATGCAAATACAGCGAAAAATCATCCGGAAGTGTGCCGTTACTGAAAATATCCTCAAGAAGACCTTTATAGCGAGGACCGAATAAAACGTTATGATGCGCCAGATTCGGATACTTTTTTCTGGTCCCGAAGTAGATCAGGAAAAGACTCATGCTGAAGTCTTTGTTTTGCATTTCCTTTGATTTCTTTGCCGCCAGGGGCTCCTTCCCCAGCAGGTCACGGTAGGTGTGAACAATATCGCCATTGCTGACCACGGCATCACAGTTCCAGACTTCGCCCTGAACCGTTTGCACCCCGGTCACTCTGCCACGGGTGGTGAGGATTTGTGCGATCTCGCTTTGGCAACGGATTTCTCCGCCCATTTCGGTGAAGTACTGAACCAAAGCCTGCACCAGAGCCCCGGTTCCGCCGCGTGGAAAGAAAACACCCCAATTGCGTTCCAGGAAGTGAATCAAGGTGTAAATGGCAGACGTGCTATAGGGGTTTCCGCCCACCAGCAAAGAGTGAAAAGAAAACGCCTGGCGCAAATGATCATCTTTGACGTACTTTGAAACCACGGAATAGACGCTGCGATAAGCCCCCAGGCGCAGAAGCTGCGGGGAAACTTTCACCATGCTCCAAAGATGCAAAAAAGGTGTCGCCACCAGTTTCGTGTACCCCTCGTTAAAGACCTCTTCTGAATACTTCAGAAATTTTTCATAGCCTTTGGCGTCTTCGGGGGACTTCTTTTTAATTTGGGAGTACAGCTCCTGGGTGTTGTTGCTGTAGTCGAACTTATACCCGTCATCCCAGAGCAGACGATAAAAAGGCGATACGGGGATCATCTCGACATAGTCGGACATCTTTTTATTTTTTAGGGCAAAAAGCTCTTCCAGACACTCGGGGGCTGTGATCACCGTGGGGCCGGCATCAAAGGTGAAACCTTTGTCCCGATAAACATAAGCCCGTCCCCCCGGCATATCGCGCTTTTCAAAAATTCGAACTTGAAAACCTGCAGCCTGAAGTCGAATGGCAGCACTCAATCCGCCGAATCCACTTCCGATCACGGCAACTTTTTTATTCATAGGCATGGACAATTCTCTCTGTCAGATTTTTTATAAGACCCAGGGTTTGAACATTTTCAAAACCGGCAAAAGACTTTTTCATTTTTTCTTCCATGTTCCGGTGAAGCCTCAAGGCCTCGGCATGGGCGCGCTTTTTCAGATCCGTGCTCTGCACGAAGGCCTCCAGAGCATGGGTTTCAGGAAGGAACTCCAGCGCCTCCTTGAAGCCTTGAATCTGGCTGCTGTCACCGCAAGTGGCCAAATACATCCAGATCCACGAGGGACGGCCAAGCTTGAGGTCTTCCAGGGCCTTGCTGTCAGCACAGTGGAACTTCAAATTCCCAAGATCATCAAAGCGCTGCAATGACGAGCCCAATTGCGTGCCGAGTTCCTGCAAAAGCAACAGATCCGGCTTTGGCTCTGCGACCAAGGCCCCCACTTGCAGAGCCAAAGCCACCAGGGCCCCGCTTTTAAGGCAATGACTTTTATGCACGACTTCCTGAATCTGACCGGCGTTGAGAGTCTTCATGCTGGCCCCCAGATCAAGCGCCTGGCCCAGATGGGCCTGGTGCATGGCCTCGTGAGTGCAGGAGATAATTTTAAGTTTCACCCCGTCATCCACCGCCAAACCATGCAAAGCTTTTAACGCTTCAAAATACATCCAATTTCCCAGATTCAGCGCCGGCCCGACACCATAAAGGCGATGGACGGTGGGGCCCCCACGGCGCTCCAGGCTGTCATCCTGGATATCGTCAACAATCAGGGAGCCGGCGTGGATCCACTCCAGCACCCGGGAAAGCTCTGCTATGATTGATTTTTGTTTTTCGCTGAACGGAACACCCTTCAGATACAGTCGGCAGCCAATGGACACAAGCTCCGCCCGAAATTCTTTTTTGGGGCGGGACATGAATTCCTGGGCCGGACCGTGCAAAAAGGCACCCCAACATTGCTCGACACTGGAAGGTGAGCTGACCTGAAGAGCTGGAGAGAGAACTAAATTCACGACTATGAACTCCTCAAAACTTGACCCGGGGCCAAAACGTTATTTGAAATAACTCACTGATGTTGTCATTAAAATCAATGTCCGCACTAGAATTGGAATTACGGACTGCCAAATGACATACTCTTATTCTTTAAGCAGACCTTTCAGTTGGGATTGCCACTGCTTGAAAAGACGCTGGCTGATCTTGTCAGATCGAACCGAGAGATAGATTCGCGACTCTATGGGATCCAATCCCCGGATTTTCAGACTGCGTATCAATCCGGCCTCTTCGGCTTTTCGTGCAATGATGTTCGGGATCAGTGCCACGTTGTTGGAATGTTGCACGATCTCGATGGCCGTCAGAGCCGTTTGCATTTCATGTCCCATGATCCGCTCGCTGCGCGGTATCGGCAAATGATCTGCCGCTTGCGCGATCGCACGTCCATTCCAATAAGCCGACCGGGCAAATGGAAATTTCAACAGCTCCTCTTTGGAAACAGATCCCTTTAAGGGGTGATTCTTTCCGACATACAGATTCCAGCGCATGGAACCCACTTCGGCCGCGCTCCAGGTTTGGGGCCATTGGATCTCTTCCAGATGAAGAGCCACATCCAAAACCCCTTCGGTGGCGGTCTGGCGCAGTTCTTCCGGCGAAAGATCCATAAAACGCAGCAGCGCCGTCACCCCGGCCGCCTGAAGACTTTCAATCATCGCCCCGGAAAAGAAAACATTCATGAAGCCCCGGCCACCCACAGTGTAGGTGACCGATGGTGCCAGAAGCTGGGATTTGCGGGGAATGAATTCCTCGGCCTTTCTTAGCAGTTCTTTGGCCTGAAGGCTGACGTGGGAACCCTCGGCCGTCATGATATAACCGTGAGAGGACGTCTTGATTATCTCAAACTGCAGTTGATGCCGCACGGACTGCAAAACCTTGGTCAAACGCGGAGGCTCAATCCCCAGGGAACGCGACAGCGAACGCAGGGATTTATGATCCGGCAGCTCTGCCAGCAACAACAAATCAAAAAATGAGATTTTGGAAAGACGTTTATCCATCCGACTATTTCACATACTCGCAAAGGGGAATTCGCTGACTAAGGCCGCCCGACTGCACGGACGTCAAAACCGTGCATGTGTCATAACCCAAAGATCTGAGTTTAAGTTCTGCTGACACCCATGTTTCACGCGTCAAGAATGGATTGCGGGACAGAATCCACGCATACTGCAGCGTCGGATCGCCGACCACCGCATACGAATAATCTGATGCCAGATCCAAGACCCAGTAATCGCCGCCAAAGCCAAACACCCAGTCAATGATCTTCACGAAAGTGACCTTCAGGCGTGAGTTGCTTTCTTTATCAAGAACCTTGGCTCGCCCCTCGGCCACCGAGCGTTCACCACTTTGTGTGTCACAGGAATTCACCACCGCGATCAGACCATCTTCGGCAGAGGCATACTCGGCCGTCGTGTTTCCAATACATTGTTTTTGAAAGACCATTGGGATGCTGGCGACTTCAAACCACTTACCCAGATACTTATTCAGATCCACAAAAGGCACTGTCGCCGGCGCTGCCACAGACGTTGAAACAAACCCCAGAACAAAAATTGAAAGAATCAGTTTTTTCATAAGAGCTCCTTTTTCTGTTAAAATTGTTATAAACAGAAATGAGGAAGGCGCCTATTACAAATAGGAACACGCCTGTTTCCATACTGGAAACACCATTGAAAGGCGCAATTCAAGAGCCTTTGCGGCATGTCAGAATCAGGAGGCTTTTTCGGGGGAAAGATCTTCCCGAAGACGGTCGGAGACATTCAAGTGGCTGCGAACATACCTGTAAAGCGGATAGAACCCTGCGCCACGAACAAGGGATCCCAATATAAATACGGCGTAATAGCTGCTGACTTTTTCACCCATCACCCACAGGACTTTACCGCCGATGTAAGTTCCCAAAATGATCGCCAGTGAATTCAAAAGATTATAAACCGTGAGCATCGGAACTTTTTCGTCGTGTTTGATGTCTTTAAAGAAGATCAAGGACAGCCCCACTTCCACAAACGCCCAGGCCATACCGCTGATGAATTGCAGGAAGAAGATAAAGTACATATCACTGCTGACCGCCCACATCGCCGGCAACGGCACAATGGCCCCGGCGCCAAACACCAGCAAATTAAAGCCCGAGGCATTCTGACGGAACCGATCAATCAAAGTCAGAGTCAGAATCTTACCAATGAATAAAACCCCGATGGCTGTCATATAGGCGCCATAATCCATTTTCACCTGCGCCAGCATATAAGGGGTCACAAAGGGTGAAGATACAAAGACTGCGGCCTGGAAAGGCGCCAGATAAAAGAAAAACTGACGCTTGGATTTGTTGGCCCAAAAGACTTTCCAGGATGCGCGGAATCCCAGCTTTGGCTCTTTGTTCCAGGCCGGATCAAAATACTGAGAAGAAAGAATAAAGGACGAAACCAGACGGCAGGCAAACGCAAAAACAAAGAGCATGGTGAAAACGGAAGAGAACGGTCCGATTTCAACATTGTTATGCAGGGCCACCCCGCCTCCGATAAGGCCCAGCAGAATACCGATCTGGGACACGCGTGCCCGTTTGGCAAAATAGCGGCTGCCCTCTTCGACCTGCACCAGGCGACCCATCCAGTAATTCCACGCCGGTCCCGCGGCAAAGCCCGAACCCCAGTACAGGGATAAAATCAAAAACAGCATCCAGAAGTTCGGCGCTTTCGTGGCCGAGAAATAAATCAAAGGAATAAAGGTCAACGCCTGCAGCGTGGCTGAGGCCACCACCCAGTTTTTATGAGATCGAATGCGCTGCAAGCCGCGCGGAGTGATCAGTTGCAGGAACGCGCCGCTGACAATAGGGAGCGTTGAAAGAATACCGGCAAAGATTTCACCCATGCCGATGGATAAAGAATAAGCCGGCAAATAAGTTTCGCCGGCTCCAATCATCAGTGAACAAAGAAAAGCGTCGAAAAGACTAAGTCTCAGACTTCTTTCGCGCATAAGGTTCGTTATTTTCCTTTTCTCATTTTCTTGTGCGCATCTTTCATGTTTTCCATCTGCGCTTTGCAGTCTGCAGACAGTTCATCCTTGTGTTCCATCATGCATTTCATTTTTTTACCTTTGCCCATGGAAACATTCGCACAGAATTTTTCATGGTCCTCGTGACAAGCGTCTTTCATCTCGGCCGCGTGATCTTTCATCTTTTCAAACTTTGCCTTACAGTCGGCGGAAAGTTTGTCTTTGTTGTCCATCATGCACTTCAAAACACGGCCTTCACCGCGCTCAACGGTCCCGCAAAGTGTTTCACGATCCTTGGCGCAGACGTCGTTCGGGCCTTTTGCCAATGCCCCATTTGCAAAGCAGACAACCAACACAGCTGCTAATAGTTTTCCCATAAAGTACCCCCTATAGATACTCATGTTAGAGCAGCTGCCGGAAGCACACAAAGAGCTTGAGGTCTTGTTGGTCCTTTCTGTGAGACTGGACCTAAGGGAAGTCAGACAAGTTTGATCGCCCCCAGGGCCAGTGTTGCAAAGAACGATGCAACTATCAGACACCACAGGTAGCTAAAAAGGATAAAAACACCGTCTTTTTCCATATGGCCAATGGCGCACAGAATGATCCCAACGGCGGGAACGGTGTTGGAAAAAGGAATGGGTAAAGGCAAAGACAGAAGAACCGCATTCCCGACGAAAACAATCAGATTCAGGATGCGGAAAAACCACATGTCGTGGAAGAAGGTCAGCCGCTCTTTGACGATCCGGGAAACATAGGTCCAGATCTTTTCGGCCACTTCCGAGACCTTGATCACCACTTCAGAGGACAGCTTCACATTTTCAAAACGTTTGGGAAGCCACGGAGGTCGTTGCAGGTACAGAAAAAAAGCCACCACACAGATCATCATCCCCAGGGGCGTTGAAAGCCCAGGAATGGGAATAGGCTGCATAAAAGGCAGACAGAAGAACAGCACCAGCATGGCGTGGCCTTCTTCTCCCAATAAATGGAAAACTCTTCGCAAAGTGAGGTGTCCTTTGGAAGCTTCTTCCTGCAAAAGATCCATGGCGGAAATAAATCGACTTTTCAAACTTGCCTTCCCTCACCTATCCTTTTATCACTAGGTTTTCATTTTTCGAACAAAGGACCCATGATGGATTGGAAGATTTTTGCCAGCACGTTTATCACTATATTTTTGGCTGAAATGGGAGACAAGACCCAATTTGCCGCGTTGGCTGCATCTTCACAAACAAAGTCGACCATGACAGTGATGCTGGCCGTTGTATTGGCCTTGGGTCTTGCCGGGGCACTGGGAGTGATCTTTGGAAAGTTCCTGGGGACTATGTTAAGCCCCCAAATCATGAAATACGTTTCTGGCAGTTTGTTTATTCTGGTCGGTATCTGGGTTCTGGCAGCCAAGTCCTAGAACAGAGAATAGCCGCAATACTCGGCACGATCCGTGTCGAGTCCCGTCATTGAATTCATAATTCGAAAGCGCGCCGTCTTCCCCACAAGCTCTGGCGAATTCACCGCCTGAGTGAACTGCAACTGCAAATAACGGCGTCCGTTGTCCTGAATCACAAATCCTTCACCGACACCATTTAATTTCACGCGCCCACTGTGGCCGTCGATGCTGAAACGCGACTGCAATCTCGTATCAAAAGCCACATCATCCAAAGTGAACTCACGATAGCGCATATCAAAAGTGTGATTTGAGTGCAGGTAAAGCTCCTGCTGCGAATGCAGCACCGCAGACGGGTCCGTCCACATTTGGGTGCCCGCGGCCACCAGCACACTGAATGACAAGTCCCCTTGAGCGCAGTCACCCTTGGTTTGATAAAACATTTCAGATGGAATTTCGTGAAGAATTTCAGACGGTCCAATCAGAGCTTCGACACCGCCACAGGATGAAAGCATAAGAGCCATTAACGATACAAAAAGTACAAACTGTGGTTTAGGCATACTTGTTTATACGGCCTGCAAAGCCGGCTTGTCACAAGTTTGGTGTCAGAATAGGCGGAAGTCCTGTGGACAAAAAAGAAAACCCCACAAGTGTTCGCTTGCGGGGTTTGAATTGCAACCAAGAAGAAAGTCCAGCCTTCGCGCCTTCCGGCGCTACGGCCTCCTGCGCTGCCGCGCCTTAGCCGCCGATAGTAGCGATCAGTTGAGCGATCAACAAAGATACGACGGACATAACTTTGATAAGAATCGCAACACCTGGACCGGAAGTGTCTTTGAACGGGTCACCGACAGTGTCACCAACAACCGCTGCTTTGTGAGCATCGGAACCTTTTGGATGACCTGGAAGGCCGCCTTTTTCGATGTATTTTTTAGCGTTATCCCATGCACCACCCGCGTTCGCCATGAACAGGGACATAGTTGCACCGACAGCCAAACCACCAGCAAGTAGACCTGCCAAAGCCTGAGGCCCCAACAAGAAACCAACTGCCACTGGAGCAAGGATCGCGATCATACCTGGCAGGATCATTTCGAACAATGCAGCCTGAGTTGCAATGTCCACGATCTTAGCTGGTTGTGGTTCCGCTTTACCTTCACGAAGACCTGGGATTTCTTTGAATTGACGAGCGATCTCTTGAACGATTTTCTGAGCCGCTTTACCAACCGCAGTCATTGTTGTCGCACCCACCAGGAATGGAAGGATAGAGCCCAACAAGATACCGATCAGAACGCCGGAAGAAGTCAGATCCAAAGACATTTTAGCAAGACCCGCGCCCTCACGAACGTGGTTTACTTCCATGTTGAATGCAGAGAATAGTGCCACAACTGTCAGGATCGCAGAACCGATCGCGAAACCTTTACCGATAGCTGCCGTTGTATTACCAACCGCATCCAATTCGTCAGTGATTGCACGAACGTCTTTGCCCAGACCGGACATTTCAGAGATACCACCCGCGTTGTCAGCGATTGGACCGTAAGCATCCACAGTCATTACAACTGCAGTACCAGCCAACATACCCACTGCCGCCATTGCGATACCGTACAGACCCAAAGCCTGGTCAGCCACGTAAGCTGCGATAACAACGATCAACATCGGGATAGCTGTGGATTCCATACCCACTGCCAAACCACGGATCACACCAGTGCCCGCACCAGTCAAAGCTGCTTCCGCAACCAGACGGATTGGACGAGCCGCTGTATAGTACTCAGTGATCAAACCGATCAAAGCACCACCGAACGCACCCGCAGCCAAAGCCACAGTCACACCCTGGTTGATGCCGAACATCGGAAGGATGATGTAAGCAGCGATCGTCAAAAGAATTGGAGGGAAGATCAAAGCATTACGCAATACAGTTGCAGGCTTGCCGTTTTTGAACGCGCGAGCAGCAAAGATCACGATGATAGAGATCACCAGACCCAAAGTGGACAACAGGATCGGCAATGCAACACCGGCAATACGCACAGTTTCAGCATCCGCACCCGTCATCAAAGCAGACAGACCTTCTGCAGGGATTGTCAAAGCAATCGCCATAGCAGAAACGATCGCAGCAACCATGGACTCATAGATGTCTGCGCCCATACCAGCAACGTCACCCACGTTGTCACCAACGTTATCGGCAATGACACCAGGGTTACGAGGGTCGTCTTCAGGGATGTTTTCTACAACTTTACCAGCGATGTCGGCACCAACGTCCGCCGCTTTCGTGTAGATACCACCACCGATACGCGCAAATAGAGCGATAGAGGAAGCACCCACTGCGAAGGAGTGAAGGATTGTGCCAAGGTGAGCATCACCCTGGAAAGCAACATACAAACCACCAAGACCGATCAAACCAAGACCTGCAACGGAAAGACCCATTACAGCGCCGCCGTCCAAAGCAACCAGCAAAGCCGCCGCTTTAGAGCCGCCAGCTGCGGCTTGAGAGGTACGAACGTTGGCATAAGTTGCCGCCTTCATACCGAAGAAGCCCGCAAGCAAAGACAGGAACGCACCCAGGATGAAGGATCCTGCTGCGATACCGCCCAAGGCGAACCAAAGAGCCAAGCCTACGACAATTGCGTAGACGAAAAGTACCTTGTACTCACGCACAAGGAACGCCATAGAACCTTCGCGCACGTAGGACGCGATACGATTCATTGTCTCATTGCCCGCTGGTTGTGCCTTCACGCGAAGGTACAGAGCCAAAGCAACGATCAAACCAACGACCCCTGCAATTGCAGGAGAGATCAGCAAAGATTCACTAAACATGTTGCACTCCGTTTATGATTTCTCGTTTTAATTACGAAGGCTTAGAGTTACCGCGTCTCATTACACCGAGTCAATCTGGGAGGGGGCCGTAGCAGTTGAATTTGCGCCGCATTATGCCCAACGATTAGGCACAATTCGCTTTCGCCGCTCTTTTAACGATGCATTGCTTTCCTAAAAAGCTCAGCGTACCTTCAGGGAACATGAATGACTTGAGTGACGAGGATCTATTAATAAAACTTTCCGAGGGCGAACGAAAAGCCCTGGATATCCTCTATCTAAGACATTCGGGCCGCGTCCTCAGTTATGCCCTGAAAAGACGCCTGTCTCAGGAACGCGCCGAGGACCTGTTGCAAATCGTATTCTTGCAGATTTACCGCAAAAAGCACCTGTACGACCCCAAGCACTCGGCCCTGGCCTGGATCTATGTCATCACCCGAAGTGAGCTAAAAGACTATAGAAATCGCGAAATCAAAGATTTCCTCGAGTGGGACGATTCCCTGTCACAAACCGAAGGGTCCGCTCCTATCATCGAAGAGAAGGACGAGGCCGAAGCCCTGTTGCAGGACCTGAAGCCCCGGGAGCAGGAAATCCTGCGCCTTCGCTATCTGGACGAGATGGAATACAATGAAATCGCGGCCCTGCTGCAGGAGTCCGAAAGCAACATCCGCCAGATTGTTTCGCGCAGTCTGAAATTCTTAAGAGGCCAAAAACCGAAAGGAGCGTCGAAATGACAGATATCAAAAAAGACTTCGAATCATTTGCTGAAGACAACTCCCCGGCTGGCTCCTCTTTTGTCTTGAATAAAATCAACAGCACTCTGCAAGCCGAACTGCCCTCACCATGGAAAGTCGCAGGGAAACTGGGTATCGCCCACACGGTGGCAACCTCCCTGACGCTAGCTTCCTGTTCGCAGTTTGGGGTGACGCTGTTTAACACCGGTCATGATCTGATGCATTCGTTTATGAATATCAGCGAGACTTTCTGTCACAGCTTGTGTGGTGCCTACTATCTGGCGGCCACTTTCCTGCTGGCGCGAATGATTTTGAACCGTGAAGAGTGGCTGGTGCTTTTGAAAAACCGCACTCTGAGCATTGCCAGTCTGGCTTTGGTATCTTTGGGAGTGTTCTCGTCTCTTAGCCACGAAGTCACTTGGGAAAGTGCGCTGTTATGGTTCTTTGGCGCCGCCTTGGGGGCCGAACTAATGACCGTACGCAAGCAGGCACTCAAAAGACTCCTTCACGATATTTAGTTCAATTAACGAGTCAGGAGCTTATTTTTGCTCCCCCACCTGGGGGAAAAGTGCGTCTCATACCTGAACGTCATTCTTAAAAATCTGAAATTACTGTAGTTTCCTGTCAAGAAGCCGATAA
Source organism: Bdellovibrio sp. BIS2 (assembly GCF_055398295.1). Taxonomy (NCBI): domain Bacteria; kingdom Pseudomonadati; phylum Bdellovibrionota; class Bdellovibrionia; order Bdellovibrionales; family Pseudobdellovibrionaceae; genus Bdellovibrio; species Bdellovibrio sp. BIS2. The sequence goes on along the minus strand of NZ_AP035879.1, from coordinate 1,649,706 downwards.
GAGGGGCATGAGCAAACGAACGTTAATGGTGCTCTGTTTGACCCTGTTAATCTGTACTCTCTGGCTCCAGTCTGGTTATGCAGCGCCTTCCAATCTGACTTATCAAGGGCGAATCCTTAAAGCCGATGGCACTCCTTTGGAGTACGGCAACACCAGTTTCCTATTTGAAATCACCAGCCCCAACGGCAACTGCGTGATCTATCGCGAACAGCGCGATGGCGTCAGCATGGTGAACTCCAAAGGGGTCTTCGATGTTCCGATCGGCTCGGGCACGAAACTTTTCCCGGCAGATCCTTTGTTTACACTTTTGGATTCTTTCAACAACTCTCTGGTGCACAACTGCTTTGGTGGCGCCACTTACACTGCGGGCACGGGCGACGTACGTTTGTTGAAAGTACAATTCCATGACGGCTCGGGCTGGAAAGTGATTTCGCCGGCCAATGAAATTCGCTCTGTTCCCTACTCGGCCTACGCCTTGTCGGCAGAAAAACTGGGAAGCAAAGTTGAAAGTGATTTCGTCCTGAAAGCCTCCGTGCCGACTTGTTCGGCCAACGAATTCCTTTCCTGGAATGGTACGGCGATGGTGTGTGCTCCGGTCAGCGGGGCTGCTGGGGGCACGGTCACGGACGTGACTTCAAGCAATTCCTATATCACGGTTGCAAACTCCACTTCGACCCCGGCATTGACGCTGAACGTGGGCTCCACCGCAGGCACAGTGGCGGCCGGCAATGACCCGCGCCTGTCTGATTCCCGCACGCCCACGGGCTCTGCGGGAGGAGACCTTGGTGGTTCCTATCCAAGCCCTTCCGTTGTAAAAATTCAGGGCGTGGCTGTTTCAAACACAGCTCCCACCAGCGGCAAGTTCTTTAAACACGACGGTGCTCAGTGGGTGCCTTCGACTATTGAAATCACCGACGTGAATAATCTGTCGACGAATCTCGCGAGCTATCACACGACGGCCGCATTTAATGCGGCGGTGGGAAGTGCTAACTGCGCGGCTTATGAAACTCCGTATTGGAGTTCCGTGTCTGGATCGTTCCAGTGTCAGGCCATCAACGTTTCAGTCGCAGGCGATGTCAGCGGCAGTATTGGTGCCGTGACTGTCAATAAAATCAAAGGCGTGAACGTGGACACCACCGGACTGACCTCCGGGCAGGTTCTGAAATATGACGGCACGAAGTGGGCTCCGGCCAACGATAGCAATGCGGGCGGCACAGTCACGAATATCGCCACGGGCACAGGTCTTTCTGGAGGGCCGATTACTTCCACCGGGACTATTTCTCTGGCGAACACATCGGTTACAGCGGGCTCTTACGGTTCCGGCACTCAGGTGCCAAGCTTCACCGTGGATGCGCAAGGTCGCTTGACTGCGGCTGGCAACGTTTCCATCCCCACAGCCAGCGGTTCCACAACAGGTCTTTTAACTTCGGCCGACTGGACTAACTTTAACAACAAACTCGGCACGGCTTCGACGTTTGCGGGCGATGTCAGCGGCACATCGGCTGCGATGAGTGTTGATAAAATCAAAGGCACGGCCGTCAGTGCCACGGCGCCAACGTCCGCGCAGATTCTGATTTACAATGGCACTCAGTACAGCCCCTCTTCAGTCAGCGGCGATGCCACGATGTCGACAACCGGCGCGGTGACTTTGAAAAACACCGGCACGGCGGGAACTTACACGAAAGTCACTACCGATGCCCAGGGCCGCGTGACATCTGGGACGACACTGTCTGCGTCCGATGTTCCAACACTGGATTGGAGCAAAATCACAACCGGCAAACCAACGACTTTGTCGGGTTATGGCATCACCGATTCAATTCAAAATGCCGGTGGTACACCGAGTGTGCAATCCGGGACCGTCGCCAGCCGTCCAGCGGCAGCCACGGCAGGACGTCTTTATATTGGCACGGATGACAACTCCCTTTACCGCGACACCGGAAGTGCGTGGGTCAAAGTCGGCGATGGCGCCGGATCAAATGGTGTGACAAGTGTCACAGCGAGTGCCCCTTTGGCTTCCAGTGGTGGCGCGACTCCGAATATCACGATCACTCAGGCCAACACCACTACCAATGGGTATTTAAGTTCGACAGACTGGAATACGTTTAACAACAAACTGGGCACGGCTTCGACGTTCTCTGGTGATGTGAGTGGCACCTCCAGTACGACCAGTGTTGATAAAATCAAGGGTAAAGCCGTCACTCCGGCGGCCTATGCAACAGGCCAAACTTTGCGCTATAACGGTACGGACTGGGTGAATGCTCTTTTAGGTTTTGCCGACATCAGCGGCACGATTGCCACGTCTCAGTTGCCGGTGGTGCCGGTTTCCAAAGGTGGTACGGGTTTATCTTCTGGCACGGCCAATGGCGTTTTGTATTTTGATTCTTCATCGACGATGGCCGCCACAGCGGCTGGAACAGCCAATCAGGTGTTGCGAATTCCTGGAGCTGGTGGTGCACCTTCATTTGGCGCCATCAATCTGGCTCAGTCTGCGGCGGTGACTGGAACATTGGCCGTGGCAAATGGTGGTACCGGAGTCAGTTCATTGACCGCCAATCGCCTGCTGGCTAGTGACGGTACCGGAGCCACCGTGACCGCCTTTACGTGCGCTGTAGGTCAACTGGTAACCTTTGATGCTGCGGGAGTGATGGGCTGCACGAGTTACGCTTCTTCGGGCCTTTTTGCCAATGGCGGGAATAGTTTTGGTGCTGCGGCGACTTTGGGTACTAACGATGCTCAGGCGTTGAATCTTGAAACCAATAATGCCACACGCATGACAATCCTAAGTTCGGGTGATGTGGGGATCGGAACCGCCTCCCCGACAACACAACTTGAAGTTGTGGGCTCGGCAACAACCAGCAAAGGTATTCAGGTCAATAACACAAATAGCTCGGGCGGCGCGTACTTTAGCGCCAAAGCCGGAACTAACAGTCTCAGTCTCGGCACCTGGGGTCAGGGCAGCGGCACCACCTTGACATACCTTGAATCAAACTCCAGTTGGAATTTCAAAATCAGTACGATGACGAACACAGCCATTACCTTTGCCACCAATACCAGCGGTGGCGCGAACGAAAGAATGCGTATTGATAATGCAGGGAATGTCGGTATCGGTACAGCTTCTCCATCCTCCCTCCTGCATGTGACCACCTCTGCTGCATCACCTCCGGCCGTGCTCGTGCGTAACTCTTTGTCTCCGGCTCCGACGGCGACGGTAACTCAGAACTTGCACGCGATTTGGAATACAATCGTGGTCGGATCTGCACAGCCATTTACCGGAGCGCTTTACGGGGCCGTAAATCGTATCGAAGATTCAGCCGGGCAAACAGGCAACATCAGTAATGCTATTGGCTCGGTTAACGACGTTCACCACAAATCAGCCTCCACGATGTCCAATGCAACGGGTCTGCAGGCCAATGTGCAAAACACTTCCACTGGTACAGTGACTCTGGCCAAAGCGGCCTATCTGACGGTTGCCAACACCGGCGGCGGAACTATCGATACCGGTTATGGCCTGCATATCGGATCTATTGCGGGAACCACAAAGTACGGCATCTATCAGGATGACACGGCTTCAACGAACGTCTTCACCGGTAATACCGGTATTGGGACCAATTCGCCCAACACCAAACTGCATGTCGAGGGAAATACCTTTATCAAAGACAAACTGTACGTTTATAACAACTCGGGCTGGGGTGCTACGACTCCGGGTATTGCGCTGGCGATTGGTGATCAGGACACGGGCCTGGACTGGGTGTCTGACGGGGTTTTACAGATCTATTCCAACAATGCCGCTCGAATGCATTTTGCCATCAATGGCAACGTGGGGATTGGAACCACGACCCCGGGATACAGACTGGATGTGAATGGAACGTTGCGAGGATTTGGAATCACGGATTCTTCAGATATCCGCCTGAAACGTGACATTGCTTCGCTGTCTTCTTCAGAGGCCTTGCAACGCATTCTGAAGATTCAAGGTGTCAGCTACAACTGGAAAAATCCAGAACATGGCAAGCGCCCGCAACTGGGCTTTATCGCCCAAGAGCTTGAAAAGATTTATCCAGAGCTTGTTGAAACCGATCCCCAGGGAATGAAGTCGGTGAATTACTCGCACTTAGTGTCCCCGTTGGTGGAAGCTATCAAGGCGCTGTATGATGAAGTCAGTGCCTTGAAAGACTCGCTGGCCGACAAAGATCAGCGTATTCTAGCTCTTGAGCAGGACAAAGCCCAAAAAGACAAAGAGCTGGCAGAACTGAAAGCCCGGATGGATCGATTGGAAAAAGCTGTGCTTAACAGCAAATAAAGCTGACGCAGTGGAGACCCGAAAAAGAACCGGGAACCTTTTTAGAGTTTCAGGGTGATTTCCAGAGGGAAGTGATCAGAGCTTACGATGGTGTGGTGAACTTTGGCTTTCACCACATCAAAGCCCCGCACAAAGACGTGATCCAGTTTCAGGATGCGCCCGTCATCTTCCAAATCCAGATGTTCAAGCCCCAGATCCCGGAAAATAGATTTCATGATCATATAGCGTTTGAAGTTCCAGGTGTTGAAATCCCCTGCCAGGACGACCGGCCCGTCAAAGCGCGCGATCTTTTCGGCGATTTCATACAGCGAATACGTGAAAGCCTTTAAGGTCACAAAGTTCAGCACATGGGTGCAGACAAACAGGGCTTTCTTTTCACCGAAACTGTATTCACTGAACAAGGTTAATTTTGGGGTCAGCCAGAATAGCTCGCGGGTTTTTGCCCGGATAAAATCGACCGAGTGAGGCGTCAGCCTGGAGCCAATGGCCACCCCCGTGCTGGAAAGATCTTTTTTATAGTGAAAACTTTGCGCCAGATGCCACTCATAGGCGGCGAAATCAGATCTCCACATGGCGGGCATGCGCTGATCCAACAGAGCTTCCTGCAGGAAGATGAAATCCTTGTTTTCCCCCAGGCGTTTGAAGTCTTGTTCAAACAGATGAGCTTTTTGTCCTTTGTAAACGTTCCAGACAAAGATATCAAACTGCGAAGGTGCTTCGGGAAGCTTTGGGGCCTCCCCGATCTTCAGCAGCACTTTTTCTTTGGCCGGAACGATAAAAGGAACCATTTTTTACTTCACTTTACTCAGGTAATTTTCATCCACGGTCGCAACTGGAAGACTGAGAGCTTCGGCTCTTTCCTGTTCTGCCAGCAGGGTCGACAAATAGCGTTCGGTGGTGCTTGGAATGATCACAACGATGTTCTTGCCGCGATTTTCCTCTTTCGCCGCCTGGCGAAGGCCTGCGCTGATTGCAGCCCCTGACGAGATCCCCACAGGAATCCCCTCTTTTTTGATCACTTCGCGCGCCACTTTCATGGACTCTTCAGACGACACTTGCTCAACGCCATCAACGACGGATCTATCCATCACGCTAGGAATAAACCCCGCGCCCAGGCCTTGAATCTTGTGCGGGCCTGGTTTGCCCCCGGAAAGTACGGGACTTTCTGCAGGCTCGACCGCGATGATTTTGATGTTTTTGTTTTTTGCTTTTAGCACCGTCCCCACACCGGTGATCGTACCCGAAGTTCCAACGCCGCTAATCACCATGTCGACTTTGCCGTCGGTGTCGTTCCAGATTTCAAGAGCGGTGGTTTCTTTGTGAATTGCGGGATTCGCGGGATTGTCAAACTGACGAGGCATCCAGGCATTGGGTGTGTTTTCCAGTAGCTCCATGGCTTTGGCGATAGCACCCTTCATACCCAAAGGCCCCGGAGTCAGAACGATTTTCGCCCCCAGCATCAGCAACAGCGTACGACGCTCTTGAGACATGGTTTCTGGCATTGTCAAAGTGATGTCATAGCCTTTGGCGGCTGCCACAAAGGCCAGAGCAATCCCGGTATTGCCACTTGTCGGTTCGATAATTTTCATTCCGGGTTTAAGCTGGCCTGAGCGTTCAGCGTCTTCGATCATGGCAAGGCCGATGCGATCTTTGACGGACCCCAGAGGATTAAAGAACTCAAGCTTCAACAACAGCCTGCCCGGCAAATCCTTGCCGATTCTTTGCATTTCGATTAACGGGGTTTGACCAATGGTTTTCGTGATATCAGAATATATTCTCATAAGATGCCGATCTCCGTTCCTCCATGATACTCCCGTTGCGGGACCGGACAAAGATGAAGTTTATAAATTTTTGTTTTCATTTCGTTAATAAGGGGAAATCCTATGGCAACTGAACCTTTTTCCAGCTCCAACACCAGCTATTGTTTCCGTTTGAGACCGGGGCAGGACCTTAAAAAAGAACTCTTGTTCTATTGCCAGAAATACCACCTGCATGCGGCCTGTGTGGTAAGCGCGGTTGGCAGCGTTGAGAAAGCGCACTTAAGAATGTCTGGCGGCAAGGATGTCGTCGAATTCCAAGGGCCTTTTGAAATCGTGTCTTTGTCAGGAACACTGGGGCCTGATGGAGCTCACTTGCACATGTCCATCAGCAATTTTGAAGGACAAGTGATTGGCGGCCACCTGATGGATGGCTCCCTCATTTACACAACGGCTGAAATCGTCTTGATGGAAAATCATGAGCTGGTATTCCACCGGGAAGTGGATGGTCACACGCAATACAAGGAACTGGTGATTAAGAAGCGCTGACTCAAGCCTCTTTTTTAAATTTTATAGCAGGAAATACTTTACGAATCTCTTCGACATCAACGAGGTGCCCTTGCACATAGGCATGAATCACAAACCCCAAAAGAGTTTGATAGGGAATGCCTTTTCTTTCCGCAACTGCCTTAAAGCCTTCAAAATCCGCATAAGTTAGTCGAGCTGTAAACTTTGCTTCTTTCTTTTCTTTTTCCCGTTTTAAAACGTCGTTCCGAGCGACGACAGCTGCCACTTTTTCTCTACCGACGGGCTTCCAGCTCGAAAAATTATCTTCCAGCTCTTTCTGAGTGGGAATTCGTTTTCTTTTCATAGTCCATACTCCTTCTTAAGTTTACGACTCTTATACATGGTTATATATCTTTCCGGATTATCTGCGGTCACAACGGCCCATACATAATCCTTAAAAAGATAAATCTCCACAAACTGCCTCGGGTATGCCGGGTTCTCTCGCACATCCAGCAAAATCCCTTCCGTCACCACTTCTTCGATGGAATGCCCTCGTTCACGCAAGATTATACTGTTCTTGTCGGGATTTATCCGCTTCATAGATTATACCTATTTGTATGGCAAATAGCCATACTTTTAATATCTGTGTAATTCCATAGGGATAAGCAATGATTATGCAGCAACGAAATGCTGAGCAATGCAGGCTGACGGGACAAAGTCTCCGAATCTCGCCCGATAAGATTTTAGCTTTTGGCAAAATTTAACAGAGGCCCATAGTCACCCGATGCGTCCGCCAACTTCAGGCAACGAATATATTCTTTACGCAATTGCCCTAACAGGGCCAAACTAGCGCGCCCCCAGGTGAAACCAGAATACCCGTGCTGCTTTAAAAACAGATCTGTTGCCAATCGCGCGCAGCGCCCATTGCCATTGGGAAATGGGTGAATATAAACCAGGCGATGATGAAAACGAATGGCGATTTCTTCGACTGAAAAAGTCTGATTCTTAAGCCAGTAACCGACGTCACCCAGCAAGATCGCCATATCACTCTGAATCGTCTGAGGGGGCACACCAATGTTGGTCTGACGGACCCTTAAGTCCCCGGCCCAGCTCCAGGTGTCTTCAAACATCTTCTGATGCAAAAGCTTCAGCCCGGTCATGCTCAGCAGATCTTTCTTCAGTGATCGACTGGATTCTGCCCACAACATGGCTCGCGCGATATTGGCCGCCTCAAATTCATCCAGCTCCCCGTGAGTCGTCAAACCCGGGATCAGACCGCGCAGGGTCTCATCATCCAATGGCGTGGCTCCGGGAATGGACGGGATCTTCATTTCTTCAGACTCCAGATACGGCGGTCTTCATTACGCAAAAGTTCAAATGCAATTTCCTCCACCAGAGCTTTCTGTGCGGCCTTGGAGGTGCCTTGCAGTTCAAGGCTCATCGAGTGCTCGCTGGATTTGACAATCTCTTCGGCCACTTTGTTTGCCTGGGACTCTAACGTCTTTTGCAACCCTTGCTTCGGGACAAAGTGATAAACAAAATCACAGTTCATGGCCTCTGCCGCCTTTCTTAAGGATTCAATAGTCACGGTTCCAGCCACTTCGTTTTTCTCAAGCCCCTCGATACGCTGCTTGATCACCCCCAGCCGCGTGGCAAGGTCATTCATCGACATCCCCAGGGCCGTACGCACTTCGCGCACCCAACCTGTTTTGGGGGTTTTAACGGAACGAAGCCCCTGAGCCGCTTCAAACTGCCGATCCAGTTGCGCTCGTCTGAGTTTAGCTGTTTTTGATTTCACAAAGCCCCCTATCGTCTATCTATAGATAGAAATAATATACCATATCGTCTATTTATAGATAGACCTATAGATATATTTTATCTACTTATAGATAGACGATTATTTGGGCTTTCGAGGGAAAACTCCCCTTGGGACTTTTCAACTGTATTTAAAGAAGCTGACCTTGGTCAATAGATATGTAAATTATATGTAAATACTGGACCTTTTTAAAAACTCTCGCTGCGCCGCAGACAGGAAAACAACCCGAGATCTCTTATATGTTTGCAAGGCTACTTCGGCCCCCGATAGATTGCACGGATGCAATTTAATCATCCGATCGTAATTCAAGGTGGTATGGGGATCGCAGTCTCTGACTGGCGTTTGGCAAAGACAGTTTCACAAACAGGCCAACTGGGCGTTGTTTCTGGCACCGCGATTAATTCAGTTCTAGTTCGTCGTTTGCAAGACGGCGATGTTGCCGGCGACTGCCGTCGTGCTTTGAAGGCCTTCCCTTCCCAGGAAATCGCTCAGAAAATTCTGGACACCTATTTCATTGAAGGGGGTCGTCAGGCTCATCAACCTTACAAACGCCCTCCGATGTTCAATCTGGAATCTCCGAAAGCGTTGCTGCAACTGACTGTCGCAGCAAGCTTTGTTGAAGTGTGGCTGGCGCGCGAAGGTCACAATGGCTTGATCGGTTTGAACCTTTTGGAAAAAGTGGTTTTGCCGAATCTGGCGTGCCTTTACGGTGGTCTGCTGGCGGGTGTGGATTACGTGATCATGGGCGCGGGTATTCCGCGTGAAATCCCGGGCGCTTTGGATCTGCTTGCGCAGAACCAAAAAGCAACTTTGAAAGTTCCGGTCGCGGGTGCGGCGGAAGATGGCATCACATCTTTTGATCCACAGTCTGTGATGGAGGGCACTGAGCTTGTCCCACTGAAACGCCCTTACTTCTTCCCGATCGTTTCTTCTGCAATTCTAGCTGCGAATCTGAAAAAGAAATCCACGGGCCGTGTCGACGGCTTTATCGTGGAAGGCCCTTTGGCGGGTGGCCACAACGCGCCTCCGCGCGGGCCGATGAAGCTGAATGAGCGCGGCGAGCCGGTTTATGGAACTCGCGACGAAGTGTGCTTAAAAGAAATGGCGGCTTTGGAGCTTCCGTTTTGGATGGCGGGTTATTATGCGACTCCGGAAAAGCTGGCGGAAGTTCGCGCGCAAGGTGCTCACGGCGTTCAGGTGGGAACTTTGTTTGCCTTCTCGGAAGAATCCGGAGTGAAGGAAGAACACAAAGCCCAGGCTTTGAAGAAAATCACAACCGAAACGGCTCCTGAAGGCGGCTGGATCTTTACCGATCCTCGCTCTTCACCAACAGGTTTTCCGTTTAAGGCGGCTCGCCTTTCTGGAACTATTTCTGAAGAGGCTTTGTATCTTTCCCGCAAACGTATTTGCGATCTGGGTTATTTGCGCCATGCTTATCAAAAGCCAGACGGCACTGTGGGCCAACGCTGCCCTGCTGAACCGGTGAATGATTATGTTAAAAAAGGCGGCTTGGAAGAAGACACGGTCGGACGCAAATGTCTGTGCAATGCTTTGATGGCCGACGTGGGCATGGGGCAGATCCAGGCCGGGGGTACGGAAGAGCAGCCTTTGTTGACGGCGGGTGATGATTTGAACAATGTCGCTCGTATGTTGCGTGGGAAAAGTTCTTACAGCGCTAAAGACGTTGTGGCTTATCTGCTGGGCCTTGATGGCACGGCACACGTGGCCGTTCAATCTGAGGCCCCGCTGACAGTTTAAGTTTAATAAACTGTCGATATTTTTGACTGTTGCCACTCAGCTTGAAACAGGCTGATTTTTTCGATGGAATTATTAATCCCAATGCGGATAATGAACTTCAGCGGAGGACTTCATGAAGAAGTTAATGGCAGCAGCGACGTTGTCTCTATCAATGATGATTACCACCTCTAACGCCCTTGCCGACAATGCCATCGGGATTGTGCTGGGCGATCCAACAGGGATCTCAGGACGAGCTTCCCTGGATGGACAGCATTCTATCGAGGGGGCCCTTGCCTATGCCACGGGCGACCATTCCGGCCTGCACATTCATGCTACATATCTTTGGGATCGCGCCCGGACTTTTGCTGTGCAAGGTGGAGGTCCGATTGAGATGTATTATGGTCTTGGGGTGCGATTGATTAATTTCAACAAGGGCGAGCACGATGGCGAGCTGGCCATCGGACCGCGTGCGCCGCTGGGGCTGCTTTACAATATCAATAATCCCGACATTGAATTCTTTGGGGAGGTGTCCGTCGCGGTGGATTTAACGCCCGAGACGGATGTGGATCTGGATTTGGGGATTGGGGTGCGGTTGAGGTTTTAATGCGTCCGCGCAACGCATCGCAAGCCATGATTCCCCAATCAGCCCCTTGAGTTTTGGGCCAATTATCGACAAGATACTAGTCCTATCCAAAAGGACTATGTCGTGGAATTTATTGATCTAAAGTCTCAGCAAAAAAGAATTCAAAAACAGATTCAAGAAAGAATTAACACTGTTCTTACGAACGGTCAGTACATCATGGGTCCTGAGGTTTTCGAACTTGAAGAACGTCTTGCAAAGTATACTGGCTCCAAACATTGTATTTCGAATGCCAATGGCACCGATGCTCTAATGCTGGCTTTGATGGCGATTGGGATCAAACCGGGCGACGAAGTCATCACAACTCCATTCAGTTTCTTTGCAACATCTGAAGTCATCAGCTTCTTTGGCGCTGTCCCAGTCTTTGTGGATATCGACAGAGAAACTTACAACATTGATGCAAACCTTATCGAAGCAAAGATCACCAAGAAAACCAAGGCGATCATTCCGGTCAGCCTGTATGGTCAGTGCGCGGACTATGATGCTATTGAAGCTATCGCTGCAAAGCACGGTATTGTGACCATTGAAGATGCGGCGCAAAGCTTTGGTGCGACTTACAAAGGAAGAAAGTCCTGTAACCTGACGACGATCTCCTGCACAAGTTTCTTCCCGTCCAAGCCGCTGGGCTGTTACGGTGACGGTGGCGCTTGCTTCACTAACGACGACAAGATTGCTGAAAAAATCAAGGTTCTAAGAACACACGGACAGGCGAAAAGATATTATCACACCGATATCGGCATGAATGCCCGTCTTGACACTCTTCAAGCGGCGATCCTTTTGGCTAAGATGGAAATCTTTGATGATGAGATTCAACTTCGCCATAAAATCGGCGCACGCTATTCCAAGCTTCTTGAAGGTGTTGCTCCAACGCAAAAAATCCTTCCAGAGAACACTTCCGCGTATGCGCAATATACTATTGAGGTCGACAACCGTGAGAGCTTCATTGAGAAAATGAAGGAACTAGGTGTTCCAACTGCGGTTCACTACCCGATTCCTCTGCATTTGCAGCCGGTTTATGCGGGTCAGTATCATAAGGGTACTTATCCTCTTTCTGAAGCGGCGGCCAGCCGCGTGGTGAGTTTGCCGATGCATCCGTATTTGGATGAGGAGACGCAGGATGAGGTTGTTAGGGCGGTGAAAAAGGCGATTTCTTAAAACTCTTGCTATCACCTGCCGTCACATTGAAGTTACGGCAGGTGAGATATTCAGCTTATCACTGAGGACACTGATACTCTGGCACCAGTTGCTTCAGCATTATCCGAACTGTCTTTTCATCACCGGCGCCGCATGCTTCACGCATATTATCCAGAGATACAATCAACTTGCTATACTCAATTGATGCCTCTTCCGCCGTCATGATTCGCGGGTGGGAGGTCCAGGAAACATTGTCTCCGATCAGAAGCTCTTCATACAGCTTTTCACCCGGTCTTAACCCCGTAAACTCAATGCTGATGTCTCCTTGACCTGTTTCAGAATTTCGCACTTCCAGCCCACTGAGCTCAATCATTTTACGGGCGAGATCAACAATCTTCACCGACTCACCCATATCCAGAACAAATACATCCCCACCTTTACCCATGGCGCCGGCCTGCAAAACCAATTGGGCTGCCTCGGGAATTGTCATAAAATAACGGGTAACTTCCGGATGGGTCACGGTGACAGGTCCGCCATTGCGAATCTGCTCCTTGAATAAAGGAACGACAGAACCCGACGAGCCCAAAACATTCCCAAATCGAACCATGCAGAAACGTGTGGAATGAGTTTTGTCCTGAGACAAACCCTGCAAAACAAGCTCAGCAAGGCGCTTCGAGGCCCCCATAATATTGGTAGGCCTTACGGCCTTGTCAGTCGAAATCAAAACGAAAGTCTCTACTTTTCCTTTTGTTGCCGCCCGCGAAGCAGACAGCGTACCGAAGACATTATTCATAACACCCGCAACCACATTCCCCTCAACCAGCGGAACGTGCTTATAAGCGGCTGCATGATATACAGTCTGAACTCCGTATTTCGAAATGACTTTCTCCAAATGTTCTGAATTCAAAACATCGCCAAGAATTGGCACGACTTCAAAATTGATTCGGTGACGACCAATATCCTGTTCAATCTTGTAAAGTGCGTACTCTGCCTGCTCGAACAGGATCAGCTTACGTGGCGTATTGAGTAGGATCTGACGACAAAGCTCAGATCCGATTGATCCTCCGGCACCCGTCACCAAAACCACTTTATCACGAATACAAGACTTAATTAGCTCCTCGTAGGGTGGAACCGGGTCCCGGCCCAACAAATCCTCAACGCCGACCTCACGAATGTCTTCGATCCGAACACGACCATCTACGAGTTCGCCCATGCCGGGAAGCGTTTTAAGAACAACACCTTCACGCTCAAATTTTTGGATGATCTCTTTGCGGCGGGAGCGGCTTGCAGAGGGCATCGCAATAAGCAACTGCCTGCATTCTTTGGCCTTCATAACGGCCATAGCCTCAGATGGATCAAATACACGCACGCCAACAACGTTCGTTCCCTGAACCTCGCGGTTATCATCGAAGAAAGCCACCGGACGAAACTCAGGACCTGACATCAAAGCCAGCGCGGTCTGCAACCCTGCTCTTCCCGCTCCATAAATCGCAACAGGCTGTCGTCGATCCTCAAACCTCTCAAGACTGCGCATCAGTCCACGAGCCAGGAATCGGCTTGAGGCAATATATGCAATTGCCATAATCCAGTAGATAACCAAAGAAGATCGAGGCAATGCGGACACACGTCCCATGACGATAACTGCTGTCAGCAGAAGAACTGAAAGAGTAACTCCGTAGAAAACTGTATAAATAATCTTATCATCCAGATATCGAATGACTGCACGATAAAGACCAATTCGGATGAAGATAGGAATCGTCACAAAAGGAAGTACAAAAAACAGCCAGATGTAGGTGGTGACATCTGGATTCCACGTTCCCATACGCAAAGCAACTGAAGACCACAGTGCCAATGGCAGAAGAACCAAATCACTGAACAACATCAGCAAAATTTTAATTCTTCTAGGTAATCCAGCCAGTCGCATAAACATACAAAAACCGCGTCCCTTGCCTAACCTGCCGCCACTTTCATCACTTTCGTGATGGCGCTCACCAGATCTTTCACATATTCAATATCCAATGTTGGATGCACCAGGAACATCAGACTCTCTTCGCCCATACGCTGAGCATTCCCAAAACGCTCTGCTGGCCCCAGACCTGCCTTTTTAAAGGCCTGTTCCAGATAAATCTCACTGCAGCTGCCCGAAAAGCAAGGAAGGCCTTCCGCATTAACGGCCGCCATGATTCGATCACGACTCCAGCCAGGCTTCAATGCAGAGCTGTCAACCATTGCATAAAACTTATAATAAGAATGATAGATAGAGTCTTCCGGCTTATGCACGACCAAACCCGGCACCCCGGCGATGCCTTCTCTAAGCGCCTCTGACAAAGAACGTCTTTTCAAAATCCAGTCATTGAGCTTTCTAAGCTGGATACGTCCCACGGCCCCTTGAATTTCAGTCATTCTCCAATTGGTGCCAAAACTTTCATGCAACCAACGGAAACCCGGAGGATGAGAGCGTCTGAAAACCGCATCAAAACTTTTACCATGATCTTTAAAGGCCCAGAGTTTTTCATACAGTTCTGTGTCGTTCAAAAGAAGAATCCCCCCCTCGCCGGTGGTAGACATAATCTTATCCTGACAGAACGAGAACGCGGACATGTCTCCCCAAGAGCCGGCAAACCGTCCCTTGTACTTGGCCCCGTGACTCTGGGCACAGTCTTCGATAACCTTCAGATCATGTTTTTTCGCGATCGCAAGAATTGAATCCATATCACAAGGCCATCCAGCCAAATGAACAGCGATAATAGCCTTGGTCTGCGGGGTGATAGCTTTTTCAATTTCCGAAGGCATCAGATTCTGTGATTTCGGATCGACATCAACCAGGACGGGAGTTGCGCCAACTCGAACGACACAGCTGGCTGAGGCAATAAAGGTACGACAGGTGGTGATCACTTCATCACCAAGACCAATCCCGTAACCGATTAGCGCAAGCTCCAAAGCAAGCGTACCATTTGCAAGTGCAATCCCATGTTTCATTCCATGGAAGTTCGCAAACTCCTCTTCGAACAACTTGGTCTCTGTACCGGTCCAATAGTTAACCTTGCCGGAGGCAAGTATCGATGAAGTTTTGTCGATTTCATCTTTATCGTAAAAAGGCCATGGAGCGATAGCCGCTGTTCTGACCGGGACTCCGCCATCAATTGCCAATAGGCTATTCATCACTTTTCCTCTTCAAATCCAAACCAAAGCAGCATAGTTTAAAAAGACCCTTCAGTCCTCAAAATATCGGCATCGCGCTCTGTAAGATGCGCTGCGCGAGAGCACTTGTGAGACAATATTTTTTCCGCTAGCCTGTGGGTCATTTTCACTCAGGGAGATCTATGAAAAGAGGCTTCGACCTCATTCTGGCTGTATTGTGTTGCCTCATCTTTGCCATCCCAATGGCGCTCATTTATTGGGGAGTGATTTTCTTCCTTGGAAAACCCGCGATTTTCTGCCAGGTACGCCCCGGCAAGCATGGCAAGCCGTTTAAAATGTACAAATTCAGAACCATGACGGACGCAAGGGACAAAGACGGAGCTCTATTACCCGACTCACAGCGCCTGACCAAATTCGGGCTTTTTCTTCGTCGCTCCAGTCTTGATGAACTGCCAGAGATTTTCAATGTGCTTAAAGGCGAAATGAGCTTCGTCGGCCCCCGCCCTCTTTTGATGCAGTATATTCCTCACTACTCCCCCCACCAAGCCAGACGTCATGAGGCCCTCCCGGGAATAACCGGCTGGGCACAGGTGAATGGACGGAATCTGCTAAACTGGGAAGACCGCTTCAACCTGGATGTGTGGTATGTAGACAACCAAACACTGGCTTTGGATATCAAAATCATTTTTATGACAGCATGGAAGGTATTCCGACGAGAGGGCATTGCCGCAAAGGACTCGCCAACCATGGAACCTTTTGCGGATGCAAACACTAAACCTGCTAAAAAATCGGATCTCACATGAAGAAAATAGTCCTATTCGGCTGCGGTGGCCACTCAAAGGTCATCGTCGATATTATTCAAGCGGCTTCAGAATACTCAATTGCTGCTTTTTTCGACAACAATCCCAGACAAGCCGACTTTTTTGGCTTGCCTGTGATTTCTGACATTCAGAAACTAAAAAACTACACCAACGAGAATAACATTGCTCATGCTGTGATAGCAGTCGGCAACAATTCTGCACGAAAAAAGCTGCAACAGGAAGCAACTGGCTTAGGCCTGAAAATGGCCACTCTGATTCACCCCTCAGCCCTCATTGCGAGAACTGCAACACTAGGTGCCGGGACCGTGGCAATGCCGGGTGTTATAGTAAACGCCGGCACGACCATCGAAGACGGCTGCATTCTCAATTCTGGAGCAATTGTTGAGCATGACTGCTCAATTGGCGCGTTCACTCACATCGCCCCTGGAACTGTCCTCTGCGGCGGAGTGTCAGTCGGTGCCGAGACCCTTATCGGGGCTCGTTCGGTTGTTATCCCGATGATACAAGTCGGCTCCCATGTGACGTTGGGTGCCGGATCGGTCGTGATCAGAAATATTCCCGACGCAGTTTGCGCTATTGGAAATCCAGCAAGAATAAAAAATAAATAAGACACTCTTTCAGACTGAGGACCAAGCGTGGCAATGAACCTGTGGTATGTTACTAAATACTTTGCACCTCAAACTGCGACTTCATTCGGAGGACGCGGACACTCCTTGATGACCGAGCTGAGCAAGCTCGGATACAACGTCACAGTCATTTCGTCGGACTCAAACAATCTTTGCGAAATCCCCTCATTTGAAGGCAAAAGCCACACAGAAAACAAATACGGCTACAGGCTGATTTTCCTGAAAACACTCAAATATACGGTGGCAAAATCAATCAAACGAATCCTCAGTTGGTTTCATTTCGAGTGGAATCTCTTTACTTTCAAAATAAAAGATCTTCCTAAACCTGACGTCGTGATTGTTTCAAGCCTTTCACTGCTGACAATTTTCTACGGCTTGTATCTAAAACGAAAATTCAAAGCCAAGTTGATCTTTGAAGTCAGAGACATCTGGCCTCTGACCATCATCGAAGAGGGCGGATTTAGCAGGAAAAATCCGTTCGTATTTTTCCTCAGCCTGATTGAGAAGCTGGCCTATACAAAATCAGATTGCATCGTAGGGACCATGCCCAATCTGGCGAGCCACGTCCAAGCCATCGTTAAAAATCATCCTCCTGTTGCCTGTGTACCAATGGGAATTGATATGGAAGTTTTCAAAGACGCCATTCCACTTCCTGAAAACTATAAAACATCCTACCTTGACCGGAATTATTTTAATGTCGTTTACGCAGGAACCATCGGAATCACTAACGCGCTGGAACCTTTTCTGGATGCTGCCAAAGAAATGCAGTCAAACAAAGACATTCGTTTCGTCATTATAGGAGATGGAGCACTTCGAAACGAATACATCCAAAAATACCCCCTGCCCAACCTGATCTTCGCCCCGAAGATTCCAAGAAATATGGTTCAAAATGCTTTGGAACAGGCTGATCTTCTTTACTTTTCCACATACAACACAAAAGTGTGGGAGTACGGCTTGTCACTAAACAAGATGATCGACTACATGAAAGCGGGAAAACCAATCATCGCCTCTTACTCGGGATTTCCATCAATGATCAACGAATCCGGCTGCGGCGAGTTTGTACCCGCTTTCGACACCAAAGCCTTGATCGACGTCATTTTAAAGTATAAAGGACTCTCCCAGGAAGAGCTCAAAACAATTGGCGAAAAAGGACAGCAATGGGTCCTGAAAGAACGTAACTATACCAGATTGGCAAAAACCTACGCCGAAGTCATTGCCAACCTGGAAAGACCATCAAAGGCTTTGATAAAGTCTTAATAACTTTTCCTCTTGAGCCTTCCAACTCAAGGGATACAGAGCATCTGTTGAATACGCTTTCATGCTATCGCTGCTCTGAAGATCGATGACCTTTTCTCTGATAGAATCCTTACTCAAGGTGCAGTAAGTCCCGATCTTGTATTGATCTATTACGGACTTGATATCGGGAAACTCGGACGCCAACACTGGAATACCGGAAAACGTGTATTCAAAGAGTTTGTTCGGCAATGAAAAATAATCACTTAAGGAAACGTTTTCAATCAAACACAAACCGAAATCCGCCGAACTTGCTATCGGCACCACATCTTCATGAGGTACAGCATCATGCACATAGATATTGCCAGCCTTGGACGAAATTTCCCTTAGTCTCTCAGCCATTTTTCCATATCCCAGAAAAACAAGAGACGATCGAACCTCTGAAGAATTAAATGCATCAAGAATAAGATCCAACCCTCTCCCCTTATCCAAGATGCCAATATAAAGGAATATTTTCGAATCGACTGAAATACCAAATTTCTTCCGCAAATAATCACTGCTCTCGACAAGCTTTCCGGAAAGTACCGGAGAGTTCAGAATCACTTCACTTTTTTTCGGACCAATATTTTTTTTATACCAGGCTTCGATAGAGGGACTGACTACGATGAGAGCGTCCACCCATATCCACAAAAACCTTTCAGCCTTTAGAGTCAGCACAGATAACGTTTTACTTAGACCATTTCTGTTGGACTCCAACTCGTGCGCATCATACACAACCTGAGCGCCAGTAAACAACTTGACCAGAACTCCCAAAGGAAGAACCAAAGTGTCATTACAGTGAACAACAGCAGGTCTGAATCTCAGACAGACAGCAAGCATCTTAATGGTCAACTCTAATAACGTGATACTGTGGCGAATCAACTTTGGTAAAAACGTAAGCTTCCTGGACCACAGGTGAACAAGTCGTGTTTCAAAACTTCTAGTGAGGTTGGTTTTGCTTGTCCCCTCTTTATCCCAGACTCCAACTCCAAAAACGGAGAATCCATTACTACCCAAACAACCCATTTGCTTCAAGATTCTGGAGTCTTCATCAATGTTTGTATGGGTTAAAAAAAGTATTTTCTTTTGTTTCATGATTCTTTCACGCCTGACTTTTAAGGTAGTAATTAAAGTTTCTCTTGGAAGCACTTTTAAGCAAATAACCAACTCCATCAAGAGAAACATAGACCATTGGAAGCAAGAGCAACCCAGAAGCCTCGTCTGTAGACAATCTTAGCAGCATGGCAAGCAGAGCGAGCAAAGCCACATACTTTCCATTTATTGTGTATTTCACCAAAGACAACAGCACCCCTAGAAACAGCAGAACAGCAACAACGCCGAGAGCCCCATGCAGACCAATAAAGGCATTATGTGGGTTATTACTAAAGCTTGCAATATATGGAAGACTTGAAAAATCGACTCCAAAAATGAAGACTGAAGAATCATAGTTGGCAACAAACTCTTTAATCATGTTCAGTCTATAGCTATCTGTAATGCCTTTTTCTTCCAGATACCCAAAGTAAGTAAATATCTTGTCCCTGAAATACAAACACAATGCCGCAGAAACCAGGCAGAGATAAAAAATCTTTCGCTTCTTGACGGCGCTGACCGTATACAAGCCAAATGCTCCAAAAAGCATTAATGAGGTGATTATTCCTGACCTACCAATGGACATGATACTCACGACAACTATCAGAGAGTAAAACAATGGCTTAAACCTAAGAAGCCGCAAAACACGCCCATTAATCAGGAAGATTGCACCCAGAACAACAAATACTTCACTGGTGGTGTTTCGACTGGACTGCGGCCACAGCTTGCCCGGATCAACGCCCGCAACAAGCGCGAAAAATACCAACACTAGGAAAACAAAAAGGAAGTAATACAACGTCTTGAGGATTAGCAGCTTAGGGTCATATTGCAGCATGAGGATACTAAGGAACGTGCAGGCGATGATACTAACGTAGAAACCCAGCCCGACATTACCAGTAACAAAGCTGGACACAAACATAAAGCAAAACAAAGAAAATGCCAGCACCAGCAATGCGACAAGGTTCTTGTGCGAAACCCCACACAACAAGCAACAGCCGAACACAGCACCACCAATAACCGCGAAACTAACGTAATTAAGAAGTGGGTTCGAAAGCATTTGCAGACCAAACGCAGCAAACACAATGAGTGCAGTAAAGGATTTAACATTTATAAAAAATCGTTCCCTGTACAACTGACACCCTTCAACTCAAAGACTTACGTTCAATATCAATTCCGTGTCCTCCCCGGAAAATCGAACTTAGAACCTCAATATCCGCTTCAAAAAACGCTTTATTGCTCTCATAGTATTCAATCGCCCGTCCCAATTTGGATAATCCAAATAATGATGTATTGGAGACTGCATCAGCTTATCGAACTCTTCCCGGGTAATTCGCAACTTTTTACATAGGTAAGTAATATCAATTTGCAGCTCTTCAGGAGAATAAAGAGACTCTTCCAACTTCTGCAGGGCCACTTCACGTGTTATTTGCCCGGATACTATCGTGCTTGAAAGATGAGGGCGACGCTTGTCCATCCCGAATTTTGTAGGAAGATAGTAGTTTTGAAAGAACTTTGTGAAGATCGATTCACCATGCTTGCGAGCATAAGGTGTATAGCCAACTGTCTTTTCCAGCTCTTTCACTGCAGCGGCCTTATCATAAGGCATATAGTTCAACGGATTCACCGTACGCATTTTTTTAACAAACGGATACCAGATATAGTACTTAAAGAAGCTGATGGTCTTGTAGTTGACCAATTCCCGTTTGCCGTATTTTTTATGGATCGCTTTAAGATTTATAGCGTCCATCGCACTGTGGTGCCAGGCCGATGGAAAAACACCTTCCGTAGCGAAATTACTGCCAGAAAGGATATACCTGATGTTATTGCTTGTCGCAAAATGATAGAGGCTGGCAAAGAAAATGTGATCCTGTGGCACATCCTGATTCGCCACGGACGCCTGAAGATATGAAAGATGCAAGTCTCGCATATCCTCCCAATCTACAACATGCGTGTGCAAATCATAACCGCAGTATTTAACGATTTTTTCGATATTGGCCACCGCCAATTCGCTATTCCATCCCGCATCCACGTGCATAACAAGTGGTCTGAGGCCCCACTCACGGACTTTAAGTGCCAGGTAGGAACTGTCCACTCCTCCACTCAATCCAAGAATACAGTCATACTCTTTCCCCTGACCATCAGCTTTGATTTGTTCAACAATGGCCTTCAGGCGATCTGCCCCCTCTTGATTGGGGAACCATTCCAAACTTGTGTGCTTATCGAACTGATGACAGTGGTTGCAAACACCCTGATCATCAAAAACAATCTCAGGATCTGTAGTATCCATAACGCAACGACTGCAGCATCTATAATTTTCTACTTTGGTCACTTACAATAATTCCAATCTATTGTTTAAGCTGGGATAATTGATCAATACAGCTCGATGTTTTCCGTAGAAAACAAACATGCTTCCTGCGGCAACCGCGGAAGCCCCTTCGTCAAGCGCTTGCTTTAGATGCTCCAGCGTCCCCGCTCCACCGCATACAATCACAGGGACAGTAGATTTAACCACCTTCCGCACCAATGCAAGGTCATATCCAGCCATAGTTCCATCTCGATCAACATCATTGACCAAAAGCTCCCCGACCCCAGCTTGCACAAGATTTTCCAAATGCTTTTCCAACTCAAGCTTCGTCTCTAAAGTCGCAGAGCGAGAGACCACTGAATACCCGCCAAGAAACTTACGCCGCGCATCAACAGAGCCCACAATAGCCTGACTGCCAAACATATCGACAGCTTTACGGATAAGATCCGTGGATTCCGTCGCCATGGTATTAATGATCACTTTTTCAACGCCCGAGCGAATCAATCGCCGAATTTGGTCAAGATTACGCACCCCCCCGCCATAAGAAACTGGCATAAAGGCTTCACCTGCCATTTCGGCAATTAGATCATAATTGGGCTCGTTCCCTAGGCGAGACGCATCAATATCCAGAATAGCAATCTCATCAGCTTCTTTTTCGCTAAAGATCCGGACAGCATTGACAGGGTCACCGATGTAAACAGGATCTTTAAATTTTTTTGTTTTTACCAGGCCATTCCCACGCAACAACAAGCATGGGATTACGCGCGCGTACTTCATGCTTTCCACCTTGCAAAAGCCGAGAGCAATTGTTTGCCAAATCTGTGACTCTTTTCAGGATGAAACTGGACACCCACTATATTTCCGTGCACAACGGCTGCAGAAAAATCTATTCCATAGTGAGACTGCAAAAGAGTAATGCCTGAACCGCGCGGGTCCATATAGTAGCTATGGACAAAATAAAATCGAGCGTCGTCACTTAAGCCATCCAGTACCGGGTGTCCCTGTTTCACCGGCACAACGTTGTTCCAACCCATCTGCGGAATTCGCAAGTCAGGCATAGTCGGAAATCGCTTTACGTCCATATCGATCCATCCGAGGCCGGGTTCAACACCTTCTTCACTGCTATGGCCTAGCATTTGCGCGCCAACACAAATTCCCAACAGAGGAATGCCCCGCTCAAGCGCACACTTCTCAAGAACCGGAATCAAACCACTTGATTTTAGGTTTTTCATACAAGCATCAAAGGCACCATTCCCAGGAAGAATTATTCGGTCTGCCTTTTCAATTTGCTCATAGTTACTTGTGATAATTGATGGAACACCAAGGCGGTTGAACATATTGGCAACTGCAGCCACATTTCCAATGTCATAGTCAACAATTGCAACCATAGTTCCTTTTAGGATTACGCTCGTAACTCATACGGCGGAATCTTCCAGCTTTCCCCATGAAAATTTGAATTTGGGTTTACGTCACATTTATCCAAACCCATATCATAGTCAACCGATGTTTGCTCGAGGCAGAACGATCGAAGAACAACAAAATTCCCAGCAACAGAATCTATACCAACCGCACCCATAATTCAATTTTCAGATCAGACAAACCACCCGTTTTGTTCATTGAAAAAGCGCCACCGGCAATACCTAAAGGACACGCCGAATGTTCTGCCCAGCCCCCTCAGCACAGCTCCACCCAAAAACTCTAAGTGCCCAAAAAACTTAATTAAATTCCTTAAAATATGTTGACTATAATTGAGCCCCGAAAGAACTTAAAGCGGCTAAAATTCGCTGAGGTTGCATTATGTGTGGAATTTTTGGGATTATTTCTAAGGGTGGAGTCAAAACTAAGGAGCTTGCATTGCTGGCCAAGCATGCCGAACAGAGGGGCCGCGATTCATCCGGGTTGTATTTCTCCTCCGACTCTGATTACAAGCTCTACAGAGCAGATTTCCCAATCTCAAAACTACTGAAAAAGGTGACATTCAACGAAAGCAAATTCGTCATGGGTCACAGCCGCCTTATCACGAATGGTCTTGAAGATAATCAGCCAGTGTATAGAGACGGCGTCTGTGTCATTCATAACGGCATTATCGTTAACTACACAGACTTATGGAAACAGACAAAACGCCCACGCAAACAAGAAATCGATACGGAGATTATCACCGCTCTGATCGCCGACCACATTGAAGCCGGAAAAAGTGTCGAGGGCATCGGCAAAGATGTATTGGAGTCATGCAAAGGGGTGGTTTCAGTTGCGATTGGCCTACCGAAACTGGGCAAGCTTTACCTGTACTCAAACAATGGCAGTCTCTATGTCGGCAATAACGCTGGGGATACATACTTCGCCTCAGAACGTTTCCCGTTGAGCGAACTTCATTGCGAAAACATCGAGCAGATATTGAACAAGGGCATCGTGATTGATGTTCCTAAAAGCGCCAACGAAGCCAAAATTGAGAATTTCGAAGGAATCGCAAGAAACCTGATCCCCTCAATTGGCACCATTCAGGAAGAAGAGAACCTGTTGGAATATAAACAGTATAAGCTGCGTCGATGCACGAAGTGTATTCTTCCAGAGACAATGCCATTTATTCGTTTCGATCAGAATGGCGTCTGTAATTACTGCCATAACTACAAAACCAGAAATAAGCCTCGCCCAGTAGAAGAGCTGCTTAACCTTATGGAGCCGTACCGCCGAGAACACGGACAGGACTGCATCATTCCTTTTTCAGGAGGACGAGACAGCTGTTACGGGCTTCACCTGGTGGTTAAAGAATTAAAGATGAAACCCCTTGCCTACACCTATGACTGGGGGATGGTCACAGATCTGGGCAGAAGAAATATCAGCAGAATGTGCTCCCAACTTGGAGTTGAGAATATCATCGTCGCCGATGACATTTCCCTGAAACGTCGAAATATTGCCCGAAACCTGACAGCATGGCTGAAATCCCCTCATCTGGGCATGGTCAGCATTTTGACTGCCGGAGATAAGCATTTCTTCCGCCATGTAGAGACCGTAAAAAAACAAACTGGTATTTCTTTAAACCTATGGGGCGTGAATCCTCTGGAAGTAACGCACTTTAAAGCCGGCTTCCTTGGCATCCCACCTGATTTCGACGAAACTCGTGTCTACATGAGCAGCTGGAAGAAGCAGGTCGAATACCAAAAACTTCGGTTTAAAGCAATGCTTGAAAGCCCGGGATACTTCAACTCTTCACTATGGGACACTCTTTCCGGAGAGTATTACCGCAGTTTCGCGTCCAAGACCGACTACTACCATATTTTTGATTACTGGCGCTGGGATGAAAAAATCATCGATTCAACTCTGTTGAATGAATACGATTGGGAAAAAGCACCAGACACCAGCACTACTTGGAGAATTGGTGACGGCACAGCTGCAATCTATAACTATATCTACTATACTGTCGCGGGCTTCTCTGAACACGATACCTTCAGAAGCAATCAGGTGCGCGAAGGCGACATCACCCGAGAAGAGGCACTGGCATTGGTAGCGGACGAGAATCGCCCCCGTTATCCTAATATCAAGTGGTATCTTGATGCCGTTGGCATGGACTTCAAAGAAGTTATCAAGGTGATTAACAGTATTCCAAAATTGGCTTCCGAGTAGCCAACAAAAACAACCCTTAGGAGAGACGTTGAATCGTCTCTCCTAAGCTTTATTTTGCTGATTTTCTGAATTTATAAATGCAATCCAGGGTTTTTTTGAAAGAAGCTCAGCCACATCTTTAAGACCAAAATCTGGCTTCTGATCGTACAGTTCTTCATAAATTTTACACGCCATCGCATAGTCGCTCAAAAAATCAACTGTCAACCGAGGCAATGCCCCACTGAAGGCATTTCCAAACTTCAATTCGGCTACTTTGAAAATATTCGGATTCTTCCAAACATAGGTCGTAACGTGCTCGCGATCCCCGGCAAAAGTACTGTCGTGAAAAGCTCGCTCCAAGCTCTTGAAATCAACCACCTCAATGTTCGTACCCAAGGGCAAATCCCTAGTGACTGAGTAGTCTGCCCCTTTGCTCAAATGGAACTCGACAATTTCATCAATTGTCTCTGAACAAATGAATGGATTATCGCCAGTCAATCTGACTATCACATCAAGGCCACTTTCTTTAGCGGCAAAATAAAACCTACTCAGGACATCGTCTTCGTCCCCACGAAAGACCTTCGCACCAAACTTCTGGACGACAGGGACAATTTCGTCATTCAATTCTTGAGTTGATGTGGCGACAATAACTTCACTCAGCGTCTTTGCCTTTTGCACACGGCTGATGATCTGGCCGATCAAGGGTATTCCCTTATCATACGGCAAAGGCATCAGAACCTTGCCCGGCAGCCTGCTGGACCCCATGCGTGCCTGAAGAATTGCTCCTACTTTTTTTACCACGACGTCCATCCGCCATCGACGACAAAATTCTGCCCCGTGATATAGGAAGAAGCATCGGAACAAAGAAGGACAAAAACTCCCGCCAGTTCTTCTGGTTTGCCAATACGACCAAGAGGATTTCTGCTGCTTAAAGCCTGAATAAATTTCTCATCCTTCTGAACTTGTTCAGAAGGAAATGGGCCCGGCGACACTGCATTAACTAGGATATTATTTTTCCCCAGCAAACAGGCGAAATATTTTGTCACCTGAAGAACCGCGGCTTTGGCAGCCCCATAGTGCGGAGGGTTCGCACTTAAAAGATCTGGATATACTCTGAAATCCGGAGACACCATTCCATACATCGAAGAAAGATTTATAATCCTGCCGTGACCTTGTTTCTTGAAAAACGGAAGTATCTCACGAATGCATCTGTGAAGTGTCCCCAAGGTCCCCTCCAGACTATAGGCCCACTGCTCGTCCGTGACATGCTCAGGATCATTGCCTTTCATGAAGTAGGCATTGTTGATCAAAGCATCTATCCGTTGGAATTTTGAATAGACTTTTGCAAAGGCCTCAGCCACTTGCTGAGTAGAAGAAATATCAACGTTTTCAAAAAAAATATTGCCGTGGTCGCGGAACTTGCTTTCAAACTTGTCTTGATCGCGCCCCAGCACAACAACCTTACTCCCCGCTTCAAGCAGACCCAATGAGATCGCAGCCCCTAGATGTCCGTGGCCTCCGGTAATCACAATCACTTTTTCATTTAAAGACAAACTTTTCATAATTACTTCCATAAATAAGGAAGAATAAACTCTTCCCTCTGTTCTTTGAACTGCTTCAATTGCTCAAGATAAGGACTCAGCTCGTCGAGATACGTCTCTACGGCCAAGTTTAGCCTTAGATTCTTAATTGAGTCGACTCCGATAACGACATAGTCAATATTCGGATTAAGCACCGCGAAACCCAACAACAAAGCATACAAGGGTATCCCTGTTGTTTCAGAAAACATTCCGACAGCAGTCAGCTTATCTTTCAGATCATCAAAAAACGGAGATAAAGACGGCGGTTCTCTGAAGAATAGCCCCTGCAAGAACGCACTTCGGGCATGCACTTCAACCCGCGCTGACTTCAAACGAGCCAGCACTGAATCAAATCTTTGATCAAAAATATTATAAGGAATCTGGACAAGATCAAAGTCGACACCTTGATTCAGAAGCAATTCCGCCTGATCCGGATGATACAGAGAGAACCCGATCTTTTGGACCAGGTTCTTGTTCTTTAGCTCCCGCAGCCGATCCCACACTTCGGGGGCATCAACAAAGGTATTAAAGTCATGAAGGATATAACCGTAAATTGACTTGCGTTTCAAACGCGCAAGGGTCTCATGAAAGAACTCATCGACCCGCTGAACATCTTGTTTGGGAAACTTCGATATGACTTTGAAGTCAATTTTTTCAGCATCCAGGGCATCGCCCAATACCAGCTCGCTGTTACCATAGGCATACGCCGTATCCAGGACATTCCCACCGCGTTCGCAAAATAGCCTCAGGATATCCCTGACCTCGTCAAGGGGTACTTGCCCTCGGCTATTGTTGATCCCGTAAGCCATCCCAAACTGCGCAGATCCCAAAGCGAGTTTCAAAAAAGAGATCCTTCTAAACTTGGAAGTCAGGAGCAACGTGCAGCTTGATCTGCTGACGCAACTGCTCAACTGTTAACCAATCCGTGTTCTCGCCGGAATTATAACGGAAACCCTCAGGGACTTTATGAGCTTTAAAGTGCTCCATCCATTGCTGCATGTTCCACAACTGCACCATTGGAGCAATTACATAGTATCTGCCGCAGTCATACGTATTGAGAGAGTCAGTTTCTGTGATCATTTCCTCATGAATTTTTTCACCAGGACGAACCCCGACGAAATCCAACTTACAATTAGGAGCCACAGCTTCTGCCACATCCAGGATTCTATAAGAAGGAATTTTAGGAACGAAAAGCTCGCCACCCCAAGCGTTTTCGATCGCGTAAAGAACCATATCAACCCCTTCATCTAGAGTAATATTGAAGCGCGTCATTTTCTTATCCGTGATCGGCAAAACCCCTGTTTTCTTTTTATCCAAGAAGAAAGGAATCACGCTGCCTCTAGAACCCAAAACATTTCCGTAGCGAACCACAGAAAACTTTAAGTTTCTGCTACCCTTGATGTTGTTGGCGGCAACGAACAGCTTATCGGAACAAAGCTTGGTCGCACCATAAAGATTGATGGGGGCAGCAGCTTTATCTGTAGACAAAGCAACAACATTGGAAACGCCGCAGTCCAGAGCCGCATTAATGACATTTTCAGCCCCAAGGATATTAGTCTGAATACACTCCATTGGATTATACTCAGCAACCGGAACCTGCTTAAGGGCAGCCGCATGGACGATAATGTCGATACCTTCGCAGGCTCTTTTCAAACGCGCACCATCTCGCACATCACCAATAAAGAATCTCAAATTGGGGTACTTGTCTCTTGGATAAAGCTGCGACATCTCAAACTGCTTCAGTTCATCACGAGAGTAAATGACCAAACGTTTGATATCCGGGTATTTTTTCAAAGCATTTTCAACAAATCTTTTGCCGTAGGACCCAGTCCCACCTGTGACAAGAATTCTTTTACCGTTGAGCACATCTCCCCCTAATTCACCCAAAAAGACTTATCATGAGAACACCCAATAGGTACATTTTTAAAAACCCCAGTTTACACACAGCTTCATTAGTATTCCCTAGTCAAAAAAAACCTCTCTGTGGCAGAAAATAAGAATGACATCAAAAAGAGTATTTATTTCCGGCGCGCATGGACTCCTCGGCACAACTTTGACCAGAGAGTTAAAGAAAAAGAAGTACGAAGTCTTAACCGCACCCCAAACCACCGACCTTGCATCGGCTCTTACTTGTCATGAGATTCTTGACGAAACTCAGCCACAGCTCATCGTGAATCTAGCTGCATTGACCAATGTGGATGCCTGCGAGGATTTTCCGGAAAAGGCGCTGCAAGTTAATGCAATTGTAGTAAAAAACATCGCTGACTGGATTAAGAAAAACCCCGGCTGCCATCTAATCCAAATATCCACCGACATGGTCTATAATTCCCCGGGCTACAACAAGGAAGAGCAGATCTCCTGCCTCAACGAGTATGCAAAGTCCAAACTCAAAGGGGAGGAGTTTGCCATTGAGGTCGACGGAACCATTCTGAGAACGAACTTCTTCGGCCATTCCCTGGTTTCTCACCGCAAGAGCTTCAGCGACTGGCTCCTTCAGAGCTTTCAGGACCGAATCCCGCTAAAACTGCTGACCGATGTGGAATTTTCGCCTCTGAATATTGCCACCCTCTGCGATCAAATCGAAATCGTTCTGCAAAATCCGGTTTCTGGAGTTTTCAACCTCGGGGCCAGGACTGCTCTTTCCAAAAGAGACTTCGCGTATAAAATCGCGGAAGTTTACGGTTATGATATACAGAACCACAGTACAGATGTAACAATGGAATCTCTTATCTTTAAAGCGCCGAGACCCCACCATATGGCGATGGATGTATCAAAGTATGAAAGAACTTTCGGGGTCCAGCTGCCCACCCTTGAAGACGAGATTCAAAAACTAAAATCTGAAGAATGGAGATCTTCCTAAATGAAACAGTTTTCACCGCAAATAAAAATCAATGACAGCGTCATCAGCGCTGAGCATCCGACTTATTTCATCGCGGACATTGCGGCCAATCACGATGGAGATCTTGGTAAAGCCAAAGAATTAATTCACATGTGCGCGGAAGCGGGAGCCAACGCTGCTAAGTTTCAACATTTCACGGCAAAAACCATCGTTAGTGACAAAGGTTTTAAAGACCTGGGTGCGCAAAGCTCACACCAAGCAAGCTGGAAAAAATCCGTTTTTGAAGTCTACGCTGACGCATCTTTGAATCAGGATTGGACCCCCGCTCTTGTTGAAACCTGCAAAAAGGCCAAAATTGATTTCTTTACAAGCCCCTATTCATTTGACCTCGTGGATTATGTTGATCCATTTGTACCAGCCTTCAAAGTTGGCTCTGGGGATGTGACCTGGCTTGAGATCATCGAGCACATGGCGAAGAAGAATAAGCCTATGCTTTTGGCTTGTGGTGCCTCCACGGCCGATGAAATTCATACTGCTGTAATGGCATGCAGCAAGCACAACAAAGACATCGTGCTCATGCAATGCAATACAAACTACACAGCAAGCCTTGAGAACTTCAAATATATCCAGCTCAATGTTCTAAACACCTTCAAGAGCATGTACCCGGGATTGATTCTAGGCTTGAGCGACCATACACCAGGCCATGCAACTGTCCTGGGAGCTGTTGCCCTGGGGGCAAAAGTTATTGAAAAACACTTTACAGACAGCAATTCGCGCCCTGGCCCGGATCATAAATTCTCAATGAATCCGCAATCATGGCGTGAAATGGTTGAACGCACTCGCGAACTTGAAAATGCACTGGGCACAGGTGTTAAAAAAGTTGAAGAAAACGAGAAGGAAACAGTTATTCTTCAACGTCGATCTATTCGCCTCAAAAAGAATCTTAAGCAAGGCCATATCCTGACCAGAGATGACCTTGAAGTCTTACGCCCATGCCCTCATGATGCTCTCCCTCCTTATTTGCTGGAAAAAGTAGTGGGCAAATCTCTAAGTAAGGATCTTGGCGAAGGAGAGCACATTACGTGGGCATCTCTGAACGGGTAGTCATTGTTCCCGCCTATAACGAGGCGCGAACCATCGGCAAAGTAGTCTCCCAGCTTCAGCCCTTCGCCAAAGTCATTGTGGTAAATGACTGCTCTGCAGATCAAACTGCAGAGCTCGCGCGGGCTGCAGGAGCCGAAGTCGTAACCCATACATCAAACAAAGGCTACGAAGGCTCCTTGAATTCTGGATTTGAACGAGCTGCAGAAAAAGGCTTTCTTTACGCTCTCACCTTTGATGCCGATGGACAACATGAGGCTTCAATCGTTAATTCTTTTTTTGAGCCTTTGGAAAGCAACAGATGTGATCTCGTTTGCGGCGTCCGGCCTCATTATGCCCGTTTTGCAGAGCTCGTAATTGGCCAATACTTTAACTTGTTCTTTAAAGTTAAAGATCCTCTGTGCGGCATGAAGTCCTATAAGCTGGAAAGCTATCATCGAATTGGTTTTTTTGACAGCAAGAGGCTGGTAGGAGCAGAGCTTCTCTTGCGCTGTTTGAAAATGGGGGATCGGGTTATTCAAGTACCGGTTCCTATACATGAACGCGAAGACAAGCCTCGCTTCGGCAGCACGTGGAAAGCAAATATCAAAATCCTGAAGGCGCTTATTAAGGCAATATCAATTTAGAAGAAAATCAAGAAATCGGGTCATCGTGATTGATGACCCGACAGCTATTCGTCAATCAGCTTTCAACTTTCGCACATCGCGAACCCAGTTCAAAATATATTCCTCTTGAATAACACCTTTGACCAAATAACCCTTTTCAACAAGATCACTAAAGGAATTTTCGGAAACACCGCCAACAAGCAACGTTGGACATAAGGTTAAAGAGGGAACTCCCATATAGGCAGCTTCATAACTAACCATAGACATCATGGTTATATGTCCATCGCAACGACTTACCACGCTTGAAGCTGGTTTAAACGTCGATTCTTCCCATTCGCAGTTTGGAAATCTCTCTACGAGACTTTTCACAAGCGAAAAGTGTTTCTTGTACTTTTCCATATTGCGAATTTGAACGGGATGAAATCTGAAGCGCCATAGAACTTCATTCTGAGTTCGCGCTATGACATTAATCAATTCTTCAGGAATCAAGCCATTGGGCAAAATCCCCTTTAACTTACCAAGACAGTCAATTCCTTCGGCATATCCCCATTGCAGGGATACCAGAATCTCTTTCCCAAAAATTCTATCCGTATTTACTTTCCACTCTTCAGGCAGACTCTCTATTCTTTCAGAACTAAATCTGCCCAGGAATGGATGCTCTATCTGCCTGATTTTCACTCCCTGTGCCTCTAAAGGCTTAAAGGTGGCAGTGGATACATCATCCAAAGAAAGTATCTCCTGCGGCAGACACAACCGGTCCTTGTCGCCCCATCCCCAGGGCAAAGGACTATAGCCTATACCATGCAACAGTTCGGAATGCTTGATTCCAAGCTCATGGGCCGCCATACACAACTCATCTGTGCAACCGATAGTCACAATCCATTGGGGCTTTGCACGGGTGAAAATGTCTTTATAAAGTCTTTTTACCGAATCAAACTTGAATATCCTTTCGGCAATAACAGCAAACAAATAACTGCGATTCACGGCAATGGGATTTCCAAAACCTTTTTTGCCAACTAATTTGGACCAGGGATGCGCGACAGTAAGTGTCTTATAACCTTGAGACTCCAAGTTCTCTTTAAAGGAATCCAAAATAGGAGAATAAGCTTTTCCCTCTAAACTGAGACCGCGGTCATCATCATGGCACAACAGCAAAACATCGCATTTTTGAATAGCTCTTTTTGAATCTTTTAAGTTAATCACTTTAAAGACTTTAAGTTTTTGAGCAATTTGACCCAATTTACTCAGCATCACGCTTCCTCAAAAAATACAGCCATGGCATAGGATGCACTTTGTTTGCCAAAACCCAGGTCAAAACAAAGAAAACAATCTGCACAATCAAGAATGCTAACGCCGCCCCTTCGATCCCATATTTCAGAATCAAAAAATATGTCAAGGGAATACTTACAACTGCTGAAGAGAATGTTATCAAAGCTAAAAACTTGGTTTTTTCACTATAGAAAATATAGTTCGTCACAATATAGTAAAGGGCCGTAAACGAGTGACCCAGGCACATATAAAGAATCACACTCTTTGCAGAAGCAAACTCTTTACCCACCAACAAGGGCAGAACAGTTATCGCAACCACTCCCCACACCGCACCTAATAGCAAAAACAAGATCATCGCAATATACGATTTTTGTACCAGTTTGATCTTATCAATATTTTTATCCGACAGATTCTTCATCATCCACGGCGCATAAACCTTATTGAAAGACTCTGAAAGAAGAGCCATCGCCTGACCAAGCTGAAGACCCACGGTGTACACACCGACAGCAGCGACATCCACTATCTTGGAAATCATAATCCTGTCAGTGTTGTATATCACGAAAGCACCGACCGCATGAGGTATCAGCGGCACCCCGAACATCAAAGCATTCTTAATGTCGATTTTGGTGTTGGAAGGCCTGACCACATAACCGGACCTCCGCAGTAAATACAACGAAACCACTCCGAAAACACCAATAGAGGTGATTAATCCCAGCAGACGTCCGTCCCATGTCAAACCGGCCATAAAAATAAAGAACAGTGACAATCCGCAGTTGATAAAGGTTTGCGAAATCTGGAGGGCGCCGTACTCAACAGCGGAGCCCGAAACCATCCAAATCGCCAATCTTATGGTAATCAAAAACTGAAAAAAGGAAGCCCCTACAGCGACCAGCATCCACTTGTGTGGAAGGCCCAATGTCTCTTCAACAAACCCGCCAGCCAGCAGAACTACCAAAAAACTGACCACCGCGCTGGCCACCAGCAACAACAAACAATTGGACACATACTCGGCGAATCTACCGGGACTTAACTTAAAGTACTGAACATTGATAGCGCCATGCACACTGAGACCGACAAACGTATTTGTAAAAGAAAGAAACGTAGAGAACATGGCTACAATGCCGTAGTCAGTGGGCGAAAGAACCCTTGTTAGAATAGGCAGTAGCAAAAATGGGATTGCAGCATTAAGTATATTGGCAACTAAAAAAATGCTGCCTTTTCCGATCAATCTATTACTTAAAGCTAGCTTCATTGGAAAATGCCTTAACTATTTTTAAGTACAACCGGGCTCCTTGGTGATATTTTGGCCTTTAAGAATATACTTCGCACCGGTATGTATACAGACGGCTTGCCCCTCACCCTGCAGGGGAAGATCAAGCTGTTCACCAAACTCACTCATCCAGCCAATCTGTTTTGCTGGAACCCCAACCATCAATGCATAGGCTGGGACATCTTTGTTCACAACCGCACCAGCTCCAATAAACGCGTACTCGCCAATGGTAACGCCACACACGATGGTACAATTAGCCCCTAAAGTCGCGCCCTTCTTAACGTAGGTATTACGATACTCATCTTTTCGTTCAATCAAGGATCTTGGGTTGTAAACATTTGTGAAAACCATACTGGGGCCACAGAAAACACCCTCTTCCAGGTAAACATTGTCATAGACTGAAACGTTATTCTGGATTTTGCATCTATCCCCAATGCTGACTTTATTGCCTACAAAAACGTTTTGCCCCAATGAAACAGCTTTACCGATCTTTGCTCCGGAGCAAACATGCACAAAATGCCAAATTCGAGAGCCTTCACCAATTTGTGCACCCTGATCAACGATTGCTGATTCATGTTGATAAAAACCCATTATTTTACCTTTGCTAAAAACGGATGTGCCCAAGTTGGATCTGCAGTAACTGCAGCAGTTCGCAGCTTTTCAACTGTCTCAATTGCCGTGCGATTTTCCTGAAGTCCATAGCCTTTTCCAGCTAAGATGTTTTTATAACTTTCAGTGTGCAAATCGGTGAAACCATCCGAGAACTCAAGCTGTTCACCTTCGATAGTGATGCTACGATAAGTCAGTTTTTCACCCTGTACGGCATTATCAGGCAAATGTTTCGCATCAATTGAAAGGAACCAACGCACCCTTGCGCGTTCAAATTCCAAATAGCCCGCGCTGGTTTTATCATCGCGATAGTGCACTTCACTATTCAACACTTTTCCAAAGATGAAGTGAAGCATGTCATAGAAGTGAACACCAATGTTGGTAGCAACTCCTCCAGACTTTTCGTCAAACCCTTTCCAGGATTTCAGGTACCACTTCCCACGTGACGTAAGATATGTCAGGTCCACATCGAATACTTTGCCTTGTGGCGCTGCCGCCACTTTCTCTCGCAAAGCAATGATGGATTTATGAAGGCGCAGCTGCAGAATGGAATTAACCTTAGCGCCGTACTTCACCTCATACTCTGCAAGCTTGTTGATATCCTCTGCGTTCAGAACCAGCGGTTTTTCACAAATCACATCTATTCCATTCATCAGCGCAAATTTCATGTGTGGTGCATGGAGATAGTTGGGCGAACAAATAGATACGTAATCAAGCTTATTGCCCTTGAGCATTTGATCTTCGACGTAGGCTGCGAACTCTTCAAACTCGGTAAAAAACTCAGCTTCCGGGAAATGACTGTCCATGATCCCAACAGAATCATTTACGTCCATTGCAACAACCAGGTTATTGCCCGTCTCTTTGATCGCCTTAAGATGTCTTGGAGCGATATATCCAGCAGCTCCAATCAATGCAAATTTCTTCATATCCTACTTCTTCTTTTACAAACGGAATACGGTGAATCCGTATTCACTTAGTTCGTTGCGATCATAGATACTTTTAACATCAGCGATCACGGGCTTTTGAACTCGCACAAACTGGCGTAGTTCTTTGGCTGTCAGAGCTCTGAACTCCTCATGTCCAACTGCAACGACCAAACTGTCCACGGGGTTATTAGCATCGACATTTTCTAAAGAGATGCCATACTCATGCCTCACCTCTCGCACATCAGCCCAAGGATCGCAGACTGCAACTTCAATATTCCAATTCTTAAATTCTTTGACTAGATCAGCCACTTTGCTGTTACGAATGTCCGGACAGTTCTCTTTGAAAGTAATACCCAAAATGCCAACTTTGGCCTTGGTAATGTCGATCCCGTTCTGCACCATACGTTTAATCGTGGCCCGCGCCGTATAGCGCGCCATGTTGTCATTGATTCTACGCCCTGCCAAGATGATTTGTGGGTGATAACCCAACTCTTCAGCTTTGTGGGTCAAATAGTAAGGATCAACACCGATACAATGCCCACCGACCAAACCAGGACGGAACGGCAGGAAGTTCCATTTACTTCCAGCGGCTTCCAGTACATCCAAGGTATCAATCCCAAGTCGATCAAAGATCACGGAAAGTTCGTTGATCAACGCGATATTCAGATCGCGCTGGGTATTTTCGATTACCTTGGCAGCTTCCGCAACCTTAAGTGAGGCAGCCTTATGAGTGCCCGCGGTAATGATACTGCGGTAAAGCGCATCGACTACGTCCGCCACTTCCTCAGTGCTACCGCTGGTGATTTTTTTGATTTTCGTAAGAGTATTGACCTTATCGCCAGGATTGATTCGCTCAGGGCTATATCCCGCAAAGAAATCAACATTGAACTTAAGACCGGAAAGACGTTCCAGGATAGGAACACATACTTCTTCAGTGGCACCCGGATAAACAGTCGATTCGTAAATAACGATGTCGTTCTTTTTCAGGAACTTCCCCACTGTCTCGCTGGCCTTCTGCAATGGCGTCAGATCGGGACGATTCACATGATCTACAGGAGTGGGAACGGTCACAATAAAAATGCTGCAGTTTTTCAAATCTTCGGGGTTGCAGCTATAGGCAAGTTTTTTTGCCTCGACCAAACTGTCGCTTGTGACCTCCAGAGTGGAGTCCTTTCCCTCTTTAAGTTCACTAATTCGGGCAGCATTAATATCGAAGCCCAAAACGTCCCGCTTTTTTCCAAATTCCACAGCAAGGGGCAAGCCCACATAGCCTAGGCCGACAATGGCAATTCTTGCACTTTCATAGTTTGGCACGATTGTTCCTTTTTAGATACAAATGCGAACAAACTTATCAAAGTCTCTTTTGTAGTCAATAACTGTTTGCTGGAGCTGCCCCTGCGAAGACGGATCAATCCCCTCGCTATCCAAGACATTTTCAACTGCAAATTTCGAAGCAAACAACGAACCGATCAGCAGATCGGACCACCTTCGCTTACTCATCCAAATCACGACAAACACCCAGCTCGAAGCATCCTTGCAGGGCGTACATTCCCTACCAAATTGCACTATAAATAGGCTGACAAGGCTTTACGGTGCCGCATCAAGACGGCAGACCACCCTCTTTAATAAAGATCCTGCCACCTGTAAACGTTGACAATATGCTGACGAACGCCCAAGAATTCTACGTAAGAAAAATCACTTTTCCTGGAAAGACCTTATGCGCCAAGTTCAGCTTCAAGACGACGAGATTGACCTGTTTGACCTAATTCTGATTCTTTGGAAAAGAAAACTACTAATCTCCGTGGTCACACTACTGATTACCGCAATCGGCACTGCGTATGTTTATTCCAAAACACCGATATACGAAGCCAAAGCTCTGATTGAGATGGGCACTTACACTTCGGACAAAGGAGACACCGCAGCCATTGCAGATGCGACAGCCCTGGAGAAAAGACTTCACCTGCTTTTTATCGAAATTGATGGAACACTGGACAACAGGACCGCCGACATCACAAGCATATCTGCAGTGCAGGGCTTAAAGACATTTTTAGAAATTAAAAGCGAATCAACATCCAATGAATACGCCAAAGGCAAAATCATGGAAGTTCTGACCTACATTCAGGAAAAGCACAAAAAGAGTCTTGATTTGATTCTTTCAAACAGACAGGTTGAGTACAATAGCATCAGCGCTCAACTTGCAAAAATTGGGTTCAAGACAGATCAGCAGGCGACTCTGCTATACAAACTCTTAGAACGCAAAAATCAACTCGAAACACTGTTGCTTCCTCAGAACTACAGGAACACCGATTTGGTGGGAGACGTTCTTCTTCACAAGTCTCCGACTAGGCCCAAAAAAAATCTGGGCATTGCGGTCTCTTTCGCTATAGGTCTAATGACTTCAATAGTTCTGGCACTTCTGCTGAACCTTATCAAGGGCGCCAAACAGCAAACAAAATAGCAATTAGAAATTCAAATGAGGGAGCACAGCTCTGCTCCCTGTTAAAATGGCGCATTGCCGATTCTCTCTGAAATTACCCAGTGACACCTATTCATAAAAAATCTAAGCTATATCAATGTCCGCAACCAGATCGTCCATAATTTTAGCTCTCCTCGCATGTTTTGTGCCTCTTTCATTAGCACTTAATTTGTTTAATTTTTTTTGGATGGACGGTGTTTTTGCAATTGTCACGATCATTGCCTTCTCATTTTCTGATAAATCCTGGGTTGGCATCCGATCTACCTTTGGCTTCAACAATAAATTCATACTGGTTTGCCTTGGCGCATATCTTGGCTCTGGGGTCTTGGGTTACTTTTTCAACAGTCCCATGCAGCTACATGAGTGGAATAAGATCGCAAGTCTCCGTTGGATTTGGGGATTTTTTGCCTGCTATGCCGTAGGACACTTGCTCTCAACCCATGCCAAAAAATTGAATTGGTCTTTTTCAGCTTTAATCGTCATTTTGGCTTGGATTATTTATCGCCAGTACAATCTAACTGCGGGCGAATTCATCACACCCGATCACAGACTCCAGGGTTTTTACAGCAATCCCAATTATTTCGCCCTGGCACTAGTCCTAGTATGGGCAATGGTGCTTTCCTTTGTGCTTTATTCTAAGGATTGCCCCTCAAGAACCTCCGCCACTCTTGTGCTAATCATGGCGACTATTGCACTTATCGCCACTTACACTCGAACATCCTGGATCGGGATGATCTGCACATTGATGGTGGCACTTTTCTATACCAGAAATAAGAAAGCGATCACAATTTCCGGGATTACATTTGCCCTGTTCGCAGCGGCAGTTGTTTTTAACGTGTTTGAGCTTAAAGATCGGATTCTATACACTTTTGATTTTTCAGGGGTTAACTCCCAAATAGCGCGTCTTACGATCTGGAAAGTCTCTTGGCAGGTTTTCTTGGATCATCCACTATTCGGCGTTGGCTTTGAAAACGCGGCAAAATTGTTCCCCGCCTACTATGTAAAACTTGGCCACGCTAACGAATATGTTGTCGGCCATGCTCACAATCAGTTTTTGGATATTCTAGCTGGCGCAGGTATTTTTGGACTGGCAGGATATCTTGGGGCGTTTGGTGGGGGATTGGTTTTCTTCTACCATCGTTTCAAGAACACAGCGGAGCTTCATAAAAAACAAATATCTTTTGGATCTCTGCTTTGCATTGTGGCGCTATTTGCCTGTTCTTGGACTGAAACACCGTTCGTTCAGCACGAGGTGCGTAACTTCATCCTGATCCTGCTTGGCTTCTCGTACGGCTACCTTAACGGCAGCCCTAAAAAACAGTCCACCCCAAACGAACCGGTTTAACTAATCAAACAACCGGTCCCCGTAAATTTCCTCAGTAAAGTATTTCTTTAAGATCTCCGGATCGACCAGGTCTTCCGGAGATTTACGACAGGTATCCACCAGGTAGTTGTAATACGCATTCTGAATCCCAATCCGCTCAGACAAAATCCCCGGCAGACAGAAGATTGGACGCTGCTCGGTCTCGTTGGCAATCGCCTCTGCCACCCCTGCTTCTTTCAACCCATAACCCTTCACGTACATCGGCACTTTGCCGTAGACAATCTGCTGGGTGCGGTTCAAGGTCGAAAACTGGAAGGACTCGTTCCGTGAGCCACGGGCACTGAAATAATCATCATCGAATTCATGATGTTTATAGAATGAAATCGTCATCGCCGGCTTATGATCGCCAAAGATCACAAAGATCACCGGGCGGTTGTTCCTTTGCGCCAGATCCGCCGCCGCCCTTTGGAACTCCAAGAACTGCG
The DNA here is from genome assembly GCF_055398295.1 of Bdellovibrio sp. BIS2. Classification (NCBI taxonomy): domain Bacteria; kingdom Pseudomonadati; phylum Bdellovibrionota; class Bdellovibrionia; order Bdellovibrionales; family Pseudobdellovibrionaceae; genus Bdellovibrio; species Bdellovibrio sp. BIS2. Next base: position 1,610,480 of record NZ_AP035879.1, on the reverse strand, counting down.
TCACAGTTTTACCAAGCTTTTCCTTGTAAACCGCCTCGCCCCCGTCCCCGTCCGTATCAGCGTAGGGCCCATGAGTGTAAACCGAGATCAGGAAGGCAAAAGTTTTCTTCCCGGCCTTCAGGCTGTCAGCGTACTTGGTCAAAGCCAGATCAAACAGGACTTTGTCCTCTGGGTACTTGCTGCCATCAGACCAGCTCATGGAATCAGCAAAGAAGGATCTTTCAAAACCAAACTTCGGATGAACAATGTCGCGCTTCCAGAAAAACCCGTCATTGGCATGCGCCGACCACGTGTCATAGCCGTTTTCAGCAAAAATCCGCGGAACAGCGTCCGCCTTGGCAGCATACCTTTCTGCAAAGTACTGGAAATCGATCCCTTTGTACCGACGACTGGGAAGTCCGGTAAGAACTTCGAATTCCGCCTCGGCCGTCATCCCCCCATAAACTGGAGAAATCACCGTGGAATGAGCAAAGCCGTCTTTTTCAAGATCCGCGATCGGCGTGACAAAGCTGTCGTTGCTGCTGGTGTAGCAGGATTCACACAAAATCAGGAACACATCCGGTTCATTCTTGGCTTTCTTTGGATCAATCACAGCATTGAGGTCATCATAGGGAAGCTTTCCCTTGGCCGGAATCTGCCCCGTTGGCAGCGTCAGGAAGATGTGATTCAGAATGCCGTTTTCTTTCACGTTCGTGGCAAAGTTCCAGTCCACGTAAGTCACGCGCGCAAGCTTAAACAATGAACTGACTGGATTTGCCTGGGATTCCGTCGGATGACGCTCCTGTACGATGGACATCGCCACCATGAAAAAGACCGGCAAAAACAATAATTGTTTTTTCTTGAAGGAAATACCCTTCCAAATACAGAGCAAAAGTCCGATCACAATCGCGGGAATCACATAGTCAGTATAGCTTTTCAGGAAGAGCGCCTGCTTCCAGGCAAAGATATCTGAAGCCTCAAACGGAGAGTTCGTCAAAGCCATCTTCATCAGATGAATCCGAACCCCCAAGCACTCGATCAGGAAAATGAAAAAAGCCGCCGGATACGGACGCAGGAACGCCAGCACCGAAAAATACAGCAGCCACGGCATCAACAGCTTTACGATCAGAAGATATTTGAAGGCATAAAGCTGCAAAAGTGCGCTCAGCACACTCAAAATCAGCAATCCCCATAAAACCTGTTTATTCTGTGGCAATCTGAAGCGCATCGCGAACAAGCCCTATGACAAAAGCAGCTTTGAATACTTGGCCTGATGGTCCTGCACGTACTTTGGCAGACGTTCCACCCCGACCGGCTTAAACTTCATCGGGCGATTGAAGATGTCCTTTCCGGATCGCACTTGAGTTTCCACCCACTGGGGGTTGAACATATCTTCAGTCATGTATTCTGTATGGCTGTAGGCGCGCATTTTCTTAAGAATCATCTCGGTTCCACCCATGAACGAGAAATGCCATCCCCCGTCCATCACCATGGTGTGCTCGCTGTCTTTTTTACTGCGATAGGTGCGCATGTTATTGCAGCCATATTTCTTAAAGAAAGAATAGTTCGCCATCACCGTTCCATGCCAAGGAATATAGTCCTTGTACATGGCGTTGGGCTCGGTGTGCTCATAGGCCAGATTGTTCAGGTAATAGTAGTAAAGCTCCTGATAGAAGGTCTTGATCCCTGGTTTGTGAAGGTATTCAGTCACCTTCTCTGGAGTCGGAATTTCATCCACGTCAGAGAAAATGATCACGTCATCCGGCGCGCAATTCACCAATGCTTTCGCCAGAGCGTTACGTTGATAATCTTCACGGTCCCAGTTGCTGAAAGGTCTTAGCTTCTTCCAATTAACTTTCGGGAAATCTTCGACCACCACATGAATGATCTTGGATTCAAACTGGGCGTAGCGTTGCTTGTTTTCGATATAAAAAAGCGGCTTGTCAGTCCCGCGGAAGGTCTTTTTGGATTCGATAATAACAAATTTATCGACGACCTTATCCAGAACGTTCAGGCGAATATCCAATAGATCCAACTCATCATAAAATACAAAGCAATCGTATACCATGGGCCTAAAATACCGAATATGCTGGTAAAAATGTACCAGTAAGTCTTCAAAGGGTTTGCGTCAATTCATAAGACACAGCCTGTCGAAATGGATGTACAGCCCAAGGCCGCTCGTAGTATGAAAAAAACATGAGATTCCTGTTTTCTTCCCTGGGCTTCCTTCTTCGCATCACCATCATTGGCGCGGTCTTTCGTGCCATCGTAGCCATCTATCTGCAGATCTGGGACCTGATGGATTTCACCACCATCAAAACCACCTTTGCGGCCTTCCTGCACGGCTGGCACTTTGACTTGGCGATTGGCTCGGTTTTCTACCTTTTGCTGTACTGGATGATTCTGCTGTTCAAGCTGTCGCCCAAGGCGGCTAAACGCTGGAACTTCCTGTTTCTGTGGTTCTACATTGTGATGATCGTCACTGACTCTCTTTACGCCAAAGAGACTGGCCGCCATCTTTCTTACGAGATTTACTCGCTCTTCACGATTGAAGGATCGATGCTGAGTCTTTTTGGACGCTACTGGATTGCCGTGCTTGTTTCATTGGCAGCCGCCGCCAGTTTGAATCTTTGGGTGTCACCCAACTATAAAACCACTTCCGGTCCCGTTGGTCGCATCTTTGCCATGCTGATGGCAGCGATTTTGGCCGTCATGGGTTTCCGCGGCTTTGAAGGCATCCCCCAAGATCCTTCCTGGGCCTATCGTGCCGGCGGCGGCCCGCAAGGCGCATTCCTTGCCCTGAACGGAGCTTATGGAATCTTCTGGGCGGCAGTGGGCGAGAAAAAATCCAGCAAAGAAAACGTCGCATCCCCCAAAGACATCGACACCGCAAAAATCTTTGCCGCCTGGAAAGCCCAGCGTGGTATTCACACACCTATCGGTGGTTTTGACGGCAATATCGTGATCGTTTTCCTGGAAAGCTGGTGGGGTTCCGAGGTTGACCGCATTCAAGACGGCGTCGAGATCCTGCCGTTCTTCAATAAACTTCGCCGCGAGTCCCTGCACACTGATCTGTTCCTGGCCGGAGGACATCGCACCACCGAGGGGATCTTCGCCAGCATGTGCAGCCTTCCCAACCCATTGGGAAAAAGCATCATGTACTCGGAAATTGAAAACAAAGACTTCGTCTGCCTTCCCCGCTTGCTCAGCGAAAAAGGCTATAGCTCGGCCTTCTTCCAAGGGTCTGATCAGTACACCAGCGGCACGGGGTTGCTAGTGCTGAAAACTGGCTTCCAAAGCTCGTATGGAAAACGCGATATCCCCGATTACGAAAAACTGGAACAAAATGCCTGGGGTGTTTACGACACGGATTTGTACAAATTTGCGCTGGATAAAATGACCAGCCTGCGTGAACCGTTCCTGGTGGGTATCAACACCAACACCACGCACGACAATCTGTTCCCGGCTCGAGCGGATCGCCAAAAGTATAAGACCATTCGTCAGTGGGCGGACACTGAACTTCAGGAGTTCCATAAGCTGTTACAAAGTCGCAAATGGGAAAAAGACTGGTTGCTGGTCTTGGTGGCCGATCACACCACCTACGGCGGATCGAGCATCTTTGATCACTACGCGATTCCGTTTTTGATGAAACACTACACCAAAGACGGCAAGGAAAGCCGCGTGCTTCCGAACAAGCTTTTGCCAGGAGCCTTCTCGCAACCTGATATCGCAGCCACTTTAGCTGACATCACAGGCGTGAAAGCACCGACCTTCCTTGGAAGATCCTTGGCGCGCCCGGAGGCCTTCAGTCCCGGAGCAAGTATCTTCCATTTGGGGCAGTCAGCATGGTTTGAAAACGACTGGGCGGTGGTCTTTAACATCCGCAACCCCGGCGAAGAAAGATGCTTTAAGTGGAAAGAGGACATGAGCTTCACCAAAGAATCCCCATGTCCTGCCAATGGTAAGAAAATGCACGAAGAAGGCTTAAGCTATATTAAAGAGTCGCAGGAGATTTTGTTTAAGTAGCTTACTGAATCCATCCTCAAAGAGTTGCCGAAGCCAAAGGCTTAGGAACTCTTTTTACCATCGGCTCTCGACGTTTTCTTTCCAGAGTACTGCAATTATCTGCTGTGGACAGCAAGATCCAAAGGTCGTTCCAAGCACAGATATGTTCAGATATCTGAAAAACAGAGTCGTTTTTCAGATTACGGGACAGCAGAATACCGTCGTCATTGGTCAAATTTGACAGCACCCTTGGCATATCTTCAGAATTGAACATCACTGGCACCCGGTCCCAATACCAGGCCACGTAAGAGCTAGTCATTTCTCCGCGAAGGCGATCTTCTTCTGTCGCTTCAAAATAGATGTTCTTGATCGGCGTCCACTTCACATCGTTTGAAAGAGCGAAGATTCCGGCACTCCCCACATTATGAACAGTTATTGGCAAAAAACTAACCAAGAAGAAATAGACAACCCCCAAATAGAAAAGGCCTCGACTCCAGTTCAGAATGTTCACTTTTATTCTTTGAGAAATCAGGAATGCAGCCCCCAGAGCGATCCAAGGGAAAATCGGTAACAAATACTGCCTGTTGTGGCGGTGACTGAATCCATACACAGCGAAGTGAACTGCAAACTCCAGAGCCACGACACAAGCAAGCGTCCGATAGTTTCGTCTCCACATCAGCACCAATCCCGGAATAAAAAGAAGAGCCACCAGATGAGCGTGCGTCAATGTGTCTCTTAGATACCAAATAGCTCCGACCGGATCCGTCGCCGCTTCTTGAACGTCGTTATGAACTATGAACTGGCGATACCAGTAAGACTTCCAGAAAAGAAATCCTTGGGAAGAATAGTGACCCCAGGTAAAAAGGCCGAACGGAACTAAAAACCCAATCAACGCCAGACTCATAGCCCTGATTTTCCATCCACTTCTCATCAGGAAAAAAATCGCCACCGGAAATACACCTACAGCCGCAGCGCCTTTGACAAGAACCGCCAAACTTAGAAAGAACCCGGTCGCCACACTGTCCAGTGTTGAGCCCTCAGAGTCCACCCTGCTTGAAAAATAGAACGCCACCAGTATAAAAGAAATCATCGGCATATCGAGCCAGCCGCTGGACATAAAGTTCATATAGACATTTATAGCTAGAAGACACAGCGTTGCAAATAAGGCCGTATTTTCGTCCACCAACCGTCGAATGGCCGAGAAGAATGCCAGCACCCCTACGATTCCCAAGACGGAAGCAGAAAAATGAATTCCTTGGGCAGTCGCTCCCAACAATTTGATGGAAATAGCATTGAGCCATAAGCCCAAATAAGGATGCTCTATAAAAGGATCGAAAATACCCGGGGCCAGTTTGGGGCGAAACCAATCTCCGCTTTCTAAAAGCCCTCGCGCGATAGCTCCGTAAGTCGCCGTGTCCAAGCCAACTCCCGGCTCCCAGCTGTTAGCAAAAACAAATAAAATGAAAGAAAGTCCGATCCAAAGGACACTCGTCCCACGCATGATGTCGCCCCGTTATGATGTAAACAAAGATTACAACACCATAACAAAACAAACAACTGTTGGTTTTCTATAAAAATCGCGAGCTTTATCTCACCACCGCGCCTAGACCTCTACCCGGCTCTTACTTTCCGCCCCCTACAGGTCCGCTAAGCGCAGGCTTCAGCATCAACATCATGGCCTTGCACGTGGCATGAGATCCATCGTCCCAGAAAGAAGGCCCGGCATCATCCCCGGGCACCCCGTCCCAGTACGACTGCACGTGAACCTTGTCGGACTCGAGGCCCTTGATCATCTCTAGCCAATTTTGGTGAGACTTCGCCGCTTCCGGGTGGTCTTTCGCGTGTCTGCGAACGAATTCAGGATGGAACGGCGGAACCAGAATCAGGACTTCCACACCCTGTTCAGCCGTGGCTTTGATCTGCTTTTTGAATAACTCGACAAATTTGGGATTCAGTGGCGCCTTCATCGGACCACCGAAGGTGGAATAGCTGACGTCGATTTCTTTGGCCAAAACATCCGGCGTGGCTTTTCCGGCATAATCAGCCGCCGCGCACTTTTGATAATCAATGCCACTGCCGCTGCCTTTGGGCGCAAACATGCCGTCAGCTTTTTTCTGATTCAACTGATGAATAGCCGCTTCCAACGTGTTGTGACTGATCAGACTTTGCAGGTGCTCTAGATAGTACTTCATCCCATCAAGGCCTTCGACGTCTGCCAAAAGCTTTTCACGCAACACTGGGGTCTGACGAACCTTTACGTCCGTCACTTCCCCCGCAAGTTCGAAATAGTCGGCAATCCAGATGACTTTTTTCAAAGGCAGCTTTTGATCCAAAGCGGTTCTTAACAGCGACACTTTCAAAAGAAGGCCTGCGCCGCCCTTGGAAAGATTGATCGTTTTTAGCCCGGTGACTTCTTCCACCCACAATGCGGAAGTCGTTTCACCACGAGAAGACCCCAAAATCACAACTTCAGCATTGAGATTAGCCCCCACAATCTGGGCCGCCTGATAATAGACGTTCTGGCTTTGTCTGTTGGTATCAATAACGTCACAGCGATAATAACACATCGGATCCACAGCAAAGTTAAACCCCGCCACCAGCCCCATAAGTCCGATGATGAAAGCTGCAAGGAAAAGAATCATTTTCAAAGTATTGCTTTTCATACGCCCCACCTAGAATTGGAAGTAAAGGAACGGAGATTCCTCACCCATATACATCAGACACACCACGAACATGAATGCCATCAAAGCCGCACGCCAAAGCGTCGGTTTGAATTCGCGCTCCCATGTGTTTTTAGCCAAGAAGGCCACCAAGATCCCCACACCCAAAGCGGCAAAGAAGCGGTCTTTATGTTTAAGCGGAATCAAAGTGATATCCCAGTTAATGTCGCCATTAAGCATGAACACCTTCTGCAGCCAGAACAGAGCCTGCTCAACAGAATGCGCGCGGAAGAACACCCACCCCACACAGACCAGGAAGAAGGTGAAGGTCCACTTTATGTACTTGTTTTTAACCGTGTACCAGCCACGATCCTTAAACAGTCTTTCAATCGCCAGAATCCCGCCATGGAAACAGCCCCAGACCAGATAGGTCCAATTCGCCCCGTGCCACAGGCCCCCGATCGCCATAGTCAGGAAAAGATTGCGGTAGGTTTTCAAAACCCCGGCGCGATTTCCACCCAAGGAGATATAAAGGTAATCCTTTAACCACGAAGACAGCGTGATATGCCAACGTTGCCAGAACTCTGTGATCGACAACGACTTGTACGGAGAATTAAAGTTCTGCGGGAACTGGATGTTCATCATCAGCCCGAGCCCCACGGCCATGTCAGAATATCCGCTGAAATCAAAATACAGCTGCATGGTGTAGCCGATCATGGCAATCCAAGCCTCAGCCGTAGAAGCCCCGGCCATATTCATCACCAGAGGGTCCACGACTGCCGCGATACGATCAGCGATCATCATCTTTTTGGCCAGGCCGAAGACGAAGAAATAACACCCCTTCCAGAAGTTCTCTGGATTGAAGAAGTAGGTTTTGGAATCTTCCAGCTGGGGAACGATATAGTTGTGACGAACCAGTGGACCCGAGATCTGGTGCGGGAACAAAGTCACATAACCCGCAAACTCCAAAAGATGCGCGTGCGCGCTGGAGGTCCTGCGATAAACATCAATCACGTAAGACAACGACTGGAACGTGTAAAAGGAAATACCGATAGGCAATACCAGATTCAGTATCGGCAAAGGCGCCGCCAGCCCCGTCACCTGCAAGGCTCCGTTCAAAGAGTCCGCAAAGAAGTTGTAGTATTTAAAGAATCCAAGAATCCCGAGATTGGCGATCACCGAAATCAGCAGGAAGGTCTTTCGACGCGCCTGTGAGGTCGTCATCGATATGGCTTTGGCTAAATAGAAATCCAGCACCACAGTGAACAACAGCAGGAACACATACACCGTGCTCCAATAACAATAGAAAAACACACTTGAAAGGAACAAGAACCACAGTTGCAGGTTCTTTTTTGTGATCCAGTAATAGCCCAGCAACGTGAATGGTAAAAATAGGAATAAAAAGGCGTAGGAGTTAAAAAGCATGGGCACACAGTACCCAATAAATGGCTCAGAAAAAAGGTTCTGGCACCGTTTCGGGCCACGGTGCGTCTAACGCAACATGGGCCCGAAAAAGAACCAGGAACCTTTCTATTTTAGGCCTAGCAGGAAGTCGAAGTCCTCTTTGGTCAGGGCGCCACCGGCGCCGGTCAGGTCCGTGCTGGCTTCCGCTTCCGAGAACAGGCTTTGGAACTTGCGGTTTTTGCGCTCTTTCAAAAGCTCCATTTTTTCTTCCAGGGATTCGTGCATGATATAGCGGAAGACCTGAACGGCCTTACGCTGCCCCAAACGGTGCGCACGGTCTGTGGCCTGATTTTCCACTGACGGATTCCACCATGGCTCCAAGTGGAAGACATAGCTGGCCTTGGTCAAATTCAAACCCACCCCGCCCGTTTTCAAGGTCATCACCAGAACGGCTCCGCCCTTGGTTTCGTTGAAGTCCTTTAGGATCTTCTGACGTTGTTTGGTCGGAATCGCCCCGTGCAGGACAAAGACCGGGATGCCGACTGCTTTCAGAAGCTTTTCGGTGCGCTCCAAGGTCTGCAGGAACTGAGTAAAGACCAGCGCACTTTCACCGGACTCGATGATCTCTTGCAAAGAGTCCATCAGGGCCTCAAGCTTCGGCGGAGTCTTTTCGTACTTCACTTCCGGCAAGGCCCCCGGATCAGAACAAGCCTGACGAAGGCGCAGAAGCGCGGTTAACATCTGCAACTGGGACTGAGCTTCCCCCGCCTCACGGATGGTGTCTTGAATGCGCTGATTATACGCAATCGCAATGTCGCGATAGATCTGCTTTTGCTTGTCTTCAAAGGCGATGCTGACCTTGGTTTCCTGCTTTTCAGGAAGCTGATCCAGGATTTCTTTTTTAGTTCTGCGCATGATCAAAGGCTTGGTTTTAAGCTTCAGATCCTCGACGTCTTCAAGTAACACCACTTCAGTGTTCACGAAGTGACGGCGGAAATCATCGTACTTGCCAAGACATCCCGGCACCACCAGATCCAACAACGAATAGAACTCACCAAAGTGATTTTCCATCGGCGTACCGGTCAGACACATTTTAAATCGGGCGTTGAGCATACGCGCCGAGCTGGTTCTTTTTGCCGTGATATTTTTTAGATTCTGGGCCTCGTCAAAGATCAGCACATTCCAGTTGTACTGACTTAGGAACTCGTCGTTTTCCATCAAAAGACCATAGGTCGTAACCACCACCAACGGTTCTTTGGCCTCAAGCCTTTTACCGATGCGATCATGGTCTTTACTGGTAAAGATCTCAAACGGCAGTTCCGGAGTGAACTTTGCCACTTCGCTTTCCCAGTTGTACACCAGACTTGAAGGCACGACGACCAACACCTGCCCCAGTTGCTCGCGCGTGCGAAGCAGATCCAGGAAGGACAGCGCTTGCAGAGTTTTCCCCAGACCCATGTCATCCGCCAGCAGTGCGCCCATGCGCAGAGTGAAGAGATCCAGCAACCACTGCACGCCTTCGTGCTGATAAGTCTTTAGCTCCGCTTTCACAGAACCCGGCAGCTTCACCAAATCCGTGCGTGATCCCAAACCATCATAAAATGCACAGATGCGCTTCCATTCATCATCCCCGCGGAAGGCATAACCTGACGCCCGCAAGGCCAGCAATTCAAGCGCTTGATGCTTTGGCAGTTGATAGTACTTGTCAGTCCAGGCTTTTTTCGACGAATCTTTTTTACCCGCCTGAAGCTTTTGCCAGAAACCTTCCAAACGGCGCAGTGAAGGGATTTCCTTGCGCGGCACCAGGAAGAACTTTCCGTCGTATTCAACCACGCCACCGCTTCCCATACTTTTTAACTGGGTGGCATCGATTTCTTTGCCTTGCAGGAAGAAACGAGGATTCAATTCAAACCAGTTCAGCATGCCTTCATCAAGTTTGCTGACGATCTGGAAGTCGACAACGAATTCGTTCTGCCCCAGCTCTTGCAACAACTGACCACGCACGTAAAGGCGAATGCCATGATCCACCAGGGGCTGCAACAACCCCAAAGACTGCGTCGGCGTGACGTCTTCTTTACCCCATGACGGCATAAAGAAATGACCTTGCTCCAACATTGGATCTTCTTCGATCTTTCCATCCCAGGTCTTGGTCAGAAGACCTGTGCGGGCCCGCTTAAAGGCACTGCCTTGAGTGGAAAAAGCCATGTATTTTAGAATTTCATAAAGAACGCGGAACTCCCGTTCAACAGATCCCGAGAACAGGTATTCACCCTTGGAACTGTAGATGGCTTCACGCTCGCCCACCGATTTCAGGACCTTGGCGACATAGTCGGCAAAGATACCTAAAACGCCTTTAGAACACAGTTCATCCAACGGCTGAGTCTTGGTAAGACTAGTTCCGTCACCAGTCACTAAAAGGCTGTGGACTCGGGTGTGCAACGCCGGGAAGATATTCGCCGGATCACAAGTCGTTCCATCAGTCAGTTGACCTTCAAAGTGATAAGTCAGGGCTTCCAAAGTCAGATACTGCAAGACGCCCAGATGCTTTAGGATCTTCAAATCCCATTCGCGCTTTTTAAAACTGCTGGAGGCCAGAGTTTTAACCTCCGTCTGCAGCAAAAAGCCCAAGCCCTCTTGCAAAGTGCGCATGATCAACACAACCGGAGTGCTAAAGCCCCTTTTGCTGACGGATTCTTTTTCGTTTAGCGTGAAGACTTTTTCCGGAACAAAGCCCGCATCGTCCTGATGGTGTAGATTCAGGACACTCGCAATCGCGCCCATGTCATGACTGCCACCTTGAACCCGCACCGGAAGTGAGCGACCGCGCAGGAACTTCATAAAGGCCGCGGTTTCGCCTTTACCTTCCACATGCAGGTGCGAAAACGTCCTTGGACGGTCCACTTTCAACTGGCGGGAGTAAAACTGATCTAGAGCTTCGCTTTCTTTCTTCCACGCAAAAGCGACCACCGCTCCGCTTGAAAAATCCACGGCGAAGTTATCAAAGAAAATGTATTTTTGACGGTCTTTTTGCGCCGTCAGCAGTGCCGAGGTCTTTACTTCCTCAGAACCGCTGAATTCAACCTTCCATTCAAAGGCGTATTCGGCTTCAACGCTGATATTGGAAACCTGGAAGGCCTTGCCAAGATCCTTTTGATCCTGCAAATAAAACTTCAGGTCCCCTTTGTTCACCCGACGCGTGATACGGGAAAGAAGCTCCTGCATGACGGATTCAATATCCAAAAGATCCCGGCTAAAGAAGCGATGTGGATCGCTTGGCAACAGCGGCCAGTAAACCTCAAAGGTCTCTTTGCGCGCCGGGCCTGGCAATAGATCGCGGGGCACAACAGAACGATAAGCATGACGAAGAATATCTCGGCTGCTGATCTGCACACCGTCACTGAAATTATATCTTAAAAGCCCGGCCAACTGATCCTGATGGCGCACATCCGCCCAATAAACGGTTTCTTTTTGCAAAGAGCCGCGGAAGGCCTGGGGAAGACCCCATACCGCCCCCGTGCTGGCATCATCCCCCTCAGGCACGCGGGTCAGCTCATAGACCTTATTCCAATCTGGCAGATATTCTTCCAAGGCACGATCGTCGTCCAAAGACAGGGTTTCAGAAACCAGACTGATGGATTCAAGTTTTAAGTTGTCAGGCAGGCCTTTGCCATCCCCTTCACCCCGACGGGCTTTTTGGGTCTCCGTCAGATCCCAGAAATCCTCACAGAAGTTACTGACTTGAAAACTGTGATTGCGCAGGAATCCGCGATCCACCGACAGGGCCCACCAAATCAGAATCAACGACGCCCACTCATGAACACAGATGTCTTCTTTGTCCTTGCGGCTTTCAGCACACTGGGCACAGTGGAATGTCAGATCCCCGCCCTCGCCGTCTTCTTCGACCTGCACATAGGATTTGCGCAAAGAGGATTCTTCCGCATAAACGAACTGAATTTCCAGTCCGCCGTCTTCCTTCTTTTGGATGTTGTGACCATCCAGGGACATTTTTTTAAGAATGCGAAATGCATTTTCAGCAACAGGCATTTGCTCCAGGGTCGCAAGATCCTTGGGGCTGACTAAATGAGAAATTTTTTGAAGACTTAATCCGGAAAAGGCCATCCCTACAAGGTAGCAGAAGTCCTTGAAGAATAAAATTCTTTATACCAGTGAATTGTTTCTTTCAGAGCATCTGTGAGATTTCTTTGAACTTTCCAGTTCAGATCGCTCTGAGCGAGCTTTGAATCCAAATTCGCATGAACTGACAAAGAGGACTTCGACCCCTCGCCCAAATTCACCCGGGCATTTTCTCCCCAAGCCACAGCCAAAGCTTGCGCAACTTCGCCGACTGTGCTAGTATCTTTCGCCGCAAAATTATAGGTGGGCGCCAGCTTCGGCCCGCGCTCATACAAGGCTTCGGCAAGACACATCAACCCCGCCACCTGATCCTGCACATGAATCCACGGACGCACGGACTGCGGGTTCTTTAAATCAAAACTGTTCCCCGCAACGAAGGCCTGCACGGCCTGCGGAACCAACGCGTGCTCGGTAAAATCCCCACCGCCGATAGCAGAACCCATGCGGGCCGTGGCAACGGCGATTTTATGCTTGTTGTATTTTTCAGGAGCAAAAAAACTCTGACGATAAGAAAGCGCAATCATCTCAGCGCACAACTTGGCTGTCGGCAAAATCGCGGACGGCGCCACGGCGTCTGTTTCAGCCAGATCCACTCCGGAGCTTTTCCGTGCATAGACCTTATCTGAACTGACCACCACCAACGAACGAACTGACGCTGTTTCCCGCATCAGCTCCATCAGGGTGGCTGTCCCTAATGCCGCTTTGGCAAAGGTTTCCAAAGGTCTTTTGCCAAGATCTGAAATCAGACCGCTTTCACCCAAATGCAGAACCACGTCGGCTTGCGCAAACTGCAAAGCTTCGCGCAAAGCGGACTCATCCCGCATGTCCCCGTAGGTCATCGAGATTTTCTGTCCAAGATTTTTCAGGTCAAAAAGATTGGGAGAAGTGCTGGCTGGCTCACCAAAACCAAACACCTGAGACCCGGAATCCAGCAGCGTTTGCACCAACCACGCCCCCAGAAAACCCGTGGGGCACGTGATGAAAACTCTTTTGCCGTTCCAGAAATGAGTCACGGCTTAAGCACCGCCAAGAAGGTTTTGCTCAACACCCTGACCGCGATGATCCGGATGCACCCAGTGCGCCAGAACCTTGCCTTCATAGTTCCAGTAAAAGCCCACAGGATCGGTTTCAAAGATTGCCACACGCAGTTGGCCGTTCTTTTCAGTCGCTTTCATTTTCAAAAGGGTCTGAGCCAGGGATTCAGGGCTGATCTTCCCACTGGATGCAGACGGCGTGCAGTGCGCCTCATAAAGACGGGCCAGCAAAGAAAGCTCAACAAGATTGAACATGCTTTCACGAATAAAGTACTTATCAGTCTGAAGTGATGTCATCCCCATAGCCTAACGACTCCGCCCGACTGAGGCAATGCCAAAGCAGGAGGGCCTCTTTAATGACCTAGCCCAAAGGCGATAACCCCACGAGGCTGAGCCCTGGATTCCATAAACCGCGCCAGAACCTCGGCCATCATCAGGTTCATGTGACCGGCTTCAATCTCGGGCACATCGGCCACGTAGAAACGATTTTTGGACTGCACGATATAGGGGACGATTTCACGGGTGATCGAATTTCGCGATTCAGCCAGCATGGAAAACTTGCTCATGTCCGAAGGTAACAGCTCCACCTGCTCCGTCAGGGTTTTGCTGTTTTTCTTGAAGAAACCACCTTCATACAGAACCTCATCAAAGAAACCTGTAAATTCCTGGCGCGCCATTCTTAAGAACCGCAAACCCATTTCGCTTTCCAGGCGCGGACCCACCTGCCAGATGTTATAACCAAACCACGCGACGCTCCCCTTGGTATTCATAAAGTCTTCGACAAACACCCGGGGAACGCGATGGTCAAAATGAGTTCCAACATAAATATTCTTATCACAGCGGTGCACTTCTCCGCTTTGATAGCCAGCAATCCCTGACGTATGAACGGAATACCCCACATAGGGTGCCAAAAGCCCGCGCAACTGCCCGGCAAAAACCTTCCCCGAGGCCAATTGGTCCCGCGACTCTGCATCGAAGTAAATCTGCACACAGTTTGTGGTCTCGTTCGTCGACAATCCGCGAAAAGCGGCGATGCCAAGACTGCCGATAGCCACCAGGCCCAAGAGCACAAACAAGCCTCTTTGACGTCTCATTCTTCACCTACTTGAAAGGGATAACCAAGGCTAACGAGGTCTTTTTGAAAACTCGAGTTAAGTTGATGTAAAGATCGTCAGATTTAAATACTTCGAACCCCTCAAAGAATAGCTGTTGTCCGCGAGCAAAGAGGGTTTTAAGCTGTGAGATATGACAAAGTTATTGATCACGGTTCTGTCAGTTTTGGGCGTTTCCACCTCTGCAATGGCCTTTGAGTTGGCTCAAGGCTTGACCCCGCCGGGCCGTCAGCGCACCACTTTCAACTATCTGGGCTTTTTCTATGACAAAGCGGAGTTCCCGCAAGAGCGCGCCAACATGCGCTATCAACTGGTGGACTTAAGCTCCCCGGTTTACAAAACTGAAACGCAGTCCGTGGGCTTAAGCTTTTCCGGCAGCCAAATGAGCGTGGACCCCGCACAGAACGGTCATTCCGAGCTTTACGACATCAAATTCGGCGCAAGCTACACGGAAGTCATCGGCGAAAAACGTATGTGGTCGGTCATGGTGAACTACGGTTCTGCCAGCGACAAACCCTTCTATGACCCGACGGTTTCCACTTTGGGGATCACCGCCTTTTACTCTTACCCGAGTGATGAAAAAAGCAGTTGGCTGCTACTGGCGAACTATTCCAACAACCGCCCGATCCTGAACAACATTCCCCTGCCGGGTTTTGCGTGGTTCTATTACCCGTCCCGCGAATTGAATCTGGTACTGGGCGCCCCGTTTGCATCCATCAACTGGCAGTTTGCCGACAAGTTTGGCCTGACCTTCTTCACGCTGGTTCCATGGGTGATCAAAAGCACGGTCTATTATAAGCTGAACGACTTTGCGCAACTGTATGCGGGAATGGATTTCAGCCAGGTGACTTATTTGCCTTACGGCCGCGAAAACCGCGAAGACAGATTGTTCTATGATGAAAAGAAATTCCTGATGGGCATCAAGTCACCTCTGTCGAAGTCCATCTTTGCCGACTTCGAAGTGGGCCACGCCTTTGACCGCCGCTTCTTCGTAGCCGAAAACTACGAAATCAACCCCGGCAACCAAGTCGACATCGGAAACGCCTACTACGCCAAACTAGCCCTGAAAGTCGCCTTCCAATAAACAACGCAACGCTTCGGAAAAAGTAAGCAGGTACCTTTTAGACGGTTTTACCCGAAGCGGCCGGTGATGTAGTTTTCGGTTCTTTGATCCTTGGGGTTCGTGAAGATCTGGTCGCTGGCGCCGAATTCGATCAGGTCGCCCAGATACATGAAGGCGGTGAAATCAGACACGCGGGCTGCTTGGTGCAAGCTGTGGGTGACGATCGCGATGGTCACGTCTTTACGAAGCTCTTGAATCAGTTCTTCGATGTGACGAGTGGAAATCGGATCCAGTGCGGATGTTGGTTCATCGAGCAGCAGGATTTCAGGTTCGGTCGCAAGGGCGCGTGCGATGCACAGACGCTGCTGCTGACCGCCGGAAAGCGCTGTCGCTGAGGAATGCAAACGGTCTTTAACTTCATTCCAAAGGCTCGCCTGCTGCAGGGACTTTTCAACCTGTTCTTCGATGAAGCTTTTCTTTTTCACTCCGCGAACCGTCAGACCGTAAGCGACGTTGTCATAGATGCTTTTCGGGAATGGATTTGGCTTTTGGAAAACCATCCCGATACGCATGCGCACTTCCATCGGGTCGATGTCTTTACCCAGGATGTTGCTTTGATTTGGATAAAGCAGAATCTCGCCCTGGTACTGGGCATTGGCATAAAGGTCATGCATGCGGTTGAAACAACGAAGCAACGTGGTCTTGCCGCAGCCGGAAGGACCAATCAAAGCCGTCACGCGGTTTTCGTAGATCGGCAAAGTGATGCCGTTCAGAACCTTTTTATCACCGTAAGAGAAAACCAGATTTTTAACTTCAGCGCGCAAATTCAACTGCATAAATTACCACTTCATCTTTTTACGGAAACGAGAGCGCAGGTAAATCGCCCCACCGTTCATAATCAAAGTCATCACAAGCAACACCACACCCGTGGCGGCCGCATTCACATGGAACTCCGGCTGAGGTCGTGACAACCAGTTAAACATCTGAATCGGCATCACGGTGAATGGATCCATGAGCCAGTTAAAGTTCACATAAGGGAACTGCCCGTCAATCGGCGGTGTTGGCAAGAAGGCGATGAACGTCAAGGCACCGATCGTGATCAGCGGAGCGGTCTCGCCGATCGCACGGGACAACGAGATGATCACACCCGTCAGAATACCACCGGAAGAATAAGGCAGAATATGATAGCGGATGGTCTGCCACTTGCTGGCCCCCATGGCATAACTTGCCTCACGAATGGTGTTCGGGATCGCACGAATGGCCTCACGTGTGGTCACGATGATGATGGGCAGAACCAACAAACCCAGGGTCAAACCTGCCGTCAGAATACTCTGACCCAGCTTCAGCTTGTAAACGAAAAGACCCAGCGCCATCAGACCGTAAGTGATCGACGGAATCCCCGCCAGATTGATGATGTTCAATTCAATGATCTGAGAAACCCAGTTTTTCTTAGAGTATTCTTCCAGATAAACCCCGGCGGCAATCCCCAACGGAATGGCACAAAACGCCGTGGTCAGCATGATCAGGAAAGACCCCACCCAAGCCGACAAGATCCCCGCTTTTTCAGCAAAGCGCGACGGGAAGTTCACAAAGAATTCGGCATTGATACGCGGAACCCCGGTCATTCCCAGATCCACAATCAGGGTTAACAAAGTCACCAAAGCAAAAAGCAGAGACAACAAACCCATCAGGGCAAAAGCAAAATCCCACATCTGACGGCGCTTGATATTCGCCAAAAGTTCCTGACGTGATTCCATTTACTCTTTCTCCTGGAACTTTTTGCGCAGCCACAGGCCCACGATATTGAAACACAAGGTCAGCACCAAAAGACTTAAGCCCGCCACGTAGATACTCTGATACCCGATCGAACCGTGAGGCAAATCCCCCAAGCTGACTTGAACGATAAAGGCTGTGATGGTCGCTGCAGGTTCCGTGGGGTTGATGGTCAAATTCGGCTGCATACCGGCAGCGATCGCCACAACCATGGTTTCACCCAAAGCACGGGAAATGCCCAGAATATAGGCAGAAGTGATCCCCGAAAACGCCGCCGGAATCACAACCCGGAAGGCCGTCTGCATGCGCGACGCCCCCACCGCAAAGGAAGCCTCACGCAGATGATTAGGCACCGAGCGCATGGCATCTTCACTCAGACTTGAAACGTAAGGAACGATCATCACCCCGATCACAATCCCGGCACTCAGGACATTGAACCCACCAAGATTAGGAATAATCTTTTGCAAAAGAGGTGTCACAAATAACAATGCAAAATAACCGTACACGACAGTCGGTACAGCGGCGAGAAGCTCGAGGATAGGTTTTAAAATTTCGCGCGCCGAAGGACGAACGTACTCACTTAAGAATGCCGCTGCCACCGTCCCCAGTGGAATTGCCACCGACAAGGCGATCACCGTGGAAAGCAAAGTTCCACTGAGCAGAGGCAAAATGCCATAGCGGGCATTTTCAAAAAGCGGAGTCCACTGCGTGTCGGTTAAAAAGTCCTTCAGGGAAACATGTGCAAAGAACGGCATGCTTTCCGTCACCAGAATACCGACAATGCCGATGGTGACCAGAACCGAGGAAGCCGCCGCCAGGAACAGAACCGTTTCGATGGCTCGCTCCCTTAAACGACGCATCCGCCGGACCGGGTGGTCGGCGGATGTGAATTCAGAAAGTTTTCTAAGTTGGCTTTTACTCACGTGGCTAAACTACAACGAACCTTCACGTTTCATCAACTCTTCAATTTTCAAACCCACTTCAGAGTGGCCGCCAAAGACGGTTCCAAGCTTATTCTTTTTAACGTGCTCTTTAACCATGTCATAAGCCTTGGCTGGAAGTGGAACGTATTTCACCTGAGGAACGATTTCGAAGGACTTGCTGATATAGAAGTTCACGAACTCTTTCACTTCGGCTTTCGCCATGGACTTTTCGCTGACGTAGATGAAGATCGGACGAGACAATGGGAAGTAAGAACCGTTCTCAACAGTTTCACGCGCTGGAAGCACCGCTTCGTTTTTCTTAGGCGCTTTGTCGCCACCCACGATGGCTACGACTTTCAGCTTACCTTTGTTCTCTTCATAGTACGCCAGTGGAACATAGCCCAAAGCGTAAAGATCGTTGGAAACACCGGTTACCAGGGTGTTGTCATCTTCAGACGCTGTATAGTCACCGCGGGAAGACTTGGATTTACCAACAACCGCTTCAGTGAAGTAGTCAAAGGTGCCGGAGTCAGAACCAGCGCCGTAAAGCTTCAGCTTTTCTTTTGGCCAAGCTGGGTTTACGTCAGCCCAGGTGTTGATTTTACCTTGAGCGCCCGGTTCCCACATTTTTTTAAGTTCCGCCACGGTGATGGACTTCAACCACGTGTTCTTAGGGTTTACCACCACAGCAGTAGCGTCATAAGCGATTGGCAGTTCCAGGAACTTGATACCCGCTTTACGGCAAGCTTCGATTTCAGAGGCTTGAATTGGACGGGACGCATTTTGAACGTCTGTTTCACCACGGCAGAACTTTTTGAAGCCGCCGCCTGTTCCCGAGATACCCACGGTCACGCGCACTTTGCCACGCTGGGAGGTTTGGAACTCTTCCGCCATCGCTTCGGTGATTGGGAACACGGTGGAGGAACCATCGATTTTGATTACTGGAGCTTGTGCGTGCGCCAAAGCCGCACCCATAACAACAGACAAAGACACTACAAAGTTGGTCAACATAAAATCTCCCTATGGATTTATGGGACAAACTCTAGCACTATGATATTGCGCTGTATTGTTAAGGTTTTATTATGATTTTAGCCGTTTCGCGTTACCAAAACCTAGGATAGACTAAATAAATCTATGATTACAGACCTTCTGAAAGACCAAAATACTCTGCTCGAGAAGATCAATAAAACGATCCCCAACAGCGTCTATATCTTCGACCTGAACGAGGTCAATATGGTGTGGTTCAACGACCGGGTGAAGGATCTGTACGGTTACACTCTGGCTGAGCTTCGCGCCCTGGGCCCGGAATACTACGCAAGATCCATGCATCCGGACGACATTCCGGTTTTGAATGCCGCCATCGAAAAGTCCCGCACTTTGAAAGAGGGCGAGGTTATTTCCATTGAATACCGCTTCAAAGATCACAACGGCCAGTACCATTGGATCAACGATCGCATCACGCCGTTTTCCCGGGATGCTGATGGCAACGTCGCCACTATTTTAGGCATCGCCACCGATGTGGATGACCGCAAGAGCTATGAAGAAACCCTGAAAAAAACCATCGAAAAAATGAACCTGTCCCTGTCGGCCGCCAATATGGGAACCTGGGAGTGGGATATCGAAAAAAACCGCCTGCAGTGGGACACGAAAATGTATGAGATGCATGACGTGCCGGTGCTGCCGGGCTTAAACCCGCTGGATGAAGTCTGGAAACGCGCCATTCGCGAAGACATGGAAAGCGTCAATCGCCGCATTCAGGAAGCCGTTGAAAACCGCCAGGATTTCTATGTCACTTACCGGGTGACCCATTCCAATCAGCAGATTCATCATATCAAGTGTTATGGCAAGTTCATGACCAACACCGGAAGCCCGCGCATGTACGGTGTGGCTTGGGATTCCACCGAAGAATTCCAGACCGAGCGGGAAATGGCTGAAGCCAAAGCCAAGCTGATTTCCTCCACCAAAATGGCCGCCTTGGGGGAAATGTCCGGCGGTATCGCACACGAGATTAACAATCCCCTGACCGTCATCCAGGCCCGCGCCTTTCAGTTGCAGCAGATGGTGGATGCCGGCAAAATGGACCCCGCAAAAATCAAACAGGCCGCAGAAAGCATCAGCCGCACCGCTGACAAAATTGCCCGCATCATCAAGTCCCTGCGCTCGTTTGCACGGGAAGGAACTTACGATCCGTTTGAAGTGGTCCCCTTAAAACAAATCATCGAAGAAACTTTGGAATTCTGCCGCACGCGGTTTTACAACCACGGCGTTGAAGTCGAAGTCGGTGAAATCGATCCGGAACTGGAAGTGGAATGCCGCCTGATTCAGCTTGAACAGGTGCTGCTGAATCTGCTGAATAATTCCTTTGATGCCATCAGCGATTTGCAGGATAAATGGATTCGCATCAAGGTGACAGAGCAAGTCGACAGCATCGAAATCCGAGTGATTGATTCAGGCAACGGAATTCCGGAAGCCATCGCAGAACAGATCATGCTGCCCTTCTTTACAACCAAGGAAGTCGGCAAAGGCACAGGCCTGGGTTTAAGTATTTCGGCAGGGATTGTGAAGAGTCACAAGGGGGAACTTATTTTGGACCGCCAGGCCCCGAACACGACTTTTGTAATTCGTCTGCCGCGCTGGCAGGAAGAAGAAGCTCTCAGCTATTGACAGCGCGAGCACACACCAAAGAAATCCAGGCGGTGGGCCACTTGTTTGTACCCCATCGCTTCGACCATTTTGATGTGCTGATCCAGATCGCAGATATGCAAAGGCTCGACCCGCTGACAGTGGCGGCAGATTACGTGATGGTGATGGTGACCGGATTCCAGCGTCAGCTCAAAGCGCGCCACGCCATCGCCAAATTCCAAACGGGAAACAAGTCCCGCTTCTTCGAACTTTTTCAGGATACGATAGATGGTCACCAGATCCATGCCATCGGATTTATCGTCGATCTTTTTAAAGATCTCGTCAGCGGAAATAGGCTCTGGATGATGCAAAAGGATCTTCAGCAATTGACTGCGCTGCTGGGTCAGTTTCATCCCCGCTTTGCGCACTCTCTCGTTCAGAGAGTCGATATCAATATTCTTCCGATCATGGCTGCACTTGGTCATACCCTAGGAGATACACCAAATGCGGCCCAAAATCCACTTTCCGGGCAGGAAAATTCACTTTCGGCGCTCTTTCAGGGCGTTTAAGCCGTAATAGGTGTAGCTCAAAGCCGATATAATGGGGACGAAGAAGAAAGCCAGGGGAATATATGAGAGGAGTCCTAATAAAAGCCCCATCAGGTACAGGGAGCCGGACTCTTCAGCTTCGATGCTTTTACGCTCGTCTTTGGAGGCATAATCCTGAAGAACGTCGTACAAAAAGACCTTCTTATTCAGCCACGCCGTCAACACCAGAGGCACCACCAACTGGCAGCCCGGAATCAGCCACAACGGCAAAGTCACCATAAAGGCCCCGACAAACAAGATCGTGGCTTTCACCGTGTTCCAAACACTGCCCGCGATGGTTCCGCCACGGCGCTTTTCAAGGTTGCGGAAGTCCTGATCCCCGACCCATTTCAGCACGATCGGCATCACAAACACCGACACAATCAAAACCGAAATCACGTAGGCCAACGGAATAAAAACCATCACCAAAAACAGCATCGCCAGCCACAGCGACAACTCGGTCAGGCCGGTGACCTGCTGCACCCACTGAAAGCCCCACAAATTGCCGATGACGCCGGCAATCCCCACAGTCCACGCACTCCAGTAAACAATAAAAAGTACCAACAGCACGAAGACAGTGGCCACCGGAGGCCCCAGAATCAAAAGAAACATCCGCAGTCGCAAGAGAGATTCAAAAGCCTGTTTCAGAGCGCGAAAAATGTTTTTCATATTCTGATTTTTTCTCTTTCCGATGCCACTGGCAAGTGCTTCAATAGAGCCACTATGCGAAAAACCATCCATCTTTTCCGTCATGGACTCACCGACTGGAACTCGCAGCTTCGCCTGCAGGGACACACAGATATTCCTCTGAACGAAGAAGGCCGCCAGCAGGCCCTGAGTCTGCAATCATTTTTCCGTGACAACCCGGTTGAATTCTTTGTCAGCAGTGATTTACAGCGCGCTCAGCAAACCGCCCACATTGCCAATCATCATCTGGCAAAGCCGATGCTGCTGCAACCGGGCTTCCGTGAAGTGAACATGGGGAAAATTGAAGGCATGACCCGTGAAGCGGTAGCGCAAGAGTACGGACCTCACGCGTGGGAAAAATGGGTGTCGGTCGATCGCAAGCATTTTGATTTTGCATTCCCGGATGCCGAAAACACCTGGGCCACGGTAGAGCGTTTTTCCGCTGCCTTGACGGCCCTGTGCGAGCAGCATGACTTTGACAGCATTGGCCTTTGCACGCATGGCCTGGCGATGCGCCGGTTCCTGCACTCTTTGCGACCGGACATCACCGAAAGCCTGCCCACTCCGAACTGCGTGGTTTACACGGTGGAATGGGACTCTGAAAGCAAAGAGTTTTATTTCAATTCATAGCGGGTCAGATCCAGATAACCGAAGTTAACCGGGTCTGATTTTTTCATGGTGATGTGCATATCATCATAGAAAGACCAGAACTTGGCATTGCTGCGACGAAGGCCGTAGCGACTGACCAGGTTCTGATAATCAGCCGCAGACTTCATTCCGCGCACCTGAATCACAAAGGCTGGCAGTTCATTTTCCTTCACGTTAAAGATCATGTTTGGATAAGAACCCCACACGCCTTCCCGCACCGTCAGAGTGTCGTTCTTCGGA
The DNA here is from genome assembly GCF_055398295.1 of Bdellovibrio sp. BIS2. NCBI lineage: Bacteria > Pseudomonadati > Bdellovibrionota > Bdellovibrionia > Bdellovibrionales > Pseudobdellovibrionaceae > Bdellovibrio > Bdellovibrio sp. BIS2. The sequence goes on along the minus strand of NZ_AP035879.1, from coordinate 1,587,609 downwards.
TCCATGCGCAAAGACTCTCCCAGAATCCAGGAAATGTTTTCGTGCTCTTTATTGTGAATGAGTGAGTATATTTTCAAACCCTTGGCGGTCTTAACATTAAGAAGAGCCAGATCCGGGAAGAACTGGGAAAACGGCGAAGAAGCCTCCGCTTTCACCGCCGCGATCTTGCGAAGCTCCTTGTTCAGCCCCTGAACTTTCCATTGCGCCTGCATGCTGTCGGGAACTTCCAGATTCTTCCAATTGATAAAGTCCCACTCACCGCGCACGGTCTCGTTCTGATGGAAGAACAGGACCTTTTGCACAAACTGCTTTTTAGTGTGATTGTCTTCGTTGAATTTTACACCCGTCGGCTCCGCGGACCCCACCGTCGGGAAAAGATACGCCATTTTTGCCTGCGCCAACAAACCGCGGTACCATGCGCGACGATAGCTCAGACGCTCTTCGGAAGGCAGGAAGGCCAGGAACAGTTCTTCTGCCTCCATGCGAATCATGTCCATGTAAACCCGGGTCAGCAACTGGTGAGACACATTGCCAAAGACATCAAAGTTCACAACCAGGTTGTACACCAGGCGTTCAAACAGCGGGTAATCCAGCATAAAGACGGTCTTGGAAAGATCCCCCACCGCCCCTTTCATCACCACTGCGTTGTCATCATGGCGAAACACCGTCAGCGTGGCGTTCGGATTCGAACCCGTCCCGTCCCAGACATCTTTCAGCGTGTAGCCTTGCGGACGAAGCTTCGCCAGTTCTTCAGTGCGAAGCTTGCGATAGTTCTCGCGATGGTCGACCAGTTTTTTGTAGAACAACGGTGTCTCTTTCACATCGACATCACTGCCCCACACCCCCGGCATCATCAAAAGACCTGCCGCTTTGTCAGCATATTTCTGCGACAACACCATGTTGTCTGACGACGGATTCAGGAAGAACACATAGAACTGCTCTTGAATGGAGTTCACCGCCATGCTGCCGTTGCAAACCGGGCCTTTGATAAAGGTGCTCACCTGATATTGAGCATCGTCCAGCAGGAACTGATAACGGGCTTTCACCGGAATGTCTTTGAACGCCACGAAAGGATTTTCCGCCACACCCGGTTCGTAGCTTGGCAATGAAGACACCTTCCAGGATTCCGCCAGGAACAGCTCTTTGTAACGCTCTAGTTTGGCCGGGCTCCATTGATACGGGATATGGGTCTTTTTCACCACCGTGCCGGGGAACTTTTTCAGGCAGTACCAGAACTTTGTCGCGCCGGGATTATCATTGGGACGACGGGTGGCGATCTCCTGAACGCCCAGCGTGCAGGCCTGTTTTGAACGCACCAGTCTGAAAAATTCCTCTGACTTTTCCGGGAAATGAATGTGTGCCAGGAAAAGATGCTCGTAAAGATAGCGACTGACCAGCTTCTGGCGAAAATTTTCCTGATTCAGGAAATCCTCCCATTCACGCACCTGTTTTTGCAATTCAACAGAGGGTGTGTTCTGACGTCTTAGTTCTTCGGCATCCGGCCCCGGGGTCCCCGCCTTCACCCAGTCCTTGAGGGTGGCAAGCTCTGTGGCATTGAGGGCTGGAAACCCGTAAGGCATCCCCAGTTCCGGCGATTTTTTAGCCAACTGCTGATAGTCCGTCATGGTCTGCGCGCACACCTGAGACTCAGAAACCTGTTTCGTGACTTTCGCATTTTTCGCTGTGGCGCGTAGCTGAGTCATCTGGAAAAACAGATTTTGGTCAGGATCTTTGCTGGTGCTGACCTCATAAAAACCACGTTTCCGCCATTCATCCGCATGGGCATCGATCCAAATACGTGAGGGCTCAACACTTTTCAGGCGAGTGCCGTCATAGACGTTTAATTTGTTCGCGCCCCTCTGGAAACCCTCAAAGTTCTGCAAATTCAACTGGCAGGGAGCATTAAAACAGCTATGGCAGGCCAGACAGCGATTGTCAAAAAGCGGTTGGATCTTGCGGGAGTAAAGAGTTGCTTCAGCTACGGCGCCAGATGGCGCCTGCGCTCTGCCGGCCATGGCCGAAAAACAAACTACAAGCATCAGAATGAATTGCATAAAATGGGACTCCCTGTGTATTCTGCAAATATAAAACTCTTTCTTGATTAAAGGAAAGATAAAGACGAGGTCGCCTATGCAAAAAATTCCGTTCCAGACAGTGCAAAATTCCATCGATAAAATCTGCAGCATCACGGAAGAAAGCGACCTGGAAAAGGCGTCCCAGCACCTTTTTGAAGTTCAACCGGATCTTGCGGGCTTCTTTATGGAGTTCATCGAGGACATGAGCGAAGGCGCTCAGGATCTGGGCTTTATGATGGCATTGATCCTGAACCGTTCTTTTGAAGAGCAGTATCAGAATCTTCGCGCAATGAACGAAGATGAAGTTATTGAACGCTTTGAAAAGAATGAAGCTGAATTTGAAAAGTATCTGCAAATCAATGACGACATGATCGCAGATCTTCAGGACAAAGCTGCACAAGCAGGCCAGCCTGAAATTCTGAACTACATCATCGAAGAGCTGTTCATGTCTCCTGAACTGGAGCCGGCTTTGGAAGCCAATGAGCAGGTTCACCTGTTCATCGTGTGCAAGTTCTTCGTGGACTGCCTGAACGATCTGGCGAACGAAACAGCCCCGGAAATGATCCGTCACTAGTGGCTCACCACTAAGGCTTTGAATTCCCAAGGCGTCTCACTTTGAGACGCCTTTTTTTTGGCTTGTGCCTTGCACCCTTAAGCCACATGAAGTTCCTCTTGTCGCTGTTATTTGTTTTCAGCTTATGGAGCCTGCCTGTTCTGGCTGGCGGTGCCCCTTTGTGCGCCGAAGTCTTCCAAATACAGGCACCGGCAGAAATCCTCTGGGGCAGCTTACGCAAAGACTTCAAACACCACACCCGCTACACCGTGGATCTGAAACAAAGCACTGCCATCAAAAACCAGTGCAACCTGGGCACCTGCCACCTGCATTCCTGGATGTCACACCTTGAAAGAAGCTATGAACAAAAAACCGGACAGACTTTGACCCTTTCCAACGAATACCTCAGCGCCCGCCACTGGCTGGAGCGCAGTCTGCAGCGACTGGAAAAGTCCTCGAAAGAAGTCGACGTCAAACTGGGGGCGGGTCCGCTGTTTTCCCGGGAAAGCATTCTGGAGTACGGCCTGATGCCGGAAGGCGCATGGAAACCAAAATCAGATTTCATGCTGAACCCACAAGCAAAAAAAATGTCTGAGTTCATTGAAAACATTCTGGTGCGCACCCAGTGGCAGGCCGAAAAAACCGCGGAAGGCCCGGCTCGTGATGCTGTCCTTCAGCAGGGACGAAATCAAATCAAAGACCTGTTCCGCCAAATGGTGGGAGAAATGCCGGCACGATTTGAATTCCAGGGAAAAACCTGGACACCGAAAGAATTTGCCAAAGCCTACTTCGAGTCCTTTGAAGGTCCGATGCTGCAGATGGTGATCAACAACAACCGCAAGGCCGCCACCGAGTTCACCAGCACCAAACAAGGCGACAAGCTGACAACCTCTGTCGACCTGGTTGAAAGCACCGCACGGGAGCTTTTGGATAACGGCCAATCCGTGTACCTATCCTACGACCATCACGCCGAGTACGTGGATGCGACCACAGGGATCATGTCCATTCGGGCCTTCCACATACCGCCTTACGCCCGCCCCGCCACTCGCCAGATGCGCGAGGCCTTTGACACAAACAGCGGCGGCCATGCTGTGCAGATCGTGGGCTACGAACTGGATCCCCGCACCGGCCGCGTGGTCAAATGGAAGATTCGCAACAGCTGGGGCCTCAACAAAGGTGATGAAGGTCACTACCACATGTATGACGATTACTTCCGCGCTTTTGCAAAGTCCATCACTGTCCCGGAAGCGGTTCTAACAAATATCCAAATGTAATATGCCAAACCCGGCGGTGATATTTGATTTTCCTGACCTTCAAGGTTGCCATGAAGGAATCCAGGAGGATCCGCCATGACACCAACAACCGATCTGACCAAGACACTTTTAAGCGTTCTTTTTATGGGGCTATTGGCGGCGATTTCCCTGTGGGTGCTGCTGCCTTTTCTGCCCGCGATGATCTGGGCGGCGATGATTGTTATTGCGACCTGGTCGACACTGCTAAAGCTGCAGGGCAAATTTAACAACAAACGTTTTCCTGCGGTCCTGACCATGGCACTGCTGATGACCGCCATCGTGATCATTCCTCTGACGGCAGCGCTGTTTTCGCTTATCACCAACCGACATGTGATTGTTTCGGGCCTGCAGGATCTGGCCAACACCCAACTGCCCCCGGCTCCGGCATGGATTGAAAATCTGCCCTTGGGCGGGGCCCGCCTTGCCGCCCGATGGAACGAACTGGCCGCCACCGCGCCTCAGGATCTGATCGAAAAAGCCCGCCCCTACATCCATCAGGCCTTCGAATGGATTGTCGGCAGCGTGGGCAGCATCACCATGCTGGTGGTTCATTGCATTCTGACGATCATCGTCGCATCGATATTTTACTCCAACGGAGAAAAAATCGCTCAATCCTGCCGCACGTTCACCCGCAGGCTGGCCGGAATTCGCGGCGAAGAAGCGCTGACCCTGGCCGCGCAATCTGTGAAGGCGGTGGCCATGGGTATTATCGGCACCGCCCTTATTCAGACCGCTCTTGGCGGTTTAGGAGCCTGGCTTGCCGGGGTTCCCAAAGCAGGACTGCTAACGGCAGTCATCCTGATTTTTTGCGTGATACAACTGGGCCCGCTCTTGCCTCTGCTGGGGGCTGTGGCCTGGCTCTATTCCCAGGATCACAACACGGCTGGAACAATTCTTTTAGGATGGGCTGTCGCCGTGGGATTGATGGATGGATTTGTCCGCCCTATCCTGATCAAGCGCGGAGCCGACCTGCCCGCCGTGGTGATCACCGTAGGCGTTTTAGGTGGAATGATTTCATTTGGTATCGTCGGACTTTTCATTGGGCCGGTCATCTTAGCCGTCACTCTGCGACTTTTAAGTGCGTGGGTGACAGAAGACCCCGAACCCACCGTATTTAAGCGGGTCATCGACAAACCTGCAGAGCCCACTCCGCCGCCGGAGATCAGTCACTGATCCCCAACAGCAAAGAAGAAGCAGTCTACAGTCGAGCAGACATCTGAGAAGGCTTCACCCGCACCGTCATTCCAGCCATGCCCCGGCAGTGCTCGGCACACTTGCGACAGATGTCGGCGCACTTGATCACCATCGGATCTTCCGGGAACTTTTCACATTCCAGCGCGGTGCGATTGCAGATCTGAAAACACAACTCGGCCGCCTGAGGGGCAAATTCCGCCTCAGCCATTTCCATTCGCGCATGCAGATCGCAGGTGTCAGCACAAAGCTGCAACAACGACGTCAGTTCGGTCTGAGCAAAGCGCATCCCCTGCTCCTGAACGTGATTGAGCGTCTCCAGACAGACCCTGTAGGTTGTAAAACAAAAATTGATACACTTCGCCGTATCGCTGTCCTGCAAAGGATTCATTTTCATAAAGCCCCCTTAAGCTCGTGGATTCTTTTTGGATGTAGACACGTTCTGAGACTCACGGCTTTCGGATTCTTCCTCGCGGTGATCGGCAGAGTGGTCCATCTGTTTGCTGCGACTGCGCTGGTGTTGAGCCTTCAAAGCCCCATCAAAGCGCTTGCTTGTTTGACTAAAACCTTTGTTTTTATGATGACCAGACATGCTAGCCTCCTTGTTGCAAAAGTTCCCTTCTAGGATAACAAAGTCATTGGATCCTCGCGTAGCTCAACCCCAAATTTGGCGAAGGAAGTGATAAGAATCAGATGCCCCTTCAAACAAATTTGCTGGCTGACAAATGGAAAAAATATACAGCCCAAGGACAAACACCGGGTTGTCCAGGCCAAATCCGGACACAAAGAAACTTGTCCGGGAAACTTCAATCCCGCCCGCAATTCTGATTGAATCGTCGCGGAATCTGGTGGAATCAGGATTCATCAAACAAACCAAAAGGAGAATTTATGAAAAATGTATTCGCAATGATCGCTTTGTTGATTTCTGCTTCCGTGGCATCCGCTCACACAGCTGATACTTCCTGGGAAGTTCTAATGGCCGACACCAACCTGAAAATCGACGCACCGGTTGTTTTCATGGGTCACGCTGTGGACTACACTTTCGTTTGCGTTGACGGAAACATGCTAAGAACCAAAAAGGCCGTTGCTCAAAAAGAAACTATCTTCATCGGTAAAAATCGCTCCAAAGAAGTCATCACGGGCTACAAATACCTTTACACTCCAATCAACTACACTCGCACAGTTTCTGACTGCAAATACATCGGCAAAAACCGTGAAGTTTGCACAGACAAAGTTGTCTCTGGCACTTACCCACTGACTGTGAATGTGAAAGTTTCCAAAAAAATGAGCTCTCGCAATGACACTTACAAATTCTTGTTCAACAAGGCTTTGACTGTTCCTTCCTGCCACTAGGCTGCATTTTTCACCCGAGGCTCTTCAACCGAGCCTCGGGTTTCACTTTTGAAACTTGCCAAATACCGTCGGCACCAATACGTCATCGGGAAACAAGCGAGGTCGTCAATGCAGGAATCCACCGCATCGATTCAGGATCAAGTCAGCCAGGACATTGGCCGGTTTTTGCAACGTCACAAAGACCCCCGCAAGGGCCTGCAGCAACTGTCGGCAAAGACCCGTATTCATACAAAGACCCTGCGACGACTGGTTTTGAAAGAACACAACCCCACTTATCAAACTTTGTACAAGCTGTACTCCTGCCTGATGGGAACCACCGATCTGGGGCAAATGCTGAATTCGGCCCCGGTTCTGATTCAAGAAAAAATGAAGCGCACCGATCCCCAGCTAAAATCCTCCCCGCTGTACAAATACAACGTCAGCATCGAACAGGAACTGATCAAGGATCCCTGCTTTTCAGAACTCTATGTACTTGCTGACACCAGGCCTTTTGACCTTAAGTTTGTCCGAAGCCGCTTTGGTGAGTACGGCCTGGATATTCTGCAGAAAATGTTGCAGATGAACGTGCTGCGCCAGCTTGAAAATGGACGGTATGCCTTGGGCAGCAATCGTTCGACATTTTCCGCCGAAGCAATCAAGGCTGTGGGCCTGCGCCTGACAGAAAAGTATTCCAAACCCGCGCGGACGGATGAAAATTACGCGAACTATATGAATTTGTTTTTTGAATCCATCAACGAAGCCACCTATCGCAAGTGGCTCGATATCGACGTGCAGGCCTTTAAGGATAAAATGCGCCTGCTGGAAGATCCTTCGTCCCGAGGATCTTTGCCCATTTTTATGTTCAATGTTATCGACACTCTTCAGGAGCCCTCATGAAGCAATTTATCAGCGTTCTTTTACTGATCCTTTTAGCGGCCTCACAAGGCTCTGCCCGCGGCGGCGGTTCGGCCGGCGGCTCAGGGAATTCCTCCCCGAAAAATGGCAGCAACAAATAACCATGACGAACTCCAAAGGCGTTTTTGATCACACCACCCACTGGGCGGTTTTATGTTTTGAGGCGCTGAAGATTTCGATGCGATGTAAGCTGAAAATGGCAACTCAAAAGTGGTCTGCGCGACTGGATTTGAACCAGCGACCTCTTGCACCCCAAGCAAGTGCTCTACCAAGCTGAGCCACGCGCAGACGACCCCAATATCGTACAAAGCCATTTAACTTTACGGCAAGCAGCTTTTGGGACCTTCCACGCATAACAAACAGGAACCGTCTAAAACAAAAAAGGCCTCGTAAGAGGCCTTTTTTTAAAACTATTTGAAAATCTGACGGACTCTGCGGATGTCGAGGATCAGATCCTCCACCGCTTCGTTGATGCCCTCAAGTTTGTGGTACACTTGAGTCATGTCTTTTTCTTTCTTCACGTGAGCTTTCAGCTCTTTCATCGCATTGCGTGCACCCTCGATAGAGAAGCGGTCACGGTGCAAAAGCTTTCTGATCAACAAAGCATTTTCCACGTCTTTACGAGTGTACATGCGCTGATTATTGGAAGCTTTTTTAGGACGAAGAACTTCAAACTCTGTTTCCCAGTAACGAAGAACATATTGTTTGATGCCCAGGATTTCGGCCACGTCGCCGATCTTGAAACCCATTTTGTCCGGAATGGCATTGATTTCTTCCAGAAGCTTCTCATCACACAGCATCGCTGGGATGGAAATTGGAGTCGCCACCGTCACAGGAACGGAAGTGGCTTTTTCGGTCTCTTCGACAAAATCAATATGATGATCCCCTAGCGACAGCTCGGAGCTGTCAGCCTCCAGGGACGGATTACTCATTGTCGTCGTAGTCATCATCATCGTCCTCATCTTTTAAGTGAGCGTACTCTTCACCGTTCAACATCGCCTTCAAAACCTGAGACGGACGGAAAGTAAGAACACGGCGTGCAGAGATCTTGATCTGCTCCCCTGTTTGCGGGTTGCGACCAATACGCTCGTTCTTGCCACGAACAACGAAATTACCGAAACCAGAAATCTTAACTTTTTCACCATCTTGAAGAACAGTCTTCAAGGTGTCGAAAACAAGTTCCACCAATTCAGAAGCCTCTTTCTTGGAGAAACCGATCTTCTGATATACGTTCTCGACGATATCGGCCTTAGTCACAGTTGATTTACCTAAGTTCTGGCCTGCCATAATAGTCATTCACTCCATTAAAATTCTTCAAGTGCTACATAAGCTGATCCAGCTTTCGCCCCTGCCGGGGCTGCAGCACTTCCGGCTGAAGCCGATACATAAAGCCTAACAACTAACTGAAAACAATCAAGAATTTATCTCACAGAAAGATCAAAATTCTTCTTCAAACTCTCTAGAATCTTGGTTGTTGTCTCGTTAATCTGGGTTTCTTGCAGTGTGGCATTTTTATCCTGCAGCCAAATACGAATCGCCACGGACTTCTTGCCCGCTTCCATCTTTTCGCCTTCATACAGGTCAAAGACGTCCACATTCAGAAGCAAACCAGCTCCAGCCTTCCGAATGTCTTTCAGGACATCGCCGACTTTCAGGGTTTTTGGCATCACAAAGGCGAAGTCACGCTCCACAATCGGGAACTTGGACACGCTTTGGATACGATATGGACGAGGCTGGCCTTTATAAAGCTGATCCAGATCCAATTCAGCCAAAGCCGCAGGAACACGGATCTTATTGTCCTCAAGCAGAAGCGGATGAAGTGTCCCGATGAAGCCCACTTTCTTACCTTCCACCAAAAGCTGCGCGAACTGCCCTTGATGCAAGAACTCTGGAACTTCGGACTTATTCGCAGGAGTCACCCACGTGTAAGAAGAGATATTCAAAGACTTCAAAAGAACTTCAACTGCCGCTTTAAGTTCGTAAACAACCGGATAATCCAGGGATTTGTTCCAAAGGTTGCTTGCGCGACCCCAGATAGCCATCCCGGCACGGCTGCCTTCCGCAAAACTGCCGTCATCCTTAACAAAGAACGTGCTGCCGATCTCAAACAGTCGACCCTGCATGTTGCCAGCGTGGAAGTTATGGTTCAGGTTTCTGAACAGACCAAAGCTCAGGGAACTTCTCATCACATCCATTTCCTCATTCAGAGGATTCAGGATGCGGATTTCCTTTTCAGTGGCTGCCAGACCCGTCGCTTTCAAAGCCTCCAAAGAACCCAAGAATGCTTTTTGAGCTTTGGAACCAACAAAGGCAAAGTTCACCGCTTGCTGGAAGCCCTCACCACGCAACAGTTCGCTGGTGGTACGGTTCAACATGAAAGTCTTATCCTGGAAGCTTGGAGCTGCCGCCAAAGCCGGCAACGCCTCTGGAATATGCTCATACCCGTTCAGGCGAGCGTATTCTTCCACCAGGTCCATGTCCTGTTCGATATCGAAACGGAAGGTCGGCGGCAGAATCGTGAAAGTTTCGCCGTTTTTGTTGATTTCACAACCCAGACGTTTCATGAAGTCGACGAACTTGTGTTCTTCAGCCTCATAACCCAAACGATCAGAAACCGTTTTGATGGTGATATCCACCGGCGCTTTTTTCACCGGATTTGGATAGAAGTCATGATGATCTGCATAAGCTTCGCCACCCGCCACTTCCAAAATCAAAGCGGCTGCACGGTTCAAGCCGCGCAAAGTTCCATCCGGATCCACACCACGGGCAAAGCGGTAAGAAGAATCCGTGTCGATACCGTGAGATCGTGAAGTTTTACGCGCACTCATCGGCAGGAAGTAAGCCGCTTCCAGGAACACTTCGGTCGTGGAATCAGAAACGCCCGAGTTTTTGCCACCCACAACACCCGCCAGACACACCGGATGATTCACATCACGAATGGTCAGTTCAGCGCCGTTCAGAGCGATTTCAGTTCCGTCCAGTGTGATGAATTTTTCACCAGCAACGGCACGGTCCACGATGATTTTTTTACCGTTGATGAAGGCCGCATCAAAGGCGTGCAATGGCTGACCCAGCTCCAACATCACGTAGTTTGTCACGTCCACGATGTTGTTGATGGAATTCATGCCTACGCTTTCAAGACGCGCTTTCAACCAAGCAGGACTTGGTCCCACTTTCACACCCTTCAAGAAACGACCCGCATAACGAGGGCACAGATCGAAGGCTTTGACGTCCAAAGCAATTTCAGACTTGGTGGATTTGCCGTTGGTTTTGATTTCAGAGGAAGGCACTTTCAGTTCTTTACCGAACAAAGTGGAAACCTCACGCGCCAAACCGAAGTGCGACAGACAGTCTGCACGGTTCGCCGTCACTTTCAGTTCGAAAGTCACGTCGTCATAACCGCCGTATTCCGCATAAGCTTTACCCACCGGAGCATCCGCTGGCAAAATCGCGATGCCTTCCGATTCCGTCGCCAGGCCCAGCTCTTTCAAAGAGCACAGCATGCCGGCAGAATCCACACCACGAACCGCTGATTTTTTAATCGCAAAATTGCCCGGCAGTACTGCCCCCGGCAAAGCCACGATCACACGGTCCCCCGCTTTGTGGTTTTGTGCGCCACACACGATTTGATGAACCACACCCTCGCCCGTGGAAACACGGCACAGGGAAAGCTTATCCGCATTCGGGTGTTTGTCTTTTTCAAGGATGTGACCAATCACCACGTGATTGAAGTCTTTTGCGCGATTGGTGATTTCTTCAACCTCCAAACCGCCACGGGTCAAAGCTTCCGCCAGCACTTCCGGCTTTTGGAAGAATTCGGTCACATCAACATAATCATGGAGCCATTTTAAACTGATCTTCATTTTACAAACTGCCTTAAGAATCTTACGTCGTTTTCAGGGAACAAACGGATGTCTTCGATGCCGTACTTGATGATGGCCATACGCTCAACACCAAAGCCGAAGGCAAAGCCCTGCCACTTAGGATATTCAATTTTTGCCGCCTGGAACACTTTCGGGTTCACCAGACCGCAACCGCCGATTTCAATCCAGCCGCTTTGTTTGCACAAAGAACAGCCTTTGCCTTTACAGATCGGGCAAGAGCAATCCACTTCCGCAGATGGCTCGGTAAACGGAAAATAGCTTGGACGGAAACGGGTTTTCAGACCCGGACCGAAGAACTCACGCACGAAGAAGCTGATGGTCCCTTTCAGGTCCGCCATCGAGATTTTCTCATCCACGCACAAAGCTTCAATCTGATGGAAGTTCGGCAAGTGAGAAATATCGCTGTCGCAACGGAACACCGGACCCGTCCCGATCACACGCAGAGGAAGCTCTTCATTTTCCAAAGAATGGATTTGAATCGGTGAAGTGTGAGTTCTCAAAACGTGGGTTTTGTCGACGAAGAAGGTGTCGGCCATGTCACGCGCCGGGTGATCCGCCGGAATGTTCAGGGCTTCAAAGTTATAATAATCCTTCTCGATCATCGGACCCGTGCGGATGCTGTAACCCAAGCGGGACATCACGGTGAAGATTTCTTCCACCACGATATTCACCGGGTGCGCGGTCCCCTTTGGCTGGGAGAACGCCGGCAAGGTCATGTCGATTTCCTCGGCCGCCATTTTGGCAGAGATCTCTTTCTTTTTCAGAGCGTCTTCTGCTTCGGTGTATGCGGCTTCCAGAAGCTGCTTCACTTCATTTACTTTTTTACCAAACAGAGGCTTTTCCTCTTTTGGCAAAGAAGCCATTTCTTTCATGATTTCAGTCAGGGACCCGCTTTTACCCAGGTACTGAACTTTCAGATCATAGAGGTCTTTGGAGCTGGGGGCCGCTTTAAAGGCCGCCAGGGCGTTATCTTTGATGGAATCAAGTTTGGTCGTCGACATAGGTTCTCAATATCCCCCCGGAGGCCCGTATTTTCAAGCATTTAGCTTTTACACACGGCGCAGAAAAGACTTGAGGTTTAAGGGCTTTAGACCTATGTTCCCCCGACTGCTATGGCCCATAAGAACAAGACCAACTACAGTCCGTATAAAGCCCGCCAAGAAGCCCGTCATGGGTCCAAAGGCGCTGGCGCACCTCCTGCGACCTCCAACATGGGCCGCCATAAGAAACCAGAGACGATCTATGACATCCATGAGGCCAATGACCGCCTTGCTGATGTCTTCCGCAATCACGGATTTGATCTGGTCAGCCACAGCCAAAGACAGCAACTGGCGCACTTTTACCGCCTTTTGATGCTGAATCAGGAAAAAGAGAACTTCACAAGACTTCTGAAATTGCGTGACGTGGCCATCAAGCACTTCATCGACAGCATCATTATCACAAAATATACAAACCTGCAGTTCCCACTGCTGGACGTGGGCACGGGCCCCGGCTTCCCGGGGATTCCCCTTAAAATCATGTACCCGGATCAACAGATCCTGTTGGGCGAAGGCGTTCAGCGCCGTGTGGAATTCCTCAAGCATGTCCGCAGCGAAATGAACCTGCCAAAACTCGACATTCTGGGCCGCAATATCAACAAACATTGCGTGTACCCTGTTCGCGGCGCCATCACCCGCGCGGTGGAAGATATCGGCAACACTCTGGGGAACGTGATGAGCTGCCTTGAAGTCGGCGGCCGCGTTTACTTCATGAAAGGCCCCGGCGTGGGACCTGAAATTGAAGCCGCCAAAAAGGACTGGAGCGAGTACTACAAACTGGTTCAGGACGTGGCGTATTCCCTGCCGCAAACTCCGCATGAACGCCGTCTGGTCGTTTATGAAAAAATCAAAAACATGCCTTTGCCGGAAGAAGATGAAGGCGAAGAGCTGTTGATGGACGAGCTTTCCAACGAAGAAAAAAGACGCTGGGCTAAATACTGATGTCAAACTCCACCCAGAACACTTCATTGCAACTGGCACGTTTGCAGCACCGTAAAGGGGCGCTGCACGAGGCCCGTTTATTGAGTGAAGAAGCCATGGTGGAGGCTTCAGCCCAAGGACTTTCCCAGGACTGGATCGAATCTGCCCGTCTGTACTTCCAATGCTGTCATGAGCTGGAAGAACTTTCTGAAGCCCAGTCCGTGATCGATCAGACTCTCACTTTAAGTCGCAACACAAGCGATGAGCGCCTGCAGGCCATGGCTGAAAACCTGATCGGTTCCTGGCTTTTGGCGAACGGCAAATTGCAGGAATCCGAAGACTACATCAATTCTGCTATCGCCAAAGCCACTCAAACTGGTGACTTGGACACTCTGGTGCGCGCCCTGTTCACCAACGCGATGACTCGCGCTTTTGAACCGGCCCAGTTTGCGCAAAGCCTGTTGCAACTAAACAAGCTCGACACCATTTTGGCTGAAATGGACAACGCCGAAATGCAGTTGACCTCCCGCCTGCTCCGCACCCACATCTTCACCCAAACCGGGAAACTGGAAGCGGCGAATGATCTTTTGTGGGACTGCTATGAACAAGCCAAACTGCACGGCTTTCATCTGCTGATTTCCCGTATTCTGGCGCAAATGGCCCATGTGAACCGCGAGCTCGGTAACAAAGAAGCTTATCGCATTTACGCAGAGCTGGCATTGCGTGGAACTGACAAAACCCGTCTGCCGCGCGTTTATAAGTTCATCCGCCAAATGTGCCCGGAGGACATTGTTAAGAATGCGCCTCAGTTTGACTTCCAGATCGACGAGGCCGCGCGCAGTGTTCAAGAGCGCAACAAGGGTCTGATCGACTTCCGCAATCAGCACATTCTCTTTGACCTGGCTTTGTTGTTCATTAAAAAGGCCGGCACCCGTTATTCCAAGGAAGATTTGATCGAGATCATTTGGCAGCAGGCTTACGACCCTGAACTGCATGACAATCTGATTTACGTTTCGATCAAACGACTGCGCGCGCTGCTTGAGCCTGACATGGAAAGTCCAAGGTACATCCTGCGCGACCGCAAAGGTTATTACTTTAATCCGCAATCATCTGTGCATTTCAGACAATCGGAGGAAGCCACTTTATGAAAACACTCCTGTTAGTTCTTCTCGCTGTTTTCAGTATTTCAGCCCATGCCCGCGGCCCGGGTGGTGACCCCGTCATTCCATGGCCAACGGTTGTTTCACTGACTCCGGTCACTTGCGAACAACTTCAGGGCGACTGGGTGGCTTACGATCACAACTCCATCTGGTTTGTGAATCTGGAAATGCGTGAAGGCGATGCCCTTTCCACTTTACGAATTAAGTCCAATGCCCTGTTCACTCATAAAGCCACAGGCTGGCTGGAAGCCAGTGGTCCGATGTTCTATGGCAAGATCGCCATGGATCTGACCCACTTCTATGACGTGATTGTCTTTAGAGACCTGGACGGCACCAAGATTCGTATTATCAAAGGTCCGCAGAAGTACTTCGACCTGAAACTTTACCGCCGCGAGTAGGATCAGCCGTGATTGAAATCAGCTCTAAAACCAACGACCATTTCCGCCGCTGGAGCGATCTAAGCTCTGCGCGCGGAATTAAAAAACATTCTGAATTTATTCTGATGGGCGAAAAGCTGATCGAAGAGTTTTTGGAAAACCCGAACTTCCGGATCAAGGGCGAAATCGTGCACGAGGATCTGAAATCCGTGACGCTGACCGCACCTAAATTAAAAGGCCAGCGCATCCCGGTTTTCAAACTGCCCAAAGCACTGTTTAACGAAATTGACGTTGTGGGCACACACTACAATCTTTTGGTTCTGGAACCGAAAGAGATCGCTCCGCTTACAACTGCAAAAGCGGAAGGTCTGGAAGTGATTTCCCCCTTGGGTGATCCTTCCAATTTGGGAGCTTTGGCGCGCTCGTCTTTGGCTTTTGGGGCAAGCAAAATGATTCTGACAGAAGAAAGCTGCTCTCCGTACCACCCGAAAGCGATCAAGGCTTCTGCGGGGGCTTTGCTGAAACTGCCTTTGTTTAAAATCGGCAAGTTCGCTGACTTTGTTTCCAACAACGATCAGATCTATGCTTTGGACATGAAGGGCGAAAGTGTCGCGAACTTCAAATGGCCAAAAAATGTGCGTATTGCCTTGGGCGAAGAAGGCCCCGGCTTTAGTGGGATTAAGAACCTGCAGCGTCTGTCTGTGGCCACTCAAAGCGTGGAATCCTTAAATGCCACCGTGGCTGGCAGCATCGCGCTGTACAGCTATTCTTGTCAGCATCGCTGATTGATTCGATCATGGCGCAGGTATGATCTGCGCCTGTTTTATTTGCTCATGTAGTGTTTGCGCTTTTCTGCCGGCAGTTTTTCCAAAGAATAGCGCAGCATCGTTCTGGGCATCTTGGCCGCATGTTGATCCAGAAACTTCAGCAGTTTTTCTTCGCTGACCTTTTTACCCATTTCTCGCAGCATCCAGCCCACCGCCTTGTGAATCAGGTCGTGCTCGTCCTTCAACAGAAGCTTTGCGATCTTAAGTGTGTCAGCGGATTCGCCATTATAGATAAAATGAAACGTCGCCAACATGGCAATCCGGCGCTGCCACAGGTTCTTGGATGTCGCGAGTTTCTTCAGAACCGAACGATCTCGATTTAGCAGATAGCCACCGACGATGGCCGGAGCGGAAGTGTCCACCAGGTCCCAGTTGTTCACGTACTTTGAATTCTTGATATAAAGCTTAAAGATACGGGTTTGTTCTTTTTCAGAGGCCTCTTGAAACTGAGACACCAAAATCAGCAGAGCTATTAGACGCTCTTCGTGATTTGGGGATTTCATCAGTGTATCAATCTCTTTCAAATTAAGAGCTGAAGCATATTTTTTCGCGATCTTACGGCTTTGCGGAACGGTCAGGCCAAGAAAGACATCACCCTCGGCATACTCGCCTTTTCCGGTTTTAAAGAATCTTTGCAAAATGACGGCTCTACTGGCATCCGCCTGACTTTGAACGTCCTTTTGCAACTGCGATACCGCTGACAATGCTTGCGAAATGCCTGACTCTTTCTTCATGCTCGCCGCCTTCAACCAGGCACCTTTTAGCAGGGGAT
Organism: Bdellovibrio sp. BIS2; assembly: GCF_055398295.1. Taxonomy (NCBI): domain Bacteria; kingdom Pseudomonadati; phylum Bdellovibrionota; class Bdellovibrionia; order Bdellovibrionales; family Pseudobdellovibrionaceae; genus Bdellovibrio; species Bdellovibrio sp. BIS2. Next base: position 1,571,273 of record NZ_AP035879.1, on the reverse strand, counting down.
TAGTTGAGATTGGATTTCTGCTGGAGGCAGTGAGGTCCACAAGGACAGGACATAGCCGCCACCGCCAGAGCCGGTTGGTTTTACGGCCAGGGCGCCTTGTTCTTTGAGCCAGGCGATGTGCTTTGCGGGTTCGCCTTCGTTCAGGTCCCACTTTTCAAAACAATCACCCGCCAAAGTCAGGGCTTTTGCCAAAACTGGCAGGCCTGTTTTTTCATCCATCTTCAGGGCTGTTTCCAAGATCCCCACGGCTTCAGCCATCTGCTGGTCGATTTGTTCGCCCACCGTTGGGTTTTTCAGAAGCAGGTCTTTCACTTTGTTCACAGCATCCACGGTGACACCGCGTTTGCCGGAATAAGAGATATACCAGTGCGGTTTCCATGCCGGGGTCAAAGGTTTCTTTTCGCCGTTACGGACAAAGCGCAAGCCTTCACCACTTAAGGCAACGGCAATATCAACACCACTGGATTCACCATGGAAAAGGTTTTCCAGGTTGCGCGCGAACTCATAATAGTCCTCTTCAACAACGTACCCCAGATACCCCAACCAGCGAGTCAGGGCCACACAAAGAGCGGCCGAAGCGCCCATGCCCGCCCCCACTGGAATGGAGGATTCAAGCAACAGGGTGCCTTTTAAATCTGTGCGTTTGATGCCTTTAAGCTCGCAAGCCTTTTCAAGCACGCCCCACACCAGTAATTGCAATTCTTTGCCGTGATCACCCACCAGACGAAGCTCCAACGGTTGCTCGCCGCGGGAATAACTTAAATCCAGATTGCGGGACTGGATGGGGAACACCACCGCCGGCACACCACGCAAAACCGCGTGCTCACCAGCTATGATGCATTTACCAAAGGCTTTGCAGGTGAAATCAATGGACATTGTCTTTCACACCTTCAAAGGCCATGACCTTGAAGTCCTTTTCAAAATGCTCACGATATTGTGCGAACTGCTTCTTTTGATCGTGGCGGAACAACAAATGCACGTTGGCCCCGGCATCCATGGTCACCAAAGGGCCATCTTGCCATTTGTTCCAAAAGGCCTGGCAATCCTCCAGAACCTTTTTGGATCCGTCATTCATGTAAGTGAAAGACGGCGTGCTGGTTTCAAACAGACGGTGCATGTCGATGAACTCATCCCAGACAATCTGGCGTGCGATATGCCAGTCGTTAAACTGCAGGGCCATGCTGAGGTCCTTCAGGCGCAGTTCTGCACGCTCGGGACGCCCCGTGAAGCGCGGGCTTGTGGTCACAAGCTTATGCGCTTCAGAACTGGAAACCTCTTTTTTAGAGTCTTCGACAATCACCACCATGTGGTGCAGGTTTTTGACTTCAAACCCCATTGGCTCAGCGTATTCGTGCTGCCACAGAGCCCACGGTGTGAACAACGAACGGCAGGAAGAACCCGAACCCTGGCGGGAAAGCTCGGAAAGATATTTTTTATCCGCGCCCCACGGCTGCGGGTTGATCTGCTGAAACATTTCCGCCGCTGCCAAAGTCAAAGCCGCAAAGCTTGATGCCGAGCTAGCCAAACCGCAGTCTGATGGGAAGTTGTTTGCGGATTCAATCAGGAAGTTTTGTTTTACGCCCCACTTGTCTTTCAAGTTTTGCAGGTGCTTGATGAAGCGCTGCTGGCCTTTTTCAGACAATTCGATTTTTTGAAGGTCTTCACGAACCAAGGGTTTCCACTGGTCTTCGGACGCTTCGATTTCGGTCAATCGAACATAGGTGCGCAGGTTTTCCAAAGTATAGGACAAAGAACCGTTGGTCGGTTTATTGCCCGTGCCCTCGATCTTACCCATATACTTGATAAGAGCGATATTGGATGGAGCAGATACAGTCACTTGTTTCATAGGCTACCTCGGACCTGAAGTCCGGACGAGATTTTATCAGAGGAAGAAAGCACGGACAGGCCCTTGCTTTCACAGTAGGCTTTAACACCTGCGGTTTGACCTTTGGCGGTGACAATTGCCATCACATCAACCCCCAAGGCGCCACAACCTTTGGCGGCTTTAACCCCCGGGATTTGATTGATGTCCGCCAAAAGTTTCAGCGTTGGTTCACAGGTGAAATTCAATTTTAACAGTTCCTGGGCGTAGGCTTTGACCCCTTCAACAAAACGAGCGCTGTCGATTTTGTCGAAAGCATCACGGATCGTCAGCATGGCACTTTCAAGGCCTGCCGTCGGGAACACCGGCAAAGTGCGCAGGTGTTCGTGGGTCGCAAGCTTGTTGCCGGTATGAACCAGCAACAATTCCAGATCATCAAACGGCCAGTTGGACACAGAGATCATCCCCCGGCGTTTTTCAAAGAAGGTCATGGATCCTTTAAGTTGTGCCACCAGGTCCGCACCACTTGGGCGCTGCCCCTGCCCGTTCCAGGCAACATGGTAATACACTTCAAGCATGTGCTTGAAATCGAGATACTTTTCCATGTCCATTTGATGGGCCTCTTTATAAAGCCACATTGCATAGACTGAAAGGAACTGCGCCGTCGAAGCGCCAAAGCCGCCTTTGCCGGAATAAGCATCGCGGAAAGCGATATCAAAGTTTCTGAAATAACCCCGGTGTTTGCTCATGAAAACCCCGGCCGGGCTTTCCGGGTGAATGCCGAGAACATCGCCCTTGCCGCGGGAGATTTCCGTTTCAAAGCACGGCTGCGAAAGGAAGAACAGTGTCGGTCCTTCCGCCAGAGCCAGGTATTCACCTGCAATAAATGTTTTTCCGGGAACGGAGAAGACCAGAGACAAGGTCTGCTCCTAGGAATGATGTTGAGTCGTGGACGCTGGAGCTTTCTGAGCCGCACGAAGTTCTTTCAGAACGTCGATGGCGTTGCTCAGGGATATACGCTTGCGAATCGCCAGAATCTCTTCCAGTTTCTTCTGAACCAAAGGAATCTCTTTTTCCTCGGCCCCCGCACCCAAAGCCAGGTTTTTGGTGTGAAGCTTCATGTGACCTTCGATGATGCCCACCGTGGTCAAGGCCTTCAAAGCACCCAGGTTCTGCACCAAGCCCACCGCTGCAATAATACGCGACAGTTCATTGGCGGATTTGGTGTCCAGCATTTTCATGGAAAGCATCGCGGTTGGATGCAAAGTCGTCACCCCACCCACGGTGCCCACAACCAGAGGCGCTTCAAACACGCCCACCAGGCTTTTGCCTTCACGGTACCAGCGAGTGATCGAACGGTACTGCCCATCACGGCAAGCGTAAGCATGAATGCCCGCTTCCACCGCGCGCCAGTCATTACCCGTCGCAATCAGAATCGGATCAATACCATTGAGCACACCTTTGTTGTTGGTGGCCGCACGGTACGGGTCCATTTGCGCGAACAAGGAAGCTTCTTCAATTTTTTCAGCCAGTTCCGGCTCGATGTCATCAATGCGCACAACTGCGCGAGTGACTTTGGAATCCACCAGATTGGACAGAATGCACATGGTGACTCTTTCACCGGTGAACTGTTCAATCGGTTCTTTCAGATATTCACACACCTGATTGATGATGTTGGCCCCCATGGCGTCGCAAGGGTCCATCAGAATGTGGATCACGGCCATATCACTGCCGTCACCGCGAGGCACGCGGCGCACTTGCAAGTCACGAACCCCACCACCACGACGAACCAGGCCGAAGGCCACTTCGCGGTTGGCGGCTTCAATCAGATAGTTTTTCTGAGCCAGGATCTGCTTTTCAAATTCAGCAAAGCTGCGGATTTTTGCCAGTTGGATCTGACCGATGATTTCGTTCCCCACAACTTCTGTTGTGATTGAGCCGGATTCACGGATCCATTTGGCCGTTTTAGAGCACGCAGCCACGATGGAAGTTTCTTCCACCGCCATGGGAACAACAAAGTCTTTCCCGTCCACGCGCATATTGGTGACAACTCCCAGTGGAAGCTGGAAGTAACCAATCACGTTTTCAATAAACTTTTCACCCAAAGAAGTGTCTTTCAACCCACCCTTGGCAAGATAGTCCGCTTCGGCTTCGTTCAATGCACCGACTTCTTTAAGTGCTTTCAGACGTTCTTCACGAGACAGTTTGGAGAAACCTTTAAAGATATCCTGAAGTTGTTTTGTCATTGAATCACCTTCTTGCTTTGGAGGTCTTTCAGATTGCGGCTGCCTGTGCAGAACATAGTTACTTTCAACTCTGTTTCCAACTGGGTCAGCAGTTTCTCAAGAGCCTCATCGCCCTGAAGAGCCGCTTCGAGGAAAGGTTTTGCAACCCCCACCTTTGAAGCTCCCAACGCCATAAGTTTACCAATTTCCAATCCATTTCTCACGCCGCCCGATGCCCAGAGCTGATACTCTACCCGGGCTTCAATGGCATTCAGCATGCTTTGCTTCGTGCTGATGCCCCAATTGGCGAAAGTTTGGGCCACGTGATAAAGCAGGTCGGATTCTTCCGAACGATAGCCTTCCACACGACCCCAGTGCGTCCCACCCTTGCCGCTGACATCCACACCGTAAATGCCGGTGCTGGAAAGACGTTTCAGGGTGTCGACAGAAAACCCACAGCCGGTTTCCTTCACAATCACCGGCACCCCGGCCAGCTTGACCAGATTTTCAATTGCGGCCAGGCCGTTTTTGAAATCTGTCGTGCCTTCGGGCTGCAAAGCCTCTTGCAAGGGATTTAAGTGAACGAACAAAGCCACGGCTTCCGTGGAATCAATCAGTCGGCGGATTTTATCAATCGGCGACTTGATGAGCTGAGCGATTCCAATATTGCCAAGCAAACGGGCCTTCGGAGCTTGTTTGCGAACACGTGCCCATTCTTCGGCAGCATTGGAATCTTCCAGTTCACGACGTTGAGAACCAACTCCCATCAGAATCTGACGGCGGTCACTCAGACGCGCCAAAGCTTCATTGATCTCCCGGCCTTTTTCGTGGCCCGCAGTCATTGAAGAGATAAAGATCGGAGATGAAAGTGGGATGGACTCCCCGGAAAAAAAGAAAGAGGTCGAAATGTCGACCTCTTTAAAGTTCAGATCAGGCAAAGCCTCATGAATCAAAGTGATCGAGTCCAATCCGTTTTGTCCATCGGTCTGGGACCTAGGATCCAGCGCAATCCTGATATGATCGCGCTTTCTTTTTTCAAACTGACTATTGGACTCGTCCATGGGGCTAAGGCTCCTTTAACAGAGCTTTGCTGTACTTTTTAGCTTTGGCTTATGCCAAAGCGTGTTTGCAAAGTGCAGAGAATGCTGCTGCGTCGTTGATAGCAAGGTCAGCCAAGATTTTACGGTCAACTTGGATGCCAGCTTTAATCAAGCCACCGATCAAACGAGAGTATGTAGTCCCGTTCAAACGAGCTGCTGCATTGATACGTTGATTCCACAAAGTGCGGAAGTTACGTTTGTTAACTTTGCGATCGCGGTAAGCGAAAGCCATACCACGGTCATTTTTCTCTACCGCGTGGATGTACGCGCGAGAACCCGCAGAGTAGTAACCTTTTGCTCTTTTAAGAACTTTTTTGTGACGAGCACGATTTGTTTTACCAGATTTTACACGAGCCATTTTGAACCTCTATTACGCCACGGACTTTGCCGGGCACCGAAAGACAATTTTTAAAATTAAAATTAGAATACCAAGCAACGACGAACTTGAAGCATGTTCGCGTCTTCAACGTATGATGTTTTGCCTAGTTGTCTTTTCGTCTTAGAGCTCATGTGAGAGTTCAAGTGACGCATGCGAGTGCTTTTTTTCTTAACTTTACCGCTTGAAAGAACTTTCAAACGCTTCTTCGCGCCAGAGTGAGTGCGCATTTTCATATAGATACCTTCCACCGATAAGGCGTTCTTCCCGAAAGGGAGGACTCTTAACCATTGCCTTAGACAGTCGTAAATACGGACTCACTGTTTTAGGGTGAAAGGTGTGGGAAATCAAGCTTTTTGAGGACTTAGTGGTTTTGACTCTAATTGAGAGGTATTCTCACATTAAAAGCGCAGTTTCGCGGCCATTACCACATCTTAATTGCCCCCGGAAAAGGCCCTATTTCCGCAGGAGCCCAGTGGAAAGGCTGGTGTTTCCAAGAGTTTAATGAACGCTTTCCCCCAAACCGGGGATTTAGTTTCATTCATGGAAACCCGAAGAACTTTTCATGAATTGTACGTTTCTTCACACCACCTATCTAACCCAACAGGCGAAAAGGCTTTTTCTTTCCTTTTTGCTGATGGCTGTGGTCGGGTGTTCGCTGGAACTGCAAATCGCGGCTGAAGACTCCACCCCCACCACCCTGAAATGGAATGCCGACACCCTGGGGCAACAAGGGATTCTGAAGGCGGAATGGAACCTTCCGGAAAAAGCCGACATCAAAGAACAACAGGTTCTCTATTTCCGAGGTGGCTCCTGCGTCACCCCGATTCTGCCCGTGGCCAATGTCGGTCCTGCGGAAACATCCCACATGCCAACCTTCACACCGGAGGACGGCATCGAGTACACATTCAAGGTCTTCGTTCTTTCCAAAGACGGCAGCGTCGCTTCCTCTTCGTGTTCCAATCCGGTCACCTACTTTGGCGCGTTTTCCATCGAAAGCCTTTCCCAGTCTATCATCAATGAAGGCAACGTGACGGCCGCCCCTTTCAAAGGCACTTGCCTGCTGGGATCCTCAATCGAGTTTTCTGCGGCCGCGACGCCTTTGCTGACTTTCACCTGCAGTGCCCGTCAGTGGACACAAAATCTGGATCTCAGCGCTTTGCCAAGCATGTACAGCGGCGACTTGATCGCCACTGTCACGGCCCCTGGTGGCACACCGAAGGAATACCGTCTGGCGATCACCAAAGACGTGGTGCCTCCGACGATCACTCTGAATGCCCTGACCACCATCACCTCGGTGAATCAAAATGCTGACACGGTCAGCGGCACCTGCTCTGAAACAGGCCGAAGTGTTACCGTGACCGCAGGATCCGTGAGCACCGAAGTCGCCTGCTCTGGCGGAACCTATTCAACGTCAATGAACCTTAACTCGCTATCTGGCACTTCGGTTGTGGTATCAGCAACTCACACGGACGCGGTCGCAAATACGCGCACAGCCACATCCACCGTCAACCGCGATGTCACGGGGCCTACGGTGAACTCCTTGGCTCTGAATAACGGCGATGCGGCAACGAATTCGCTGAGTGCAACTCTGAACAGCTCGGTCACTGATGCCGCAGAAATGTATCTGAGTTCGGTGGCTGCCTGTACCGGAGGAAGTTGGGTTGCCTACAATGCTGCTGCCCCGTGGACTCTGACAAACAGCAATGCCACGAACACCGTGTATGCGAAATTCCGCGACAGCCTGGGTAACGAATCCCCGTGTGTCAGCGATGATATTCTTCATGACAATGTCGCTCCGACTCTGGCTTTCACACTTCCTGTTTCCGGCACTATCATCAATTCCGACAATGTGAACGCGTTCACGGTCAGTGGCACCTGTTCTGAAAACAACCGATCTGTGAACTTTTCTGGTCCGGGTGGATTCACCGGAACGACAATCTGTACAGGCTCAGCCTTTTCCGCGATCCTGGATCTGAGCGCCCTTCCACAGGGAACATTCCAACTGACGGCTTCCTTGAATGACGTTGCAGGAAACTCCAACACCGCAAATTCTCCGACCTACAATAAAGACACTCAGGCACCAACAGGAACCCTGAGCATTAATTCCGGTGCGGCAACAACGAATGACCTGGCTGTTTCCCTGGGACTGACAAGTGCGGATGCGGCGGAGATGTATGTCACCAACACCGCAGGTTGCGCCACGGGCGGTACTTGGGAATCTTTTGTCACTGGCAAATCATGGACGCTGCCAACGGCGGATGCCCTGAACACTGTCTATGTTAAATTCAGAGATGCCGCTGGCAATTCATCTGTCTGTTACGATGACAGCATCACTCACAACAGCACGGTGCCGTCACTTTCTTTGGCCTCCCCGGCCGATGGCAGCTTTGTGAATCTTGCCAATGTTTCAGCCTTTGTGATTTCCGGCGCCTGTTCTGAGGACGGCCGCCCGGTTGAAATTTCTGTGACCGGTCAGTCGGCCACAACAGCAACATGTTCCAGTGGTGCCTGGACTAAAACTCTGGATCTGAGCACTTCGGCCCAAGGGGATCTGACGTTCACTCTGAATCACTCGCGTGCCAGCGGCGCGGTGGCCCCGACAGTGACGAAAGTCTTTGCCAAGGACACGGTGGTTCCGACAGTGAACAGCTTTGTCATTAACAATAATGATGCCTATGCCACCAGTCTCAGCGCCACACTTACAAGCACCACCACTGACGGCGTTCAGATGTATGCCACAAACACGGCTCTGTGCCTGAATGGCGGCTCCTGGGAAACCTACAATGCCAGTAAGTCCTGGACACTGCCGACAGCCAACAATACCAATACGATTTATTTCAAAGTCCGCGATGTCGCCGGGAATGAATCTGACTGCGCGTTTGATTCCATCATTCATGATTCCGTTTCACCGACGGTCACGCTGACTTCCCCGGTGGCCGGGACCTTTATCAATTCTTTGAATCAGACAGCATTGAACCTTTCCGGCGCCTGCTCTGAAAACGGTCGTTTGGTCAACCTGACCGTCACTGGTCACGCCGGAGTGACTGGATCTGCAACTTGCACCACAGGTTCGTGGACAGCTTCTTTGGACTTCAGTTCTTTGGCCGATACTTCTGGCACTCCATTCACAGTGGTCGCCTCTCACAGCCGAGTCAGCGGCAACAATGCCACAGGATCATCAACTTATCCGAAAGACACCCAATCCCCGGGAGCTGCGACAATCACGGGGGCTCCGACAGGAACCAACTCCACCAGCACACTAAACATCACGGTCGGCGGCACGGATATCACTCACTATCGTTACTTTATTGTTGCTCCGGGTGGCACTGAGGTCTGTACGAACAGTGCCGCTTACACCGGAAGCGATATTGCCGTAGCCACAAAAATCACCGATACACTGACCGAGCAAGGGGCCTACAAGCTCTGCGTCTTTGGTCGCGACACTGCAGGCAACTGGTCCACGGCCACATCCCAAGCGACTTGGACAAGGGATTCTCAAGGCCCTGTCATTCTGACTGTGGATGCCACCACCGCTGATGGCGTGTATGGCCCGGGTCAGTCCGTGCAGGTTCGTGTGACGTTTGATGAAAACGTGACGGTCACAGGGACTCCGCAGCTAACGCTTGAAACCGGCACGACAGACCGCGTGGCCACCTACGCCAGCGGATCAGGCTCTGCCCAGATTCTATTTAGCTATGTCATTCAACCCAATGATGAGAATCCGGATCTGGATTACACCAGCACCACCGCCCTTGCACTGAACGGCGGCACGATGAGGGATGCTCTGTCCAACAACGCCACCCTGACACTTCCGGCCCCGGGGACCGCAAACTCACTGGCAGGAACCAAAAACATTGCGGTCGAAGCTTACTCAAGTCCTCTGGCCAAAGCCATCCTGAGCAACACACCGATGGGAGCGGACTCCAGCGACACACTTAACATCACTGTGTCGGGTTTGGATGTCGTTTCTTATAAATACAAACTGGGTCTGTCCGGATCTCTGGACTGCTCGACTTACACGGGCTATTCAAGTGAAATTCCGGTGGCGACCCACATTACGGACACCATCAGTGCGCATCCGAAGTATTCGTTCCTGAAAATCTGCGTGCTGGGTAAAGACAGCGCCGGAAACTGGCAAAAGGCTTTCGCCGTCACCCAGGCGCAATGGCACTATGTGGAAAACCTGCCATCCTTCAATCTGTGCGGAGCGGTCAAGTCCTCCACCGCTCCCAAAGGGCGTCTGTATGACTCCGGCGGGCCGACCGCCAATTACAGCGACAATGAAACTATTGCCAACTGCTATTTCTCGATCAATACAGGTGCGGCGATTTCTGCCTCTGTTAGCTACGACACTGAAAACAACATCAGCTATGATTTCCTGAGACTGCGCGAAACAGGAGCTGCTGGAGCAGTGATTTTGGGCCCGGTGGCTGGCACCGTCACCAACACGGCTGTCAACTCGACCTCCGGCACTCTTTATGCTGAATTCAAGAGTGACGGCTCCGTGGTGGGTGCTGGTGTGATTCTGGTATGGGGAGGAGCCCCAAATCTGACGCCCACCATGACCCTTACCAACGTAACAAATGCGACGGTGAATACCGTTTACAGCCGTGTTGCGGCTGCCTATGGCCTTAGCACAGCCACTGTGTTCTCGGTTTCAGGTTATGACTCGGAAATCCGCAATGTAACAACCTCTTCCGACTTCTCAAGCTCTGTGCTTGTGAATCCAGGAGATGCCGTTGAAGTCCGCATGACTTCACCAAATGCGACCGACCAATACCGACTGGCCCATGTTCGCGCCGGCGATGCCAGCTATTACTGGATGGTGGCGACTCCACTGCTGCCAACCACCGTGACTCATGTTACAGCCACAAATCCTGATGGAACTTATAAGCCGGGCGACACCATCGACATTCAAGTGGTCTTCACCAAACCAGTCACCGTTCAAGGCGCAAACCCGGTCATGAGCCTGGCCTCCGGTTCGGGCGTGACAGCCACGTATCTGAGCGGCAGTGGTTCCACAGAGCTGATCTTCCGTTATACGGTGGCCTATGAACACAGCGCTGCGGATCTGGACTATTCATCAACCACATTAACCAATGCCGCTTCCATCAAAGATGCCATGGGCAGCAATGCCACCGCCACGCTACCAGCTATTGGTTCGGCTAATTCCCTGGCCGGAAGAAAAAATCTGGTTGTGGAAGGTTATCCGTTTGTAGTCGCCACTGCCAGCAACGTGCCAGCTTCCAATAACAGCACAAACACCCTGGACGCCACGGTGGGCGGCACCAATGTCGTATCTTACAAATACAAACTTGGAACATCCGCAACCACGGACTGTACTGTTGCAACCGGATATGGATCTGAAACAGCCATTTCATCGAATATCACTGCGGACCTTAGCGTCTTTACAACGGAAAGACTGAAACTTTGTATTCTGGGCAAACACACCAATGGAACCTGGCAGGCCAACTGGCACCCGACAGAATATCAATGGGACCGCTACAACGTACAAAACTTCTACTCGCTGTGTTCGGCAACTGCCTCGACGGCAACAACCGGATTCATTTATGACTCCGGCGGCGCCAACGGCATGTATCAGAACAACGAAAACTGTCAGTTCGAGATCAACACTGGCGCCCCTATCACTCTGACCTTCACGTCCTTCAATACTGAAGCAGCCTGGGACAAGGTCAGCGTCTATGACGGAACAACAGCGGGAACTCTGTTGTTGAATCAGGTCAGCGGAACTTCTATTCCAGCAACACAAACTGCCAACTCTGGAAAAATGACGATCAAGTTCACCAGTGATGGCAGCGCGATTCGTGATGGCTGGGTTGCATATTGGGGAAATCCAGGCCCTATCATGACGAGCCCGCCAAGTTTTGCAAAAATTCATAATGCGGCTTTGAACACCCGCTACGCCACAGCCAATACAACCATCAGTTCCCTGAATCAAACCGCCATTGCCACCATCACGGGGGCGGATGCGCAGATTCGCAATATCACCACGGGAAGCTACTGGGGTGGGTCTGTTGCAGTTTCTAACGGTCAAGTCATTCAGTTGCGCATGACCTCCCCTACCGCCAATGCCCAAACCAACACAGCCACCGTCACCATCGGTAACGCGGTCAGTACGTGGGAAATCAGCACGCCATATCCACCTCCGACTCCAACGCTGACAGGATATCCGGTCGGCATTTCAACAACGTCGACTTTGAATGTGACTGTCTCTGGGTTCCGTGTGACTCAATATAAAAAGGCGATCATCACTTCCGGCACTTGTGCTGCTGCAACATACTCGGCGGCTTACAACACTTCCACCAACATCACCGACAATATTTCGGCTTTGCCAAATGGTCCGGTGACGTTGTGTGTGCTTGGTGGTGATGCCACAAACTTGTTCCAGACAGCGGCCGATGCGGTTTCTGTCAGCTGGACCAAGGATTCCATTTCAGCAGTGAATATCACCAGCACAAGAATGAACCGCGTTCAGGAAGGTTCGGGCTCCCAGACTATCAACGTCAGCCTGACCCCCGCAAAAAGCTACGATGTGACCGCGTACTACAAGGTCACCGGCGATGCCGTGAATCCGGACCACCATGACCTGAGTTCAGGTTTCATCACTTTCCCGGCGGGCTCCACGACCGCCACAATCACTGTCAACTTCCCTGACAACAGCCTGGTGGAAGGCGAAAAATTACTGAATCTGCACTTCACCCACACGAACGCGCCACTGGCGACCATGGGCGACAACTATCAGACTCAGTATTTTATTGCGGATGATGAAAAGAATCTGAAAGCCTCCCAGCTTTCCATGGCCCGCGGCCACCAGTGCGCGATCATGGAAGATTCGTCCCTTCGATGCTGGGGTACAAACATGTATCGCCAGATTGATGGTTCGGTGAACGACTTTAAGGTTTCTCCGTTTGTCATCACCATTGCGGGTGTCACTGGTTATAGAAGCATTTCAACAGGTGAATTCCATACTTGCACCGTCACTCTGGACAACCGCCTGTTCTGCTGGGGCGACAGCACTGAAGGCCAGGCTGGCGGCGGCACCACGGGGACTCAATGGTCACCACTGCACGTGGACAACGCGACGACCTATCTGTCAGTCACTTCCGGGGACTATCATTCTTGCGCCATCACTACGGCCAACAAGCTGAAGTGTTGGGGTAAAAACGACTATGGCCAGTTGGGCCTGAACGATACAACCCGACGCACGTCGCCGACTGATGTGGATAATGCCAACTCTTACAAATTTGTCCATGCCGGTTCCCGTTCGACCTGCGCCATTCGTAGTGACGACAAGCTGTTCTGCTGGGGCAGCAACGTCAACTATCAGCTGGGTGATGGGTCAGCAACAGCCCGTGGAGTTCCGACGGCCATTGACGCCGCCGAATCCTACAAGTCCGTGGCTATCGGCTCAAAACATGCCTGCGGCATCACTCTGACCAACAACCTGAAGTGCTGGGGTACCAACAACTATGGCCAGGTTGGCGACAACGGTGTCACAACAAGGACAACTCCGGTTGCCGTCTCGGGTTCAGAAACTTATAAAACTGTTGCCGTGAATGACGATGGCAACATCGCAACAGCACGTGGTTTCACCTGCGCCATCACATCCAATGATGTTTTGCAATGCTGGGGCGTCAATTCACTGATACAACTAGGTAACGGAACTTCCAACATGCAGTACGTCCCGGGCACCTCGGATGCGGGAACAACCTATGCCGCAATTCAGATTTCTGCGGCCCGTGCCTGCGGCATCACTCTGACCGGAGCTCTGAAGTGCTGGGGAAATCTGCTGGGCGACAGCTCCCCGCAAAGTTCTTACAGCTATGGAAGTGGTAATGCCCGCCATCAGTATGCAGAGAAAATGACCAAAGCGTCCGAGTGGACCTTTGACACGCTTTCCGTCTTTGGCGCTGATGCCATTGACGACCACTATTCAGGAACTTGTGGAATATCCTCCAACAAACTTTACTGCTGGGGCTCGATGAAAGCGACGGAAGGTCCTTTTGGCGACGGCTCTCAAACCGATGCACGTCGCCCAGCCCCGGTTATGATTGATCCAAGCACGAATTACAGCTACATCCACACCCGGAGATCTCATGACTTCTGCGCCATCACCAGCGCGGGACAGATGAAGTGCTGGGGCATCAACAACTACGGCGAACTGGGCGAAGCCGCAGCCGTCAGTGCGACTGTTTATTCTCCGACCGTGGCAGACAGCACCACCACCTATACGAAAGTGGTTTCATTTAATCATGCAACCTGCGGCATCACTACCACCGGAGTCCTGAAATGCGCCGGCAACAATGACAACGGCCGTCTGGGACTGGGAGACACCACGGCCCGCACCAGCTTCACTGTCGTCGACAGTGGCGTCAGTTATAGCGACATCGAAATGGGCATGTCTCACACCTGTGGGCGAACGACCACGGGTGTTTTGAAGTGCTGGGGCACCAATTCTCAGGGTCAGATCGCCAAAGCCAGCAGCACCTCTGCATCTTATCTTCCAGATGTGGTGGATTCTGGCGTCACTTATACGAAGATCGCCACGGGGTCTTTCAACAGTTGCGGTATCACTTCTGCCAACAAGCTGAAATGCTGGGGAGCCAACTTCCTTGGGCAGCTCGGAGATGGAACAACCACGGGCCGTTACACCCCGACTGCGATTGATGCTTCGGCTGATTATTCGGATATTTCCATGGGGGCGGGCCATACTTGTGGCATCACCGCCGGACAAATCAAATGCTGGGGTAATGCGACCTATTCCGGACTGGCTACACCTCAATATCCGGGAGGCCACTCGGTCTTTTCGAGTCCACTGGTGGTGGATGGTGCCAATACATACACCAAAGTGTGGGCTGCGAACTCATCCACATGCGCCAAAGCCACATCTGGCGAAGTGCGCTGCGTGGGTCGCGCTTACGGCGGAAACTTCGGCTATGTAGATTCTGCCGTTTTGATGACTATTGGCAGCGGAATTACCAAGATCATCTACACGCCAACCTTCATACACAAGTGGCAAGGGTATTGACCTGACTTGTGAACGTGGCAGAATTTCATTCATGATCAATCATGAAGTTCTGCCCAATTATCGCTCCTATGAAACCCCACAATTCAAAATCGAGACTTTAAAAATCGAAAGCTCGATTCTGCGCTTAAATCCCCTGCAGGATCCTGCCACCCGCTTCAACCCGGTGCTGGTCCCGCATGTGCCAGGCCCGTGGCCGGTGGTGGTGGTTTTAAGCGGCTTTACCAGCAATGCTCCTTTCAATTTCAACGGCAAATTCAACGAAAAGAACCCGGTGCAGATCATCAATGAAGCTGCGGCCCGTGGCGAAGCTCCGCAGGCGCTCTATGTCTTTGTCGATGCCCTGACCACCTGGGGTGGCTCGCAGTTCATCAATTCCAGCGCGGTGGGAAATTACGAAGATTATATTATGACGGAGCTGATCCCGGCCGTGAAAAGCCACTTCCAGGTTTCTGACAAAAAATCAGACTGGTGCGTGACCGGTGGATCCAGCGGCGGCTATGGCGCCCTTCACTTGGGATCGAAGTATCCCGAGGTCTTTGGAGTCATTGCGGCGATTGCGCCAGATTCGTTCTTTGAAGCCAGCCTGCTTTCGGAGTTCTATCAAACTGCACCTCTGTGGGAAAAATATCAGTCCGGCTTAAAAGCCCTGGAGGAACTGCGCAGTGGCAGACTGACAAAAATGCGCAACTGGCACACGCTTTTGAATGCCTTTGGCATGGCCGCTTGTTACGCACCCAAAGGTGAACATGGCGATTTCCACTTCCCACTTGAAAAGGATGGCACGAAGAATCAGGCCGTGTGGGAAACAATACTGGAAAAAGATCCGCTGCACTTTCTGCCAAAACGTGCACAGGCGCTTAAAGACAAGCAGATCTATCTGGATGTGGGGAACAAAGACAATTTCCATCTCCAGTATGGCTGCCGTCAGATTTCGGCGATGCTCAAAAAGAATGGCATCAGCCATGACTATGTTGAATTCGACGGGACTCACTTCGACATTGGCGAACGTCGCGTGGAAGTCTGGCGCTGGTTGACGACGCTGTGGCGCCGTTGATTAAACCTCCAAAAGCAACGTCACCGGGCCGTCATTTAAAAGACTGACTTTCATGTCGGCCCCGAAAATACCGCCTTGGGTTTTTACGCCTTGAGATTCACTGAGCACCAGAGCCTTTTCATAAAGTTCTTTGGCGCGATCCGGAAGTTCTGCTCCGATGAAGCTGGGACGATTGCCTTTGGAGGCATCCCCCAGCAAAGTGAACTGCGACACGATCAGGTGCTCCCCGCCCACGTCTTTCAGGGACAGATTCATCTTGCCGGTTTCGTCCGGGAATATCCTTAAAGCAAGGATCTTGGTCATCAGCTTTTGCAGTTGCTCTTCACTGTCGCCCTTAGCAACCCCCAACAACGTCAAATAGCCTTTATCGATGGAGGAAACCTGCTTCCCGTCCACGACGACGGAGGCATTTTGAACTCTTTGCACCACGGCTTTCATAGGGGCTCCTGACTTTAAAAAACAAAACCCACATTTTTCAACGTGGGTTTGATTGAACAAATTGTATCAGCTTACTGGTTTACTCTTCGTCGTCTTCTTCGACTTCTTTAAGCTCAGCAAGTTCTTTGGTGTCTTGCTTGGACTTGTTCGGGTGAAGCTTCTGGTATTCTTTGATCTTGAGCGGGTCTGGACCCAGCATCAGGAACATGTTCTTACCTTCCATCTTCGGCTGAGATTCAACCAGCGCCAGATCCTCAACGAAAGCGATACATTTCTTCATCACTTCCATACCCAGTTCCTGGTGGGCCATTTCACGACCCATGAAACGCAATGAAACCTTCACCTTGTCGCCATCCAGAAGGAAGCGGCGGGCGTGGTTCATCTTGGTTTCAAAGTCATGCTGATCCGTACGAGGACGCATCTGGATTTCCTTGATCGTCACAACAGTCTGCTTCTTACGGGCCGCTGTGGCTTTTTTCTTATTCTCGTACTTCCACTTGCCGTAATCCATGATTTTGCAAGTCGGAGGAGTTGCTGTTGGAGCAATCTCAAGAAGATCGAGGCCTCTATCTTCAGCAATACGTAACGCCTCAGGAACAGACATCACACCCAACATGTTACCTTCGTCATCGATAACACGAATCTGTTGAGCGCGAATCTCGCGGTTGACTCTCAATGAGTCTTTAGAGTCTTTCTTGTTGCGATCGAAGCGACCGCCACCTCTAAAATTACCTTCAAACTTGCTAATGGCAAACCTCCGGGGTTTAGTTAAATACTGGCGTCACGTCAGTGTGACAGCTAGTTTGTCGTTGCAGACTTCGCAAGAGAGCTCTGCAAACTTCTTGTTTTAATATCAGTCGTAATCAAATTCATCACCTGATCCACAGTCAGACCTTTATGCTCTGAACCGTCTCTCAATCGCAATGAAACCGTTCTGGATTCAGCCTCTTTATCCCCCACGATAATCATGTAAGGGATTTTCTGCAGCTGAGCCTCACGGATTTTATAATTCAACTTCTCGTTACGGCGGTCAAACTCAACGCGAACATTGTGTCCTTTCAAAGAGTTTTGCAGCTCTTCACAGAACGAGTTCACACGGTCCGTCACGTTCAGGATCGCCACTTGCACCGGCATCATCCACGGTGGCAGATGACCTGCGGTGTGTTCCAGGTAAACACCGATAAAGCGCTCCAAAGAGCCCAGAATCGCACGGTGAAGCATCACTGGACGGTGCTCCTTGTTGTCCTCGCCCGTGTATTTCAAATCAAACGCCTGCGGAAGATTTGGATCCACTTGAAGTGTACCCAACTGCCAAGGACGATTCAATGCATCGACGAACATGATATCCAACTTAGGTCCATAAAAGGCCCCATCGCCCGGATTCAGTTCAAATGGCAGATTCAGCGACTTCAGCGCTTCTGCCAGGGCCCCTTCGGCCATATCCCAGTACTCTTCACTGCCCATACGGTTGTCCGGACGAGTGGAAAGGAAGATCTTGTAGTTGCTCATGCCCAGCTTGTCGTAAACACGATTCAGCAGGTTCATGAACTTGGCGATTTCCTCCTGCAACTGGTCCATGCGGCAGAAGATGTGCGCGTCGTCCTGACAGAACGTACGAACACGGGTCAAACCGTGCATGGCACCGGATTTTTCATAACGGTGCAAACGACCAAAGTCCGCCATTTTGATTGGCAGGTCACGGTAAGAGTATTTCTCAGAGTTATAAAGCAAACAGTGAGAAGGACAGTTCATCGGCTTGGAGGCGAAATCACGCTCGTCCACTTTGGTGAAGAACATGTTTTCTTTGTAGTTCTGATAGTGACCGGAAGTGTGGAACAGGTTCACGTCAAAGATCTGCGGCGTGATCACTTCCTGGTAGCCTGTTTCAAAATACAGCTCACGCAGGTAAGTCTGCAAAGAGTTGTAAACCGTGGCACCCTTACCCGTGAAGAACGGAGAACCCGGAGCCAGTTCGTTGAAATAGAACATGCCCAGTTCTTTACCCAGTTTACGGTGATCGCGCTTTTTGGCTTCTTCGATGTTGTGAAGATATGTTTCCAGATCTTTCTTGTCATTGAAGGCCGTCGCGTAGACACGCTGAAGCTGGGCGTTTTTCTCGTCCCCTCTCCAGTAAGCCCCCGCCACGCTCAAAAGTTTGAACGCTTTGATCTGGCCGGTGGACTGGATGTGAGGACCGCGGCACAGGTCAAACCAACTGGTGCCGTTAAAGTAGATGCCGACAGTGGTCTCGCCTTTTTTAGCCAGATCCTCGATCAGCTCGACTTTAAAGCGCTCGTTCATGCCCTTGAAGGTCTCGATCGCTTTTTGAATCGGCCAGTCTTCACGATGAATTGGCAGATCCTTGGAAACGATCTCGGACATTTTCTTTTCAATTTTCTCGAAGTGCTCTTCCGTGAAGGCAAACGGAGAATCGAAGTCGTAATAGAAACCATTGTCGATCACCGGACCGATGGTCACTTTCACTTCAGGCCAGATGTCCTGAATCGCCTGCGCCATGATATGCGCGCAGGAGTGACGAACAACCTCAACTGATTCAGGAGATTTTGTGGTGATCAGGGCCACCTTCGTTTGATCTTTCAAAACGGTGCGAAGATCAGAGATTTCAGTTGATCCGTTCAGTTTTGCACCCAGAGTTTCCTTGGCCAAGCGAGGGCCAATGGACATCGCCACTTCCAGCGCTGTCGGTTCATGGTCAAAAACCTTCGTAGAGTTATCCGGCAAAATAATTGTAATTTGTGACATTAGCATGCTTGCACTCCGGCTTGGCCGGAGTCAGAAAGGGTCGTCGCAGAATGCGCCGTACTGGTTTGAAAATGTGATGAATAATTATGCATTTGCATCACATTAGTAGTAATCCCCCACCCTCAAGGGGTCAAGCACTCACCGCAAGAAATTGCACACCAATAATCTGCTCTCCTTCAGGGGAACTGGCGACCCAGCGGACCTGAGATTCTACAGACACCCAGACACCGTGCTGATTCTTGTACATCAAACTTATAAAGTCTTTTTTCTGGACCTGCTCCTGCCCCAGGGAGATCTGGGCCCCGCCGTGTGAAAAGTCCACCATGTGCCCTTCACGCAGGAACTGCACCCATGCCCCGGTCGGCGAACTTTCCGCCATTACGGACTTCTTTAACATCACCGGCGAACTGACCGCCATGCGATCCTGCTTGCGACTTTTTAAGCTCTCACCATTTAGGCGACGCGTCACAAGCTGTTCAATTCTTTCGCGTTCAGACTCCCTTAGAACAAGGATGTCCGGGCGATTCAGAATAAGCTGATGCACAGAGTTTTCAATATGTTGGGCGATAAAAATAAACGACGCCTTTATTTGCGAATGGCTCCAGCTCAAGAAAGCCTGAACCGCGCGCAGACTGAGGTTTTCGGTGCGAATGATCACGTGAAGATCCCCTTTTGAAGATTGAAGTGTTTCCTTAAGTTCAGCCGCACTTCGCGACCGATACCAGCGCACGCCCCGCAGTCTTTGCAGATACAAAGGCAAATGCTGGCTCGAACTGAGATAAATAAGGTCCTTAAAACGCTCATTGTGCATGAAGGACTTCATTGCAAAACGGAAGCCCGCGGATCAAACGCGTCTATATTTGAGATCAGCGTATAGCCCGTGGACAGTCGTACAGAATGCTTTAAACAACATTGTTAAATTACTGATTTACCTCAGAAAAAATACAAATGAACATCTTGGAATATTGCTCATAAAAACCAAACCCAATTCAAGGAGAAAACCATGAAATCGATCTTTATTGCCAGCGTGGCGTTCCTCGCGATGACCTCATTTGCAACCGCTGAAGAACCCAGCATGGCCGACAAAGCCGGTGCTCAAATGCAAAAAGCCGGTGACGCAACAAAAGATGCCATGAACAAGGCCGGCGATAAATCCAAGGAAATGTACAAGGACGCTGAAGTCACCACCAAGAAGGCTGCTCGAAGCACAAAAAGAACCGCTAAAAAAAGCATGAATCGCGCTGAAGAGGCTGTTTGTATGGACGGCGACATGAAGTGCGCTGCAAAGAAAGCTGGCAACCGTGCGGAAGAAGCCAAGGATGCCACAGTGGATGCAGCCAAAGACGCATCCGACACAATGAAGAAATAGTCTGCAACAACGACCACGAAATGAAACGACCAGCTTTAGCAGGCTGGTCGTTTTGTTTTAAGTATTAAAACAATTCCTAGCGGCACTGCATAGCCACGTCTCGCAATTCGCGAAGTTCATCACAGTCAAAGCGCGACAACCGCGAACAGACATAGTCGATGCAGGACACATCAACCAGCCCCCGACACAACCCGGCAACCTCAAAGACCTCAACCTTTTCATCACAAGCAAAACGCGACATGCGACTGCACAGACTGGTCACGCAAGGTCCGCTGACGTTGCGACAGGCCCGGGTGACTTCATACATATCGTCCTTGTCGTCACATTCAAAGCGGCTAAGCTGCTTGCACACAGCCTCTACACAGCGCCCGGGAAAACCTCCACCACCACCGTCCGGAGGACAATTCGGCGGCCGGTTTGGCGGCGGATTGCCAGGGTTATTAGGAGAATCCGGCGGATATTCCTCTGGAGGTAAAGGCCTTGGCGGATTCCCCAGGATTGAACCCCACAAATCTTTGGCAGCATAATACTGTTCCGCCAACTGCTGGGTTTTCTCGGCCGTCTTCACCGGCGCCGCCAGCGAATCCACCGTCGTTAAGAGCAACAAGATCACAAGCACAGAGAGCAAGTTTCTCATACGTCCTCCACACAGCCCAAGGATGTGCCAACGGAAACCAGAAACAACTAAAGACGCCAAATAAAGCCAAAATACAGGCCCAACTCACCACCAATGACACAGTGTAGGTGTAAAAAATCACCAGGCACTTTCTGAGCACGCGACCAGCAGCACGTAGTGCGCTGTAGCCAGAAAAAACAACCAGGCACCTTTTCGGCCCGGGCACCTTTTCGGCCCGGGCGCCTTTCGCCAAAGGCGAAACAGCCAAATGTCTTCGTGGCGGCGACGAAGCACCCGGTGCTGAATAAGAGCCAGGAGGCTGGCGGAGTGGGGGCCTTGGCCCTCAAAACCGAGTTCCGCAGCGCCCGAAAAACCTGCCGTAGTAATCAGAAGAGTAAATAGAATAAAAAAAGGGAGCCAAGATAGGCTCCCTTCGTGCGAGGACTGTCTGAGCGTTTTGAGGGCCAAGGCCCCCACTCCGCCAGCCGACCACGTGCTACTTAGTAAGCAACGTGGTGATTCAAAGCTTCGTGCATTCTTGGGTCTTTCAACGGAACCAAAGAGTGCTTAGACCAGAAGGACATGATTGTCAGAAGGAACGCACCCGCAAAACCAGCGAAGATGCCGACTTCCCAGAATCCGAAGGTCACGTGACCGTCGAAGAAGTTCGGGTAAACCATCCAGTAAATGTCCACGTATTGCATGACCAATACCAGGACAGAGATCAACAACACGTTGCTGTCGTTGCGTTTCATTCCACGAGGCAAAAGCGCCAGGAACGGAACCACGAAGCGGAAGATCAGAAGAGCCATGGAGATGCTCATCCAGCCGCCTTGAGCACGCGCGATGTAGTACTCAGTTTCCTCAGGGATGTTAGCGTACCAGATCAACATAAACTGAGAGAACGCAATGTAAGCCCAGAAGATGGAGAAACCTTTAAGGTATTTCACCACGTCGTGCTGGTGCTCTTCAGTCACATAACCTTTAACCAAACCAGAGCGTCTCATCAAAACGATAACGATCGCCAGGAATGCCATGCCCGCCTGGAACATACCAGAGAAGCCATAGATACCAAAGATGGTGGAATACCAGGTTGGCAACAAGGACATCAACAGATCCACGCAGAACAAAGAGAACATCAATGCGTAGAACACGATGAAACCAACAGACGGAGCCACGGACTTCGTCGTCAACGACTCATCCCCGGACTTGTCCTGCTTCAAAGAGTTGCCCACGATCACATGACGGAAGATCATGCAACCCACCGCAAAGATGAACAAACGAATCACAAAGCCACCCATGTTCAGGTAGCCGGTTTTCGCTGCGATCACCGGATTTTCAGCCACCACCTCTGGGTTTGCCCAAGGGTAAAGGTGTTTGAAACCAACCAACAGAACCAAACCACCGATCAGGATCGCCGGAATGAAGGACGTTGTTGCTTCAGCATAACGACGGATGGATACAGACCAGCCGGCTTTAGCCACGTTATTGATAACGATCCAGAACAAACCACTCAATGCCAGGCAAGAGAAGTAGAAATAGGACACCAGGTAGGAAGTCCACAATCTGTCCTGATTTTTCATAAGACCGATCACGAAAGTCAAAAGACCAACAGCGATCAGGGCGAAGCTCAGCGTTTTCAATTTCGCCGGAGCTTCAAATTTCGATACATGCAGATTTACATGATGATTGCTTGCGCCCATTTACAACCTACTTAGCTTCTTGCTTCTCTAGGAAGCGGATATAGTTAACAACCTGCCAGCGGTACTGCTGAGGAATGTGGGAAGCATAAGGACCCATCACACCCTGACCCACTGTGATCACGTGATACATGTGACCATCAGTCCAGCCTTTGACTTTATCAGTCAGCAAAGAAGGTGGTTTCAAAGCCATTTTTGCAGAGATGGTGGACTTCGCAGCCTCACCGCCCTCACCTTTGTAACCATGGCAAAGAGCGCAGTTTGTTTCGTAGAACTTCTGACCTACGATCAAAGTCTCTTCGTCCATTTTGCCAGCCAGTGGATTTTTCAGATTTTTGGAAGCGGCTTCCACGTCGGTAGCATACTGGTACGGTTCAAAACCAACCGGAGCTGTCCCTTCTGGAGGAACACGCATACCACGGTGATGAGGAGCATCGGCATCGTAGGACTGAGCCTTCACTGCCGGAGTCACCATCATATCCTGGATCAATTCCACATTCGGTTTGTTGCCACGAGGACCGCAACTGGACAACGCCAGAACAGCCAATCCCGCTGCTGCAACACCCATTGAAATATTCACGATGTTTCTCATCTTACTAGTACTCCGTCTTCTTCACTTCAGTTGCGCCAAGCTCTTTGAACATGGATTCAATTTTAGCTTCGTCGTAACCGTTGTCGTTGTGCGGGATAAAGATAGCGAACTTGTGGCAGCTTAGATCCGGATCAATCACCGGTGGATCCATGCGCGGAATACCGCAGGCATAGAACAAAGCCCCTACTGAAGAAAGCGCCGACAACAAAATCGTCAATTCGAACATGATAGGTACAAACGCAGGCAAGCTGAAGAACGGCTTACCACCCACGTTTACTGCCCAGTTCACCGCCGATGTCCAGTAAGTCAAACCAAGGCCGCCGGCCAAACCAGCAAGACCCATGGTGAAGGACACGTAAGGAATCCAGGATCTTTTGATCCCACAAGCCTCTTCCATACCGTGAACAGGATAAGCAGAGATAGCTTCAAACTTCGTGAAACCGGACTCACGCACTTTGCGGGCCGCTTTCAGAATCTGAGCCTCTTCCAACCAGATACCAGCAATACCTTTAGTATATTTAGCCGCCATTAGTGGTGCCCTCCTTTATCATCGTAACCCACATGCAATACGGGCTTCACTTCCGCGATAGAAACCGCAGGGAACAGACGCAAATACAACAAGAACAGAGTCAGGAACATACCGAAGGATCCAACCAGAACCCCGGTATCGAACCAAGACCAAGCGTACATGCCCCAAGAAGAAGGCAGGAAGTCTCTGTGCAAAGAAGTCACAGTGATCACGAAACGCTCGAACCACATACCGATGTTCACCAGGATGGACACTACGAACATCACCGGGATGGAACGACGGAATCTGCGGAACCAGAACAACTGAGGGAAGATAGTGTTACAAGACACCATGATCCAGTAAGACCAGCCGTAAGGACCGAACGCACGGTTGATGAACACGAAGCGCTCGTATTGGTTGCCAGAGTACCATGCAATGAAGAACTCGGACGCGTAAGCGTAACCAACCAGCATACCTGTGGTCATGATGATCTTATTCATCACTTCCATATGATCCAATGTTACGTAGTTCTTGAATTCAGGGAATCCAATACGAACCAAAGTCATCAGAGTCACAACCATCGCGAAACCGGAGAAGATCGCACCGGCAACGAAGTATGGAGGGAAGATCGTGGTGTGCCAGCCCGGAAGGTTGGAAACCGCGAAGTCGAAGGATACGATCGTGTGAACGGACAAAACCAGCGGAGTGGAAAGACCTGCCAGAAGCAAGTAAACCATTTCGTAGTGGGACCAGTTCTTCGCAGTACCTCTCCAACCCAAAGACAATGCACCGTAAACGGTACGGCGAAGTTTGTTTTTCGCACGGTCTTTGATAGTTGCAAAGTCAGGAACCAAACCGATGTACCAGAACACCATGGAAACTGTCGCGTAAGTGGATACCGCGAAAACGTCCCAAAGAAGCGGAGAACGGAAGTTCACCCACAATGGACCACGTTGATTCGGGTACGGGAACAACCAGTAATCCAACCAAGGACGACCGGTGTGCAACAGCGGGAACAGACCCGCGGTCATAACCGCGAAGACGGTCATCGCCTCTGCGGTACGAGCTACGGAAGTTCTCCACTTTTGACGGAACAGGAACAAAACCGCGGAAATCAGAGTACCGGCGTGACCGATACCGATCCAGAATACGAACGTAACGATCATCGTACCCCAGAACACCGGGCTGTTCACACCCAGAAGACCGATACCCACACCCACAACGGATGCCAGGATACCGATATAGAACAGAAGCAACGTCTTCGCACCCAGGAACATCCCCACCCAACCTTTGGATGGGAAGCGTTCCACCGGAGCGCAGATGTCGTCAGTAACATCTTTCAAAGTTTTATTGCCAAGGACTAATGGGCTACGCTTCATCATGAGTGCTCACCTTGTTTTGCAGTACCGTGACCTTTTTGATCACCAGTTGATTCTTTATCATTGTTACGGATCTTGGAAAGATAGCGAACAGACGGAGCCGCATGCCACTCTTCAAGAAGTGCGTAACCACGTTCTTCAGTTTTGAAGATTTTGGCTACAGCACTGTTTGGATCGTTCAGGTCACCGAATACGATACCGCCTGCAGGACATGCAGTCTGACACGCAACCTTAACATCCCCGTCTTTCAACTGACGTTTTTCATTGCGAGCCACTGTTTTGGCATCCTGGATTCTTTGAACGCAGAACGTACATTTTTCCATCACCCCGCGAGTACGAACCGCTACAGATGGATTCAAAGCCATGTGCATTGGTTTCTCGATCAGCTTCGCGTAGTTGAACCAGTTGAAACGACGTACTTTGTAAGGGCAGTTATTCGCGCAATAACGAGTACCAACGCAACGGTTGTAAACCATGTCGTTCAGACCCTCGTCAGAGTGAACCGTCGCCAGAACCGGACACACCGTTTCGCACGGAGCATTGTCACAGTGTTGGCACATAACCGGCTGGAAGACCGCTTCCGCGTTTTCCGGATTGCCGATGTAGTAACGGTCAATACGCAACCAGTGCATCTCACGACCTTCAAGAACGTATCTTTTACCCACAACCGGGATGTTGTTCTCGGATTGACATGCAATCACGCAGGAAGAACAGCCTGTGCAAGTGTGAAGATCAACCGCCATACCCCATTTGTGACCACTGTATTCGTGACCGGACCAGATGGACCATACGTGAGGGTGCGGGATGCCTGTGGATTTCTTTTTGTTGTAATCAGCCAGTGTCGCTTCAACCGCGATAGTACGGCCTTCCATTGTGTGGTGACCTTGCGTGATCGCAATTTCATACTTCTTGGAAGTTTTCTTGAAGGACGCCGCAGTACCAGCCGCAATGACTTTGCCGTCTTTAGCGGTTACGAATGCAAAGGCGTTTTGACCGATGCCGTTACCTACTTTACCAGCGCGAGTACGGCCGAAACCAACCGCCACCGCCAGAACGTCGTCATGCAGACCCGGTTGGATCAACACTGGAAGCTCCAGAGTCTTACCACCCACAGTCAGTTCAACCACCGTGGCTTGTTTCAGGCCGTGCTTTTCAGCCGTCGCCAAAGAAACCATCACATAGTTGTCCCAAACTGCTTTGGTCACTGGATCTGGAAGTTCATGCAACCAGGAAACGTTCGCCAGGGAGCCGTCGCCGTGTTGAGAAGTGGAATAAAGCGCAAGTTCAAAGCCTTCTTTAGCCGCTGCCGGTTTGATGGATGTGAATGCATCCACTTTGAAGGAACGAGAAGAAGAACCAGAGCTGATCTCCCCTACATAACCTTTTTGCAAAGCCGTCTGCCAGAAGTCCTCGAAGGACTGACCTTTTCCGTATTTAGGGAAGATGTCAGATTTCCAGAAGACGCGCAGGTAATCATAGAAGGTCTCGTAGTCACGAAGACGGGATGGACCCATGTTCGCAAGGTACGCCCAAGTCATCAAAGACAACTGGAAGGAACGAGTGTCGTACATTGGACGGATGGACGGCTGGCAGATGCTGTAAACACCGGAAGCCAGTTCCATATCGCTCCAGGATTCCAACGCGTGGTTGTCCGGAGTGATGTAGTCAGCAAATACGCCCGTTTCGTCAATACGGTCACCAGTGTAGATAACCATGTCGACTTTTTTAACCGCTTCAGCAAAGCCCATGTCCGCGCCCAGAACATAGCCTGGGTTCACACGGTGGATGATCAAAGTTTTCACTTTGCCATCTTTCATGTCTTTGATCAAAGCAGCCATGTCAGCATTGGAAGCTTTGTCACCTTTGTTTCCACCGTTGTGGTCAACAGTCTTACCGTCGTTACCCAGGATGGAGTTCAGGAAGTTTACTGCCACCTGAAGTTCTTTGGATTTTTCAGTCAGAGTGGTGATACCACCCGCAACCACCAGGGATGTGCCCTGATTAGCCCAAAGATCTGCCGCCACTTTCGCGAACAAAGCAGGTTCTACATTCAGTTTTTTAGCCACGTCTGCAAATGGAGCCAAAGCCGCTTTCACTGCGCTGTTGCCAGCGTGAGAGGAAGCACCTTTCTTCACGATGATTTCGTGAAGAAGACCCATTACCACGTCCAACTGCTGGGAAGGCTTGATCTTCATGCGGATATCCGCATTCGCACCAGTCAAAGAGTAATTGGAATCGAAGGACACCAGACGGTTCATGTTTTTGATGTCTTTACGGCCTTCAACGAACTGATTCGTGAACGCTGTAGGAGAAATCCATGTACCCAGGAAGTCAGCATCGATGGAAACGATCATTTTCGCTTTATCGAAGCGGAATGCCGGAACCACGTCGTCGCCGTAAGAGGCTTTTTGACCTTCACGAACGTCGTCGTTGGAAAGAGCTTCCCAAACCACGTGCTTGGCTTTGAAACCTTGAGCGAAATCACCGATCACCGCGCGGGTTGCCGGAGAAGCCACGTTGCCGGAAAGGATGACAACGTCACCTTTTTTCAGTTGCTCAACAACTTTTTTATCCAGGTCTTCCCACTTAACGTCGATCACCTGGCTGTTGGATTTCTTTTCGTTGAACAGGTTGCGCTGAGGACCTTTCAGTCTTTCAGGGTCATACATGGACAACAAAGAAGCCTGGGAACGGATGCTCAAACCGCTGATGCTGAATGGATGACCAGGGTTTGCTTCGATTTTAATAGGACGGCCTTCGCGTGTCTTAACCAAAACACCCAAAGCGTCAGAACCGTCGAAGTACGCAGAGGTATAGTAGTTCGCCATACCCAGAGTCACTTCTTCCGGCTGTTTGTTGTAAGGAACGATTTTTTGAACCGGACGACGGATGCAACCTGCAGAAGCCATCGCGATGGAAGCACCCATCAGCTTCAGGAATTCACGGCGTGCCCAGCCACCTTCGTCATCCGCCTCACGCAATGGAGAGGACTGGAATTCCGTGGAAGCAATTTTGTTGAACTCTGGATCGTTGCTCCATTGTTCAAGGCTGTTCCAGTATTTTGTGTCACGCTCCACTTTCGGGCGAAGCGCTTTTTTCATTTCTAAATCGTGATCGTGATCATGATGTTCAGACATTTTACCAAACCCTTAGTAGTGGCAAGTTGAGCAGTTAAGTGGAGCTTTGTTCTCTGGCTGACGGTGACAGTTCACGCACCAACCCATAGAGAGATCAGAGAACTGTTGAACGGTTTTCATGGTCTCGATTGGACCGTGGCACGTCTGACAGTTCACGCCTTTGGCAATGTGGGCGTTGTGGTTGAAGTGAACGAAGTCCGGAAGCATGTGAACGCGAGTCCATTCAATGGAGTCCCCGTTGTCATAAGCTTCACGCAGCTTTTGGATTGCCGGCTTGTCGGTGGCAACCTGCAAGTGACAGTTCATGCACGTTGAAAGCGCAGGAATGTTTGCGTGTTTTGTTCTCTCGATTTGATTGTGGCAGTACTGACACTGCATTTTGTGCGTACCCACATGTAGAGAGTGATCAAAAGGAATCGGCTGTTCTGGAGCGTATCCTTTATTATATCCCCAACCCGGCTGGAATTTACAGCCTGTCAGAAGTGTTGTAACCATGAGCGCGCCAATAAACGCAATTGCGCCCGCCGCTGTTCTTTTGAATACCCGATGCATAATCATCCTTCGCTAACTCATTACGATGTGGGCCAAAGACAAACGAATGCTGTCCTAATTTTAGTTTGCTCCTATTTAATGGTGGAAAAGTCCAGTTGTCCATATTCTTTTTGCAAGCATATTGAAAAAGAGAGAAACTCGGACCCGTCCGCTCAAAAAGTGTGCACACTAAATTTAAGACTCTTTCGTCGCCTTCTTCCCTCTGCCTTGTCTAATCACACTCACATAAACCACTAACAGCATGTGTGCTGCCACGAAAGCAGACACATACTCGACCCCACCCGCACCGAAGCCGTAGGAATGAAGCCCCGCGCCAAGTACGAAATTCACTCCGTACCAAGCCATGATCACCAAAGAGAAAGTGATAACCGCTGTCACCACCATTCCGAAATGCTTCAACATGCCCGCGTAGCGCGCATGCAACACTGCCAGGTAACCCAGCAGCGCGATCAAAGCCCAAGTCTCTTTTGGATCCCAACCCCAGAAACGACCCCAGGAATAATCCGCCCAGATACCACCAAGGATGATCCCCGGAGCCAGGAACGCGACACCGATTTGCATAGCGCGATAGATGCTGGTAGTGATGGCTTTGATCTGTGCCTGGTGCTTTTCTTCCCCACGCAAATAATAGAACAAGCCCAAATCACCCAACCCGAACGCCAGGAAGAAGGCCGCATAACTGATAGTGATTGTCATCACGTGGATCGTCAGCCAGTAGTTGCTGCGCAAAACCGGCTCCAGCGGTTGCAAGGAAGGATCCAAAACCGCGGGGGCAAAGTCCGCGATCACCAGACCAAAGGCAGCCACCAACGTCCCGGCCACCAGAATCAAACGGTACTTGTAAATGATTTCCAAAATCGCCGCAAACAACACAGTTCCCCAGGCAACCCAGACAACCGTTTCATACATATTGGATACCGGCGCGCGGTCCATGATGTACATGCGCAACGCAAATCCATAAGTATTCAGCGCAAAACCAATCCCCAACAGCACCCATGCCGCTGTCATCAGGGACTCTTTGCTTAAAGCCCACACTAGCAACAAAACAAGGAACGCCAGGAAATAGAACACATACGCCCAACGGAACGGATGGAAGGAATTATAGTGAACTTCCGCCGTGATCTTGCCACCCAGGCTGTACAAAGCCGGATTTTCCGCCTGCGCTGCCGCCTCAAAAGCCGCCACCGCTTCATCCAGAGCTTTGCCGGAAACAGAAGAATCCCCTTTTTCCGCGATCACACCCAGATAAGTCACAAAAGCCTTGGTCACATCCAGGAATTTCGCCTGAAGATGTTCTGGCAAATCCGCCACCGCCAGCCACGTGTCGCCTTCCTTCGGAGGAGCGACCTTCATCATGCGGCCGGCAGCGATTTCCTGGAATACAAAGAACTGATTTTCCAAACGCTGCAAAGCCTGGAAATAAGGATCCAGCTTTTCTTTGGTTTCACGCTTGGCCTGAAGCTCCTGTCGAAGCAGGGTGAATCTTTCGTTGGCAAAAAGTTCTTCACCGTTGAAATAGCGCTGATCTTTCGGAAGATTCATCGCCTGCAAAACCTGATGGTTGCGCACTTCAAAGATTTTTTTGCCTTCCCACGCCTGCGGAGACAGCATCCAGGTCAAAACGATTTCGGTGGCGTTGCGGCCCTCGAACTTGGTCTTGCCATAGACGATTTCCAGCATTTCTTTGGCGAAGCTGTCGTAAGGCTTGATACGACCGCCGTCTTGAACCGGCATGGATTTCAGCAGATCACCGGGCTTGGCCACGGCCCCGCAAGTCACCAACAATGAAGCAATGATGAGGAATATTTTTTTCATGATTCTTTCTTCCCAGTCCCCGCCTTACGGGCGAGTTTGAAATCGAGATGTTTAAACCACATTAAAAGCACGATACCCAAAGACAAAACCAAAGACCCCAGGTACTTCAGGAAGCGGCCTGGATCATGGTTGATAGAGAAGATCGAAGCCACCGGATGGCCGTCTTCTTCCTGGAAGCTCGCCTGATAGATGGTCAAACCTTTGTATTTCAAAGGCTCGTTCATCGAAATCAGATATTCGCCAAAGTCCGGAACTTCCACCAGACTTTCATAGGCCGCCGCACGCATGGTTCCCTGATAGCGGGCCACTTCGAATTTCTTAAGCTTCAAATTGAAACCCAAATCAATACGGCGGTTGCCGTACGTCAAAAGGTACACAGAATTTGTGGTGAACAGTTTCACCATGTCATTCAAAAGCACCCAGTTTTCTTTCCCCTCAAAGAGGATCTTCACGGCGGAAGTCGTTAACGGCGTTGGACGGCTGGCATCCTGCAGATCCCAGTCTTCACGCGCCGCCGGCATAAAGCGCAGCACGCGGAAGTTCAGGGCCATTTTAAAGCCCGGATCAAACACATCGCCCTCTTTCACAAAGCCCTTCTTCAAAGGCTTGTCAGAATCTTTCTGGAAGACCACGTATTTCAACCCGTCTTTATCCGGAGTCAGGAAGATTTCATTGGCACCACGAGGCTTTTCCGGAGCCGGGCCCATAAAGATTTGCGCCGGGCCGAAATTGTGACTGACCAGATTGCCTGGTTTTTTCTGCACCAGCCATTCGATCACATTCACGTTGTCATTCTGAAGCTGGAAACGCAGGCCCGCGCCGGCCTTCCCCGCTTCGCCCTCGATCACTTTCTTTGAAGGAACAACGTATTTTTTGTAATCAACAATTCTGATTTCGCCTTCATAGGCAGGAATGATGAAGGGCTTTTCAACAGTCGGTGGATTTTTAAAGAAGTCCACTTCCTGTTCCAGAGTTTTAGTGTAGCGGTCCCCGTCAAACGAAGTGTAAACGACGATGTCGGTTTCGGCGGTTTGCACGAAGTTGTTGGCTTCACCAATACCCACACGCATAGAGCCGTCCAGCCCCCACTTCCACGTCAGAAGCGAGCCCGCCAGCAGAATGATGATCCCGATGTGCGCCAGAACGAAGGCCGCATGACGTTTTTTCCAAGGCCAGCGATCCGCCATCACGGCGATCAGGTTGATCACCAAAAGACCCATGACTGCATACATGTACCAAGTGTCGTAAACCAACTTTTTAGCGGCATAAGCATCATACTTGGCTTCAACAAATGTCCCCACGGCGGTGATCACGGCCAGGGCCACGATGATGAAAACCGCGAGCTTCAACGACGCCAAAGGCTTATTGATTCTTTTGAAAAGAGATTTCTTAGGAGCTGATGGTTTATCCAAAGAGCCGATCCTTATTGAGAGCTTATTGATTTCCGTACTGCTATCAATAATTTAGATCGGCTTTTATGACCACGCTTTTTGGCTTTACGACGCCCTACATTATATGCAGCAAATTGTTGCGGACATAACTGATGGCAAAGAGAAGCTTCTCCTGAACTTTCTTCGCTTCTTCAGGTTTCAGCTTTTTGGTCTTTTCATCCATGTACAAGGAGCGATTCAGTTCCACCTGCAGCGTATGTTGTTCGCGCTTTGGATCCCCATACTGCTCCGTGACGCGCCCGCCAAAATACGGCCAGTTGTAACCGACCTTGAACCCCGCCGAAGCGTAGGCCGCAATCACCAGATCTTTAAAGCGCGGATCACAACTTTTACCTTTGCTGTCACTGACAACGATATCGGCTCTCAACTCGCCCGGATCACGGTGCTCGCTGGTCCCCAAAGACGGCATGCTGTGAGCATCAATGTGATAAGTTTTCTTGAAGCCTTTTTCATGCAGGTCCGCATACAGCTTACGAACGCCGGCATGGAAGGGCTCGTAAACCAGCTTCACCAGTTCGTTGTGCGCCTCTGGCGACATCGGTTCTTTCATCAGCTGATGCTTGTAGGTGGTGATCACCCAGTGAAAGCCGCGGTTGTGCATGCCGGCCGGGTTACTGTTGCCAATCACCGAGGTTGCGTCCACGTCTTCAGGCACCCTATTCAAATCGGCCGCATAACGATGCCATTCGGTTTTCACATAGGGAATGTGCAGCTTGTGCAAAGTCGGCTCATACAGAAAGTCGACGAAGCGATCCACGTCGCACATCAAAACTTCCTCGGGCAAAGACTTCAGCCAAGGTGTTTGATCCGGAACTTTTTCACCGGAATGGGGGATCGTCACAATCAAGGGTACTTCATTTGCATTAGCCATATAAAACTCTCACTTCTTGACCTGATGGACCTTAACCGTGACACTAAATACAAGAAGGGTCAAATCTATGACGAACGCTCCCAAAGCCAAAATTTATACGCGCACCGGCGACAAAGGCAGCACCCGCCTTGTGGACGGCTCCTGTGTTGAGAAATTCAATCCACGCGTCGAGGCTTATGGGACCGTGGACGAACTGAACAGCTATCTGGGTGTGGTGCGTTCGACATTGGCCCCCTTCCCCGAGATGTCAGATCTCAATCATTCCCTGGAAAAAGTCCAAAACGAGCTTTTTAACATCGGAAGCCTGCTGGCCACCGAAAAAGATGAGGTCTTCAAACTTTTGCCACCCATTACGGAAGAACAAATCCGTTATCTGGAGCTGCAAATCGATGAACTGACCACAACCCTGCCGGAACTGCGCAACTTTATTCTGCCGGCCGGCCACCCGACATCCGCGCACCTGCATGTGGCGCGCACTTTGTGCCGTCGCAGCGAGCGTCGTTCTGCCGAAATCGCCGTGAAAGACGAACGCTATTCCATGACTTTGCAGTATTTGAACCGACTGAGCGACTATCTGTTCGTGGCGGCCCGCTGGGCCAACATGAAACACGGGGTTGCCGACGTTCTTTGGAAGAAAACCTAGGAAAAACTTAATGAGATTAGAGATCGCAAAACCTGAGGACTCCAAAGCCCTTGTTGAGTTTTACAAAAGCTTCCCGCTGAACGGCCCGGTTGAAATCCGCATAGATCGCGAAAAGGATTTTTTCGCGCCCTATTCCGTACAATCCGACCAGCACCTGACTTATCAGCTTAAAACTGATGAAAATAAAATCGAGGGCATGGCAAGTTTCGTCGTGCGCGATGTGTGGCTGGATGGGAAAGTTTCCACCGTCGCCTTTGGCCGGGATCTGCGTATTTCTTCCAACCGCCGTGCGATTCTGGAATGGTCCCAGCACTTTTTGCCAGTCATGAACGAAGTGTCCCAAACTCTGGGGAACAAATACCTCTTCTCGGTGATGAGCATGGCGGATGTGCAGGCTTTGAATGCCTTTGTCCGTCCCCGCTCGATGAAACGTCCTTTGCCGAACTATCATCTGTTCCGACGCTTTAACATGGTTTCAGTGCACGGACGCCTGCCGTGGGCTTCCAATCCATTGCCCCATTTGCGCCTGCGCCGCGGAAGCGCGCAGAACGTCGATGCGTTGATTTACTATATCACGCAAAAATCCCGTCAGCGCGATCTGGCCACGACGTGGGATGAAACCAGCTTTATGGAAAAACTCGAACGTTGGAAGGGTTTGAAGCTGGAAGATTTCATCATCGCTTTTGACAAGAATGAAAACATCGTGGGCTGCGTGGCCCCGTGGTCTGCCGGAGGCATGCAGGAATTCATTCCGATGCAGTATTCTTTGCGCGGGCACAACTTCCGTCAGTTCCTGAAATTCGGAAAAATGCTGGGTTGGACCCGCACTTTGACGAAGCCTTATTCCCGTCTGAAAATTGAAGCCGGTTTGAATTTCAAGTATTTGAATTTCCTGTTTGCCGACAACGGCGACATCTTTGAAAGTCTGCTTTGGAAGGCCTTTGATGATGCCAAGGAAAATGAGTTCCTGGTGTACACCCAGACACGGTCGGAGTTCATCTATCGCCGCCCGCGCAACTGGATTTCTGCGAAGATGCCCTTTGGGATTTACCTGCTGATTCCACCGGATTCCGAGGTGCCATCCTTCATGCATCCCAACAACGAAAAACCCGCAGAAATCGAGCCCTTCTTTGCCCTGTAGGCGGTAACCATTTTGGGCACTTTCGACAGTGCTTAGGGGCTTAAATCAGCCCTGCTTTATCCCATGCAGGCTCTGGTTTTGCTTGTGTTTTCCTGTATGGGAAAGTCACAAATGCGCCGTCTCAAAATGAAACACCTCTCCAAAGCCCTGGTTACCGGGTTTTTGGGCCTTTCTTTGACCGCTCAAGCCAACGACTTGGGGACGGATGTAAACAACATCTCTTCCGCCAACAAAATCGCCCTGACCCTGATCAGCAAACTTCCCAATTCCGGTGTTAAAGACGGCCTGGAACGCTATTACAACATTCTTTCCCTGAAGTCCTACACCTATGACAACCAAGTGGCCAACGCCAACACGGGCGTGGCTTTGTTCTTTGAACAACAGTTCCAGCAAAATGCCTGTTTCGCGGAAAAAGCTTATCTGTTCTATCGTGATTTGAAACTAAATACGAAGCAAAGGCAGGCCGCCGAAGGCGACAAGTCCCGCCACGCCCGCCCGTCTTTGGGGGATGTTGCCGGAAAAAACCGCAAGGACCTGAAGCCGGGCTGGTTGTATGAAAAAGCCCTGAAATATGCCGACGGAAACCCCAACGTGGCGATGAGCCTGATTGGTCTTTGCGGGCACGATGATAAAAATCAGGGTGAATTCACTAATCAAGATGTTGAAATCAAACTGACCAACAGCGGAATTTCCTCTGACGAACTGTACTCCCCAACCGATGGGAACTCGGAAATAAACACCGTCTGCCCTTCACAGTATGCGGATTTCTATGTGGCGGGCGGCCTTTCCAAAGCCTCGGACATCAGTGATGACTTAAAAAAGAAAGTTCTGAGCATTCAGTACCCCGGCAAAAAAGACGTTCAAATCGCCTCTAAAAACTATCATGTGATGGGTGCCGCGTTTATGACCTGTCAGATGATTGAAGCCGGCTTAAGTCCGCTTTTGGCCATTCAGGTTGAATCCATGGCGGCCCACCTTTATCGCGGCATTCGTCTTTGTCAGCAAATCGAAACCCCGGCCCATCTGTTCTGGTCCCTGCAGCGAACCAAAGAGGTCGCTTTGCGCGGCATGGGCCGCACCTTTGAAGAAACCGTGATTGAAACCACTCTGAAACGTGGCCGCGAAAAACAATGTGGTTACGACAAAGTCGCGAAGGATCCGTTCTGTAACTTCCTGAAAACCGTCGGTGCGCCGTTTGATCTGTCCGTGCCACGCATTGAAGAGCGCGCCCGCAAGATGCTTGAAAAGTACATGGATAACATGGTTGCCAGCGGGATCTATTCCTCGTGGCATGTCAGCGGCGAAGTGGCTGGCATCAGCCTGCCTTGTTCGCGCGATCAACTTTGGGGTCCGCATCCGTTCCTGCAATGGCTGATCGCCAAAACAGAAGTCAGCCTGAATATCTGCGGCAATGGCTTGACGATGGATTCCTGCCGCAAAGCTGTGCGCACGGTGAAATCCTGGGAAACTGATTTTGACTGGACGGTTTCCCAACACGCTGCGGGCGCCCGATTTGCCGCCCGCGTCTGTAAACCCTATGCCAAAGGCACAAACTCATTTGATGGAATGTGCGGAAAATAAATCTATCCAGCCTTCTTAAGACCCGTCAGGGTCTCAAGATTGCTGATAGTGGCCGTAAGTCCCTCGGTGGAATGATTCAAACTTCCCGCCGCCTCCGAAATAGTTTCTGAAGACGATGCATTGGTTTGCGTGACCTGGTCGAGTTGATTCATCGCCTGGGAAATCTGCGACACCCCAGTGCTTTGTTCCTGGCTGGCAGTGGCGATTTCATTGTTCAGACTGGCCACTTTGTTCACCGAAGACACAATCTTGTTAAGGACTTCATGACTGCTTTTTGCAACCGCCTGCCCGCGCTCGACTTGGTTCGCACTTTCAGAAATCAGGCCGGAAATTTCTTTCGCCGAAGTGGCACTGCGCAATGCCAGAGCGCGAACTGCTTCTGCCACCACCGCAAAGCCTTTACCCTGTTCACCTGCACGCGCAGCTTCCACCGCTGCATTCAGGGCCAGCAAATTTGTCTGAAATGCAATGTCATCAATCACGTTCACAATCTCTTCGATCTTTTTTGAAGAGTTGGCAATCTCGTTCATCGACTGCATCAGGGACGCGATCTCTTTGGCCCCCTCTTCCGCAGTGGTTTTTGAAACCTGGGACACGTCCGAGGCCATCTTCGCATTATCAGCATTCAGCTTGATCATGCTGGTCAGCTCTTCCAGTGACGCCACGGTTTCTTCCAACGATGCCGCAGATTCTGTGGAAGCCGCAGACAAGGCCGAGCTAGAGCCGGTCAGATCTGTAACCAAACGGCGAATCTGCGCATAAGCGGCCGACAAAGACTCGGTTTGCAGACGAATGCCTTCTTTCAATGAGAAAGAAGACATAAACATCGTCACTGACAGGGCGATGATCATCACCGCCACGGCCCCCAGGGCAAGCTTCGCATACCACAACGCCTGTTCAACCGCGCCGCGCACGCGGGCATTCAACACCGCTTCGAATTTATCGATCGGCTCCCCGATGGTTTCCACAAATTTGTGATAGGATTCGTCATGCATCAATTGGCGGGCGAAATTCAGATCCGGCTCTTTGTGCACGGTGAACTGACCGGAGCTGTCAGCATACAGCCCCTTGACCGCGTTCATCGCTGCCGTTTCAGTTTTCACCAGGTCATTGGAGCGCTTTTCAGCCTCGGCCAACAAAGCAAACTCCTCCGCTGTGAATCCCGCTTCCTGCATCAGGGTTTTTGCGGACACTTTTCTGCCGTCAGCACGAGCCTCATCACCATTTCGAACAGCAATGATCTTTAGATAGGCTTCTTCAAACTTCTTATCCCCGGTCACCACATAGGTGCGAGCATTGCGGGTCAAAGCCGCGGAATCATCGCGGAGCTGTTGCGCCAGTTGGATGGAGTTGAATTTGGACTCGTGCGCCCGATTCAGTTCGGACTCATAGTGAAAGGCCGTGCCGATACAAACATACAATGCCAGTACCAGACCGACAGACAAAAAATTAAACAGACGAACCTTCGCGAACACGTTCATAGTCACCCTCACATAATTGTGGAGGGCTTTTCGGTTATTTCTATGGGCTCTTAAGGGTGCAACTTTTGTTTATTTAGATAAGATCGGCGGAAGACACCACAGTTTCAGACACTTGCGGCCAGAACCAGTCCAGTTGGGGGTCGGACGCAATCACATCCTTGATCAGGACTTTTACATCATTTCTGGTGGAAATTTCCCGTCTTAGCCACATTTCGATTTCGTCGTAGCCCGGCCCGATGATGGTGATCTCAATGGAACTTAGGAAGTGCAAAAGGTGCAGATCCTTGGTCGCCACCGGGCGGCCTTCGAGCTTTCCGTGGATGAAGTTCAGAACTTCTGCTTTGATTTCCGCAAAGTTACGATGGTTGATGCGACGAAGGATCAAGTCAGCACGGTGATCGCGATTGATCCAGCGCTGATGCAGTCCCCGTTGAACCAAATTGATCAGGTAGTTTCTCAATACAGAAGGGACCAGACGAAAATCTTCGTCCGGCAACGACATCACCTGCATCAAATCTACGTATCGTGCCTGTTCCTGGCCTCGACGTAGAGAGGTGAGCACCTCCGGGATACGCAGTAAAGACTCGCGAATACCCAAGAGATCGATTCCTGCTCCATCCGTGAAGTAGAGAATTCTCATATCACTATCATGACCTATCTTTACGAAATGTGTGCAGAAAAATGCAGGACCCAGACCAGGGTCCAGTATGTATTTTTTAGTGCAGTCACCTCGCCTTTTTGATAGGCTAAACAGAGGCCCAAGGACTAGGAGCTGTCAGCAGCAATGCTGGTTAATTACAAAGGATTGTACAACCGTGACTTCACGCAACTCGAAGAATCAAAGACCACCACTTGAAAAGTGGTATCCCTATATTCTCTTTGCATTTATTGGTTACTGCGTGGCCGATCTGGGCATTCTCGCCTATCGCGACAAAATGCTTCCGCAATCTGCTCCCCCGTCTCATCCGAAATCCAGTCAGTTTGAGGCCGGCGTCAGCCGTGGCGCTTACAACTCCATCACCAGCCGTAACATTTTCGCCTCCAGCGGCGTGATTCCTGATGCTTTGGTGGATAAATCCAAAGGTGCCGAGGCCCAGCGTGAAGCGGATCCGGTTCCGTCCCAGTTGCCTTTGA
Organism: Bdellovibrio sp. BIS2; assembly: GCF_055398295.1. NCBI lineage: Bacteria > Pseudomonadati > Bdellovibrionota > Bdellovibrionia > Bdellovibrionales > Pseudobdellovibrionaceae > Bdellovibrio > Bdellovibrio sp. BIS2. The sequence continues at coordinate 1,532,473 of NZ_AP035879.1, read as the reverse complement.
ATCTGATCGGAACTTTGGTGCACTCGAATCCGGAAAAATCCCTGGCCGCCATTGAAGTTCGCGGCAAGCAAGGCGTGGTTTCTTACAGCCCCGGCAAACAGATCGACGGCATGGCTGAAATCATGAAGGTGGAACGCCAAAAGGTCGTTTTCCGCAACCTCAACTCCAACCGCCTTGAATACATCGAGATGAAAAAAGAAGGCGGAAAAGTCGCCTTCGGCGCCGGCAAACCTTCCGGTGGGGATTCCGGCAAAGACGTGCAAAAAGTTGGCGACAACAACTTCATGATCAAACGCGCCGATCTATTGAAGTACACCAACGATCTTTCCAGTATTTTGATGCAAGCCCGCGCCGTTCCGAACCGCGAACCCGGCACCGGCAACATCAATGGCTTCCGCATTTTGGACATGCAACCCGGCAGTATTTACGAACAACTTGGCATCCAAAGAATGGACGTCATTAAGTCTGTCGACGGCACTCCTGTCGACAGCCCGGCCAAAGCCATGGAGCTTTACAACACCCTGAAGAACTCACCGAAAGTGACTCTTCAAGTAGAGCGCAACGGTAAAACCGAAACCATGACTTATAATATTCAGTAAAGAACTTAAAAGGATTTTAAGACAACTCCTCAGGAGGAGAAGCAAAATGAAAAAGAACGTCAGCATAGGACTTGCTTCATTGATGACGGCCCAGCTTGTGGGCCCGGCAGCAAAGGCTCAGTTTGAGGACTTCCCTCCTCCGCCGCCGCCACCGGATTTCGGTGACATGGGTGGTGGTGATTCCGCTCCTTCTGATTTTGGCGGCAGCAACTCCGGAGGCCCTTCAGGCATGGCTCCGCGCGGTGGATCTGACGCGCCAGCAGGATCTTCCCCTTTGAATAAGGCGGAAAAAGACAAGTTCGCCAAAGCCCCGATTGAAGACATCAACAACAAGAACTTCCCGGAAACCATCGAATCCTTCGATTTCCCGAATGTTGAGATTTCTGACATCATTCGCGCGATCAGTGAATTGACCGGCAAGAACTTCATCATCGATCCGGGCGTTCGTGGTAAAATCACGATCATCGCGCCAACCAAGATCACCGTTTCTGAAGCTTACAAGGCCTTCTTGTCCGCTTTGGCGATCAATGGCTTCACGGTGGTTCCTTCCGGAAGCTTCCTGAAGGTCAAATCCGCAAGAAATGCCCAGCGTGATAATATCGAAACCTTCTCTGGCGCTTACTACCCTAACGCCGATCAGATGATCACACGTATCATCCACTTGAAACACATCTCGGCTTCTCAAGTGAACCGTGACCTGCGCATCCTGCCGTCCAAAGACGGTGAAATGAACATCTACGAGCCAACAAACTCCATCATCATCTCGGACTACGGTTCCAATATCGACCGCGTGATGAAAATCATCAGCCAGTTGGACGTTCCAGGATTTGAAGAACAACTTGAAGTGATCCCTATCAAGTACGCGAAAGCCAAGGACCTTGCTGACCTCGTTGATAAAATCGTCAATAAAGGCAATAAAACTCAAGGTTCTGCTCCGGGCACCTTTACCGCCGGCGTGCCAAGATTCTCCCGCTCTGCGGGGGCGACGTCCCAACAGGGCGCCAGCTTCTTTATGGCGATTCCTGATGACCGTACCAACTCCATCATCGTTGTTGGTAATAAGTCCGGTATCGTGCGTATCAAAAAGCTGATCTCTCAGTTGGACTTCAAGATCCGCGCTGAAGAATCCGGTGGCGTTTACGTTTATAACGTTCGTCACGGCGATGCTGAAAAGATCGCGCAAACACTTCAAGGTGTGACCAAGGATGCCGCTCCAAAACCGGCAACTGGTGGCAGTCTGCTGTCCCCGCTGGGTTCCCAAGGGATGCAAGCTCCTCAGGAAATCTTCGGTGGCGATGTTAAAATCACGGCCGATAAAACCACAAACAGCCTGATCGTGACTGCCAGCAAGCAGGATTACGACGTGGTTCTGAATATCCTTTCCAAGATCGACACTCCTCGTGACCAGGTGTTTGTGGAAGCCATCATCATGGAAATGTCTGTGAATGACGGTAATTCCTGGGGTATTGGTTACTACCAGTACGGTGACAGCGGTTATGGCAAGGTCGGTTTCAACGGTCTTTCCAATATCAATGACTTCCTGTCCCCGACAGGTGGCTCTGGTGCCGTGATCGGTTTCGGTCAGGGTAAAACAGTTGAAGTGACAGATCCGGTTTCTAAAACGACTTTGAAGATTCCTAGTCTTTTGGGTTTCATCAACTTCCTGAAAACCGCGAAAAAAGCCAACATCCTGTCCACTCCTCAATTGATGACTTTGGACAATCAAGAGGGTGAATTGGAAGTGGGTGATAAAGTTGTTGTCGGTGAAAACGTGCAAAACGTTGGAACCAGCGGCACGACGGTAAGAACTCCGCAGTTTGAAGATGCAACGATCAAACTTGCGATCAAACCGTTCATCAGCCCGGCTTCCAATCAGATCCGCATGGAAATCAAGCAACAGGTGGCGCAGCTTTCAACAGCTTCCACACCGAAAGCGTTCCAGGATTCCACACAGCCTCTGGCAAAACGGTCCCTGAAAACAGTGATCAACGTGAATAACGGCGACACGGTGGTTCTGGGTGGTTTGATGAAAGAACAAGATCAAGAGTCCGTCACGAAAGTGCCTCTGCTGGGCGATATTCCAATTATTGGATGGTTGTTCAAGTCCCGCACGATCGTAAAGGACAAAACGAACATGGTTGTGTTCCTGACTCCGAAAATCGTGCGCAACAACATCGAAGCCAACGCCATCGTTTCCAAAAAACTTGATGAACGCGTTGATTTCGTAAAAGCTCAGGGCGGCGTGGATCCATACGGTGCAAAACTGGATGAAATCCGTCGCAAAGCAGAGGCACCTTCCGCTGCTGATGTGCCTGCGACTGCTGAACCTATTATTGAGGAGTAATTCTGATGGCCTCCGTGGATGTTTCAACGATACTTGCCAAATCAACCTCTTTAACACAGGACCAAATCCGTTCTGTGTTAAACAACCCTTCGGTGGTGAGACCCGTCACCGTCGGTGAGGCTTTGGCTGCGAAGGAATTTTCCACGGCGGATGAAGTGGTCTCCGATCTGTGCAAAGAACTGGGCCTGGATTTTATCCGGGATATTCCAGTCAGCGAGATCGCCGTCGACTTGATTCGTGACCTTCCGATCAACTACGCAAAACAGCACAATGTCCTTCCCTACAAGGAAGACGCGGACCTGCTGGTGGTACTGACCAGCAATCCGGTGAACCTCAAAGCCCTGGATGACATGAAGGTTCTGTTCGGAAAGCGCGTGCGCCCTCTGATCACCATTTCCAGCCGTGTTCAGGACGCGATCAATAAAGTTTACGAAAAAAGCACCGCCAATCTTTCCGGTCTGGATGAAATCGCCGAAGAAGATTACGATTTAGATGATCCTATCGTGGATTTGCTTGAGGCCGGCGAAGATGACGCTCCGGTGATCAAGATGGTGAATAGTCTGCTATTCCGTGCGGTGAAAGAAAAAGCGTCCGATATCCACATCGAACCCTATGAAAAAGACATGGCCGTGCGCTTCCGTACGGACGGTATTTTGTTCGACGTGTTCAAACCACCTAAAAAGCTTCAAAACGCCATCACGTCCCGTATCAAAGTTATGGCCAACCTGAACATCGCCGAAAAGCGCTTGCCTCAGGACGGTCGTATTCCTTTGAAAGTCGGCGGTAAAGACATCGATATCCGTCTGTCCTGCGTCCCGACCACGTTCGGTGAGCGTCTGGTTATGCGTATTCAGGACAGATCCTCTGTCGTGCGCGAACTGGCGGCCTTGGGCTTTTCCCAGGAAAACCTGTCCCGCATGGAAGAAGACATCCTGACTCGTTCTTATGGCATCTTCCTGGTCACGGGTCCGACGGGTTCTGGTAAGTCCACGACTCTTTACGGGGCCCTTTCCAAACTGAACCAGCCTGACGTGAATATCCTGACAGTTGAAGATCCGGTGGAGCAACGTATCCACGGCATCGGTCAGGTGCAAGTGAACTCGAAGATAGGCCTGACTTTCGCCGCCGGCCTTCGTTCCTTCCTTCGTCAGGACCCTGACATCATCATGGTCGGTGAGATTCGTGACTTGGAAACCGCCGAACTGGCGATCCAGGCTTCTTTGACGGGTCACTTGGTTCTATCCACGCTGCACACGAATGACTCGGCCGGGGCATTCCCCCGTCTGATCGACTTCGGGGTGGAACCGTTCCTGATTGCAACCTCGATCACAGGTGTTATCGCCCAGCGTTTGGTGCGCGTTCTTTGCCCACACTGCAAAGCCCCGCATGAAGCGACGGATTTTGAAATCCAGCTTCTGGGTATCACCCGTGAAGAGGCGAACAAAGCCAACATCTGCAAAGCCATGGGTTGCAACCACTGCTCGCAGAAAGGCTACTCCGGTCGTACCAATATCGGAGAGCTTTTGATCGTAACGGATGACATCCGTTCATTGATCATGCAGCGTAAAGACGGTAATACAATTAAAAGACAAGCAGTTGCCAACGGAATGAAGACCTTCCGTGACCACGGGATCCAAAAAGTCCTTGCGGGCATCACGACAATTGAAGAACTGACTTCCAATACGCAGCTGGATATTTAGGGCGGCGGCAGCCGCGGAGAGCGCAGGGGCCTCGCCCCTGCAGCTGAACCAGCTTAGAAACGACTTATAAGGTAACCACAATGCCTATTTTTGAGTACAAAGGCCTGTCGAAAGACGGAAGAAATGTTAAAGGGACCATCGACGCTGAAAACCAGCGAGCGGCCCGCACCAAGCTCAAAAAAGACAATATCTTTGTCATCGACATCAAAGACAAAAAGAAGATAGATCCAAAAAAGAAAACCGGTCCCCGCGCCACTAAAAACGTGGGCGTAAAAGACCTTTCTTTGATGACCCGTCAGCTGGCGACTTTGATCAAAGCCAACATCCCATTGGTGGACGCGTTGACGGCGGTTTCTGAACAGGTCGAAAACCCGACCCTGGCGGAAGCTTTGGCCGACTGTAAGAACATGGTCAACGAAGGTTCCACCCTGCATAAAGCCATGCTGAAATACCCAAACGTCTTCACCACGATCTATGTGTCGATGGTGGAAGCCGGCGAAATGTCAGGCAGCTTGGATGTGATCCTGATGCGTCTGGCGGAATTCACCGAGGCTCAGGCCGATTTGCGCGCCAAAGTCAGCAGTGCCATGACTTATCCGGTGATCATGCTGGTTGTGACGTTTGGTTTGATGGGCTTTTTGTTCATCTTCCTGATTCCTAAAATGGTGACCGTGTTTGAGTCCGCTCCGCAGTTGCAGCTTCCGTGGTACACGGTGGCTTTGATTGATGCGTCCCAGTTTGCGGTGAACTATTGGTATCTGATTTTGGGAAGCATGCTGATCGTGTACCTGCTCTTCCGTAACTGGAGAAACACCCCGGCCGGCAAAAACCAATGGGATGCGATTTCTTTGAAATTGCCGCTGATTGGCCCGACGGTTCGCATGGTTGCTGTATCCCGCTTCACCCGCACCCTGGCGACACTTCTAAACGGTGGCGTTCCGATGCTGGCTGCGATGGATATCGTCAGAAACGTTGTCGACAACCACGTACTGGCTAAAGCGATTGATGAAGCCCGCAGTAATATCTCTGAGGGTGAATCCATCGCCGGTCCTTTGAAAAAATCCGGCCAGTTCCCCCCTATCGTGATTCACATGGTGAACATCGGCGAAAAAACCGGCGAGCTGGAAAACATGCTAAGTCAGGTTTCTGATGCTTACGACTTCCAGGTAAAAACCAAATTGGAAGGTCTGACCAGCATCATGGGTCCGATCGTCATCGTTATCATGGGTGCAGCGATCGGTATGATCGTTATGGCCGTCATGGTCCCAATGTTCGAAATGGCGAACGTTGCGGGGTAGGTCTCTGGCCCCGCGTCTCCCTATCGAATCCCATTTCTAATAAATAAGACTCCACAAACCCCTCATCTCAAACCTATTGCTTTTAAACCCCTATAAGGATGGCCTCCGGATTGCGATATCCGGTCTGCGGAGGCCATATGAAATCAAAAAAAATTGTATCTCTTTGCCTAACATTCGCATTCATTCTGAATAACTTTGCATACGCCGATGATCGCATACCTATCGACTTCGGAGATGACGGTTCAGTTATTACCTCAGGAGAAGACCGTTACGAAGGTCATGAAGACGGCAACTGTGTTGGGGCTGGATGTGATGATCGAGGCAACGGCGGCAGATACGATCGTGGAGATTATGACGACGACGGCCGCGATGATGACTTCGAACGCCATTCATTTAATGAAGGTCGAACCCACTATGAAAGAGATGAGCGTGGCGCGCGCTATGCTCGTGGGTCCAAAGCTATTCAAAACGCCCAAGAACACGTAAATCCGGGTAACGACAATTCAGATATTTTCTATGACAACCACGGCACAGAATATGTGAAGTCAACCGATGGAAAAAAGATGCTCCCTCTGCGTGGCTTACTTTCCTGTTCTGAAACATTGAGCTGTTTCCAGCAGGGATATAAAGCCGACTGGTGGAACTACAGCACCGTTCCCGGAGAAAATGCCACTGAGGCAGGCGACTACATGGAGCGCAGCGATTTTGCGAAGAAGTATCAAGAAGTTGATCGCTCGCTGGACAGACTCAAAAACAGCTCCCAGCAAAGCCACCAAAAAGCTGCCTTGGCTAGAGTTTCCACAACCCTCCAAAAGGATGCAAAAAATGCTTATCTAGATAAAGAGTATGATGCCGCAGATGATCTTCTAGAAGGCGCGCGGGCCCTCGCTACATTTGCACTCGAACTCGGTGTTTCTATTTCTCCTGCTGGGTGGGCAAAAGATGTCTATGAGTTCACATCTGGTCGAAGCCTTGTAACCCAAACTCCATTGTCTGACGGAGAAAGACTGATGGCCGGACTAGGTATGGTTGCACCAGCTCTGGGTCCTCTGGGCTTTGCCGGGATCAAAATCCTCAAAAGTACAAAAGCAGGCCTGCCCGGGAGGATCCTCAACGCTATAGTTTCCGCACGCTCCCCTCAAAAAACAGGGAAGTTCGTCAGAAACCTTCCACCAATACGTAAGGACTATGGAGATGCTTTTGAAGGTCACATTTTTCCAGGAGTCTACTATGCAGGTGAAGTTGTCCATCAAGTACAGCGAGCTGGTGCAACCACCCCAGGCCGATGGTTTACGCCAATTCGTCCTCGTGATGCAAAAGAGGCAGATGAAATGCTAAATATTTTCAAGTATCACAACTATGCAGATCAAATTAAAACATACGTTTTCAAAGAAAATGTTTCTGGGTATGCTGGTAAGGTCGCGGGAGGGAGTGGCCACCAGTTTTATATCCCTGACGATGTTCCTTTAAACGAAGTTCTCGACGAGGTGTCTTTATGACTCACTATCTACTATCTTTCTCGAATGCCAATGAAATACGAATGGGCTCTCCGCTCAAGGTGGCGGACGTGGAACTTCGTGGCCCATTCATCCCGGACATGAAGGGATACTCCTTTCAAGACGTGGGTTTAGTCTCCCAAGACGGCCTTCATTGCTTCTTGATCCAATGGACTCCAGGGAAAAATGAACCGCGCTTTCAAGTTTGGCACCTTGACGGAAAAAAGAAGATGCTAACAGTTTCACCAATTTTTACCGGCGGATGCTATGGAATCAAAGAAATTAATTACGGAATTGAGTTGAACATTGAAGAGTGGAGCTCAGAGGAACGAAAAGTATATTCCAGGGTCGAGCAAATCAAGGTGACTTGGGAATAATAAAAAAAGGAGCCCTTGAGGCTCCTTTTTTTATTCGGAGAATTGCAGATCGTAGGTGGAGCATTGCGAGACTGGATACGTCCCCTTCTTAATGCCCTCGATCAGGTGGCGGGCTTCGCGGCCCACGGAAGAGACGTATTTTGGGCCATGGCACATCACTGCACTTGACGGACGATACACCGGAGCTGACGGAGTTGTATCATCGACGTACTTTTGCAGTTCTGCGATCTCGGCTTCACCCCAGAATGCAACAGCCGTTTTTTCAATCATCACGCCATTGCAGCAATGACTTTTCAGTCCTTGCAGCAGGTTCACCGGGCCCCAGGTTTTCAGTTCCTGAGCAGTCACTGAAGCATTATCAGGCTTGCGCACAGGCGCTGCCTCCGGCCCCTTCCATACAGACCCACAGCCCGCCAAAACAAATCCTGCCAACAACATCAACAATGCATTTTTCATTAGCGAGCTCCTTTTTTAAGCTGCTTTGCAGAGGCCTGTAACATCTCGGCCACGTATTTCAATTCACCCGCAGTCTTAAAGGTGTCACGATCCTGTCTTTCCATTGCCACGAACTGCAGTTGCTCTCCCAAAGCGGCAAGACGCAGTTGCAAACTTCCCAGCAGGAAATCACGTTCTTCAGCCTTCATTTTGGCAACTTCTGGCTTGTTCTTGGCGTCTTGCAGGTACTCAACAAGAGCCACCCCGGTATCACGCAAATTCTTGCGGGCCTCAGCGCTTAAAGCATCCCCCTTGAACATGGCTTCCTGCACGCAGTTTTCAGCCGCATCCATATTCTTGAAGGACTCACGCACCTGATCCGGCACATTCTGATTCTTTTGCAGATAACTTTCCATGGAATCACAACGATAGAAGGCCACCGCCTGACCACACTGGGAGCTCTTGGAGTTGATCACATTTTGGCGACATCCCGGTTTATCCGGGACTTCGTAGGTCCTGTAAACCTTGTCCAGGGTTTGCAGCTCATAAGGGGCCATGCTACTGAAACCATTTTTTGAATAAGCGATCTTTTCGTCGATATAAATGAAACCGTGATATTCCGTGGTCTTGGCAACACCTGCGATCTGACGAATGGCACCGACATCCCCCGGCTCTTTCTTTTCACCGTCTTTTAAAGCGCGGCAAAGAGGCGGACGCATATAGAAATTCATTTCTTCCGGCGTAGAATAACGCATGGCTGGCAAAATTTTACTCATCACCAAAGACAGATTCCAACAGTTTGGCCCATCCACTTCCGGCGTGGCCCCATGATATTTGACCACATGTTCAGGCACACAATCCGTGATATCCAAATTACAGGAACCACCGGACTCCCCAGCCACAGCCGCAGGATCACAAGTCTTCCCGGTCTTAGCATTCGTGCTCCACCGCGCCAAAGAAGAGTAAATACTTTTCCCCTCTTCACACGCCCCAGACAAAATAAGCTTGCCCGATTGCTTCGAAATTTCAAAAGCCTGCGCCTGCATCAAAAACAAGAACACGACACCAAATATACTTCTCATTCCAAACTTATCGGCAGCTTCCTTACTCAAAACAAGACAGACAAACGTCCACCCAAAAACCTAAAGTAACCCATAAACTCCCCACCCCAAACCATCCCAACACCTTCATAACCCAGCAAAGGCAGTCCCGACCAATGTCCCATACAATCTCACTGTGATATCCGATTCGAGCCTGAAGAGGAGGCTGAGGCCTGAGTCGCGCCAAGTTCCGCAGCCGAGCCACCCAACAAAGCGAAACAGCAAGAACCAGCCCGAGCGAGGACTGTCCGAAGGCGAGACGCAGGCCTCAGCCTCCTCTTCAGGCGTCGCAAAACCGAAATCCCCGAGCGAAGAATTATTATGTGACATTAGTCCGGCTGCCGCTCTGTCCTTTGATTTTGGGCTAGGTTTTGCTATCCTCAATGTCTGTAAAAAGGAGTAAGTATGTCTCTTCTCAAAAACCGCAAGGGTATGACTCTGATTGAAATCATGATCGTCCTTGCCATCATCGGTGGTATCGCAGCTCTTCTTCTTCCTAACATCACGGGACAATTGGATAAATCCAAAGCCAAAGAGGCTAAGATCCAACTGACACAAATCGTGAATGCCCTTTCCATGTACTACACGGATTGCGGTAAATATCCTCAGACTTTGGAAGGTTTGACAACTGCTGATCCAAACTGCTCCAACTGGGGTCCTCAGCCTTACTACACCAAGAAACTTCAAGATCCATTCGGTCACGATCTGGTTTACGAACTGGAAGGTGGCGAATACTCTTTGAAATCTTTGGGTAAAGACGGCCGCGAAGGTGGTTCTGGCTTTGACAAAGACATCACACTGGATGATCTGAACTAATTCAGATGCCTGGTAATCAGCGGGGATTCACTCTCATTGAAATCATGATCGTGCTGGCCATTATGGCCGCTCTGATCACAGTGGGAGCTCCCCGACTTCTCAAAAAAGACGGCAATATCAAAGCCGTTGCCCGCAACTTCATCGTTCTTTCCAAAGAAATCCGCAATAAAGCCCGTTTAACCAACTCTACTTACCGCCTGGCCATCAGCATGGAACCGGGAGAGGAAAAGTATTGGCTGGAACGCGCCAGCGGCCCTCAGGCTGTCGATCCTGACGCTGCAGAAAAAGAAAAAGACCGTGACGAGGAAAATGCACCTCCCCCTTTGTTTCAGATGGATAAATCCCTGCTGAAGAAAGAAAAAGAGCTTCCCGAGGGCCTGCGTTTTGCTTCGGTAGAGACTGTGAATATGAAATCCCCTATGACTTCCGGGGTGGCCTATATCCATTTCTTCCCAGAGGGGTTTGTGGAAGCCTCTGCTGTGCAGATCACGAATGGAAATAATTTAACTTGGACTCTTGTTTTTAATCCTTTAACGGGTCAAGCTGATATCATTGAGAAAGCTTCTTCGTTAAAGGAAGTCCAGCGGTGAAAAAAAACGGATTCACATTGATTGAAACCATCATGGCGATGGTGATCCTGTCCTCAGGGATTATGCTTTTGGCAAATTCCTGGAGCGGTTCTTTCATGCGTGTCCGCAAGACCCAGCTGTCCACCGAAGTCACCGCCTTGCTTGAACGAAAAATGGTCGAAGTCGAAATGGAGTATGCCGGAAAACCACTGGACTCGATCCCGGAAGAAACTGAAGACGACTTTGGCTCTGAGTATCCTCAATACACCTGGAAAATGACCTCCAAAGAATTTGAAGTCCCGGATATTTCCGCGACCCTCACCGCCCAGTCTGGTGGTGCGGATGAAATGGCTTTGACCGTGATGAAGACACTGACAGAGCATCTTTCCAAGTCCGTGAAGGAAGTGAAAGTGACCGTCATCTATAAAGGTGCCAAAAAACCTATGGAGTTTTCTGCCACTCAGTACTTTGTCGACTATGACAAGGAACTGCCACTGCCTTCGATGCCGGGGATGTGATGACGAAACACAACCGCGGCTTTACCATGATTGAGCTTATGATCACGATCACCATCCTGGGGACACTCACGATGCTGACAGCGCAGGCCATTCAACAGGCCGTGAAGGCCAAGGTCAAACTGCAAGATCAGATCGATGATGTGTCCCGTATGCGCGATGGTTTGCGCCTGCTGGAAAGAGACATCAATCTGGCTTACCACTATCGCGACGTTGAAAAAGAGCTGGAACAGCTGATGAAGAAGAAAAATAACAATTCTTCAAACCAGAACGGCACAATCCCCGATAGCAGCATCCCCGGCGTAATCCCCGGCGGCCAAATTACCAACGATATGCATGAGCAGCCTGAGCAACGCGAAGTTCCCCGCCGCGATCCCGAGACTCACTTCGTAGGCAACAACGAGTCCATCAATTTTGTGACCATGAACAACGCCCGCACCGTCAGAAACACCAAGCAGGCGGACTTTATCGAAGTGGGCTATGCCCTGCGCGATTGTAAATCGTTGCGCGAAGGTGGCGGCAGTTCCAAATGCCTGTGGCGCCGAAGCTCCCCGTATGTGGATCTGGATGTCACCAAAGGTGGCGACGAGGTCGCTTTGCTTGAAAACGTCAGCGAATTCAAACTGCGCTATATGGGTAAAGGCAAACAGGATTGGGCCAATGACTGGCGCACGGACGCCCAAGGCGACGCGGCCACCAAGGGCAAATTCCCACAAGCTGTCGAGATCTCTTTGACCGTGGAAAAGAAAACCGCCGGCAAAAGCAAAAAGTATTCTATGCAACTGATCGTCCCGATTCACTTCCCCAACAATCCAGAGGAGGGTGCAAATGCTCAAGGCAATCAAAGCTCTTGGCCGCGAACTCAAGCGCCCAATCAATAATGCCAAAGGCATCGCGCTGATGATCGCGATTGCCTGTATCATGCTGATCATGTGGATTGCAATGGAAGTGTCCTATGATTCCAACGTCGAATACCTGGTGAATTCACAGGGTTTAAACCGTGTGAAGGCCTACTATGCTGCCAAATCCGGCATGCAGCTCAGCCTGCTGCGTATCAAGATCTATCAACAGGCCCAAAGCAAATTGGGCGACAAACTGGGTGACACCAAAATGCTGGATCAAATCTGGCAGTTCCCTTTTGCATGGCCATTGCCAATTCCAGATGAATTAAGCGCCATCGATAAAGATGCCTTTAAAAAAGCCGTCGCCGATTCCACGATGGACACAAGTTACATTGTGACGATCGAGGATGAAGGCTCCAAGATCGATCTGAATGATCTGGCCTCCCCGTCAAAATCGCTGCAGGAACTGACAAAAAAACAACTGGTCACGATCTTTGCGCAAAAAATCAAAGAAGACGAAAACTTCCAGCGTGAATACAGCAACGTCCGATTTGACGAACTGGTGAACAACATCGCCGACTGGATGAGCCCGAAATCTGCCTCCCTAAACGGCGGCGACAAACGCGCCAACTACGCAGAACTGAACCAAGCTTCGCAGGGCGACTACTATCCCCCAAACCGCCCGTTCCGCTCTGTTGCCGAACTGCACATGGTCCCTGGGATGAACGATGATTTCTATGACTTGCTGGCCCCACGAGTGACCATCTATGGAATGAAAGGGATCAACCCGAACATCGCCACCCGCGAAGTTCTAAAGTCCCTGGACCCAGCGATGACTGATGAAGTGGTGACCGAAATCATCAAACGCCGCGATTCCGAAGAAGAAGGCGGTCCGTTTAAGTGCGATCAAGGCGGCGGCAGCAGCGACTTCTGGCAGTTCGTTCAAGGCAAAGGCATCCGTACCGAAGGAAATCCCGAAGATGTGCCGCTGATCTGCGACAGCGTGATGAACTTCAAAATCCGCAGCACCGGCGAATTTGCCGGCGCGACCAGAGAAATCACCGCTGTAGTGATGGACCTGCAAAAAACCGCAAGCAAAGTAAAAACCTACGTCGATAAAGACAAAAAAGCCGCCGCAGGCGACCAAGCGGGAGGCAATCCCGACCCCGCCGCTGGAGGAGGAAACCCAAGCGGAGGCTCTGCAGGCGGAAACGCCGGCAACAACGCCACCCAAATCCCCAAAGGCCCTCCAAGAGTGGTCTACTGGAACGAAAGATAATAAAAAAACCCCGGCTACAAACCGGGTTTTTTTTTAACTAGAAACACAATTAATCAATTGGCGCATGTGCTCATTTTGCGAACCCCTTCCTGCAATACTATGACATCAGGAGACTATAAAACACTGGAATTGCAATAAGCACAGATAGGATTATCCAAAGAACCGCCTTCTGGTTCCAATTAACTCTACTGTTACTAGGCGATAAGGCCTTTCGCACTTTTTCCGAACCGAATATTTTCACCTCTGCTCTAATGAAAACCAGGATCACCAGATAGCAAAAAACAACAATTCCTAAAATTTTCAATAACGATTGCCAAGGCATTCTAGTTCCAAGGCTCGAGATGACATGTTTTTTTCAGACCAGATCCACCTCTGATCGATGTGAATACTTGATCTGCAACGATCAAACCAAGTAGCTTCAAATTTTGGATTTCATTATCAGGTAGTGCAAGTTTAGTAAAAACTAAGCCCATAAATTTCTTGGCCTTAAACCACTCTTCTATTCGTTGACCGATTTCGCTGGCCTTACTCACAAGTCCCTCCGTTGGTAAATCCAACTCCTAGTATTCCGCTGAAAAGACCGTCACGCCAAGGATTTGCGGCGGACGCTGCTGAACCTAGCCAACCAAGGTCGAGATGCTTACTTCCCAAACGAAGACTTAAAACATCTCTCCCTCCAACAGGACCACTCCAACCCAATCGTGTTGTGCCACTATTGAGGAGACCGGTGGGGACACCACAGGAGGAGGCGGATCCTCAGGCTCCGGCCCCGCCGGAGGAAGTGGTTCCGGCGCAGGCGGAAGCACTGGCAACGCCACGCAAATCCCGAAAGGCCCGCCAAGAGTTGTGTACTGGAACGAAAGATAAAAAGAAACCCCGGCGGTGAACCGGGGTTTTCAATTTTTAGGACCTAAGATTTTCTTAATTAGTAATTATAGTCTGTGCAACTTCCACGAATAGTTTGTTTGGCAGATTCAACAGCCTCACGCACCTGTGCTACTTCGGCAGTTTTGTACGGGCAACTGGCCTCCAGCAAGTTGGCATAGAACTCATAAAGTTTCGCCGTCGCCTTGGCATTGTCACAGATCCCAACGCCTTCATTAATAGTTGCAGAATGTTTGTCCATCTCAAGACCCAAAGCATAGTCATCACAAGCCACTTTCGGAGCTTTGTACTTGCCGATGCCATACCCACCACCAGAAGGATTCGGACGAGGATTGGGATCAAATGCCGGAGGGCGATCCCCACCCCCACGAGTATCAGCAACAGGAGGCATGAAATCCGACACCGGAGCCATTCCTTCAGGATTCTTCCCACCTAAAGCCTTCGCTGCCATCAACTCTTTACAAGGCTTGATAGACGCGCAGGGCTTAATGCTCTCAATATGAATCGGAGTCAATGCAGGCCCAACCTGATAGATAATTGACGACTTCGAACCATTAATATCCGCATCCCATGAATAGTAGCTTCCAACGATTCTCTTACCTTGATGATAGCGAATCAAATAGACCATCTTGCCAATAACAGCGTCCTTATCGTTCAAAGCAGGCGCTTTAATAAAGCCATATCCTTCAGCAAATCCATTCTCGCACTTCCCACTCCATGTCACCTGAGGTCCTCGAAGAAAAATACTTGGCTGCTGAAGTTTACATCCATCAGACGTAAGGATTTGTTCGTATGGTGGGTTTGTTGCGACAAAAGATTCTATACGCGCGCACTCCTGCAAATTGCTCTTTCTGTCTTTGCAATCATGACCACCCAACGTGCTCTGGTAGTATTCAGGAGATCCAGCGTACCAATAGCTGCTAGGGATAATTCGACCCCCTCGCATCTGAACTGCAAAGGCTTTATATGAAACTCCATTGGCTTGTTGAACAGAGACCCAACCAATCCCCTCCGCATAACCGCCAGGGCAGGCTCCGCTCCAAGAATGTTTATTTTTAGGGTTGATATAAAGATCTGACAAATTCAAGCTGCACCCCTCAGCAGTTTTAATTGTATGTCCCTTTGAATACTCGGAAACGGGGGTATTTTTTTTCTTCTTCCCAAACAAAGCATGAGAATTAAACGACACAAGACAGACCAGGACAAAAACGCCAAAAGAACGCATGAAAAACCTCAAAAGATTTGAATTTGATCCGCGTTTCTACCACTAAATACGTTTCTGTATGATTACATCGAAGAAACCAGCAAAAATTCCCCAGCCGTCCACCCCATAGACACCCACACTCGATCAAGGTCCAGTCAAAACCCATCCCCATCCCCACCGCGCCTTCCCCAAAGGGGATCAGCCTACCTCCCCAGCGCCAAGATGCAGGTCTTCTGCGCAAGGAGCCTTGGTGTATAGCCCTAAGTTCGCGGCCTTCGGTGGCGCATGGATGCGCGAACCGCAGCGAAGCTGCGGCACCGACCGAGCCCGGACGGCGTGCCGCTAACTTAGGGCTATACACCAAGGCGATCCTCGCATAGACTTAGACCAAAGCCAGTTCATGGAGGAATTGCTTTGAAATCTCTCGGCATTGACATCGGATCCAGCAGCATCAAGGTTGTTGAAGTGCAGTCCACTTCAAAGGGCTTTCAAGTAACTCAGTTCATGGAGCATCCACTCGGAATTTCTCCAGGCGCTGATCAGGAGCTTGAAATCCTTGAGTATTTGCGTGACCTCTCCAGTCTTTATGACCCGTCACAAACTCGTTTTAACTTTGCATTGCCACAAAATCGTGTGGCGATCCGAAACAAGTTCTTCCCGTTCAATGACCGTATCAAGATCTCCAAATCTCTGGCCTTTGAGCTTGAAGAAGACCTGCCGTTTTCATCTGACAATGCCATCTTTGATGCCAAAATCATCCGCACGGTAGGTTCTGGCGCGGAAGTTCTGGCCTGTGCGGCGCCGAAAATCCATGTGCAGAATCTGATTCAGCGCGCGCAGGATTCCAACATGGATCCATTCATCATTTCCTCTGAAGGCACGTCCTTTGCGAACGTGTTCGAACGCTGGAATGAAGCCCCGCCCGCTTTGGCGGCCCCGGCGCTGGGTTTGGATGAAGAGGTAAAACCGGTTCGTCAGATCAGCATCACTTTGAATATCGGCCACAGCCGCACCCTGGTGTGCGCTTTTGAAGGCAGTTCTTTGATTCAAGTGGGTTCTATCCTTTGGGGCGGTAAAAATATCGCTGATGCCATCGCCAAGAAATACGAAATTCCGTACATCGAAGCGATCAAAGAGCTTCAGACCAAAGCTTTCATTCTGACCAACAAACAGGGTGCCACTTTCGATCAAGTCACATTCTCGGACACAATTGCCAAGTGCGTCCGCGAAATGGCGCGTGATCTGCAACTGGCGATTCTGGAACTGAAGAGTGAATTCAACGCCCAGATCAACAACATTCACCTGACCGGTGGTGTTTCCCAGATTCAGAACCTGGGCCCGTTCCTGACTCAAGTTCTGGAAGTTCCGGTGAACCGCGTGTCGGTTCTGGATCAGATCCCGAATGTGAATTTTGAACGCTCGGCTTATCACGGCGCTGTTTGCGGTGTGGCTTTGGGGCTGGCAATTGAAGGCTTCAAAAAACCAAGAAATCCGCCTTTGAACTTCCTGCGTGGTGAATTCGCCAAAGAAAATCACCAACTGAAAATGTTCTGGGAAAAATGGGGTTCCACGATCAAAGTGGCGACGGCGGCTTTGGTGGTTCTGTTTGTGTATTCCTCCCTGCGTGAAAGCTTTGCTTTAAGCCTTGCCGACCGCACTCAGGAAGTGCTGAAGTCCCAGGCCAAGTCCGTGGCGGGACTGAAAGGCCGTGCGGCTTCTGAAAACGGCATTCGCAAGTACATCCGTGACAACAAAAAACGCGCCGCTGATCTTAAGACTCTGGCCAGCGTTGCCAATATGAATTCCGCCCTGGATATCGCCAAAAAGATCAACGATGCGGCTCCGCCGAAATCCTCGATCACTTTGGACATCCACCAGATGGCGATTCAGGATGCACAGGTGACCTTGCAGGGTTATGTGAACTCTCCGCGCGAGATGAGCCTGCTGCAACAAGCCCTGACCAACGTTTCCACAGACGGTCAGGTGAAAAGCGGCCAAAGCACTTTGGGTACTCTGCCCGGCCGCACCGCTTTTTCATTCAGCTTCAATGTCGATCGCAATGTTGAGAAGGTGACAAGATGAGCAGTTTTGATGATTTGAAAGAAAAACTTGTCAGCGACGCCCGTGTGACCTGGGAACGCATCCAGGAAAGTGGTGCTTACAACCAACTGCGCGACCGCTATGAAAACATGACTCCGGCCATGCAAAAGCTCACGTTGGTGGGTGGCGTGGCGCTGGTTTCTTTGATCATCCTGTCCATTCCCTACGGCAAGTACACTCAGTCCAATGAATACGTCAGCGAATTTGAAAGCAAACGCATGACCATTCGCGAGTTGCTGAAAGTCAGCCGCGAATCTTCGGAAGTTCCGCAAATTCCGCAGGCACCCAGCATGGACATGATCCGCAACAATATCGACAACCAGATCAAAGCGGCGAATCTGCTGCCGGAACAAATCAAAGGCACCGAGATTCAGGAAAACAACTCCAATTTGGTTCCTAAGAATCTGACCGAAGGTCTTTTGCAGGTCAGCCTTGCAAAGCTGAACATCCGTCAGGTGCTGGATCTGGGTTATCAGTTCCAAAGCATCAATCCCAGCGTGAAAATGAAAGACATGGTGATGACCGCCAACCGCGAGGACAACCGCTATTTTGACGTGGTTTACAAGCTGGTGGCCCTGGCCGTCCCGGCGGCTCCGGCACCGGAAGCCCCAGAGCCGCCTTCCCGCGGCAACCGCTTTAAACGCAATAACAACAATGACAGCGGGGACGAATAATGGAGCAGTTTCGTCAGTTGCTGAAATTGATCCGCGAAAGCAAAGGCAAGATCTTTGTCATGGTGGTTTCCGCCCTGGTGTTTGCTTTCCTGCTGTTCCCGTTTGATGACCTGAGTGATTTGATTTCATCCCAGGTGTCCCGTCTTTCCAACAACTCCGTTTACGTGCAGTTCGAAAAGCTGAAAATGAGCCTGTTCCCGCAACCGGGTGTAAAAATGGATCAAGTCTATATTGAATCCATCAGAACTCCGGCGATCTCGGCGACGGAGCTTGTGATCACCCCGTCTGTTCGCGGCCTGATTCAGCAAAAACCTTACGGCCATGTGTCTGCGAAGGGTTTGTTGAAAGGGGACGTCGATGTTCAGGTGGGTAAAGGCAGCAAAACCGAAAACGGTGCCGAACGCCACAAGATCGAAGTCAGCGCGAAGAAGATTTCCCTGCATGATCTGCGCGAAATGGCGAACCTGCCAATTCTGCTCAAAGGTCAGTTGAATCTTGAGTCGACGGCTTTGGCTGATCTGACTTTCCAGGAACAGCCTGATATCGAGATGAATCTTTCCATCAATCAGTTTGAACTTCCCCCTTCCAACGTGAACACCCCGATGGGTCCATTGACGTTGCCGGATCTGAAACTGAGCACGGTGGAACTGAAAGGCCGTCTGGCCGCCGGACAGTTTGTGATTGAAACTGGTACGATCGGAAAACCAGGTGATGAGCTTTACGGCACTATCAAGGGCAAGATCGGCCTGACGATTGTGAATCGTGGAAACTCTTTCGGTCATCAGATCGGCGCCTACAATATCGAAGTGGACCTTAAAACCAAACGCAGCTTCCAAGAGCGTGCGGCTTTGTTTTTGACGTTCATTGATGGTTACAAAACACCGACTTCCGAAGGATCTCAGTACAAATTCAAGGTTTCCGCCAGCAACCCTATGATGCCGCCAAGCATCGGAGCTGTGCGTTAGTCCGATTTTTAGATCCCCCACCAGCCCCGCTTAAATTAACTTGATGCGGGGCTCTGCCTAAATATTGCTCACCCTCTTCACAATACAAATCAAGAGCGAAGTCCTTATTGACTTCAACCCGGTTCTGACAAAAAACGGACTGGTAAATTAAGTGGAGGGAATATGTCCGGAGTAAATAAAGTTATCCTTGTAGGCCGTTTGGGCGCTGATCCTGAAGTTAAAGCTATCGGCAGTGGCAGCACTGTGGCGCGTTTGAACCTGGCTACAAGTGAGTCATGGGTAAAAGACGGTCAACGCCAAGAGCGCACTGAATGGCACCGCATCACTGTATGGGGCAAATTGGCTGAGATCTGCGGCAAACACCTTTCCAAAGGCCGTCAGGTTTACGTTGAAGGCAAATTGCAAACTCGTCAGTGGGAAGACCAACAAGGTCAAAAACGCTACACGACTGAAATCGTGGCTTCCACAGTTCAGTTCCTGGGCGCAGCTGGTGGCGAAAAGTCCTCTGGCAACTCTATGGGTAACGACGATTTCAACTTCCAAGATTTCGGTCCGGAGCCTAGCTTCAACTCTAACGACGAAATTCCTTTTTAGTCCGCCCCGCGGGCAGAGCTGGAGCGTCGGAGACGCGTAAGCTGAAGCAGCATTAAATTAAGCCTAAAGCCCTGAAGTAATTCGGGGCTTTTTTTTTGCCTTTTAAGTTCTTATAATTAAAGGGCTATGAAAAGTTTCATGCTTTCCTCCCTTTTTGTGGTTTTGCTCAGCGGTTGTACAATCTACCGCTCGGAGGGTCGTAAGCAGTTTGAATCCGAAGCTCCGGGTAAAGTCGCTGCCGCCTCTTTCCAGTTGGTCAGCTGCAAAAAAGAGGGCAAACTTGAAACCTGGTTCAACGAGGAATTCCCTTCTCACACCTACGAACTTGTTCTTTCAGAAACAGATCTGGAGATCTGGCGTACTCACCGCGGTGAAGTGGTTGAAGTCAAAGCTTTGCAAAAAAGCGAAAAGGCCACGCAGTCCTGCATCTATCAGTTCGCCAATGAGACCGTCTGGACACTGTACAAAGATCAATTCATCCGTGAACTTGAAAACAACCTGATGACTCTGGAATAGAAGAGGTCCCCGAGTGAATTTCAAAAACCAGCTGTGCGCATTGAGTCTTCTGCTTTGTTTTTCCTCGACAGGCCTTGCCGCATCGGTTTCTGCAGTCAAAGGGCAAAAAGTTCTGATCAACCTGGATGGCGATACCACCGAGGTGGGTGAAGAGTTCTATCTGATCAACCCGTCCACGCAAAAACGGTCGGCCATCATTCGCATCAAACAAGTCAAAGGCACCAAAGCTCTGGGCGAAATCGTCCGCGGCAAGGCTGCCGACGGCTTTACTTTGCAGGCCAAAGCTCCGTCCGCCATGTCGGCTGACGCCCCTCCAGAAACGCCCGAAGAGGCTGCCCCTAGGCAAACCAATGCCACCGGCTATTTGCGTGTCCTGAAGGATTCCTGGGGCGTTTTGGGCGGCTATATGATGAACTCCATGGACGCCGAGATCACCTATCGTGACAGCTTCGGCATCAGCCAGAAGGCTTCCGCCAGCATGTCCGGCACCGGCTTTGGCTTCGGCGGCTTTTATGACTATGCCCTGAACAACAGCCTGGTGGGCCGCGGGTATGCGGCGATGGAACAATTCAACGTCACAGGCAGCACCACCGAAGCAGCTTGTAACAGCAGCACCACGTGTGATGCGAAAATCAATTATTTGTCTTTGTATGGTCTTTTGAAATGGTACCCAATTCAGGACAAGTACCGTGTGTGGCTTGGTGGTGGCATGGGCTATCTGCTGGCGCTTTCCAAGTCCTCCACTGCGTTGAATGAATCAGAAATCTCCACCAATCAGGTCTTCACTTTCGGAGGCGGTTTGGACTGGCAGATGGATCGTAAAAACTACATTCCGGTCAGTATCGAATACAACATGTTCCCGGCTTCCGACACTGTGAAAGCCAGCATGATTGTGATCAAAGCCGGATGGGCCTGGAATCTGTAAAAATACATCTTATTTCGGAGTCAGTAATTCCTGAATTGATAACCCGTTTATCAATAGATTCTCATTAGATTTCAAAAGTTGACCCCTGCCCGCTTTAATTTTAGAAACCACGCCAGTTCATTAAAACCTCAATTTAGGAGAAAACATGAAAAAATTCGTACTGGCACTAATGATGGTTCTTCCGTTCTCTGCACAAGCCAACCAAGACCTGGTTCTTGATGGCGAAAGATGGTTGGCAAAATTCACAGCTTACGTTTGTGACGATGGCAACACTCAAACAGCCACTCCGGTTGATATCTCTTCCCGCAACATCATCTTCACCACTGCATCTGCAGACTACTCTTTGGACAACATCCTTCTTAAGGCGACTTACACGGAAGGTGACTCCACTTGCAACTACAGCACTTTGATGTTGGCAGACAACGCTCTTTGGACAGTTTCTTTGGTTAACTCCAAAGCTTATGCGACTTCCGGCACCTCTGACTGCTCTGCTGGTAAAGCTTACCTTGATCAATTGCTGGCGAAAAACGACTACAAATACCTTCACGGTCGCGTAGCGGTTTACGTTCCAGTTTCTGACGCTCAAGACCTGTGCGATTCTGACAAAGTGGGTATCCACATCCAGGTTACTGGCCGCGTAAAGTAATTTTACCGCCACCCTGACCGGTAAACCTCAAAAACTCCCATACCTAAACGGATGGGAGTTTTTTTATTCCCAAGCCTCCCTCACAAAGACCCTCCAATATTTTCTCAATACGCTTACATCCACTCTGAAAACTTGCCCCCTCTGTCGCCCCATATTAAAACCAACCGATCCTAAATGACTCTTATTCGCAGGAAGACTTTGTGAGCGGACGGCTTTTTAAAAATCTCTATAAAATCCACATATATGTGGGCATTTTCGTGGCCGTACATCTGTTCGTTCTGATCCTGACCGGAACCGTGCTGATTCTGAAGGACGAAATTGAAGGCAATGCAGGTCACGGCGAAGAACACCACGCCGAGGTGGTTCCTGCCCTGGACGCCCACCTGGAAAAAATCCTGCAAAAGTACCCCGGGGACCGCCCGCAGTCCTTCAACATCGAAGAGGCCGATCACGATGTCGCGCAACTTCGCATGGGTCATAACGGCGCAAAACTTTTTCGCGAATCCCACCGCGTGTATTTCAACGTGCACACGGGTGAAGAGGTCTCTGCCCCGAAAAAATCTGACGGCGTGATGGACTTCATCCTGCGCCTGCACCGGGAGTTCCTGCTGGGTTCCAACGGCAAACTGTATGTCGGCTTGATCGGCGTGCTTTATGCCTTCACTTTGCTTTCCGGATTCTTTATTTACGGAAACTTTGCGCGCAAAACAAATTTCGGCGAAGTTCGTCGCGGTTCCACCCGCGCCACCATGGGTGATCTGCACCGCTTTATCGGCATGACCGCCTTTGCGTGGAGCTTGATGATCGGCGTGACCGGATCGTTCCTGGGCTTTTCCTCCACCCTGATCAAAGTCTTTCAGTACAGTGAACTGCAAAAGCTGAACGTTCAGTATCCAACAGCTCCGCAGGCGCCGCTGGCGTCTGTGGACAAGGTGATCGCTTCGGCGCAAAAAGCGCTCCCGGAATCCACCTTCGACTTCATGGTGTTCCCGGACACGCAGTTCTCGCCTCCAGGGCACTTCATGGTGCTGATGCATGGAAACACGCCGATGACCGAGCGTCTGGTGGAACTGGTCATCATTGATGGGGTCACCGGTGAACTGACCGAAGTGCGTCAGCTTCCGTGGTATCTGAAAGTGGCGATGCTGTCAGAGCCTCTGCATTTCGGAAACTATGGCGGTCTGTTCCTGAAAATTTTGTGGGTGATTCTGTCTGTGGCCTCCTTAGTGATGCCGGTGTCTGGAATTTACATCTGGTGGAACCGTCGTCGCAAAAAAGCACCCGCCCCTACTGCCAAAGCCACTTCCGTGCAGCCATGGAAAGGGGCCTTGTTTAAAAAAATCTACACCGTGCCGGCGATCCTGTCCGTGTTTTCGACTGCGGCGGTGATCGGAAGCTTCCTGATTCAGGGGGCTCTGAACACGGTATTCGTGGCCGCTCTTGTCGTTCCGGTATCCATCGTCGTTTACTTCCTGATCTCGTGGTTGAAAAAGGGAGCTCAATGAAGAAACTGAGCGCCCTGGGACATTTAAACACCACCACTTTCAGCGCCATCCAGATGATGACCTTCACCTTGATTCCGTTCATCGCGGAAAAAGGGAGTTTGAGTTTATCTTCTGTGGTGCTGAGTTTCAGCGTGGGCAGTTTTTTGTTCCTGTGGTCCAGCCCCTTCTGGGCATCTCGCAGTGACAACTGGGGCCGCATGAAGGTTTTGTCTGTCGGCATGCTGGGACTTTTCATTTCCACCGCTATTCTGACGGCTGTGCTGATGTCACCGGGGGCTCACTGGGTGAATGAGCTGGCCGTATGGGGCAGTCGCCTGCTTTACGGTCTGACCGCCGCTGCGATCGTGCCGGTGTCCCAGGCTTTGCAGATTGATCAGCACCCGGAACAAACTCCATTAAAATCCATGCTGTCCAATTCCATGAGCCTGAATGTCGGCCGCGCTCTGGGCCCGTTGTACCTGCTTTTGGGTGGTGGTTCCAATATGCTTCTGGTTTTGCAAAGCACGACGGCGTGGGCGTTGGTGGTATTTGGCTTAAATTTACTTGGCATCACACAATCCGAAGCTCCGAAGGCCACAAAAACTGAGCGCATTTCTTTGCTTGAGTGGAAGTCCGCTTTGCACCACATCGCCGATATTTTTTCGCTGGCAATCTTGTTCACAAGCTTTGTGGGCATCTTGAATTTCTCTTTGGCTTCCATCTTGAAAAAATCTTTCGATCTGACTTCGGTGGATTCCAGCGTGCTGATGGCAAAACTGCTTTTGGTCAGTGCGATTCTGGCCGTGATCACCCAAGCCCTGGGTAAAGTGCTTTTCAAAAATCCATGGCAAGGCGCCATGATCGTGGGTGTAGCCGCCTTGTTGGGGGCAAGCCTGATTCTGGGTCATCTGGGTGACTGGTCCCAACTATGGGTGGCGATTGTGCTTTTGTCAGTGGGGCTTTCTTTGATTCCCCCTTGTTATATGGCCCTGATGGCAACACGTGGGCCGGAAATGCAGTTTGGCCGTCGTGCCGGGCTTGCCGCGGCAGCCAACACCCTGGGTTACACCTTGGGTGGCGGCCTTGCGGCTTTGACTTTTAAAATGGATCTATTCGGCATTGAAAGCGTGATGACCGCGTTGGTTGTGGTCATGGCCCTGAACATTGCCCTTCTTTACAGACGTCGCGAGGCGGTCTATGCATAACTTCAAAGAACTTTCCCTGAAACACACGGTCTCTTGCTTTATGAATTCCCTGTTCCGGGAATATCAGAATTTTTCTTTTGAAGCAGGAACCACCCCGGAAAAAACAGCTGTCATTTCGGTGGATCTGGAAAATGGCATGGAGGTTCTGATCCCGTTAAGCAAAAAATCCCTGTTGGGGCGCCACGAATATGTCGGCACCTTCTATCTGCGCCAGGGTGCTGAACTGAAATCCGTGGACTTCAATCAGGCCGTGAATGAGCTTTTGACCTTCCTGTGCAAACACTGGGAACAGGATCTTTCCAAAAAAGACCTGTTCATGGGGCGCCTGGAAAACAGTCTGCACAACATGGAGCTTTCCCTGAAAGCCCGTGAAAAAGACATCGAACACATCTATTCCGGCAAGGTCAGCTTTATCGAAGCCGAACAGGGCCTGATGATCGGTCACAACTTCCACCCGTATCCAAAAATGCGCGAAGGTTTTGATGACCGCGATTTCGAAATTTACTCGCCAGAAATGGGCGGCCACTTCCCGCTGCACTGGTTCTTTGTAAAACCCGAAGTTCTGCACGTGCAAACCGCAGAAGCCTTTGCCACCAAGAACTGGACTGAGAAACTGTTCCAGGCCGAAGGCGCGGGCCGCATCCCTGAGGGCTTCATCGCATTCCCCGTTCACCCCTGGCAGCGTCAGCACCTGCTGAAAAATGCCACTGTTCAGTCCTATTTTGAAAAGGGTCTGATTGTGGACGCCGGCGCGCCTTCCACAAAAAGCTGGCACCCGACGTCTTCGCTGCGTTCGATCTATGGTGCTCACAGCCCGTACATGCTGAAGTTTTCTTTGACCGTGCGACTGACAAACTCCATCCGTCATCTGACCGATGTGGAAGTCGTGCGCGGCCTGCAAGTGTACGATGTGATGTCGACCACCGTCGGAAAGAAATTCCTGAACGAAAATCCGCAGTTTGAAGTGATCTTTGAACCAGCCTTCGCCGCACTGAAAACCGCCGATGGCAAAGTCATCAACGAAAGCATCGTGGTCTGCCGGGAAAATCCGTTCCAGCAGGAAATCCCGGGCGAAGAAAATATCGTGGTTTCCACACTGGCCCAGGACAATCCGTTGGGTGGCGAGACCCTGATCTGGAAACAGGTGCAGAAGCTTGCGAAAGACTCCGGTAAAAACCTGAAAGACGCCAGCCGCGAATGGTTTAAGCACTATATGCAAGTGGCACTGCAGCCGTTTATCACAGCCCAAAGCGAATACGGTATTTTGCTGGGCGCGCATCAGCAGAACATGATTTTGCGTATTTCCAGAAACCTCCCAGTCAAAGCGTACTTCCGTGACTGTCAGGGTACGGGCTACAGTGAACACGGCTACAATCTTTATCACCAAGACGTGGCAAGCCTGACCCGCGAAAACGGTAATATTCTGGATAACAAGGGCAATATTCTTTTTGCTTACTATCTGCTGGTGAATTCAACCTGGAATATTCTGGCGGCCCTTTCACACCCTGAAGGAGCCAGCGAAGCTCAATTGACTGCCGACATGAATGATTTCATCAGAGGTCTGTACAAACCAAATCTGCCGGATACAAGTTTCCTGGATTATGTGACCAAAGATGCGCGCATCTGGCAAAAAGGTAATTTCATCTGCAGTCTGCAAAGCCTGAATGAAAACACCGTGGCCAACCCCTTAGCTATTTATAATTTGATCGACAACCCTATTTCTTTCTCTGGAGCCCTGTCATGAACATCCAATTCTCCACTTATGCCTGCGCCACTGGTCAGGCGTTTAACGTACAAATCGAAAGCACAACGGGCCTTCTGAAAACGGACAAAGTTCAAGTCCCTTTCAAAGTTTCTGTCGACGGCGACAATGCCACCCTGACTGCTGAAACCGCTTCAGGTGTTGAGTCTTTGGCGATTCTGGAAGCACTCTTTAACAAAAACACTTCGTTGCAGTCTGTGACAGTCACCAACTCCAACCCGGAACTGCAAACCCTGGTGGGTGCGAAAGCGTCTCCGTTTGCCGTGTCCCGTGATGATTTTTTCCAACTGCGCCCTCTCTGGGTTCACAGTGGATTGACGGCGTTGACTCCGGAAAAATGGACCGTCACCAAAGAAGTGGCCCACCCGATTCGTCCGGCAATCACTGAAGGTCAGATTCTTTACCGCCGCACACTGGCTGACGGCAAAGTTTTGACTTTCCGTGTGGCGCATATCGAAAAAGACCTGGATGTTTTCCACGAATGGCACAATCAGCCGCGCGTTTTGAAGTTCTGGGAACTGGACAAACCCAAAGAAGAACTGCGTGATTACCTTGCAAAGGGTCTGAAAGACGGCCACCAGTTCCCTACGATTCTGGAATTCGACGGTGTCCCTGTCGGATACTTTGAAATGTACTGGACCAAAGAGGATCGCCTGGGACCTTACTATGATTCCGAGGCCTTTGACCGTGGTTTCCACTTCCTGATCGGTGACGTCAGCGTGCTGGGCTTTGCCAACACCGACGCGATCTTGAAGTCCGTGTGCCATTACCTGTTCCTGGAAGAGCCTCGCACCCGTAAAATCATGGCCGAACCACGCTCGGACAACGTCAATGTTCTGAAGTATCTGGAAACTTTCACAGCGTGGAAGAAACTCAAAGAATTCGATTTCCCTCACAAGCGTGCGGCGTTGCTGGAATGCCGTCGTGAAGCCTTCTTCGGGGGTCGTTACCTATGAGTTCGCAGGCCGACTGGAAAAACATCAATCTGCAGATGATTGCAAAAAGTCTGCAGGAACTCACCTATGAACAGGTGATCAGCCCCGTGGCCACCACCACGCGGGATGAATCCGTCGTCGGCCCTTATGAACTGACTTTGGCCAATCAGGCTGTTTACAAATTCAATGCGTGGCGCGGCCTTTGGACGGATCTGAAAGTCGATCCGGCGTCCATCACGCGCAATGGTGTTCCTGCTGAAAGTGCGGGCCAGTTCTTTATCGACAGCCAAAAAGAAACCGGCATGGATGACATTATCCTCGCTAATTTCCTGGAAGAAATGCACAACACTCTTTATGCGGACTTGCGTGTTCTGGAGCTGAACCGCCGGGTTTCTTCAGACGACATGACCAAATTCAGCGGCGAAAAAGTTCAGACCTTTCTAAAGGGGCATCCGAAAATCCTGCTGAATAAAGGCCGCATCGGCTGGAGTGCCGCAGATCAGGATCTTTACGGACCTGAAAACGCCAAACCGGTTCAGTTTTACTGGCTGGCGGTGCGCAAAACCCAAACTCTGGAAGGACTGGATGCCCGCCTTTCCTGGGATGACGTTTTGAACGAATGCCTTTCGGACAAAACGGCATTTGAAAAAGAGCTGGCCGCGAAAAACATCGCAAAAACCGAATACCATTTTGTCCCGGTTCATCCGTGGCAGTGGGACCGCTATATCAAAATTCAGTATGGAACGGATCTGGCCTGCGGTCACATTCACTTCCTGGGTGCGTTCGGAGATGAATACCTGCCGCAGATCAGTCTGCGCACGTTCAGCAATATCACCCGCCCCGGCAAGCTTGATATCAAACTTCCGATCACGATTCTGAACACTTCCGCCATTCGCGGGATTCCGGGCAAGTACATGCAACAAGGTCCTTCCTTGAGCACTGCCCTGACCGAGCTTTGCCAAAAAGATGACATCCTTCAAGGGGTCACCGTGCTGGAGGAAAAAGCCGGGCTGTCAGTTAGCCATGGTCTGTACAGCCAGATCGGCCAGGCCCCTTACCGCTATAACGAACTTTTGGGAGTGTTGTGGCGCCAAAGCTCGGACTTCCACCTTGCTGAAGGCGAAACCGCCATTATCGCTGGCAGTCTATTTCATCGCGACACCATGGGTAAGTCGCTGCTGGGCGCTTACGCCAAGGCGTCGGGGCTTGATATTGGCCAGTGGCTTTCCCAGTACTTTGAAAAAGTCTTTATCCCGCTTTACCACCTGCAGGCCCGTTATGGGATCGGCTTGGTGGCTCATGGGCAGAACGTGGTCATCCGTCTGAAAAACTCCACACCGGTGGGGGTCTTCCTGAAAGATTTTCAGGGGGATCTGCGCCTGAGTGATGACTCTGGCTCTCTTTCCGGCTTCGATCTGACCCGATTACCGAGACATTATCTGATTCATGATCTTTTGACTGGTCATTTAGTAACGGTATTACGTTTTATCTCTGAAACTTTGCAAGAATGCGATACATATCCCGAGATTGAATTCTATGCCGTTTTGGGTAGGACCCTGGAGTCCTATCTGGCGAAAAATCCGGAGATCAGAGCTTTGAACTATTTTGGCAAAATCGACCTTCTTCAGAACACCTTCCACCGCGTTTTGGTGAACAAAGTCCGCTTCAAAATCGGCTATGCGGATTCTGCCGAGCGCCCGCTGCCGATCCTGGGTGAAGACCTGAAAAACCCCGTGGCATTGGCTCTGAAAAAGGGGCGCGTATGAGTGAAAACAAACACTATGACCTGATCGGTATCGGCATTGGTTTGTTCAACCTGAGTCTGGCGGCCTTACTAAGCAAGACTCCGGATGTGAAATTCCGCTTCTTTGATCGCAAGCACCGCTTTGACTGGCACTCTGAAATCATGTTCGCGGATTCTGAAATGCAGACGTCCTACATGAAGGATCTGGTGACGGCCGCTGATCCGACGAACCCATTCAGCTTCATGAACTTCCTGGTTCAAAAGGGTTTGTTCTATGCGTTCCTGAACACCGGACGCCAGACGATCACCCGTCGTGAATTTGAAATGTACTGCCAGTGGGTCAGCCAGAACATGCCTGATCATCTGAGCTTTGACAGCGACATCGAGTCCGTTAACTATGACGGCAGCAAATTCATTCTGACCATCAATGGTGAAACTTTCACCGCCACCAACATCTGCATCGGTACGGGCCTGGTCCCGCACCTGCCGGAATTTGCTGAAGCTCTGGAAGGACCGGACGTCTTTCACGCCAAATCCAGTTATCTGAAACTGCTTGATGCCACCAACAAAGATGTTGTTGTCGTGGGCGGTGGTCAGACCGGTCTTGAAATCTTCCGCAACTGCCTGCAGGGCAAATGGGGAAATCCTAAAAGTTTGAAACTGATTGCCAGCCGTCCGAATCTGGAGCCGCTGGACAATTCTCCGTTTGTAAATGAATACTTCACCCCGGCTTATGTGAAGGAATTCCTGCAGTTGGGCCAGGATCAGAAAGATCCTATCGTGAAATATCAAAAACTGGCCAGCGACGGGAACACTCCGGAGTATCTGGAGACCTTGTACCGTGAGCTTTACCAGTTGAAACACGTCTGGGGTGACAAACGCGAGATCGAGATTCTGCCGTTCCGTCGTGTGACGGAGATGGCAAAAATCGGCGACCGCTACAAGCTGCACATCCAAAACGGCTTCAACGGGCAGTCCGAAACAGCCGCGGCTGACGCTGTGGTGCTGAGCACAGGCTTCCGCGTAAACATCCCGGCTTTGATTGATCCTTTGCGTCCGATGATCAATTTTGATCAGGACGGCCGATTCCAGATGAATCAGGACTTCCAGGTTTCCTGGAATGGATCTGAAAACAATAAAATCTTTGCGCTGAACTTCAGCCGCCATGGTCACGGGATTTCTGAGCCCCAAACCAGTCTGATGGCATGGCGTTCAGCCCGTATCATTAACAACCTGACCAAAAAGAGCATCTTCCCTATCGAGAAGGCTGTGCCCAACTTTATTACTTACATCTAGAGAGAAACAATGAAACGCATCATCACACTTCTGACTGTCTTCCCGCTGATTCTGAACGCCCAGACTCCGGCCAATGAAGGGACCTCAACAGAGGAATCCTCCACTCTGGAGGCCGTGCAGGTTCAAGGGACTAAAGAAAACAAATCCTATCAGGAAAGCACCGAAAGTATTTCTGTGGTTCCCGGTCGCGAACTGGATTCCCCGATTCAGTCTGATTCCATCCAGGCCCTGAATGCGGTTCCCAACGTTTCCATCAACAAAAACGATGACAGCTTCAGTATCCGTGGTGTGAACAACACGGGTGTGACCGGATTCCAGAAAGACAACCTGTCCTCTATTTTGGTGGATGATGTTTTCCAGACGGATCTGGCGGTGAAAGCCGGCAGCTTCGATTTGTGGGATGTCCAGCAGGCGGAAGTGTACCGCGGCCCTCAGTCCACCACCCAAGGGGTAAACTCTTTGGCTGGCAGCATTTTGCTTTTCCATAACAAGCCAGCAGATCAGACCGAAGGCGCGGCTAAGCTTGGCTATGGCAGCTTCAATCGCATCGAAGCGGGAGTGATGACCAACAACGTATGGCTGGATGGAAAACTGCTAAGCCGCGTGTCAGTGAATCACGAGCAGGATGATGGCTTTATCAAGAACATCAAAACTGACAACAACAAATGGGGCAAAAAATCCAAAGACCATCTGGGTCTGGATCTGACCTACAAAATCAACGAAACTGACTATGTTCGCTGGAACACCAAGATCATGCAGAATGAAACTGGTGGCAACTATGTGCAAAGCGCCAACCCGTTTGACTATGAAGTTAACGAGGACGTGGACTTTGACAGCAAAACCACCAACCAACAGACCAGCCTGCGCTATTTCGTTAAGCTGAACGACAACTGGACGAATGAAGTCATCGGCGCCTATTCTCAGGCGAAAAACGATGAAACCAGCGATGCCGATGGCACTGCCAACCCGACTGCGGGTGTTCGTACGGAAGAACACAACGACCGCTTCGTCAGCTTGGAAAACCTATTGAAATTCCAGAACGAAAAAGTGAAAAACGTCCTGGGCTTCCATGCGCATGATTACTATTTGAAGGACGACGCCAGATTCGACATCCTGTACCCCCTTTCCGCGTCCGTTTACACTCCGATTGCTTCAAGTCAGGTGACGGACAAGTACCGCACCGTATTCGCCCTGTTTGATTCATACCTGTGGAAATTCACTGAAAACCAGTCCATTAATCTGGGCCTGCGCTATGAATTTGTAAAAAACAAATACGGCGCGGACGTCTCTGCCACCCGCAAACAGAATCTTGGTGCCGGCACCAATGCCGCGGTCGATGCTTATCTGGACAGCGTGACTGGCAGCTATGAAGACGAAGAAAACAACTCCATTGTGCTTCCTAAGGTGGCGTACATGCTGACTCAGGATCAGCACAGCTACGGCATCTCTTACACCGAAGGCTATCGCACCGGTGGTTTGTCCATCAACCGCAAGCGCGTTCGTGTTGACAGCTACGACCCGGAAAAAACCGGCAACTATGAGCTGTCTTACAAGTATGCGGCCTCCAACTGGAACTTCAGCTCCGCGGCTTTCTACACGGACTGGAAAGACCAGCAGGTCATGGTTCAGTTGTCGAACGATCCGTTTGACACTCAAGTGGTCAATGCGGCGAGCTCGGAACTGTATGGTGCCGAAGCTGAAATCAACTGGAAGCCGGCGTCCCGTCATGAATTCAATCTGGGCGCGGGTTATGTAAAAACACGCTTCAAAGACTTTGTGAACGGCAGCAAGAATTACACGGACAATGAATTCCCATTTGCGCCCAACTGGACCGGACGCCTGTCTTACGGTTATCAAATCAGCCAGGACTGGAATGCTGCAGGTATCTTCAGATATTTGAGCAAATCCTATGGTAATGCGGAAAACACGATGGATTCACCGGAACAGTTCTATCTGGATCTGCTGGGGCAGTATTCATTGGCAGCCTGGAGCATGAACGTGGATCTTTACGTGCGCAACGTCCTTGATACCCGCTATGTGATCTATGATCGCACAAGCTCTATTGGCGGCCAGTCCGTCAGCTACAATCAGGTCAACTCACCACGTGAGCTGGGTCTGCGTCTGAATTATTTCTGGTAGTTATTCTTTAACCGGAAGCCAGACAACAAAACGTGTTTGTTTGGCTTCTGCATCCAGATAGAATTTCCCATCATGGGATCTGACGATCCCTTCCGAGATACTCAATCCCAGCCCCACGCCCTTGCCGACTTCCTTGGTCGTAAAGAACGGCTCCATGATCTTTTCACGCAGGAATGCCGGCACACCCGGTCCGGAATCAGAAACAGAAATCTCAACCCCGTTCCTTACGGCTTTGGCTTCCACCACCACTTTACGGATGCCCACGGCCTGAACGGCGTCCGCCGCATTGTTGAGCAGATTCAACAGCACCTGGGAAATCTGGTACGGTCGTACATATACTTTTAAATTTGGCTCCAGACGCGCAATCAGATCCACGCCTTCATTGCGGAATTTGTCTGAACAAAACGCCAGAGTGTCATCAATGATCGCATCCACCGTCACCCATTCCATGTCCCCGTGGTCAGACTCCCGGGCATAATAGCGCAGTCCTTTGACAATCTTAGCGATGCGCTGAGTGGTGCTTTCAACCACCTCCACCCGCTTCTGCACTTCCGCATCCCCGGCAAGGCCGCGCACACCCAGCAAACGGCGCAGCACTCCCATGTGGCCATTGATGATCGTCAGCGGATTGTTGATCTCGTGTGCGATTCCGGCAGCCATTTCACCCAAGGACGCCAATCGGGCGCTGGCGATGATCTTGTCTTCCTGTTCCTTGATCTGTTTTTCACGCTGGCGCTTTTGTGTGACGTCCTCCACCACTGCCAGATAGCCCGTGGTGTCGCCATTTTCGTTGATCACCTTTCCGATAAACAACTGCCCCAGGAAACGACTGCCCGAACGGTGCACGTACACCCACTCCGAGGCCATGTTGAATCCGGCGTCAAACATCGCATCGATAAAGTCGACCCCTAATTCCACGGGACGATTCAGGGCGCTTTCAAGTTTCAGGCGCATCAGCTCGACATCCTGGCGGTCATGGAAAATGAAAGGATGCTCTTTGCCGGCAAGCTCTTCCGCCTTCCAGCCGGTCATCTCTTCGGCCGAACGATTCATTTCGCGCACAATGCCGTTTTCATCAAAGGAAATCATCATCAGCGGAGTCGCATCCATTGCCGCAGACTTCCAGTCCACCATTGCTCGGGCGCGACGACGAAGCTCTTCAGCCCGGCTAAAGAAGCTCAGCGCCAAACCCAACAAAACGAACAAGCCCACCGCAAAAACCAGAACCACTGAAGGCACCGCCGAGGTGTTACTGCGAATAACTCCGTTGGAGGGCGTAAAGGCGATTTCCCAGTCCACGCCCATGTTGCTGTAACGAATGCGCGTCACCCAGTCACGCGACAGCACCGGGTCCCATTCACTGCTGCGATAAATTTCCTGACCCTCTTCATACAAGGCCACATGATAACCCTCAATGCGCGCGAAACGGTCCAAAAAAGCACGGATATCAATCCCGGCACTGAGCATGCCCAGGAAGACCGAGTTTTTATAAACCGGCACCAGCATCGCAAAACCACGGCCCCCGGATCTCATTTCGATCACGCGGGAAATGCGCGATTCCTGGGTCTGACGGGCCAAATCCAGACTGCGGCGAATCTCTTCAGAACGGCCCATGGCGGTATTACGAATATCCCGGCTGAACTTGTCCATGGGATACAACCAGCGCAACATCAGATTCTGATCGGCCCAGGCAATGCGGCGAATGCCTTTGAATTCTTCGTAGTAAAACTGTGCATCCATGGACCACACGCTTTCATCGCGATAGGCTCCCACGGCCATGCGGCGGGCCATGTGCTGAAGGGCTTTTTCCAGAGGAACAAAGGTTCCGTCAAGTTTTGCACGGAAGCTTTCCGCCCGGGACTGAGTGACACTGCGATTGCGTTCGATATCCTTTAAAAGCAAAAGCTGCCAGATCCCCACCGCAATCAGAACACCGATCATCACCACATACATCGGCACCACGGCGGATTGCGCGTTGTCCTCTTCCCTGATCACGCGGCCCAGTCGCACAATGTTGGCTCCTGCCAGCAGCATGAAACTTAAAGAAGTGTGAATCGCCATGCGGGAGTGCGCGCCCCACCCGTACTCGGAACTGAAGTTCAGAAAATATCCAAGAAACCCCAGAATCGCAAAACCCAGGACCAGAGAACTTCCCGTGATACGCACCATGCGATGAGCATAGGACTTGCCCGATACAAGACCCATCACACCCATCAAAAGCATGCACACCGAGGTGCTGACGGACATGCGCCCCGGAGAGCTCACACCCAGGTCATAGAAAGGTTCCACCAGCGCGCGGTCGATGCCCAGGTCCACTCCGGCCAAGAACTGCGTCAGATTCATCACAGCCAGGGCCGCGGCAAATGCAGAGGCATAAAATGAAATGCTTTTAAAACGGCCGTCGGCAAAAAGAATGGTGATAGCCAAAGCGGCAAGCCCCAAGGCGGTGTTGATCACCATCGGGGCAAAGTCAGCACGGATTTGAATAATGGCCGAGTCCCGCAGAATCCACCCGAAAATCACGGCGGAAGCGATACCCAGCACTGTCAGAGCCATCAGGAAATGCAGATTCTTCCTGATGTTAGTGAATAACACGGGTGACCCCAATGATCCCCTTGATCTTCTGGATTTCAAACACCGCCTGATTCAACTGGCTGGCATTCTGAACGCTGACCTCGAAATTACACACGGCCTTTTTATCCTTGGTCGTGCGAATCTGCGCGGACTGAATATTGATGCCCTGTTGAGCAAAGGCCTCGGACATCAACTTCAGCAATCCCGGCACGTCCTGGGAAATGATCTTCAGGCGCACGATGCGCTCCTGACCTTCCCCGGCCTGTTTCACGTTCCAGGTCACATCGACTTTGCGCAACTGATCAAATTCAAAAGCCTTGCGGCAGTCACTGCGGTGAATGGAGATACCACGTCCACGGCTGATAAAGCCCACGATCGGGTCCCCTGGAATTGGGTGGCAGCACTTTGCATAGTGCACCAGCACGTCATCCATACCATCGACACTGATGAGGGAGTTGGTCTTGCGGGTTTTTTGCGTTGCCGCGCGCATGACTCTTTCCATAAAGGTGGAGTCTTCGGTTTTCGCCGCTTCTTTGGCGATGTTTTCCGGGGAAAGTCTTTCCACCAGAATGCGCGTTTCAAGTTTTCCGTAACCGACGGTCACGTACAACTCATCCAGATCTGCCAGGCCGTGATCTTTCAGGTACGCCTCAAAGGCCGGACCTTTCAGATATTTTACGGCAGCCATGCCGAACTTGCGGAATTCTTTTTCCACCAGTTCTTTACCCAGCATGATCGCACGACGGCGCTGTTCTTCTTTGACGAAGGCGCGGATTTTGGATTTGGCTTTATTGGTAACTACAAACTTCAACCAGTCCTTGGAAGGCACCTGGGTTTTGGAAGTAACCACTTCCACGGTGTCCCCGTTTTGAAGCTGATATTTCAAAGGCACCATCTTGCCGTTCACGCGGGCGCCGACAATGCGATTGCCAAGCTCCGTGTGAACCGCGAAAGCAAAGTCCACCGGTGTGGCACCTTCCGGGAACTCACGCACATCCCCTGTCGGAGTGAAAACGTAAATTTCCGTTTCGAACAAATCTGTTTTAACCGTATCCAGGAACTCATCAGGATTGCGCACGTTCTGATGCCACGACACCAGATCACGCAGCCAGTTGGCCTGTTGCAGATCGCCGTCATCCATCATTTTGCCGCGCTCTTTGTACTTCCAGTGAGCGGCGATACCTTTTTCCGCAACCAGATGCATTTCACTGGTACGGATTTGAATCTCGATACGCTCCCCGCCCGGGCCCATGACGGTCGTGTGCAGGGACTGATAGTTATTGGCCTTGGGCATGGCGATGAAGTCTTTAAAACGACCCGGGATGGGCTTCCACAAAGAGTGGACCAAACCCAGAGCGGCATAACATTCCGCCACAGATTCCACCAAAACACGGAATGCCAGAACATCGTAAACCTGATCGTAATCGATGTTACGGGATTGCATCTTGCGGTAGATGGACCACAAGTGCTTGGAACGTCCATACACTTCATAACGGAAACCGGCTTTGTTAAGCTCTTTACCGATAAGCTGTTTTACTTCCTCGATATAGCGGTTTTGCTCGGCTTCCGTCTTTTTGATCTGCTGAACAAGTTCATAGTACATGTCCGGGCGATAGTAGCGGAAGCAAAGGTCTTCCAGTTCGATCTTCAGCGCACTGATACCCATGCGCCCCGCCAGCGGACAATAGATTTCCAAAGTTTCAAGCGCGATACGCTCTTGCTTTTCAAACGGCATGAAATTCAGGGTGCGCATGTTGTGCAGTCGATCGGCCAGCTTGACCAGAACGACCCGCACGTCTTTCCCCATGGCCACAATCATCTTGCGGATGTTTTCACCCTGCTTTTCGTGGCTGTTTTTGAATTTCATCTGACCGATCTTGGTCACCCCGTCCACCAGATGCGCGATCACATCCCCGAACTCGCGGCGAATGTCTTCCAACGTGGCCGCCGTGTCTTCCACAGTGTCATGCAAAAGACCGGTGGCAATGGTGTCCAGATCCAGGTGGAAGTCCGCCAGAATAGCGGCAACAGAAAGAGGATGAGAAATGTAAGGCTCCCCGCTGCGGCGGATTTGTCCTTCGTGCATTTTCTCAGAGAATGAATAGGCCTTCTCAATAATTTTGAGATCCGCATTCGGATAATAGATGCGAATGCGTGCCAGCAGATCGTCGACTGTTTTGACCGGCTTGTTGGTTAAGCCATCCTCTTTCAGGAAATTAAACATATTCCCTATAGCTTACCTGACCCCAGAGGGGTGTCCAACGAAGAATTACAGGCGTCCAGAAAACGCAAAAAGGGAGACTTTCGCCTCCCTTTATTGGGTTCACATGAGTATGGCTTTCGCCAGCAATGTGATTACTTATTCAAATCTTTTTCGATCTGACGGATAGCTTCGTTTGCATCCAGGCTGTCCTGGTAGCCCACGTTGCCCATCGCCACTTCACGCAGGGAGCTTACGATGTACTTGTTGCTACGAGTGGAAACAGTCGCCTCTGCACCTTTCAGAAGTTGCTTCGCACGTTTTGCAACCATCAAAACAAGGGCAAATCTGTTAGGTACTTTTTCCAAGCAATCTTCAACGGTTACACGAGCCATTACGCCTCCAGCAAATAGATCAGGCCAAATTACAGCTAAGCTAGCAAATCTTCAACGATTTTCTTAAATTCCCCATAGGATTTCTCAAACACGTCGTTGACGATCTGATAATCGAACTTGGAGGCCTCACGGATCTCCTTTTCGGCATTGGCCATACGAACTTCAATGTCCGCAGGGACCTTGCCATCGCGCTTTTCAATGCGGCGACGCAGCTCGTCAATGCTTGGAGGGTGAATAAAGACGGTTTTGGCGTCCGGGAACTTGGATTTGAAGGTCGCCACCCCCTGGATATCGATATCCATGATGGCGGTTTTCCCCTGATTCCAGGCTGTTTCCAGGGACGAATATGAGGTTCCATAGAAATTGGTGTGAACCTTCGCCCACTCCACAAAGAAGCCTTCTTTGATCTTTTGTTCGAAATCCGCATGATCAATGAAGTTATATTGAAGACCGGGTGTTTCACCCTGACGGATCGAGCGCGTTGTGAAAGTGACGATGTCCACCAAGCGGGAGTCTTCCCGGGTGATCCTTTCAACAAAGCTGCTTTTTCCTGCGCCACTTGGAGCGGCGACGATAATCATGCGCGTTTTCATAATTACTGAACGTTTTGAACCTGTTCTCTAAGTCTTTCAATAAGGGTTTTAGCTTCTACCACAGCCGCAGTGATCTTGGCTACCTGAGACTTTGACCCGATGGTATTCACCTCACGCAGCAATTCCTGGGTATAGAAATCCAGCTTTTTGCCCTCAGCCGTCACCGACCCCACCAACTGGCGGTAGTTCTTAATGTGTTCCGCCAGCCTGCTCAGCTCTTCGTTGATATCGGCCTTTTCCAGTTGAATCACGATTTCCTGGGACAAACGGGCTGCATCGATTTCATTCCCCTTCAGGCGCGCACGAACTTTCTGTTCGTAACGATCCTGAAGTTGCGCATTGGCTTCACCGCGCAACTCACTGATAATCTTCACTTGTTTTTCCAAAGCCACCAGCAGTTTCTGCAGATCCTTTTGCAGGGATTTGCCTTCGCGGGCGCGTTCCTTGTCACAATTGGAACAGGCTTCCGTAAATGCTTTTTTCAGAATCTTGTCTTCGCCACTGAAAAGCTCATAGGTCTCTTCAACTTTGATGATCTCTGGAAGTCTTGCCACAACCTCAAGGTGCACATTAAAGGGCACACCCAACTCTTTGGAAAGATGCTTGTAAGCGGTCATGTATTTTTTGGCCAAAGCATCGTTCACGGTCATCTGCGCTTTGCTGGCAGTGTTCTTCACACGACGGGAAACGAAAACATCCACAGTGCCGCGATGAAGAGTGCCGCTTAGAATCTTCTTCAGCTCCCCTTCATAAGAAACAAATTCACGAGGCAGGTGAAAACGTGGCTCCAGGAAACGTCCGTTCACAGAACGGATGCTCACTTCCACAGTGACGTCTTTAGTCTGAACTCTTGCGGTGCCGTAGCCAGTCATGCTTTTCATAAGTACCTCTATTCTCGGCTTTCCACCGAATCAGGGTCAAGGTTTGAGAAATTTCTCGACCACGGTTCGAGCCTCAGCAAAACCCGAGGCCCCATCGAACCACTGAATGTCTTTGTCTCGCTGAAACCAGGTTCTCTGCCTTTTGGCGAGCTGATGAGTGTTTGTTGTGATCTGTTCCTGCAACTGCGAAAGACTCATCCCCCCACGCAGATACTCGAGTGTCTCTTTATAACCCACGCTGCTCATTGGTGCCCACGAAGCCAGACCTTCATCGAGAAGCCCCTGAACCTCATTCACCAGGCCGGCCGCGAGCATCTTTTCCACACGCTGCCCGATGCGCTCACGCAACACCTCACGGTCCCAACTGGGGCCGATCTTTAGCAGCGGAAATGGGAATGGCTTTCGCTGGGATTCAAATTCGGCCTGAATCTGTGTGACACTTTTTCCCTGACTGCGAATCAGTTCAATCGCCCGACCGATGCGATAGCGATCAGACAAATGAATCTTGGCGCCGTATTCAGGATCCGCCTTCATCATTTCGGCATGCAGACGGAGGGCCCCTTCTTCAGTTTCAAGCTCCAAAGCCACCTGGGCCTGAATTTCGGCCGGCACCGGGATGACCGGGTACATGCCCTTTTCAATGGCCATGAAATAAAACCCTGTACCGCCCACCACAAACACCGGCTTTTCTTCCGGGATGTTTTCAAGGATGGCGTAAAAATCACGGCAGTAGTTCCCGGCCGTCATTTCTTCCGGAGGGTTCACATAGTCCAGCAGATAGTGCGGCACCAGGGCCTGCTCTTCCTTGCTGGGTTTGGCTGAACCGATATCGAGCTTCTTGTACAATTGAACCGAATCACAGTTGACGATGACGCCTTTGAACTCTTGCGCAAGCTTCAGCGCCCACTCGGATTTCCCGGTGGCTGTAGAGCCGACAACAAAAATCACATGCCGTTTCGCCATTAAACAATTCGTCCGAAATCTTTTTCCAGTTTGTAGTACGGGTATTCCACGCTGACCGGGCGACCGTGAGGACAGAAGCTTGAAAGAGGGAACATGTCCATATCACGAAGCAAGCTGCGCATCTGATCCGGACTTAAAGACTGCCCCGCCCGCACCACCGAGTGGCAGGCCATCGTGGCACAGATGTCGCCCACAGTTCTTTCCAAAGAATAACTGCCGCCCTGATCCACGATTTCGGTCGCCATTTTATCCAGAACCCCGCTGAGGCTGGATTCTTTGATCATCAAAGGGGCGGC
This sequence comes from Bdellovibrio sp. BIS2, assembly GCF_055398295.1. NCBI lineage: Bacteria > Pseudomonadati > Bdellovibrionota > Bdellovibrionia > Bdellovibrionales > Pseudobdellovibrionaceae > Bdellovibrio > Bdellovibrio sp. BIS2. Next base: position 1,492,127 of record NZ_AP035879.1, on the reverse strand, counting down.
TTTCACACCGATGGTCCCAGGGCCCAGAGCTTCAATGTAAACGCCCAGGCGTTCCATCTCTTTGGCCATGGTCAAAAGGCCTTCAACTTTTTCCGGAGACATATCAATCGCCAGCGGGAACAGGAAGTCCTGAATGTCGACCTTCCCGCCTTTCCACGCGTTCATCAGTTTTTCAAACACCACACGCTCGTGAGCGGCGTGCTGATCGACGAACACCAGCTTGTCTCTGGACTGAGTCACGATGTAAGTCAAATTCGCCTGCCCCAAAACTTCCAAAGAAGACCAGTAACCCAGCGGTGCATCCTCGGATTTCGGCGCAAATGATTCGCGCTGAGCCGCCGATTCCGCCAGCGTCTGATAAGTGGTCTGCGGCTGTTGCACCGCAGACGCCGGGAAACTGAATTCTTTTTTCTGGAACTGCGTCACTTCCAAAGAATTGTCCTGGAATCGCAAATTCTGCTGAGGCATCGCCTGAGAGGCAAAGTTCGGCAGACCTTCGGTGGATTTGAATTCTTCAGAAGAATTCTGCGCCAGGGGCATCGTCACATTCTGGGTTGGCACATCCGAGCGCTTGATCCACGGAGCTTGTTCCAACGTGCCCCGCAAAGCCGCCGCCACCGCACGGAATGCCAGGGAAGGATCCTGGAATTTCACCTGGGATTTTGTCGGGTGAATATTCACGTCCACGCAATCCGGATCCACTTCCACCCACACGGCGGCAATCGGATATTCTCCGTGCATCAGAAGACTGCGATAAGCTTCGTTCACGGCGGCTTGCAGACTGCGATCCTGAATCCAGCGGTTTTGCGCAAACAGCCAGATATTTTTGGAAGTCTTGGCGACGTTGTGAGGATCCGCGAACACCGCATAGGCCTTCACGTTTTCACGGGAGGCTTCGCCTTCAAACAGCGGTTTGATTTCAAGAATTTGCTCCACCCGGTCCTTGCGGTTTTTGCAGGCCGGCCAGAAAGCCACGAGCTTGCCGTTTTCCTGAATGCGGAATTCAACGTCAAAGTGTGACAACGCCATGGCTTTCAAAGTGGTTTTGATCGCCGAGTTTTCAGCGGAATCCGATTTCAGGAATTTCAGACGCGCTGGCGTGTTGTCGAAAAGATTTTCAATCAGGATGGTCGTGCCTTGCGAGCCCCCGACCTTGTCGATGTCTTTTTTCTTGCCGTATTCACTGATCAACTGATGGGCCTGTTCATCCCCCGCACGACGCGAAGTCAGCGTCAGTTTGCTGACAGAAGCGATACTGGCCAACGCCTCACCGCGGAAGCCGAAAGTGCGCAAAGACCACAGGTCATCGGTTTTTGAGATTTTGCTGGTCGCAAATCGCTCCAGGGATTTTGGCATATCTTCCGGGGACATGCCCTTGCCGTTGTCGATCACTTTGACGATGCGACCGCCGTCATAGAATTCCACGTGCACGCGGGTGGCGCCGGCATCGATGCTGTTTTCCACAAGTTCTTTGACAAGATGAGCAGGACGCTCCACCACCTCGCCGGCGGCGATTTGGTCAACAACTTCAGGGGATAAAATCTGGATCGACATAGGGGGAATTTGCATGAGCTCCCCCCTCAAGTCAAAGGACTATTGTGGGCGCAGACACTCGCCCCAAGCCTGACATTTCAGCAGCTTGGAGCGCAGTTGTTGGACCTCGGTCAGCGTCAGTTGGATCTCTTGATCAAAGCCCTTTTTAAGACCGCCGAACTGAGAAATAGCGCGGAATTTAAATGGACCCTGGAAGTCCTCCACGCGGAAGCTCAAGCCCTCATCCGGCTGAAACTGAATATGAGCGGCATGTTTGGTCAAATTCCATGTAAAACGGTCGCGCTGCGCTTTCAGCTTATCCATGGCCTGCTGCAGATTTTTCCAGCACTTCACTTCGGCCACCAGAACGACTTTATGCGTGGCTCTTTCAAAGACCACCACGTCAAGCTCGCCAATAGTGTCCTTACCCAGGCTGTATTCCACCCCGGTGGTCACTTCATAGGCATCACCAAATTCTTTGGTCACTTCCAGACGGGCGATTTCTTCGCAAACAGTTCCATCAGGTTCGAAATTAGCTCCGGAATTTTTCAAAGCCTCAAAGTAAGGCTCAATGTCCCCACCGGCAAAAGAAACAGAACTGAAAAGAACGACAAAAAACAATGCAGACAAAACACGCACAAAGAGCCCCCTCCAAGAAACGCCGTCATAACACCTCGCTTCCACAAAAGCTACCTCTTAGGCACCCTCCACAGGAGGGCCCACCTAAGTTTTTCCGAAGCTGTGCGTTAAAAGTCCCAGCCCAGATTCAGGCCGAAGGCGAAATATTTGGTTCGCTCCCAGTAGTATTTGGCGTTGGTTCTGAGGGACATGCTGCCCAGGCGGGCCCCGATTCCCAGGTCAATCACCACACCCAGGGTCATATCGTCGGCAGAATAGCTGAGTGTTTCGCCGTTGCTGGGGACGTCGATATTAAAGTGCGAGTACTTAAACATCGGGCCGAAGCCGTAGTAGTAAATAAAGTTTTTCCCCTGAGGGATCACCGTCTGGAAAGTAAAATCCGTCATGAAGATGAAACCGTCGGCGGCTTTTTTAGTGTAGTCTTCGTAGTATGAGGGCGCGCCGAAGTGGAATAAGATATTGGCGTCGGTGTAAATCTCGCCACTAAAAAGCGTGTTGAAACCGTTAAACTTCACCCCGTAAAACAACAGGCTGTCGGTGCGCTCCTGCCCCAGAGTGTCTTCCGTAAAATTCGTCATCTGCAGAACCGGACCGCGATAGCGGGAGGCAAAGAAAGGTCTTTTCTTTTTTTCTTCCTTCGGCTCGCTCAATTTGGTCTGTTCCGGCTTGGGAATTTTGATAATCCCCGGCTTGATGTCCGTGTCAGAAATCCAACCCAGATGACCGGGCTTTAAGCGGATTTTATAGAACGGACCTTTTTTATTGGTGGAGATACTATAAACTGAACCCAGCTTCAGGGTTGTGATCACCGGCGCATCAAAGTCGGCGTCCTGATACACCAGGGCGCCATCCAGAATCACCGTCGCCTGCTGGGCCTGTGCCCACAAGCTGAGGGGAAAAAGAAAGAACATCAAGAGCAGCAGAGCTGCCCTATTTAAAGCGCATAAGCCAAACACGATAGAAAGCCTCAAGCACAATTTTCAGAGACATTTTACTTTGGCCCACACGACGGTCTTCAAAGACAATCGGAGACTCCGCCCCTTTGAAACCCTTTTTCAAAGCTTTGTATTTCAATTCAATCTGGAAGCTGTAGCCGTTGGACTCGACCGTGGAAAGATCGATTCCATGCAGAACTTCTTTCTTCCAGGCGTTAAAGCCCCCTGTCCAGTCATTCAAAGGAAAACCCAGAATCAGACGGGAGTAAATACCGCCACCACGGGAGATGATCTTGCGGATCAGGCCCCAGTTCACCGTGCGGCCACCAGCCACATAGCGGGAACCCACGGCAAAATCATTGGCTTCCATGGTTTTAATAAGCGGCCCCAGATCTTCGGGACGGTGGGAAAAATCTGCATCCATTTCGATGATGCCTTCAAAGCCATGATCCATGGCCCAGCGGAAGCCCGCGATATAAGCTTTGCCCAAACCCTGCTTGCCAGGACGGGAAAGAATATGAAGCTGTGGGATGCTTTTTTGCATTTCACGAACGATGGCACCCGTGCCATCCGGAGAGTTGTCATCAACAACCAGAATTTCAACGCCCAGGTTCTGTGCCAATACGGCAGGCACAATCGCCTGAATGTTTTCTTTTTCGTTGTAGGTAGGAATTACGACCAGATTTTTCATGGCTCTAAGCTGTCACAAAGAGCCCCGACTTGCAATCTTTAGATCAAATTGAACGCGATACCAGGCGGCCTTTACCCTTATCCTGAAGGGCCTTCGCCTTGTCTGCGGGAATTGCGGGCAAATTCAGGGGTTTTGCCAGCAGATATTTCGGATCCTGACGGCGAACATCCAACTGCTCTTTCACTTTGCTTGCAGCCTGCTCCGGCGCCTTCAAATAAAGAACAGGATCAAACCCGCACACGCGGCACACCACGGAAAGTCTCCAGCGGATTTTCACGAAGACTTCCGAAATCGCCAGACACACCACGAAGGCCACCATCACACGCGGATCATACTGCTGCCACAACGCGAACATAATCACCACCGATGCCAGAGCACTGCCCAGAATATTCATCAGAGAAATATTCTTACGACGATAAATACGGCGGGGGCTTTTACAGAAGGCACAGTAACAATTATGGCGAGTCTTAAAGAACGACAACATACATTCAGTTTGCCAAAGACAAGGTCCAGAACGAAAGATCAATTTTTGAAAAATGACAAAGCCTTGATAGAATGGGGTATGCAAATCATTAAAACAATTCAGTTCGCTTTGATCGCCGCTTCCCTCTTTACCGCTCCCACCTTGGTCCAGGCCGCTTCCGGCAGTTCCGAGTACGAAGAGGTCAGCTATGAGGACCTGCTCAATGAATTGAGCGCCAAAAAGCAAAAAGTGACCCAAAGCTCCACGAGCTCTTTTGATGATGTGCGCCTGCACGCGGGCATTGGTTATGCCAACTCTTTCACCAACATTTCCGCCAACAATCAGAACTTCAACCGTCACACCAACGGCATTCAGTTGTCTCTGGGAATGGATCTGTTTTCCCCAAACTGGTACTCTGAAGGTGTGTTTAAGAACTACGGCGTGTCTTCTTCCGGCAGCGAAGAATTCACCTTGCGTGAACTGGATTTGAAAATCGGTTACACCAACCGTCTGGAAAGCATCTGGTCTTATTCCATCAGCTCGGGCCTTTCCAACCGTTTCCTGCGCTTCAGCGACTCGTCCAAAGGTATTAGTGTTAATGAAACAACACCTTCCCTGATTGTTTCCACGGGCTTTATGGCTCAGGTCCACAAACACCTGTCTTTGGGGGCTGAAGTCAGCGCTCACACCGCCATGGTGAACCGCACATCTGACAAAAACTCTTTTGACTTCGCGTTCCGCCTAAACACATCCCTGTAAATCATTCCCGAACCTTGCCCGCATGCCTAAGAACTGTTAACTCTAGGCATGCCCTTTTTCTTGCTGTTGCTGACACTTCTGATCTCTGTTTCTGCCAAGGCGGCCACCACATCCCTGTGTGGCATTCGCATTGAAGGCAGTGAAGAGATCAAATTCACCGACACCGAGAAAGACTGGCTTTGCGGCACCTCCAAAAATGACGCCTGGAAAAGCATTCCTGACAATCAGCGCATTTTCTTTCTGAAAAGTTTTCTGCAAAGCCGTGCCTATCATCAGGCCCAATTCAGCTATGAAAAAGACCTGCTGCTGGTGCAGACCGGCCCCAAGTCCCATGTGCAGAAATTCAACGTTCTGCACGCCCCGCCTGAATGGGACTGGAAAAAACGCCGGTATATCTTAAACCGTCCGTTCACCCCGAACACTCTGGATGAGATCAACAAATGGGCCCTGCGCCGTCTGCAGGAACACGGCTATGTGTGCCCTCAGGTTGAGTCTCGCGGGATCATTGATGAAGGATTATTTCTGCTGGATGTGAACGCAGGATCCCCGTCCACATTTGGAGCCTATCCGACTGTGGGTGAAGAGGACTTGGACCCGGCCATCTTGGAACGCTTTTCTGCCTTTTTACCCGGGGACCCCTTCGACATTCGCTTGCTGGAACTAAGTTCCACCCGTGTCCTGAATGAAGACTTGTTTCTTAGCACCTATTACGACATCGCCTGCCAGAAAGACGGAAGCTATTCGATCGTGCGCCGAGTGATCCCGGCCAAGCCCCGCCTGCTCAGCTTTGGCGTGGGTTTTGATTCCGAAGGTGGAGCCCTGGTCAAATCAACCTTTAAACAGGCGCGCCTGACGCCCGCCGCGGATTCACTGGAGACTTCACTTTATGCCTCGTTCATCGAGCAATACATCACCTTCAATCACTATCACTACTTTCTGGATGACTTAAGCTCGCGAACACATCTGATCAGCGGAGCAAAAATTCGTCATGAATCCGAAAGCAACTATGAGGCCATGACTTATGAGCTGGGCTCGGGGGTCTCGTTCGGAAAAGAGTGGTCCACCGCCACCAGCAGTTTTCAACTGGGTCCTTATCTGACCCGCACGGATGTCATTCGCGGGCCGGGACCATATCGGATTGACTCTTTATATCTGGGCACTGAAGTCAGCCTGACCAGCCATATGTATGAATACTATCTGGCCGATCCGCAAAAAGGCTGGACGATCACTTTCAACTCCGCGTCTCAAGTTGAGGGCGCCGTCGCCAATGAAGACCTGCACCGTCTGACTCTGCGTCACCAGGTGCTTTGGAATATTCAGGGCTGGGACCCTCCATTTTTGATTCTGGGCTGGCGCGGATCTATGGGAGCTTTCATCCTGCCGGATGGCTTCACCCAAAGCAGCCAAATCCCTGTCAACTGGCGCTTCTTCATGGGTGGTGATGCCGACTTGCGCGGGTTTGCTCGTAAGCAGTTGCCTCAGGACGGACAAGGTTATTTGACTTACATCTATCAGGGCCTCGAATTGCGAGCGGGCGATGTCCTTCCCTACAACTTACAACCGTTGATCTTTTTTGATGCCGCCAAAGGAGGCGAGTCATCCATGAAGCTCAGCTCTGCCCTGTATTATTCTCCTGGCGCAGGACTGCGATGGGGTTCGCCCATCGGCTCTATGCGCGCCACCCTGGGCCGGGGCTTTGTGATTGATCCTGTTCCCAATGATGTTGATCCGGGTTATCAGTTCTTCTTCAGTTTCGGAAGGGAGTTCTGATGGCTGTGCTTAAGAAAACCCTCAAGATTCTTGTTCTGACTGTACTGCTTCTTTTGGCGCTGTTGATCGGCGCGTTGGCTTATGTGTGGATGCGTCCTGAAGTCGTCATCAATGAAAAGAATGTACGCTGGGCTTTGCAATATGCTCCGGAAAGTCTGAAAATATCCTGGGATCATCTTGAATTTAAATTTGAAAGCCCCGACTGGACACATAAGCGCATTCAAGTTTCGGCCAAGAATCTGTGTGTGTCCTATGCGCCGCTGCTGCACACCTGTGCGCCGGGTATTTCAATTGATGTCGCCATGGCCTTCACCAACTGGCGTCCGCAATTGGAACAACTGCGCGAAGTCACCATGGAAGTTTCTGAGCTGACTTTGAATCTGCCCGCCAAAGAAGAGGCGCCCGAAGAGCCTCAGTCTTTGCTTCCAAACTTGAAACTACCCGCCTTTGCCGAGCTGATGCCACAACAGTTGGATTTTAATCTGATGGGGTCTTTGCGTCTGTCGGTAAAGAATATACGCGTGAATTTCCCCGAAGGGGCTCCGCTGCTGGCACAGGCCGAAGTCCTTCGCCGGTCGTCCCCACTTCCTGCTGAACTTAATTTCGATCTTTCAGCCCAGGCCGAACAGGAAGGATCATTTGCAGCCAAGGTGCAGTCCAACATCCTTTTGAATTTACAAAAGCTGTCGATCAATGGAAAGGCACAGGTCTCAACGTCTTCCTTGAGCATTGCAACACCTTTGACTGCCACCTGGGGCCGCGATCTTCGCGCCCAAGCCAAACCCTTGGTTCGCTATGGAAAAATCAAACTCGACCCCGCCGTGAACCTGCACTGGTCGGATAAGGAACTGGATATCACCCTGGGCGATATCCAGTTAAAAAACATCTGGCGCAAAACTTCACTGCGTCTGCAAGGCTGCGCCATCAAGTCCACTTTGGATTCAGAAAAAGGTTATCCTGCCAAAGCCGGATTGCAGTGCGGTCTGATCGTGACACCGGACAAAAACCGCGCGGGAATTAAAAACGTCGATACACTTTTAAAGGCGACACTGGCCGCCCACACGCAAGGAAAAGGGGCTTCCGAGCGCCTCCGAATTGACGGCCAGGCCGAACTGACGGGAGCCAACACCTTCCTGCAGGGACAAGTCAGGATCAACGGTGAAACTGAAATCAAACTGCAAAAGCCGATGGAAATCACAGCCGCCAAAGCCGCTGCCGAAGTTCACTTGCGCATTCCGGACTTTGTGGTGTGGAAGGACCTTTTTGAATCCACGCCCTTTGCCATCCCTGCACCACTGCACGTGCTTAAGGGCGATGTCGATCTTGACCTGCACGCACAACTGACCGACCTGGGTTCACCTCTAACGGCTGATGCGACGGCACAGACACGACTCAGTTCCAAAAATCAGAAATTATTTGTTAAGGCCAAGGCCGACCTTGAAACTCTGGGGAAAGTCCTGAAGCCCCAGGGACTGAAAGTTCATGCCGATGTTATCTTGCAGGACGTCCACCTGCAGGCCCCGCCATTGCGTCTGGCCATCCCCCCACAACTCCTTCCGGACAAACGATTTGTCATGCGCAAGGACCTTGATATCACGGAAGAGGAAAATTCCGCCCCCAGCAAAATTCCTTTTGAGCTGCAGTGGTCAGTGAAAATCAAAACCGAAAAACCGGTGCTGATTTCTTCAAACCTGCTGCAAAGCCCGGTGCCTATTGCTCTGGATATTCAGGCGCAGAATGATCGCAAGCCTCAAGGAAAAGTCATGGTGCAGAGCTTTCCTTTTGAGTTCTTCCGCAAAAAAGCCACGGTCAACAATGTGGATCTGATTTTCCATCCTGACACCGTGGCACCGGAACTTTCCGGCAAGATCTCGTATTCAAACCCGGAAGTGGACATCCGCATCCTGTTGCTGGGAAACACGCAACGCCCGATTGTGAATCTGGAAAGCGATCCCCAGTTGAATCAACAGCAGATCCTGTCCGTGTTGCTCTTCGACAAGTCTTTGGATGAACTGAACGAAGACGAAGTCAATTCCACCTCTAATATGAGCCGGGCGGTTTCTGATGGCGCACTGGGATTGTTCTCGCTGCTGTTCCTTTCATCCACCCCGATTCAGTCCATCAGCTATGACCCCAACAGTCAGTCCTACACCGCGCGCATGCGTCTGGATGACAACACCACCTTCAGCATGCAGTCGAACATGACCGAGCAGCGGCAGTTCACTTTGCGCCGCCGCCTGGGCGGCAACTGGTCCGTTCGAACAGAATTAAGCCAGGAAGATGACCGCGCCGATGTGGTGCAAACCCTGCTGGAATGGATGCGCCGGTTCTAGATGCCTTGATTTTTCCGCGGAAGAATTTCTATAATCAACTGTGGACGTTATTGTATTTACTCTTTCTTTGGCGGTTTTCATTCTGGGGTTGGCCTTGATGACCAACCGGGCTCGTCGTCACAAAGACGTGGCCTTTGAACTAAAACCCAATTGTCTTTTGACCCGCTTCCCGATGCTGTTTGTGACCGGCCCCCGCTCGATGTTTTATTTCAGCACTTACTGGAACCTTTACACTCCGTATCTGGCCGAACACGGGTATGAGGTTTTCACTCTGCATCTGCCTTGGAACAAAACCCGCCTGCGCCAGGAGCGCTTTGAATATTTTCTGAAGCAGCAAGAATCCCAAAATCGCAAGTTCCATCTGGTGCTCGACACCCCAACCTTCCTGGAGCTTCAGGATATCTTGCGCAAACAGTCCCCTTCGGTCGTCAGCATCACCCGGATCTGCGACAGTGATCTGGAAGCCGGCCCTGCCGACCTGCGCGCCTTTCCGTTGCCAGTGGGTGAGGTCGAAATGAAGGACACCCCGAAAGGCAGTCTGTTTTTGCATCTGGGATATCGCCTGCACAAACAATGGGTCCGCCGCAAGGACTTGAACAGTTTAAGTTCGTTGGGGGCTTTACCCGATACGGCTCTTGAAAACTCGGGCTTGCTTCTGGAGCGCGCGCAAACTTTGGCGGAAATGGATCTTCGGGACTCCTAAATACGCCTTGCCAGACTTAAAGCGTGGTGGTGAGATAAGGGTATGAGCGACTATCGTGACGTCACACCGAACAAGCAGCAGCCCTCTTTTGAAATGACCAAAGAGGTCATTCGCTACATCATCAACTACCTTCGCCACCCGGTTGAAAAAATCAAAACTCTTCCTGACTGGAACTGGCCGTTGTTGATCATGACTTTGGTGGCCTTGTCGATCATCTCCGGAGTTTTGACGGGCCTGGTTCCGCCAAACTTCTTCCGCATCATGGGGGGCTTTATTGTGTCCCCGATCGTGGCGGCGGTGACGACCTTCATCGGTTCCTTGTTCATTTACTATTACTTCCAGGTTTTTGAAAAACGCACCTGTTCCCTGCGCAAGATCTTCACCCTGGTGCTCTTTGCGAACATCCCGTTCTTTATTTTCCAAGTGGGTTCTGAATTGCTGCCACCGATCACTCTGGTGGGCTTTGCCTTCACCGCTCTGCTGATGGCCGTGGGCCTGACTGAAAACTTCCAAATGGAAAAGCGCCGCGCCCTCAGATTGGTCACAATCCTGTTTGCGATCGTCTTCATCATCTGGCTGTGGAACCGAATCGACATCTCCCGGCTTGAACGCCTTGGGTAGATACGACGGGCCTGTCTTGGCTCCGTCAGTCTGCTGCCTGCAACTCCGCGACACGCCGTCCGGGCTCTGCCGTGGCCCGCGCTGCGCGCCGGTGCGCGCCGTCGTGGCGCCCACGGAGGTCGCTTCCGTTTCTGGCATCAGTCTGCCGGAACCAAGACAGACCCTCTTTCTCGAATTCAAATTATTAACAGGCTTCTTTTAAATCGAATAATTGAAGTTCTTTCCCCCACTACCACGCAACCAAGCGACCGTTCAAAAAGGCCCAGATGCAAGGCGGAGGGTTTTTCGCGCAACGGAGGCGTGCTCCTGCACGTCGGAGTGAAGCGAAAGGCCCAACAACGAAGTCAGATGGGCCTTTTTCAACGGTCGCGCTTAAGCTCTTCCAGTGGAGCCGAACCCACCTGCGCCACGCTCGGTGTCGCTTAGTTCGTTTACAAGTTCGAATTGGGCTTGGATTACGGGTGCCAGCACCAGTTGAGCGCAACGCTCTTGATCGTTGATGGTGACGGCTTCGTTGCCCAGGTTGATCACGATGATTTTTACTTCGCCGCGATAATCAGCATCGATGGTGCCCGGAGTGTTCAATACAGTCAGGCCGCTTTTTGCTGCCCAGCCGCTGCGGGGGCGTGCCTGGATTTCGTAACCCAGTGGGATTTCGAAGCTCAGGCCGGTTGGGATCATCGCTCTTTCGCCCGGATTCAAAATCACCGGACCTGCAAGCTGGGCGCGCACGTCAAAACCACTGGCGCCCAAAGACTGATACTGAGGCAGTTCGCCATGGAAGTTTTCAAGTTTTTTGATTTTTACAGCCAGCTTTTGCATGTGATGCCCTTCCCAAAAATTACAGTTTTAGATCTTTCCACCAGTCCTGAAGCTTGGTCACTTCAGGGCCCAGCAGAACGCCTGCGGCTTTGTCCAGATCCAGGACGTTGCGAATATAATCGTTCACAGAATCCACTGTCACTGCTTTGATTTCATCAATGACGGATTCCACCGCACGATAACGGCCAAAGACCATCTCGTTCACAGCCAGTGAGGTCATGCGGTTTTCGATATCATCAGAGCCCAAAAGAATGCTTCCCACAACCTGGGTTTTGCACATTTCAACATCCGCCTTGGTGACACCACTTTTGCGGATCTTGGCGAATTCTTTCGAAATCAGATCCCCCACCTTGCGCGCATTTTTCGCCTCGGTGCCGGCATAAATGGTCAGCATGCCGGAATCAATGTTGGTGTTCAGGCTGGAATGAATCGAGTAAACCAAGCCTCTTTTTTCACGCACACTTTGATACAGCTTCGAGGTCATCCCGCCGCCCAGCAAAGTGTTGGTGACCACCGCTTCAAAACGGTGTTTGTCCTGGAAACTCGCCGTGGGAAGACCCAACAGCATGTGAACCTGCTCCGCCTGTTTTTCAACGACGTGACGACGGTTCAACCAGCGTGGCACGCGACGGGTGTTTTTCAGTTCGCTTTTCTTTTTTGATCCCAGGCGCTTTTGGATCCCGGCCATCAGATCATCATGGTCAATGCACCCGGAGGCGCTGACGATGATGTTTTTGCCGGTGTAGGTTTTTTTATAATAGTTCATCACTTGGGTCTGCTTCATGCGCGCCACCGACACCGGCGTGCCCAGAATAGGACGACCCAATGGATGTGCGCCATAGACCTGTTCATAGAACACGTCATAGACCATGTCTTCATGGCTGTCTTCGGACATGGCGATTTCCTGAAGGATCACACCCTTTTCAAGGTCGAATTCCTTCTGGGTCAGCTTCATGTTCGAAACCAGATCCGCCAGAACATCCAGGGCTTTTTCCCAGTGATCCTTCAGAACCAGCGCATGATAACAAGTGTACTCGCGGGTGGTGTAAGCATTCAGCTCCCCGCCCAGAGCTTCCAAAGATTTGGCAATTTGATAGGCCGAACGGGTTTTGGTTCCCTTGAACACCAGGTGTTCCAGCAAGTGCGAAATTCCGGCCACGTCAGGAGTTTCATCCCGGGTGCCCGTCAAAACCCAAATGCCCATAGAAACGGCACGGGACCCTGGATGGAGTTCACTCACCACCCGGATCCCGTTAGAAAGTTCAGATTTTTTGAACTTTGTATTCATCTATTACTGTAGCAAAGCCTTGCGGGAAAGCTTGATGCGACCAGCGCGGTCCACTTCAAGAACTTTCACATCGATGATTTCGCCTTCTTTAAGTACGTCAGTCACTGCGCGTACACGTTCGTTGGCGATCTCAGAGATGTGCAACAGACCTTGTGTGTTCGGAAGGATTTCAACGAAAGCACCGAACTCAGCGATTTTCACGATGCGGCCTTTGTAGGTCTTGCCCACTTCAGCTTCAGCGATGATGTCGTTGATCATTGCAATTGCTTTCTTGGTTGCTTCCGGATCAGCAGACGCGATGTTGATAGTACCGTCGTCCTGGATCTCGATCTTAACGCCAGTAGCTTCAGTGATACCACGGATCACTTTACCACCGGAGCCGATCACTTCACGGATCTTGTCTGGCTTGATTTTGATGGTTTCGATACGAGGTGCAAATTCAGAGATCTGACCACGAGGAACCTTCATCACTTTTTCCATTTCATTCAGGATGTGAGCGCGGCCTTCTTTAGCTTGCGCCAAAGCCTGCTCCATCACCTCGAAGGATACGGAGTCAATTTTGATATCCATCTGCAAAGCGGTGATACCGGCAGGAGAACCCGCCACTTTGAAGTCCATGTCACCCAGGTGATCTTCGTCACCAAGGATGTCAGTCAGAACTGCTACGCGGTCGCCTTCTTTGATCAGACCCATTGCCACACCGGCAACGTTCGCTTTCAAAGGAACACCCGCATCAAGCAAAGCCATGATACCGGAGCAAACAGTACCCATGGAAGAGGAACCGTTGGATTCCAAAACTTCAGACACGATACGGATTGTGTAAGGGAACTTTTCGAAGTCCGGAAGAACCGCTTTGATCGCGCGTTCTGCCAGGTTACCGTGACCGATCTCACGACGGCTGGTACCGGACATACGACCCACTTCACCCACAGAGTATGGAGGGAAGTTGTAGTGAAGCATGAACTTGCGTTTCTGAAGACCCAACAATGAATCAACCATTTGTTCGTCGTCAGCCGTACCCAAAGTCACAGTACCCAATACTTGAGTTTCACCACGAGTGAACAAGCCGGAACCGTGAGCACGAGGCAGGATACCCACTTCGTTCGCGATCGGACGTACAGTTTTCACGTCACGACCATCAATACGAACAGCGCGGTCCAGAATCATGGAACGAGCTTCCTGGTATTTCAGATCTTCAACGATAGTGTTCAGTTCTTTTTTACGCTGTTTCAGAACTTCTTTGTCAGTGATGTCTGCAAGAAGAGCTTTTTCAGCTTCAGCCGCTGCTTCGTTGGCAGCTGCATAGCGGTCCTGCTTTTCTTTGATGGAAAGGGCCGCTGCAATTTTGGATCTCAACAGGCCTTCAGCTTTGCCTTTGAAGTCTGCATCGATGGATGGAGCCGTGAAAGCACGTTTCGCCACAGAGCCGGCTTTTTCACGCAACTCATCCTGTGCGTTCAACAGAGGGATGATGGACTGGTGACCGAATTTCAAAGCTGCCAAAGCGTCTGCTTCAGAGATGAATTTCGTTTCACCTTCAACCATCAACAAACCATTGCGAGTACCCGCAACGATCATGTCCATGTCGGACTTTTCCATTTGTTGTGGAGTTGGGTTGGCGATGAACTGACCGTCAACGCGAGCCACTTGCACAGCTGCAGTAGGACCGTTGAATGGAATGTCAGAGCAATGCAAAGCCGCGGATGCACCAAGGCTCGCCAGAATTTCCAGTGGGAATGCGCCATCCGCAGACAACACCGTCGCAACGATTTGTGTTTCGTGGCGGTAGCCTTCAGGGAATACAGGGCGGATAGGACGATCGATAAGACGAGCGATCAGAACCGCATCGTTGGTTGGTTTTGCTTCACGTTTGAAGTAACCACCTGGGATTTTGCCTGTTGCGTAGAACTTCTCGATGTACTCAACAGTCAGAGGGAAGAAATCCAGTTCAGAGGCTTTTTTAGAGGAAGTTGCAGTAACAAGAACCATGTTGTTACCGGAGCTTACCAAAGCGGCGCCATCCGCTTGTTTCGCCAAACGGCCTGTTTCGATGGTAATTTGTTTTCCACCCACCGATGTCGTGACAGTCGTTTTCATTAAATCTCCTTGAAGTTATCACAGAGCCTTATGCTCTGCTGCTGTGGCTTGAAACGACGAAGGGGCTCTGCGCCCCTTCATTGCATTTAGAATCTTTTGATTACTTACGGATATCCAAAGCCTTGATAAGGTCTTGGTATTTTTTAACATCTTTGCGATGCAGGTAATCCAAAAGTTTTCTTCTTTTGTTAACCATAGTCACCAAACCGCGACGGCCGTGGTGGTCTTTTTTGTGTTTCGCAAAGTGGTTTGTCAAATCGTTGATTTTCGCTGTCAAAAGAGCGATTTGAACTTCAGAGGAACCAGTGTCCAGGTCAGAAGTTTTGAATTTCTTTACGATCTGAGATGTTTGATCTTTAGTGACTGCCATTAGCGTCTCCTTAAGTGTTTTCAGGTTGCCCTGAAATGGTTTTAGTTATCACATCCCCCTCGGGCGTCATGGCTGTCGCTCCAGAGAGATTTTTTGTGAAGTTATGGTTTAAACCCAAGCCCCATACGGGTCAAGAGTATTTAAATACCCTGCGTAGAACGAACCCCCGGCCGGGCTCCAGGCCGATCACGGCCAAAAGCTCGCCCCCTTCTTGGGCCAGAACCTGGATATACTGGTCCACATCGGGGTTGAAGGCGGAAATAAGCTGGGATCTAAGGTCATGGCTGATCTGGCCATTGCCCAAAAGGACCTTGTCCTGCCCCTTGATTCGAATACGTTTCACCTGAGGCAAAGCCAGCTCCATGGGAACAAAGGCCGGGCTTAAAATACCGCCTTTGACCGTGGCTTCAATCTGCTCCAGGGTCTGAGCCTGGTCAATTTTATAGGGTGAGGACCACGTCCGGCGCAGGCCGCTCATCGCCGCCCCACACCCCAGGGCCTTACCCAACAGGTCAATCCAGGTGCGAATATAGCTGCCCTTGCTGCATTTGATATCAAACTCAGCCCAGTCCGGGCCGATTTCAACGGGCTCAATATCCCAGAACTTCATGACCTTCTTGGGGATGGCCACTTCCTGCTCGCCCCGGGCGTATTCGTAAAGCTTTTTACCCTGAACCTTGATTGCCGAGTAAATAGGCACTTCAACTTCCATCTCGCCCTGAAGCTTCAGGGCTTCAGACAGGATCAGTTCACGGGTCAGGTGGTCGGTGGAGCTGGTTTCCAGGGTTTCGCCGGTTGTGTCCAAGGTGTCGGTGCGAAGCCCGAACTGCGCGCGCAGACGGTAGCCCTTGTCCCCTTCCAGAATGTACTGGCTGAGTTTCGTGCCCTCGTTCACCAGGCAAGCCATCAGGCCCGACGCCATCGGATCCAGAGTTCCCGAATGCCCCACGGCACGCGTGGAAAGAATGCGGCGCAAACGCGCCACAACGTCATGGCTGGAGATCCCTGAAGGTTTATCCACCAGCAGCAGACCATTGAATTGATTTTTATTCGTCATCGGATTCGTCGGAACTTTCGCCAGGATTATTGGCTTTGCGCTCAAGCTCAAGCTCGTGAAGGATTTTTTCAACCTTCAGCACCTGCTCGGTGGCGTGATCCAAGTAAAAGGTCAACTTCGGACAATAGCGCATTTTCAGCTCTTTGCCGATGTAGTTCTGAATTTCAAAGGCACGCTCCTGAAGAAGATCCAGCGCTTCATCCTGCTGTTTTTCGTCCCCAAGAACACTGACATAGACTTTCGCGGCACGAAGGTCCGCAGGCATTTTCACTGAAGCCACCGTCACCAGGCCTGGCAACGGTGTTTTGAAACCACGAATCAGAAACTGAGCAATGGTCGCTTGAATTTCACGCTCAACGCGGGCAACACGGCGCCCATCACCCATATTCTTCATTAGTTCGCTCCGCCCTCTAGCTCGCGAGCCACTTCTTTTTTAACGAAGGCTTCCATCTGGTCGCCCACTTTAACGTCGTTGTAGTTCTCGATACCGATACCGCACTCATAGCCGGAAGCCACTTCTTTGGCGTCGTCTTTGAAGCGTTTAAGGGAGGCAATTTTGCCTTCGTATACAATTTTATTTTCACGCAGCAAACGGATGCTCGCGTTACGCTGAACTTTACCATCGATAACGAAGCAACCTGCAATCGTACCAACTTTAGGAACAGTGAACACGTTACGCACTTCTGCACGACCCAGGACTTCTTCCACGATGTCCGGAGACAACAGACCGCCCATGGCCGCTTTCATCTGGTCGATCAGTTCGTAAACGATAGAGTACGTACGAACATCCACGCCCATTTGTTTTGCTTTCGCCTGCGCACCCAGATCCGGACGAACGTTGAAGCCCAGAACGATACCTTTTGCCGTGTTGGCAAGAACGATATCACCTTCGTTGATACCACCCACTGCAGAGTGGATAACACGGGCTTTAACTTCCGGAGTGGAAAGTTTCGCAAGCATGCCGTTGATCGCTTCCAAAGAACCATGCACATCGGCTTTCAAGACGATCGCAAGCTCTTTCACGTCACCGGCCTTCACCTTCGCAAACACCTCATCCAGAGACAGTTTCGCCGCCGGAGCCGCTGCTGCTTTTTCAGCCTGTTCTTTTCTCAATTCAGAAACCTTGGTCGCCGTGACTTCGTCTTTCACGATGTCGAACTTGTCACCGGCCGCAGGAACCGCCTCAAGACCCAGCACCTCAACAGGGATGCCAGGACCCGCAGACTGAACGCGCTCACCACGGTCATTGGTCAAAGAACGAACGCGGCCTTTCATGGTGCCAGCAACGATGTACTGACCCACTTCAACCGTACCGTCTTTAACCAGCAAAGTCGCCACAGGGCCTTTGCCTTTTTCCATCTTCGCTTCGATCACCAGACCGGTACCGGAGCGTTTTGGATTTGCTTTCAACTCGGCCACTTCCGCAACCAGTTTGATCTGTTCAAGCAATTCGGTGATACCCGTCTTCTTCAAAGCGGAAACTTCGCAGAAGATCGTGGATCCACCCCACTCCTCAGGAACGATTTCAAGCTCAGTCAACTGTTGCTTGATACGCTCTGGGTTGGCGCCTGGTTTATCAATTTTATTCACTGCCACGATGATTGGTACGCCCGCTGCTTTGGCGTGATTAATCGCCTCTTGAGTCTGAGGCATCATACCGTCATCCGCCGCCACCACGATGATCGCGATGTCAGTGGCATTGGCACCACGGGCACGCATTGCCGTGAAAGCTTCGTGGCCCGGAGTATCCAGGAATGTGATCAGGCTGCCATCTTCGATTTTCACGCTATAAGCACCGATGTGCTGCGTGATACCGCCGGCCTCACCTTTGGCCACGTCCGCATTGCGAATCGCATCCAAAAGGGATGTTTTACCGTGATCGACGTGACCCATAACAGTCACTACTGGAGGACGAGTCACTGGAGCTGCATCCAGATCACCGAATGCCGTCTGTTCAGCAACTTCGTCCGCCGTTTTAAATACGTTTTGTGCTTCCCAGCCGAACTCAGGCACGATCAACGCGATCGTGTCGAAATCCAGATCCATGTTCATGTTGGCCATCACACCCTGTTTCATCAGTTCACGAACCAGTTGAGGAGCCTTCAGACCCATTTCCATGGCAAGGTCGCTCAACTTCATCGTGTTATTCACTTTTACAACACGCTTGTGAGCGGATGGAGTCGTGATCTGTGTTTTCATAGCGTCACGCTCCAACATGCCTTTTTTCTTTTTCGGTTGGAAGACCATCTCACGCTTACGGAACTCAACCGCATTGAATGAAACAACTTCTTCCTCTTTTTCGCCTCCGCGACCTGTCGCACCCGGACCCGCAGCCGCTGGCGCCGCAGGGGCACCAAAACGCTTGCGCTTGTCGAAGTCACGACCACCGCGATCCGCACCTGCATCCGCAATAGGCTCAGGCGGCTGATTCGCAGCTACGAAGCCTGTACGGATGTTGCGCGTTGGCGCTCCACCCGCAGGGCGATTGAAGCCCCCCGGACGCTGTCCGGTGAAGCTTGCACTGGCACCGCGCTGCTCGCCACCGGCACGTGGAGTGAATCCACCTGCAGGGCGCTCGCCTTGAGGGCGCTGCGGAGCCTGAGACTGAACGCGGGAAAGATCCATGCGTCCGATGATATTTCTTTTAGGAGCAGAAGCCGGTGTGGCCGAGCTGGATACACCGCTCGTGCCCACAACAACTTCCTTCTTGCGGGCCTGAGGAGCCGGAGCTTCAGGAGCCGCTGGCGCCACCGGTGCCGCAGGAGTTTCTTTGGCAACCACAGGTTCGGCCTTTTCAACCGGAGCCGGAGCTTCCTCTTTCACTGCCGCTTTCGCTGGGGCTTTTTCTTCAACCGGGGCCGCTTCCACTTCCGGAGTTTCTTCAACTTCCTCCGCTTCCGCTTTTACAGCCGGCTTTTTCACCACGACACGTGTGGTTTTAGGAGCCGCTGCCGCCTCTTCAACTTCGCCTTCAGGCTTCGCCACCACTTTGGCTTTTGGAGCCTCAGCAGGCACTTCGTCTTTTTTACGACGAATCACAGGAGTTTTTGCCGCCGCCGCAGAAGCATCTGCTTCAGGAGCCGGAGCAGCTGCAGCCGCCTTTTTCGGCGCCGCTTTGCGAGCCGCTGTCTTTTTTGGTTTCGCCTCGTCAGCGGATTTTTCTCCGCCGCTGAGTTTAATTTTAATCTGCTCCAGAACTTCGGGCTCCAGCTCCGCCATGTGGCTCTTCACCGGCAAATGCCACTCGCGGATCTTGTCCATGAGGGCCAGCGGGGTCATCCCGATCTCTTTTGCAAATTCAAAAACCTTTGGATTACTCACTCAGTCTCCCTGCCTAGACCCCGGAACTTTCCGGGGCAGCCTGCCTCACCCTGATACTTTGCCAGGGCGGCGTTGTTGTTCTCTATCCAAATAACTAAAAACTACTCTTCTTCCGCTTCGAGTTTTTTCAACTCTTGTTTCAACAGAAGATCAGCCTGCTCTTTCGCAGACACGTTGGAACCTTTGTCCTTAGCAACTGAAGGAGCGGTTGGAACCGGCACACCTTCAGATTCATACTTCGCCACCAGGGCTTTGGCTTCGTTGGAAAGCTTTTCTGCCTTATCTGGATCGTCGTAACCAGGGATGGTCATCAACTCATCAACAGCCGCCGTCGCCACAGCCTGGAAGGAACCGAAGCCGGACTGGAAGATGTTCTGAGCCATGGTTTCACTCATACCCGGGATCAACATCAGATTGAAGATGGATTCCGCAGTACGGGAAGCCGCTGAAGATTCAGAAATGATATCCAGTTTCCAAGTCGTCAGTTTCGCTGCCAGACGCACGTTTTGACCGCGTTTACCGATAGCCAAAGACAATTGAGAGTCCGGAACAACGATTTCCATTTCGCGGTTGGCATCATCAAGGAACACGCGGGAGATTTCCGCAGGCGCCAAAGCGTTGCACGCGAAACGAGTGATATCCTCGTCCCAAGGAACGATGTCGATTTTCTCGCCACGAAGTTCCTGAACGATATTCTGAACACGGGAACCCTTCATACCCACGCAAGCCCCTACCGGGTCCACGGAGTTGTCTTTGGAACGAACCGCGATTTTCGCGCGCTGTCCTGGTTCACGAGCGGCAGCCATGATCTCAACAACACCGTCATAGATCTCTGGAACTTCCATTTCGAAAAGTTTCATCAAATAACGTTCATCAGCGCGGGACATGATGATCTGAGGACCACGTGTCGTCTGACGAACTTCAGAAAGGTAACCCTGAATGCGGTCGCCTGGCTTGTATTGTTCGCCCGGGATCTGTTCACGAGGCGGGATGTAAGCCTCAGTGCGGCCCAAATCGACAACGATCGCGCCTTTTTCAACACGACGTGCGATACCGGAAGCGATCTCACCTTTGCGCTCTTCAAATTCGTTGAAGATGATGTTGCGTTCAGCATCACGCACTTTCTGCATGATGATCTGTTTCGCAGTCTGAGCGGCAATACGGCCCAGGTCGGAAGCTTCCATTTTGATACCGATGGAGTCATCCAACTGAACGTTTGGATCCAGCTTTTGCGCTTCATCAAGAGGAATCTCAACTTCTTCGTCGATGTACTTTTCACGAGGAACGACTTCCTTGAACTCAAACAGTTCAACTTCGCCGGTGTCTTCGTTGTAAGCTGCTTCGATCTCGCGGTAGGTTCCGTATTTTTTACGTGCCGCTACCAGCATGCCCTGAGTGATTGCATCGATAACAACCTGTTTGTCGATACCTTTGTCTTTTCCGACTTGATCAATCACCTTGGAAAGATCTGAAAACACATTTTCAGCCATGATTTTCCTCTCTCGTTACTTTTTCTGACCTTTAGTAAATTCAAAAACCAATTTTGCCCTGTCGATCATCGCGTACGGGATTTTGATCTCCACGTCCTTCACAACAAAGCGAACGCCCTGCTCGTCGGCGGATTCAAGAACCTCTTCGACGGTTTTGGCGTTTTTCCATTTCTTGTCTTCCACACCCATGGTTTCAAGCGCCTTGGTGGTTTTAATGTAAACCTTTTTGCCAATCGCTTTTTTAAAGTGCCATGGTTTCTTAAGATGACGATCCAGCCCCGGAGTGGAAACCTCCAGATTGTATTCGCCACCAGGAATCATCTCTTCATCCGCATCCAGGATTTCGCTCAAGCCGCGGGACACATTGGAGCAATCATCAATGCTGATCGCGCCTTCTTCTTCTCTGTCGATGAAAAGACGAAGCGTGCGCCCCTTACCCAAACCAACGAATTCGATATCGTAAAGCAAACAGCCCTGCGCGGCCGCTACGTCGTTGGCGATCTTTTCTACTTTTGCCATCCAAGATGGAGACTCTGACATTTCGTTCAATCCTAAAAATAAAATAAGCTCAAACAAGCCCCTAAGAACCTGTCTCAGCTACCTCGTCGCACGTTTTGGGTCGACATGTGGGAACTGCCCGGGCGGGGCCGGTACAAAAAAAAATGGGCCTGCGGGGCCCATTGAACGGATCCAAATTAACAAGAAAATCGAAGAAGTGCAAGGGTTTATCTGCGCTGAGCCCCTGGGGGTCGGATGGGTCAGGACAGTGAGTACAAAATCGCCGTAGCCCCGTCCTTATAGTACCGAGGACGCCGGCGGACTTCTGTAAACCCGAGTTTTTCATAGAGTTTTTGCGCTGAAACATTCTCTTCATGGACTTCCAGCCACAACGCCCGACCTTGACCCTTTGCGGCGATCATATGCCCCAACAGGTGCTCCATGAACCCGCGACGGCGAAACTGAGGATGGGTCGCCACCAAAGAGATCTCCCAAACATCCGGGGTTTCACGGTACAGGACAAAACCCGTAAGAACCTCGCCTTCGAACACGCCGATGGCTTCAGCCGTGGCCAGCTCGGCGCCCAAAAGATCCTGGGGCCAGTAAAAAGACGGCATCAACCCCTGCTCGGCATGAATCGCCTCCACCAGGGCTCGCATTGCGGGCTTATGAAGCCCTTTGAGAACTTCCACGTGCATAGTTATTCCGCCACGAAATTTCGGACTTTGTATTTACGCTGGATGACTTCAAACCATGAGCGGATGCGCTCTTCCAGTTGCTGCTGCGCCAGGAACGCCTTGATATTGTCGCGGAAATCCTCAAACGGAGAGCTTCCGAACTTGGCGCGGTTTTTCTCGTAATAAGCCTGCGCCTCCTGATCGGTGATAATCCCGGTCATGGAGTTGGTTTTGAACTTTAAAAAGCTTTTGGCAATCAGCTTGCGTGTGGTGAAACGGCGAACTTCTGCGGACGTAGGTTCAATCCCCGCCCAGTAAGCCCGGCCCGCCACTGCTTTTTCAACTTTGGCCACCGCCGCATCGACTTCCCCATCCGGCACACTGGCGACATTGAAGTTTTCCGCTTCCAAAGCCACAACCTGCTCCAGCAACACCTGAGTCACCGCACCGGAAAACTCCGGCTGCCCCGGACGCACTTCCGGCAAAGTGTTTTTAGGCAATTTCGCATTGGGCTCTAAAACCTGCCCAATCACCAAAGAAATCTGCACTTCACGACTGGTGACCACATAATCAGACACCTGCCCCACCGTCTCCGTCACCAGAGTCGCCGCTTGAGCCGAAATCGTAAAAAAGAAAATCAAAAGAAAGCGCATAAAGAAACTATGCCCAAGAAAAGCCGAGGAGTCTACATTTCCCCGAACCCCAATCTGTCTCCCCGCAAATAAAAAACCCCCGCTCTTTCGAACGGGGGTCTAACCACTTGAGGAATTTAACTTCTTACTTTTCTAATTAGATTAGAAATTTACGCGTCCGACAATAGACATTACGTAATACTGCAGTTTTTCGATCGGAGTCCCATACTGAGGTCCAGACATCCAGGTGTTTTCCGCGTTTACACGGCTGGAAAGATTCCACATGTAACGGAAGTCCACACCCAAAGAGTACTTCGGAGAGAACTCAAGGTCCGCACCCACGATAGTACCGATATCAATCGCGTGAGAGTTCGCCGTTGTATCGTTGTAGTAACCGTAGTTGTCGTTAGACCAACTGAACGCTCTGTAAGAGTAAGACACCAAACCACCGATGACTGGCTTGATGATACCGCTGAACAACTGAACTTTCGCAGCCAACTGACCAGAGTACTGGTTCACGTCGATATTGTTCGGGATCCAGGTGCTGGCGTTGTTGTATGGATAGTTGTAGCCGTAGCCGTAACCACCAGAGTAGTAACCCTGACCTTCAACTGTGTAGTTGGAGTAAAGGAAAGTACCTTCAACAACGAAGTTGTCGTATTTAGTACCGAAAGCCACACCCAAAGAGTAGTTGCCTTTAACGTTCTTAACATCTGGATAGTCACCCACCCCGATAACGCCAGCTACATACTTGGTTTCGATTGGAGCCAAAGCTGTTTCTTCTTCCACTTTCATGGCAGCAGCCAGTTCCTCACGAATGATGTCGCGGGTATTTTCTTTTGGTTCTTCAACCTGCTGAACCTGAACAGGCTGTGCATACACAGGCTGTTGAACAGCTTGAGGTTGTTGCTGTTGTTGTTCGTTCATTTGATTGAACTTGTCGCCGAACAACACGTTAGCACGTTTTTTCTCGTCTTCCATACGAGCAGATTCCAGTTTTTCAACAATGCGCTGCTCTGTTTGCATTTCAGCGTCCTGACGGGCACGACGGATTTGTTCCGCACGGCTTTCAGTCAGTGGAGAAGCCTCAATAATAGTTGTAGGCTGCTTCTGAATTTGTTGCTGTTGCAACTGAGCTGTGGAAGTCGGTGTCGCCTGATTCAAAATATAGATAGGCTGACCGCTTACCGGTGCAGTGTTGGCAATTCCGGCCTGAGCGGCTGGAGCTGCAGGTGCTGTCTGGCTTGAATACATTTGGTCAAGCTCAGCATCAACATCGCTTTCAATACTTTGAGCAAGAGCAAACGTCGGCGCGATGCTCAAGGCAGCAAGTATATAGAAATACTTCTTCATAGAATCTCCTCGTGGTTCTGGTTATATAAAAACCTTTTAGTCACTGGTCGCATAGAGCAAGCCTGATGCCAACAGCGCCAAAAAGCGTCGCCGGCGTCTAAGTTATTGATATCCCCGGTATCTCGGGAACCCCCTCTCAACACCGCTTTTTCCGGAGTGACGGGATTTGTGACAACTTCCAGTACGGTTTCTGAAATTCTTGCAAACCAGGGTCATTGTGCCCCTGACTATGGATAAATTTGGTAAAACCTCACTTCATAGTGATCCGGTGAAGCCGGAGCGTAGACCATATATAAGGAGATTCCTGGATGTCCCCTGCTCTATTCCTTCGTTCCTCTGCTGTTCTTCTTTCTCTTTCTCTTCTTAGTGCATGTGGCGGCTCCGGCGGCGGCAGCGACCTGAAGGTCGAACCTTCGAACTGTGAAGTATCCGGGAAATCCTTTGGTATTGTGAACGGCCAAACTCTGGCTTCCGGGAATGAGCTGAGCTCTTCCACGGTCATGGTTATCCATTTGAATTATAAAGAAGAGACCAGCATCTGCACCGGAACCCTGGTCGCCAAAGATAAAGTTCTGACGGCGGCTCACTGCATCTCCCGCTGGGGCGGCAAGACGGCCATCGCTTTCTCCAATAACGTGGGCTGCGTTTCTTCGGCTCCGAAAAGAACTTTGCGTATCGTGACCGACACGGCCGTGCCTGATGCTTATTCTTATTGGAACAAAACAGACTTTAACAACGCCTCGACAGATCTGGCCGTGTTGAAATTCTCTGGCACCATCCCTGAAGGTTATAAAATTCGCGAACTGCCGCAAAAATCCTATAGTGTGGCACCCACGGACCGTCTGGTTATGACGGGCTATGGAACCACCACGGAAAAAGGCGAAGACTCTGGAACTTTGCGCTTCACCTCCACACCTTCCTCCAATGTTCTGGGTACCAGCTTCTATCTGGCTTTGGTGGGCAAATCAGTTTCCGTTCCAAAAACCATCATCGTCGACCAGACTAACACGGGCGTTTGCACGGGTGACTCGGGCGGTCCGCTTTATAATCAAGTCGGTTCCGACCTGACTCTGGTGGGTATCACTTCCATGGGTGTCGACAACCGCGCGACCGATGAAAAGAAAGTGCGCGTCTGCCACGGTGTTGCCCTGTTCACGGACGTTCGCGAACACCTGGATTGGATCAACGATCAAATCAATAAGCTTTAAGTCAGCTTAAAATTAAGGCAAATTCATGACAAAAGGGGCTTAATAGGCCCCTTTTTCATTTTTTATTTAAAAAATCCTTGTCAGTTCCGGGCAAATTCAATACAAAAGACGTCTCACTGCGGGTGTGGTGAAATGGTAGACACAGGAGACTCAAAATCTCCCGCGAAAGCATGGGGGTTCAAGTCCCTCCACCCGCACCAATCTTTCCCCTTTAAATTCTTCGAACACATCCTCGCTCTTTCTTTTTGGTTCTGGCTTCGCACTTTACACCTAAAAAAGTCTGGATATTCTCAAAAATATTCTCCTTGGCTGCGGGAATAGGTTTCGAGTTCTAATTGGCATCCTACAACATTCTCTATTGCCAGATGCCGCCTGTTCATTACCTCATTTTGCCACCCCACAACCCACATCCCCCAAGAGGGGCATTTTTAAACAAATTGCGGTCGCTTTAATTTAAACACGCTATCCTTTATTCATGAAACTTGCTGATTGGTTTCGCAGTAAAGCCGCCCGCTTCTTCCTGTCGGAGTCTGAAAAGACTTTGCTGGATC
The DNA here is from genome assembly GCF_055398295.1 of Bdellovibrio sp. BIS2. Taxonomy (NCBI): domain Bacteria; kingdom Pseudomonadati; phylum Bdellovibrionota; class Bdellovibrionia; order Bdellovibrionales; family Pseudobdellovibrionaceae; genus Bdellovibrio; species Bdellovibrio sp. BIS2. The sequence continues at coordinate 1,466,316 of NZ_AP035879.1, read as the reverse complement.
GGTTTGAAATCAGCGAACAACGGACGCAGACCATCCTGGATTCAGCCTACAACGCCTTTATTGGCATGGACAGCCAGGGGCTGATTACCGACTGGAACCGTCAGGCGGAAAAAACCTTCGGCTGGAAACGCACTGAAGCCCTGGGAAAAGAACTTTCTGAAATCGTCATTCCGCACAAGTACCGCGCAGCACACAAAAAAGGCCTGGCGCACTATATTGCCACGGGGGAAGGGCCGGTCTTGAACAAGCGGATGGAAATCACCGCTCTTCATCGTGACGGCCACGAAATCCCGGTCGAGATGACCATCTTTCCGTTTGAATACAACGGCAAGCATCTGTTTGGCTCTTTTCTGCACGACATCTCGGAGCGCAAAGCTTCTGAAGCCAAGGTCCGCACGTTGTATCAGGATCTGGAGCAGCGGGTGCAGGAACGCACTCAGGAACTGGCACTGGCCAACAAACAATTAAAAGAAGAGGCCGCCAGCAGACAGCGATTGTATGAACAGGCGCAAACCGCGAACCGCCTGAAAGACGAATTTCTGGCCACCGTCTCGCATGAACTGCGCACTCCTTTAAATGTCATTCTTGGGCACAGTGATATTCTGAAAGACCCCGCAACAACACCGGAAGAAGCTCAAGCCTCTATCAACGCCATTCATCGCAATGCCCAGATTCAAGTGCAGATCATCAGTGACCTGCTGGATGTTTCACGTATTATTTCCGGCAAGCTGCAACTGCACGTGAAGCCCATTGAAATCGAATCCGTGGTGGAAGCCGCTTATGAAAGTGTACAGATTGCAGCAAAGTCAAAAAACATCAAGGTGCGCGTGGAAGGCCCGGAGCGGATCAAAGCTGTCGGCGGCGATCCTGAACGCCTGCAACAGGTCCTGTGGAATTTGCTTTCCAATGCCATCAAGTTCACTCCCAAGGGTGGCAACATCACCGTAAGACTGTCCAACGTTGAGTCCCGGGTGCAGATAGATATCATCGACAACGGCAAAGGCATTGATCCGGATTTTCTTCCCTATGTTTTTGAGCGCTTCCGTCAGGAGGACGCCACCACCACCCGCCGCTATGGCGGGCTGGGACTGGGACTTGCCATTGTCCGGCACATCGTCGAGGGACACGGCGGGACTGTTTCAGCGAGCAGCGCCGGTCCCAATCAGGGAGCCAAGTTCACGGTGACGTTGCCGGTGCTGGCCGCGCAGTTGCACGAAGGATTTACAACCAGCCACTTTGGTTACGAGAACTTTGTGGAAACAAATCCCGAACACCCAAAAACTCTGGATGAAGTTCGCATCATGATCGTCGATGATGATGCCGACACCAGAAATCTTTTAAGTATTGTGTTGAAAAAAGCCGGAGCGAACGTCGTGACGGCGGACTCAGCCCAAAAAGCATTCGATCTGTATCAGGTTTTCAATCCCCAGATTCTGCTCAGTGATATCAGCATGCCTGATGTGGACGGATACAGCCTGCTTAAGATGATTCGCACTTTACCCAACACGGAAAATCTGTGGGCCGTGGCCCTGACTGCACACGCCCGTCCTGAAGAACATGAACGCGCTCTGGCTGCGGGCTTTCATGTGCACATCGCAAAGCCGGTTCAGACTTCCGACCTTATCAATACCATCTCGGACCTGCTCACCTCTGGTGACAAGAATTCTTCATTACAAGATCGCACATTGTAATGTTCAATTTAGTCCGCACTTTCTTGCTTTCATGGGATTAAATACTTCATTGTAATTATTCAATTCATCTCTTTTGACTTAGAGTTTCTGCTTCATTTTTGCAAAGAGGTAGAAATTCATGAGCGTAAAAATTCCGACCACTCCCATCCCCTGCCAAAATTTTGTCAGCGGAAAATTCCAAAAAGGTTCCGGCCCGGCGATGGAGGTTGTCAGTCCTTATAATGGACAAATCATCGGTGGCCTTCATGCCTCCACCGCCAAAGACATCGATCTGGCTGTCCAGGAAGCTCATGCGGCCCAAAAAACCTGGGCCGATGTGCCTTTGAAAGAACGCACCAAAGTCATGTTCAACTTCCGTCACATCCTGATGCGCGATCTGGATGAAATTGCCCACTTAAAAAGTTCAGAATCTGGAAAAACCTTTGCTGAAGGCAAAGCCGGCCTGATGAAGGGCATCGAAGTTCTGGAGTACGCCCTGTCCCTGCAAAACATGGATCTGGGCGGAAAAATGGAAGTCTCGCGCGGAGTCAGTTGTGAATTCCGCCGCGAACCTTTGGGAGTCATCGCAAATATCACGCCCTTCAACTTCCCGGCAATGGTTCCCATGTGGACGATCCCTATCGCTCTGACTTTGGGAAATGCCTATATCTGGAAACCTTCTGAAAAGACGCCGTTGACATCGATGAAAATCGCCGCGGCCCTTCAGGAAGCCGGGCTGCCGGATGGATTGTTCCAGGTTCTGCACGGAGGCAAAGACACCGTTGAATCGATCATTGATCATCCTCAGGTCAAAGCCGTGGGCTTTGTGGGTTCCACCAAAGTGGCCCAGCAAGTTTATCAGCGTGGCACTGCTTTGGGAAAACGGGTCCTGGCATTGGGGGGCGCTAAAAACCATATCGTCCTTTTGCCGGACGCAAATCCTGAACTGACCGGAGCTGGCATCAGTGATTCGTTCACTGGCTGTGCCGGTCAGCGCTGCATGGCTGCGGCGGTGGTTTTGGCCGTCGGTGACGTCGATCATCATATTCAAAAAATCATTCAGCGCGCCCAGTCCCTGGTTCTTGGAAAAGACATGGGGGCCATCATCACGAAATCGCAAGTGCAATTTTTGAAAGACGCCATCACCCGCGCCGAAAAAGAAGGCGCCAAAATTTTACTGGATGGTCGAAACACTCCGGCGCCAGCGGGCCTGGATCACGGTCACTGGATAGGTCCCACCATCATGGACAATGTCGCACCGAACAGCGAAGCCGCGACGTTGGAGTTCTTCGGTCCGGTTCTAAGCATCATCCGCTGCCGCGACATCACTCACGCCATGCAAATTGAAAACAGCAATCCCTATGGCAACGCCTGCTCGGTGTTCACTTCCAGTGGCAGCCTGGCTGAAAAAGTCATTCGTCAGGCCTCCACGGGCATGGTCGGCGTGAACGTCGGAGTTCCGGTGCCGCGCGAGCCGTTTTCTTTCGGCGGCGTGAATGCTTCCAAGTTTGGTCATGGCGACATCACCGGCGAGCAGTCCCTGGATTTCTGGTCCAACACCAAAAAAGTAACAATGAAATGGGAAAAACAAGACGACAGCAACTGGATGTCTTAAAAAAGGATTTATAAGATGAAAAGATCAGCCCACGTTATTCTGACCTCTCACTCAAGCCAGGTGTTCAAGGACAGCCTGCCGATTCACTGGGGTGTCAAAAATCCCATGCAGCGCGGTCCGGTCATTGGTTCTTTAACCGATGTAAAACAAAGAAATGCCATCGGGACTCACAGCGGATCCTATGCTGTCTATCGTGCGCTTTCCATTGCCCAAGGGTCTTATTCCACCACCCACAAACCCGATCTGCACAACACCGACAGTCCGGTGCGCATGGGGCCGTTCCCGTCCTGGTCAGACCCGGACAAAATCGTGTCCATCGATCCCTGGGGCTTGGATATTCCAATTCACTTCAAAGATCTTTATGAAGCGGGCTATGACATCCGCCCTACGATCGCAGTGACCCAGGCGCATCTGCAAATTCCTGAAATCCATCAGGCCATCGATGCAGGTCGCCTGAAAGTTGACGGAAAAATCATTTTGGAAAGCAAAGACATCAAAGTCACCAAGGTGGCTTTTGAACCCGTGTGGTACCTGCCCGGCATTGCCAAACGTCTGAATGTCGACGAAGGCGATTTGCGCAAGATCCTGTTCCAGGAAACCGGCGGTATGTTCCCGGAACTGGTGACCCGCCCTGATTTGAAGGTGATGTTACCACCTATTGGCAGCACCACCGTTTACATTTTCGGAAACCCGCAGGATCTGTCGAACGAAAAAGTCGAGCTGACTTGCCGGGTGCATGACGAATGCAATGGCTCGGACGTGTTTGGTTCAGACATCTGCACCTGCCGACCTTATCTGATCTACGGCATTGAAGATGCCGCACGCACCGCCCAGCGCGGTGGCGTGGGATTGATCGCCTACTATCGCAAAGAGGGCCGGGCCTTGGGTGAAGTCACCAAGTTCCTGGTTTACAATGCCCGAAAACGTCAGGTGGGAGGCGATTCCGCATCGACTTACTTCCACCGCACGGAGTGTGTGGCCGGGGTCGAAGATGCCAGATTCCAGGAACTGATGCCGGACATTTTGCATTTCTTTGGCATCACCAAAATCCACAACCTGCACTCGATGAGCAACATGAAATACAACGCCATCGTCAAAAGCGGCATCGAAGTCGTGAACCGCATTTCTATCCCTGCGGAACTGATCCCAGCCGATGCGCAGGTTGAAATCGAAGCAAAAAAAGCCGCCGGCTATTTCAATCCGGGCGAAACCAAAACCGCCAAGGAACTGGAAACAGTTCTGGGGAGACCCATCGATGAATAACTCACACACCTACTCTGCCCAGGATCTGGATTTTCTGCTGTCGCCTTCGGCCATCCGCCAAAGTGCGGAAAAAATTCTGGAACTGACCAAATCCGGTCAGACGCATTTCCACTATCATGATGATCAGTTCGAACCGGTGGTGGACTATGTGATCGAAGTCATCCGCCAAAATTATCCGGCCCTGGAAATTCCATTTCACTCGCGCTGGGGGCACTTCCGCGCCGGGGGCATTGATCGCGTAAAAATCCTGCAGGAGCAGATTCAAAAATTTGACTCTTTGGAAAAAGCCCGCATCAAGCTGGATCTGGTGATCACTTCCGTGCTGCTGGATGCCGGCGCCGGAAATGTCTGGTCTTTCCACGAACAGAGCACCCAAAAGGATTTTGCCCGCTCTGAAGGCCTGGGCGTCGCGAGCTTTTATCTTTTCATGGAAGGCGCGCTTTCTGATGACGCCGACAAGCCTTTGCAGGCCACCGCAAAGGGTTTGCAACACCTGACCGTTCAAAAGCTTTCCGAGGTCTTCCAGGTGAGTGCCCAAAATCCTTTGGTGGGAGTCGAGGGTCGACTGTCCCTGCTTCGCAATCTGGGTAAAACCATCAGCGAGAAAAAGGACCTGTTCCCGGGAGGCCGTCCCGGCAGTCTGGTGGACTATCTGCATTTACGGTATGGAAAAAAAATCACCGGACCGCAGTTGCTGCGCGCGGTACTTGATGGCCTGGGTGAAATCTGGCCCGGTCGCGTGAAAGTCGCGGGTGTCAATCTGGGGGATATCTGGAACTATTCCAAAGTTCCCGGAGGCCTTGCAGCCTTCCACAAGTTGTCCCAGTGGATGACCTATTCTTTGATTGAGCCCCTGTTGGAAGCAGGCTTTGAAGTCATCGAGGTCGAAAAACTGACCGGCCTCGCGGAATATCGCAACGGCGGCCTGCTGCTGGATCGCGGTCTGATTTCTTTAAAAGACCCGGGCCTGGCCGAAAAAAGCCATCGTCCGGATTCAGAACTGATCATCGAATGGCGCGGTTTGACCGTGTCTTTGCTGGATCGAATCGGCCAGCAGGTTCAAAGCAAGCTGAATAAATCCCCGTCTGAATTCCCGCTGGCCAAAGTTCTGGAAGGCGGCACCTGGTGGGCGGGTCGCAAGGCCGCAAAAGCCCTGCGTGCAGACAGTTCTCCGCCGCTGAAAATTGAAAGCGACGGCACGGTTTTCTAAGGTTTATTTATTAAGGAGAATTTTGTGAATTCAAAAGTCAAAGTCATCGACCATCCCCTGCTTCGTCACAAGCTGGGTTACCTGCGCGACAAGAACACGTACTCTCAGGACTTCCGCGAAATCGTCAAAGAAATCTCGAAGGTTCTGGTGTACGAGGCCATGCGCGACTGGCAGCACATGGAAAAGATCGCCATTGAAACCCCGATCGCCAAAACAGAAGCCCAGCGCATTGTGCGTGCACCCGTAGTGGTCTCCATCATGCGCGCAGGAAATGGCATGCTGGATGGCGCCCTGTCCATGCTGCCTTTTGCAAGCACCGGGTTCATCGGCATTTATCGTGACAAGTTCATTCAAAACACCGTGGAATACTATTTCAAAATGCCTCAGGACATCAAAGGCAAGGACGTGCTTTTGTGCGATCCATTGATCGCCACGGCCGACACGATGATTGCCGCCATTGACCGCCTGAAAAACTATGGCGTAGGTCAGATCAAGGTCATCAGCATTCTGACCAGCCAGACTGGTCTGGACAAAGTTCACCACTATCACCCGGATGTAGAAGTCTATACCGTTAACATTGAACATGAGATGAACGAAATGGGCTATCTGGTACCGGGCCTCGGTGATGCCGGAGACCGTCTGTTCCAAACCAAGTAGGTGTTATGAGTCGTCCCCATATTATCGGAGTCGCTGGCGGCAGCGGCTCGGGCAAAACATACTTCGCCAAAGAACTGCAAAAGATGCTGGGATCTGAAAACTGCAGCATCCTTTATCAGGACAACTACTATATTGACCAGTCTGCACGTTTTGATGGTGATGGGGGCTCGGTGAACTTTGATCATCCCCAGGCTTTGGATTTCACCCTGCTGGCTCGGGGGCTTCAGACCCTTAAAATGGGCCAGCCTCTGCATGTCCCGATATATGACTTTGTCACCCATTCCCGCAAAAGCGAAACCCTGCTGGAACGGCCCAAACGGGTCATCATTGTGGATGGCATTTTAATTCTGCATTCGCAGGAAGTGCGGGCCGAACTGGACGAAGCCGTCTTTTTTGACACGCCAGAGGACCTGCGTTTTCAGCGTCGTCTGCACCGCGACGTCCATGAGCGCGGCCGCACCCCCGAAGGCGTGAAAAAGCAATTTGAACTTCAGGTCCGCCCTATGCATGACGAGTTTGTAGAGCCATCCAAAAGACACGCCCAAACTATTGTGACAGACTGCGGGGATTATCACGCAGTACTTTCAAGGATTTCACAACGTCTGCAAAACACCCTGCCCGTGCGTTAATTGCCGGGCTTTCGTTCATTCAGCTTTCACTTAAAGCGAACGCGGCATTTTGAGATAGACCCTGAGTGCGGACAGGTGTAGACATTTCACCATGGCACACTCTTCATCATTTACGTCGTTCTCTCGCCTTTTTTCCTACACCAAGAAACACCGTCGTGACTTCTATTTGGGAAGTCTGTTTTCTTTCCTGAATAAAGCTTTCGACATCGCACCGGAAATTTTAATCGGTATCGCGATTGATGTCGTCGCCAACCAGGAAAAATCCTTCCTGGCCAAATGGGGTGTGGAAGACCCGGGACATCAGTTGATTCTTCTTTCGGTTCTGACTTTGCTGATCTGGATGTGCGAATCCCTGTTTGAATATCTGTTGCTGCTAAAATGGCGCGGCCTTGCCCAGTCCCTGCAGCACGAATTCCGCACGGAAGCCTATGATCATCTGCAAAGACTGGACATGTCCTTCTTTGAAGATCGCAGCACCGGCGGTCTGGTTTCAATCCTGAACGATGACATCAATCAACTGGAGCGCTTCCTCAACGGCGGCATGAACAGTCTGATTCAGGTCTTTACGTCTGTGGTTTTGATCGGGGCTGTGTTCTTTGTACTGGCACCAAGCATTGCCATCTTCGCCTTCCTGCCGATTCCGGTGATTTTGTGGGGCGCCTTCTATTTCCAGAAACGCGCGGCCCCCCTGTATTTGGATGTCCGTGAAAAAGCGGGTCAGATTGGATCTCGTCTGGCGAACAACATTTCCGGCATGGCGACCATTCGCAGCTTTACCTCAGAGTTGTTGGAATCCCAAAAAGTTGCCAATGACAGTATGACTTATCTTCAGTCCAACAAAGAAGCGATCAAGGTTTCTTCGGCGTTCAATCCGCTGATTCGTATGGCCGTTTTGATGGGCTTTATTGCCACCTTCGTTATGGGCGGACAGATGGCTCTGCGCGGGGATCTGAACGTGGGGTTCTATGGAGTGCTGGTGTTCCTGACCCAGCGTCTGCTATGGCCGCTGACAGGCCTTGCCGACACTGTGGATTTGTTTGAACGTGCGATGGCTTCCGCGGACCGTGTTTTGGATCTGATCAAAACCCCGGTGAATCTTGAATCAAGCAAGTCCCCTCGTGAATTTGATCACAGCAAAGGCATCGAGTTTTCACATCTTGATTTCGCCTATAGCAACGGCGTTCCTGTACTAAAAGACGTGAACATACAGGTGCCAGCAGGAAAAACCGTGGCGATTGTGGGTCCGACAGGATCCGGCAAATCCACAGTCACAAAGCTGCTCTTGGGGTTCTATAAGCCGTCAGCAGGGAAAATCCTTTTCGGCGGTCAAAACACCGCCGACTGTGATCCGAAAGATCTGCGCTCCCAGCTCGGCCTGGTCAGCCAGGATGTGTTCCTGTTCCATGGAACCATTTATGACAACATCGCCTATGGCAGCCCGGGGGCCTCGCGAGAAGCCGTTCTTGCCGCTGCCCAAAAAGCCCACGCTATGGAGTTTATTGAAAAGCTTCCGGAAGGTCTGGATACCGTGATTGGCGAGCGCGGGCAAAAACTGTCCGGCGGTCAGCGCCAGCGTATTTCCATTGCCCGTGTGATCTTGAAAAATCCGCCAGTTCTGATTTTGGATGAAGCCACTTCGGCCGTGGACAATGAAACTGAGGCGGTTATTCAGGCTTCGCTGGCAGAGGCCACAAAGGGACGAACGACCATCGTGATCGCGCACCGCCTGTCCACCGTCACTCAGGCTGACAATATCTATGTTGTCGCCCAGGGTGGCGTGGTGGAAAGCGGCACTCATCAGGAGCTCTTGCAAAGCCGCAAAATGTACTTCCAGCTTTGGAATGCCCCCCTTTAAGTGCAGCCCCGGATCAGAAAAAGAATCAGCAGAATGGGAACCGGGATGCCGATCAGCCACAGGAAGATCCATCCCAGTTTACCGCGCTGATTTTGCAGGGGCTTTTTAAAGTCAGAGTTCATACCGCACCTCAGGCGCCGGCCACAATCTGTCGCGCAAATCCGGTCCGGTGACAGCCGGGCCCAGATCCTTTGGAATTTCCATGGAAACGGTGTCTCTCAATGGTCCACTGAACATACCGCGCAAGCGACCCAAAAACTGCGGTGCTGCGATCAGCACGACTTCGTCAAATGAATTGGCATGACGGGCTTCTTCCAGATACTCGGAAACCCTTTTGGCAAACATCTGCGACACACGGTCTGTTGGTGACTGGGCTTTTTCTTTGGTGCCCCCGTGACCGGCCACACCTGGAGAAAATCCGGGTTTATCAGCGTTGATGTCCTGGGATTTCAGGCGTCCCCGGGGATTTTCAAGTTTCTCGATGAACTTCACATCCCCTTTATGTCCTTTACCGTCACTTTCAAAAACTTTTGCTTCAACTCGATTGACGACTACAATCCATGTTTTCATGACTGTCCTCTTTTCTTGGAAGTTGAGGATTCTCCTTTCACTATAACGGCTGCAACCGCTACGCCACAAGCTGACCCCTCACACTGGACTGTCACAAGACACTTTGAGTTCACCCGCAAAAAATCGGATTATAGAGAGATTCCCCACCCGTCTCAGGAGTTCCCCATGCTAGAAAAACTCACCCACGATGATTTATTGATGCTGACCTCTGTGAATGAAGGTCCGTGTATTTCGATTTACATCCCGGGCATGCCTGATAAGACTCTGCTTTTAGAGTACGAGACCCTGGTACGACGAGCGGCTCATTTGTTGTCGTTGGATGCAAAAAATGGTGAAAAGAAAGACCTGCTGGATTCACTGTATTCTTTCAATCCGGCAGAACATCTGCAGCGCTCTGATTTTGGTATGGCCATCTTTGTGAACAAACACTGGAAGGGTTTCTACATGGCAGCTCACACGGTCCCGTCCAAAGTGGTGGTGGCCGAAAGCTTTCACCTGAAACCGCTGCTGGAGGACCTGCAAGGTGAAAGCAGCTATCACATCCTGACGCTGACTCCGCAAGAGGCGGTGCTGCTTCACTGTGACGGCGGCAGTGGCACGGAAATTCACAACTTCCTGTTTCATCAGGGACAGCACAGCAACAGCATTCACTGGAAACATCTGGATGAAACCGAAACGTCCCAGATCCCACATCTGAAAAGTCATATGCGCGGGCGCGGCCTGGACGACAATCAGTGCAAAAAGAAATCCGGCGTAAAATTATTTCTGCGATGGATTGAAGCCAAGATCAGCCGAGAGCCGGGATACAAACAAGTTCCGCTGTTTGTATTTGCCGGCGAAAATCTGTTTCACACCTATAAAGAAGTCACCCTGCACCCCAGTGCGGTGTTCTTTAAAATGGACCCTTCCAAGACCACCCCCCGCATGGAATCCCTGATCCATCAGGCGCAGGTGCATGTCAAAAAGGAACTGGCCCAGCAGCGCAATCTGTCCGCCTATGAGCTGGAAAAGATGAATCATCAAAAGAAGGTCATCGATGATCTGGTGAAGATCAGCCGGGCCGCCATCAATGGCAACGTGCGCACGCTGTTCTTACAAAACAACAGCGAAATCTGGGGCGAATTGCACCGCAAGAGCGGCCAGATCACCTTCCACGAAAAACAAACCAATGCCAAGGATGACGACATTCTGGATGATATCGCCTGCGAGGTGATCCGCCACGGCGGCGAGGTCGTGGTGCTGTCCAAAGAGGATATGCCCAGCAGATCCCCGGCCGCAGCTATTTTAAATTCTTAAAGATCAGGCCCTGGCCCAACGAGGCCTGGGCTGTTTCGACTTTTTCAATTTTCAGCGCCTTCATGTAACCCAGTACCAGCGCCAGATTGGAAACATCTGAAATACGGTATTCACTTTGAATTTCTGAATCCTTTAACTGAGAACGCACTTTCAGGGTTTCTTCCAGCGCACTTTGTGTGAACTCAGATCCTCCCGCCTGCACCTGTTTTTGTACGGACATCGAGATCACGCCCCCCACACCGACCCAGCGGGCCGTCGGCGCCTTGGCTTTGAAATACGCCGGCACATTCAGATACGCATGATTCTTGGCCAACTGCAAAGCAGCCTCGCGCTGCCGGGCAAAAGGATTCGGCGAAGATTCTTTTTTAGGGTCCTTAAACTGCAGCACCTGCAGAATCTGGTTTTTAAAGGTGACCGACGCCAGATTCCCTTCAAAGATATGCACCTTTCCTTTTTCCCGGGAATACATCTGCATGGAACCCCCGCCAATATCCCAGACAATCAGATTGTCGGTGTTGGTGATGCCTCGTTGCGCCAGTGCCGACCAGTAACCCAGTTCCGCTTCCTGTTCCTGGCTGATGACCTCAATGGGGATATCAAGTTTTTTTGAAATGCCCTTGGCCACCGCCTGCCCGTTTTTCGCCACCCGAAAAACAGAGGTCGCCACCGCGTTGATGCGTTTGACGTTGTAGGTTTTCACTTTTTGCAGCAGCAGTTCAATGCGCGGAGTGTATTCCTGAACCGTGGCATCCGGTATTTCCCTGGCCGGAGATTTTTCCAGTGCTTCGTTGAAAGCCAGAGGCAAACGTTCCTCGAACAACACATTCACGATTTTCTTTTCACAGGTGTCAACCGTGGCCACATAGGCTTTGGTGGTGCCGGATCCCAGATCCAGCGCCGCGCGATTTTCATGACAGGGATTCGCATACGCGATTGCGGAAAAGACAGAAACAAGTACGAAGGTTTTAATCATGCCGTCATGCTAACGCAAAGACCGGGTGCGGGGCAAGTTTCCAGTCCAGCGGGGACTATTTGCCTCTAAAAATAAGTGTACTGCTGTCTCGTTGAAGCTGAGGCTGGCACCAATGCTGCTACCGTCTTACTTTGAGTTGCATTGCTCGTACTATTAACCATGAGAAAAGGAGAAATGCCATGGAAGCTACTACAGGCGAATTCAGAAAGAAAATGGGCGACATCAAAGAAAACGTGGCTCAGGAGCTTGAAAAAAGCGCATGGAGCGACCGCTATCATGCCGTTGAATCAAAAGTGAAAGAAGGAGTCGAGGCTTCCGAGGACCTTGTGAAAGCCCATCCTTTCTATGCCATCCTCGGAGCCGCCGCAGTAGGCTTTGTGGCCGGAGCCCTTATCAACCGTAAACACTAATCGGAAAGGCCCCGCAAGGGGCCTTTTGTTCAGCCAGGAGAATGCTATGAAGTGGTTAGGATTTATACTTCCTTTCATCATGGGTTTGGGTGGAAAAGGCAGCCATAGACCTCGTCGCAGTCTGAAGGACAGCGCCCTGGAAATTTATGACGCCATCACCATCCGCAGTCGGACGGCGGTCTTTTTGTCAATGACCGGCCTTGGGGCCATCGCCTTTGTCTGTGGCGGCGTCTTTATGTTCATCACTGAAGCCACCAGTCAGTACGACACGACCGGCTACGTGTTCTGGAATTCAACCTTGATCACAAGTCTGTGCCTGACCGCTGCGGCTGTCGGCGGATTAAGCTATGTCTACTTCTTTGCCTGGCCCGGTGTGCGCGCCGCGGATCGACGCCGTGAAGCCGCAGAGACCGAATTCAAACGTCAGCAAGAGCTTCATGCCGGTTCACTGGAAGCCGCTCTGTCGGCCCTGGTGATGGACTTTGTTCGCGAACGTGAACTTCGCCGTGCCCAGCGCACCAGCAGTCCGTCTCCGGCCCCGGAATCCAGCACCGAAGGCGAACTGCACCGCGCCCGCGCCGAAGCCGAACGCCCTTCCGCAAATCTTCATTGAAGAGGCGCGTGAGTTTTCCGGTACAGCGTTTTTCGGTCTATTCCCAGATCGCGGGAGCTTTTTTCACGGGCTCCCCGGTTCGTTTTCAAAACATATTCGATGTAAGCTTTGTTCAATTCATCCAGGGACAGAAAACGCCCCTGGGTCTGATGGAGCTTTTCGAAAATCTGATCCAGACTGCACTCCCGGACCTGAAGATCATCCTGCAGAACTTTCAGCGAGATGGTGCCGGCCGGGCTTAAGACCACGGCCCGCTCAATCGTGTTTTCAAGTTCCCGCACATTTCCCATCCACGGACGGGTCAGCAAAAAATCTTCGACGTCCCGGCCCCATTTCTTTTCGGGCATCTGATAACGCCGCGTGAACTTATCCAGGAAATAGTGAGCCAGGGGCAAAATGTCCTCGACGCGCTCACGCAGTGGCGGAATCTTTATCGACACCACTTTCAGGCGAAAATACAGATCCTCGCGAAAGCGTTTGTCCTGCACATCGCCTTCCAGGTCGTTGTGAGTGGCCGCCACGATACGCAGATTCAACGGGCGATAATGGTTTTCCCCGACTCTTTTGACTTTCTTTTCCTGCAGCACACGCAGAAGCTTCGCCTGCAGATGCAGATCCAAGTCCCCGATTTCGTCCAAAAACAAAGTGCCGCCGTCTGCTTCCTCAAACAACCCCTGACGGGCGTTCATCGCGCCGGTGAAAGCGCCGCGCGCATAACCAAAAAGCTCCGACTCCAAAAGAGGTTCCGGAATGGCGGAACAGTTGATCGGCACAAAGGTTTTCCGCTGTCTTGCACTCTGATCATGAATAAGCCGGGCAATAACCTCCTTGCCCGTGCCACTTTCCCCGGTGATCAGAACATTGGCAGAACTGGCCGCCACCAGACGCGCCAGATCCAGCACCTCCAAAAAACGGGGGCTTTTTGCGATGATGCGCGAATCCGCCGTCACAAAACACCTCGGTGGTCCTGGCGGGGCTCGTGCCATTCACACCAGTTTTGTTCCGGCACGATGCGCCCTTCCTCGATGAACTCAAGCACTTCGACCATGGCTTTGCCCACTCCCGCGGCCGAGGCGGGATTTTGACCGGTCACCAGGCGACCACTCTTCACGACGTGCCCGGCAAACTTCGGGGAGGATGTGTGATGTGCGCCCCGCTCCTGCAAACGTGTCTGCAGTAAAAATGGCACCGACTTCTCCATGCCGACGAATTCTTCCTCTTCATTGGTGAAACTGGAAATCTCGTGGCCCTTCACCAGATACTGCCCGTCAGACAGACGCACGTTCACCAGCGCCGCAGGCCCGTGGCAAACGGCTCCGACCACTCCATTGTTTTCATAAATTTCCGCTGTCAGTTTTTGCAACTGCAGATTTTCGGGAAAATCAAACATCGTCCCGTGCCCCCCGGCAAAAAAAATCGCGCAGTAGTCACGACTGGAAACCTGCCAGGGTTTTATCGTGCCTTCCACCTTGGAAAGAAACTCTTCATCATTCATCCAGGTGGCATTCAGAGGATCGTCCATCTTCACACCGTCCAGGGGCACTTTGCCTCCCAGGGGACTGATCATATCCACGTCATATCCCGCACGCACAAATTCATCATAGGGATGGGTTATTTCAGAAAGATAAGCGCCCGTGTGATGGCCGGTGTCGCCAAGCTGATCGGTGCTGGTCAGAACAAAAAGCACTTTGTGGCTTTTCATGGCCGTTCCTCCTTCGCAATACACCTATCTTCTCAAAGCGGGCTTGCGAACTCAAAGCTATGCCGGCACAAATGCAAATCAACAGTCATTCACCGAAAAAGGTTTTCAGCACTTCCACTGGTTGCAAGCCCAGCAACACTTCACCATCATCCCGGACCAATGTGGGTACAGAGCCTGTGCCCAGATGCTGCCATTCTCTTTGCCAGCGGTCGGCTTCGGATGCGGCGGCACTGTCGACCCTCACAGAATCAAACTGAAACTGATGAGCCACAGATCTGATAACACTTTCATCGGAGATGTCTTCGCCGTTCACCCAAAATTCCCGGGCCAGAGTGTGTCTGAAAACCATTCCCAGCAACGGATCCTGCCGGGAGGCTGCGATGGAATACTGAATGGCCTTCAATGTATTGGGCTTTCCAATCGGAAACGCAATGTCGATTTCCGGCATCAGTTCCTTCACCGTCACAACTTCCCGCTCGATACTTTGAGAAAACCCCAGATTCGCCATTTGCATCGGAACCGGCAATTCGGGAGCATGCTGCACACCCCGCCACTGGATAAAACCGGCCAAGTGCTGCGCCACCAGCCGTTCTTCAAGGGCGTAACAAAACGGACAATTGAAATCACTGTACAGAATCGCTTTATGTCTCACGCCGGGCCTCCCGCCCAAGTCTAGATCAGTGGACTGTGACGTCAAGTCCACCCAAAAGCTTCAAAGGTCCCTGCCTTGACGACGTTTATTTTGACAAGACCGCCAACAATAACTATTTCTAGTCCCGATAAAACACAGAAAAATCGAAAAAGGACCTTCGTGGAGTTGCTGTACAAAGATGAACACTTTATTGCCGTGAACAAACCATCGGGTTTTCACGTGCATCCCCACGAAAATGTCCAACACCGTGTTTCCCGTGACAAGATCTGCCTTTACCATGCCCGTCGTATGATGAAACAGCACGTGTATCCGGTTCACCGTCTGGATGCGGGAACCAGCGGGGTGCTGCTGTTTGCTCTTTCTTCTGAGTCCGCCAGCAAGCTGTGCCGTTTATTCACCGAACGCGCCACCCATAAGACCTATCAGGCCGTGGTGCGTGGCTATGTGAAGGAAGAAGGCGACGTGCAATTGCCCTTGGAACTTGATTCCACCGGGGACCTGGTGGATGCTCATACCAGCTTTAAACGCCTGGCGACCGTGGAGTTCCCGGTGGCCGTCGGTAAAAAGTTTCCCACGGCCCGCTATTCCTGGGTGGAGGTCACCCCACACACCGGTCGATACCACCAGATCCGCCGTCACTTCAACCGCATCTCCCACCCATTGCTGGGGGACGCCGTTCACGGGGATTCCCACCACAACCGTTTCTTCAGAAACCACTTGGAAATCGAGGGGTTGTGCCTAAAAGCCCTGCGCCTGGAGTTCACCCACCCATGGAGTGGCGAAAAAGTCTCTATCGAGGCCCCGCACTGCGAGAAATGGAAGAAAATTCAACTTCTGTTTGATCCTGCACTTCCGCCAGAGAGCAAGCTGAAATCCCTTTGACGTTACCTGGGGACGGGCGTAAATACAGACCCCGTTTTCAGAGGTAAATCATGTCCAAAGCGCAAGCGCTTAACAAGTTGTTGATCGTAGTCGGTCTGCTGTTCATTTTGCTCGTTTCCATGCAGTCCCACGGCCAGACTTTGCATCACAAACTGAATGTCGAGCTTTATCCGGGCCTGAAAATGATCAAGGCCCAGGACACCCTGACTTTTCCAAAGGACTCTCCCCGCAAAATCAGCTTTCTGCTGCACAAGGATCTGCAAGTCTCTGTGACCAGCAGTGATGATTCCGTTGTTCTGCTGCACCCGGCGACACAAAAAGAACCCTATGCCGAATACGGTCTGACGTTGGGGAACATCGACAACAAGGTCAGCGTGCAGTACTTCGGGGTGATCTTTGATCCGGTTCTGAATGACAACAGCAACGGTTTGATTGCTCCGGAAGGTGCCACCCTGTTTGGCAGCACCTATTGGTATCCGTTCTTCCTGGGATCCCAGAACAGCTTTGAAGTCACCGTGCAAACGCCGGGGGACTGGATGTCTTTGGTGCAAGGGCAAATTGCCAGCACCGTGGTGGAAGGCTCGATCCGCACGTCCCGCTTTGTCGAGATCTATCCGCAGGAGGAAATCTATCTCGTAGCGGGTCCATTCAAAAGTTATCAGGTGGATACTCCGTCCGGGAAAAAGGTGCAGGTTCTTCTGCGCCGGGATGATCCTGCCTTGGCCCAAAGTTTTTTGACTCTGGTGCCTGAGTACATCAAGCACTATTCACAGATCATTGCCCCGTATCCGTATTCGTCTTTCAGTGTGGTGGAAAACTTCTGGGAGACCGGTTACGGCATGCCGAGCTTCACCCTGTTGGGGCCGACGGTCCTGCGCCTGCCATTTATTTTGAACTCGTCCCTGCCGCACGAAGTGCTGCACAACTGGTGGGGCAACAGTGTCTATGTGGACTATGAAAAAGGCAACTGGTGCGAAGGTTTGACCACCTATATGGCCGATTACTGGCAGCAGGAAAAGGCCGGCAGTGAACGTACCTATCGTATGAACACCCTGTTGAACTATATGGACTTTGTTGCGAGCAGTCCGGAAAAGGACTTCCCGCTTCGTCAGTTCCGCGGCCGTCATAACTCCAGTTCGCAAGCCGTGGGTTATGGCAAGTCGATGATGCTGTTCCATATGCTGGAGTTCCGCTTTGGCAAAGAGACCTTCAACAAGGCCCTGCAGGATTTCTATACCCGCAATTTATTCAAAAAAGCGTCCTTCACGGAAATCCAAAACAGCTTTGAAGCTGTGACCAACCAGAATCTGGAAACGTTCTTCAGCCAGTGGCTGGATCGCAAAGGGGCGCCGGAAATTGAACTGGGTGATGTGCGTATCATGAAGTGGCATGATGGCTCGACCAGCACCACCTATGTGCTCAGCCAAAAGCAGGCCGAGCTGTATGATCTGAACATTCCCGTGATCTGGACACTGGAATCCGGCGCAGAAATCCGCCAGATGGCGCGCCTTTCTGACAAGTCCCAGTTTTATTCTTTGACCTCTCCGTCCCGGCCGGTGAAGGTTTCCGTGGACCCTGACTTCCGCTTGTTCCGCCGTCTTTACACGGAAGAACGCCCGGCGACTTTGTCCAGCGTGCTGGGCGCCTCTGAGATTCACTATTATTTTGACCCGGCAGATGTCACGGCCAAGCAGTTCGTCGAAGTGTGGTCACAGAAAACAGAAGGCAGCGACGTTCTGCACTTCAGTGAGGAACCATTGGATGTTCCGGCACAAGGGGCCATGGTCTTTGTCGGTGATCAGCAAAACTTCGTGAATTTCATGAAGACCCAGTTGGCAGAACAAAACCTGCAAATCACGACCGATACCATGACCATTGAAGGCCAGAAATATTCCCTGAATGAAGTCAGCACGGTACTGGTAGCGCGCCTGAAAAACCATGCACAGCAAACTGTGGTGTGGGTGCGCTGGAGTCCTGATAATAATGCTGCCGAGTGGGCGTCCCGCCTGACCCACTATGGCACCTTTGGTGTGTTGGTCTTTAAAGGCCGTCCCGTAATCCACAAGTCCACCTGGCCAGTTCTTGCAAGTCCTCTGCAGCGCGCGCTCTAGACTGCCGCCCTTTCGGCAGTCGCCAGGCCCCCGGCAGCTCGACCTGCCGGATTCCCGGCACAGAGTGCACCAAGTCTTTTAAATTGGATCTGAACAGCCTTCAGCCCCGGCACACTCGGTGCTTTATAAAGAGTCATAACAAACACCGAAACCCGGAGGACTTATGAAAAGATCCACTATGACTTTGAAATTGAAACTGATCGCCGCTGTGATTCTGCTGCCACTGTTCGGACATGCCAACATGACCGTTCGCAACCAAACACCTTACATCGCGCAATATGTGATTAAAAAAGGCGACATGGTCATTGCCCGTCTGCCAGGCATCGCACCCGACGCGCAAATGCTGATTCCCACCGACAGCACCTATGAAGTGACGGCCTCTGCCTTTATCAACGGCAACACCTACACCTCGGCGCCGTTGGCCGTGACCGGCCCGATGGGATTCCTGGCGCAGGTCGTTCAGAATCCATCTCAAGGCACCTATGAGTTTAATGTCGTGGAAATCCCCACTTCAAAACCGAACGCTTTGATCTTCGAAAAAACGTGCCTCAGCCCGGTCGTTTTCACCATCTCCAAAGACGGCCGGCCGGTTCAGAATGTCGTGGTCAACAACAGCTTTGAAACTCAGGAGCTTTTCATTGATGACGTTTACTACATCTATGCCGTGATCAACGGCGTGACCACAGACGTCTATACAACGACAAATCCGAATGCCACCATCACAGCAACGGTGGATCATTCGGATCTGGGGCCGGGTTACTTCAGTCTGGTGATTGATTAGAAACTAATAACCTTCGTCAGGCTCACCGTTATAACGGCACTTGGCATCTGTATGAACTTTCTTTGCGCCACTGCGAAGGTCATCAGTTGTGATGGTGTTGGCCTGACGATCCACGGTAACCACATAAAGATCATTGGCATAATCTTTCACCTGACCGTTTTGCCAGCGCGGAGACAGGAAGCCCTCATTGTTGGATGCCGTCAGCAGAATCGCCATATCGGCCTCAATCATCAGCACATCCTCGGCCTTGTTCTTGTCAGCATCAAACCCTTTGCAGGTGATCGTTCCATCAGCCAAAGCCGAAGACGCAACGACTGACATCAAAGAAAACAAGATCCACTTTTTCATAAAGCCTCCAAATAATTAAGCACCCACCCTTTGTTGCAAGGCCCTTGCCCGCGCAAAGTGGTTTAATTTACTTATAAAGCCGCCACCCCTGTTAAAAAGGCTGCGGGGGTGACAAATTAGAGCGGCGCCCTCCCCGAACCCGGATGAGGTAATAGACCAAGGCCAAATTCCCCAGCGTGATTGCGATCCGAATCCATGTGGGGTGCTGAATCAGTTTGTACATTTCAATGGGCACATAAAGGCTGCCAGAAAGAATCGCCAGCCATTCTGCCCAGGCCTTGGCAAACCACAACCCCACGGCTTCAATCAGCCGCAGCAATGCATACAATAAAGCCACACCGGCCATCATCAAAACGCTGGAGTCGTTGATATTGTCGAGCAACCGCCGAAATACTCCGGCCAATGCGCCGTGATCCAGTCCCAGATGATGCACAATCTGCGAACTTGATTCCTGAACGTCGGTTCCCAATAAATGCAAAAGTTCAAAGCCCACCAGCAAAACGAAAAGGCCCTTGGCTCCCTCGAATACCGCAATGGCCCTGAGCCCCCGATTCTGACTCACGAATCCTCCAAAAGCAGGACCATTATGCCCTGATTTTGTCTCATTTTGATACAGCGACTGCGAAGACACAGATGAAGCTCCGGTAATCTCTGGGAACATCATGTCTTTGTCAGATTTTTCCGATAAATTCAGAATGAAAAAGACTGAAAACTTTGGAACGCTGCTTGGTGTTTTACTTCTTTCTTGCACTTTGATTTCCTGCCAGACTCCGGCACAAAGAAATCCCAGCTCTACCGAGGTCCCGCCGGATGTGGCGCCTTACGTGCAAAAGCTTTACAGCGATAAATTGCAGGCCGAACTGAACAAAGAACAATTGCTGATTCTGAAAAGACGGCAGTCGACTCCGCATCCGCACAAAAAAGACTCGTTCCCTCAGGAAACCCGCGAAGAACGCGACTACAAGGAAATGAACGCCCGCCAAGAGCGTCAGTTGCAGGTGGTAAGTCAAAGTTCGGCGCTGGCTCAACAACGCATTAACGCCCTTCGAGCTGACGCTCCGGTTTCAGTTTTGACCAGCAACAACGAATCCTGGAGAAAACAGGAACAACGCCTGGAGATGGGCTCAATCGCTGAGTTCGCCCTGCGCGACGGCCAGATTCAGCGCATCTTCAAATTCGACCGCATGCACGCCAAAGACTATGAAGTGCAGATCAAGAACTATCTGATCAGCGCTGACGATCCGAATGAAGAGCGTAAAAATGAACACTTCGATGCGACCGTGACCTGTGACGGCCCCTTCCGCATCAAAAAGACTTTCTCGGACAAAAAGTTTGTGGCTTACCAGAAAGCCACCTTCCGCATGTACGACAACAAATACAATGGCGACAACCTGCGCCTGATCCCGGCAAGCTCGGTGACCAGTTGTGAACTGAAAGCAGGCCCCGCGGGTGCACCCGCGCAGTTTGGGGTGCGCTTTGTTGAACCGGCCAATCCCTATCTGGATTTGCACAACCTGGTTGAAGGCTGCCTGATGCCTCGCACAGACAACCTGACTGGCATCGAAAAATTCTTCCTGACTGACAAGTATTCCTCCATGACCTGCCCGCAGGCCGTCCCGTCCGTGGTGAATCTGCCAGAGGCGGTGGACTCGCTGAAATCGAAAGCGGAAGTTCTGCTGGGCCAGCCTTTACCGGGAAACTTCATGGACTTGCACGACCCTTATGCACCCCTGGATTTTTCAAAGGCACCGTACTTTGACAGCATCTATGTGTCCTATTTGGTGTTCCGTGCTGACTATTATGGGACCTTTATGGCGCGGCTGCTGGATTTCCACGCCAAACGCGGCACCAAAGTAAAGATCCTGGTGGCGGGCGTGATCACTCTGGAAAAAGATGAAGTTCTGCTGCGCAAACTGGAAGCCCAGAACCCGAATATCCAACTGCAGGAACTAAAGTACAAAGTTCCATCCGGCGGCAGCCTGGGCGACCGTTTCGATCGTCTGCACCGCTCGATGCACGTGAAGCTGCTATTGACCCTGTCGAAGAAAGAGCCCAAAAACAACGTGGCCTTTATCGGTGGTCGTAACATTCATGACGGTTTCATCTTTAAGAAGCCTTACGATTATCCCCGTCCGGAAATGGTGAACTATGTGAAGGGCGATGAAAGTTTCGTGCACTGGCGCGACTTTGAATTCAAAATTCACGACAAGGACTTCACTGAAAAGGTGGCGGCCCACTTCCTGACCCTGTGGGATCGTGACTATAAAACGATGCAATTCCGCAGCATCAACGTCAACGTGCCCATGGCGTCTCAGGTCAGCCCTTCTTACTTTAACAGCCGCGAACCTTTGGTGCGGCACTTTATGTCGGTTCCTTACAAGGACGACGAAAGCCTGATTCAGTTCTATGTGGAAATGCTCGACAGCGCGAAAAAGAAAATCATGATCTCCACCCCGTACTTCCGCCCGCCCACACCTATTGTCGAAGCACTGGAGCGCGCGGCCGGCCGTGGAGTTCAAGTCACCGTCATCACCCGTCTGGATCTGAAAGGCGACACGGTTGACTGGATCTTGAGTGAATCCAACAAACCGACCGTGAACCGTTTGTTCCAGCAACTGGCGATCTACGAGTACACCGAACCGAAGGTGATTCTGCATTCAAAAATTGTTTTGATTGACGATGTGTATTCGTTCCTGGGTTCCGTGAACCTGAACAAACGCAGCTTCATCCACGACATGGAAAACGGGGCGATGATTTACGGAGCGGCCTATAACCGCGAAATGACGGAAATCTATAATCAGTATAAAAAAGATTCCCGACTGATCGACGACCGTCTGAAGCGAAACTATTTCAAAGCCATGATTCTGGGCGTATTCGACACAGAATTCTAGGATCAGGATTAAGTTCCTGTCATAAAATAAAAGAAACTGGAGGGGTGCGAATCCCCTCTGTTACAACCTAAGGTCTCAAATAAATCAGGAGGCCTTACCATGTGGAAGCTGACCCTTTCCTTTGCCATCGTTTTTTCCGCACTTAGTGCAAACGCATCCTTTGTCACCATCACTCAATGTGATTCTGCATCCAGTACCCACACGTTGAAGATCGTTCAGGATGGTGATGATGCTGAAGTGACCTTGGGCGACAAAAAGCCTCACAAGTACGACGACCTGGTCAGCAAAGCTCCGGGCAGCAAGAAATACAAACTCACCGGGCAGATGACGAACACCTTCCGCGTGGCCGATATCAGCCTGCCTGAACTGCGCGACACTCAAAAGGTAACAGATTTGGTGGCGTCATTGATGTTCCAACGCCCTGAATTCGACGGCGAATACGACATGGTCTATTCCTACGCCAGCGAACTGGTTCATGATCTGAACTGTCGCTAGTTTGTAGAAATAAAAAAGCCCGCTGTAACGCGGGCTTTTTCATTTTTGAATGTCAGATCACTCTAGTGAGTGGTGTCCAGCATCTTAACAACTTCTTCGATATGCTCAGTTTCCATGCGCACCATGGAACGGATCAGTTCTTCCAAGGCAACGTCATCACCGCAGTGTTTAAGTACTGCTTTGTACTTGGCCAAAGCGGCCTGTTCAAACTCAAGGCTTTCTTTTAGGATGTCCAAAACCTTGTGAGTTTTGGTTTCAGGAACCGGAGATACGCGCAAAGTGGGATGACCACCCAAGGCCGTCACTTTTTCGCCCATCATGGACGCATGCTGGTAACCTTCGTTCGCCTGTTCATGGAACCATTTCACGATAGGAATGCGGTTCGGTCCTTTCACCATCAAAGCATAGTGCAAGTAACGAACAACGCCAGAGATCTCCATCTCGATAATTTCATTCAAAAGATCCACTACTTTTTTGTTTTCTTTAGTCATAAGACCTCCACCCCCCGAATGATTACAGAATCAGTCAGCCAAGGCAACAGTTGAAAACGTATTGAGAATAATCAAACTTGATAATCGTTTTCGATTTCACTTAGACAGGACCTTTGCCGACGGTGTCTCGAATGAAAAGAGGGAAGCTTTCGCTTCCCTCTCGATTGACACTGTATAGCCAGAAAAAACAACCAGGCACCTTTTATTCATCGTCGAGCTCGTCGTCGCCGACTACGCCCAGATTGTATTTTTCGATGCGATATCGCATGGATCGGAAGGAGATGTGAAGCAGCTTTGCAGCTCTCTTTTTCACGCCGCCCGCAGAGTGGATGGCTTTGATCAGAAGTTCTTTTTCGATCTGACCCATCACCTTGTCCAAATCAACCCCATCGTCACCGATTTCGATTTCATTGGAGGAAGCCATTTTACGACCGGAAGAAGTGTTCACCATCGGTGGCAAAGACTCTGGAAGAATCGTCGCCCCGCCTTCCAAGGCCACCGTGCGCTCGATCATGTTTTCAAGCTCACGCACGTTTCCTGGATAGTCGTACTTTTTCAGGATTTCCATCGCATCCGCACTGATGGCGCCGATGTTTTTATTCAGACGCTCATTGTACTTTTTCAGGAAGTGATTGGCCAAAAGCGGGATATCATCACGACGGTCACGAAGGCCCGGCGTTTTGATATTGATAACATTCAGACGATAGAACAAATCCTGACGGAAGCCGCCCTTTTGAACCATCTCTTCCAGATTACGGTTGGTAGCGGCGATGATACGCACATCCACCTTCATGTCTTCCGTCGCACCCACGCGGCGGATCACACGCTCTTGAATCGCACGAAGAAGTTTGACCTGAATTGTCAGCGGCAATTCACCGACCTCATCCAGGAACAGAGTACCGCCGTCAGCGACCTCGAAAAGACCCGCTTTATCAGCCACCGCACCGGTGAAAGAGCCTTTTTTATGACCGAACATTTCAGATTCCATCAGGTTTTCAGGAATGGCACCGCAGTTCACTGTTACAAACGGACGGTCTTTCAACGGACCGTTATAGTGAATTGCTTTTGCCACAACCTCTTTACCAGTACCGGATTCCCCTGTGATCAAAACGTTGGTTGGCGTCTGGGAGACACGCTTCACCATATCGTAGATCGCATGCATTGCCGGGGAATTCCCCACCATGTTCTGGAAGGAGTATTCTTTTACCAGTTCCTTTTTCAAGGATCTGTTTTCCACTTCCAAATTACGGGAACGAAGTGCGTTCTGGATGTTCAGACGAACTTCATCGATTTTGAATGGTTTTGTCAGGTAATCGTAGGCACCCATCTTCATCGCCTCCACCGCTGTTTCGGTTGTACCGAAAGCTGTGATCAGCATGAAAACTGTGTCTGGATAGGATTCTTTGACGTGCTTCAGAAGCTCAATCCCCGTCACATGGGGCATCTGCAAGTCAGAGATGATCATATCAAAGGTTTTTTTCGTCAGAAGGTCTTTCGCCTTTTGGCCGTCCTCAGCCAAAGTGATCTCATAGCCTTCTTTTTTCAGCATGATCTCTAAAAACTCGCGTATTGATTCTTCGTCATCGACAACAAGAATTCTCGACTTCATTTATGTGCTCCCACGTCCTTGTGTTAAAAACTATTCTCTCAGTGTGCTCTGGGGAAAGTCAAAATAAACTCAGTACCTACGCCCACTTCACTCTCCACGAACACCTGCGCCCCGTGACCTTCCAAAATCTTATGAGTCACAGCTAGACCAAGGCCTGTGCCTTTCGGCTTTGTTGTATGGAAAGGTTCAAACATTTTCTTGCGGGTCGCTTCACTCATCCCGCATCCCGCATCACGGATGCGCACGCGCACTTCCTTGTCGGTGACCAAAGCCTTCACCGCGATCTGCGGTTTCTGAGAATCATTCATAGCCTGATAGGAATTGATGATGATGTTCAGGAATGCCTGCTTCAATTTGTCCCGACGGCCCAGAATCTTCAACCCGGCCTCGTACTCGCGCACCTGCTCCACATCGGCGCGGACCTGGGCATTGAGCTTCATTGAATCCAGCACCTCGGTGATCAACGAAGACAGGTCCACCGCATCTGTCGGCGGCACTTCCGGACGCGCATAATCCAGGAACTCGGTGATCAGGTTATTCAGGCGGTCAATCTCACGCAAAACGATTTTCATCAGCTTGCGGTCATCGTCGTTGTTCACGGTCTGAGTCAGAAGCTCGATACTGCCGCTGATACCGGCCAACGGATTGCGGATTTCATGGGCAATACCCGCCGCCAAGCCGCCGACGGCTGCCAGCTTTTCATTTTGTCTGGCAGCATATTCAAGCTGACGAATCTTGGTCAGGTCATCAAACAACCCGATGGACAAATGCGCTTTCAACTCGGGACTGTAGATCTTTGACAAAGTCATACCCAGGATCTTCGCATTGGCATCATTCTTCGGCGTGTACTTCACATCACCTTTAAACAGCCCTTCAGATCTGCGTGTCTCTGGGAACAATTCATACCAGTTCAGCGTGGATAGATCCGAATACCCCAGAATCTCGGCGGCGGAAGAATTGGCTTTCACCACCTCACCGGATTCAGTGAAAGACACCATCCCGGTCGGAATGTTTTCCACCAGAACCTCGTTCAGCTCTTGCGCGGAACGAAGGCTTGCCCCTGTTTCTGACAGTTCTTTCCCCACGGTCTGCAACTGCTCACTCAGGTATCCGGACAGCCCGGCGACTGAGAAGAAGGCAATATTATTCAAAGCCAGCAGGAAGAAGAAGTTCAAAGCCTTCATCTCTGGTGAAAACAGCGCCGCCACGGTAAAGAAGATGCTTGTGAACAGAGCCAGTGTCACCGCGCCGACGCCACGGCAGGCAATCCCCGCCAGCAGGATGTTCACCAGATGCAGGAACAAAAACAGCGACTGATTGATCCCGGAATAATAAATCAAAAAAGAGATCAGCAGGGAATCAACGACAAAGCCCGCAAACAGCAACCACGGGCTTTTCAGCAGCCGGTCCCACATCGAGAACCACACCACATGGGCGCCAAAGGCCACACTCAGGATCGCATAGAATGGACCCAGAATCTGCCAGTTGATGAAACCTTCCTGAAACACACTGGAAACCGCACTGATCAGCAAAATCAACGCAAAAAGGCTGACGCGGGTAAATTCCACCGTCAGCCCCTGATTTTTACTGTTCTGCAAAGCAAAACTTAAACGCATCTATTGAACCACATCCGCCATGTTGAAGATCGGAAGATACATCGCCACAACCAGAACCGCGATGATACCGCCCAGAACAACCATCAACAGTGGTTCCAGCAAAGAGGTCATCGCTTTTACAGCCGTTTCAACTTCATCTTCATAGAAATCCGCGATTTTACCCAGCATGATATCCATCGTACCAGACTGCTCCCCGATAGAGATCATCTGAACCACCATCTCCGGGAACGCTTTTTCCTTTGCCAGCGGGGAAGCGAAAGTTCGCCCTGCCGTCACCGACTCTTTACAGCGAAGCAAAGACTGCTCGATCACCACATTGCCCGCAGTTTTAGCAGAGATCTCAATAGCCTCGATCAAGCCCACACCGGAAGAAAGCAATGTTGACAAAGTGCGGGTCAAACGCGCGATTGCGGATTTTTGCACAACCTCACCAAACACCGGCGCTTTCATGATGAAACGGTCGAAGGCATCTTTGCCCCCGTCGGTTTTCAACCACTGCATCAAAGCCATCGGGCCGACAATCAGAACACCCAGATAGATGTACCAGTTGTTGATCATCGAGTTACTCAGGTTAACAACCATCATGGTCAGCATTGGCGGCTCTTTTCCGGAACCGGCGAAGAACTCCATGAACTTAGGAATGATGAAAACCAAAATACCGGCGATCACGATCATCGCCACGACGATGATGACCATCGGATAAACCAAAGCCCCTTTCACCTGGGCTTTGATTTTTTCGGACTTTTCCATGTAACTCGCCAGACGCTGCAGGATGCCGTCAAGGATACCGGCCTCTTCCCCCGCCTGAATCATATTCACATACAATTTATCAAAGACATTCGGAACCTGCGCCATCGAATCAGCCAGACGACGGCCCCCTTCGATAGAGGTTTTAACTTGCGCGGAAGCTTCTTTCAAAAGACCCGGGCGCAAACCTTCAGACAGGATTTTCAAAGAATCCACCACCGGGATACCGGCGTTGATCAAAGTTGCAAACTGACGAGTGAAGATCTGCAGGTCCTTCCCTTTTACGGTGGGAGCAAACAGACTGGCCGTTTTTCCCGCGGAAGCGCGCGTAGCGCCGAAGGCTACCACCCGCACTGGCAAAAGCTGCTGGGCGCGCAGACGGATAATGGCTTCCTGCTGGGAAGCCGCTTCGATCTCGCCCTGAACCATTTGGCCAGAGGCATTCTTGGCCTGATACTGGAATTTTGCCATCTTAGATACCTACCTTCTTAAGAAGCTGATCAAGATTGTCCGGGTCGCGGGACACTTCAAACGCGGTTTTTAAATCCACGCGACGACGGATCAGATGCTGCAACAAAGACTGATTCAAAGTCAGGATGCCGGAGTTTTCCGGAGCCTGGGTCAAAAGATTTTCCAAAGATTTCAGATCCTGATCTTCAATCAGGCCGCGCACCTGAGGCTTCATCAGAAGCACTTCATGTGCAAAAACCTTTTCACCGCTCAGACCCGCCACCGGATACTGACCGGAAGCCATCGTCAGCACTTCCGCCAGACGAGGGGCGCCGTGTTCTCCAAAACGCTCACCCAAAGTGGAAAGCGCACGACGAAGAGCATTTGTCACTGATGGAGCCTTCATGGAATAAATCACGAACACACCCTGTTCGGCCAAAGACAAAGCCTCCAGCAAAGATTCTTCGTCGTTAAAGCCGTCATAGACGACCATGTCCACGCCGGCCATCAGACTTTCTTTTTCTTCCGGGCGGGCAAATTCACCGTTGTGATAGATATAGCAGGATCTGGATTCACGCACCTGCGGAAACGCCTTGCGCGAAAACACCACACCCAGGAATGACTTTTCATCAGAGATTTTCTGCAGAATTCGGTGCAGGGCCCACACCTGACCGGCTTCACCCGGACCGGACAACAGCACCAGACCCTTCATGCGCAGACAAGCTTCCAGCAACGACGGGGGCAGCGCCACTTCCTGCTTTCCACCGTCAAGATCCATGTCCAAAACAGCCTTCATGGTGCTGTCCTGCTGGAAGAAGGAAAAACCAATACGCAATGTATCCAGTGCTGCTTCCCCTTGCACCACACCCGTGGTTTCAAGCACCGCTTTTTGCTGGGTGCTGAGCAGGCTTTGCTGCAAAAGATTCCATTCCGTCATCAACGCAGGTGATGAGCGCAAACTTGTCCAGCCTGAAGCCAGACGAGCACGCGGCTCACTGCCGACAACAAATAAAAATTCTTCCGCTTTTTTGGCTTTAGCCTGCAAAAGGAGCTCGGTCAGACTCATTAGGTGTCCTTCACTGATGCGTTGAGCACTTCTTCAATAGTTGTTACGCCACGTTTTAGTTTCAAAAGCGCACTTCGGCGCAGGGTTCTCATCCCCTGTTCACGGGCCAGGAAACGAAGCTGTCCGGTGGAGGCACCCTTCAAGATGGCCTCTTTCATTTTCTCGGTCATGGCCAGCAATTCGTAAATCGCCAGACGGCCTTTGATGCCGGTGTTGTTGCAGTTGGCGCAACCCTTTCCACGCATCAATTTATATTCCCCGATTTCAGCCTGCGGCACGCCCAGATTCAGCAGAGTCTGCGCCGGCACTTCCACCGGAGCCTTGCAGGATTCACAGACTTTACCGACCAGACGCTGGGCCACGATCAGATTCACTGTCGAAGTGATAATGTATGGAGCCACACCCATCTCGGTCAGACGAATGACAGTTCCAGGAGCATCGTTGGTGTGCAGGGTGCTGACGACCAAGTGACCTGTGGAGGCCGCTTTAAAGGCGATCTCGGCGGTTTCAAGGTCACGAATCTCCCCCACCATCACGACATCCGGATCCTGACGCAGGAAGGATTTCAGGGCGCTGGAAAAATTCAGATCGATATCCGGGTTCATCTGAACCTGGTTGATACCTTCCAAGTTGAACTCCACCGGATCTTCCGCCGTGGAGATGTTCACATCCGGCTGATTCAGTTCCGCCAAGGCAGAATAAATCGTCGTGGTTTTACCCGAACCCGTCGGTCCTGTGATCAAAACCATGCCTTGCGGCAGATTGATGGTGGCTTTAAACAATTTCAAATCGTCTTCTTCAAAGCCGAGCTTCGTCATATCCAACTGCAAATTGGATTTATCCAAAAGACGCAGAACGACCTTTTCACCCCAAAGCGTTGGCAAAACACTGACACGGAAATCCATCTCTTTGGCCTTGGTGCGCACTTTCAAACGACCATCCTGCGGACGGCGTTTTTCGGCGATATCAAGTTTGGACATGATCTTGATACGAGAAGCAATCGCCGCCGCCGTGCCTGCCGGAGGCGCTGTGGCTTCTACCAGATTACCGTCAATACGGAAACGCACGCGGTATTTTTTCTCGTAGGGTTCAAAGTGAATATCAGATACTTTCTTACGGATCGCATCCGCCAGAATCGAGTTCACGAACTTGATGATCGGCGCGTCTTCAGACCCGC
Source organism: Bdellovibrio sp. BIS2 (assembly GCF_055398295.1). NCBI lineage: Bacteria > Pseudomonadati > Bdellovibrionota > Bdellovibrionia > Bdellovibrionales > Pseudobdellovibrionaceae > Bdellovibrio > Bdellovibrio sp. BIS2. The sequence continues at coordinate 1,436,537 of NZ_AP035879.1, read as the reverse complement.
CGTCCTGATCGATGACTTCGGTGGCCGGCCCCGCACTGAGGATGAAATCATCCTCGTCGCCAACACCCATGGTGTTCAAAGACTTGGTGCTGATGCTGCCACCATAGTATTTTTCGATACCGGACATGATGGCGCTTTCCGTCCCCACCACCGCTTGGATGCGGCAACGGGTGATAAAGCGCAAATCTTCTTTGACTATAATATTAGAGGGATCGGCAAAGGCCACGACCAGAGTGTTCCCGGCTTTTTGCAGCGGGATCAGGGTGTTTTTTTCGCACACATCCTTGGGAATCATTGCAATGACACTTGCATCGATTTCAAACGTGTTGACCTCGACCCCTGGAACCGCAAAGTGTTTTTCAACAGCGCGAAGGATCTGATTGTCTTTTAAGTAACCGAGTTGAATGATGGAATTCGTCAGCTTCTGCCCGGTTTTTTTCTGCTCTTCGATGGCCAACGCCAATTGATCAGGCTTGAGCAAACCTTGCTTGACTAGAATTTCCCCGATTTTGAGTGAAGACATTAGGACTCCCCTGGACTCACTTTACTCCAGGGTGCCATTTTTTGTAACTAGACTGAGGATGAGTTTTCTTTCAAAAAGCGGGTCCAGCTTTCGTGAATCTCTTCGTTGCTCAGATTATGATTCGGATGCAGACGCTCCAGCCACAAACGTGTCAGCGCCTCGGCGACCAGCACCGGATGCAGCACCCGCAGCTCGGCTTTTTCGGCTTCTTCCAGCAACAGATTCTGCAGCGGCAACAAGTTCAGGTCCAGGGCATAGCCAGTGCCCTTCATATAATTGAAGTAAGACAAATCCGTCAGCAGTGCCTGCTGCCCTGATAAATCCACCGTGTTCACCACAATGCCGGCACTCACCGCCTGCATTGTCAGTTCATCAATTGGCAAAATATGGAAACGAATCCCCAGATGGGATTTCATCAAAGCCTGCTGATGTTCCTCCAGGCCTTCAGCTTCCCCCACCAGATAAATATCTGAAATACCCATCAGCGCCAGCACCGAAGCGACCACGCGGGCCTCTTCGTTGTGCCCGATCACAAAAGCCGGGGTGCGAATATCCAGATCGCGGGCATCAGCCACCAAAACCATGCGCAAAGCCTCATGCAACAGCACCCGCGGATACCAGGATCCGTCTTCTGAAAAGAAAGAATCCAGAACCTGCACCGCCCGAACCTGCGTGGGCAGCACTTTCATTTGCGGCAGAATTTCGGAAGACAATGACGGAGCGACTTTAACCGCCGCCGCCCCTTGAAAAACCCCTGCGGAAAATTCACTGACCGTTTCAAACTGCCAGTCCCAGCCCTTTTCACTGGCCAAAGACTGCATAAAACGCATGAACTGTCCTGGTGTGCCGTCCGGCCGGATCTCACGAATGAGGGTGCTCATCAAAATACTTTCTGGCGTCGGCCATGTCGTTTTGAATCTGGTTTTTCAGCTCTTCAATGCCCGAGAATTTTTTTTCATCGCGCAGGAATTTCAGCAGGTAAACCTCCACTTCAATTCCGTAAAGCTGAGCATCAAAATCGAACAAATGCGTTTCGATTTTCACCGGACCCTTGCCGTTTTCCTGGAAGGTGGGATTCACTCCGATGTTGGTGATGGAAGGATGCAGATGCGCTCCGATTTTGGTCAGAGTGCAGTACACACCCTGACGCGGAATAAACTCGACATCCGGGTGAACATTGGCTGTCGGAACACCGATGGTGCGCCCGCGCTGAAAGCCTTTTTCCACATGACCACGCAAATAGTAAGTGCGCGCCAAAAGATCATTGGCCTTTTCCACCTCACCGTTTTTCAGATGTTCACGGATGCGCGTGGAAGACACCACCGCCCCTTCAAACTGGAACGGCGGAATGATGATCAGGCGAATGCCTTTTTCGGCGCAGTATCTTTCCAGGAACGGGATGTTGCCGGCGCGGTCAGCTCCAAAGTTAAAATCATGCCCCACCACCAGGGTTTTGGGATTCAGTTGCTTCAGGACATAATTATCCAAAAACTGCTGCGGAGTGACCTTGGCAAAGTCCCGGGTGAATTCCTCGATAATGACGTTTTCGATGCCGCGTTTTTCAAACTGTTCCTGCTGGTCTTTCAGGTCGAAAAGACGATAAGTGGCCCTTTCAGGGTGAAGAACCTTCACGGGGTGAGGATGGAAAGTATACACAACCGACGGGACCCCGAAATACTGAGCCTCTCGCACGACATTTTCAATAAGCTGCTGGTGGCCCAGATGGACCCCGTCAAAATTCCCTATAGTGACGACAGACGCCGCCAAGGGAGCGCTCAGATGTTTGGCACCTTGATAAACCTGCATATTTTTCAATATACCCGTTTCTACGCCTCCCGGTAAGAGCTTTTAATCGTTGAATTTTTCAATAAATTTGCTATGTTGCGACGCGTGCAAAAGGGCCTCATTCCTCACCTCTTATACCGACTCGAAGTCCTGCTTCGATTCTTCTCCCGTCGCCGGGGTTTTTGGCTGCGTTGCCTTTTGTGCTGGCTTATCGGTTGCCTGGCTTTGTCCAACGATGAAATCACGTCTTACGACCAGCGCTTCCAACTGCGCGGAGACCAAAAAACCTCCCCGCAGATCGTTCTGATCACCATCAAACAATCAGACTTTGCGATGATCTATGATGCCCGAACAAACTTCCTCGACAACATGAGCGAAGTCACCGACATCACCGACAGCTTCTTCTGGAACAAACCCCTTTGGTCCGAACTGCTTTTGCGTATCCTGCGCCAAAATCCCCAGTCTGTGGGCGTGACCCTGTACTTTGGCGATAACATCGGCACGGTTCGCATGACGCCGGAGGATCAGCGCATCTTCCTGGATCCGCGCATCGTGTGGGCTTCGACCACCAATTCCCTGGAACGCATCCTGACCCCGGTCTTTACCAACCGGGACCACAACAACCTGGGAAGCAACGAACTTCGTCGGGACGAAGACGGCGTGGTCCGTCGTGTGTTCCCTCAGCGGGCGGAAATGCCCCACTTGGTGGAAAAAATCACCGGCAAGAAGTTCCCGACCCAATTGGCGGGCCTGGCGATCAACTATCGCGGCTCAGCGCGAGTCTTCAAACAGTACTCTTTAAGTGAAATCATCTATGACGAACTTCCGGCCAATGCCTTCACTGACAAAATCATTTTGATCGGGGCCGAGACTTCGTCCGCTCCGGTGTACATGACCCCGATGGGGACTTTGTCGCGCACAGAAATCCTGGCGCATATCACCGACACGGTTTTAGGCGACAAGTGGATTAAGCGCCTGAGCTTTGCCTGGTACGCTGCCGGTTTCTTTGTGCTGATGCTGATGGCGGTCTTTGTGATCACCACCTATCCGCAGTCCGTGGCCCTGTTCTTTATTCTTTGGATCGGCACTTTGCTTGCGGCCCTGTCGGCGTGGGTCTTTGACACGTTCTATTTCTGGTCCCCGGCGTTTTCTCCGTTCGTACTGCTGGCCACAAGCTGGATCATCTTCATCGGTTATCAGGCCACCAAAATTGAACGCCAGAACTTCCATTTGCAGCAGGAACAGGAATATCTGGCACAGCTGGAACAGTTGAAAAACAACTTCGTCAGTCTGATTTCCCATGACCTGAAAACGCCGATTGCAAAAATTCAGGCCATCGTCGACCGCCTGATGACCCAGCATGCGCACGAAACGGAATTGGGACAGGATCTGAAATCCCTGCGCCTTTTCAGTGATGAACTGAATCGTTATATCCAGTCCATCCTGAAGGTTCTTCGTGTCGAGTCCCGTGATTTCAAAATCAACAAGGAAGTTGCCGACATCAACGAGATCATCGAAGAGGCCCTGCAGCACCTGCGCCCGCTGGCCCGGGAAAGAGGCATCCAGATCCACACGGCTTTGGAGCCGATGTTCTCGGTGGAATTTGATACGACTCTGCTGAAAGAGGTTGTGATCAATCTGATTGAAAATGCGATTAAGTACACGCCCAGCGGCGGTCAGATCGAAGTGATCTCGCACGAGTCCGAAGAATTCGTGCACGTCCTGGTGAAGGACACCGGGGAAGGGATCAAGCCCGAGGACATGGAAAAGGTCTGGGGTAAATTCACGCGCGGTTCCGATCAGGATCTGCGCACCAAGGGAACCGGCCTTGGACTTTATCTGGTTAAATATTTTATTGAACTGCATGGCGGTAAAGTGACGATGGAAAGTAAACTGGGACTTGGGACCACGGTTGCTTTCACCCTCCCGCTGGATGCTGAAGAAGACGAGGTGTTAGTATGATCAATAAGCTCCACACACTGATTGTTGATGACGAGGCCGAACTGCGCCGTTCGGTGATTTCGATCCTGAAATCCACCATGCCCGAAATTGAATTCACCATCGAGGAAGCCGCGACGGGCCGCGAAGCCCTGGACAAGGTGAAACAACAGCAATGGGATCTGGTTCTGATGGACGTGAAAATGCCGGAAATGAACGGCCTTGAAGCGTTGACCGCGATTAAGGAACACGATCCCCGCACTTTCGTCGTTTTGATGACGGCGCATTCAAATCTTCATGACGCTGTCGTGGCGATCAAAGAAGGTGCTTACGACTACGTCGAAAAACCGGTGCAGCCACAACAACTGGCCGAAATCGTGCGTAAAAGCCTTGAGGCGCGCGATCTGATCTCGTCTTTGGCGATGTCCAATCCCGTGTTTGACGACGACATTGAATCCGAGATCGTGGGCGGCTCTTCCAAAATGAAAGAGGTCTTCAACCTGATCTACCGTCTGTGCAAAGTCGACACGACGGTTCTGGTGCGTGGTGAAAACGGAACCGGCAAAGAGCTTGTGGCCCGCGCCATTCACTTCAACTCCCCTCGAAAATCCGGCGCCTTTGTGGCCATCAACTGCGGGGCGATCCCGGAAAATCTGATGGAAAGCGAATTGTTCGGCCACGAAAAAGGCGCTTTCACCGGCGCGGTGGAACGCAAGATCGGGAAATTCCAACTGGCGAACAACGGAACCTTGTTCCTTGATGAAATCGGCGAGCTTCGCCCGGACATGCAGGTAAAACTTTTGCGCGTTTTGCAAGAGCGCAAGTTCACCCCGGTGGGCAGCAACCGTGAAGTCAAAACCACGACGCGTATTATTGCCGCCACCAACCGCAATCTGGAAAAGATGATGGAAGAAGGCGAATTCCGCGAAGATTTGTTCTATCGCCTGAATGTCATGCCGATCTTCCTGCCGCCTTTGCGTGAGCGTTCTGATGACATCGAGGCCCTGGCTGGAAACTTCATCAAGAAGTTCTCAAAGCAACACGGCCGTCAGATCACGGGCATCACCCCGGAAGCTTTGGACATGCTGAAATCCTATCGCTGGCCCGGAAACATCCGCGAGCTTGAGAACATCATCGAGCGTTCTTTCATCGTGGAAAACAGCCACCAGATCACCGTGGATTCACTGCCTGATTCCATCAAACTTGCGCCGAAAGACGGCACTGACAAAACAGCGAGCGTTGGTTATTCCGGCCCGCTGGACTTTGATGCCTTCAAAGAAGAGATGGAAAAGGAATTTATCGTCAGCGCTTTGAAAGCCAACAACGGTCGTATCAACCAGACGGTGGCTCAGGCGAACATTCCGAAGAACACCCTGCTGCGCAAGATCCGCAAGTACGGCATCAATGTGAAGGAATACACTAACGAAGAATAAACCCGGCCGTGCGAAGGACTTCCTCTGCCGGGATGTCCTTCATGCACACATGGGTTTTGATCGGACAGACCTTGTGGCCATGCTTGCCGCAAGGTCGACAGCGCAAGTCCTCTTTCTGGACGACATAAGATTGTGCTGACCACGGGCGATAGCCAAATTCCAAAATCGTGGGACCAAACACCGCAATCAAAGGTGTTTCACAGACCGCCGCCAAGTGTGTCGACGCGCTGTCGTTTCCAACCAGCAAAGCGGCACGGGCGATCAACTGGGCTGACTCAATGATCTTGGTTTTGCCAGCCAAGGACACAGAACCCGGAATGCCCGCGGCCACTCGTTCTGACAGTGTTTCTTCCCCGGGACCACCCATCACGTAGACTTCATAGCCCTGATCTTTCAGCGCCTTGCCAACGCCGATAAAGCCCTCCTCCGTCCAGCGTTTGGTGGCCCACACGCTGCCTGGGAAGATCAACACGGCTTTTCCGTTTTCAAACCCCTGAAGGTTGAATTTGGTCTTTAGCTGCTGAAACAATTCAGAATGCGCCAGCACTTTTTCACGCTGGCTCATGGACGCCCACTCAGGAGGCGCTGGTAACAAACCATTATCTGCCGGCAAATAGGGTTTTGCCCGGGCGACATAGTCTTCGATGTTCTTTTTCAGTTCGGGATCAAACGGCGCCAAAAGACTGAGCTGTCTCATCGCATCCGGCAGACGCACATCGCGTTTTACGCGGGTTTGGAAAGCCAGAAAATTCCAGGCATTTTTGTAAGAGACTTTATGAGCGGCCTTGATTTGCATACAGAACAAAACCGTACGCATGGATTCATGCGGAGAAATCAGATGATCGACATTTTCTGACCGCAGGGATTCAATGATGCGGGCGTATGTGTCTTTCTTGCCCTTTTCGATTTCATAGACGTGATCAACAATACCGGCTTTGACAAAGAAGTCGCCCAAACCTTTGCGGCAAACCAACCCCAGCTTGTGGTCAGGCCACAAGGCCCGGCATTTTTTAAGGAGCGGGATTGAGAGCAGTAGATCGCCCAGAAAGGCGGTTTGCACAACAAGATTCAAGGGCATCGATAACTTCCTCTAACGAGACCTGATCGTAGCACATAATGGCTTTTTCACAAGTCCTCTTCCAGCAAGGGCTGCAGGGGCTTTTTGTCAAAAGCTTAAATCCTCTGTCATAAATGTCGATCTCGTGAGCACAAGTCGGACCAAACCAGGCCACCACTTGTTTTTTCTGAGAGATCGCCATGTGCATGCCCAGACTGTCCCCGGTCACAACCACATCACAGGCGGCAACACTGATCAGGCCGTCACGAAGCCCCGACTCGGTTTCCGAAGAAATCACGGAATAACCTTCCTGAATAAGACCGTTACGAATGGTGTCTTCAGGACCGCCCAGCAGCACAATCTCAGCATACGGAAACTTTGCCTGAATGCGCTCAATCAGCAGACGATGATAGTCCACCGTCAGTTTTTTATAAGGAATCACCGGACTGCATCCAGTGTTCAAACCAATCACCAGGGATTTATTATTTTCAGCAAGCCACATGTCTTTACGACGACGAGCTTCTCGGTCTTCACTTTCAGTCAGTGGCAACCAGTAGTCATCGCGCTGGTATTCACCCAACTCCAAAGCCTCAATCATCAACTGGGTTTCAGGCTTTTGATTGACGAAGAATTTTTTATGATTGTCCAAACCCAGTTCCCACAGCTCTTGAGCCGCGTCCGTGGCCGGAACAATCGCGCCATTGGATCCTTGAACCGTGAAGCCATAAATTTGATCCACTTGAGTGCGCTTCACGACCCCGCAGGCCTTCAGGGACTTATCAATCACAAAACCCACTTCAAATTCCAAAGTCGACAGTTGCAAAAGGTCCGCTTCGCTGGTGGTCAGGACACGATCAAGGGCAGGATGATTTTTCAGCAGATGGTGAGCCGGCGCATCAGTCACCCACGTGATCATGGAACCGGGGTATTTGCGCTTGATAGCTTTCAACAGACTGGTGCTGCGAACCACGGCCCCCAAGGCGCCCAGATGAACAATCAAAACAGAGCATGTCGGCACATCTTTTTGCGTGCAGGAAGAGTCACACACCGTATTTTTGGAGCAGGGTTTGTAACCGGAAAAGTGTCTGCAATTGATCATCGCCATCTTCATATTCTATGTCAGTTGCCCGCCGATGGCGCAGATCCAGACCGGCTTTTCAGGACCTTGGTATTGTTGAAGGCCGGCTGAAATATTCCGATAAGCCCTCGAATGAGAATCGAGAAAGAACCCCTGCAAATCCCCGCCCTGCAAATGCAGCCTTCCGCTGATGGCGGCAGCTTTACGGTTCTTTCCACGCGCAAAAGCTATCGCCTGAATCCCCTGCAGTACTCATATCTGGATGTGCTTAAAAACGGCAGCTCCATCGAGGGCCTGGTTCAGTTCTTTCTGGGACAGGGCTGGCTGGTCAGCTTTCGCGAATTGTCTGCTTTGCTGGAATTCCTGATTCAGGAAGGCCTTTTGCAAAACCCGAATGTTCAGGCGTACTTCAACCGCGCCCAACAGGCCATGCACGAACAAGGGCATTTAAGCGGACCAGGCCAGCAAGTGAGCTCGCTAAATCCGTCGCAACTGCCCTTCTTCCGTTCTTTGGATTCGCGGCTTGCGCAGCACCTGATGCAAAACTCTGAACGCTTCCAGGTCCCGGCCAACATCAAAGTCATTCAATCCGGAAAAAATGACCGGGATCTGTTCATTCTGTTAAAAGGCCAGGCCGGCATTTACCGTGTGTTCGGCAATCAACAGCGCCAGATGGTGGCGGCACTTCATTCCGGGGCCCTGTTTGGTGAAAGCGGATTCCTGTTAAATCACCCGCGCACCGCGGACGTTATCACTCTGGCTCCCAGTGAAATTCTGCGTGTTCGCCATTTGCCAGAGTTCGATCAACTGATCAAAAGCGACAAAGCTCAAAGCCTGCAACAACGCTTCTGGATTCTGCAGGCCCTGCAGTCTTCCAACGTATTTAAGAATTTACCCGGTGATTGCCTGGACAGTTTGATCTTCTCAGGCCGTTTGGTTAAGTCCCCGGCCCATCAAAGACTTTTCAATGAGGGCCAACCCGCCAACACCTGCTACATCGTCGTCCAAGGCAGCGTTGTGATCAGCCAACAGGGCCGCAACATCAACGTCATGGCCCAAGGCGCCTGTTTCGGCGAAATTTCCCTACTAATGAGCGGCGGCCAGCGCACAGCCACCGCCACCACCCAACAAGAAACCATTCTGCTGGAAATCCAGCAAAACAATTTCTATCAAGTTCTGTCTCAAAATTTATTCTTAGCAAAAGAAATCGAAACTCTGGCCGCACAAAGACTCGAAGCCGACCGCCAACGATAGTTCAACTTAGGGGCCGCTCAAAATGCCCCAGATGCAAGGCGGAGAAGCTCCCCACAGCGCAGGCGTGCTCCAAGCACGTCGGAGCGAGGAGAGCGCACGACAACGCAGTCAGATGGGGTATTTTCAGCGGCCCGGGTTAATAGACACGACTTCGGAAACAAGTGTTCCGATTTTGATTTTGGATTCAATTCTCAGGATAAATTTACGATCATCGTCAGACAACCAGATGAAGTTGTCGCCGATCGGATTTAATTTGCCCTTCAAAGTGATTTTGGGCTGAACCACGATGGCTTTAATCGGCCCCAGCTTGGTGTTCAGAACTTCACGGCGCAGGGCTTTGCCAGAGAAGACCAGGTTCTCATTGTCATTCCCGACGCGGAAAGAATACTCTTTGCCCGTTTCCCATTTGAAATTTCGCATATAGTAAATCGCGCTGTACACGTTTTGCGTGTAAGGCAGGATTTCCCAGTTCTGTTTTTTCTCTTCTTCCCCGTGATCCTTGGTCACCTTCTTTTCCCAGAAGGTCGCCGTGTTTTTCTCGACGTCAAAGAGCATCTTGGCTTCACGCAATTGACCGGATTCCTTCACGTGCAACTGGAACACACGAGGCACAAGGTCCTCGTAATCCACGAATGTCTCAACGCGGTCTTCAACACTATAGAAGGAACTGAACAAGGAACTGGTACGAATCTCCACCGCAAATGTGTAAGACTTGCGATTATTGACCATGGCAAAAGGCTCCACCTTCATGCGAAGCTCCCCGGCAGAGACCTTGAAATAATGCACGTCGTGCACCACTTCCTCACCCACCCGGAATGGATCATTCACCGGACGACGGCCGTTGAATCCTTCGGAATCTTCGATATCAGGCTGGCGGGCCGCTGGCTCGGACGCAGCCGTTTCTGTTTTAGCCGACTTGGTGGTTTTTGCAGCCGGCTTGCCTGCGGGTGCGGCGGCTGTCTTTGCGGAAGCTTTTACATCCGTTTTTTCAGCGGCCTTCCCTGTTGGCTTTGCAGAAGTTTTGCCGGGGGCTTTGGCAGAAGTTTTGGCGGCTGACTTATCCGCCTTCCCTGGAGTATCGGATTTCGCCGCGGCCGGTCCTGCCGCTGTGGTTTCCGCAGCGCCCTCTGGTGGGGCTTCCGTCTGCGGTTTTACAATCGTGACGGCTCCTTCGAACTCCTCGTTTTTTTTCAGTTGATCGGCCTTTTCGTACTTCAAAAATGAAGTCGAACAAGAAACCAAAAACAATGAAACGAGAGCACCAAGAAGCAGCTTATTCACCGGAAGTCCTTCCACCGTCGATGCACCCACATCCATTGTTCCGGGTGCTTTCTGACAATCTCTTCAAGCTTGTCGCAATAACTTTGCGTCAAATTCAGAGTCGTCTGGTCTTTATCATCAGCCACACACGAAGCCGTGTCCATCGCTGGCTCCACAACAACATGAAGTTTTTTGTCTTCCCCCTCGTAGGTATAGATGGGAAGGACCGGAGCCTTGGTTTTTTGCACGAACAGAGCTAGACCATAGGCTGTGCCTGTCTTTTTTCCGAAGAAGGAGGTCTCAATACCGAAGGGGCGACCCATAAACTGGTCCAGGACAAAGACCACCGCCGAGTTCTTTTTTAAGGCCTTCAAAATTTCAAAAGCGTTGTTAGGCGCGTGCGCATCGATGTACTGAACACCTTTCGCCCCGCGAATGGAAAACCACAGATCATCAAACCATTTGGTTTTAAATCTTTTCGTGATCAGGTTCACGCTCTGCCCGTTTAACACAATCGTGTTACAGGCAAGATCCCCATTTCCCAGATGCAAAGTCAGGAAGAACATTCCTTTCCCGGCAGCCCGGGCATTTTCAACGTGCTCCCAGCCGTGAAAAACCACATTCTTGGTGATCCACTCAGGCGTCACAGACGGAATGAAAAAGAATTCTGCAAAGTTATATCCCAATTGATAAACTGACTCACGCCCCACAGCTTTTCTTTGTTTGTCAGTCCATTCGGGGAAAGCCAGCTTCAGATTGTCCAGGACGATTTTTTTGCGGAAACCAAAGACATCAAACCACAAGAATCCCACCCAGGATCCGGATTTGCGCAGCCAGCGGCGCGGCACCAGCGAGCTGAAAAAAACCATCAGATTAACGAAGAACTTGAGTAATAATCTCATGAAGGCGTCCCTTCTTTCCTGCTTCAACCACTTCCAAAGAGGTGCTCCACAGGATGGAGGAGTCGTTGAACAAATGACGAAGTTTCACGGCATCTTTGCCGGTGGTCACCAGCATATCCGCCCCTGAAAGTTCGAAGGCCTCGGTGATGTTTTTCACATCCTGAGCCGTGTACTGATGATGATCGCGATAGTGCAGGCTCTGTTTTGAGACCTCCCCGATTTCGCCCATCATCTTTTCGAAAACATCGGGTCTTGCAATGGCTGAAACCAGGAACAGTTTTTTACCCTGAATTTCGCTGCGATTCAAAACCTGTCCGGTTTTGACGTTCTGGCACTTCTGAATCTCGTATCCGAAATAAAGCACTTCCTTGTCTTTGGGAAGTTTGGCCTCCAAAGCCTTCAAAGCATCCTCTGTGGCCAGATTGCATTTGGATAAAATCAAAACATCCGCACGCTGTATCCCCGCCCACGATTCACGGGCACGGCCTTCCGGCAGAACCTCGTAATTCGCCAGGCTTTCGGTCGCATCCAGAATGACGATATTCAAATCACGATGCAGGCGGCGGTGCTGGAATCCATCATCCACAATCAGCACATCATATTTATGAACTTCCGTGGAATAACGGGCCGTGCGCCACTTGCTGGGGCCCACGTACACTTTCACCTGGGGGTTGGCCTGAGCCAGCAACACCGGCTCGTCACCGAAGTAACGTGCGGCAAAGGGGTGATCCACATCCACCAGACAAGGCGAATCAGCATCCGCGCGGTAAGAGCGGCTGATCACCGCCACTTTCTTGCCATCAGCCACCAGCGACTTCAGACAATAATCAGTGATCGGGGTTTTTCCGGTTCCACCCACTGTCAGATTTCCGATACTGATCACCGGCACCGGCGCCTTGTAGATGCCGAATACACCGCGGTCAAAGAGGCTGTTTTTAACCCCCACGACCTGATCATACAAAAATGACAGTGGACGAAGATATCTCATCAGACGAAGTACTCTTCCAGGGCTTTGACCACGCGTTCGGTCGCACCCTTGTCACCAAGATACTGACGAACCTGCCCAAGATCCGCGACGACAGAGTCGTGATACTTCTTATCCAGAACATAACGTTCCAGCTCAGCCGCCAAATTCTCGGCGGTCACTTCACTTTGGAACAGCTCTGGAACCGCTTCTTTGTCCAGAATCAAATTCACCAGACCAAAATACTTGGTCCCGCGAACGAAGAGCTTCGCAAAAATACCCGTCAGCCACTTCATCTTGTACATGATGACCATGGGTTTTTTCAGCAAGCCCACTTGCAGGGTCGCTGTTCCTGAAGCCACCAGCATCATGTCCACCAGATGAATCATTCTAAACGGCTCATCCTTCAGCAACATATAAGGCAGTCGGAAATTTTCCAGACGGTCCTGCATGTACTCTTTCGTGAAGGTCGGAGCAGTCAGGATCAAAACTTTCAGATTCGGGAATTTCTTGGACAAAATCCGAGCCGCATCCAATTGAATGTCCAGGTGCTGCTTCACTTCCAGACGACGGCTGCCCGGCATCAAGCCCAGCACGATTTCGTTGTCACGAATGCCGCACTGGTTGCGGTGAGTTTTGCGGTACTCAAGATCATCAATCAAACGCTCGTCCAATTCATCCAGAAGCGGATGACCGACGAACTCCACCGGCACCCCGTGCTCTTCATAGAAAGGCACTTCAAACGGGAACAAAACGAATACTTTTTTGCAGTACTTTTTGATCGTCTTCACACGGCCTTTGCGCCATGCCCACACCTGCGGGGAAATGTAGTAAACAACCGGGATTCCCAATGCGTGCAGTTTTTTTGCCAGCATCAGGTTGAATTCCGGATAGTCCATCACGATCGCCACTTTCGGACGGCGCTTTTCAGCCTCCGCCACCAGGCTGTCAAAAACACTTTTCAGATGAGAATAAGCACTGATGATTTCGGCGGCACCGACCACGGCCATCTCTTCGGATTTACCCAGGCGTTCAAAGCCGATGTCTTCCATATCCTGGCTGCCCACGCCGAAAGCATGAACCTTGCGGCCTTTGCGCTTCCAGGCTTCCAGAATTCTTTGGGCATAGGTCACACTGGAGGCTTCCGCCGCCACAATCAGAACCTGATCCATCAGCCCTCAATCATTCTCTGCACGTCTTCGATGGCTTTCAGGGCCTTCAACCCGTCAAGACCTGTGACCACAGGTTTTTTATTATTCAAAACACAGTCGATGAAAGCATCCGTTTCCCTTTGCAGGGCATCGGCTTTTTCAACGGACCACTTGGTGACCGTCAGGAACTCATCACCACCCGGACCCGGAACCACTTTTTCAAGTTCCAAAGTGCCAGTCTGGGCAAACAGGGTGCAATCATCCTGCAAAACGCGAATGGATCGCTGGGCCACCGGGGACACACGGCTGACATTGATCATCACCTGCATGCCATTTTTCATTTTGAAAGACACAGAGGCGGTATCCAGCTCTTTGGAAATAAGCTTGGTGCCGGTGCCGTTCATGGACTCAATTTCAGAACCCGTCAGCCAGAACAACAGATCCATGTCGTGGATCATCAGGTCGTGCAAAACGCTGACATCAGAACCACGCTTGTTGTAAGGCGCCATGCGGTTCAGCTCGATGAATTTTGGATTCTTCAGATGCTTTTGCAGATCATTGATCGCCGGGTTGAATCTTTCGATATGCCCGACGGCCACTTTCACATTCTTTTTTTCAGCCAAAGCCAGAAGCTCTTCAGCCTGCTGAACGGTGGCGGTGATCGGCTTTTCAACGTTCACATGAACGCCGTTTTCCACGAACAACTTTGCCAGTTCAAAGTGACTCAGCGTACTTGCCGCAATGGTCACCAGATCCACATGACCAATCAAATCCTGGGGCTTGTGGAAGCTTTTTACCCCCAGCTCCATGGCGATTTTATCAGCCTGTGCCGGGAAGTGATCACACACCCCGACCAGTTCCACGTTCGGATTGTTTTTGTATTTCTGAGCGTGGAATTTACCCAGGTAACCAACCCCGATAACCGCGCCACGAAGTTTATTACTCATCGTCCTGCCATCCTTTAGGGCTTCTGTCCACGGCGATACCGCGTTTGGAAGAGCGAATGAAGTTCACGAAGTACTCGATGTTCGGGCTCATCGTGCACTCGTTCAGGATGCGTTCAATGCCTTCCTCAACGGTGTGAGAACCCATGATGATGATACGGATGGCTTTGTGCACGTTTGCGATTTCTTCACGTGGGAAGCCTTTGCGCGCCAGACCGATCTTGTTGGTCGCGCGGATTGTCGCGTAAGTGCCCTGAGCACGACAGAACGGCAGGATGTCCTTGTTCACGATGGAAGAACCCGCCACGAAAGCACCACGGCCCACTTTGGTGAACTGGTTGAAGGCGCACACGCCCCCGATGGTCACACCGTCTTCAATTTCACAGTGTCCGCCCAAATGGGAGTTGTTGGCGATGGTCACATTGTTGCCGACTTTGCAGTCATGCCCGATGTGCGTGTAAGCCATGAAGTAGCCGTTGTTGCCGATTTCTGTTTTGCCGTCACCCTTGCTGGTCGCAAGATTGGCGGTGGAGAATTCACGGAACGTGTTGTTGTTACCGATAATCAATTTGGTTGGTTCACCTTTATAGGAAAGGTCCTGAGGAGCCCCTCCGATTACAGCACCGGGACAGAAATGATTATTTTCGCCGATTTCGATAATGCCGTGACGGGAACCCAGTGTCACATGACCTTCGACGAATGTGCCTTTGCCAATAAAACCTTTGCCTTGAATCAAACAGTAAGGGCCGATTTCAACATCGTCGGCGATTTGGATGTCTGGAGAAATAACACTGCTTGGATGAATCTTATAATTTGCCATGAACTTCTATTCCTAAACTAAAAAAGGGCCTTTGCAGGCCCTTTCGTTTTCTTATCAACTACTTTTCTTTTTCGAAGGCCGCGATTACTTCAGTTGTCAGGTCCGCATCCGCAGTTGCGTAAAGAACCATTTGAGAGTTCTCCAGCACCAGAGTGTAACCTTTGTCTTTCGCAAGTTTCGCGATCACTTTTTTCATTTTCTCAAGAATCGGAGCTGTCAGCTCGCGCTCTTTTTTCTGAATTTCGATCTGGCTTTTACCAACCACATCACGATACTTCAGCATTTCTTCCTGGAATTCAGCTTGTTTTTTACCAAGCGCTTCTTCAGAAAGAACAGACTTTTTCTTTTCCAGGTCTTCACCCATCTTTTTCAAGTCTGCTTCTTTTTTCTCCAGCTCTTTTTTCTTTTTGTTGAACTCTGTTTCAAGTTCCGTTTTTGCTTTCTTACCCGCAGAAGTGGACTGAATAGCTTTTTGCATATCAACAAATCCAACTTTTGCCTGAGCTTGTGCCAAAGATGCCGTCAGTAGCATGCTCAACACGATCAACATTTTCTTCATTCCAAATCCTCCTTAAAAGGTTTTAAAAATAATTTTGTACTGGTTCAGCTACGCGGGCAAAGCCCGCTGCGCTCTCCCGGCCCAGCCGGCTAAGTCTAGCTACGGCGCCCAGAGGGCGCCTGCGCTTCCTGCGCCGGGCGCGCTTAGAAACTAGGCCCGATGGAGAATTCGAAGACGGTGGCGTCTTGGTAAGCTGGGTTGCGGTTCAGTGGGAAGCCCCATTCGAAGCGCAATACACCAATTGGTGAATACCAGCGAATACCGAAGCCGACGTCCGCGAAGAAGTTATTGTCTGAAAGGACATCATCCGCGGCACCGATATCGAAGAATCCAGCACCCATGATGCCAGCTTCTTTAACCAAAGGGAACTGTAATTCCGTCTGGTACATGGCCTGCTGAACGCCCCCGTAGAAACGCCAAGCTTTCTCACGAGCTTCCGCCTCGGACTTACCCTCGGCGATCAGATCGTTATAGATCATCTCAGAGAACTTCATTTTACCCACGCGATAGGATCTATAACCACGCAAAGAGTAAGGTCCACCCAGAAGGTACAATTCAGAGAACGGAACTTCCTGACCATCCAACCCGTCGATACGGGAATATTGGATGTTATTTCGCCACACTACGTCCCAGAACAGGTTCTTATAGTATCTGAAGTTGGCGTTACCGCGAGTATACTTCAGATCTCCACCCAGACCGGCGTATTCATAAGACGCGCTGGAATAGATCCCTTTGGTCGGCATCTGACGGTCATTACGCGTGTCATATTCAACAGTTCCAGTCATGGAGCTGGTCACACCGGAAGCCGATTCCAACGGGAACAGATCCGGATCCGTGATCAACTTGCCTTCACTGTCGTATTTTTTAGACAGTTTGGTGTCGTCATATTTGTACTTCAGGAAACCACGCGTGTACTCGGCCAGCGGGTGACCCAAACGAATTGCACCACCTGTGTGATTTTCGTCATAGTCCACACGTCCAGTGTTCGCGCTTTGATAAAGATCCGCCCCCAAAGACCAAAGGGTGTCTCGGAAGTACGGCTCAGTGAAGGACAAGCTGTAGTAACTGCCCGTGTTGCTCAAATTCAAGGACGCACCCAGATTCTGACCTTTACCCAGGAAGTTCGCCTGACTGATGGAACCCTGCAAAGTGAAACCCTGGGAAGTACCATACCCGGCACCCAACTGGATCTGACCGGTGTTACGCTCTTTCACGGAAATGTCCACGTTCATAACTTCCGTGCGTTCCGGATCGATGGAGGTCTTGAAGTTCACCTCCTCAAAGAAGCCCAGACGCTGGATGTTTTCCAAAGACTGACGACGGCGCGTTTCGTTGTACAGCTCGCCCTCATGAACTTTCAGCTCACGACGGATGACCTTGTCACGGGTCTTGGAGTTGCCGACCATGTTGATTTTGCCGAAGTAAACTTTGTTACCCTTGTCGAATTCAAACACCAGGTCCACGCGACGTTCTTTGTCGTTGAAACGAGTGCGCGGAATAACGTTGGCATAGGCATAACCCAAGTCACCATACTTCGCCGTCAGATCACTGATGTCTTTTTGCAACACATCGTAAGCAAAAACGCCGTTGTCATCGATCTTGATCACTTCGCGCAATTCGGATTTCGGGAACAAAAGATCGCCGGCAAAATCCACGTCGCCGACATTGTACTGCTCACCCTCTTCAATTCGGATGGTGATATAAATGTTCTTTTTATCCGGTGTCACCGTCACCTGCGGACGATCAACCTTGGCTTGAACATAACCCTGATTCCAGTAAAGGAAGCGAAGGATCTGAACATCACGTTCAAACATCTCCTGCTTGTACTGACCAGAGCCGCTGATGCCAGAGAAGAAGCCGCCCTCTTGAGTCAGCATCTTGCTTTTCAGCGAGCTGTCACCCATGTGGTTGTTACCCAGGAAGGTGATCTTTTTAACTTTTACTTTATCATTTTCACGGATCTTAAAGACCAGACGGACAGTTTCGTCTTTGGTGACCTCTTGAACTTCTGAATCAATCTTGGCCAGGAAGAAACCCTTGTCTTCATAAAGCTTTTGGATTTTCTCCACCGCTTCTTTAACTTTGGCCATATTCAAAAGCTGGTAAGGCTTGATGCCTGTGGCATCGGCAATATCTTCAGACTTTACTTCACTGTTGCCTTCATAAGTGATTTCAACCACAGAAGGTTTTTCCAAAACAGTGTACGTCAGCGTGACGTCTTTGCCGGTGGTCTTGCGATCCACTTGGATGTCGTTGAAGAAGCCCAGATTGAACAACGCCTGCACATCTTCACGGATGTGCTGAGTGCTGTACTGCTCGCCCACTTTGGTGGTGATCTTTGCAAGAATGGCGTCTTTTTCAATTTTACGATTGCCGGCAACTTCGATGGTTTTAACGATCAAACCGGATGTCGCATCCGATGCTTCCGCAGCCGCAACAGGAGCTTTGGCCTTGGCGTTTTTCTTTTTGGCAGGCTGAGCTACCACCGTCGAAGTCATGAATGTGATTAACAGTGCACAAAGAAGCTTACTCAAAGTTCCCATTCCCCGTTATTTTTTAAAAATCTATAAGATTTTTAAGTACTTACAATTTAGACAAGGAATCGTAACTTAAGACCAAGGTCCTGTCAAAGCCACCAGACAAGCAAATCGACTTTTTTAGCCGCAAAGCACAAGCAAATCATGAAGATAGCCCCAGGGCCTTAAGACTGCCATTGACCGTCTTTCATTCTGTACACCTTCGGAAACCTGGTGGCGAAGGTCAGATCGTGAGTCACGATAACCAGGGCCAATTTCATTTCTTCCTTCAGACGGAAGAACAGCTCCTGAATCTTTCCACTGGTGTGGGAATCCAAATTCCCTGTCGGCTCATCTGCGAACAGAATCTTTGGATGGCGCACCAAGGCACGAGCAATGGCTACGCGCTGCAACTCACCCCCAGAAAGCTGGTTCGGATGATGGTCGGCGCGGTCCGCAAGGCCCATGAAATTCAAAAGGTGCAACGCCTTTTCTTTGGCCACCTTGATAGACTCCCCACCCACACGACAAGGGATCATGACGTTTTCAAGAGCATTGAATTCACTTAAGAGATGGTGGAACTGAAAGACGAAACCCATCTCCGAGTTGCGGAAGCGGGACAGCTCATCATCACTCATCGCCAGAAGATCGCGACCTTCACAATACAGCTCGCCCTTATTCGGACGATCCAAAGTTCCCATGATCTGCAACAAAGTCGATTTGCCAGCACCGGAAGCCCCAAGAATCGCAAACGCCTCACCCTCGCGGATATCCAGACTGACACCACGAAGAATTTCAAGCTCACCCACCCCTTGGGTATAGGATTTGTGAATGTCCACGGCACGCAAAAGAATATTTTCGCTATTCACTTCGAAGTCCCTCCACCGGTTCCAGCTTCGCCCCGCGACGTGCCGGCGCAATTGTGGCAATCAAACAGATCACAAGTGTTGCAATACAGATGGCCACGCCATCCACGAAACGGATTTGCAGTTCGATATTTTCCAGACGATAGACCTCGCCGGAAATCAGACTTAAACGCCCCTGCATAAATTCAAACAAATAGGCGATACCGACACCCAGAACAAACCCCAGCACCAGCCCCACCACGCCCATGAACAGGCCCTGACAGACAAAGATCTTCATGATGTCTTTTTGTGACAGGCCCACGGTTTTAAGAATGGCGATATCTTTGAAGCGACGAACGACATTTACAAACAAAGTTGCCGACACATTGAACGCCGCCACGATGGTGATCACCAGTACAACAAAGAAGATCCCCGGACGCTCGACATTGATGGCTTCAAAAAGGTTTTCATTGGCATCACGCCAGTCACGCACCCAGTAAGGAGCCCCCAACACACCGCTTAAGTTGAAGGCAGCTTCACGGGCATGATCCACGTCCTGAAACTTCAACAACAGGCCCGAATAACGGTCTCCAATATCAGCCAGATCCTGGGTGGCTTTTAAATCAGACAAAATAAAACGTTCATTCCAGTCGTGTTTTCCCAGATCCAAAACACCCTGCACCTTGAAAGCCCCCACCCGGCGCTGGAATTTTGACGGATCCACAGAATCCGCCACTGGCACCACCACACGGAAGGTGTCGCCGACATTGAGGTTCATTTTTTTGGCAAGATTCTTACCCACCAGCGCCAAAGGCACATCCGTGGCCACATTTAAATCATCAGACCCGCTGACAATACGGCGTTTGAAGTTCAAAACCTCATTCACCCTTTGTGTGTCCACACCCTGAATCAAAACACCCGAAATCTGGCCTTTATTGGCCAAAACCGCTTCAATAAAAACAAAGCGGCTGGTGCTGACCAAGGTGGGTTCGGCCTTGCGAATGCGCTCTTCCAGCTCTTTCCAGTCATCAGGAAAACGTGAACGCTTCACCACTTGTGCATGACCGGAAACTTCCGCCATGGCGGTTTTCAGAGTGTTTTCAAAACCACTCATCACCGCCATCGAGGCCACCAGCGCCGCCACCCCCAAAACCAGTCCCAACAAGGCCAAAGGAGCCGAGCCGCCAAACATGGTTTTGCGCGAGAAAAGCAGTCGCCAGGAAAGCCAAGGCAATGACGACTTCACGAAGGCTGACTTTCCGCCGTCAAAGTGGACTTCAGATAAGACATGATAAACCCATCCAAATCCCCGTCCATCACGTCATCGACCTGATTGGTCTCATGATCGGTGCGGTGGTCTTTGACCATCTGATAGGGATGCATCACGTAAGAGCGAATTTGCGAACCCCATTCATTGGCTTTTTTCTGGGAATTCATCGCGTCTTTTTCTGCATTGCGCTTTTCGATTTCCATTTCATAAAGGCGCGCTTTCAACATCTTCAGGGCTTTTTCACGGTTCTGGATCTGGGATCTTTCCACCTGACAGGTCACAATAACCCCGGTCGGAATATGTGTCATACGAACCGCCGAATCCGTTCTGTTGACGTGCTGACCACCGGCCCCGCTGGCGCGGAAGGTGTCAACTTTCAAGTCTTCCGGACGAACCTCGATATTGATGTCGTCATCCACTTCCGCCCAGGCAAAAACGGACGCAAACGAAGTGTGGCGACGGGCATTGGAATCAAATGGAGAAATGCGCACCAGACGATGCACACCGGATTCAGCTTTCAGATATCCATAGGCATACGGACCTTCAATCAAAAGCGTGCAGGATTTAATCCCGGCACCCTCGCCCTCGGTCATCTCGATGATTTGAACTTTGAAGTCATGCTTGTCAGCATAGCGGGTATACATACGCAGAAGCATCGAAGCCCAGTCGCAGGACTCAGTACCGCCCGCCCCGGAGTTGATGGAAAGGTAGGCACTGTTGCTGTCCAGCTCGCCATTCAGAACTCGTTTCAACTCAAGTTCTTCACCCAGTTTTTCCAGGGCCACGACTTCACCTTTGGCTTCGCTGAAGCTGCCTTCATCCTGGGCTTCTTCCGCCATTTCCAGCAGAACTTTGGCGTCGCTCAAACGGCCTGCAAAAGTGTCGAATTCACCCACCGCCTTTTCAAGCAGGGCTTTTTCTTTGTTCAGCTTTTGCATTTCAGCAGGTTTTTCCCAGATGGCCGGGTTTTCAGCCTGAATGGAGATCTCTTCCAGGCGTTTTTTCTTGCGATCTAAGTCAAAGATACCCCCGAAGCTCCTTCGAGAAGGCTTCGAGAGACACGATTTTACTTTTAATTTCAGAGGCTTCAGTAACGATAGACATAGGCCCAGTGTAATCACAGGGCCCAGTCTGTCAAGAAAAACGCCTCCGAGAGAAGGGAGGGGAAAATCTCTCGGAGGCGGAAGTATGGGAGAAACACACATCTGCCTATTACAAAGGCGATGCCAACCGGGTCTCTTCTGACTATTTGCGAAATGAATGCAGGAAAGCGGCGAAAACACCGGCCGCGCGAAGGAATCGTTCAAACTTTAGACAAAACCATGGACGCAGAAGGTCCCTTTGGGGTCTTTCTGCGAGGTTTCGATTGTCTTGTCGATTTTAGAGGGAAAAGAGGCCTTATTTACCAGAAACTTTTTTCAAAAGGACTTCGAAAGCCGCATCCTGAATGCCGAACATTTCAAGAGCGTCGGCCTCACTGGTTTCGTGATCGTACCCCAGCAAATGAAGCACCCCATGCAACAGCATGTAACCCAGCTCCTGCTGATAAGTAAGCCCATGCTCTTTGGATTGCCGCTTTAAAACCTCGGGGCATAAAACAAGCTCCCCTAAAGAACCCGGATCCATCGAGTCAAAACTCAGGACATCCGTGGCGTAGTTCTTACCGCGAAACTCCATGTTGATTTTCTGAGCGGGTTTTTTATCCAAAAAGACCAGCGTCAGTTCGCGACGGGCCTGATCCGCTTTCAGCACTTTTTTGCGCTTTAACTCAGTCACCACAAGATCCATCCAGCTTTGAATGAATTTGCGAGGCGCCGCGTGTTTGGATTCATTGACGATCAAAACTTCCATGATCAACCCTGTGATGGCGTGTGACCGACATCCCCCAGCCCGCCACCGGCACTGCGAGGATAATCAATACGCTGGTGATAGATCCCCAGAAGAATGCGGATGAACGCGGCTTCGACCTTGGAGATGTCTTTCAGGGTCAGATTACATTCATCCAACTGCCCGTCAGAGAACTTTCTTTGCGTGATGTTTTTAACGATGTTCTGCAGACGTGCCGGAGTCGGCTCATCCAAAGATCGAGCCGCCGCTTCGATACTGTCGGCAAGCATACACAATGCAGCTTCGCGGAACTGCGGTTTCGGACCCGGATAGCGGAAGTCCTCTTCCCCGATCTCCGGACCGTCTTCTTTTTTCAGATCCAGAGCCTTGTTGTAGAAATAAGAAATCAGCGTGGTTCCATGGTGCTGCAAAACCCCGTCAATGATCGGTTTCCCCAGTTTGTAGGCCATGCCCATTTCCACCCCGTCTTTTACGTGGGCGATCAGCAAGGTCTTACTCATAAACGGAGAAATATGATCATGCGGGTTGTGGCCCGGCTTCTGATTTTCAATAAAGTAATTGGCGTGCTCCATTTTACCGATGTCGTGGTAATAGCACATCACTTTACCCAGCAATGGATTGGCGCCGATTTCTTCCGCGGCCGCTTCCACCATCGAGCCCACCATCATAGAGTGGTGATAAGTTCCCGGGGCTTTGACGATCATTTCTTTTAGCAGCGGGTGATTCAGGTTGCTCAGTTCAAGCAGCTTTACGTCCGTGGTGTAGCTAAAGACGGATTCCAGTAGCGGAACAAACATCATCGCCACCAGAGCCGAGAAAATACCCCCCAGGAAGCCCGCCGGGATCGAAAGCAGAATTTCTTTTACGCCGCCCTCTTGATCGAACTTGGTCATGGTCAGAATGAAGGCAATCATCGCTGCATTTACTAATCCCGTGCGCACACCGGCATAATAAACGTCGTTACGGGTTTTGCAGTTATAAACCCCGCGCGCCGCCGCGATACCACCTACCAGAGACACGAACATAAAGGCGAAGTTGTAATCCACCATGATGCCCAGGCACACCGACAGGAAGGCTGTGAACAACCACACGATTTCACCGTAAGTGATCAGCAGGCCCACCAGCATCGGACCTGCCGCCACCGGAGCCGCATACAGGAAGATCGCCGGAGGCAGGAAGTGGCCCAGTTTTGAAGCAAAGGCCGCATCCGTGATGAACATGTAAATCTTGGTGAAGAAGATAATGCCAAAAGCAATCAGCATCATGACGGAAACGTCTTTGAATTCGATTTTCACTTTATTGATGGTGAAACGCTTCAGGTAAGAGAAAAACACCAAAATCGCCACCGACAGCATCAGCGCCATGGAAAGCGACATGATGTCTTTGCCCTTGTCCGCGCGGATGTTTTCAATCTGCTTGATCACCGCCATCTGGAACGGCTGAACCACCGAACCTTGCGCGATGATGTTCTGATTCTTTTTAATCGTGATGGTCACCGGAATCACCGCATCACGCGCGGCCTGACGGCGGCTGGCGGTTTCCTGCTTGTTCAGGGTCATGTTCGGAACAACCAAAGAACGGGCAAAGTAAAGGATATTGGCCTGATCCGATTCCGAGAAACGATTCAGGTCTTTTTTCAGCTCCAGTTCGAAGTTTTCCGGGGACTGCAGATCCAGGATTTCTTCACGCGGGATCGGGAATTCTTTCCCCAGATTGTTTTTGTGCACCACCCGACCCAAAACAGCAGCCTGGCTGGCCGGAATGAAGCGGTCCGGCGCTTCAGCCACTTTGCGGTCGTACCAGTTTTCAAGGTTGCGGATAACGATGGCTTCAATGCGCGGATTGAATCGAAGATCAATCAGCCACTCGAACATAAAGTCCGAAACCCCCACACCCAGCTCTTTTTCAAACTGCTTTTTGTACTGGAAGAAATCCTTCACCGCGATCCGGTACTGGGCCGGAGCCGTCGGCCACTTGGTTTCGCGGTAATAAGCACGCATGGTGCGGAAAGAGTGAATCAGGTTGACCGACACACGTTCAAAGACGCTGGTGTCATAGTCGTAAACGATCGGCACCGCGTATTCCGCCTTCAGGCGTTTTTCCTCGGTGGTGACCTCGTCGGTCATTTCAAAGCCGATGGGCGACGTGACATCGTACTTCGCCACATCACCGACATTGAAGTTGTATGGAATATCGAACTGATAGAAGATCGTGTAAGAAAGCAGGACGCAATACAGGAAGATCAAAGCCGCGCGACGGATGAAGAATTTTTCCTCCATGAGTTGCACAATACGACCCAGGAATGTCTTCTCCAAACCGATGGAATCCACCCAGTCCAAAAACTTCAGACTGTGATCCTCATAGTTGACCCGCTTGGCTGGGCTTTCGCCCTTTTTTGGATTCTTACCTCGTTGCATATCTAGTTTTTCTACGGTAACCCATATTGCAAAAATTGTCGAAATCACTATGCATTTGTGTTAGCAATAAAGAGATTCCATCAGAAAGTCGAGGAGTCCCGATGCCACACATTCCCTCCAACTTACGTCATATTGAGTCCTTAGTCGAGATCGTTGCTTCCTTGCGCGGCCCGGGAGGTTGCCCCTGGGACAAAGAACAGACTCACGAGTCTTTGACTCAATACGCAATTGAAGAGACTCACGAACTGGTCGAAGCCCTGGAACTGCCCGCTTCCGATACGGCGAAAGATCTGAAAATGAAAGAGGAACTGGGGGATGTCCTCTTTCAAGTGGTTCTGCACGCTCAGCTTGCCGCCGAACGTGGAGCTTTTACTCTGGAAGATGTGATTGCCGGAATCAGCGAAAAACTGGTACGCCGCCACCCGCATGTCTTCGCGGACACCCAGGTTGCCGACACCGCCGAGGTCATCCGCAACTGGGAAGAAATCAAGAAACAAGAGAAGGCTTCTTCTGCCGCACCGTCGCCATACGCACTGAATGTGCCTCCCCTGCCGGCTTTACAGAAAGCCTACAAAATCGGCAAACGCACTGAAAAGTTGAAATTCGACTGGGAAGACATGGATGGTGTCCTTGCCAAAGTCGAAGAGGAATATCAGGAGCTGCGCGAAGCTTTGGATGAAGGCACTGACAGCGAGATCGAACACGAGTTGGGAGACGCCCTGTTTTCGCTCGCCCAGTTGGGACGTCATGTGCAGATGGAACCCGAGCAGGTTTTGCGCAAAGCAAATCAGCGTTTTGAAAATCGCTTCAACACCATGGTGGAACTTGTCGCGAAAGATCACAAAGATTTTTCAGCAATGACCCTTGAGCAAAAAGAAGAGTACTGGCAGAAAGCCAAATTACTTTTGAAGAAGAAATAATCCAAGGGACCTTCCATCGAAGGTCCCTTTTCTTTTAAGCCTCGTAATAAAAGAGGACATTGGTTGTGACGACAAGTTCGACAGTTCCGAGTATCTTCTAATTTCGACGCGCACTTAGCCTGGAAAACAAGACGGAAAGCCTGACAAACTGGCTATAGGTTTTACACAAGAAAATATTTTGAAAAATGATTGATTTAACAACACCCTGTTATTTCACACACTTAGCGTGTCTCAATTCTAGACCAATTAAAAAATAAAAAACGAATTCATGCAGTTACCTGAAATTTCAGTTTTGGGTTGTTTTAAACGAAACTGAATCCATCAAGAAGCATGGTGGGGCTCAGGAGGGCATAACCGTATGAAAAAAACAGTCGCTAGCAAAGCACTAATGATGGCTTCAGCAGTGGCACTGGTAGCTGGTTGCAGCAAGGGGACTGGTTCTTACTCCCTCTTGAATGATGCAGAAGACTACAAGCAACAAGCAGTCTTCATTCCGAAGCAGATCGACATCCTTTGGGTGATCGACAACTCCGGCTCCATGAAAACCTCTCAGGACAATCTGGCGGCTAACTTCCAGTCTTTCATCTCGCGCTTCCAACAGTACAACTATGATTTCCACATGGCCGTGACAACAACAGAAGCCTGGGAAAAACAATTCAATTCCGCAAGTGAAAAAGCCCGCATCAAGGATGGTGCGGTTCTACAGACGAATCCAAAAATCGAAACTCATTCGGGCGTGTTCATTATGGACAAGAACACCGCAAACCTGGGTGATGTGTTCTCTACCAACGCCAAGCAGGGAACGCTGGGTAATGGTGATGAACGTGCGTTCTCAAGCTTCAAGGAAGCTTTGCTTGAGCCGCAAAATGCAGGATTCCGCCGCAGCGAAGCCTTCCTGGCGGTGATCATCGTCAGTGACGAAGAGGACTTCTCGTCTTCCTCTGCGGCTTTCAACGAAAGTTACAGCAACGCCAACCTTCACACAGTTCAAAGCTATGTGGATTTCCTGGATGGATACGTTGGCAGCCGCAACTATTCCGTCAGCACCATCACGGTTCCTGACGACGCCTGCAAAACCACTCTGTCCACAGACGGTTTTGCGCGCAAGATCTCCACTCGCCTGCCAGAACTGGCAACTTTAACTGCGGGCGTGAAAGGGTCTTTGTGCTCTAACTTTGGTTCTACTCTGGAGCTCATCTCTGATTCCATCATCCAGCTTTCCAGCGTCTTTAAACTGAATCGTGAACCACAAGAGGACACGATCGTGATCACGGTAAACGGAGTTTCCGTGCCTAACGACGCAGTCAACGGATGGACTTACGATGCATCCAACCTGACCATCACCTTCCACGGAAGTTCGGTGCCGGCAGCGGATGCAAATATCACGATCGACTTCTATCCTAAGTCGATTAAACTGTAAAAGGATGTTGTATGGGTGGGGTACAGACAGCAACTAATCAGCAGCAGTGGTATATTCTGCGCGGGGAAATGAAATACGGTCCCTACGAGTACAGATCACTGATCACGATGATCCAAAATGGCGAGCTCTACGACTACAACTTCGTATGGGCTCCGCACCTGGAAAATTGGACTTTGCTGGGCGATCTTCAGGAATTTTCCAAAGACCGTCTGTGCAGACTGATTGAAACCAAGGATCATATCGCAGGCTCATTCAAAGACAGAAAGTGTCCACGCGTGGATCTGGAAACTCCGGTCTATGCGCACAACGATCACAACTTTTTTGACGGCCACACCTTGAGTGTGAGTGAAAACGGGGCGTTGGTTCTTTTGAACGATCCCCTGCTTCTGCCCGGCCAAAAGATTCTGCTCAACTTTAGAACCTCTGAGGTGAACCCTCAGACATTCAACGTGCTTTGTGAGATTATTCGCAAGAATTACTCCAAGCAGAGACTCAACGTTAAATCCGGTTTGCATTACGCTGTTCGTTTCCTCTCAGTGCAAGAAACCGGTATGGCTCAATTAACAAAATGGACACGCGGTGGCGTTTCCAAGGAGGAAACAAATGATGGCATTCTTAAAGTTCATGAATGATTCCGGTGTTGTCGGCTGGTTTATTCTGCTGGTGGGCGTGGGCTCTCTGGTACTTGTGGCCGAACGCGCAAAAGCTCTTTACAAAGAATACGGAATGAATGTGGATGAATTCATGGGCAAAGTTCAGAACCTGGTTCTGGCTAAAAAGCTCGATGAAGCTCTGCTTCTTTGTGCCCAACTTGAGAAAAAGCCATTGGCTTCTGCCTTCAAGACCATTCTTGAAAAAGCCGACCGTGATGACGACACAATCTTCCAGGCACACGACATCGCCTTGAGCGAAAACGTGCCTTTGTACACCAAGCGCCTGCACTACCTTTCCATGCTTGCCAACGTGGCGACATTGTTGGGTCTGTTGGGTACGATCCATGGTCTGATCCTTTCGTTCCAGGCGGTTGCATCTGCTGACCCGGCACAAAAACAAGCCCTGTTGGCACACGGTATCTCTGTGTCCATGTATACGACGGCTTTGGGTCTGGCAGTAGCGATTCCGGCGATGGTGTTCTTCTCGATTCTGACTGCCCGTCAAAATGAGCTGATCGAAGATATGTCTGAAAAGTGCTCCAAACTTACAGAGCTTCTGACCAGCGCCCATATCCCTAACCTGACTCGCCAGAACGTGTTCCCGGATCACGTGACGGCACCAAGTGTGACGCCTCCGTCCCCAGGCCAGAAGGTCTCCTAACGGAGGCCTTTTCCCGGAGCGGTGGACCTTACATAACTAAGGATGGGACGATTCTATGAGACGCGCACGCAAGATCAAAGTTGATCATAACAGTGAATTCGAACTGGATTTGGCACCCCTGCTAGCCGTGATGGTGAAGCTGGTGCCTGTCCTGCTGGTTTCCTCCGCCTTCGTGCAAATGATGGTGATCGAAACCGAACTTCCTCAGGTGGTTAGCGAAGCTATCCAGCGCCAGGAAGATCAGAAGACTCCGACCAACGTGGCGATGGAAGTTGATGCCAAAGACGGCATCCGAATCATCATCACCGAAAAAGGCCAGGAAAAAGTCGAGACCATTCCATTGAAGGACGGCGCTTTCGACATGAACACCCTCCATCAGAAACTGGTGGCGGTAAAAAAGGCCCATCCGGAAGTATTCAAGCTTGAATTGAATCCCGACGGCAAAGTTCCTTACGACACCATTGTGAAAATCATGGACGCTGCCCGACAGGCCCGCGACAACACGGTCAAGTTCCCGGTGTTTGACACCAAACAGGGCAAGAACGTGGAAACCAATTACATGTTCCCAGAGATCATCTTTGCGAACACCATGGAGGGCTAAGCCATGTCACGTCGTCGTAGATATGAACCAAAAACAAAAAAGAACTCCACATTTGGTCTGAATATCACGTCTATGACTGATATGTTCACAATCATGCTGGTGTTCCTGCTGCAAAGCTATTCAACATCGGAAGTTCAGCTGAATCCCGAGAAGGACATCCGCCTTCCATCTTCGGCTTCAATGACGAATGCAACAGAGTCGATCAAGCTTTCTTTGAGCGGAAACGAGCTGAAGATCGACCAGACAAAGATTGCTGATGTGAAAAATGCCGACTTCCTTCCGCAGGATCTGGAAGACAAAGACAGTAACTTCATCAAGCCCCTGTTCCAGGAGCTGGATAAGATCGCCAAGTCCGAAACCGAGAAGGATAAAGCTCATGTGAAAGAGGGCCGTATCCTTCTGCAGGCAGACAAGGATCTGCCGTACGCGACGCTGAGAAAAGTGATGTACACCGCTTCAATGGCGGGGTTCCCTCAGTTGAAGCTTGTCACCATGGTTGGAGAATAAGTTTATGATTCGCACAATAGTTCTGCTTCTAGCATTTCATCTGTTCTCACATTACTGCTTTGCTGCCGACAAAAACACCAAAGGGCTTCTTCCTGAAGTCAGCATGACCCAGGGCAGTGAAAGCGATAACGAGAAAAAGGCTTTCAGCAGCGAGATCATGATCACTCGCTCTGAAAACAGAGCTATTGAGTCCCTGCAAGTTATCATCAAAAAAAACAAAGGTGCCAAGAACGAAGCTGATCTGTGGTACCGCCTGGCGGAGCTGTACATGAGACGCTCCAAGTCCGGCCGCTTCTTTGACCTTCATCAGGACACTCCCCTGATGAAGCTTTCGCCGTTCCCGGTGCCAAACGAACGTGGCGCTGAGGCCATTAAACGTGCGATCAAGATTTACACCAAAATCGAAATGGACTTCCCGCATTTCAAACAAATGGATGCGGTTTTGTTCAATAACGCCTTCGCCAATCAGCAGATTGCGCAGTACAAGGTGTCTGAACTGCTTTACCACAAACTTTTGACTCAATTCCCTAAATCCCCGCTGATCGCCGATGGTACTTTGGCGGTGGGTGAACTGCTTTATGACCAGGGTAAATTCTCTCAGGCTCTGGAGCACTTCCTGCGCGTGGAAAAATTCCCGAACAGCCGTGTTTATTCCTACGGCATGTACAAGGCCGCCTGGGCTTACTACAACATGCGTGACAGTGAAAACGGCATCAAGAAACTGGTACAGGTTGTAAAAACGAACCCACCGTTGCAGGACGGCGAGGTGCCAACCAACCGCCACAACCTGCGTCGTGAGGCCATGCGTGACCTGACGGTGTTCATCGGTGACTCTTATCCAGCCAACAAGCTTTATTCTTTCTTTGAAGATCTCGCCACAGAAGAAGAACTGGGTCAGTCCATGATTGACCTGGCGAAACTTTACGAATCCCATTCCCGCCAGAAAGAGATGAATATCTTCCTGGAAGAATACATCGACAAACGTTCGATGGGTCCGGACGTGGTGCGCTCTCACCTGTTCCTGGTCGAAGCCAACGAAACTTTGAAGAAACGCGACAAGGTTATCAACCACCTGCAATACGCATCGGACCTTTGTAAAAAGGACTCCGCTTGGAGAGGCATGCAGAAAGTGGACGTTTTGGAATCTTCCTGCGTGGAAGGATTCCGTCACACCAGCCTCGACATGGCCAAAAAATGGTGGGAGATCTGGCTTAAGAACAAACAAAACATGGAATTCTCGGATTTGACCCAGCAGTTGTTCAAACTGATTCTGGAAAACGAGGACCCGACCAAACCAGACCTGAAAACCCGTTTTGCTTACGCGGAACTGCTGTTCCAACTGCAAAAGTATGACGAAGCCAGCGTTCAGTATAAAATGGTCGGCGACAAATCCGCAGAACCAGTCATGAAACACGATGCGAACTATGCGGCCCTGTATGCCAAAGAAAAAAGCATCGAAAAGAAAAAAGACCCACTCAAAGAAGCTGAGCGCAAAGAACTTGCTGCCAACTATCTTTCCAAGCATCCAACTGGCAAGTTTGCGACTTTGATCAAATTCAAAATCGGTCACATTGCATACGAGGAAGCCAATTATCCGGAAGCGGAAAAATGGCTGATGCCACTGACATCCCTGAAAGGGGCTGACAACGCCGACATCAAGAAAAAATCCGAGGATCTGATCCTGGATATGATGAACCTGCGCAAAGATTACGCAGGCATCAAGGACTTCTCAAAGAAAGTCATGGCATCCAGTGCTGACGACGGCCGCAAGAAAAGCATGAATAAAATCATGGAAGAGGCGCATTTCACTGAAATCCAGGAGTTTGCCAAGACTGGCGACAAAAACCAGGCATCTGAAAAGCTGATGTCCTTCGCCAAAGAACACGAAGGCTCAAAACTGGCACAGGATGCTCTGTGGCAGGCCCTGAGTCTGCAATACAGCGAAGGCCGTGTATATGACGCTGCAGAAGCTTCTGTGAAATTCGTGCAGAAACATCCTGATGACAAACGCAACCTGGATGCTTTGAAAGAAGCGGCCAAGGCTTACGCGGATGTCGGTCAGATCTCTAAATCCGCAGAGACTCTTTTGAAGATTGCGGATCTGGACAAGAAAAACCGCAACACTCACCTGGAACTTGCGGCGGACATTTATATCCTTGAAAAGAAAAACAAGGAAGCCCGTGCCGCGTACATGGGCATCCTGAATGGCGCTGATAACAAAACCCTGCAGCGTATTTATGGCAAATTGATGGATTCCTACAAGTCCGAACCACGCTCTGGCGAACTAGAGAAAATCCAGAACCAGGTCCTGGCAAAGGGGCTTGAACCTTACACAACTCAGATCATGATCGACCGCGCGAAGGCTTTGCTGGATTCCGGTAAAACCACGGCAGCCTTTGATCTGGCGATGAAAGCCAACGGTCGTGACGTGGCACCGGAAATACGTGCGGAAGCCCGTCTGATTCAGGCCCGTATTCTGGAAAAAGAGCTGGTCGCACAAAGTGTGAAAGCCCGCGAGGAAAAATTCGCGATGGTGCTTTCCATGAAAACCGAGAAACTGGACAAGGCGCACACGGCTTACTACACCACTCTGAAGATGTCGAAGGATCCATTCCAGCAGTTGGAAGCCATGCGCGGTATTGACCGTTGCTACGACAACTTCATCTCAAGCCTGACAAACATGCCATTGCCGGCATCACTGACTCCGGCCGATCAGGAAGCTTTGCGTGGTGAGATCGCAAAACTGACAGCGCCGATCCAGGAAAAGAAAAATGAAAACGAGGCCAAACTGAAAGTTCTGGCTGCCGCCAAAGGACAGGCCGCAACGAATGAGCGCAGCTTTGCCTCCATCCGTGTGGATCAGACAGTTCCACCGGTGGCCCAATACCCTGCCGCTGACAAAATGACAGCTTATCTTCCAGCCTCCTCGGACATGACCATCGGCAAGGTGTCCCGTTTTGAGACCCGCACTCCGAAAGCTTGTAACAGAAGTGCCATCCTGACCGGCCAACTGGCGAATGTGAACACTTTGGAAGTTGCAGGAAATTGTTATTATTCTAGACAGTACGAGATGGTTGAAAAACTGGGTCTGGAACTTGCGAAGTCCAAAGACACGCGTGCCTTAGGTCTGTTCTATGCCAGCGTTGGTGCGGATGCCCGCGGTTATAACGACAAGGCGATGTGGATGATCGATGCAGCCCTGAAAGTTCAGCCGGAAGCAGCACCATACGTGTATCAGAAAGCCCGTCTGCTTTACAAAGAAGACGGTATGAATTCCGCGATGCCGTTTTTCGATAAAGTTTTAGACATGCAAATGGCTTCGACGGAAATGAAAACTTTCGCTGGAGTGAAGGCATTCTCAGAGGGAGATTTTACGAAGGCAATTGAAAATTTGTCTGCAATCTCTAAAGAACAATTGTATACTTTGAACGTGGGCACTCTGATGAGTGAAGCTTACGCCCAGAAGGGTGAAGTCGACAAAGCACTGAGCGTGGTGAAAGACCTGCTTGGCAGCAAGAAAGACAACACTGATTTCCTTCTGCAGCAGGCTCACTTGTTTGAGACCTACAAACAGAGTCCAACGCTTGCGCTGGATTCTTATGAAAGAGCATTTAAAGCCAGTCAGCAATTGGAAATGCGCGACTGGTTGGGTAAGAAAATACAGTATTTGAAAAATCAAAACAAAGTCGGTCAGCACGTTATCTCGGGAGACTTGTAGTATGGAGGGTACAAGTGAAATCTATCATCACAGCGATGGTTGCTTTCATTCTCTTGGGAGCATCGGCTGGCTTTGCCAAACAAAGAACAGTCCGTAAAGTCCAGGAAGTCAATTTCGGTGACATGAACCTTAAGGGAACGATTCGGAACCCTGACGGCGCCTATCTTGTGCAAAAAAGAGGCATCAAGTTTATGCCTCTTTACGATGTGCAGAAAGATATGGATGGCCGTATCCGCGAATCAGCTCTCTACTTGAACAACTAGTTTCATGAGGTGTCACATGCTCACGTTGATTGTGCGTCAATCCCTGAAAAACGGGACGGCGAAAACTTGGAAGTTAAGATCCAATAACAAAACCCACACCTTCGGGTCCTCCCGTCTGGCCGATGTGATTTCTATCGCACCGGATTCCAAGGGCATCCAGGGTCTTTTTGAATACCGTGACGGAGCCTGGTGGTATGTCGATCTGGACATGAACACCAGCGCTTCCGCTAAGGGCTCTCCGGCTTTGCGCCTGGATGAGGAAAAGTCCCTGACTATCGGCGACTGTACATTGCAGTTCACTCCGGTGGTGAAAGAAGCGGATTTGTATCTGCGCCTGGAAAAGGCCGGCAAAGAACAGCGTGAAGCCGGAAAGCAGTTCCAGCTTTACATCGTAAAACATAACGATCAGGTTCTTGAAACCAAGATCCTGCCTATGAACAAAAAATTCAAACCTTCCATGGCGATGACTCCAACAACAGTCGCTTGTGTCCCTTCCCAGGAATGGCACAAACAAATGGTCGGTGAACTTGAAGTGAAACAAAGAACCGTTTCTTTGGAAGACGCCGCCCGCATGGCCCGCCTTTCCACAGACCAGTTGATGGATGAAGACTCCAAAAAAGGTGTATTTATCGTTCTTGGTGCGGCTTTGTTCCTGGTGACAGTGGGATTGTTCTCGCCAAAATCCCAGGATCTTGAAGTGGTTGCAGCTCCGCCAAAAGCGGCGCAGAAAATCATTGTTAAAACTGAGATCAAACCCAAACGCAAAAAAGCCGAAGCCGCCCCTACCCAACAGGTGGTCGTGAAAGAACAAGCTCCGGCAGCCAATCAGAAAACGGCGGAGATGCCTACTGGTGGCAGCAAAGTTTCCAAAATGATGAAGTCCATTTCCGGCGGTCGTATTTCCCAGCTTCTGGGTAAAGTTTCCGCTCAAGCCGCTCGTTCCGGCAACGTCGTTATCGCCACAGGCGTGAAAGCAGGTTCCGGCGCTTCCGGTCGTGCCCTAGCGGCTGTCGGCAGCATGGAGCGCTCCGGCCGTGACTGGGGTAACGAAGGTGCTGGTTCCGGTGGTGGTGTCGGCACTGTCGGCCGTGGCGGTGGCAACAGTGCCACAGGTATGGGCGGTCTGGCAGCGGGCGGCACCGGTTCCGGTGGCGTGGGCCTGATCGAAGAGGAAGGCGAAATTACTGGCGGTCTGGACAGAGAGATCATCGCCCAGTACATCAAATCCAAACTGGGTCAGATTCTGTATTGCTATGAAAGACAACTGAGTGCCAAACCGGATCTGTTCGGTAAGGTCGCTGTAAAATTCACGATCGGTCCATCCGGTCAGGTGGAACAGCAGCTCATTGGGGACACAACACTTAAGAACGCAACCGTTGAGGGATGTATATTGAATAGGGTTGCCGCGTGGAAGTTTCCTGCTCCACAGGGGGGAACACGCGTGCTAGTGACTTATCCATTCTTATTCAAAAGTACAAACTAAGGCGGGGGTTATATCATGTTGAAGAAGACAATTCTAATGTTCATCCTGACGGCATCTCAGGCATTTGCACAGCAGGCGGCAGACAGCAAAGCTGATCAACGCGGCAGCGACAAGCTGGACATCAAAAAGCTGGAGCAGAAATACTGGGCAGCCAAAGACGACGACTTCAGTGTCGTTCAGAACAGACGTTACGTGAAAGCGGAACGTTTCTATCTGACCGGTGCTGCGGGTATTCCGTTCAATGACCCCTACAGCACAGGAACTATCGCTGGCGGAAGCCTGGGGTATTTCTTCAATGAACGCTGGGGTCTTGAAGGCAGCTACAACTCTGCAAGCCTGAAAGACAACGATGCGGTAAAACAATTCGTTGATACCTACGGCGCGATTCCGGACCACAACGTTTTGAAGTCATCCTATTTCCTTTCCGGTATCTGGGTCCCTTTCTATGCGAAAATGAGTGTGGTTGACAAAGCCATCATCTATTTCGACATGGGTATCTCGTTCGGTGTGGGGTCACTGAACTATGAAATCACCCAGGCCGAAGGCAACGTCTCCAAAGACACCATGGCCTACAAACTGGGCGTGTTCCAGCAGATCTTCTTCTCTGAGCATTTTGCCATCAGAGCGGATTTGGTCAACACCTGGTCCACTCAGGAAAAGATGAAGTACTATGCTCCGGGCACAAACGTGGGCGGTACTGTCGTGGGTGGTCAGCGTGATCTGGGCAGTGAAACGATCAACGATACATCACTGATGATTGGTATCACGTACTGGCATTAATTTTCTCCAGGGTGGGGGGATTTATGAACAAGTCATTAAGCATTCTGATTACTATTCCATTTCTGTGCGGCACGGCTTTGGCTGAGCCCGCACTGAAAGTCAAAAAAGGCGGCCGTCCAGCGGCTGCCAGCCTGAAGGTCAAATCCAGCCTGGTTCCGACTTTTGATGTCTATCAAAAGAAAGTGGTGAAAGGCAAAGTCGAGGTCTTCAAGGTTAAAAACATTCCTTTGCTGGATGTCGGTGAAGAGCGCGAACTCGAGGCCTCTCAAATGAGCCCGCTGCGCCTCCCCGCCTCCCGCGAAGTCACTTTGAAAGAAACCCGCCGTCGTGATTCTCCAGTGGCCATTGATTTTGTCCTGAAGCCTTACACGGACGTGGTAAACCCGGCCAAATCCCTGACCACAGCGGATGCCTTCAACAAAATTCCGGATGTCAAAATCCTGAATCCGGTGGCAGAACCTGTGACCAAGGATCCTCTGGTGCAACTGGCGAAGCTTGAAGACATGCAGCCGAATGACTACAAACTGCTGCAGGCTTTGATCTTCCTGGAAATCCAGAAGAACTACGAACTGGCGATGGGTCTATTCTCGGAACTGATCGAGGACCCGGAACACCGGATTGAGGCTTTGTACCACTATGCCATGACAGCCAAGGGCCTGGGTCTGCACTCCGAGTTCCGCCAGTACATGATTCAGGTGGCGCAGGAAACCAAATCCAAAGAGTGGCAGCAAAAAGCCACCGAAGCCCTGGTTCAGAACATCAACACACTGGAAACGTCCGACATCGCTTTGATCGACCCTTTGGTGATCAAGCATGAAATGGACATCACCAAGAATGATGACTACCAGATCACCCGTGCCAAATACTATTCAGACAAAGGCCAACTGGGCCTGATGGAAGACGCTTTGATCTTTATCGGCGAAAAGTCCCCGCGTTATCCGGAGGCTTTGCTGCTGAATGCCCTGTTCAACTATCGTCAGGGTAAAGTCGAAGAAGCCACCATCTATCTGGAAAAGCTGATGACTGCGACCGAGGCCGACAAAACATCCCAACTGCGTTCTGTGGGTGCTTTGACTCTGGCGCGCATGCAGTTCCAGAAGTCCCAGTATAAAGAGGCCTTCCAGTCTTATCTGAAAGTCGATAAATCCAATCCTCTGTGGCTGCAGGCTATGGTGGAAAGCGCGTGGACTCAGATTCTGGGTGAGGACTATGAAGGGGCTGCGGGGAACATGTTCTCTCTGCACACGGACTTCTTCAAAAACGCGTTCTCTCCGGAATCCTATGTGGTGCGCACCGTGGGTTACCTGAACCTGTGCCAATACGGTGACGGTGTACAGGTGCTGAATGAAATGAAAAAGAAGTATGCTCCTTGGAAGCAGAAGCTGGCTGCCTACAGCTCTTCCCACAAGGATTCTTCCGCGTACTATGAAACTGTGAAGGGCTGGTTGAAAAACTCGGACCTTAAGGAAGTTGACGGTCTGCCACGTTCCTTCATTGTGGAACTGGCGCGCCACCCTGCTTACATGAGCGTGCAAAAGCAGATCAACGCCTATGAGGACGAGATCGTGAAATTCAACCGCATCGCGCTGACTTTGGTGAAAAAAGAGCGCGAGCTGATTGCCAAACAAAACGAGGCCAACAAAGAACTGGCTGACGCGAAAAAAGGACTCAAAGGCGACAGTCCTTCTGAATCCACCGTGGCGGCAGTGCAAAGAGCCGAGCAGAAACTGCTGAGCTATCGCATCCAGTTCCACATTGCCAAGAAAGCCCGCACGTCCATCAAGAATCTGCGCGCAACCGGCATGGCCCGTATTGAAAAAGAAAAAACAGTGCTGCGTGCCCAGGCATCCCAGGCTTTGAAAGGCCGCTTTGACGAGATGCTGGCAGGTCTGGACAAGGTCCTGGATCAGAACGATGTTCTGCAGTACGAGCTGTACTCTGGCGCCGGTGAGCACATCCGCTATCAAATGGCTGGTGGTGAGATCAACGAAAAAGAGCGTCCGGAGCTGAAGGTTCAGAAGGAAAAATCCCTGAACTGGAAATTCAAAGGTGAAATCTGGGAGGACGAAGTGGGTCACTATCGTTCTTCTTTGAAAAATGTTTGTGCCCAAGAAGGTCAGGACGGCAGTGTGGCCGGCTTGTCTGAACAATAAGGAAAGGATTTTCAAGATGAAATTCGCTAAAACAATGACGACTTTGTCCCTAGGTGTTTTGATGAGTCTTGGCACAACCGCAATGGCGCAGAATTCCGCCAAAGAGGGCCTGGAGAAAATCAAAGGCAATCTGAACAACTCCAAAACCAACCTTCAGGAGTATGAAAAGAACCTGAAAACCGTGGAAGGAAATCTGTCGGAAGTGGCCAAAGCCAAATCCCAGGTGGAAAACCAGCAAAAGCAGGTTCATCAGCAGGCTGAAGAGAACAATCAGGCCATGGGCCGCATCGGTGGTCAGGAAAAAGAAATTCAGGGCCTGATCAACGAAGAAAAAAACAAGATGGCGCAGGAATCCCAGAAGATCGCGGAACTGGAAGCCATGATTGCCAAGATCAAAGAAAACCAGAAAAAGCGCGAGCTGAACATCAACGACTATCAGTTGCAGATGTCCCAGTTGACGGAAGAAAAGAAAATCTGGAATTCACGTGCGGCAACTTTGAAAGAACAGAACGAACAGGTGAACCAAAAACTTCGCGGCCTGGCCAGCGAAGAAAACGAATGGAAAGCCAAACAGCGCGGCTATCAGGGCGAAGTCAAACGCTGGAGCAAAGAGGTTGAAAGACAGCAAAAGATCAGCGACAGCTACAACTCTTTGGCTGAAGTGAAGTAAACCCTCGCTTTTAAATAGAACCACCCAGGGACTTCTTCCGCCCGCGGAAGAGTCCCTTTTTTTTTGCCCGACGTTCATCTACATTCATTGCAAGCATAATGAAAATCTGGACTCCACCCCGGAACTAAGAACTCCGAACAATTCTCGGTCAATATTTCTTTAGCAAGCTAAATAAATTAATTTTACGAGGAGAACACATGAACGCCACCGGAATCGGATCCTGGTTCAGAGGGATCAAAGGAAAACTACTTCTAGCCGCAGCATTGCCCGTCATCGGCTTTAGCATCGTCTATGCAATTTCAAATCAGGGAATGAAAGGCTTTGAAGCCTACCTGGAAAATTCCCACAAAAATATCATCCCGAATCTGCAGGCCCTGGCAGAGATGCGACAGGCCCGAAACAAATACGGTTATCAGGTCTTTGCAGCGATGAGTGTAAAGACAGCCGAAAAGCGTGAACAACGTCTGAACATCGCCAAAGAAGCTGTTAAAGAATTCACAACAGCCATGGATATGTATGCCTCCACCCCGTTCACCCCGGAAATGGAAAAAGTCTTTGAACCGGCAAAACAAGCGCGCGCAGAATATGAAAAACTGCTGATGCTGGTCATTGAAGAAATCGCCACCGGCACGCCTGAAGGTTTCGCTAAAGCAGAAGGACAACTGGATGGTCGTCTGTGGGAAATCGGAACGATCATGCATAAAATGAGTTCTGATTCCATGGCTTATTATAATAAAGCGGCAGCCGATGACGACAAAGCGGCCGAAGAAGCCTCTGTTCGCATCAACAACTTGACGCTGTTTGTGACATTAGCATCCACATTCTCCATCCTGGCAATTCTGCTGTGGATTGCAGCACGCATTTCAAACTCTGTGAGTTCTATCGCTTCCCGTCTGTCCACGGCTGGCGGCCAAGTGGCTTCCGCGGTTGAGCAGTTGAATGAAGCTGGCAACTCTTTGTCCCAGTCCTCCACTGAAGCGGCAGCCTCTTTGGAAGAAACCGTGGCCGCTCTGGAAGAAATGAGTTCGATGGTGCAAATGAACTCTGACAACGCCAAACAGGCAGCGGCTTTGTCTG
Organism: Bdellovibrio sp. BIS2; assembly: GCF_055398295.1. Taxonomy (NCBI): domain Bacteria; kingdom Pseudomonadati; phylum Bdellovibrionota; class Bdellovibrionia; order Bdellovibrionales; family Pseudobdellovibrionaceae; genus Bdellovibrio; species Bdellovibrio sp. BIS2. The sequence continues at coordinate 1,397,067 of NZ_AP035879.1, read as the reverse complement.
CAAGTTCCCGTGATTCGGCTGAACAGGGTGAAAAAGAAATCCAGTCTTTGATTCACTCCATGACCGAGATTTCCCAGTCTTCCAAAAAGATCGAGGAAATCATCTCTGTTATTGATGATATCGCCTTCCAGACCAATCTGCTGGCGCTGAATGCGGCGGTGGAGGCGGCTCGTGCCGGTGAACAAGGAAAAGGTTTTGCGGTTGTTGCCGAAGCGGTTCGCGCCCTGGCACAAAGAAGTGCGGCTTCTGCCAAAGACATTTCCTCTTTGATCAAAGACTCCGTGTCCCAGATCGAAAGTGGCAGTGAGATTGCTGACAAGTCCGGTGCCGTTCTGACGAATATCGTGAATTCGATCAAAAAGGTTTCAGATCTGAACAACGAAATCGCCGCGGCCAGCTCTGAGCAGACCACCGGCATTCAACAGATCAGCAAAGCCATGAATCAGTTGGATCAGGCAGCACAAAGCAATGCCGCTTCTGCTGAAGAAATTGCCGCCACCAGCGGTGAAATCAACGGCCTGGCAGCAACCAATCAGAACCTAACCGTGGAACTGAACACGATCATTCTGGGCGGCGCCAGCGTGATGACCGAAGTTCCAACTGAAACCACAGCGAAAACCACCAAGAAAGTGCCCCACTTCGCCAAACCAGCAGCGAAGAAAAGCAATGTGATTCCGATGAAGGCCACCCCGGCCCGTAAAGAATCCCAGGACATGATCCCGTTTGATGAAGATGACCGTGCAAAGGTCGGAACAACAGACGGATTCTAGTCTCGCAAACACATCAAGATTTGTTAACAGAACCCCACGACCTCAGTGGGGTTTATTAATTTTTCTCCCCCATTATTCGTATTTTTAATTCTGGACTACTAAGCACTCTTTTAAATTCCGAATAATTATCTGTTAAAAACCCATAAAGACTTTTACGGAGACTCAACTTATGTCGGAATTTAAAATATCAAGCTGGTTCAAAGGAATTAAAGGCAAATTGCTCGTGGCCGCATTTCTGCCGATGGTGGGCTTTGCCATTCTTGGATCCATCGCTCTTAACGGGATCTCAAGCGTGGTCAACCTTTTGGATATCGCCAACGAACAGGTAATTCCAACATTTGATATGGTTGGTGAAATGCGCCAAGCGCGCAATAAGTTTCAATATGGTGCTTGGGCAGCCATGGAACACACTGACGAGCCTGAAAAGCTGGCGTCCTATCTAAAGACCGCCACCGAAGGTATGAACGAGTTCCGCAAGGCTCAGGAAACCTACGATCCAATTCCTAGAACACCGGAAGAGGACAAGGCTTACCAAATGGCGAAGCCTCTTTTTCCGGAATATTACGCCTCGATGGAAAAAATCATCAGTCTGATCGGCTCTTCAGATCCGGCAAAATCCAAAGAGGCTGAAGCCCTGCTGGATGGCCGCTACAATGAAATAGGCAAAACGGTTCGCGCTTGGAATAGCGCCGTCACGGATATCTATGCCAAGATGGCCAAAGACGGCGTGGCAGAAGCCGCCTCCACTGAAGCTTATGTAAAAAATCTGATTTATCTGGTTTCTGCCGCGACGGGTGTCACAGTGTTTGCAGTCCTTCTGTGGATCGCAGCAAAGATCGCATCCTCTGTAGGTTCCGTTGCAGACCGTCTGACAACAGCCGGTGGCCAAGTGGCTTCTGCGGTTGAGCAGTTGAACGAAGCTGGTAACTCTTTGTCTCAGTCTTCTACGGAAGCTGCAGCCTCCCTGGAAGAAACGGTGGCGGCACTGGAAGAAATGACATCCATGGTTCAGATGAACTCGGACAACGCCAAACAGGCAGCCGCTTTGTCTGCAAGCTCCCGCGATTCTGCTGAACAGGGCGAAAAAGAAATTCAGAACCTGATCATGTCCATGACTTCAATTTCTCAGTCTTCCAAAAAGATAGAAGAAATCATTCATGTCATCGACGACATCGCCTTCCAGACAAACTTGCTGGCACTGAATGCCGCAGTGGAAGCAGCCCGCGCCGGTGAACAAGGCAAAGGCTTTGCGGTGGTGGCGGAAGCTGTCAGAACTTTGGCGCAAAGAAGTGCGGCTTCTGCCAAAGACATCTCTTCCCTGATCAAAGACTCTGTGTCTCAGATTGAAGAAGGCAGTGCCATTGCCGACAAGTCCGGTGCAGTTCTGACCAATATCGTGACCTCCATCAAGAAAGTTTCTGACCTGAACAATGAAATCGCGGCGGCAAGCTCTGAGCAGACCACCGGTATCCAGCAAATCGGCAAAGCCATGAACCAATTGGATCAGGCAGCCCAAAGCAACGCTGCTTCCGCAGAGGAAATCGCGGCGACCAGTGGCGAGATCAACAACCTGGCGGCCACTTCCCTGAATCTGACCGTGGAACTGAATGAAGTGATCCTGGGCAGCAATGAAGTTTCTAAAGCTTCTGCATCGTCAGAAGCTCCGGTCAAAGCGAAGGCCAAAATACCTTCGCCAATGCCGAAGAAATCCAATGTCATTCCGATGAAGGCCGCGGCTCCGAAAAAGTCCGCGTCCCAGGATGTGATTCCGTTTGATGACGACGAAAGAGCTAAGGTTGGGACGACCGACGGATTCTAGAAATCTGCTCGCAACCCAAAACATAAGCCAGACCGAAATAGGCGACAACCGCCAACAGGATCGTGATAAAGAGGGCCAGCATCTGCAGCCCTCTTCCTGTTTGAGCCATCAGCAGTTCATACGTCTGCAGCGAAACCACCATCCCCGCCCCGGCCAGCACGAACTTCACCGCCGGACGAAGCAACACCGACATTCTGATTCCCGGAGAATACTTCTTAAGCAATCCCATCAGCAAAACCGCATTTAAAAACGCACCGGCCACACCCGAAATCATCAGCCCCTCAAGCCCCCACTGCCGCATTAGCACCGGCGCCAACGACACATGCACCGCCAATGAAACCACCGCCAGCACCATGGGAACTTTCGTATTTTTAACGGAATAATAAAGCGGCATCAAAACGCGACTGCAGGACACCAGCAACAAACTGACAGCATAGATGCGTAAGATCGCCGCCGTCATCTGCACATCCTGCGCGGTGAACTTGCCCCGCAGGAACAAAGCCTCAATGATCGGTTCAGCCAGAATATAAAGTCCCAGTGCTGCGGGCCACGCCAGGAACAGATTCATCAGGAAGCTTTCTTCAGCGGTTTCCTGGAATTTTTCTTTCAGTCCCCGACTGGCAAAGTCACTTAAACTAGGCAGCAGTGCCGCCCCGATGCTGACTGAAATCAACGACAGCGGCAGCTCCAGCAAACGGTCGGCCCAATAGATATAAGAAATCGAACCTTCAGGAAGGGAGCTTGCAAAATACAGATTCACCAGTGTGGAAAACTGCAAGAGCCCCATACCGATCAGCCCCGGAATCATTCCCCGCACTACGGCTTTCACTTCCGGCGTCCACAACGTCTTCTGCAGTCGCGGCAGACAGTTTCGCTGCCTTAAAGCTACCGCCAACAGCAGCGCCTGCAACAGCCCCCCGATCAGCACGCCCCACGCCAATCCGTCCCCGTGGACGGGAAACCACTGCGGCGGCATAAAGGTGAAAACCAACATCGAGACATTTAAAAGCGCTGGCGCCACAGCCGGCAGTCCGAAACTGCCCAGGGCATTTAAAATCCCCATATAGAAGGCATAGGTGCAGACAAAGAACACAAACCCAAACATGATCCGCCCCATGCGCAGGGTCAGTTCCCACTTGGCGGCATCCAGAGCGTACTCAGAAGAAAGAATCAGACGGAAAACAGGCTCGACATAAATGATCCCCAGCAGGGTCAAAACCCCTAAAATCACCAAAAGCAGCGAATAAAAGGCATTCGCCAGGTTTCGGGCGCGCTGGCCGGTGGGATCTTCCGATTGTGTTTGCATGAAAACGGGAATAAAACTCACAGCCAGGGAGCCTTCCCCGAACAGACGGCGGAACAGATTGGGGATGCGGAAAGCGGCAGTCCAAGCATCAGTGACCGCCCGGTCAAACAAAGCCCCCAGGGCAATATCCCGGAAAAGCCCCAGGATGCGGCTAGTTAACGTCCCGGAGGCCATTAAAAAGGCGCTTTTGAGGACCTTTTTGCGATCTTCTTTTAATCCACTTGCTTCGTGAGACACCCTATGTTAATCCCTTTGGTTCGTCTATAAAAGTTACTGTGGAGGTTATCCCTTGGCAAATCATAAGTCTGCAGCAAAAAGAGCTCGTCAGTCTATCCGTAAAACTGCTGTTAACAACGCTCGTAAAAGCACTGTTAAAACAGCTGAGAAAAAACTTGTTAAAGCTATCGAAGCTAAAGATCTGAAAGCTCTTCCTGAATTGTTGAAGAACTTCTCTTCTCAAGTAATGAAAGCTGCAAAAACTGGCGTTATCAAGAAAGAAACTGCATCCCGCAAGATCAGCCGTCTTTCTACTCGCGCTTCTGCAACGAAGTAATTGGGTTTAATTCAACTCTGATTCGGTTCGCGCTGATACAAAGGCGCGAATTTGTCGTTTTGTAGAGAACGCAATCTGATTGAAGCTCAGTCCGTGGGTGACTTTATGGTCACCCTCTTTTTTTTGCGTCGAACGAACCACGCCGCGAAGGAAGACAAAGTCCCCGGCGGGCACTTGGAAGCTGACCACCACTTCGTGGCCCTCGGTCAGAACATAATCGGTGACAATGGACATACCACCCTCGCCGATTTCTCCGGATTCACAGACAAAGTAAGTCCCATCGCACAGGATACCGATCTTGCGTTTCATCGCACGACGCGGGTACTGGCGGCGGAAATAACCTTTATCTTCAAATGCAGGATTGGCTTTGTTCATCACAAAGCTTATCGGTCTATTCAGCTATCAACTTGAAAATGTCTGCACTCCAGCTTCGCTGGAGTGGTTCACATGGCGTATTGAGTGCCGCAGGTCTTTAAAACCAGGTTTTCCAGCCAGATGTGACTGGACAATGGTGAGGACTTCAAAGCCTTGTCTGTCTCAGACAGAACCACCAGGGTTTGTTCCAGCTTTTTAGCAGTCCAAAGTCGGGCCTGATCCAGATAGCTTTCCAGGAAATAAGGCGGCACCTGGGCAAAATGCGCGAGCTTCGCGCCATGCAGGCCTTCTTCCATTCCCCGCTTTAAAGTCAGCAGGATACGCACGTGACGGGCCACCAAAGACACGATCCCGATCTCGTTCTGCCCCTGATCCAGCAGGTGAACCAAAAGCTCCAAAGCCTTTACACGGTCGTTTTCGCCGATGGCCTTGGTGAAATCAAAAACGTTCTCTTCCTTGGAGCGGGACACGGCCTGAGCCACATCCGCCACTTCAATACGGCGCTCGCCGACGAACTCACCGAGCTTTTTAAGCTCCCCTTCGATTTCGGTCAGGTGATGACCCACCAGCTTGTGCAAAAGCAGGATGGCATCATTACTGATCGTCAAACCCAGGGACTGCGCGATGTAGTTGATCCAGGATGGAATCTGATTTTCGTAAGGTTTTTTGAATTCAACACAGTCGGCTTTGTCGAGCAAAAGACGGATCTGTTTTTTGCGCTTGTCCACGCGGGACGCCAAAAGCACGAACACGGTGCTGTCCACCGGAGTTTCAAACAGCGTTTCAAGCTCGGCCCATTCTTTGTCCGTAAGTTCCTGGGCCTCTTTCAGGATCACCAGACGGCGCTGAGCCATCATCGGCAAAGTTTCAACGGCATCACGCACCGACACCACGTCAGCGTCAGAAGCATAGAACAGGCTGTAGTTAAAATCCACGGCCCCTTCCGTCAAAACAGAATACTTGAAACGTTCAACGGACTGGTTCAACAGGTAGGGTTCTTCACCGAACAGGAAATACAACGGCGCAGTCTGACCTTTTTCAAGATCGCGATAAAATTTCTGCGCATCGATGAGTGCCACGAGTTGAATATCCTTTTAGAAATTTTCGGTAATACGATCATGTGCCTCGGACATAATGTCATAAGCCATGAGGTCAATGTTCTGCCTTCGCGCAGAAAGATTGTAAAGCGGATTTATGGAGTTAACACCGGCCAGCGTTACCTGAGGTGCTGCGTAAGTTCTTTCTCCACTGAAGGACCCACTCCAAAGCTCCGTTCCATCCGCCTGGCGCACGACTTTCACCGTCACGGTCAGCAGAATACGATACTCTGACGCAACGACAGTTCCATTGGGCAAATAAGGCGCTGAAGAGTCCCCGGCCACACGTTTTGCACCCGGTAAATACTGAACAGAATCAATCTGCCCGATCACTGCCACTTCCGACAAGGAATTGTCCACAATTCGGGCAACTCGGGAGCGCTGGAATTCCTGAATCAGTGTGTTTGTGAACGCCACTTCGATCCCGGTTTCCTGTGTTTTGTTTTTGAAAATCGGCACAGAAATCTGCTTATAACCGCCAGGAATACTGCGTGTGCCGCTGCCCAGACGATAGGCACATCCCGAGAGGAATAGCGACAGAATCAGAGTGATGCGAAAAGCTTTAAATATTGCGTCCACGGCCCCAGTTGAGTATAAAATTAGCAGGAAGTCATCACAGAAATGGTGACTGCGCGACGCAATCAAGGAAGAAATATGGCAACTCAAGATTACAGTTTGCTGGCTCCGGGCCCCGTCAATATCCATCCTGAGGTGCGAAAAGCGCTGGCACTGCCGATGATTCACCATCGCACTCCGGAATTCGATAAAATTCTTAAGAAAGTTCTGACCCAGATCAAAACTGTTTTTCAGACCGCAGAAGATGTCTATCTTCTGACCTCCACCGGCTCTGGCGGGATGGAAGCTTTACTGGTCAACACCTTGTCACCGGGCGACAAAGTTATTGCCATTGTTTCAGGCAAATTTGGCGAGCGCTGGGCTGATATGGCCGCCCATTTTGGCGCCAAAGTTCTGACCATCAACGTCCCTTGGGGCGAAGCCGTCAAAGTTTCCGAAGTCGAAGAACTGCTGCAGAAAAATCCTGACACCCGCGCCGTGCTTTGCCAGGCGTGCGAAACCAGCACCGCTGTGGCCCACCCGATTGAAGCGCTGGGCAAAGTCATTCAAAAATATTCCGACACTTTGTTCCTGGTCGACGCCATCACCGCACTGGGCGCTTATCCACTGCCGATGGACGCCTGGGGTATTGATGGCATCGTCGCGGGATCTCAAAAAGCCTTTATGCTGCCGACAGGTTTGTCGCTGCTATCCTTTTCGAAAAAGGCGTGGAGATTCATCCCCGACGCCAAATGCCCAAGATATTATTTCGACATCCGCAAAGAGAAAAAAGCCAACGCCTCTGGTGAGACATTCTATTCTTCCAACGTCGCTTTGATCCGCGCTTTGGATGTGGTGCTGACACTGATTTCCCAGCAGGGTCTGGAAAAACTTTTCCACGACATTCACCGCCGCGCGGAATTCACCCGCATCTTTGGTCTGAAACTGGGTTTCACTTTGTATGCGCAATCCCCCAGCAACTCGGTGACTGCGTTACTAGTGCCACCACAGATGGACGGACAAAAAATCCGCCTGCATCTGGAAGAAGTTCACAACATCACCATCATGGGCGGACAGGATCAGGCCAAAGGCCGCATCATTCGCGTGGGCCACATGGGTTACATCCAGGATCACGAACTGATTCGTCTGGTGGAGTGCTTGGGGCACACCCTGCGCCACTTTGATTCAGATTTTATGTCGTTGGAGCATATTTCCAACATCACGACCGAGGCGAAAAACTGGCTGGAGCAAAATCCGTGAAGAAAAAAATCCTGATCACCGACCGCTTTGCGCAAGACAGTTTTTTGTACCTGCAACAACACAGTCAGTTTGACGTCGTTCGCAGCGACAACCCCCAGCACCTGCCGCTGGAACATCTGGTCAGCGCCAACGCCCTGATCATTCGCAGTCGCACGCGCATTGACGAAGAGCTTTTGAAAAAAGCCCGTCAACTGCAACTGATTGTGACTTGCACCAGCGGGTTTGACCATATCGATTTGGATGCCACCCAAAAATGGGGTGTCACGGTCATGCATACTCCCACGGCCAATATCGAATCGGCCGCACAGTTAACGTGGGGTTTGGTTTTGTCCTGCGTGAACAACATTCAGGCCGCACACAAAATGGTGAAAGCCGGCGAATGGAACCGCGATCAAATCACGGGCATTGAACTGGCTGGCAGAAACTATGGCATCGTGGGCTTGGGACGCATTGGCTCCCGCGTGGCAGAGCTGGCGCAAGCCTTCGGCATGAATGTGGTCGCCTACGATCCGTATCAAGAAGACGACGTCTTTGAACGCCTGCACATTCCCCGTCTCAGTTACGAAGAGGTTCTGAAAACCGCCGACGTGATCAGCTTTCACGTGCCAAAAACCCTGGAAACCGAGCACATGCTGAACCGCTCGCAGTTTGAATACATCCACCGCGGGATTGTTTTGATCAACACCTCCCGTGGATCGGTCATCAACGAAAACGACCTGTGCGAGGCCCTGGAAAAAGGCTGGCTGCGTTCGGTGGGTTTGGACGTTTATGAAAAAGAGCCCTTGAACAGAAACTCTAATTTGCTGAAATACCCGAACCTGGTTTTGACTCCGCACATTGGAGCCAATACAGAGGACGCGTTCTTTAAAGCCTCCCAGATTGCAGCTAATAAGCTTATGGCGTTTTTTGTGGACGGATCGACCTCTGACACCCTCCCGCCAAGGGCGCCTTGGTATGGAGCGGCTCCATTTAAGGGCGAATAAACTTGCCTGATATCCCCTCTTTGAGAGACAGTTCTAGGGTCTGTTTTAAGAGGTACGTATTATGTCAGGCGTTGTTGTTGTCGGTGCTCAGTGGGGCGATGAAGGTAAAGGTAAACTGATCGATGTGTTCGCTGAAAAAGCGGACATGGTGGTTCGATATCAAGGTGGAGCCAATGCCGGCCACACCCTGGTAGTGAACGGACAAAAAACCGTTCTGCATCTTGTTCCCAGCGGTATTCTGCGCCCGGAAACAACATGTGTGATCGCCTCCGGTGTCGTGATCGATGTTTTCTCGATCCGTGATGAAATCAAAAAGCTGAAAGACACAGGCTTTTTGCAAAACCCAAAACAACTTTTGATCTCTGATACGGCAACTTTGATTTTGCCATACCATAAAGCTCTGGACGCTGCTCGTGAAGCCGCTTTGAGTGACGGCAAGATCGGCACCACCGGCAAAGGCATCGGCCCGGCTTACGAAGACCGCGCTTCCCGCCGCGCGATTTTGTTCGGTGATCTTTTCGACAAAGACAATCTGAAAAAGAAACTGGAACTGGCACTGACTGAAAAGAACTTCATGCTGGAGAACTACTACAAGGACTCCACTTTCAAAGCCGATGATCTGATCAAGGATCTTCTGGCCGTGGCTGAAGAGCTGGCTCCATACCGCACGAAAGACACTTCGCTGTTTATCAGTAAAAGTTTGAAGTCCGGAAAAAGAGTTCTGTTCGAAGGCGCGCAAGGCACGATGCTGGACATCCTGCACGGCACATATCCTTTTGTAACGAGCTCTTCCACTCTGGCTTCCAACGCCTGCGCCAGTGCCGGCATCGGCCCTGCGAGCGTTCAGAAAGTCATCGGCGTGTTCAAAGCCTACACCACTCGCGTGGGCAGCGGCCCCTTCCCGACTGAGCTGAACGATGAAATCGGCAAAAAGATTCAAGCCGACGGCCACGAGTTTGGTTCCACCACCGGTAGAAGCCGTCGTTGTGGTTGGTTGGATCTGGTAGCGTTGAAATATGCGATCCGCGTGAATGGTATTACAAATCTGGCGATGATGAAATTGGATGTCCTGACAGGACATGATCGTATCGGTGTGTGCACAGCGTACAAACTGAACGGCGAAATCATCACTGATCTGCCAACTTCACCGTATGAACTGGAAAAAGTGGAGCCCGTGATTGAATGGATCCCTGGTTGGACACAAGATTTGACGAAAGTAAAAACACTCTCGGATCTTCCACGCCCAACAACGAACTACATTGACTATCTGGGTTCACAATTAGGCACACCGATCGACGTAATTTCCGTCGGACCGGGCCGAGAACAGACACTGTGGGTCAAGCCTTTGTTCAACAATTAAGCAGAGTTAGCAGTTTTTATAGAATTTTCGAAGGCCTTTGCCCACACCTTGAGCAAAGGCCTTTTTTTTATCAAAAAATCGCAAAAATTTTTAAAAAACTGCAAGAAAGTGTATTGACTTTGGACCCCTCTTACTACAAATTAGCACTTCCTCAAACGGACAGTGGTTCGCTAGCTCAGCTGGTAGAGCACTTCACTTTTAATGAAGGGGTCGATGGTTCGAATCCATCGCGAGCCACCATTTTTAGTTCGTTTGTTTTTCCTAAACGTTCCCATCGTCTAGGGGCCTAGGACACCTCCCTTTCACGGAGGATACAGGGGTTCAAATCCCCTTGGGAACGCCAATTTTTGTACTAAAAATAAAAAACCCGAATCGAAAGATTCGGGTTTTTTATTTTTACCCACAGCTTGGTTTTCCCAAGGGGCTTTGAACTTAGAGCGCCGGCGCAAAACAATCCTACAAAGCTCGCGGCACGCGGCGACGCCGGCACAGGGGTTCATCGCCCTCGCAGGAAGCGAGCGCGAGGGTGCCGTAGGCAGGGCAAAGCCCCGAGGAGCGTGATGCGACGAGCCCCACTCCCCGTCGCAAACCCCAGAACCCAAGCGAGTTTCAAGCGAAGCGAGAAACAAGCCAGAAAAACCCGGAGCAAAACAATGACCCACAAAACCCTCTCCATAGTCCACCCCAACGGCACCCGCATCGCCAACGGCGAAAAAACCATCGAAGTCCGCCGCTGGCTTCCACCCGCCGACCTCACCGGCGATCTCCTCATCGTAGAAAACAAAAACTTCCTCTTCAACGAAGGCGAAACCGACATCGGCACACCCGTCGCCCTCGTAAAAATCAAATCCGTCCGACCCTTCGAAGAAAAAGACATCCCCGCCGCTTGCGCAAGCAGATGGGAACCCGGCTATTATTCCTGGGAACTCACTGACGTCAGAAAAATAAACAGCACGCAGCAAGTCCTCGCTGCCCGAGGCATCTACGAGCTCGACATCGAACTTTAACTAAAGAACCCCTTGTGCAACTCCATCAGGCTGTAGTGAATGATCGCCAACGCCATTCCCGCCTGCATCACCCCCAGCACGACACCAAAAACCTGCATGGCTGCTGCGCCCACTTTTCCCAGAAAGATTTTTTTGTAGATCATCGTAAGCAAATTCAGAATCATCACAACAACCAGAACACCGAAAATCAGAAGCGTTCGTTCATAGTCCTTACTGACTGCAAGCAAAACGATCAGCGTGGCCAGGCCATGGGCGCTGACCACCATTTTCATGGCCACCCCCAGCGCTGTCACCGGAACGGGTTCTTTGGACTCTTCGGACTTGGGCTCTGTTTTTTGTTTTCCCGTCAAGACTATAGAAAAGGCCACATAGGCGAAGATCAATCCCGCCGTCAGCTCAAGCACGGCCCGTGGAATATTCCAGTTTTCCATCAATGTCCGGCCGCAAAGACCGAGCACTATCAAAATCGGAATGACCGCCAGTACAGACTTCACAGCCAATGAAACCACCTGCGGCTGCGACATGTCTTTTGTTGCTTTGGCAAACGGTTGAAGAAGCTGAAACGGCCCCAGCATAATAAAGAACACAGTAAATATTTGTCCTGGTCCCAATGCGTATGTCCCATCCATATCAACTCACCCCACAATCATCCATAAAACAGAAACAATACCGATTAAAATCAAAGCCAGCGTGAAAGCCCGTACGGAACGGTGCGCGGGCATATAGTGATGCGAATCAATTTGTTTCGCAGTTTGCGAATACCGATACAAAGACCATATCAGCATGGCACTGCCCAGAATCACCATCCCCAGTCCGGTATTTTTTGCGTCATCCAGAAAAGGGCGGCCCCCATGGCGGGATATCGCTTTATTTTCCATCAGAAACCAACTGAACCGATTCATGGTGATTCCCAAGCTGACGAGCGAAATGCCGGTTCGCATGTACGCCAGATGCGTACGCTCATTCGCCAGATGACTTCTCACCGCCGACAGATCGCTGCGCCCTTCAGACAGTTCGGTTCGGTGCTCTGAAAGTCCTGTGCGATGCTCAGAAAGATCCGTTCTATGCTCTGACAGATCCGTTCTTTCCTGCGACATCTCGTTGGGCGTGCGCTCAGGTTCCATTGCCAAACTCCTTTCTGGAGGCGGCCTCCAGATCTCTTTCCAGGAAATAACTTAAGAATGTTCGGATCAAAGCGATCGCCGCAAGCATGCCGATCGCATCCCACGAAGGAGAAACAATGGTCGATACGATGTCTGCCGCCAGCATGAATTCCAACCCCAGAACAATCCACCGAGCGAAACCCAGCCAGATGTCCTTTCTGATACCAAGACCTCTTTCACCGAAAATGGAAAATTTCACCAGCCTGACAAGACCTTCAATTGCACCCACAGCAATCAAAAGAGCCGCAAAGAACTCAAGACAAATGGATATAATTTGAGTCCACTGCCTGACGGCTTCTTCCATGAAAGCCTCCTTTAACTTCGTTCGCCGCGAACCACACAACGAAACCCCAGATGAGATGTCGACGTATCCACGGGTTGCGCCATGCGTGCCGAAGGACGATAGCGCTTGCAATAATTGGGAGCGCACAAATGCGATCCCCCCTTCATCACTTTGCGGGGAATTTTTAATGCCTGACGAGGATCAAAGCTGTCAGACTCAGCCCCGCCTCGCGGATTCTTCGGTATGCAGCAGGCTTTGGGTTTCTCATCGGGATGACGAGGACTGTACCAATCGACGGTCCATTCCCAGACATTGCCGATCATATCAAACAATCCATAGTCGTTTGGAGGAAAGCTTGTGACCGGGGAAGTGCCTTCAAAACCATCCGCACCGAGATTCTGCCAGGGGAATTCTCCCTGCCAGATGTTGGCCAGATGACGGCCCTGGGGTTCAAGTTCTTCGCCCCACGCAAACTCGCGACCTTCATGACCGCCCCGAGCGGCGAACTCCCATTCGGCTTCGGTCGGAAGCTTTTTCCCGATCCATTTTGCATAAGCCTGAACATCCTGCCATGAGACGTGCACGACCGGATGGTCCATGCGGTCTTCAATGGAACTGCCCGGACCTTGCGGCGAACGCCAATTTGCACCACGAATAAACTGCCACCACAGATAGGGATTGCGCAGATCCACTGGCGCGGCGGGCTTCACAAACACCACCGATGCGGGATCCTTCATGGCCGCAGATGCTCCGGGATACAGAGCCAAATCCGGTTCTTTTTCACATAATGTCTGATAGCCCGTGGCCTCGACAAAGGCCAAAAAATCACGATTGGTCACAGGACAGCGATCCATCCAGAATCCGTCCACCTTCACACGATGCGCGGGGGCTTCTTCAGCATAGTGATTGTCAGACCCCATGGTGAACAGGCCACCCGGAATCCAAACCATATTGGGAAAAGGGGCCAGCGGCCCCTTTTCCTGTTCAGGTCTAATGAGTACTTCTGCGTTGCTCACCTTCGTCCTGTCTGCCTTTTACAGGCGGCATCCCTTGCCCCTCTTCGCGACGGGACTCCGGGGATTCATGGATATTTTTTCCGGTCGAATCCTGATGCGCATATCCGGCGGCACTGCTCATTTTTTCCATGATCTGATCAATGGTGAAGCTGGCCGCTTTCTGCCTTGGAGGATACTCGGCAAAGGTTTCCAGGAATTTTGCAACAATGGCCTGAGCTGCCAGAATGATATAGGCCTTGCTCATGTACCAATCCCAATAGGTGTTGGAGGTCACATCAGCACGCTCATAGGGATCCGTGCGCAGATTAAAGAGTTTCGGCACACGGAGCGGCGTAAACGGCTCTGCCCACACTCCCAATGTTCCGGCCTTTCGCTGCTCCATAAACACCATCTTCCAGTTCTGATAGCGAAGAGCCACCAAATCCCCGTCATCGCTGAAGTAAATAAAGGCCTTGCGAGGACTTTCTTTTTCTTCGCCAGTCAAATACGGTACCAGATTGTATCCGTCGATATGCACACGGTATTTGTTTTCACCGGCCTGGTGACCGCGCAAGAGCTTGTTCACGATGTCAGGTTCCCCTGCTGCTGCCAGGAATGTCGGCAGCCAGTCGTGATGCTGAACAATTTCATTTGAAAGCACCCCCGGCTTTACCCGTCCCGGCCAGCGCAGCAGAAGTGGAATACGGAAAGCCCCTTCCCAGTTCGTATTTTTCTCACTGCGGAATGGAGTCATTGCGCCATCCGGCCAGGTGTTCATGTGAGGTCCGTTGTCGGTCGTATACAACACAATCGTGTCTTCGGCGATACCCAGATCATCCAGGTGATCCAGCATTTGACCTACGTTTTTATCATGATCAATCATGGTATCGTGGTACTCTGACTGCGACGGTCCCGCCTGGCCACGGCTTTCCGGCTTGGTGTGAGTCCGCAAATGCATATGAGTTGTATTCAGCCACACAAACCACGGCTTCCCGTCGGAATTTTGGCGGGAAATAAAGTCTTTCGCCGCATCGACAAAGTCATCGTCACACGTTTCCATGCGTTTTCTGGTCAGCGGACCAGTGTCTTCGATAATCTGCTTTCCGACGCGGCCCCAGCGTTCGTGAACAGTTGGATCGTCCTTGTCCGTCGCCTTACAGCGCAAAACCCCGCGCGGCAGGAAGCGGTCTCTGAAAAGATGCCCCTTTGGATAATCAGGATCTTCCGGATCTTCCTCGGCATTCAAGTGATAGAGATTTCCATAGAACTCGTCAAAGCCATGCACAGTGGGCAGATAATCGTTGCGATCGCCGAAATGATTTTTTCCAAACTGCCCCGTCGCATAACCAAGTGGTTTCAACAAAGCGGCAATGGTCGGATCTTCCTTTTTGATCCCGACATCCGCGCCCGGCATTCCGACTTTCGAAAGCCCCGTACGGAACACACTTTGTCCCGTCATAAAGGCCGCGCGGCCGGCTGTGCAGCTCTGTTCGCCATAGGAATCCGTGAACATCATTCCCTCACTGGCGATGCGATCAATATTCGGGGTGTGATAACCCATCAGTCCGCGACTGTAACAACTGAGATTTGAGATACCAATGTCGTCCCCCATAATAACAAGAATATTGGGCTTCCTGCCTTTTCCGTCACCACTTTCTTTCCTTTGAGATTTCTGAGATTCTCCGGACTTAACCATGATGGAACTCCTTTTCCATGTGTTATTGAGTCAACTAAAAATCCTTCGCGATTGATTTCTGCGACGGAAAGACCTGCTTCCAGTCGTTTTTGATGCTTAGAACTTTGAATCCGTACTTTTTCGCCGCCGCCAGTGAAGCGCCGTCCTTTTCGCTGTAAGCGGCTTCCCGAACCTCGTCATCGTGATTGATCATGATTTGCAAATTCGGTCTTTCAGATTCACTGGAAAATCGTAGATGGGCGATGTCCCCGCCACTGCGTTCATTCCCCACGGACAAAATGGGACGTTTACCAATATGGCGAAGGATCCCGATGGGTTTGTTTTCTTTGTCGTTGACCAACGCCAGGGTCGAAGTACGCACGGCCACCAGCTTGCCATTTTTTTCATCGAGCTTATCCACAAAATAAGAACCGATGATATTTTGTGAAGGAATGCCATAAATAGTCGTCGCGACTTCCCGCATGAATGAAATCTCTCCGCCGGAACTGATAAAAAGAGTAAAGTCGTTGGCACGAAGATAGGCCAAAAGCTCCAGCATCGGCTGATAGACTGCCTGGGTGTAGGGCACCTGCAATTTCGGGTGAAGTGCCGTGCGGAAGAATTCACGGACCTCTTTTGAAAACTCCTCTTCGCTCATCCCGGTGTGGGTCAAGGCGACCACTTCAAGAATCTGTTTTTGTGAGAGTTGTGTGACCGGGGTTCCTTTAAGCAGACTTAGGTAAGGCTCCTGCTTTTTCAGGTTGGGATTCTTTTTTAGTGCTTCCTGCAGGCGATTTTTTGTAAACTCCACTTCGATGGTCGGAACCTCCGACCATAAGGTGCCGTCGTTGTCAAAAGTTGCGATTCTATCTTCAGGAGGAACAAAGCGGGATCCTCCGGTCTTGGTAACTTCAGAAACAAAATCCAGAATCGACTTTTTAAGTTTTCCCTCCTGCCAGGACGGAAGAGGATCCGGACCTGCCGCGTAAGTGGAAAACGAAAACAACATGAATGTCGCTATCACGAGATGCGCAAACTTGCTCATATCTCCTCCATTTTTCCTGCCCTCGAAGAATAAAAAAAACCGCCCCGCCCCAGTACTAAATAAAGCAATCAGTGTTGACAATCTGATATGTAACGTCCTGATGTGGCAGATGGCACCCGACCTATAATGAGACTGATAAGCAGAAAAATGGTTCACATTTAAGACCACTAAATCTCAGAAAAGACTGGACTATTTGCGGCAAAAATCACTTAACAATTCAACCAAATCTGCCGAAAAGAAACTTAAGATGTTTAATGCCAGTACGTCCCTGAAATACATCTCAACCGTTTTGCTCGCCCTCTTGCTGACAAGCTGTATGGACGCCTCGTTGTCCCCTCTGCTCAGCGAAAACCAGGTGCTTCGTAAAATCACCGTTGAGTCCGGAAAAACCGTCGTGCTGGAAGAAGGCATCGGTCATCAAATCACCTTGGGAGTCGAAACCCCAAGCGTACCGGGCGTGACCGTGAAGCCCGAAGACCTGGGCTGGACCTTAAACGATGAAGATGGCGATTTTGAAGCTTCCAACGGCACTCTGCTGGTTCAGCCGGGCATCACTTCTGTCAGCTTCATCATCAAAGCCACTCGCGATGCGGTTATTGAAAACGATGAAACATTCGAACTTCGTTTTACCGGCGAAAAATTCGAGGGCCTGGACAGCAACGTTATTTCTTTTGTCGTGAAAGACAAAACCACCCGCGCCAAAGTGACGGCTGCGGCGACTTTGGATTTTGGTCCGCAGATGAAAGACACGGTCATTGAAAAATCCGTGAGCTTCCAGAATACCGGCGATGCTCCGGCCCAAGGCCTGACTTTGAGCACTTTGTCGACACCCTTTGCCTTTAAAGGCGGATCATTCCCAGGAAACGGCGGAACCTGTTCCACCACTTTGAATGGTCACTCTTCCTGTTCGGTCGTGATCACTTACAGCCCAACCGAGGTCAACACGCACTCGCAAACGTTGACTTGGAATTACACCAATCCTGATATCGCGGATAACGGTTCCTTGGGAATTTCAGGCTTGGGCGTGGAAGTGGCTGCCGTGCTGGGTGGTCGCCCGGCGAATCCAAGCAATGTCGAAGATCTGGACATCACCGTCTCTGGCACGAACGTCACACATTATCGCTACAAGGTGGGCCCGCAAGGCTCAACAGATTGCACAGTGTCTTCTGGCTATTCGACAGAAACGGCCGTGGGCGCAAAAATCACTGACGACCTTGCTGCTTTGGCCAATCAAAACCTGAAAATCTGCGTGGTCGGGAAGGATTCAAACAACTTCTGGCAGCCTTTCACTGCGGCGACAGTTTACACCTGGAATTACGACACCCTTCGCCCGTCCGTAGTGATCAGCCAAAAAACAGGACAGGCTGATCCAACAAACACCCTGCCCGTTCGTTTTACTCTGGTGTTCAGCGAAGCCCTGGCTGAAAGCTCATTGACCGATGGCGATGTGAGCTTCACCGGATCCGCTTTGGTTAATACGCACACTCTGACGAAGATTGACAGCACTCACTATGAGCTGACAGTTTCTGGTGTGGATAACAACGGCGTGATTCAGCCGGTAATCAATGCAGACAAATTCTCGGACCTTGCTGGGAATCTGAATACCGCTTCTACAAGCTCTGACAACCAAGTGACTTATGACACCAGCGCCCCGTCTTTACCGACGTCTTTAAGCTGGATTCAAACATCACCAACCAAGGTCACTCCGGCTGCCGCCAGTTGGACTTTGTCAGATTCATCCGACATCGCTGAGCAAAAAATCCAGTTCTATAAAGATGCCTCCTGCCTGCTCTTGGAAGGCACGGCCATTTCACTTTCCACTTCGGCGGTCACGCGAAGCTTTGCCGGGGCTGATGGCGAAACGTACACTTATAATCTGACGGTGATCGACACTTCCGGAAACGTCTCGGTTTCTGGCTGTTCGACGGCGCTCACCATGGACCGCACAGCGCCTACTCTGGCTTCTTTCAATCCTGCGACCAGTGTTCGCTCAAGTCTTCCGGCTTCAGTAACGGTCACTTTCAGTGAAGCCATGCTGCAATCCGCAGTTGAAACTAAAAGCAACTGGGGTATCACCTGCTCCGGCGGCGCGAACGTTTCAATCGCTGGTGTGTCAGCTTCCAGTGCGACAGCGGCCGTTGTGAATTTGACGGTAACGACATTGCCTGCCAATGCCGAAGTTTGCACCCTGACTGCAAAAACAACCCTGACTGATGTGGCGGGTAACGCCCTGCCTGCTGCCGGCACGGTTCAATACACCCTGGATCTTCCGGGCACTGTTGTGTCTGTGACATCGTCTTTGGCCAATGGTTCTTACAAAGCTTCCCAGGTCGTGCCTGTCTCTGTCCAATTTACCGAAAACGTGACGGTAGCTGGCGGCACGCCAGAACTTTTAATTGAAACTGGATCTACCGATCGTGTTGCGGCCTACGTCAGTGGCTCCGGTACGAACACTCTGGTGTTCCAATACACTGTCCAGGCAGGCGATAACTCTGCGGATCTTGATTATGAGTCCTTCAATGCGTTGACACTGGCAGGCGCCACAATCAAAGACAGCTTTGGCAATGACATGATTCTGACTTTACCAGCGCCAGGCGCTGCAGGTTCACTTTCCGCCAACAAGAATATCATCATCGATACCCAAGCACCCGAAGCCTTCGTGATCGCGGGTGTGACTGGCGGCACCGACTCCACTCAGGATGAATGGCTGACCAATGGTTCCACGGGAACGATCCATTGGGCTGCGGCACCAGGCAGCACTCAGTATTTGGTAGAAATCCGTAACAGCGATGCTTCAGCTCCCGTTTGTGCCCAGCAAACAGTGACAACAACGTCTCACACCTTCACTGGTTGCGCCCTTTCCAATGGCACCCAATACACGGCGCGAATCTCTGCCCAGGATGCCGTGGGGAACTCCACCGCAGCCACTAATAACGACTTTGTGTTCACGGTGAACACTTCCGCAGTGATTGCCACCATTACGGGTCAACCTACGGGCAAAACCAATCAGACCACACTGAATATCGATGTCGCCGGTGCTGACGTTCAGACCTATCGCTACAAGATAGGTCCTGCAGCTTCCACAAACTGCGCGGTTGCAACCGACTATTCCGGTGACATCGCCATTGCCACCCACATCACGGATTCCATCAGCGGCTTGGGTAACACTGATATCAAAGTCTGCGTGATCGGTAAAAACTCGGCCAGTGTCGAACAAGCCCTGACCTCGGCGACCACGGCGACGTGGACACAGGATTTGGCAGCCCCGACTTTGACCATCAATCAAAAAGCCGGTCAGGCTGATCCGACCAACGCCGTCCCGGTGGAATTCACCATCGTGGCCAGCGAAGCCATTGCCAACTTCGCAGTCGCAGACATTACGCAATCCGGAACCGCTTCTGGCATCACCTGGAGTCTGACGACGTCTGATAATATCACTTGGTCCCTGAAGGCCACGGCCATCACGGGGGCCGGCACCCTGATCCCATCCATCACCGCCAATAAAGTGACGGATGCGGCTGGCAATAACAACACCGCCAGCACCAGCACTGACAATCAAATCACTTACGAGACGACCAAGCCGTCTTTGACCATCAATCAAAAAGCCGGTCAGACCGATCCAACCAACACCCTGCCAGTGGAATTCACGGTGGTCTTCACCGAGGCTGTCAATGCCAGCACCTTTACCGCGGCTGACATCACCCAAGGTGGAACGGCTTCCGGTATCACGTGGAATCTTTCGACTTCTGACAATATCACATGGACCCTGCAGGCCACCGCCATCACAACAGCCGGAACTTTGATTCCGTCCATCACAGCGGGGAAAGTCAGCGATCCGGCCGGCAATACGAACAATGCTTCCACCACGACGGATTCTACGGTGACCTATGATATTACGGCTCCGGTGAATGCAACGTCCCTGGCCTGGCAGCAGACGTCCCCGACGAATACCACCAGCCTTGTGGCTTCTTGGAACAAATCAACAAGCACGGATCTGGCTTCACAAAAAGTCCGTTTCTATACAGGGGCTTCTTGTGACACGTACACCGGAACAGAAAACGCTGCGACCAGTTCTGCGACCACATCAAACTTCACAGGTGTGAATGGCACGACTTACACTTATCAGGTCATTTCTTTGGATGCTGCCGGGAACTCGATCACCTCAGCTTGTTCCAGCGCGATCGTTATTGACACCACGGTTCCCACTGTCACCAATGTTACATCCAACAAGGCCAATGGAGCATATACTGTCGGTGATGTCATTGATGTGCGCATCACGTTCTCTGAAAACGTGACTGTCACTGGAACTCCGTTGATTGCCCTGAACACGACCCCTGCCCGTTCTGCATCTTACGCTTCGGGCACCGGGACGAACACCCTTGTCTTTAACTATACAGTTCAAGCCACGGACACCGCGGCAGACCTGAATTATGCCGCCACCACGTCCCTGACAGTGGCTTCTGCCACCATTCGCGATGCCGCGGCCAACAATGCGACTCTGACCTTGCCGGCAACGGGGGCCGCGGGCTCTTTGGGCACGAACAAAAATATCGTGATCGACACGACCGCCCCAAGCATCACCACCTTCACGGTGACAAACACGACCCCGACGAACAGCACAACATTTAATATCAATTCGGCCGTCAGTGGCAGCCCGGCTACTTATTGTATTATGGAAAACAACACAGCCGTGGCATCGTGCACGTGGACAGCCGGAGCTTCACTTCCAGCTACATTCACGGTAACGACTGTGAATGAAGCCAAAACACTTTATGCCTGGGTGAAAGATGCTGCCGGCAACGTCAGTGCAATGGCTAGTTCAGCATCGATTACATTCGATAACACTCCACCGACCGCAACCCTGTCCGGCCAGCCCACGGGGTCCAGTGCAAAGTATGCACTGAATATTGATGTCAATGGCAGTGATGTTGTCGCTTATAAATACAAATTGGGTGTCGCTGGTTCCACGGACTGTACTGTGGCAACCGGATACTCGGCCTCTGAAATATCCAGCTCAACAAATATCACTGACAACATTTCCGCACTGGCTAATGGAAGCATCAAAGTGTGCGTGGTCGGCAAAGACACCGCTGGAAACTGGCAGACCTATGCGACTGCAACCGCTGTGACCTGGACTAAAAATTCTCCGGCTATTCAGTTTAGCGCTACGACATCCAGTGTTTCTGAATACAACGATCCGACGCATACCGTGGCCGTCAGCATCCCGTCCGCCGTCGATATCGCCGTCAGTGTCAGCTATACATATTCCAATGGTTCCGCACCTTCTGCAACAATGGGATCTGACTATACCGCCACCAACGGCACGGCAACAATTGCGGCCGGCAGCACTTCCGTAAATATTTCAATTCCGATTCTTGATAACAGCACTGAAGAGTATGACGAAACATTCAAAATCACCCTGAGCGGCCCGGTGGGTGGTTCTTTGGGGGCTAACACCGTTCACACCGTGACTATCACGGATGACGAAGCTCCACCGCTGGTCACGATTCAGGACGTTTACGTTGTTGAAGGTTCTTCCACCAGCCTGATGGCGACACTGTCGCATCCAACAGACAAAGGATCTGTCTCCATCAACTGGACGCGTGACACCTGCACCGGCACTGACTGTGCCACAGTTGGCACGGACTATACGATGGCAACCACTTCGGGCACTGCTTCTGTTGCGTCGGGGGCAACTTCGGTCACATTTGGCAGTCTGACAACAATCAACAACGCGGCTGACGAACTTTACAAACGCATTCCAATCAAAATCACCGGTATCACCGGCGGTACATCTTATATTTCCAACGCCGATATCTTTATCAACGACAATGACAGCCCGGCCGGAAAGGATGCCGTGGATGTTGTTGCCGGTGACAACCACACCTGCGCCCTGACCAGTAACGGTAACGTCTATTGTTGGGGCCACAATGGGGCCGCGCCCCTGGGACAAGGACACTACTATCCTAGTTCTTCACCACTGCTGGTTCCGTTGGCCGCCCCGGCCGTGGGGATAGCTTCTCTCTATAACAACGTCTGTGCTGTGTTAAACACCGGGGCGCTTTACTGTTGGGGTCAGGGAAGTCATGGTACTTATCCGGGGGGTGGTTTTACCGGAACCAGCTCGATAAGCACTCGTTTGACACCAACACTTGTAACCGGAATGAATTCGGGTGTCACCCAAGTCAGCATTGGCTGGGGTAACTCTTGCGCCATTCAAAACGGGGCCGTTTATTGCTGGGGTATCAAAGAAGGTGGCATTCTCGGGGATCCCGCTACCGCCTCCCCGACAACAGCACCCGTCGCAATTGCGAGCTTGAATTCGGGCGTGACAAAAATCTCAAGTGGCCAGTTCCATGCTTGTGCCATTAAATCCGGAGCATTGTACTGCTGGGGGCAAAACTCCAACGGTGAAGTGGGTGTTGGCAGCACCACTCTGGTGGGCACGCCGACGGCGATCAACGGCCTGGGAACTGTCACTGATGTTTGGACGGGATACTATGGCACCTGTGCGAAAAACAATTCCAATCAGGTCTATTGCTGGGGTAACAATTCCGACAACCAGCTTTTAAGCAATACCACTGCGGATGTCACCTCGCCGCTTTTGATGGCGGAACTTGCCGGAGCCACAGATATTTACTTTGGTATCCAGTTCTGCGCGGCTTTAGCCGGCGATTTGCATTGTAAAGGCAGAAACTATTTTGGCGAAGCCGGCATCAATCAGCCGACAGGAACCTCGGTGATTCCTTTGACCCCCGTTGTTGGAGGCTCTGGCGGTGTCACTGCCGTTGCGGGCTCTACAGGAGCTCACACCTGTTTCGTGCGCAGTGGCCAGGTTTATTGCACAGGATTCTCGGGATTCGGCCAGCACGGCGATCAGCAACCTCTGCAGTCCAATGCCCACGTTCTCAGCCCGAAATTCAGCGGTGCCAGCACCATTTCCATCTTCACTGAGCATGCTTGCGGCATCTTCAGCGGGGCCGTGAAATGTCTGGGTGACAGCTACTATAGCAAAACCGGAAATCTGCTGACAGATCGTATTTATCAGGCTCCGACCCAGGTGAAAAATTTGACCTCTGGAGCCACCAAGCTTGTCAGTTCCAGCACCGGCACATGTGCCGTTGTGTCAGGCGGTGTTCAATGCTGGGGTCGCAACTTTATTCGCGCTTCAGGAAGCACGTCGGGAAATCCGAATATTCCGGCGGGACTGTCTTCAGGAGCTACGGACTTGGCAATGAGTTTTGGCAGCACTGTGTGCGCCATTAAGGCGGGCAAACTTTACTGTTGGGGTCAGGTTGATATCATCCCTTACTTGGACCTTGCTGTAGATTTCTATTATGCGCCCGTCGAAATCACCGCCGCTGGTTCCAATAACGTGTCCGTCACCTTGGGCCGCCATCATGCTTGCGTGTTGAAAACAGACAAAACCGTCTGGTGTACCGGCTACAATGCCCACGGTCAGTTGGGCCAGGGGGACACCACTGACCGAATCAGTCTGCATCAGGTGCCGGGTCTGACGAATGTCGATGAATTGCAGGCTTCCAGTTATGGAACTTGTGCCCGCATCGGAACAACGTCCATCAAGTGTTGGGGGCAAATAACAGGAAATGGAACCAACACCAACCAAAAGACACCTGTTGATATTGGAAGCTTCACCAACGTGACCCGACTGATCAGCGGTTACACCAACCACTGCGCGATCAACAACGGCGCCGCCTATTGCTGGGGCTTTAATCGCTATGACCAACACGGCTTGAATGACTATCAGACCAATGAATACCATTTTTCTCCGACGGCTTTGACGACTCTTAACGCCATCGGCACTGTGACTGATCTGGAAGTTCGTGGCGCTTATGGTATTTGCGGTAAAATTGGCACAAACTGGTACTGTTCGGGTATCGACACGAACAGCGAGCTTGGAACCAACAGAAAACCATTCCGCCTTGCGCCAGTTTCCATGGGACCCTTCCCCAATTAATTGAAATCTACGAGCCTTGGGCGAGGACCTCGCCCCTTCCGAGCCGTCTTAACCAAATCACTTCTTGATTAACCCTTTCTGTTCCCATAAAACTTTGCGGGAACAGAAGGGTTTTCGATGCCTCATATCTCTCTAAAAAATCAGCTAAAACTGCGCTTTTCGACGGTGCTTTGGTTTATTCTTTTTTGTCTATTTTTGCTCAGCGTGCCTTCAGTGAAAGCCTGGACCCCTTGGCTGCTGGCGGCGGTCATTGGCTCCGCGTTCGTGATGGCGGCGTTATTGTATGGACTGTTTTGCCTGATTCGCAAGACGATATGGAATCTTGGTGAATACCTCTGGACCACCACTTTGCTCGTCTTCGTTTTGACCAGTGCGGTGGGACTGCCTGTTTACTATTTAAACTATGTCGCGACCGCCACCCCAGTCACCGTTCCGCAGGTCACTATGACCAATGGTCAAAAAACCGTCGTCTTTCAGGGAATGATGCATATTGGAAGTGAAAGCTTCTATAAGTCGGTAGTCTATGACCTCGAAAGTGCCCTCAGCTCGGGATACAAACTCTACTATGAAGGCATTCGTCCCGGAACCCCCGCGTCGGACAAATGGTTCAAAGATATTTTGGCCGGTGGAAAAGACCTGTCCGGCAATTACCGCAGCCTTGCAACCCTGTGCGGACTGAAGTTTCAATTGGATTACTTTCCGCTTGTTATGTCCGATCAGATTAAACACCCGGAAAGACATCTGGTAGCTGATATCAGCACAGAAACTATGCAAAATGAATACAATCGTCTGATAAAAAGTGACGCCGATTTTTCGAAGGCCATGGAACAAAGCCTTAAAAAAAGCCAGGCCCCTGAGGATTTAGGCACCATTGAAGAATTCGTAAAATGGCAGCAGACTGGAAACAAGAACCAAAGACTTGTCTCGGGAATTGTCTGCCGCGGTTTTATGACCCGAGCTCTGCATAATGCCAGCAACAAAGATCAACCCCTGAATCGCGTGATTCTGGATTTCAGAAACAGGAATCTGGCTGACTATATTCACAACGATAAGTCTTCCAAAATCTATGTGACCTACGGATCCGCCCATATCAAAGGCGTGCTGGCAGAACTGCAAAGGCATGATCCCAAATGGAATATCAAAAGTGTTAAATGGAGCCGTGTCATTGCTGCTCCGGAAGAACTGACTGGCGAACTTTAAAATGAATATTAAAAAGAGGTCCTGCATGAAGAAGCTGCTTATATCCTTAATGGTGATCCTTGGAGGACCATCATTTGCAAACGCTCAGTACGAGGTTGTCGACAATTCACAAAGCCCGCCCCGTCAGTGGAAGGCGATTGAAAACGAATACGTTAAAATCATCTATCCTGAAGCCTTCCGTCCCAAAGCGGTGTATGTGGCGAATCTCATCAAACACAACGCCGCCGTTGTGGGCCTGAGCTATGGAATCAGCAAACCGAAGAAAATCACCCTTATTATCCGCAATGAGGTGGCTCTTCCCAATGGTTTTGTAGCTCGCGCTCCCCGCCGCACAGAGTGGTTCAATGCCGGTGCCTACAGCCCCATGGTGGGATCTCTGGAATGGCTGCAGATTCTTTCGATCCACGAATACCGTCACGTACAGCAGATGGATGACTTCAATAAAAACACGGTTCGCTATTTCGATTACCTCTTCGGGGATCTGGGGCTGAATCTGGCCGACGTGATCTCTAAAAAACCATGGATGGCGGAAGGTGATGCCGTCTATGCTGAAACAAAATACACGGATGGTGGCCGGGGCCGGTCCCCGCGTTTCCTGACGCGTCTTAAAGGTATTTTGCTGGGGGGCGAAACCCCGACTTACGATCAATTTGTGAATGGGACCTATCGTGACGCTTTGGTGAATCAGTATGTTTACGGTTACGTGCTGATTTCCCGCGCGTATCAAAAATATGGTGATGATTTCTGGGAAAAACTGACCGACAAAATCACCCGCGGTCCCCACCCGTTCCGTCTGGAATCCGCGTTCAGGGAACTGACCGGCGTTGAGTTCCAGAGCTTCTACTATGAGACTTTCAACGAACTGCGCGAGGCATGGAAGAAAGACGCCTTCACCGACGCTCCCAAAACCGACTACACGGTAAGATTCAATCCCAAGGTTTCCAATAACAGTCTGTACTATGTGAAGTTTGACCTCAATACGGTTCCGGCCATCTACAAATCCACAGCACAGGGTGAAGAAAAAATCGCCGAAGTGCCGTATTCAGAAGACTTAAGCCGCATTGACTATTCCGGCACCCATGCTGTGTACACGGATTATGTGCCTCACCCGCGCTATGGATTTGAGGGCTCGGCAAATCTTGTTCTGGTGGATCTGACCGGTGGATCGAAGTCCTACATCACTTCAGGACGCCGCCTTTATAATCCGAAATTCAGCGCCAGCGGTAAATCCATTCTGGCAGCGGAGTTCAATGACAAGATGACCTGGGACATTCAAGAAATTGGTTTTGATGGAAGGAACCTGCGCACTCTGTCCCTTAAAGACCTTGATCTGATGGAGGCCGCTTCGCTGAACGGGGATGAAATTATCGCCGTGGCTTCCAACAACACCGGACACAAGGCCTTGATTCAGGCGCGCTTCGGTTCGGATCAATATAAGGTACTTTTGCCGTTTTCCCGCAACAATATCTTCTGGCTGCAGACAAACTCAAACCAAGAAATTCTGTTCGAGGCACAGTACAAAGGCGCCAACGAAATCTTCCACGGAAACACCCTGGGTGAATTCAGGCAATGCACCCAGAGCAAAATTTCTGCTTACGCTCCAACCTTTGATGGAACAAGCCTGGTTTACACCGAAGAAACCCCCTACGGAGCCCGTACCAAGAAAGCGGAGTTGAGCTCATGCGCGGCCCTGCCTGCTTCCCAACTGGTTGACTTCAACTATCTGGGCGACAACCCCAGTGACAATTACAACAAGTTCCAGCCGGTACCACTGGCCGGCCAGGAAACCTTCTACACGGCGGATTCTGCCAAATACACCGAATCAGACTATGGGATGTTTGATGCGCGGGGTTTCACTCCGCACACCTGGAGCTTCTTTGGCGGTCGCGGCTTGGCTTTGACGGTGATCACGGACAACTATCTTCGCGATTTCGGTTCCGCCATCACGGTCGGTTCTGATGGCGAGGAAAACACCCCATTTACTTCCGTCAAGATCGACTTTAAACGGTACTGGCCGGTCTTCAGCATTCTGGGCGACATCCGCAACCGTGCTGCCGATGTGAATCTGAACACGCAGGAACTGACCTGGCGCGAAGGCTCTTACGGTTTGGGCGTGGCCTTGCCGTATGCCTTTAAACACCACCTGTACAACGGATACCTGCAGGTTGATTACTCTGCGAAGCTTTTAAAAACGGAAAGCTTCCGACTGGACAAGGTGTCTGTGCCGGGATCTCAGGCTTCCACTTACGCGGATCAAAAAGTGGGCCTTTTGTTCTCTTACACCAAATCCGCGCAGCACCGTGCGATTCTGCCTCCGCTGGGGGTCGACGTTCAGGCGTTCTATGAAGACGTGGATGGAGTGTCCAACGAAGAAGCTCCGGGTTCTTACCGAACTTACGGACAGGTTCGTCTGTACCTGCCAGGCTTCCTTGCCAACAATGGCATTCGTCTGACTGGGAATGGACAGGAGAACCGCGAAGGCACCGGCAATTACATCTTCCCCACTCCGGCATTCAATCCGGTGGGTTACATCTATTCCCGTGGCTTTGATTACCTGCCGGCAGATCGTTTTGTAAAGGGCAGCTTCGAGTACATGTTCCCGCTGTCTTATCCGGACTACAACCTGGGGGCGTGGATCTATTTCAAACGTCTTTATGGAAATCTGTACATGGATCACACCAAAGTCATCCTTGGCAACAACAACGCCAACCTGAACAGTTATGGTGCAGAGTTGATCGCACAATCTGTGATCTTCCGCTTCCTGCCAATCGACTTTGGCTTCCGCTATATTCAGAAAGTGGAACCGGCCGAGGGTGAAGGTGAAATCTTCCTGGGCACAAACTTAGCTGTGTTCTAAATAAAAAAGGCCTGCGCAATGCAGGCCTTTTGTTTTTCGATCTTAGCGACCGACAGTTCCGGGAATCCCGTCAAACATGATCCCCACCGTAAAGTAAGAACCCGACAGATCCAGAGAGTTCACACTGGTGCTGACCGAACCGGAGCGCTTCAGGTCATCCACCTTGTTGTGCTCAATAGCGCCTTCAAATACAAAATAGAATCGCTTGTAACCCAAAGCCAAAGAGACTCCCGCCGCAGCGTAAGGGGATGCGTACCAGCTCTCTCCGACACTCTTGGTGTAGTCACCGTTTTGCGCCAGAGTCTTCATCGTGACTTTCGTATTGGTGCCGCCAACACCAGCAAAGGCATCGACGCGATAGAAGTCCTCACGAACAATGGGGACACGTGCAATCAGCAGGAACGCATCCTGATCAATTTTGGCAGAATAGTCGGTATTAGGGTCGGCCGGATTTTCTTCACTGTCAGCGAGCTTCTTGGCATAACGAGCGCCCACATCCAGATATTTCATCACAGGATAGGTAATTTCCAGGCCCAACTGTGTGACGCCTTCAATTTTTTTCATGGATTGAGCTTCCAAACTGTCATTCAGTTCATCAAGCTTCACACCCGTCATTCCCGCAAAGAAGCGGGCCTGAACCGGAATCTCAACCGCCGCAGAGGCTGTTGCCGATACGATTAAAGAAAACAAACCAACGACGACAGGGAACTTCATCATAATCACCTCGTGAAGTTCCATAGTAAGTAGGACGAAGCAGTTTACTCAAGTCTGGGCCGCTGGATCCCAACAATTTCTCGACCGCAAACTGAAGATTGTTTTCAGGACTTTTACGGCTTCAACGAAGGGTAAATCTCGATCAGGCTGATCACCCCGTTTACCACGATCTGAAGTCCCACGCAGAATGTGAGAAAACCCACCAGTTTATTGCAGACCTGCGCCGCCTGAGGGCTGAGCTTGGCCAGAATGGTCGGAGCAGAATAGTAGCAAACAAATACCGTCGCACACATCAGCACACTGGCCGTCAGCACGGCCACGACCTTAAACAGGTGCACCTGCGTGTCGGGATGATAGCTGTTGGCACTTAACGCCAATAAAACCGATATCGTCCCCCCTCCCATCGTCGTTGGAAACGCCAGAGGATAGAACAGATGTGACATCAGGGACGTTTGTGGTTTTTGAGAGGACGCAATATTCTTCTCAGGGTCTTCTTCTTCAGACTTTGAAAGAATCTGCAAAGCCATACGCGCAATGATAAAGCCCCCGGCCAGTTGCACCACCGCAGTCGAGATCCCAAACAAACGGAAAAAATAAACCCCAAAAATAGAGACTACAAAACACAGGGCCAGGCAGAACACCGCAATGGACAAGGCCGCCTTACGACGAATCTCTGCGGAGTGCCCCATAAAGAAGGGCCCCACCACCAAAGAACTTCCAATCGGATTGACCGGCGGAAACAGGGCCAGAAATGACAAAAAGACCAAATGAAAGAATGAATGAATCGAGATTGTTTCCATCGCTAAAATCCTGGTTGGGTTCCCTCTAAACTACTTTAAGTTCGCCCTTTCAGACAATGACAATTGATACGGCTGCGGGCCCACAAATAGTCTTTAAATCCCCCACAATAAGCTTGCGCTAAGCCCTCCAAAGCACTAGAAAAAGTGCCGAAACTGGTGGCATTTTTTCCGGCACGGATCTTGGAATATTTCCCACTGGATTTCCAAAAACCCGTTTTTCGGTGTCGCTATGGCACTGAAATGCGACATGAGAGCAAAGGGCGCAAATGAGAACGTTTAAAACGAACACACCACCAAGATTTTTTTCATCCCTGCTGATTTCAGCTTTGCTGTTCACCGCCTGCAGCCCGACGGCTCAAGCTCCAAAAGGGCCGATCTTCAATTCAGACTTCCTGGAAGGCCTTTACAGCAACCGCCCTACCGTTGAAGATCCGTACATCTTTATCGTCAAACTTTCCAATCCGGCTTTGCTTGAAACCGCCCAAAGAAAAGACGGTAAACTGGTCATCGACAAGAAGCTTCTCGCTGCAATTCAGGCGGAGCAGGAAGCCACCATTGAAGAACTTAAAAAAATCTCTGCCGACATCAAGGTGCTTATCCGCTACAAGCTGGTGCTGAATGGCTTTGCTGTTTGGGCACCTGCGAATGTCTATGAAAAAATCAAGTCCGTTCCCAACATCACTCTTTCTGAAAAAGCCGGCTCTTTCGCCCGTCCCATGGAAGAAGATGACATCAACCTGAAAGGTTTGGTGGGTAAAAACACATCCGTGAACTTCATCGGTTCAGAAGCCGCCTATGCCCAGAATATCCGTGGTCAGGGCATGCGCGTGGGTGTGATCGACACCGGCGTCGACTACACTCATAAAATGCTGGGTGGCGAAGGCACGGAAGAAGCTTACAAGGCCGTGAATCCCAATGAAGCCCACCCGTCTTTCCCGAATAAAAAAGTTGTGGGCGGTATTGATATCGTGGGATCTGAGTACAACTCCGGCCACACGAATCCTCTGAAACGCATTCCAGTTCCTGATGCCAATCCTTTGGATGAAGCGACTCACGGCACCCACGTGGCTGGTACGGTGGCGGGCATTGGCGATGGGATCAACACCTACAGTGGCGTTGCTCCGGATGCCGATCTTTATGCGATCAAAGTTTTTGGCGCAAAAGGTTCCACCAGTGATGAAGTGGTCATCGCCGCTTTGGAATACGCAGCGGATCCGACGGGCGATCTGACTTTCCAGAAGCAACTTGATGTTGTGAACCTGTCTTTGGGCAGCGGTTACGGCAATCCTCATATCATGTACAACCACGCCATTAAAAATCTGGTGCGCGGCGGGACTGTTGTCGTAGCGGCGGCTGGTAACAACGGTGACCTTCCCTACATCGTGGGGGCTCCGTCCGTGTCTGATGATGCTATCTCCGTAGCCAACAGCATCGACAACATGAACCAGAACGTTCTGTTCCCGGCTGCAGAGTTCACTGTGGGTGGCGAAGCATTGATTGTTGAAGCCACCGAAGGGGCCATTTCAAAACCTTTGGCAGAAATCCCGTCCCTGAAAGAGGAGCTGGTATACATCGGCACCGCTGCAAAACCACTGGATGAAGCAACCAAAGCCCGTTTGCAGGGTAAAATTGCTTTGATCGACCGCGGTGAAGTGAACTTCTCTGTTAAAATCCAAGTGGCTCAGGAAAGTGGTGCGATCGGCGTGGTTGTTGCCAACAACGCCGAGGGCGCTGCGATTGTTATGGGTGGCGAAGGCAAATTCGACATCCCGGCAATCATGATTGACCTGGCTTCAGCAAAAAAAGTTAAATCCGCCATGGCACAAAGCCCGGTGGTGGTTGACTTGAAAACAACTGCCCAGATTGAAAAACCCTGGATGGCAGACACCATCTCCCCGTCTTCGTCCCGCGGTCCGCGCTCTGAAGACGGCATCATCAAGCCTGAAATCTCTGCTCCGGGCACCAACATCATCTCTGCGGCCAGCCGCGCGGGCGACAAAGGCGCCAACATGACCGGCACCAGCATGGCCAGCCCGCACATCGCAGGCGTGATGGCATTGCTCAAACAAAAGTACAACACTCTGTCCCCGGCCGAACTGAAATCCGTTTTGCTGGCGCATGGTAAAGTGATCAATGCCGCTGATAAAAAAGTTTACTCCGTCAGCCGTCAAGGGGCTGGCCGTGTTCAGGTGGCCGAATCCCTGAACGCCAAAATTGTGACTGTGCCTGCGGCAATTTCCTTCGGCATTACAGACGTTGAAAAACAAAAGACCCTGGCTAAAGAAATCACCGTCAAAAATATCAGCGACGAGGCTGTGACTTTGTCCGCTCAATGGACGGGTTCTGAGGCGCTGCAAATCACGGCTCCGACAGTGACTCTGGCGGCGGGTGAATCCAAAACGATTCTGGTGAAGGCTAAAATCAACGGTTCTTTGATGGCCAATCAAACTGACGAGCTGGATGGCTACCTTTCCCTGAAGTCCCAGGACAAAACTTTGGCGCAACTGCCGGCTTTGGCCGTGACTCGCAAGATTTCCAAAATTTCTGCCACGTCCTTGGTGGTTCATTCCTCTTCCAAAACAGACAGCGCTGGCAGTCTGGCGGAAGTGGTTCTGAAAAATGACAGCGTGAATCCGGGTGAAGCTTACCTGTTCAACCTTCTGGGTGCGGACGGCCGTAAGAAATCTCCGAAGCAGGATCTGGTTCACAACCGTAACTGTGACCTGCAGTCTGCGGGTTACCGTGTGATTGAATCCGACAAAGGCCGTGTGCTGCAGGTCGCTTTGAAGCTTTATGAAGGCATGACCACTTGGCAGCGTTGTGAAGTGAATGTGCAGATTGATTCCAACGGTGACGGTTTGGCGGACCAGGAACTGGCAGGATTGCCGGCTTCGGACCTGCCGGGCATGACCGGAGACGACTTTGTCAGCTTGCTTTTGGATGGCAATGCCGCCCGTGATATGCGCCGCCAGTATGAAAAAGACTTTGCCGCAGATCCAAGCAAGGCCAAAGAAGACTACAGCGGTGCTGTTTTGGATATGCGCGGAATGGGCGTCTTTGACAACTCCACTTTGGCTATCATCGAGGCTGATATTTCGTTGTTGTCCTTTGCAGAAACTGGCGAGATCAGCCTGAAGGTCTCTACAACCCACGGTGACAACGGCGCGATCGAATACGACGACTATCTGGGTGAGCACAGCTCTCAGTGGGAAAAGGTCTCTGTGAATACGAATGCTCAGGCCTATACACAAATCCCGGAAATCATCGAACTGGATTCCCAATCCAGCACCACCGTGAACCTGATCAAAGGTTATGGCGCAGGTGATTTGATCCTATACGCTCCTCAGAATCGCTCGGTTCGGGATGTCCTGCTTGAGGACAACCAGTCCCAGTTGATTCCAGCTCAGTTCTCGACTGATAACTAGTTTTAAAAGAGGGCCCCCAAGGCCCTCTTTCTCTATAAAAATATCTTGTTTAAAGAAGGCAGATTCTTAGTCCGATATTGAATCCATGGCATTGAAAAGTCGTAGATTCATTTACATAGGCACTTTTATCGTCCTTTCTGTTTTCACAGCATTCTATCTTGTGTCAACGGACGACAACCGTCCTATTGACGTCTCAGATCTGGACATCACAAAAATTTCAGATCCTCCAAAAGAACATTTATCCCAAGACGACATCCAACGGGATGTTGAAACCTTGATTTATACCTTTGAAAGAGGCTACTCGGGCCGACTCGTATATCCCGAAAAATACAGCCAAATGATTGAAGGCCTCCGCGCAATAGCCCCAGCCTTTCCAAAAGGAGTATCGCAAAAAGAATTTTACGTGGTGATTTCGGCATTATTAAATTCCATACCCGACGGACACTTGAGTGCCTCCATTCTTCCAACGGAGCAATCAGCACTTCGAACCCTAGCTTCAGCCCACTGTGAAGACAATGCCGACGGAGAACCCCAACTCCCAACCATTGAACTAAAAAGGCAAAATAAACAGAAAATCCTCATTGTCACTGTTCCATCCTTCATGTTCCAAGAAGGCTCAGAGAACTTTATCAACTCCTTCAACGACCAAGTAACTAATGCCGACAAAGTGATAGTTGATCTTAGAGGTAATAGAGGCGGATATGAGTCCATTCCTTTGAGTATGGCTGCGCGTCTTTGGGGTGAAGCATACAGGGAAGGTAATTCCATTCAATACTACCCAATGCCTACCAAATCTTCTGTCGCCCTTAGGAATAACGTCACTTATCAGCTTTGGGCAAATCTCAACGCCATAAAAGACCCTGCAAAATTTGAATTTTTGAAGAGGTACAACCAAAGCCTTTGGTTCAAACTACTGAACTACAACGAATATCAATCAGGTGGCTTGGGTAAAACCATCTATGGAGCCGAAGATTTTGCATCTCATACCATCGAAGACTTCAATACCTACAGGGATGAAGAACCGAACTTACAGGAAAAGGGATTCCCAAGACCAATTTCCATAATCGTAGACAAGCACTGTGCATCCGCCTGTGAGAGATTTCTTGAGTCCCTCGAGTTTCATCCTTATGCCAAAGTTATTGGAGAAAAAACTGTCGGGGCCGCTCAATTTGGCCACATCGGCATACTTCGTTTGCCAAAAAGTCAGATTGATGTCACCATTTCAACTGCTCACATAACTTATGAGGACAATCGCGTTGTCGAGCGTATTGGATATCAACCTGATATAAAAATCAGGGAAAACGAAGATCCGATCAAAAAAGCCTTGTCCTTGTAGACAAGGATGATCCATGAAAAAACAACATCTGATTCTTTCAATTGCATTCTTAGGCCTTTCCTCTTGCGCGATGAAGGGGCAAAGTATTCGTGATGTTCCCACTATCAACTCTCAAAACATTCAGGCCCCGCTTCGTGATCTTCCCAAGAAGGAAGTGACCATCAGCGTGGTGGATGCCCGTAAAGAGGAAGTCAAAGCCCAAAGCGATGAATTGCGCTCGGAAGTCCGCCGTGCGGTGGCCGAAGCGCTGGAACGCCAGGGGGTGGCGGTGAAAGCTCCGGGGGCGAACTCGCTGTTACTGACAATTGAAGATTATCAAACCGGCCAGTTCAAAGAAGGCTGTGTGAAAGTTTCTGGTGTTCTGACGATTCCAAACAAAGCCAAGGCCAAAGCCGAAGCCTCCAGTTGTTTTGAAACCAAACACCCCTTCGGCTTCAAAATGGGCACGGATATCACCAAGGCCTACGAAGAAGCCTTGAACCTGCTGTTTAAGAATCTGGATTCCGCTTTGTCTGAGGTTTATTTGCGCTAAAAACGCGGCCTTACCGGTAATTTCAAAGATCTCAACCATTCCCTGACAATCTCCTGACAACATTAGCGGAACATTTTGGTTATAGTCCCGGTTCTAAAAACACAAGGAGATAGAATGAAAGCACTTATCTTTGCTCTTACTTTGGGCCTTTCTGCTGCTGCTCAGGCCGACAACTGCGTTTCTGCTGATGGTTTGATCATCCCGAACGGCAAAACTGTTCGCATGTATTATAGCTCCCAGCCAACAAAAGAAATCGGCCCGAACTACACATGCAACAGCACATCCCGCACTCGCACCTGCATTGATGGCGCGCTTTCTACTTCCGCGATCACTTGCAGTGAATATGATTCTGGTGGCTGTGTTGACTGGTGGATGGACCGCTTGCAAGACACGGACTTCAGCTTCGCTCAGTGCAACGACTAATTTCCAAAACAAAAAAGCCAGGGTCCTCCTGGCTTTTTTTATTCCAGCATTTTCTTCAACTGGTCTCTTTCCGCATCCCCTGCAATCAGCCATTCCGGCGGCACATGCTCAGTCACATAATCCCACGACTGCTGACACATCTTCTTAGCCAGGGGCTTTGCGTGCAGATCCTTCAACAAATTCAAATGGCGCAGCAGGATTGTGCGGGTGGGTTTATAAAAACCCTCGGCGTCGGTGCCGGCGTTGGTGATATCTTCCGAGGCTTCCACTCGCGCAATGATGTCCTTAAAGTACTTTTCCAAACTCATCTGAGTATTGGAGCAAACATCCCCTGCCTTGCCCATCACTTTCGTTGAAAATTCTCTGATTTAAAGAATCATCAACTTCATTTTTTACCAGACTTCCGTCGGCATTTTCAAACCTATCGTCCTGAAATTTTATGTTTCAGTGTGAAAGTTAACATACTTCAAAGGCCTTCTTGTATTTTGAAAGTACAGCTTTGTCTTACACCGGTGACATGATTTTGAACACTTAACAGTTTACCCAGGCACCGTTCGCACGTTCTTCAAGCAGGAGCCCCCGACACTTTGGAGGTCTTTTGACGAACCTTAAGCATCTAACGAAAGCTGTTTCTTTCGCCGCTATTGCTATTGCATTTTTACTGGCGGCAGGTTGCTCCCCTTCCTCGACATCCCTGAAAGATCTGGCCAGCACCATCGAAGATGGCAATGGCAGCGCCGGCACACCCGATACCGGTGAACAAACCCCAACAGAGCCCACTGATCCAACAGAACCCTCGGTTCCTTCCGTCCCGGACAACAGCTATAAGATGGAGGCCCTGTCCTGGGAAACATCCACCAATCCTGAACGGAAAAAATGGTCAGAATATCTGCACAAGATCATTCTGGAAGACTGGAACACCCTGCTGGGTGGTGCAGATGATATGAGCAAGTTCTGCCCGCGCTACAGTTCCCTGGATAATGATCAGCGCGCCAACGTGTGGGCGGCGCTCTTTTCCGCCATGGCGAAGTATGAAAGCGCTTACAGCCCGACTTCACGCATGCATGAAACAACCATGGGGACGGATCCGGTGACTGGCAACCCGGTTTATTCGGAAGGTCTGTTACAGCTTTCTTATCAGGATGTGCAGTGGGCACGCTGGTGTGAATTTGACTGGAGCAAAGACAAAAATCTGGCAGCAAAAGATCCCAAGAAAACAATTCTGGATCCGTACAAGAATCTTTACTGCGGCGTCGGTATTATGGCCAAACAGATCAAAAACAAAGGTCTGATCACTGTTGGTTCCGGTGCCTATTGGGCCGTGCTAAAGAGCGGTGGCAAATATCAGAAAATCACCGAGATCTCGGGTATGGTCAAAAAATTATCCTTCTGTAAGTAACAAGACGGTCGGGCGTCGCTCTGATTTCCCTCGGGGGGCGCCCGTTCCGCACCGTCTTTTTGTTTTCTAAAACATTTCCTTTAAAATCTTAGCCTTTCAAATCTTCTGCGCCGATTCTATAGACCACCACATACGTGGGAGGAATCATGCAGGAGCCAATGGATCAGTCTGAAAAACACATCCAGGAACTGTGCCCCATCTGGGAACTGGACGAGATGCAACGAGCATCCAAGCGCCATCAGCGCGAAACGGTCCCGTATCCATCACAGATGAACAGCTCGCGGGACAACTTTGAAGACTACTATCTGCACCCGCATTCGCCTCCTGCCCCAAATGAAAGGAGCTCTTATGCTTAGAGCCGCGATAGCTTTCTTTATCATAGCGATTGTTGCCTACATCTTCGGTGCCAGCGGCGTAGCGGGGTTGTCGGTGGAGATCGGACGAATCTTGCTGTTCGTCTTCCTGGCTTTGGCAATCATCAGCTTTATCATCAATCTGGTCAGTGGTCGAAAGCCCTGACAGAGAAACAAAAAAGGCGCTGTCACCAGCGCCTTTTTATTTAATGGATCCAGCCAATCAAAATGGCGCCCAGAGTGCATGAAGCCACCACGATCCACAAACCCACACCTTGCAGGAACGGTTTGATCCCGACGCTTTTCAGTGTCTCTTTGGTCAGGTTCGCACCAATCAGGAACAGCGTTACGACCAGGGCGCGCTTGGCCACGGTTTCAACTATGTGGCCCGCCGGGCGAAGCTCCGGAAGCCAGGTGACCAACGCTGCCGCAATTAAAAAGCCCAGAATAAACCATGGCTTTTTTGCCTTGCCAGCGCCCCCTTCGACCTTTTGACCGCGGAAGTAAAACATACCAATCAGGAACGTCACCGGCACGATCCACAATGCGCGCGCCAGCTTCACCGTGGTTCCCACCTGCAAAGACTCAGGACCGTATTGCAAAGTCGCACCCACCACCGAACTGGTGTCGTGAATTGCCAGGGCACTCCAAAGACCGAACTGGGTCTGAGTCAGATTCAGCAGATGTCCAATCCCGGGGAAGATCACAAGTGCACAGGCATTCAGCATGAACACTGTGCCCAGGGCGACAGACACCTCATGAGACTTCGCACGAATGGTCGGAGCCACGGCGGCAATCGCACTGCCTCCACAAATCGCCGTCCCCACGGTGATCAAAGTCGACGTATCCCGTTCAATCTTCAACAGCCGACCGATCAGCATCCCCAGAATCATCGTGAACGAGATGCCCACCACCGTGTAGCCGATGCCTTGAAAACCCACTCGCCCGACCACCATCAAATCCATCCCGGCACCCAGTCCGATCACGGACAGACTTAGCAAGTGGTGAGTATAGCTGCGGGTTTTATCAACATAAGGATTTCCCAAAAACACCGCCAGCACAACGCCCAGAACCAGGGCTGCCGCGGATGAAACAAAGGGAAAGAAGCACAAAAGTGCTGCTATCGGAAAAACGATTTTTGCAATTCTTGTTTTGTTCATAGGACCACTATGCGCGCGTGAACACTTTCTGTCACCCCACAATCGAAAAAATGCATTTTGTCGAAGCACTAGGCGAAGGGCGATGGAACATCTTATGCTTTCCTCGAACAAAGGAGGTTGCAATGCAACGCAAAGGATCAGCTCACTGGCAGGGAAATCTTCAACAAGGTCGCGGCGAACTGTCTACGGAAAGCGGCGCTCTTAAAAATCTTCCCTATTCATTTTCCGACCGGTTTGAAAGCGGCACCGGAACTAATCCCGAGGAGCTGATCGGCGCAGCCCACGCCGGATGCTTTTCCATGGCCCTGTCTGGTGCCTTGGCCAAAAAAGGATTCAATGCCGAATCTTTGGATGTTTCCGCAACAGTGACCCTTGAAAAGTCAGGCGAAGGATTTTCCATCACGTCATCAAAACTAAAACTGCGTGCGCTGGTTCCGGGTATTGATCGCAAACTTTTTGAAAGCATCGCCCAGGATGCCAAGAGCAACTGCCCGGTGTCCAAGGTGCTCAAAGCCGAGATCTCGCTGGAAATCGATTTCCACGAGCTTCGCTCCCCATCCGCCACCGCACACTAGTCCGCGACACGCCCCCGGGGGAAAACCCCGGGGTTTCTGTTTTAAGGGTGGTGTTCACGCTCATGCTGCTGAAATATCTCGTGGATCTTTTTTTCGTCATACTGACCGATGGCTTCTTCCACCAAAAGACTTTCACGATCCCGGCCCAGAGTCAGCACCGCCGCCACCTTCTGATCTTCATAATAGGCCACGGCGAAATCTCTGCTGCTCAGATCCCCCATGACATCCATGCGATCAAAACGGTCGGAATGCCCGACATACCCCAGACTCAGATCATAGTGCTGTGTCCAGAAGAATGGCACATCCTGGAATTTCACCCGATCCCCCATCATATTCAAAGCCGCGGTCTGCCCTTGGCGTTCGGCAACCTCCCAGTGTTCGACCCGGATAGAGCGCTGACTGTGCGGGTCCGGCCATCTGGCGATATCTCCGGCGGCAAAAATTCCGGGGACACTGGTTTCAAGATATTCATTCACCAGCACGCCATTTTCCACCCAGCATCCCGCCTGCTCGGCCAACTGGGTGTTGGGGCGAATCCCCGTTCCCACAATCACAAAATCACAGTCCACACTTTGCCCGTCATCCAGCAGAACACTGCGCTGACGGATCTCTTTGATGGTGTGCCCCAAATGGAAGATCACGCCGTGTTCTTCATGCAGTTTGTGCAGCACACTGCCGACGTGAACTCCGACCACCTTCAACAGCGGCATTTCCTCTGGGGCCACCACGTGGACTTCCAGATTGCGCTGTCGAAGTGCCGCTGCCACCTCAAGACCAATAAACCCGGCCCCGACAATCACAACCTTCTGCGCCCAGGAGGTGCGACCGATAATGCGCCGACAGTCCTGCAACGTGCGCAGATAGAATACGTGATCCTGCTGGACACCCGGAATCGGAGGATGAATCGGCTCGCCCCCGGTAGCCAGCAACAAGCGATCATAGCGCAGCGTCTTTCCATTGGATAAAAACACCGAGCGTCTGTGAGCATCAATTTTTTCGGCCTTGGTGGAAAGTTCAAAATGGATCTTGTGGGTCTGATAGAATTCCTCTGTTTCCAACGGAACCCAGTCCTCAGGTAGGTTCCCGGCCAGATAGTCTTTCGACAGATTCGGACGGTCGTAAGGCAAAGACTTGTCTTCGCTGATAATGGTGATGGAGCCTATGAATCCCTGTTTGCGCAGCATGATTGCCGCCGCAGTTCCCCCGGCTCCGGAACCGACGATGACGTATCTTTGTGATTCACTCCATTCCCGCGGCCGCACCGAGCTTTCCTTTTTTCCGGTGACATAGGCTTTCCCCTCGCGCACTTCCACATTATAAGCAGAAACGGGATTCAGCGCGGGCGCCTTTAAAGCCTCGCCGGTGCGCAGATCGAAACAGGCATGATGCCACGGGCAATGCACAGTTTCCCCCACCACAAGCCCTTCGGAAAGAGGCCCCCCATAGTGCGAGCAAGTTGCGCCGATCGCAAAGTATTCGTCATCATGGCGGACCAGAATCACAGGTTCCTCACCGACGTAACCCAGTAGACTTTGATTTTCACGCAGCTCCGCCAGATCGACACCTTTACTCAGATTCGGCCCGCTCAATTCAGCACTTCTTCCCATAAAGCAGCTCCTTTGAATGCGCCTATCATAGTAACTTTCCGCTTCAGGCTGGAGCAGGACCTCGACGAAAATGCTAAAAAGCAACACAGTTGCAACGTAAATAAAATTAAATGTTTTTTTCGGTGTTTCAGGATGAGACGGAACCGTCAAAAATTCACCGCCCCATCTTCAAACAAAGGCCAATAAGTCCGATAATAAAGTGTTGTATCCGTGGCCAGGAGGCTGACTTGAAACAGTGGGTGAAAAAACTAGTTGATCAGTTTGACATGGACTGGGGCTCGAACAGTGGCACTGAAAAAGCCAAGGATGTTCCAGCCATGAGCGAAGAGCGCGCAACCCTGCTCTTTATTCTCGACGTTATGAACAAGCACCTTTTTGAAATCCAGAACCACTCGGTGCGCAAAGTGCGCAACAAGCTGGATAACTTTTCAAAGGCTCTGGTGAAGCAGGACCATGCCGACACCGAACGCGTGCTGTTTGAAATCCGTCAGTTTATTTCCAGTTATCGCATTGATGAATACAGCTATGTGCAAAACACCTTTGATGACTTTAAACGCATCATCTGGGAATTTGCCGATCACCTGAGCGAAGAGGTCGATGCCGAAGCTTCGGCCAGCGGCGACATCAATCAAAGTCTGGAGCAACTGCGTGAGGCGGTTGAATCCAACTCTATTGAAGACCTGCGCGCCAAGTCCCGTGAATTTATCAATTTCTATCTGAAGCATCAGAGCACGCATAATGAACGCCGTTCCAAACGCATGGAGGCGATCAAGAAGAACCTGACCACGGTCAAAAAGCAGCTTATGGAAGCTAACACAACCATGAGAAAAGACCATTTGACCGGGGCCCACAACCGCAGAAGCTATGACGAGCAAATCCGCCGTTACCTGCAGTTGCATGAGATCGACAAAGACCCTATGACGTTGATCATTATGGATATCGACTTCTTTAAAAAGATCAACGATTCCTACGGCCACGACATTGGCGACTTTGTCCTGCAGGAATGTGTTCGCCTGATCCAGGAAAGCTTCTCCCGCGAAGAGGACTTCATTGCCCGTCTGGGTGGTGAGGAATTTGCGGTGATCCTGCCGGGCTGCGATGCCCAGGCGGCGGTGCGCATGGCGGAAGAGGCCATGAACCGCATCCGCAAAGAGGTCTTCGTTCACGAGAAGTTTGAAATCCGCTTCACCGTGTCCATGGGTATCGCCGAAGTGATGCCCGGAGAAAAAGCGGACTCTCTTTACAAGCGCGCCGACGAGGCCCTGTATGAATCCAAGCAGACAGGACGCAACAAATACACCGTGTCCAAGGGCTCCCAGATCAAACGTGTTGCCTGAGGGACTGTCCAAATTTTAGACAGTCGTCAATAGAAGTATGGTGACCAGAAAAGCCTGAACAATCGTTCGGGCTTTTTTTATGTTCAGAGATTTCTGAACACCCGCAGTGAAATTCCGGCTCAGTTACATTCAACCCGTCCCCCGTGTTGGCTTCATGCTTGCTTTAGCACTTCAGCATGAAAGCAATTCTGTTTTTAATCACTACAGTTCTGGGGGCCTCGATGAATTCATACTCTCAAGAGAATTCAGAAAAGGATATTGTCGTTGCGATCATCGACACCGGCGTGGATGTGAATCATCCCCTGCTTCGCGACAACCTGTGGGTGAACCCCCGCGAAAAAGACAACATGAAAGATGATGATGGCAATGGATATGCCGATGACCTCCATGGATGGAATTTTGTTTCCAACAACAACGACCTGACCGACAACCACGGTCACGGCACACATGTGGCCGGCATCATCCAGCAGCGCACCCGTTCTTCGCGGGTGAAGTTCATGATTTTGAAATATTATGATCCGTCGATTCCGGCGAACGACAACCTGATGAATACTGTGAAGGCCATTCGTTACGCCACAAAGATGAAAGCGGATATTATCAATTATTCCGGCGGTGGTGACGAAAGAAGCCCCATGGAAGAGGCAGCCATTCGCGACGCCCAGGAACAGGGCATTCTTTTTGTCGCTGCCGCCGGCAACGAGGGGCGCAACACCGACCTGGTGGGCTATTACCCGGCAGGATACAAACTGAACAACATCATTTCCGTGGCTGCCATGGATTCACAAAAACGCCTGCTGGCGTCCAGTAACTTCGGCACAAGTTCTGTGGATATTGCAGCTCCGGGAAAAAATGTGTTTTCAGCCCTTCCCGGCGGAAAATACGGATATATGAGCGGCACCTCCCAGGCAACGGCGTGGGTCAGTGGACTGGCGGCCTCGCTGATGCTCAACCGCCCTTGGGAAACCCTGAATCCGCAGGACATTAAAAGAGCGCTGGTTAAAAGCGGCGTCAAAGACCGCCAGCTTTCCAGGAAAATCCGTTCCCAGACTCGCATTTCAAACTTACAGGTGGGATTGAATCTGGAGTAGTTGCTAGCGGTCCCCAAAAGACGCTACAATATCCTTATGTTGAAACCTGCATTGATTCTGCTTCTGCCCCTGATGATCACCGCCTGCTCTGAAAGTTTGCAAGCCCGGGAAGTCCCGGCGATCCAAGCCACCTGTGAACACGATGAAAAAACCTTCCGCTGCGTGGAGGTTCTGAAAAACTATGACGGTGACACCCTGACCGTGAACATTCCCAATGTCCCGGCCCTGATCGGGAAAAAGA
This sequence comes from Bdellovibrio sp. BIS2, assembly GCF_055398295.1. NCBI lineage: Bacteria > Pseudomonadati > Bdellovibrionota > Bdellovibrionia > Bdellovibrionales > Pseudobdellovibrionaceae > Bdellovibrio > Bdellovibrio sp. BIS2. The sequence goes on along the minus strand of NZ_AP035879.1, from coordinate 1,353,796 downwards.
TCAGCGTGCGTGTTTTTGGCATCGACACGCCGGAAGTAAAAACGAAAAACAAGTGTGAAAAGGAAGCCGGTCGCATTGCCCGCAACCTTGTGGCCAGCACCCTTAAAAACGCCAAAAGTGTGGAGCTTCACAATGTTCAGCGTGACAAGTACTTCCGCATTCTGGCGGACGTCATGGTTGACGGCAGATCTTTGGCGGACATTCTGCTAAAGAACAACCTGGCCTATGCCTATGACGGCGGAACCAAAAGCCATCCGGACTGGTGCAAGTCTTTGCGTCAGCCTGCCAATTATTAATTCTGCTTGTTTGCACACCGGGGCTCGCCACCATTGCGGGCCTCGGCACCGCCCGCCAGAATAATCCCATGGCACACGAATTTCAAAAACAGCGCATTTCGGACTGGCACCGCTCCAACCTGGGAAACCATATCACCGACAAGACCCGGGATATTGACACGCAGGACTTCACACCATCGCAGCAAAGATCTGATCTGCACTTTCAGGTCGATGGCCTGAAAACTCTGCTGAATGAACTTGCTGGGAAAGGCATTCAAATCGAGGACCCAGTGGTTGAAAACGACTTTGGTTCGTTTGCCTGGATTCATGACCCTCAAGGACAGCGCATCGAACTGTGGGAGCCCGCCCCCTGGCAGAACAATCTGATCAACCTGCCCGAGCCGGACTGACTCACTTCATGTACTTGTCGAAGATCTTTTTGGTCACGCCCTCTTTTTTCATCTTCAAAAGGGTTTTGTTAAATCGTTCCGCCAGTTGCTGATGCCCTTTGCCTGCGGCTTTGGAGAAAACCACGTAAGACGGATTTTCTGAAACCACGAAGACCTCTTCAAAAACATCCTTATACCCCATCCGCCTGATCAGGAACCAAAATGCTTCTTCCGAGGCGATCACCACATCAACACGTTTTACGTCGTTGGCACTGAGCTTTTTCACCAGCATCTCTTGGGTGGTGCTGTGATCCAAGCGCAGCTTTTTCTTGAAATCGTCAAAGGCGGGACCGTAAGAATAGCGATCATTCACGCCGACCGTCAGCCCTTTGAAGTCTTCAAAACTGTTGATCTTCAAGTTGCGCTTTTTTAGAGCGAAAGCCAGATTACGGGTCTTGCTAGTGGGCTCTTCAGTGAAGTAATAAACCTTCTGGCGGGCTTCCGTCAAAAAAGGCGGAAACAGAGCATCGACTTTCCCCAATTCTGTCATGACCTCGGCCCGCGGCCAGGGATAAGTTTCAAAAACGGGCTCCACGTTCATGCGCTTGCAGGCCTCGCGGATGATTTCCACATAAGTGCCCTTAAGCTCCCCGGCTTCGCGGTAAATCTTAGGGGGAATATCATCATAGGAGGCAAACACTATCTTTTCAGCCTGGGCCGTAACAACGGCAAAGCAGACGCCCATAAAAATCAAAACGCGGAACATACTCACAACCTGCACGTACAAAAAGAGTTCGTCACAGAATGAAGTTGGATAACAAAATGTTCAACTCTTTTCCCCTGCAAACCGGTCGATATCAGGGACAAAGCTTCATCAAATTCGGCCCCTTAAGAGGACTGTCTAAATAACGATGAATCCTGTCGTTTTTACTCTGTGGCCGGGCCGGAGGTCGCCCCGCCTGCAAGGTGGCGGCTTTCCCGCTGGCAAGAAGCTTGCTTTGGCTTTACAGATTGAATGATTTTTAAACACTGGAGTGTTTCGTGAAGCTGCTCTTGACCCGTCTGATTCTGGCGCTCGGCCTGCTATGCTCGTTCTTTTTGGAAATGGCTCTGGCCAAGCAAGTGGACCTGCGTCCTTTGCAAACCGAGGTCAAAGATCAAAAGCGCCGTGACACCTGTGCTTATTTTGCCGTGTCAGCATTGATTGAATCCACCATCAAAGGCTTTACCGGTCACGATTACGACATTTCGGAAGAATACGAAATCTATCGCCACAAGGTGCAGTCCCCATGGCGTCCAGAAGTGGAATTCGGAAACACCTATCAGTTGCTTTTGAATTTCTCCAATGGCAACAGTCTGTATCTGGAAAAAGACCTGCCTTATCAGGAAAGCAGTCTGGACTTCACCAAACCCTTCACTCCGGAACAAACCAGCTTCTTCGATCTGCGCCAGCAGAAAGTCACCCGCGTCGACTATCGCAGCCTCCGCACAAAAATCATCACCCAGATGTGGGTGCGAAAACCATGGTCCGAGCTTTTCATCCAGGAGCTGGACGCGAAACGTCCGGTCGTCGTGACACTGAAAGTATCCCTGTCTCATATCAACGACCAAAAAGGCACCTTCACATTCAGCCCTCAGATCAACGCCGACTGTGACAGTGGCAAAATCAACTGCGGAGGCCACGCAGTCCTGATTGTGGGTTATGACGACGAACAAAGAGTCTTTATGTTTAAAAACTCCTGGGGCCCTCACTGGGGCAATCAGGGTTATGGCTATGTGACCTTCGATCATGTCGATGGTTTCTCGGATCAGCCCTTGACGGCGTATTTTGACAAACTCACCGGTCCTATGGTGAGAGTCGTTGAACCCTAGCTTAAAATTGAAGCCATGAGCGCATTTCAGGAAAAACACTGGTATCATCTGTTTAGCAACAAGGCTCGCGTGCTCTATCCGAGTTCGGATCCCGCGCATGATTATCTTCATATTATGCGCGTGGTAAGCACCGCCAAGCAGCTTTGCCAGGCTGAACATGCCCGCTGGGAAATCGTCATGCCGGCGGCCTTCTTTCACGACTATATCAATGTTCCCAAGAATGATCCGCGCAGGCCTTATGCCTCCAAGCTGTCTGCCGAAGCGGCCATTGAATACCTGAAGTCTGTGCAGTATCCGGAACAGTACTTTGATGATATTCGCCACGCCATTGAATCACACAGCTACAGTGCCGGCATCAAACCAGAAACCCTGGAGGCCCGTATTGTTCAGGATGCCGATCGCCTGGACAGCCTGGGTGCCATCGGCATTGCCCGCTGCTTTGCCGTGACCACGCAGCTAAGCCGGCCTTTCTATGCCGAAGAAGACCCTTGGGCAGAGACGCGCGAACTGGACGACAAAAGTTATGGCATTGATCATTTCTTTTCGAAGCTGTTCAAATTGGTGGATCACCTGAACACACCAACCGCAAAAAAAGAAGGCGAACATCGTGTCGCCTTCATCAGAACCTATCTTGACCAGATCAAAAGAGAAATCTAGCGTCCGCTGTCTTCACCAAACATTGGCGCAGGAACCGATTCCACAATTCCCGCCTCAATCACAAATTCGCGCATCAGTTCGGCCAGCGACGCCGTTTTTTCCGGCGGCATATTCTGAAGAGTGTCGATCATGTGTTCTTGAACTGTTCGGGGGATTTCGCTGAGTTTTTCCAGACCGGAGGGAGTGAGCGATACAACCACTTTGCGGGAATCTTCTTTGGATATCATGCGGGATACAAGGCCTTGCTCTTCGAGCTTTTTGACCACCACAGAGACGGAGCTTTGATGGGTGGTGGTCCTTAAAGCCAGGTCATTGATGGAAAGCCCTGGTTCCTCTTTGAGTTTTTTCATCACAAAAATTTGTGCGGCACTCAAACCTAGATCTTTCTCGAACTGACTGGAAGACACGCGAAGGGCTTTGAAGATATGGCGGATATAGTCCATGACTTCACCCACCTCGGACCTGTACTCAGAATAAGTATTACTCATGAAATCAATTAAGTACTATTCGATGAGATCGTGCAAACGATTTTTATATGCACTGCCATACATGACATTTTGCAAAGCCACGCAAAGACTAAGATGAAGAGATCTCGATGAACTCCGGCAGCCCTAGAGCTGAGGCTCCATTTGCGTTCGCAAAGTCAATTCTGTACGAGCGAAGAGCGATGCGATTGTCAGAAAGTTCCACAGTTGATCCATAAAGCTTGTCACCCACAATCGGATAACCGTGACGACTTAAATCAAAACGCAATTGGTGCGAACGTCCAGTGACAGGGTTCAGATCCCAGACCTGATATTCGCCCTGCATGCCTCTGAAAACCGCCACAGTAAGGCATTCCTTGCCTTGCGGGCTTTCATACGCCCGGCGTTTTCCCCGCAGCAAACGACAGCGCCACTCAAATGTGTTCCCCACTTGCGGACTGAGTGCCAGTTTATCATTGGGCACGTTCGCCGGGATATGCGCATAACTCTGCCCGGTGGTCAGAGCACGATAGGTCTTTTTCACAGTCTTGTTTTCAAACCACGCATTGGCTTTACGATGCGCCTCTGCTGTCTTGGCATAAACCACCAGACCCGAAACTTCGAAATCAAGTCGGTTCACCGGATAGATTTGAATTCCCTTTTCCTTCTGTAAAGCCGTTCCCAGGCACAGACGGGCATCATCTTCTTCAAAGCGACTGGGTGTGGAAAGCACACCTGCGGGTTTGTCACAGATGATAAAGTGAGTATTCTCAAATACGATCTGAATCATTTTTTACTAAGGCCTACGAGGAATATCTCTTTGGAAATCTTGCGGGTGGAATCCGGCTTCACGGCCTCCACTTTCGCGAAGGTCTTTTTCATTTCATCGCGAAGCTTGCCGAAGTCATCACTGTGGAAGAGCTTGCACACAAAGTGTCCGTCTTTTTTCAGGAAGCGGCGAGCGACATCCAAAGCCAGCTCACACAACTCCATGGAACGTGCCTGATCGGTCATGCGAATGCCCGTGGTCTTGGGCGCCATGTCTGACATCACAATATCAAACGGCGGCACGAAGCCATGTTCCTTAAAGATGTCTTCCAGATTCAGATCACGAAGATCGGCCTGAATAAATACGGCATTCTTCAGCTTCACCGTCACCGGGCTCAGGTCCACACCCAGAACACGGCCTTTTTCACCCGCCATCTTGGAAGCATACTGCGACCACGACCCCGGAGAAGCACCCAGATCCAGCACCACCTGACCGGGCTTGAACATCTTGAATTTCTGGTCGATCTCTTCAAGTTTGAAGACGGAACGAGCCGCAAAGTTTTCCTGCTTTGCTTTTCTGAAGTAGTGATCGCGAGGATTATAAGTCATATCGGAGGGTTATCCAGCGAACCCCCGATAAAGTCCACCCCTTTTTGGGGCCTCGGTAAAAAGGATTAGGCGTCGCGAGGCTCTTTCACCATGGCCAGCAGAACGCCGCCAGAAACGAATAGAACGAGCAACCCCACCATCCCCCAGCGCGAGCTTCCGCTGAGCATCGCCCCGGCCGCGACCACCAATGGCCCCAGAATCGAGGCAAAGCGGCCCACCAGGTTGAACAATCCAAAATATTCGCCACTGGCCTCTTTCGGGATCATACGGCCAAACATAGAGCGACTGAGGGACTGCACCCCACCCTGCACCAGACCGATTACGGTGGCCAGCAAATAGAAATGCGTGGCGGTTTTCATCTGGGTGGCGGCTATCACGGTCACTCCGTACACTATGATACAAACCAGAATTGGCATCTTGGCACCCCAGCGCTTGGTCAAAGTTCCGAAGAAATAAGCACAAGGGAAACCGATGAACTGCGTGATCAGCAAAGCGGCAATCAGATCCTTGGATTCAAAACCAATCGAAATTCCGTAATCCACCGCCATGGTCATCACGGTGTAGACCCCATCAATATAAAGCCAATAAGCCACCATGAACATAAACAGATTGCGCTCTTTCATCAGGGCCTTCAAAGTCCCTTTGAGTGTGCGCAAACTTTCCAGCGTCAAGGTCCCGATGCCTTTCACCGATCTTTCCGCATCAGGCTCTGGCACGTTCTTCATCAGTGGTAAAGAAAACGCCAGCCACCACACCGACACAATCATGAACGACAGCTTGGTCGCCACCGTAGCATCCGGAATACCAAAGCTTAACGGATAAAGGGCCATCAGCACATTCAGCAGCAGCAGGACGCCGCCGCCCAGATAGCCCAGCGAGTATCCCAACGACGAAGCAAAGTCCATGTACTTGAGCTCCGCCACGTAAGGAAGAAGCGAATCATAAAAAACACTGGCCGCATTAAAAGCCGCCAGTGTGATACCGTAGGCCCACAAAGCACTGACCCAGTCCCCTTGCGGAATGAACCCCATCCAGGCACAACCGACGACCCCAATTAAAGTAAAGACCATGCAAAAGAGCTTTTTATAGCCCTTCATGTCCGCGATAACGCCCAAAGTGGGGCTCATCAAGGCGATAGCAAGACTTGAAACAGAAATGGTGACCCCCAGACGGGCCGTGGTCACAACAGCGTCAGTGCCGACGCTCCAATATTGCTTAAGAAAAACCGGAAAAAAGGCGGCCATGACCGTCGTGGCATAACCACTGTTGGCCCAGTCATAAAAGGCCCAGCTAAGGATTTTCTTTTTCTGATTTGGATTCATGCTTCCCCCGCGCTTCAAAGAAAACACGGAACGCGGAAGAACGGAAGAAGAAAATCAGCGCCAGCAAAGTCATAACAAACATCAGACTTGAAAGCGCATTCAGCTTGGGGCTGACCCCCAGCTTCATCGCCGTGTAAAGCTTGACCGGCAGCGTATCCTGCCCCACACCGTTCACGAAATAGGTGATCAGAAAATCGTCAAAGGACAGCAAGAAACTTAAAGCCCCGCCACCGATGATCGACGGCACCAACAGCGGCAACACCACCGAACGATAGGTCTGCCATTCGGTGGCGCCAAGATCACGGGCGGCATCCTCAAGGCTGCGATCCAGCGTTGCAAGCCTTGCCCCGACAGTCATCATCACATAGGAAATACTGAAGCTGACATGGGCAATCACGACGGTTGTCAGCCCCAGCTCAAACTGCAAAATAAAGAACAACGACAAAAGCGACAGCGCAAAAACAATCTCTGGAAACACCAGAGAAACCACGGACAGCCCCTCGACAGCCCAGCGCCAGCCTCCGGCAGAGCGGTACAATCCCACCGCCGCACTGGTGCCAATCACAGTCGAAAGAAGACTTGCAATCACGCCGACAAACACACTGTTTTTCAAGGCATCCATCAAAGCCTGATCATTCACGACTTCAGCAAACCAGCGCAGGGTCCAGCTCCAGGAATCCGGCGTCTTTTCAATCAACGCCCCCAGAATCATAACCAGAATCGGTGTGTGCAGCAAAAGCAGCGTCACCCACAAAACAATCTTCGCCAATGGGGGCGCCTGAGGACGGCTTCGTTCAGTTGCGGGCACGGCGCGCCTCCCACATTCTGAATACCAACGCCAACACCAGCAAAAGCACCATCATCAGCACAGACAAGGCCGCCCCGAAAGGCCAGTCACGGGCTTTCAAAAACTGCTCGGTGATCAGGTTTCCATAAAGCATGTTCTTGGCGCCGCCCAAAAGATCGGGAATCACGTATTCACCCAATGAAGGAATAAACACCAGCAAGGACCCCGCCCACAGGGCTTTTTTCAGATTCGGCAAAATCACCGTGAAAAGAATTTTCCAGACATCTGCCCCCAGATCCTGAGCGGCCTCCACCAAAGAAAAATCAAATTTTTCAAATGCCCCATACAGCGGCAAAACCATAAATGGCAGATAAGTTGTGATCATTCCGTAAAGCACCAGCCACTTGTTCTGGGTCAAGGCAAACGCATCAAAGGGAATTCCCAAGAACGTCAGCCCGGCCTGAAGCGGCCCCTCGGCCCCGACAAAAAGTCGGATGGCGTAAATACGAATCACCAGATTGGTCAGAAATGGCAGAACGATGGCCATCAGATAAAGCTGGCGCAAACGCGTGGAAGAGGTCGCCATGGCCCAGGACACAAGAACTCCCAACACCAGGCAAAACCCCGTCGTAACCAGAGCCAGCTTGAAACTCTCGGCAAAAATCCCCAGGTAAGTCGGCGAAAAAGCCCGCACATAGTTGGCCATGGTCCATGACCATTCGACGCCACCATAGGTTCCGCGGGTTGCAAAACTCACCACCCCGACAATAATCAGCGGCAGCAGCACAAAGACCACAAACCACAAACCCACCGGCAGAAGGAACAGATCTCTTAATTTCACTTTTCACGCTCGCCAAAGACCATGGCGCGACGAACGTAGGCTTCGATGCTCATCCCCAGACGGATCTGATCCGGCGGCACGTTGATTTTACCTTTGATAAGACTGCCATCGCCCAGACGAATGGTGGCCAGGTCCTCACTGACCTCGACAAGCTCGCCCCGCAGCAGACTGGTGGATTCCACAAACTGAGAAGCAAAGATGGTTTCCGGATTTTCGTAAATCTCGCGCGGAGAACTGACTTGCTCCAAAACTCCCCGGCTCATGATGCCGATACGGTCTGAAAGGGCCAAAGCCTCTTCCTGATCATGAGTCACACAGATAAAGGTCAGCCCCAGTTTTTGCTGCAAGGCACGCAGCTCCTTTTGCATGTGTTCACGCATGCGGTAATCCAGCGCCGACAAAGGCTCGTCCAGCAAAAGCACGCGGGGTTCGTTCACCAGGGCGCGCGCCACGGCCACACGTTGGGACTGCCCGCCGGACAATGTTTCAGGCTTGCGGTCCCGGAACTCGCCCATGTCCACCAAGGCCAGCACTTCAGCAACCTTGGCCTCGATCTGATCTTTACCCAAACCTTTCAGGCGCAGACCATAGGCAATGTTTTCCCCCACGCTCATGTGCGGGAAAAGAGCATAGCGCTGAAAGACCATGTTAAAGGGACGTTTTTGCGCAGGCAGATGATCCACGCGCTGACCATCCAGCAGAATCTGCCCTGAAGTGGCGCTTTCAAGACCGGCAATGATGCGAAGAAGTGTTGTCTTTCCACATCCACTGGGCCCCAAGAGGGAAAAAAACTCCCCTTCCCCAATGGAAAGATTGACTCCCTTCAGAGCCGTTTGACTGGAAAAACTCTTGCCGATATTCAGAAGTTCCAACATGCTTCTAACAATAAGAAGGAAATAAAAAAATGTCGAGAATATTGATGGCCGGCCTGGTTCTTTGTGGGCTGCTGGCGGGATGTACAAAGAAGTCTGCTGAAGTTTCTGAAGCCAAAGAAGTGAACCTGTCTATCTGGGGCAACTATATCTCCCCGGAATTGCAGGCGCAGTTTGAGAAAGAAACCGGCATCAAGATCAACATTTCCAACTATTCCTCGAATGAAGAATTGCTGGCCAAAGTGCAAATGGGATCGTCCGGCATCGACGTGGCCGTGCCTTCGGACTATATGGTCGAAGTCATGTCCAAGATGAATCTGCTGGAAGCACTGAAGCCGGACCAGATTTCAAGCAAAACCCTGATTGATCCTCAGTTCCTGAAGCAGAACTACGACCCGGAAAACAAGTTCTCGCTGCCCTACATCTGGACGACAGCAGGCATCGCAGTGAACCGTGATCTTTACAAAGGCCCGATCAAAAGCTGGAAAGACCTTCTGGAAAATCCGCAACTGAAAGGCAAGTTCGCCCTTTTGGATGACGTGCGCGAAACCCTGGGCGCCGCACTGAAAATGAACGGCTTCAGCGTGAACAGCACCAACCCGGAAGAAATAAAAAAAGCCAAAGACACTTTGTTAAAAGCAAAGAAGAACGTAAAGATGTTTGCCTCTGACACCATCGACATCCTGAACAACAAGGAAGTCGCTGCCGCTCAGACCTATTCCTCTGACGCCCTTCAGGCCGCCGACAAGTCCCCAGGAAAAATCGAATACATCATCCCGGAAGAAGGTGGAACATTCGCCATCGACAACCTGGTCATCATCAAAGGCGCCAAACACCCGGAGGCCGCCCACAAGCTGATCAACTTCCTGCTAAGTGAACAAGCCGAAATCAACCGCGTAAAGACAATCCTTGGCGGCCCCGTTCTAAAAAACACCAAAGCCTCGCTGACAAAAGAAATGCAAAACAACCGCGCCTTATTCCCGGACGAAGCCACTCTTAAAAAACTGGAACGAATCCAAGACCAAGGCGAAAAAAACAAACTCTTCGAAGACTCTTGGACAGAAATTAAAACTCACTGATTGTGGGTTTGTTCGTTGCCGGGTGGCGCGGGGTTTGGATGGGGTCTTGAGGGATCCCGCCTCCGCGGTACGCCATCCGGGCTCAATTGCCGCTCGTCCCCTTCGGGGCCGAGTTCGCGCCATCCAGGCGCCGGCAAAGACCGCTGCGTCGGGCTCCCTCAAGTCCCCATCCAAATTGTTCCAGTCGAAAATAACTAATAACTATCAATGTGTTCTTAACTGCGCAGGCACGCGACAATAAGTGCCAGTACGGTAGAAATTCGATGTGCTTTGTTTTTGAGCGCAGGTGCACGACGATGTGACATAGAACCGACGTCTTTGTGATGGGATGTTCGGAAGTGGTTTCTTTTGCTTTATTCAACGCAGATTTGGCGGCTTGTTGCCGCAGGCTTGGCCGAAGGGGGCTTTGTCGGCGCCTGGATGGCGCGCATTCGGCCCCGAAGGGGACGAACGACAATTGAGCCCGGATGGCGTCCCCCGTAGCGCCAAGGCTGCGGCAACAAGCCGCCAAATCCCCCGCGCTAGGAAGGAAGTAAAAGGAACTACTTCCGAACAGCTTCCTCTGCGATGACTTCGACCTGTTCGATGGCCGCATCGTTGTGGGCCCGCGAGTCTTCGCTTTGGAGTTCGGAGTACAGACAGGCGACTCCGATGACGGTCAAAATTAATCCCGTGCCTATATACAAGGTCACACTTCTTCTGCTTTGGTTAAAGAGGAAGTAACAAAGGCCGATCAAGATCAGGATCGGGCCCAACACTGCTGTCGAGGCAAGCACCTGCCTGAGCGCAAATGCGCCAAGCTCCGTATTCATAACCACCACCTACGTTCAATTATTTTGGTTATTTCGTATAACTTTTCGGCAGGACTTTAATAGAGCTAAAGGGGTTTAGAGTAAATTCCCCACCTGGGGGATAATTCGTAATGCTTGCGGCTCAAAGTGAAATTTGCGACAACCAGACATCCGGTTTCGAGACAATCGTGAGATGATTCAGACCCTGCACCACACGGATGTTCGCTCCCGCTTCGGTGAAGAGCTGCTCCTGCCGCTGCGGGATGATGAGTTCATCCTGTTCACCCACGACCACGTGAACCGGTGGATGAAGCTTCTGAATATCAGCCATGATCTTATCTGACGGAGTCACTGCTGCCAGATAGGCCGCACTGTAAGTCACCTTTTCCTGACCACTGATGAATTCAACAGGCAAGTTGACCTTAAAACCACCATTGCCGTCCGGTGAAATCCATCCGCCGAAATCGTCGTGGAAAACATGCAAACCGGGCGGCAGATACGGAGAGATCGCCAGAAATTGGGCGAACTGCCTGCGAATGTCCGACACCGCCACACGCAACACAAAACCGCCACCCAACGAGTGACCGGCCAATATCACGCGAGAAACCGCGCGAGTCATTTTGATATGAATGATTAATTCTTCAAGATCGATTTCGAATTGATGCTGTGAATGCGGATCGGCCGCGTTCAGACTGGCGCCATGACCGCGCAGATCCGGGGTCACCACAGTGCCAAGCCCGGCCTGGGCCATGGCTGTGGCCAGGACACACATGTACCGGCTGTCGCTCCCCACCCCGTGATACAGAACAATCAGGTTGTCCGACCAAGCGGGGTAAATACGGTAAGAAAGGACATCCCCCTGGCGAGTGCGAAAAGTTTCAAGCGGGGAAAGTTTTCCCAGCGGAATTTTGAAACTTTTCAGATCCAGGGTTTTGCCGGCCATTAAGCCATCTGCTCTTGTTGTTTTTTGTGCTGATAGTACTCGTAGTCGCCGTCATAGATGCGAATCTGATTCTTGTCGACTTCGAAGACTCTGGTGGTCACTTCGCGCAGGAAGTGACGGTCGTGCGATACGATCATCACAGTGCCCGGGAAGTTCTTGATCGCATCCAGCAGCAACTCGCGGGATTTGATATCCAGGTGATTCGTCGGCTCATCCAGAATCAGCAAATTCACCGGCTGCGCCAGGATGCAGGCCAGAACCACGCGGGACTTTTCACCACCCGACAGGATCGAGATCTTTTTCTCAGCCTCTTCGCCCGAGAATTTGAAAGCACCCAAAAGACTTCGCACCGTGCCCATACCCGCATTCGGAATGCGCGAATGAACCTCATCCACGATTGTCATCTTTGGATCCAGAACGTCCAAAGAATTTTGGGAGAAATACCCCAGAGTGATGGAAGCCCCCAAAGTCATTTTGCCTTCAGTGGCTTCGGCATGACCGGCAATGATTTTAAGCAGTGTGGATTTACCCGCACCGTTCACACCCACAACCGCAATACGGTCCAGACGTTTCACCAAAGCATTAGCCCCCGAGAAGACCAGCTTTTCCTTGCCGTCATCACGTGTCCAGATCTTGGAAAGGCCTTCCAGCTTCACCACCTCGTCCCCACCACGGGCAGGCACCGGCCATTCAAATTTGATTTCAGCTTCTTCGTCCGGGATTTCAATACGGTCGATCTTTTCAAGTTTCTTCACGCGGGACTGAACTTGCGCTGCGTGGGAAGCACGCGCCGCAAATCTGGCAATGAACTCTTCTTCCTTCGCCAGCATGTCCTCTTGACGTTTGGCTGCGGCAATAAGCTGTTCTTTGCGGATGTCGCGTTCTTTTTCATAGAAGTCATAGTTGCCACCATAGACCGTGATGGTTTTGTTGGCGATCTCAACGATCTTGCCCACCAGACGGTTCATGAAGTCACGATCGTGGCTTGTCATCAGAATCGCGCCCTTGAAGTTCACCAGCCACTCTTCCAGCCACACGATGGATTCAACGTCCAGGTGATTCGTCGGCTCATCCATCAACAAAACTTCCGGATTCAGCGCCAGGATTTTTGCCAAAGCGATACGCATTTTCCAACCGCCTGAGAAACTTTCGCAAGGACGGTGATAATCGTCCGGGCCGATACCAAGACCGGTCAGGATTTCAGCGGCACGGGATTCAAGGTCATAACCACCCAGGCGTTCAAATTCGCCCTGCAGTTCGCCGTAGACTTCAAGAATCTTCATCATTTCATCCGGATCCAGATCCGGATCAGCAAGCTTGGCTTCACATTCCTGCATGCGCGCCTGCATGTCGCCGATGTTGCCAACAGCGGACTTTACTTCCTCAAGAGCGGACTTCCCTTTCATCTCTTCGATGTTCTGGGAGAAGTAACCGATCACAGTACGATCCGATTTGGAAATAGTGCCGCCGTCGATGCCCTCTTCGCCCATGATGATGCGGAAGATGGTGGTTTTACCGGCGCCGTTGGGGCCGACCAGACCAATTTTCTCTCCGGCATTGATCTGGAAAGATCCGTTGCGATAGAGGACTTTGTTACCCTGCTGCTTGGTGATGTTCGATAAATGAATCATAGGTCCTTCGTATAACTTTTTTTGCCTCTGAAGGCTTCAAAAAATTTCGGGAAAATCTGCCTTCTTTTTTAGCACCTCTCAGAGTGTACACAAAAAATCATAAATTCGCGATTTTTCTGGTCCAAATCCTTAAGAGATATCAAGCACTTCGCCAAATATAGACCCGCCTCACATGGTCCCGACGTTGCTCTGGTAGAGCTGCGGGGGTTACACATGATCGCAACAAAGAACCACACTGCAGTTAAAAACAATACAATCGCTGCCGCCTTGATTTCACTCGTTGTTCTGTTCACAGGTTGTGCAAATTCCAGCCAATTTCCAGTCACCAGTCTGGATGATTCCAACCAAAGTGCAGGGGTCACAGATCCCGGCAGCACCGATCCCGGTGATGATACCGATACGGGCGTGACACCCACGCCAACGCCGACCCCAGAACCGGAACCCGGCTATAAAATGCAGGCCCTGGCCTGGGAAAGCACCAAGTACCCCGAACGCACCGAATGGTCCAAATATCTGCAAGAGCTGATTTTGAACGAATGGAGCAGCCTGCTTCCTGGCGCTGACGATATCACCACCTTCTGCCCGAAATACAACACCCTGGACAACAACCAGCGGGCCAATGCCTGGGCCCAGCTTTTTGTCGCCATCGCAAAATATGAGAGCGCCTACAGTCCCGTTTCACGCATGCACGAAACCACTATGGGCACAGACCCTGTGACCGGCGGGAAGGTCTACTCTGAAGGGCTTCTGCAACTGTCCTATCAGGATGTCCAGTGGGCCCGCTACTGCAAGTTTGACTGGCAAAAGGATAAGAACCTGGCGCCCACCGACCCCAAGAAGACCATCCTGGATCCCTATATCAACCTGCACTGCGGAGTTGGCATTATGGCCGGCCAGATCAAGAGCAAAGGTCGTATTGTCGTAAGTTCAGGGGTGTATTGGGCCGTGATCAAATCCGGCGGAAAGTACCAACAAATCAATAACATCGCCGCTATCGTGAAGTCCCTTCCGTTGTGCAAATAGTTCATTATTCTGGGAAATATTAAAAATATATAAAGCTTTTCGCGCCAAGATCGACTATCTTGGCGCATCTTTTTGAAGTGGGCTTGGATCTGCCGCAAGCAGTGCGGTATCAATGCACATATGGTGTTTTTTATTTGAGACCACTTCCAATACCTGAAAGGTCTCTAATGACTCCGTTAACAACCGTAGACAATTTTGAAAACTTTGGACTGAGTGCACCTGTGATGGCTGCGATGGCAGACATGGGCTTCACCACTCCAACTCCGATCCAGCGTCAGGCTTTGCCGATTCTGCTGGCTGGTGCCAATGACTTTATCGGTCTGGCTTCCACGGGTACCGGTAAAACCGCTGCCTTCGGGATTCCGCTGATTGAAAATATCGACAGCACCACCAAAGACACTCAGGCTCTTGTCCTGAGCCCAACGCGTGAGCTGGCTCTGCAAGTGGCAGAACAACTGACTTTGCTGGGTAAGAAAAAAGGCGTTCGCGTAGTTACAATCTACGGTGGCGCTTCTTACCGCACACAAATCGACGGCGTTAAACGTGGCGCACACATCGTGGTGGCAACTCCGGGCCGTCTGGTTGACTTCCTTGAACAGAAAATGATCAAACTTCAGAGCGTGAAAACTGTCGTTCTGGATGAAGCTGACGAAATGCTTTCCATGGGCTTTAAAGAAGCTCTGGAAACAATCCTTTCTGCAACTCAGCCGGAAGATTCAGACTCTGTTCGCGCGGCTTGCCGTACATGGTTGTTCTCTGCAACCATGTCTTCGGAAGTTCGTCGTTTGACTTCCACTTACCTTGAAAATCCTGAAACTGTCTCTGTGAACAAAGTGGGCGGCACGGCTGACACTATTGAGCAGATCTACTACACAGTTAAGAACTCCTACAAAACCGAAGTGATTGCCCGTCTGTTGCAAACCGCTCCGGAATTCTATGGCATCATCTTCTGCCAGACAAAAATGGAAGTCGCAGAGCTTGCTGACATTCTGACTCAGCGTGGATTCCCGGCAGACTCTCTGCACGGTGACAAATCCCAGCAGGAACGTGAAGCGACTTTGAAGAAGTTCAAACAGCGTCAGGTGAAAGTCATCGTGGCGACCGACGTTGCGGCCCGTGGTCTGGATATCAAAGATCTGACTCACGTGGTGAATCATTCTTTGCCTTGGGATACTGAATCCTATGTTCACCGTATCGGCCGTACCGGTCGTAACGGTCAAAAAGGCACCGCGATCACTTTGGTGAACCCGGAACAATTGACCCTTCTTCGCCGTGTGATGCAAAACACGAAAGCAGTTTTGACCAAAGGTGTGGTCCCATCTGCTGATGAAGTGGCTGGCCTTAAAATCAAAGACGTTATGGATAAAGTCAGCACCATGGACTCCGAATCAGTCCCATTGCAACTGGCGATGGACCTGATCCAGGATCTGATCCAGGCTGAAGACATCAACTTCAAGGATCTTTCCAAAGAAGAGCTTCTGGCTCGATTCATCGCAGCTTACTTCCCGAACGTGTTCGTGAAGAAAGATCTGATGCTGGATTACATGGGCGACCGTGTTCCGCGTGAGCTTCTGCCACGCGATCCAAACGACAACCGCTTCACCCGTGGTGCCCGTGGCGCCGATCGTCGCGATGACCGTGATGATTACCGTGCCCGCCGTCCATTCGGTGCCGGCCGTGGTGCCAGCGCCCCTGCGCGCGGTTTCCGCTCTGAAGGTGCTCGCGCTGAATTCAGCGGTGGCGAACAGCGTGCTGAAAGAACCGAAAGACCGGCTTTCCGCGACCGTCCGGAAAGAGCTGAACGCACAGAACGTCCTGAGCGCAGCGAACGTGCTGAACGCGCAGAGCGTTCCGAACGTTCCTTCCGCGCTTCCGCCAACAGCGACAGCCGTCCGGCCCGCGCTGAACGCAGCGAGCGCTCTGAGCGCCCACAACGCGCTGAAAACGACCGTCCTGAGCGTCGTGGTGACCATCCAGGCATCAAGCGCTTCCGCGCTCCGAAACGCCAGTACCGCGATTAATTCATCCGTCTCATAGTGAGACAGCGCAGAATTGTCACGACAGTGTGATGATTCTGAACAAGAGCAGACTCTAAGAGTCTGCTCTTTTCGTTTTAAGACTCCGGCATCATGCTTGCTTTGCAATGTTTCGGAGACATTATGAGACAATTCTTAACGGCACTAATCATATTTGCGCTGGGACTGCCGACATTTGCGGAAACCCGCAAAGTGCACCGCTCTGACGGAGCCCGGGGCATTTGCCTGGGTTGCGAAGACCGTGGCGACAAGTCCGTGGATCAGATCCGCGCCCTTCGTTCGGCGGTGGGTGGTGATCAATCCTATAAAGACATTTACAAATACAACTACAACAAACAGAAGGACCGCAAGGTCGCAGAAGTCTGCAGCAGCATGGTCACCAATACAGGCTACGGACCCTGGGGCCGGCATATTCTAAACATCCTGAATGAGCGCGAGTATCCGAACCTCTTTGACGGCACACCGGATCTTGTCAGCCTTTGCCCGGCCTATCCCCAGTTGGGACCGGAAGAAAAGAAGGTGGTCTTTGTCGCCATTATGAATGTCATGGTCCTGGGTGAAAGCACCTGCGGAGCTGGCCCGCACACGGCCAAGGGTCCCAATGGAACCGCCGTGGGCATCTTACAGCTTCATCGTGGTAAAGAAGCCTCTTATGAAAGTGAAGGACGACATGGACACGGCCCCGAAATCGGCTGCAAAAACGGTGACGGCGAAAAGCCGGAAAGCTCTCTGAAATGCGGCTTGCATTTGCTGGATATGCAGTTTGCTGCCAAAGGCGAATTGCTCAGTCGTTCCTCCCACTGGGAGGTTCTAAGACCCCAAGGCCGCAAACAAAAACACAAGTGGACCAAAAAAATCGTCAGTGAACTTTCAATCTGTAAATAACAAAATCTTACGCCACTGATGCTGGAACTCACGATCCTGTATCAGTTGGCTGTAGGAACGATCCGAAAACAACACCCCGACAAACTCTCGCACTGGCAAACTGACCCTGCTCACCGACCGCGCATCAAAGTGATGATAAAGCATTTCATGCACCGTCAGCGCCGCCTGCTGATCGAGCGACAGGATATTCCACAGGGGGCGATGAATGAAAATCTGATTCTTTTTTCGCACGGCCAATTGAACCAGTTTTGCGGGATCCACCGCAGGAAGCTTTTCCAAATCCGTCGTCAGTTCAAGTTCACTGCGGGTGAACTCCCAGCGTAAATCATTCAAAGACATCATCAGCAGCAAATGCAGCTCCGGAGAAAACCGCGCGATGTCCGCCATTTTCTGCGCGATCAGCCCCACCGGAAAGTCGCTGGGAAGATTTACGCGCAGGTCCCAGTAGGTTTTTTCAGAATAAGATCCGCCAAAGAAAGGAAGCTCAACGCCCGCTTCAAAAAGATCCAGCAACACCACTCCCCGGTCCGTCAGCACACCCTTGCCACCATTGCTTTCGCGATAGGCCTGAGCAGAACCACTTAACAGCGTCAAAGAAATGACAAGCATCATCAGTGCCTTCACTACTCCTCCTTGTTCAGTGGATACAACGACAAACTGAGCTGAAACACCTGATCTTTGGTTTCGCTTTCAGAAAGAAAAAGCCCCAGCTTGCGCCGAAACGCCTTGATCATCTGTTTGGCCTCGTGCAGTTTGCGGGAATCCGTGGCCACCACAATGGAGGACTGATCCCGGTGCCCCAGCGACAGATCCTGCAGCGCCTGCACAGAACGAAGCAGCACCGCTTTCTGAAAACGGCGATGGGCTTCTGTCGCAGCCACATCACTTAAGATGTCCGTCGTGAATCCCTCGGAAGTGTCGACCCATGTGCCATCACTTTCGATACGCAACAATCCCACCGCCTGCAGTCGGTCCACACATTCCTGTGCCTGATCAGAGGATATCCCCATCACCAGAGCCACCCACTGAACGTCCGGCTGAAAGCTTTTCAGCTTCAGCAGTTCCAGTATGTGATAGTGCCGGGGATCGGAGATGATTTTAAAGGTCTCCAAAGGAATCTTCTGCAGCCTGACGACGTTGTTTTTCGCCCGGCGGGTGTGACGCCGGTATTTCTTCAATTCTGCTTTTTTGAAATTTTCAATGGCCTGATCACTCAGCTGAATCTTGCGCCCGATGGCTTCCACCAGTTCAGGATGGATCGGTCGCTTGCCGAGCAGAATTTTGGACAGGCGGGAGTCATCAATCCCGATATAGCGGGCATAGGCCCTCTGGGAAAAATGACGGTCATTGGCGCGTTTTTCTTTGTAGTGATCTTTCAGGACATCGACAAAGTTTTTAGTGCTCATGCACCGATCAGATCAGGCACTGAACAACAAGGCAATCGCGGTGCGGCCGCGAAATCTTAAGTGTTTGCAACCCGCACCTTAAAGGCCCGCACTATTCCTTGCGGCCTCCGTGAATCATGTCCGAAACCAACCCTTGATCGTGGCGATTTTCCGCGACAACAATTCCCACAATATGCCCAACAACAAATGCGACAAAGAACCACATCATCAGTTCATGAATTTCTTTGACGGGATTCAGGGCTTCTTTACTGATCCCCAGCTCGGTTTTGAAATAGAGCAAAAGACCGGAAGCCACCATAAAGACCGTGACCAGATAAAACAGAGCGTAACCGGTTTTAACGAGTGTATAATGAACGGCATTGGCTTTCTGTCCTGCGGGAACCTTGCGCAGATTCCAGGCGCTTTGAGCCGCATGCGTGGCCGGGCATTTTTTAACGGCAAAGATCCCCACCAGAACCCGCACCAGCAGCAAGCCCCCTAACGTGAAGCCCAGCACATAGTGCCAGTCCCACATGGGAGTCCGAATACTGACTGCAATATCCTTGGCCAGCTCTGGAGTGATCGTGGTTCCGGCTTCCTGAAGTTTGTTTTCGATCAGCGCGGAATTGGTGCGCCAGCTTAAAAAGGTTTTACGCAAAAAAGCTGTTCCCAGCAGTCCCAAAATTGCCAGGGCATTCAGCCAGTGCCAGACGCGCAGACTTAGAGGTTGGTATTTTTTAAAACTGTAGTTGTTCATGCCGCCAACTTAGCACATCAACCCACGCGGCTGAAGGACAAAAGAGCGGACTTTAAGTCATCTGCAACTTCCAACCCCCGGATGACTCCCATACGCACCAGTCGTTCGCGCAGATTTTCGCGCAGAGAACACAGGCGGATTTCCGCCGGCTTCAGACGGATCTCCCTTTGCACCTGGGCCAGCCACGGTATGGCGTCGGCACTGATGGAATCCACATCCTGAAAATACAGCACCACACAACTGACCTCGCGCTTGGCGAGAAGTTCCTGACGGCAGGCCTCCAGGGCCGGCAACACCGGGGTGTTGATCTCGCCCGAGAAACTCACCACCAGCATTTTGTTTTTCTGGTTGAAACTATACTGAAACGACTTCTGATCTTCCAACGTACAACTCCTAGAAATCGGCTTCTTTAATTTTTTACATGGTAACACAAGAAGCGCAGCATTAAAATTTCTCAAGAAAACCATATCAAGATGATCCAGCACCGTATTTCGGAGCCCGAATAACACTCCGTTTGACAAGGATTAGCCGTCCAAATACATCTTTCAGGGTTTATTTCGGAGGGATTCATGAAAGTATTTGCAGCACTCCTGCTTGCCGTCTTTGTCACGACTTCAACGGCCTTTGCCGCGCCAAAAACGACGCCTCAAAACAGCGCGACAGTAAGAATCAATCCCGACACTCTTCGCCGCATGTTCCTTGACCGCAATGTGGGTATTGCGATTTCCCTGAACAACGTTCATCAGGCCAAAGAGCGCGTGAATGTGGCCCGTGGCAACCTGCTGCCTTCCGTGAATCTGGGTGGCGCTATTTCCAGTGGACCTTCCTTTGCGCTGAACACAGTTTCCTTCCTGTTGCCGTTCCTGATGCCGTCCAACTGGATGGATCTGAAAGAAAACACCTACTTGCTTAAGGCGCAGGGCATGTCCCACTACATCGCCCAGTTGAATGGGTATTCTTCTGCGTACTCCATCTACATGACGATCCTGGGTGATATCGAACTGCGTGGTATCCTGGCCCTGCAATACGAAAATCTGAAAGCGATCGAGGAACAACTGCGCCTGCCTGCTCAGTTGGGCATGATCCGCGAAGAGGAATACCTGCAAGCCCAGGCACAAACACAGATGGCGCTGGTTCAGTTGTCCCAGGTGGATGAACTGGTACTTCAGGAAAAAGCCGCTATTCGTGAATTGCTGGGCCTGTCTTTGACGACCGAAATCGTTTTCGAGGACGCCGCGGTTGCGGTTTCACCGGTTGAAAACTGGTCCCCGCAATCATTGCTGACCCAGGTGCACGAAAACTCCCCGGAAAGCCGTCAGATGGCAGCCATGATCACTTCTGCTCAATACAACAAGTGGAGCAAGGCTTTCAGCTTCCTCGGTGGACATTCCCTGGGCGCCTCCCGCATGAACGGCGCCATGGGAAGCCTTGAACACTCTGGCTCTGTGAACTTTGGCTTTGCATATTTCCCAAATTTGAAAATCAGCAACCTGAATATCGAACAACTGAAACTGCGCAAAAAAGAACTGCAGTTGGAACAGGCGAACCTGATTGAAGTGACTTTGGGTTCCCTGATGGAAGCGCAGAAACAGTACAATGCCGCGGCCCTGGCGCACGCAAATCTGGTGAAAGTGTATGACGCTGAAGTTCTGCGCTATAAACTGGGCATGACAGACTTGCTGCACGTGCTGGAGGCTTCTAACGGCCTGACCAATTCCGTGACCAACAAAATCAAAGCCCAGACGGCCCTGAACACTTTGCGTATCAGCCTTCACCGTATCATGATTTCAGAGCAGTTCGCGAAAGTGGAAGACTGTGAAATTGAACGCCGCGGTTCAGGCGGCATCAAAGGCAAATTGGGCCGTGTCTTTAATCCGGAAAAATACCAGGTCACCCTGGACGAAGTCTGCGGCAACTAACGCAGAAACTGGACATCGAAGTGGCCGTTGGAAGTTTCCTCCGGCCATACCAGAAAGATGTCACCATTCAATTCCGCCACGTAAAGGCGTGTGAAGACCGCCTCCCCCTGCCAGTAAAAGGAACTTCCCATCCGAAAGTTCCGGCTGACTGTTTCCGACAACATTTCAAATCCGACCACTCTTAAGCGATCCCCGCGATGCAGATCATCGCCTCTCTCAGATTCCCTGATCACCAGTTCCTGGCCCACCTGCAGTGAGCATCTATCCAGTGTTTTCACAAGCCCTCCCAAAAAGTTCACGTGGACTCTTGGACTTCAGTTTAACCGCCTAAAATCCAAGAATCCCTTCACAGTCTCATTCTGACTATTGCACACCACTGGAAGCAGAACGTTCAGGACGTCCCTTGCCCGGACCACCGCCGCGGCCAAACTTAGGCGGAGCTTCAAAGCCTTTCTCTTGCAGACAGGCATCAATTTTTGAGCGGGTTTCATCATCGGGGGCCTGAGGTCTTTGCCCCGGCTCGGGCTGGGCAATGCCAAGCTCTTCATGGCAGGCACGGAACGCCTCTTTCAGGGCTTCGTGGGACTTTTCCTGAGCCCAACTTGTGTGCGCTGAAGTCACCGTCACCAACATCAGGGTCGCGATCAATTGTTTTTGCAGAGTTTTAAACATAAGGACCTCCTCGTCCTTTTCAAGAATAGAAAAGGACTATGGAGGCAGAATGGAACAGTCCCGGAACAGGACGCTTGCAAGGACCTTTTAACGGGCTTCGCAAACAATTCCCGGCTCTTGAGAGGTGCCGGTCAGGTTGTAGTAATGGCGGGAATCCAGATCGTTGATGAAAAGATCACCCTTGTAACGCCCCATGAAGGCGCCGTTTTTCAAAACCGGGCTGACACGGATGTGCACCATGCCCGCGGCCCCGCCGCGCAGATTCACATCATCCATGGATGCTGCTGGAACAAGGACAACATCAGAACGCGTGTAAGTCTGGCCGGTGATCTTGTCGTGAAACTTCAAAGCCGCCCCAAGATTGTAAGCACCAACAACAGGTTTTAGCGGATCAATAGTGCGGTTGAAGATGACCTCAATCACAGCGTCAGCGCGCATCGGTTCATATCCCGGCACGCACACAAGTTTGGCGACAGAAGCCCCGGCATGCAGGGACGAAAAAAGAACAACAACGGAAATCAAAAGTTTTTTCATAAGGGGACTTCTACCTGAAGCCCCTCCCCCTTTGCAAGGGTCATAAAAGCCAGTCTTACTTGGCTTTCAATAAGCTAGTTTTTGGCGTGCAAAGCCACTTTATTGCCTTCCGTGTCCTCGAAAGTGGCAATAAAGCCGTACTGGCCAATGCTCTTTTTATCCGTCAGCGTCTTCCCGCCTTTGTCTTTGATCTTTTTAAGACTGTCTTCAATGCTGTTCACACTGAAGTAAAGCAAACAGCCATCATGCGACGGCTTGTAGTCAGAGCCCTGCACCAGCGCCCCGGTGGCACCCGGCTCTTTTTCCTTCATGGGAAACATCGCCATTTTGACGGGGCCCATTTCGCTCAAAGTAAAGGAAACATCGAAAGACTGCTCATAGAACTTCATGGCACGGCTCATGTCTTTGACCGGGATTTCAAACCAACCGCAGATATGCATAAGAACTCCTTTGTGATGCTGGAGTTCATTGTAAAGGCAGGCTTTAAAAAAAATAATGCCCACGTGTAAAACACATGGGCACAGAGGATCTGGAGAAAAACGAATTGTTCTTATTTGAATCGAATCAGAGTCACTCAAAAGCACACTCTATTTTTTTCATCCAAGAAACAATTATATTGTTTGAGCTCCTTTTAGTGAGGGATCAATTCAATTGATCCTATTCACGGTCCTCTTTGGACTCTTTGATGCTTCGGTTATTTCTAACTTCATTCATCCAGAGTTCATACTTCAATACTACTCCTTCAAAAAAATAAAAAAACCGCAAACCCGCTCCCTTACTGCATCTTAAGCCCCGGCAGGACTTTGCAATCTCACTGGCGTTTGTTCACTGAACGAAGGAATTGAAAAATCTGAATCCATTCCAGATTCGCCCACGCACAAGGTCCTAAAAATTATGTCTCGGTAACAATTTTTCCGACGAACACCCCGTGTCAGCTAGCATCTGTCGAAGAACACACAGCATCTTTCACGGAGGAACGATGAATTTGATCTCTAAAAAGTCCCTGGTATTGGCCGCTTTCCTTTCCATGACCGCTTGTGCGGGCCAAGACTACAGCTCCGCCGAAGTCCTTCCGGACGACACCGAAATGGAGCAGACAATTCCCGAAACAGAACCCGTCGACAAATCCACTGCCGCAGAAAATGATACGGCATCAAACGAAGACACCACCACTGTGCTTGAAAGCGAAGCGATTCTGAAAAACTATGATCATCTGGATCCGAAAAGACTGATCAACTCAAAAGCGCTGGCCGAAGCGGTTGTATACTTCGACAAAAACCAGTCCCGCATCAAAAACAAAAAATACATGTCCCTGATCGATTTCGGCAAACGTTCCACTCAGGCCCGTTTCTTTATTATTAATATGTCCACTGGTGAAGTGACAGCCATCCACACCGCCCACGGTAAAGGCTCTGATGCCAACCATGACGGCTACGCGGACAAGTTCAGCAACAAATCCGGTTCCAACGCGAGTTCTTTGGGCTATTATCTGGCGGCAGAAACTTATACCGGCAAACACGGTTTGTCTTTGAAGCTCGATGGTCTTTCCAGCACGAACTCCAACGCACGCGCCCGCGCCGTGGTGATCCACGGAGCAAGCTATGTGAAGGAATCCAGTGTTATTCAAGGTCGCAGCTGGGGCTGCCCGGCCGTGGCAAATCACCTGCGTGACAAGGTCATCGGCATGCTTAAAGGCGGCAGTTTGATCTACGCCTTCGCCAAGTAATTACTTGATCACAGGTTTTGTATCCGGCGGAGTTTTAATTTCTCCACAGGCGATCCGGTCTCCGGCTTCGCCTGCGGGCTGGGATTTATAATCATCCGCTTTCGCATGAATCACGATCGCGGTCCCCTCTTTGGAGACCACAGAGTTTTTTCCCGCCCGGACGGTGAGCATCGGATTGACAACATCCACGGACGCCGTCCCGTCTTCTTTCACGACAATATTATTGAAGTCCCCCGCATGCGGGCCGCCTTTGCTTTTGTGGCCGTGCTTCTTTTTATCCGGATTAAAGTGGGCGCCTGCGGATTTGAAATCTGGAGCGGTACACAGGCCCTTTTCGTGAATATGAAAGGCTTTTTCCCCAGGGGGAAGATTCTGCAGTTCCATCTGGATGCGCATCCCGTTGGTCACATCAGTCAGCGTCGCATTCCCGACCTGTTCACCCTTGGCATTACGAATGATGATGGCTATAGGGTCTTGCTGTGCATAGACCGAACTTGCTCCCACGAGGGTCAGCACCAGGGCTTTACTAAGGGCTTTAAACATAAAATTCCTCCCGCGAAAATATCAAACTAAGTTAAGGCGGATTTGAGGAATCTCCAAAATAGAATACCTTGTAATTTACCAGATTTAACCTAGGCTAAGTTATACATCTATTCGAGGGGAAAATTATGAAATGGATTTTGGCTGTTCTTGTCGCCGCACTTGCCGGATGCTCCACTACACCCAAGAAAGAATCCCCGTCCACTGGCGCCGTCGTGCCGGATGTTACCGCACCTTCAACCATTGACTACGTTGCTTTACAAACTTTCCTGGGACTGGATCGTGCGCCGGAAGAGCTGGGTTACACGGAAAGAGCTTTCAACACCTGTGACGCCGGTTATGGTTATTCCCGCTCGCAGAACTGCCGTCAGGAAGTCTTTGTGGTGCTGCATTTTCGACTGCTGTGTCGTGATTCTGAAGGAACCATTTCCACAATCCTGACAGAGTCAGACGTAACACCGATTGCTGGCAGGACCGTGAAATGGAGTTTAAAAGGAATGACTGGAACAGCCCTGACTGATGGTCTGGGCTATGGACAGATTCGCACGGTGTCCCCAAGATCCCAGCGCCGCGAGCGTGCGCGCCTGGCCGTGGGATCTGAGTTCTTGTACATGCGAGCCAACGAGATCACAAAAATCATCACACCACGTCCGTGGTGCAATCCTTAATTGCAATCCACCTCCTGAATGTCGAGGGTCACGTTTTTCGCAAAAGCGCGTCCCTTGCCCTCACCAATGATAGTTGCTGACAAGTTTCCGCGCAGGATGTCTGATCCACCACAGGCGGTTTCAAGCAGCACGTCCTTCTGCCCCACATACTGGGTTGTTTTTTCGGCTTTTTCAGCGGCAACAATTTCAAGGGTCTGTTTGGCGCCCTGGCTGCCGGCTTTGAAGATTTCAACTTCCGCTTTCACGCGGGTCTGCTGCGGATACGCACGCAGGCTGATCAATTGCTGACTGTCGCGCACAACAATCTTTTTTCCGGCTGCCGCCTTCAAGGTCAGTGCAAAGGTGCAACTGCCACGGGCAATCTTGCTGGTTTCCTCTTTCTTGACATAAAGTCCGTTGGGGATGCGCACACGGCCTTCGGCTTCGTTCAGTTCATAACGGCCCGGAGTCCACTCGCAGGCATTACCCGCAGTTTCGACAAATCCCGTTTGGGCAGCCGAAGCGGCCAAAGACATAAAGGTGAAGGAAGCTGCCAGCAAAGTGTGTCTCATCATAATTCCCCCCGGAATTTTACTGGGGCCCGATTGCCACCAGAGTGCATGTCAGAAGGAAACTATTTCAAGAAGAGTGCCAGATTTTTTGGCTCCAGATTAAAGCGCGGACTTACCAGAAAAACACTGAACCCAGTGGAGCATGCCCTGTGAGTTGGCAGCGATCCCCACACCCATGGTGCGAAAGTTGGAACTTAGAATGTTATTGCGATGACCGGCGGAACTCATCCACCCTGCCATGACCTGAGCTGCGGTGGAATAACCGGCCGCGATGTTTTCTCCCCAGTAACTTCCGGAAAGGCCAAAGCGCGCAAATCTTTGTGTGGTGGTTTCCGTAGGACTGTCGTGGGCAAAAAAGTTTCGTGCAACCATATCGTCGGCGTGCGCCTGAGCCTCGGCCACACAGGCTGGCAGGGCCGTCAAAGCGTCCAGTCCCCGGCTGGTGCGCTCGTGGTTGACCGCCATAAGGACTTCGCAGGCCATCCCTGTCATGGGATCACATTCCGCCTCGCTGCTTTCGCCATTGGACTCTTGTTCGTTGCTGCCACCGGCGCCAGGCCCTGCGCTGTCCCCGCCACCACCACCCGCACAGGCGGTCAGAGCCAGCACAAACAAGAATAAAAATGAGACACGAACCATACCGTCCTCCTGCGCAAATTAAAGCAAGGACGGAGCCAATAAATCAAAACTGCTGAGGTGATTGAAATCGGGAACTTAGAAGAGCTGCGGGAGCTTTGAATTTCAGACAAAGTGTAAGCTGTCTGAAGCGTCGACAGAAAAAACAGGATTCAGAAATAAAAAAAGGCGGAAATTTCTTTCCGCCTTTTTCATTAAGATGAAAATCTTAAAATTAGAAACGACCACCGCGGTTACCACCGCCGAAACCGCCACCACGGTTGCCGCCGCCACCGCCGCGACCACCACCGAAGCCACCACGGTTCTCACGAGGAGCCATTGGTTTAGCTTCAGATACGTTCATTGCACGACCCATCAACTCAACGCCGTTCAATTTAGCGATTGCAGTTGCAGCTTCGTCGTCAGTAGACATTTCAACGAAAGCGAAACCTTTAGAACGACCAGTTTCACGATCGATCACGATGCGTGCAGATTCAACATTTCCGAATTCTGCGAAAGTGTCAGCCAAAGACTGATCATCCAAAGAATAAGAAAGATTTCCAACGTAGATTTTTTTACCCATATAAACCTCCTAAGATTTGCTTTTGGGAAGCTCTTAAGAGGTCTTGGGCCCTATGCCCGAAAACTCTCCAGAGACTAAATTCTTACTAGGGAATTTCTAGCGAATTTCTCGGAAAAGGGGAAGCAATTAAAATGAGAATAACCTAAATGAGCATTATTTCGCTGAAACCTGCGAACACTCAGGGATATGAAAGCGGCGCGCAAAAACAAACAAAATATTGTGAAATCAAAGACTTAAAGCCCAAAATGGGGTTTCAGCGGCAAAACCCCACCCTGTAAGAGGTCTAGACCCCCCAGGGGGCCCGGAAGCCCCGTGGCGGCCCCCTTAGCGGCCATCCACCAGGCGGATGCCGTCATCGTGGACCGTAATCAGGCGTTTTTTATAAAGCCCACCCAGGGCGATTTTGTACTTCTTTTTGCTGACTCCGAACAAATCATAAATCGCCTCAGGATCTGTTTTGTCGGTGATGGGCAGGAAGCCGCCTTTGGACTTCAACAGCTCCATGATGCGCTCACCAATATCGGCGGTGGCTTTGTGGCCGGCCTCGTTCAGACGCAGATCGATTTTTCCGTCATCACGCACCTGCTTGATAAAACCCTTCAGACGCTGACCGTATTCCAACTGTTGAAACACCTCATTCGCATACAGCATGCCCCAGTGACGGCCATTGATGATGGCTTTGTATCCCAGATCAGTTTTCGCAGCGATCAACAGATCCACGCTTTGCCCGGCTTCGTAATTGCCGGATTCTTTGTCGATGAAACGGTCCAGACGCATGGACGAGGCAATGCGATCCGTCTTATCCAGATACAAATAGACCAGAACATTCTGACCGATTTTCAAATCACGGGTTTGTTCACTGAATGGCAGGAACAAATCCTTCGGCAATCCCCAGTCCAAAAAAGCACCCACGCGCTCAATGGATTTCACTTTCAGCAAACCGAAAGTCCCGACCATCGCAAACGGCATTTCTGTCATGGCAACAAGGCGGTCTTCCGAGTCAAAACAGACAAACACTTCCAGTTCGGCACCGACTTCGCAGTTCTCGGGCTGATAGCGTGCGGGCAACAGGATTTCCCCGTCACTTCCACCATCCAGAAAGACCCCGTATTCCATTTTTTTGACGACTTTAAGCTTGTTGATCTGACCGATTTGAACCATGGCGAAGTGATGCCACAAAACCGCCATAGGGGGTACCTAAATCTGGAGCGGGTCATTTTTTCGTATTTTCATTCAGAACTCGACAAGAAAAGCCCCGCCTGCTACCTAAATATTTTTCATTTTCCCGAGGTGTCTTGTGTCGCAAAATCAATTCTCATCACTTCCCCTGTCCCCGGAGCTGCTGGCTGTTGTTCAGGAACTGGGTTTTGAGGCACTGACACCGATCCAGCAGGAAAGCATCCCGCTGCTTCTGGCAGGAAAAGACATCATCGGCCAGGCCAAAACCGGCAGCGGAAAAACCGCGGCCTTCTCACTTCCGATCCTGAACAAGATCCAGATCGACCTGCCTCAGTTGCAGGCGCTGATTTTGTGCCCGACCCGCGAGCTGGCAAGTCAGGTGGTCACTGAAATCCGCAAACTGGGCCGTCGTTTACCGGGCCTGAAGGTTCTGGCCATGACCGGGGGCCAATCCGGCCGTGAGCAGGCGGATGCTTTGGAAAACGGCGTGCAGATCGTTGTCGGCACTCCGGGCCGTCTGGCTGACTTTGTCGGTCGCAGCCGCATCGATCTTTCGGCCGTCAAAACCGTTGTGCTGGATGAGGCCGACAAAATGCTCGACATGGGTTTTGCCGATGAAATCAAAACTGTGATGCGCGATCTGCCAGGCTCGCGCCAGACCGTGCTGTTTTCCGCAACCTTCCCTGAATCCATCGAGCATCTTTCACGCAAATACCAGCGTCATGCACAGCAGGTGATCATCGAGGACGAAGAACAAAACCTGATTGAACAGTTGGTTTATGACAGCGAGGACGATGACAAAACCAACGTGCTGATGCGCATTCTGCAGCAGCATCCGTCGGATTCCACCATCATCTTCTGCAACACCAAAAACGCCGTGGCGGAAATCGCCGAGCGCCTGAATGATCTGGGGGCTGCCAGCGGCTGCCTGCACGGAGACATGGAACAGCGTGAACGCGACCGCGTGATGGCGATGTTCCGTAACGGTTCCCACCGTATTCTGGTGGCCACCGACGTAGCCGCACGCGGTTTGGATATCGACAGTCTGGAACTGGTCATCAACTTTGACCTGCCCCTGTCACCGGAAATCTATGTTCACCGCATCGGTCGCACCGGGCGCGCAGGTAAAACCGGCGTGGCGGTCACCATCGCCCACCCCAAAGACACTTTGAAACTGGCGCAGTTTGAAGACCTGACCGGCGGCAAATTCGCACGTCCTTCGTTGGGCTTTAAGAATCAGTACGGCTTGAATAAAACCCTGAAAGAAGCGCCGATGAAGACTCTTTCCATCTCTGGCGGTCGCAAGGACAAGCTGCGTCCCGGGGATATCCTGGGTGCTTTGACCGGGACGGCGGGCGGTTTGACTTCCGCAGATGTCGGCAAGATCGAAATTCAGGACAAGATTTCTTTTGTAGCCGTGTCTGCCAAAGTTGCAGACGGCGCCATGCAAAAGCTGCGTGAAGGCCGCATCAAAGGCCAAAAGTTCCAGATCAAATTTGTGAAGTGATTATTCGCGCGAACGGAACAAGGACAGATTGCCGCCGTCAAATTCCTGACCCGGCAGCCACCCTTCGCGTTCAGCGATCTCTTTCAGCCACAGGCGCGCATTCCCTTTGGTCACCACGACAATTCTTTGACGGCGCGACACTTCCACCAGTTGATTCAAAACATGCTGGTAAGTGTCCTTGCTGAAGGGATCAAACATGTAATAGACGTCGGCGTCAGGGATGCGGAAGTTTTTTTCGGAAAGATCCTGGGTGAAAAAATGAACGTGCCCTTGCAAGCCGAACTTTGCGGTGGATTCATTGGAGATATCCACGCGGTGTTTGACGTACTCGTATCCGATAAAATCAATATCCGGCCGAAGCACACCGACAACCAGCCCCACCCGCCCATAGCCTGAGCCCAGATCAATAAAGCGTGTGCCTTGCGACGCCTGCACTTCACGCAAAGCCGTCAGCAATGTTGAATAGGAGGACTGCACCCCCAGGCCGGCACCTTCATAAAGTCTTTCGGTGCCATTCACGTCAGTCTTCATTCCCAGATCGGCGTCATAATTCAAACCAAAGATCTGATCCAGGCCATCAAACGTGCGGTACAAAGACAGCGCCAGGGACCGCGCCTGCGAATTTCCCTGCAGCCACAGCGAGTTCTCGTGGGCAAAAACCTTTTCCATCAGTTGCAGGGCCCGGGTCACAAAAAGATTTTTCTGCTGCTGCCCCAGGGATTGCACATGGGACAACAATATTTTCTCAAGCTCTTCACAAAGCTCTGCCATTCGGCGCAGTTCTTTTTCATTCAGGGGTTGCAGAGTGTCCTGCAGATAATTCAAAGACAGAAGATTGGAGGCAAAGGTCTGTTCGGCAAAGTGGCGATAGTTTTCAGAACTGGAGGCGGGGTCTTTTTTCAGCGTCCACTGCTCTCCCTGCAGAAAGATCAGGGCAGATCCAAGAAAGGTGACATCAATGAAAGCCTCGGCCACTTCTTCGGGGGCCAGTTGGGAAAACTGCTGCCGGAATTCCTGTAAAAAGGGCCCGCGCAGTTCTTTTTTATATGAGGCCAGACCCTTGATGACGAACTCGCGAAGCAGGCTTTGATTTATGTTCATATATAAAGCTTAGCACGGGTTCGTGGAAATAAACGGAATTTATGAAAATAACGCCTGCCCGCCGCTGTTTCCAAAAAGAATTTGACCTGAGCGGGTACTTCGCCCATAACGCTGACCTGACGCTAGGGGTGTTGGTGAACTCACCGACTGAGAATAACCCTTTGAACCTGATAGAGATAATGCTCGCGCAGGGAAGCAAGAATAGAAAGATCCGGCTCTGTTTCCATAAGCCCCTTTCTGTCATGCCGACCTGCCAAAGGAAGGCCATGAAAAAGTACTTATCAATCCTCAACGCCATGACAGTTCTGCTGACCAGTCCGGCTGTTTATGCACAAAATCTCCCGACAGAGATCAATACCATCACTGTGCAGGATGATCAGGTTCAGGAACCGCTGGAGGCCTTTGGCTTTCCCGAAATTCCGGCGCAGAATCTGCCTCTTTCGACCTCGCAGATCAGCGACCGGACTTTGCGTGAAAACCGCATTCACCGCCTGTCGGAGATTACTTTGATTGAAGCCTCGGTGACGGACAGCTACAACGCTTCGGGATACTGGGACTATCTTTCCATCCGCGGCTTCACCCTGGATAATCGCGCAAACTTCCTGCGTGAAGGACTTCCCATCAACGCCCAGACCTCCATTCCTTTGGAAAACAAAGAACGCCTTGAAGTGCTTAAAGGTCTCAATGGCCTGCAAACCGGCGCGAGCTCTCCGGGGGGCATGGTCAACTATGTGATCAAACGCCCGACCCCGCGCCAGCAATTCCTGCTGGAAACTGAAGTCGGCAGCTATGGCAACTGGCTGATTGCGGCAGATGCCGGTGGTCCTGTCAGGGGCCATGACCAGTTCGGTTATCGCCTGAATGTGGCGCATGAACAACTGAGCCCCGCAGTCGAAGACAGCAAAGGCGAACGAAATGTTCTGGCCCTGGCCAACAGTTGGCGTCTTTCAGAAACTCAATTGCTTGAGTCGGACATCGAATGGTCCAAAAAATCCCAGCCGACCCAGGCGGCTTTCAGTCTGCTGGGAAATGATCTGCCGCAGGTGACGGATCCCCGTTTGAACCTGAACAATCAAAGCTGGTCCCAACCGGTGGTTTTCACCGGCTTGACCGGCAGCCTGAAATACACTCACCGCTTCAGTCAAAACCTGATCTGGCAGACAACGGCGGGCGCGCAGGAACTGCACACCGATGACCGCCTGGCTTATCCGTTTGGCTGTTCGGCGGAAAACAACTATGACCGCTATTGCTCTGACGGCACTTTTGACATGTATGACTTCCGAAGTGAAAATGAACGTCGCAGCACTCAGGCCATAAAAACATCCTTGCAGATGAAGGGTGTGACCGGCCCGGTTTCCCACGACATCAATGTCGGTTATCTGGGACATGTGTCCCGAGAGCGCTATGCCAAGCAGGCTTACAATCCGGTGGGTGTCGGAAATGTGCAAGG
Source organism: Bdellovibrio sp. BIS2 (assembly GCF_055398295.1). Taxonomy (NCBI): domain Bacteria; kingdom Pseudomonadati; phylum Bdellovibrionota; class Bdellovibrionia; order Bdellovibrionales; family Pseudobdellovibrionaceae; genus Bdellovibrio; species Bdellovibrio sp. BIS2. Next base: position 1,321,365 of record NZ_AP035879.1, on the reverse strand, counting down.
CACCGCGAAACTCCCGGCCGACCCCGCCCTGACTGATGAAAACACCAACCGGGATTCTGAAGTGAACGAACTTTTTGCTTTTGATTCCGCTCATTGGGGTCCCTGGGGAGCGTGGCTGGGACTTCGTTTCAGTGATGTCCATCGCAGCAGCGTTCGCACAGACGCCTCGCGCGCCACGGATTACCGCGAAAATTTCTTGCTGCCGTGGATGGCGCTTTCTTATCAGTTCCCGGCATGGATGACCTATGTCAGCTATGGTGAAGGGGTTGAAACTTATGTCACCCCGAACCGCAGTGGCTATACCAACCCCGGACAGTTTGTCCCCGATGTGATCAGCAGGCAGATCGAAGTCGGCGCCCGCGGCGGCGAAACTGTGACTTGGAACCTTGCGGCCTTCCAGATCGAACGCCCGCAGGTGGAAGATCAACGACCGGACTATAAAATTGACGGCAGCAGCCGCCATCAGGGTTTGGAGGCAGAACTTGGCGGAGAAGTCGGCCGACTGCAATGGACAGCTTCAGCGATGTGGCTGAAAGCGCGCCGTCTGGACAGCACGCTGAATCCTGCAATCAATGACCAGCGCCCGACGAATCTGCCCGAGCACACTTTGCGTGCCCATGTGAATTATCTGATCCCTGGAGTTCAGGGCCTGTCAGTGAATTCCCGGGTTTCCTATGAAGGTGAACGTGCCGTGACGGCCGATAATTCCATGATGCTGTCCGCGTGGACTCGCTGGGATGCAGGGGCTTCTTATGAGTTTGGGAAGAAAGATGAAAAAACGGTGGTGCGATTGGCCGTTGAAAATCTGACGGATGAAAAGTACTGGAAGGAATCCCCTACCCAATACGGGCACATCTATCTGTACCCGGGCGAAGTCCGCAGCGTCTTTTTAACACTGCAGACGGAACTTTAAGACGGATTACTGACGCTCGGTCGTAAAGACGGGGGCGTCAGCACCCATCGCCGCGGCTTCTTCAAGAATGAAAGTCTTGAACATAGTGGCATTCGTGTATTCACCGAAATGACGGCAGTCTGGCGCCAGATCGTGCGGTCCGCGGGTGATCCCGACAACCACAAGTCCTTTGGAAGTTTCCAGATAGGCCGGACCACCGGAATCACCAGAACATGCCCCTTTGGCATTGTTCTGATCGGTCACCAGAATGGATTCCCACAATTTAGCCAGTGGCACACGCACAAAGTTCAGACCGGTTGCTGGAGTCGGGTTATCAATTTCATTCAGCAATCCATAGCCGGCAAGCAACAAAGTCTCGCCCGCTTTCAGCTCCACGGACTCATCCAAAACTGGAACTGGAACGGCGTTTTCCGGAGCATCCAACAACAACTTGATCAAACCCACGTCGTTACGGCCTGTCACCGGGAAACCGTTGTCATCATACACCAGGTGATAATCTTTATGGGTTTCGTATTCTGCCACTCGCAAAAGCTTTGTTTCATCAATCGTTGTCGGAAGAACTTCACCCATATGAACAAAGATCTCTGCGCCCTGAAGATCCACCAGACAATGAGCCGCAGTCAGAACCAGATTCTTTGAAATCAACGTGCCCGTGCAGATAGAGTAAGGTATTCCCTGATAGTTATAAATCAAAGACACGGTGGACGCAGTCACGGGATTCGTGGCATCGGCTTTTTCGCCGCCGATAATGGAGGTCTCTTGACCGTTCATTTCGACACTATTGGTTTTTTCATTCTTCGTACAAGCAACAAGGGACAAAAGCAGCAAGGATGACAGCAACAGCTTAGAATTCAACACAGGGACTCCCCTTACAACGGCGTGAATCGCCGGTGGGAAATCTATCAAAGAGTTATGAAAACTCCTAGGAATTGATCAGTGTCAAATCGATGGACAGTATTAATTTCAGTTAATGATTACAGGAACAATTGAGAGCAGCGCTGAACGAACTTTTCAGATGAGCTGACCCGCGTTTTACGGAACATCTCGAACATGTCTTTGAAATAGCTGTTATAGAAGGGATCAAACAATCCCCCCGGCTTGGTATTGTATTCCCACGAGCTCGGACCGATTTTGGCCGGTCGGGTGACATACATGCGAAGTTTTTTATCAGTGGAATATCCGGTAAAGCGCGAGAACCATTCTTCCAATAGCATCGGCCGTCCGGTGAAGGTATCCACGGCATACCAGCCGTTTTTGTCCTTGGCGCGAACCACGGTGGTCACATGGAACTGCCAGTCCACGCCGTTTTTCATGGGACCCACTATAAAGACTTTCTTAATGGCTTGAGCATCGACACCATGGCGAAGCAGTTCCAAATGGGCATACAAAGCGCGCCCAAAGCAGAATCCACGGATGCCATTGGGATCATACTTTGAATGAGATCGGTTGCCGGTGACGTCGTTCTGATTGGTCATTTGCACGATTTTCAGGGCCTGTTCATAGGTCACGCCTTCGGCGCGCCCGTTGGTGGAGGGCTTGTAGTTACGGATTTCTTCCATCAACTGGCGATTGGATTCATCGATGTTGTCACCACGGCGGATTTCTGAATCCCGCAGTTCATAAAGATTTGCCCGATAATCGATTTGATCCCAGGAATACTGGGAGAAAGCGGGGCAAGACAGCACCGTCAGCAGTGCGATCAACACCGCCGGAAACTTGAAATGTCCTGCCAACTTCAAATTGCTCATGCGCCTCACCTGTTTTTCCAGGATTTAAGCAAATTGTTTGCCCCGAAAAACAGACGTCAGCTCGGATATAGGAATTCTGACAAGACCCGCCCTGCCCAAGAACTGAGCGTGGGCCTATTTTGGGCTTATCTTAGGAACGACCTGGGATTTTAAAACCGGATTGTGGACGATACTAAAATCGACAATGTCCGGCCCCTGAAGCTCGATTTGTTCGTTCCGTCCATAGGCGCGCAGGAATAAATTCCCCTCATCACTCAGTTGCCCATGCATCTTGAGACCTTGCAGGTATTTGATTGAACGGCCCGGGATTTTAAAGTCCACGGCTTCTGTCGTGTAAGTCGTGCGCGAGTTGTATTCATCCAGCTCTTCATAGAAGGACTTGGCCACTCGCAATTCGCCTGTGCGAGTCAGCAGGAACAGATCCTCGTAAAGCACTCCTCCGGTTCCCTGCTGCCAGCCGCGGGAATCCTGCAGCCCTTCCGGTTTTTTAAACCAGTCTGAAAGGTAGGCATCATGAGCCAAAAGCCACGCATCCCCTTCTGTACTCAGGAAAACACTGTCCCCGTATTGCGCCAGAAAATAGCTTTCAAAGGCCGGGTACTTGGCGATGTCTTTGGCGGGAATCATGTCCACCAGTTCAAACTTCATTTTGCCGGGCAAAAGTTTTGAAACCTTATAGACGCCGCCATCAGTTTTAAACGTGTGACGGGTGCGATTAAATTCCCCCGGGATGGTGATTCGGGCGGCATCCCACACGGGCAGGTCCGGTCCGATCAGTTCGGGGTTGTAGTCCTTGAAACCTTCCCGGAAGGACCAACTGTATATATGCCCTTTGTTTGAAAAAAGAATCAAACCGCTGTTGCGCGGATTAAATGCAAGACGAAGAATTTTTTCGCCGGCGGAACGCAATTTCGTTTCAACCGGAGTGAATGTTTTTGCTGTCGCATCCACCACATAAACCTGCCCTCGGCGTCCCAGCGCCATCAGCACATCGGTCTTTTGCGAGACCTCCGCAGGCAGCTCATTAAAGCGGCTGACCAACACGGTCAAAGCCGATGACATCATGTATTCCCTGTCGGCCGGACTCAAACCTTTGCCGTAAAGAGCCAGCCCCGCTTGCAGCAGAACCTCGTAAGAATAAGCCCCGGCATCCTGCTCGGTGGTGTCAAACTTAGCATCACACCCACCCGTGGAAAATGGAATATCCCCACCACGGCACTGAACATGTTTGGGAGAATAACGGACCGAATGCCTTGCCTCGTGAATCAGGGTCGAGATGGCTTCCAAAGGTTCAGAACCAAAGAAGTATCCGCCCAGATAGATGGACTGCTCTGAAGACATGTTATAAGCAATGGAGCCGGTCTGATTCAAATCCAGATTCAGCTTGCGTGAATTCTTGGCGACATAGCCCAGCAGGTCCCCCAGATCGTGCTGAAAACCGGGCAGCCAATCCGGCGGAGCCTCGATACGCAGTTGATCCATCAGCAAAAGAATCTTTCCCAGCTTTGCACGGTAAGAATCATCACAGGCTTCCGTCCCTTCCGGAATGACCAGCGAAACTTTACGCGCCAGCTCGTGGTACCTTTCTTCTGAAGGACAGGAAAGGTTTTCAATCACATTCACACTGCTCACAGATTCTGAAGCCTGCTCCAGACTGAATTCCGAAACCTCGGGCATCCACCGGCCGCCCGCAAAACCCGCCACCATCGCAAATGAACACAAGCCCCAGGAAAGCCATTTAGCGCTTTTCACGCAAGGCCTCCTCGACGATTTCAGCTTCGGATTTAACAGACAAGCCCACCACGCGGGAATCCAGCCGACGATAGTACGCCTGTTTTTCCGAGGGACTTAAGGAGGATTTCAGGTTGCGAAAGACCTGACGTTTGATGATCCAGTTTTCTTCCGGATTTTCCAGAACCTGACGATAGAAAGTGCGAAGCTCCGGCGCCATCACCGAGCTGGGCGCCCGACGAAGAGGCGCTTGCTGCCCCAGGGCTTTTAAAATACCCAGACGCTCAACCATCACCGCGCGATGGAATTTTTCAACCCGGGGATAAGGTTTGGCGAAAAGGCCGCTGATCTTTTGCAGATCCTGCGGATTTAATTTCTGAAAGACCTTCTTATCAAAGAGCGCGCTAAACAGGGCGCCCCCCTTCAGGGTTTCAAGGGCGCGGGGTTGCCATTGCGTTGGCGTTGCCATCTTCACGGGTTCTGGGATAGAGGCCCCCCCCGCCACCGCTTGGCCTGGCTTTAAAGACTTAGGTTGCACCCGTCCCTGCGGCAGTTCTGCGCGCAAAGGTGGCAGAACCGACCGGCTTTTTTTTCCTGCCCAGAAACAGGCAGCAAACAACAACGTGGCAACAGTGAGATACCCCCACCAGGAACTTTTCTTCATGGGAGGCTTATCGGTATTTCAAGATCGCAATATCACAGGCGAAGGTCCTGAATGACTGTTCTTATTTAAGACAGTTCCGGTAGTTTTTTCCGGCCCAGGAACGGTCCATCTCTGAAGTTGCAAATGACTGAATTCACGGGCAGATTAGCGCCCTATGAAAACACTCTCCGAACACATCGAAAATGCTTTTGACCTGTCCTATCTGAATTTCCCCAAATGTCCGCCAACAGACATCAAAACCATCGGCATTTTGGGCGGAGGCACCGCCGGCTATCTGGCGGCCCTGGCATTGGCAAAGTACCATCCGGAAGTGGAAGTCACCGTCATTGAATCCAGCAAGATCCCGGTCATTGGCGTGGGCGAATCCACCACCACTGAGATTGTGCCCTTCCTGCACCGCGGACTCGAGATCGATCCGGTGGAGTTTTTCCGCGAAGTGGAACCAACCCTGAAGTTTGGTATTCACTTTGAATGGGGCTGCCCGGGTGATTACAAATTCAACTTCAGCTTCTTCGCCGGTCACCAGTACGAATCTTACTACTACGAAAACGACATCAAAAATTCCAACTGGCCATCCGTTCTGATGAACGCCAACAAGATCCCGGTCATTCGCAACAAAAACGGTTCTTTGACGTCCTTCCTGCCAAGCATCCCGTTCTCTTACCACATCGACAACAAGAACCTGATCCGCTTCCTTAACAAAGAAGTCAAAAGCCGTGGCATCGAGATCGTTGATGCCGAAGTTCATGAAGCCAAACTGGACGCCCAGGGCAATGTCGCTTCCCTGGAATCCAAAGAAGGTCACAGCCTTTCTTATGACTTATACATTGACTGTTCCGGCTTTCGTTCCAAGCTGCTGGGCCAGACCCTCAAGACCGAGTTCATGCCGTTCACCGACACTTTGATCACCGACCGTGCACTGACCTTCGATTTGCCGAACAAAGACGTGGTTGATTGTTACACTTCCGTGATCACCATGAACAACGGCTGGTGCTGGAAGATTCCAATGCGCACGGAAGATCACTATGGTTATGTGTTCTCGTCCAAATTCTGTGACGAAGAAACAGCCCTGGCCGAAGCCCGCGCGCGCTTCGGTCACTTTGAAAAATACAAAATGGTTGAATTCCGTTCCGGCCGACACAAGCAGGCCTGGGTGAAAAACGTGTTTTCTCTGGGGAATGCTTATGGCTTCATCGAGCCTTTGGAATCCACGGCCATTCAGACCGCCGTTCACAGCATCAATGTTCTGTGCCGTCTGATGCCAAAGTCCCTGGAAGATCAGATTTCCATCAACGGTATCAACAATGAAATTGCCGTGACCTGGGACACCTTCCGCTGGTTCGTGGGCATGCACTACAAGTTCAACAAAAAACTGGATACACCATTCTGGAAACACTGCCGTGAAAAAACCAATATCGGCAACGCACAGACCGTGGTGGATCTGTTTAACCAAAGACCTCCGCTGAGCGCCGGAAACTTCGGATCCAATTCCCAGTTCACCGCCACGGAAGCTTTGGTGTTTAACAGCTACAGCTATGACACTTTGATCTTTGGGCAAAAAGAGGTTCACAAACCTCTGACCGCACCGGAAATGAGCAAAGAAGAATACTTCAGCAAGCTAAAGTCCTATGAAGAGCTGACCAGCCGTTCACTGTCTTTGTTTGAGTTGTTCAAAGGAGATCATCTGATGGAAGATGGAATTCTGGAGCAGCTCTTCAATGACACTGACACCTGGATCATGGAAGCCGACGTCTAAGGCGGCTTCGGCAGAACTCCCCGTCCCATCAAGGTTCTTTTTAATTTTTCCTGATACAAATCCATCAAGGCCCCACCGACCTCGGGGCCTTCCGCCACATAAAAGGCCTGCGCAATCGCCTGCAAAGTCGCCATACCTTCTTCGGTCGTTTCCGCCCGCAGGTGGTGCTGGGATTTATTGGGTGCACTGATCATCACACGCGGAATGCCGGCAATCTCGGGATGGCGGGTGTTGACCTTACTGGCCTGGCGCCAGTTTCCATCGGGGACAATCAACTGCAAAGGCCTTGGGTCTTCGGCCATGAAGTCAGCATTCAGTTCGCGGGCGTCTTCCGACGGGAAAAACAAAACCGTGCGGTACTGCGGCACCAGCACATCAGCAAGGCTCAAAGCCTCTTGGCTGTCCCCGCGCACCCGCATTTCACTGTTGATCAAAGACTTGATCGCCAGACGACCGGTGTTGGTGGTGCGTTTCAGTTCTTTGGCGTGAATCACCAGACACAAACGGGTGCGGGATTGCAAACGCGGTATCAAACTGCAAAGACACAAATCCCGATGCAAGAAACATTCGGGGCAAGGATCTTTGGTTTTACGTTTGCGCTGTGGGATCATTTCTTCACCTTATTTTTTCACACTGCCCGCAAAGGCCGCCGTGATCAACAAATTGACACAATCATGGGGCAAAAAATCCCTGAGCGGGGCTCTAATTCCAACTGAATCGCCCTTTACCATGGCATGGCCTTGGCATTTCCCTGTCCTTGATGAATTTTTAAGCCACTTCCAAAGGATGAACCATGAAACTGCCCGTTGTTTTCCCTGCTCTGATCACCCTGCTTTTGGCTTCCACATCCTTTGCGGAAACCCGCATGCAACCCAGTGCCGAAGGACATCTGATTCAGGGCAAAGCGCCGGTCTCTACCCAGATCTCGGCGATGGCTTTTTATTCCCCGGCTTTCACCTTTAATAAAAAGCTGGATGCTTCTGTTTGTAAGTTTGCTGAAGACCGCATGAGCCCTGCAGGACACGACCGCACCCTGGTCATAAAAGCCCAGCGCCAGGAAGACGGCAGTTATGCGGTGAAAGTTCCGACAGCCGGCCAGCGTGGCGCCTGTCCGTATGTTCTGACCTCGGTTTATCTGGATTTGAATGATGCCAAGGTCAGCCAGAACTTAAGCCTGTCCACTGAAAAAGAAATCCAGCAGACACGCGATGCCCTGTCTGATGTCACCGAACTTGATCCGGTCACTCCCTTTGAACAAGTCAAAACCATTTACTGCGAATTTGAATCCGAGTTTGAAATCGGTCTTTGCCATGTTGGCGACGGTCTGCCTGAGATGAGTTACCAGATCTCTGACACGGCCACCAGCTACATGCTGGATGTGAAGGACGCATCCCAGCGTCCTCCCCGCGAGTTCTAGATTTTTTTGAGGGCCTCGCTGAGGTCCTCAATAATGTCATTCACATTTTCAAGACCGATACTAAGGCGGATCGCACGCGGATCAATACCGCTGTCGCCGCGCTTGTCATCCGGAATCGCCGAGTGGGTCATAAAGCCCGGAACCTCGATCAGGGTTTTTGTCAGACCCAAGCTGACCGCCAACGTGATCGAGTATGAATTCTTGGCGATATCATCGACAAACTTCTGACACTTTTTCATGTCACCTTTAAGCTGGAACGAAATCATTGTACCCGGAGCAAACTGACCTTCCGGGGATTTCAGATATTTTTTGGCCAGCTTGTATTGCGCATGACTTTTCAGCCCCGGATAAGTGACGCTGGCCACTTTCGGATGAGCTTCCAGGAATTTTGCCACTGCCGTTGCTGAAGCCTGCTGCTGTTCAAAACGGATGGCTTGGGTGGAAATACCGTACACCAGAATGTGCCAGGCTGAATACGGATGGATGATCGCACCAAAATCTTTGCGGGCCACGCGCAGGATGCTTTCATGCGCTCTGGGAGCAATCACCGCCCCGCCCATCTCGGTACCGAAGCCGGAGATATTTTTGGTCAGACTCTGAATCACAAAGTCCACGTTCCATTCCACCGGACGCAGGGCCCATGGTGTCGCGAATGTGTTGTCCACCACTGTGTAAATCTGATTATCCTTGCCACGTTTTTTATTGGCCGCTTTCACCAGGGACGTGATCTTTTCCAGATCAGCGATTTCCAAAATAGGATTGGATACAGATTCAAAGTACACCACACGCGCGGCAGGGTCCGCCAGTTGCTGCTCAAGACTTTTGAAGTCATTCACATCCATCAAATGCGTGGAAATATTCAGTCGCGGCAACCAGTTCGTCAAAAGACTGTAAGTGCATCCGTACAAAGTTTTATGAGCAATGACTTTTTGGCCCGAAGAAAGAAGTGACATCAGGGTGGAGGCGATCGCTCCCATGCCACTTCCGAAGGTCACCGCGCATTCGCCTTTTTCCAGAAGAGCCAGTTGGTCTTCCAGCATTTTGGTGGTCGGCTCTTCGAGACGGTCATAGATCCAAATCGGTTTTTCCTCGCCCTTTTGCGCGCCGAAAGTGCTAAAGCCTTCTGCCCCCCGTTGCAACGACTCCAGACGGAACGTCGTTGAAGCTGTCATCGGTGGAATCAAATGATGAGAAAACTCCCAGGATTTGGAAAGGAACTCACCGTGAATGGCCTGCGTGCGCGGTGATTTGGATTTGGCCGTCTTTTTTTTGGTCATGGGACCCCCACAAAATGTATGGGAATCACTAGAGCACAGGTTCTAATTGAAGGAAAGCTCTACTCTCAGGCCCACGACGCAGCGGTAAATGGAACGTCTGTGCCCAGGCAATCCACGCCGATACGCTTCATTTTCCGGAAGGTCGCTTCGTCATTGGCATTCCAGGCCGTGACCGTAAATCCCGCCGCATGGCATTCAGAAACCAGTTGCTGATCAATCCAGTTCACGCTTAAGGAAATCCCCTGCGCCCCGGCGCTTTTCATAATTTCCACGGGATTCAGTGGCAAACCAAAAAGCAGACAGGTTGTCCGGATCGAAGAATGATCCCGGAATTCACGCAGCCAGCGATGGTTGAAAGAAATGACGGTCAGTTTTTCAGACAAAAAATTCTTGCTCAGCAGTTCCGCCAAAGCTTTAAAATTCCCCGGGGACTTCACCTCGATCTGCAACTGGATTGGAGCATTTTGAAAAAGCTCCAGAACTTGTTCCAACCGCGGCAGCGGGTCGCCCTCTTTTGTGCGAACCTTTAACAGGTCCGCCCAGGTGCAGGCATCCAAACGGCCCGTGCTGGTGGTAGTGCGATCCAAAGTGTCGTCGTGATGAACCACCCAAACGCCGTCTTTGGATTCATGGATATCGAATTCCACGGCCGCCACGCCGGATTGCAAAGCAAACTCAAAAGAACGCAAAGTGTTTTCTGGTGCCCGGTCCCGAGCCCCGCGATGTCCCATCAATTTCATGGCGCCATTGAATCAAAAAAACCTGTTTCGGGGCAATCTTTTCTCGCTTTCACTGCGGAAAACCCCTATGCTACGCCCCATGGCACAACCCTCCAAACTGTACCGGTTTCGGATTGATCTTTCCGACATCGACCGCGGTATTTATGAACAGCTTGATTTCCGTCTGGCGATGCATCCGTCGGAATCCATGCCCTATTTGCTGACGCGGGCTCTGGCTTATGCCTGCAACGTTACCGAGGGTCTGGAGTTTTCCGCACAGGGTTTGGGTGATCCCGAGTCCGCAGCCCTCAGCCACAGTGATGCCACCAGCGGCAGAACTCTTTTGTGGATAGAAATTGGAAATCCCAGTCCGAAAAAACTGCACAAGGCTTCAAAAGCCGCGCAAGCCGTCAAGGTTTATACGTACAAAGACGCCTCCCAGATACTGCGCGATTGTGAAAAAGAAAATGTGCACCAACCCGAAAAAATTGAAATCTGGCAGTTGGATGACAAATTTCTGACAGCCCTGGGGGAAGAAAGCTCTCGTGAGTTCCGCTTTGGCTTGATGGTGCAGGACGGTTCGCTGACCGTCTCCCGCGGCGAAGAAATTCTGAACAGTGAATTTAAAAGGTACTATCTGAAAGATCCCGCATGAACAGCGAAAGCCCTTTGAAAATCATCTATCAGGATGAAAACTTTTTTGCGATCGACAAGCCGTCAGGATTCTTTGTGCATCCGCCGGAGCTGTCTCCGTATCCCGTTCCCAAAGAACGCATTTGCCTGTGGCACTTGCGCAAGATGTTCAGAAAAGACGTCTTTCCGGTGCATCGTCTGGATGCGCCGACCAGCGGGATTGTCCTGTTTGCGATGAGCCGTCAGGATGCGCGCGAACTCAATTTTCTTTTTGCGGAACGCCGGATGCATAAAACCTATCATGCCGTGGTACGCGGTTTTGTGCCCGCGTCCGGCAGCATCGACTTGCCTCTGGAAGTCGATGAAGGACAAAGCATTGTCGAAGCCCAAACGGTGTTTCACAGTCTGGCACAAGTGGAACTTCCCTATGCAGTAGGTAAAAAATATCCGACTTCACGCTACTCTCTGGTTCAGGCTCATCCGGTGACCGGCCGCTGGCATCAGATTCGTCGTCATTTTGACCGCATTGCGCACCCGCTGTTGGGAGACATCGAACACGGTGATTCTCATCACAATCGCTTCTTCAGAGACACTTTAAACATCAAAGGACTGTGTTTGAAGGCAACCAAGATCGAAATGGACAGCCCGTGGAACGGAAAACCCGTCGTCATTGAGGCTCCGCCGTGTGAAAAATGGGATCAAATTCATAAGCTGTTCTCTTGGCAGCCTCCAACATGAAGCCGATGCAATTTGCCTAAAAAACACCGCCCTTGTAATATCACAGACAAATGGCGAACAAAGCGGATCTTCCATCCATCACATCGAACAACTCCAATTACGAATCCCTGGATTTGGCTGTTCGAAAAATTGATCTTATCTATCGCCAAAGCATCAATGGCGTGATCGTTATTTTCGCCAATGCCGCCGCCTTTCTGTATATTTCCTGGAACAATGTATCTCATGCCTTTTCCCTGACTTGGGTGGCGGTACTGCTTACTTCCGTGTTGATTCGCCTGTCCATGTTGTATCGCTGGAAACGCGTAAAACCCACCTTGCGCCACGTGGATGAAACTCACTTCTGGCATCGCGCCATGTGCGGACTGCTGCTGGTTTCCGGTCTTTGTTGGGCGGCGGTGGGTTTGGTGGCGCCTTTTGGTTCGACCACCCAGCAGATTCTGACCGCCCTTCTGGTGTGTTCGATGTCTGCAGGGGCCATGATCACTTATGTGTCTTCACGAGTCGCCATGATGTGTGTGGTGGCACCGGCAATGCTGGGTTGGGGAATTGGGTATGTGACATCGGGACAACCCCATCATCTGCTGGTGGGAATGCTGGTGATGGTGTACTGCGGTCTGATGATTGTCATGGGTAAAAACCTGAATCAGGCGATCATCAAACTTCTGACCATGGACACCAGGCTGCAAAAGAATGAAGAACATCTGCGCATGTCCATGGCATCTTCCGATGCTTTGACCTGGGACTGGGACATGGCGACGGACAGTCTGCACTGCGAAGGAAATGCCTCGTTGTTCCCCGATGGCACTGAACAACTGAAAGCTTTGCTGAAAGAAAATCGTCACGCCACTCTGGAGCTTGATACAGAGGCGATCTTGACCGACACCTTTGGCTCCGCCCGCCACGTGGCTTTGAAGGGGCGCTTCTATCGCAACCCCGACAATGTTCCTTACCGTGCCACTGGGATTGCCTGGGACATCACCACGAAACGCAATGAAGAGCTTTTGCGCCGTGAACGCGATCTGCACGAAGCGGCCAACAATGCAAAATCCGTTTTGCTTGCCAACGCCAGCCACGAAATTCGCACTCCGCTGGCGGCCATTCTGGGATTTGCCGACACCCTTTTGCGCAATCCGCATCTGGATGAACAAAGCCGCCGGGATGTTCAGTCCATCCACCGCCAGGGGAACTTTATGGCCTCTTTGGTGAATGATCTGCTGGATCTTTCAAAAATTGAAACCAACCGCCTGTACATCCAAAAAGCCCCGATGAATCCCGCGCGGGAACTGGAAGACTCTTTAAGTGTCATTCGGTCGGCTCTGGAAGATCAAAAACATGACATCCAGATTTACTATGAATCCCAGATCCCTGAAATCATCGAATCGGATTCGGTGCGCTTCCGTCAGGTGCTGATCAACCTTTTATCCAATGCCGTGAAGTTCACCCATGAAGGAACGATCACCGTGCGCGTGGCTTTCTATTCAGACATGAACAACAGCGGGCATCTGACAATTTCTGTGACAGACACCGGGATGGGCATGGATGAGGCCACTCAAAAAAACCTGTTCCAGCCTTTTGTGCGCGGGGAAAGTGCCGAGGTTCAGCGCGTGCAGGGCTCGGGTTTGGGGTTGGCCCTTTCAGAACGTCTGGCGCGCATGATGAACGGCCGTCTGCGCCTGGTGAATTCGGAACTGGGCAAAGGCAGCACCTTTGAACTTTCCCTGAATGTCGGACCGGTGCAAAATCTGAAACTTGTGGCCCCTTCCAAACACAAGATCCAGGCTTTGGACCGCGTGAAGATCGCAAAGGAAACCGGCTTCCTGAAAGACCGCCGGGTCCTGGTGGTGGACGATTCTGAAGATTTGCGTGTGCTGATGAACCGCTATCTGAAAAAGCAAGGTGCCGACGTCGACACCGCTGAAAACGGAGAGGAAGCCGTCAACAAAGCCATGGCCAACCCTTTTGATGTTATTCTGATGGATATCAAAATGCCGGTCATGGACGGCTATAAGGCCACCACCCAGCTTCGGACCAAGGGTTACACCCGTCCGATTGTGGCCCTGACCGCGCAAGCCAGCGTGGAAGGTCAGAAAAAATCGATGGAGTACGGATTCGACGGATACTTAAGCAAACCCGTCGACATGAACCTGCTGAACGATATTCTGACCCGGGTGCAAGGGCCACTGAATTAAAGTTCCGCATCACGCAAAGACTGTTGTTTTGAAAAATCCAGACTGAGCACACGTTTTAACTCGGCCCGATCCAGGGGTTTTTGCAGATACCCGTCAAACCCCGCAGCCAGACATTTTTCCCGATCCCCCTTCATCGCATGGGCTGTCAAAGCCACAATGGGTCCACGATAGCCTTGTGTGCGCAGTTTTTTAAGCGCCTGAAAGCCATCCATCTCGGGCATCTGAATGTCCATCAGAATCAGACTGAAGGGTTTCTCCAGCGCCTTGCGCACAGCTTCGGCCCCGTTGGCAGCCGTCTGGATGCGGTTTTCCGGAATCCCTGCGCGGATGATAAATCTTTTAAAAAGTTCCCGATTATCCATGGCATCGTCCACCACAAGAATGGTTTCCACCTTGCGGGAAGATGCCGGGATGGAGTCGGTGGAGGTCTTTGGCACATACACACGTTGAGTCCCTGTGACCTCTTTGCCTAAAATGGAAATCAGGAAGCTGCTGCCGATCCCCGCGGAACTGGTGTTCAAAATCACATCCCCGCCCAGCAGACGCGCAAGTTTTCTGGACAGAAACAGCCCCAGCCCCGTTCCCCCAAAACGCCGCGTGGTGGAACTGTCGGCCTGGGAAAATGGTTGAAATAAATTGTTTCGCTGTTCAGCGGAAATCCCGATGCCCGTATCAGTGACCAGGAATTCGATGCGTTGATGTCCATCGCGGCGCCTGCCGTTGCGCGAGCGGGCCTCCATTTCGACGTACCCGGAATCGGTGAACTTGATGGCGTTTCCGATCACATTAATCAGAATCTGGCGCAGCCGGGTGGGATCAGACTGAATCTTTTGCGGCAAGGACCCCAGACGCAGTCGCAGCTCAATTCCCTTTTCCTCGGCCCGGCCACGCAGCAGATGAATCACATCATGCAAAAGATCCGGCAGATCAAAGACAATGCTTTCAATCTGAATGCGCTCGGATTCCACTTTCGAAATATCCAAAATCTCATCCACGATATGCAGCAGTTGCTGCCCGTTGCGCAGCACTGTCTCGACGGCTTCTTTCTGTTCTTCGCGCAAACTTTCATCTTCTTTCAGAATTTCAGCAAACCCCAGCATCGCCCCCAGCGGAGTGCGAATCTCGTGACTGACATTGGCCAGGAACGCCGTCTTGGCCCGGCTGGCCTCCTGCGCCCGATAATAAAGCCGGGAATTTTCAATCAACACCGCCAGCCGCCGGCCAATTTCTTCGGCCATACTTTGATCAATCGGAGAAAAGTGCCGGCCGGGCGTGGTCGAAATCAGGCTGATAACCCCCAGTGGTTTTTCATCCCGCAACAGGATCGGCACGGTCATAAAGGCTTCCGCATGAATCGGGCGTTCCGTCAGCGCGGCCTCGGGACCGAAAGCGGATTTCAAAAACTGGTCCAAATCGACTCCGTTGATGATTTCTGTTTTGCGCGATCGAATCACACTGGCCGCCCCATAAGTGCCGTCCCAGCGCATCGGAAACTTTTCCCGCCAGCTCTGAATAAAGTCGCTGTCTTCGGAATTCTTGGCGGCGATCTGGGTGTGGGAAATCTCAAGCCCCTCTTCATCCATCAGATCCACTATGCAAATGTCCGCCAAAGTCGGAATCGATTTTTCAGTGAAGGCTTTTAAAATATTATCCAGATCAAATGACTGGGTCATGGCGAAGGTCAGATCCGACAAAAAACCCATCTGCTGGGCACGAAGTTCAGCCGCACTGCGGGCGATTTGCTCTTTCACCAGAATGGCGCGCTGTCTTTCCGCTTTTTTCAGTTCAGTGATGTCCTCGGAAGCACCCAGCAAGTACTGAGGCCGTCCTTCTTTGTCAAAGACCGGAATCTTGCGCGTGTGCAGATAACGTACGCCGCGGGTGGTGTTGATTTCCTCTTCGGGAATGTCGACAATTTTTGATTCCTTTAAAACATCACGGTCTTTCGCAGTAAAAAAATCAGCCTGTTCCTTGGGAAATAAATCATAGTCATTTTTCCCAATCAGCTCAGACCGGGGAATACCGATCAGATCCTCACCCGCCTTGTTGAAGCGGACGAAACGCAGATCCCGGGCATCCTTGACAAATATCATGTTCGGCATGTTTTCAAAAATGGCCGACAGAAAAGACTCTGATTCCACCAATTGCCGGGTGCGTTCAGCCACGCGCTCTTCCAACAGAACTTTGGCCTCCTCAAGTTTTCTTTCGCTTTCTTTTTGTTCCGTGATGTCCTGAACCAGAGTGATCACAGTGCCGTCTTCAAACATCGTCAGACCCAGGCGCACCGCCACCAGATGTCCGTCTGTATGAATATACTCCTTTTCAAAAACCGGAACAGAACGCTGGGTTTTCAGAAGCTCTGCGACCTTCAGGCTCTGCTCCAGATACTTGGGATGGGTCAGGGTTTTCCAATTCAGCCTCCCCGCCTTCAGGTCTTCACGGGTATAGCCGACCATTTCCAAAAAATAGTCGTTCGCAGCCAGGATCTGACCGTTCATGTCCGTGGAAAGGATGCCCACCATTTTTGAATCAAAAATGGTCTGATAGCGACGTAACAGTTGATTGTTCTGTTCCTGTTCTGCTGGCATCAAAGCTCCCTACCCTATGGTAAAAGAGCTTCCCGCAACCGTCATCGCCCCCTCAAAAGGCTGTCAACAATCACGGTTCATCCAGAAAGGACTGCAGATGTTTCGCGTAAAAATCTTTTGATTCCGGGGCCACCCAGCGCAAAGCCTCTTGGGCGCTTTTGCGTGCGGCGGAGAGCTGCCCCAGAGCGGCCTGTGCCATTGTCAAATTATACCAGGCCACGGCAGATTCCGGTTGCAGGGATGTGGCTTTCTGCAAATGACTGATGGCTTCTGAATACTGTTTTCGCGAATAATGAATGTTTCCCAGCCCCACATAAGCCGCCAAACTTTGCGGCCAGCGTGCCAGAATACTTTGATAGGACTTTTCAGCTTCGGCACTTTTTCCGACTGATTCCAACGCCGCCGCCGCCGTAACGTGCGCTCGTTCAGACGCCGTGACCGACAACTGGCCCGGAGGCAGCACCACCAACCCCCAATAATCCCCAAGCTTCCAGGAGCGCTCAAATTTACGAATGTCCCAGCGTTTTCCCGCTTCCGGTCCGGAGTGCATGATCACTTCTTCGCTGCCGGGATCAAAGCCGTAGACGATGGCATAATGCCATTGGGGAAGCCAGCTTAACGCCAGATTTTCAAAAACGATCACCGGATGCCCGGCCCGCACTTCGCGCAGCAGATTCTGCACACCCGTCACCGGCAAGGCCATCATACCCTGACGACGG
The DNA here is from genome assembly GCF_055398295.1 of Bdellovibrio sp. BIS2. NCBI lineage: Bacteria > Pseudomonadati > Bdellovibrionota > Bdellovibrionia > Bdellovibrionales > Pseudobdellovibrionaceae > Bdellovibrio > Bdellovibrio sp. BIS2. The sequence goes on along the minus strand of NZ_AP035879.1, from coordinate 1,304,273 downwards.
GCGCCGCTTATCATGTCTGTTTGCAAACTGCCTTTCATTCCCGGCGTGTAGACCTGGGAGGTCACCGTCGACACAGACACACGGCTTCCCGCCCACTGCAAAGCCATGGTGAGTGTCGCCGGGCCACAATGGCCTGCGCTTTGTTCAACAAACGGCACACCGGCTATTTCTGTTTTTTGCGGAACCAACGAATACAGATTCAACGAATCCACCTGCGGAGTTGTGCTGGCACAACCCGCAGTCAGCAGCAAAATTCCTGTTATCTGCCAGATGAATTTCATCTTAGATTCGCTTAATCAGGAAGATGATCAAAACCACAATGAGGATGGTCACCAGAATGTCGCCTCCGGCCTTGGCTTCCTGAACTTGTTTTGAAAGGTCATTCAGCTCGGCCACGGACAAGCTGGCCAAACGCTCAGACGCCTCGGCAGGCGAAAGGCCGCGTTGAATCAGGGCTGCCTGAACATCCTCGCGGCTCAGGAAATCCTGCACCTGAGCTGTGGCCTCCTCCCGGTTCAGCTCTTCAATCAGCGTCGTGGTGGGAATCATGCGGTTGACCTCGGCGAAGGCCACGGCTGGCGCCTGGGAAATGAATGCCGCCATGGAAAGCGCACAAACTGATTTAAAAGGTTTAGAAAACAACATAGAGCAACCTCCTTGTTCAGTCCTATTATACTAAATTCCCCTGCAAAGAGCGGCAAAGATCCCCGCAGTAATTTGCGAAGTGGCAATAAGTCGTTTTTCAGAGGGGAATCGTCAAAAGAATCGACAAAAAACGGAAATCAGTTTCTCTGTCAGAGACGTGCTATTCTTAAGTCCATGATCAAGGAACTATGGCATTCATTCCCACGTTTATTGGAACAAAAGATCAATGCCCTGCTGGACGAGGCGGAACCCACTCCGGCCAAAGCCTTTCAGCTATATAAAACCTGCCAGAATGAAGGTCTGTGGAACGAGTCCTTTGAAAAGTTCTCGGACCGTCTGGAAGATTTTTTTGCCATCGCCCGCAGCGAACGCCGCAAATCCCATATGGATCAACTGCTCGACCGCCCGATGAGCATGGCCGTATATGAAGGTTTTCATCTGAATTTCCGCAGCGGTCTGGTGAACAGTCATTCAGTCATGAACATTGTCAGTTGGGCCCATAATCTGATGCGTCTGGGACATAAAACGGACAGCGCGGTGATTTCCAAGGATGTCCTTGGCAAGACCCTGCACTATATCACTCACCCGCCGTTTTTTGAAAAAGCCGAAAACATTGATTTCGATGATTTTTGCGCAGCCTGGAAAAAAACCGTATTCAGCCTGTTCGGAAAAAAGCACGACGCTGAATTTAATGCCATCGTAAACGAACTGCGCTGGCTGAACACTCAGCTAAAAAGTGAAGAGCAGGCGATCAAAAAGACCGGCTTTGTGCCGACCATCTATCTGACTCAGACAGAAATCGACTGGACCGAAGCCGTCGAAAAAGCCGTGACCCTGAACCGCGAAATCCCAAAATTCCCGCTCTCACGAGGGCCGGAAAAACAAAGGCTGATAGATCTGGTCCGAACTATCAGCCTTTATAAAATCGTGCAAACAAGCAAGCATCCGGAGTTTTCAGAGCAGCGGGATAAAATCCGCGCCACCATCCTGGATCGCTGTGCCTCGCTGTTGCGGGAATGTGCCCGTTAAAGACCGGCCGGAGATATGCGATAAACCGCGTCTCCGGTGATCTGATTGTCGGTGGTGGCAACCACACAGGCAAAGACCACTTCATTCTTTTCGTTGATATCGATATCCCCGGCAAATCCCGGGAAGTCTTTTCTTTGCAGAATCTGTCCCGGCCCCAGATCCGTCGGGATGCTGTCCCCCTCGCCGATCAGGCGTTTGATACCGTCCTTGGAGGCCACATAGATGCCGCGCAAGCCTTTTTCATTTTTCGCACGGAAGGCCACCACCCCGTTGGAATTCACTTTCGGAGAGAACAGCTCAAGTTCTGAGATTCCGTTTTGGCCTTCGCTAACCAGTGCCGTCTGGCTGCCATTTTCCCAAAGGATCAGTGACTTGGCGTTGTTCTTGTCATACCCCACGAAAGCCACCAGGCCGTTTTGAGCCATGGTCACTCCGTTACCAAACCCAGTGAATGGAGAATTCACGTCGCCCTTGTTGTCCTGAGCCACGATGATCTTGTCATATCCCTGCGGCGTTGGCTTAACCAGCAGGATCTGATCGGATTGCTCGTTGCCGATTTCACCGCGTTCACCCACACGAACTTTGAACGCCCAGTGCTTTTTATCATTCACGGCAGGTTTGAACAAATACGCCGAGGGAACTTCAAAGTTCTTCTGACCTTCCCGGGCAACGGTTTTCAGGCCGCCATTAACTTCATAAAAGCCGCGCTCAAACTCGGTGTCCATGCCTCTGAAAACGGAAGTGCCGTCATTCAGGGTTTGAACATAAGCCATAAAGACCATTTTATTGGCAGGACCTGATAATTTCTCGACGGTTGTTCCTGACTTCGTGTCGAACACGAAAAGACCGTCACTCATCACCTCGGTGTATGGGCTGAAGGTGATTTCTCCACGATCATTCACCGTCGGATCAGAAACATAGCGGTCTTCCGGGGCTACATAGACAACCTGCCATTTGCTTTCATTCCTGGCCTTGTACCACACCGCCTGATTCGGGGTACCATCCACGGCCATCAGCTTGAAAGTCACATCGCCATGGTTATTGATGGAAGGTGACGTGTTGCTGAGGTAAGTCAACGGCGGCAGGTTGTATGCGTTTCGATAGTGTGCACGCACCTGCATCTCGGGCGCTTGATAGGAAGGCAAAGCCCAGCAGGAACTCGCCACAAAGAACAAAGACAATCCCAGTGTTTTCATAGAAACTCCATTTTCCATGAAAATCATATGTCAAAAAACTGCTACAAAGCAAAGATGTTCCAGTCTTTCAGGTTGTATTTCTTAAGAATCTTTTCCAGCTTTCCTGACGCGCGGTGAGTCTCGAACCACTGATTCAGGATCAGCGGAAGTCCCCCGTGCTCAGGATCTTTCGGGTGCCCCACAAGCACCAGCGCATTATAGCCCGCCAAAGACGTGGGTTGAATTTCAAAGCTCAGCAACTGCCGGCGCAGCATATTGTAGCGAAGGACATTATAGTCCCCCAAAGCAAGATCCACGCGTCTTTCGGCAATCAACTTGGTCATGCGGTCGCCGATTTCACCGCCGGAAATTTTAAGAGACCGATTGAAATCCGACGGCGGGAGGTGCATCGGGTTTTCATGGGCCAACTGAGCAAAGACGATGCGTTTATCGGCCAGCGAATCCGAATCCACCAGTTGAAGCTTCACCCCCGGCGTGAACAGGGCTCCGGCCAGACTCATCCCCAGCTTGGGCCCCACAATGCGCAGATCCGGTGTGTAGCGAACCTTTGAAATAGGACTGATCACAAAGTGAACCTGCTGACTTTGCAAAGCCGGCAGCAGCTTTTCACTGGGCAGGCTGACAATCTCCACTTTCAGATTGTTTTCCTTCGCAGCGCTTTCAAGAATATCATAAAGATATCCCGACCATCCTGCCGGGCCCATTTCGCAAAGATACGGGCAAGACGGAGTCAGACCCACTTTGATGACAGCGCCCCTTTTTAGCTTCCCGACCTTGGCCTCTTTGATAAGCAGATCGCGCAAAGACTGGAAGCGGACCTTTTCTGTCGGCCGCCCCATCCAGCCGGGATAATCTTTCAGGGATTCCGATGTCACCGGAAATGTGGGAATGAATTTCACCGGCTCCACTTTGCCTGACTGGAAAAAATGCATCATGGTTCGCGCGGTTTCCCGCCCCAGCTCTCCGCAGAACTGAGCCGAATCAATCACCGTCATTTTTTTGTTTTTGATATTTTCAATCGAGGCCGGATCCCCGTCCACGGTCGCATGAACAAGTTTTTTATGCCCTTCATCCCACAGGGTTTTCACAATAATCAACCCACCGCCATCATTGTTGGTGAATATCACATCCACACTGCCGCGCTTGAATTTCTTCAGATATTCCTGCGCCGCCTTCAGACCCCCGACCGGCTCCACCGCTTCAAAATGCCCGAGCACGGAGAACTTGCGGTTGCGACTGCGAAGGGCATCAAAAAAACCATCCATGCGCTCAACGGTCGCAGACACCCGGAAGTATTCAAACGGCACAATCCTCAGAACCTTTTCCGGAGGAAATTGACTGTCGATGTAAAGACCATTGTCCCATCCGGCCTGATAGTTGTCGCTGCTGATGTAGGAGGTCATTTTGGCATTGACGACATACTGGTCATAGACAAAGACCGGAATATTTTTACGGTTGGCATCCTGAACCCCACGACTGAGAATTGTGATATCGGCAGGCTGGAGGACGATAGCATCCGGCGCGGATTTCACGGCCTGATCCAGTTGCTCGATTTGTCTGAGCAATCCCTCACGACCTTCCCCCGCCACATAGGGAGTCAATTTTATTTTGTTTTCCTCGTTGGCCTTATTGTACGCATTGATCTCTTCTTCAAACCCCTCGCGCATTGCAACCTGGCCGGGAATCTTCATGCTCCAATACAAAACCGCCACGTTGTAGGTACGGGCCTGACTGACTGCGGAAGCCAGAAAAAGAAATGTAAAAAAGGAAAGAGCTAGGGTGTTCACACACTGATTCTATAAATCGTGCTTCGGTTCCACCAGCTCTCACCTTGTGGACGTCTTGATGATTTCGCAAACTTAATCAGCAGGAGTGCTGATACTCAAAGGACTCACATCAAAACACGAGTTAACTCACATCGTATAGAAAAACTCTTCTTTGACAATTTTGCCGTCCTTCACTGTATACAGGGCGACCTCTTCCATTTTTATCCGCTTGTTGGTTTTCTTCTCGGTCGCGTCCATTTTATAATGAACTGCAAACCGATCTCCGAATGGAAAAGGACCTTCCACTTCAATTCCGTGCATTTCCATCTGCTCGTCAAAGTCCTTGTTCTTTTTGCGGATCGCCTCCAAGCCCCGCATCTTGCTGGGCATGCCTGGCATGTCCATGGCCTCGTGGCTTTCAATGTCGGGCGAATACAGCTCGTCAATGGCCTTCATGTTGTCGCCCTTCTTGCAAAGTTCAACCAGCTTCTTACCTACGTTTAAAGTTGCGTTTGATTCCACAATTCCTCCTGGGAAGTTTGTGGGAACTATAATCCCCCCGCCCGTCATCTAAACAAATATGTATCTGAACATCGTTCCTGTTTTTCCGCCCATGGAACATTTCTCTTGCCAACTGTTACGGTCATCGACACTCTTGATGTCGAGCAACACGCCTGTATACGGCGCCGCTTTGATTGACCTCTTTTTGAACGTTGACTGGTATAGGTAAATTGAAGAATGAACGCACAACCTAAAAAGACTCGCTCGCACTTTAAAAAAGATGGCGACGAAAAAACCAATGGCATGACCACATCTGTGACACCCGCCCCAGCCCCCAACTTGGCCTCTGTGTTCAAATAGTGGACAATCCTTTTTTCCATCATTGCTGTTTCCAATGTAGAAACAGGCAATTACTGACTTCCTGTCTAGAGACTGAAGGCTGTCAAAACAATGGGCCCTGTAGTCCCCCTATATTCACGGAAGCACTCGGCACAGCTTTGCAATAGGACTTTTCTGGAGAGAGGGGGATGCATGCGTAAACGCTATATCGCGCTGATCGTCGCGGCTTTCATTGTGGCAATTATACTGACTCGTCCGAAGTGGAATGTCGAGGCTGAGCCCAGAGGATCGGCAGCGGGAAGTTCCCCTGCTATTGAACATGCTCCTTTACGCGAAGGAGATGAGAAGGCCAATGGTTTTGACACTTCCATGGAGGCCCATGAGAGTGTCCCAGAATTAGACGCCGACTATGACACTCACAAATGGTCTTCCTGGCTTAAGGCAGGCCAGGAGACCTCTTTGTAAAATCACTTGGAAACGACGTTGGTGAGGCTTTCGGCCTCACCTTTCGTGATCAGGATGTCGTCCTCCAGACGAACCCCGCCAAAGGACTTCCACTTTTCTGCCTCGGACCACTGAATGTGGTCTTTGTATTTTTCGCGGATTTCCTGATCTTCGATAAAGGCGCGGGCGAAATAACAACCCGGTTCAACAGTGATCAGATAGTTTTCTTTCAATTCCAGATCCACGCGCAATCGTGCGCCATAGTATCTTTGTGGATTCAAGTTTTCTGGATGACCCGTGTCGCGCACTTTCAGACCCACCAGGTGCCCCACGCCGTGAGGATAGAACACGGAAATCGCACCGGATTCCAAAGCCGCATCCACCGAGCTTTTCCAGATCCCCCACTGCTGCAAACCTTCCGCAATCACGCGGGCGGATTTCATATGCACGTCACGCCACTGCGTGCCCGGACGGCACATCGCCACTGAGGCCTTGTAGGCTTCGTGAACCAGATCATAGACGTCTTTTTGTTGCGGGGTGAATTTGCCATCGACCGCATAGACACGCGTGATATCAACACAATAGTCTTCCACGTCAGCACCGGCATCGACTAGAACCAACTCTCCGGAAGCGACTTTCTTTTTGGTCGGCACTGCGTGCAGAATTGCTGCATTTTCACCACTGCCCACGATCGAGCCATAAGGCATCTTGTCAGCACCCGCCATCAGCACGGCATTTTCATAGTGAAGTTGCAGTTCACGTTCCGTGATTCCCGGACGCAGGGCATTTTGCAGTGCCTGATAGCCTTTGTTCGCCATATCCGCAATCTGACGAATCAGCTGAACTTCGTGGGAATCTTTGCAACGACGAACCTGATCCAGCCTGATGGAAAGTTCGCGGGTTTCGGCTTCAAAGGTCTTTTCAGAAGTCTGCCCCAGATGGAAGACACGCTTGTACGCCCCACACTGCAGTTTCTTTTGCAAATCCACCAGAGTGCTTTCACATTCGAAATTGCCTTCCGCACCTTCCCAGACGATATCCACGGGACTGAGCGGGCGCTGATGTTCGATCCAGCCTTCGCTCAGGGAATAAGCCATCACACCCTCATCACGGCGATGTCCGGTCAGCCAGAAATAGGACGGATGAGGAAGGAAATCATACGTCTGATCCAGACCACCAGGCTTCTGGACCGCTTCACCACTGTGAACCAGAACCAGATCCTGTGGCCCCAGCAGGCTTTTCCACGCTTCAGCGACTTTGCCCTGACGGGTTTTATATACATTTTCAGCAAACAGCATAAACGACCACCTCTAAAACAAAGGCAGCCTTGAGGCTGCCTTCATCGTTTGATTTTCTTATTTCTTAGTGACTGGAAGCGAGTTCAACAACCCGGTTGAACACCAAGGCCCCTGGTTGGGAGTCCTTGCTGTCCAGGCAGAAGTAACCCACACGCTCGAACTGGTAGCGGTTTTCAAGTTTTGCGTCTTTCAAACCTTTTTCCAGTTTCGCGTTTTTGATCACCTTCAAAGAGTTCGGATTCAGATTAACTTTGAAATCCTGACCTTCCGGCACGTTTTCCGGATCTGCCACTTTGAACAGACGCTCGTACACACGCACTTCCGCATCCACACAATCCGTCGCAGAAACCCAGTGAACGATACCTTTCACCTTACGGCCATCGGCTGTCGGTTTGCCACCCAAAGTCACCGGATCGTATTCACAGCGAAGCTCAACAATTTTACCGGCAGCATCCTTGATCACGTCCTTGCACTTGATCACATAAGCATTGCGCAGACGAACTTCCTTGCCCGGAGACAAACGGAAGTAATCATCCGGTGGATTTTCCATGAAGTCCGCCGCATCGATGTACACTTCTTTGGTGAACGGCAAAGAGCGGTTCCCCAGCTCTGTGTTCTTCGGATGCACAGATGTTTCGATAAACTCTTTATGGCCGTCCGGAAGATTCTCGATCACAACTTTGATCGGATCCAGAACCGCCATTGCACGATGAGCTGTTTCATCCAGATGATCGCGCACACAGCTTTCCAGAATATCGTATTCGATGATGCTTTCAGATTTCGCCACACCAATGCGTTTTGCAAAACGACGGATGGATTCCGGAGTATAACCACGACGGCGAACACCGGAAATGGTTGGCATGCGCGGATCATCCCATCCCGAAACCAGCTTTTCTTTCACCAGTTGCAAAAGTTTGCGTTTGCTCATCACCAGGTAAGTCATGTTCATGCGCGCAAACTCATACTGATGAGGTTCGGCCGGCACCGGCACATTCTGAACGCACCAGTCATAGAACGGACGGTGATCCTGGAACTCCAAAGTACAGATGGAATGCGTGATATGCTCCATCGCATCGGACAACGGGTGAGCATAGTCGTACATCGGATAAATGCACCACTTGTCACCCGTACGGTGGTGATGCGCCTTGCGAATACGGTACAACAACGGATCACGCATGTTCATGTTCGGTGACTGCATGTCGATCTTCGCACGCAGAATATGCTGACCTTCCTCGAACTCCCCGGCACGCATGCGGCGGAACAGATCCAGGTTTTCTTCAACAGAACGATTGCGGAAAGGAGAGTCCTTGCCCGGAGTCGTGAAGTCTCCGCGGTTCTTGCGCACTTCTTCTTCGTTCTGGGAATCCACATAGGCTTTCCCGTCTTTGATCAACTGTTCAGCCCACTGATAGATCTGTTCAAAGTAATCAGACGCATAGTAAAGGTGCTCACCCCAGTCAAAGCCCAGCCATTTGACATCTTCCTGGATGGATTCAACGTACTCAGTTTCTTCAGTTTCCGGATTGGTGTCGTCAAAGCGCAAATGGCAGCGACCCTGGTATTCCTGAGCCAGACCAAAATTCAAACAGATCGACTTGGCGTGACCCAGGTGCAGGTATCCGTTCGGCTCTGGCGGGAAGCGTGTGACCACTTCGCCTTTGACTTTGCCAGTCTCAAGGTCTTTTTCGATGATTTGTTTCAGGAAATTAGGCGCATCTACAGGTGTTTTATTGGGCTTGCTCATAGTGTACCAGTACACTCCGCGCCCTGATTTCTGTCAAGTCTGGGAGGGTCTTAACTGGCTCTGAAAAAGTCCGAAAGCCCCCCTGCTGCTATGCGCAAGTTAGCGCTTTTTTACTCCCATGGATTTCGCGTATCCAGACTTGCCTTTGGCGTCTTTAAAACGAGTGGTGGAACCAACCCGAGGTTTCCCCATATGCTGGGTCTTTTTCTCCAGCGAAGGAGGCTTGTTTCCATCAAGAGCCGCCATCAAACGACCGTCCCGTTCGGTGACCAGATTCACCACCAGCCCCGGACGACCTGCGCGCGCCGTACGCCCCGCCCGGTGCAGATAATTTTCCATCTCTTTCGGCAAATGATAGTTGATGACGCGAGCGATATTGGACACATCCAGCCCCCGACCGGCAAGGTCCGTGGCCACCAACAGATCGACCTGACCCTCGCGGAACTTCTTCAGGTTCGTGCGACGTTCGTTTTTATCCATTTCACCGCGATAAACCACGCAGGCATATCCCTTGTCCGTCAATTCTTTGGCAATCTTGTCACACTGTTCACGGGTGTTGGCGAAAACAATGGTGCCCCCGTCCACTTTCTGCGACAGAACTTTTTCAAACAACGGCCAGCGCTTGCCATCCTCGACCGTCAGATTTTTGGTTTTCAAAGTGGAAACGACTTTGCCACTGTTCTTGCTGCGAATGACTTCCGCTTTCGCGAATAAATCATTCATCAGCTTTTCCACGGTTTTGGAAACCGTGGCGGAAAACAGCGCCAGGTTCACGTCTTCAGGACAGCAGTCGACAATGCGGTTGGTATCAGGCAAGAATCCCTGATCCAGCATTTGATCGGCCTCATCAAAAACCAGAAATCGCACATCACGCAAACTGATCAGATCCCGGCTCAGCATCTGCACCAGGCGCCCCGGCGTCGCCAGCAGAACTTCAAAGGTTCCGGAGGTGTTGCGACGGGCTTGCTCCAGACTCATCCCGCCCAGGGCCGGGCGCACGCGCAGTCTTGTATCGTGAGTCATGGATTTAAAGACCTTGGCGACCTGTTCCCCCAGTTCACGGGACGGCACCATGACCACTGCGCGAGGTGCGTTTTCCTCTTTCACCGGATCACCGGATTCTTCCAAAGACTTCAGATAATTCAAAATCGGCAGGACATACGCCAAAGTTTTGCCGCTTCCCGTTTCAGAAACACCGACCACCGCCTGATGGCTCATGATCAACGGAATCGCCTGCTTTTGAATCTCCGTCGGTTTGGAAATCTTCAAAGTCTTAAGGGTTTTCAAAAGAGACGGCAGCAGCTCAAAATCAGCAAAGGTATTCATTGGGAAACTCCGGGATAAAACGAGGGACCACTATAGCTTATTTCGCCCTGGAAGAACACCACAATGGCAAAAGCCCCCTGCCGGAGCATCGGCACCCACCGAACCACCGGCACAGGGCCCGCCGGGAACCCGGCAGAAGGCGGCTCATCTCGAAATAAAGGCCTATAGAGGGTGGTTTCACCTCGGCACGACTGATGCTTTTAGATCCAGACATAACAATCAAACTGGAGTTAACAATGAAAAAATCCACCCTTCTGACCCTGATGATCCTGATGAGTAACACCGCTGCGATGGCGAATGTTCTTCATGTCACCACCGGCAAGGACTCAGTCCCGGGTTCTTTGCGATCCGTGGTTTCTGAAGCGCAATCCGGCGACACCATCGAAATCGACGAAAATGTGACACTGCTGACTTTGAGTGATGGCGAGATCGTGATTCAGAAAAGCCTGACCTTGCAAGGCGCGAAAAACTCCCGCCCGGTTGTGGATGCTCAAAACCGAAGCCGCATTTTCATGATCAGCGGATTGAATCTGAACGTGAACATTTCCAATATCAACTTCACCCACGGAAATTCCAACAAAGCCACTTTGACGACTTATCCTGCAGGCGGTGCCATCAATATTCTGAGTGAAGGTTCCAGAATTGACATCACCAATGCGGACTTCTTTGAAAACACTTCTGCAAGTCATGGAGGTGCGATTGAGGCCTCGGGGCCGGCGGCCCCTCATTACAGCATGCTGACTCTGAACCACGTGAACATTCATGACAACACCTCCCGCTATGGTGGTGCGGCCTTGTTCCACTGGGGCACTTCCGTAAAAGCGACAGACACTGTTTTTGAACACAACACTGCAATGCAAGGGGATGGTGGCGCCATCTGGTCTTCCACCGGATGTCTGGATCTGAATCACGTGTCTATCACCGGCAATCAAGGTCAAATCCAGGGTGGACTATACTCTGCCTCCTTCATGAAACTTGTCGACGTTTTGGTGGACCACAACCTTTCTGCTGAAAACACCGCCGCAGTCGAAGGCGGTTTCATCCTGAAAATGCAGGACAGCCAGATCCAGAGCCTGGCAAAACCACTTTCTTTGAACAGTGACGGAAACAATCTGATCGGTGAATTCACACCATCCCCAACCAAACCACTTTCTTCGGTGGTTTTTCACCCGACCGATAAAGTAGGAAACACAGAAAACGCTTCCAGTCTTAACGTCAATGTCGCTCGTCAGCCCACCTACGGTCCATGTGTATGGGAGATGATGAAATAAACGCGCCGCTGCCGGACTTTTCTCGTAACAATTTGTTATTTACCCTAAAACCAACCAAGGAGCCCTTATGAAATTCAACTTTAAACCCGGCCATCGAAACAGCATCACCGACATTGACTCAATCCGTGTTGGCCAGGCTGAAGATCCTAAAGTCTGGACCGGCGTTTCCGTAATGCTTCTGGATAACGGGGCTGTCGCCGGTGTGGATGTTCGCGGAGGTGCGCCGGGCACTCGCGACACCGACGCTTTGAATCCAAGCTGTCTGGTCGACCGTATCGATGCAATTGTCCTAAGTGGTGGCTCGGTGTTTGGATTGGGAGCCTCGTCCGCAGTCACGGACATTCTGGCTTCCCGCGGAATCGGTTTTCCGATTGGCCCCGCACGCGCCCCGATCGTACCCAGCGCAGTTTTGTTTGACCTGCTAAATGGCGGCGACAAAAACTGGGGCGACAAGTCCCCTTACTGGGAACTGGGTCGCACCGCTTTGAACAACGCTTCTTTGGATTTCAAATTGGGTAACGCCGGCGCTGGTTTTGGCGCGAAGGCCGGCCCGCTGAAGGGCGGTTTGGGCACAGCCTCTTCTGTTTCCGGAGACGGTTTGCAAATCGGAGCCCTTGTCGCCGTAAACTGCGTGGGAAGCCCGATCATGCCGGGACAGTCCGCTTTTTGGGCGTGGCCTTTTGAACAAAACAATGAAATGGGCGGACAGCCGATTCCAACTTCAGCAATTGATTTCAATTCTGCTCAGGAAGCATGGACGGGGTCGCCGCTGGACAGCTTGATCCCCCGGGCCGGTGAAAACACCACGATTGGAGTTGTGGCGACCAATGCCCGCCTGACCAAAGCAGAAGCCCAGCGCATCGCCATCATGGCTCAGGATGGATATGCCCGTTCCATCCGTCCAGTGCACACGCCGTTTGACGGCGACACCGTGTTTGCCGTTGCAACCGGCACTTGGGGACAGGACATCGAAAACCGTGCGGATCTGGTGAATCGAATTGGTTTGGTGGCGGCTGACGTTCTGGCCCGCGCGGTGGCCCGCGGGGTCTATGAAGCCTCAGCCCTTGGCGCACTTCCCGCCTATAAGGAAGTTCACGGAAAGAATTTGCGCAAAAAATAAAAAAAGGCCCGTCACTGCGACGGGCCTTTTTCATTCTGCACTCTAGCGATAGATGCGGAACAGAGTACCGCTTTCAGAAAGGATGATGAGGTATTTCATCATGATCTCTGATGGATAATTTGCGGCATCGTTGTATTTCGCCTGATACTCAACAATCAGCTCGTAACGCTGGTCACTGGTCATGGTCTTAACTTCACGAGTCAAGGCCTGCTCTGCCACGGTATAAGCTGATGCGCTCATATCCTGGTGAGTTGTTTTCAGGAAGTTGTCCGGTTTGCTTGTGGTTACAAGTTTGTGGTACTTGTGACCTTCTGCATCCGCCTGACGGAAGGTCAGACTTTTTGCAGCAAGCTCTTTGCGATACTGATTTGGGATCAGTTTGCCAACACCCAGAACGAACGCCTCGTAAAGCTTACGGGCACGGCTGTCAGGTTTGTTTCCTTCCAGACGTTTTTGGAAATCCGTCGCAATTTTGATCATGCCCTCACTGCCAATATTGTAGCAGGTCTGGTCGCTTTGCAGAGCCAGAATGAAGGCATTGAAGGTTTCCATCGCCATGTTTTTATAAGCCACATCTGCCGCACTTTCTGCACGGGCAGTGTTGTGACGTTCCGCAAAGAAATTCAGCAGCGTGACGGTGTATTCAGTCGAAGCAAACGCGGTTTTATCGTTTTTGATGACCGAGATAAACTCGTTCACATAACGATTGAACTCTTTGGTGGCGTACTTTTCCTGAATGGATCCCGGCGCACTGACTTCGGCACGCCCCGCCCACACCTGCACCACGTCCAGGTGTTCTTTCAGGGTGGCATCGATGTTCTTTTTGCAGGCCACTTCTTCCACGCGCAGATTCAGTTTTGGAATCTCGCTGTTGGAAATGGCATTGATGTCCAAGGCCGCCTTGCCACCCATCGCTTCGGCCTGAACCTCAACAACTGCGATCGGCGCCGGGCTGCTCAAAATCTCAGAGGCCAAAGGCTGATCTGTGCTGGCGATAATGACATTGTTATATGCCTTCACGGGAATCCGATCGCCTTTGTCGGTCACCAAAGTCACCGAAACGATTTTCACTTTTCCGGCACTGGGTTTTGCCTTGAGGCTGGTCAGCGGCAATGCTTTGACCAGATCCAGTTTATACAAACTTCCACCCGTCTGACGAGTGACATCGCCGATACGACCAACCCCCTCGAACGGTGGTTTGTTCTGTGTTTCATTAAACAGATCCGCCCCGCTGGTATAAGCCGGAATTTGAACTTCCGCGTGCGCAACGGCTGCAAACTGCAGCGCCAGAACCGATGCAACTATTCGTTGAGACCAATAACGTTCCATTGAGATTCCTTTCTCTCGTTGTTTTGAAGTACGACTTTAGCCCGAATTGAGATTCTGAATCGTGAGACGCGAAATCACGACTAATAAAAAAGACAGCTGCATAAATGCATGTGACGCAAACACACTTCACGGTGGGTGACAGTGTGTTGCGGTTTGGAAATTATCAAAGAAAGTCAGTGCTGGCTGGTGGAACCCTTCAGATAGTTTTGAAGCTTGTCAAAGGATTGGGACCATCCTTGAATACATTCAGCCTGCAGCTCATTGGGAATGCCCTCTTGAGACAACATGAAGCCACTGCGTTCTTTCCCGTGGGATTCAAACTCGAATGTGATGTAGCCTTTTTCCGGCCACTCCCCGGGCATATTGGCTTCTTTGGCGGATATCGGCTGCCCCCGTTCATTGGCAAACTGATCGGTCATGACGATGCGTTCGTTTTGGACGACCTCTTCAATTGATCCGGCCATTCCTCCGCCGCCCTGTTCGTAGCCCTTCATGTTGATATAATACCTGCCACCGTTGCGAAACTCCCATTCGACATGATCGGTATATATACCCTCCGGCCACCACCATTGTTTCAAGGCTTCAGGACTTGAGAAGGCGGCAAACAGTTTTTCCACAGGGACATCATACTGCCGATCGATCACCAGCAGCTTCGAATGCGGGGTTGAACCTTTGTGTGTGGCAGACTGCTTGCTGCCGCTTTTAATTGGCTCCATTTAAACTCCTTTTTTTTTACTTATTGTCATAGGAGTAATCTTAGCCAAGTCTGCTCTTCTCAAAACGTCTTTAATTCCCGCTTGTCAAAAATAGGCATGCCCTTCTTTCATTTGACAGAATCTAATGATCGAAGCTTGAAGATTGCTTTTCTGTTCCAATCCACAAACGAGGATAGCCCTCAAAGTCAACTTTCTCAGATTCGCGAGGAGGGCTACATTCAGCGCGCTTTTTTAACTCCTGCTCGTGCCGTATTCGAAAGAAACGTTTTGCCTCAAAAGAAGATATATCATCAAAATTTTTCATAACCCTAGATACCTCTTTTGACATCTTTTCGCTCACACTAGAGACACTTAAAATTCGGATCGCCACAAATCTCTTTTGAACCTCGCCAGACCTCAACCATGAATATACCTGCAATGTTTCGCTGAATAGCTTGAAAAGCTCATTCAAGTCCGAAAAGGCAATTTCCCTCTTACAATATACATAGGTTCGATTAGCAGTCGTCAGTTCGCATCGAATCAGCATCTTCGAAAACAACTCGATCCTTTGATCCGCTGAAAAGCGACGGGAGTTCACTGTAACAAAACTAAAACATCCTTCCGAATTACACTTCTCTGCCTTCGCAGCGATCTCATCAAATGACAAATCGGTGCCATACTGTGCATTCAAATACTCTGAGTACTTATTTAGCCCAATATCGCGGCTCTTAAGTAACTCCAATGACCTTTCCTTTGTCATTTTAATCTTGAGATCACCCAACAGAGTCATGACAAAATTTGTATGACGATCAATATCCCTGTAATACAAAGTACCAAGGCCCGCCATAGATAGCACAACAACAACTCCGAGAAAGATTGTAGTGCAAACAATACGCATGCTCCTCAAAGAATCCCGTGGCGCCTTGACACCAGCATAAGAAATCAAAGGCACGAAGGTTAATAATCCTGCAGCAAGTACAATCCAAACTAAAGGCTGACTTCCCAGATAGCGAATCAATAGAAGCACGACAAAGAAGAGACCACTGATTTTCAGAAATCTCTTTCGTCCAATATTGCTATATTGCCGTACAGCTTCATTTTTATATGGAATGCAAAAACGTATAAGCGCGACAATGAGAATTACAAATCCCCAAAATGATATTTTTCCAGAGATTTCAGACCAGGAACCAATAAGGACAATATTTTCAGATGCTATTCCAAGTATCAATATCACCAATGCAGCTGAGATCGCTATCAGCAAATTCTCAACTGCATACCAGGCCATTATCTTTTTGCGTGAGTACGGAAGAATTTGTATCCAGTTGCTTGGCACACCGGTGTTCATGCACACTAGGATCGCCGGAAAACCAATTGAATCAAAGAAATCCGAGAACTGGCGGCAAACCAAGGTCATACTCGCCACGAAGAACATGTACGCCCATACGGTTTTTATTCTGCTAAAGATGAAGGATATCATCTTTTTGCCTTTTCAACAAAGTAGGTAAACATCTCCTCCAGTGTCACAACATTCAAGTCGTTGTGCTCATGATTGTCTACCTCTGAAACTGCGAAAATTCCGTGGTCATTCCTTGATACTTCGACCCACTTTCCGTCATAAACAAATTCGTCAACTGGAAACAATTTCTTGGAAAAATGCTTTCTTAGCTCGTGGTGACTGCCGGACCTTAGAACATTCCCTTTGTTGATTAATATGAGATGCGAATCAATATGCTGTGTCTCAGATGCAATATTTGTAGCAAGAACGACTGTTCCCAATTGCTGTGTATGTATCCGCAACTCCTCCACTACCATTCTTCTAACGTAAGGGTCTAGAGTCGCGGTCACTTCGTCAACCAAGACAATAGGAACCTGAGTCCCTATTGCAAGCGCAAACTGAAGCAATATCTTCTGTCCCCTAGATAAGTCTTTTGATGTCTTTTTAATTTCTATTGAACCGTAACCGATAATCCGTCGAAAGACTTCTGGTCTAAATTGTGGCCATATTACTTTATATATCTGCTCCAGCTTCGCGATTGTCAGATCTGGCAAAATAATATCTTCAGAAACAAGAATTTGATGTTCATTGAAACCTTTGTTATCAACGCTTCTATTCAAACCATTCAAAGTCAACGAGCCACTCGTCCACTGCTGTACACCTGCAAGGCATTTTAGCAGAGTTGATTTGCCACTGCCGTTCGCACCAAGTACTACCGTAAATTCGCCTAAAGGGATTCCAAGATTGGCCTCTTTCAATGCCCAACTATCTTGAAAAGGATATTTGACCGACAGACACTTAAGCTCAAATCCGTTCTTCATAACAGACTTATCGGATAAACATCATAAAGTTTAAACTCTCGTTAGAACTCTCCCTAAATCAGTCTCATAGTGAGCCTATATCCCCGCCCACTCCAATGCCTTCTGGCTGTCGATGAATGTGCGCATAAAGATAATTTTACCGTTACGGACAATAAAGCCATCGGCGATGTTGCCTTCGATCCAATCCGATCGGTCTTTCAAGCGTACGTGGACTTTGACGAAGACCACGTACTTGTCCCCGGCATTCAGGATCTTTTCCGGCTTGCAGGTGCCTTCGGCCCAGGTGGCACGCGCGGTGCTGAAGTGCTTCATCATCGCCTCGATGCCCTTGTAGGTTCCGGACATCGGAAAGCCTTCAGGCTCAATTCGCTCCACCTCGGGGTCAAAATACTGGCGAAGGGCCGGGATGTCGTCACTGTTAAGCAGTGCATAGACTTCGCGAACAATGGATTCGTTCGTCATTTTTTCTTTTCCTTTTTATACTTCGGGAAAAGGGACAAATACTTGCCATATCCTTTGGCTTCCATTTCTTCGACCGGGATAAAATTCAGCGCGGCAGAATTGATGCAATAGCGTTTGCCGCCCTTGTCCGCCGGGCCATCGTCAAATAAATGCCCCAGATGGGAATCGGCTTTTTTAGAACGCAGCTCGGTGCGCTCCACCGACATTTCATAATCAGGTTTTGTTACCAGTGAGCCGTCATCAATAGGCTTGGTGAAGCTGGGCCAGCCGGTTCCGGAGTCGTATTTGTCTGTGGAGCTGAACAAAGGCTCGCCGCTGACAATATCAACATAGATGCCTTCTCTTTTGTTGTTCCAATAAAGATTGTCGAATGGCTTTTCCGTTGCTGACTGCTGTGTGCATTGATACTGCATCGGCGTCAGCTTTTTCTTAAGCTCCGCATCCGAAGGTTTCTTGTAATCACTGTCCTTGGCCCACAGAACACTGGCAAACAGAAAGCTGAGAATAAAAATCCCGAACCTCATAAGAGACTCCCTTGTATTTTCATTACTCTTTCATCTTCCTCTTATCCCCTGCCATCATCAAGTCCAGCGAGCGGGCCCGCCATAAGATTCGTAGCCAAAGTCATTTTTCTGTTTTGGCAACAGTTTTCCCTTTCCAGTGCCTTCTAACAGGTTCATACTGGCGACACTCCCATGGAGTGAGTCTTGTCATGAACACACATTCTCTCAAATCCTGGCTTCCCACTGTCAGCATCAGTCTGGCTAGCTTCATTTTCGTGACCAGCGAGTTTATTCCCGTTGGGCTGCTGCCAGAGATTTCGGCAGGGCTTGGTAAAAGCGAGGCCTTCACCGGCCTGCTGATGACCATCTATGCATGGATTGTGGCGACGATGTCGTTACCGATGACGGTGGTGAGTTCTCACTGGGACCGACGTCGCCTGATGTTGATTCTGTTGGGAACATTTGTCGTGGCAAACCTTGCCTCGGGCCTGGCGGCAAGTTTTGGCATGCTGCTGGTGTGCCGGATCATCGTGGCCTTTGCCCATGCCGTGTTTTGGTCTATCGCAATTCCGCTGGCGATTCGCCTGGGTCCTGCCGGAGGCCGCGCCAAGGCGCTTTCGATTATTGCCATGGGAGCCTCCCTGGGTAATATCCTTGGCATCCCATTTGGCACCTTCCTGGGGCAAAGCTTCGGATGGCGCATGGCCTTTAGCGTGATCGCATTGGTGGCCTTTATTATTTACCTGATTTTGTATCGCATGCTGCCCGCTTTACCCAGCCAGAGTGTCACTACATTTAAAAATGTTCCGTCGTTATTCAGACGAAAATCCCTGGTGCTGGTTTACCTGATGACCGCCCTGACCGTGACCGGGCATTTCACCGCGTTTACGTATATCAAGCCCTTCTTGCTGGCCGTTGGCGGAATTTCAACTGATTTTGTCGTGGTGTTGCTTTTCGTGTTTGGTGCTTCCGGCATCTTTGGCAGCATTCTGGGCAGCAAGATCATATACAAGCACCCTAAAAACTCCCTGTGGGTGTCGTTAGGAATCGTATTCGCCAGTTTGCTGTTGATGTCTTGGGCGGTGCATTCGCAAGTCGGGCTGATGGCGCTGGCCTTTATCTGGGGAACGGCATTGACCATCCTGTGCCTGATCTTCCAGTCTTCCGTGCTTAAAGAAGCCCCTGATGTGCAGGATGTGGCCATGTCACTGTATTCGGGGATCTTCAATATTGGTATTGGTGGCGGTGCCCTGCTGGGAAGTATTTCATCCACAAACCATATCGGCTCAGTGGGCTATGTGGGCGCGGTCTTTGTCCTGATTTCTCTAATGCTGTCGGCCAAATTCCAGATCTCGCAGCTGAAACAAAGCCCCGGAAGCGGGGCCTTTTAATTTTTTGCAGCTTAAACGTAAGAACCCAGTTCCTTGCTCATAAAACGCTTGCGCATTTTAATCGTGTTTTTTGTCTCCAAAACACCCAGTCTGCGGGCGATAAGTTCTTTGCTGGAAACCTTTTTAGTCAGGACTTCCGTGGAAGCAAACAATTCCACACCACTTTCCAAAGTTTCATAAAGCTCAAACACATCACAGGCCTTCAGGTACTCTGTGCGGACGGCCTGACCTTCAAAGTTAGTGTAAGTGTACTGGCTGTATTCTTTGGCGTCTTTTTCAGCCGCTTTTACCGCTGCGTTCGCATTCGCAGCCTGGAACAACACCACACGCTCTTCAAGCAGTTCTGCGAAGGCTTGCTTGCCTTTGGCGCTGGATTTCCCCACAGCACGAGTTACATAAAGGGTCTTAACGGCGAACCATTTTTTATTTTTCATTGTCTCTTCCTATGGGTTGTTTCATCAGTGATCGCCTGATCACTGCACCACTATAATGAGCAGACTAAATGGCAGTCAATACACTCTCACTGCGGGCTCCGCGTGTTCCGCGAGCTCCCCCCGCCCCCAATCTCCCCCAAAAGGGTTGGAACGAAAAAAGGAGCGGGCCTCGTTTTTTTATTAATTTCCATGTTCCCGCCGGTAAAAGGGCCCAACGTTACCAAGATGTATTCAAGGGTTCTTCATAGTAAACCGAAATATAAGTCATGATAACACCGGTACGTGTCTCACTCTGGAACATCATACTTTTGCTGGCATCACTGGCTTTAACGGGCTGCACGTTTGATTTGCAACTGGTCCCTACCAGCGTCGTCCTGCCTTCAGAAACTCCTCCTAATGTGACCCCGCCGGCCCCGACAGGACCGACCTTGAACGTCAGTGCCCCGTCCGTGCCCTATGGAACTGTGGCGACAAACTTCGTTTATACCGTCAGCTACACTGATGCCACGACCGTCAACTTACAAGATGCCGACATCACCCTCGCTGGCCCCGACACGGCCGGCTGCACAGCTGTGGTGACGAATGGAACCACCATGACCCCGACGGTGACCATCAGCGGATGTTCGGGGGATGGCCCGGTGAATATCTCCATTGCTGCCGACACGGCGGCAGATGCAGATGGCCTTTTGGCACCCGCATACGGACCATCAACAAGTGCCACGATAAAAAACTCTTTCATCATGACCATCGACACCAGCAAAGGCAATGCTGCCAACTCGATGGAGCTGCCACTGAATGGCTGGTCCGGATACAACTTTGTGGTTCACTGGGGTGACGGCAGTTCCGATCCGGTTGATTCTGCAAGCTGGAATCCCGGCATGCCCGCAATTTCACACAACTACGCGACGGGCGGAATCTATGACATCAAAATCAAAGGTGCCATGCCTTGGTTCCGCTTTGCCGGTGCGGGTGATTATCTGAAAGTCATCGACGTAAAACAATGGGGCACCAATCAGTGGGGCACTATGCAACTGATGTTTGCGGGCTGCGCGAATATGCAAGTCACTGCGACAGATGCTCCGGACTTGACTCAAATGACCGATATGCGCGGCGCATTTATGATGGCTACTAGCTTCAACAGCCCTATCGGTCATTGGAACACCAGCGGGATCGAGGATATGAGCAATTTGTTCATGGGAGCGGCAGCTTTCAATCAGCCCATCGGAAACTGGGACACTTCCAGCGTGATCACAATGAACAGTATGTTCAGCGATGCCCTTGCCTTCAATCAAAACATCAGCAACTGGAATACGGCCAATGTCACCGACATGGCTAGAATGTTTATGGGGGCTCTGGCCTTCAATCAGCCTCTGACTAAATCGGTAAGTTTCTGGGACACATCCAAAGTCACGGATATGACATCCATGTTCCAAAATGCAGACGCCTTCAACCAGCCCCTGGCAAGTTGGGTCTTTGCTACCCCTGGGCTGACTAGCATGGAGCAGATGTTCTTCGGCGCCGACGCCTTCAATCAGGATATCAGTGGGTGGGTCCTTCCCGCGGGCGTGAACAACACCCTCTTCGATCACCAATCCAATCCTGCCTGGGACGCCAGCAAAAAACCGACATTCCCCTAACTAAGGGACCTCAGGGGCCAAGGACTTTGCCAGCTCCACGATCATGGCAAATTGTTTCTGAACGCTGATGTAAATACCCTCATCGGTGCAGCGTTCAGTGTCGGCCGTGGCAGACTGTGACGATCGTGTTGTTTTTGAGGCGATCCCCACCACATAGGTCCGCCCTTGAATTCGGGCAAAGGCGGGACCACCGGAATCCCCCTGGCAAAAACCTTTGCCTTGAGACTGTTGCACACGGAAACGGCTTTCGTTCTTTGCAAAAGCCGACACCGTCAACTGAACCGACCGCAGGGTGTTGCCGCCATCACCTTTAATGTCCGACCAAACACCATTGGTGCGCCCATAGCCTGCCGCCAGAACAGAGCGCAGATCCCCTACAGAATGATCCATCAGAGGCGTGACTATGATATCCTCAGGCAACTGCTTTTTTAACTTCAAAATCCCAAAATCAAAATCCTGATTTCCGGCTTTGTACTGCTCTGGCACCACGAACGTTTCTTCGGCATAGGCCAGGTGCTCTCCGGTTTTGGTCTTATATTCGACCGTGCGTAAATACGCTTGCGGTGTCTTCAGACAATGGGCGGCGGTCAGAATCAACTGTCTGCTCAGTGGAATCCCCGTGCACTGAAACACGTCGTTCATTTCCACCTTCTGGCCGTTTATAACCTCGATTCGGGTGTTATAGTAGGTGCGCACACTGACAACCATCTGGGACAGGTCGCTCTGAAAAGAAGCTGAAGCTCCGCCGATAATCCCCTGCCCTTGCTCCAATTCCATGCCGGTCCCTTGAAAGCTTTCAGGGCTTTCCTGGCAATTGATCAAAAGAAGTGAAAGAAGCATTAACAGTTTTTTCATAAGATACTTTCGCTGGGGCTTAAAACATCCATGCGAGTCTCATGCCCGCGGCCCCCTGATCTTAGAAGAGCTATAAGCCGCTCTTGGCGGCCCCCGGCTGTCCAGCAACTGAGCGAGGCACCAGAAGTGTCACCGGCTGACATATTTATATGAAGATATTTCTCAAATAATCTGTAAATCACAACCAGTTCCCTCCCTACGCTGGCAGAGTTCTTGTATTACCTGCTGCCACGAGGTGAATGGAAATGGATACGCAACCTGTTCGTTTATTTCTTGCGATCACATCTTTGATTGTGGCAAGCGGGCTTTCTACGGCAAAGGCTCAAAGCATTCCGTATTATTCGGCGGCGCCAACCCAAGGTCAAAGTGCGATTGATTATTTAACCGCTGTCGACAGCCTCAGTGCGGCTTCAATCCGCGAAGCTCTGCTGACAGCGTGGCAGCATGGCCTGAATCCCTCCGTCTATTGGAGCGCCGAACTGGAGCAATCCTTCCTGCGTGGAACCCTGGAAACTGACTTCGACCGACGGCAAATTCTGGCGGTCTATGTGAAGGCCCTGCGCGACGTCCATAGTGGATCGGTCAATCCGACCGGCCTGGCATCAGATATCAAAGTCAAAAGAAAGGACTTTCTGACGGCCGAACAGGTTCGCCTTGTCGTCCTGAGCAGTCAGGGCAGCGCAAGACTGGCCCTTGATAAAATGGCCCCGCAATTTCCTGTCTATCAGTCCCTGAAAATGGCGCTGCAAAGGCTTTATCCGCTGATGGAAACCGGACTGTGGGAAAGCATCACCCCCGCAAAAAAGCCCCTGTCCCTGGGGAAAAAAGATCCCGTCATCATCAAGCTGAAAGAACGTTTGCGCCAGTTGGGCTATCGCATCGACAGCATGAATGACACCTTTGATCAGGACATGCTGGCCGCAATCAATGACATTCAAATGAACCTGAAAATGAAACCGGATGGAGTGATTTCACCCGGCGGCCGCACCTGGAAGTTTTTCAGCGTTTCCCTGTTGGACCGCTTGAGCCAGTTACAAGCGGACATGGAACAACTGCGCTGGTTCCCGCAGAACCTTGAAGACCGTCATATTTTCGTGAATACGGCGTTTTCCCACTTCATGATGACGGATAAAAAGAACAATATCTCAATGAGCTTCAAGGCGATCAACGGCACGGCGGAACGAAAAACGCCCACGCTTCGGGATCGGATCACCTATCTGGTGATGAACCCGACATGGACAATTCCGCCCACGGTGTTCCTGAACGACAAAGTGGAGATTCTGAAGAAACTCGACTCCAAGGGTATTCGCAAGTACTTCACTGACAACAGATTTGAAGTGTACACCGCTGACTTTAGCCGAACCATTGACCCGACCAGCATTGACTGGAAATCGATTAAGTCTTCGAGCGTGAACTTCTATATCAGACAGAAACCGAGCTACAATAATGCACTGGGCGTTGTGAAGTTCATGATGACAAATCCTTATGCGATCTATCTGCACGACACCAATCAGCGCGACTTGTTCGGCGAGGCCCAGCGCCTGCGCAGTTCAGGATGTGTGCGCCTGGAAAAACCGCTGGATCTGGCCGAATATCTGCTTGCAGGAACGCAATGGTCCCGACCGCAGATTGAAAACTTCGTGGTTAAAGAAGGTCAAGTGGTTGATAAGGAAACCCGGGTGGACCTTAAAGAGCCGATGCCGGTTTATTTAGTACCTGTAACTTCCCAAATGAACTCGGACGGTGTTATCCGTTTTGTGGAAGACGTTTACGGACACAATCAGTTAATTTTATCTCAAGTAAAAGGATTAGGACGGTAATTATGGCAAAATATCTTTTAATCGTGGGTCTATTCGTAGCTTTCAATGTTGTGACGTCACAGGCAAACGCCACTGTCAGTGCCGGTGCAGCGTCGCAACTGTACGTGACTGGCGTGGTTGAACACATCGAGGCCATGGAAAACGAAGCCATGGTAAAGCTGGTGGGCCTGCCAAAGCTTCTGATCATCAAAAATCTGATGAGCTTCCCTGAAGCCAAACTGCACCTGTTGACGGAATCTCAGGAAAGCCGCGTTCCATTGAAACTTAAGATCAACGGCAGCAACCAGATTCTGGATGTTATCAATCCCTAACGAAAACCCAGCACTTGCCGCTGCATCGAAACTATGGGTATCATCCAAGGCTTGAGACGGAGGACCTGATGAAGACCATTTATTTCACAGCGGCCAGCTTGGATGGGTATATTGCTGATCCCAACGACTCTCTTGAATGGCTCTTCAAAAACGGCCCCACGGATATTAGTTTCATCGACACTTTTGTAAATACGGTGGGCGCCCTGGCCATGGGCACTTCAACCTACAAGTGGATGCAACAACATGCCGAGGAATGGCCTTATAAAGTCCCCTGCTTTGTTTTCACCCATCAAAACCTTAAGCCTTTCCCCAACGCCGACATCCGTTTTGTTCAGGGGGATGTTGCCAGTCACCACAAAGAAATGCAGAAGCTGGCTGAAGGAAAGAACATCTGGGTTGTGGGCGGTGGTGATCTGGCCGGACAGTTTTACGATCAAGGCCTGTTGAATGAAATGCACATTCAGACTGTGGCGGTCTTTCTAAATGAAGGCAAAAAACTTTTTGCGCGCCAAACCGACACCGCGTTTAAGATCAAGGACATCCGCCAGCACGGAGACACCTGCGTTGAGGTCATCTATTCGGTGACCCCTTAAGGCCTGTGGCTAACGAGGTCGCCACGCTGCTTGGACTTACTCGGCGTAAAGAACGCCATGATCTCTCAGATTGCAGTCCAAGTCCAAGGCAAAGGCTTCTTGAAACCAGCCACTGTGATAAGAACCACTATTAAGATAAAGATAGACGTCCTGAGTAAAAGGACCAATTTGCCCTTGTGCACCCCGACGAGCATCCCCTGCCTGCAGAGTACCTACCAGAACCGGAGACGAGGGACGATCACTGGGGTGTCCGTGCTTGGCTGCGATCTCAGAGATTTGTAAATCACAGTTGGCTGTAGCAGCCTGAGAACTCAGGACCAGAGAAAAAGACAAAAAAGCAAAAGCGACTTTGTTCATGATGTTCTACCTTTGTTTAAAAGCTATAGGCCTTTGGCTTTAGCTGACTTTCGGGCGCCCCTCAAGTCAGGAGATTGTTCAGAGCCCCGGCCTATAAGAAGTTCAGGGAACAGGTTTTTTAAAGTACATATCTTTGGCCAGAGTCTCCAACTCCATAGGAGACTCCTGCCACACCTTGAACATCTCCTGGCCGATTTTGTCGGGCACAATATCCAAAACCTCTTTTTCGACGTGGGCCAAGATACTGTCTGCTACGTCGGCCGGAGAGGTCATATCCATTTCGGCACCTTTATTCATGTCCGTATCGATGGCACCCGGATTCACCGCATGAACAGCAATACCGTAGGGACTAAGTTCGATACGAGCCGCCTGAGTCATTGAATAAAGAGCGGCTTTGGATGCCGAATATCCAGCAATAAAAGGAAAGTTCACGAACTTGGCTATCGACACGATATTCACAATACGACCGTCGCTGTTGCGCTTAAGCACGGGGACAAAGGCCCTCATCACATCCATTGTCGAGAAGTAATTAACCTGCATGTCCTGGATGAAGCCGTCCCTATTCCCTTCCAAAAAACTTCCGGCATGAAGAGTGCCGGCATTGTTGATCAGAATCTGCACGTCGGCAGCGGACGACACCGCTTCACTGATTTGCTCAAAGTTGGTGATATCGAGCTGAACGGGAACCACGCGCGGGTCTTCATTTATCGGCAATTTGTTTTTATCTCTGGCGGCAGCGTAAACCTTGGCGACACCCCGACGGAGGCAGGCCTTGACTAAAGCGGCACCGATTCCGCGGTTGGCTCCGGTGATAAAAACATTCTTTCCTTTGAAATCCATAAAACCTCCTGGTAGATCCAAGGCAGGCTAGGATATTTCAACTTAAAATACTGGCCATTTACGGACATTGTCGTCCTTCTGTTCGGACCAGAACTACTTCCCGGTGGACACGACGTAATAGATCCCGCACAAAGTGATCAGCACCGGTAATATGAAGGTCAATCCTATCACCCAAAGGGTTTTACGACGTACTTCTCTTTCTGCGATTTCGGAATCTTGAGGCGTGTCCATATCAGTCCTTTACAAAAGACAGGTCTAATTTCGGGGAATTGTAACGACACCATTATCGGAAGACAAATAAAAAGCCCCCGCTCCTTAACCTGATCCAAGTGTACAAAATGTTGCTGTCACTCAGCAGGAGCCTTGAGTTCGGCTCGTATTTCCTTGGAAGGCGCAATAAACAGTTCATCAGCAACTCAGCAATCGTAAAGGAACAAACGATGAAACAGCTTATATCTTCAATAGCGATTATTTCAATGACAGCTCTGACGGCCTTCGCCGGGGAAAGCCAGCAAGTCACCATTGGCAGTGTGTTTACCAATCTAACCACGGAGTGTGTTGAAGTCAGCGCGGCAAACCAACAATCCCCGATTGATTTCTATAATGCCGAATGCAAGGGCTTTGGCGGGTATCAATTAAACATCTCTGGGGGCGACCTTCGCTATCATCCGGAACTGACTTACGGCGGCCAGCAAATTGCCCTTAAAAACCCGTACTCGTTCCATGACGTGGCTTCAACTGAGGTGGAATGGATGTACCGCAAAACGAATTCCTTAGAGGACGGCAGCGGATCGTTGCAGTGGATTGGCTTTATCTATCGCCTGTCTGAAGCCACGGAAGATGGAATGTCGGATGTGGAAGTGGTGTATGCGGTTCGTTTGGATGGGGCGGACACCTGCTCTATTGGCACCGCCGCCACTGAAGAACAAGCACGGGCGCTTGTTCTTAGCTCAAAGGCTCACTGTAAATAGTCTGACTCTTATTTTGTATTGTCGTGAACGCAAAAGGCCGGAAGCTTATCAAGGGGTCTGTCCTGATAGTCGACGGCCCCTAGCTCTTTCAGTTCTTTGAGGGTTGTTTCCCTGACGACGCCATCACCGCCGCGAATTCTAAGTACAAGATGAGTATCAACGTTCGCTGGATTCTCTTTGTCGATTTTGATCTTTTTCTTGTTGTCCCAAGCGACGATAGCCGTATCAACAGAGCCATCTTTCTTTTTAATCTGCACCATCATACTGTCCACTTGGGGTTTGCCGAATGCCGCAACCCGGATCACTTCTTCCAGGTCCGCCAGCTTCATATTCAAGCCAAGTTGTTTGCCCAGAGTGTGACAGAATGATCCCGCGTCAGCGCGTTTGCTAAACTTAATTTTGGAAACCGCGACGGAGTTCTCACCGACATTAACATCCTGAGTAAATGGCAGCAGGTTCGCGTGGGCGTGGAAAACGGAGAAGTTCAAAATTAAGACAGTTGCCAACAAGACTCTTTTCATAGGGCACCTCTGCCCATTTCCACTGCGAGAGCTGTTCCAGCCCCAAATGCAATAAAGCTTGTTTAGGCCCAGACGAACTGTCGAAGGCTCACAGGCACCAACCAAATTTGTTATGTCTTAAATTGAAATACGAAGCTTCTGTTGCAAAGTGAGACGCGGGTATTAAGGATTGTCTCGAGCTTTAGCTGGCAATGAGGCCACATACGCCTCTGGTAAACCCGAAGCGCGGGCTCCTCTTATCAAGGCCTCGAGATACCGTTCACTGACAGGACCATCAAGACTGCGACGACTCGGTGACGTCACAAAGGCCGTCGCCTCAAACTCTTGCCCGTCGACGGAAACACTCAGAGTCGTCTCAACTGACATCCCAGTCACGACACCTTCTTTGTGCTGAATAATGGGCCATTCTTTTTCCGGAATCTCAAATAACCTTCCAAAGACAGACGAGTCTTTTTTGGCGACCAACCCGGCAACACGCCCACCCCACCAACGCGAAGGAAAATCAAAAATCAAATCGACACCTTTTGCTTCAGCCACCAGCCCCTCGGGCAATGTGAAAAACTGATAGCTATGCTCTTCCGCCCAAACCTCGAAAGCCTGGCGATCCAAAACCCCCGAGTATGCAAAATACAATTTGCTTCCGGTTCCTTGAATTTGATTTCTTGCTTGCATCACTTTTCCGTAATGGGCATCCATATTTGATTTCCTTCTGCTTCTAAGTATCAGGTCTTGGCTCAAAGCTCTTGCAGTGTATCCCGGATCCAAGTCATTTGGCTTTTAATATCGCCTGATTTTGGCCATTTTTTAAAAAAAATGGCGGCCCGGAGGAGACGAGTTCAAAACGCCTTTGTGACAACAACATTCTGTTGTTTATCGCAATCAAATGTCTAAAAAAAAGACGTGGTATCCTTCAAATTAAACCTTGCGACATCTCAACTGTCTAATAAACTTGGAGTATGAAAACGAAGCTGCTGTACTTCCTATCTTTTATTATCTTGGCACATTCAGCGCAGGCAAAAACGGAGACTGAATTTCGCGCCGCAATTCCTGCGGGTCTGGCACCACCTCTTTTGATTGAAAAAGAAGGAAAAGTGGACGGCCTTATCGTCGACTATGTCAATGCTTTGGCAGAGGCTATGGGACGTACCGCAAGCTTCAGTGTCGTGACTCGTTATCGACTCAACAGATACATGCTGACAGGCCAAATGGATGTCCTCTGCTATACAAGCAAAATCTGGGATGACGGAGTTAAAAAATTAGACTTCTCCGAAGTTCTTTTTAACAAAAAAGAAGTTATTATTGGCCCGGCACCGATGCCAAAAAAAATAAGCGATCTGCAAGGCAAAAAAATCGGAACGATGCTTCAGTACGTTTACCCCAAGCTCGATCCCTACTTTGCGTCCGGCAAAATTCTACGCGAAGACAGCTTATCCGAAGAAGGAAATCTAAAAAAACTGCTCAATGGCCGTATCCAGTACGTCGTCACAGATCAAATTTTTTTCGATTATTTCCGTCTTGAAAATCCCAACATTGCAAAAAACCGCGAAGCACTTTTTCTGAGAGACTACCCCATTGTCTGTTCAATCAGTCGCAAAGGGCGAATCACGAAGAAGGAAGTAGATAAAGCCATCGCTGATATTAAAAGTTCGGGAAAAATGAAGGCCTTGTTTAAAAAATACGGCAGCACGTATGTTGATTGATTTTGGGCATAAAAAAACCGAAGACTCAGCTTCGGTGATTTTGGCCATGTTTTCGGAGAAAAAATGGCGGGGTGGACGGGACTCGAACCCGCGGCCTTCCGCGTGACAGGCGGACGTTATAACCAACTTAACTACCACCCCAGTGGCGTTTCGGAGAATCTTTTATAGCCAAGTCGGACACCCCTGACAACATTATTTTTAAAAAAACTTAATATCATGGCGTCCTATGCCCTCTTTTTGGGCAAATAAAGCCCTAGCCGGGCAGTTTTGAAGGGTATAATGTCTTTGCACCATCAAGGAGACCCCAAAATGAAGAAACTTTTGGCTGTAACTGCCCTGCTACTGTCCCAAGCCGCTGTGGCTGAATCCATCACCTATGACGTTGAAGGCATGCACTGCGCTTCCTGCGCCAAATCCATCAAGGCTCAGGTGTGCAAAATGGACGGCCTGGAAAAATGCGATGTTACTGTCGGCAAAGTGATTGTCTCACCTAAAGCCGGTTCAACGATTTCTCAAGATCAGATTCAAGCGGCGATTTCAAAAGCCGGTGAATACAAGATCATCAACTCTTCAAAGTCCAAGTAAGATTGTGGAATCATCGAATCCCCTTTTCAGGGGGTTCGATTAAAAAAAATTGACCATAGAGCGCGATGACCTGGCCGCACTTCTTTGGCATAATGATCCCATGATTAACACAGTATCCGCAGCCCCCAAGGGTCGCCTGCTTATTATCGATGACGAATTTGAACTTCTGGAAGTCCTGACGGCCATCCTTGAAGGCAGCACGTCTGAAATCCACCGCGCCAACAACGGCATCGAAGGCATTGATCTGCTGAAAACCCAACAATTCGACGCGGTTCTTTCTGATGAAAAGATGCCAAAGAAATCCGGCCTGGAAGTTCTGAAGTGGATGCGTGAAAACGGCCTGCAGATCCCTTTTATCATTCACACCGGCTATGGTCAGAAGGACATGGTGCTGGAAGCTCAAAGATTGGGCGTGTATGCCTTTATTGACAAGCCGTGGGATGAAAACTCCCTCATTTCCACCGTGGAACGTGCCCTAAAAACTGGGATGGAGCAAAAGAAGGCCTAAAGGCCTTGTCTCCCCCACCCAAATCCCTCATCATAGAGAGCATCCGGGCCTGTGGCGCCCTAGAATAGGAACTCTCATGAACAAGCTCTTTTGGATCGACATGGAGATGACCGGTCTTGATGTCGAGAAGGAAGTGATCATCGAAGTGGCGGCCATCGTCACGGATCTGAACTTCAAGGAACTCGAAACATTTGAAACCGTGGTGAAGCAGCCCCAGAAATATCTGGACAGCATGGACGCCTGGAACACGGAACATCACAGGAAATCCGGCCTGACCGCTAAGGTGCCTAACGGAATGGATCCGGATCAGGTGGAAGCCAAACTTGTGGACATGGTGAAGAAGCACTTCCCGGATCCGAAGGACAAGCCGGTACTTGCGGGGAATTCCATCATGCAAGACCGCCTTTTCATCAACAAGTACATGCCGGAATTTGCCGGTCGCCTGCACTACCGCATGGTGGATGTGTCCTCCTGGAAGGTCATCATCAACAATAAGTTCAAATACGTGTACCAGAAGGCCAATAAGCACCGCGCCCTGGAAGACATCCGCGAAAGCATCCAGGAACTGCGCCACTATACCGATAAAATGCACTTCACGAAATAACGCCCAAACATGCGTCCACTGCGGATCTTAAGGCAGCGGACGCATGCTCATTTCTTTTGACTCGAAAATCAAAGGCCCCTACTTTCTTGTGCAGGAGCTGAATGATGCGCAAAAGTCTGCTGTTTTTGCTATGTCTGTTTCTTCCTCTGGCCGGCATTGCTGCCGAGATGGTTTACATTTACCATCCGCCCGAATCTGAAATAGATCGTCGTTACGCCTACCACTGGGATCTCTTAAAGGCGGCGTTGGAAATCACCAAAGATAAATATGGGCCCTATGTTTTAAAGCCCAGCGTGCGCATGACGGAAGACCGTCAGATGCGCGAGCTTTTGTCGAACTCGCAAAAGCTGACTGTCATGATCCGCGAAACATCCATCAAGCGCGAGCGTCAGCTTGAGACCGTGCGCATCCCCATCGACAAAAGCCTGATTTCTTATCGCGTTTTGCTGATCAATAAAAAAGACAAGGCCACTTTTGCCAAGATCACCACGCTGGATCAGCTTAAAAAAATCCCCATGCGCCAGGGCGAGGGATGGGGGGACAATGCCATTCTTGAAAGCGCCGGATTCCGCGTGCTGGAAGAGGTTTACTATGATCGTATCTTTGAAAATCTGGTATTCAGCGCTCACACCACGGCCTTTCCCCGCGGCGTAACTGAGGTGCTCGAAGAATACCATGCACGCAAAGAACGCCTGCCTCAGTTGATGATCGAAGAAAATCTTTTGTTGTATTATCCCCTGCCGACTTATTTCTGGTTTCCGCAGACAGCAGAAGGAAAAAAGCTCGCCCTCCGAACCAAAGAGGGTTTGGAAAAGCTGATCCAAACCGGTGAATTTGACCGGATGTTCAACAAAGCCTATGGCAAAGTTATTGCCGATCTGAATCTTAAGAACAGAAAACTGTTCAGAATCGACAATCCCATGTTGCCAACAACGGTTCCCTTCGACGATAAGAAGCTGTGGTTTGATCCGACCAAATAAATTCGGATCAGACGGAAGGGCTGCCTTATGCCGCAGAAGAAAACCGCTGAAAACGAATCGGCCTTTAAAAACTGGATCAACGATGCACTGGTGCGCCGTATGGCCGAACATGTGCAATATCACCACCCTGCTTTTGACAGCAAGAGCTTTCAAAAGCTCAGCCGTGAGCTGTCCGCGCTGGAGATGAAACCTCGTGTTCAGTTGATCCGCGGACGCTTGCAGTCTCATCTTCCCGAAGACTACACCAAAGCCTTAAACATTTTACTTAAAGCCGTAACGAAGCCCAAACCCGGTGTTGAGCCGCTGTCAGGCTTTGATCTTTGGGCTTTCACTGAGTTTGTCCAAGCTTACGGCCTGGAACATTTTGATGAATCCATGAAGGGTCTGCACACGCTGACCCAGAAATTCACCGCCGAATGGGCTGTGCGCCCCTTCCTGATCCACCGTCAGGAAGAAACCCTGAAACAGTTGATGGCCTGGACACGGGATGAAAGCCATCACGTGCGCCGCTGGGTTTCGGAAGGCTCCCGCCCCCGCCTGCCGTGGGGCGAGCTGCTGCGCGAATTTATCAAAGACCCGGCTCCGACATTAAAACTATTGGAAGAGCTGAAATACGATGAAGAGCTTTACGTGCGCAAGTCCGTGGCCAATCATCTGAATGACATCACTAAAACTCATCCCGAGGTGGTGATCAAAACTCTGAAGCGCTGGCAGAAAGAGTCTCCGAAAGAGCAAAAAGCCAAAATCGACTGGATCACCCGTCATGCTCTGAGAACGCAAGTAAAGGCCGGAAACCCGGAGGCCTTAAAGCTTTTGGGTTATCATACAGAAGCCACAGTGAAGCTGCATGATCTGACGTTGAAGCCAAAGACCGTGAAAACCGGCGGCCACCTTGAAATGTCGTTTGCTCTGACAAGTCCAAAAGATGCAACAGTTGTCGTGGACTATGCGATTCACTATAAAAAGGCCAACGGCACAAATTCAGCCAAAGTGTTCAAGCTTGCCAATAAAGAGCTGAAAGCCAAAAAGCGGATGGAGTTCACGAAAAAGCATTCCTTCCGCCCTGTGACCACGCGAGTCCTTTACCCGGGCTCGCATGTTGTCGAGATCTTTGTGAATGGAAAGAGCCTGGGGAAGGCCACTTTCCTTTTGAAGGATTAAAGGTCTTTTTTCAACTGCTCCAGGGATTTTAGAACTTCCTTGAAGCGCTCCTCTTTCACTTCCGGATGAGCCAAAGCGATCTCGATGGTCTTTTTGGCTTCGTCCTTTTGTTTTAGTTCTTTCTGGATCTCAGCCAAAGTTTGCAGGTTATGAAGACGAAGATCTTCACCCAACTCCACTGCCAGCTTGGCCTGCGGCAGGGCTTTTTCGTAAGCCTTGTTACGCACGTAGTAGTTTGCAAGCTTCATGTGCGGCACGTAGCTGTGGGGATCAGCCTTTTCAAGTTTCAGCAGCCAGGATTCCTCGATTTCGGGAAGTCCGGCCTGGCGGAAATAATACAACGTCGCCATCACTTCGCCTGGTCTTTTTTCCGAAAGCTTCAAAGAACGCACTTCTTCCTGCAGTTCCTTTTGAATTTTTACGACTTCTTCTTTTTGCCCCAGAGCTTCGGCAGATGTTTTCCACATGGAAAGGGCTTCCGCCCGCTCTACCGGTGCCATCGGACTGACATCCCAGGCCGCCACCCATTTGACGGTGTCGGCTTTGGATTTTGTCAGGTTCTGCAGGAACTCACAGTTGGCCTTCAGACGTTCTTTCAAATCAGCCGGAAGTTCTTTCTTTTCATTCTGCAGAAACTCGGCCCATTCGTTGGTGGCTGTCACGCCGGTGAAACTTTGCGGCTTCAAATCGGCCCATTTTTTCAGGATGGCAAAATACTCGTCCGTCTTCTTGTCAGCACGGGCTTTCTTTGCAGCCATTGAAGTTTCGGCCGAGGCAAAACGATCCGACTTGGAATCAATCTGACGATACCACTTTACTGAACTTTCCATATCCAGAGCGTTGTAGGCATTCTCGGCCAGGGTTTCGATGGCCTTTTGATCTCCGGCCTGTGCCAGTTTTTCAAGATCCGCAGCGGGCTGAAGGTTCTTTTTCGCGTCTTTGATACGTTGGGCGTAAACATCGGCGGGCGCAAAATCCAGGGCACGATAAAGCTCGGTGCCGTCGGGTTTTAAGATCAACACTGTGGGAATAGCTTTAATATTGTACTGCTTCCCGAACGATTTATTGACGGTCATGTCAGCATTCAAAGCAACAAGAACGAAATCTTTCGTGACGCTTTTAAAGGCCTTGGTACCAAACACTTCGGTTTCAAGACGAACACAGGCCGGACACCAAGGGGCGCCGTAATCAACCAGCAGATTTTTTTTGGACTTTGCCGCCAAAACTTTGGCAGCTTCCAGATCATTTTCGATAAAGCCGTGGTGGTTCTTGTGAACTTTGCCCGTGGAAGCTTTCACTTCCGGCTTGGCAAGGTCGGCTTTTTTGACTTCGCTTGCTGACTTTAATTTTCCCGCGGAAAGCATGTAAGTGATTTTATGCTCTTCACAGACGGTTTTCTTGTCGTCGCAGACATAGAAGCCAAGTTCGAATGGCTCATTTTCTTTTGCTGGCATGGCGAAGATCAATTGAGATTCTTCTTTAACAAGAGGCGCGATCTCCGCGCCCTTCATAACAAAGGCAGCAGGAGCTTCTTTATTGAAATGAAAACCTTTTTGAATGGCGCCGACAATTTTTCCGTCTTTCACGGTGAATGTGGCTTTGCCGTCCGAAAGACGACCGAATGCGGATGCCGCGATGAACAGGGTTAAGATAAAACCAAGAACCTTCATAAGTCCTCCTGAATATCTTAAAACCCTATCACGGCGAAGGCAGATAACAACATCTACGCCGCTCATGCTGCGGCGTAGATGTAAAAAGTCACCAGGCACCTTTTTTAGAAGCCGTCGGTGGTTCCTACTTTGCCCCAGTCGTCCATGGAATCGGTTGCGGGGGCTTTACGTGGGGCTGCGGCGACCGGCGCTGGGCGCTTCTTGGCGGACTTGATGTCGATTGCTTTGGATTTGGACTGCCCACTGCTCACAGCGGCTGTGATTTCACGACGCACGCCTTTGATGGTGTAGGTCAACAGGTCCACGACTTTATCCAGTTGCTGGGCTTGCGCTGACAGCTCTTGGGAAGCGGCGGCAGCTTCTTCCGAAGTCGCGGCGTTCACCTGCGTCACCTGATCCAATTGGTTCATCGCTTTGCTGATCTGAGTAACCCCGTTGGATTGTTCTTCGCTGGCGCCGGCAATTTCGGCGTTCAGACTTGAAACCTTCTGAGCGGACTGCACAATTTCGCCCAGCACTTTACCGCTTTGTTGGGCCTGATTGGCTCCGCGGTCAATTTTCTCAACACTGCCCTTGATCAACTCGGTGATATCCTTGGCCGCGGAAGAACTGCGCTGAGCCAGGTTGCGAACCGCCTCGGCCACAACCGCAAAACCTTTCCCCTGCTCTCCGGCACGGGCCGCTTCCACGGCGGCGTTCAAGGCCAGCAGATTTGTCTGGAAGGCAATGTCGTCGATGACATTGATAATCTCTTCAATACGCTTGGAGTCCTGGGAAATCGCCTGCATGGATTCCATCAGGGAATGAATCTCTTTGTCACCCCGGCTGGCAACCTGACTGGTTTCGCCAGACAAACGCGCGGCCTCGCGTGCGTTGTCCGCGTTGATCTTGATCATGGAAGTCAGTTCTTCCAGTGTTGCCACAGTTTCTTCCAAAGACGCCGCCTGTTCCGAGGACGCTTCCGCCAATTGTTCTGAGGAAACCGAGATCTGCTGGGAAGCCCCGGACACTTGCGTGGAGTTTTCCGTCAAATCCGAAATCACGCGGTTGATGCTGACACTCAAAGAGCGCAGCACCAGGAACGCACAGGCAATCCCGAACAACAACGCACCCAGCACCGTGCCCACCAAAAGATTGCGGGACTGAGCATAGGCGACTTCCGCCGCCTTTTGTTCAGTCTGCATGCGCTCGTTATTGCTCTTTACCATGCCGTCGACAATTTCAGTTCCACGCACGCGAACATCACGGCCTTTGGTGACAAGAATGTTCAAGGCCTCTTTGTCGTGCCCTTGATCATAAAGCTCTGTGACTTGTTGATTCAGCTCAGTCCATTCCTTATAGACGGCTTCAAATTCTGCAATACGCTTAAGCCCGGCTTCATCCGCCAGCGCTTTTCGCTGCTCAAGAATCCCGGCCATTTCCTTGTGGCGTTCAGCGATATACTTCCGAGCCGCATCCCGGGCTGGACTTCCAGCCGGATTCAAAGCAAAGTTTCTTTCATTAATGACTTGAGTAAGGAAGACTTCCTTCATCATGTGATCCCGATCAATTCGAGGCACCGTGATGTTCGTAATATGAGTCAAAGTAGAATTCAGATTCCCAAGACTGCGCCAGCTCATCACCGCTATCAGAGCAGAACAAATCACAAGGATCCCAACAATCACAGACACTTTAAAATTCAAACTTCGTACGTTCATGATTTCCCCTTAATGGGGGAATGTATCGGGCCCGGATTAAATAAACCTAAGGAACAAACCCGTTAAATTATTTTGATTTCGATTCTGAAATCTCAAGATCTTCAATAAATTCCAATTTCAAAACACCACAAAAATTCTTAACAACACAAAAAAACTCTACTCTACTCCCCCATCCCCACACAACCAAGCTGGTCACCAGCAAGGGAAGAGGGGCTGTCTGGGGTTAGAAACCGAGTTCCACAGCGCAAGTTATGTCGGCAATAAAAAAGAAGAACGAACAAAGGCAAAAAAAAGGGAGCCATGATGGCTCCCTAGCGCGAGGACTGTCCGAGAGTTTCTAACCCCAGACAGCCCCTCTTCCCTTGCGGGTTGATTAGTAACGGTAGTGCTCAGGCTTGAACGGACCTTGAGGACTCATGTGCAGGTACTTGGCTTGTTTGGAAGAAAGTTTCGTCAACTTCACACCCAATTTATCCAAGTGCAATGCCGCCACTTTTTCGTCCAAGTGCTTAGGCAAGCGGTAAACGGCGATGTCCTGGTACTTGTCACGGTTGTTGAAAAGTTCCATTTGCGCCAACACCTGATTGGTGAAGGAGTTGGACATAACGAAGCTTGGGTGGCCCGTAGCGCAACCCAAATTCACCAAACGGCCTTTAGCCAGGATGATCACCTGTTTGCCGTTTTTCAATGTGTGGATGTCCACTTGTGGTTTCACTTCACGCATTTTGGAGTTCTTGTTCAGCCAAGCCATGTCGATTTCGATATCGAAGTGACCGATGTTGCACACGATCGCGTTGTTTTTCATTTTCATGAAGTGCTTGTCAGTGATGATATCGCAGCAGCCAGTTGCTGTTACGAAGATGTCACCCAATGGAGCTGCATCTTCCATCGTTGTCACTTCGAAACCTTCCATTGCCGCCTGAAGCGCGCAGATTGGATCGATTTCAGTCACAAGAACGCGGGCACCCAGACCACGCAAAGAGTGCGCAGAACCTTTACCCACATCGCCGTAACCTGCAACAACGCAGATCTTACCGGCAACCATCACGTCCGTTGCACGTTTGATACCGTCAGCCAAAGATTCGCGGCAACCGTACAGGTTGTCGAATTTGGATTTGGTCACAGAGTCATTGATGTTGATCGCTGGAACTTTCAGTTTACCCTGTTTTACCAGGACTTCCAGATTGTGAACACCGGTGGTTGTCTCTTCAGAGATACCAATGATTTTCTTCATTTCTTTGGCGAAACGAGGCTCGTGCATCATGTTCGTCAAATCACCACCGTCGTCCAGAATCATGTTGAAGCCTTCTTTGCCCCAACCCACGATAGTTTGTTCGATACACCAGTTGAATTCCTGTTCAGTCAGACCTTTCCAGGCAAACACTGGAATGCCCGCTGCCGCGATAGCCGCTGCTGCGTGATCCTGAGTGGAGAAGATGTTGCAAGAAGACCAGCGGATTTCCGCACCCAGCTCAACAAGCGTTTCGATCAGAACCGCAGTCTGGATAGTCATGTGAAGGCAACCAGCGATACGAGCGCCTTTCAAAGGCTGCTGTTTTTTGTACTCTTTACGAAGAGCCATCAAACCTGGCATTTCAGTTTCGGCAATCTTGATTTCTTCACGACCCCATTTAGCAAGCTTTGCGAAAACCTCTGGGTTTTCCATCGCTTCTTTGCTGACTCTGTAGTCAACAACTGGAGTTTTAGCAGCAGCTTTAGTTGCTGTAGGAGCTTTCATTTTAGCATTTTTCTTCATAGCGGTTTTTCCGTTCGTCGTAGTCAATGACATTTGATTGAAGTCCTTGTCTTAGGTTTTTAAAAATTATGGTAAAGTTAAGATTTCATAGCCAGTATCCGTCACAAGAACTGTATGTTCAAATTGTGCGGACAGTAGACTATCTGCAGTATGATAGTACTTAATGCTGCTTCC
Source organism: Bdellovibrio sp. BIS2 (assembly GCF_055398295.1). Classification (NCBI taxonomy): domain Bacteria; kingdom Pseudomonadati; phylum Bdellovibrionota; class Bdellovibrionia; order Bdellovibrionales; family Pseudobdellovibrionaceae; genus Bdellovibrio; species Bdellovibrio sp. BIS2. The sequence continues at coordinate 1,265,724 of NZ_AP035879.1, read as the reverse complement.
TGGAATGTCGAATTCGATGATTTCGTCAGTCCCTTGGTTCACCATCGGTTCGACGGTGATACAGTGGAACGGCACCAGGCGCTCGCCTTTGCCTTTTTTGCCATAGGATGGAACAAACGGCTCTTCATGGAACTTGCGGCCCACACCGTGGCCACCGATCTCTTTCACGGCGACATAACCCTTGCGGGTCACAAGCTTGTTCGTTTCGAAACCGATGTCCCCGGTATAACCATTTGGACGAATGGCTTCGATACCGATATCACGCGCCATACGGGCGGTTTCCACCAGGTCCTTGGCTTCATCAGAAACATTACCGATCATGTACATCTTGGAAGTGTCCCCAAAGAAACCATCAATCCAAGCCGTCACGTCGACATTGATAATGTCCCCGTCTTTCAAGATGGTTTTGTCATCAGGAACGCCATGGCAGACAACTTCATTGATGGAAGTACAAGTGTACTTAGGATAGCCGTGATACCCCAGACATGCCGACTTGGCACCTTTGGTCGCCATAAAATCGAAGCAAAGCTGATCGATCTCGTTCGTGGTCATACCAATTTTGATATATTTATCCAGGTAAGTGAGTGTGTCGGCCGCAATACGGCAGGCAACAGTCATCTTTTTGATTTCTTCCAAAGAAAGCGGCTTAATTCCCATAGAGGATGGTATAGCACAGCCCCCCACCCTTGAACAGACCAAAACCCCAACTCCCACCAGGGAAAATCCAAGCCCACCTTCAAAAAAAGTCAGCCATTCCCCTCTAAATTCAAGCTCAGAACCTTACCCTCCAAAGGACAAGCCCGCCTACCAAGGCGGCGGCGAAGCCCAGCCCAAGCGACCAACAAAGCGGAAGCCCATACCTGTACGACGAAGTCGAGCCCATCAAAGGCGACCCCGCGAAGCGGAAGCCCACAGTACACGACGGGAAGAGGGGCTGGTCAAAAAGGTCCATATACAAGGCGGAGGGCTGCCCTCGCAGCGGAGGCGTACCCATGGTACGTCGGAGCGAGAAGGCCGCCCGACAACGCAGGAGATGGGCCTTTTTCACCAGCCCCGAAACGAAGGCAAAAAAAAAGCCTAGGAGCAATCCTAGGCTTTTTTCCCCGTTTCAAACGACCTACTACTTAAGGTGTTTGGAAACTAGTTTAGTCATGTCGAACATAGAAACTTGAGTTTTGCCGCCGAAAACTTCTTTCAATTTAGCGTCAGCATTGATGTTTCTTTTGTTCTTAGTGTCTTGAAGGTTGTTCTTCTTGATGTAAGCCCAAAGTTTTTTAACAACTTCAGTACGTGGAAGTGGAGAAGCACCAACAACTGCTGCCAAAGCTGCAGATGGAGTCAACGCTTTCATGAAAGCTGCGTTTGGTTTACGAGCAGTTTTTGCTTTTTTAGGAGCTGCTGCTTTTTTTGGAGCTGCTTTTTTAGCTGCTGCTTTAGGAGCGGCTTTTTTAGCTGCTTTTGGAGCTGCTTTTTTTGCTGCTGCTTTTTTAGGAGCTGCTTTCTTAGTTGTAGCTTTTTTAGTAGCTTTTGCTTTTGCCATTCGAAATTCCTCCGTTAGGTTTTTAGTCTTGTTTATCTCGAATGAGCTTAGTGTGTATCCAAGTCCAGTCGTTTGTCTAAAGAAAAATGCAGGGGAAATCATTTTTTTTTCGCACAGGAAGCGGAAAAGACCCCGTTTTCCCCTCTAAAACCACCCCCTCCCCCCTCGGAAAACGGTGTTTTCCCCTAGGGAAAGCCCCCTTTTCCCCTCTAAAAAAGTCCGTTTTTCACTGGGAAACGACCTTCTGGACTGAGCCTTTTACCCCTTATACCGATAAGAAAGGCATGAGTTTTCAGGCAAGCTTTAAGCAAATTCTCAGAGAGAAAATGGGTTCCGAACCCTTCGTGAACGCCTCGGAAGAAAGCCTTTTGAATGCCGACCCCTCCCACCTTGCCTTCCTGATGGGGCAGGTTGGTCGCAAAGAATTCAACTCCCCACGTGGACAATATCCGGCCCCTAAAGTTCGTCCACAACGCAAAGCTCATAACTTTTCCCCGTCACAACAACAGGCTTACGAGTTTCTGAAAAGCTGGATCTATGACCTTCCGGCCGGCTTCACCGCAAGCGAATTGAAAAAGGCCTTCCGTCAGGCCGCGATGATTCTGCATCCCGACCATGGTGGAAATGCCCCGCAGTTCGTAGAGCTCAAAGCGCACTACGAGACTTTGCGCCCCCTTGTCTCACTCTAGTACGAACAAATTTCAGATAAACAAGATTACATTGCTGAAATAACCTCAGACCTTTTGCATCTGCGCCGATATTGCATTAAGGAAGCAACCAGGAATAAAAAGCACCATGCGAGACCTGACTTTTACATCTGAGGATGCCTATAAGAAAAGACTGACCTATTTCAAGGTCATCTATTTTCTTACCCTCGCCGTTTCGCTTCTCTATATAATTAAATTCAACTTCCAATATAAGGTCCCGGACTACAACTCAGCCCTGATCCCGATCTGGGTGGTGCTGCTGATTGTTCCACAAGTGTGCCTAAGACTGCTGAAAAACTATCTGATCTCTGCCTGTATCATGGGCACGATGTCCTCCCTGATCCTGGCCTATTTGCTTTACCTGTCGGGCGGTGTTGAGGCGCCGGGCATCTTCTGGCTGACGGCCATCCCCTTGGTCTGTGGCATCCTGGTGGGCGTTCCGGGGGCCATCGGTGGGTATCTGGCAGTCCTTGTGATCCTGGGGTTCTTCTGGTACGCACGGGCGCAAGGGTTCGGCCCCAACGTCATTGCTGAATATGGCGACTATAACCGTGAAAAGCTCTTCAATGTCGTGGTCTTCCTGCTGTTCTCGGCCTTTAACACCCACTACTACATCCGTGGGGAAAAGAGCCTGATGAAGAACCTTGAGGAGAAAAACCTCGACGTGGAAAACCTGCTGCGTGTTCTGATTCACGATATCGCCAACACCCTGTCATCTATGACCTACAATCTGGTCAAAGCCAAAGAAGACCGGGAGGAAAACCTGTCCGGCGCCCAGGAGCTGGACAAAATCGAACGTGCGGTGGATGACATCGTCAATCTGCTGGCGCAGGTGCGCCATCTAAAGTCCGTGAAAGACGGAAAAGCTGCCATGCCGCTGAAGCCTTTGAATCTGACCATGGTGCTGAACGAGGTTTACGAAAACACCGTCGCCACGGCCCAGCAAAAAGGCATCAAAATGCAGTTGGATATCTCCCGCGACCGCATGCCTATCAATGGTGAAAAAACCATCCTGAGCAGCGTGGTGCTGCAGAACCTTATCAATAACGCCATCAAGTTCTCTCACCCCGGCGAACGGATAGACCTGCGCGCCTACCCGACGGAAACCGAAGTGATCATCGAGATCCGCGATTATGGAATCGGCATTCCCAAAGAGATCCTGGCCAATATCTTCAACCTGAATTCCCAGACCACCCGACCGGGAACTCAAGGCGAAAAAGGCACTGGCTATGGCATGCCGCTGGTGCGCGAGTACCTGCAGATGATGGATGGGACGATTGAGATCTTCTCAAGTGAGGAAACCAGCTCCTCTGCCCCGAGTGGCACTCTGGTGGTTCTGAAGATGCCGCTGGCCAAGACCGTCCTTTAGTTGTCTCGATTTAAGACTCTAAACCCCCTCGCCTTGCAAAGAATTATTAAAATTTCCTGAATCCGTGCCCACAATGAGCCGATAAGTATTCCATGGGAAAACTGTACGTCACCGGAATCACAGTTCTTTTTCTTTCGTCGTGGGCTTTGGCCACACCAGGCTCACTCACCTATCAGGGACGCATAAGAAACTCTCAAGGCGAAGCCCTTGAAGTCAACGGAGTTCAATTCGAGTTTTCGATCACCAACCCCACTGGCTCCTGCGTGCTTTACCGTGAAACTTCCAGCGCCATTGACATGCGCAATTCCTCTGGCGTCTTCGATGTGCCTATTGGCACAGGCACGAAGAACTACCCCGCAGCACCGGGCTTTAAATTACTGGACAGTTTTGACAACTCGGTCGCTATTCCTTGTGAGGGCGGTGGCTCTTACACTCCGGTTGCCGATGACAAACGCCTTTTGCGTGTGCAGTTCCATGACGGCACAGGCTGGAAGCTGATCACCCCAGACAATGAAATCCGCTCTGTTCCCTATGCCGGTCACGCCAAACTGGCGCAAAGCGCTTTGAAACTGGGCTCCAACGTAGCCAGCGACTTTGTGGCTAAAGCCTCTTTGCCGGTGTGTGGTGCCGGGACTTACCTTCGCCATATTGCTCCGGCTGGAACTTTCGAATGCACAGCGCCCGTGGTGACGGGCGCTAATGTTTCCGGAAACATTGCAGGCAGCTCTGCGGGCTTCACTGGCAATTTAACGGGGGATGTTTCTGGCACGCAAAGTGCGACTTCTGTGGATCGCATCAAAGGAACCCCGGTTATAAATACCGGCTTGGCTTCCGGAAAAGTTTTGAAATTTGACGGGACCAACTGGGCCCCGGCCGATGACAACTCCGGAACTGCGGGAGCTATCACCTCTTTGACGGGGGCAGTTTCCTCTTCTGGCAGTCCGGCGGCCACAGTCACATTGAACGATAATACGGTTGCAACCGCCAAGATTCAGGATGATGCCGTGACCACGGGTAAAATTCTGAACGGGACCATTTTGAATGAAGACATCTCGGCCACCGCGGCCATTGCCGACAGTAAACTGGCGACAATATCCACTGCCGGAAAAGTTTCTGGCAGCGCGATCACTTCCGGCACCATCGGGGGTTCCACCGCCATCAACACCAGTGGTCTGATTCAGACCTCCAGCGGCGTGCGTCTGTACAGCGGAGCTAACTATGTGGAGCTGAAAGCCCCTGCTCTTTCGGGAAACAGCAGCTATGAACTGCCTGCCGCCGACGGCACGAACGGACAACTTTTAAAAACCGACGGGGCCGGAAAGCTTTCCTGGACAACCGTCACTTCCAGCGGAGGCACTGTCACGGGTGTGACGGCCTCGGCTCCGATTGCAAGTTCGGGCGGAACCGCTCCGGTCATTTCTTTGAATGACTCCGGCGTGACTGCCGGCACTTACAACCGGGTGACTGTCAGCGCCAAAGGCCTTGTCACAGCGGCTTCCAACGCCACGGCCACAGACATTCCGAATGTCGCTGGCGATGTGACTTCAACGGCGGGGCTCAGCAACACCAAAGTTGAAAAGATCCAAGGCACGGCGGTGGCTTCTGCGACACCGCTATTGGGACAAGTTCTGGTTTACGACAATACCAAGTGGAACAATCAGTATTTTGGATTCGGACAGCTTCGCTCCACCGTGACCGGCAATGCCCAGATGCCGGCGGCCTGCGCTACGGCCAATAAGACTTTGAACTGGAGTGCGATCACCGACACGTTCTCGTGTTCGGATATTGCCATCAGCAACACGCAGGTATCGGGCTTGGGAACGGCTTCCACCAAGGATTTCGGGACTGCTGCCGGAAATCTGGTTGAGCTGGATGGCACAGGAAAAGTCCCCGCGGCACTGCTGCCGTCCGTGGGCGACAATCTGGGAAACCACACCGCGACCGCCAATCTAAATATGGCGTCTTACAATATCACCAGCGCCGGAAAGATCTACCTGGCGGATGGTGCCTGGAATGCGCCTTCGATAAGCTTCTCCAGCAGCCCATCCACAGGCATTTCCAATAACGGCGGAATCATGAAATTCACTTCCGGAGGAAATCTGGCCATGGATTTAAGCGCCACCTCCCTGACTTTGAATGGCTCTTTCGGGCCTTTGATGCGCTTGGGTGGCGGATCTTTCAATGCTGCCAATCCGACATATTCCTTCGGTGGATACAGCACCTCGGGAATGTTCCCAGGCACCAACATACTGGGCTTCAGTGTGAACGGAACTGAAAAACTGCGCCTGGCCAGTGACGGAATGATTGGTGTCGGCACCACCTCCCCGACCCGCCGACTGCATATCGTGGGTGATGGCACGGACTATGGTGACGACATCTATCTGGAAGGCGTAAATTCCGAAACAGCCCTGCCGCAAATCAGTCTGACTCGTTCCCGCGGCACAACCGCGACCCGCAATCCACTTTTGGCCAACGACACTATCGGAACTTTGGCGTTCCGCGGTTGGGACAATACCGCACACGCCTATAGCGCACGCATTTCTTCTTCGGCTGAAACCGACTTTGCCACAGCCGTGAACGGAAACTTAAGATTCTTCACCGCCTCTGCTGGTACCGATGCCGAACGCATGCGTATCACAGGTGCGGGAAACATCGGTATTGGCACAACCGCCCCGACAGTCCCTTTGCAAATCGCGACCCGGGTGCCATCTTCTGCGGTTCACCCCCATCGTGCGGGTGTTCAGGCCATGGGTGAAGGCACTGATGTCGGCGGACGCATTTCAGCTCTTGTCGCAAGTACGGTGGAAATTGCGACATTCTCAGGGTATCAAAGTGCTGGAACCCTTGCTTCTCCAGTTGCGGTCTCCAGCGGCCAAGCCATCACCAGCCTGACAGCCTTTGCTTACAACGGCACTCAATATCAAAACGGTGGAAATGCCGCCGTGAACTTCTATGCGACGGAAGCTCATACCACTTCGGCCGGTGGTGCGAAGATCACCTTCCACACCACCACAAATGGTGCCTCAGGGGCTTCCGAGAAAATGGTCATCAACCACAACGGCAATGTCGGCATCGGCACAACCAACCCGACGGCCAAGCTGGAAGTCAACGGCGCGGTAAAGATCGGAACCAGTGCTCCCATCGGACGAATGACCGTTTGCTCTTACGTGACTCAGACGGGAACAACAGTGGCGGCATACAATGTTCACAACTGGATTGCCGCAGAATGCACCGACGGAGTCCCAAATGCGACTTGCGTTGGCTACATTTCCAAAAGCGTTATTTCGGGTACAGAAAATAATCTAGCCGCACTAGGCCCAAATGAATCAGTTTATCCAGGATGCCCAGGATCATGCACGGCCAATGCGAATGGGGGGTTTGGGTTCTCTACGGACACCGCGGCCACGGGAAATGCCATCTATGATATTCGCGTCGTGTACATGTGTCAGAACTAAATGTGAATCCAGCCCAAAAGGTGCAGAAGTAAAAACAGCACAGCCGGCATCAGGCTGACGACAGCCCGTTTTTTAAAGGGCGCACTGGACAGGGTCACAATCAAAAACAGCTTTGAAACAAAACTTGCAAGCAAAGAGATCTCTACCAGTTTTTCATATTGAGCAAGACTGACCTGATCCGCCGCCAAAAGCTGAGCTGTGGAAATCAAAGACCCGTGAACTTCGAACAACGACACAATAAAGGTCAGAACCATCAGGCCGTCGTTACCCAGCCAGGTTTGCGCTCCCCGGCTGGCCGCCAGAATCAGGACAATGAACACCGTCAGCTTCAGCGACTCCCAGACATCCAGAACTTTTTCCGGGCCCGTGGTCAGACCTCGGGGGCGACTTTGCCTGTGCCACAAAATCACCGCCATCATCATCGTGATCAGGAACAGAATAAGGAAATGCAAGGATACGACCCGTAGTGCTTCAACACTGCCAGCACCCACCAACACAACCGCTTGCAGCAACATGGCCAGAATCGCCGCGTGCAAAGCTGCCATCCGAACACTTTGCGACCCTTCCGTGTCATGACTGTCCTTAGCCAAACGAACGGTGGTGGCCGTGCTTGAAAGCAAACCCCCTAAAAAGCCAGTCATCAAAGTACCGGCCCGATGACCGACAAAGGAAGACAACACCTTCCCCATCACCTGCAGCGCTGACAGGGCAAAAAACATGAAAAGAATCTTCTGGGGACGGAAAAGCCCCCAGGGATCGATGGAACCGGCCGGTACCACCTTGGATGCGACAAAAAGAAAGAGCAGGAATAACCCTGCTCTCACCCACTGATTTTTCATCAGCTATTACACCATTTTGAAACGAACACGTTTTGGACCGGCATTTTCGCCCAAACGACGTTTGCGGTCTTCTTCGTACTCGGTGAAGTTGCCAGGATAGAATTCAATCTTGGAATCACCTTCAAAGGCCATGATGTGCGTGCACACACGATCCAGGAACCAACGATCGTGCGAGATCACCACGGCAGATCCACCGAATTCCAACAATGCTTCTTCCAGCGCACGCATGGTGTTGACGTCCAGATCATTCGTCGGCTCATCCAGAAGCAACAAGTTCGCACCCTGCTTCAGGATTTTTGCCATATTCACACGGTTGCGTTCACCACCGGACAACTGACCGACTTTTTTCTGCTGGTCAGAACCCGAGAAGTTGAACCAGGAAACGTACTGACGCGCATTGATTTCACGCGTGCCCAACTGGATCACATCAGCACCACCGGACAGTTCCTCGTAAATGGACTTGTTCGGATCCAGAGTCTCACGAGTCTGGTCAACGTAAGCGATCTTCACTGTTTCACCGACTTTGAATGTGCCGGAATCAGGCTGCTCTTTGCCGGTGATCATGCGGAACAACGTGGATTTACCCACACCGTTCGGACCGATCACACCCACGATCGCCCCTTTTGGAATCGTGAAGCTCACGTCATCCAAAAGAACTTTGTGGTTGTAGGCTTTGGTGATGTTGTGGGCTTCCACCACGATATCGCCCAGACGAGGTCCTGGCGGGATATAGATGGACATCTCCTGGATTTTTTCCGGAGAAGCCTCCTTCAACAGGTTTTCGTAGTTCGAGATACGAGCTTTGGATTTTGCCTGACGGGCTTTCGCGCCCTGACGGATCCAATCCAATTCCTTTTCCAAGGTACGGGCCTTGCGGGCCTGATCTTTAGCTTCGTTCGCCTGACGCTTGTCTTTTTGTTCCAACCAGGAAGTGTAGTTGCCTTTCCAAGGGATGCCTTCACCGCGATCCAGCTCAAGGATCCAGCCAGCCACGTTATCCAGGAAATAACGATCGTGCGTCACCGCGATCACAGTTCCCGGGAACTTGGAAAGATACTGTTCAAGCCACGCCACGGATTCCGCATCCAGGTGATTCGTCGGCTCGTCCAAAAGCAGAATATCCGGTTCAGACATGATCAAACGGGCCAAAGCCACACGGCGTTTTTCACCTCCGGAAAGGTTTGTCACCGGCAAATCACCATCTGGACAGCGAAGAGCGTCCATCACGATTTCGATCTTTTGATCGACGTCCCAGGCACCCAGGGCTTCCAGTTTTTCCTGAAGAGCACCCTGCTTTTCGATCAGCTTGTTCATCTCGTCCGGATCCAGATCCGGGTCAGAGAACTTGTCGTTGATCGCGTTGTATTCTTTCATTACTTTCGGCAACTCGCCCATACCGGCGAAGATGTTTTCTTTCACCGTCAGTGTTTCATCCAACTGAGGTTCCTGCTCGAAATAGCCGACTTTCATTGTCTTGGATGGGAAGGCTTCACCCAGGAAGTCCTTGTCCACGCCTGCCATAATTCTGAGCAAAGTGGATTTACCAGAGCCGTTCAGACCCAAAACACCAATCTTGGCGCCATAGAAGTAAGAAAGATAAATATCCTTCAACACATATCTTTGTGGAGGATATACTTTACTTACGCCCTTCATTGTGTAGATAATCTCTTGAGACATGACGTCACACTCCTAAAAAGACCGGTTTCGGCCCTGACTTCGTCTATAAACGAAGTAATTTACCAGCCCGAAAACGCTTGTCAAATGGAGTTCCATTTATCACACTATCGCCCCTAGCGCAGGATGCGCTTCTGATAGAAAGCCGGGTTTCCGGCACAAAAATTAAGCAATAGCTTAGAATTTACGGATAGAAATTAGTATTTAATGAGTGGCGACAACCTAGAGCGGCAGCAAAATTCGAATACTGACACGCCGAATTCCCCGGAAAAGCCGGAGAAGCGTGAGCCGTCGTCCAAAAAGTCGCTGTTCGGCAACCTGAATTCTGACCTGAAACACGCCCTCAACACATGGGAAACTCTAACAGAAGAGGCCGCCAACAAGGTGTCCCCTGACGAAGAGCAGTTGCAGGAAGTCAAACGCCTTCTGGGCGAGCTTAAATCCAAACTCAATCAATTCGACGAATAGAACTGGCACCCGATGGATGCGGGGATGGCCTTGATGACGGGCTGGGGCTGCTTGCAGCTCTGGGGCACGCCGTCCGGGCTCAGTTGCCGCCGCCTACGGCGGTTCGCGCCGTCGTGGCGCCGGCAGCTCCGCAGATGAACCTGCGTGCTTATTTTTTGTCGTGCTTGCTGCCGCCCAGGCATTCTGGGGAGACAAAGTTCAGAGTGTCTTTTTGTGTTGCCCATTCGGTGGGTGTCAGCGTTTTTTGTGTGAGAGCGTGAAGGCCGCTTTGCAGTTCTGCCTTCAATAGGTCGTTGACCAATCTTTGACGGTCGATGCGGGATTTGCCTTCGAATGAGTCAGAAACCACCAAAACTTTGAAATGAGTTTCGCTATTTGGTGGCACTGAGTGCATGTGGCTTTCGTTTTCCACCCCTAGCTCTTGAGGAGCCAGGGATTGGGTCAGGATTTCACGGATGCGTTTTTCTCGGGACATTCTTTAGTGATTTCTTTTTTCGATTTTTGATTTGATAAGGTCAATGCCCATTTTAGCCATGGCATAGACGCCTTTTTCTTCAAGCTTCTTATCAACATCCTTGGCCGTGCGCAAAGCTTTTGCTGCTGCCATCTGGGCGATCGGGTTTCCAACTGGCAAACCTTCAAACTGCCCGTCTTTCTTCCATTCATCAGCCACGGTGTCGGCGATTTCCATCACTTTCGGGGCTTTCTGACGGATCACTTCGCTGCCATAGAATTCCAAGTGAACCTTTTCTTCAGGATGGTGAATGTCAGAATCCACGGTGTCTTCAGAATAAACCGGGGCGCCTTCGGAAACCATTTTTTTGGCTTCACGCATGGACTCATCCGCTTTTACGCCTTCGTTTTGCGCTTCGGTGTTGATTTCATCAGCGGCTTCCATCGTAGTTTGGGCCTCGCTCATTGTCGCTTGCGCATCTTTCACAGTAGCGTGAGCCTCGTCGATGATTTCTTCGGCGTCACCGCGAATTTCGGCGGCTTCGTCGATTTCAGCCTGAGCCTCGTGGTGAGGACGGCGTTTTTTTGGATGATGATGCTTCTTCTTTGCGTCGTAATGTTTGATCTCTGGCATGTTTACTTCCTTTTAAACAAATCCCAACATTTCGCGGGTTACAAAATCATAGTCGGCTTTGATCGGAGACTTTCCGGCATAAAGACTTTTACCGGAGCGCACGGTGTTCTTCACCTCGGCTGAGGTTCGAATATAACCCTTCATCAGCGAGTCTTCAAAAGACTCTATGCACTTTTGTAAAAGCTCATGACTGAACTTCTCACGTCCATCGAACTTGGTAAAGAGAACTTTACGCGAGAACTCCAGACTGAAGTCGCTGCGGATGTCCTCCAGTTCGCTCAAGTTCTTTTGCAGGCCCATAAAGGCGAACTTGTCCGGATTCACCGGCAAGATCACCTCGTCGGAAGCCACGGTCACCGCCGTGTTCGTGGCACTCAAGGCCGGCGCAGTATCGATCAGGATCAGATCATAGCGGTGCTTGATTTTTTCCAGCGGAGCCTTCACCGCCAAAGACCAGTTGCGATTGGAGTTTAGCAACACCCGGTCCAAGACTGAATTGTTCAGACTGGACGGAATCAAATCAACATGCGGCTCGATAAAGCGCACACACTCATCGATGCTCTTCTTTTTTTCAACGATATCCACCCAGACCGGCAGGGATTCGTCCTCCACCCCCAAGGCGAAACTCAGATTCGCCTGCTGATCCAGATCCACAAACAAAACACGTGCCCCGTACATGGCGGCTCGCAGGCCCATATTCAGGACGGATGTGGTCTTCGCCACCCCACCCTTTAGCATTTGAATGGAAATGACTTTGTGGGGATATTTGTAACCCTCTGCCAGCAACAGTTGACGGGCTTCTTCCGGAAGCAGCCACGGGGATTTGATTTTTCGTTGCAGAGTCTTTTCAGCCTTGGCTTTGATTTGATTTGGAGGAATCTCCATGAACGAGGCCAAATCGCTGAGAGTAATGCAAAACTCCTGTTGCGCCAAAGTGGACATGAAGGACCTCCGTCAGTCCTTCAAGCCTACAAGGGGGTATTCCGCTTGGAAACACGCAGCGCGAAAAATCTAGGAAGGTCCAAAATCCTCAAGGTGACTGACCTCCTGCTTTAGCAGAGAGCGCATTTCTTCAATGTCGTCCTTATAGGACCAGAGTAATTGCTCGCGCATGCGGCGCAATTGCAGGACTTGTTCATTACTTAGCGGACGCAAGGACTCTGCCAGTTGCATTAAATGCAGGTCCACCTCGCGCTTGAAGTCGCCATAATCCGTGTCGTCTTCTTTATCCAGAAAGTCCAGGAACTCATTGATGTTCGGATTCATAGAAACCTCCCTTGTTGTATTTTGCCCCGCAACCCTTTGCTGCCTCAAACCCCCGGGCCCAGGCTTGCTAAGAATCAGCCAAAGGAATAAGCTTACAAAGTTCTTGAAAGGACCTCTATGGCCCCCGAACTTGCCGCCGCCTATGTCATCGGTTGGATCCCCTCGGCTTCCGTCACCGGACTGCACCTGTGGATGCACCGAAAGAAGGTTAAATCCCCTGCGTATCGACAGCTTCAAAAAAACCTGCAAAAAGTCGGTCTTTACTGGCGCGAGTCGCGCTCGGATGTTGAAACCTTCACTGAAGGCGCCGAAGAGCAAAATCTGAAGTCCTATGAAAAGAACATCCTGCTGATGGGAACTTTTTTCCTGTTTCTGAGCTGGGGCGGATTTCTGTTCAACCTGATTGTTTTAATTTCCGTGCATTCACTGGCGATCTCCCGTAAAGAAAGAGCCCTGTTTGAAAGTCCACTGACCAATCAGGATCTGCCCACGGAAGAGGTGCAGAAAATTCTGAAGGAGATCCCATGAACCGCCAGCCCGCTCCCATCCAAATCCCCATCCTTGAAAAATCCAAACACTGGCTGGTCATCAACAAACCTTCAGGAGTTTCCGTTCATAACGATCCCCCCGACGTTCGCACACTGCTAAAAAAACAGCTAACACCGGGAAGCTATCAGGACATTCACCCGGTGCATCGTCTGGACAAAGAAACCAGTGGTTTGTTGCTGGTGGGACTGGATGCCGAAACAGCCGCCAATCTTTCCGGGCAGTTTCAGGAACACAGCGTGGAAAAGACCTATTACGCACTTTTGCGGGGTGAAATGCCGGTCAGCACCGACTGGCAGGAATGGAACACTCCCATTTCCGACAAGGCCGAGGGACGTAAAAACCCCCAGGGACTTTTAAAAGACCGGGTGGAAGCCCGCACCCTTTACAAAGTGCTTGAGGCCAACAAATATTTTTCCCTGGTGGAAGTGCGCCTGATCACCGGTCGCCAGCACCAGATCCGCAAGCACACGGCCCTGATCCGTCATGCCATCGTGGGCGACACTCGTTACGGCGATCCCAAGTACAATGAACGCATGGCGAATATTTACCAAACCAAACGCATGTTCCTGCATGCCGCACGCATGACCGTGATGATCAATGGCTACAAACACTCGTTTGAAGCCCCGCTGCCGCCGGAATTCAAAGAAGCCATGAAAGGCTGATTAGCTGGCTTTCTGCTGCTCTTGCGAGGATGCCAAAGCAAATATCTGATCCACGTTGCCAGAAATATTGCGAATCGAAGACACGATGAATTCGGAATTTGAGGTCAGGGAGTTCACTCCCCGGCCGATCTCGCCGGTGCTTTCGCGCAGCAATTGAATGAAGTCATCCATGGCTTCCAGATAGTGCGTGAAACTGTTTCTAATCTCTGTCGTTCGCGCCGACTCGATAGCGCCCATCTGACGAACCACCTCAAGGCCGGTCACAAATTTAGCCACTTCCAGCATTTCAAAGGAAATGGCAGACAGGCTTTTTTTCAGTTCGGAAAATTCTTTATCGAGATTTTGGCAATACTGGGCAAACAAATCGGAAAAGGCCTTCTGGTTCTGCAACATCTCGTCGAAAGCGTTTTCTGAAGATGCCAGCTTGGCGATGGATTCGCGAACGAAAAAGTCCACCATCAGCATCTGCACGTTCAAGGCCGCCGCCCGCAAGACACACTTCTGAATCACACCCGACAGCTCCTGAACAAAGCCGGAAAGGCCGCCCAGGTGTTTTTCAATAGTGCCCGACAACACTGAAAACTCGTGGGAAACAACCCCCAGACTGGCCGCCATCTCGCCAAATTTGGCAGCCGCGATTTTCATATTGATGGAAATAAACTTCAGTTGCTGAAACCCCTGGTCCAAACGGCCCATGGCGGTATCAAGACTTTGATTGGCCCCTTGAAAATCCCGCAGTTTAGCAAAGACCTCATTCAGCTTGCGGGTGGTGACATTTGTGACGGCGGTGACTTCCCCCGCACCGCTGGCTCCGGAAGAGCGTGATTCAGACTCCAGCACCTGGGCTGCGCGGGCTTTCAGCTCTTCCATGACTGCCTTCATCATAAAGCTTTCATAATCGGCAAAACCCGCCTCCTGAATCTTTGACAGCAGATACGGATGCGATTCTTCAAGACTGTGTCCTTGCTGTTCGAACTGCAGCACGTCCTTGTAAAGCCCCTGCACGGCTTGGAACAATTCCGATGAAGGCTTAAAGCGAACGGACAAATACCCATCACCAACCGGAAAAGCAAAAGCATACACCCAATAATAACTGCCGTTCCCGGCCAGGTTCTTTACATAGGCACCAACGGCTTTTCCCTGATTCAGGAAGTTCCAGAACTCCTTAAAAACCGCTCGAGGCATATCGGGGTGACGAATCAAGCTGTGCGGAGCCCCCAACATGGATTCCTTCGGATACACACTGACGCGAACGAAAACATCGTTTCCGTACTTGATAACGCCTCTCTTGTCGGTGACGGAGAAAAAGAACTCATCAAACCCGAACGGGCTTTCAGATTGGGTGGGCGCTGGACGTTTCATGGAATCCTCTCAGAAAACTTTTACAGCTTTTTGATCGGCATTTTATCCAGCATCCTTAGCTTCGGGTCACGAAAGTGACCGTTGCTCATTCTTCTGATCAAAACAGATTCAGATCCAGAGAGGGATTCGCTATTTCTTGTTTGTTCCGAGCTTGCTGTCGAGTTTCGAAAGGAAGCTCGCAACTAAATCCTCACGTTCCTGCCCGACCACAGGTCGAGCGCCCAGAGGGAATTCAGTGTAAAGCTCTTTAGGAAGCTCCAGCAGGAATCTGGAAGGGGCCACCGGGCGAACCGCGCCGTTCTTCTTGCGCTGCTGACAGCGTGACATCACCAGACGCTTTTTCGCGCGCGTGACGCCCACATAGAACAAACGACGTTCTTCATCGATATCAGATCCCAGATTCTTGTGCGGCAAAAGATCCTCTTCAAGGCCTGCTAAAATCACCACCGGGAACTCAAGCCCCTTGGAGGCATGCAAGGTCATCAGTTGAACTTTGTTTTCCAGTTCTTCTTCGGACAGATCGTCACGCAAAAGCATGCAATCCACAAAGGACTTGATGCTTTCCACGTCATAAGAACGCCGTCCCAGGAATGAATCCAGGATGCGTCCCAAAATTTCAACGACCATCCATTTTTTCTCGGCACTGGTTGGATCCGCTGCGGTTCCGTAAACGTATTCGCGGTATCCGATGTCCTGGAAAATCTGAACCATCTTCGCCCCCGGTGAAGACCCCACCTGGAAATCGAGGATGTTTTTCGGAAGGTTTTCAATGAACATCATCAAATCATCAATGGCGGCGCCGGCCTTGTCCTGCACGCCCGCCTCTTGCCAGAAACGGCAGGCGTCGACGAAGTTGATGCGTTTTTTAAGAGCGAACTCACTCAGTTTTTCGATGGACGTGTCACCAATCCCACGTGAAGGCACATTGATGATACGACGAAGGGACACTTCATTCGGAGCCAAGGCCTGCTTCAGGTAAGCCATCAGATCCTTGATCTCGCGACGGTCAAAGATCGAAGTACCACCCGAGATATGATAAGGCACGTTCGCACGACGCAAAGAGGACTCAATCAAGCCGCCTTGTGTGTTGGAACGATAAAGCACGGCCATGTCCTTGTAGGTATAGCCCTGTCTTTGGAAATTCAGGATTTCACTGACGACGAATTCACATTCGTCCTCTTCACGATCCAGAATGAACAATTCCGGCAATTGGCCGGTGTCTTCAGCGACCTGCGGGCGCAGGATCTTGCCGTGACGGTTTTTATTCTTGGAAATCGCCGCATTCGCCACCGCCAGAATTTCTGCGGAAGAACGATAATTGCGTTCAAGCTTGATCACTTCACAAGGAGTGAATTCCTGCGGGAAGTTTAAGATGTTCTTCACTTCCGCCCCACGCCAGCCATAGATCGACTGATCATCGTCACCCACCACCGCGATGTTGTTATGGCTTTGCACGATCTGCGCAATCAGATCCATCTGCAAACGATTGGTGTCCTGGAACTCATCGACCATCACTTGCGTGAACATGCCCTGCACTTTTTCCAGGATTTCAGGATTTTCTTTAAACAACGTGATGGGTTTGATCAAAAGGCCTTCAAAGTCCACCACCCCCAGATGCTCCAGGCGTTTGGTGAATTTCGGCGTCAGGACTTCGACCATCTCGTGATATTCGTCAAAGCCTTCCGTCTGCGGAGCCATGCCCGTGCGACGGTCATTGATCATGTTCAGGATCTTGTCGGCATCGAACTTGTCTTTGCCCGAGTTTTTGATGTCTTTGATCAGGTCTTTGACGATGGCATTGCAGTCACTTTGATCGACAATGCCGAAATACGGGGAAAGACCCGCATGTTTGTGGAACCGGCGCAAAATCTGCAGTCCGAACGAGTGGAAGGTCCCTGCCCACATCCCCGTTCCAGAGCTTCCCAGCTTTGCGCCCACGCGATGTTTCAGCTCGCGCGCGGCTTTGTTGGTGAAAGTAAGCACGCAGATTTCCTGAGCCTGTGCCACACGCTCTGAAATCAGTCGTCCTGTTCTGGAAACCAGAACCGTTGTCTTGCCTGAACCGGCACCCGCCAAAATCAACAAAGGCCCGAAGTTGTGCTTCACGGCCTTTTGTTGCTCGGGGTTGAGCCCCTTAAACCAATCCATTATTTTTCGATTCTATAAAAAATTACTGACGGTTGTGGATCAAAGTACGAACTTCGTCTTCGAACACAACTTCAATTTTATCGGTCAAAGCGTCTTTGATGAAGCCCAGGCCGAACTTAGGGTGTTGCAGCTTGGTGTTCTTTTCGAACTTGCCCTTCATGTTGTAAGTCGCAGTTGCTGCCGAATCGTTGGCCATCAGCATGTCGTATTCATTGCGGTGGCTGGATTTGCGGGAGTTCATCGTCTGCTCACGTTTTTTCGCCGCAGCACCCGTCAAAGGCTTGCCGGTTTTAGTTTGAGCTTTAGGAAGAGAATATGTCTTCTGAGAACCGCAGATCTCGCATTTGATCTTTGCGGAAGTCGCCGAAGTGTGCGCCAGAACTACATGGTATCTGTCAGCATCACATTTTTTACAGAACGCAAAAAAGGACTTCGCGACCGGTGGCAGGGTATTCATGGACATTTGTATCTTCCTATCTAGTATTGTTGTTTCAAACTATAAATCATCAATTGTTCGTCGAGCTTCTTTTGGGCAATCTCCCCTGCACTCAGGTAGAAAGGGCCCTCTCCGCGCTCAATGCGCTGCTGGAAGTTCAACATACTCATTTCCTGTTTCGGATCGATGAACGTGCCTGTCGGTCCGTAGTGTTCCAGGAAGGCCAGGTCCGGTTCCTTGTTAAAGAACTTTTCCCAGCACTGGGTATTTACCTGTACGCGGTAAGTAATAGTTTTAGCATGAGAATGCACCGGAGCGTAAGCCCCAATTACCTCTAAATGACCATAATGCGAGTGCAGCTTCAAAGCCGGACTTCCCCACTGGGTCATCCCGGAGCATTGCTCCACGTTGGCATACCAAAGACCAAAGGCCTTGGACAGGAAACCCAGACCGTAGAACTGCTCTTCCTTTGGCAATAACGAGTTCACGGAGCACAGATTGTGCGCCACCCACTCGCCCTTATGCATTGTCGGGATGATGATAAACAGGGACAACGGGACCCAGTCCATGTCGTCCAGGGACTCAACTTCTTTTAAAACCCCGGAGGATTTGATCGGAGAAAGGCTGGCCGGGAACTTTTTGGGGTCCAGCGCCTCACGCGCCGCCTTAGAAAGAGCCGACGGACGAGCCGCAAAGCCCGCCACAAAACCCGGCATCACCGCGCAGTCATAAAAGACCCAGCGAGGCATCGCCATATTTGAAGGCCCGAAGGCACGCTCTTCCAAAGAATAAATGCGATCAGCAAAGGCCAGCTCTTTCACATCCAGAGGATTCTTGAATACCGGCGACTGGGTGAACCAGTCATTACGGTGCACAGAGCCCGGCTGAGCGATCTGATTTTCGGGACGAACAAAGACATAGGGTCTGATGTCGTCACGATTCATCCAGTCCGCTTTTGCCAAAAGAGAATTCATGCAAGTTACTCCAGTACTGCTTCAGCTTACGCGGCTGCCGCCGCTTCAGCTCTGCCCGCTGTTGCGGACGCCGACCATCTGTTCCGGTTTTACTATCTTATCAAATTCTTCGCCAGAGAGCAGTCCAAGATTGATGGCTTCTTCGCGCAGTGTTGTGCCGTTTTTATGGGCAGTTTTGGCAATTTTGGCTGCATTGTCATAGCCAATATGAGGATTCAGAGCCGTCACCAGCATCAACGAGTGCTCCAGATGCTTCTGAATCTGTTTACGGTTGGCTTCAATACCCACCACACAGTGATCAGTGAAGGATTCTGCCGCATCTGCCAGCAGGCGCACGGAATTCAAAACGTTGAACACGATAACAGGCTTAAAGACGTTCAGCTCAAAATGCCCGGTGGCTCCGCCAATAGTGGCGGCCACGTGATTTCCCATCACCTGGGCACAGACCATGGTCATGGCTTCACTCTGGGTTGGATTCACCTTGCCCGGCATGATGGAGCTTCCCGGCTCATTTTCCGGCAAGTGAAGCTCCCCGATCCCGCAACGCGGCCCGGAACCCAGCAGACGAATATCGTTCGCAATTTTCATCAGGGACACCGCGACCGAGTTCAGCGCCCCGCTGACTTCCACCAACGCATCATGAGACGCCAGTGCTTCAAACTTGTTTTCCGCAGAAACAAAGGCAATCCCCGTCTCGCGGGCGATTTCAGCAGCCGCTTCAACGGCAAATTTCGGGTGCGTATTCAAACCCGTCCCCACGGCCGTCCCACCCAACGCCAGCTCATACAGATGCGGCAGGGTGTTTTTCACGCGCTGAATGGAATGCTTCACCTGAGTGCTGTAACCGGAAAACTCCTGCCCCAGTGTCAGGGGGGTTGCATCCATCAAATGAGTGCGACCGATTTTAACGATGTCTTTGAATTCTTTTTGTTTGTTTTCCAGAGCTTTATGCAGCTTTTCCAGCATCGGAATCAGACGGTGATGAATCTGCTCGCCCACCGCAATATGCATCGCCGTTGGGAACGTATCATTCGAAGACTGGCCTTTGTTCACATCATCATTGGGATGAACTTCCTTGCTGGGAAGCTTGATGCCCATCATGTCCATCGCGCGGTTGGCGATAACTTCATTGGCATTCATGTTGGTCTGTGTGCCCGACCCCGTTTGCCACACCACCAGCGGGAAGTGTGCATCCAATTTTCCAGAGATCACCTCATCGGCGGCCTTCACGATGACCGTGGCTTTCTTCGGATCCAGCAGGCCTAATTTTTCGTTGGTGATGGCGGCGGACTTTTTCAAGATGCCCAGGGCCCGGATCATCTCGCGCGGGAACCTGTCGCCCCCGATGCGGAAGTTTTCCGTGGACCTTTGAGTCTGAGCCCCCCAGAACTTGTCTGCGGGAACCTTCACTTCACCCATGGTGTCTTTTTCGATTCTGAATCCGCCCTCTGCCATCACTACACTCCTTTGCGAGCGACCTGGCCGACATGGGCCTGGTCTGTGGGATAAATCACGAGTTCTTGAATGTTCACATGAGCCGGTCTGGCTGCACACCAAGCAACTGTCTCGGCGATATCCTGAGCCGACAGCGGAGTCATGCCTTCATAGACCTTGTCGGCCTTGGCCTGATCCCCCAGTCGCACCACAGAAAACTCTGTGTTCACCATGCCCGGTTCAATATTGGTGACACGCACCTTGGTGCCCAGTAAATCCATGCGCAATCCTTCGGAAAGCGCCCGCACTGCAAACTTGGTGGCGCAATAAACACCTCCGCCTGGATAGGTCCAGCGGCCCGCCACCGAGCCTAAATTTATAATATGACCGGAGTTCTTTTTCACCATGTGTTCCACCACGGCGCGGGTCATGAACAGCAGACCTTTGATGTTGGTGTCGATCATGATCTCCCAGTCATCCAGTGAGGCGTCCTGCATTTTTTCCACCCCGCGAGCCAGGCCCGCGTTGTTGACGAGGATCTCGACTTCGGCAATTTCGGCTTTGTGAGCTTTGACGAATTCACTGACCTCGAAACGGTCCGACACGTCAAAACAAGCCAGCTTCACTTGAGTTTTGGGGTGACGGGCTTTGATGGATTTTTCCAGCTCCTGCAGTTTTTCATAGCGTCGTCCGGTCACAAAAATATCAAACCCCTGCGCCGCCAGCGCCTCGGCCGTCGCCCAGCCAATTCCCGAACTTGCCCCCGTAATCAAAGCCCACTTAGCCATCATTTCACCTCACCCCAAAACGATAGCAGCCCCCCTCTGGAAGGGCACCCCCACAAGCCAAATAACGCAATGCTTCGGAAAAAGTAAGCAGGTACCTTTTAGGGGGAATTCTGGTAGTTTCGCGGGCTATGAAATGTCCTTGTGGTTCTGAGAAAAATTATTCTGAATGTTGTGGTGTTTATCACTCTGGCAAAGCTTTGGCGCCGACGGCGGAGGCTTTGATGCGCTCTCGCTACAGCGCCTTTGCCAAGAATCAAATGGAGTACTTGCAGGATACGACAGATCCTCAGACTCTGGATCAAATCGACGAAGAGGCCAACCGCGAGTGGGCGGAACGCGCGAAGTTCCTGAAGCTTGAGATCATTCACGCCGAAGAAAAAGGCACCAAAGGAACGGTCGAGTTCAAAGCCTACTATAACGTTGATGATGAGGACTTCATCCATCACGAAGTCAGCCTGTTCCGCAAACAAGCGGGCGAATGGTTCTTCAAATCCGGAAAAATCAAAGAGGAGAAATCCAAATGAAATACTGGCTGATGAAATCAGAACCGGACGTCTTTTCTTTGGATCAACTGAAGAAAGACAAAACCACCTGGTGGACCGGTGTGCGCAACTATCAGGCGCGTAACTTTATGATGAAAGACATGCAAGTCGGCGACGAAGTGCTTTTCTATCATTCCAATGCGACTCCTCCGGGTATTGCGGGCATTGCTCGCATCAGCAAAGCTGCTGAGCCGGACAAAGAGCAGTTCGATAAAAAATCTGAATACTTCGACCCGAAAGCCACCAAAGAAAAACCCATCTGGTTCTGTGTGCAGGTGGAATACGTGGCGCACTTTAAAAACTATATCAGCCTGCCTGAGCTGCGCGACAACGCGAAGCTTGCTGACATGCTGGTTTTGCAAAAGGGCTCCCGCCTTTCCATTCAGCCTGTTGAAAAAAAGCACTTTGATGTTCTGACCAAACTGGGCGGCGCTTAGGAATGAAACTGTTTCTGGCTCCGATGGAAGGCGTTGTCGACTGGGTGATGCGTGATACTCTCACGCGCCTGGGAGGCATTGATCAGTGCGTGACCGAATTTTTGCGTGTCACCGACCGTCTGCACCCGGAAAGTGTTTTCTATAAAAACTGCCCCGAGCTGAAAACCGGATCGCGCACCCGCTGGGGCACGCCGGTGTTTGTGCAGCTTCTGGGGGGCCAGGCCGAACCCTTGGCTTTGAATGCCCAGCGCGCGGTGAAACTGGGCGCTTTGGGGGTGGACCTTAATTTCGGCTGCCCGGCAAAAACCGTGAATCGTCATGATGGCGGTGCGAGCCTTTTGAAATCCTGCGATCGCGTGTTTACGATCGTCGATACCGTTCGCAAAGCCGTACCCGCGGATGTTCCCGTGACCGCAAAAATCCGTCTGGGCTTTGATGATCCGACCAAGTGTCTGGAAATCGCCCAGGCCGTGGAAGAAGCCAATGCCACCTGGCTGACGGTTCACTGCCGCACCAAAACTGATGGCTATAAGCCACCGGCTTACTGGGACTGGATTCCAAAAATTAAAGAAAAGACCAAGATCAAACTGATCGCCAACGGTGAAATCTGGAATGTGGCAGACTTCAACCGCTGCGTGGAAGTCACCCAGTGTGAAGATTACATGATCGGCCGCGGAGTCATGAGCAATCCGTTCATCTTCAGCCAGATCAAACAAAGCCTGAACCAGCAGCCCGTCGAAGACATGAGCTGGGAGCGCGCCCGCCCCCTGCTGCCGCAGTTCTTTGAATCGAGCACTTTGTACATCAACGACTATTTTGCCGTGTCCCGCTCCAAACAATGGCTCAAAGCCCTGTCCCTGAAAAATCAGGAAGCCAAGGCGATCTTTGACGAAATCAAGGTTCTAAAAAAACCAACAGAGTTCAAAGCCAAACTGCACGCCTTGTGCGGTGTTGATCACTTGAGCGACGGATAGTTCTTTCGATAAAATTCTTTACGGGCCGGAGCCAGCTTTTCCCGGTCCTCAGCACTGAGCCAACGATCCACACCTTTTTCAAATTTTTCCAGCAAGGCTTTGTTTTGAAGGGCCCGATCCACGTCGGCAATGACTTTGGCTCCCCAAGGTGTTTTAGGGCAGGCCACAACCACTTCCACCCGGGCTGAGTTTTCTGTCACCGGAATATGCACTACAAAATCGCTCTTACTGTTCAGAAGCTCGTTGTAATAAACCGCCTCAAACGGATAGCCCAATGTGTACTGAATGCGATTGGAATGAAGCATCTTGTGAACCCGAAGGCTGGTGCTAATGGTGATCACCTGTGGATTTTTCTGATAGTTGTTCTTGATCAGTACTTCGTCGATACCCTCGCCGTAAAGGCGACCGACCCCAAGCTTCCAGGATTTCTTTGAATCCAGAAACTTTTGCAATGAATAAGGGGCCAAATTTCGAACCTCGTCCAGTCGGCTTTTTGGCAGCAAGATTCCATTAGCGGGAATCACAAACACGGGCGTTGAGAAATAAAACAGCTTGGACCACTCGGGCGTATCCAGCCAGCCGGCGTTGCAGATTTGGCTTTTACCTTCAGCTTCCTTCAAAACCCGAGGCACCGTGCCTTCCAAGGTCTTGTGCTGATACTGGGGAAGTTTCTTGCGAAGCTCGCCTTCCACGGTGTCCAGTACTCCCTGCCCTTTGAACGGTCCGGAGAAAATAAAAATCGGCGGATCGTCCCACCGGATCCACGTGAGATCCTTGGCCCCTGCCAATGGGCAAAATAAGTTCACAATAAGGAAGGACAATAACATCCGTCTTTTCATCAACTCCTCAAGCCTTCACGATAGCTCAGTCCGAGATGTCAGGATAAATGTATTTCAAACAAGATATTGCGCTGTAGCCAGAATTTTCAACCAGGCACCTTTTAAGGAAGGGCGTTGTAATTGGTGGAGCTGGAGGCGTTGAATTTTTGGATGGCTGCTTTAAAGGCCTCTTGGATGCGTTTGCGTTCGTGGGCGGTCAGAGTGACGCCGTTGGCTTCGCCCATCAGCAATTTGATACTGCCCTCATTCAAATTCTGGGTCCGCATGTCCACACCGAAAGTCAGCCCTTTTAGTTTTCTTGGCTCCATCTCTGAGCCCAAGGACTGACGCAGGATTTTTTCAACGGATTCCCCATGATTGGCCAAAGCATTGCGTGAAGACACGTTCTGCACGCCATCAGGAATAAATGCCAAACGGTAGGTGCCCGAGTAATCTGTGTTGGCCAGGCCCTTCAGGATATCTTGTTTTTCCGCCTGATTGAGCGGCTTCACCGCCACGGCCACGCAGTCATCCCCTGAACACAGGGACTTCAGCTTACCGGATGGCACCGCCCGGGTCAGAACGTCCTCGAACTGCTTTTTCTGATCATTGAATTTTTTGGTGACCGCTTTTTCCGCGGCCCGAGTCGATTCAAGGGCCTTGTTCACATTGGATGAAGACGCCAACGCCTCGGCCGTGCCTTTTAAGTTGGCGGAACCAAGCCCGATGATATCCACCGACAAACCACCCTGATCAGCAGCATTCAGATGTGCGATCTCGCGTTTGGCGATGTAAATCCCCGGAGAAAACTCATCTGTCGCAGTCACATAGGACTGCAGTTTCTTGACCGTCCCCGTAGAGATGTCGCTTAAAGCGTAGCGATTCTTCAAAGCCTGCTGCACTTGGGCCGTGTCGCCTTTGCCTTTACGAACGATATCAAACACGTCCTGATCAAAGGTCCTTCCATCCACCATGCTGGTGCCCGCGACCTCCATGCGCAGCTCTTGGCGTTGTTTTTCAAGGGACGTGATTTTCTGCTGCATGGTGGTTTTCAGACCATCTTTGCGGAAGCTTTGCACTTCGTTCTTGTCGAGCTGTCGGGAGTATCGGGCTGCCATATTGGCTTCATCGGCCGAATTCCCGATCCCCGCCCGAAACCAGTCTTCTGTTTTGGTTCCGGGTTTCAGGGCGTCGGACTCTTTCAGCTTTTTGTTGAATTCAGCATTCGTCTTGTCAAAAACCTTTTCAAGCTGCTCTTCAATATCCTTCGGAACCTTGCCGGAAAAGGCAAAGCGCGAGGATTTAAAATCAGAATACTTATCAATGACCAGCCCTGGATTTGCGGCTTCAAGCTCCTTGATGTTATCAAACAACAACTCCTTGTGATAGTTCGTCAGCCCCGTCACAAGATTTTTGTCTTTCAAACTGTCGTTCAGATATTTCATCTGGCTGTTTTCCACATCCAGGAAAGTGACCTTGGCATCCGCCCCTTTTTCAGCACGGGCCATCCAGGCGGTGTTCTGCTCCACGCTGGTCGGAGAATAACTGATATAACGACCCGTCAGTTCACTGCGGGAAACCTTCGCAGATCCCGCCGCCACTTCGGCGCCGGCATGAACTTCTTTTTCAGCCTTTAGCAGTCGGCCCGCGGCTGTGGCCGCTCGGGCCCCTTTGACGAAATAGCCGGCCAGCAGTGTCGGGTCCACGACGGAACCGATTGCATAACACTCCAGCTCTTCCCGGGCCAAAGCGTTGTAACACATGTAACGGCCGTACTGCTCTTTGATTTTAGAGCCGGCAATGGTCATCAGGCTTTCAAGTTTTTGACTCTGCTCCGGGGTCATTGTCGTGTCATCGCGAGCACGTTCCGCAATCGGCACATAGGGTTTTGGGCGCACTCGCTCCAACGAGGACATGTAGGCTTTCATATCCTGGGCCTGCACATAAAGAAAAGTCGCCGGAAGTTTGTTGATCTCTTCATCAGAAAGTTTGTTGTACCGGTGATCGTCTTTCACCAGATCTTTTTTGCAGGACAAAGAGGTGTTGCATTGTTTGAGGAACGCCGCCCGCTCGCGGTTGTTTTTCTTGATGGATTCCCAGCTGTCTTCAACCAGACCGGCCAATGAAACCGTCATGTCTTTTAAAGAAACTCCCAGATCCACCATCGCATTTTTATATCCCCGCAAACAGGCCAGGGCTTTTTGTTGTGCGTATTCTTTTTGCTGCTGGCACTGTGACGGCAAATCACACTTGCGCATCAGAGGCGCCCAGTCAGGATGCTCCTCAGCTAGCTTCGCACAGTTTTGGGATTTGATTTCAAGTTCACAGTTCCACTGCAGTTGAGTCTGCAGTTTTTTTACCTGGTCAGAACAATCGGCCGGTCTTAAGCAGGCCATGGCCAGCGCCACCTCAGAAGTGGCCCAGACGGGACTCGACCCAAAAACTGTTAAGAAGATGACAATTATGTGAAGACCCAACTCATATTCCTCACCTATCTCTTCGGAATATGGGTCTTAGGTCAAAAGGCGATCAAAAAATTCTCATTTTGAGTCGGCAACTTTTGTATCACCCGTTAAGGCTAGAACAATTTCTGGAAAATCCAGTATGGGCTTCGACTTTTTATCAACTGCATTTTATAGGTCTGGGCAATCCACTGCATGGTCTGCTCTGAGAAAAATACGACGTGAGTCGTATCTCGGCGATAGTGCCAATCGTGGAAGACAGCTTCCCCGCGATGACCGGAAGTCATCACTCCAAGCAGTCCTCCCGGCTTCAAAAGGCGCAACATGCGTTCGATTTCGGTACGGGGATTATACAAGTGCTCCCACACTTCGGTGCTCGTCACCAAGTGATAGGTTTTGCGCAATTCATCCTGATTCGGATGATAGTACAAATCATAATCGTGAGTTTTAAATCCACGCAGATTCAAAAGCTGCGAAAGCATCGCCGTCGGACCACAGCCAAAATCCAAAGAAGTCAGTGAGGACCCCATCACACCAGCAGCATTGAAGTGTTCTTCAATGCTGTTAATAAGGGGCTCGAAGAATGCCAGATACCCGGCACCTCCCTGATTTTCGTGCTGGTCATAACGCTGTTTTTCTTCCTGCGGACCAAGACGCTCTGCGGGATCCATAAAGATCAAATCACACTCTGCGCAATGAAAATAGCTGCGAACGGGCTTTTTATCCACTTTGAAGGGCGCTGAATGAGGCGAATGACAGAGCAGGCAGTTCATCTTAGATGAAACCTTGTCTCCCCCTCTTAGCTATGTCAAAAAGAATTATGGCAAAAGTATTAATCTACAAGAAAAACCCATGTCCCTACTGCGATCGCGCGATTCACTTCATGGAAGACAAAGGCATCGCCTTTGACATCATCGATCTGACCGACAAACCTGAAGAAATTGAAAGAATCAAAAATGAAACCGGCTGGAGAACCGTTCCTATCATCATGATCAATGGCAAACTGATCGGTGGTTACACGGATTTGAAAGCATTGGATGAAGAAGGCAAACTGATGCCTCTGCTGCAGGAATAAGATTACTGCCGAAGCTCCGTGCGCAGACTCATCTCCACGGGGCCTTCGAAGAATTTCGTCACACCCTCGATCATTTCATCGACAGTGCGGGCTTTCGCACAGACTCCCACCAACGTGTTACCAAATGGCAACCACACACTTGTGGTGCGAACATAGAAGCGCACTTTGCGCATCGCCAGATCGTCCCCGAAATAGAACCGACAACGCTCGATCAATTTGAGTAAACATTTGCCGTACTCTGCACCCTCTTCTTCTGACGTGCGCGGAGCCTTCTGGCCTTCTTTCCCCGCTGGGGGAGCAAAGCCCAGCTCTTCACCCAACTGCCACATCATCCACGGACGAGCGGCAAGACCACGGCCCGCCATCGCCATGTCACAGCCGGTTTCTTTCAGCATGTTGATGGCATCATCATAAGTTTGTACGTCGCCATTTCCAATGACCGGGAAATCGACAGCTTTATGAAGTTGTTTGATCTGCTCCCAGTCAGCATTGCCACGGCGTTTTTGCGCTGCTGTTCTTGGGTGAAGGCACACCCAAGCGGCGCCCGACTGACGAAGCCCCGACACGAACGTCAAAAGTTCGTCGAACTCTTTCGTGCTGCCAACCGCGCGCAATTTCACACTGACCGGCACCGTGGAATTTTTGACGGTCATGCGCACCACTTCGGCGGCATAGGCCGGATCCCCCATCAGCGCCACACCGTAATTGTGTTTCAGTGCTTTTTGCACCGGGCAGCCCATGTTGATGTCGATGGCTTCAGCGCCCCACTCCACCAGACGTTTCACGCTTTCAGCGATGGCGTCTTCCTCGTTGCCCAGGATCTGTGGCACCAAGCCCGGCTCGTGGGCCGCGCGCATGGTTTCAGGGGTCTTTTCAAGATTTTCGCCAGGAATACGGCGGGAGTTTAACATCTCGGTCGGCCAGATGGTGTAAGCCTCGGCCGGAAGATAATCGCGCATGACTTCGCGCAAAGCCACGTGAGTCAGGCCCACCATCGGAGCCAGACACAACGGGAAGTTCACTTTACCGTCCAGAACCGGACGATGAAGACCCAGTTTCACTGTCTTATTTTACAGCCGCGCCAAGGAATTCAGGCGCGTATTTTTTGACGGCTTCATAGCCACCGAACAACAAACCAGAGAAGAACAAGTCCCCGTAAATCTGGTTGTCAAAGAACGGGATGCCCGCAACCAAGCACTGCACCAGACCATTGAAAGTCGGAGCGTACATTGTGCCCATCACCCAAACACCAAAGTTAGAGACCAGGAAGAACACCGAGCTTGTCACCAAAGCGGAAGTGCCCACTTTGAAAACACTTCTTTGATCGCGCAAAGCCCAACCCAGCATCACCACCAAAGTGAAGCCCAGGTACACAAACAACATGGTGTTATGGAAACCCAAAGCCAGATCGCTGATGAACAGCGCTGCCAGCGGGATCAACAAAGATTGTTTTTTGGATGGGAAGTAAGCCCCACCAAA
This sequence comes from Bdellovibrio sp. BIS2, assembly GCF_055398295.1. Taxonomy (NCBI): domain Bacteria; kingdom Pseudomonadati; phylum Bdellovibrionota; class Bdellovibrionia; order Bdellovibrionales; family Pseudobdellovibrionaceae; genus Bdellovibrio; species Bdellovibrio sp. BIS2. The sequence continues at coordinate 1,237,179 of NZ_AP035879.1, read as the reverse complement.
CAAAGCCATCGCACCAATCGCGGTGAAGTTCCAAGGATGAGGGATCAAACGGCTGAAAGCCGCTGCAACTACCATCAAAATCAGGGTCATCATACGTGTGTTCATGACGCGCAAGCTATCACCGGTTCATTCGGTTGTCCACCAGTTCTTGGACCACCGCTGGCTCTGACAAGGTTGTCGTATCCCCCAGTTGATCCGGGTGGTTCTCGGCGATTTTACGCAGGATTCGGCGCATAATCTTGCCCGAACGGGTCTTAGGCAGGCGTGGCGCCCACTGAATCAGATCCGGAGTCGCAATAGGACCGATCTCTTTACGCACGGTCTGGATCAGCTCCTTACGCAAATCCTCGCTGGCAGTTTCACCGGACTTGAGAGTCACAAAGGCATAGATCCCCTGCCCTTTGATGTCATGGGGATACCCCACCACAGCGGCTTCCGCCACTTTGTGATGAGCCACGAGCGCCGATTCAATTTCTGCCGTCCCCAGACGGTGACCGGAAACGTTGATCACGTCATCCACACGGCCCGTGATCCAATAGTACCCGTCCTGATCGCGGCGACAGCCGTCACCCGTGAAATAGTATCCCGGATAGTTCGAGAAGTAAGTGTCTTCGAAACGTTCGTGATTGCGATACACCGTGCGCATCTGGCCCGGCCAGGAATCAGCAATCACCAGCACACCTTCACCCGGTCCTTGAATTTCCTGACCTTCGTTGGTCAGAAGTTTCGGCTGCACCCCAAAAAACGGCAACGTTGCCGACCCCGGCTTTTGCGCAATCGCGCCCGGAAGCGGAGTGATCAAAATGCCACCCGTTTCTGTCTGCCACCACGTATCCACGATAGGACAGCGTCCTTCGCCAACCACGTCGTGATACCACGCCCAGGCTTCAGGGTTGATCGGCTCCCCGACTGAACCCAACAGGCGCAGAGTTTTTCTTGAGGTTGCTTTGACCGGACCTTCCCCTTCACGCATCAGGGAGCGAATCGCCGTTGGCGAGGTATAGAATATCGTGACTTTGTGTTTGTCGACCACTTCCCAGAATCGCGATGGTGTCGGATAGTTCGGCACCCCTTCAAAGAACAAAGTGGTCGCACCATTCGCCAAGGGTCCATAGACAATGTAGCTATGGCCCGTCACCCAACCCACGTCGGCCGAGCACCAGTAAATGTCATTTTCGTGATAATCAAAGACATACTGATGGGTCATGCTGGCATAAACCAGATATCCCCCTGTGGTGTGCATCACGCCTTTGGGTTTTCCGGTGGAGCCGGAGGTGTACAGAATAAACAAGGGATCTTCCGCGTCCATCGGCTCTGGTTCGCACTGGTCGCTGACGGTTTTGACTTCTTCGTGATACCAAAGATCGCGGCCCGGCTTCATGTCGACAGAGCTGCCTGCGTATTTCACCACCAGAACTTTCTGCACATCCGGAGTTTTCACCAGCGCTTTATCGATGTTTTCTTTTAGTGCCACCACTTTGCTACCGCGATAACCGGCATCACCGGTGATCACAAACTTGCACTGCCCGTCCAAAATACGATCAGAAATAGAATCCGGAGAGAATCCGGCAAACACCACAGAATGAACCGCCCCGATGCGCGCACAAGCCAGCATCGCCACGGCCGTATCCGGAATCATCGGCATATAGATCGTCACCACGTCGCCTTTTTTTACACCCATTTTTTTCAGGACGTTGGCAAAACGGCACACTTCCAGATGCAGTTCTTTGTATGTGATTTTACGAGAAGGGGTGGAGGGATTGTCCGCTTCCCACAACAAAGCGGTTTTATCGCCGCGGGTTTTTAGGTGACGGTCCACGCAGTTGACGGACACATTCAGTTTTCCACCCAGGTACCACTTGATGCTGACAGGTTTTTTGAAGCTGACTTCTTTGACCTTGTCCCACTTTTTGATCCAATCCAGTCGCTCGGCTTGTTCGGCCCAGAAGGCTTCGTTGTCCTTGATCGAACGCTCATACATTTCTTTGTATTTTGCTTCATTGATCAGGGCGTTTTTTGCCACTTCTGCGTCTACGGGATAAAGATCTTTGTGCATACTCACCTCTTATGGATTTAATCGTAAATCAACTGAGAATGAGGTCAAACGTTAACGCCCAGGAAAGTATTTAAAAGTGTTAATTAAGCATCTGTTGCACAATGATAATTCCACCCAAAAGCAAAACAAAGATCCCGAAGGCCGGCTTTAAGCGCGCCTCGGATGTATGCTGCGACCAGTAGGAGCCAACAAAAATTCCCGCCACGGCCAGAGCACCGACCCGCAAGAGCAAACCGAAGTCCATCGGTGTCCGGGCCCAAAGATCGCCAAAGAAACCCAGCAGTGAATTGGCGGCAATCACCCCCAAAGATGTACCAACGGCCACTTTCATTCCAAGCCCCGACATGCGCACCAAGGACGGCACGATCAGAAATCCACCACCAGCCCCCACAAAGCCCGTCACCGCCCCGACACCCAGTGCTTTCAGAGCAAACACTCCTGGCGCGGCAGGATCCTTCACTGCAGATGCACGAGGCAGCAACATCGCCAAGGCAGCCATCACCATGACCACGGCAAAAGAGCTTAAGATCACAACTTCTTTGTTAAATAGAACCGGTCCCCAAACCCACTGATCCGGAATTATCGGCAGCAACCAGCGACGCACCAACAACACCCCAAGAAAAGATGGCACTGCAAAATAAAATCCTGCTCGGAGATCCACCTGCCCTTGACGAAAATTCCGGACAAAGCCGATCAGGCTCGACACCCCCACCACAAATAATGAATAAGTCGTGGCCAAAGACGGCGGCAGCGAAAAGAAGTATACAAACAAAGGAACTGCCAGAATTGCACCGCCTCCGCCCAGAAGGCCTAAAGAAATCCCGACAAGACTGGCACCGAAATAACCCAACAGTTCCATAAAAAACACCTCACCCTTTCACAGTGAAGCGGGCGTACAGGCGATAAAGTCCCATTCCCGCAAGCATCGCAATCACAAAGTAGATCGCCATCTCCTGACCGGCTCCAGCAGAAGTCAGTGCCGGCCCCGGGCAAAATCCGCCCAAACCCCAGCCCAAACCGAACAAAGCACTTCCGACCACCAGGGGCCGGGTGACTTCCTTAGACACCGGCACATGCCACTGAGTGTCCAACAAAGGTGTGCGATGCCCTTTCATCCAACGATAACTCAGCATATGAACCGGGATGGCGCCGATCATGACAAACATAAGTGACGGATCCCAGCCCTCACCCAACTGCAGAAAGCCGATGACCTTCTGGGGCTGAGTCATACCCGAAACTCCCAGGCCGATCGCAAATATCAGTCCCACCACAAAAGCCGCCGCAGTCTGTTTCATAGATGTTTTATTCATATCAGCCTCCCACCAATGCTTTAAAGAGTGTGGCCGTCAGCATTCCCATAATCATGAATGTTGCGGTCGCCACCAGCGAGCGCACAGAAAAGCGCGCAATGCCGCAAACACCATGGCCACTGGTGCACCCACTGCCCATCACCGTGCCAAAGCCCACGATCAAACCGGCAATCAGAACCACGCCCACGGATCGGCCCGAGGTGTTCACGAACATATCCGGCTGCAAAGCTCCCAACACCAGACCGCCGATCAACAGCCCCAGGATAAAGGCACCTCGCCACAGATCCTTGCGGACATCGCCGATAAATCCATTCACGATGCCACTGATACCCGTGACCCGACCGTTCAAAATCAACATCAACGAGGCCGCCAGGCCGATCAAAGCGCCGCCCGCCAAAGCCATCAAAATACTGTTCATCATTTTCCTGCTCCTTTAGTCACTGCATATCCCATTTCATTCCAGCGTAGCATTCCACCCACCATGTTGTAGGTGCTGGTGAATCCCATCTCTTCACTGAGAAGTGTGGTCTGTCCTGATCTTGCCCCACTCCGACAAACAAAGACAATGTTCTCGGACGGGTTCAGGGTTTTCAAAAATTCCAGCAATGCAGGGCCGAGCGGACGCAGCTCTGTGCCCGCAATATGCCCCAGCTCCCCGGTGTATTCTTCGGGGGTGCGCACATCCACCAGACGGAATTCGTTCATTCTTTCTTTGAGTTGTTCACAGCTTATTTCACGCATAGCAGTCCTCGCTTATTTGGCTTCACAGGACTTCATCCTAAGGCTATCCTCGGTCTGGGTGTTATGCCCGGGGACATAAAGAAAAACCTTCTCTGATGTCCCAGGACATAACTCAGGGGCCGGTCTTTGTTCTATAATGAACCATAGCCAGAAACCTGAGACAGGCTTTCAGCAGGAGGTTTTCCATGAAACTGCAAATTCAGCACTTCTTTGACAGCGTCACTTCGACGCTGACCTATGTGGTTTATGACCAGGACACACGGGATGCCGTGGTGATTGACCCCGTATGGGACTATGATCCGGCATCGGGTAAACTCTCAACAAAATCAATGGATCCGGTGGTGGCGTTTGTGAAAGAGATGAACCTGCATCCTCACTATGTCATGGAAACCCATGCCCATGCGGATCACCTGTCCAGCTCTCAACTTTTTAAAAACTTCTTCCCGGACATCAAGGTCGCCATCGGCGAACGCATCACCGAAGTGCAAAAGGTGTTTAAGAAGGTCTTCAATATGAACGACCTGAACACATCCGGTTCTGACTTTGACATCCTGCTAAAAGAAGGCGAAGTCCTGCAGGCGGGATCGTTGAAAATTAAAACCCTGTTCACACCGGGCCACACTCCGGCGTGCGCGTCTTATCTGATTGAGGATGCGATCTTTACCGGGGATGCGCTGTTTATGCCTGATTCCGGCACGGGCCGCTGCGACTTCCCGGCAGGCAGTGCTGAAAATCTTTACGACTCGGTCACTGGAAAGATTTATTCCCTTCCGGAAAACACCCGGATTTTTGTCGGTCATGACTATCAGCCCAATGGCCGGGCGTTGATGTATCAAACAACCGTCAATGAAGAAAAAAATCAGAACATCCAACTGAAGGGTCACACCCGCAAAGAAGACTTTGTGAAGTTCCGCCAAGAGCGTGATGCCACGTTGGCAGCCCCTAAACTGCTTCTGCCAAGCATTCAGGTGAATATCCGCGCGGGCCAGCTTCCGGCGGCGGAGGAAAACGGCACACGGTATTTGAAGTTACCCCTGCGCCAGTAATTTCTTTTTGTCGAGAATAATGATTTCCCGCCCACGCTGCTCAATCAGCCCGTCTTCCACGAAGCGGGCCAGGGTGCGGATCACGGTGGGCGTGGTGGTCCCGCAGAAATCGGCGATCTCTTGCCGGGTCCACGAGTATTCGGGATGAAGTTCTTTTAAGTACACCACCGCTTCAGCAATACGCGCCGGGGCGTCTTTTTCACTCAACGTCAGTTGCTTGGCCTCGGCCCGGCGCAGTTCAATCGCCAAAGTCTCCAAAAGCTTTTCCGCGAGGTCACAGTTGCCCTTCATCTGCTGGCGCATTTCGTTTTTGCTCATAACACGAAGGACGCTGTCATCAATCACCGTGGCGGTGGCATGATAGGGTTCATTGGCAAACAGGCTGCGATGTCCAAAAATCTGGCCCTCACGAAACAGGCGCACCAGATGGTCCTTACCCGACTCGCCCCACAACCCCAGACCCACCAGGCCTGATTCGACAAAATAAATATTCTGGGGTGTTTCACCAGCACGATACACCACGTCCCCGCGGCGGAAGTTCTTTGCGACGGCTTGAGAAAACAGATCTTTGAATTCCATACTGTCATTAAATCACAAAACCGGGTTTTGGACATAAAAAAAGCCGGGCTGTTTCCAACCCGGCTTTTAGTTTCAGGAATGACCCCTGATTAGTTTACGTCTTTGTAGTCAGCGTCGATCACATCGTCGCCGCCTTTATTCGCAGAAGCATCGCCGCCGTCAGCTGCGTCAGCCTGCTGACCTTCAGCACCTGGCTGAGCCCCTTGCTTTTTGTAAAGCTCGGAAGTCAGTTTGTGCGTCAGGTTCTGAAGTCTTTCGAAGGCCCCTTTCAACTCATCGCCAGAGGCAGACTTGTTTTCAAGGATCTTCTTGGCTTCAGCAACCGCTTCGTTCGCAGACTTCACTTCAGATTCTGGCAACTGAGCACCGGAATCCTTGATCAGTTTTTCAGTCTGATAAACCAGGTTGTCGAGGTTGTTTCTTTGTGTTGCCGCCTCGGCCTTGCGTTTATCTTCCTCTGCGTGACCTTCAGCGTCCGCCACCGCACGTTTGATCTCGTCCTCAGACATACCGGACTGAGCCGTGATCTTGATCTGCTGGGACTTGCCGGAAGACATGTCTTTCGCAGATACGTGCAAGATACCGTTGGCGTCGATGTCGAATGTTACTTCAACTTGCGGAACACCACGTGGAGCTGGTGGGATGCCTACCAGTTCGAAACGACCCAGCGTTTTGTTGTCGCCAGCCATTTTACGCTCACCCTGAAGGACGTGGATGTCCACGGCAGGTTGATTGTCAGCGGCTGTCGAGAACACCTGGGATTTCTTGGAAGGAATCGCCGTGTTTCTTTCGATCAAAGTCGTCATCACGCCACCCAGGGTTTCAATACCCAGGCTTAGTGGAGTCACGTCCAGCAGAAGGACGTCTTTCACGTCACCCGCAAGAACGCCACCCTGAACTGCGGCACCGATCGCCACAACTTCATCCGGATTCACAGAGCGGTTTGGCTCTTTACCGAAGAAGTCTTTAACGGCTTTCTGGATCGCAGGGATACGAGTGGAACCACCCACCAGGACAACCTCGTCGATTTCAGAAGCTTTCAAACCGGAATCGGCCAAAGCTTTACGGCAAGGTTCCATAGAGCGTTTCACAAGATCTTCAGTCATCTGGTCAAACTTCGCGCGAGACAGACGAGTCTGCAAGTGCTTAGGACCGGACTGGTCCGCCGTGATGAACGGAAGATTGATTTCTGTTTCCTGAGCGGAAGAAAGTTCGATCTTCGCTTTTTCAGCCGCCTCTTTCAGACGCTGCAAAGCCATTTTGTCGTTCTTAAGATCAATACCCTGATCTTTTTTGAACTCCGTGATCAACCACTCCAGGATCACTGTATCGAAGTTATCACCACCCAGGTGAGTGTCACCGTTGGTTGCGCGAACTTCAACAACACCGTCACCCACTTCAAGGATGGAAACGTCGAACGTACCACCACCGAAGTCGTAGATAACGATTTTTTCGTCTTTCTTTTTATCCATGCCGTAGGCCAATGCCGCCGCTGTCGGCTCATTGATGATACGTTTTACTTCCAAACCAGCGATACGACCGGCGTCTTTTGTCGCCTGTCTTTGCGCATCGTTGAAGTAAGCTGGAACGGTGACAACCGCTTCTGTTACGGGTTCACCCAAATAGTCTTCTGCCACTTTTTTCAGCTTCGCAAGAACCGCAGCACCGATCTCTTCTGGAGAAGCGGTTTTGCCCTGAACCTTGAACGCACAGTCATTGCCTTTGGCAACAACAGTGTAAGGAACCAGTTTGATCTCTTCTTGAATCTCTTCAAATCTGCGGCCGATGAAACGTTTCGCAGAATAGATCGTGTTCTCAGGATTGGTTACAGCCTGACGTTTGGCAATTTGACCAACCAAGCGGTCACCATCTTTGGTGTACGCGACAACTGAAGGAGTGGTACGAGCGCCCTCTTCGTTCACGAGTACTTTAGGCTCTCCGCCTTCCATAATCGCGACGCATGAGTTCGTCGTTCCTAAGTCGATACCAATAATTTTACCCATACCTAAATCTCCTTAAAATTAGCTGTTTTCAGCAATTTAAATGTGTGTCCGACCCTGATTTCGTCAAGCCGGTGGGCTCACTTTTTTATGACAATTATTTAACGAATAATTTCAATATCTTACAGGGTTTTAACTCGTGTTATGAGGCAGCTGAAGGCATGATGTGACCTCGCTCCTCTCTTAAAACAAAACAAAAACAAGACCCCTCTAGGCCCTGGCGTAACCCTTCTGCGCCGGGGCCGCAATTTTTTGCGGGATCCTATTTCTTCTTGCCGAAGAAGCCACCTTCCGAGGTCACATTCAGACCGCGTGCCTTAGCAATTTCTCGCAAAAGCTTCTCTTCGTCTTTATGTAATTTTTCCGGGAACTGCACGTTCACAGTGAAGTAGATATCACCGCGGCGGTTGCCTCTGAGCGAAGGTAATCCTTCACCCGCAAGTTTCACGTTGTCACCATGGTGAGTGCCTTTAGGGACTTCCAGTTTGGCTTTGCCTGTGACGGTCGGCACTTCGATTTCTGCACCAAGAAGCATCTGCACGTAAGGCAGTGACAGCTCGGCGAAAAGATCTTCGTTGCGACGTTCGAAGTTGTTGTGTTGTTTAACGCGGATTTCAACATACAGGTCGCCCGGAGGTCCCCCCATGTAACCGCCCTCACCTTCCGTCGCCACACGCAGACGTGTGCCCGTGTCCACCCCTGCCGGGATATTCAGACGGATCTTGCGGTGTTCAGCCACGCGGCCTTTGCCTTTGCAGGGCTTGCACGGATTTTTGATCACTGTGCCCTGGCCATGACAGGTTGGGCATGTGGATGCCATCGCGAAGAAGCCCTGCTGGCGCACGACCTGGCCAGAACCTCCACACGTGCCGCAAGTGCTGACTTGCGAGCCTTTTTCGGCGCCGGTGCCTTTGCACTCTTCACAGTTTTTGTCGGTATCAAATTCGATTTCTTTTTCAATGCCCGTGATAACGTCTTTCAATGTGATCTCGGTCACATAGCGCAAATCAGAGCCGCGGCGCGGTTCATTGCGGTTTCTGCGCTGTCTTTGCTGGCCGCCCATGCCGCCACCAAAGAAGTCGCCAAAGATATCCCCGAAGTGCGAGAAGATGTCTTCTGCATCCGTGAAGCCACCACCGCCACCACCACGAGTGAAGGCGTCATGACCAAAACGATCGTACTGCGCGCGTTTTTGTGCGTCGCTCAGAACTTCATAAGCCCCTGCAGCTTCCTTGAACTTTTCCTCGGCCTCTTTGTTGCCGGGGTTTTTGTCCGGATGGAACTGCATCGCCAATTTGCGATAAGCTTTTTTGATGGTGTCCTGATCAGCGCCTTTTTCGACGCCCAGAATTTCGTAGTAATCTCTTTTGCCAGCCATAGTTTATGGAACCTAACGTTGTGCGCTATTTTTCGTGATGAATATGACAAAATAGGGTGTCAAAACCACGCCCGTCAAGGCTTCCTCGAAAAAACCTTGTGCGACACGGCCCCGGGGAGGGCTTCCCTGCTGCCCGCTTCGGACAGTCCTCGCTTCGCTGCGGAACTTGCAGGCAGCAGGGACACCCTCCCCGTGACCTGACGGTGGCTTTTCGGGTGCGCATAGCGTCTAAGGGCGGAGACAGGATTAACTAAAGAATGTTTACATTGTTCCGATGAGTACTACTCGGGAGGTGGTATGCGTGGGGTGATACTGATTTTTACTTTAATCTTTGCGGTTTGCTCTATCAGTTCTGCGCAGATGGCTTCGTCGTCTTCGACTGTCTTCAGTATCGCGAAACTTACTGAAGCTCAACCGTTGAGGTCTCCGGCTCAGCACTGCTGCAAGATCTGCAGAAAAGGGAAAGCTTGTGGAGATTCATGTATTGCTAATTACAAAACCTGCCACGTTGGGCCAGGCTGTGCTTGCGATAGTCGCTGAATTATTTGGTTGGTTTTGTCTTCTTCATGGATTCGATTTTATCCTGAAGGCGCTTGATTAGAACCGGATCTTGTTCGGTGTTGATCATGTCCTGAAGGACCGACTCTGCAAGCTCTAGACTGCCTGCATCTGAATACAAACGACCTGCCAAGGTGAATACCCATGGTGGAGCACCGTTCTTTCCTGCTTGAATCAGCAGTTCGGCGGCTCGTTTGTTGTCTTTAACTTCGTACATATAGTGATAGGCCGCGCGGTATAGAATTGGCCAATCATTCGGGAAAGCTTTGACGCCTTTGTCGAAAATTTTTGTGGCGCCGTCAATATCAGAAACAATAACCGTCAGGGCCAATCCACCAACAGCAAAAGGCATACGGAATGATGGGGACAGATCAGTAATTGCATCCAGCATTTTCGTCAGCCAAGAGTTGTTTTCACAAATACGCTCTGCGATAAGCTTTTCACAATAGTCAAAATCCTGAATAGAACGCACCCACAAAACATCAGCCATAACTTCCGAATAACCAAAGGCCATTCTCTCAATCATTGGCGGCGGAGCAATTAAACTTCGAGAAACCAAACCTTGATTCTGCAATTTCCCAGATGAAAAGACAATTACGCCCAAAGCAAAAATCCCAAGCAAAATGCCTGGGATTTTCACTAAGACTGCGAATGCTGGTCTTGAAATCATGATACTAAGGAATACCCGGACGGAAGTTTCTCAAATCTTTATTCTGATCGATGTACCACTGATCATTTCCACCGTTAGAATGAATTACAGCGATTGCTTCAGCTCTGAAAATAGAGCCTGTCGCAGGCGCAGTTACGGCAGCAGTACCTGGCAAAGCCGGAGCAACCGCATTCGTAGCACCGCGAAGCATCGTACAACCAGTCGTACCTCCCGTGCAGTATGCAAGCGAGTTACGAGTATTTCCCGGAGCAGCTGTCGGCGGATTATTGAAGCCATTTGCTGCCGTAGCATCACCAGCACCAGAAGCAAAACCTACGTTATAACGCAAACTACCTTCAGGGGAGTATCCTATCGCACCAAACATACTGTGATAAGCGGTATACTCAGCATAGAAAGCCTTCTCCGAGGTATAAATAGAGGACAAACTTGTTTTAGCCTCAGTCTGACGGGCTTTGGACAAGTACTTGTTAATTGATGGAACGGCGATAGACGCCAAAACACCGATGATCGCAACAACGACCATCAACTCTACAAGCGAGAAACCGCTTTGAGATTTTCTTTTAACTGAAAACATTTAAAGACCTCCATGGTTCTTTTACTAACTGTTTACCCACATAAGTGTGTCAAAAGTGAATTGTTATTGCAAGGTCCTGTCTCGAATAAGACTGGGTAATTTGTTTCATGTTTATTATGTAAGGGACACGCAGTGCTCTCGACCTATAACCAGCTTTTTTCACTCTGCTAGACTTGCCAGACACGAAAGAGTGCTCAAATTGAGTCATAAGGTAGAATAAACACATGGGTAACAATAAAAAAGACAGCAACAGCAACTATCCTTTTGCATCTCCCGAGGGGGAAGCGGGCGTCCAGCTTGTCCCAAAACTAGACACTCCGAAGATGTACAAGGTGATCCTACTCAACGATGACTACACGCCCATGGACTTTGTCGTCCTTGTATTGCGTCGCTTTTTTGCGAAAACAGAAGAGCAAGCCACTGAAATAATGTTAGATGTTCATAAGAAGGGTGCAGGTGTCGCAGGGGTCTTCAGCCTTGAGATTGCCGAGATGAAGGTGATGCAGGTCAACCAATTCGCGCAACTCAATCAGTACCCCCTAAAGAGCACACTGGAGGAGGAAGCATGATGAGCCGAGAACTTGAGCGCAAGCTCGCCGAAGCCACGGAACTCGCCAAACGCAACCGACACGAATTTGTGACTCTGGAGCACATACTCCTCATCCTGTCCGAATCCCCCGTGATGGTGGAAATTCTGGAAGCCTGCGCAGTCAATGTGCAGAAACTAAAACAGGATCTGCGCGATCACCTGAAGGTCGGCATCCCCCAAATCACCGATGAACAATTGGGATCCTATGGAGGTTTTGAATCCTGGACCCCTGAGTTCACCCTCGCCTGCCATCGACTGATTCAGCGTGCGGCAATTCAGATGAAAAGCGCTGGACGCAATCAGATTTCTGAAGGAAGCCTGTTGGTGTCTTTGTTCTATGAACAAGATTCCCACGCCGCTTTTGCTCTGGCTCGCCAAGGGTTGACCCAGTTTGACATCATCAACTTTATCTCTCACGGGATCACCAAAGACGGGAAAGATCACGACATCCCTTCGGCCTCCGCACCAAGATCGGCAGAATACCAAGCTGAAGGCGCAGATGAAACCCGCGGCTCCCCGCTTGAAAGTTTCTGCGTGAACTTGAACGAACGCGCCAAACAAGGAAAGTTAGACCCTTTGATTGGCCGTGAGGACGTCATTGAAAGAACCATTCAGGTCCTTTGCCGTCGCACCAAAAACAATCCGCTTTTGATCGGCGAACCCGGCGTTGGTAAAACTGCCATCGCGGAAGGTTTGGCGCAAAAAATCGTGCAAAACCAAGTTCCTGAAAAACTGAAAAATGCCGTTATTTACTCTTTGGATCTGGGCGGCCTGCTTGCGGGCACCAAATTCCGTGGGGATTTCGAAGGACGCCTGAAAGCCGTCGTCAAAGAAATCGAAAAACACCCGAACGCCATCTTGTTCATCGATGAGATTCACACAATTGTGGGTGCCGGTGCGACCAGTGGTGGTTCGATGGATGCTTCGAATCTTTTGAAGCCCGCCTTGGCCAGCGGGGATATCAGCTGTATTGGCTCCACCACCCACACGGAATACCGCCAGTACTTTGAAAAAGACCGCGCGCTGAATCGTCGATTCCAAAAAATCGACATCCACGAACCGTCCAAAGAAGACTGCGTGAAAATCCTGAAAGGCTTGCGTAAATCCTATGAAGAGTTCCACCAGGTCTCTTACTCGGATGAAGCCATTCAGGCCTCTGTGGAACTTTCCCAGAAGCACATTCACGGAAAACTGCTTCCGGACAAAGCCATCGACGTTTTGGACGAAGCTGGTGCTTACTTCCGCCTGAAATATGAAAATGCGGAAGACATCAAAATCGGCGTTCCTGAAATCGAAGAGGTTATTGCCAAAATGACCGGCCTTCCGGTGGCTAGTATCTCTTCCAGTGAAAAAACGCAGTTGCGTGATCTGGATAAAAAACTGAAAGCCCTTATCTTTGGTCAGGACGAAGCCATCGACCGCCTGGTCGCGAACATCAAGTACGCGCGCAGCGGCCTGGGCCGTCCGAACAAACCTATCGGAAGCTTCCTGTTCACCGGACCTACGGGTGTTGGTAAAACGGAAGTCTGCCGACAGCTCGCGACGATCATGGGTGTTCACTTTGAACGCTTTGACATGAGTGAGTACATGGAAAAGCACGCCGTCGCCCGTATGGTCGGCGCGCCTCCGGGATACGTGGGTTATGAAGAAGGTGGTTTGTTGACGGAAGCCGTGAACAAACATCCTTATTGTGTTCTGTTGCTGGACGAAATTGAAAAAGCGCACCCGGACATCACCAACATCTTGCTGCAAGTGATGGATGCGGGTCGTTTGACCGACAGCAATGGTCGCGTGGCTGACTTCAAGAACGTGGTTCTGGTGATGACTTCCAACGCCGGCGCCCTTGAAACATCCCGCGGCACTATTGGTTTGATCGATGAAAACCGTGGGTCTTTGTCCATGGATGCGATCAAAAAAGCGTTTGCGCCAGAATTCATCAACCGCCTGGATGCCGTGGTGGCCTTCCGCGATCTTTCTGAAGATATGGTCATCCGTATCACTCAGAAATTTGTGGACGAGCTGAAAATGACTTTGCTTGAGAAAAAAGTGGAACTGAACGTTTCTCAAGATGTGATTAAGTGGCTAATGAAAAAGGGCTATGACAAGGTTTACGGAGCGCGTCCTTTGGCTCGTTGCGTGGACGAAAATCTGAAGAAAGCCTTGGTGGACGAACTTCTTTTCGGCCGTCTTGTTGACGGTGGACGCGTAAGTGTTGAACTCGAAAAGGATTTGCTCAAGTTCCATTTTAGCACCACCCCCACTGGCGGAAGCGGTCAAAAAAATCAAAAACAACCTGTCACAACGTGATGGCATTGACATTCCTTTTAGAGTTATCATTATTAATGGTGACTCTAGAAGGAGTGCATAAATGGCATTTTTGAAACGTATTGGTCTATTTGTTCTAACGAACGTCCTTGTGATCGTCACGATCGGGATTGTTTGGTCTATCGTCAGCCGCTTCCTAGGCATGGCGGGACTTAACTCTTATATTCCGTTCCTGATGGCCTTCTGTGCCGTTTGGGGTATGGGTGGCGCGTTCATCTCCCTGTTCATGTCCAAGTGGATGGCGAAGATGTTCCATGGCGTGAAAATTATCGACGCCAACAATCCAAATCCGGAACTGCGCAATCTGGTTAACAAAGTTCATGAGTTCGCAAGACGTGCTCAGCTTCCTAAAATGCCAGAGGTTGGTATCTACGAATCCGTGGACATCAACGCTTTCGCGACAGGTCCTTCCAAAAAGAACTCTCTGGTTGCGGTTTCCACCGGACTTTTGCAGAGAATGAATGAAAAAGAAGTCGACGGCGTTCTGGCGCACGAAGTGGCCCACATCGCCAACGGTGACATGGTGACCATGACTCTGATCCAAGGTATCGTGAATGCCTTTGCGATGTTCTTCTCCCGCATCCTGGCCGGCCTTGTGGCTGCCAACGTGGACGAGAAATACCGCGAGATCGTGCGCTTTGCCGTGACGATCCTGGGCGATATCGCCTTCACAATGTTGGGTTCTATCGTGGTGAACTACTTCTCCCGTCAGCGCGAATTCCGTGCGGATGCCGGTGGCGCGAAGTATTCCTCCCGTGACAGCATGGTCGCGGCTTTGCAAAAACTGCGCTCTGTGTATGATCTGCCAATTCCACCGGAAGAAGGTCAGACTGCGACTTTGATGATTTCCAACCGCGACAAAGGTGGAATCGCCAAATTGTTCATGACTCACCCTCCTCTGGAAGTTCGTATCGAAGCTCTTCAGCGCGGTCGCTTCTAAGGCGACCTGCAAGACCGCGCGCAGCGGAAAGCCAACTTTAGAATGGCTTTCCGCCCTGCGGGGTTGTTTCTTCCTCTGAATGGGCATACCCTTACTGGTATGCCTCGTATAGTACTAGCCCTGACATTCTTCTCTGTGATTCTTGGTTGCGCGACCACCTCGCGTTTTGATTCCCGTATCGACAAGCGCCTGACTCCGCCATTGCCAAACTTTATGGCAAAGTGGAGATCTGCTCCAATTTCAGATCTGGAAAAACTGGAAGTCGGTTCTAACGAAAATAACATTCTGTGGTGGAAGACCTACACCGTTTCCATGGCCAAAAAAGAAAAGCAGCCCCAAGAGGCCTGCGCGGGCTTCACCCGCCTTTCCCTGATCCCCGAGTTCCCGCTGCATGATCTGGCTTTGCTGCGTGCCTACGAATCCTGTGAGCGCATTAACACCCTGGCAGAGCTGCCAGCAAACGTGGCTCCGTGGTACCGCGAACTTTACATCGACATCAAGCTGAAAGAGGCTTTGGCCTCTGAAGAACTTCAGGATGACCTGCCGGCGTATATCGAAAAAGCCCGCGCTGAATCCAATAAAAAGAAAAAAGAAGAATACTACATGAAAGCCCTTTTGATCGCGCAGAAGCTCGAATTGAAAGAGGACATTCAAAGCATTCAAACCCAGCTTTATAAAAACTCTCCGCGCCTGAACCCGCTTCCGGCTTACAAAGACCTCAGCGCTGTGGCCTCGGACTATCGTTTCCACCGTGAATTTGATCAGGCTCTTGCGACTTATAAGAAAATTCTGGCGGCCAAGGAAGCCACGGCGGATGAACAGTTCCAGGCTTTGAAAAACATCCGTCAGACTTACAAAGTGGCTCAGCGTCGCACAGAATACATCAATGCGACCGCCGATGTCGTGAACTGGTCCAAAACTCAGTTCCAGAAAAACAAAAAAGACCGCCGCTCGATTGCCCGCTTCCATGATTCTCAGGTTCTGTTTGCTAAAACTTTGTGGACGGAAGATCAGACATCGCGTGCGGTGAAAGTATTGAATGAAACTCACCGCCTGCTTCGTGGGTCCTATCCGATGGATGAGGTTTATTTCATCCTGGGTCGTATTGACGAAGAAAAGGGTGATTTCAAAAAGGCTTTGGAATATTTCGAAGCCAGCTACCAGCAACCCGTAAGTTTCACCGGCTTGCGTGACAAGATCGCGTGGCTGAAATCCTGGAACTACTACAAACTTTCCCAATGGCCCGAGGCGAAAAGCAGCCTTGAGCAAATGAAGGACCTGGTGAAGGATTCTTCCGACAAGGCGCGCGCCCGATTCTGGCTGGCGCGCACGCTAAAGAAGCTTGATCAAGCTCCCGAAGCCCAAGTCGAACTGCAAACCCTGATCAAAGAAGATCCGCTGGGTTACTATGGCGTATTGGCTTACCGCGAACTGGGCTGGGAGTTCCCGCCCCTGAAAGTGGACGTGAACGAGCTGCAGGGATTAAGTCTGTTCTCGATTGAAGAACTGGATGTGCAAACTCGCATGACCACCGAATGGCTGATTGCCGTGAACGAAAAACCTTTCGCGGAAAAAATCCTGAACATCGCCGTCGATGATCTGAAAAAACGCAATGTCACTGCTGAAAAGACCTGGCTTGCAGTGTCTTCAGGCTATGCCCGTTCCGGCCTTTACCTGCCGCTATTCTCGGCGATTGGGGCGCTGGAACCTCAGGTGAAGGATCGTTTGCTAAATGACCATCCGGATCTGCTGTTCCCGCAGGCTTATGGCGACATCATTGCTGCTGCTTCCAAAAAAAGCGGCATTCCGCAGGAATTCATTTTCTCGATCATCCGTCAGGAATCCGCCTTCAACCCAGAAGCGCGCAGCCCGGTGGATGCCTTCGGTTTGATGCAGCTTCTGCCCAGCGTGGCAAAGCAGCTAGCCAAACAAAACGGTCTGCCTTATGGCGAGGCTCTGGACCTGTACAAGCCTGAAATCAACGTCCCGCTGGGGGCCTTTGAATTGAAGAATCTGATGCGCAAGTATAAGGATCAGTACATTTTGGCAGTGTCCGGTTACAATGCCAACGACAGCGCCATCCGCGGCTGGCTGAAAACCCGCTACCGTGATGATTCCGTGGAATTCATTGAAGAGGTTCCGTACGAAGAGACCCGATCTTACATCAAACTGACAATGCGAAATTACGTCTTCTATCAAAGACTGCTTCATCAGGACAAAGGCTCGCTGTTCCCGGAAGAACTGCTGAAGCTTTCCAGATAATCTCAAACAAAAAAGCCACCCGACAAGGTGGCTTTTTTTTATTTAGATATCCAGTCCCAAACTCCGACAGAACAGCTTTCTGCGCTCAGGGTTATAAATGTATTTCAGCTCTATCAACGAACGAAAGCGTTCATGAAACTGCATGCCCGTAACGATAAACCCAGCCTTTAACTTCGGAATCAAGACCGACGGGTTGTTAGGGTGATGAATGCTGGTAACAACCTGGAATCCTTCTTCCTGAAGCTTTTGAAGCGTGCAGGTCAGGAGTTTGGCATAAAGGCCTTTGCCGCGAAAGGATGGCAGCACCGCTGAATTTTGCATATAATAGGTTTCAGCATCCGTTGCATGACCATAGTGCCACCCAACGATACCGCCCTCAAAAAACACAGCCAGTCTCAGCCGGTATCTCTGCTCCTGCTTACGACGTTCATCAATTTTCGCCTGCGCTTGAGGGTCATCGAACGGAACTGCCCCAGCCTCATGCCTGTTTGAATATACAGATGCGAAGTGTTCATCTAAGCAGGCATTGAGCTCTACCGCAGATACCTCTTTCACCGTAAAGCCACTTCCAAGGTCTTTTGAATACATGTACGATCTCCTAAACACCGAGCAGTTCTGGATAAAGAAAGAATATCCTATTCACAAAATCAACACCCATTTTAGACTCTAACAAATTCATTTGCTGCTCAAGAGCTATTGCAACCATCTGACCATCTACCTCCCCTTCGTTATCACAAACAGTCTCAGGGGAATGGTGCAGGTACTCACCAAACTCTCGGTCACAAAAATCACTGTAAAACTTCGTATGCAGGATAAAGTGATGCCAAGTTTTATCAAGGTAATCGATCTGATTTGTGAAAAAGAACGGGCCACTTAAAGACCCGCTCTTTTCAGCTTCATGAATAAAACGTAGTAGCAGAATCAAATCATCAAAGATCATCTCCAGCAGCACAGGAGATTTCAAGCTTGAGAACTCTTTTCCATTTACATGCTTAGCGATGATACTTTTCATGATATTCCTCAATCAAATTAAACAGGGTCGCCGCTTCCACCATGAGATCCCGCGCCACAGGTTCTATAAATTGAACCATCTTTAGCATCTTCTAACAGATCGGCTTTGGACTTTTCATAAGAGCGGATTTCACTCCCCCGCTGACGAAGCGCTTCAATCTCCTCATTGGACAACTGCGATTCATCGATATTCATGGCGCGAAGAACGCCTCTGACAGAATTGAGCTCGGAACCAGTGAGAGAGCTCGCTTGTGCGAATGGCGCAGCTGCCACTACGATAGCCATAACCAATACTTTGTTAAAATTCTGAACTTTCATTTTTGTCTCCTTTTCCGTTAATCGGATGCAGAGATGTAATGCGAACGAAGTGCCGCCATAAGATCAAATATATGCAATCTGAGGAGGCATTCTTAAAAGAATCCCCCAGCCGTGGTCCAAGATCCGAGACTGGGGATAAGAATTCGAAAGCTTTAGCGGTTGCAGAAGGTGTCCGCGACAAGACCGGCTTGGGCGGCTGTGTATTCGGGATAGTCTGCATACAAGGTGTTGGTCAGATCCAACAGGTCCGAATTTTCGTTCCATTTGTATTTCAGGCTCTGATAGCTCAGCTCACGCAGGTCGTAACGCTTTTCAAGCGCCACAGCGCCGCCATTCAGCTCTGTCACCGTCACGACAAGCTCGTTGCCAACTTCCGAATCCTCGGTGCCCGGCTCAACGGCCCAAGTACCTTTAAGAAGGCAACTGGTTCCTGACCCCGTCTGGTCAAACAAAGCTTCGGTTTGCTCGAAGTCCCCGTTGGCTTTCAGGTCCATTTTAACGTAATGAAATTCGCTGCCGGAGGAAGTTCCGGTTTCGGTTTGATTGTGGAAGGTGGCGTCTTCGCTCAAGCTTCCTAAATCCAGCTCACCTGATCCCACAGTCTGATTGCACGAGATCAGGAACAAAGCGCTGAAGGTCAGAAACATTCTAAACTTTTTCATGTTCTTCTCTTCGGTTAGGGGCCTCCAGGCTTTAGTTTAAACCATTCCGGCAATATCTATATAATGTATGCCCACACTGGCCCGACCGTCTCAAGATGAGATCAAACCCTTTCGTGCTTATGCTGGCCCTTTAAATTCCGATAAGTGTTTGTGGAGAAAGGGGAATACTTCATGTTTTCTCGCAAGATGATTGTTGCAGCTGGCTGTACCGGTTTGGTGTTTTTTGGTGGACTGGGTCTATACCTGTATTCCACAGAAGAACATTCCCCTTCCCGTTCTCAAAGCTCTAAAAAAGACAGCACACGTGCTCTGGAAAAATCATTCATCACCTCTCAGACGGACAAAGTCATTGATGAACCGAGTGCGCTTTTCAACGACCCCGCCATCAGTCAGGCCTGGGGACTGAAAAAATCCGATGCGGCTCGAGCGTGGTCCGTCACCAAGGGCAGTCGTGACATCGTGATTGCCGTGATCGACACCGGCATCGACATCAAACACGAAGACTTGGCGGGCAACCTTTGGCGCAACCCGGGTGAAACCGGCAAAGATGCCATGGGCCGCGACAAAGCCACCAATGGCATTGACGATGACGGCAATGGTTTTGTGGATGACGTCTATGGCTGGAACTTTGTTTCCAACAATCCAAAACTGGATGACAATCACGGACACGGCACGCATATCGCCGGCATCATCGGCGCAGAGGCCGGAAACGGCAAAGGCATCACCGGGATCGCCCCGGAAGTCAGCCTGATGATTCTAAAGTACTATGACCCGAAAGTTCCGGGCACGGATAACTTGAAAAACACCGTGGCTTCCATCCGCTATGCAGTGAAGATGGGCGCACACATCATCAACTATTCAGGTGGTGGTACTGAGTTTTCACAAGAAGAGCATGATGCCATCGCCGAAGCCGAGAAAAAGGGCATCCTTTTTGTCGCGGCGGCGGGTAATGAAAGATCCAACTCGGATCAACATCACTACTATCCGGCCGATTATAAGCTGAGCAACATCATCTCAGTCACGGCGATCGATCCAAGCACGCAAGTATTGGCATCGTCCAA
Organism: Bdellovibrio sp. BIS2; assembly: GCF_055398295.1. Classification (NCBI taxonomy): domain Bacteria; kingdom Pseudomonadati; phylum Bdellovibrionota; class Bdellovibrionia; order Bdellovibrionales; family Pseudobdellovibrionaceae; genus Bdellovibrio; species Bdellovibrio sp. BIS2. Next base: position 1,217,099 of record NZ_AP035879.1, on the reverse strand, counting down.
TTATGGTGTCGAGACTGTGGATATCGCAGCTCCGGGCCAGAACATTCTGTCCTGCCTTCCGGGGAACTCTTACGGTTACATGACGGGCACCTCGCAAGCCACCGCATTTGTGACAGGTGCAGCTGCTTTGGTGATGGCACACAAACAGTCTTTCTCTGCCAGTGACGTGAAAAAATACATCTTGGCTACGGGGGATGCCCAGTCACAACTGGCTTCCAAAACCCGCACATCCCGTCAGTTGAATCTGTATAAAGCACTGACCATCCTGGATCAGGGCGTGGGCGCCACGGGTGTGATCGCGGTGAACACGGCCAATATGAAAAGCTTCAGTGGGGATCCTAATGACAAAAATTCCCGCGCCGCCGAAGACGGCGTTGATGCCACCGCCAAAGAGATGAGCCACTTTGGCCGGTCTCTGATCGATGCCATGGGCACCAAAGTTCGCCCAAGCAAACTCGGTACAAAACAGGAAAACGAAGGGTTCTAATATCCCCCTTCCCGCCTAAAAAGGAGCCCACGAGGCTCTTTTTTTATGTCTTTCACTGTCAACAATCTGGACAGGCCTATCGGTTTTTCCCAGGCCCCATCCACCACTGGGAATCAGCCCCACCCTGTGGCACACTTGCCCCCATTCGGGGGCATTCCATGAATAAGTTTATTGTCGTTCTGTTGTTGTTGCTTTCATCGGCGTCTGCATTTGCAGGTATGGATGAGACTTTCGAGAAAATCCGCAATCAGGCCCGTCATTATCGTGATCCAGGTGCAGTGTGCGAAGAGGTCGCCCGCGCTGAGTTTTCTGAAAAATACCCTGCTCCCCAATATGAAGTGATCGTGGGCATTGCCTACAACCTGAAAGGTCGCACCGTGGGTGAACTGGACATGGTTTTGATGGATCACAACACTCAGAAAGTTGCGATGGTGGGCGAAGTAAAGTGTTACAGCAACCTGAAAAACGGTCTGACCAAAGCCAAACAACAGCGCAAACGCTTCCTGACCCACCTGGGTTCGGGCGCTCCTTTGGAGTTCATCAACACCTCCACCGGGGAAAAGTACGCTTATGACAAATTCCAGTATGTGCGTGAGTTCATCTCGGTATCGCAAAAAGGCGGAAAAGCTGTGGGCTTTGATGTCGAGCTTGAGCACAACTTGGATGAAATGACCCAGTTGCGCGACAGAATCATCCACTGCCAAAAAGACAATCTGTGCCCTGTGCCGTAAAAGTCGCTCCTGTGTTGCAATTCAAGTCTGGATCGTGCCAGACTTGATTGCACAGGGGGAACTTTATGAAATCGGTAATTTCAGTATTCATTTTCTTGCTAGGCCTGTCTGCCCACGCCGAAGTCGGCTTCAAAAACGGAAATCAAAAAACGGCTGTTCTTGCTCAAGGAAGAATCGTCGTCCACTGCTTCGGGAACAACCCAGGCGGTCCATCCCACGGCTCGTTCATCTGCCGCGAAGAAATTCTGACTGCGGGCGAGTACGACTATTTCGTCGGCCCGAAGGGTGTTAAGGGTGACTCGGTCACGCTGACCGCCCTGCACCAGGACGGATCGCAAAGAACCAAAACTGTTGATTACGACAGCGCCAAAGGCCAAAGCAAGAAATCCATCAACCTGTGGATCGCCACCTTGCTGCAACGCCCGCTTCTGGATCCAGGTATCAACACTGTCAGATACAAAATCACATCCAACGGCAAAGTCACAGCCTCTGGCGAATTCGTGGCTGAGATCAAAGATGGCGGCACCAAAAACTGCTCCCGCACAGGATCCTACACATCCAACACGCCATCGGACTGCCAAAACGGAACATCACTTTGCCGCCGCTACTTCAACGAAAACAACTACTGTCTTTAATTAATTGATACAAAAAAACTAAAAAGGCTCCCGATGGGAGCCTTTTGTTTTTTAATCCAGGAAATCGGAGGCAGAGATTTTGCCTTTGATCATGACTATCAGGCCGGCCGCCATACACGCTAGCGCCACACCCACACCGATCAGATTACGGTGCCCCAGGTTGATCATACCCAACAAAATCAACAGCGCACTCAGACCAAACGGACCCCAGTACATGTACTTGTTCCATTTTGGCTTCACCGTCGGATCTTTCGCCGTAGGTTTTTGGCTCAGTCCCACCATCATCAAAGAGTTGATACGTGCGATCATCTGATCACACTGTGGATCGCCACCTTGAGCGGTTTTAAGGTCTTCATACTTCAAGATAGCAAAGCGCAAAGCATCCAGTTCATGGCAAGAACGGATAAACTCGTCATGCAGATCTTCGTTGTCAAAGTTTTCAACCAGGTTCTTCCACTTACGCACAAGGCTTGGCTGCGCTTTCAAAGAAGGATCCTTTGGCAGACCTTCCAACTTTTCAAAGATCACGTGGCAAGAGTAACACTCTTTCGCACGGCGACCGTTCAAAGCCCCGCACTTCGGGCAGGATTTCATTTCCTGAGCGCCCGGCTCAATCGCATGATCCTCTTGTCGCTTAGCAGCAAGAACAAGCTCACTTTTCTCCATCTCAGGAGCGGATTCGGCAAGTGACGCCTCTTCAGCTTCAAGAGAAACTGCAAAACAGATCACATTCGCCGGATCTTGAGGAGGATATTCGAAACTGAATCGGCCCTCGCAGGAAATGCACTGAAACAGCGGCGACTCCGTCTGGATGTCGTCACTTTCAACCTCGTACAATTTCGCGCATGATGGGCATCTGATCTTCAATTTCACGTGGACTCACTCACTCTTTATGTTACTAATACCATGATGAAGAGATGGTTTCAATTTTTCAAGCATAAAGCCTACGATTTTCGTTGGGCGATTCTCTCCGGAATTCTCGTCGGCACAAGTTACATTCCGTTTCCACCTTGGGCGCTGATCTTCTGCTACACGCCGCTGTGGATTTACGTGACGGAAGAATCCTCGTCGGTGAAGAAATCTTTCTGGGCCGGATGGGTCACGCAGTTCATTCTGACCTTGATTGGTTTTCACTGGATCGCCTACACCGCACATGAATTCGGTCAGCTTCCGTGGGCCGTGTCCTATTTGGCGCTGCTGCTTTTTTGTGCGTTTATGCATCTCTATATCCCGGTGGCCGTGGCGGCAGCAACCTGGCTGCGCCTCAGATTCAAGCTTTCCGGCGGACAGACACTGTTTACGATCGCTCTTTTGCACGCGCTTTTGGAGAGAACCTGGCCGGTCATCTTTGAATGGCACTTGGGTTACACTCTGATCTGGTCGAAAATTCCGATGTATCATCTGGCGGATCTGGTCGGTTTCCACGGGCTTTCCACGGTGGTATTGCTTTTCAACGCCTGGATGGGTTACGTGTGGCTGAAACAAAGCTTTGTCAAAAAAGCCTTAAGTCACCTGTCATTGCTGGCGCTGACTTTTGCTGCTTTGGTGGGCTGGGGCTTCTGGCATGGGAAAACCTGGAACAGGTTTGACGGCGAAACCAAGGCCACCGTGGTTCAGGCCAATATCGGCAATCTGGAAAAGATCTACGCCGAACAGGGCCGCGCTTATCAGGAAGTCATCACCCGCAAGTTCCTGGATCTGTCTTTTGCTGCTATGCAAAAGTATCCGCAGACCGACATCTTAATCTGGCCCGAAACGGCCTTCCCGGATTATCTGGATCAGCATCTTTTGGACCGCAAACACACCCAGATCCTGATTTCCGGTCTTCAACCCCTGGGCCGCCCGCTGATCACCGGGGCTTATTCCAAAGACCCCAAGGCCGACGAAAAGCAGGACACGTCCACTTACAACGCGCTTTTCCTGGTAGATCAGTTGGGTAACAACCTGGACAAACCTTACCGCAAGACGGAGCTTCTGGCGTTTGGTGAGTACCTGCCTCTGAGTGAGCAGTTCCCGTTCCTGCTGAAGCTTTTGCCGTTTGTTTCAAACTTCGGCCGCGGCCATGGACCGGAAGTGATGAAGTGGGAAACCCCGCAAGGAGTCATCAAATGGGGCGGTCAGATCTGCTATGAAGGTCTTTACCCGTCCTTCACCCGGGGGCTTGCCGAAAAAGGCGCAGATATTCTGGTGAACGTGACCAATGACTCTTGGTTTGGAAAAACCTTTGAGCCGCAACAGCACCTGTACATGACTCTGGCCCGGGCCATTGAAGTGCGCCGTCCGCTGGTGCGTTCAACCAACACTGGCGTCAGCACCGCTGTTTTGGCAAACGGTGACGTTCTACAAAAATCGCCACTCCATGAAGAATGGAGCGGACAGTTCGTGATAAAGTATCTTAAAAACGCTCCCCTTACTTTCTTTGTCCAATGGGGTCATTGGGACTGGATTGTTATTATACTTGTGCTGGGAGCAGTGATTGGCCGAGGAGCCCTCAATGCAAGATCTCGTCGTTCTTGACTGGATAGAAATTCTAGAAAAAATCAAATCCCACGCCACCAGTGACATGGGTCGTGAAGCCATTATGCAAACGGAGCCGTTGAAAACTCCGCAAGAGGCGCACGCAAGCTTTCAGGAAATCAACAACGCCACGGAAGTCTTAAACCAAGGCGTCCGCCCGTTCATGACCAGCCTGGATCTTTATTCGACCTGGATTCCGCGCCTGAAAAAAAATGCGGTTCTGAAAACTTTGGAAATGAAAGATGTCAGAAGCTTCTGTCTGGAAGCTTTGGCGTTGAAAGAAGCCCTGCATCCGGTGCAAAACGACTGGGCCCAGCGCATTCACCAAAGCCTGATGAAGGCCGAGGAACCCGTCTCTGCGATTGACCAGATCCTGACTCCCAGCGGGGACATCAGATCGGACGCCAGCGAAACCCTGTTCCGACTTTTCCGCGAAAAAGAGCGTCTGGCGCGTGAAGTGCAAAGCACCCTGGATCGTCTGGTAAAAGATCATCAGATGGAAAATGTCCTTCAAGACAAGTACGTCACCACCCGTGACGGTCGCTGGGTCTTGCCGGTTCGAAGCGGCATGCAACACCACTTGCCAGGTGTGATTCACGGATCTTCCCAGACCAAACAGACCGTGTTCATTGAACCTGAAAAAGTGATCCCGTCCAACAACCGCCTGCGCCAGATCGAGGTGGAAATTGAAGACGAGATCGAAAGACTTCTGACCGAGCTTTCCCGTTATCTGTCTTCCAAGTCTTTGGACATTGAAAGCTCGCAAGTGCTGATGAAAGACGCCGACGTGCGTTTTGCCCAAGCCCAGTTTGCCAATCAGGTGGAGGCCCACCCGATTGAGTTTTCTGATGACAGCATGGAGCTGATCGAGGTTCGCCATCCGTTGCTGCAACTGTCCGGAAAAAAAGTCGTCGCCAACACCGTGCTGCTGGAAGGCCACAAAAGTATTTTGCTTTTAAGTGGTCCCAATGCCGGTGGTAAAACCGTGCTTTTGAAATCCATCGGCCTGGCGGCGCAAATGGCCCGCTGTGGTCTGCCGATCTGTGCCAGCGAAACTTCCAAGCTGCCGTTCTTTAAGAATGTCCTGATCGGCATTGGAGATGCACAAAGTGTGGATGAAGAACTTTCCACTTTTGCCGCCCATTTGAAAATTCTAGGCAAAGCCGCATCCGTCAAAGGCCGCGACAACCTGATTCTGATTGATGAGATCTGCGGATCCACCGATCCGGAAGAAGGCAGCGCTTTGGGCCGTGCCTTTATCGAAGAATTCTCGAACAACGACGTCTTTGCCGTGATCACGTCCCACTTGGGCCCGTTGAAATCAGGCTGGGACGAACAAAGCCGCGTCTATAACGGAAGCCTGGAGTACGACCCGAAAACCGGCCGCCCGACTTATCAGTTCCTGGCGGGTATTCCCGGGGATTCCATGGCGATTCAAACAGCGAAACGCGTGGGCGTTGCGCAAAATATCGTTCAGCGCGCTTTGGATGTGCTGGCTCCGGCCACACGCGCCCGCCTGGAAGGTCTTGAGCAGATCGAGCAACTGAAGGCGGATATCAATCTTTTGCAGGAACACCTGAAAAAAGAAACCAAGAAAGCCACCGAGATGAAGCGCAAGTATGAAGGTATGCTTGAGCAGTTCAACAAGGACAAGGACGAATGGTTGCAGCGCACGCTGAAAAAAGCCGAGCGCAAAGTGGAAGAAGCCATTGCCCACGCCAAAGCCGACGAGACTTTCAAACGTCACACCGCTTTGCAGGAAATCAAATACAAGCTGCCAGAAATCGTGAAAGCCAAACCGATCACGCAGCCGGGAGCACCGGAAACCGCCGAAGAGTTTGGTAAGAAGTACCCACCGGGATCCAAGGTGTATGTTCCGACCTTGAATCAGGATGGCATCATCCAGAGCACGCCAAACTCCAAGGGTGAAGTCATGATTTTGTCAGGCTCTGTGCGCCTGCAACTGCCATGGACTATTTTGAAACCTGCGGGGAAACCGTCCAATCCGACGTCCCAACTGGTCCGTCAAAGCTCCAACATCACCGTGGCTTTGGCTGATGATGATCGCACTTTGGATCTGCGCGGCCGCACGGTCGAAGATGCCTTGCAGGAACTGGAATTGGCATTGGACAAAGCCGCCCAAGCCCGCGAAGATCGTATTAAGGTCATCCACGGCCATGGCACGGAAGCTTTGAAAAAAGCCGTGCGCACCTACCTGTCCCGCTCCATTTACGTGAAAAAATGGAAAGCCGGATCACCGGAAGGTGGCGGCGATGGCATTACATGGGTTGAGATCGGCGAAGCATAAGGAACTTTATGACGTACGTGAATATGGTTTTGAATCATCCTTGGTTTAATCAGTTTGTGCTTTGGTCCCTGCTGGGACTGGGCGTGGGCGTGGTTGCGAAAATCATCATCCCCGGCAGCGAAAACATGGGATGGATTCGAACGATTCTTTTGGGCCTTGCGGGATCTTTCATTGGAAACTTCCTGACGCCCCGGGTGTTTCACTGGCCCAAGTACAACGCCTTCAGTTGGGAGGGCATTGCCATCGGTATTGGTGGCGCGGTGATTCTGGTTCTGGTGAACCGGGTGGTCACAAGATCCTAGAGCGAACTCAAAAGCGCGCCCCTTAAAAGGCGCGCTTTTTTTATTTATTCAACAAAGTTAGGCTCCGGAACAGGTGGCGGAGTTTCACGCTTCGGATGACAGACCACTCCGCATTTCACGAAACACCCGCGTCCCGTGTTCCAGCAATACTTCGCAATGGGCATCATGTCGGAAGGACAACTAAGGCGATTGGCCTCAAAAACAGGTTCCACTACGAAGTTTTCTTGAATTTCCTGAAGATTGACCACTTCCTCAGCAGCAAAAGACGTGGCACTTGACAAGGCCACCACTGCAAAGAGAGATAGAACGAATGCTTTCATATATTCTCCTGGGTTATGATTGATGTATGCGACCCGGGATCAGGCTAAAAGGAAGCACCTTGGACTTGCTATTGATTTCAGATAAGCGTGCCGGAAATCAGCGACAGAAAGAATGAATATGTTAATTGAAGACTACAACATCGCAAGCTGGATCATTTCAAAGACACTGGCGCTATCTTACTTTGTCGCCTTTTTGTCTTTGTTGCCACAGGTATTGGGTCTTTATGGATCTCAAGGCATCTTGTCGATTGATCATCTGCTGAATCTTCTGGATAAAGAGCTTAAAGCGGAGCGCTTCTATCACGTTCCCAGTCTGTTCTGGTTTTCTTCCGGCGATTTAACTTTGAAACTTTTCTGCTTTATCGGCATGACCGCTTCTTCTCTGGCATTTCTGGGGTTTTCTCAGAGCTTTATGTTTTTGACGTGTTTCATCTGCTACCTTTCTTTTGTCAGTTGCGGGCAGATCTTTTTAAGTTATCAGTGGGACAGCTTGCTTCTTGAGCTGGGCTTTTTGGGATTGTTCTTCGCCCCTTGGCAGTGGGAGTGGATTCCACTGGCGGCGCACAACCTGCATCCGATCATGCTGGGGCTGGTGATTTTCCTGTTGTTCAAACTGATGTTCTTATCCGGCATCGTAAAACTTACGCACAAAGATGGCAGTTGGAAGGACCTGACGGCCCTGACTTATCACTACTGGACACAGCCGCTGCCCACGCCGATGGCTTACTTCGCGCACAAGATGCCCCGCTGGTTCCAGAAAATGAGCACCGTGATCATGTTCTTTATTGAACTGGTGTGTCCGTTCCTGATGCTGGTTCCCGGAAAAACCCAGGTCGTTGCCGTGGCGCTGCTTTTGACTTTGCAGTTCCTGATCATCCTGACTGGCAACTATGGCTTCTTTAATCTGCTGACCATCGGACTTTGCCTGGCCGTGCTGCCGGATTCGGCGTGGGGTTTCAAAATCAACTGGGTGGAAGCCACCACTCTGCCTACTGCGGTGATGCTGATTCCGGCATTGATTCTGGTTCCGTCGTCCCTGTTTTGGATTCTGAAAACGCTTTCTGAAAACAGCACGAAATTAAATTTCATGTTGCCGTACATGCGCTTCTTCTATCCGTTCCGCATCAATAATCCCTATGGGCTGTTTGCGGTGATGACGAAGACCCGCCCGGAAGTGGTTTTACAGGGAAGCAACGACGGATTGAACTGGGAAGATTATGAGTTCCAATTTAAGCCTGGCAGCCTGAAGAAAGCTCCTCCGGTGTGTGCTCCCCACCAGCCGCGCATGGACTGGCAGATGTGGTTTGCGGCTCTAGAGAACTTCAACGAAAACATGTGGCTGCAAAACCTCGCAACCCGCGTATTTGAACAATCCCCCGACGTGATGACCCTGTTCAGCAAGGATCCGTTCAAAGGAACCTCGCCAAGATTCCTGCGTTTTGAACGCTACGAATACCGCTTCAGTGACTTCAAGGATCTGCGCCAAAACGGCCAGTGGTGGGAACGTGTTCATTCAGGTTCTTACGGCCCCGTGTTCGGCAGAGACGACGGGAACGGCGAACCTGCTTAGAAGATTTTTCAGCCTGTCTTAAGTGTAATCCACCATAAACAAACAATGAGATTTCAGACTTAAACGCGCCGGTGACGAAACTGGCGCTCTTTTATTTTTTGCATTCTTTCATTAGAACTTCTCCATTCACAATCAAGGAGTTTTTATGAAAGCCCTCTTGTTCCTTCTGATCGCTGGTCTTCTGCTTGGCACTGTCCCTTCCCACGCCAAACTTCAACCTCTGACAGACGACGAGATGTCGAACGTCTACGGCTCGGCCGATTTGGCCAGCAGCCTGCTCTTTATGTTCGAAGTAAGACGGGTTTCCGGTCAACCCATGACCGGGGTTGAAGTCATGAACCACCTTCAGGCTGTCAGCAAAGCTTTCGGTATCACTCTGGAAAACATCACAGTTGTGGGTGAAAGATATGGCTCATTGCAGATGACGGTGATCAAGGATGGCAAAACCATTTCGACCACTCAGCTTCCGTCTTACTTTGATCGCATTCACATCGGAGCCATTCGAGCGGGCAACGGACCTTCCATGGGTTCTATGACGATTGAGGGTTTAAGTATCTCCGGCCACATCACCGTAACACTGCACTAGAATGAGAAACCTGCGCGCAAAGTGACACGCCTTGCGCGGCACCCTCTTAGAAGTTTGACGTTTCACTCTGGGAACGTATCACCCTGAGAATGATGGAATTTGCAACCACCTGAAATCAGGTGGTTTTTTATTTTGTCTCAGTCTGACCTATGGCACCGCTGTTGCTTTATAGATTGGCATTAGGGGGCTTTATGAAAAATGCGAAACAAATCTTCACAACTCTTCTGACACTCGGTGCACTGTCCATGTTGACAGCTTGCGGATCCAGCCAGCAGGTAGCAGGCTCTACGGATTCTTCCAGCCGCACACCAGTCACAGACATTGGTTCTGCTTCTTCTAAAGCTCTGGCTTATTGCAATCAGGCTTCCGGCAACGAGATCACCGGTAAAATGAAGGTCTTCGTTGATTCCAGCAACTATGTTCGCATGGAATACGTTTACCTGCGCCTGACTTCACTTCCAGCGACTTTCAAATCCGGCAACTCTTACATCTCTTTGTGGAAATGGCTGGCAAACCCATCCGGTTACACCAACCTGGACACTTCCGCTTTGAACTTCGCTTTGATGAACCCGGCAAACGGTCAATACCTGACTGGCTGGAAAACAACTTTGAAATGGTCTGATGTTGTGACTGTTGCTTCCGGCATGGGTTACACAGACCCACAGACTTTCTTCAACAACGTAAACATCCTGGTTGATCTGAAAGATCCAAATGGTGAATACGATGCTTTGAAGATCTCCAACTACGATGCATCCACCAACAAAACCATCAACTCTGTTGACGGTCTGTTGCCACTGTTCTCTGCAAACCCTGCGGACTATGCTAACGACGGCGGCTCTACCCGCGCCGGTGTTCTGCAGAAGCTGCACCCGTTCTATGGCAAGTCTGGTCAGTTCACAACTTCCCAGTTCCAGTCCATGGCGAACAACTACTGCTTCTAAATAAGTCCCAACCCCCAAACGCAAAAAAGCCACTCTTCCCCCAGAGTGGCTTTTTTCATTTTTACGCGGTGTTTATGCAAAAGTAAGCAGGTACCTTTTGCGACCACGGCCGTTCAAAACGGCCCAGATGCAAGGCGGAGGTGGGTCCTCGCAGCGCAGGCGTGCTCCTGCACGTCGAAGCGAGAAGCCCCGCCGACAACGCAGTCAGATGGGCCTTTTTCACCGACCGTCAGTGGGCGGATTCCTGGCTGACTTCTTCGGCCTGTAAGTTTTCGCCTTGTCGGTAGCGATCTGCCAGCGTCTTGTCGGTCGTTGGGAACGAGAACAGCAACGAATGAACGTTGGAGTCTTCGTCTTCCTGAGTGACCGCGATATAGATCAGATCCTTGGTGGTTTCGTGATCCGGGAATTCGCGGATGAAGCTGACCAGGATGTTTCCGTCCAAATCGTTTTTGCGCCAGATTTCATCGGCACTTTCGATAGTTTCTTCACGAAGGTCGGCGTAGTCTTTGAACTTTTCCTGTGGAATGTCCTTTTCCCCACGCACTTTCAGCATCGCCTGATAAAGACCCATGGCCAAAGGATCCCCTTCGCCCATGGCATCACCTTCCACCGAGCCTGCGGATACTTCTTCAAAGGTCTTATCATAGACCATTTCACCGCGCTGATAGTTCTGCCACACGCGACTGTCTTTGGAGGGGAAATGGATGAACACGAATGAAGGGTACTCGTCTTCACTGGACACGTACGCGACCGCGACGTATTTGAAGGCTTCATTGCCTTCTTCGAAACTTTTAATGAAGTGATAGATGGCAAATTCTTCGAAGGTTTTGTCATCCATCCAGACTTCATCTGGTTCGTCCAATGTGGACTCCAAATAATGCTCGCGTTCAATTTGCTCTTCGTCAGTGAAATCCTCAGCCGAACGCAGAGCGATATACTCTTCCTCCAGCTTATCGATGGCGCTTTGGAAATAGCCAAAAAGGTCTTTTTCATTCTCAAAAATAAGTCCAGCCGCCTCATCAACCAGAATGAGTTCTTTTTCGGAGGAGGTGCTTGGTTTCTTCTTTGCGCGGGTCTTTGTTTTCGCCATTCGTTTCGTATCCTTCACCTTTTTATTATTGAGACAATCCCTTCAGCCAACAACTAGAAAAAAGACACTCTCGACGGCCCCTGTCATAGACGCATTTTTGGTCTTGCAAGTGTGGACAATATTCCTCACCATTCAACTTAAGACGTCAGCAGGAGGCGCTCTTGGTCAACTTAGAAGAAACAAGTCTGGAACGAATGGAAGCTTTGCTGTCTCATTCCGCCATGGGTGTTCATGTTCTTTTTGACAACAAGTCGATCGCCACGGTCCTTAAGGAAGTGGCAGACGATAAGGACTTCTACAGCTTCGATAAGATGAAGAAGGTCCAGGATGTCATGACAGAACTGATCGCGAAAAAGACCTACTTTGAAAAAATGGCGTACTTGCAGGCACTGGATCAGGATTCCTACCAGATGCTGGTCAGGGCCTACTTCCACATCGTGGAAAACACGGTCCGCGCCAATCACGAACACGCACACTAAAGAAAACGGGAACTAATAATTCCCGTTTTTTCGTTTAAAGTTTGCACACTTTCCCCGACTTGCTTCAGCCAATTTGGGATCTTCGATATTTCGTCTAAAGCTTAGAGTATTAATTCGACATCACCGCGCTTATTTAATGCGATGTGCCGACAGAATGTTATTCTGAAGAGGTCGGATTTGGTGTCTTTCAAGATTCCCACCGCAAAGCCGATAGGAAGAACTGTGAAATATCGGATCTTCTTATCGGCTTTCTTATTTGTTCTGCTGCCGGCCTTTGCACAGGCCGAGTACCGGGTCTTTCTTTTGAAGATCACAAAAAAGACCGCCGCCCCCCAGGCACAACAACCCGAGACGCAAGACTTCCGTCTAGTTGAGAGCACGTTGGATCACGTTCAGTACCGCTATTACTATCCCGTCGCCGCCGATGAAGAGGTTACCTACATTGATACCTGGCGCTGTTATGGGCGCACCAGTGATTTCCAACCTCACTGCCCCAACCCGAAAGGCCAGATTCCTGCCGAGCCCACCCCGGCACCTTAAAACCTGTGTGTCGATTTGATACACTGGTTTCATGTCGTCAATTGACAATTCCACGAGAAAAGCCCAGCAAGCGGATTTGAGTGAACTTCAAGCCGATCACGCGCGCAAAAAAAAGCAGCTCGTGAAAGAGAATGAAGCACAACTTTCTGATCTCAAGGACTATTACAACGATAAGAAGACCGGACTTCAGGAACAGAATGAAGCCGCCATCAATCACATCCGCAAAAGCCAGCAACAGGCCGCCTCGGAAGCTCATGAGGACCGTCAGCGTCTGACTGAGAAATACAATTCCCGCACCCAGGCTATTGCCAAAGGCTATGACGAAAAGCTGACCACCACCCGTCAAAAACGCGCTGAACAGATTGCGCAGGCCCAGACAGATTCCCGCGAAAAAGTGGCCAGCATTGAAAAAGACGCCGCCGAACGAGTGGAATACGTGCGCACCAAAAGTGCCGATGACATCAAGGGCGCCAAAGAAAAATACAACAAGGACATGTCCCAACTGAATGAGTTCAGCGATCGACGCCTGGAACAGCAACGCACGCAAAACGATGCCAGCCTGAAAAGCGAAGTTGAGCGCGGCCGCAACGTGCAGGAGCGCGTGCGTGCACGCAATGAAAAAGAATATGGCGAATTGCGCGAACGCGGCGAAAAAGTTCTGGTTCAGGAAAATGAAAAGCAGCAAAAACAACTGGCTCGTCAGGACAGTGATTTTGCAAAACGCTATGACCAGCAGCAGACGCAGTGGGAATCCCGCGAACAGAATCTGAACAAACAGTACTCTTCCCGCCTGCAGGATCAGAAAGTGGCTTATGAAAACCAGCTGGACAACCAGCATGACCGTTTCCAAAGCACTTACATGAAAACCGAGGATGCCAACCGCGAATCTTTGAACATTCAGAAGAAACGCTATGTGCGTGAACTGGCTGAAACCCGCAAGGACTTTGTAAAAGCCGCCGGCAAATACGCCACCAAAGAAGCCGATCCGTTTTACAAGGTTGAAGACCGCGGCAGTCAGCTAAAGGAGAATCCGGATTTCTATATTCTGCGTGCCTATGTGCCCGAGCATGAAAAGGATTCCGTAAAGGTGACGATTCAAAACGATCGCGCCACCGTTTCCGGTCAGCGTTCTTTCAAAGACAAGATTGAGGAAGACGGAAAAAGCGTCAGCAGTTCCAATTTCCAGACATTCCGTGAAGAGTTTGCTTTCGACAAACCCGTCATCACAGACGGCATGACCCGCCAGCGCGATGGCGACTGGGTTGTCTATCACATCCCTAAAGGGATTCCGAGCCGCTTTGAGCGAAAGGCTTAAGGCTCGTTTGCGCGGCCAGCAGATTTTCCAGGAAATAAGCCGACAACTGATGACGTCCCTCCACTGAGGCTTTTTTGTAAAGGCTCAGGGCTTGCTGACGAGTTGTCGTTTCAGAAGTGCCCCGCCTGTCCGCGATCTCGCGCAGACTGAGGCCAAGAAGAATCAGGCTACCCACTTCACATTCAGTTTTAGTTAGTCCCCATTTGTCGAAATGAGTTTGAAAGTAAGCTTGAAATTCTTCAGGATTTTGTTTCATATCCGAAATTTAATCGGAATTTGTTTAAACTGTCATCATACAGAAGTACGCAGTAAGAAAATATTCTTCCCCGGGTGGAGAAAAAGAACTCTCCGGAACGGGTGTTCCTTAGACTTTCATCAAATAACGAACTTCACGCATTACAAACGCCAGACGAGTTTGCAGATCCTGAAGCATCTCAAGATTGGCGTGCAACTGAGCCAAAGCATCCACTTCCACAACAGGTTTGTCGGCCATCTCGTGGTAAGCTTTGTGAGCCACAGGAGAAAAGGATTCAACAACAGACTCAGTCACCACCGCTTCAACTTGTGCGTTTTTATCCAAAGTGATCACTCTCATCTTGTTCTCCTTCACCTGCGTTCTCAGGCGCGAAATCAAAGTCTAGTTAGCTTTTTTCAGTTCCAACAACTTAAATAAACTTACATGGACATTTTACACTGCTAGGCGCTAGTACTCGCACTGCAGGGCTGAGCTGTCCGTCTCTGCCAGCACCACTCGGTCATCACCGCTGGACAGATAGGTCGCCATCACGGAACCCGCGCCATCCTTGTGTTTCAGGCCGAGCACGTGACCCATTTCATGAAGCACCAAAGCCTCAATATTCACCGGGCCGGAGCTTTTGCGGGACGGATTCACCGCCGTCGTCAAAGTGGCACCATTCCAATAGAAATTAAAGTCATAGCCGTTCAAACGGATGTCGGCTTCCTTAATAAGGTCCCCGATCCAGTAAACACTTGTTCGCCCCTGTTCCGAAGCGCGGTTGCTTTCCCAGGCATCCATCAAATAGATGATATTCTGCCCGTCTTTGTGAGGAACGATCGGTCCGCTATAACGTGGATATTGAATGATATTAATCAGCTTGCGTCCGGCGGTGCGTTCCCAGGTTTCTGCTGCTCGCATGATTGCAGGCACCATGGAATCCGGAATCGAGGTATGCAGTTGCATGGTCACTGGAGCATCGCTTTTCCAGGAGATTCGTTCGCCATACACGTTTTGCACGAAACCACAGTCTTCCTGGGATTTCGGCGCGCAGGCTTGAACAACTAATGCTATTGATAGGACCAACGCGGTCCCAAGCCACTTCCACATGAGAGCGACCTCCTCTGCCTTGGTGTATTACAAGGAAAGGGCCACCTTGGCCCGCGCGAATGTTTTGTCCTAACTGATTGCTTTTATTGGTCTATTCAAGGGCCTCGCGATTCAGCCCTAAAACCACCCAGCGCCAAGGAAAAGCCGTCAGGTTTAGCGACAGCGCCTTAAAATCGCCCTAAGTAATTGATTTTATATGAGCTTTTACGTGTAAAAGCTTTGAACACCCCTTCGCCGCAAAGTGTGGTGCAAAAGGATCCCAAACAAACTGGCCCGCCGATTGCTTTAGTAGAAAGTATGTCTCAAATAGAGACAATCGGACCCCACCCCAATCGGGGAAACCTTAGCGGTCCACACAACACATCCCACATCCTACCTTCCCTGGTGGTGAGCTGAAGAAAAGCTCCTCCCGCCAGCCGCGCGCGCGACGTTCAATCCTTGGAAAAAGACCGCAATTTTGATAAGTAAAAACCTTTCAACCAGAAAGGTCCCCTCATGATGAAACTGACAGTGATTCCCGGCGATGGTATCGGCCCAGAGATTATGACTCAGGTCGTTCGCGTTCTTAAACACGTACATGCTCCTTTCGAATACGAAGAGCATCAGGCCGGTGAAGTGGCCCTGAACTCTGTGGGCGAACTTTTGCCTCAGACCACCATTGACTCCATCAACAAAACCAAGCTGGCAATCAAAGGCCCGACAACCACTCCAGTGGGTGGCGGTCATAAATCCATCAACGTGACCATGAGACAAAAGTTCGATCTGTACGCCAACGTGCGCCCGGTTCGTTCTTTGCCTGGTGTTCAGTGTGTTTGTTCTGACGTGGATTTGACCATCGTGCGCGAAAACACCGAAGACCTTTATGCCGGCATCGAACGCATGGTCGATGAGGACACTGCTGAAAGCATCAAGCGCATCACCCGCAAAGGTTCTGAGCGCATTGCCCGTTATGCTTACGATCTGGCTCAGAAAACCGGCAAGCCTCGCATGGCGATCGTGCACAAGGCCAACATCATGAAGCTTTCCGACGGTCTGTTCCTGAAAGTGGCGCAGGAAGTGGGCTGGCAATATCCAACCATCACCACCAAAGACGTTATCGTTGATAATGCCTGCATGCAGTTGGTGACCAAACCTCAGCAGTTTGACGTGATCGTGACTGAAAACCTGTACGGCGACATTCTTTCGGACCTGTGCGCGGGTCTGGTGGGCGGTCTGGGTGTGGTTCCAGGCGCAAACATCGGCGCAAATCACGCGATCTTTGAAGCGGTTCACGGTTCTGCTCCGGATATCGCAGGTCAAAACAAAGCCAATCCAACAGCCTTGCTGCAATCTGCAGTGATGATGCTTCAGCACGTGGGCGAAAACGCCAAAGCCGATGCGATCATGAAGGCCTTGGTTGCCGCACTTTCTGACGTCAACGCAAGAACTGGTGACTTGGGTGGTAAAGGCACAACAGTGTCCTTCACCGACGCCATCATCCAGCGCCTGGGTCACTAATTATGACAAAGCCACTGATGATCTCTCCGGTTCGCACAGCGATCTTCCATCAAGGTGGGGATCTGGTGGAGTTCATCCTGGCTCATGTCGAAAAATCCCAATGGCAGGAAGGAGTCCTTCTTGCCATCACCTCCAAAGTGATCTCTCTGGCGGAAAACCGCCTGGTTCCTTTAAAAAGCATCGACAAAAAAGACCTGATTCGCCGCGAGGCTGATCACTACCTGGGTGAAATCGGTCATGGCGTGTCCTTGACGATCAAAGAAGGTCTGCTGTTGCCTGCGGCCGGGATTGATGAATCCAATTCTGAAAACGGCGACTATATCCTGTACCCGCAGGATCCCTATCTTTCTGCGGAAAAACTGCGCCGGTCCCTTTGCGAGCGCACAGGACTTAAAAACCTGGGTATCATCGTAACGGATTCCCACACCAGTCCTTTACGCAACGGTGTGACCGGTATTGCCCTGTCCTTTGCAGGCTTTGATCCAGTTCGCAATATGGTGGGTGAAAAGGACATCTTTGGCCGTGAACTGAAGATGACCAAGATCAATCTCGCCGACAGTCTGGCTGTCTCGGCAGTTTTGATGATGGGTGAAGCGGCGGAACGCTGTCCGCTGGCCCTGATCGCGAATGCACCGGTGACTTTCAATGAAAATCCCCGACGTGAGGATCTGCAGTTTGCTCCCGAAGACGACATGTACCTGCCTCTTTACAAACATCTCATGAAGTAGAGTTTGCCTGATCCCGGTTTTAAACTTAACATTGGTTACATGAAATCAATGTGTTTGCTTCTTGGATTCTGCCTGCTGATGTCTGCCTGTGCCACCAACCAAAAAAGCCGTCTGGCTGCCACCGGAATCGGTATCGGTGTGGGGGCTGCGATTGGTGCTGCCACCGCCCCTGAAGATGAACGTCCTGAACTGCATGCCCTGTACTGGGGTGGCATTCTGGGGGTCGTTTCTGCTGTGGCTGCCAATTACTATTATAACGACGAAAAAGACATGGAACTGATGCGCCTGGAAACTGAAAAAATGAAGGCTCAGTTGGATTTCTTCCAGAATGGCCCTGCCACTTTGCTGAAAGAAACCACCGGCAAAGCGGACAAAAAATACTTCCAAAGCGGCAAAGCCAAAATCAAACTTTACAAAATTGACCAGTGGGTTGATGAAGGCCCGAACAAAAAATACCACCGCGATCAGATGATAGAAATTCTGCCTTTGGAAAAAGGTGAATAATGAAAACGCGGGTTTTGTCGGTCCTGCTGGCAGCGTCGGTGATTTGGGCTTCGGTCGTCACTTACCTGTACTGGCAGCTTAAGAACAATCCGCGTGTGGTCGCCGTGACCATTGATGCCGGGAAAGAATCCCTGCAAAACATCCAGATGGGCGAAATGGAGCGCATGACCTTCCTGCGCCAGTATCTGGAGCGTTTCTTTAACTATGACTCCAACAACTTCTGGCAGTCGCAAACCTCGCTGGCATTTTTGATGGCGCCCAAGCTGGGTGAAGAGCGCATCCGCGAAGTCAGCCGCCTGCGTGAAAAAGTGCAGCAGAAAAACATGTCCCAGATCGGACGCCTGATCAGCTTAAAGCTTCTTTCCGATGGCAGCTATAAGGCCCTGCTGCAACTTCAAATCACCGAAGACACACAAAAGAACCAACTGTTCGCCACCACACAAATCCGTCTGAACACCACCGAGCGCAGCCTGGAAAACCCCTGGGGTCTGGTGGTCAGTGAAATGAAGTTCACCGGCACAACTCCGCAGGAACCGGCATTCCCCGCCCAGGTGTTCGCAAGTCATCAGAATCCGACATTGCTGACTTTCCCGTGTGCCATTGAAAATATTGAAAATCCGCGCGAGCAGGATCTGAAAATCAAGATCACCACCCTGAATATCAGCGAACTGCAAATCACGACGGCCAAATCCTTCAGTGGCACGGCAGCTTTGATCGCGATTTGCAAGGACCGCGAGTTCAAGTTTGAAATCAGTGCTGATGGCAAAGAGCGCGATCTGTTTGCCGCCTTCCCAGCCGCTGCTGGCAGCGAGCGCCGTCGCGAGACTGCCCCGGTCAAAGCCAAGAAAAAAGACATCTATGAAAAGACCATCGAAAACGTTCTGGGAATTGAGATCGACAACTAGACCGTCTTCATGTCACTGCGCTTAAGGGCATCATTCAACAACGCCTGATCGATGCCCACCATCACCCCGACTTTCGGATCTTTCGCTTCACAGACAAAATAGGCCGGCACCGGCAGCGTTCGGCGCTTTCCTTTCAGGTCATACCAGTCATCATCTTTTTGGATCTGACGGTCGCCTTCCTCTGTGGTGAAGGGCCAGATGTCGGCATCAAAGAATTCCCCCACGAACAACGCCTGCCCCTGCGGCCCTTCCGCTTCGCCTTCCACGAAATAGCGGGAAAGCTTGCGGCTGTCGCCCGCAACGTAATTAAATGACGTCAGTTTCCCGACAACAAAGCATCCACTTTCCGGGTGACGCAAAAATTTTCTTAATACATCCAGACGTCGTTCCCGCAAAAACACGCGGGAACCAAAAACAAAAGTCCCCGCCAAAAGCAACATCGCCAGTGCACTGCCCACGGAGGACCACATCGGAAGCTGATGGGAATAAGCCATTTGCAAGAAGAAACCGGCAAGCCCCAGGCTGATCAGGGCACATGCGGCGAAAACAAAGATCATCAAAAAGCCCGGAAGCCCGCGATGCCTTGCCAGTCTTTGCAGGCGTTCGCGGTTCTTCAGGTCCTGTTCATTTTTTACAACCAGATATTTCCATGAGCGGTACATGGATTAAGGATGATGAGTCGCCACCGCGCGGTCAAGCCCCGCCTCGACCGGCTTGGGGAATCGCAGAACCACCTGAGTCCCCACACCGACGCGGGAACGAATCTGCAGGTCACCGCCCACCGATTCCAGAGTTTTCTTGGCATCATACAGACCCAAACCGTTGCCGTTGTCTTTGCCGTAGCTCACGCCCTCTTGCGCCAGTTTTGGCAAAATGTCCTCAGGGATACCGCTGCCATTATCCATAATCTGAAGCAGCCAGTGATCCTGACGCTCCATCAAAGTCAGATTGATCGAAGCCTCTGATTCCGGCAGCGCTTCCAGGGCATTGTTCAGCAGATTGCTGACCACACGCTGGATTTTCACTGATTCCAGATTCACTTTCACCGCATCAGAATGAATGTGTTTATGCCATGTGAAGTTCACGGCAGGGTGTGAGAAACGATACTCTTTCAACAAAGAATCCATCAAATCCGTCAAATCAGGTTGCACGGTCTTCACAACCGGCAAGCTGCTTTGCGTATTTTGCTTGCGACCCTTCGCCAGCAGATCTTCGGCAATGCCCTTGATACGGGCCACGGCGTGATCAAACAGCTCTTTCTTTTCTGTGCTCATATCATGGGACAACTGACTTAAAGTGGTCAATGCCATCAACGGACCACGGATATCATGGGCCACCTGGCGCGAGATTTCTGAGATCTCTTTGTTGCGAGCAAGTTCAGATTCAAGTTTTTGTTCGTGCAGACGCGCCAGGAATTCACGGCGATAACCAAAACCCAGCAGAATCAAACCCAGCACCACACCCAGCATGAACACCGGAGAAGTCAAAGCTTTGACCACCAGTTCAGACGGGCCAAAACACACCGCCATTTTACCGGCAGGCAAAGAATTCAAAGTGATAGGCACCTCGGTGGAAACCAGGCACTGCAAAGAATCAGGATTTTGAACTTCGCTTTTTACGACGGCGGTGTGAACTTCTTTAAGTTGCTTCAGAATTTTATTCTGCAGGGTTGGATCCCCCTGGAAAAGTTTGGCACGGGCAATATCATCTTCCCAGATACCGACATACTGGCGAACGGAGTCCTTCGCACGGTGAACTTCGTAGCCGAAACTAAGCACGGCCACCACCAGACTTACGATCATAAAGACCGACAGCCATTTCACGGGGATCTCATTTTGAGACGAAGTTCTTGTGTTTTCCATACCCTAAACACAAGCAAAGCCCGGTCCGACCTGCCCTCGACCAAGACCCCCAAGGACCTGTTTAAACTTTTAACAGGAGACGAAACAGGGGCGCTGTTAATTTTTGGAAATTTCTTAAGGAAAATCGTTAACTTTTACCTCTGAGGAGCCGTTTTAGTACCTGATGAATAAGCTCTTGGGAGGCCTTGCACTGGCCATAACATTACTGACTTCATGCACGGGCCCGCAGCGCGCACCGAGCTCTGTGATGTATGACGATGAACGCGCCAACCGCATTCAGGAAATCGACGTCGAACTGTCCCGCTATTGGAACAGGGACTGGAAGTACAATCAGGAACTTTTCCAAAAAGGGAAAGAAAACGCAAAATTCCAAAAAGACCTCGATCACGCCAATGAAAACTGGCCCCATGTTGAAGCCCTGCTCAGTGAGCGCAATGCCGAAATCAACCAGCTGTCCTCGAAACTTTATCTGCGTGAATGGTCCGGCCTGGGCCCGTGGTTTGAAGCCACCTTCCGCCCGCGTCTGTTTGAAAAAGAAGAAGTTTTAAGAATTCGTTCTATGGACGACTTCAAGCTGGGAGCCCCTTCCGGGGCCTTCCCGATTGAGCATCAGTTCTATGGAACTTACATCCTGCGCTTTGAAAATGACCTGCCGGTTGAAAACAGTCCGTTCCGCGACGAAAAAAGCAACCAGCAGAAGAAATATCTGAGAGCCCGCCTGGAATGTGATGGCGACATCATTCATCCGGGAGGCTGGATTTTCTCGGGCGAAAAGCAGAGCCGTGTTTATGAATTTAACTGGTACTTCAACCGCGAAAACGGCCAGAAAGTGCGAGTGAAGTTCACTCCCCGTGTGAACTATTGCAAATTCTCGTTCCGTGATCCAGACAAGTCCTCAACATGGACCAATGGTCTGCAACTGGTGGATCTGAGCCGCGTGTCCCAGGAATGGATCAAGTTGACCAACCAGATCGACATCTGCGCCCGTCCCGATGGCAACTTCGGCAACGACGTCACGGCCTTTTTCTGGAAGCAGGACTTCAACTATACGACCTGCCCGCAGACTTTCGATAAACTGGTAAACCTGCGCGATCCGTATGTGTCGATCAATCAAAAGATCCTGGCACTGACCGGCTCTCCGCTGAGCCGCAAGGATTTCAACAACAAGAACCCGCTGGCGGAACTGGATTTCTCTAAAGCTCCGAAGTTTGACATCATCTGGGTTTCTTCTTTGAACTTCTCGGCGGACTTCTATGGCATGGTATTGTCCAGTGCCCTGAGATATCACGGTCAGCAAGGCACCCAGATCCGCATTCTGGTCCCGGAAGTCACTATGACTAAAAAGGACAAGGCGATTCTGGATCGCTTGCAACAGGGTCTTCCGAACATCAAAGTGCAGTACTATAAATACGTACTGTCTGATGAAAACAACGGCGGCTGGTTTGACAAGTTCCACCGGGTGAATCACACGAAACTGATTATTGGTCATTCCAGCACCAACACCAAAGACAGCTTCCTGATCACCGGGGGCCGCAACATTCGCGATTCTTATATATTTAGTGATACACCTTTCTATAAGGCGTACAAATACCTGAAGAACTACGGCGATGGCGAAGAGGCTTATGTTTATTATGACGATTTCGAAATCGAAATCCGTGGTTATGCCTTCGTAAAATCCGTGATGGCCCAGATGCTGGCCTTCTGGATGCGCGATCCAGAAACCCAGCGCCACCGATCCACAAACATCAACGTGCCTAAAGAAGCCTCGGCAGATCAGGTCATGCGCCTGCGCTCACTGCCTTATGCCGCACCACTGGTTCGTCACATCACTTCGATGCCTTACTTTGACGGCTATCAGTTGGAAAAGTTCTATATCGACATGATTGATTCTGCTCAATCAGAACTGCTGTTGACGACACCGTACTTCCGCCCGTCGGTGGCAATCAGTGCAGCGTTGGATCGCGCTGTTCAGCGCAAAGTCAAAGTGAAGATCATCACCCGTATTCATCTGGCTGGTGACGGCACACCAAAGATCGCCGAAGACGTGAACAAACAAGGCATCAACCGCCACCTGAAAAATGTCGAAATCTACGAATGGACCCAACCCAATTCGATCATGCATTCGAAAATTCTGGTGATCGATAAAAAGTTGAGTTTCATCAGCAGCGTTAACATGAACCGCCGAAGCTTCATCCACGACACTGAAAGCGGCGTATTGATTTTGCACGGCCCCACCGCACTAGAAATGCGCAAAGAGGCCTTAGACTACATCAGCAAAGGCCGCCGCATCACAGCCCAAGAAAAAGTAGGCTGGATCAACTCGACCCTAATCGACTGGGGAGATTCGCTCTTCTAATTCTTTTTTTGAAATCGGGATTTGGTTTGAACACGGGGGGATTGGGGAGGTCACCGGGCTTTCCCGACACTCCGTCGGCACGGCGTCGTGCCTCGTCGCTTCCCACCTGCGGTGGGAGGGCCATCCAAGCCCCGCGAAGGCCGACTGCGGTCGGGAAAGCCCGGTGACCTCCCCAATCCGTCTTCGAACGAAATGACTTAAAAAGAAATTAGAGGAGACGACTGCGCACGCGCGCGAAGTTCCAGGTTCTTACGAATGAAATTGTGGACACATTTCTTTTGACGACGCTTTTACGACGGACTTCCGTTTATCTCGCGCAGACGTTGATTGTCAGGTTTGGTATCCCCTGCGCTGCTTTTTTTCTGTGGCTGAGCTTAGAGACCATCCCAAAGATCCCTACTCTAGAAATTCGAAGATGATTGCAGGACAGGAAGGACTTGGCTGGCCGAAGGGAGACCTTCGCGGGGCCTGGATGGCCCTCCGCCGTCAGGCGGAAGCGACGAGGCAGGATGCCGTGTCTCCCGCAGCGCCGGGCAAGGCCTTGCTGGCCTGCAAACCCCGCGCTACGAAGAACTAACTAGTGAAGGGACTCTTTGTGAAGCTTGTCTTTAAGCTCCTGAACCTCAGGAATGGAAACTTCGTAAGGACGACCACAAACCTGACAAGTCACGTGGACTGGTTCGGATTTTTTGATCATGTCTTCGAAATCTTCCACCGTCAAAAGTTCCAAAGCTCGCATCACGCGGTCTTTGGTGCATGGGCAGAAGTATTCAACTTCCGGTTTGTGTTCGATTTCTTCAAACGGGATGCCATCCATGAATGGGGCCACCAATTGTTCGGCAGTGGCGCCGTCCAAAAGCATTTGTGAGATGTTTGGTTTTTTGTCTTCGTAATTTTTCTGGATTCTTTCCACGACCGCTTCGTCCACGCCAGGCATGACTTCAATCAGTACGCCGCCGGCAGAACGAACTTTGCCGTAAGTGTCCAGATAAACACCCAAAGAAACCAATGAACGGATTTGGTGGGACTGGTGCAGATAGTGGGCGATGTCCTGCCCGATTTCACCGCTGACCAGTTCAACAGTTCCTTGGAATGGTTGTTTTTGGAATGGTTGATGTCGAGCCACACTCAACAAACCGATGCCGATGGCGTCTTTCAAAGACAAACCATTGTCATAATTGGCTGGTTGGTATTGTGGGTTTGCGGTGTAACCACGCACGTGTCCGTTGTAGGACGCCTCTGCATAAACACTTCCCAGCGGGCCGTTACCACGGAAAAGCAGGCCGACCATTTGATCGTCCTTCAGTTGAGCCGCCATCAAAAGAGCGCCCACCATGCTGCGGCCCACGGCCACCGTGGCCAAGGGATAAGTGTTTTGCAGACCCTGCATATGTCGAACGACTTCAGTCGCATTCACTGCGGCAATACGCACAGTCAGATCTTTGGATACGAAGCGATGAACTCGTTCTTTACTCATGACAAACTCCCGGACTTTATGGAAAAATGAACCTAACAAAGCAAGACCCTAATTTCAAGCAGAAGAGAGCCCCCCGCAATGAAGATCTACGTCTTTAGACACGCCCAGAAAGCCATGGATTTTTCCGGAGACCCCGATCTCACGGCCGAGGGACATGCTCAAGCCTCCAAACTGCTCGACAAGGTGCTTAAAGAGGAATTACCGCGACCGACGGAGCTTTGGGTGTCCCCTAAAAAGCGCACCCACAGCACCTTCCGACCCCTG
Source organism: Bdellovibrio sp. BIS2 (assembly GCF_055398295.1). Lineage (NCBI taxonomy): Bacteria > Pseudomonadati > Bdellovibrionota > Bdellovibrionia > Bdellovibrionales > Pseudobdellovibrionaceae > Bdellovibrio > Bdellovibrio sp. BIS2. Next base: position 1,192,337 of record NZ_AP035879.1, on the reverse strand, counting down.
TCCCAGCATCTGGGGCTGCCGCTGATCACCCAGGACGCGCTGCTAGAACAAAAAAGCGACGAAACCCTGAGTGATTTTCGTAAACGCATCAGCAAGCTTCTGGAAAATGCCGCCACCAAAACAGATGCGACAATTTTCATGTGTTCCCACTATGACTGGGTGGTTGAAGCCATGGGAGTGGCCCCTGCTGATAAAGATCTCTCTGATGCTGAGTTTTCCCACTGGAGTCCCTGCCAGCACGTCGGTTTTCATGTGAATTCCGACGGCGTTTTTGAATTCATCGAACTAAAAAGGATTCAACTATGATTCGCAATATCTGGGCTGTCGGCCGTAATTACGCTGAACACGCAAAAGAACTGGGTAACGAGGTTCCCACCGAACCGATGATCTTTTTAAAGGCCGGAAGCACCGCCACTTTGGCCGCCAAAGAACTGGTTGTGCCGGCTTGGATGAATGAGGTTCACCACGAGGTGGAACTGGCGCTGCAGTTTGATGAAAACCTGCAGATTGACGAAGCCTGCATTGCTCTGGATCTGACCGACCGGGACAAGCAAAATCAGTTGAAATCCAAAGGCCATCCCTGGACGCTGGCCAAAAGCTTCAAGGGCGCCACTCCTCTTTCGGCGTTCTTCCCGGTGGACGATCTGGAAGAGCTGAAGAACCTTGAAATTATTCTAAAAATCAACGGTGAAACCCGCCAGATGGGGAACACCAACCAGATGATTTTTTCTCTGGAAAACCTGATCGAATTCGTGCGCCAGCACTTCCCGGTTGAACCCGGCGACCTGCTTTTGACCGGCACTCCGGCCGGGGTCGGCCCTATTCGCCGTGGCGACGCTCTGGAAGCCGAAATCGTGGGCAAAATGAAACACCAATGGCTGGCTCGCTAGCCATTCGCGTCAATACCCTGTTTCCACCCCTATTCCCGGAACACTAATCGCTTGAATTTTTATATCCCCGTGAGAATATGCGGCCCTTCTGTAGAGGTAAAAGCATATGAACGACATTCAGTCGCAAATTGTCTCCCGTGGTGAAGAGATTCTGAAACGCATGGAAAGCCAATCCAAGGCTTCCATTTTCTCCAAAGACTTCTGGTATGGCTCCATCATGGAATGGAGCATGAAAAACGAAAAATTCAAAACCAACATGTTCCGTTTCGTGGACGTGCTTCCTTCCATCAACTCGGGTGATGAAGTCGCGCGCCACTTGAAAGAATACTTCTCTGAAGACGGTGGCACTCTGCCTCCGGTATTCAACGTGGGACTGGGCTTGGGCTCCTTGGCTCCGGGCCTGATGGCTGGTGCTATCAAAAAGAACGTTATGGGTATGGCAAAAATGTTCATCACTGGTGAAAGCCCGGATGAAGCTTTGCCGGTTCTTAAAAAAGCCCGCAAAAACAAAATGACCTTCACTGTCGACATTTTGGGTGAAGCGACGCTGTCTGAAAAAGAGGCGCAAGATTACAGCAACAAGTACATGGAGCTTATCTCCTGGCTGGCGAAAGACGCCGAGAAATGGGACGAAGTTCCGCAAATCGACCGCGACCACGAAGGCGCTTTGCCGAAAGTAAACGTGTCCGTGAAAATGACGGCGCTTTATTCCCAGATCAAAGATGCGGCTTGGGATGAATCCAAAAAAATCCTGAAAGACCGTCTGCGCCCGGTGTTCCGTCTGGGCATGGAAAAAGGCGTGTTCGTGAATCTGGACATGGAACAGTACTCTGTCAAACACCTGACACTGGAAGTGTTCACAGAACTGATCAACGAACCTGAATTCAAAAATTACAAGTTTTTTGGCATCGTGATTCAGGCTTACCTGCGCGATTCCTTCGAAGACGTCAAATCCCTGACAGAGTTCGCGCAAAAACGCGGCACTCCGTTCTGGGTTCGCCTTGTTAAGGGAGCCTACTGGGATTACGAAACCATCGAAGCTGAACAGCGTGGCTGGCCGGTGCCGGTTTACACCAACAAGGCTGAATCCGACGCCAACTACGAGTTGTGCGCGAAGTACCTTCTGGAAAACATCAAATCCATCCGCCCTGCTTTTGCATCCCACAACGTCAGAACTTTGGCGGCGTGCATGCTTTACGCAGAGAAACTGAACATCCCGAAAGAGGCTTTGGAATTCCAAATGCTTTACGGAATGGCAGAACCCATCAAAAAAACCATTGTGGACATGGGCTACCGCATGCGTGAATACGCTCCGGTGGGCGAACTGATCCCAGGCATGGCGTACCTGGTGCGCCGTCTTCTGGAAAACACATCCAACGAATCCTGGCTGCGTGGCAAATTCGCCGACAACAAATCCATGGCGGAACTATTGAAAGATCCGGCACAAGGATTGACTCCGACGTCTCCGGTTATTCCGAAAAAACCAGGCAAGTTCTATAACGAACCGCTTTTGGATTTCGCAGTAAAAGCTGATCGCGAAAAAATGCAAAAGGCACTGGCTGATGCGAAAGCCTCTTTGCCAGTGAACGTGAACATCGTGATCAACAACAAAGAATTTCAATCCGGCAAAGTCTTTGACCGTGTGAATCCATCCCAGTCCGATCAGATCGTGGGTAAGATCCAGATGGCAACAACGGAGCAGGCTGAACAAGCCATGCAAGCAGCGCAAACTGCTTACAAAACCTGGAAGAACGTTCCTTGCGAACAGCGCGCCGCTTTGGTTGATAAACTTGCTGACATCATGACCCGTGACCGCTTCAAACTGATTGCGACGCAAGTCCTTGAAGTTGGTAAACCATGGGCGGAAGCTGACGGCGACATCGGCGAAGCGATCGACTTCTGCCGTTACTATGCGCGCCACATGCGCGAGCTGCAAAAACCACTTCGCGTGGGTGGCTTGCCGGGTGAACTGTCCCACTACATCTACAAATCCCGCGGTGTGACGGCGGTGATTGCTCCTTGGAACTTCCCTCTGGCGATTCTGGCCGGCATGGTGACTGCGGCGGCTGTTGCAGGTAACACCGTGGTGATGAAACCTGCAGAGCAGTCCACAGTGGTTGCCTGGGGCTTGATGAAAATGATCCAGGAAGCCGGATTCCCACAAGGCGTGATCAACTTCCTTCCGGGTTACGGTGAAGAGGTCGGCGAATACATCGTGAATCACAAGTACACGACCACGATCGCCTTCACAGGTTCCAAAGCCGTGGGCCTGCACATCATGAACCGCGCAGCGGTGGTTCAGCCTGGCCAGCAGCACGTCAAACGTTGCATCATCGAGATGGGCGGTAAAAACGCCGTGATCATCGACAACGATGCGGATCTGGATGAAGCAGTTGATGGCGTGATCTATTCTGCGTTTGGTTTCAGCGGTCAGAAATGTTCTGCTGCCAGCCGCGTGATCGTGCTGGATGAAGTTTACGACCGTTTCGTGGACCGTCTGGTGGAAACAGCGAAATCCATCGAAATCCACCCGGCTGAAAATCCAAAAGCTTACATGGGTCCGGTTGTCGACAAAGAAGCTTACGACCGCATCCTGGGAACGATTGCAGAAGCAGAAAAAAATCACAAACTGCTATTCAAGGGCTCGGTTCCTGGCGGCGGATTCTTTGCCCCGCCGACAATCTTTGGTGATGTTCCAGGCGACGCGAAGCTGGCTCAGGCTGAAATCTTCGGCCCGGTGGTGGCTGTGATCCGCGCGAAAAATCTGGATCAGGCGTTGGAAATCGCCAACAGCACCGAGTACGCGCTGACGGGCGGTATGTTCTCTAGAAGCCCTGCAAACATCGCTCGCGTGAAAGAAGAACTGGAAGTCGGAAACCTTTATGTCAACCGTGGCATCACCGGCGCAATGGTCGACCGTCATCCGTTCGGTGGCTTCAAGATGTCTGGTGTTGGTTCTAAAACCGGCGGCCCGGATTACTTGAAACAGTACATGGAGCCAGCGTGCGTGACCGAGAACACTCTTCGTCGCGGCTTTGCTCCGGCGGAAGAATAGTTTTCCTTCAATTCAAGAAAACCACCCAAAAGCCCCTGGTCACCCCAGGGGCTTTTTTGTTTTTTCCCTTTAGCCGAGCCAGGGAACGCCCATTCTTTAAACACCTTCTGGCAAAGACTTCACGCCCCCCAACCTCAATCCCATTCTAAATTTAATAGAGCTGGCCCGGCCCCTGCATTGTTTGCGGTATTGATTTTTAATCCCTCACCACTAAGGATTTATATGAAGCACCTTCTGCTTTTCGCCATCGCTCTCATGCTGACTGCCCCCGCTCAGGCCGTGACATCGGACCGTTTTATTTTTGATTTTCTTGAGCAGACCCAGCGCTCTTTGAACGTTATCAACAAAGAACGGGCGGCAGAAGGCAAGCGACTGTACTGTGAAGCCCTGAACCAGGAGCAGGTTCTGCTGATTGCAGCCACGGCTTCGGTCCCCGACATCACCGTCGCGGAGTTCACCAAAACCGTTACCGAAAATCTGAAGTGCTACCCGGTCTTTTTCCCACCGTGGGGCCGCAAGGGTGTTGGTGGTACGCTTTTGAATACCAAAGCTTATGTCATGGATGTTCTGCTTGTTCAGAATGTTCTAAAGTGGATGAACGAAGGCAAAATGCCTTCTCCCGAAACTCCCCTGATGGAAAGCTATAATCCCGATTTTTTCAAACAGTTCGAACAATAGACAAAAAGCCGGCACTCAACGCCGGCTTTTTTTATTTAAAGCGGATGTCTTCTTCAATGCTGTAAGCCGGACTGTTACCGCAGCTATCGGCCTACGCCGCAAACACCTTAAATCAATTTTAATTTACACAAGAACTCCAGCCTGTCTCAGATCAAGACAAGAACCTCCACCCGGGAGCTACCAGATGCGATAAATTGAAGATGAAATTTCTGCGGAGAAAATCGAACACTTCTCGAGAAAGAAAACTCACAAAAAAGTCTGTGGTTTCCGATAAGAAATCATGATCTCTTACGGTACGTTACCACCAAATCCAATTAAAGCGATCTCAAGGGGTTTCCTTGTTCTGCTGACCTGTCTTTTGACGGGATGTACCTTGGATTCCGTCATTCAGGCTCTGACCAAAGAAGACTTCAAACTGCTCACCGATCCGGCCACAGATTATGTGGACCTGAGCACTTCAACACTGAATCTTCAAGGTCATTGTGATGCCACCGAAGGTACTGTGACCCTGAAGCTGGGCTCGGTGGAAAAAGAAACACTCACCTGCCCAGAAACAGGCCTATGGCAATACCAACTTGATGTGACTTCTTTGGGGGACGGTGAAGTTGATCTGACCGTTGAACAAGCCGAGTTGAAGGATGCCAGCAAAAACGTCAAGTCCGCCACTGTCACGCTGAACAAAGATACAACCCCGCCACAACTTTTGGCGATGCCCGATATCATCCTGAATGATAAAGGTTATATCAGTTGGGACTGTCAGAATCTGAATGACAAGTGTACGTTCCGCTCATTCGTCTCGACAACGGACCTGTTTACCTTTGCTGCTGAACCTTACACAAATCTGAAAAGCAACGTGACCTTCCCCGACGGAAAGTCATATCTGTTCCTGCAGGCCAAAGACGCTGCCGGAAATCTTTCGGCCGTTAAGAAAATTGAAGTCTACTCCGGCGCTATGGGGATTTTGCTGAATCCCATGCAAATGAAACTCGCGATGGATCAGTCCGTAACTCTGCGATTCTATATCCCCCAAGTGTTCAGCGAATACACTCTGTTTAACAACGACACCTGCACGGGCGCAGAGAGTTGGCAGACCCGTACGACTGGCGACCATCCTTGGAATTTGCCATCCTCGACTCCAGCCAACTATTTCGTTTCCGCTAAGTTCCGAACATCCACGGGAGTCGTCAGTCAGTGTTTCACGGACAGTATTCCCATCATCGATACGCTCACTTCATATGATATTTGCTCGAGTGGTTCTTCTAATGCCATATTTGGCTTGCTAAGAAGCAGCCTTTACTCACAAAATCCCGGATACAATAACAACGAAAACTGCTCCTTTACCGTGAACACGACCGCCGCCATGGACATTGTTCCGGCAGCCAATATATCCACCGAGATCGACAAGGACATTTTATCCGTCCGACAAAATGGTCTGACACTATATTCTATTTCAGGCACGTTACTCCCAACGGGACTACAAATAATCACCAGCACTGAGCCTGGGTCTTTCACATTCAATTTCAACTCAGATGCTCAAACCGGCGCAGAGGGCTTCGTTCTTTATTGGATGCCCAAAGACGCCATCCGCCAGGAAATCATTATTAATGACGGCGCCACTCAGACTAGTTCAAAAAATTTGCGTGTGTCCTTTGACGTTCCCGCTTATATGAAAGAGTACTATCTGACTGAAGACTCTTCGTGCACCGCCGGAGGCACCTGGAAAACCCTCGCAGCTCTGAACCAGTTTACGGCCCTGACCACCAACTCAACAATATCCTTAAAAGCCCGTTTCCGCGACGTTTTCGGCAACGAGTCCGAATGTGCTTCGGCATCCATTGCCTATGTTCCGCCGGAAATCTCAATTATGGATCCAGTCACCGTGGCAAACATCACCAATTCCGTGGATCTAAGCGGAACCTGCAGCGACGGTGGGGCCACAGTCAAAATCTCAGGGACCTATACGGGCGAAACAACTTGTACGGCGCAAAGTACCTGGTCCAAGTCCTTCGCGCTTGGAAGTGTCCCAAACAACACCACCATCACCGTCACGGCTGAGCTGATACTGGCAGGAACGGCTCAAGCTTCAGCAACAAGATCTTACACCATCCATCGCCACGTCACCCCGACATTCCCCGTGGCCAATGGTTATGTGGGCCCGACCTTCACCATGCGCGGAACCTGCTATCCGAACAGCGCCACTATCAACATCACGGCTCCAAATCCTGCCACTGTCACTTGTACCAATGGGGAATGGCAGTCCGTTCAAACCGTGACCGGCAACAACGAAGACGTCATTAACGTCGCCGGAAATCTTGTTTTCAATTCGACCCAGCAGGATTCTTTTGCCTTCACCGCCAAACTATCCACTGAGCCAACGCTAGCCACCGTCTTTGGGGCCCCCGTTGGGAAATCCTCAGAGGCCAGCCATGCCTTCACGGTCAGCGGAGTTGGCATCAGTGCCTTTAAGTACAAGTTCGGCAAAGACGTTGCCTGCTCGAATTCCTCGGGCTATAGCGCCGAGATCAGTTCCGCCACCGGTATCTTCGTCAGTCAAATCAGCAATGCTGATGGCGATAATATGGTGCTTTGTGTGGTGGGACTCAACGGACTCAATGGTCTATGGCAGGACTATGCCGTTGCCACCACCCACACCTGGAAAAAAGTTTTGCCACAGTCCGTAAACTTCAGCGCCTCCAGTAAAAAGTTTACGGAAGGTCAGACCGCCATCACGGTGGACGTGACTCTGGATGCAGTTTCCACGGTTCCAGTCCGTGTTTACTACAATCTCACCGGAGATGCGGTCTACATGGTCGATCATAATCTGGGACTGGGTTATATCGAGATTCCGGCAGGTCAGCTTTCAGCACAAACCACCTTTGATACTCTGAACAACACACTGGATTCCAACGACAAGGATCTGGATGTCTATATCACCCACACTGACCAGCCAAACGTTGTCGTTGGCATAAACTCACGACAAAGATTCGTCATTAAAAACACGACCAACAGTTACAAAAAAATCCTCAGTTTCGCTCACGGTTCTGACTACACCCAACCTTCTTTCCTGGCCCTGGCTGACGATGGTAAAATCCGCGTCTGGGGCGAGGCCAATGCGACCACTGCCGGAATCACGATCACCCAGGCGGGGACAAACTTTAAACAGGTCACTGGAACGCGAGTGAATTTCTGCGCCCTGAGTGAAGCCAATCAGCTCTACTGCGGTGGCGTGGGCGGCCTCAGCGGCACAGTTGTCGACTCTGGTATCACTTACAAATCGATCAGTCTGAAACACTACACAGGCTGTGGCATCACCTCCGACGACCGAGTTCGCTGCTGGGACATTTCTGCGTCCCCTGTCACGCCCTACTATATCGATGACGGCGTCGTGAAATTTAAAAAAGTCGTGGCGGCTCAGTCTTCAACGATTTGCGCGATTTCACTGGCGGATGATCTGTACTGCTATGGCAATAACACCTATAAACAAATCGCCAACAATGGCACAGCCTCCTTTGGCGTTCTCACCCAGGTCGACTCTGGGGTGAAATACAGTGACGTGACTTCTTACACCTATGTCTGCGGCATCACACGCGACACTCAGCAAATCAAATGCTGGGGGCGCAACAATCTTTACCAACTGGGCAACGGCTCGACGATCAACAATCCGACGCCGACGATTGTAAATTCAACCACGAAATACCTGCAAATCAGCGGTTCTGACAATCATGTGTGTGCAATCACTGAAACCAATGCACTGAAATGCTGGGGTACCGGAATCAAAGGCGGTTATAATAGCGCGCAAACAGACCGGACTTATACGACGCCGACCCTGCTGAATACGAACATCGCCTGGAAGAGCATTCAGACCAACGATGGATCCATTTGCGGTCTGTCGGACGATGATATGCCTTACTGTTTCGGCGATGGCACGAACTATGGTGATATCCCTAAGACGGCGACTCCAGTACTTGAAGCTGTCGATCTTTACTCATCCTATCGCGATTTCGCGACGGCCTATGGCCGCGTGTGCGCCATCCGCAATGATGGTGCAGGCTACTGCTCCATGGTGGGTCATCCCCTCTTCCGAGCTCAGCCCAATGTGGACTTCAGCAGCGGCAAAGTCATTTCGTCGCGAGGCGTGGTCTGCCTGAGTCTTGCGAATTCTTCCTACTGCACAGGGGTGAATTCCAATGGGCTTTTGGGCGACACCGATACGACGAATACTAAATTGGATCTGGTACACACAGGAGGCCTGGCTATTCAAGCCCTGGCGACAGCTGAAAACTACTGCGTGCATGCCATCAATACCGCTGGCAGCTTGTACCGATGGGGTTCGAGCTCCGCGCCTGTATGTACTTCCATCACAAACCAGATCCCGACTTTGGTGGCCACAAGTGTGAAGTTCAAACCCCTCATTCAAAGTACGACCTCCGCCGCGTGCGCCTTGAGTTTGGACAATGAAGTGTATTGCTGGGGATACGGCGCAATCATGCGCACTGGATCAAGCGCAACCCCCATCAGCGTGGATCCAGGCTATAAATATACTGACATTAAACTGAGTGACGACCGCTTCTGCGGCATTCTGGAAAACTCTCAAGTGCGGTGCTGGGGTACGGGGTCAGCCGGAAAGCTGGGACACAACAGCACTGCGAACTCCACTGGCACCCTGACCGATGGCGGTCGCACTTACAGTCAACTGGTGCTGGGCAACTCGATTGCCTGCGGGATTAGCGGCACTAATCTGGAATGTTGGGGCGGTGGCTTTAGCAATGTCCCTGTGGTGGTGAACAGTCCGACCAGCTACAAAGAAGTCGCTGTTGGCAATGGAGAACTGATAGCTCTGACCACAGGTGGCGCCGTGCACTTCTGGCAACTGGGTGACTACTTGAATCCACCGACAGTGATTTCTGGCGGTGTGACGTTTGCAAAACTCAAAGCCACGAATTATTCCGGAACCACCAGCTCGATGTTCTGTGCGCTCACAACGACAGACAAACTTTATTGCCGAACTCCAAAGGGTGCGGGCACCTCAATCAACATACTGCACCAGGTTCGCGCTTCCCGATTCTAGAAAAAGAAAAAGGCCACTGTTTCCAGTGGCCTTTCTTAATTTAATTAAAATAGAGGTGAGAACATCATGCTCCCCGAGACCTTCCTTGGTATCACCCCTCCCGTAAAAATGATTGCAGCATAACAAAAACTCGATTGCAAGCGACTTATTACAGATTTTTTAAGAATTATGCCCGGAGCCTACAAAAACCCACCCTTTCTGCCAAGTCCTTAAGCAAAACTCAAAATTCCTAAAACTCTTTTGTGTTTACGATTGCAACCTGAATCCAAAAGCGAGCGCAGCGATGCTGCCCCAAAAAACAAAACCCACCAGTCAAGGTGGGTCAAAAAGGTTCAGATGCAAGGCGGAGTAGGCCCTCGCAGCGCAGGCGTGCTCCAAGCACGTCGGAGCGAGAAGGCCGCCCGACAACGCAGTCAGATGGGCCTTTTTCACCCACCGCCTTAGAAGTCAGACAAGCGGTCTGCTAGTTCTGGGTGATCAATGAACGGATTTCTGTTCCCCTGAGCTTTAAAGATCTCAACATTACGTTTCATTTCGTCCTGATCTACCGGATCTTCGCGGTTCCATTTGCGAAGAATGTTTTCTTCCTGTGGATCAATCGGAAGGTCATAGCGCATGGAGAAATAGAACAACGCACGAGCCACATTCCCTTTGTGGTTTTGAGGTGGCTCAAACACCTCGTCAGAACCGGCGCTGCCGATACCGAAACGGGAATCCGGGCATTTCAACTCCATCACATCTTTGCTGACTTCACCAAACGGATGGTTACCGCGGATGGCATTCAACTGAGAATCCGTCGGGAACAAGTGATGCAAATCGGATTTCTGAACATCATCCGGGAAACGACGAGTGAAGTGGCTTTGTGGCCAGGTGTGCTCAACGTTGATCACGGTGTTGTTCGGAATAGTTCCCGGAGAAGGCGGAGAGCTGCGGAAGTCTTCCGGACCACGATCCGAATTGCAGTAAACGTCACGAACCGCATACTGATTGCCGTCTTTAACAAGGTAGTAGTTCCCCATCAGGAAAACTCTGGCTGCCTTATAGCCGATGGCCGTGTGGCGGTAGCAGTGACCTTGCCCCTGCATGCAGTTTTTCACTACAAGATCATAAGAGCCTTTTACCGCAATATGATAACTTTGCAGAACAGACTTGATTCGGTTTTGAAGGGTCTCTCCGGAAACTCCGGCGCGAAGGTCGCGATAGAACTCTTCCCCATAGTATGGGACCGCTTGGGATTGGGAAGCTGCATTTGCAACTCCAGCAACAGACAACAATGTAAGAACAATCACTGACTTAATGAGCTTCATTAGCTTCATTCGGGTCCGCCATTTCAACGTAGGGGGTGATCTCCAGCCTCTGCGCGGTAATGTGTCCCACCGGTAACGTTTCTGTCAACGGGTATATAGAATTTACAAACAAGCCCCAGCATGGCGCCAAACACGCTGCCACCCAAGTGCGCCGCATAGGCAACGCCACCCCCAAGGCCTTCAGGAATCGCCCACAGGTTCGCCAGATCGACGATCAGGAACAAAGGTATGATCAGCAGGGTCGGCAAATAAATCGCGCCATAATGGCCTGGCATCGGCGATGCAAAATATAGAAACTTCACTCGCATTCGAGTTTCAGCCACACAATAAAATGCGAGCAAGGCACTGATCGAGGCACTGGCCCCCACCATCGGCACGGCTCCATGGGTATCAGACAACAGGAAGCCGAGCCCCCCGGCCATGCCTCCCGCCATATAGACAAATAAAAGCACCCAGCTTCCCGCCATCACTTCCACCGCCGCCCCCAGTAAAACCAGGAAGCCCAGATTGGAAAGCAAATGCATCCAGTTGGAGTGAGAGAACTGATACGTCATCCAGGAAAGAGGCCCCTTCGCCCCCGAGCTCAGCCCGAAGCGATACAGCAGTTGTTCCTGATATTTTTTGCGGAATTCAGCGATATTCTTTTTCCAAGTGGCAATCTGCACTTCATCACCGCGATAAGTCCCGGCTTCAGCGGCACTCAGGAAGCGACGGTCCCTGAGCGCATAGGCCCCCAGAATCCCCATTTGTTCGGCGTTGACCGAATTCATCTGATGCACCCACTGGGGCTTTTCATACAAAATTTCGGCAGGAATGTTTTGCAGATACTGGTAATACAGCCGGCCCGTCAGAACCAGTCCGTCTTTTTGCAGTACCGGCGATGAGGTCAGACCCGAGTTCACCCCGCTGAAGATCAGAATAAAAATAAAGACATTCAGCACCGCCAGCGTGATCGTCAGCGGGTACTTGGAATAGTCTTTAAAGTCTTCCGGGCACGGGATGATCATGGAACCTCGTAACGTTCTTTGAAATCGTCAATCCAGCTTTCCTGTTCGGCAGCACTTGCCGGCATACGACCGCCATTGCCACTTTGCGGGCCCAGCTCGGCATCCCGCAAAGCCCACACAGAACGAACGAAGCGTTTTTCAAGACCGGACTGCAGAATCGGATTCTTTTGCAATTCAGCGATCGCTTTCAAACTGCCGGCAAAGTCGTTGGAGGCAAACAGCTCCTCAGACTTCAGGAACTTCGTCGTCCACAGACGACCATCGGCCTGCTCCAGATCATCGAAGCTTCCCTCCTCTGCCATGTAGCGCGCCAGCGCGCACGTGGACGAAGACGAATCCTCACAGATTTTGCTTAAATATTGTTCCTGGGCTTCGCCGTCGGCCAAAAGATATTTGGCCAGATAAGCCAGCGGCTGGGCATTGACCGGGTCACCCCACAGCGCCACTTCCGCTTCTTTATCCAGACACTCGCCAGAGATTTCATTCAACAAATACAAAGACAACGCCGCATCCAGGCGCGCTACACCTTCAAGATCCGCACTGCCGCGCATTTCTTTGCAGGCCGCCACTTGTGTGCCGCCTTTTTCACGGTACTCCCCGGCCATCAGACTGTGATAGGTCTTAAAGTAACCCAGCACTCCGAACAGCAGCAGGAACAACAAGCTCATGCGCATCCAGGAATTAATGAATCGCGACTCCAGCGGATGAGGTCCGTCATCATGCACTTTTTTAAGGGTGATCACCAGTGTATCGGCGGCACGATCCGGGAAGGCCCGGCGCAGCGGATGACTGAGGATTTCCATAAACGGCAACGCCAGCAGCACGAAGCTGAAGCTCCACGACAAAGAACGAATCACACACTGAGCATAAGACAAACGCGGCTGATACACGGGATACGTAATCACACGCAGTTGCAGAAAGATCTGACCCGGCGTCGCCTGCCAGAAATACAAGAACACCGACTGCAGGAATGTCACAATAAAGACCACGGCCAGCACCACAAGGCCCGCTGCCACCACACCTTCCGCCGAGTTCGCATTCAGCAAAAAGAAAGTCTTGGTCTGACGAACAAGGCCTGCAACCAGCAGACTGACGATGGGTGATAAAATCAAAAAATCCAGTATCAGTGCGATAAAACGATCGGCCACAAAGGCCACCGGCACTGTACTGGATTTTGGATGATGAGGCTTAACTTCTGGAGCCGACAGATCTGGAAATACCATACAGATCGTATCGGCCTGAAACAGGAAACACTAAAGAGATTAGTGGGCGAAATTGATCGCCTGAACACGACCTTGATCATCAGTAACGAACTGGGCTTTACCGATGATTTGCTTGGAGGAATCGATCAGACTATAGACCTGCTCCCCGGCAGCATTGGACGCCACAGACACTTCGGAATAGTTCATGCCGAAAGCTTCGGAATACTTTTTAAGGAAGCCGGCTTTGTCTTCGATAGCCATCGGGTGTTCACCCGCCTGGGCATCAATGAACTCCAGGCTTTCAATACGGCCTTGCGCCAGCTTCATGCCGTATTTGCCTTCAAGATAACCAAACACCAATTCATCACGCAATGTCGGAGCTTCCGCAAGACTTGCCGCCATAGCAGATTTTTCTGTCGCCATTCTTTTTGCCAGGTCGTGTTCCCACTTCACATCTTTGGCGAAGCTGGAAGGTTCAAAGCTCGCAACCCCACGGTTGGCGCCATTAGCCAGGTTTTGATCCGGGCCGCGCACCAGCCACTGATTCAGGAACACCGTCATCAAAAGCACCGAAGCGATGGAAAGAACAAGAACCGCTTTTTGTTCCTGCGCTTTGTCCTGCAGTCTTTTTCTTACTGATTGTGCTTTAGGAAATTCGATCACGTTTGCGTTCCTCATTTATTACCCTTTCGCAAGTGCTGTATATTGTCACTGCGAAGGGCGTGCCGTTTAATAACCACTTCAATTCATTCTAGCTGCACAGAGCCTGAACAGACGTACAAAAGATGTTTGACGTATTATTATGATCATCTCACTGTGAGACGACAAACGCCATACATCCGGGACTCTAGTCGAGGGCCTTTTTCACCCAAGAATCAATCCCCGCCTGCATTTCCGGGAGGCTGTAGTACAGGACCCGGTCCAAATCCACGCCCTGTCCCTCGATTTGATGCTGCTTGTGGCTGAGATAAATCGCCTCTGGGATGGAGATCTGCACCCCCGGCCCCACCTCTTCCAGTGGATACCAGACACCAACCAGCAACTGCCCGCGACTGGGACTTCCCAGCAGGGGCGCTTTTTTAAACTCTTTCAAAGCCTGCGCGACCATTTCAGCCACAGAAGAGCTTTTCCCATCGACGAGCACCCGCACCTCGCCTTTAAAGCACTGAGGGTTGTCGTAAGTCTTCAACAAAATCTCGCTGCTGTTATCAAGCACGGCCAGTTGTTCCTGATCCCGCAAATCATTAGGAAGTTCGGCCGGAGCTTTCACTGGGGCCCGGGGCTTTACCAGGCGCCCGACCTCCTCGGACTTGCACATGAACAACGACAGAAAACGCAGACCCGCGACGAAATTGCCGCCCGGGTTTCCGCGCAAATCCACCACCAGCTTGCGCAATGGCGCGATCTGCTGTTGCAGCGTTTTGAGTTTTTCTTCTTCAAAGAAAGCCGCACGGAAGGACGGGATTTCCAGCACCGCGTTTTGCGCGGATTTGATTTCAAGATTCAGATCCTCGGACCGCTGGATGGAGCGAGGTTTGATTTTGACAGAAAATTCCCTGTCCTGACGAAGCATCAGGTAGGAGCCCTGCTCCGTCTGCGCTTCCCAGGGGTTGGGTTGTTCGGCGTTGATGCTTTGAATGACATCACCGGGTTTCAAGCCCGCCTCTTGCGCCGGAGAATCAGGATGAATTTTATAAATGACCAGTTCCCCGTCGACAAAACGGCTTTCGATGCCGGTCTCCTGACTTTCCCCGCGCCAGATACTGGCGACCTCGGAAGAATCATAAACCTCGAGGTGCGACACCTTCAGCAACGCCAGGGCATTGTTCATGTCCTTGATGATCAGTTTTTTCGGAGAATACGGAGTGACCAGACGGCTGCGCCGACTGCAGGTCTTTTTCCAGTTTTTGATTTTGCTGTCGTCAAGAAAGATTCTTTCCGCGACAAGATCACACACTGCCGGATACGGATTAACGAATCCGCGCTGCAGAGTGAAATGATACGCCCCATAGGCGCAGGAGACTGCCAGAAGAATTCCTAAGATCCGCGTCATCTCGGTCCAGTAAAAACAAAGACCGGATGTGTCTTCATCCGGCCCCTGTCTTTCAATTCAAAAGGAAGAATTAAGCAGCCACTTTCTTCTTGCGAGCCGCAGAAGGATCAATGTGGTATTGCTTTACTTTACGATACAAAGTCGCGCGACCGATACCCAAAGCTTTTGCCGCTTCAGTCAGGTTGCCTTTGTATTGCACGATCGCGTTTTCGATGGCGTGAGCTTCAAGCTCTTCCATTTTCTGAACGCTGGATGAAGTAGCTGTTGGCGTTGGGAACTGGATTACGTTACCACCACCCACGTCAGAGTTGATCGGGCTTGTGCCTGAAGCCAAAGCCGGAACACCCGCTACTAGTTGTTGTCTGAAAAATGCGTTATCAAGCCCTTCTCTGAACTGTGCAGATGAATATGCTTGAACTGTCACATCGTGGTTCTCCCAGTACTTTTTTGTGTTTTCGATTGTTTCCTGGCTATCGCTCACCACGATCATAACTGTACGTGACATTTAGTCCTCCCCTTTTGAAACATTAACAAAGCCTATTTGACTCACTTTGTACCTATCGGCGTATCACGCTGAGAATTTAGGGCCAGTTGCAAATATTTTTTGAGACACTTTAAGCAGGCCAAAACACTGGACTTTTGTCGGTCCAAAAATCCCGCTTGACCGACCTTTCCGAATTTATGCCCAAATTCTTGCCGGTTTTATCGGCAAATTCAGCTTCCACAATCTGCTCGTCGCTTCGGACTGTCTTTGTTATATTGATGCTGGCTGTTTATTAAGGACGTTCTGGAATGCCACAGTTTCTATCTGCTCTCTTTATATTGACGTTTTTCTCGGGATCTTTCGCTTTTGGGGAAGTGTTGCGGGTGAATGTCTATGACCTGCCTCCGCACATTTTCACTTTGAATGAAGAACCCGAGGGTCCGGGCATCACGTTCTTCAAAGACTATGTGAAACTGCCTAACACCGAAGTGCGCTGGGTGGCCACGCCGTTTGCACGCGTCTTATGGGACATGCAAAACAAGAAGGTGGACGTTGCCCTGTTCCTGGTGCCCTCACCCGAACGAGAAAAGTACATGCGCTTTTCCAAAACACCCTTATTCACGACATCTTCGGCGATTATCATTCCCCGCAACTCCCCCCTGACCCGGGCGACCTCACTCAAGGACTTCCGCGGGCGCACTCTGGGGCACTCCAAGGATTCCTTCACTCCGACAGAGCTTCTAAAGCACGGAATCAAGATCGAGCCTTTAAGTGGTGAAAATGTGATCGAGCGCAACCTGCAGAAGATTCGGGCCAAAAGACTGGATGGCATCTTTATCCCAACAGCCTCCAACGGAGAATACATTTTGCGCAAACTGAGAGTGGATGATCAGTATCAGGTCTTTGTGGTGCCAGACACCACTTTGAATCTGCATGTGGCCTTTCGCAAAGACATCGACGAGAAAACCTATCAGATGGTAGAGGCTGCTCTAAAAAAGAATCAGCGCATTTATCGCAAGCTGCTGGATCAACAGCTATCCAGATAAAAAAAGCCTCCATCGCGGAGGCTTTTTCTTTTTAGGTTTGTGAAACCAAAAAATTATTCCAGCAGGCTTCGAAGCATCCACGCTGTTTTTTCGTGAAGCTGCATTCTTTGAGTCAGCAAATCCGCACTGACTTCGTCGCCAGCTTTTTCAACCAACGGGAAGATGGAACGAGCCGTGCGAACAACCGCCTCCTGCCCTTCCACCAGCTGTTTGATCATGTCTGTTGCGGAAGGAACACCCACTGGTTCTTCGATGCTGGTCAGTTTCGCGAATTCCTTGTATGTGCCCGGAGCGGCCACACCCAAAGAGCGGATGCGTTCAGCAATCAGATCCACGGCTGTTGCCAGCTCGGTGTATTGCCCTTCGAACATCACATGCAAAGTCTGGAACTGAGGACCGGTGACATTCCAGTGGAAGTTGTGAGTTTTCAAATAAAGAGTGTAAGAGTCTGCCAACAAACGGGACAGGCCATCAGCAATTTTCTGACGGTCTTTTTCCTGGATACCAATGTTGATAGAGGGCTTCGCGTGCTTTTCGGACTTGTTGTTCTTTTTCATAGTCGGAACCTTTCTGTAAAAGCTACGACCTAAACTCTAAACCAAAATTCATAGATGAAAAAGGAGCGCTGCACACCAATTGAGAAACCAGACAAAAGGCAAAAAGGTACCTGCTTACTTTTGCATAAGCTGCGCGTAAGCTGCAGTGCTTCTGCAAAAGTAAGCAGGTACCTTTTAGGAAAAAACAAAACCCAGCTTTTGAGGGCTGGGTTTTGATGGTGTTTTTTTGTGATTCAGCTATGCCAGTTGTGCTGAACTAGCGGCGGCCGGATTTGATTTTCACTTGAAGTTTGGAGATCAAGTGAACTGCCATTTTTTCCTGAACTTTACACATTTTAAGTTCATCACGGCGGTAAGATCTTTGAGATGGAGTCAAAGTTCCAGTCTCAAGTTCCATTTCATAATCCAATTTGGAAGAACGGATGCCTTCCAGCTCTTTAGTTTGCGTCTTGAACAGTTTGGTCACGCCAGAAAGAGGAGCTACTTCGATCCACTCTTCTTTACCACGGTACCAGCTCACCATTCTCAGGAAACGTGCCTTGTTTTTAGCCAAAGTGAACTTCGGGAAGTTCGTGTCTTGCAGCTCAAGGATGTTTTCCACTTCATCTAGGTTCAGGTCATCTTCTTCACCTTCCATCAGAAGGTTGTCAGACAGGCTCGCCAATAGAGCGGTTTCCTGTTCTTCATCGACATCTACGTCGAAGGCCGATTTCTTCACCTCTTTTTCGTTATCTAGGTCAGAATCCAAATCTGTGTCGATTTCGTCGGCGTGCATGTTAGTGCCTGGATTGATCAAAACGAGCCTCCCCAATAGTGCATTAAAACGTCTAGGTGATTTAAAGTGGCCCAGTTATATCGCAACTTCTGGAATGACACAATATGTTAATTGCATGAAAAAAGGTGAAAATCACAGGAAAGCCACCCACAAACCGAGACCTTTTTGCATTTTCATATCTAAATTTCATGCTCGAAAAATGGGCATTTCTACTTTACTGCGATCACGTCAACTCGGAATCCACCGGGCTTTTTCCAGAAGTACGAAGGTGAGGCTTTTACGGTTATGCGATAGATGGGACGCCCGTCCAAGACCGTCTCCCGCACTCCACTGGATTTCAACTCCCCTTCCAGTCGGTATTCGCGTCGTTCCCCCGACGCATCCGCGTACTGAATACGCACCTCGACAATCTCCAGATTGTTGCGCAGCCCCACCAAGCGAATGCGTTTGATGCGATTCAAATCGTAACGTGGAAAGAAATCAAAAGTTCTAGTGCCGAAACGACCCGTTTCCCCGCCCCCTAAGGAATAAGGAACATCTTTAGGCGGAGCTGGTGGCGGCACGGGATAAGGTTCACCCGGATAGGGATCATCCGGCAACGGCATCGGCAGTCCGTCGTTTGCGTACCCGGTTGATAGAGTGAAGATCGTCAGAATAAGTAGAAACCACTTCCCCATGCAGGCCTCCTAGGCATTGACCCTAGTCGACCCGAGGGGATTTTGGAAATTACGGAAAGGACACTATGTCTGAAATCAATCCCAGCGCATGTGCTTCACGGACTCACCAGAGTCACGCAGCTCACGCAAGGAATCAATTCCGATCGCCAAATGCTTGTCTACAAAGTTCGCCGTGACTTTCTTGTCGCTTTCTTCGGTTTTTACACCGTCCGGGATCATCGGATTGTCAGACACAAGCAACAAAGCCCCACGCGGGATTTCATTCACAAAACCAGTCACAAAGATCGTCGCCGTTTCCATATCCACGGCCATCGCACGGGTCTTGGTCAGATAATCTTTGAACTGTTCGTCGTGTTCCCACACGCGGCGGTTGGTGGTGTACACCGTTCCAGTCCAGTAATCGCAACTGTGTTTCGCGATCATTGTGGAAACGGCTTTTTGCAGACGGAAAGAAGGAAGAGCCGGGATTTCTGCCGGCAGGTATTCGTTACTGGTGCCCTCACCACGAATGGCCGCGATCGGAAGGATAAAGTCACCCAGTTGATTTTTCTTTTTGATACCACCACATTTACCCAGGAACAAAACAGCCTTGGGATTGATTGCAGACAGCAAGTCCATGCAGGTCGCTGCCAACGCACTGCCCATACCGAAATTCAGGATGGTGATGTTTTCAGCCGTGGCACTTTGCATCGGTTTATCCAAACCGCGCACCGGCACGTTGAACTGTTCGGCAAACATTTTCACGTAGTTACCGAAGTTTGTAAGCAGAATATAATGGCCAAATTCATTCAGCGGCACGCCTGTGTAGCGAGGCAACCAGTTATCGACGATTTCTTTTTTTGTTTTCATGCTACTCCTAATAATTTTCTTCAATTGGTAAATTGGTTTAAGCTAACATGATATTTCACAGAAGAAAAGGGGTCCGATTATGAGTTCTACGCAAAATCATATTCTGATGGAAATTGCACCAAGGCTGGTCTCTGTCGGAGGACCTCAAGTCCACCGTCTGATCCCCTATTCCAAAAAGCGAATGGTAGGGCCCTTCATCTTTTTCGATTATTTCCCTGCCACTGATTTCGCGGCCGGCGACGGCCTGAATGTGCGCCCTCATCCTCACATTGGTTTGTCCACCCTCAGCTACCTGCTGGAGGGAAAAGTTCTTCACCACGACAGCCTCGGACACAAACAGGTGCTGACACCGGGGGACGTGAATTGGATGACTGCGGGCAAAGGAATCTCACATTCTGAAAAGCTGCCGGAAGACGTTATCGGAAAAGCCCACCGTCTGCACCTGCTGCAGTTCTGGGTGGCCCTGCCACTGAACGAAGAAGACCGTGAACCCAGCTTCAAACATCACCCCGAAAGCAGCATCCCGCGTTTTAAAGTCGATGATGCCGATGTGATGCTGATCGCCGGAGAAGCCCTGGGCAGAAAATCACCAGTGGATGTGTATTCGCCACTGTTCTTTATGGATGTGAAGCTAAGCAAAGGAAAAACTTTCCACTATGATCCCGGCACGCAGGAGCTGGCATTCTATATCATCAAAGGCAGCCTGAATATCGATGGCAAAATCATTCCGCCGGATGACTTTGTGGTCCTGGAGCAGGGTTCATCCTTGAAAGTCACCGCCACCGAGGACACACAAGTCATCGTTCTGGGCGGCGAACCGTTCCCGGAGCCGCGCTATATTTACTGGAACTATGTTTCCTCTTCGCAGGAAAAAATTGAAGAGGCCAAAAAACAATGGCGAGAGTTGACCTTCCCCCAGGTCCCCGGCGAAACTGATATCATCCCGTTGCCACCGGAACCGACCGGAAAAGGGTAAGGAGTTTTTGTGCTGAAAAAATCAAAAGGACTTGTCGTCATGGCCTTGTTTGCCGCAGGCTGCGCCACCACTCCATCCCCGTCCACCCCGGAAGGCGACGAAGCCCTTGTGCCGAACTGGGAAACCCACGCCCGTGATGCTGAAATCATGAAAAGCGGCCCCGCCCCGGCATCCGCAACGGCGGCCACAACCGCGCCCACCAGTGCCATGGATGAAATGGCCTTGGAAGCCCAGCAGTTCGCAACAATCAACTATGACAACTTGGGCAAAGACCTGAAAGCCGGAAAAGGCAAAAACGTCACAGAACTTTTCCGCATTCTGAAAATCCAACAGAAAGACCAAGCCACGGCTTTGCGCCGAGTGAAGTCACTTCACGACGGCAGCACCAGCGCCGACCAGTTCGCACAATCACTGTGGAACTGGTACCAGAATAGAAATTAAAGATTAAAACCAAGCCTCAAACTGGTAGCCTAAATTTGTGCCGCTTAGCTTGTCGCTGAAGGCGGGGGCGCGGTTTCCGATGAAGTTTGCGCCTTGGTTGGCGTCATTCCAGAATGAGTGGGACACAAACGCACGCATCACCGGGCGACCCCACATGCTTTTTCCCACGGACAACTGAGCTGCCGCAGTCACGCGACCCAGGTCGCGATCCCCGACGTAATCACCACCACCGGTTTTTTCAGATTCATTGTTGATGCGGGAATAGCCCGCTTCGAAAGCCCATTGGAAACGATCGGACACAAAGTAAATCGGACGAACACCGATGGCCTGCATCTGACTTTTGCTGTCGGTATCGGTGCCACTGTCCGCAATCTCTGCGGCCAAGCCAAACATCAACGCCCAACGATCCGTCACATCATAGGTGTAGTCTTCAACAAATCTCCAGGTCCATGCGCGATTTTGGCTTTCATCCGTCGCGGGTACTGTGCTGTCAGCATAGATATTAAATCCACGCATCGTGCCCTTTCCGTACAAAATGGCAAAGTTGTTGTTACCACCCCATACCGGCCCCTGAAGTCGTGTCGCCAAAGAATAGCCATTCGTGGGAACATATTCTTCGGTGTCGGTGGAGCTTCCCGCCGCCCATGCATACACACCCCAGAAGTTCAGCTTCTGATCCGCGAATGAAGGCACCGCAGTCCAACGCAAATCCAAAGCATTCAAAACCGGACGACCGACATTGGTGTCATTCAAATTATCATCAGCCTGAATCAAGTGAGCGAAAGCAAAGCGCCCTTCACCCAACGGCAGACCTTCGATCCCCGCACCCACGCCGCTCATGTCGGCATAGTAGTACCAGTCAAAAATATGAAGATCGACATCGCGATAAAATCTTTTACCAACCCAGAATTCCCCGGGGATTTCGGTAAAACCACCAGCCTTCACAAACGCTTCAATCTGGCTTGTGTCGCGGTTTGCAGCCGCCTCCCATTGACGCGTGCCTAAAGAGCTATAGACCATGCGGAACTGGGTTTTGAAAAATACGGGATCTGTTTCGGTGGGTTTAACATGGTGGAACACCATGGCCAATTCAGTGTAGAAATCGCACTCATTGCCTAAGCGAAGGAAATTACCGGGCATTCCCGCGTTTCCGAAGCAATTCATGTGACCACCCTGCATGTTCAGTCCGCTTCCGCCACGCAGATATCCGGTGAAAGTCGTTTCCACAGCGTGAGTTGTGCTGCTTAGAATCAAGAACAATAACGCAATCGTAATAGTTTTCATCGAGTTCCCTTGAAAAAGCTGAGGGATACCCATAAAGTCTGCGCCTGAAAAGACCTTACGCACGAAGACTCAAACTTTTTGGGGGAAATATTTGAAGCGCTTCCGTACCTGTTCACAACTATTGATTTTCTGCTTCGTACTTTCTTGCACACTTTTGCTGGGACAAATTTCTGAAGCCAAAGCTCCTGCGCGCGCGCAGTGGGTGGACAACTCGCGCATTGTTTTGCGCTTGCCACAAGGCTTCCGCGTTCACCAAAATCTTGTATTTTCCCTCGGAGAACGCATTTCACTGCACCAGCAGGACTCCATTCTTCTGCCCGTGATTCGCACTGATTATTCCCACGTTGAGTTAAGCACACAACACCTTTCCTCCACACAAATTGATCAGCTCATTCGTCGTCCTTTGCGTCTTTTTGTTTCCAATAAAAACGGCCAGGTGCTGGATTCCACGGCTTTGCAGTATTCAGGCATTCTGGATCAAATGTATTTCTATAACGGCAATGACCTTGGCGCCCACGTGCGTTCCACGAGTGTCGGTGTAAAACTATGGGCACCCACGGCACGCAACGTGGAATTGCTGCTATATAAAGAGGCGCAAGACACCCATCCAGCGGCTGTTGTACCAATGAAGCGACAACACAGCGTGTGGTTCGCGGATCTTCCCGGAAAATACGTCAACTATTTCTATCTTTACCAGGTTGAAGTTTACCAGCCCCTCACCGATCAGGTCGAATCCCACACTGTGACGGATCCTTACAGCTTCAGCCTGACTGCGGACGGCGCCAAATCCCAAATCGTGAACTTGCAGGATCCCGCGCTGAAGCCACAAGGCTGGGACCGACTGCAAAAACCGTCTTTGCGCTCTTTCAACGACATTGTGATTTACGAGCTGCATATCCGTGACTTCAGCGTTGCTGACTTCACCGTGCCTTTCCCGTATCGCGGTGGCTATGAGGCTTTTGCACAGACCAACACCGACAGCAGCAAGTACCTGCAGTCTTTGGCGGACGCCGGAATGACTCATGTGCATTTGCTCCCGTTCAATGACTTTGGCTCGGTTCCGGAAAACAAAGACTCTTGGGAAAACTATGAGTCCGAAAGTTCGGACCTTCAGGAAGCACAAGCCTACCTTGGCCGCATCAAAGCCAAAGACCCGTTCAACTGGGGTTATGATCCGGTTCACTTTATGACTCCGGAGGGCAGCTATGCGACAGATCCAAACGGGTCCCGCCGTGTGTTTGAAACCCGCAACATGGTTCAGGCCCTCAATAAAATGAACCTGCGAGTGGTTCAGGATGTTGTATTTAACCACACCTTCGAGGCCGGTCTGGAACCTTACTCGGTCTTTGATAAGATCGTGCCACTTTATTACTACCGAGTGAACGACGAGGGTGACATTCAAAAAAGCTCCTGCTGCAACGACACCGCCAGCGAACATCGCATGATGGAAAAGCTTATGATCGACAGCGTGCTTCACTGGGCACGCACTTACAAGATCGATGCCTTCCGCTTTGACCTGATGTCGTTCCACTCCCGCAGCACGATGGAAAAAATCAAATCCGAATTACGTGGCCTGACCGAACAAGAAGACGGCATCGACGGCTCCAAAATTTATCTGTATGGCGAAGGCTGGGCATTTGGTTCTTTCTATGACCGCTATCCATCCGAGTCGCTGCACATGCTGAATTCCTATGGCAGCGGCTATGGCTTCTTCAACGACCGTCTGCGCGACGCGGTTCGCGGGGGCACAACCAATTCCGCTGAAAAATCCGATCAGGGGTTTGCAACGGGGCTTTATTTTGATTTCAACAAAGAGCCTGCCAACCGCAACACCCCGCCAGATAGCAACGGTCAGCGTGAAAAGATTTTGCATCTGGGGGATGTGATTAAAGCAGGCCTTGCGGGCAATCTGCGTGATTTCCGTTTCAAGGAACACTGGGGTTCATTCGTGACCGCCGGACAACTGCACTATCGTGGGGCGCCCACCGGCACCAGTGCTGAAGCCCTCGAAACAGTCAGCTATGTTTCTGCGCACGATGGTTACACTTTGTGGGATGCCGTTCAGGCCAAAGCGCCGTTTTATACCAGCGGCCGCTTCCCTGCTTTGAGTAAATCCGAAGACCGCCAGCGCATGCATCAGTTGGCCCTGGCATTGCCAATGCTAAGCCAAGGCATTCCGTTTATTGAATCCGGATCGGAGCTTTTGCGCAGCAAGAACGGCGATCAGGACAGCTACAATTCCGGTGATTTCTTCAATCGCATCGACTGGAGCCGTCAGCAGAACTTCTGGGGCGCGGGACTTCCACCTGCCTGGAAAAACATTGATGACTGGTCGTTCTGGCAGCCACGGCTGCAGGAGCCGGGCATGAAAGTCACGCCTGAGCTGATCACTCGCACCGAAAAGTACTTCAAAGCCCTGCTGCGTGTCCGTCAAAGTTCTGACCTGTTCAAACTCAACGATTTGTCCGAGATTCAAAGATCTTTGACCTTTATCGACAACGACAAACAGGCCGAACCGGGTTTGATTGCGATGCATCTGCAGTCGTCCTCGGAAAAACTTTTGATTTTCTTCAACGCCGCCCGCGAAGCGCGCAGCTTTGAACACGGTGTCTTAGGTCAAAACTGGGAACTGCATCCGCTGCTGGATGAAAAAGTCGATACCATCCTTTCTCAGGTTCTGCTGATCCCGGGTGATAAACGCATCCAAATCCCGGGTCGCAGCACCGTGATTCTAATTCAGAAAGCCGGTCACTGATGAAATTCTGGATTTTTCCTTTTCTGATTCTTGCTTCACTCACCGCCCGGGCCGAGGATGTGCGCATCCAGATCTGGCACCAGATGATCTATGGCCACCGTCAGGTCTTGGCCGAGGCCCTGGAAAAATTTGAAAAAGAAAATCCCGGCATCACCGTTCAGGCCACTTATCGCGAAACCGAAGAACTGCGTTCCAGTTATCAGTCTGCCGCCATGGGTGGCAGCGGTCCGGAATTGGTTTACGGCCCCAGCGATCAGGTCGGCCCTTTTGCCACCATGGGCATCGTGCGCCCGCTGGATGAAGTTTTGGGTTCTGATTATTTCCAGAATTTTGATCCACTGGCCGCCCCCGTTTACGACAACAAGCACTACATGATCGGTGATGCGGTCGGAAACCATCTGATGCTTCTGTATAACAAGAAGTTCATCACCACCCCGCCAAAAAATTCACAGGAACTGATCGAGCTTGGCAAAAAAATGACGGTGGACACCAATGGCGATGGCAAAATCGACCGCTGGGGTCTGGTGTTCAATTATACCGAGCCGTTCTTCTTTGCCCCGTTTATTCCCGCTTTTGGCGAAGCCTTTCTAAAAGCCGACGGAGTCACTCCGAACCTGAACACCCCGGCTTTGAAAGACACTTTCCAGTTCATTCTGAAGCTGCGTGATCAGGACAAGATCATCCCAAAAGAATGCGACTATGAAACCGCCAATGCTTTGTTCAAAGAAAACAAGGCCGCGATGTTAATCAATGGTGACTGGTCCTGGGGTGACTATCAGCAGGCCAAAGTCGATTTTGGTATTGCTCGCATCCCGATGATTTCTGAAACTGGCAAATGGCCAAGCCCGCTGGTGGGAACCAAGGGCTATTCCCTGAATGCCAACATGAAAAGCGAGGCTCATTACGAAGCGGCCGTCAAACTTTTGAAGTATCTGACCTCTACGCCGGTGCAGTTGCTGTTCGCTGAAAAAGTCGGCGTTCTGCCGTCAAATCTTCAGGCGCGTGAATCTGACATCGTCAAAAACAATCCACTCTTGAAAATTTCTGCCGACATCATGGAAGTTGGAACACCGATGCCGGTGACCCCGGAAGTGCGTGCCGTCTGGGACAGTCTGCGCATTCAGTACCAAAAAGTTCTGGCTGGCAGCCTGCAACCGCAAGCCGCCGCAGAACAGGCGCAAATCACCGCAGAACAACAAATCCGTGACATGAACGAAGTTCTGACTCCGGGTGTGGGTGCCACTGTTTTGAAAGTTATTTTCGGCATTGGCATCGTTCTGTTGATCTGGCTGACAAGAAACTCGCTAGTGGCGTTCTTTAAAGGATTCCGCGGGCCCCAGCGTTTTGCCTATTACATGATGCTGCCGGCGTTTATCGGCATCTTTGCGGTGATCATCTATCCGTTCTTCTATAATATCGCGATTTCGTTTTCGAACTTCAGTCTGCGCACATTCCAGGACTGGTCGTTGGTGGGCTTCCATCACTATATCGCAGCTCTTTCCGATCCGCGCTTCTATTCCCTGTTCCTGAAAACCGTTATCTGGACCGTGGTGAACATCGTCTTCCACGTTTCTATTGGTGTGTTCCTGGCAGTGATCATCAATCAGGTGATTGCCGGCAAAGGATTCTGGCGGGCCTTGCTGATCATCCCATGGGCGGTGCCTCAATACATCACCGCTCTTACCTGGCGTGCGATGTTCAATCAGGAATACGGGCCGATCAATATCTTCCTGCAACAGTTCCTCCACATGTCCCCGGTTCAGTGGCTCAGTCAGCCGACGACGGCTTTTGCTGCGTGTATTTTGACCAACGTGTGGCTGGGCTTCCCGTTCATGATGATTGTGGCGCTGGGTGGTCTGCAGTCCATTCCAAGCTCTTTGTACGAAGCCGCAAGACTGGATGGCGCCAATGCTTGGCAGCGCTTCCGTCATATCACCTGGCCGTTGTTGTTGCCGGTGATGGCTCCAGCGGCTTTGCTGGGCTCTATCTGGACATTTAACAATCTGAATGTGATCTGGCTGGTCAGCAACTCGGGCGAACCGGGTGATCAAACGCACATTCTGGTCAGCTACGTTTATAAAGCGGCCTTCAACCTGTATCGCTATGGCTATGCGGCTTCTGTGTCCGTGATCATCTTCCTGATTCTGGTCGTCTGGGGTCTGGGATCACTGAAAAGCCAATTCAAAAAGGAGACGAAGTAATGCTTAAAAAGACCTTCTCCTGGATCAGCATTTTGCTTTTCTCACTGTTTTCGATTTATCCGATTTTGTATGTGCTGTCGGTGTCTTTACGTCCCGACAACGCTTTCCAGACACAGTCCTTGGAAATCATCGGACCGAATGCTTCCTTTAAGAACTTTGTGGATCTGTTTGCCACCACCGACTTTCTGATCTGGATGCGCAACTCGTTGGTGGTCAGTGCGGCGACCACACTTTTGGGTGTGGCTTTGGCATCGACCAGTGCGTATGCATTGGCAAGATACCGCTTCCGTGGGCGCAACATGATGCTGTTCTCGCTGTTAATGACCCAGATGTTCCCGGCAACCATGCTGATGCTGCCGTTTTATATCATCCTGTCAAAACTGCGCCTGATTGACAGCTTCTGGGGCTTGTTCCTGATTTATTCTTCAACCGCGCTGCCGTTCTGTATCTGGCAGATGAAGGCTTACTACGACACCATCCCGCGCGAGCTGGAAGAAGCGGCGTTGCTGGATGGCTGCTCAAAGTGGATGATCTTCTATAAGATCATTCTGCCGGTGTCCTCGCCGGCTTTGGTGATCACCGCGTTATTCAGCTTTATGAGCAGTTGGAGCGAATACGTGATTGCTGCCGTGGTTTTGCAGGACCCGCAGCTTTACACTTTGCCGTTGGGACTTCGTTCGTTCCAGGCAAGTCTTGCGACCCAGTGGGGTCTTTATGCCGCGGGCGCCCTGATTGTCAGCGTTCCGGTTTTGATTTTGTTCATCAGTATTTCCCGATATCTGGTTTCTGGCCTGACCATGGGAAGCGTGAAGGGTTGATATGGCAAAAATTCAGTTTTCCAACATCAAAAAAAGTTTCGGTTCTGCGGATGTCTTAAAGGGCATTGATCTGGATATCGCTCCGGGCGAATTCCTGGTTTTGGTGGGCCCCTCCGGTTGTGGCAAATCGACTTTGCTAAGAACTTTGGCGGGCCTTGAATCTGCGGATTCCGGCACCATCAGCATCGACGGCAAAAAAATCAACGACATCGAACCGCAAAACCGCGACATCGCGATGGTCTTCCAATCCTATGCCCTGTACCCGCATATGACGGTGGCAGAAAACATGGGCTTTGGTTTGAAGCTGAAGAATCTGGCAGCCGGCGAAATCACCAAACGCGTGAATGAGATTTCTGAGCTTTTGCAGATCAAACACCTTCTGGATCGCAAACCCAAAGAACTTTCCGGCGGCCAGCGCCAGCGTGTGGCCCTGGGCCGTGCTTTGAGCCGTCAAACCCCGGTGATTTTGTTTGATGAGCCGCTGTCGAATCTGGATGCGCATCTTCGTTCCCAAATGCGTCTGGAGATCAAACGCCTGCACCATAGTTCCAAGAGCACCATGATCTATGTGACCCACGATCAGATGGAAGCCACAACTTTGGGGGACCGTATCGCGGTTCTGAAGGACGGCGTGATTGAGCAGATCGGAACTCCGTCTGAGATTTACCACCGTCCGAAGAACACCTTTATTGCGACCTTCATTGGTTCACCTGAAATGAACTTCCTGGAAGGTGCGGTTCTAGAAAAGATCCCATGGCCTGAAGCCCGCAAAGCAGATCAGATTCTGGGCATCCGCCCGGATGCTTTTGCCTTGAATCAGGGGCCTTTGGGAGCCCAAGAAGTTGCTTTGGGGGACTTCCAAGTTGAGATTTCTGAAAACCTGGGCGGCCAGCAGATGCTTCACGGAACACTTTCCGGAAACAACGTACGCATCCTGGTGGATTCGATGGATAATTTTTCCATGAAGCAGACCCTGCCTCTGAAGATCGACCTGACAAAGGCCCACCTGTTTGATAAAAAAACGGGCCTGAATCAAAGGCTTTAAGGAGATCGGATGATCCGCAGTTTATCCCTCGGTATTACAGCGATTTTGCTGACTTTGGCTTCTTGCCTGTCAGCAGCTGCGGCTCCGCGCACGGTCTTCGTTCAATTGTTTGAATGGCCGTGGAATGATGTTGCCCGTGAATGCGAAACCTATCTGGGGCCGGCGGGTTTTTCTGCCGTTCAGGTTTCCCCGCCTCACGAACATATTCACTGGCAGGGCAACCCCTGGTGGGAACGCTATCAGGTGGTCAGCTACAAACTGGAATCCCGTTCAGGGACTGAGGCTGAATTTGCCGACATGGTCCGCCGCTGCCGTCAGGCCGGTGTGGATGTCTATGCCGATGCGATCCTGAACCACATGACCGGCATTCCCGGAGGTGTGGGTTCTGCCGGCACGCAGTTTAGTCACTATGAATACCCTGGTCTTTATTCCCATCAGGATTTCCATCACTGCGGCAGGAATGGCAATAACGACATCCGTGATTTCCGTGATTTGTACGAGCTGCAAAATTGCGAGCTGGTCGATCTGGCGGACCTGAAAACCGAATCCACTTACGTGCAGGAAAAACAGGCCGAGTACTTAAACCGCCTGCTGGATCTGGGCGTGGCAGGCTTCCGTATTGATGCCGCGAAACACATCCCGGCCCGCGATCTGGAACAGATCCTGAAACGGCTGAAAAGATCAGCTTACATCTATTCTGAAATTATCTATGACCCGGCAGGCCCTGTTCAGTACAGCGAATACACCCCGTTCAGTGATGTGACCGCCTACGACTATCCTCACCGTCTGGGTTATGCCTTCAAAGACAAGAACACCGATGCTTTGCAGTTCATTGCCAGCGGCTTCCCAAGCAGCATTGATTCCATCGTCTTTGTCACCAACCACGACATCGAACGCACGAATGATTATTCCGTTTTGAAATATTCAAGCCCCGAGCAGCACCTGTACCGTCTGGCGCAGATCTTTATGCTGGCGTGGCCGTTTGGTTACCCGCAAGTGTATTCCGGCTTTGATTTTAATTCTTTCGATCAGGGACCGCCATTGAACGACAGCCTTCGCACCCTGCCGATTCTGGATGATCAGAACCAGTGCCGCGCCCCGTGGACCTGCGAACACCGCCTGCCGGAAGTGGCGGCGATGGTGGACTTCCGCAATCAGACCGACAAGGCGTTCACAGTTTCCAACTGGTCAACCCACGGCCGCGACGTGATCTCGTTTGCCCGCCCGCGCTTTGGTTTTGTGGCCATGAACTTTGGCAGTCAGTCTGTGACCAAAGAATTCCAGACCAACCTGCCAGCCGGTGACTACTGCAACATCGTGGATGCAGGCTATCGCCTGAAATCACGCAGTTGCGCCGAAGGCTTCAGCGTCAATAACAGCGGGAAAGTGCGCACCACACTGGCGCCTTATTCATCCTTGGTTCTTTTAGTGAAGGCACAAGTTAAGAAATAATATGAAAAAGAAAACCTACACCATCGGTCTTGATCTGGGCGGAACCAAACTGGCAGCAGCGCTGCTTTCTGATACCGGCGAAATGCTGGATTTCATCAAAGTTCCAGTCGACATGAACCGCGAAAAATCAGCTCCCAAAGCCCAAAAACGTCTGATTCAACTGATGACGGACATCGCTTTGGATTTCAAAAAACGCTTCCCGAACGAAACCAAAGCATCGGTATTCAAGGGCATCGGCCTTGCCAGCGCAGGTCCTTTGAATGCTGAAACCGGCACCCTGATGAATCCGGCAAACTATCCAGGCTGGAAGATCGTTCCGATCCTGGATCTGTTGACCAAAGAGATCCACAAAACCTGGAAGACCCCGGTGTACTTCCAGCACGACGCCACGGCGGCGGCTTTGGCGGAAGGCTGGGTTGGTGGCGCTCAGAAAATGAAGTCCTTTGCGATTGTCACGATCGGCACGGGTGTGGGTACTGGTGTGATCTTTAACGGTCTGCCGGGCCAGTCTGACGGCATGGGCTCTGAGTACGGCCATATTGTCGTTGATTATCAGCGCCTGATGAAATCCCCGGACAAAATTGATCACTGCACAGTGGAAGGAATTGCGTCCGGAACGGGTCTTCTGCGTCGTGCCCGTGAAATGGGCTTTACTGGAAATTCTGTAGAAGAACTAATTGCTGCCAACGATGCCAAATACCAGGTGCTGTTCAAGGAAATGGCCTGGGCCCTGGCGATTCTTTGCTACAATCTTTCTATCGGCTACAACCTTGAAAAAATCTTCTTAAGTGGCGGCCTGATCAAGATTCGCAACATGTACTTAAAAGACCTGAAGGATCACTACAAAAAAATGGTCCGTCAAAGCAAAGCCGTCTTTGAGTGCCCGATCGAAGTGGCCAAGACCCAAAACCACGCAGGCGTGATCGGCGCGGGCTTCCTGCCCCACCTTTACGGAAAAAAGTAAGACAACAACCAAAACAAATAAAAAAGGCCGGTTCATCACCGGCCTTTTTCTTTTCATGTTTTGATAAACTAAACTGTCAGCTCTTTCGGGATCCCTTTTGGAATCGCGCTTAGAAGCTTCTTCGTGTAGTCGTGTTGAGGGGCATCGTAGATCGCCTGAGCCGTGTTGTGCTCAACGATCTTACCACCGAACATCACTGCCACTTCGTCCGAGATGAATTTCACCACAGACAGATCGTGAGAGATAAAGATGTATGTCAGGTTCATCTCGTCCTGAAGATCCAACAACAGGTTCAGGATCTGCGCCTGGATGGAAACATCCAGAGCGGACACGGACTCGTCACACACGATGAATTCAGGGCGAACCATCAAAGCACGCGCGATGGAAATACGCTGTCTTTGACCGCCAGAGAACTCATGCGGGTAACGATTCATCATCGCCGGGCTCATGCCCACTTTTTTCAGCATCTCTTCCGCGATTTCGCGGCGCTGATTGTTGTTGTCACCGATGTTGTGAATCTGCATTGGCTCCATCAGGATGGTCCCGATAGTCATACGCGGATTCAGGGAGGCATACGGATCCTGGAAGATGATCTGCATTTTTTTGCGGATCGGATGCATTTGGCTGTAATCAAGCTTGGTGATGTCCTGACCATCGAAGATGATCTGACCATCCGTCGGCTCAATCAAACGCATCAGCGTGCGGCCCAGAGTGGTTTTACCGCAACCGGATTCGCCCACCAGACCCAGGGTCTGACCCTTTTTAACTTTGAAGCTGACGCCGTCCACTGCTTTTGTGTAGCTCTGAACACGGCCCAGAACACCGCCCGTGTGAGGGAAGTGGGTTTTCAGGTCATTCACTTCAAGAATAAGTTTGTCTTCACGAACGATTTCTTTAGACGGAGTGTACACGCGCGCCGCTGGAGTGATTTCTTCACCTGTCGCGCTCATGAAGTCAGAAAGAACCGGAAGACGAACCGGGTTTTCATCCAAAGACGGACGGCACGCCAAAAGACCTTTGGTGTAAGGGTGCTTCGGGTTGTCGAAGATTTCTTTGGAAACTCCACGTTCAACGATCTCACCTTTGTTCATAACAATCACTTCATCAGCGATGTCAGCAACAACGCCCAGATCGTGCGTGATGAACAAAAGACTCATGTGGGTTCTTTTTTGGATGTCCGCCAGAAGATCCAGGATTTGTTTTTGAATTGTCACGTCCAACGCTGTGGTGGGTTCGTCACAGATCAAAACATCCGGATTACAAGCAATCGCCATCGCGATCATGATACGCTGGCGCTGACCACCGGAGAATTTGTGCGGATAGAAGTACAGACGCTCTTCAGCGTGCGGAATACCCACTTGCTTCAGAAGGTCCAAAGCTTTGTCCAAAGCCTGCTGTTTGTTCAGGTTTTGGTGAAGCATCAGGGTTTCAGTGATTTGATCCGCAACCGTCAGAACCGGATTCAAAGAAGTCATCGGCTCCTGGAAGATCATGGAGATGCGTGCACCACGAATTTCACGCATTTTCTTTTCAGAGACTTTCAGCAGGTCCTGGCCTTCAAAAAGAATTTCGCCGCTGGAAACACGGCCTGGATTTCCGATCAAACGCATGATCGCCAGGGACGTGATACTTTTTCCGGAACCGGACTCACCCACCAACCCGACAGTTTTACCTTTCGGAAGGTTGAAAGAAATGCCCTTTACGGCCTGTACAATCCCGTCTTCGGTTTTAAACTCAACAGCAAGATTGCGGACTTCGATAATATTTGTGTTGCTCATTCTTTTTTGTCTCTCCAGATGGCCTCAGGATTCTATCACCTTTTAAGGCAAATAAACCCCTGAAATGACCACGGTCAAATTCCAGAAACACTGAATCGCTTATCCGGGCAAAATGGTCAATAAATTGTGTTCAATCCTATTGGATTTTCAAAGGATTTTGCCCTGTCTCGAACTGAGATGTTCCCTAAAAAGTCCTGTTTCCGGGCCCAACGGGAACATTTAGTCATTTTTTCAGTATAGAAGGTCCAGACATCGGCCGATGACTCTATAGAAGACGGCGTTTTCAAGGGGGCACCCCTATGACGCTCTAGGTCTAGCCGGGAAATCAGGAGGAACCTAAATGAAGATCCTTTCATCATGCATCAGCACCATGCTTATGGCCGCGATCCTGTATCATCCTCCCACTTTTGCCAGCGGCACCGAAGCCGGGACCTGCACCGACTGCTTTGTGGAAACGCCCAACGGCCTTAGAATGAAAGACAATCTCACCTTCGTGGCTTCGGTTCTTGACGATATCAACGACAAGTACAATTGGGGTCCGTCCTGTAACAACTATGCAACCGGCACCAAAATCGGTGAATGGGGTCACGCGATCCGCAAAGAGTACATGGCTGGAAACTTCACTCACCTTGCGGAAGGTTCTCCGGACATCCATAAATTGTGTCCGAACTATAAAATCATGAAGCCCACCGACAAGGCCAACTTCTGGGTTTTGATCTTCAATGCCATGACCCACTACGAGAGCACCTGCAACCCCAAAGCCACCGCCCAGGGGCCAAACGGCAGTCTGTACGGTCTGATGCAATTGCATGTGGGCCGCGAGCAGGTCTATGCAAAATCCTGCGAAAAAGGCGACAGCAAAACGCCGGTCAACACTTTCGCCTGCACCCTGGACATGCTGAATGGTCAGTTGCGCCGGGATGATGCCCTGTTCAGCCGCAAGTCCTATTGGGATGTTCTGCGCCCGCAGGCCGCCAGTGGAAAAGCCAAAAAGATTTCAAGATCCATCAGCGCTTACGTTCCCTGCCACGATGAAAAACGTCTGAACGTGAAGCAGGCGGAATTCTTCGACAACGAGGAAGTCTGGAAAGCACTGCAGATCAGCGACACCCCGGACGACGGAGCCTGGGACGGATAGCATTCCTCAAGTCAGGTAAATCCTACAAAACCGGCCACCACAGCCGGTTTTGTCGTTTTGGTGTTCGCCATGAAATTTCGAACAGTTCATCCGCCAAAAAGCCTTAAACTCAGGTAAACCTCGCAATTGACATATACATGTGGAACTTGAGTTGATAAGTGTTTGGCCAAATGAAGACGTTGAACAAGTTTTTCCATGTAAAGTTTGAAGAAAGACGTGCGGCAAATCCACGTTTTTCATTGCGTGCCCTGGCTCAACGGGTGGAAATTTCTCCAGGACATCTGTCTGAAATTTTCAATAACAAGCGTCCCGTCTCCTCTGCCAACTTCAGCAAGCTTGTGAATGGCCTGCGCCTGTCCGATGAGGACGTGCAAAAGGCCCAGTCCCTGTTTGACTCTGAAAGAAAGCGCAAAAAAGCGACTCATTCCATCGAGCGTGTTTTGAGCAAATCAGAGTTCTCTGAAGTTTCCAGCGTCGATTTCTTCTTGGTACTGGCGGCGATGGACCTGCACACCGAGGAATGGGATGTGGAGCTGATTTCGGCTGAAACCGGGGTGCCGGCGGACCGCACGAAGGTTGTTATGAACAAGCTCCTGCAACTGGGGCTGGTGGAAATGAACAGCCCGACCACCTACGTGAAAACCGTGCGCAGCCTAGCCTCTGAAAGCGACATTCCGAATTTTGACGTGCAAAAATTGCACAAAGAGGCCCTAAAGCGCTCGACTGACATTTTCCCGCAGGTTCCCACTGAAAAAAGGGAAATGGTTTACCTGACAATGGCTGTAAATCCGAAAAATTTGGACCGGGCAAAAAAAGAACTCGAAAAGGCCTGGAAAAAGGTTTACGGAAAGCTGACTCAAGGCGAATGCACTGAAATCTACACGCTGGGCATGCAATTGCTGCCGGCCGTGCAAAAGGAAACAGAAGAATGAAACATCTGATTGCTGTTATCGTTTTATTGGCGGCGCCCAGCGCCTTTGCCCAGTACGTGGTTCGCAACGGAGGCTACGTGGTGAGCTGCCTGAACCAACCGACCGTCGCTTTGGAACTGGCCGAAGCCAAGGAAGAAGGGATTTCTGTTCAGTACTCTCCGGCCAGATCCTATCAGGCCAAAGTTTCTGACTTGATCGCGCGCATCCGCCCGGTGAATTCCCAGAAAGCTTTGAAATACACCCAATGGCTGAAACAGTGGCCACAGCAAATCCGCTGGAAATCGTCCTTTGCTTTGGAAGGCCCGAACGATCAGGGTGATATGGAACTGGGCCGCGGCTGCCGCCTGAAGATTGCCATCGTTCAGACCAACGAAACCCGTTTCGGTGAACAGTTGTACGAAATTGATTCTTTGGTTTGGGGCTCTTTGGATGAAAACCAAAAAGCCGCTTTGGTGATGCACGAATTCATCTATCGCGACATCCTTGAGGAAAATCCGGAATCCAACTCTTTCGAAGTTCGCTTTATCAACAAAGCCCTTCACGACCTTGATTCCCAGCTCCGTGACCGTCGCAAGTTCACAGAGCTGATGCATTCTTTCTAACGGCAGGAAGCGGACACCAGGCGCTGGAAGTCGGTGTCCCTTTTGAATTTGAAAATCACGTCGCCGTCACTCATGTAATTGAAAATATCCTGATTGCGCAAAGAACAGTTTCTTTGCGCTCCTGTCAGCACCGACTTTCCGGCTTTGATCATCGCCGGGTCCTGATTCAACGCAAAGCCCACATCCAGAATCTGCCCCTGATAGCCGACGATGGACACCCCGCCTTTATTGTTGGTCGCGACCTTATCCACCACCACCTTGGCAGCACCTGAAATCGACTTCAATACGGCCTTGTTCACATCAAAGACGAATTTGTCACCGGTAACGTGCTCAATGATCAGCTCATCTGTTTCAGGGACCCATTGATAGCTGCTCGTCGTCTGCTTTCTTGGAAACAGGAAGAAGTCCCGCGCCCCGAACTGCCCGTCCGTGCCGTAGGCATTAAAGACCATGAACATTCCGTCTTCAGTCAGCACATAATCGCGGTACACCATGGTTTTATAAGCATCCGTCGGAGAAACCGACAGCATGCAGATCCCCGCCTGTTCAAGCCAGATGCGCTGAAGTTGAACGCCTTTGAGGGTTTCAGTGATGGTTTTGCAGCGATCCGGCGCAGGAGCTGCTTTGGCCAGCAAGACGAACAAAAACGTGGTGACAAACAAAACGCTCTTCATGAATCCTCCTTGGGATGACTTTCAGATTACAAATCCCCCTGAAGCGGTCAACGAGCCCACGACCAGATCCTGTTTCATCAAAAAGGTGTGAACAGATAAATTTCTGCTTCCCCGCCAAAAGTTTGACTGAAAATCCATGCGCAGGCCCAATGAATTGTCACCTTGGGAGGTTCTTATGAAGTGTCTGAAAACTTTGATGTTCTTTGCCTTGCTTTCACCAATTGCAGCTTCGGCGCAAGTTGAATCTCGCATGGATTTTGGAATGCAGATGGTGGGATCGGAACGCTCAAAAGATATGCTTTTGACTAATTACAGTTCTGGGACCATTTATGACATTTCACATACAATTTCAGCCGACAGCTTCTTTGTCGCCAGTGATTGTCCCACACAGCTTCGATCGGGCCTGTCCTGCCGATACCGTATCGCCTTCCTGTGCCAGCGCGAGGGTTATCAGACAGGAACACTGAATATCTTCACGTCAGACAAGAACTATCGCGTGCATCTTTCCGGATACTGCAATCCGCTGCCTTAGCGGTCGTTCAGCCCCAACCCCTGCAAAATGCGGGGGATGCACTTTTCCACTCTGGAAGTCCGGGTGGCCGCCTGTTTGGCTGATTCAATATGCATCAGGTACAGGCGCTGGCGACCCGGGGTCAGTTTTTCAAAAGCCGCTTTCAGCTTCTTGTTTTTATCCAGGGCCTGTTTCAATTCTGCAGGCATCACCGGCATCTTTGCCTGCTTCTTTTCGGTTTTCACTTCAGATTCAGAAATCTTGACGGCTTCCTTGATATAGGAACGAATGGCCGCCTTCACTTTCGTAATATCTGCCACGCTGGTGAATTCAAAACGTCTGGCAGACTGAGAGTTCGCCCCGGGTGCCTTCAGCAGTTTTTTGGCATCTTTAAGCTCACTCCCCTGAAAGAACATCAGGGCGCAGGAGTTTTTAAAATTCTGGATGATGGCAATATTCTTATCCCCATGCAGATAACAAGGCAGGCTCCATTTGAAGTCCTCCGTCAAACCGCTGTCCAAAGCAATCTGGCGTATAAGCTGTACTTCGTCTTTCCACTTCTTTTCAGACTTGATAAAGGCATCGACTTTGGCATTTTTGGAACTCATCACCGCACTCCTTGCCTTTAAAGGATGCTATGAGGGGCCTCAGGAATCAAACAAATGCTGGAAAGACAGCCCCGCAAAGAACATCATTCTTTCCGCGTATATTAACTAATTTTTTATAAATTTAACTTATGTCTTTGAAACCTCTATAAGCATCTTCATCAACCCCCACCGGAGCCGAAATTGAAAGCACTTATTTTTACCATGACCATGCTGTTATCCATCAACTCATTTGCCAAAGACGCCAACTATACTTCCCGCAAACTGCAATATGCGCTGGAGATCCTGACCTCTATCACCGAAGAATCCAAGGTGACTCAGGTTCAGCCTAACAAAGACATCAAAGCCATGATGATTGAATATGGGATCAAGGAAGGCGCGCTGGAATCCGCAGAGGACTTTAACTGGGTTAATGACAACAGCGCCTGGGAAGGTGACTCTACCAAATGGGGCATGGACACTCTCGAGGGCGCAAAATCTTATGTGATTTCAGTGCTGGAGCAGCGTCTGGAATACAGTGACAATAACTCAGCCGACAAAGTGGTTTTCGCTGACAACTATATGAAGGCCCAACATGCCTTTTCTTTGCTGAATGAACTTAAAGGCATTCAGTATGGCGTTGGCCCCGTGGGGGCCGTTCAGTGTGGCGGACAATACGCGGCCCTGCTGATCATCGATACCTTCACTGGTACTATCTATACGATTATCATGGAAGCTTCGGGCTGCTGATCGGTTTACAGTTCAAGTACTGCGCCCTCGACTTCTTTAAGAACCAACTTTGCTTTGCCGGTTTGGACATCCATCAAGGCCATGCCGGAGGAGGGCTGGCCCCAGATGATTCCATATGGAGTGATGTTCATCTCATAAGAAGACAGCTCCCATGAAATTTCGGATGTCTGCCCGGTCACCATATCCAGGGCCACCGGGAACTCCGAGTCCGGACTCCAGTAATAGAATTTTCCGTCCTGAACATACCAGTCATTAAAGTCTGCATCGTCAGGAAGGGCCCATAAACCGACCAGCATCGAATCCGTCTGCACGGTCAGCAAGCCGAATTCATAGTCGCCATTTTTTTCAGCTTCATACAAGATGTAAATCTTACTCCCCACCACGTTTGCCCGCGCAAAGTAGCCCCAGTCGTGCCCCGCAAAAGGGTCCCATGCCAACAAAGCTCCGGTCGAGGCATCAAATGCTGCCAGCCCTTGTCGCATATTCCCGTCAACTTCCACAAATTCACCACCAATATAGACCACCCCCTGATGGTACTTGATGAAGTCGACATTGTTATCCGGCTCTGGGTGCCAACTTGTCAGTTGGCCATTCACGAAGGACGCGACATGGGATCGGCTTTGCCCGTCGATCTCGTAAAAAGCACCGGCCACATACATAACCTCACCGACCGCCTCAAAACTTTTGACGGTGCCATCGACTTCCAGAATCTGCTGCGCACCTGTCTTAATATTTGCAACAAGCAATTTTCCCACAGTCGCGCCCATCGGGTTGTCGCCACGACCACCGACATAAAGATAGTCCCCGATCCGGGCAGCGGCATTGATTTGCTGGAATTCAGGTTGCATTGGAGTCGAAGGGACCCAGCTAGATAAACTGCCATCCTTAGAATTCACAATGACCATGCCGTTGCGATCAGGTCCACCCAAGTCGTTCGCGGTCACCAGAAGGTTGCCACCACTGACACTCAGCGTGCCGATGAGGCTTGAAAGGGTCTTGACCACCGTGGCGGTGCCGTCGCTTTCCAGTCGTACGAGATCCGCGCCGCTGGTGACATAAATCTTACCATAATGCTCAACCAGCGAGTGTGGAAAGGAACCTACAAAGTCCCGGCCCAGGGTCATCAGCCCCCCGCCAGTCTTCAAGTCATAGGCGGCAAGATTTTTATTCGTTCCAGAGCTCAGACGGCCCATCGTATACAGAACTCCATCTCTGATGATGAAGTCCGTAATGTCATAAGGGTCGGTCAGGGCTGGCACCCAAGGAATCACGTTCGCCGTCAGGTCAATCGCCGCATAGTCCTCGCGAACCTGCATGTTCAAGCCCAGAGGCTGACTGAAGTAACCGGAGATATAAACTATGTCATCGTATTCCTGAATATGGCGAACTTCATCAAAGGTTCCCCTTGCCGTGACCGGTGCCCACGTCGTCAGCTCAAGATCACTGAGTCTGATTGAAGCCAGTCCCAGACGTTGCTGTCCTCTGACTGAACTGAAGTCCCCGGCAAGATAAAGAGTCTGCTGGTCCCCGGACAAGGCCATCGACAGGACTTGTCCTCCCAGGATTTTCGAGTCAAATATTTCAGCCTCACCTGATTCAGAATCCAGCACCGCCAGATTGCGAATCACCGGTGCGCCGATACTTTGGAAGGTGCCTCCCACAAAGACGCCTCCCGCACCCACAGCCACCGTGTTCACCGGAGCACTTTCACCGCCGGCAATCATCAGATCCCAGTCCTTAACAGTGCCTGCACCCGTTGTTGTGATGGCAGCCACACCGGACATGACCTTGCCACCGATAGCAGAAAAATCACCATAAACGTAAAGTGTCCCGGCCCCGTCATGCACGATGCCTGAAACCGTCCCCAGGGTGCTGGCATTTACAGGGTTCGGAACCCATGTGGTGTCCAGCGACATGTCACTGGTGTTGTAGCGGGCAATCCCATGAGCGCTCGTGGCACCAACGGAAGTGAAACGGCCACCGATATAAAGGTGCCCGGCAGCGTAATGAACGCTGTTGAGCTCGCTATTGGGAACACTTGCGGGATTGGCCTGAAGATTTCCGTTTTCATCGAACTTTGCCATAAAGTTACGACCGACTCCACCCACGGACGTGAAGGCGCCGACGGCATGAACGTAGGTCCCGTCAAAGGCAACTCCGTAAAAACCGGATCGGAACGTTGTGGACTTTTGCCAGGAAATGACTCCGGTGGATTTGTTGATGGCAATAAGGCCCGAAGTGGGGCTGTTGTAGGAATTCACGCGCGTCACGTACACCTTGGTTGCCGAAACGGCAATTCCAGTAAGCTCAGTGTAAATGGGATCCAGCCACGGATTCCACGTCGTGATAACCGCACCCGTCGTGGCGTTGTAGGCCAGAATAGAACTCATCGTTACGCCGCTACTGCTTAGATTGGAACCACCAACATAAAGCACGTTGCTAGCCGGATCGTGGGCCAGCACCGTGATATTGCCAAAAACGCTATTCTGGAAATTGGGATCCAAACTGCCGTCGGCCAGCAAATGAATCACCCCCGAAACCTCCGCGGTTTGGTAAGATCCGGTAACGGCAATATACAGTCCACCGGCCCCGTCGCTGGTTGACGCAAGGACTTTATTATTGAAACGAAGGCCCGAGGCCCACAGGGAGGCACCGGTCGTTGCATTCACGATCGAAC
Source organism: Bdellovibrio sp. BIS2 (assembly GCF_055398295.1). Taxonomy (NCBI): domain Bacteria; kingdom Pseudomonadati; phylum Bdellovibrionota; class Bdellovibrionia; order Bdellovibrionales; family Pseudobdellovibrionaceae; genus Bdellovibrio; species Bdellovibrio sp. BIS2. The sequence goes on along the minus strand of NZ_AP035879.1, from coordinate 1,151,107 downwards.
CGAAGGGATTGCTTATGCTGTTAAAAGAACCGACGACGTAAAGCTTCCCGTCCGCCAGGGCTAATTTGGTATTTCCCAACTCTGGAGCTTTCGCGAGATTGCTGAAAGGTCTAAAGTCTTCGTCTAACGAACCATTGGCCTTCAGGCGGGCTAAGCCGGGACGACTGACACCATCCACATCCGTAAATTCTCCCGAGACAAAGAATCCACCCTCGCCATCGGGGATGGATTGTCTGACGTCACCGGTGATCACGGGACGTGCCGCTGCAGTGCTCAGATCTGCTCCAAAAATGGGAAAGCCGCAAACGCCGGCCTGAGTGAACTGCCCTACCAGCAAATAATCATCCTGCCCCAAATTTATCGGGGCCTCGTACCTGCCGTTTAAGCAGTAAGTGGATGCTGAGGTTTTTCCAAGCCCAGGCCCTGGAGAACTGGGCGCCTGAATGCTAGAGCCATCAATCAAACTGGCATCAATAGAACAGCCAGCATTTATCAAAACTAAGACGATCAGAAAGATAAATTGCATATCATCTTATCGGCCTCATATTTGAGAGCCTAAACAGCAAAATCCCTGACAAGAAATTTGAGTAAAAAATGAGGATAAACTCGAGGTGCTCTCTTATCCTCATCTTTTTCTCAATGGACGGTCTCATTTTAAGACACGGGCCAGGTCGGACCTTTGCCGCGTCAGTGTCCCAGCAGGCTTCGATCAGCCTTCACCACCACCGAACCCGCACTTGCTTTTCCGCTGATGTAAGCAACCAGTGTGGCCAGCAATGAAATACCCAGCGCCGTCCAGGCTGTCGTTATCAGATTTCCATTATCGATGGAAACTCCCCCTGCCCAGGCGCCAAGCGCATTACCCAGATTGAAGGCAGCAATGTTAAGAGCGGACACCAAGGTCGGAGCTTCCGCCGCATGTTCCAGCGCCCGCATTTGCAGTGGCGGAACGGTCGCAAAACCAGCAAAGCCCAGCAGAGTGACCAAAGCCAATGCCGCCAGCTTATAACCCATCAGGAAAGTGAACCCGAACAAAACCAGAGACAGCAACAACAGAGTTCCCACCAAAGTGCGATTCAGGTGTTTATCCGCCCACTTGCCACCGACAATATTTCCCACGACCAGCCCCGCACCAAACAGCAACAGAATCGGTGAAACGGACGCCACTGCAAACCCTGATACGTCCGTCAGAATAGGTGCAATGTAAGTGAAAACGGCAAATACCCCGGCGAAGCCAAAGACAGTCAACAGCAGACTTAGCAAAACCTGCGGTTTCATCACAACACTGATTTCTTTACCCATACCTGCCGCATCACCTGTTTCTTTCTGTGCAGGAACAAAGAAGATCAACGCCGCCATCGCCAAAGGTCCCACTGCAGTCACCGCCCAGAATGTCGCATGCCATCCGTAATTTTGACCAAGCCAGGTGCCAAAGGGAACTCCCAAAACGTTCGCCAGGGTCAGCCCGGTAAACATCAAAGCAATCGCCGTGGCCCTTTGATTTGGTTTTACAAGACTGGTGGCAAGCACTGATCCGATTCCAAAGAATGTTCCGTGCGCAAAGGATGTTAACACCCGCGCGATCATCAAGATGGAATAACTGGGCGCAAGGGCGCAAATCAGATTCCCCAGAGTGAAGATCGCCATCAAAATCACCAGCGCGCGCTTCTTTGGCCACTTCGCAGAAAGCAGTGACAGCACGGGTGCCCCGATCGCCACCCCCAGGGCATAACCACTGACCAGCAGTCCCGCTGACGAAAGACTCACCCCCAGGTCCTTGGCCATTTGGGGCAACAATCCCATAATCACAAATTCAGTCGTTCCAATTCCAAACGCTCCGATCATCAGTGCGTATATTGCTAAAGGCATTTGAGCCTCCTTGTATAACCACCAATCTATCAGGATTGGGGTTGCTCATTTAGTCACGAATGGGCAAAATATATTTGATTCGGAGTCAATAATGAAAACAACCCTGGACGAGCTGCAAACCTTTATAACGATTGTGGACACAGGCTCTATCAGCGCCGCCGCTGAGGAGCTGAATCAAACTCCTTCCGGAATCAGCCGCACCCTGGCCCGACTGGAAAAAAAGCTGCGAGTGACGCTGCTAAGAAGAACCACACGTAAACTTGATCTGACTGCGGAGGGTGAAAGATTTCTGCAAAGCTCCCGGGAAGTCATTCAGGCCCTGGAAAACGCCGAAGAATCCGTGGGCTCCAAAAGCACTCCGTCAGGGGTTCTGCGTATTGATTCAGCCTCGCCGTTTATTCTGCATTCGGTGGTGCCTTACCTGAATGAGTTCCACAAACTGTACCCGGAAGTACAGGTGGAGCTGTTTAACAGTGAACGCAATATTGACCTGATCGAAAACAGAATCGATGTCGCCATTCGAATTGGAGAACTTGCAGATTCGTCCCTTCATGCTGTCAGCCTGGGACAAAGCCGAAGACGAGTTCTGGCGAGTCCCCAGTATCTGAAAGCCTATGGCACCCCCAAAAGTGTCGAGGACCTGCAGAATCATATCCTGATTGGTTTTACCGATCCCCAAAAGCTGAACCATTGGCCGCTTAAATACAGCGGTGGCACCCGCTACCCTATCAAGGCAAAATTCAGCGCCTCCAGCGGAGAAACAATTCTTCGCTTGGTTAAAAGCGGTGTCGGTATCGCCTGCCTTGGCGACTTCATGACAATCCCCGAACGCGAAAGCGGCGACTTGGTTCAAGTCCTGCCCGGCGCCGCCGTGGAACAAAAAGAGCAAATCCACGCCATCTATTACAAAAACGCGCAGTTATCATTGAGAGCCGACGTCTTCATCAAATTCCTAAAAGGAAAACTGAAAAACGCCTTGTAGAGCTTAACCAGGCCTCGTTAAAGAAGAAAGGGTTCGACTGTCCATTAAGAATACAGTCCTGGAAGATTTTCATCCTCTGGCAAATTTTAAGAAGGATCTCTCAGGTTAAAGTATATTCGATCTGTTTGAATACTTTTAATTCATGCCTGCAGGAGGTTCTGTGAAATCCGTATTTGCATCTATTATTTTCATTTTAGCTTCGACTTCGGCATTCGCTGCGAACAAGGATTGTACTGCATCGAAGAAAACCGTAGCCCAAATTGAACAACTCAGAATTATTGATCTCCCTTATAAAGTTATCGAAGTAAAAACAGTTGAAGCACTAGTGACTGACAAATGTGTAAAGTCTCGTTTAAGTAACGAAGAGATTTACAATTTATCCCAGCTGCTTTTGTCACATGAGTATTCACAAGACTCTGCAGATCAGATTATCAACGAGTTCCTTGCTCAGTAATTCCAGGAGACTTACAGATGAAAACAATTATCTCGATGATTTTTACAACGCTTGTGACCTCTTATGCTTCTGCAGGCAATGTTCAAGTTAACTGCACTGGCGTAGATGGCGCTGGTCGTGAAGTTTTGATCAGCCTTATTGATGTTACTGGCGATGGCTTTGGCAGCGCATTTGGCGTGTTAGCAGCTAAAACTGATTCAGGAGTAAATACTATTGCTACTCGCGCTTGGTTGGTCGGTCGCGAAGGCAAAATGGAAGACGAAGGAATTGGCTTTAATAAAGACCTTTATATTGAAACCGATGACGTAGCTTTGAATCTTGATAAAACAGGTCGCCAACGATACACAGGCTCCATCTGTGGCCCCCATAACAACATCAAAATCGCGGGCATTCAGTTTGGCCAAGACGACTGTTTTGACTTAGTTTGTTCTTCTAAAGGCCTAAGCACTCTTAAATAAATCCCCCAACGACAAGGGGTGCAGTCGGCAGTTGTGCCAGCGCTAAAAAGGATGGTGCAGTCGGCAGGACTCGAACCTGCAACCCCTTGGTTCGAAGCCAAGTGCTCTATCCATTGAACTACGACTGCACAGAGGGCCTCAGACTATCAATGAAGCCCGGAAGAACGCAAGGTTTGGGCTAGCGCAACGTGGCGTCATTACAAATTCACGAAATCTGTGTCGTGTTCCAAGTAAGGGCGTAAAGCGGATGTCATGCGGCTTGTCAGGTGTTTTTGGATGCCTTTTTCATTTAAAAACCCGAATTGAAAAATAGCCCCTTGGATAAGGGCTTCCAGAGTCATGGCGTAGTCTTTGACGTCCGGGATTTTTTTCAGCTCTTTCCGGGCGACAGCTTCCTCCAACAGGCGCTGGATGATTTTTCTGGTTTCTCCAAAATAGGCGGCGACCTTTTTTCGCGCTTTGGGGTCTTCAGCTTCGGTTCCCAGCCAGCGGAGATGTTCCCCCAAGCGGTCCGAATCCACGCTTTTGGCGATCAAGCGTAGAAATTCAAACAGACCAGTCAGTCCGTTCAGTTGCAGAATTTTTTCTGCATTCACCCGCCCCAGATTCTCATCCCACTTCTGGTTGCGGGCCAGAAATGCCATTTGTTTTTTGCTTTTAAATCTTTTCACCAAGGCTGCCGGGGAAAGATGGGTCGCCCTGGCGACTTGCTCGAAAGTAAATGATTCGAAACCCTCCCGGGCAATGACATCAAAAGCGGCGGACAGTACTTCGGAATCACTGGTCTTTTTAGGTCTAGCCATAGTTCTAGATAGTAAATGGATATTTACTTATTATCAACTGCGGAGGTGCTTATGGCCATCAATCCGTTCGTTATTGAGTCAACGTCCGCCGGGGAACGCAGTTATGAAATCTATTCCCGACTTTTGAAAGACCGTATTGTCATACTGGGTTCCGTGGTGAATGACGAAGTTGCGATGTCCCTTTGTGCGCAACTGCTGTTTTTGGAAGTGAATGATCCTGACAAAGACATTCATCTTTACATTAACTCCCCTGGAGGGTCTGTCTCCGCCGGGCTGGCCATTTATGATGTCATGCAGTTTATAAAATGCGATGTTGCCACTTACTGCCTGGGAATGGCTGCCAGCATGGGGTCATTTTTACTAATGGCCGGCACCCCCGGAAAGCGCCACGCGATGCCGAACAGTCGTATTCTGTTACATCAGCCGCACCTGGGGGATGGGGGCCTTGGCGGTCAGGTGACCGATATCGAAATTCATGCACGCGAGCTTGTGCGAACAAAGAAGAAAATGACAGGGATCTATGCCGCACACACGGGGCAAAAGGTTGAACATTTAGAACAGATCATGGAGCGCGACCACTATATGACTGCCGACGAGGCCAAAGCTTTTCGTCTGGTGGATCACGTCGTCCCACCTCGGAAAAAATCGGGGTGAGACCGGGGCCGATCAGATATCTTTGACGATAAGATGATTTTTAAGTTCGTTGGCTTTACCAGAATTGACCGGGAAGTGAGTTTGAAGGTCCTTGCCGCAGGCTTCAATCGCCGCTACAAATCCATCCGCCCACTTGCCGTCATGCAGATGTTTACCAAGCATACCCAGGATATCGTCCCAGTGTTCTTTCGGAAGCTTTTTGGAAATGCCTTCATCCGCCAGCACGACCGCCTTTTTTTCCATCACTGAAACGAAGATCAAAACCCCCGTCCCGTTTTCAGTGCGATGAATGCGGTTCAGATAAAATTCCAGATGAGCACGACGATGAACTGAATCCAGCTCGTCCTTTTCAGGCACAAACACTTTCTGAATCCACTTGGACTTGGCCAACACCTGCGAAAGACCAAAGAAGACCACAACAATCACCGGCCACAGGTAAACCCAAGGAGTCACCCACAACCAGTCACTGAACGGAAACTCAACAATGACCAAAAGCAGAGTCAAAAGCAAAGTCAGCGTCAAAGGCACATGCCCCACCGCTGAGGACCGACGAACAATTACAGGAACAATCTCTCCCGAAGTGGTTTCTTCCACCTTGGAAATAGAAGCCTCAATCCGCGCAAGATCCGCCTCAGAAAGATATTTATTAATCCAACTCATAAAGTTCCCTCAAAAAAACAATTACGTTTCCAAAAACCCGCCAAAACGACTTCAACACCCAAGGCTAGGCTTTAAGCAAAAAGGAGAATCCTAGGTTGTAAGCCAGGCCTCGTCTGCGACTTGGGGAAAGGCTCTTTGCCTTGCTCGCAAGTTCCGCAAGCGAACACCAAAAACCCAGCGGCAGCCACCACAGAAAACCAAGAGCGAGGACTGTCCGAAGCGGGTAAGGCAAAGAGCCTTTCCCCAAGTTGCAGCCCCGAGAGCTTGGTTTACCAACTGCCGGATGATCCCCCGCCGCTGAAGCCACCGCCGCCTCCGGACCAGCCGCCTCCGCCGCCACCGGAAGACCATCCCCCACCGCCGCCATAGCCACCGCCCCAGCCGCCACCACGAAGATGACGTCCACGACCGCCACCAAAGCGACCCAGGATAGAAATAATGATGAAGAGAATGATGATCACACCAATGGGAATATCACCGCCGGAACCGTCACGGTCACTTTTTGCAGGAACACCTTCCTGCAATCCGTTTTGTTCTGCGAACTCTTTATCCGCCAGACGCAGGATTTCGTGCGTACCCAGAACGATCCCGGCCGAAAACTGACGGGCGCGGAACAACGGCACCACCTGATCACGAATGATCCGGCTGGCGATCACATCGGGAATGGCACCTTCAAGGCCCTGCCCGACTTCGATGCGCAGCTTGCGATCATTCGCGGCAATCAGGAACAAAACGCCGTTGTCTTTTTTCTCATCCCCGAGCTTCCACTTGTCAGTGACAGCAATGGACGCCATCTCGATGGGCGTGCCATCCAAAGTGGGAACGATCAAAACCTGAACTTGAGCGACCCCGCGTTTGTTGAAGTCATAAAGAAGCTGCATCAGCTCTTGACGATCATTGCGGGAAAGATAGCCCACCTCGTCCATCACCGGACCGGTCAGCGTAGGAACCTTAAACTCAGCCCGGGCGGAAACACCCAGGGCCAAGAAGAAAGCAAAAAAGGAAACTGTCAGTAAACGCATGTTCCCTGACAAACTAGAACTTCACTTCCGGAGCTTTTTCAGCAGAAGCCTTTTCTTCCGGAGTCATGTCCCACTGAGGCATTTTTTCGAAGTGATACATGATCGCATTTGTCCAGCTTGTCGGCGGAACGCTGACCTGGTTGTTAAACACGTTGATAGACTCGATGTATCTTTGGCGAGCAATTGTGATGCGGTTTTCAGTGCCTTCCAACTGCGCCTGAAGATCACGGAAGTTCTGATCCGCTTTCAACTGAGGATACTGCTCAGACACCACCATCAAACGACCCAAAGCTTGAGACAAGCCACTTTGCGCCTGTTGGAATTTCGCCAACTGCTCAGGCGTCACTTTGGAAGGATCAATCTGCATAGCCGTCGCTTTGGCACGAGCTTCCGTCACCGCTGTCAAAGTAGCCTCTTCGTGTTTGGCATAACCCTTAACAACATTCACCAGATTCGGAATCAAATCAGCCCGACGTTTGTATTGATTGTTGACCTCAGCCAAAGCAGCCTCAGTCGCATTCTTAGATTGAGGAAGAGATTGAATCCCACAACCTGCCAAAAACGGCATCAACATCAAAGCAAGAACTAGAATACGGTTTTTCATAAAAACAAAGGCCTCCGTTAGATTCGTTAGAACTTATAGCTGGACATCGACGCGAGTTCCGCAGTGAGGCAAAACACCCTCCGCGAAGCCACCGCCAAAAAAACACGAACGAGGACTGTCTGAGCGGCGAGGTCCAGCTATAAGTTCTAACGAATCTCCCAGTGACCCACAATAAAAACCGAATTATAGTAGTCGGATGACACGGATAATTAAGCTTCAACACACCGAAATAGCGGGCTGCATCTTCGTTGACAAGATTGCAGGTCTGAACACCCATACGCCGGAGTATGGTCAGCGCGGCTGTGTCGAAATTTATGAAGAAGAACTGGATCGCAAGCTCTACACCGTGCATCGTCTGGACAAAGCCACTTCCGGCGCTTTGGTCTTTGCCACCAGTTCTGAAATTGCCGCCCAGCTAACCCAAGCCTTTGAGCAGCACAAGGTCGAAAAGAAATACCTTTTCCTGACCGACAAAAAAATCGCCCGCACGGAGTTTACCTATGAATCCTTCATCCAGAAGGAAAAAAACGTCTTCGTCAGCCGCGAAACCCAAGAGCCCAATTCCAAAACCAGTTTCAAGTGGGTGAAAGCCCTGGGTCCTTATCAGTTATGGGAAGCCGTGCCTCACACCGGCAAACCGCACCAGATCCGCCTGCATGCCGAAGCCAATGGCATCGCCGTTCTGGGTGATAGCGATCACAATGGCACCAACCATTTCCGTCTGTGCCTGCACTCGCAAGTGTTGGGCTTTGAACTGAATGGCCAGAAAGTCCGTTATGAAACCCCACTTCCCGGCTGGGCCGAAGACGACTTCACGACGGATCCCGAAGAGCAAATCCTGACTGAAGCCTTCCAGCGCCGCGAGCGCATGTACAAGTTTTCAACTTTGACTGACGAGTGTCTGCGCCTTGCCCACCGCGAGCTGGACACCTACCGCATCGACCAGTACGGCGAATACCTGTGGGTTTACTGGTATAAAGAATCCGACCCGACGGTTCAGGATTTGTTGCGCTTTGAAAAAATCGCAAAGAAATATCACAAAAAGATTCTTGTCCGAAAGATGCTCAATCGCGGGGAAGACCCGAATGCTGAGCTGCTTTGGCATATCGGCAACACCGCTTCGCGCTGGCAGGCCAAGGAAAACGGTGTGATCTATGATCTGCGCAGCGACACCGGCCTGTCGCCGGGCCTGTTCCTGGATCAGCGTGAAAACCGCCTGTGGGTCAAGAATCACGCCGAAGGCCGCAGTGTTTTGAATTTGTTCTCTTACACCAGTGGATTCAGTGTGGTGTCAGCTTTGGCTGGCGCACGCGAAGTCTGCACCGTGGACGTGTCCCAGAACTTCATCGACTGGAGCAAACACAACTTCACCATCAATGGCCTTGACCCTGAGGCGGAAAATCACGAGTTCTGGGTGCAGGACTGCATCCTGTTCCTGAAGGGCACCATCCGTCGCAAAAGAAAATTTGGCATGATCGTTTGTGATCCACCTTCTTTCGGGCGATCCAAAAACGGCGTCTTTTCCATCAGCAAGAACTTTGACGAGCTGCTGATCAACTGCATGTACTGCCTGCAAAAAGACGGTCTGCTGCTATTCTGCACCAACTACGAGAAATGGACGACAGGGGATCTGCACCTGCGCCTGAACAAACTGAAAAAAGATTTTTCATTCAAGATTCTGCCGGCCCCGGCACAAGGATTGGACTTTGAGCTCCCGGATCAGGAGCCCCTGATGAAGTCCATCATCTTAAGAAAAAACTAAGGATAAAACTCGTACCGAAGCTGAATGCGCTCCTCCCCTTGCAGGCCCATTTTAGAGCCGCTGGCATAGGGAGGAATTCCGCGTGCGGTTTTCTTCTTTTTTGACGGGTGGTATTTGTCATTCACGAAGCAATCAAAACGCTTGTCCTTGCAAAGAGTGTTGAACTCCTTTTTGTTGCCTTTGTGCACGTAAAGTTCCACCGCCTTGGTCATGCGGTCCAAGAGCGCCAGATCCTGTGGGTCCACCACGATTCCAGAGTTGCGGGCCATCTCGGCAGGATTTGCGTCAGCCTTGGGAGCCTTATCTGACTTGGACGATTTTGCTACGGCTTTCTTTTCTGCCGGCAGATCATCAAAATCCAGATCTTTCGTTTTCTTGGTCGCACAGGCTGACAACACCAGGGCCACAGCCACCATCATCAAATATTTCATCTTAGCACCCACTCACCCCAAAGCATGCCCTCTCCGTTGGGATGGGCTTTGGCATAATTATAGAACTCGGTAACGAATGCCGCACGCTCTTTCTGATAAGGATATTTCCAGTCCTTTTCATCGGCAGGCACGGTCAGCACGTCATAGTCGTTACTGAGTTCGGTATTGCGCTTGATGATTTCATCAAACGAAACGGTCTTGGCATTTTTTAACATGTCATACAAAACCATAAATGTGGTTGTACGCCCCTTACCGGCACGACAGTGGAAGTGCACCCAGGCATTTTCCGGCAGCGCGCGCACGCTTTCAATAAAACGATCCACTTCAGAATCCACCGGGCGCACGTGATCCGTCACGGTCAGACGCACGTACTGATGGCCCCCGGTGCGGATCATGCTTTCTTCGGTTTCAATGCTTTGAATAGCGGTCGTCCCCACCGTATCCCCCACACGCAGATCCCCCAACAAGCGGCGTTCGCGGCGAACAGCTTCTTCATGGTTTAGATCCGCATTGGCCCAGTCACGGTCGGCGTACCAGGTCACCGGGATGTCATTGATCAGACCGTGGGATTCCTGGCGCAGGTCAAAGACGTACAAAGAGGCCTTGTTCTTTTTAACGGGCTTAGCGACTTCTTTCAGCGCCTTCGGACTGAACGTGGCACTTCCGGACATTCGCAAAGAATCACTCTTGCGATAATTCATGGGCTTTGGCGCTGCATGGTCTTTATCAAACACCAGCTCTACCGGAGTTGTCGGCTGAGGCCTTGTCATGAAAAAAGGAATTTTAGTGCTGACCGGTTTATCCGGCTTAAGGCTTACGGTCTTTTCCGCACAGGCGGCAACCGCAAACAGAACGGGAAGCAAAAGCAGTTTCTTCATGGGGGTCCCCTTTCTTTCCAATAAGGTTATTGGAAATTAAAGGGCGACACAAGTTTGAAGTCAGGATTTAAGAGTGCCCCGGGAAAACATCTCTTCCAGATACTGGGCCGCGCTGTCTTGGGTTCTCATGTAATAGTGAGCCCGCAAGATCCCCTGCTCTTCTTCCGTCAGGGACGCGTTGGTTCCACGGCGTTTCAAGCGGTCCTGGGAGATATGATAAAGCCCCAAAGCACCGGCCACGGAAATATTGAAACTTTGCACAAAGCCTGTCATGGGAATGATGATAGTCTGATCAGCCGCTGCAATCATTTCAGGGGTCACACCGTCACGCTCGTTCCCCAGCACCAGCGCCGTCTTGCCGCTGAAATCAATTTCGTGCAGAGGTTTCGCGTTCGCATCCAGATGGGTCACATAGATTTTGTAACCCTGATTCTTCAAAGCCTTCACACAGTCCGCAGTCTTTTTCCATTTTTTGACTTCGACCCACTTGTCAGCCCCTTGGGTGACACGATTGGCTTCTTTGAATTTTTCCTGGGTTTCAATGACGTGGAAATTGCCAAAACCAAGACCCTCGGCAGATCTCATCACGGCAGAGATATTGCCCCGGTCATAGATGCCCTCAAGCACCACGGCTGTGTCAAAATTGCGAAGCGCCACCACTTTTTCGATCTTCTGGCGGCGTTCGTCTGTCAGCAGGGGCCCTATCTTCTCCAGCACCAACTGGTAGTTCACGCGAAGATTGGCATTGATTTCAAGTTCGGGCCCGTATGGGAACATTCTGACCTCGGTAGACAGGACTATTTGTAAAGAGCTTCCGGATTTTTTGCCAGGTCGCGAGTGATGTTTTTCTGGTGGGCTTCCAAAGTCCCGCCACCGATCTCAAGCAACTTCGCGTCTCTCCAAAGTCTTTCCACCACGTATTCGCCCACGTAACCGTAACCACCCAGAACCTGGATCGCGCGGTCGGCCACGTTTTTCGCCATGGTTGTCGCCACAAGCTTAACACCGTCAGAATCCAGACGGTTGCCTTCTTTGTTCAAGTCCATACGGCGTGCTGTTTCGTAAACATAAGCACGAGCCGCTTTGTATTCAGCATAGGAATCAGCGATATAACGCTGCATTTGACCGAAGTGGTTCAAAGATTTACCGAAGGCCTCACGCTCTGTCGCGTAACGGTTCATGATTTCGATAGAGCGACGGGCAATACCCAGGCTCATCGCAGCCAAAGTCAGGCGCTCGATTTCCAGGTTGCGCATCATGTGCAGCATGGAATCACCTTCGTGACCGATCAGTGCACTTGCCGGAACGTGACAGTCCTGGAACACAAGTTCCGCGGTGTTGGACCCACGCATGCCCAGTTTGTCTTTGATCTTCTGACCGACTTCGAAACCTTTGTGATCTTTTTCAACCAGGAAAGTGGAGATCAAAGCACGACCGTGCTTTTCTCCGGTGCGAGCGTAAACCAGCACCAGATCACACGGAGTGTTGTTTTCATCGATAGTTCCGTTGGTGATCCACATTTTGCGGCCGTTGATGATGTACTCGTTACCTTTTTTTACCGCTGTCGTCTGCATGCCCAGAACGTCGGTGCCGATTGCAGGCTCAGACATCGCCATGGAACCCACCCATTCACCAGAACATAGTTTTGGTAAAACGCGGTGACGTTGTTCATCACTGCCGTTCACGGCAATATTGTTCACACACAGCATGGAGTGCGCTAGGTAAGCCAGGCAGAAGCCCGGATCTGCAGCTGAAAATTCTTCGTGAACGATCGTGGCTGCAGTTGCATCCATCCCGGCACCGCCGAATTGTTCAGGAACCGTGATACCCAAAAGCCCCAGTTCCCCGACTTTGCGGAAAAGCTCCAAATTGAATTTTTCACTGCGGTCGTGTTCATGCGCCTGAGGTTCGATCTCAGCTTCAGTGAAAGCCTTCAAAGTTTCACGCAACATTGCGTGTTCAGGTGTTGGATTGTACAGATCAAACTCTTTCCAATTGAAAGACATAAAACGACTCCTTAAAACGGTGCAGTACAGTCTGGTGAATCTATGTAGTGACTGCCTTCTGGGCAAGGTTTTGACCACAATAATGCGTCGCATCCGCACCATTTAACAAGAGGCTTGGCGTTGCTTCTGGACGCAAATCCGGGGGTAGAATACCTTAAAGTTCCTCGAGGAGACCGCTGACTATGAAAGCCGCTGTATTGGGCATTGGAACTGAGCTGACCGATGGGCAAATTGTAAACAAAAACGCCTCTTGGATCTCTAAAAAGCTAAAAGACTTGGGGTTGACCACCAAAGCCCACCTGGTGGTGCCGGACGAGCGCCCCCTGATGCTTGAAGGAATCGAGTTCTGTGCCGCCAAGGCGGATTTGATTTTTATTACCGGAGGCCTGGGCCCCACATCGGACGATTTCACCCGTGATGTCGTGGCCGACTGGGCAGGGAAAAAGCTGCAGTTTGATGAGGGTAGCTGGCAGCACGTCAACGACCGCCTGACCTCGCGTGGTTACGTCGTGAAGGACATCCAGCGCCAGCAGTGCTATTTCCCGCAAGGCGCCACCATTCTTCCCAATCGCGAAGGCACAGCCAACGGGTTTACCCTGGAAGCCCACGGTAAAAAAGTTTTTGTCCTGCCCGGCCCACCACGCGAAATCGAAGCCGTGTGGGATGCAAACATTCAAAGCTGGCTTTCTGAACAGGCAAAGAGTCTGGATCCCTATCTGACCCGCAAATGGGACACCCTGGGTGTCGGTGAATCCGATATTGCCGTGATCGTCGAGGAGGTTCTAAAGGATGTGGCAGTGGAAAAAGGTTACCGCGTGCATCTGCCTTACGTGGAAGTGAAGGCGTCGTATTATCGCAGTCAAGAATCCGCCTTACAGCCCGCCTTTGACCGCCTGACTGAGGCACTGCAATTTTGCACCCTGGCCCGCGATGGCGAGGACGCGGCTGAAATCTTTGCCGCAAAACTGAAACAGATTCCTTCTCTTTGTGTGATTGATGAAGTGACCGGCCAGTTTTTGATGAACCGACTGATGCCGGTGCTGCGTGGTTTTATGACAGATCAAATGTGGAGTTTTTCAAAATCCCGTGAGGTGAAAAGCCCGGCAGGTCTGCATCTGCACGTTTTGCCGAAGGATGAACACAGTTGCGAAGTCAGTCTGGAATACAAGGGCCGGAAGGTGAAGGACGTTATCACCAGCCCTTATAAGTCGGCGAATATGAAAGAGCGCCGTCATCAGTACTTTGCCGAGATGGCGCTGATTTTCTGGATTCGCAATCTGTGACTAGCCGGCCTTTTTAAAGCCCGAGAAAAGCCTTCCGAAGAAACTTTTCTTCGTCCAGTCTTCCGGTGCCTGCACCAGACGATGATAGTTTTGGTCTGCATAGCGAAGATGATCATACACCATCGCACAGGCATCCTGGATCGAGTTGTACTCTTTCGGTGTGATCGAATTGCGATAGAAATCCCCGGCGACATCAATGCTGCCGTTGGAATTCAGGAACACTTCAATCACTCCGAAGTCGAAGTACTTGCGTTGCTCCAGGGGGCGCAGTTTCAGACCTTCAAATTTGAAGTTCTGAAACAACCAGCGTTCGTTGGCATTTTCCAGAATTTTTGTCTCAATGTAAGACACAATGTTGCTGTTCATATTCCCTCACCCTGATGGACGTTCTGATAGGGCATAAATCTGCATTTCTTATCGGTTCATGGAACACTTTTATTTAGGATTAACCAGAAAATTGATGAAAAACTGATTTAAGTCCTAAAGTAAAAACAAAAGCCCCCTGGAGTATTTGCTCCAAGGGGCTTTCCATAATTTCAAATTGTCGAGGAAGATCCGTTAGTTCTTCTTGATGTTAAGACCTTTTAAAGCCTCTGCCATCGCCCCCAGACCGGATGAGGTCGTGGAGTGAGACTTCCAACTGTGGTCTTCCGCTTCTCCAGGCAACGCCAAAGAAATTTTCTTTTCTTCGAACATGATCTGATCAACCTGAACAGTCACATCGTCACCGCGCTTTTTGTTTTCGTATTGAGCGGCATCCACGGAATCACGCCATTTGGAACGAGGCAAAAGACCCGTCACACCCGGCGCGATGTTCACAAACAATCCATAGGTCTCTTTCTTTTCCACTTTCCCCTGCACCACTGTGCCCACCGGGAATTTCTGCGGAACTGCCATCCAAGGATTGCCTGCACCGTCAGCCTGTTTCAAAGAAAGGGAGATTTTCAGACGACCGTCGATTTCTTCCATTTTCAAAAGCTTCACTGTCACCGGCTGACCGGCCATAACCACTTCTTTTGGGTCATGAACGCGGGACCAGGAAAGTTCAGAAACGTGGATCAGACCTTCGATACCCGCTTCAAGCTCAACAAATGCGCCAAACTTTTCCAGACGAACGATTCTGCCCTCAAGCAAAGCGCCCGGCTGATGTTTCAGCATGAAAGTACCTTCGTTTTCAGCTTTTTGCAGATCCAGAACCTTGCGGCGGGAGACAACAATGTTGCGCCCTTTTGGATCCAACTGAGTGATCATGAAGTCGAATTTTTTACCCACGTATTCGTTGGCATCCTGAACAAAGCGGCTGTCGATCTGACTGATCGGGCAGAACGCGGTTTTACCCTGGATGTTCACACGGAAGCCGCCATTGCAGGTCTCCGTCACGCGGCCTTCCACTGGAAGTTCCATGTCGAAAGCGTCTTCCAAAGAATCTGTGGAAGCATTCATCGAGCCTTTTTTAGCCAGACGAACTTCGCCACCTTTGATGGAAGTCACAACGCAGTCGATGTAATCGCCGACTTTGTATTTTACTTCTTTATTTTCATCCAACAGATCCTTGGTCAGGATCATACCGTCAGTCGGAGTGCCCGTGGCTACGAAAGCCTCTTCTTTACCGATGGAAAGAATCTCGCCATGAACCTGATCGCCCACGGAAAGTTTTGTCTTCATCCCTTTTTCGGATTGAGCAAAAAGTTCTTCGAAACTTGCGAAGTCTTTTGTCTCGTTAATATCATCACCAAAAATATCTTTTTTAGACATAAAGCAGTCCTTAGTTATAGAGAACAGAGAGAATAAAGGCCCCACCAAACTTTGACCAGCACCGCCGCACAAAGCCAAAAAGAAGGTTCAAGGACTGGCGGACGCTTTTCAGCGCTTTAGGAGCAGCCCACTGTAGTCCCGCAGTTCGGGCATCTATAGCACCCACTCGTAAGCACTGTGTCACTCCCGCATTCCGGGCATTTCATGGTGAAGTTCGGAACACTGACCTCTTCCACCGCTTTGGGCTTTTCCTTCAGATTCAGAGGCTGGCTCTGCTTGCTGCCGTCCCGGTAAACAGCCACGGCCTTCACCCCCAGCTCCCAGGCCAGGAAGTAAATGCGGCTGATGTCCTCTTCAGTGGCGGTGCTTGGCATATTCACCGTTTTGGAAATGGCCCCACTGATGAACGGCTGCACAGCCGCCATCATCTTCACATGACTTTCCGGGGACAACACCCGCTGACCGGGCATTGCCGTGGCGGTGTCAAAGACCGGCAGGTCTTCCGGGTGCATTTGCGGAGCCCCCACGACCGAGTTGTTTTCCTCGACGTACTTCAGAATCGCCTGACGTTCTTCCTCGGTGTACTGCAGAGCTTTCAAAGCCGCATCGACAGACTGATTCACAATCTGAATTTCGCCCCCGCCCACAAGTTTTTTAAATTTGATCAGAGAAAAATCCGGCTCGATCCCCGTGGTGTCACAATCCATCAAAAGACCGATGGTTCCGGTCGGCGCAATCACTGTGGCTTGAGAGTTTCGGTATCCGTATTTTTCGCCGTTATACAAAACACCCTTCCACAGGTTTTTCACCGCTTTGTCGATTCCGGAAGGCAGCATCTTCCACGCCACCTGATTCAAGGCGCGCTCGTGCATTTTCATCACCTTCAGCATCGATTTGCTGTTTTTGCGATAGCCCGCAAATGGCCCCTTGGCTCGAGCCATCTCGGAACTGGTCAGATATGCGACCCCCGACATCAGCGCCGTCAAAGACCCCGCCCAGGCACGGCCCTCGTCACTGTCATAGGCCACACCTTTTCGCATCAACAGGCTTCCCAGGTTGGCAAATCCCAAACCCAAAGGGCGATAGTCATGGGAATTCTGGGCAATTTTCTGCGTCGGATAGCTGGAATAATCCACCAGAATTTCCTGCGCAACGAACAGAGTTCGCGCGGTGTGAATAAACGACTCAAAATCAAAGTCCCCGTTTTCGCCCAGAAACTTCACCAGATTGATCGATGCCAGATTGCAGGCCGAATCGTCCAGGAACATGTATTCCGAACACGGATTGCTAGAATGAATGATGTCGGTTTCAGGACAGGTGTGCCACTTGTTAATCGTGTCGTGGAACTGAATGCCGGGATCAGCGCACATCCACGCGGCTCTGGTGATGCGGCTCCAGACTTCGCCTGCCGGGATCTCGCGCAGGACTTTTCCGGTCAGGCGGGCTTTCAGCTTCCACGGACGCTCAAGCTCCACGGCCTTCATAAAGGCATCGCTGACACGGACCGAATTGTTGGCATTTTGGCCAGAAACCGTGCGATAGGCTTCGCCCTCGAAATCAGCACTCAGGCCGGCGGCAATCAAAAGATGCGCTTTTTGCTCCTCGCGCATTTTCCAGTCAATGAAATCCAGAACCTCGGGGTGATCAATATCGACCACCACCATTTTTGCCGCCCGTCTGGTCGTGCCCCCGGACTTGATGGCCCCAGCGCCCTTGTCCAAAACCTCAAGGAACGAAATCAGACCCGAACTTTTTCCGCCGGAGCTGGTGGCTTCGTACTTACTGCGAATTTTTGAAAAGTTGCTGCCCGTGCCAGAACCGTATTTGAAAAGCTTGGCTTCGGTTTTCGCCAGATCAAAGATGCCTTCGATACTGTCGTCCACACTTTGGATGAAACACGCCGAGCACTGCGGGCGTTCATAGGCGTTTTTGGTGGCTTGAATGGATTTCTTTTTTTCGTCCCAGGCGAAATGCTCACTTGGACTTTGGGACTTGTAGGCTTCCCACAAACCGGCATTGAACCACACCGGGCTGTTGAAAGCTCCGCGCTGGGACAGCAGGATGAATTTCAATTCTTTGGCAAAGATGTCTGCTTCCTTGCGAGTGGCAAAGTAACCGCCCTGGCGAATGGCGGATGCAGCAATGGCCTTCACCACACGATCCACCATCTGACGAATGGAAGTTTCATGCCCTGCGCCCGGCACACCGACTTTACGGAAGTATTTGCTGGCGGCAATATCAATTGCAAGTTGTGACCAGCCTTCCGGAGCCTCGACATTTTTCATTTCGAAGAACACTTCACCCTTGCGGTTGCGAATTTCGCTGTTCACTTTTTTCCAGGCGAAAAGACTTTCTGGATTTTTGCCTCCAGAAACAAAGTACGACGGGCTGTGCAGAGTTTGTTTTTTCATACATTCAGTCTAGAGATTCTTTTACTTGGAGCCAAGCCCACGATTTCGACAGTACAGATGTGCGATATGACCATGGTCCAAGGGCCTGCGTTCTGTTAAGCCTTGGCAATCTATCCGCAGTTTAACCTGCGCGGCTTGTTTGTTTACGACAACAGACCGTTAAGAGAAATATGAGAACGTTTCAAAGGACGTGGGGAATGGATCAAAACTCGATCAAGAAAAAGCTCCTCATTATCAAATCCAAACCGGCAGGTCTTGGAACCGTCGAAGGTTTCTTAAAAAACCGCGACTGGACCATCAAGTCCACGACGAACCTCAAAGACGCTCTGATCTTTTTGGTTCAGGAACAGCCGCAGTTTGTGATGATCAGTATTGATCACCCCAACCGCAAAGTTCGAAATCTTCCCAAAATTCTGGCGCAGGCCTTCCCCTGCTGCGTGATCATCTTCGGCGAAGAAAACTCAGCGGCCAGCTTTAACATGCTGAACACCAGCAGCTGCGAATATGTGCTGTATCCCCCGGTGACCGGTCCGGCAGTGGAAAGAACCGTCAACAAATTCTATAAAGACCAACAGGCCAAAGGCGTCACCAATCCGTTTCAGCGAAATGGCACCGGCACCGCCGAAGACGGCAGTGTTATCGCCATCAAAGGCGAAGGCGGATCCACGGGAGCCCAAAGCGCCCAAAGCATTCTGCAGCAACTGCTGGCCGGTGATGACGGCAACAATCAGTTTGCCGGAATAGGCGCTGCGGATAACAACACCACCGCCACTGGCAATCCCCTGCAATCCAATATCGGCTATATGCCAGGCACAAACTCAGAACTGAATCTGGGACTGATGCAACCGTCAGCGCAGAACAACGGTCTGGGCCCAAGCTGGGCCCAACAAGGTCCCGGCGCTGGCAACAGTATGGGAAATGGCGCAGATGAAAGTGACGAAACTCTGAACGCGATGCTGATGCGTCAGAATGCCGGCAACAAGGCAGGTACAGGATGGGCGCCAATGCCCACCAAAGTGCACCGCAAGGATCGTCCGACACCTGAACAGATTGAAAAAAATCCGCTGGCGTCAAAGCAGGACTCGATCATTCTGCGTGGAACCAAAGACGCTTTGGAAAAGTCCTGCATTCAGACCAGCTTTGAGGAATCCGAGGCCATTGAAGATTCCACCAATATTTCCTGCATCGTGATCGAATCCACCCGTTTTTCCGGTTATTTGATCACCGCCATGGGAAAAGACCGCAAGCTGGATGACATTTTCCTGGGAAAAGTGCGTGAACGCCTGTTCCGTTTCCTGAAAGAAAATGGCGAAAAAATCGAAGACAGCGAATCGATGCAACTGAAAATCAAAGAGGTTCCCTTCGAGGAATGGGCTTTGGAACAAGCTGAATTCCTGCGCAAGTCCGTGCATGAAGGAAACGAGGTCGCCATGGCCTTCTTCCCACGCTCGGATGTCAAAACCACTTTTGGCGATTCCGCCGACGAGGAAATGGCCAGCATCCATCTGAATGAACTGGCTGGGGATGTGGCGGTGGAATTCAACGTTTACATTTATCTTCCCAAAAACAACAAATATGTCCTTTACACTCCCCGGGGCTCAAAATTCTTTAATGTGCAAAAGCAGCGCCTGCAGAATCAGGGCGTTTCCAACCTGCATATATTGAAAGCCGAGATCCAGGATCTGGACAAATACCGCGCCCAGAACTTCCTGAACGACAAAATCCTGGATTTTGAGGCAAAACAAAAAGACAAAGTCGTTGCCTAAAGACGTCGTTCCGGCGTTTTTCGTTGACCCCAAGCCCGGGCAAGGTTTAGCTCATAGGCACTATGGAAATGAGCACCGAACGCCCTATGGGAAAGACTTTGCAGCAGGACACCGGCATCTATCTTGATTACAACGCCACGACTCCCGTGGACCCGCGCGTTTATGCCACCATGGAACCTTACTTCAAAGAATTCTTCGGCAACCCGGCCAGCGCCGGTCATCACTGGGGTTGGATCGCGGAAAATGCCGTTTCCAAAGCCCGCACTCAAGTGGCAAGTTTTATCGGCTGCAAGGGCATGGAGGTCACCTTCACTGGTGGCGCCACGGAATCCAACAACTGGGTGATCTTCGGTTTGATTTCCAAGCTGCGCGAAGAAAGCCCAGACGCCCCGATTCACTTTATCACCAGCAACATCGAACACAGCTCGATCATGAAGGGCATGGCCGCGGCTCAAAAAATGGGCGTGGAGGTCGACTTCCTGCCGGTGAATAAATTCGGTGTGGTTGAACTTGAAACAATCAAAGCCGCGATCAAACCGCACACCAAACTGATGAGCTTTATCTGGGTGAACAACGAAATCGGATCCATCAATCCGATTCCGGAAATCGCCGCCCTTTGCAAAGAAAACAAAATTTATCTGCACACGGATGCCACTCAAGCAGTGGGCAAAATCCCGGTGAACGTGACTGAGATGGGCATTGATTTGATGTCCTTCTCGGGCCACAAAATCTATGGACCTAAAGGCGTAGGCGCTCTTTACATCCGCGGAAAAGATCCCAAGGTTCAACTGAATCCTTTGATTTACGGCGGTGGTCAGGAGCGTGGACTTCGCTCGGGCACGGTGAATGTTCCAGCGGTTGTCGGCTTCGGCACAGCTTGCGAACTTTGCCAGCAGAACTTCACGGCGGAAGTGCAGCACATGAAAGACCTGCGCGACTTCCTGTGGTCTGAGCTTCAGCAAAACATCCCGGGTGTGAAGCTGAACGGTCACCCGACCGACAGATCTCCGGCAAATTTGAACATCACTTTACCTGGAATTAAAACCGAACAGATTCTGCCTCGTTTACAGAAGCTGGGGGTCAGCACAGGTTCTGCCTGTGGTACGGGTGCGATGGTTGTCAGCCACGTTCTGAAAGGCCTGGGACTGAGCACGGAAGAGGTTCAATGCTCGCTGCGCCTAAGCCTGGGCCGTTGGACGACTCAGGATGAATTAAGCCGTGCGGCTCAGATTCTTAAGCAGGCTATTCAAAAATAGTTAATATATTCAAATACTTGAACAATCTCCCCGGAGGGCCTATCCGGGGTTCCCCTGCCCTTGACAGCTGTGTTATACTGGCTTCGACGTTAAAGGAGCTTTCTATGATCAATATTTCACCTGAAGCAGCAACTAAACTGGCTTCCCTCAAAAAAGATGAAGGTAAAGACGATGCAGCTTTCCTGCGCGTTGAGGTGAAAAAAGGCGGCTGCTCTGGCCTGTCTTACAAAATGGACTTCGACACTGTGACTCGTGATGGAGACAAGTTCTTTGAATCCCAAGGCCAAAAAGTGGCGGTGGATTCTCAAAGCATGCTTTATCTTTTGGGTATGACACTGGAGTATTCCGGTGGCTTGAACGGCAAAGGGTTTGTGTTCAACAACCCGAACGCCAACAAACACTGCGGCTGCGGTTCCAGCTTCAACGTTTAACTAAAACAGCTGAATTCAAGTTTAAAAAGGGAGTCTCTACAAGACTCCCTTTTTCTTTTCCGTGCACAAGCGCATACAGTTCCGCCGCTATGGCCTCAAGCTGCAAAGCCTGATTCTGCATGGCCTGAGCTGACGCTGACACCTCTTCACTGGCCGCGGCATTCTGCTGAGTGGATGAATCCATCTGATTCATCGCCACACTCATCTGTGAAATCCCGTGGGATTGTTCCTGGGTGGCCACTGCCACCTCCGCGTTCAAGTCCGTCACTTTCTGAATCGAGGTGACGATGTTGCGCAAGGCCTCGCCGCCACGATCCGCAATGCTGACACCTTTGTCGATCGTAATCTGCGAGGCTTCGATCATGGCGTGAATGTCCTTGGCCGAAGACGCTGATCTTTGCGCCAGACTGCGAACGGCCTCGGCAACCACGGCAAAACCTTTTCCTTGCTCTCCCGCGCGGGCGGCTTCGACGGCGGCATTCAGCGCCAGCAGATTTGTCTGAAAGGCCAGGTCATCAATCACCGCAACGACTTCAGCCATCTTGCGGGCTTTTTCGGAAACCTCTTTCATCGACTCGATCAAGGCACCAATTTCTTTTTCACCGACCACCGCATACTGACGGGATTCCTGCGCCAGCGTTGCCGCCTGACGACCATTGTCTGCTCCGACCTTCACCATCGATGTCAATTCTTCCATCGTTGCCACTGTTTCTTCGATCGCGCTGGCTGATTCCGTGGAACTGCTGGCCACTTGCAGGGACGCTGCTGCCAGTTGTTCAGAACCCGCCGAAACATCTTTCGATGACAGATGCAAAGCTTGCACGGACTGATCCATCAGGCGCACCACCCGGCGGATCTGTATTGCTCCCAAAGCCAGAACTGACACACCCACCAGCAGACCCACTATGGACACCAGTGTTTCAACCCGGTTGACTTCGATTTGTTCCTGCTGGGTTTCTTTTTCCATTTTCCCCATGCGCTCTTCGGTGATGGTCTGATTCACGCCATCAATCAGCTCCAGGGATTCTTTCAGATCCTTGCGCACATAGGCTTTGATCTCGGGCTCCGGAGTTTGATTTTGCAAAGCCGTGGTGATCCAACTGATATTTTCCTTCAGCACGGGCCAGCGGTTTTTCACCTGTTCAAATTCTTTGGCGTATTCCGCCGACTGGGGCAGCTGCAGATACTTTTGCAAGGCCTGCTCGAAGTTATGCTGGGAGCGATTTAAGCGCTCTATCGCACGCTGCTGCTCAGTGGCATCCTCGGATCCCAGGGCCATCCAGGCAAAGCGCGAAATATCATTGGTCGCGGCATCCATCTGGCCCGAATAGCGCACCAGCGGAGTGCTCCCGGTCGTTGCTTTTTCCAGGCGATCTGCCAACTCTGAAATATAGTAATTGGATCCGGCGATACTGACAGTCAAGGCCAGCAAAGGCACCACCAGCAAAGCAAAGAGTTTACCACTTAATCCTTTAAACCAACTGAGATTCATAAATTCCTCCGGCGTAATAACAAACTGAACTTGCCGCACAGTTAGAATGCCCAAGGACTATGACTGGAATGTGGAAGCGTAATTTTATTTCGAAAGTGTCTTAAGCAGCGACGGATTCGCTTAAAAACTCACGTATGAGACGTGAGACTTCTTCGGGCTGCGTTTTAATAGCCAAGTGTCCTGCACCTGTCAAAATCACAACATCTTCGCAGCCGATATGCTTGGCGAAATGACGATAGGCCGTCTGATCAAAAAGCAGATCTTTTTCATCAAAGATCAACCGGCATTCCCCGCGGTAAGTGTACAAACGCGTGTGCCAGTAAGCCCAGTCCTCAGAACGCAAGATCCAAGCAAAGTGATGAATCATGTGCGCCACGAACTGTAATTTGCGGCCTTTGAGTGTTTCTACCGACACGTTTCCTTCACTGCGCTCATCGCGGAAAATCTGCGCTGAACGTTTCAGGAAGGCGCGCCCCATCGGTGTGGAAAGCATCACATAGACACTTTTCAAGTTGAGCGGAATGGCAAAGAAGAATTTTAATTCCTTTGGCAGAAAGTGACGAATAGGGTCTGTCACCATCGGATTGATCAAAACGGTTTTTTCAATCAGATCCGGATGCTGGGTCGCCAGTCCCCAGGACAAAGCCCCCCCGTAACTTAAACCCGCAAGACTGACCTTTTCACCCGGGAAATTTTCACGAATGAACTTGGCAACAGCTTCGATTTGCACGGTGAAGAACAGCTTATCGCTGCTCATATAGATGTGGCTAAGATTGGGAACGATCACACGGTAATGAGCCGACAGGTTTTCCGCGATGGATTCCCAATGATGAACACTTCCTCCATAACCATGAAGAAGTATCAGCAGTGGCCCTTGTCCCCGTTCCCGGAAAGTGATCTTGTGTGACATCCATGAAACTTATCGGTAAAGATCTGTTTACAGGACACTGCCCACAGGTCCAGACCGCTCGGATTATTGATTATCCTTACGGTCCTGTTTTGGCTGCTGATTTTGCTGAGGCTTCTGGCCCTGCTGCTGATTGCGATTTTGATTCTGATTGCGGTTCTGGTTCGGCTGTTGTTGCGGCTTTTGATTTTGCTGCTGCTTTGGCTGACCCTGTTTTTGCTGGCCTTGCTTCTGTTGCTGGCCGCCTTGTTTCTGCTGACCCTGCTTTTGATTCTGCTGCTGGTTGCGATTACCGCCGCCACCCTGCTGCTTTTGTTGCTGCGGGCGATTTTGCTGCTGCTGACGCTGCTTTTGTTGCTGCTGTTGTTTTGGCGGACTTTGAGTTTGTTCAGTCGCCAATCCTTCCGCGGCCACCTCAGTGGAAGTTTCAGACGAATCCGCGCCACGGTCCGCGTTCTGATGCTGTGGACGGTCTTCCGGCTTTTCAGACAAAAGCATGGTGTCGTTAACAGCTTTGGATTCCACCTGTTTGTTGGCGCGGAAGCCCCTGATTTTTTTGGATTTGTTTTCGCTGTTTTGAACCTGTTCAGTCAGGTCCACCGTCACATCCCCGTAACAACGAACCTGACAGCTCAAACGACGACCGTCAATGAAGTGACTGGTCCCGATCAGGTTCAGCTCGGCTTTCGTCGGGGGCAGCGTATTGGATTCCCCTTCTGAAATGCGCACACGGCATTCTGCACAGGATGGAACCCCTTTGCAGATGGATCGGATTTCCAGTTTGTTCTCCGTTGCAATCTGCAAAAGGCTCTTGTCAGGAGTGCCTTCGACTTCGATATTCTGCGGAAGAAATTTGATTTTCATAACTCGGATCCCCGATCAGTTCTGACTACTTAACAACAATCTTAACGAATTTCTTTTTACCGGCTTTCAGCACGAAGCTGGCCCCGGATTTCAGGTCGATTTTCAAACGAGGGTCCGAAACCTTCTCGCCATCAATCTGCACCCCACCACCCTGGATCAAACGACCGGCTTCACTGTTGGAAGCGGCCAGCTGAGCTTTCACCATCAATGCCGCCAGACCCACTTGATCTTCAGCAGAGACTTCAAAGTCAGGCACTTCATCCGGCAAACCTTTTTCCACGAAGATGCGGTTGAACTCGTCTTCCGCCGCTTGCGCTTCAGCCTGGGAATGGAAACGTTTAATAAGGAATTTTGCCAGGTCCACTTTCACTGTGCGCGGGTGTTTGCGGCCTTCGGCCACATCCGCACGCAGCTGTTTCAAACCAGCGGCATCCACGTCCGTCAAAAGCTCGTACCAGCGGTACATCAGCTCGTCGGAAATTCTCATGGTTTTTCCGAACATGTCTTTCGGTGTATCCACGACAGAAATATAGTTGTCCAAAGACTTGGACATCTTGTTCACGCCGTCGATACCTTCCAGAATCGGCATGGTCAACACACACTGGGCTTCCATTCCGTAAGCGGCCTGCATTGCACGGCCCACCAGAAGATTGAACTTCTGATCCGTACCACCCAGCTCGACGTCGGTTTTCAAAGCCACGGAATCGTAACCTTGAGTCAGAGGATAGATGAATTCGTGAATACCGATTGGAGTGCCGGATCTGTAACGTTTGGTGAAATCCTCGCGCTCTAGCAACTGAGCCACGGTGTATTTGGAAGTCATGGTGATGAATTCCGCCGGAGTCATTTTCATGATCCAGCTGGAGTTGTACACGATCTCGGTTTTTTCCGGATCCAGGATTTTGAAGATTTGTTTTGCGTAAGAGCGGCCGTTTTCCTCGATCTCTTCGCGAGTCAGCATCGGACGCGTGCTGTTTTTACCGGAAGGGTCCCCGATCATCGCCGTGAAATCCCCGATCAGGAAAGACACCTTGTGCCCCAGATCCTGGAAGGTTTTCAGCTTGTTGATCACAACGGTGTGGCCCAGATGGATGTCCGGACGAGTTGGGTCCGCACCCAGCTTGATGTTCAAAGGTTTCTTCGTCTCGATCGAGCGCTTAAGTTTTTTAAGCATGTCCTCGTCGTTGATGAAGTCGGCCGTGCCGAATTTGATTCTTTCCAGCTGCTCCTGAGGACTCATCATCTTGCATGCTCCACAGAACGGGTTTCACGAACCACAGTCACTTTCACCTGACCGGCCTGAGGCATCTCGCGTTCGATCTTACGAGCGATATCACGGGACAACATCACCGCCTGATCATCCGTCACACGGCTGGATTCCACCAAGACGCGGATGTCTTTACCGGCTTGCAGCGCCAATGTTTTCAAAACACCGTCGAAGCTGTTGCCGATGCTTTCCAGGTCTTCCAAACGATGGATGAAGGTATCCATCTGCGGACGACGTGCGCCTGGACGAGAGCTGGAAAGAGTGTAAGCCGCATGAACAATCCAAGCCAGGATGGAGTGAGGTTTTTCCTCTTCATCGTGAGCGCGGATTGCATGGCACACATCTTCAGATTCATTGTATTTCTTAGCGGCTTCAGCACCCACGAAAGCATAGCTGCCTTCCACGGTGTGATCGATCGCTTTACCGATATTGTGCAAAAGACCTGCACGACGAGCCAGCTTCACGCTGACACCCAGTTCAGCCGCCAGAAGACCGGCGATCGTCGCCACTTCCAAAGACTGATTCAAGGCGTTTTGGCCCTGGTAAGAACGGTATTTCAGACCACCGATGATTTTCACCAGCTCAGGGTGCATGTTCGGAATGCCCAGCTCCATCACGTGGCGCTCGCCTTCCTCTTTCATGGATTTCATCAGTTCGTTTCTTTGTTTTTCAGCGACTTCTTCGATACGTGCCGGGTGAACACGACCGTCTTCCATCAGCTTTTCGATGGTACGACGAGCCAGTTCACGGCGAACCGGATCGAAACCGGAGATAACCACCGCCTCTGGCGTGTCATCGACGATCAGATCCACACCACAGTGTGCTTCCAGCGTACGGATGTTACGACCTTCACGTCCGATGATTTTACCCTTCATCTCGTCGTTTGGCAGAGCCAGAACGCTGACAGTTCTTTCAGAAGTGTATTCGGAGGCAAAGCGGGACAAAGCTGTTGCCAGAATGCGCTTGGCTTTTTTCTCGGATTCTTTGTTGGCTTCTTCCTCGATCTGGGCAATTTTTTTCGCGGCCTCTTGTTTCGCTTCGTCTTCCAAAGCGGTCAGTAACTGGCGGCGCGCTTCATCCTGGCTCATTGCTGCCACGGACTCCAGCTTCTGCTTCAGCTCACCGATGTGAGTCTCGCCTTTTTTCTCAAGATCCTTGATGCGGTTTTCAGAGATCGCGATTTTTTCCTCGCGGTCTTTGAGGGAATTCAGGTAGCGCTCGTTTTCTTCCATCTTTTGTTTGAACTGATCCTCGATCTCTTTCAAACGACGATCCAACTGCGCTTCTTTGTTTTTCAAAGTGGATTTTTGTTTGTGAATGTCCTGTTCGACATTTTTGCGGGCGCGGGATTCGAAATCCTTGGCCTTGTTTTCAGAATCCTTCTTCAGCTTGGCAGCTTCAGAGTTGGCTTTGTTGACGATGCGCTCTGCCTCAAAACGTGCGGATTTCTTTTTGTTGTTGTCCTGCAGACGCTTGATAACGAAGACGACTGTTCCACCGATGAGCAGGCCGATAATGGCGCTGATTACGATCTCCATGATTCATTTACTCCTGATGCTTCTTGCAATCGACCAGGCCTGATTCTGTGATGAGGAAATCCATTTTCACATCATGAGGCTCGGTGGGAAGCGGATCGGTGGTGACTTGAAAATCAAAACCAATTCCGACTTTCACCCCCGGGAAGGATTCCAGGGTTTTATCGTAAAACCCTTTTCCCTTACCGAGGCGATTGCCATTCTTATTAAAAACCAAACCGGGAACCAGCAGACCGGACATTTCGGCCAGGGATCTTTGGATAGAGCCGGGTTTAGGCTCCCGCACTCCGTAGGGCCCGAGATCGAAATCCCGGGTCTCATAGAATTCCAAAAGACCCTCGCGCATTTTGGGGAAGGCCCATTTCAGGTGAAGGATGTGAAACACCTCTTCGACCTGAGCCTCTTCGGGCAGGGCCCGGTAGGCTCCCCAAACCCCCGTCTGTGATTTCATAAAATCACGCAGATGGGCGTCGAGCTGCTGTTGTTTTTGAACTAGACCTTGTGCAAACTCTTGGGCACAAAGAGATTTAAAGAAGGACCTACAGTCCTTTTTAGAGCTCCAGGAAACTGGCATGGACACTCCAAGAAATCAAAACAAAGTCAGTTGTTCAAAACCTTGTTGTTCTTGGAATTTTCCAGATCCATTGAAAGTTGCAATGCCTTCTCTTCAAGTTTTTCCAACTCGCGGTGGGCTTTGCGTTTCAATAGAATAAGTTCTTCGGCAAGATTCATCGCCGTGAGCACGGCTGCATTCTGATAAGAGCCATTCTTGGTTACACCCAAGGCTTGATTCATTCTGGAATTTACAAATTCAACGAGCTCTTCAACAGTCGCGTCGTCATGAGAGGTTTTTAATTTGTAAGGGACACCCGCAATTAGGAAATTGTAGGTTTTTTTCTCAGATGTCACTAGCACCTCAACAGCTGCAGAATCTATGGGTCTGGAAGTCTTTGGAACTTTTTCGACCACGAATGCCTAAACCTTTTAAAACTCTAGAAAAATCCTAGATCAACACAAGGAAAAGTATATATCTAAAAGGTCGATATTCAACAGATTTATTTTTTAGAACAGGTGCATATAATGCCGAGATTCTTCTGGTTTTCACAGTGTACGGAACGCTTGCCGTCACGATCGGTCAGGTCGATCTCCTGGATCTCTTTAAAGTTCCGGCGGTAGGTCGAGACGACGTTATTAAGCTTCGTGTCATTATAGGAGTATTCGTCTGATTTGATCACTCCATTGAGCAGGAAGTTGTTGATCGTGTCCTGATTCGGGTTCAGGCGCTGGTTGTTCGTCAGCTTGATGTCGGTGATGACACCCTTTTCGTCGACTTGCTGCAAAATAAGCTCGGTCTCGACCTTTTTAGCCCCGGCGAACTTGGTTCGCAGGATCAGGTTCATCAGCTCTTTGTCAGCATTCAGATAATGGATCTTTCTTTGACGCAGCTGCGACTGAGAGGTCACGAACTTTTCGTCCATGATCTCTTTCAGGCGATTGAGGTCGACTTTGAAGGACAGCTTTTCATCTTGAAGCTCAGGGAAGCAACGCATGAGGTTTTCATACGAAACGGAGACTGGCTTAACGCCTTGAGCCCCAGCAAAGTGAGGCCCAAAAATAAACAATAAACTTACAACAAATTTATGCATTCCCTTTTCCCATTACATGGGAGTGCAGCTTGATGCGGCAGAACGGTCGCAACCTTCCTGATCATCACTCGTGCAATACGCACGGGATTCAGTTTCCCATGTACGTGCCGATGCGCAATCCCCTTCACCTAGGTTAGTGAAAAGGCCATCCACGTTCAATGAAAAACCCAAAGTACTGCCGGATTTGGAGTAGTTTCCGACTTCAATTGAGACGTTTTTGATTGTGTTGCCTTTGGCGTCTTTGCCTTCTGCTGAAATACGATACGCTCCTGGGAAGACTGACACAAAGGTCGAGCCTTTGATTGGAACTGCGACCAGATAGCGAGGGTGTTTCATAACCAGCATGTCGGAAGGTTGAGAGACCCACATTTGCTTGAAGGAGCCGTCTTTTTCACCGTAGCCAACTCCGAAATCGAACAAACCGCGAAGGTCCATTGGTGATCTGGCGTTATTCCAGGCAATACAAATCTGCTCAGCACGAAGAACTGACGAAGGAGCATCGTAAGGTTTTACAAAGTTGTCGCATGCCTCATAAGTAAAGCGCTGAACATAGTCACGCTCCCACGCGCCTGCCAAATACAAATCATCGAAGTTGTCTTTATCCAAGAAGAAGAAGTGACGTTTCATATGATACATCGTCATGTAGATCTTCTGTTGTTCAACAAGCTTACCCATGTCGCGATAGACACGGACGTTGTTGTTCTTCATTACTGCTGGGATATCAATTCGCTCCAACTGCAAAGTTGTAGTTGAACCTTCACGCACTTGAACCAAGTCCGGGTTGATGGAGTTTTCAAAACCAACAATGTACATTCCCGCCGGAACTGCAGTGGGTTTATTCAAATCAAAGAACACAGGGTTATCACAACTCCCACGTTTGGTGGTGTCGCAACGAACGGCTTTGACTTTGCGGAAGCCCTGATTTTCACCACCCACACCATTCACAGCCAGCGATCCCATAGCCTGAGCCCAGGCCGAACCCGCAAACAAAATCACAGACAATGCTGTCCAAAGCTGCTTTTTCATATTCATGGCTCCTTTAGAATAATTCATTGCCATGTCTCACTGCTTTCATTGTTTTTGCCACACGCTCGTCCTGACCGTAAACATCTTTCACGAATCTCACCGCACCGTCTTGGGCGCGATCGACAGTCAGGTACATCAAGTAAACTGGAACTGGCACTTTCAAGTGAATGCGCTTTTCCCAGTTATCCTTAGGAACGTAGTCAATTGAATCTTCTGGCGGAACGTAGGATTCCAACTTTTCTTTTGGCCAGTAGTCTTCCGTCTGATTGGACTTCACCGCTACGTTGTCACGCAGGATATAAGCTGCAAAAGTGAACGGATCCTCCAAACGGACACAGCCGGAACTCAAGTGTCTCTTGCTATCCTGGAACAACTTTGGATCATCAGTGTGGTGCAAATAGATGGACCACTCGTTTGGCAATGGGAACTTAATGGAACCCAACGCGTTCTTTCGCCATGGCTCCTGGCGCAGATAATAAGGGAAGTTACTACGGGAAAGGTCCTGCAACATAGCCACACTTGGCGTCACCACCGTATTTCTAACTCGATCCACCAGATGCATACGATGCTTTTTCAAGTAGTCAATACCTGGCTGCCCTTGACGCAGAATTGGCAGCTTGTCTCTAAATACAATAGAGTCCGGCGCTGTCCACGTTGGGTTCAGCTCAACGAAACTCAACATATTTCGAAGCACTGGCGTACGACGATAACTTTGACCATTGATGGTCTTGAAATGCATGACCTTGCGGCCTTCATCAAACATCTGGAATTCTGTTGTCGCCAGATTCACGAACACATGGCGAGACTCCATGGTTTTAGGCAACCAACGAATCTTTTCCATATTTACTTCAAGTTGGAAAACACGGTCAGCCACAGTCGTATTCAGGAAGGTCATAACTTCATTCCCGATGACCCCATCCACTCCCATGTTATTCACACCCTGGACATCCTCAATCACACGCTTTAGATCCGCATCATAAACGTCACCCGTAGACGTCACAGCATAACCCAGGCTTTGTAAGCGACCACGGATAGCCGGGATCGCAGCATCCTTGTCGCCGGGACGAAGGCTCTTTTTGTTAAGTTTGATCTGAGACCAGCCACCTGCATTTTGAATGCTGCGGAAGTAGGCCAGAAGCTGTTTTAAATCCACGTAACGAAGATGAGTCGGTGCAAATTTATCCAATCCTGCGACCAGCGCTTTTGCACTGATATTGCCTTCAACCGCACGCAAAACTTGGTTCAATTCAACATATTCAGTGAACTTCTTTTTTGGCATCTTGATATCAGTATCGATTTCCATCGGATCAAAGCGTCCGGTGGAAAGATGAGTCACATAACGAATGATCGCTTCAGAGACAGCAAGCTCAAATGTGGCAGCGAACTTACCGTCTTTGTTTGCCACATATAAACTCTCAATAATATTATCCCAATAATCATCAGGATTAAGACCTTGACTGAAAGCGCCCTGCTTAAGACCTTCACGCGCAGCTGCTGCCATTGCATTGGGCCGCCCATTGGCATCCACCCAAATAGCAGAAAATCCACGCTTTTCGTACAATGAATTCAAAGTGTTCTTATGAAGATAAAAGTTAGACCCGCGAACAAACATGAACGGAATATGCTTGAGATCTTCTCTATTGAGGTAGTGATTGATCTCCGATTCCAGGTGCGCTGAAGCCAACTGGGGCGCCAGAGTCATCATGGACATACCGATCAGGAAAGTCTTTTTAAACAAGCTCTTCATAGACATAGAAACCTCTTCAGGTCTTTTATATCCAAATAAAGTGCCAGCTGTACGGGGCCTATACTTGCGTACGGGAAATGTTTACTAGACAGGGGCCCCAATTTGTCACCCGTCTCAATTTGAGATGGGACTATTTCGCTTCGGGAAGATCTAACGACTCATCAGGCACCTGGCCAGGTACCACCACATTGCCCTCGGAATCAAATGGATTCGGCAACTCCGGACAGAACAATGAACTACATCCAAAGCTCTCATCATAAATTCCACGTTCCTGTGCCCGCCTTTCAGCTTCAGCTTCTGCTTCTGCCTCTTCCTGCTCTGCTGCTTTCCGACGAGCTTCTTGTATTTCCTCCCACTGTGCTTCATCAAAAATTTCATTTTCCAGTTGATAGTCATTCATCTCTTGCTGCAACCACACTTCCCACTGAAGAGGCTCTTCCTTGTAATTTACAACGCCATTTTCATCCTTATAGGGCACTCCAAGTTCACCATAATAAGGAATACGATGAATATACATACTGGTATTAACAAATAATGGATCAGCAAGTCTTCCATTACGCCGCGCTTGTCTTTTAAATCGGCGATAGCTACCAGTCACCTTCCCTTTACTAACATAAATCAATTCATAGTTGGAGCTCTTGATCCCGGACTTCTCAGTCAAATAGTCGCTAGGACCGTAGTCATCATCTGCATAAAAAGCACATTCTTTGCGGCCCACTACTGAAGGAGGAGGACAAGTTCCCTCTTTGCGATGAATGTTATCCTTAGACCAAGATATACGCATCAACAGCTTTGGGGACATCCACAAGCCAGAATTATCAATATTCCACAATGTGGATTTCAGATTAGGGCGACGACTCAAAAACCCTAACAGAAGTGAGTCGTCAAAATACCTTTGAAACTGACGCATCAATTCAGCTTCATACAAAAGCTGAATATCTTGGGAAGAAATCTCATTTTTACACGAAAGCTGGTTTAGATACTTCACCATTACATCAGAATTCTTAATCACGTCGGCCTGCAAATCCTGAATAATCTGATTACGAACAAATTCGCAGGACAGCCCCGTACGAATCATCAGTCCATTCGCCGCACCAAATTCGGACTTGGAAACATATTCCAAAACCATTTGCGCTTTTTTTCCGTACTCTTCAGCTAAAAATGACGAGGCCTTATTTAACGTAAACCCAAAGTCTTCCGAACGCTTAATATGCTTTAAGGCATGAAATTGTTTTTGCAGACGAGACCTTAATACCTGTCTTTCAAAGTTCCCCTGCTCTGATCCCAAATTAAAGGCATCCACAGACTGAGACCATAACACTTTCGCAACATCAACATTGTCACCAGCAAGAGCAGCGCCCATAGGGGTTTCTGCAAATCCAGCAAATGCAAATTCATGCACCTTCAATTTGTCTATACTTTTTTGCACCAGATCAACATTCCCAATCCGAGCTGCAGCAATTAGGTCTTTTTGAGAATTCGTCAATTCTTTTTTTGCAGACACCGTCTTGACAACAGGATTAAACTTGCCGTTGTCAAAACTGCAAGATACCAATCCAAGGCTGATAACTAAAAGGATGAGGGACTTCATTTGAAGGTCCTCCGTTTTGGCTCAGTACAAATCTGAGTTTTGAACTCATCAAAGGTCATCGCCATAAATTCCTGACGTTCGCCCGTGTACATGGAATAAAAAGTATCCTGTTGAATCTTCGTGCCAGGATTCATATACCGGAAAATTGAATGGAGATTTGCCACGTTGGCTCTATCGTGGGAACAATACTTTTCTTCCCCATAGCAAGGCACAGAACTATCAGGCTTCTTTTCACCCATTAAGTATGGATAGGAGTGATCTTGACCCGACTGCAGTTCATTCACGAGCGAAACCCACTCATCTAGCTGACCTTCGTTCGCGAAACAAACTTTTTTAAGCATTAATAGAGATAGCGGGCTCACGTTCACCTGGCTTGAAATCAAACCAAGATGATCTTGATGCCATCCATCTGCAGGAACAACTATAGATAACGAGGCACCTTTTCTCATACCCACCAAAAACCTGATAAAGGCGATAGATTTGAAACTCGATTGAAACTGATAAAGATACTCATATCCAATCCAAGTATTTATTAATTCCGTTGAAAAACGAGAAGTCTCATTGGCACATGATGTGTCCGTTAATAGATTATTAAATGCTTCTCGGTGATTTAACTGACTGAAGACTTCATAGTAAAGTCCCGGATGTACGAGCTCTCTACCTAGGTATTCTCGTTCCATCAATAGATTTGCAAACTTCTCGCAACCGCGGTACCCAATCTTATATTCGTCAATACGATCACGGAACTTCTGCATCGAAGTATCCTGCACAATACCGTTGTGCAATATTCGCGGATAACTACGCAGAATATCCATAATCCCATCAAGCTGGGCTGAATCAATCAACTTGCCCAAAGCGACGTCATAGGTCAACTTCTCCCGGCTTTCCTGATTCAGCACAAACGGACTGTGCCCGCTGATCAGCAGGAATTGCGCGACTTTCTGTTTTCCGTGTTTGATTGCCAGATCCAGCGCACTCACCGCTCCACCGCGGGACAGGGCTGCCAGTTCGTCCTTGCGCTGAACCAGGGCTTCGATGGCTTTTTCCTCGTCGTCCCCGGCAATAACCTCATCCAGGCTTGCCACGTGTTCAGGCAGGGCCTTTTCTTCGATCAGGGTCACAGGGGCTCCCTTGCCGTTTGCCGGATCCTTTTTAAAAGAACACCCGCCCGTTGCAATCAGCAACAGGCAAAGCAATCCAGACATGACAAAGCGAAGTGACACTTCCATCATCTGCGATATTTGCAAGGCTTATACCCGCAATGTGAGCTTTTGGAAGGCCTTTGGCCGTCAAGACACTATCCAAAGAGACATTTAAGGGCGGTCACTTTGAAAGTGTCTCAAAATGAGAAAGGGCCCGGAACCGGGCCCTTTGGGATTCTATCTCAAGGAATTCAGCAGTCGGATGATATCCACATCCGGCGGCTGAGCGATGCCGGCTCCTGGTTTCGGGCCGGTCAGCTCGTCCAGGGAATAATCCATGCGGGCGTCATAGCGACGCTCCCACTGATTGCGCAGCCATCTTTCTCGGTCATACCACAGACGTTTGTTTTCATCATCCATACAGGTCGCAAGCTCCTGAGGCGTTTTCGCTCCCCAGCGCAGCTCCACACAGTGATACGGATCGAAGCTGATATCAAAGACACGCTGACGGGCTTCTTCCAGATTCAAAGTGACAGAACCACCGGCAGAGTTTCGATAGACGAACTGACAGGCGCGGGATTCACGCTCATAGGTTGCCAGCAAATCAACAGCAATGTTGGCCCCGCTATAGACGATCGCCGGGTCACCAGAGCGTTGACGCTGAACCAGGGTGCGTGCCTGATTTAAGATATCCATAAAGCCCACCTTCAGACGCGCATCTCTCGACGGAGACGCATAGTCCTCCCACTCGCCAGTTGTGCCGAAGATATTTGTCGGCAGACGCTCTGGGTGTGGTTTACGATCCACCCCCGCTTTGATCGCCATATCGACCGCCACCACACGGTCCTTCAAGTTCACACAAATATCCGCCACCATCTGACGCATATCCTGAAGCGGATCAATCTTCAGGTCTCCACTGGCCATCGCAATACGAAGATAGTCATAGTAAGGATACTGCACTCCACGATACAGGAACTTTCCTTTGTTCCACTCGCCCGCAGGGTCCGGCGAATTTCCATAGAACTGCTCAACACTGAAGTTCGCAAGCTGCGTGTTCAGAGCGCCGACAATTTTACCGCCATAGTATTCACCATTGGCTCTGCGGGAGGCGCCTTGCAACGCCAGTGGGCGGAAATTTTTGAATCCAGCACCATGCCCGGGAAAACTGCGCGTGAATTTCGGCGTGTACATTCCCGAAGTCAAAGTGTTGTCCGGGTGCGAATCGATATAGAAGATACGCCCGTCATCCGTCACACGATGGATGATCGCCACATGCCCGGCAGGATCATAAATCACCGTCCCCGGACGAATGCTTTCACGGTTAAGTTTGACTGGATAGAAATCGGTAAAACGAGACGCATCTTTGTCACCCATCATGCGGAAGGTGGCAGAATAGGTCATATCCACGATAGTTCTGTTTAACAACTGAACGGCGTTGGGATTGCTGGTGCGGCTGGGAATGATGTCATAGCGACTGGCGACCGCATTTCCGAACTTGGAATAGCGAGGATCTTTGTTCTCAGAGCCAGGAAGCGTATTAACAGCACTGACCAAAGACATTGGCAGTCCGTTTTTCCACGCAAAATAGGAGCGCAGATAGTATGGCAGATCCGCGCAGTCAGCAAACAAGCGCAAGTCCGCTGGATCTGTCCCGAAATAAGGATTGGCCGTACTACGCAAACACGCATCCACCGTCGCACATTCACGATTTTCCACAGCATTGCCCAAACGGGTGATGAACTCTCCAAAACGCTGTTCATCGGCTGCGGTCCAAGACGG
Source organism: Bdellovibrio sp. BIS2 (assembly GCF_055398295.1). Classification (NCBI taxonomy): domain Bacteria; kingdom Pseudomonadati; phylum Bdellovibrionota; class Bdellovibrionia; order Bdellovibrionales; family Pseudobdellovibrionaceae; genus Bdellovibrio; species Bdellovibrio sp. BIS2. The sequence goes on along the minus strand of NZ_AP035879.1, from coordinate 1,114,626 downwards.
CTTGGTGATACGCCATGCTTTGGAAATTGTTTGTGCTTCCGCCAATCCTGGAAGAAGAATCAAACCCAACAGCAAAAACTTTCTCATCTTCATGAAACCTCCATGTGCCCAAAAAGGGCTCCGTTGATAAACAGTTTGACGGTTGAAAACAATCCTTTCAAAAATACCGCAGGTCTGGAGGCTGTCACGCTTCTTGCTGAGAGGGTTTGAGTCAATGACATAAGTTTAATAGATATACGTTTCTGGAGGACGTTCATGACAAAAATTAATACGCGCCGACTCTGCTCTGCAGTTTTGAGTTTGTTGATTGCCAGCTCTCCCATGCTGGGGGTTGCACAAGAAATCACTTCCAGTGATGCGAATGCCAGCGTAAATGCTGCTGCCGTCGGCTTGTCCAAAGCCAGCCTGCAAGTGGGTGGCAGATACTTTATCTCTGCGGATGCACTGAATGTTCGCAGCAGCAACTCCACCACGGCCTCCAACATTGTTGGCAAACTGTCTATTAATGATGAAGTTGAGATCTATGATCTTCTGAACGAAGCCACTCCGCTGGTTCAGATCAAAATCATCAAATCAGCAACAGTAAAAGCGGATGTTTCTGCGGAACTGTTTGTTTCCAAGGACTATCTGAGTGCAAAACAACTGCAAACAGCCGCCTCCAAATACTTTGTGATTCAAAACATCGCGACAGAAAAAACCCGTGTTTATGAGCGTTGCACAGAATCCCCAAGCTGCGCCCACAAACTGGTGATGGAAACGGAAATGGTTGTCGGTCGTCCTGAAGAAGGCACCAAAACCGATCCTCACGCGTTCAAAACCTGGCTGGGCCATGCGCGAATCTCTGAATGGATCAAATTCTATCAGGATGGTCAGGGTCACTATCCTCACTGGTACAAAGCCGGTCAGGACATGAAGACCATTCCAGGTCCGATCACTGATGGTATGTCCAAATTGGTCAGCTCCCGCAAGTGGATGGTTGACGATGCTCAGGGCAATTCAACCATTTATGGCGCTTTCGGTTGGTATGCTGCCAAGATCACTCCGGCTGATGAAATCAACGGTATGAACTATCAGTGGCTGCACGGAACCATGGGCTGGGGTAAAGACGGCGCGGCAGCAATCGAGCTGACTCGCGGCTTCTTCATGAACATGTTCTCCAATCCAGGCTCTGCAGGCTGTACCCGCCTTGAAAACCGCGCGATTGCTTACCTGAGATCCATCCTGGTTCCAGGCACTGACATCTACCGTGTTTATGCCCGTGAATCCACTCGTGAGGCCGAAGTGACAACGGGTATCTTCAAAAAGAAGACAACTCCACTGCCACGTTATGCTCACAACTTTGAAAAACCAATGGTTTGGAACTACATCCTGTTGACTGACGGCGCTCAAAGAAGCGGTGGTTTGTCAGCTGACGCGAAAAACATCATCGACAAGGCCATTCCGGTTATCGCTGGTCAAAACCTGATCGAACAAGGTACATATGATGTAGACCAATATCCAAATGCCAACGAGTTGAACTATGGCAAGTCTGCGGCTTCCGGTAAATCCGGCGACCGTTACAAAATCGACTCTGGCTGGGAAAAAGATGCCGCGAAAACAAACTTCACCGGTTACTTCCTGGTGGACGAAGGTCGCTTCATCGATTACAAACACCCGGACAGAACACGCACTAAAGGTGTGATCCGTGTGAGTGGTCTGGCTGACTTCCGTGATTCTGTTCCTGAGTTCCTGGCAACTTCAGGCAAACACAATCCACCGAAGATCGTCTACAGAACTGAAAACGAAAACGATTCTACAAGAAGAGGCGGCAACTAAGCTCCTCTTGGGAGAAGCTTTGATTTATCCGACAGATATCTGCATTGCCGGTGCGACGGGGCTCGTGGGACACGAGCTCCTTCTTCTTTTAGCCCACCTTGACGAGGTTCGTTCGATCAAGGCCATCTCCCGCAGCCCCATGGGCCGCATCCCCCCGCACGTCGAAAACATCATCATGGATTTTGACAGTCTTGAGCAGCGCAAAGAGGTGCTGAAGGCCGGGGTCTTTATTTGCTGCCTTGGCACCACGATTAAAAAAGCGGGTTCGCAGGAAGCCTTCCGCAAAGTGGACCACGACTATGTCGTGAATTTCGCGAAAGTGGCCGAAGCCTGTGGGGCACAAAAATTTTTGGTGATTTCCGCTATGGGCGCCGACGCTGAATCCAGCATCTTCTACAACCGGGTCAAAGGCGAAATGGAAAGCGAACTGCGCAAACTGAAAATCCCGCAGATTGAGGTCTTCCGTCCTTCCTTGATTTTGGGGGACCGCAAAGAATCGCGTACAGGAGAGGAAATTGCGCAAAAACTCAGCCCGCTTCTGAACACCCTGATGGTGGGGCCGCTGAAAAAGTACCGCGCAATCAAAGCCAACACGATTGCCCGGGCGATGGCGATTGCCACCTTGAACTTCCACCCGGGCTTTCATGTCTATGAATCAGATCATATCCAGCGCATCGCTGATCAAAAATAGTTTCCGGACTATTCGATGATCAACGCAAAAGGAACGACGTATTTCTGAGGCTCGGAGTGGCAGGTGTCATTGGTTTCAGCCACTTCAACAGAAACGTTCAATGACTGCGGATGGATTTCTCCATACTCGGTGCGACCGCTGATCACCAGCTTGGCAGAAAGACCGTTGCCACAACCGCTCTGCCAGATATCCACCAGCGCACCTTGCGCTTTGAAATTCAATTTATCTTCATTGTGACGGCTGGTTTGAACCACATCCAGAAATGCAGGAACAGAATAGTCCTGACCGATCAGCTCAAGCTGCTTTTCATCTGAACTCAAAACCACTTCGTCAACGCAAAGAACAGAGGCAACACCCTCGGGCAGGGCCTGGGTCGCACGGAAACATGTCTGAGCCTGGGAAAGAACTGGCAGCGCCAAAAGAACGAATGCAATAACGATGGATTTCATAAGAGCCCCTTTGTGAATTTGAGGCTCTCTTATAACCGAGTTGTTCCGGGAATCACGTCAGGAATTCGTCAGGTCCTGACAACGGCCCGGTATTCGCTATTGGAACAACGAGTTTACAAACTCCTGGGAAGAGAACGTGCGCAGATCCTGAATACGCTCCCCGACCCCGATCAGTTTGATGGGGATGTGAAGCTCTTGCGCCAGCCCCACAGCCACACCACCTTTGGCAGTACCATCCATTTTAGTCAGAACCGCCCCGGTTAATGTCAAAGCGTTATGGAATTCTTTGGCCTGCATCAAAGCGTTCTGGCCAGAGTTCGCATCCAAAACGATCAGTGTCTCGTGCGGAGCTTCCGGGATCACCTTGGACATCACACGTTTCATTTTTTTGATTTCTTCCATCAGATTGGCTTGAGTGTGCAAGCGGCCCGCAGTGTCCACGATTACAACATCATAGCCCTGCCCTTTACCCTTGGCGACCGCATCAAAAGCCACCGCACTTGGATCCGTCACGCCTTCCGGAGAGAAAATCTCGACCTGAGCGCGATCCGTCCAGACTTTCAACTGCCCGCCAGCCGCCGCACGGAACGTATCCCCTGCCGCCACCAAAACCTTTTTCCCTTCAGCAGCAAGTTGAGCAGAAATTTTACCGATGGACGTCGTTTTCCCGGCGCCATTCACACCCACAATCATCAAAACCGTCGGACCTTCGGCTGCGAACTGAATCTTGGAAAGGATGCCGGTCCCCACGGAAGTGGAATGAGAACCCTGGAAGATGTTTTTGATCTCTTCTTTCAGCGCTTCACGAACCGTGTCGTAATCCGCACGCTCTTTTTTGGAAAGCTTGTCTTCAATGGCGCCCATCAGACGCTGTACTGTCGCCGGGCCCAGATCGCTGGTGTAAAGGATCTCTTCGATTTCTTCGAGATGTTTGTTGCTGGTTTCTGTTTTGAACAGGCTGCGAATACGACCGAAAAGATTTTCTTCGGTCTTCTTTAGGGCCACGGCAAGATCCACGGCCTTTTCTTCAATCACGACGGCGGCGTCATGCAGGTCCGGAACAGATAGGTCAGAAACCACATTCCCGGTGGAATCAATATGCGCCAGCGGAAGCTCTTCCGGTTGCTCGGAAGTGGTCGGCATTTCGCGTTTTGCTTCGTGAGAAAGCTCCTGCGCGCGCAACTGTTCACGTTTTTTCGCATTCTTCATCATGCCCATGATCAGAGCACCGACAATCACCGCGAAAATAAGAACGATAGCCCCCACCAAAATTTCCATCTGCTGAGCATGCCCAGGTGACATCATAAACGAACCTCCGCAACAACGTGCGTCATTAAGATAAGAAAATCACCCCTTATGTATCGTATTTTAAAATGACAGACCAGCCCAATTAAGGAAAAAACCCGCAACAAACGGCGGCGGCGCAGCCCAAAAGGCCGCCCAGCCAGAAAAAACCGAGAGTCTTAGACCGTTCAAACGGTCTAATGCTGGGCCATTCTTCTTCTTTGGACTTCTTCTTTATAGAAATTGCGCTCGAAACGGCGATAGGATTCCAAGCGGACTTCGGTACCCAGGACATCTTTCATGCGCGCCAATGTCTGGTTTTCCAGCTCGCGCATTTTCTCGATGCCTTCTTTGATAAAGTCCGGATGGATTTTGGTTTTGCGATCCGCCAGTTCTTTCACCAAAGCATTGGCGGACGAAATAACCTGAATGGACTTGTCTTCATCCACGCGCCAGGTTTTTAGCAGATACTGGGAAGCAGCCTTATAAAGCTTCTGCTGGAACTGAGCATCCGTATAAATATCCATATAGTTACGCGTATAGATGACCGCATCGGTGTAAGAGTCTTTGATTTCTTCGGCCTGAGGCGGATTGAATTTACGTCTTTCCAGTTCATCCTGACGTTTCTTTGCTTCGTTGCTGACCATGGTCTGCATCGGAGTCTGATCTTTCACCACGCGGTCCACGACAATCTGACTGACGAAATAACCCACGGCCCCCATGGCAAGACCCACAGTGACCCAGCGAAGCTTTTCGCTCTTGCGTTTTTTCATCAGGTCCACTGGCTTTTCGCTCATCGAGGATTGGGACAGGGTCGCCACTTTACCGTCGATGGCTTCAGCAATGTGGTTTTCCACGGACTGGCTGATGTTGCGCCATTTTTCAGGCTCCATCAGCATCACGATCTCTTTTTCAATAGCCGAGTGGATCTCCTTCACCATGGAGTTCTTCTTGCGGATCACATCATCCAGCAGATCGCGCTCCATCTGCTGCAGGCGTTTGGACATCTCCAGACGCATTTCTTCCAGACGCTCTTCTTCGGACTTCGCCATCTGGGTCTTTTCTTTTTCCAGCTTTTCGTTCAGGAAAATCTTCTGCGCATCGTATTCCTTGAACAAATGCGTTTTCTTGGATTCGATGTCGTGCACATCCATGGTCAGATGCGCCTGCTTTTCCTGCAGACCTTTCAAAGAAGCTTCCAAAGCGGTTTTTTGTTTTTCCAGCTCCGCATGGGTCGTCTGAAGCTCTTTCAGCAAAGCCTGGCCTTTTTCCACCTGCGCCAGCAGATCGGAATTGTCAGTACGGGTTTTGCTCAAATCTTCAGTGGCCTTTTGCAGCTCTGCCGTGCGGGCCGCTACGTTATTCATAAGTTCATTTAAGACAGTCTGTTTTTCATTGCTGACGGCCGTGATTTCCTGAACTTTTTCATTCGCCATTTGAATCTGCTGTTCACAGTCGGCCTTGGCCTGCTGTAATAGCTGGTCGGCGGTTTCCTTGGCGGTGGCAATCAAAGAAGCGTTATCATTGCGTGCTTGTTCAGATTCTTCGCGCAAGCGCGCTTCCGCATCGCGAATCTGGGTGCGGGATTCATTCAACAGTCTTTCGGCTTCAGCCTGGGCCTCTTGCAAAGTCCGCTGATTCAGTTCCTGGGCATTTTCCAGATCCGTGCGAATACGGGCTTGAGTTTCCTCGATCTGAAGTTTCGAGAAATCCAGAATACGGTCCGCTTCCTCGCGGCTGGTTTTAAGCAATGCTTCGCTTTCCTGACGGGCCAGCTCACGACCGTGGGCGACGGCTTCGTCTTTCATTTTCTCGGCCGCAAGTGTGGCTTCCGAGATAATGTCCTCGCTGTCTTTACGGGCCTTCTGGCGCAGGCTCTGAACGTAAGAATCGACTTCTTCACGCAGTTCCTGGGACATGTTACGCGCATCGTGCAGCAGGCTTTGCCCCTGCTTTTGGAAGTCCGCCAAAATGGCATCTGCTTCCTTGTGCGCCTCCGCCATGCGGGTCTGATAGAACAGTTCGGCCTGAGCCTGCGCTTCACGGGCCTTCTGATAAATAACCTGCACCCGGCGCTCAGCCTGGGTTTCGCCCTCCATGATGATCTGCGCCGCTTTGCGCTTGGCTTCGTGCAGGATTTTTTCCGCCTGGAAAGGCGCCATGTTCGGCGCTGGCATAGCCACCGTGGCTTCCAAAGGCGCGTCTTCGTCCTGCGGAATGACTGCGGCGGACTGGGAAATCGACGGCTCAGGTTCCGGTTCGGGGGCGGGTTCTTCCACGAAGAGATCCAGATTCAGAATATATTCCGAACGACCCAACTGAATACGATCCGAGGGAACCACGTTGACCGGGGTCCCCTGCACGATGCGTGTTCCGTTGATGTAAGTGCCATTGGAAGAATTTTTATCCTCAATCCAGATCTGATTCCAGCGACGGCTCACAACCAGATGCACCCGGCTGATATTGCTGTCGTTCAAGGACAAATCACAGTCCAAAGAGCGGCCCATGGTGAACGAGTCCTTGTTCACCTCACGGCTTAGCACCTGATCCTTCCTGTGGATAGTGACTATAAACTTGTTCAATTAAGCTCCTCTGACCACCGCCGCTGTTTTTCCGATTTCCTTATTAAGGGCATCTTCGGCCAAAGCTTCAACGGCATCACGATGTTCATCAAATGGGCGTTCATGAGCTGGGAAATTATTGTTGTCGCTGCGGTACCACAACAAATCCAAAGAACTTTCGAAACGGTCGATCATGGAAACGTAAGCTCTTTCCGGGGAAAGAATCACGTTCGCCACGTGCGCCATCAACGAGAAGATGATCCCCGCAATGGATGTTTTCATCGCAAAGGAAATCTCGTGAAGGAAGCGGTCCATGATGTTTTTCGTATTTTCAAGATCCTGCAGATTCATCGTGCCCAGTTCCTGCAAACCACCGGCGATACCGATGAAGGTCCCCAGGATCCCCGCCACGACAAACAGACCCGGCAAAATAGAAATCAGGTCATTCATACCAACCATCGGGATCACCCCGAACACCTTGTTGAAACAAGGATTATGTTGCAAAGTTGCTTTGGTGATATTCAAAAGCTTCGGATTGTCATCTGTCCAGCGCAGGAACTTCACCTGTTTCAGGATGTCCTTTACCAGCCAAGCACAGCCCTGACGAACCAGGAACACACGGTCACTGGCTGACATCACATTGTCCGGCTTTCTGCGCTTCATGCGGTCACGGATTTCGAAGACCTCATAGTAGGTTCTTTCCAGAAGCTTTTTGGTCAGTACATAGAACGACACGTTCTCGACTTTGCCGGGAACTTCCGCTTCGATGAAACGATTCACACGCTTTTCAAATTCACGCGCAAAAGATTCATGGCGGCGGACCGTGTAGTAGATAATTGCACGGAAGAACAGCCCGACCAGAAAGACGGCGCCCATCACATACGGCAAACTTATAATGAAATACTCAGCAAATGCCTTTGTTGTCACAACCCACCCCTTTTATTTCTTTTGATCCATGTTAAAGCGGATGATTACCCGCTGCGCCTTTTTACAGTCGTTCTGCTTGCAGAATTCGGCTGCTGTGGCGACGTTGCGATTTTGCACCTTCATGACTTCCAGGAAGCTTCGTCCGGAAACCTTCATAAGGGCCAACAGTTCGCGTTGATGTTCAAATCTCATGTTTCCTTCATCCAGCATGTAACTGAAGATGGAGTTGGCACGACGATAACTCAGATCCATGTTGTACTTCAAAGCGGCCTTGTCAGCCGGTTTGGAGCTGTGCGGGTCGACGAAGCGGCCCTGATATGTTGGTGACGCAAAACCGATGATCTCCACCGCAGAAATTTTATCCGACACCTTTGGGTTGCCGAACAAAGAGCGGGAATAGATCGGCATGGCTTTTTCAAGAACGCCTTTCATTTCGTGCTTCAGGCGGTCAGAGTCACTGTCAAAGTAAGCCTGGCCGAAATCCAGAACCACATCGCCCGTCTGCATATCAATATCCGCTTTGATTCCGGCTTTAGCGAAACCTTTTTGAATTTCACCAGCCACGGATTTACGCGCTTCGATCTCTGCTCTTGCTTTCGCCAGTTGGCCTTGCGTCTCGTTCAAAGCGCCTTGCAATGCGGCTTTTTCCTTGCCAAAGCCTGCCGCTAGGGCAGCTTTCTCTTTACCAAAGCCAGCAGCCATCGCCGCTTTTTCTTCGGCAAAACCCTGTTGCAGACCTGCGATTTTTGCACCGGCTTCAGCCTTGGTGCGGGAAAGAGCACCAGCCAGATGAGTGGCTTCGTCTTCTTTCTGTGCCAGCAGGCCTTGAGTTTTTGAAAGCTCACCCTGCACCTGACCCAATTGCACATTGGCCTGGTTCAGTTGCATTTGATACTGGGCATTGACCTGGTTCAACTGGGCCACCTTTTGGTTACCATCAGCACGGGCCTGAGCCATCTTCTGTTCAAACAGTTGTTTGGACAGTTTGTTGTTCTTGTAAGCCACGCGCAGTTCGGTCAGACGTTTTTGCAACTGAGCCTGGGTGGCGGCAATTTTCTGCTCGCCCTGGGCAATCAGTTGTTTCTTGGCCTGGATGTCCTGGTTCAGATCCGCAATCTGAGTTTCCTGAGTTTCGATTTCCACGTCCTGCTCTTTAATCAGATCATCACGGTTGATCAGCTTGGACTTGGCCATCTTGTTGGCATTAAGGACATTACGCACCATCTGCTGGTACTTGTTCAGCGCTTTGACCTTTTCACCATTTTCACGGGCTTCCTGGATCAGACGCTCTTTTTCTGTTTTGGCGTCTTCCTGAAGCAGAGTCAGCTTGTCCATAAGCTCTTCATACTCCTGCACCTCATCTTTAGGTGCCTGGCTGGCCAGATATTCATTCTTCACGTTTTCGTACATCTTCAACTGGTTTTCCAGCTCCTCCACTTTCATGGAAAGCTTCTGGTTTTCCACCTGCCCGCGCAAAGCATCGGTGCCTGTGCGCAAACTGGATGTGACATACAAAAGAAGGAAGATCGTGCTTAAACCCAAGAATAAATCCGAATACGACGTCCAAAAACTGTCGCTCGAATGTTCTTTGTTTTTTTGATAATTAAACGACATACCAACGCACCCCACCTGCACAAATCATAACAGTGACGATCTTCTTTTCGGTGGCTCAAAAACAGAATTGAGTGTTTTTCTTTCGGCGAAAATGCCGAAGCTTTCAACACTTACGTCGGGTCGGTGGGATCTTTTGGATTTTTCTGACTAATCTTTTTCCATGGGCAATGTCTGCAGCCTGAACCGCAGCAGTGACCGCGCTTCAGGTGAAAATACTCAGTAAAAACAGTGTATCCTGTGGCTGGATCGACATACGAGTCCTTGCCTGCGTCGCAGGCGCTGCGATGAAGTTCTTCGATTTCGCGTTTTTTATCGTTCATCACGAAGCTTGGCGAACACCAAAGTGTCTCGTCTTTGGCCGTTTTCAACGGCGTGATGCCGCAACCGGGCCTCAAATTTGTAATGACAATTTTCAGCTACAGAGCCGCTGCGGCTGTTAAGACCTGAACAACGAATCTCAATTCGATAAAATCCAAGATCAAACAGGACCTTTTCCAAGGCCAGTACCGCTTCACGCACATACCCGTGACCTTCGAATTTTCCCAAAATCCAGTACCCCAGTTCACAGCGGTCATTGTCCCAACTGATGGTGTGCACACCGACATTCCCCATATAGATGTCGCCATCATTCAGGTACATGCCATAGTCGAACATTTTGAAATCCTGCCACTGTTCACGGGTCATTTCGATGTATTCACGTTCATCGTGAACACCACGGATCATCGGCACCCATGGCAGAAAACGGCCCAGGCGTTCGCGGTCCTCATCGACATACTGGAACATGGTTTCAGCCATTTCAACTTTGTGCTTTTTTAAGGTGATCCGTTCGGCGCGAATTTCCTCGGCAGGATAAACGGACTTCATTTGGCGATTTTGGACGTCAGATCAGACAAACGGATTCCGCCCAGATAATCCATAGAGTTATTTTCAATGCCGTCCACCAGCTCACACATCAGCTTTTTCATTGAGCAACTGACCACGCAGTTTTTGAAAGGCTCTTTGTCTGGAGTTGCAATCAGCTTCTTGTCAGTGATCGCCACATAAACATCACGAAGGGAAATTTCTTTCGGGGCTTTGGCAAGCTTCACGCCCCCCGCCTTGCCTTTGAAGGACGTCAATAGTCCGGCATCGACAAGTTTGGAGATCAAACGGCGAATCACCGTCGGATTGGTGCGAATGCTCGCGCCCAATTCTTCAGACGTCATCAGATCGCCCTTGTGATAAGCTAGGGCGGTCATAATATGGACTGAGACAGAAAACCTTTGATCAACCATGTCTAGATCATACCCTAAGCCTCAAAAATAAACAATATCAAGGAATTAAGCCTCCAAGGACACGAGGTTTCCTTAAATGTATCTTTTATTGTTGCATTTAAATTCCAACCACGGCATACTGTGCCTGTATCTGACACAATTAAAGGAGCCCCTCCCATGACCCATAAAACGATTCAAGATGCCCTGGAATGGCGTTACGCCACTAAAAAGTTCGATGCCACCAAAAAGATCTCGGATGCCGACTGGACAACCCTGCGTAATTCCCTGACTTTGGCGCCGTCTTCCTACGGCGTGCAGCCGTGGAAATTTCTGGTCATTGAAAACCCGGAAGTTCGAAATCAACTAAAACCGGTATCATGGAATCAAACTCAAGTGACTGACGCCAGCCACTATGTGGTCTTCCTTTACAAAGAAAAGATGGATGCTGACTTCGTACAAAAGTTCATAAACCGCGTGGCTGAAGTCCGCAGCGCCCCTCTGGAAGCTTTGGACGGATACAAAAATATGCTGGTTGAAAACCTGGTAAAAGCGCCGGAAGAAAAAATCCGCGTCTGGTCCCAGCGTCAGGCTTACATTGCCATGGGCTTCCTGCTGCAAACCGCAGCCTTGCTGAAAATTGACGCCACTCCGATGGAGGGCTTCGATCCGGCGGCTTACGACAAAATCCTGGGCCTTGAAGGCACCGGCTGGAAATCCGTGGCCACTGTGGCTCTGGGGTACCGCCACCAGGAAGATGCTTTACAAAATCAAAAGAAGGTCCGCTTCGCTGAAGACGACCTGATTCAATACATCAAGTAATTACGGATTTTCCGCTGCTCTCGGCGGATCTGCAAAGAGTCTCCCCAGATTTTCCCTTGCAGGTCTCCATTGGCAGCGGAGGTTCCTCCTCCAAGGTGCCTTTGTTGCGATCCCTTCAAAGGCTGTCTTAAAAAAAATCCCCGGGGTTCTTGCGAATCCCGGGGATCGTCTTTTTTGGATTGTAAGATTCTATTGCAACTGCCAACCGGGTGATTCGCATACTTGCAGAGCCAGGGCCCGCCATCTTTCCATCGCCGGCTCCCCTTTCAGCGCCAAAGCTTTGTCATAGTCGAGCAAGCTTGCCACGATAATGTCCGACGCTCCATCACCGCGATAGAACAATCCGTACACCTGGCGAACAGCATCCGCCGTGGGCGCGGCCGGACGATTCGAGATCTTTTCCAGGATCGCGTTCACACCTTCATCCATCCCCAGCACGTTTTCACAGAATTGAACCCGGAAGGATTCGCGCACGGTGTTGTCATCGGCTTTAATCGGCAGGTTCGCATTTGAAATATCGCCCCCGCAATCACGGCCGCTGTAGGTGCTGTAAGGATTGCAGCCCAAACCATACTGCGCCCCGCGCTTGATAATCCACTGCTCTAGCAGACTTTCAAGATTGGGCACCGGCCCGGAGGAACGGGTGAAAACCTCGCGCATCAGCGAGGCCACGTATTCACGATTCACCACCTGAACTTTCTGAGTCGGCAGTGTCACGTCTTTCTGGCTGGGGTGAGACTGATCGGTGCCGCCGCTTGAACCCATATCCAGATTCAATGACGCCTGATCCAGAACAGCGAACTCACCCATCTGACCGCAGTTTTGATACATCTGAGTCAGAACAGCTCCGGACAACAGCAACATAAAAAATTTATTCTTGGCTGTGATCATTGTTCTTACCCCACCAGCTTCGCCGCTTTAAGAATCTGCAGTTGGTCGCCATTCAGGCGAATCAAAGGTTCAGCCAGATTCTCGTATGGATTTTTTGGAACTCGCAAAAGAGCTGTCACTGTGGATGCCGCCATCGTCGGGGACGGCATGCCTTTTTGGTTGTAACCATCAATCGGTGCCGCACGACCTTGAGTGCCCACATAGCCGCCACCGTGCCCCGCACGATAGATGTTGCCGACCACAAACGGTCCGCGCTGGATGGCGCCCGAGAACACACTGGTCACCATCTGATTAAAGCCATGGTCACTGCCCGAACCGTTGGTTCTTGCCGTGCGGTTGAATTCCGAGATCACCTGAATCACGGTTTCAGACCACAGGTCCACACCGTTCACTTTGGATTTTTTCAACTGTTCAATCAGCTCAAGCATCCCGGCACACAGGCCGCGATAGTAGGCCGTCGTGATAAGCACACCCGGGATCGCCCCGGTTTCGTGCATGTCTTTGATCGCCACGTGATTTCCCACCACACCATCCGCAGCATCCTTGATCATCAAACCTGCCGGATCACCCATTTGCAGATTCATCGTGCTGACCAGGCCTTCTTTCAGAACGTATTCAGCCAATGCCAAACCTTCTGCCAATGAACCAGGAGCCGTCATCGTCTTGATGGAATCACGCAAGTCGGAATCACGACTGACCACCAGACCGCGGTTGCCAGAGGCAACGTGAACCCGCCAGAAGTTCCCCTGATCAGAAATCATCGCCACGTCATTGATGCCCACAAGCCCCTGCTGGCGCATGCTGGCCTCAATCACGGACCGATAACGGGCCACGGCCCCGTCCCAGTAAGAACCGATATTCCCAATACCTTTTTTCATCAGATCTGAGGCATTGGAAAGATTTTTGGAAAGAATTGTCGAGCCCGCAAATTCAGACTGAGAATAGGCACGCAAGCGCGCCTGAGCCAGATCAAAAGCCTCACGGTTGCGGTCTTTCAGGCTGCGCCCCTTGGCACGGTCTGCGGCTGGACCGCCAAACCCCTCCAGCAAAGAATTCAGTGGATTGCCCGTCAGAATATTCAGGGCTTTGCCACTCATGGAAGCATAGTTGCCGTAAGCTCCACGGTCGGGCCACTCTACGGCCTCAAAGGTTTTCTTGGAATAGTCGGCAGCCAAACCCATCACCGAGGACACACCGCCCACCGGAGCCTGTTGAATTGTCGCATTGAACGGATGACCGTCAAAACCAGTACCGAATCCGCGGATCACCAGCATATTGTTTAAAAGATCTGTCAACGCTTTGGCACCGGCAGATGTCGTCACAGATTGTGAAAACATGTGTGGGACCATCACACCGTTATAATTGAATGTCGCGTATTCAGTGCCGACGATGTTGTTCCCTGACCGAACCAGTTTCGTTGCCACCATGGGATTGTATTCCAACGGAGCATCCGAAGGATTCGTGCGCATCCACGCATCAAACGTGTAGCGCATCGGACCACCGGCAATCAGAATGTTGATATAGTTGCGGGCGCCCAGATTTCCGGTTGCTTCGGCCTGGGCTTGATGGATAAAGCCTGTGCTGAGAGCATTCAGAAGTCTTTCATAAGGTGTTGCCACCAGGGCTGCGGCCCCGGCCACCGCACCACCTGCGATAAAGCCCCTGCGAGTCAGATTTTTTCCGTCCCCCATAATGCCCCCGGATTATTTTTCCCGATAGTTCACATCACGATAGTATTTTGAAGACATGATCTGTTTCACCATATGGCGCACAGACTGGTTGCGCTGAAGCTCTTCCCCAAGAGCCTCAACGAACTTACGGTCTTCATAAGCTTCCGTGGATAGTTTTTTATTCAGTTCTTCATTTGCCGGATTGGAGCGGTCATAAAGAGCCACTGTGATTCCGGTGAAATACTCAAAGTATCTTTTAGCTGCGCAGTAATAGTAATCCTTGGTTTCCGCCATCGCCGCACCCAACTGGGCAATGCCCGTCACCGGACGATCAATCAAAGCTCCCGTCATGGAGCGGAAGAACAGACGTCCCGTCGGGGTCTGACGATGGAAGTTCGCCACTGGTTCTGACGGCCAACCCGCCACCGAAGAAAACTCGGCACGGTAAGTGGCCAGATGCAAAGCCGTTTTGGAATGAGTTCTGGCCCCGGCACTCAGTGCTGCATAGTCAGAATTTCCGACCACGACGTTGCGGGCGGTGTAAGCCATCGGATCCAACGTCGCATGGCACATCACGCAGCTGCTGGAGTTTCTAAACGGAGCCGAAGAATTTCCGACCACATACTGACGAATGTCATTTTCACGCAGGGCCGGAAGCTCCGCACACAGGAAGGATTCCATGTTGGTCTGAGACCAGCGGCGCGGAACCTTGGTGGTCCCATTGGCTTCAAGACCACGGCCATGACCATAGTTCAGCATCAGATAAATAGGTGTCCCCAGCACACCACCACCCTGAGTCTGGAAAAGATTGAAACTGAAGTTCAAGCCCGGCTGATCGCTGCCGCGCTTGTCAGCCCCCAAAGGCTGCAACGACAGATTTGGAATGGTTGCATTATCAGTCGCGATGCGCACACCGACCAGCTCACCCACCTCAATTTTTGGCAAAGTCACAAACATCGCCTGAGTGGTGTCCGAGTTGCCATCAAATCCGCCCGACATCGCGCGGAAGTTGAAAAGATTCTGATCGAGGCCCCCGTTGTTACCGGCAATACGACGGCCCGGGAAGGTCACATTAAAGCCAATGCGATTGCGCACGGCCATGTCCTCTTCACGCTGGGCACGCACGCCCTGCCCCAGAGTCAGCACATCACGGTACTGGGCATTGCGGGCAAACATTGCACGCGTCAGCGCCAGGCCCGGCTCAGTGGAATCATAAATGTCCATGGTCCCGCGGGACATCTCTTCATTGTATTCCTGGATTTGTTCAACCGTGTTGGCGGTGAACCAGGTGCGGTGGAAATTATAGAAGGTGTTTAGAACGGCACGGGCTTCTTTGTCAGCACGATTGACCAGCGGACCGGAGGCATCCAGTTCGGCCTTGTCCAACAATGAATTACAGGCGTCCAGCGCCTTGATTTTACCGGCACGAATCTGCGCCATCGTCGCGTGCCCCAAAGGCACCGGCTTCCCGGTCAAATGGGAATAGCAACGATTGAACAAGCCTGCCTCACTCAAAACTTGAGCAGAAGCAAACGGTGCCATCAGCAACGTGAATGCAAAGATTAACTTGGTCACGGTCATTCCCCCAAAGAAGTTCCGTTGTTCCTTTATCTTATCGGAGCTTTTGTCGGGAACGCGACCGTGGTTCTCACATTGGGGCGTTCCGTTGCTGTTTAGACTGAAGATTCCGGAACACGAAAGAAACACTTTCGCGGAACGTCTCACTTTGCAACACCCCGGAAAAAGAAAAACCCCGTTGAGGTCATCAACGGGGTCTTTGGCATTCGTTTTGTTATCTTCGGACTATTTGATGTCCTGGATGGAAACAGAAACCATCGTGGAAACACCGCGCTCTTGCATCGTCACGCCGTACAACTTGCCCGCCACTTCCATGGTGTGTTTGTTGTGGGTAACAACGATGATCTGAGAACGTTTTGCCATTTCACGAACCAGGTCGTTGAAACGGAAGACGTTGGCGTCATCAAGTGGAGCGTCAACCTCATCCAGCAAACACCATGGAGATGGTTTCACCAGGAAGATAGAGAACACCAGCGCCACCGCAGTCAAAGCTTTCTCACCACCGGACATCAAAGACACGTTCTGAGTCTTTTTGCCTGGAGGACGTGCGATGATCTCAATACCCGCTTCGTTCTTTTCAGTTTCTTCAACAAGTTCCAACCAAGCTTCACCGCCACCGAACAAGACCGGGAATACGCGGGTGAAACGATCGTTGACCAGCTCGAAGGTTTCTTTGAAACGCTTGGAGCAGATTTTGTTAATACGCTCGATAACCTTGCGCAACTGATCTTTGGCCTCAGTCAGATCCGCGTGCTGTTTGATCAGGAATTCGTAACGTTGAGCAGTCTCTTCGTACTCTTCGATCGCAGACAGGTTCACTTCACCGATCTTCGCCAGTTTCTCACGCAGGTCTTTCAGTTGAGCATCCGCCTCCAGGAAGTCGCCTTCGCGGTTCACGTATTTCTCAACAACATCAGGCAGGTTCAGCATGTAGCGCTCGCGCACCTGATCAATCAGGTACTGCTCTTTCATCTTCGCCTGCTCCAGTTTCAACTGGGAGTCGTTCATTTTGTGCTGTCGTTCATTGCGTGCACGCTGAGAAGCAGAAGCTTCATCTTCGATCGCACGGATTGATTCAGACATCACTTCGTATTCGTCTTTCGTGCGAGCCGCCTGAAGTTTCAGGGTCTCGACTTCATCCAAAAGACGTTCAAATTCAATTTTCTTTTCTTCCAGAGTCACCTGAGTGTCGGTCATCTGGGAGTTGTACCCTTCAGCCTCTTCACTCATGCGCGCCAATTGAGCTTCCAGATCCGTCAGGGATTTGGTCACCATTTCAAGCTGTCTCAAAACGCCAGTGTATTCCTGGGTTTTGGAAGCGGACTTCACCTGAAGATCCGTCACTTCCGCCTGAAGACCGTCAAAGCCCAGACGAACAGAGTTCATTTCAGAATTCAAAGTCTCCACTTCAGATTCCAGCAGAACTTTTCTTTCACGAGCCTCGATCAGAGCCTCGTTCAGTTCCTCAAGTTTCTGCTCTTGAACTTCCAGTTGCTCTGTCAGTTTTTTGACTTCGCGTTCCTGGCGCTCTACAGCTGCCAAGGCATTCTGAACTTCGTTTTCAGCGCGTTCAGCGTCTTTTCTCAATTCGGCAACTTTGATCTCCTGATCGATCTTGCGTTTTTGCGCGCCTTCGAAGTCATTCAATACGTTGGCCAACTGCTCTTCAGTCTTTTTAAGAGCCATCTGAGCCAGTTGCAGTTTCCCTGCGAATTCGTCTTTTTTCTCGGACAATTCCTTGATTTCACGACGACGCTTCAGCATGCCGGAATCGGCGGACTCGGAAGAGCCCCCCGTCAAAACACCGTCAGCAGTCAGGGTGTCACCGTCAAGAGTCACGAATGTCCAGCCTTCATATCTTGGGCGCAGGTTCAAAGCAGTGCGGATGGAATCCACAATCGCCACGCCATCAAGCATGTAGGTCACTGTGTTTTTGAATTTATCAGCCGCCTGAACCACGTCTTTCAGGATGGCTTGAACGCCGTCCTGACCCATTGGTGCTTCAGCGCGATTGAAAGTAAGCCCCTGACCGTCAGCAGCCATGAAGCTGGAACGACCGGATTTGTTTTCTTTCAGGTGAGAAACGGCGTCCACGGCGATATTGGCATCAGAAGACAACAACATCTGCAAACGGGAACCCAAAGCCGCTTCCATCGCCACTTCGTATTCAGCCGGAACTTCAACAACCTCAGAAACTGGCTGGAAGTGGGATACAACAGAACCGTCCGCCATCATTTCCTGAGTGCGGGTTTTCTGCCAAAGCATGACCTGCTTCACACCCTCTTGGAAACCTTCAAAGTTGTTTTGCAGGTTCTCCAGACCGTAAAGGCGGGACGCCACTTCATTCAAAGAATCCTTGAAGGAATCCACTTCGGCTTTTTTTGTCGCCACGGAATCCTGAAGGATTTTTTTGTTGGCTTCAAAAGAATCCACGTCGCTGGCAAGATCCAGCTGCATCTGACGCTCTTTATCCAGCTCTGTGATCACTTTTTTGCGGCGGTTTTCGAACTCGACTTGTTTTTCACGAAGTTCGTTCAAAACCTGCTGTTCGTTGTCCTGACGGTCTGTCAGGTCCGCGATCTGAGAGGACAGGGAATTCACACGCGCATCCAAAGAGGATTCGGTCTGACCGACGGCGAACAGCTCACGACGTTTCGTCGTCAGGTCCTCGTCCACAGTGCCGATGCGGGAATTGAAGTTCTGGAAGATTTCGTTTTTCTCGGTGAAGGCGGCCGACAGAGTCTCGGACTCTTCCTTCAGCTCGATCACCTGCTCATCCAATGCGGCTTTGTCGCGGGCAAGAAGCTCTTTACGGGCTTGCTGCTCCTGCAGGATGGTGCCGGTCATCTGTTCATTGCGGCGAGCCTGTTCGATCTCGAAGCGAAGCTCCTGGATCTCCATCTCTTTCTTTTGAACAGTGGATTGTTTGGTGAAGTATTCAGTCTGCTGCTCTTCAACTGCTTTTTCCTTTTCCAGGATCTGCAGTTTCAGAACTTCCAACTGGCCCTGCAAAGTGGAAAGGTTTGTTTCGCCTTCCACTTCCATGCTTTGCGCTTCGTTGAAGATCGCCTGAGCCTCATCCGCAGCACGTTTCAATTCAACGTACTGAGCGGTGGACAGCCACAGATCCAGATCTTCAATCTGATTTTTGATGTTGCGATAGCGTTCCGCACGCTGCGCCTGTCTTTGCAAAGAATCAATCTGGCGTTTCAACTCGCCGATGATGTCCTGCAAACGCACCAGATTCTGATCGGTCGCAACCAGTTTGCGCTGGGATTCTTTTTTACGGGCTTTGAACTTGGTGATACCGGCAGCTTCTTCGATAAGCATGCGGCGGTCTTCAGGTTTCGCAGTGATGATCTTACCGATCATACCCTGAGCGATGATGGAGAAACCTTTGGAACCGGCACCCGTATCCATAAAGATCTCTTGCAGGTCTTTCAAACGAGCAGGTTCTTTATTGATGAAGTATTCACCTTCACCGTTTCTGTGCAAACGGCGGGTCACCATGATTTCAGAATGTTTAATATATTTTGCCGGGAATGGACCACCGTCATTTTCAAGTGTCAGGGACACTTCACACATACCCAGTGGAGCATAACCTTCCGCTCCACCGAAGATGACGTCTGTCATTTGGGATGCACGCAGATCCTTGGCGGACTGGTCACCCATAACCCACATAAGGGCATCCACGATATTGGATTTACCGCAACCATTCGGTCCGACGATACCCGTGATACCGGCATCAAAGTGGATGACGGTGCGGTCTTTGAACGACTTAAAACCAATTAGTTCAATCTTCTTAATTCTCAAGGTATATCCCCTCTTGAGTACTTCCCCTCAAATACAAGCCCTTGGTCTAGCTAGACCAAAGACCATTAGAATTTCGCGAGTGTTGGGAAGCATGTCAACCATAGGCTCTTAAAAGAGGGCCTAACGCTGAAAACTTAAGCAGACTTACAACCGATTTACTTGCTGCATCATGAAAAGCCGCCTAGATATTTTGCATGGCGCCAAATGCAAAACGGCGCACCGGGTAACCGGGGCGCCGTGGATTGTCGGAATCAAGAAGGAATTTTTATCCGCAGAATCTTACAAACACTGTACGGATTGGCCGTACTGGTTCTGCATGATCACACCAGAACAGTTGTGAGTCACACCGCAGTTGTACTGTTGGCCGCCGTAGTAGTAAACGCCGGAGCAAGTCTGGGAAGTCGTTCCACCTGTGTTACCCATGCAGTATGTGTAGTTCACCGGGATGTACTGTGTACCGCTGACCTGGTAGCACTGGTTGCCGCTCATGATGTACTGACCGGTTGTACCGTTCGTGCAGTATGATTGTGCCACTTGCTGACCTGTGGACTTGATCGTGCACACGCCGGCAGAGTTGTAAGCATAAGTGGAGTTCGTGGAGCAGTAAGTCTGGTTCACCTGAACCGCCTGCCCGTTTACGTTCTGATAACAGATGTTGTTGGCGCCCCAGTAATAGATATTGCTGGTACCGCTGTTATTGTCATCCTTGCTACAGTTCGCCAAACCTACAGTCATGGCAGTCAGTACAAGGGCTTTCATAATCGTCAGAACATAGTTTTTGAATTTCATAAAATTTGTTTCCTTCTCTATGCTGTTCCTTAAAGCAAATCAGCGGCCAAAAACCCCTGGCACGCGTTTCACCAACGAATTTCGAACACTTACAGCATTCAGGAAAGATCATGGAATATGTTCACGCTGTCTTTTGGTTAGACAGTGACGACAATTGGCTTTCTGAAAAGCGTCTCTACAAAACTATCACGTACCACAATGAAACAAAGCACTTAGCACTGCACAGTGTTTACACAATCTGGCAGTGCCCTCTCTATATATAATATCAAGCTTCCGGAGTCGGTCGCGACAGCTTGCGGGAAATCAGGCGGCAGGCGACCTCCATCGGATCCGTCCACGATGCCGGGCGGTCACTTAATAAAGACACCACTTCCTTGCGCCCGAAAACCCGGGCCAAATCCAAAGCCGTCATCCCGTGAGGGTTTTTATCCTCCAACCGGGCGCCGTTACTTAATAACAGCTCCGCCAAACGCGTGTGCCCTTTAAAGCAAACCCCCATCAGCACCGAATTTCCCATATCATCGGTGGAGTTCACATCCGCCCCGCGCTCTATCAGAAATTCGGCCGCGTCTTCCTGATTGTTGTAAGCCGCCAGCATCAAAAGCGTGTGCCCCTTGAAATTGCGGATCTCCACCCCGCCACCAAAATCCAGATACTGTTTCAAAGCCTCGCAGTTGCCGTTGCGGGCCTCTTCAAAGATCAGTGGCTCCACCACCATTGTTTTTTTATACTCTTCCCAGGTCGCCATACATCCCCCGCCCTAATGATGGGCACTGCCACTTTCATATTTGTCGGAATAAACCTTCACCCCCATGCGTTCGGCCAAGCCGCCACCGTAAGCAGGATCGCACCTCATAAAGACATCGATCTGACGGCGCACGATTTCCTCCGGCACGTTCCCGCCCTTCATGTGTTCAGCGATATTGTCCAGCAGTTGCCTTTTTTTATCGGCATCCATCAACCGGAACAAATCCCCCGCCTGGCGGTAATCATCATTCCCCTGACGATGATCAAAACGATCCATGGTGGCATCATCCAGCTTTAAAGGCGGTTCGCGGTACTGCTCTTGTTGAGCGGGCCCGCCGAAAGAGTTCGGTTCATAATAAGCATGATTGTATTCCGGAACATCCAGGCGCATGGCCCCATCCAGATGATAGTGATTCACTTCCACTTTGGGTTTGTTCACCGGAAGCATTTCATAATGGGTCCCGATACGATAGCGATGGGCATCCGCATACGCGAAGGTTCGCGACTGCAGCATCTTGTCCGGGGACCATGAAACACCCGGCACCATGTTGTTCGGATTGAAGGCGGCCTGCTCGATTTCGGCAAAATAGTTTGTGGGATTGCGATTAAGCTCCATGGTGCCCACTTCAATCATCGGGAACTCTCCATGCGGCCACACCTTGGTAAGATCAAAGGGATTGTACCAGGTCTTCTTAGCCTGCTCTTCAGTCATGATTTGCACATACATGCGCCACTTCGGGAAATCCCGGGCTTCGATTGAGTTGAACAAATCCTCCTGATGACTTTCGCGCGTGCGCCCGACCAGTTCGGCCGCTTCATCGTTCATCAGATTTTTGATCCCCTGCTGGGTCTTGAAGTGGAACTTCACCCAGTGGCGTTCCCCCTTGCTGCTGATCAGGGAATAGGTGTGCGAACCAAAGCCGTGCATATGTCGGTACGAAGCCGGCAATCCACGATCCGAAAACAGAATTGTCACCTGATGGCAGGACTCGGGGCTGAGGGACCAGAAATCCCACATCGCTGTGGGGCTGCGCAAATTAGAGCGCGGATCACGCTTTTGCGTGTGAATAAAGTCAGGGAATTTATAAGGATCGCGCACGAAAAAGACCGGCGTGTTGTTGCCGACCAGATCAAAGTTGCCTTCTTCCGTGTAAAACTTCAGCGCAAATCCACGCACGTCGCGCTCGGCATCGGCGGCTCCCCGTTCGCCCGCCACAGTGGAAAAGCGAATCAGTAAATCTGTTTTGGTTCCCGGCTGAAGGAACTTGGCACGGGTGTATTTGGAAATATCGCCGGTGATCGTCAGTGTCCCAAAAGCCCCCGAGCCCTTGGCATGCACAGTTCTTTCCGGCACGCGCTCACGATTTTGGTGCGCCAGCTTTTCTATCAGTGCCACATCCTGAAGCACCAAGGGCCCGCGCGCCCCCACCGTCATCGAGTTTTGATTGTCTGGAACCGGCGCACCGGCACTGGTGGTCAAGCCCTTCTTGGATTGAGCCATGGTCTGCATCCTTTCATGTTTTTTTGAACGACCCCCTCAGCATAAAGACAAAAAATATATCACCGTGAGTTGTATTTTATTGCTGTGTCAGACAAAACCCGCCGCTCTGCCAGAGTTGTGGAAATACAAATATCCCCCTTGGGTCAACGGCGTAAGATGACGAAATGAACACGCAAGCTCAGCCTTTGACGCTGGCCTTTTCCATTACGGCACTGGTGCTTTACATACCGGCGAATCTGTTCCCGTTTATGAGCATCGAACTTTATGGTCGCAAGAATACGGCGACCATCTGGGACGGCATTGTCTCGCTGGCCGAAGCGGGATCGTGGCCCATTGCCATCATCGTATTTTTAGCAAGCATTCTGATTCCCCTGCTGAAGCTTTTTATTCTTTTTTACCTGTCCTTGGATTCATCCCGCCATCATCCGAAGCTCAAAGACCAGCTTTACCGAATCGTCGAAGCTATCGGCCGCTGGTCGATGCTGGATATCTTTCTGCTGGCAATCATGATCGCGATTCTGAAGCTGGGAAAATGGGCCACCGTGGAGCCCAAACCTGGCGCACTGCTGTTTGCCCTGGTGGTGATTTTCACCATGCTGGCGTCCGCTTACTTCAACCGGGATTCCGCCCCTGCAAAGGAACAACCTCATGAATCCGGAAAAGACCGTTCGTAAAATCAGCTCGCACTGGTATGTGTGGCTGTTCCCTGTTTTTGCGGTGCTGATTTCAGCATGGCTGCTGGTGCAGTATCTGACCGGACTGGGGCCAAAGATCGAAATCTCTTTCGACGACGGCAGCCGCATCGAGGCGGAAAAAACCAGGTTGAGCTATCGGGGTGTGGAAATAGGCAGCGTGACTGACGTAAAGCTGTCAGAAGACCAAAAGAAAGTCATCGTGCATGCCCGTCTTAAAAAGGATGCAAAAAAATTCGCAGAAGAAGGCGCCAAATACTGGATCGTCACCCCCAAGGTCAGCATTCAGGGAATCACCGGCCTTGAAACCCTGATTGAAGGACCTTACATCGCTGCCCAGCCGGGCGATGGCGGTGAAAAAACCGAATTCCAGGGAAAGCAGGAAAGTGAAACCGACGACCCCTTGGAAGATACCGTGGCCTATCGGCTGGAAACCGCAAACGCGGAATCCATCAACCCCGGTGACAATGTCAGCTTCAGGGGCATGAACGTGGGCACCGTCACCAAAGTGACCTTAAGCAAGACCGCACAAACCCTGCATATACAGATCAACCTGCAAAGCAAGTACGCCCGCCTGGTGCGCACCAACACTCAGTTCTGGCGCAAAGTCGGCGTGCAGGCCAAACTGGGGCTGTTTAAATCAGAACTTAAGATCAATTCATTGGAAACACTTCTTCACGGCGGCATTGAAATGTTCACTCCGGATCCCGCCGGCGAAGTCGCCAAATACAACCACAAGTTCCCGTTACTCAGCTCGGCCCCCAAGGACTGGCAGAAATGGAACCCTTCCTTAGAAAAATAAAAAAAGCCCTCTTCATCAGAGGGCTTTTTCATTTAGCTTAGTGGATTTTCTTACCGATCAAGGCCGCGCGGGCTGCCGCCAGTCGGGCGATAGGCACACGGAACGGAGAACAAGACACGTAGTCCAGACCCACCTTGTGGAAGAACTCGATGGATTCAGGGTCACCACCGTGCTCACCGCACACGCCGACTTTCAAGTCAGGCTTCGTGCGACGGCCCAGATCCACACCCATTTTCACCAAAGAACCCACGCCCACCTGATCGATGGACATGAATGGATCTTTTGGCAGGATTCCGTGAGACACATAAGTGCCCAGGAAGCGACCGGAGTCGTCACGGGACAAGCCCAAAGTCGTCTGAGTCAGATCGTTCGTACCGAAGCTGAAGAAGTCCGCGTGTTCAGCGATAGCATCAGCGGTGATCGCAGCTCTTGGAAGCTCAATCATCGTGCCCACCGTGTATTCAAACTTCACGTTCTTTTCAGACTGAACCTTGTTCACTTCCGCAATGCTTTGTGCACGCAAAGTGTCCAGCTCTTTGTCCGTTGCCACCAGCGGGATCATGATTTCAGGAGACAATGTCTTGCCTTCTGCCATCAACTGAGCCGCCGCTTCGGCGATCGCACGAACCTGCATCTGATAAATTTCCGGATAAGTGATCGCCAAACGGCAGCCACGGTGCCCCAGCATCGGATTGAACTCGTGCAGGGATTTAACCTTGGAGCGCAGACGCTCATAGTCCGTGTTCAGGCGTTTTGCCAATTCCTTGGTTTCTTCATCCGTGTGCGGAACAAACTCATGCAGAGGTGGATCCAACAAACGGATCGTCACTGGCAGACCGTCCATGATTTTGAACAACTGATAGAAGTCTTCACGCTGCATTGGCAAAAGTTTCGCCAAAGCTTTTTCACGGTCCATTTTGTTGTCAGCAATGATCATCTCACGAACCGCATCGATGCGGTCTGCGCCGAAGAACATGTGCTCGGTACGGCAAAGACCGATACCTTCCGCCCCAAAGTTGCGCGCCGTTTGCGCGTCTTTCGGCGTGTCCGCATTGGTGCGAACTTTCAGTTTGCGAATGCCATCAGCGATTTTCATGATGCGCTCAAAGCTGCCATCCAGTTTTGGCTCGATGGTTTTAACTTCGCCCAGATAAACTTCACCCGTGGAACCATCCAAAGTGATCACGTCGCCCTTTTTCAGGACATAACCTTTCACCTTCATGGTTTCATTGCGATAATCAACTTCGATATCACCGCAACCCGCCACACAGCATTTCCCCATACCGCGAGCCACAACGGCTGCGTGGGAAGTCATACCACCACGAGTTGTCAGGATACCCTGGGCTGCGACCATGCCGGCAATGTCTTCCGGAGACGTTTCAATACGCACCAGGATGACTTTCTTGCCTTGCTCTTTCCACTCAACCGCTTCTTCTGAAGTGAAAACGATCTGGCCGTTCACCCCGCCCGGAGACGCCGGCAAACCTTTGGCCAAAGTGGTCTTTGCCGCTTTTGGATCCAAAGTCGGATGCAGAAGCTGATCCAAAGCCGCCGGGTCCAAACGCAGGATCGCTTCGTCCTGAGTGATCAACTTTTCGTCAATCATGTCGCAGGCGATTTTCAATGCGGCCGCTGCAGTTCTTTTACCGTTACGGGTTTGCAGCATCCACAAAACACCGCGTTCGATCGTGAACTCGATGTCCTGCATGTCGCGATAGTGACTTTCCAGCTTTTTATAAATTTCAACCAACTGAGCGTAAGCCTGAGGAAGAGCCTCCTCCAAAGACATCACACCCGCCGCTGCTGCGGCAACCTTCGTGATCGGTTGCGGAGTGCGGATACCCGCCACCACGTCTTCACCCTGAGCATTGATCAGGAATTCTCCGTAGAAGGCTTTTTCACCGGTGGATGGATTGCGCGTGAACGCCACACCCGTTGCGGAATCATCACCCATGTTACCAAAGACCATGGACTGAACGTTCACGGCCGTACCCCATGCCGCCGGGATCGAGTGCAATTCACGGTAAGTGATCGCACGCGGCGTGTTCCAGGAATGGAAGACCGCAGAAATCGCGCCCCAGAGCTGTTCCCAAGGATCTGCCGGGAAGGACTGACCGGTCATCTGATGAACCAGATCTTTGAACTTCTTCACCAGAAGTTTCAGGTCCTCAACCGTCATTTCGGTGTCGAGTTTGTAGTGTTTTTCCTCTTTCAGGTCTTCCAGAGTCACTTCCAGAAGTGACGAGTTCATGCCCATCACAACATCTGAGTACATCTGGATGAAACGACGGTAAGAGTCCCACGCAAAACGTGGATTGTTAGAGGACTTCGCCAAACCTTCAACAGTCTGATCATTCAGACCCAGGTTCAGGATCGTGTCCATCATGCCCGGCATGGAAGCACGAGCACCGGAGCGAACAGACACCAAAAGAGGGTTGTTCACATCACCGAATTTTTTGCCAATTTTGGATTCCACTTTATTCATGGATTCCTGAACCGCGGGACGAACCCAGTCAGGAAGTTTACCGCCGGCTTCATAGAAGTGAGCGCAGATCTCTGTAGAGATCGTGAAGCCTGGAGGAACCGGAATGCCCAAAGAGGTCATTTCGGCCAGGTTGGCGCCTTTACCGCCCAGAATGTTCTTCATGCCCGCATTGCCTTCGGATTCCCCGGCAGCAAAGAAGTACACGAACTTCTGTGGTATAGCTGTTTTGGTTGTTTGTTTGTCAGAGTTTACATTCTGGTGCATTAGTCTCCCCCACCGGAAAAGTAAAATTAGTTGTCCTGTCTATTAGACATAGAACATCCCTAAGCCCTTAATATCAATGAAATTTTGGGACCCAATATGCTCTGAGTTATAGAGCTTTCGTTCCACCCCCGGAAGGGTGTTCCGGGGCGTTCTGCTTCCCTTAAAAAACCACATGTTTATCGAGCACTTAGGAGTTTTTACAGGAAGCCCTTCCCGACCAAATCCTAACGGGTCTTTCTTCGAACCCTATGCTAGAAAAACGCGCATCATAAAAACCCAAGGAGAAATTCATGAAAAAGGCCGTTCTTGCCCTGTCTGTTTTGTTGTCCCTAAGCACGTCTTACGCTCAGGAATGCATCGTTGAAGAGGCGCAAGGCATCGCCCTGGTTTCCTCTGTTGAGGTTCTGAACGAAACGCAGTGCCGCGCCAAAATCAACGGCGTGAAGATGTTCAGCCCGTCTTACACCTGCCCGCTTTCTCTGGATGAAGTCCTGGTGTCTGGCGTGATCATCACCTGCAACCGCGTGTACGAAGGCCGCATCGACGGCGTCTTCTATCGCGACAACAGCAAAAACGACTCCAACATCTATCTGTACTAATCCGGCCCCGCCGGGCAGTGCTGGAGTGCCGGCAGGTACGCAAGCTGAAGCAGCAGGTATTCCTAAAAAGCATATTAACTTTGATTCTATGCACTTCACGCAAACGAATCAGCTTGATAGGAATACCCTCGAAATCGAAACACTCAAGGAGAGACTATGAAACACCAGATCCTGGCTTTGGCCCTGACTTTGACTTCCGCATCTGCCTTTGCGGCACCTCAATCCTATTCCCTGCCTGCTTTGAAAGAGCTTTGCGCAATGGACGCCGGCAACGAAGATGAATTCGCTTTTGAAAAAGCCTTCGCAGACGTCAGCGAGTTTGACATCAAGGAAGTTCAATCTATCAGCGACAAAGATCTGGCGATGGTGAACGCTCACTTGGTGGATCATGAATACACCCCGAAGGCCCTTACCTTTGCTGAAATCAAAGCTTTGTTCGGCCCAGACGGTGATCAAAGCTACAATGATCTGTATGTTATCACTTTCAAATCCAAAACCACCGGCCGCGTCTACACTCACGTGAAAACCTATCCGGGCGACAATCCTTATGGATTGATCTTTGATAACAAAACCTTGAAGCCTGTGGCTCACAATGGCGATGGCAGCATCGTGCTTCTGACCAACAACGGTTCTTACAGCTGCTGGGAACTGGACAAATAAGCTCACCGAGCTTGTGATATGATGGAAATAAAAAAAGGGAGTGCGATGCACTCCCTTTTTGTTTTTTAGAACGCTTTCAGCTTGGCTGCGATGTAAGCGTTCAACTGAGTGATCGCCACGCGCTCTTGAGTCATCTTGTCACGGTGACGAACGGTCACTGCCTGATCGTTGATGGTGTCAAAGTCGACAGTCACACAGAACGGGGTTCCGATCTCATCCTGACGGCGGTAACGTTTACCGATAGACTGGGATTCGTCGTAGTTCACGTCGAAGTCTTCAGCCAACTGGTCACGCAGTTTTTCAGAGATAGAGCTCAGTTCCTCTTTCTTGGACAGTGGCAGAACCGCCACTTTGAACGGAGCGATGTCCGGGTGCAGACCCATCACCACGCGCACGTCCTCTTTCCCCGCTTCATCTGTGGTCACTTCTTCACGGTAAGCATCACACAGGAACGCTAGGAACAGACGGTCACAGCCCACGGCTGTTTCGATCACGTAAGGGATGTATTTCTTTTTGTTCGGTTCGTCGAAGTACTCCAGGTTTTTGCCCGAGAATTTCATGTGCTGGGACAAGTCGAAGTCCGAACGGTTGTGGATACCTTCCAGCTCAGAGAAGCCCATTGGGAACTTGAACTCCACGTCCACCGCCGCTTTCGCATAGTGCGCCAGCTTGTCGTGGTCCTTGAATTTCAAATTCTCTGGCTTGATGCCGTACTTGATATAGAAGTTCCAGCGACGCTCTTTCCATTCTTTGAAGAATTGTTCGTCGGTGCCCGGCTCGACAAAGTATTGCATTTCCATCTGTTCAAATTCACGCGTGCGGAAGATGAAGTTTCCTGGCGTGATTTCGTTACGGAAGGATTTACCAATCGCCGCGATACCAAATGGAATCTTGTAACGGGAAGCCTGCTGACAGTTCTGGAAGTTCACGAAGTGACCTTGAGCAGTTTCCGGACGCAGATATACCACGCTGCCGGAATCTTCCAACGGACCCATGTGAGTTTTGAACATCAGGTTGAAGGATCTTTCTTCAGAAAGATTCTTGCTGCCGCAGTTCGGGCATTTTTTTTCGTTGATATAGGAATCGGTGTTATCCGCACGGAAGCGTGTTTTACACTCTTTACAGTCCACCAATGGATCCGAGAAACCATCCACGTGACCGGAAGCTTTCCACACCATCGGGTGCATCAGGATCGCGGCATCCAGACCCACGATGTCAGGTCTGCGGGTCATGGCATTCCACCAAGCGCGCTTCACATTCAATTTCATCAAAGAACCCAGAGGACCGTAATCCCAGCAACTTCCAAGACCGCCATAGATCTCACTGGATTGGAATACAAAACCACGACGTTTGCTGAGGCTCACAAGAGTGTTTAGGTCCTCAAGATGCTTAATTTTCATGCAGGGCTCCAAGTTTTGAAAAAGGGACAAAGTCCCGGTGCTTATCGTTACACTTGGGTCCAGAACCAGTCAAGAAATCAGGGTCTTGCCTTGCCTGAGGGCGGGTCCTCGGACAAGCTATTCCTATGCAGTGCATCCGAAAATGGCTCGCCCTTCCATTCTTGCTGGTCCTTCTGATTCCTCAGGCTCACTCCGAGTCTGTGTCCAAATTTGTGACAAAAGAAGAAAAAATCCGTGAAGAGATGATTGTGATCTCGCGCGAACTGGGTGTGACCTGCAATGCCTGCCACAATGTTCAAAACTTCAAAGCAGATGACAAAAAAGCCTTTAAAGTCGGCAAGGAGCATATGAAATTGACTCAGATGCTTCGTGAAAACGGCATGGACGGCAAGAAGAGCGCCAAAGCCACCTGCTACATGTGCCATCGCGGCAAACTGATGCCTGACTACAAAGAGCCAGCTAACGCGAAAGCTTTCTAGATATTCCCGTTTTTTCACAAAAAAGTCCTCTGGGTGTGAACCTCACCCTCCTTCTTTTCGTCTAAACTGACATGCCTTAATGTCCCCGCATTGACTCCGTCGCCAATTGGGGAAAAATGTATTGTGCGAAAGGACCACTATGAACCTGATTGACCTCTCGATTCGACGCCCGGTGTTTGCATGGGTTCTCATGTTTGCATTGATTGTTTTTGGTGCCATCTGCATGAACCGCATGGGTATCTCGCAACTGCCGGACGTGGACTTCCCTATCGTCAGCGTTTCTGTGGACTATGAAGGAGCCGCTCCTGAAATCGTCGAAGCCGAACTGTTGGATCCTATCGAGGAACGCCTGCTCGCCATCGAGGGCATCAAGGAAATGCGCTCTTCCGCCCGTCAGGGTTCCGGCTCTGTCACCCTGGAGTTTGATATCAATCGAAATGTCGACGTAGTTTTGCAGGAAGTGCAAACCGCCCTCAGCCGCATGCGCTGGCCGCCGGGTGTGGACCCTGCCACCATCCGCAAACAAAACCCCGAGGAAGACCCGATCATCATCCTTTCAGTCTATGGCGAAGCCGAACTGCGCGACATGATCAACTGGACTGAAAACTATCTGCTGGATCAGGTGCGTTTCTTGGAAGGCGTCGGCGAGGTCAGCATCGGCGGATTCAGTCAGCGCAACCTGCGTATCTGGGTTGACACAAAAAAACTATCCGCACTGTATCTGACTCTGACTGATGTGGTGGATGCCATCAGCACTCAGCACCTTGAAAGTGCTGCGGGTCAATTCACCGAAGGCGAACGCGAACTGCGTGTGCGCTGGCTGGGTGAAGCCACCAACGTCAACGATGTCGCCAACATTCAGATTCTGCGCCGGGGCGGTCAGCGCATTCATGATCGCGAGATCTTTATCCGCGATGTTGCCCGCGTCGAAGACGGTCTGTCAGACATCCGCCGGGTGGCCCGGGTGGATGGCCGCGAAGCCGTCTCGATCATCGTGCGCAAGCAGCGTGGCACCAACGAGGTCACTGTTGCCAACGAGGTCCGCGCCAAACTGAACAGCATCAAAGACACCTTTCCCAAGGGTTTTGACTTCCGCGTGAACGTCGACTTTACCCGTCCGACAGATGCCACCGTAAAACTGACCATTGAAAAGCTGTGGGTGGCGGCTCTGATCACCATTTTGATCTGTTTCCTGTTCCTGGGAAGTATTTCGGCTGCCGTCAATATCCTGTTCTCGATCCCGACTTCCATTGTCGGCACGTTCACGATTTTATATTTCTCGGGGTTCACCCTGAATCTCTTCACCTTGCTGGCGCTGACGCTGTCGATTTCCATCGTCGTGGACGACGCGATCATGTTGCTGGAAAATATCGTGCGCCACTATCGCATGGGAAAACCTTCGGCCAAAGCCGCCTCGGATGGATCGAAAGAGGTCCTTCCCGCTGCGGTCGCCGCGACCTTGGCGGTCATCGCCGTGTTCCTGCCGGTCGTGTTTATGGATGGCATCATCGGGAAGTTCTTCTTCCAGTTCGGTGTGACAATGAGTGCTGCGGTGTCCTTGTCCTTGCTTGAAGCCGTGACCATCACGCCGATGCGTGCCGCGGCCCTGCTGTCCAGCGAGCCGAAGGTTTCCAAACTGGAACACTGGCTGGATGAGTTGTTTGAAAAGTTCGCGCATTCCTATCAGAAGGTTCTGCACGGAACTTTGCGATTCAAATACGTGGTGGTGATCGGCTCACTGATCTTCTTCGTGGTTTCTCTGTTCCTGGTGGCGAAAGTACGTCAGGAATTCGTTCCTGCACAGGATCAGGACTTTATCATCATCAATGCCCAGATGCCTCCGGGCACTTCACTTGAAAAAACCAGCCGCGAGGCTGAAAAGATCGAGGCCATCCTGAAGCAGGATGCTTCGGTGGAAGGCTTTGTCGTTTCTGTCGGTGGCGGCGGCGGTGGATCCAACGTCAATCAGGTCTTCCTGCCGGTGGCATTGAAAGCCCGTGCGGACCGCCAACAAGGTCACCTTGAGATCATGAACAAATGGCGTGCTGAATTCCGCAAACTGAAAGACATGCGTGTTTCCATGCGTGATATTTCAGCGCGAAACCTTTCTTCCGGCCGTCAAAATCCCCTGGCAATCAATCTGCGCGGACCGGATTTGAATGTTCTGTTTGAAAAATCCCAGGAGCTGATGGACCGTCTGGAAAAAGAAAACCTGGCCGTGGACCTGGATTCGGATTTCCGCAAAGGGATTCCGGAACTTGTTCTGACCCCGGACCGCAAAGCGATGGCGGCGCGTGGTGTTTCGGTGGAAGATGTGGGCCGCATCCTTTCTGCCGGCGTCGGGGGCTTGCGTGAAGGCCGCTACACCGCCGATGGCCGCCGCTATGACATCCGCTTTAAATTCCTGGAAGACCAGATCCAGCAGCCGGAAGATTTCAAAAAACTTTACGTGCGCAATAACTTCGGAAATCTGATCCCGCTTTCACAGCTGGTGAAGATCGAAGAACAATCCGCTATTCAGGGTATCAGCCGTGTGAATCGTCAGCGTGCGATTTCGGTTTTCGGAAACCTTGCGCCGGGTCAGTCCCAGGCGGCGGTTCTGGAACGTGCCAGTGCGATTGCCAAAGAGATTCTGCCCACGGGTTATTCCTTCGCTCTGGAAGGGGCTTCTGCCGGATTTGCCGACTCGTTCAAGAGTCTTTATTCCGCGATGCTGGTCGGTATCCTGGTGGCGTATCTGATTTTGGCAGTGCAGTTCAACTCGTTCATTCATCCCGTGTCTGTCCTGGTCGCATTGCCTTTCAGCGTGACCGGAGCCCTGGTCGCCCTGTGGGCATTTGATGTGTCGCTGAATCTTTTCAGCTTCATCGGTCTGATCGTTCTGATGGGGATTGCCAAAAAGAACTCGATTCTGCTGGTGGAGTTCACCAATCAAGTTCGCTATCACGGGGAAAAGGACATTTCCAAAGCCCTGCTGCAAGCCTGCCCGATTCGTCTGCGCCCGATTCTGATGACTTCCGTGGCCACTGTCGCCGCCGCCTTGCCGCTGGTCATCGGTCATGGTATCGGTTCTGAAACGCGTGTACCGATGGGTCTGTCGATCATTGGTGGCACGATCGTTTCAACACTTTTGACTTTGTTTGTGGTGCCGGCTCTTTATCTGATGCTTTCCCCGCTTGAAAGTAAAAAGAAAGAGGTCCATCTGTGAAACTGATCAAGCAGACAAGAAGAACCGCCTACTTTGTGGCAGGCTGGATCTTTCTGGGGTTGGGATTTATCGGCATCTTTTTGCCGCTGCTTCCGACAACCCCGTTTCTGCTTTTGACCGCTTTCTGTTTTGCGCGAAGCTCGATCCGCTGGCACAAATGGCTCTTGGCTCAGCCGCACATGGGGCCGTTGATCTTGGACTGGCAAAAACACGGGGTGATCCGCACGCGTGCGAAACTGATGGCCACTGGGTTGATGGTGCCTCTGGTTTCATTATCCTTGTTCTTTGGGAACGTTCCTCTTTACGCCAAAATATCCGCGGCTGTCGTGTGCACCTGCGTTCTGGTTTTCATCTGGACAAGGCCTTCGCAGGCCACGGACAGGCGTGCCAGTAAGCGGCACATCGACATTCCAGAGTGAGAATGTTGTTCTCTAGGCCCTTTAAGTTTGTTCTAAGCTGCGCACAAAGCTTGCTCCTTCATAAAAGAATGAAGGAGTGTGGATGCACTGGCCTTGTTTAATTCTCATTTTGGGACTGATGATTTCGGGCTCTGCCTTGGCGCAGGAATCACGCCCGGTTTCATCCGACGGTTTGTTCCGCCTGAACAGCGGCACCGACAACTGCCCGTTTGAAATCGAGCGCAGCCAGGACTGCGATGGCTTTGCTATGCATCCTTCGTCCAATGGAGTGGCCCACGAAAGTGTGCGCTTTTGCCAGATCAATAAAGGTTTCAAGGTTCAGCAAAAACCCGGGCAAAAAATCTTAAGCGAAGTTGTCAGCCGCGACAACTATGTGCGCAAACAGGAAACCACGATCTATATCGACAAAGACAATTCACTCAGCCTGATGCAGGAAGACACCGTCATTCAGGAAGGGCCTGATAAATTCCTCTGGGAGCACAGCCGCAACGGACGTGGGTTTAGCTGTCTTTATTCAAAATAGTCTTGTCATTGTAAATCCCTGCTCTAAAATCAGACCCATCTTCTGCACCTTACAAAGGATGGGTTCATGCGCGCACAGGTTAAACGAATTGACGGTCACCATTTTAGATTTAATGTTCGCGGCATGGAAGGCGACATCGACGTCACAGCTCCCGATCAAACTCCACAAGGGCCGACTCCGAAAGAAATGCTGCTGGCGGCTTTGTGCTGCTGTACGGGTACTGATGTCATCGATCTGATGGCGAAGTTTCAGGTGCAGTATGAATCATTCGAACTGGAAGCCAAAGCCCCACTGACAGACAAACATCCAAAAGTTTTTTCCCGCATTGATTTAAGTTATCAGGTGAAGGGTTCTGCGATCGACGCGACTCAAGTGGCGGAAGCGGCCAAGCGCTCGACCCACCAGTACAGTGGAACGGCGGCGATGCTTTCCAAGGCCTGCCCGATTTTCTATTCGGTGTGGGTGAACGGCGAAAAAGTCGCTGAAGATCAGGTTCAGTTTGTATCAATTTAAGACTTAAAGGTTTTTCTAAACAACGTGAGGATTTCTTCCGATGAATACCTCATGAAACACCTGGAACGTCTCGGATCATCTGGCATTATCTTGCTTTTGCTACCGCTTTTACTGGCGGGATGCAATATCACTGCAAAACTTCAGGACCTGCTGAGCTCCGACGCAGGCTCGGCCGAACTTAAAATCGCCGACAAAGAACCCTATATCATTGTCAACGCCAGCAATGTCTCAAACAAAATCATCTCCGGCTCGTGCGCCAACGACGAAGGCTCAGTGCAAATCAAAATAGAATCCAGCCATCGGGGGGCCGCGACCTGCCTCAACCACCAATGGTCCTGGACCTATGATTTTTCTGCGCTGCCAGACTCAAACAATCTGACACTAGAGGCTGTCGAAGTTCTATCTTCCGGCGAAACCCGGATCGCAACCGCTCAGATTCTTAAAGACACAGTTCTGCCCCAACTTAGCAATCTCGACAATCTGCTAATTCCGGCCGAACCGCAGCCCGTGACATGGAGCTGCCTGGACCCCGCGGACCTTTGCCAATTTCGCTATCTTGACAGCAGTTCTCCGGCTTTCGTTTTTATCACAGAAGCTTTTGCCGGAGCCAATAATACAACTCTCACCACACCGGGTATTCGCTACCTTTACCTTCAAGCCGCCGATAAGGCCCAAAATCTTTCGACTCCGCTTCAAGTTCAGGTTTATGTGGGATCCCCCCGCATCTTTATTGGCAGTCTGATCAAGTCCACAACATTAAGTGGCGTAGAGGATCTGAACATCCTGGCTCCGTCTTCACTGCCAGAAATGGCCCTGTTCAACAATCAAACCTGCACGGGGGCTCCGACTTGGGTCAGCACAGAAACATTTATTGAGAATTGGATTCTGGATGCCGGTGCCCAAGGCGGCACAGCCTATGTCAGTGTCAAATTCCGCACAGCCGCACAGGATGAATCCCCCTGTTACCATGACTCCATTCAGTGGCCGACCTACACAACTCACACGATGTGTACCGATACGATCTCCAGTCTTGCCCGCGGGCGCATTGTGGACTCGGGCGGTTTGGCATCGGGATATCAAAATGACGAGCTCTGCGCGATTGACCTTACACTGACAGGACCCGCCACTTTTTTTGTTGATCTGTTTGATACCGAAAGCGGCTATGACTTTGTAAGAATATACGATAACGGCACCGAGGTCTTCGGTGCCTCCGGGAACCCGGAAACGACGCTCGTGAATACGACCTCAAACAATGTTCGTGTTGAATTTGAATCCGACGGCAGCGTGACCGACGCAGGATTCAATCTTCGTTGGGAAACAGCCAGCGCGGCTCTGGCCATCCCGCCTGTCATGACCTTGAACGGCGGTGACCCGATCGCTGTCAGTGCGACTGTCAGTGTGACACTCAATGCCCCGGCATCCATGAGCCAGACCTATCTGACCGAAGATCCCACCTGTGCCAACGGAGGAAGTTGGACGGCTTTTGCCGCTAACACAAACTGGACATTCTCTGACACCACCTCGGGTCCCAAAGAGCTCTATGTTAAATTCCGCGATCCATTTAGCAGCGAAACCTTTTGCTCCGATGCAACGGTGACTTTGGAAGTTCCCGAAATCTTCATTGACTATCCTGCCACTACCGACAAAATCGGCAACTCGATGGAGCTGGGGGGCTATTGCTCTGTCCCGAACAAGCAAGTTCAAATCAGTGGAACCCTCAGCGCGACCACCAATTGCACCGTGGATCAAGAGTGGTACTACACCTTGGATACTTCCGCGCTGGCCAACAATTCACCTTTGAATATCACGGCAACACTCAAAGACAGTACTGTCAATTTGGCGAGTGACAGCAAGACCTTCACCATCACCCGCACACTTTCAATTCAATCGCCGACCAGTG
The DNA here is from genome assembly GCF_055398295.1 of Bdellovibrio sp. BIS2. Classification (NCBI taxonomy): domain Bacteria; kingdom Pseudomonadati; phylum Bdellovibrionota; class Bdellovibrionia; order Bdellovibrionales; family Pseudobdellovibrionaceae; genus Bdellovibrio; species Bdellovibrio sp. BIS2. Next base: position 1,078,280 of record NZ_AP035879.1, on the reverse strand, counting down.
GAACCACTATTGGACCCAACACACAGTTCAGTGGCACCTGTAATGTCGAAGGAGCCACCATCAGCATCACAAGTCCCATCACGGCTTCAACCACCTGTACTGGTGGCGTGTGGTCTTCGACCTTCAGTGTTCCCGGAGCCGACGGAGCCGCCATCACATTCACAGCGCATTTAATTCATAATGCGATCATTCAGGAAACCAAAACCACGAACTACACTTTGTCCACCGCACCGCCCACTATTCAGATCACAGGCGCGCCTTCGGGCATCAGTGTAATGACCTCGGTGAGTCTGAATTTCGGTGGGACCAATGTCAGTGCTTTCCGATATAAATTCGGGACTTCTGTGGATTGTTCATCCTCCACCGGCTATACCGCCGAAGCTGCTGCTCCCGCCAGTCGCACTCTGGATCTGTCCGCCCTTTCAAACGGCAATGTCACCGTCTGTGCCATCGGAAAAAGTGGTGTGAACGGACTTTGGCAGGATTTTGCCTCTGCAACCAATGTCAGCTGGACAAAAGATTCTGAGGTTGTGGCTTCGATCACCTCGAAAAATATTTCCATTACCGAAGGATCCACCAACAACACAGTGACCTTTACACTGTCTGGCACCAAAACTTACGATGTGAAAGTTTACTATAATTATTTTGGCGATCAGATCTATATGGTCGACCACAATCTTGCGCCCGGATTCGTCACCATCCCGGCAGGTTCCCTGTCAGCATCCATTTCTTATGACACTTTCGATAATGGTCTGACTGAAAATGATCGCAATCTCAGAATCTTTATCAGTCACACTGACCAAGCGGCGGTCCGCATCGGCACCACAAGTTTGGTCTATCATCTGATCAAGGACGACGATTCAGTCTTCACAACGGCGACCAAAATTGTTTCTGCTCGTTACAATCAATGTGCCATTTATTCTGACGGACGAATGTTCTGCTGGGGCGACAACTACTATGGTCAGCTGGGCATCGGCCACAAAAACCGCGTCAGCACCCGGGTGGAGCCTCTGGCGGGCTTCACCGTACTGGATGTTTCCATCACTGACCAATACTTCTGTGCCATCACCACAGCAAAAAAACTCAAATGCTGGGGGTACAACAATTATGGGCAGCTGGGTAACGGTAACAACATCGAACAGACCAGCCCAGTCGACATCGATAGCAGCGAAAATTATATCCAAGTTTCCACGGCTTCTATGGGCGCCTGTGCCTTGACCGAGTTGGGTAAAGTCAAATGCTGGGGCCGCAACAATTCCGGAAGTATCGGCGACGGAACGACAACCGACCGGAATACCCCGGTCGTGATAGATGGAACCGTCACCTACACAAGTATTCACAGAAAATCCTCCACCGCGTGCGGGATCACGGATACGCAGGTGCTGAAGTGCTGGGGTGGAAACAGTCAACAGCAAATCGTTCCCGGCAGCACAACCAATGTGCTTTCGCCAACAGTTGTGGACGCTGGCACAAGCTATGTTTCAGTCGCCGGCGGCTCGACTATTTGCGGTGTGACGACGGGGCAAAAGCTGAAATGCTGGGGCTGGAATGGAAACTCGGTAGTTGGCGCCATGACGGGAACCAATCCGGTCGTCAGCCGCACAACCATTGATGCCGCCACCGACTATCTTGCTGTCTCGGATGAAAGCGGCTATCGCTGTGCGATCACTGCCGCCAATGATTTGAAATGCTGGGGTGAAGTGCGAGGCACCGTCAGCTCGGAACAAGTCACGGTTCTGACCACACCCACGCTGGTCAACGATGGTATCAAATACACACAAATATCCATGGCATCATACGGCGCTTGCGGAATTTCCACTGACGGACAAATTGTCTGCATGGGGGACAACTACAACAACTGGTTTGAACCTGTGCCGGTCTTTGACATGGTTCCCCTGGATCCAAATACAACGATTGCCCACTATGGTGTGGGCTCTGCCGGAGCCTGTGCGATCAAAAGCAATGGCCAGGCCGTGTGCGTGGGAAGCTATGCGGGATCCGGGTACACAGTTTCCACACCGGCCGTTGTGGATAATGGCTCCGACTTTACCGGCGGAAAGGCCTCCCCTTCCAACAACGGCAGCTGTGTCATCAATGGCAGCGGACGCATGATGTGTGCCGGTGCCAATGGCTTCGGTGCCGTGGGGAATGAATCCATGGATTCTTCCGTTCAATACATGTCGGTGGTGGCTCCTTCCGTGAGCTTTGCCATGACGGCCCGGGAAACTTTCTATTGCGGCTACGGTCTTTCCACTGCTGGAAAGCTGTATGCCTGGGGAGCAGAATCAAACTGCCCTAGTCGAACTCCGACAATGGTGGATGCGGGCACATCCTACAGAACTGACTCTTTGGTTGTTGCCAGCAGTCTGGCCTGCGCCATCACGACAGGCGATCAGATCAAGTGCTACGGCTATGACGACGGCAAAGGCCATCTGGGCGGGGTCTCGCGCACCACGCCGACTGTTCTGGATGGCGGGACTCTTTATAAATCGATTGCTGTCTCTTATTCGCATATCTGTGGACTGACTTCTGCGGATAAGCTGAAATGCTGGGGGGCCAACAACCAGGGTAAGGTCGGAAATGGCACGACCACCAATACCAGCGTCCCTTACACCGTCGACTCAACTGAAAATTTCACGAAGCTGAGTGTAGGGACCAACGCGGTTTGCGCCATCACCAGCGGACAGGTTTTGAAATGCTGGGGCTACTGGGGTGATTATACCGGCAACTTGACGGTCACCTCTCCGACTGTGGTCAACGGCAGCGAATCCTATTTGGATATTCAGGTCGGCAGCAATTCGGCCCTAGGACTGACCACCAGTGGAAAATTGCATTATTGGCCCGCCGCCCGATTTGACCTGGCTCCGCTGGCGATTGCTTCAAGCCAGAACTTCACCAGCATCAAAGGTCACGGTGAAGGTGGTCTATACTGCGCAATGAATTCGTCGGCGAATCTGTGGTGCTCAAAAAACAAATGGGATGGGAATTTCGTCTCAACTCCGCGCTACATGCCGTACCGACGATAGTAAGTGGCCTAGGCGGATTTATTTAGAATGGCTTTGTAAGCCGTCTCCAGAAACTCCAGGGATTCTTTGTCGCTGCGGCGAATTGCAGTCTGATAGGCTTCAGTGACCAGCTTCAGCGACGCTCCGGCCGGAACGCCCAAAACCTCGTACGCATCCCAACTGTGCCCGTTGTAATTAAACATCACATTCAAAGACTTGGTTTTAGCGCCAGATAGATCAGGATGAACCTGAGGCGCTGCAGCCTGACGACGCAAAGGCTCAAGACCCGCCTTTTCAGGGGGAGCTGCCTCCATCAGAGGGGGAGCGCTGTCCTTCGCATTCAAGTTCAGCTGCGTCGGCCGACGGCTGCCTCCTCGAGAAAGAAGATACCAGGCAATGAAAGCCCCCGCTCCCACTAGGTTCAATGTCAAAAAGTCTTGGCTATTCATCCAAGTTCTATTATTGGTTGTGTGGACAAAATTAGCAAGGAGTCCCATTCATGGCAGCCCCAAATCCTTTTGAAAAGCAGACCGCGATTCCCGGAGTGAAACATATTATCGCCGTAAGTTCCGGCAAGGGTGGCGTGGGTAAAAGTACTGTGGCAACGAATCTTGCCATGGCTTTGGGCAGAAAAGGCGGCAAAGTCGGCCTTTTGGATGCGGATATCTATGGTCCCAGCATTCCTCGTATGTTGGGTACGCTCGCGCAAAAACCTCAAATCAATCCGGACACCAATCAACTGGAGCCGGTGGTCCGCTACGGCATCAAACTGATGAGCATTGGCTTCCTGGTCGAGGAAGGTGCGGCAGTCGTTTGGCGTGGACCTATGTTGTTTAAAGCGATGGACCAATTCCTGCGCGACGTAAACTGGGGCGAGTTGGACTATCTGGTTGTGGACCTGCCTCCGGGCACAGGTGACATCCAACTGACCCTGGCCCAGAAAGTTCCAGTGTCTGGTGCAGTGATGGTTTCCACTCCACAGAACGTGGCGTTGGTGGATGTGAAAAAAGCCGTCGACATGTTTGCCCGTGTGAACGTGCCTTTGCTGGGCATGGTTGAAAACATGGCCTATATGATCAACCCGGCCAACGGCGAAAAAATGCAGTTGTTCCCGAAGGGCGAAATCGATTCCTACGCCCAATCCAAAGGCATCAACAAACTGGGTGAGATTCCTTTCAACCCGTCTGTGGGTCTGGCGTGCGAAGCCGGAATTCCAATCGTTGAAGCCAACAGCAACGGCGCCGAAGCGCAAGCCTTCATGAAAATCGCCGACGAAATTCGCGAATTGCTGCCGGTATAATTAATTTTCCGTCTCCAATTTCAAATTTTCCAATTTCCAATCTCCAAAAAGCCCCTCGATGAGGGGCTTTTTTTTGTTTCAAGTCTGAACAAATCCCCGTCTGTTTTCCCACGCTGATACGTAAATCTGACGTAATTTGAGAATCGAACGGGGTGCTCTTGAAAATAAAACTTTGGTCGAGCTATCCTGATTTTGTTGAAACCACAAGGCTCGGGAGACTTACCTCGGGTAAGTGAACGCTAGTAGGGCCAAGCGAAGGAGGACACGGATGAGAGCACATGACCATCACGATGACGAACTGAAGTGAAGACGCGTCACCAGGATTACTACGCAGAGGTTGGGTTCATGCCTCTCTAAAGAAGAATGGACTGGTTGGATCTGATGAATAACTCATAAGGAGGTTCCTAGGGTTATACTCGTTAGGATATAGATCCTTCCTTTGCCTCAAGGCAAACCGTCGGAAACGGCGGGACGCAAAGCTAAAGGGGTGTCGGTGCAAAGCCACGCCAGCCAGCTGCCAAAGGTCATGAGTCACCTGAGGAATCAGAGGTGTGCATATGGAAGGAACAAATACATACAAGGATTGGTTTCATTCCCCTTAGCTAGCGAGTTATCACTGACGATTCCTCGCTAGCACTTTTTTTGGCGAACGAATTTCTTAAGACAAAATCCCTAAAAAATTATTTTTTCAAAGGAACAAGCCAGTTCAGGCTGTCGGCTTGAGCGCCACGCTGGATCGCCGTGATCTCATTGTAAAGCTGCGTGCTCAACGGACCGTTTTCGTTGTTATTGATGGTCCAGTCTTTCCCCTGATAGTGCAAAACACCCACTGGGGAAATAACCGCCGCCGTCCCCGTGCCGAAGGCTTCTTTCAGTTCACCTTTTGCCAGACGGTCGACCACTTCCGCGATGGTGATTCGTCTTTCCACCACCGGCAGATTCTTGGAGCGCAACAACTGCAGAATCGCATCGCGGGTCCCACCGGACAGAATGCTGCCGTTCAATGCCGGAGTGACGATTTCATTATCAAAGACGAAGAACACATTCATCGTGCCCACTTCTTCAATTCCCTGATGTTCCACATCCAGCCACAACACCTGGGCATAGCCCTTTTTCTTGGCTTCCAAGGCGGCTTTCAGACTGGAAGCATAGTTCGCCCCGGCCTTCACCGCCCCCAGGCCCCCTGGAGCTGCGCGCAGATACTTTTCCTCGGTCCAAATCTTGATCGGCTTGGTGCCTTCAGAATAATAAGAACCCACCGGGGAAAGCAGAATAAAGAACATGGTTTCACGAGAAGGACGAACCCCCAGGAACGGCTCCGAACCAATCAGGGTCGGACGAATATACAAAGACGTGTTAGGCCCCTTCGGAATCCAGCGCTCATCAGCCGCCACAACCTGGTGCAAACCTTCCATGAAAAGATCCATCGGCGGAGCTTCCAGACACAGGCGAGCCGCGCCTTCAGCCAAGCGGTGATAGTTGAACTCCGGACGGAAGAAGACCACTTCGCCGTCTTCCTTACGGAAGGCTTTCATGCCTTCAAACAAAGCCTGACCATAATGGAATACAGAAGCCCCAGGATCCAGGGAAAGCGGCCCGTAAGGAACCACGCCGGCTTCAGACCAGCCTTTACCTTCCGTGTATTTAGCCACAAACATGTGGTCAGAAAAGTGCTGCCCGAATCCAAGTTGATCAGAGGGCGGAAGGGCTTTCGGAGTGGTGGTCAGATTCTTCGTAATTGTGGTCATAGGAAGGAACTATCGAACATGATGAGAATGGTCAAACATCGATTGTTCTTTTTTACTTTTTAACAGAAAACTCACCTTCCCCCGACTAACGCCCTGCAAACTTTGGCCCTCTTGTTTCACTCTGAAACACTCGCGGAACCTCTTGTTAGAACTTCTCGCATATTAACGAATCGTCATTGTAAAAAACTGCGATTTTTGGTCAAAAAACCGATAAGAAGTACATGAGAAACGGAACGTCGCTGACCTCTTTCTTAGCACTCCTTTTTATGGCTGCTTTCAGCCATGCCTCCCCTAATTCTTTGACCTATCAGGGAAGGATTATCAAATCCGACGGAACCGCACTGGAGTACGCTCACGTCAGCTTCCTGTTTGAAATCACAAACCCTACCGGCTCTTGCGTGATTTACCGCGAGCAGGTGGACGACGTGAATATGGTGAACTCCAAAGGTATCTTTGATGTTCCGATTGGCTCAGGCACCAAACTGTTCCCGGCGACTCCGACCTTCAAAATGCTGGACGCATTTAAAAACTCTCTGGCACACAACTGTTCGGGTGGTTCCACTTATACTGCGGCCTCGGGCGATACACGCCTGCTGAAAGTTCAGTTTCATGATGGGAACGGATGGAAGATCATCTCCCCGTCCAATGAAATCCGCTCCGTTCCTTTCTCTGCTTATGCTTTGTCTGCAGAGTCCCTGGGCGACAAAGTTGTCGATGACTTCATGTTAAAAGCGGGCCTGCCGACGTGTGCTGGCGGAACCTTCCTGACTTGGAATGGAACTGCGCTCACATGTGCCGGAATTAGCGGCGCCAATGGCGGTACAGTGACGGATGTCACTTCTTCCAATTCTTATATTACGATTGTTAACAGCACTTCCACGCCGGCGCTGACCTTGAATGTGGGGACTTCCGCTGGCACAGTGGCTGCCGGAAATGATGCCCGCTTCAGTGATGCTCGTGTTCCAACGGGCGCAGCGGCGGGCGATCTGGATGGAACTTATCCGAATCCTTCTGTCGCAAAACTTCAGGGCACGGCTGTTTCCAATGCGGCTCCGGCCAATGGCAACTTCCTGAAATTCAATGGCACGGCGTGGACACCTTCGGCCATTGCACAAAGCGATGTCTCGGGTCTGTCGGCGACATTAAGTTCTTATATGACAGATGCGGAGTTCAGCGCGGCGGTTGCCAATGCCGGCTGTGCGGCGCATGAAACGATGTACTGGAATGCCGTAGGCGGCTTTAACTGTCAGCCAATCAACGTATCCCTGGCGGGTGACGTTGGAGGCACGATCGGTGCTTCTTCAGTCAATAAAATCAAAGGTGTGACTGTTGATACCACGGGTCTGGTTGCTGGTCAGGTTTTGAAGTACGACGGCACCAAGTGGGCTCCCGCAGCCGACAATGACGCCAACTCTGGCGGGACTATTACAAATATTGCGACGGGCACCGGTTTGTCTGGTGGTCCGATCACTTCCACCGGAACTATTTCTTTGGCGAACACAGCGGTAACTCCGGCAGCTTATGGCTCCACTACCTCCGTGGGCACCTTCACCGTGGATGCTCAAGGGCGTCTGACCGCGGCTTCAAATGCGGCGATTGCCTTCCCAGTTACGACCGTGGCTGGCAGAACTGGTGCTGTGGTACTGGATGCCGCCGATATCACCAGCGGCGCTGGCAAATATCTGACTTATCGTCCGAACAACACTGCTTGTACTGACGGGCAGGTGTTGAAATGGGTTGCTGCTAACAGTCGTTGGGAGTGTGCGAACGATACGGATACCGACACGTCTTCCGGCGGTACAGTGACGAACATCGCAACCGGCACTGGTTTGACTGGTGGTCCAATCACAAACACAGGTACAATTTCCTTGGCAAACACGACGGTGACTCCGGCGGTTTATGGTTCCACCACAGCGGTGGGCACTTTCACTGTCGATGCCCAAGGTCGTCTGACTGCCGCTTCGAATGCGGCCATCGCTTTTCCTGTAACAACAGTTGCTGGTCGCACTGGTGCCGTGACTTTGGATGTGGGTGACGTCGGCAATGGTGCTGGTAAATACTTTGTCTATCGTCCGAACAACACGGCTTGTACGGATGGCCAGGTGTTGAAATGGGTTGCCGCTAACAATCGTTGGGAGTGCGGTACTGATACTGACACATCTTCCGGCGGTACAGTGACGAACATCGCAACGGGCACGGGACTTTCCGGAGGCCCGATCACGGCAACCGGTACGATTTCTTTGGCTAATACGGCGGTAACGCCCGGCGGATATGGTTCCACGACTTCCGTGGGCACTTTCACAGTCGATGCTCAGGGCCGTCTGACCGCGGCTTCAAATGCAGCGATTGCCTTCCCAGTTACGACCGTGGCTGGCAGAACTGGTGCTGTGGTACTGGATGCGGCAGACATCACAAGTGGCGCTGGGAAATATCTGACTTATCGTCCGAACAACACTGCTTGTACTGACGGGCAAGTGTTGAAATGGGTTGCCGCTAACAATCGTTGGGAATGTGCGAACGATACGGATACTGATACATCTTCCGGCGGTACAGTGACGAACATCGCAACCGGCACTGGTTTGACTGGTGGTCCGATAACTTCGACAGGCACTATTGCTTTAGCTAATACCGCTGTGACAGCGGGTTCTTACACTCGCGCTTCCATCACTGTGGATGCTCAAGGTCGTCTGACGGCGGCATCCAGTGGTGCGGCGATCAATCTGGCTTCTGATGTGACTGGAACTTTGCCAATTGCAAACGGCGGGACCGGCGCAACAACGGCGATTGCGGCGTTCAATGGTCTTTCCCCACTAACAACCAAAGGGGATGTTCTTGGTAACGATGGCACCAACGACGTTCGCCTGCCGGCAGGCACGAACGGTCAGGTTCTGACTGCGGATTCTGCTCAAGCTTCTGGTTTGAAATGGGCTACGCCAACAACCGGCACTGTGACCAGTGTTTCTGGCACGGCTCCGGTTCAGGTGGCGACAGGAACGACGACTCCGGTGATCTCAGTGGACCCGGCAACAACGGGTGCGCGCGGGGTTGTTCAAGTGGGTTCTGGTATCGCGGTTTCTTCAGGTACGATCAGTGCGGATCCGGCGAACTTCCCTTCTGCGGTTCCAGTCACTAAAGGTGGTACCGGCGCCACTTCCATCACAGCCGACCGACTGTTGGTTTCTAACGGCACTGGCACAGCTGTGATCCCCTTCACCTGTGCCGTGGGTCAGACCATCACCTTTAATGCTTCAGGGGTGATGGGTTGTACAAGCTATTCAGCGACATCTCTGTTTGCCAACGGCGGCAACAGCTTTGGTGCTGCGGCGACCTTGGGAACCAACGACAACTATGGATTGAACTTTGAAACCAACGGCACCCCTCGTATGACCATTTCCAATGGTGGCGCCGTCGGTATCGGCACAACTTCCCCAAGCTTCAATCTGGACATCCAAAGTTCTGACGCCTTCCAGGCTCGTCTGTGGCATTCCTCCGATGGTCAGTATGATGGTTCTGCGATGATGATGACCCGCACGCGTGGCACACTCGCTTCAAATTCCGCTGTGACCTCGGGTGACACCTTGGGTGGATTCTATTTCCGCGCCCACGATGGAACAAGTACAGGAACTACAAACTCGGCCATCGAAGTCAGTGCCGGTCAAAACCACACGACTTCGACTCGTGGCTCTTACATGATCTTTGAAACCACCATCAACGGCGCAGCTTCCCGTTCAGAACGCATGCGTCTTCACTCCAATGGGAATGTTGGTATTGGACAGACCAGTCCAAGTTATAAACTGCATGTGGGTAACAACACGGACGCGACGAATGGAATCGCCGTCAGCGGTTCTTCGGTGACGTCTCTGGATCTTCTGAACTCCAGCTTCGGTGGTTTGTGGATCGGGGTGAATTTCTCGGGCTCTGCCGTCAACGGAATTCCTGCCAACGGCATGGGTATGTCTGTCGGAAACAGCCCAATTATTTTTGCAACAGGCGGAACACGCGCCGAGCGCATGCGTATTTCCAACGTCGGAAATGTGGGCATCGGTGTGACGAATCCGGCCCAAAAGCTGGACGTGAGCGGCGGAACGATCAAAGCCGGCAGCGCCACAGCGACATCCGGAAGTCTGATACTGGTGGACAACTACTCCAGCGGAAATCTGACGACAATCGGTACAGAGTATTCCAGTGGATCTCCTGTGATAGGTTACGGCGTTTCTGCGGCAGGAGCTGTGGGAAGCTTTGTTTCCTCGTCCTCCGGCGCAAACCTCTATCGGGCGGCTATCAATGCAGGTGGTTTCGACGGGATTCGTTTCTACACTTCCGACCTTCAGACGGTGACGGCGGGAAATGCTATCACTGTGAGCGAACGCATGCGCATCTCAAATACGGGTAACGTCGGTATCGGCACCAACAATCCAAGCTATCCTTTGCATGTCAGCGGTACGGGATACATCCACGATGGTTCTTCTTACCTAGAGTTCTTGTCACGTTCAGACTCGGCTCTGAATGTGAATAACAGCCACGCGACCAAGCGTGGATTGACCATTCACCACACCAACAGTGCTTCTCACATCGCGCAGTTCTATCACTGCCCGGGTGGTACTTGTACTCAGAAACTCTACGTCGACTATACAGGCAACATGTGGATTGCCGGAACTTTGACAGAAGCTTCTGATGCCCGCCTGAAACGTGACATCCAGATCCTGCCAGACAGTTTGGAAAAAATCCTGGGTCTGACTGGTTACACCTACTACTGGAAAGATCCGGTTAACAAAGAAAAGCAAATCGGTCTGATCGCCCAGGAAGTTGAAAAAGTATTCCCTGAAGCCGTTCGTACCGACAAAGATGGTTCCAAATCTGTGGCCTACCAGAAACTGGTGGCACCGGTGATCAACTCCATTAAAGAGCTTTATCAGATCGTGATTTCTGAAAACAAAAAACAGGATCGTGAGATTGCCTCACTCAAAGAAAACAATGCCGTTCTGATTCACAAGGTTCAGTCTTTGGAAGAACAGAACAAGGCTTTGAAAGATGCCGTCTGCGAAGTGAACCCGAAAGCCAAAGTCTGCCGCAAGTAATCTTCAGGAGCCCCGTAAAGGCTCCTGTTCAGTCCTTAAACACCCCAAGACATCCCAGAAGCTGCTGCTTTCAGTTCAGAGTGGCCATGGATTTGCTGTGTAAATGCCCATGCGTCGCTATTTTGGCTTCCTATTCAGTCTGCTAGTGCTTTTCCCCGCTTACACCTGGGCGGCGGCCGACGTTTGTGCAAAGCCACTAGTCTCAATTCGAGACATTCAAGATGAAGAAATTCTTCATCCCCAACTGACAGGAACTCTCTATCAAAGAGCCTTCCTGAAGCTGGCTCAGCGCCTCAGCCTTGAAAATTTAAACACTGTCGAGTCCTATGCCCACACCCTGTCTTTGCGCCTGACCAAGGAACAAACTGAAAGCTTCAAAGCTGAATACGCCCGCTTTGCGCAAATCGAGTCCTATGATTCCTTCCTGCAAATCATCAAAAAAGCGGATTACTTCAAGTCCTCCCAACGACTGCCCAATGCCTATGTGGCCTTGGTGGCGGCATTAGCCCGTCATATGGGGGAAATTCATCTGAGCACCGCCGAAGTTGAAGCCTTGTGGCTGAGCCAGAACTGGCCTGCCCCAGAAAACCTTTCACTGACCCGTCAACTGGCGCAACTGTCTGGAGCACTGGATAAACGCCGCCATCTGACCGTGGCCGAATACACGGTGAGCCTGCGTGCTCTGGGTAAAGACTGCGTAAATATCACTCAAGAAACTCTGCAAAAGAAACTGCGTGAAGATTTCTGGCTGACGCTTAGAAACAAACAAGCCCTTCGCATGAACGGCGGCAAAGTGTTCCTGAATCAGGGTGTTCTTGTCGATATCCCGGCTCTGCATCTGCCAGAGCAAACACTGCGTCTGGGGGAAGCCCGCACCGTTGCCTTGAAAGCCTATGCCAACGAAAACTTCCGCACTTACATCAGCAAAAGGCACGACATCAACCGCAAGGACAATCTGGAAGTCATCCGCTTCTTCCACAGTCAATATGGCGATGCTCCGTTTGCGGTTGTTAACAAAAAAGAAAAGCTGATCCAGTTCTTCCGCGCGGACGGTCAGGAACTGTCTCGCAATTCAATTGAAGCCTATCCCGGTGATGAACTGAATTCCGGCGGCGCTGGGATTTATAACTTTACAGCTCAACAAAATGGCTTCGTGTTCCTGCAAGCCGAACGCGACCTGCAAATCCGGGCGGCATTTAAAACCAACGCCTCCCTTTCCCGCGATATGGTGGTTTATGTCCTTCCGGAAACGGCGGACCACCGCTTCCGCATTCGCAATCACCGCCTGACCTTTGGTGCCGCGAAAGTCTTCCGTAACCGTATGGCCTACAACTACAGTCCGCTGAACCGCACCTTTAAGACAGTACAGATCAAAGTGGATTTGCAGGACAGTTTCGCTCAAAGCTATGCTCAGGCGTTGCAGGACGAAAAAACCACTTTGATGGGACTATTAAGTATCGAGGACGACGAATACAATATGCTGGCGGAATTCGCCTTTGGGGTGATGTCACCGGAAACCAACTATGGCAAAAACTGGAAATACCGACTGAAAGAATTCGCCCCTGTGGTGATTGCGCTGCTTAAGGGAAATGGCTTGGACACCGATGAAAACAGTCGCGGTCCAACGCAGATCAAACGCATCCCGCAGGTGATTATTGATAAATATAAAATGGAAAAAAGTGACCTGAAAGACCCAAGATCCGCAGCCATTGCGACCCTGGCTTTCAGTGCGGATCTATTAAAAGACCTGCGCAATGTGGCTTGGCAGCACCCGGCCATCGTTGAAGAAAATCTGCAGGATTATCTGTACTACCTTTACCAGGGACGCCGCTGGGAAATCCGCGACGCCACCGCAACACCAGACCAGAACGCCTCGATCAAAAAGATCAAAAAGGCCGTCCTGCTGATGACAATTCAAAACAATTAGTTCGCCGGGCAGGACACTGTCAGACGCTCACTGCCCTTTTTCAAAGAAAGCTCCAGATCGCCTTCAATCACGGTGTTTGCAGAGCTGTCGCCTTTAACGATATTGGCGATGTAACGGCCATCAACCAGAACCACAGACACATTGAAGCCGCTTTCCTGAGTGCGCAGTACATAAGCCGCCAGGTCTGTATTTTCTTTCACTTCCAAAACCAGCTCTTCAGAGCGCAGGGTGTTTTTGGTTTCAAGCACACAGCTTGGAGCCGCAAAGGACACAGAAGAAGACAAGATCACAAACAGGGACAGAATCGCTTTAGTCATAAGAACCTCTCTTGAGGCCCTTATAATGCACAAGCGTCATAATCGAAATTGAATAATTATGAATATAATAATAAGATATTGTTATTATGTCAGAGCCGAATATTTATCATTTGAAATATTTTTCAAAAGCCGCCGAAATGCAAAGCCTGGCCGCTGCCGCCAAGGCCCTGAATGTCAGTCAGCCGGCCATTAGCCAGGCTATACGCAAGCTGGAGGAAACCTTGGGCTGCGAGCTTCTGCTGCACACCAAAAACCGCTTCAAACTGACCGAGGAAGGCCGCCTTCTGCTGGAGAGATCCCGCGGAATTTTAAGCCAGCTTGAAGATCTAAAAGCCGAGCTCAAAGGACGCTCTGAAATTGTTACAGGCGCTTTGAGCATTGCGACCTCCAGCGCGGTCGCTCACTATCTGCTGCCTCCCCGCCTGAAGGACTTTATGAAAGCCCACAGCGAGGTGCAACCGCAGCTTCACTTTGGCACCGTTCCAGAGATCGCCGAACTGGTTCGCAGCGGCAAAGCGGATTTCGGGATTGTTATCGAAGAAAATCGCCTGCCCGGGTTTGAACATCGCCTGCTGGGCGAGGGTGGGTTCACCTGTGTGATCCGCACGGGTTCACAATGGCCCTCAGCTCCCCGCTTTCTGGCGACTCAGGAAAGCCCCGGCTGGACTGAGCTGCAAAAAGCCTGGCGTCGCCAGACCGGGACGGATGCCCGCGCGGCCCTGACGGTTGAAAACTGGGAAGTTATCAGTCAGATGAGTCTTTTGGGAATGGGAGTGGGCTTTGTTCCGGACTTTATCGCTGAAAACCAAAGCGGCCTCAAAGCCGCCGAGGAACAAAACCACTGGGCCAGTAAGATCCGCTACAAGATTTACCTGATTCACCTGGGCGAGCACCAATTGGCAAAACCCGCCCGGCTTTTTGTGAAGTCCTTGGGACAGCAGGGCTTCTAGGCCGAAGCACTGCCTTTGATCGCCACACGCAGTTCTTCAACGACTTTGTTCAAGACCGTCGCCTGCCCGGCCAATTCCTGCGAAGACGCCGCCGCCTGCTCGGAAGCTGCCGCATTTTCCTGCGTGACCGTGTCGAGCTGATTCATCGCCTTGCCGATTTGTGTGATGCCATTGGACTGCTCGCTGGTGGCGCTGGCAATTTCAGAGTTCAGGCTGGAGACCTTTTTCACCGACCCCACAATTTCAGTCAAAGACTCGACACTTTCATTGGCTCTTTCAAAACCGGCCTGAATACGCTCGACACTGGAATTGATCAGATTGGAGATGTCCTTGGCAGCATCACTGCTTTTCAAGGCCAGAGTTCGCACGGCTTCGGCCACCACTGCAAACCCCTTTCCCTGCTCGCCCGCACGAGCCGCCTCGACCGCCGCATTCAGCGCCAGCAAATTTGTCTGGAAGGCCAAATCATCAACCACACTTGTGATCTCCTGGATTTTTTTAGAATCCTGATCGATGACCTTCATGGCCTCCAGCAAACCCTGAATTTTCTTTTCACCATCTTCAGCACTTCGACGGGTGCCTTCTGCCAGATCCGTGGCCGAGGCCGCATTTTCAGCATTGATGCGCACCATGGCAGTCAATTCCTCGATGGTTGCCACCGTTTCTTCCAAAGAGGAAGCCTGTTCGGTGGCACTTTGAGAAAGGCCCTGTGACGCCGTCGCAATCTGGGTTGCCGTGTGATTCACCTGGAAGGCATTTTCACCTAGGTTTCTAAGAACATTGCTGATTGCCGCCGACATTTTTCGCAAAGTCATAGCCGCCAGCAGCACGCCCAGCATGATCACCGCACTTCCTGTCCAGATCAGAATCTGGAAGGTGCTGGAGATTGCATCTGCTGATTGTTTTTTCTGCTGCTCCAGCAGGGCCTGATGATGGGTCAGAATTTCATCCAAAGCCTTGTCACCTTCCAGACGGGTGTCACGCCCCACTGAAGAAATCAGGCCCAGTGCTTTTTGATGACCGTCAGCATCGGCCATGATCTTTTGAATTTCCAGATCGTTTTCAACCCAGCGATTGTAGGTGACCAGAAACTTTTCCAGACTGTTTTTTTCATTGGTATCTGCCAGCTTTATACGCCCTTCGACAATGGCGCGGATCTCTGTATCAAGTTTTTTGATCTGAGCCGAGTTGTTGGCGCGCTTTTCCGGGTTGTTATAGAAAAGCACATAGTTTCTTTCATAGATCATCTGCCCATGGAAGGCATCTTTCAGATTCAGGGCTTCTACAACGCTCTTAAACTGGACATCGGTGACATTGCTAACCACGGCCCCCACGCGGTTTAAATTGTACAGTCCGACACCGGCAACACCCACAATACCGGCGCACAGGATGGCTACGATGAGACTCATTTTCTGACTTAGACTCAGTTGTTTCATGAACGCTCCCTTTAATATAAGTGCAGCGTTCTTCGGCCCACAAAACAGGAAACTTCATTACACTAAGATAAGGTTCGAGGAAGGCGACAGGATGTCACAATAGAACCTGAGAAAAGATAAAAAAAAGACCCCAAAACCTGAGACCGGCTTACTACCAGTCGTGATTTTGGGGTCGACTTAAAGACTATTGCGAGAAAAGTCTTATTGGTTCACTTCAGTCGGGATCACAATGCGCGCGCCCACAACCAGTGAAGCCGGGTTGCGGATTTTGTTTTTTTCTTTGATGTCAGAAACAGCCACATTGTATTTCGCCGCGATCACAGAAAGGTTTTCACCTCTGCGAACCACGTGAACTTTGGATTTCGCTTTTTTACTTTGAGCAACTTCAGTAGCCACTTCACGTGCAGACGAGCTGCCTGGAGTTGGGACTTTCAGTTTCATGCCCACTTTCAATGTGCGACCACGTTTGATGTTGTTCATACGCTGAAGCTCAGAAACGCTGGTGGCATACTTACGCGCAATCGTGAACAAAGAGTCCCCGGACTGAACGATGTAGTAACGACCATCACTGCTGATTGTCACCGTGTTCTTAGGAGCATCAGATTTCTTTGCCACCATAGAACGAGACTGGGAACGATCCTTCAGCGGCGTGCGATCCGGAACCTGGATGCGCATGCCCACTTTCAAGGGCTTGCGACGAGGCAGATCATTCAGATCACGCAGGAATGCCACGGTCGTGCGATAACGACGAGCCACGGTGCTCAGGGTGTCGCCATGACGAATGCGGTAGGTCTGAGTGTCGCCAGTGTCGGCCACGAACTGCACGCGGGAAACAAAACTTTCTGCCGCAGCCACTTTGGATTGCTCTGTCGTGCCCGGAGGTATACGCAGAATCAGGTCACTGCCCTTCAGGATCGCCACTTCACCTTTAAACTTGGGATTCAACGCTTTGAAGTCCTCATAGTTCAGGTTCATTTTCTCGGCCATCTGACGCAAGTTCACTGGCTGGGAAACGGTGATGTGATCAAACTCGATCGGTGGAAGATAATCGATGTCATCGAATCCGTACTTCGCCGGATCTTTACCGATCATTTTAGCCGCGATGAATTTTGGCACGTAGTTGATGGTTTCTGCTGGCAGACGTTTTTTACGAGCCAGCTCCCAGAAGTCACGGGTGTAGTGATTCATCACTTCACGCTTCACGCGATTTTCACCCACGTTGTAGGAAGCCATCGCCAGATACCAGGAACCGAACACGCTATAAAGACCTTTGAAGTACTCGGCCGCAGCCTGAGTTGCAAAGACCGGGTCGCGACGCTCATCCACGAAGGCGTTGATGTCCAGACCATAACGTTTGCCCGTACCACGGATGAACTGCCAGTACCCCACCGCCGAAGCGTGAGAGGTCGCGCGCGAACTGAATCCGGATTCGATCAAAGCGATGTAAAACAGATCTTCAGGAAGTCCGTTGTCACGCAAAACCTTCTTCATCAGTTTTTCGTAACGAGTGGAACGAGCCAGATAACGTTCCATGTGCGGGCGACCGCGACCCTGGAAGTAGGCAATCCATTTTTCAACTAGGGGGTTAACTTCAGTAGGGATGGATTCCAATTCCTGATCCACCACCTTGGGGCCTTCGGGGTCAGACAAACGGAACGAGCCAATGTCCTTCAAATCCCCTTCACTGTTGGTCGCTGTTCTGCCAGCTTTCGTGCCCAAATCCTTATGAGCACAACCTGACACAAAGGCCAGGACCAAACTCAATGTTAAAAGTCTCCTCATGAGTCCTCCGACTGAGTTTTCAGGCTACAAAACTCAGAGGGATTTTTCAATCAAACATCGCCCTTATTTTGCCTTTTTGTTGAGCAAATCCTGCCATAAGACGGGATTTACCTCGTAATTGCCCTTCTCTGACAGTCGATACAGCAGGACGTTGCGAAGAATGGCCTTCACGTAAAAGCTTGTTTCCGTCCAGGGAAGCTCATCAAACCACAGTTCATCCACTGGTGCGGAGCTGGGTTTGGCAAGTAGTTCGCTGACCTCAGCTCTTGCGTCGATCCACAGCTTCATGCGATAGGGTCCTGCGTTATAAGCCGCCAGAGCGAAAGGAACGCTTCCCTGGAACTGGTCTAACATCTGGGAGACATAGTAAGACCCCATCGGGATGTTCACTTCGGGACGGAACATATCATCGGGAAGCTCCACCTTCATGCCCAGTTTCTTGGACACTTCTTGAGCGGTCGGCGGAATCATCTGCATCAGCCCCAGGGCATTTGAAGTGGACACCGCTTTCAGGTTGAAGGCACTTTCCTGACGAGTCAGACTTTTAAACAAAACCGCGTCGACTCCGTAACGGTCCGCCTCAACCTGATACAAGCTGGCAAAGGCTTCTGGGTAGCCGATCTTCACAAACTGCTCGCGACGCAGACGCGGATCCGCTTCCAGGGCCTCATTGATCCAGCGAATGGCGGTCACGTACTGATGACGCTCCACCAGCTTTTCTGCCAACTGAACTTTGAGCGTGGCATCTTTCAGGAATGGCACGGAAGACAATTCCTCCTGCGCCTCGCTCACCCAACCGGCTTCAGACAAAATCTTGAACCGGTGCCACGCACTTTTTTGTGCACCCACAACAAAGAATTCATTCCCCAATGCGGGTGCCTTGTCTTTGTTATCCGGCCAGGACAGCTTGCCCTTTTGTGATTCTGCGCGAAGACGAAGCCCATAATAAGAAAACGGATAGCGTTCGATCAGATCGGCCGCCGCTTGCGTCGCCCGCTCGGACTTGCTTTCCTGCAAAGAGCGCACAAGCCAGTACTGCCCGTTCAGATCATAACGATCCCGTCCCTGCTGCAACAGACGCTCCAGCAAGGCCGAAGAGCTTGTATAGTCCTGTTTGCGGAAATAAATCAGACTTGCGCGGAACAAGGCTTCGGCGGCTTCATCCGAACCCAGATGATAGGTGTAAAGCTTTTTATAAAGTTCCAAAGCCTTGTCGTACTGACCCAGGAAATGCGCGGAACGACTGGCAATCCAAAGTGCCGAGGTCGTGGAAGGCGCCTGGGGACTCTTATCCAAAGCCTTCATCGCCAACGACAGAGAACCGGAATAATCCGCCCGACGATGCATGTTGTGCGCCCACTCCATTAACCGTGTGGTGTCAGCTTCTTCCATTTCATTCAATGCTTTGACCTTGACCAGTTTTTCGCTCAGGGAATTGTAAATTTCCAGCGGCTTGTCTTTCAGGCGACGGGCAGCCCGACTGCCCGGGTATTCGTTCAGAATCTGCACGCTGTCTTTAAGAGCGGCGATCGGATCGTTCTGCTTTTGCGCAAGCTTGATGCGCTCTTCAATCTTCGCCTCATCCCCCGCCATTTCTGGCGCGGCGGTCGCGGTTTTTGCCGGAGGCATCACCGTTGTTTTGGTCTTCGCGATGAAATCCAGTTTTTCCTGAAGATATTTGGAGTCTTTCTGATCCTGTGCCTGCTCAAAGAAGAACTGCGCTTCGTTGTAGTTGTTATCAAGCATCGCCAGATCACCCAGCAACTGATAAGCCTTGGATTTCTGTTCACGATTCAGCACAGCCGCGCCGGACAACAAGGCATCAATACCGACAGCCGCCTTTTTGTTCTTGCGGGTCACCTGATCTTCCAGTTGCACCATCTTGAAATCCAGATAGTACTTTTCAAGATTTGCAGACCACGGTCCATTGCGGAAAAGATCCTTGTGCGACTCCATCGTGGTCAAAGCACGATCCACGGCCGCGCGGTCCTTCACTTTCTTCTGGGACTCATCCAGGCAGTGCAGCAAGGTTACCCCTACCCAGCCACGCAGGTCTTTGTTGGCTGTGAAAACCTGAGGCGCCAAACGCGCGCACTCGGCCCACTTCAAATGAATTTCATAATCCTTCAACTGAGACAAGGGCGAAAGCTTTGCTGTTTTTTTGGTGTCGGCAATGCGGTAAAGATCCACCACCGGAGCTTTCGGCAGTTCTTTTTTTACATCCACCTTTTGCACCTGGGCAAAAGCAACACTTCCCACAAGAAGGCCACCGGCCATGATCATATTCTTCACGGAGACTCCTCCAACTCAGGCCCCACGATGTGCTTGGGCCCCTTGTAATCACTCAAATCAAAATCAGCCTTGCGCAGGTAAATCAAAGAAGGCTCCCGCGACTGACGGAAGACCACTTCCAGCTTCCAGTACGGCTCATTCAGCAGACGCTCAACATATTCGCCCACATTGTAATCACAGAAATAGACGGCTGCGTCCTCCAGAATGCGCTTGCTGCAAAGCTCATAAGAAAGATTATTTGAATAACGCAGAAGCCACGGCCATGGCCACTGTTCTTTCATGCCGACTTGCATTCTTTGTTGGGCCAACGAAGGTTTTTTCAGGATATTTCCGGTGATCAGGTCTGATACCTGCACCAGCTCATAGGTGGAATTGACATAAACATAAGGATGCGTCAAATCGATCGGTCTTTGGTACACAGATATCCAGGCACTGCGAAGTCCCAGGGCCGCCAAAATCAAAGCCACCCCGGCCAGCACGTGACGCCCCAGAAAGCGGGATTCGAAAGCATTCACCAGGGTCATGGCCAGCACAAAGTAAAAGCCCCACACCAGCGACAGCACACACCACACGGTCTTGTAGGGAATCAGCGAATACACCGCCAGTTGCACCAACGAAAACACACTGACCGCACGCAGCTCTTTGCGTTTAGAGAAAACACCGGCAACCGCGAGCACGCCTCCGAACAAAACCAAAGGCTCGGCCGTGTACAGCACCTGCAACCAGTACCACACGCTCTTTTCATGACCGTGCCCATGCACTCCGGTTTTCAGCCACGGCAGCACGGCTTTAAAGAAATCAACAATGCCCGAAAGATTCTGGTAAAAGCCGGTGAACAACTGCAGGAAGATCAAAAGCAGCAACACCGTCAGCACAGTCAACCGACCGCTCCACGCCAGACGGATGGTTTCCGGGGAAAACATCGTGCGAAGATGACTCCAGCCCAGAGTCAAAAAAGCGACCACCCACGCAAACATCGTGATCACGAAGGTTTCTTTCAACGCCATCATGCCCCACAATCCGATCAGAAAAAGCCCCAAAGCTTTTTCATCCTGACGGCCGATCCAGCGCAAAATTCCCATCCCTGCCACCAGTTGGAAGAACACAAACGGCATTTCGTGGATCCCGGACCGGCCGAAAAAGATAAACGCCGGACTGATCAGCACCAGCACCGCCATCACCATGTTCACCGCCTTGGGACGAAGAGCCCCCCAGGCCAGGATGACCACACTGAGCACACTGAACATGGCTGGCACCGTCCGCAGGGTTTCAAGACTGCGGCCCCACAGGGTTTCAAAGCCCTGCAGCAAATAAAAATACATCGGTCCATGATAGTTATTCGGATCGTATTTGTAGTATCCCAGCTTTGACATCTGCATCACGAACCAGCCGTTGATGCTTTCATCAAAGTGAATGGGTTTATTGGTCAAAAGAGCAAAACGGCTGATCAGAGCCAGCAGGAAAAGCCCCGCCCAGAAAGCCGCATGAGAGAAGTTCGTGACCTTGAAAGATTTCATTGTTAACTATCGTAAAGATGGAATCTTCTGTGTCAACCCCGCACTGCTCACTGATTGTATATTTGGAACATCCTGAAATGCTTCCGGCCTACCTGCGTGACTTGCGCGGTTTTTTTGCCAAGTTTCCATTAAACTATGAAGTGGTCGTTGTGGCAGAAAAAGGCTGCGCGGTGCCATCAACCGAAGGCCCCGTGCGCGTTCTGCAAAATTCCAAGAAGCTGGGCCGTGCGGCCAGTTTGTGGCGGGGCCTGCAAAGCAGCCAAGCCCCTTTTTCAGCCATCACCTCTGTCGACATGAACACCCCTCTGGGCGACTACTTCAAACTGCTGCAAAATCTGATGACCGAAGAAAATTTCGAACTTTGCTGGGGCGATCGCTACAAGAAAAAAGACAGTCCCTTCCTGAAAGGACCTCACCCCCGTCAGCAGATGGAGGACGGATTCAACCGCATTTTGCGTGAAAAATTCCCGCAGGGCCCGAACGATCCTTTAAGCGAAATTCTGCTGTTCAAGAAAACTGCCATTGAAAAACTGGCCGCCGAACCTCGTAAATTCACGGGTTGGTATCTGGGACCACAACTGCTGGGGGGACTTCGTCGTCAGCAGCTTCGTGTTTTGGAAATTCCGGTGTTTGAATCAGGACAGACGCTGCCAGGGTTCTCACTTTGGAGACAGCGCTGGAACCTTTTCATTGAGTGTGCCTTCAAGACCTCTTAAGGCCTCGTGCAGATAGTAATCCAGCCAGCGCGTTCCACCGACTGGCAAGGACTGACGGTGCAGGTAGCCCATGTGGCCACCGCGCTTTTCAATATGCAACTGGACATGTTTGGAAAAAGGCGCGCGCAGGTAATCACCAACATCCACAAACGGATCATCCGCAGAAGTCAGGGTGTAGGTCGGCACATCAATGCCTGAAACATACTGAATCGATGAACAGCGCTGATAATAGTCCTCGCGACTGGCAAAGCCCGACGCCGGAGCCGTGTAAATCTGATCCATATCCCACACCGTGGCCCACTTGGGAATTTCATATTTTTCTGTGATCAAACCCAGGCGGTGTTTTTCTTCCACCAGCTTGCGCAGGCGCAAAACAAAACGCATGTCATAAACGCGATTAAAGCCCGACTTCAAAAGCAAAGAACCGGATTGCAGGTTTAACGGTGCATTGACGGTGATCGCTCCATCAGGCTTGTTCTTGCCGCCATATCCACCGAGCAGGCACAGCATGATATTGCCGCTCAGGGAATATCCGACCGATATGTGCTTTTTATGGGGGAACATCTGACGAAGCTGACCCAGCACCACAGACACATCCTCGGCGCTGCCGGAATGATAAGGGCGCTTGGCGAAGGGCGCGCCCTCACCGGCACCGCGATGGTTTACCAGAACCACCGTATGTCCCAGTTGCTGACAGATCAGCGCGGTTCTTTGCATATAGTCCGAAGTGACATCCCCGGAAAGACCATGAAAAAGACTGACCACCAGATTGGTGTGTCCCTCGATCCAGGAACAAAAAAGTCGATCCCCGTCAGGAAGATCGACTTCAAATTTTTTACCGAAATGCGAAAGCTCTGCAGACTTTAGAAAGTGAGCCCACAATGTCTGACCGTGACCGCTGTCGGCCCAAAAAGGCGCTGCACATGGAATCAGGTTCAGTCGTTGCAAGTCTACTCCTTACAGTAGTACTGCCCGTTCACGTACACATATCCGTCCGGGCGTCTGCCGCGGGGATCGTGGTGAAGCCAGTGAAGCAGTCCACCCTTGTTCGTCCAGATAAATTGCCCGCCCATGGCGATAACGTCGCCGACTTTCAAAGGCACACGCGGGCACATATCCAGATTATACACAGCCTGCATCAGCTCGCCATTGGAAAGACGAACCACCCATTTTTGATGCTCCAGCCCGCTGTTGTCGTCCGGCAGGACCTTCACAACTGTCAGGCTGCCACCTTCAACGAAGTCCTCGCGACGACGATCATTCACCGCGCGTACCAGATCGGAATCACTGGCAGTTTCATCCAAAGACGCGGACGGCTCGTAACTAGAGTCTTCGCTCTGGCGGTTTTGTTTTTGTTGTTTGTTCTGCTTCTGACGACCTTCAGAATCCCAGGATTCCTCACGATTGTTGCGGCGCTTGGCTTCAACTGTTTCAACGTGGGCGAAAACAACGGCGAAGGCGAAAAGATAAATGCTGACTTTAGTGATGAATTTCATAGCTCCCCCTGCTATGCGCGGGAGTTTGCTAAAATGTGCGGACAAAGACAACCACTAAAAAAGGGATGCCATTGAAACATCCCTTCGAAGATTCGTTTGAATCTGATCTGACAGAATCTGTAAATTTTACTTAAACTCCACGTTCTCGATAGTTACGAACTCTTCGCCGGCCGGCTTGACGATTCGTACTTCATCTCCCAATTTTTTTCCAAGAAGCGCACGCGCCACCGGGGACTTCCACGAGATCTTACCCACTTTCGGATCAAACTCATCTTCACCGACGATCTGATACACGACTTCATCACCCTCTTCATTGACCAACGTCACCGTAGCACTGAAAAGAACCGTGGTCCCCTTCATCTGTTTCGGATCGACAAGCTCGGCATCTTCAATTCGCTTGGTCAGAAAATGCACACGACGGTCGATTTCGCGCAATCGCCGTTTGCCATACTGATAGTCCGCGTTTTCGGAGCGGTCCCCGTTGCTGGCGGCCCAGGCAACAACTTCCACCAATTTGGGGCGCTCGACGTGCATCAGCGCGTGATATTCCGCCTTCAATTTAGCCAGACCTTCGGGGGTGATGTAGTTCTTGTTGTTATCCATATGGCAAGACTCTAGACCATCTTCCAGAACCCTTCCAGCAAACTTTCCACAATTTCTTTACATCATCCTCGGACCTAGACTTTAGCTCCCTTTAATACTGAGACAATAACTCCGAAAAAAGTATGAGGAGGAATCGATGAAAAAACAGTGGAAACGTCTGCTTATCGCTGCATTAAGCTCGTCGTCCGTTTTTGCTGCAACGTGGTTCTGGTATCAGTCCACGGCTGACACACGGTCCTCCAATTCCAATGAAAAACCGCTGGCCTACGTCGGAAAAGTTGTTGAAGACATTCAACGCCGTCCCGCTTCACGTCTGTTGTGGCAGCTCGTCAATTCGGGTGAGCCCCTGTACAACGGCGAAGCGATTCGCACCAGTGAACGCGGTGAAGTGCGCATTCAGTTTGTGGATTCAGATCGTTATCTGGATCTGGAACCGGAATCCCTGATCGTGATCAAAAAATCCGAAGGCGAAATCGCTTTGGATTTGATGGAAGGTAGTTTGTTCGTTAACGCCAAGACCGGAACCGCTGAAGGTAACGCTCCCGGCCTGGTGCTTAACTCTGCCAACGGTAAAGTCGATCTGTCTCAGGCTTCTGCTAGTCTTTCCAAGGGCCGCGGCGATTCCGTCGACGTTCAGGTCTTGGAAGGTAAGGCATCCATCAAGGGATCTGACGGTCAAAGCAAAGATCTGACCACACGTGAAGAAGTCAAAATCCTGACTCCCCTGCCGCAAAAACCGGTGGCGATGGATGCTGAAAATCCTGAAGCCGTGCCATTCCAGTGGCAGGGCTTCCCGGCCAACTCCAACGTCACTTTGTGGGTTGGGCCCAGCCGAAAACAATTGAAACCGCTGATGAAGGCGGCTCCGAATGCAAATCAACTTATGGCTTCACTGCCCTTCGGTCGTCACTACTGGAAACTTGTAGCGACAAATCCGCAAGGGTCGGTGGCTGCCGAAAGTGCTATCTATAAAACAGAAATCCTGGCCCGCTATGCGCCCACGATGGTCTTCCCAACCGCGGATGCCGAAGTGCCAGCGGTACAGACACCTTATGATATGACCTTTAAATGGCAGATGGGTGAAGACACCCGCCAGATGACTTTGGAACTGTGGGCGGATGAACAACTGAAAAATAAAATCTCCTCCAACACCTTCACCAAAGAAGAAAGCTTCACCGCTCCTGGCCTGAAAGGCGGCACCTATTTCTGGCGGATGACCACTTATTTTGTCGACACTGAAAAACCGGCTCTGGGGAAAGTACAAAAATTCACCATCAAACCGGCCAATCAGGTTCAGGCCAAAGTTGAATTCGTTCCCGTGCAAATCAACTTCACCATGCCTGAAAAAGACATGGTTCAGTACTACGTTGAAAAGCCCCGCCTGGGTCTTTCCTGGAAGGCGGACAAGTCTGAAAATGTCTCTGCTTGGCGCGTGAAATATCACACCGAAGAAGAAGACCCGGCCCTGGCTCAAAGCTTTGACGTCAAAGAAGTTCAAAACACTCAGGTGCAGGCGCCCGTGTCCCGTCCGGGTCGCTACATTGCTTCTATCGAGGCACTGAATAAGGACGGAAAGGTTCTGGGCACAACAAGTTCCCAGATTCTGACAGTCAGTCCCCTGCCTTTGCTGGAAGCTCCAAGCTTCACCCCCGCCGAAGGCATTTTGCAGGCTTCAATGGACGGTCGCACGCAGTTGACCTGGAATGCGGTGGAAGGTGCCAAAGAATACTGGCTGACCATTCGTAAGGATGGCAAGGAACTGAAACGCAGCAAATACATGCAAAACTCCACGGCATTAAAAAATCTTTTGCCGGGTGAATATGAAGTGGAACTGATCGCGGTTGACACCTATGGCAGACCCAGCCAGGCCCGTCCGGCCAGAAAACTGCTGGTACCGGACAAGTCCAATGTGCGAGCCCCTACTTTAAAGAAGATCAAGGTTAATTGATGAAGTTAGGCAGTGCGTTCATTTTATTAATGATCTCTTTCTGGACCTCGATGGTTCTGGCGGCGCCTTATCGCCGTTTGGTGAACTTCGAGTGGGAGGCCATTGAGAACGCCAAGTCCTATGAAATCGAACTGAAACAAGTCAAATCCAGCAAAGAAGAAGAAGCCAAAACCTTCACCTTCAAAGTGACCGAAGCCGCCTGGAATGGTCGACTGACACCGGGCAAGTACATGATGAAACTTCGTTCCCGGGACTATCGTGGTGTGCCGGGTGACTGGAGTGAGCCAAGTGAATTCAACGTCGGTCTTGAAACGGCCGTGCTGAAATTCCCAGGGGCCCGGGTGAAAATGGCGACGAAAGAAACCGACACCACGTCCCTTGAGTTCAAATGGGCTCCGGTCGGCGGCGCGGATCAGTATCATTTCGTGCTGACATCTGATGACGGCAAAACCCAGATCACGGAAACTTTGAAAGAGCCTTCTTTCAAAGTAAAAGTTCCGGTGGCTTCACACTATACGTGGAAAGTTTCATCCAGTAACAACGAAGGCATCACCAGTGATGCCACAGCCGTGGGGCAGTTCACCCTGCTGGGTAAACCAATTGAAAATCCGCGCATTGAAAAGCCGGAAAGCGATTTCGTGCGTGAACTAAAATGGTCCCGACCGGATCATGTTTCCAGCTATGACGTTTACCTGTTGAAATACAACACGGCCGATAAAAAATGGGAAAAGCTGAAAGTTTATGAAAACTACCAGCAAGACACCCTGCCATTTGATGACAATCTTCCCGGTGGTAAATACCAGGTGGTGGTCCGCGCAAAATCGGACCTGCGCCCGTCGGCCCCTCTGGCAAAACAATCCTTCTCGGTGCGCAGCGGGGATCGATCTCCAGCGGCGGAATACACGGCCTTGGTTCGTAAATCCATCGAACGCGTCACCGGCTGGTATGCAGTGGCAAGCTATCTGATCACTGAAATGTCCTATCAGGGTGTGAATCCGGAAAAGAACTCCTCTGTGGCTTACAAAGCCCTGGGTGGTACGGGCCGCCTGGGTGTGGGCTGGTTCAGTCCTCACACTCCTTGGGGTTTCCTGGGAATCATCGACATGAGCGGCTTCACCTTCAATGGCAAAACCCAGACATTCGCTTCGGCTGAAGCCAATGCGGTTTACAGAAAATCCCTGGGGGACCGTGGAGAGGTGCGTTTCCAGGCAGGTCCTTATTACAAGGAACTTCCTGAGACCGTGGGCGATCCTTTCTCGGGTTCATCCGAAGATCTGAAAATCAGCTCTGCCGGTCCGCATTTTGGTGCTGAATACTGGTATTCCCTGACGCCGAAACTGGGCATTCAGGTGAATGCGCATTTATATATGTCTTTGATGAAAATCAGCACACCCAATGGTGAGCCGATGGAACCCAAGATGTCGACTCAAATAGGCTTCCTGGGAAGTTATCGTTTCACCCCACGATTTACAGGATTGATTGGTTATGCCATGCGCGAAGATAAAATGTCGTACAAGGCTAAAACCGGAACGGACAGCTTTGCCTCTGACGGAGACGTCAACGAGTCCACCATTATTGGTAACTATCTAAACGTTTTTGCCGAGTGGAGCTTCTGATCAGGAGAGAACTATGAGAATACCGATTTCGACAAAACTCATTACTGTCACGATCCTGATCCTGGTTGCCGCCACCGGGACCATCACCTGGATTTCGTCGTCTTACTTTGAAAAGAAAGCCGCAGAGCAGGTCGACATCGCGAACCTTGAATCAGCTGCAGCCAAGGCCAAAGAAATTGAAAACATCATCGCCAATCTGGTGGACAAAACCCGTGTCACCGCGTCCCTGCTGACCAAGGGCGCAAACTCTCAAGTACAAACCGGCGATGACTTTGACTTCAACTTTACCAAAGACAAAAACTTCATTTCCCTGGAAGTTCTGAAGCTGGACGGCACCGGTGTGGAAACCGTGGCTCGTCGTGTGAAAGAAGACGTGCTGAAGCCCTATGGCCTGACTTCCACTTACATGATCCATGTGCGCTCATGGCAGAAGTTCCCGATCCGCTCAGTGGCTCAGGGAAGCATTGAAATCAAAAATGCCACTTATCCCAAAGCTCCGGCAATGATCACGATTGGTATTCCGCTGATCCGTGATGAGCAGGGCAAAATCACTCACGTGGCTTTGGCCGATGTGACCCTGGCTCCATTTGAAAAGCCTTTCACCGACCCGTCTGAACGCACTCAGTACCTCATTGACCGTCACGGGGAGCTTCTGGCCCACAAGGACGAACAAAAGGCCATGGCGCGCCTGAACATGGGGAAATACCCGATCGTGCAAAAAGCCCTGACGCAAAAATCCCCGCAGTTCCAAACCAAGTTCCTGAATCCTGACAACGACAAGGATTACTTCGGGGCTTCTGTAAAAACCTCTTACGGCGCCACGGTGATCTCCCTGACATCCGAAGAAACCATCCTGGAAGTTTCCCGCGAAGTAAAACGCCGGGCGATCTTCGTCGCCGGTTCCGCGATCTCGATGGCGATCTTCTTTATCTTCCTGTTCTCTATGACCCTGACCTCCCCGATTGAAAAACTGGCGGAGATGATCAATCTCGTGTCCAAGGGTAACTTCAATGTGAAGGCCCGTGCCCAGGTGAAATCCCATGACGAAGTGGGCGATCTGGCCGAGGCCTTTGATCACATGACCGAGGGTCTAAAAGAACGCGACAAGGTGAAAAGCCTGTTCTCGAAGTTCCACGGCTCTTCCGTTGCCGAGGACTTGATCAATAAGGACATCGGGGTTGGCGGTCAGACCAAGGACGTTGTTGTCTTCTTCTCGGATATTCGTGGTTTCACGGCGTTCTCGGAAAAACGATCTCCGGAAGAGGTCGTAGAGATGCTGAATGAATACTTTGGTGTGATGGTTAAAATCATCAACTCCCACGGCGGGGTTGTGGATAAATTCATCGGGGATGCGATCATGGCGGTCTGGGGTGCGCCGAAGAGCTCGGACAAAGACGCCCATCAGGCCGTGCGTGCGTGCCTTGAAATGCGCCGCGCTTTGGAAGGCCTGAATGAACGCCGTATTGCCCGCGAACAGCCGCCGATCAACATCGGTATGGGCCTGCACGCCGGCAAAGCAATTTCCGGAACGATCGGTTCAGATGAGCGCATGGAGTACACGGTGATCGGAAACACGGTGAATACGGCTTCGCGAATTGAAGCCTCCACCAAGGCTTTCGGTGCGGATCTGCTGATTTCAGACACCGTCATCGAAAAAATCGGTGAAGACTTCAAGACCGAACTTGCCGGTGCCGCCGAGGTCAAAGGACGCTCGGAGGCTTTGAAAATGTTCAAGGTTCGTGGTTATCGAGCGGAAGATGGCTCGATGGTGGAAGTGCGCACTGCCTATTCTGACTATGAAGCGGAAGCCGCTGACAAGGTCAAAATCAAAGACGCAGCTTAAGGCACGCTGGCGGGAGCGCGTGAAGTGCCTGCCGCCGCGACCTGCTTGCGGCTGAATTCTTCTGCCACAGCAACAGTCTGTCTATATTCCGGATATATAAAGGCTTCAGTGACGTGAACCTGTTTGGTGGGATCTTTTGGTCCCACGCTGGCGCAGGATACGACATTAATAAGCAACAGACACAAAAGCACTAGCTTTAGATTGATACGCATGATTCCCCCCGGAATCCTCTACCCTTGCATTTCTCTTGCCGCCTTTAAAGCAACCTATTGCTTATCGCCGTAGACACCCTGGTCACTGTCTAAAAGCTGGTTGACGTTCCCCACCCCCTGTTAGCGGACTGTACACGCAATTCCCATGTTTAAACACTGGGCGGTTTTCAGGTTTATCCCAGACAAATCAAGCATTCACAGAAATTAAGGAATGGTAACGCCACCAAAACGTGAACAGCGCCCTTCACACGATTTCACGCACTTAAGTGCTGGCCTGCCCGTTGCTTTAGGAAAATTCCCACGGGGGGATGCTATGAAGAAGATAATGGGTGGACTTTTACTATTCACGCTGTTCGCACCAGTAAAAAGTTTTGCAAAAGATGGTATCGGCACCGGCGACTTTAATCAGATGATTGAAGAAAACAACGCCGCCGCCAAAGATCTGAACAGCACCATCACACGCAATGTCAGTTCAGAAAACACCTTTAAAGGTGAAGTCATCACCGTCGTGCAAAGCACACGCAACCCGGTGAAATACAACCCCTTCCTGCTGGAGGATGAAGTCGAAGTGAAGTCACTGCGCGATCAGAATCACTAGTTCGCAAGTATTCAGTTTTAAATCCGGGGGGATTTTCGTGAATAAAGTAACTAAACTTTCCAAAATTGTTCTGTGTGGAGCGCTTGTTGAGGCTGTCGTCGGTTGCAGCCAACCTGTACGTTTTGCCCCCTCAGTCCTTGAACAAAGCTCATTGACGGACAACGTTTTCGGCCAGACGCCGGTGATCCCGGAAGTTGAAGAACCAAAAGTCGATCCGTTCAATCCATATAAACACATGTCTGACATCAGTCAGGGTGACGATTCCATGACACCTAATATTGCCGCTGACGACGGCTTAAACGGCAAAGCCGTTTCAAACTGCGAGCGTCAACGCGCTGACGGCAGTGACCGTTATGAAGAAGAACGCCAAGCAGCCCTGGCGGCGGCGAAAGCGGACACTTCTTTGATTCCAGTGCGCTTTTCCGTGTCTGCCGGCAGTGCTGAAGATGCGATTGCACAGTGGTCCCACGAAAGATCCATTCTGCGCAAAGAATCCAATGGTGTGACACCATTCTATGTGGGTGCAGCGAAAAAAGACAGTGCTGCCGATGCCTGCAAATGGTCCACAAACTGCAATAAAGCAGCGGCGAAAACCAATCACTTCCACTATATTGCTGACCACCAGCAAGCCCGTCGTGAATTCATAGCGGGTGAAAAATGTTTCTTCAGCACCGTTCGCGCCATTGCCAGTGTTGATGACGCGGGTGCCGTGACTGTCTTTGCAGAAGGCGCCGCCGCCCCAGCGGACGTGTTGGCCGTGCAAAACCATTCCCTGCGTAACTTGTACTATGGTGAATCCTATGAAGACATCGTTGATTCCGGCAGTCCCCGCCTGTTTAAAAAACTAGGCGATGGAACTCCGAACATCGTGTCCCTTTATGTTGCCGACCTTCGTGAAAACGTCGTCGATAAGTCCGGCAAGACCGTCAGCATTCTGACGCCGGAGTTTATTAAATTGAGTAAGAGCCTGACCCGTGGTGATGAAGTGCGTTTGTCCTTCAAAGAAATCTTCTCTTTGAGAACCATTTGGACTGAGCGTGAATTCGTGACCAACGTTCTTTCCACCCAGCGTTCTTCCAAAGCCGGCACCCTGTCTGCTTACGAAGGTGTGCCGCAACTGATCCAGTGGCTGGTTCATTCAGGTGTTGAAGGCACGGCGATGAGCACCAAGTACACACCGCTGGTTCTGGATCTGGGCGTAAAAAACGTTCGCACCTCCAGCCTTGAAGGCGGAAGCTTCTTCAACCTTGCAAACATCCAGGCGCCGGTGACTCATATGACGGCGTGGTTGGGTGGTAACCTGGTTGTGCGTGAATCCACAAACAACGTGAACAAAACCCATTTCAGCCGTGAAATTGATGACGGCTTCCTGGTGGTTCCAAATGCGGATGGCAGCATCACCAGCTCCCAGAATCTGTTTGGTTCCCAGATGAAAGTGTCAGTGAACGGTGAAGAGAAAACTTTTGCCAACGGTTTTGAAACTTTGGCGGCGCTGGCGGTAAAAGACTGCCAGTCCGAAGATCCAAAGAAGCATTATCTGGGCCCTTGGGATGGCGAACTGTACAGCCAGAAAATCAAAGTCTGGGTGGACAAAAACCGCAACGCCGTGGCGGACGCCGGTGAAGTGATCAGTCTGGCCGATGCGAAAGTGGCTGCGATCAACGCCTGCCATGTGGTTTATGCCAACGAAAAAGACAAGTACGGCAACAGCACGGAACTGCGCTCTCCGTTCCTTATGTTCAAACAGGGCGAATCAGAACTGGCGGAAGAGGAACTGCTGACCCGTCTGGCAACAGGTAAAGACAAAGACGGTCAGGATGTCGAGTTCCGTCTGATGGTGGATATTTTCTTTAAAGCGAAACCAGGCGTGATCCTGGAAAACATTGATACGACGGGCCTTCCGGCTGTAGGAGGTGCCCAGCTCGCACAAATTGTTCAGTAGATAATTCCGAAACCTAAGAGACATGAAACCGCAGGTCGCAACACCTGCGGTTTTTTTTAAATACGAATGCTCAGTCCGTCTTTCAAGGCCAGCTTCTGCGCACGCAAAGCCGGAATCAAACCAATCAGCGTCCCGCCAACCAGAGTGATGATCAGATACATCAATTCATAACGAGTGACCCAAGGGCCGACAAGATACAGACCGAACTCGGTTTCAATCCACGGTTTCAACACCGCGATCAAACCCCAGGAGGTCACAAGTCCCAACGCCACACCCACCGCAGTCAAAAGTGCGGACTCGAATACCAAAAGACCCAGAATCTGGTTGGACTTCGCCCCCACGGCACGCAGGATCGCCATTTCACGCCGGCGTTCGTTCAGTGTCGTCGTCAAGGCAATCAGCATCGCCATAAAGCCCACGGCCACAACCATCCAGGAAATCATGCGAAGCACACCTTCAACGTAAGACAATCCATTCCAAAGTTCGCTCAAAGTCGCCCCCGGAATGATCGCCAGCAAAGGTTCACCTTCAAAATTATTGATCTCGCGCTGAAGTTTCAGGGTTTCGATGCGGGACTTGGCGCCTACAAAGAACGCCGTGATGGTGTGAACCTTCAGATCATTCGTCAGTTGTTCACGAGGAATAACCTTATCCATCGCCGGAGCTGCGCCATCCTGCCAATCCACGTGCAAAGCCTCCATGCCCTGCAAGGACATGTAAACTGCACGGTCCAGTGGCGTGCCAGTTGGCTCAAGAATACCGGAAATCACGAACGGACGATCATCGTGCTGCAAGATGCCTTCGCCCTTGGTCACACCGTGAGCAACCACAATGCGATCACCCAAGGAGTAGTTTAGCTTGCGGGCCACGTCAGCCCCGATAACCACATCCCAGATGTCGGCGAACTCTTTGCCGTGAGCAAACTTCACCTGCTGGTCACCACGATAGTGATAATGCTTGAAGAAGTCTTGAGTCGTGCCCACCACGCGGAAACCGCGATGCCCATCACCCAAAGAATAAGGAATCGTCCATTCAATCGCCGGGTGCGCTTTTACTTTTTCATAAGTTTCATAGGAGATATTATGGGTGGCATTTCCCATGTTGAACACTGTATACAGAATCAACTGCAACGGACCACTGCGCGCACCGACGATCAGGTCGGTCTTGCTGATGGTTTGTGTGAATCCCTCTTCCGCGGCCCGTTTGGCGCGCTCGACAGTCAGAAGCAAAGCCACACTCAATGCAATGGAGATCACCGTCAGCGTTGTTGCGAACGCCCGATTCTTCAGGGATTTGATTGCCAACTTCAAAAAGACCATCACACAACCTTGTTAATGGATTCTAAGGAGATTGAACGCGTAAAGAGTTTTTCAATGCTGCGGTCATGAGACACAAATACGACAGTCGTTCCATAAAGCTCGGAAAGTTCAAACAAAAGCTTCAGAAACTTTTCGCGGTGATCTGCATCCAGTGCCGAGGTCGGTTCGTCGGCCAAGAGCAGATCCGGCTTCCCCAGAAGAGCGCGGGCCACGGCCACACGCTGCTGCTGTCCGACACTCAGTTCGGTGACACCTTTTTCCAGCAGATCAGAAATTCCCAGGTTGCCGCACAAAGCGCGGATCACCATTTCGGTGTCCACACTGCCCAAGCGAGCCTTGCGGGCCGGGCTCAGGTGCAACGGAAGCTCGATGTTTTCGCGCACGGACAGATAAGGAATCAGATTGAAGCTTTGGAAAACATAGCCCATGTGTTCGGCGCGGAAAGAGTCCCGCTCGGAATCGGACATTTTAACAAAGTCACGTCCCAGAATCTGCACAGTCCCGCTGGTCGGACGAAGCACGCCCGCCAGAATCTCTAACAACGTCGTTTTACCTGTGCCACTGGGACCGTAAAGAAACAGCTCTTCGCCCTTTTTCACCGTAAATTCAGGAACGTGCAGCGTGGGATTTTTCTGACCTTCATAGGTGTAAGACAAATCCCTGATGGTGATCAGATCATTTGAGCTCAAGAGTTTCTCCGTTCTTGCCAACCTCCAGGGACTTTTGCACCTGATCGGCCAGCACTTCAACCTGCACCTTTTTCAGGCGCGGGAAGACTTTCTGGAAATTGAACGTGATGGTACTGCCTGCCACCGGCGCTTCACAGGAGATATTGAACTCCCCTTCCACGTCGGAATGGTTTTTCTTTTCGATGACTTCGTACATGTCCAGCTTGGTTTGACACTTCAAAGACGGATCCAAAACAACCATCTCGGCCATTTTTTCGCCGAGCTTGGCCAGAGCCTCATCTTTTTTCTGCTTGTCCTTTTTGGATTTGGCCGCGTGTTCGAATCCGTAGATGGATTCTGCCGGAGCATGGAACTCCAATTTTCCTTTTTTGCCATCAAAGGCCAGACTGACTTTGCCAGCGCCGTGAACGTGTGCCGCCTGATTATGGGCAGCGTGATCGGAGTGCGCCATGGCCATCAGGGAAAACAGAAGAACTTTCAACATAAAGACCTCCTTGAAAGTTATTTGTAGGGTTCGATCGCCTCACCGATGAGTTCGAACGAGGCGTCCCCGTACATAGACTTCTTAGTCACTAGATTCAAAGTTCCGTGGACCCAAATCGGCCCTACAGCCGCATCGGTTCCGCGTTTCATCTTAACGTACACCATTTGGTTCGGCGGCGGTGGTGGAACGTGGATGCAAGCCTGCGGGCTTGGCACCAGAAGGAACTCCACGACCTCGCGCTGGTTGTCTTCAAGGGGAACCATGAAGCCAGGGATCTTCACCCCTTTGCCGTCCAGCGCTTTCAGTTCTGAAGAAGAGTTGCCCGTGACATAGTCCATCTCACCCAGCAGACGCCAGTCGACCTCAACACCATTCAATGCGGCGCCACCGGATCCGGCAAACTGATAAATGACGGCAGCTAAAACAGCCACCAGTATGAACGCTCCTGCTAATACCCACTTCTTCATAATCCCATTAAAGACGCTCCCCCCTTTAAAAGCAATAGCTTTGCGCACCGCCCTTGCCTCTGATATAACGATGTTTTGTAGTCAAAAAAGGGCCAATTCCATGAGCAACAAAATCCAACGCGTCCGCGGCACTCGAGACCTGCTTCCTGAAGACAGCATTCTTTTCCGTTTTGTCGAAGAATCAGCCTATGAAAAGGCACTTTTGTACGGATACGGAGAGATCGAAACCCCTATTTTCGAGTTTTCTGACGTTTTTCACCGCACTTTGGGCGAAACTTCCGACGTTGTGAATAAAGAGACTTATGATTTTACAGATCGTGGAGGCGAAAGTCTGACGCTCAGACCCGAGGGCACTGCGGGTGTGGCTCGCGCTTTTATTTCAGAAGGCATGATGCAGAATCTTCCACTGAAGTTCTATTATTCCGGCCCGATGTTTCGTTATGAGCGACCACAAAAAGGACGATATCGCCAATTTTACCAATTGGGCGCAGAGTGTTTAGGTTATGAATCCCCATTGGCGGATGTGGAAACCATCTCTTTGGCGTGGGATCTGCTGAAAAAAATCGGCATCTCTGATGACTGCACCTTGGAAATCAACACCCTGGGCGATGCGGAAAGCCGTGCGGCTTACCGCGATACTTTGGTGAACTACTTCACCGCCCATAAAGATCAGCTTTCTGAAGACAGCAAAATGCGTCTGGAGAAAAACCCCCTGCGCATTCTGGATTCCAAAGACGAAGGCGACAAAAAGCTGAATGCCAATGCGCCAAAACTTGAACAATCCTTGAGTCAGACTTCCCAGGACTTCTTCAAGAAGGTCATCGCGGGCATCGAAAAGCTGGGCATCCCGTACAAGATTAATGATCATCTAGTTCGTGGACTTGATTATTATTGCCACACTGTCTTTGAATTCACGACCACCAAGCTGGGGGCTCAGGGCACCGTGCTTGCGGGAGGGCGTTATGACGGCTTGATTGAAACCATGGGCGGACCGAAAACTCCGGGCGTGGGCTGGGCTGCCGGCATCGACCGTTTGGCTGATCTGACCCCGAAAGAACTGGCGACAAAAAAGGAAGTCATCATCGCCGTAGTTGGTGCCGACGAACAGGGCGAGGACGAAAGCGTGAAAGTCGCTCATGAAATGCGCGTGCGTGGCTTTAAGACGGAAAACTTCCTGTCAGGCAAAATGGGCAAGAAGATGCAAAAAGCCAACAAACTGGGTGCTCACTATGCCTTGATTTTGGGCGGCAACGAAGTGACCAATAAAACGGTCACAGTGAAGAACTTCACGACGGGCGAACAAAAAGAAATCACCCGCGCAGAACTTCAGACCTACCCGTTTTCAATCTAATTTTTCAGATGTGATTTAAAAACAAAAAACCCGCTTCGAAAGAGCGGGTTTTGTTTTTCAGAAATGACCTGGCAGAACAAAAAACTATTGGATACTGCGCAGTTTGAATTCCATTTTCGGGAAGACAATCCCGCCGCCAAAGCCCAGCTTCACCGCGACGTGAAACAGATCATTCACTCGGTTTTGCGCCGGCAGCCAGGACCCTTCAAGCCCCAGGAAAGCTTCGGCCACCACTCCGACCCCACGGCCATAAACCGCACCGTTAAGCTTGCTTAAAGAAACCCCGCTTGGAATAAAGCTGAACATCCACTTGTAAGCGACCTCAAACTTCAGGCCGCCGTTTTTGAAATCACAAAGATACAAACCCGGAACACGCACGACTTCATCCGTGCCCGGCACCAGGAAAGCTGCATCGAAAGCCCACACGTCGTGATCCACAAACAGACCGACATTCATGCCGTGAGCATACAGATAACCCTTGATAGGAATTTTATCCCCCGGCTGCACATTGAACTGATTTTGCAAAGTAACAACCAGTTGATCGATCTGCTCTTGATTCAAGCGAGTGTTCTTTTTCAAAGACTCCACCAGAACCTCTCGCGACATCCCGGCATCTTTGTCAAAATCCAAAGCCCACGCCGTAGCCGATCCCAGCGAAAGACAACCCAACAACAACGCGGACAGAGCAAGTCTGAAGATCATGGTGATTTCTCCTGTTGGGAAAAGGCTACCGCTTATTTGAAAAAATCAGTAACAAAAAATTTGGAGTGCAGCCACCCCACCCTCAACATGCAAACCGTCCTGTACCCCAACAAAATAAACGCACCGCTTCGGAAAAAGTAAGCAGGTACCTTTTCCGCCAACGCAGAGCTTCTGCAAAAGTAAGCAGGTACCTTTTAGATAAGCCGGTATTGCAAAAGTAAGCAGGTACCTTTTAGATAAGGCGACACGAGGGGCTTAGAGCTGGGGGCTTGGGTGCCCCAAACCGAGTTCCGCAGCGCCAAGAAAGAGCGGCATCAGTAATCAGAAAACAAAAAGGCCACCCCTAAGGCGGCCTTCACAAAGTAAACAGAGCGCGAGGACTGTCTGAGCGTTTGGGGCACCCAAGCCCCCAGCTCTAAGCCCCGCCGCGACGGAGCGATCTATTTACGGTTCAACTTAATGGAGTGCCCTCTCTGCCAGCCCGGAATTTTCAAGGAGGCAGCGCGAGTCCATACGACCATCAGGATCAAGCCGACAACGAACATAGCAAGGCTCAGCCACTGCCCTCGGGTCAGACCCAAAGCCTGGAATCCGATGTGAGCATCTGGCATACGGAAGTGTTCATCAACAACACGAACCACTGCATAGATCAGCACGAAACAAGCGGCGATAAAGCCCGGCTTGCGTGGTTTTCTCCATAGGAAGAACAAGAACATAAAGATCAACAGCCCTTCACCGAAGGCCGCGAACAACTGAGACGGATAGCGCGGAGTCAACAAAGGCGCGATCGCCTCTTTAGCTGCAGTGTTGCCGTCCTGGATGGATTCAATCACTTTGTTCAAAGTGGAATAAAGCTGCTCACGAGCTGTCAGATCGAAGCGGAACTTATCTACAAGTTCCAGCCACTGCTCACGACCCACGCCGACTTTTTCAACAACCGGAACAAGCTCCGTCAGTTTCGCGGCTTCCTGACCTGGCCAGGAAACGATGTCTTGAGGGAACTTCACCGCCAGCGGATACGTCGGATCGCAAGGACGACCGACAAGTTCACCGTTGATAAAGTTGGCGATACGACCAAAGAACACACCGATCGGACCGGTTACCGCGACCAGATCGAGCAAGTACAAAGAGTTCACAGAATACTTGCGCGCATACAGTAAGCACGCAATCACGATCCCGATGATACCACCGTGACTTGCCATGCCGCCTTCGTTGACAGCAAGCACACCCCAGTACGGGAATTCAGATTTGAACTTCATGAAAAGATCCGGGCCATAGAAAAGCACATACCCCAGACGACCGCCCACCAAAGTACCGATGGCTGCATAAGTGATAAAATCGCCGACCATTTGGACAGACAAACCCGCACGTTGTCTTTTTGCCAACCAAGTGATCAGGATGTAGGCGCAGATAAAGCCCATCATGTAAGAGAGGCCGTACCAACGGACTCCGAAATCACCGGAAATTCTTAAAGCAAATGGATCGAAATCATGAACCACAGACGCATCCTTCTTTGAGACATACAAGGGTCTCGATAAGAGAATTTTTGGACCTTATGGTAATAAAGCGAGAAAATGGGGGTATGTCCAGATTTTCGTCTCTACTTCTACTGTGCATTATTTTGACCGCGAGTCTGTCTCAGGCTCAATCCGGCAGTCGCTGGGGCAGCGGTATTGATTTCACCAAACGCGCCACCGCCCGCGAAGGCAGCCGGTGGTCTCTTTCTGAGTGGCTCGAAATGAAGAACCGCAACCGCATGATGGACATGTGGCTGTCGGTGAATTCGCCGTCGCCCTACGAGTTTTCACTCGCTGCCTCGTACAACTCGTTCAAAACTGAGGACCCCGACAACACGTCCGTGAGCGATTCTCATGTGTCGTACATGGGTGAGCTTTCCGCCTATGCCCAGTTCGTCGGGCTGACCGCGGAATATGAAAACAACAGCGAAGAGGAGTTCAACGACCTGACCGGCATGCTGAACATCCGCGTTCTGGGAAATTCGATCCAGAACACATCGCTAACCCTGCACTACGGACTGCGCACCCGCGAGGCCGATCAACGGCTGTCGCAGCAGTTCGGCCAGGTGTCGCTGCAGGTTTATTTGACCAAGTATTTTGGAATTGACGGGAAATATCGCTATTACCTTCCCACCTCCACGGATGAATTGGGAGATGTCGAAGGCAATCGCACCGAAGCCGGGCTTTTTATAGACTTTAAAGCCGTACGGATCTTCGGAAACTGGTACAAGGAGAGCCAGAAAACAAAAATCCCTGCTGCTGCCGATGACACAGTCACCGATCGCACAGGGATCAGGTCAGGACTTAAGATCTTCTTCTAGAGAAGACAAAAGGCCCGGTTTTGCCGGGCCTTTTTTTATTTAAACTACTCGAGTTCGATAAGTTTGTTTTCGCCGCTTACGAAGTAAGACTCAGTAGCTTGCTCGTGAGCCATTGGAGAAGTCACTTTCCACTCCATGTTCATTTGCATACCAGCTACAGGATCACGCTTGGAGCCTGTGTTGAACACAGACGGGATGACTGCGTTAGCATCGAAGTTGAAGCCCCATGCAACAGACAGGTTCGCTGGCATGAAGGTCGCGTTTGTGATGTATTTACCAACACCATCAGCAGAACCACCTGCAGTGTAAGTCACGCGGTAAGAGAAATCGACAACAGACATACCGAAGCCGTTTTCATAAGTTACGTTGTAAACTTTGGACTGAGGAATGTTCCAGCCCGCAAGGTCAGACCAGCAAGTCAAACCAGCAGGAAGAGCATTTGCAGTGTCCAATTTCACGTTAACAACAGATTTACCTGCGTTGATAACTGCGAAGATTTTTTTACCGATGTTGATGATTTGATCCACGATCAATTCGATCGCGTTCAGTGGGTTCACGTCGTTAGCGATAGCTGGCTCGCCAGTGAACTTCACGCGCAATGGGCGCTGAGAGTTGCAATCCTGAGAAAGACCGTTTGCACCTTTTGCATACGTTTCCATCTGTGGATATTGAGCAGTTACGTCGCGAACGATAACTCTCTTGATTTCGAAGTAAGCTTTGTCAGTAGCGAATGCGGATGACGCCATACCCAGTGTCAACGCAGCTGCGATAATAGAACGAATCATTTGGACCCCCTTGTTTCGTTGGCAGGGGTCATATCAAGGCAAATACGAGCTTTCAAATGAAAAAGCCCCGATGCTGACTATTTAACCTTTCGCAAGGCGTCACCATTCTTTGGTGAGCGTAAGCATTGGGAAAATCCAGGATTTCGAGTTGGACGAGTTGGTTTCAGTGCCGTCGACGGTCTTCTTTGTATAATTTGCCAGGTAATAGTTCAAAGACGCCCCGATATGGAAGCCCTCTTTAAACTCGGGCATGACCCCGAACTGAAACCACATGCTGGTCCCCGTCCACTTTTCAGCCTCGCCATCGTTGGAGAAAGTCCCGGTGCTCAGGATATTGTAAGCCATGCTGACACTGTAAAGTTCGTTGCGCCCGAACTGCCACTTCACGTAAGGGCCGGTATCGGTCGAGGCAAAATCGATCGTCACGTCATCTTTGTCGGTGTGGGAAATTCCAGAGTAGTTCCACCCGCCCCAGATGTGTTTTTTCAGACTGAACAGCAGGCCGATGTTATAGAAGTATTTGGCGGAGGTTCGGGTTTCGTCGGTGGTCAGATTGTCTGACATGTAGGTGCCACCCAGCTCCAGCAAAAAGCCGGCATGGGCATTCATGGAAAACAGCACTAAAAGGACCACCAATAGTTTCTTCACAGAATCTTTATCGGCGTGTTTACTTAGGACCCCGAGGCCAGCCGAGGTCCAGTTGCAGAATATTAATTCCTTTTCAAAAGCGCAGCGTAGAAGCCATCATAGCCTTCTTTATCCGGGCGCACATGAATCTGCTTGAGCAAAGTCCAGTCCTTGCCATGTTCGGCCAGGAACTTTTCAACCTGCTTTTCGTTTTCACTCGGCAACAGGCTGCAGGTCGCATAGACCATCTGCCCGCCTTTTTTGGTCATGTTGCAGTAGGTGCTTAAAATCTCGTACTGCAAGCCATGCAGACGGTCGATCTCTTCGTTGCTCAGTTTCCATTTGGTGTCAGGATTGCGGCGCAAAACGCCCATTCCCGAACAAGGCACATCCAGAAGGACGCGGTCCGCGGTGTCGTACAGGCGCTTGATCACTTTGTTGGAGTCAATCAATCGCGTTTCGATCACATCGACCCCGTCACGGCGGGCACGGACTTTCAGCTCTTTCAATTTCCATTCATGAATATCCAGGGAAATGATCTTGCCCTTGTTCTTCATCATGGAAGCCATGTGCAAGCTCTTACCGCCAGCACCGGCACAGGCGTCGATCACGCGGTGACCCGGCTCAATGCCCAACAATGGCGCCACCATCTGGGAAGCGGCATCCTGAACCTCGAACAGACCCTGTTTGAAGGATTCGGTGATAAACACGTTTTTACGTTCCACCAGACGAAGAGCGTTTGGCAGATCCGGAGAAACTTTCGTGGCGTTGATGCCGTCTTTTTCCAAAGTTTTGATCAGCTCATCCGGCGTGGTTTTCAAAGTATTGGTGCGCAGGAACACTTCCGCGGGCTTGTTCAAAGCGCGCATCGCATCTTTCCACTCTTCACCCAACTCTTTGGTGCCACGTTCGTGCATCCAGTCTGGAATGGACTGAGCAATCGCGAACGACGACACGTTCTTTTCACGGGCAATGACTTCTTTCGGATCAAGACCGTCAAGCTCTTCCCAGTCAGGAAGCTCGTTTCCGCCGCGCACCCAGTACGCGCCCCACACTTTCCAAAGATCGTTGTCATCAGCAAGATGGGACAGCAGACGCTCCCAGCGCACGATTTCGTAAACAGATTCAGCAAAGAAACGGCGGTCGCGGGAACCCCAGCGGGTGTTGGCCTTCAAATGGCGCTGGATGACTTTGTCGGCATAGAAACCCTGTTCAAAGATTTCATCCAGAGCGGTGACGATTTCAGATACGAGATGCTTGTGAATTTTCAAAATGTAAACACCAGGCCAGTGGCCAAAAAGGTTCCGTTGAACTGCCCGGAGGACAGAATAAGAAGGTGGTTTTTTAAACCAGCTTCAATGAAGAATCCAGTGTTTTCAAAGATATTGAAGAATCGTGCCCCGGCGACAACCTGATAATCCAGGGACAGTGCAGATTTTCCAGAGGCCTGTTTAAAGAACACTCCCAAACCGGCACCCGCACCGAAATACAGCGGAAAACGTGAGGTCGCATCCGGGAACATGATCATCGGAACAAACGCCAGTTTATTCGGAGTTTCGCCACCCACATCGTATTCGGAGTAATCAATTCTCAGCAGCATGTCCATGGAGTTGTACCACTCGCCCACCCGGTAAGTGACGCCGAACTGATTTTTCCCCACGTCATCTTCCTGACCGTTCTTGCCCCAGTCATAGGATTGCGACGCCATGTAACGGCCAAAATGCAAAGCCAGATAGTGATCCGACGGACCGCCTCCGGTGTTGAAGGAGGACGATGCCGTGTCACGGGGCTGGAAGTACTTCGCAGCGGCCTCGCGGCCCACCACGGGCTGGGAGTCTTGGGCTGTGGCAATGGAGCTTAAAAACAAGGGCAAAATCAACGATAGAAAAGTCTTCACACGCACCTCAATTCTGGCTTCTATTCTATTCAGTTTTCCCTCTGGCGAGGAAGTTGTTGACGCGCTAGGTCGTTAACACTAGACCCATTGACTCAAGACAGGCGCCTCCCTAATCTCCGGCTAGCTTTTTGGACGGGACTAAAGACTATGAAATGCCCTTTTTGCGGACATGCTGATGACAGAGTTTTGGATACCCGAGTGCAGAAGGACGGAAGCATCCGCCGCCGTCGTGAGTGCCTCGAGTGCAAAGCCCGTTTCTCGACTGTAGAAACGATCATGCTGGCGTTCCCGTTCATCATCAAAAAAGACGGCCGCCGCGAACCGTTCAGCAAAGAAAAAATCCTGAAAGGTCTTCAGGCCTCCTGTCAAAAGCGTCCAGTCAGTCTGGCGCAGATCGATGCGGTGGTTGAAAAAATCTCTGCCTGGGTGATCAATCGTGGTGAATCCGAGATCTCTTCCCGTCTGATCGGGAAAAAGGTCATGGCTGAACTAAAACAACTGGATGACGTTGCCTATATTCGCTTTGCAAGTGTATACAGAACCTTCAAAGACGTTCAGGAATTTGTGGAGACTCTGGAAGACGCCGAACTTCTTGATTTTGTCGATGCAAGTAATCCACAATTAAGCCTCACGGCCATGACATTTGTTGAAAGCGAGAAAAGTACGAACCATGAAACTGACAGCAAGACGCCAAGCCCGCGAACTCGCCCTCCAGGTCCTCTTTCAAACTGAGTTTGCTC
Organism: Bdellovibrio sp. BIS2; assembly: GCF_055398295.1. Classification (NCBI taxonomy): domain Bacteria; kingdom Pseudomonadati; phylum Bdellovibrionota; class Bdellovibrionia; order Bdellovibrionales; family Pseudobdellovibrionaceae; genus Bdellovibrio; species Bdellovibrio sp. BIS2. Next base: position 1,034,555 of record NZ_AP035879.1, on the reverse strand, counting down.
CGCAGATCAGCTACCAAACATTCCTAGAGGTGTTTGAGCAGAGTCTTGACCCCGAAGTGATCACTTATGCTGATCTTCTCGTGACCGGTGTGAAATCCAACAAAGAAAAGATTGATTCCAAGATTCAGGCGTCCAGCGCCCACTGGAAAGTGGAACGCATGGCGACCATCGACCGCAACATCCTGCGCATTGCCGTTTACGAAATGCGTTTTGCGGCAGATCCTATCAAAGAAAACATCGTCATCAATGAAGCGGTTGAAATCGCCAAAAAATACGGAACTTCCGATTCTGGCAGCTTCGTTAACGGACTTCTAGATCAAGTCGGCAAGGCTCACTAATGGCTCTTAGCGTACTTTCCCAGGCCAGCGCTCTCAACCCGGGTTCCGACCTGTGGATTGTGCCTGATCTGGAAAAGTCGCCGTGGACAGCGAAGCTGGATTGGTACCTGAACTTTCAGGTGTGCAAATCCTCGCGCCACCAGTCCCCGGCACTGCCTGAGTTCTTGGGCAGTGTATTGGAACAGACCGAACTGAACAAACCCGCGATCCCTGCGGTGTCTGATCAGCCGCTGATGATCGCCTCGGACAAACTTCTGCCCAACAAATGGGTCGTGATCCTTCCCTGGAACGAAGACCTTACCCAGTGGACCGCCGAGATCTTCCGCATCTGGAAGAATCTGAACGAGCCCACCTTGCGCATCTTCATGCCACCTGGACAAAGTACCGGGAACCTGCAGATTGCGTGGCAGTCCCACCACCCGGTTCAGGAATTCACAGTCGTCCTTGATTAAACAAACGTTTCTCCCCACAATTAAATAAACCGCCAACACCAACATCATCATTTGGCGGAGCATCTTAGTGGGAGCGTTCATGGAGAAATTTTCGCAGTCTTTGGTGTCAACAATCACAAACCTTCAGAAACGACTTGAGTCTGTTCTGGATAATGATTTTGAAGCCAAGGTGGAAGCCTCTGAACGTCACGCTCACTTCGAGCCGTCCCGCGATCTGTCTTTGGTGCGCGGCCTTTCTTTGGGGCTGCCGGAAGATCACATTGACCGTGCGATTGTGGTGTTCTCGCGTCTGGCCTTGTTGTTTGATGCCGGCGTTATGCTGGAAAACCACGACGGTCAGTGGAAAGCGCAGGCTTACTTCCACAAAGGTGCGACTCACCTTTTGAAAAACAACTCCAAGTCCTTTGTTAAAATCCCTCAGATGAATCTGTTGTCGGTGCTTTCCACGGCGTCCCAGCCGATGCTGGAAAAACTGCAGTTACAGCATCTGGATCCGGACAATAAAACGTCCTGCCTTTTGATCAAAGCCAGCCCTGACTTTGCCTTTATTCTTTTCTCGGGCATGGCCGACCTATGGCTGAAAGAACATGTCGAAAACGTGCGTCGCGCCCTGATCAACGGACTTGCTGACTGATGGACGGCGACAACAAAACCTACACCATCTATATCCTTTCCGACAGCACGGGCGAAACCGCCGCAACGATGATCCGGGCGGCTTTGGTTCAGTACACAACCAAAGACGTTAACATCATCCGCTGTAAAAACGTGCGCACCGAAACCCAGGCCGAAGCCGTCATCGAAGAATGTTTCGAGCGCCGTGGAATGCTGGCCTACACCGTTGCCAGCCAGGGCCTGCGCGCCAAGATCCGCGAAATGGCTTCCGGCAAAGGCATTCCCTACTTTGACCTTCTAGGCCCGCTGCTTTCCACCTTGGACACTTTCTTTGGTCAGCATTCCGAAGACACCGTGGGTGCCTTGCGTGCGGTCGATGAAAGATACTTCAAACGCATTGAAGCCATCGAATACACCGTCAAACACGATGACGGCAAAACCTTTGCCGAACTGGACAAGGCGGACATCGTTTTGGTGGGGATTTCCCGCACCAGTAAGACGCCGCTTTCCATCTTCCTGTCCCACAAGGGCTGGAAGGTCGCAAACGTCCCGCTGGTATTGGACACTCCCCTGCCGGAAGAATTGTTCAAGATCGATCAGCGCCGCATTGTGGGTTTGATCATCGATATGGATTCCCTGCAAAGAATCCGCAAAAGCCGCTTGGAAAAATTCGGTCAGGATCCGGGTGGTTCTTACGCTTCGATGTCTCATATCGCCAAAGAAATCGAATACGCTGAAAAGATCTTTAAGGTGAATCGCCGCTGGCCGGTCTTCAACGTCACCGAACGTGCGTTGGAAGAAACAGCCAGTGAGATCGTGCGAATCATCGCCGCCCGATTGGGCCTTCCTGACAGCGTTATCTTCTAGTACGACGGCCGGGGCGCCTTGGCCCCGTTGGCCTGCTTCCATCCACTTCGCGACACGCCGTCCGGGCTCTGCCGTGGCCCGCGCTTTCACTCGGCCTTTTGCGCAAAGTTCAACTCCTTGAAGACTAAACTCATCTACAGTTTGGTGGCGGTGTATTCACCTAGGACGGAGCCGTCCTCGAGTGTGGCTGTGCCGGTGATGATCAAGGGGCCAGTGTCGCTTTGATATTTTTTGTAGTTCTCGTCGTCCACTTTGGCTGTGTAGTTCACTTTGTAGGATTGGCCGTTTTCATTGGCGACAATTGAAAAATTCAGAGCGCACAGTTGGTCCCGGCTTGTACAATAGCCGCTGCCTGTGATGGGTGAAGTAAAGGCTCCTGGAACTATCATTATGCCGACAAATTCGCCTTGAAATTCGCCTAGCTCCATCGGCTTTTCCTTTCCTTTCAAGGTCATCTCGTCGATAAAGACTTTGTCGCCGATGGTAAGTTCCACGCGGTAGTCACCGTCGACAACCTTAGGGGTGATGGTTTGGGACATTCCGTGGCAGGTAAAAAGTAGGATTGCCGAGGATACAAGAGCCTTAAATAGCATGATCAGGTCCTTTCGTCAGTTTGAAGAACACGTCCAAACTACGACGAACGAACACCGATTATTAGTTCATTAAAGTTATTGATGATTAACTTTTGGGAATATGTCTGGAAGCACTTAAAATTTGAATTTGATGGTTTGGATTTTGGCAGTCCCGTTTTCTTTCACGAAAACGACATAGCCATGGGATTCTTTTTTCAGTCCGTCCAGTTTCATGCAATAGGCCGATTCGCGCGGCTGCGGACGCATGGGCTGCACCGGGGCGTTTTCTTCGCACTCGCTGATGTCGGAAAACGAAATCCCCTGATCCAGGAACTGAATCAGCTTGGCTTTTTCAGCAGGCAACAGTTTTTCAGAAAGTTCATAATTGGCACAACGTAAAAGGTCAGATTCATTGGCTCTTTGTTTTTCACAGGCCCGGAAGGATTTCCATGCTTTGCGGGCTTGGGATGCATCGACTTTTTCCCCCGCCGACCAGGCCAGGGACAGCAACAACAGATACATCATTACTGAGCCCCTTTCTTTTGTTTTTCACCGAAAAGTTTAAACAACAGATAGTCCCCACCACCCGACATCGCCGCCTGCGCGGTATCAATGACATCTTTGGTGGTCATCGGAGAGGCTTTTTCAATTTGGGAAGTTCCTGTACCGCGACACTTCGGATGCAGCAGCAAGGCGGCTTTGTCCGCATGGACCTTTTTGGCCATCTCGCAGGCATTTGCATCCACCGGGCAATTCATATTCCATTTTTTTGTGACCGCGGTGATACGGTCATGAATTTCCTGGGTGGCAAAGCTGCTGCAATTGATGGTTTCATCCATCGCCGGTTCAAAGTAGTTCGCCAGATCAAATTCGCGGCTTTGCACAAACTTTCCGTCTTTGCACACGATCAAGGGCGGAGCTCCATCAAACAGATCACGCCAGAAATAAAGGCCTTTATAGTTGGCCATCAGATCGGCATAGGATTTCACACCGGGACGCTGCAACCCCCACGTCGCATTTTCCTGCATGATCCCAACTTCCAGCGCCTTTTTCACTTTGTCAGCCGGGAGCTTCGGATCCTGCCCGACCATGTCCCAATACATGGAACCGTGAGAAAAGAAGTGATCGATCTTATCAAACCCCACAAAAAAGATTTGACCCTTCACTTGTACTTTGGCGCTTTGGGAAAAGTAAAGCTGCGTGTACGGCTTGCCGGATCCATAAGGGACCTCGGTGTGAACTTTCGGCCCCGCCTGCGGCACATTGAAATACAACGCTTTGGTGATTTGTGGAAGGTTGCGATCCAGATCGTCTTCCAGATATTTCAAAAATCTTTTGCGATCACAGGATTTGCTGCTGTAGTTGTAATTATCAAGTGCCATCGTCAACAGAGCGTTCACCACGCGGTTGATTTCAGCATTGGCCACCACCGCATTCTTGTCACGACGGGCGGAAAAGTTGTCAGGCTCTCCAGCAAAGACATTCCAGGAAAATAAGAAGACCAAAAAAAATGCCATTGGTTTTATTATCCAATGGCATCGTCATTTTGCCCAGTTTGTTGAAAGGCCCTAAACAGAATCAGACCTTGGTACTACGGCTAGGGCTGCTGGCCACGCTTTCCGGCCCACAGTTCAATTCCTTCAGGGGACAAAATCAGATTGAAGCGGTCCTCCATAGAGCTTTCAAAGGCCATCTCAAAGGACTGTGGAAACTCCTTCGTCGCCACAAAAGCCTTCACGCTGCGGCCTTGGATTTTCACGATCTCAGACGGCAGGAAACGGATGGTGCAAGTGGCTCTGACATCTTCGCGGGCGCACTCGATTTTTACACTTTCATCGGCACTCAGCCAGCGATAGCGGCCCTCAGCTCCCACGGCATCCATGAACTGCTGGATTCGCCCGTAAGCGCCACGCTCGTTCAGCAGAACGCCGACCTTTTCTGCGCGATGAAACACCGCCACCGAGTCCGCCGCGGCCTGGGCCCCTGCTCCTGCCAATAACATCAAAATCACAACCATCAATGCCTTCATACAGAGTCCTTTCATTTAGGTGACCTTAAAGATCCACCTGAGGAATACGAGAAAAATCACTGAACCACATAAAAACCTGTCAGACACCATAGAATGCCCCGTCACAATCCTGACAGTTATGGTAATTTTGCCTATCAAGCCCCCACCGCTTTACACCGGCCCCTGGCTTCTTTATGTTCGGCCCATGCTTAGATATTTGATTTTATTGCTTTTGTTTACACCCACGATCGCTCAGGCCACCTGTGTGCCCAGCGATAATTCCTGTGAATTTTATGCCTGCAAAGAGCGCGAACACGCCTGTGGTAAAAAAGGATACTGGCAAGACTTCGGCTACCCCTACTGTGAGAAGTTCTTAGTGGACGAAGAACGGTTCTCTCCCCGTTCTCAGATCTGGCTTCAGGATGTGCGCTATTGTCTGCAGGAACGGGTCCAAGAGGTTTCTGAAGGCACAAGCTGCAAAAACCTTCATACGCAAGCAATGGACAGTCACGTCAGTTGTTATGTCGACACCGGCTTTTGCGATCTGACCTATATGGAGCAAGTCCGAATCTATTGGTATCTCAAGGGGGCTTTGCGCAGCAAGGACACCTGGCGCGAGGCTTATCTGCTGAAGCAGGCCTGTGCCAACAGATTCAACTAGGCTGAAGCTCACTCTGCCCGTCGCTCCCAGATAAACGACAGATCCTCTTCCCCCATCAGAACTTTCAGATACAAGCGACCGTTCATCTCCCGAAGGACGGTCCAGCTTTCAAAGCCCAAACGCATGTCAGAATCCTGAGAACACCAGGGTGCATTGTCAGGATGAACTTCAACCACCTTCTGATAAAGCTGATCCTGACTCAATGAGTACTGAGCCCGTCTTTCACAAAACCCCTGCTCCCCTTCGCGCCAGTAGCGCAAGGTGTTTTCAGTTTCAGAACTAAAGTGATAGACGATCTGCAACGCCGGATTCGGCGGCGGCAACTCCTGCCCCTGATACAGAAGACCCACAAAAATCCAAATTCCCAGCAGGCTCATAACCATCCTCGCTTGGAAAGAATCCCATTCACTTTTCGCGCATCCTCCATCGACAGACTTTCAGCACAAACCTCTTTCAATGTGCCGCCAAAATCAGCGAAGTCACTGCCTGGCACCAGGCGATTCAAAACCGCCATGGAAAAATCCAGGCCCTTTTTAAAACCCAGTTGCTCAGAGATTTCCCACAAGGTGCCGCTGACAATTCCGGAATCGTGATACAATCCCCCATTTCGGTCCGCCACCGTAAGATCATTCAAGACGGTCCGGCGAAAAGGGGCTTTCTTGTAAGAGGCTTCGCCCATACGGGGACTTCCCAGTTGCATAGCTGTGAAATAGTCGGCAAAGCCCTCGTTCAGGGATCCACCTTCCCCTTCAAAGGGAAGTTTCGCCAGCACATCAATCACCGCGTGAGCACTTTCATGCACTACAATGGACGGATCGCGCGGAATGTTCTGATAGAATTCCCCGTCGCCCTGGCCCAAACGAATTTTCCCCTGGTAATAGAAGGCCGAATTGGTTTTTTCAGGATAGCCCACAAACACTTCGGCCTGCACCTGAAACGGCATTTTGAATCCCAAACGGTTTTGAAACCAGTTGAACGATTCATTCAAATATACAAACGCCTGCGCTTGATCAAAGCGATGGTCCTGCGTTGAAAACTTCAACGGACCTGCCACTTTGTCGATCTTGTCGGGGGCCTGCGAACTTACATACACCCAATGATTGGCCAGAGTGGGTTCCAGATAAAGACCTTTTAAGGGAACCTCTTGCACAGATCCCAACAAGGGGCCGCGCGGATACACCCAGGCGCTGGTATCAATAAACTGAGAACCCGCAGGCCTGATAGAGCGCACTTCCAGATTTTGATTCAACTTCAGTGTCCACATCTGGCCTTTGAGATCCATATAGTCCACCTGCCAGATGACTTCATAAAAACCACCTCGCTGGGTAATCACCGGAGTCACGCTTTGCGGGGGACGCTTGCGAAACAAAGGAAAAGCCGATTGAAGTTTCCGCTGAATTCCTGAGGATTGCTCCGCGACAGAAGCCAAATCCAAGTGGGCAAAAGCGATCTCCGGTTTGACAGCACCGGCCCGGACACGCTTTAAAACACCATCGGTGGCAAGAATTTCTTTTTTGTAGGCAGATTCAACCACCAGCCCTTGATAAATCTGAGGTTGCAGACGAACCCATTCCCGACCAGAGAGGTTTTTTTCTGCCGGAGCGAATTCGAAGCCCGCAAGCTGCGCCGTGATCTTAGTCTTGTCGCCCTCTTTCCAATCGTAGGTATAAAATGACGCCTTGGTGCAGCCGACAAAAATTAAGGAAAGTAAAATCAGGATAACGTGCATGGCAGCGATCCCTTCAAAAGAAAGAGGGCTTTAAAAAGCCCTCTTTTGGGTGCAAGTTCTTACTCGATCATCACTGATTTTTCGATGTAAGTGCCATCCCCATTTTCAAAGTGCAAAGTGTGTTTTCCCGGGGCAAAACGGCCCAGACGGACTTCTTTCTGGAAAGGAATCAGAACCATCAGGCACATGCCCGGGCTCACTGTCGCGATGGATTTGACACTGTGATAGTAAGTGTCTTTGTGATCAATTTCAGCGCTCTTCCATTTGTAACAGCCATTTTGGAAGATGCCGTTCACCACAACATAAACATCAGATGCGGAATCAAAACCACCCGGAACATAAACACCACTGATGCCAATCTGAACATCTTTGGCCACACCCTGTTCCTGGGATGCCATTGCTGAAGAACCAAGACCTAACAAAGCTGCCATAATCAGAGAAACGAATTTCATAGTGACTCCTTGAACTCTGCCGGTCATCGGCAGGGACCCGTGCTTGGGTGATTGCACTGTATGCCCGCCAAAAAAAATCAAGCATGACCATGATCATGCTTGATTCTATGAGTTATAGGAATCCATCCCCCGAGTGGAGAGATTCATTTCAAATTAAGCTGCTTTCCAGCCTTCTTCGTCCATGTCAGAGTGCGAACTTGTCCCTGATGTCAGTTTGGCGACAGGTGCTTCAACGCCTCTGTCCCCGTACACAACATTGTTCAGCTCATCAACGACATTCTTCATTATGGCTGCCTGAGTATTGATCTCTTGAGCCGTGCCCGCGATTTCTTCAGAAGAAGCCGCATTGGACTGCACCGACTGATCCAGTTGGTTCATCGCTTTTGAAATCTGAGAAATACCTGTGGACTGCTCTTCGCTGGCCATGGAAATCTCGTTGTTCAAATCAGAAACCTTCTTCACAGACGTCACGATGGCCTTCAGCATTTCGCCGGATTTGGCGGATTTGTGTGTGCCGCGCTCGATCTTTTCAACGGATTCCTTGATCAGACCCGTGATGTCTTTGGCCGCCGATGCAGATCTTTGCGCCAAAGTACGAACCGCTTCCGCAACCACGGCAAAACCTTTACCATGTTCACCGGCACGTGCCGCCTCGACCGAGGCATTCAGGGCCAGCAAGTTTGTCTGGAAGGCGATATCATCAATCACGTTGATGATTTCTTCGATTTGTTTGGACGATGCTGAAATCTCATTCATGGAAGACAGCAACTCGCCCATCTCTTTTTCACCCTGAACCGCCGTTTCAGAAGACTGCGCGGAAAGCGCCGCCGCCTGTTTCGCATTGTCTGAATTCATTTTCACCATGGAAGTCATTTCTTCCAAAGCTGCCACCGTTTCTTCCAACGAAGCTGCGGAAGAACTTGAAGATTCAGAAAGGGACTGACCTGCAATGGACAACTGATGGATCGCAGAAGAAACCAGATCACCGGAGTTCTGCAATTTTTCAGCAAGACCGCTGACGGACTTGGAGATATAGCGCGCAATCATCATCACTGCCGCCAACAGCACAAAGATGCCGGTCAAAGAAATGATGATCTGAGTCCATACCGCCGCACTGGCTTCCGCCAAAACAGTTTTGGTCGGAGTTCTGACGATCAATGCCCAAGGCTCTTCTGTCGCGCCCACGTTCATTGGGGACACCACATACAGGTATTCAAGGCTGTCTTTTGGATCAACGCCGGTGATAACCAGTTCTTCACCCTTACTGATGGCCGCTTTGAATTTATCCGCTTCAAACGGGTATTCCGCCGCTTTGGTGATCAAAGCTTCATCCGGATGGGATACATAGTTTCCATGGGCCGTCACCAGGAAGGCTTGTGAAGTTTCAAACGGCTTGATGCCCGCCGCTTTTTTCTGAAGGTCCTTCAGCGGCAGATCCACACCCGCCACGCCGACGAATTTACCATCAATCACGATAGGCACAACCGCAGAAGTCATCAACACCTGCACCCCATCAATTGGGTACAGATAAGGCTCCACCATGGTTTCTTTCAAACGCTGTTTTGGCACAAGATAATAGTCACCCTCACCCTGCTTGGCGTAACCCACCAGCGGCGTCAATGAGGACTTGCCCTTTTCCCAGTTCAGGTACGGAACAAAACGACCGGTTTCATCGTGGCCTTGCACAGACACGTATTCAGAGTCCTTGCCATCCCAGGCATTCGGCTCCCAGCCCGTCCATGTACCGATCACGAATTTGTTTTTTTCCAGAATCTCGCGCAAAGCTTCAGCGACCTGGGAGCGGCCGGTGTTACCGCGCTTTTTGAAGGACTCAAGAATGTGAGCCACGTTGCGGGAAATATCCAGGCCGCGTTCCACTTCCAAACGCATTTCCGTGGCATACGCCCTTCCCATGGCCACCGTCTTTTCCGTTGCGGCTTTTTCCGCATTGTCATGACTGTTGCGAGCCATCAGGAATGTCATCGTTCCCAACACCAGCAAGGCGATAAGAATGATCGGCACTGCCAGCTTCACCTGAATTGAATAGCTTTTTTTCATGGACGTCCCTTCTGACGAAAAAAGATCTGAGAATCTCTTCGGTCAAAAGGGCTCACATATTAATGGGACCTTAGATCAGCCTTTTTCCTGCTGGGCCAAGGTCTGATAGAACACCTCGACCAAAGCACGGCTGTCCGAGTTCTTCTTATAATAGAACATCAGATCGATTTCATAGTGCATGTCTTTGACGTACACCCGATTCAAACGGCCTGAACGCACCTGTTTCTTGATGGAGTGAGCCGGCAGGAACCCCCAGCCCAACCCCGCCTCGATCACGCGCTTCAAAGTTCCGACGTTCGATGATTCAAAGATCGAATTGACCTTCGCCCCTTGGGTCTGGATCTTGCCGTGCAGTTCACTGTAAAAAGCCGGGAACTCTTCAGTAAAATCCACCAGCGGGAAAGATCCCATGTCCTTCACCATGATTTGTTGGGGCATTTTTTCGTCTTTGCTTGAACCCACCAGCCACATTTCTTCTTTTAACAAGAAACGCTGCTCACTGCTTTCAAGCTCGGAAGCAAACTCGGTTTGAACATCCGGCAAAATCAGCACGTCGTACTGGCCTTTTTTGTATCCCTTGATCAGCTCTTCCCCACGATCGTACTCAATCTTCAGGGTCAGTTCCGGGTTGTGGCGCATCAGACGTCCCACAATGGGACTCATCACGTGCAAGCCCAAAGAGTTCAGTGTCCCAATTCGCAACTGTCCCTTCATTTGATTACCGATGGATTTAATCGCGATTTCAGCCTGTTGGGTCAAATGAATGATCTTCTTGGCATACTCATAAAGCACCTCCCCTTGAGGAGTGGCCTTGATTGAGCGCACGCCCCTTACCAGGAGCTCCACACCTAGATCTTCCTCCAGATTGCGAATCTGCTGAGACACCGCAGGTTGAGTCAGATAGAGCTTATCTGCCGCAGCAGTCATGCTCCCTTCGCTGATGACAGTCACAAAGGTGGTCAGCTGATAAAGGTTCTTCACAAGAAAATCTCCCTTTTGCTCTTTGATCCGAGAGGAAATTGTTATTATACTTGAACTTCAAACGCCTATTCCGGCAAAGCCGGAGTACCAATGGTCAACCAGCCGAGGTCTGCATGAAGTTACGTTTGTTCGCATCACTCGCCGTTATTCTACTCAGTTTTAGCGCCCATGCAAAAGTCTTTCGTAATGCTTATATAGCTTTCGAAATGCCGGAAACCTGGAAGTGCAACCTGGAGCAAACCGAGTGGGTCTGCCGAAGCGAACAAACCAAGGAAGCCAAAGAGGCCATCATCATCCTGACGGCGAAGGAAGTGGGACCTACGGACACCTTTGCGCTTTATGAGTCTCACCTGAACTCCCCGATCTCTGTGGCTCTTAAAGGGGGCGGTGCTGCCGAGTCCAAGATCGTCTACAAATCCAAATCTGTCCAAATCAATGACCAGACGTGGATTGACTCCCTTCACCTGGGCTCCGAAGTTCCGAACTACTTCACCCGTTATCTGGCAACAATTAAAGACAAAATTGCCATCCTGATCACCTTCAGTGCCCACAAGCAGTACTACACCAAGTACAGCCAGGATTTCTTCAAAGCCGTGATGAGCTTGCGTGTGATTGCCTCCAAAAACCTTCTGGCCAAACCAGAACTGGGTCCGATCCGTCCGGGGTCTGAAACACTGGGGGCTCCGATCAGTTCTGCGATGCCGGCAGACATGCTTCAGGGTGAAGAAGAAGGCGGCAAAGGCAACAACAAAGCCCTGCTGCTGGGCGGAGCGGTTCTGCTGGCAGCCCTGGGAGCTTACATCTTCCTGAAAGCCCGCAAAAGAAAACGCTAAGAGTTCACTTAAAGACTTAAAAACAAAAAAACCCGCTCTGTCTTCAGAGCGGGTTTTTTATTTGTACTGTTTGTTCTGTCTTATTTGATTCGCTCAATGGTCGGCTTGTACTTTTCAAACTGTGGAATGATCTTTTCATCCCCATAGACCAGAACCTTGAACTTCGCCGGTTCCACCGCTTTTTTGAAGGCGGCGTTGGCATCCTTCGGTTTGATGTTCCCGACTGTTTTATTATAGTCCGTCAGGTAATCCACCGGAATGCCATAAAAGTCCAAGGCCAGAAGGTTGTAAGCCAATCGGTCGGCCGTTTCAATGGCCCGTGGGAACTGCCCGATCAACTGGTTGCGACCCGCTGCCACTTCCTGTTCGGTGGCGCCACTGGAGGCAAAGTCAGAAACCACCTTCAGAGCCTCTTCCATGGTCTTTGCCGCCGTTTCATTTTTCGTGAACGTCGTCACATCGTAACTGCCGCGTTCTTTACGCACATCAAAGTAGGAATAGATCGAATAAGTCAGCCCCTGATCGTCACGCACTTTCTGATTCAGGCGGCTGGCAAAGCTGCCACCCACAGTCTCATTGGCCAGACGCAGGCGCAGGAAATCGTCATTTTTGCGGGCAATACCCAACTGCCCCATGCGAATCTGAGTCTGCTGCAGACCCTTTTTGACAATAAGTTTGACCTGCAGGGACTCATTTACTGGCGGCGCATCCACGGCCACTTCCGGAATAGTGCGTTTGGTCCACTTGCCGAAGACCTCCTGAATTCTGTTTTCAAAAGCCAGATCGAAGCTTCCCACCACTGCCAAGGAGGCATTGTTCGGACGATAGAATGTCAGATAATGCTTGATGATGTCCTGCTTGTTGATAGAACGCAAACCGTCGGGAGTGCCATTGGTATCGCGTCCATAGGGATGGCTGCCAAAAATAAACTGATCCATTTTTTCATCGGCAAACGAAGAAGGATTGTCGATCTTCTTTTGCAATGCCGCCAGCATCTGCGAACGCATACGCCCGATTTCAGCATCTTTAAATGCCGGATTCATCGCGACATCCGCAAACAGACTTAGTAAAGTGTCAGCACCGGAGGACAATGAATCGGCATACACCGTCGTCACGTCCGCTCCAGGGGAAACATCCACCGAAGAGCCCAACTGACCAAATTCATCCGCCAGCTTCAGGGCATCACGGCTTTGTGTTCCCTGCTCGAGCAAATAAGCTGTCAGCGCATTCAGGCCTGGCTTCTGAGACCCTTCCTGCATGCTGCCGGTTTTCATCATCAGGGTCAGACTGACCCGAGGCAACGAACTGTCATGAATGAAGAACACCTTCAGACCGTTTGAAAGTGTGATTTCCTTGTAGGGCTGAAGTTTGAAAGAACCATTCCCCTTGGTCACATAGCCGTCAGATGGCGGCTTGCTGACCGTTTTTTTACCGGGACTAGAGCAGGAAACAACCGCAGTGCACACCAAAGGCAAAGTCAAAGCTAAGGCTAAATTTCTCATGTCTACTGTTCCTTTTTCACTTTGGGTTCAAGGGTGATGATCGAGCGCTGTGTTTGCTGAGTGTATTTGTCGGCCACTCGTTTGATGTCATCCGCTGTCACGGCCTGGTATTTTTCCAGATCTGTGAACAGGCTTTCATAGCTGCCAGTCACAATCTCATTCACGGCCAGGGCGCGCGCTTTGCCATCCATGGTTTTCAAAGAATCCACAAGATCCTTCATCACCTGGGTTTTGGCTTTTTCCAGCTCGGCTTCAGAAACTTTCTGATTACGCAATTTCCAGATTTCGTTGTAGACGATATCTAAAGATTCTTGGGAGGTCTGGCCCGGCTTCAGGTTTACACCCACCGCGAACATACCTTCATCCTGCATGGCATAGTTATAGGCATAGGCTGAGGTGGCGGCCTGTTTCTGATACACCAGACGCTTGTGCAAACGGCTGGAAGTGCCATAGCCCAGAATGTTGGCCGCCAAATCAAGAGCATACATATCAGGCTGACCCTGCTTCGGGCTCTTGAAAGCAACCACGAACGAAGTGTTTTGAACGTCTTTGCGCAAAGTTGCGTTCTGCTGAACTTTCTGTGCAGGTTCGGAAGGGTATTTTCTTTCCGGCAAAGGACGGGACGGCAGTTTGCCATAGTATTTTTCAATCAGGCTTTTCACTTTGGAGGTGTTGAAATCCCCTACCACCACCAGCACCGCATTGTTCGGCACATAGAAAGTGTTATAGAAGTAGCGAAGCTTTTCAGAATCATAAGCCTCGATGTCCTTCATATAGCCAATCACCGGCCATTTATAAGGATGCACTTTGAAGATCGTTCCCATCATCAACTCGCGCAGCAGGCCCATGGGATTGTTGTCGACTCTCCAGCGGCGTTCTTCTTTCACGACTTCTTTTTCGCTTTTCAGATCTTCCGGGCTGATCAGCAGTGAACTCATGCGATCCACTTCCATGTCCATGACCAGCTCCAGCTTGGAGCTTGGCAGGTTTTCATAAAAGCCCGTGTAGTCATTGGTGGTGAATGCATTATTGGTGATGCCATTTTCGTGGAAGATACGGTCAAAGGACTTACCGTCATACTTCTTAGCACCCTTAAACATCATATGTTCCAGCATGTGTGCGGCCCCCGTCACTCCCGGGGATTCATCGCGGGAACCCACGCGATACCAGGTGTGATAGCTGACCATCGGAACGGCGTGGTCTTCCAAAAGAAGCACTGTCAGACCGTTTTCCAGCGTGAACTTTGTCACTGGCAGGGAAATCTTCATGTCGTTTTTCGGAGCCCATCCTTGAATGGTTCCGATAACGTCTTTTTCCGGAGCTTTCGGTGCAGGGGTTGGGTCCACGGCGTAAGCAGACAGGGACAGGCTCAGCCCCAGGAGCAAAGTTGAAATCCGTTTCATAGATGCTTCTTTCGTTGGTTATGCAATAGCCCCTAGTTTGAAACTGAGGGGCTATGAATACAACGACCTTGAGGACTTTTAAGACTTTTGGCAGATATTGCCGCAGGAACTACGGAATCAAACTATTGCACCTGATTATTGAACGACGAAGTCAGAGAAGAAAACATCCTTCACAACACCACGACGAAGAATACCATTCACTTCACCGGCAATCTTGTCTTTCAGGAACAGCTTGCCCTGAATGCTGTCGAGGTCTGAAAACGGTTTTTCATTGAGCAGGCGGACAATGCGGTCACGGGCTTTGGCGCGGTTTTCCGGCTCCATCACCTCTTCAAAACCCTCTTTACCCAGCATCTGCAGGTTGATCTCCAGACGGATGGTGCGCTTGGGCTCGCCGCCCAGATTCACCGTGAACTTATCCATGGTATAAACCAAAGGCGCCAGATCCGCTTCATCAGAAACAGAGGCCAGTTCGCGATCGGCATCTTCTTCGGTGATTTTGGGACTTTCCCATCCCATCGTCGAGGCATAGACCATGTAACCACCCGCGCCCATCACAGCCAAATTCAGGACTGCGAAGACAATCTGAAATAGCATGGCGGTATTCTTTGGTTTTGCAGACGTCTCTTGTGCTTCAGCCATTTGTAACCCTCTGTTCATTGAAACTATCGGTGAAACAGGCTTAGGTCTTAATATCAAAGGCCACTTTATTTACATTTTAATTACACGGAAAACGTTTAACCTCTGGACACCCGAGGACAGGCACTTGACAAGTTTAAGCCCTATTCGGGCATAATAGTATTTATGAGACTATTGCTCACGGGCTGTGCTTTATTTGCGTTGAGTCTGCCGGTTATGGCGGGCCCTGCTGTCGCGCCGTCTTCTCAAATTGAAACAGACCTGCTGCCTGCTTCCCTGCTTCAGATTTCTGAAACCGAAGCCTTTTCCCGCTATGTGTTCCTGGTGGATAAAGAGCAGCGCAAACTTTCTGTGTTTGAGCGCAATGGTGAATTGATTCAAAAAATCACCGAGTACCCTGCTGACATCGGCAAAATGGGTGGCAACAAAACCAAACGTGATGATCATAAAACTCCGGAAGGCATTTACTTCCTGCAAGAGCGTTTGAGCCAGCCAAAAATTCCGTTCAGTCTTTACGGGGCTTTGGCCTTCACGACGAACTATCCAAATCTTTTCGACAAACGCGAAAACAAAACCGGTTCCGGAATCTGGTTGCATGCGATTCCCGACTCGGTGCCTTTGACCCGCGGCTCTCGTGGCTGTGTCGTTGTTCGCAACGACGTGATCAAGAAGCTTGCGGACTATATCAAGCTGGGTGAAACACCTATTTTGATTTTTGATCACGTGAACTATGTTTCCAAATCCGAACACGACAAGCGCCGCCAGGATCTAAGCCGCTTCGTGGAAAGCTGGAGACAGGCCTGGGAAAATCAGGACATTGAAAAATACCAGACCTTCTATGACGAAGGCTTCAAGGCTCCAGGCTTCAATTACAAGTCCTGGATGAGCCACAAAAAGAATCTGAAGTCCAAATACGAGTACATCAAAGTTCACCTGTCCCAACCGTACATCGTTCAACACAACGATCAGTTGCTGGTGAAAACTCTGCAGCGCTATGAATCCGACAAACACGTCGATTATGGTGTGAAGACAATCTATGCCCTCAAGTCCGGTGACACTTATAAAATCATCAGAGAAGAGTGGGCTCCGTTCAGTCAGCAGGAAGTGGCGGCCGCGATTGCTCGCGAAAACTCCATGACAGCTTCCTCCCAAAAAACCCAATAGCCGGTTCTAAAAACAAAAAAGCCACCCTTATCAGGTGGCTTTTTTTTATTTCGATCAGTTGAAACTATTTGTAACCCGCTTTTTTCATCAGCTCGATGCCTGCTGGCACAAGCTCAGAAACCGCATTTACGTTGGTCATGTCTTCAGCAAAACCACCGAACTCTTTCAGGATTGGCGCCATGTCGGCTTCTTTGCTGGCAGGGTACTGACTGAAACCACCAGCAACCGCTTCCTGAACCGGCTTGGAAACCATGAATTCAAGGAACGCATTGGCTGCCGCTGTATTTTTGGAGGACTTGGTGATACCGATACCCACACCGTTGATGTGCGCACCAACTTTGTCCTGCTCAAGGAAACGAACGCCCACTGGATAATTCACATCATCACGAACAATCGGCGCCAGATAGTACGTGTTGGCAACACCGATCGCGCAAGTGCCGTTGGCGATAGCCGCGATCACGTCACGGTCACCTTTCAAAGGCTCTACGGCAAAGTTTTTCACCCATGATTCAAGCAGCGCTGTTGCCTGGATTTCACCGAAGTGTTTGATGAAGTAAGCAGCCATTGCTTCGTTATAGCTGTTTTTGGAGGTTCTTACGCACAACTGACCTTTCCATTTAGGATCGCCCAGGTCCGCATAGGTTTTCAGATCTTCCGGATTCACTTTCTGGGTGTTGTACATCACCGTGCGTGCACGATAGAACAACAGGAACCAGTTCTTGTCGTCAGAGATCAAATGAGAAGGAACTTTTTCAGTCACACCCTGGGATGTGAAGGACTGCAGGAAACCTTTGCGGTTGGCTTCACCCATGTAAACGATGTCTTTATCCAGATAAAGATCCGCGCGGGAGTTCAAACCTTCAGTTTCAAGTTGTTTCAAAAGATCAGTCGAGGATGCAAACACCACTTCCACTTCAATGCCCGTGGCTTGAGTGAATGGTTGCAGGATTGGCGCAAGTCTTTCGCCGTCATAAGAGGAATAAAGTACCAACTTGTCAGTTTTCGCCTGAACGGACACAGCCGCCAACAGAGTCACGATTGCGCTCAAAATTCTCATCAGTTGCTCCTTTGAAATTTTGGACACAACTAAGGCATTCCACTGCAATCGTCAAATTTTTCAGGGAAATATCCGAACGAATCTCAGTACACTTTCAATGCGTTTTCGTTTAGGGAACTACGGCGGCTAACTACCCCGGGGACCCAGTTCACACAGTAAAAACGACTGAAAGGCACATCATCAACCTGCACATCATTCTGCGGATGAACCAGCACAAGCTCATACACCATGTTTTTCTCCGGCACCAGATAGGCCCGAAATTGGGACCACGGAGAATCCACCACAATCTTTCCGGATGCCGAAACATACTTTTTCCAGCCGAAGTCTTTGGTCATGCGGTCGGCCTGGTAAAACATCAGACGGCTGCGCACGTTCTTCCCATCCACGGCCAAAGAGTAACGAAAGATCAGATTCGAATTTTTAAAATCGCCCCGGCATTGAAAGCTCTTTTCGGAAGCTTGGACGAGTGGAGCTGATAAAAGAACAATCAGAATAAAGAGCAGTCTCATAAGACTATTAGTGACCTGGAGACAGACTCGTGCAAGCAAAAGACCCGCAAAGGACAGGATAACGTTCCACGAACCCCTGAAACGCAAAAAGCACAACCCCAGGGCTGTGCTTTTTTAGATTTCACAAGAAGTGACGAAGCCTAGTGGTTGTCGTCGTCTTTTGTGTTTTTGCCGTCCATAGTGAACGTCTCAACGTTGTGAGAAAGATCTGGAAGTTGCTCAAGGTGCTTTTGCCATTCTTCTTTAGTCATCTCACCCGCGTTGATCTTGTTTTCAGTCATACGCTTGTCATACTTCAAATTTTTGTTAGCTTGAGCCAAAGACATAAATCCCCTTTTCGCAATCGAGCCCCCATTTATAGCCCAAAAAAAAGGCCCCGTAAAGGGGGCCGTTTGTTAGTTCCAGTATTTCGGAGGTTTTTCGTTCTTTTCGTTATTAACAACTAATCTCAGGTTCCGGCCCTTGCTCTTGGCCTTCTTTTTCCATTCATTCCGGTCAAACCAGCCCTTCATTTTAAGGCAGATAAAGCCGGCCACGATCCCGCCCAAGTGAGCCAGATAAGCCACTTCCCCACCTGCGACGCTGGAAGTCATAAGGGAGGCCAACTGCACCAGACCCATCAAAGCCACGAAATACTTGGTCTTCATCGGGAACAGCATAAAGAAGTACACGATGCGCTCGCCGAAGATCATCCCCTGCGCCAGCAAAAGACCGAAGACCGCCCCCGAAGCCCCCACCACCGGCACAATCAGACCAGTTTGAGAACCCGTGATCAGGGCATAAACCCACACACCCAGGCAGTACAGGATCGCCGCGCCCACCCCGGCTACCAGATAGTAGATCAGGAAGAACTTGGAACCCCAGCGCTGCTCAAGCTCGGCTCCGAAGAACCACAGCATCAGCATATTAAACAAAATGTGGGTCACCTGCATGGAGTGCAGGAACATGTATGTGAACGGCTGCCAGATATGGAAGTCGAACAACACCTTACCCGGGAACAGGCCAAAGATGGACGTGAAAGGAACACGCAGGAAACCTTCCAGGATCACTTGGAAAACAAACCAGATAGCCACATTGATGATCAGCAGCCACTTCACCACCGGAGTCATGGGAGCTGTTTGGAAAGTCACGCCTCTATTCATATTTTCTTAAAATACTCCATACCTTCTCGTAGGTCTGCTCAAGACTTTCAACCAAGACCTTGGTCTCAGCAATCAACGGGAAGAAATTAAGGTCCCCGGTCCATCGGGGAATCACATGATAGTGCAAGTGCTCAGGAATCCCCGCCCCGGCCACCGCCCCGTGGTTCAAACCCACGTTAATGCCCCCTGGCTGGTAAAGCTCATTCAAGGCCTGCATCGTCAGACGAATGACATTTTGCAGGTCATGGTATTCTTCATCAGAAAGTTTTAACAGATCCCCACAATGGCGTTTTGGCAAAACCAAAAGGTGCCCGCTGTTATAAGGGAACTTGTTCAGAACCACCATCGAGTGCTTGGATTTAAACACGCACAGGGTTTCAAAGCTGACTTTTTCCTCTGAAGCCCGGCAAAAAACACAGCCGTCGGGTTTGATCAGTTTACGCACGTATTTCATGCGGTCCGGACGGAACAAAACATCACGCTCCATCGGCCAGACATCCTTGCCGATCTGAATTTTACCATGAGCGGCCACGGGGGCCTTGATGGGCGCTTTTCTTTTCGCAGGGGTCTTTTTCGCGGATGTTTTTTTGCGCGCCTTTTTGGCTGCTGCCATGCTTACTCCGTGCTGTCAGTGAAATAGCTGGAGGTGCCTACCAGACGGTTTTCAACAAAGAAAACCATCACACAATTCTTGCGCATCTCGAAGCCGATTTCAGTTTTGTTACCACCCGCAGGATTCAACAAAACCAGCTCTGTTTCAAGCTGCGGCGTCTCGCAGACCAAAGGTTTCAGTTCAAAAACAGTGACGGGAACGTAACCGCCCCCGCCCGTGATACCGACAAATTCAAATTTCTGGCCCGTTTTAAACACCACGCCCGGTGCAGGCTCCAGATCCGCGGTCAGATAGTAAATACCTTCCCAGCGGACATCAAACCAGGCTTGAGGCTGACGCGGATCCTGAGGATTCGCCCCGGCCAAAGCCGTACTAAGCACTGTCAGTAAAAACAGAGCCACATTCTTCACGGATTACTCCCAGTAACCCGGCATCAACATCAACGGCTGATTCAGATATTTCGCGCGCAGGATGTATTTCATCGCACCTTCCATATCCGCACCGAAAGATTTGCCTTTCAGAACATCGGCGAATTCCGCCATGCTGTTCAGGTCGTCTTCCGTGTCACCGCCACCAAGGTCAAAGATGCTGACTTTCTTTTTTGGAACTTCAAAGACATCGTAATTGTCGCCCAGCTTGGCGATTTCCGCTGCCAGCTTCACAGCGTCGTCATAGTAACCAACTTTGTCGGCAAAGCCCACTTTCACAGCGGTGGCACCAGTGAACACGCGCCCATCGGCGTATTCAGCCACAACTTCCTCTTTCAGTTTGCGCTCTTCAGCCACAGTGCCTTTGAACTGCGCATAGACTTCGTCGATCATGCTTTGGAACAAGGATCTTTCATCTTCACGCATCGGGCGATATTCAGCCCCCGAGTCCTTGAATTTGCCCGAGGTGATGGAATAACGGGAAATCTTAGCCCAGTCGTACAGTTTTTCCAGATTCGCAAATTCCATGATCACACCGATGGAACCCACCAGCGCCCCTGGAGCCACGACGATCTTGTCGCAGGCCACGGCGGCATAGTAGGCACCACTGGCCATCACGCCTGTGCTGACACAGACAACCGGCTTTTTGATTTCATCACGAACGCGTTTGATTTCAGCGAACATTTCCTGGGAAGGCCCCACAGATCCGCCCGGAGAATTGATGCTGATCAGGATCGCTTTGACCTTGTCATCATCACGGTACTTTTTAAGATTTTTAATGAACTTCTTGCCGTTAAGAATAACGCCGTTCATTTCCAGATGCAGAATGGTGTTTTTGGCAGTGACACGTTTGTCTTCACTTCCGAAGAAGTCCCCGCTCATTTTCAACAAGGCACCCAGGCCTACGAACACCAAAAAAATAATCACCAGTTTTTTGAAAAAGCTGCCCTTCATACCAACGCTCCCGAACGGTTTGAAATAGGTCCCTTTCCAAATAAAAAAAGGGACCCTACTAGGGTCCCTCTTTAAAACTTGTCAGTCAATGCCGGGTCAGGGTCCAGTCGCGTCGTTTTGCAACGACTCGACCTTTCTCCTATTCACGACTATTGCTTGTCAGTTTTTACGTTTTTCAACTGGTCAGCAAACAAGTCACCGAAAGTGGACTTGGAAGTTGCAGTCGCTTTTTTAACGTAATCGTCAACATCCGCTTTTGCTTCGCGAAGTTTAACAAGTTTTGCAGACAAGCCGATCTTACGAGCGTCTTTGTCGATAGAGATAACTTCAGCTTTTACAGACTGACCTGGCTTGATGAATTCTTCAACAGAGTTGATTTTTTCAGTAGTCAGTTCAGAAATGTGGATCAAACCTTCGATATCGGATTCAAGTTCAACGAATGCACCGAAGTCAGCTGTTTTAGTGACTTTAACATCGTGTTGAGTGCCGATAGCGTATTTGTTCTCGATGTTTGACCAAGGGTCAGACTCAAGTTGTTTGATACCCAAAGAGAATCTTTCGTTCTCGATGTCCACGCCCAATACAACCGCGCGAACTTTTTGGCCTTTAGCATAAAGTTCATTTGGATGATTTACACGTTTAGTCCAAGAGAAGTCAGAGATGTGAACCAAACCGTCGATGCCTTCTTCGATGCCGATGAAGATACCGAAGTCAGTTACGGATTTCACTTCGCCTTCGATGATTGTACCTGGAGCGTATGATTCTTTCATTTCAACCCATGGGTTGGCCTGAAGTTGTTTCATACCCAAGCTGATGCGGCGGTTTTCAGTGTCTACTTCAAGAACCACTACTTCAACTTCTTGATCAACAGTCACGATCTGAGAAGGGTGTTTTACACGTTTAGTCCAGGACATTTCAGAAACGTGGATCAGACCTTCAATGCCTTCACCAAGCTCAACGAATGCACCGTACTCAGCCAAAGATACAACTTTGCCTTTCAGTTTAGTGCCTGGAGGGTAAGAAGCTTTTACGGATTCCCAAGGATCTGCGTGAAGCTGTTTCATGCCCAAAGATACGCGTTCTTTTTCTTTGTCATACTTAAGAACTTTAACTTGGATTTCGTCACCAACGTTCAACATCTCAGAAGGATGTTTTACGCGGCCCCAAGACATATCAGTGATGTGCAACAAACCGTCCATGCCACCAAGGTCGATGAACGCACCGTAGTCAGTGATGTTTTTAACAACACCAGTAACAACAGAACCTTCTGCCATAGTGTCAAGAGTTTGAGAGCGCAAGCTGTCACGTTCTTCTTCAAGAAGCGCGCGGCGGGAAAGAACGATGTTGCCACGTTTCTTGTTGAACTTGATAACTTTGAATTTGAACTTCTTGCCCAGGTATACGTCCATGTTGCGAACCGGACGCAGGTCGATTTGAGAACCTGGAAGGAATGCTTTAACGCCGATATCAACGCTCAAGCCGCCTTTAACTTTAGCAACAACAGTACCTTCGATAACTTCTTCGTTTTCTGCTGCTTTAGAGATGTCTGTCCAAGCACGAAGCATGTCTGCTTTGTCTTTGGAAAGAACGATCATGCCGTTTTCGTTTTCGATACGGTCGATCAAAACTTCTACTTTGTCTCCAGCTTTCACATCGCGTACGCCGTCAACAATACGGAATTCGTTGATCGCGATCAAACCTTCAGACTTGTAGTTGATATCAACAAGAACGTAGTCAGACTGAACTTCAACTACAGTACCTGTTACAACGTCGCCGACTTTGAAGTCTTGTTCTTTCATGGAAGCTTCGAATAGAGAGTCGAAGTCGCCACCTTTGTCAGCTTTCGCATTCAAAATGCCAGGATTTGCTGGAACCTTTGCGTCTTCAGCATCCAAGAAAGCAAGAACTTTCTGTTTCTCCAATGCGGCTTTGTTCAATTGTTTTGTCATATCGTTTTTTGTAAACCTCCCACGTAGTAAGACCTCTTGGATCCTACCCGTAACCTTTCTTCGCTCTTAAGGCGAATCACTGGTTTAGCGACCTAAGGGGTCGGAAGTCAAAGGTTTTACGCACGCCAGCGAGGTTTTCGTGGTCCTGTGTTATTTGAGGTAAACTTGGGACGCAAAAAAGGCCCTCGAAAGGGCCTCAAGTCGCATATATTTCAATACAGCTATTCCCGCTGAGACTGCCTGCAGGCTTGGATTTCACTGTCAAACCACTCTTCCTGCTTCTCATAAGAGGCTTTATAGCCTTCAAAGCGCTTCAGACGCTTATTCAGGTCCTCTTCCCGCAGGGTGATCAGGGTGCCGGATTCATCCACCCCGGTCTGCCGGGCGAGCTTGTTTTCTTCTTCTGTCAGGATGTTTTTCGGAATCATGTCGACCTTGCCACCGGCTTGCGGGCTGGTCTCCATTTTACAGTCGCGCAGAACGCCGTACTTGCCCTTGTTTCCCAGATCACGGTTGCCATAGATGTTTTCCTCCATCGTATAGACATCCGTCTGCACCTCCTGAAGGTGCTGAATCAGATTCTTCTTTTCCTGCACGACATAGCTGTCATCGCGCTTGCCGACGGTTTCCTGCCCCATAAGCTGCGCGTCCTCAAGCTCAGTATCCAGCTTGTCTTTGGAGGAACAACCCACCAGGCTTGCGACCACAAGCCCCGCCAGCCAAATTGTTTTCATAATTCACCTCGCCCTTCCAGAATACCGTGCGGAACGAAAAAACCAGCTTGTACTTTTACAAGGCCCGCTGACAGCCCTGGTCCTGTCCTGATTTCATGGTCTGATTCGGAGGCAATCCCATGAAGTACCTGCTGTTTTTGCTGGGGCTGATCAGTGCGACCGCACAGGCCCGTTATGAAAAACACATCGACTCGGCCCTGGATTTTCTGGCGCACTATCAGACGACAGGCCGCGAAGGCTATGAGCCCGGTCAGTGGCGATCGCGGGTGACATCCTATGTCCCCAGCGCGATCGGCGTGGGCAGGTTTGGTGTCGCTTACGATGAGCCCAGCGCCTTTTCAGCCGCCGCCACCTCCAACGTTCTGGCAGAGACCTATTTTTACAATCCCCGTCTTGGCAAGATCCCACCCATGGTACGCAAAACCGCCCTGGGGCTGGCCCCCTATCGCTGGGGAAACCTGTTTAATTTCTACCCACCCTCCAGTTTCAAAGGCGTTCCGACCCGCGGGCCGCGCAACATGTATCTGGCCCCGCAGTGGAAAGGTTTTGCCAACATCCCGCCGGACGCCGACACCACCTCGGTCACTCACACCTATTTGCATTTGCTAAAAAGCCTGGAGGCCGGCCAATCCCCGCGCCACAAGGCCGCAGCCCTGCCTGAAGAGGTGATCGACGCCTTTTCTTCAGCCCGCGACCTGTCCCGCCTTCCCCACACTTACAATGCCGCGCAACTGCACGTGAACACCGGGGCCTTCATGACGTGGCTGTGGGACGAAAAAGATCCGGACATGCCACGCAATATCTTTGCAGCCCCTCATCGAGGCACGCGGATTCCGTTCAACGTCAACGACGTCGACTGCGTCGTAAATGCCAATGTGCTGAAACTTCTGACCTACGCCAGGAAAACCGAAGGACCCGGTTATCAGGCCAGTTGCCGGCACCTGAACCGCGTTGTTGAAAAAAGACAGTTCTATTTCTGCGGAATGTACTATCCCAGCCGCTATGCTCTGCCCTATGCGATGGCTGCCACGATCAATGCCGGGGCTTCGTGTCTGGAGCCCTCGCGACAAAAGCTGCTGAACTATATTCTGGCCCTGCAACACAAAGACGGCTCCTGGCGAAACAGCTTTATGGCAAGGCCGGATTATGCCCATTCCACCGCCTGGGCACTGAATACATTGTTAATTCTGGGCGACCCCAAAAATGAATGGCATCGGGAGCGTGTGCGCCGGGGGTTGAATTTCCTGCTGTCGCAGGCCCAAAAAGATTCCACCGGAAAGCTTTTCTGGAGTGGTCAGGTGTTCTTTGCCGCCACATTTGTGGCAAGATTTCCGGTGGTGTGGAGGTCAACTGGTTACACCACGGCCCTGGCCGTGAAAGCCCTGACCCTGGCTGATTTGCGCTGGAACTAAGGTGGAGTGTCGTACAGATCCCGGTAACTTTTTTTCATGTCCGGCGGAAGCTCCTGCATGAAGTACTTATAGATTTTGCCCTTCACATTTTTTTCACGCACGGCGCGGGTCAGATCTTTCAAAATCTGTTCGCCGCGCAGGGATTTTTCACAGGACGCCCACACCGAAATATGGTTGGGCATGTTTTTGACATTCAAAAATTTCAGCGCAGGCACGGCGATATTGTTGCGCTCGTAATCGGTTTTTTCCAGTGCGTAAGCCAAAACACCGTTGACCCGCTTTTTTTCCAGCATCAAAAAAAGATTTCCCATGGCACTGTCACCGACAATCTTTGTCGCATGCCCGCTGTGGGAAAGAATGTCATCAATCTGCTGGGTGTAGGCACGGCTTTGAATAACCCCCAGGCGAAATTTCCCGGTGGCCAGCAGCTCTTTTAAATCCACGTCCTTTTGATCATCCCGGATCCCCGGCGTGCCTTTGGCGTGCACCACCAGCCCCACAGGAAAAGCCCGCGCCAGTTCGTCGCCAAAAATCAGAAATTTTTCCCGCTCTTTCGTTTTTTGCAAAAGCACCGTGCAATACCCACCCTGCCCACTGAAAAGCTTTTCCGCCCGCGTGAACGACACCCGCACAAAACGGTGCGAATAACCCGGCAAGGCCCGTTCTATTTCCTGATAAATGCTGGCAAAAGGTCCCTTAGCTTGTGAAATATCAACCATCATTCCCTCGCCTGAAAGCACCAAAAACGGAGGGAAATCATTCACGATCCACTGAATAGCAGGCTTCTGCGGCGGCGGTTCAATCGCCCCAGCAATTTGTGGCAAGAGCCACATCCCAAAGAATGAAAAAATAAAAGAAAAAAGGCTGCGTTTCATAAAGCCTTTTAAGATTAACGGAACAAAGCCCCCAACGGAAAACTCGCACAGGATCTCTGTCAAATTACTGGAGTTCCCGACAGACCAAGGTCGCTCAAAACGGTTCAAGCGCAAGTCGGCTCCCCGACTAATAGTATCCTGCTATTTTTGCGCGTCAGTCCGAAGTGTTGAGGGCAGGAGCCCTCAACACGCAGTCAGATGAGCCGTTTTCAGCGGCCGCCCTTAGATTTTGTTTTTTACGTATTCTACTACGGCGTCTACGACTTGATTCAGATTCAGTGCCGTTGTGTCCACAACCAAAGCATCTTCTGGCACGGCCATCGGAGCCACTTTGCGAGTGGAATCTTGCAGGTCACGCTGCTGCTGGGCTTTCACCATGTCTCCATGGTCCAGACCCAACTCTGCCGCACGGCGGGCCGCACGGTGTTCACTGTTAGCAGTCAAATAAACCTTGGCTTCCGCAGAAGGAAATACCACGGTGCCACAATCACGGCCTTCAGCCACCAGACCTTGAGGGCCGGCAGAACAGTTGCGTTGAGCATCCAATAGCGCCTTACGCACTTCCGGATAATGACTGACTTTACTTGCGAAATTGCCCACGTCTTCGTGAGCGATTTGGTCGGTGACGTCCTGGTCTTTGAAGAACACACGAGTGCGTTCATCATCCATCTTCACGCTCCATACCGGATCGTGAGTCAGATTGGCCAAAGTGGAAACGTCATCCAGATCAATTTGCAATTGAAGAGCGGCAAATGCCAAACCACGATAGAATGCACCCGTAGAAACCCACTGCCAGCCCAAACGACGAGCCAGCTCACGACTTACTGAAGATTTTCCGGAGGCCGCAGGGCCATCAATCGTAATTACCATTCCCATAATTCTCCAAAACTACAGCGGAGTGATTTCTTTTAAAACATCCGCCAAAGCTGACATAGCAGCTTCATTTTCATGATCGCGCCCTACACTCAAACGCAGATGCGTCTTGAACCCATAGTTCAATAGCGGTCTCATGATAATCCCACGACGTAACAAGGCTTCGTTCACCTTGGCGGCGTCGCGGAGAGTGTCAAACATGACAAAATTTCCCTGAGATGGAATGTACGGCAGGCCTAATTCTTCTAACTTCTTGTAGAAGTAATCAAGCCCTTTCCAGCAAATCTGCTGCGATCGCTCAATAAATTCTTTATCTTGCAGAGCCGCATTTGCAGCCACTTGCGCTAAATCGTTGACATTAAATGGTTTGCGCACACGGTTAAAGACCTCCACAACCTCGGGCGGCGCGATCATCGCCCCCAGGCGGAAACCCGCCAGGCCATAGATTTTGGAGAAAGTGCGAAGAACAATCAGGTTTTTATACTGTCCCATATAACCTTGTGCGGATGCATAGTCTTTGGCACGCACAAATTCGTTATAGGCCTCGTCGAAAATAATCATCACATCGTCGCGGTTACCGACTTTCTGAAGGAAAGCCTCCACTTCCGCTTTGGTCGCGTAGGTGCCGGTAGGATTGTTGGGATTAGAGACAAAAATCAAACGGATGTTTTTTTCCGGGTGTTTCAGGAAATAATCCGCAATCGCCGGCAGATCAAAGCGGTATCCTTCCGCCATTGGAACTTTGTGGATCACGGCACGGTTCGCCGGAGCGCTGACTTCATAGGCATTAAACGCTGCCGCAGATGTCAAAACACCGTCATGGTGCTCACAGTAAATACGGCACAACAAATCAATCAGTTCGTCGCTGCCGTTGCCAATAGCAAGTTGTTTTGTCGGGAAGCCCCATTCTTTCGACAAAGTCTGCAAAAGCTCATAGTGGGATGGATCCGGATACAGGTGCTGATGATCCAAAGCCTGCTTCACAGCCGCCATGGCTTTCGGGCTGGGACCCAAAGGATTCTCGTTACTTGCGAGCTTGTAGACCGTTGTGAGCCCGTACTCACGTTGGGTCTCGGAAATCGGCTTTCCAGGTTTGTAGGGCACCAGATTCAAAATTTCGGGAGAAATCTTCACTTTAGAATCCTTTTCTTAGAGAGAATACTTTGCTATACCTGTCCGACTAAGACTTAACAACATTCCAGTGCAATTTCAATAGAGAGCGTTCGAAAATGCAAAACAGCCTCGTGCTCGGCGTGAGCGTCGGTGAATCTTTCGCCGAATTCTCACTCCTGTCAGACTCCAGTCCCCTTGCGCAAAAGAGAGTGTTTCACTCTCGTGAAAGCCTTAAATCCTCACTGTCCCAGTTCATCGCGCCCCATGGAAAAATCCAGAAGGCTTTCATCAGCCTGCGCGTTCCCAAAAAACTTTTGGACTACAAACTGAGTGGCGCTGTGGCTCACGTCAGCACCGAAGGACTGGAACACTGGCTGGATCTTTGCGGAACTCCCGCAGCGCTGACCAGCAAGGATCTGCAATTTGCTCTGCGTGAACGCGTGCGCGCAGACGGCAGTGTGGAAACCGCATTGCAAACCGAGGAACTGGAAGCCATTGCCGCAAAGCTTGAACTGATGAGCTGCAAAAAAGTCTGCCTGAACCTGTTGCACTCTGCGACCAATCCCGTGCATCTGAACGCGGCGACAAAATTCTTCACCGAAAAAGGCATTGAAGTGTTTGCTCCGGCCAGCAGCGACAACCCTCACGAAGTCACTCGCTGGACTCAGAATGCCCTGAACGCCACTCTTTCCGGCGTTTTTGCGGACCTGAAAAAAGACGTGTATGCGGGCCTTGAGTCCGCACTGGATAAAAAAGACATTCACTTCCTGGATGCCGGCGGTGAACTTTTCCAGGAAGAATCCGGAAAAGAAATCAGCAGCCAGTTTGCCGCTTCCACCGCCCTGGGGCTTTGGAACAAGTCCTTGGGGTCTGATGTTCTGTATCTGGGCCTTGAATACTTCACTTTGATTTCTCCGACCCGCTGGGCAGCCCAATGGAACAGTTGCTGGGGACCGGTGGAGCTACGCCACGTAAAAGTAAAAAATCTGGGCATTCAACCCACTTTGGGAATTGGTTTGAACGGCTTTGAGCGTTTTGACTTCCTGACTCAGGAAGAAGGCTGGGAACCGGGGCCGATGTTCCTGGGTCGCGGGCAAAAAATGAGTCTTTTGGATCTGTGGTCCGAAAATCCAAAGCTTTCCAAACTGGAAGGCCTGGAAGACCGTGTTTCCGCCCAGGGAATTCAGCGCTTTAAAACCTCCCTGCTGACTCTTTCCAAAATCAGCACGTTCAAAGACAATGACTTCAATCATCTGACCAAAGAACTGCAAAGCCTGTCCGTGCAAAGACTGGCGGTGGAATCCTTCCTGCAGCGTGATCAGCAAAAGTTATTGGTGACGGGTCCTTTGGCGGCGCTGTTTGCCAATATCTTCAAAAAAGATCCGCACACAACAGTGGCAGCTGATGAATTCTGTGAATCCGCAGCCACGGCCCTGTGGGGCATGAAAGCCCTGAAGGAGTCCAAATGAACTATCAAATCGAACTTCTGCATTCTTTGCTGAATCAATTCCTGGTGGGCGAATCCGCACTGATGACTTTGGACGGTGATGTCCTGGGTGTGCGCGGTCAGCAACCAGTGACCTATGGCACACTGACCACCGCGGCCGGCACTGCGGCGAAGTACCTGAAACTTCAGGAAGGCGACATCGCCCTTTTGAATGACCCTTACAGCGGCGGAAGCCTGTTGTCCGAGATGACTTTTGTCATGGCGGTTTCAGAGGATCTTCTGTGGGTTTCGCGCCGTCCTTTGGACACCCAGGTGAAAATCGTCAAATCCATCGAAGAAGAAGGCCTGCGCATTCCGCCGACACCCCTTCGTCAGAAAAACCAGTTGAATGAAATGATTCTGGCAGCCATGCAGGCCCATCCGGCCTGCCCCGCTGATTTCGTGCCTTGGCTGAAAGCCCAAGTGGCTGATCTGACCGCCGGTGCAAAAAAACTGGTGGATGCGATTGAGCTGACGGGTTTCACTGTGACCGGCGAGCTGATCGAAGACTATCTGCGCATC
Organism: Bdellovibrio sp. BIS2; assembly: GCF_055398295.1. Taxonomy (NCBI): domain Bacteria; kingdom Pseudomonadati; phylum Bdellovibrionota; class Bdellovibrionia; order Bdellovibrionales; family Pseudobdellovibrionaceae; genus Bdellovibrio; species Bdellovibrio sp. BIS2. The sequence goes on along the minus strand of NZ_AP035879.1, from coordinate 1,004,617 downwards.
TCGAAGAAAGCGGCGACGAAAAAGATTTCTGAAAGCGCTTCGGGCGAAGCCCGCGTGGATGTGGTTTTGGACAGCGGTGAACTGCTGCGCCTGAATATGGAAATCCAGGATGGCAAGATCTCTTTGGATTTCAGCGGCACCACGGCGGCCAAAACAGTTTCCATGACGGAATCCGCGACCTATGGCGCCTGCTTCCATGCCCTGAGCCGTCATTACGGATTCACGGACCTGGCGAATTCCGGTTCATTCTCTGTTTTGCAAATCACCAAACCTTCCGGCTGCTGGCTGGTGGGTAAATATCCAGCGCCGACTTTCAAAGGGATGACCTGCGGGGTGGCGGCGTTGCAGTCCGCAATCGAACTGGCGCTGGCACAAATTCACCACAAACAGGAATCCTCATTGGGCAGCCACTGTGCCCTGCAATTTGATCTTCAGTCCGGCAGCAAACATGCACTTTTGACTTTGCCAGGCGGTGAAGGCGCGAAAGCGTCCCGTGACGGCGTCAGCGCGCATCTGGATACAATTTCTTTGGAACAACTGGAACGCGATTTCCCGATCAAGGTTCTGCGTGTGGATCAACGCCACTCTAACGGTGGCAAAGGCAAATTCAACGGCGGTCGTGGTGTGGTGATGAAGATCGAGGTGTGCGGAGACCTTTCCGCCACCTGGATGACCGACCTGACCTTGCATCGCCCCCGCCTGCTGAAAACCTGCAGCCATGGCGATCCAGCCGAAGTCACCCTGGAACAAGGTGAGGTGGCAAAATCACTTCCCGTTTTGGGACAGCAAAAATTTGCGGCTAAAGACATCCTGACACTTTGTTCAGGTTCTGGTGGCGGCTATGGTCGTGCAGAATAACAAAGGACTCTAGCGAGAGTCCTTTGTCGGTGATAACATATCAGGCATGAAACACCTTTTTATGTTTTTCGCAGCATTGGGTTTGTTAGTGGGCCTCAACTCTGAGGCCAAGACACCCCCGTCTGCCAAGAAAGGAAACACCGTGAGTACGTCTGAAGTGGCCTATCTGGCCGGCGGCTGTTTTTGGGGCATGGAAGATTTGTTGCGCAAACTTCCGGGCGTCACCCAAACGGAAGTTGGTTACATGGGCGGCGAAACCAAAAATGCGACCTACAATCTAGTAAAAACCGGCACGACTAATCACGCCGAAACCGTGAAGATCACCTTCAACCCGGAAAAGATCACCTATCAGGATCTGCTGCTTTACTTCTTCAAGATTCATGATCCGACGACGAACAACCGTCAAGGCAATGACATCGGCACCCAGTATCGCAGTGCCATTTTCTATACCTCTGATAAACAAAAAGATGAGGCAGAAATTGTAAGAGCTCGTGTGGACAAGTCAGGAGCCTGGAAAAGTCCCGTGGTTACTCAGATCATCAAAGCTGCCGATTTTTGGTCCGCGGAAGAGTATCATCAGGATTATTTACAAAAGAATCCAGGTGGATACACTTGTCACTTCGAACGTAAAATCGAATTTAAGCAGTAAAAGGTTACATATAAGAAAGGTCCTTCTTTTGTCCGTGCAACTTGTGGAACCGCACAGTATTGCATAAGGGTAAGTAAGGAGAGGGGCCTTATGCACCTGAGAGTTCAACAAGCACTTGTCGCATTGATTCTGTCAGCAACTGTCTTCGTGTCGGGGCACGCCCGTGCCGACGTGATCTCTTTCCGCTCTGATTTCTGGTGCCCTTACGTTTGCAATCCTGATTCTGAAACTCCCGGTTATATGGTGGAAATCGCCCGCACCGTTTTTGAAAAACACGGCCACAAGGTGCAGGTGAAACTTTCCAACTGGGTTCGCGCCATCAAAGACACCCGCAGCAACCGCGTGCAGGGCCTGATGGGTTGCAGTGTGGTGGATGCACCGGACTTTATCTATCCCAAGAAATCTTTGGGCATCATGAAAAATGCCTACTTCGTCCCTAAGAACTCCACTTGGACTTACAAAGGCCGCCCGTCTTTGCAGGGCATGAAAATCGGCGTGATCAATGGCTATACCTATGGTGACAGTGTCGACAACCTGATCCGCTCCCGCCATCGTTCTTTCATTCCGTTTTCCGGGGATCGCCCGCTGGAGCAGGTCATTCGCATGATGCAGGCCGGACGCCTGGATGGTTTTATCGAAAATCCGGTGGTGCTGCAGTACACGTCCGTGTCCGCCAAGATCACCATGGAAAATATGAAAGTTGCAGGCTGGGTTGAAAATCACGATCCGGCGCTTTACATCTCTTTTTCGCCGAACAATCCGAAGTCGCAGGAGTACGCAGAAATTCTGACTCGTGGGGTGGAGGAACTTCGCCGCAGCGGAGAGCTGCAGCGGATTCTTCAGAAGTACAACCTGAAGGACTGGGAACAGCCCTCAGGGATTTCATTAGGTGCTTTGGACAACCTTGGCTCCAGTTTCCTCAAGAGCCCGCTTAATCCGTTCAACATGTTCAATGCTCGTAGTCTCTAGAACGAAGTCGATGCGGGTTTCACGCAAGGAAAGCCCCTTCGACACACGGTCATGACGAACTTCCAGGATATTGGCTTTTTGGGAAGCAATCGCCTGGGTCAAACGGCTCAGATTCCCCGGCAGGTCATCCACGATCACGGACAATTCACACAGTCTTCCACGCAGAATCTGACCGCGGTCGATGATCTTGGAAACGATATTCAAATCGATGTTACCACCGCTGATAATCACGCAGGTCTTTTTCCCCAGATCCAGGCCGCGGGACATGGCTGCGGCCATCGCGGCGGCACCGGACCCTTCGGCCACGGTTTTGGCTCTTTCCATCAGGAACACAATCGCCTCAGCGATTTCGTCATCACTGACAGTCACAACCTGATCGACATATTTGGAAATGAAATTATCCAGCATCACCTGCGACGGATTTTTGATCGCAATGCCGTCAGCAATCGTTGCCGCCCGTTTGATCTGGGACAGCGGCTGTTTGTTATAAAGATGCGCCATTCCCGGTGAACGGTCACTTTGCACGCCGATCACCCGGATTTTTGGATTGATGGCCTTCACCGCCAACGCCACACCACTGATCAGACCGCCCCCACCGATGGGAACAATCACCGTGTCCAGATCCGGAACCTTTTCCAGGATTTCGATCCCGATAGTTCCCTGACCTGCGATCACATGCGGATCCTGGTACGGATGAACAAAGGTATAGCCGTGTTCTTTTTCAAGTTTCTGAGCGTGCTCGAAAGCCTCGTCGTAAATTTCGCCCTTCAGCACAACATTGGCGCCGTAATCCCGGGTCGCAGAGGCTTTGCTGATCGAGGCTGTTTCCGGCATCACGATGGTGGATTTAACCCCGGCCAGTTTTGCTGAAAGTGCTACGCCCTGAGCGTGATTTCCGGCAGAGCTTGCCACCACACCACGGGCTTTTTCATCGGCCGTCAGATTCGAGATCTTGTTATAGGCCCCGCGGAATTTAAAACTGCCCGTGCGCTGAGTGTTTTCAAACTTCAGATACACTTCGCTTTTAAGCAGGTTGCTGGCACTGATGGAATGGCTCATTTCTGTGGGACAGATGATGTCTTTCAGAAGTTCACGGGCTTTTTGGATGTCTGCAAAGCTGACTTTCATTTTGGATCAGGACTCCCAATACACAGTTAATCCCCACACCGGAGGATACTCTTTATGGGGCAAACGATCGGACGACACCCTTACTCCAAGGCTGGAGTAAAAATTCGAATCGGTCATGCCCATGGCCCTACTCTCGTCGAAAAAATAGAAGGGTGCAAGGTGCTTTCCACAGCATTCACAGGTCGTCACAAGCTCCCCGTCAGCCGAGTTTACGGTGTCGCAGCGGTGGCAGCGACGAAAGTGTGTAGAGTCCGACATACGTGCTCCTTTGAAAGATTCATTCATCTTAGGCCCGTCCACAGACCCCAGCAAGAGGCGGTCTCAATTTAAGCTATTGAAATGACGTCACAAAATGACTAATGACTTTTCGCGTTATGCGCAATTTGAGGCCGTTTACAAGCATCCCGAGGCTGTGTCGCGAAGTCGCCCCAATTCTGGACTGCAAAGGCACCGAGGGAATTTGCGCGCGTCTGTTAGACAAGCATGCGAAAGAACGATATTTTAATCGGACTGTTGAAAGGGTCCCTATGAAAACCACACTCGTAAAATCGCTATTCAGAGAAACAGAAAAGCATCTGGACAAAGAAGTCTATCTTTCCGGATGGGTTCGCAAAATCCGCGACCAAAAGAATTTCGGCTTCATCGAACTGAATGACGGCACCTTCTTCAAAGGTGTGCAGGTGGTTTTTGATACTCATCTGGCAAACTTCGCTGATGTTGCAGCTCTTTCCATCTCCAGCTCGGTACTGGTGACTGGCAAGGTTGTAAAATCCCAGGGCGCGGGTCAAACATTTGAAGTCATGGCTTCCAAAATCGAGATCGTGCAAAAAGCCGATCTGGAATACCCGCTGCAAAACAAACGTCACAGCATGGAATTCCTGCGCGAGATCGCACACCTTCGCCCGCGCACCAACACCTTCAGCGCGGTCTTCCGCGTGCGCTCTGTTTTGGCTTACGCAATTCACAAGTTCTTCAACGAACAGAACTTTGTGTACGTGAACACGCCGATCATCACCGGCTCTGATGCGGAAGGTGCGGGCGAGATGTTCCGCGTGACCACACTGAAACTGGACAAACCACCGCGCAAAGAAGACGGCAGCATTGACGCCAGCCAGGACTTCTTCGGCAAGGAAACCAACCTGACTGTGTCCGGTCAGTTGAACGGTGAAACTTTCTGCGCGGCTTTCCGCAACATTTACACGTTCGGCCCGACATTCCGTGCGGAAAACTCCAACACCTCCCGCCACGCGGCCGAGTTCTGGATGATCGAACCCGAGATCGCCTTTGCTGACTTGACGGCGAACATGGAACTGGCGGAAGACATGATCAAGTACATCATCCGCTACGTGATGGAGCAATGCCCGGAAGAAATGGAGTTCTTCAACCAGTTCATCGAAAAAGGCCTGTTCGACAAACTGAACAACGTCCTGAACAACAACTTTGCGCGCGTGACTTACACCGAAGCCATCGAGATCCTGCAAAAATGCGGGAAGAAATTCGAGTATCCGGTTCAGTGGGGCATCGACATGCAGTCTGAACATGAACGTTACCTGGCTGAAGAGCACTTCAAAAAGCCGGTGTTTGTGACGGATTATCCGAAGGACATCAAGGCTTTCTATATGAAGCTGAACGAAGACGGCAAAACTGTTCGCGCCATGGACTTGCTGGCTCCGGGCATTGGCGAAATCATTGGCGGATCCCAGCGTGAAGACAATCTGGAAAAACTGGAATCCCGCATGAAGCAAGTGGGCCTGCATCCGGAAGAGTATTCCTTCTATACGGATCTGCGCCGCTATGGCAGCTTCCCGCACGCGGGCTACGGCCTGGGCTTCGAGCGCATGCTGATGTACGTGACTGGAATGGGAAATATCCGCGACGTGATTCCGTTCCCGCGCACACCGAAGAACGCTTTGTTCTAGTAACTTTCAAAGGGGATCACCGGATCCCCTTTTTTATTTCTGTTTCGGATCGGGAAACCGCCCCTGAAAATCTTCTTTACGATTTCATCCACCCTGACAGTGGAAGCCCCCTCAGCCTCACCACAATCAACTTATACGCGGTACAAATATTGAAGCCTTCCTCAAGAGCCACACATTCAACTTCAGGAAAGGTATCTCAGAGTAAGACAGCATGACCGCAACACTTCGCACGTACTTTCATTAACAATGAGTGATTTAGGCAGGACCTTCGCCCGGTTTGCGATGCAAACGCTTCACCTTTTGGACAGAAGACCGAAGAGCCCCTAAGGAGTATCAATTTGAATTTATTGAGTCGAGCACTGCGCATCACTGTAGCCCTGATTCTGAGCGGAAGCTCAGCGCTGGCCGATATTCCTCAAGAGCTGCAGGATGTGGTCTTCTCTGGAGACCTGAATGCCCGCTCCTCGGTTGATTTCCGCGGCAAAGCCAAAAACCTGGTGTCCGTGGTTCCCAAAGATTCTGAAGGCACCGTTTTGGAAACCCGCAAACTGAAGCGCACCGGTTCGTATGGTGTCAAGGTCCGCATCACAAAAGTGGGCGGCGGTAAAACTAAAACCAAAGAAGGCGATGAGGTCTGGGTTTATTTCTCTCAGAAAGATCCATGGCTGGCTTTTAAAGACAAAGACGGTTCCGAGGTGCAGGATCCTGAAGTTGCACTGACTTCCCGTGCGATTCGCGATGGGGAAGGCATGCCGGTGGAAGGAACTGAAGCCCGCCCGACTCTGCCGACCAAAGAAAGTGTAAAAGCCAATCAGATGCCGGAAGTGGATCCGAACCTGGCCAAGAACAAAGATCCTCGTCAAACCGAGGGTGGCTTTATCACGACTTGTAAAGACTGCTCCACGACCAAACCCAGTGAAACTGCACAACGCAATCTGCAGAACCTGGATGACGTCCGCAAAGAAGTCAGCCGGTCTTCAAGCACATCGATTCCCAAGAATGCCGCGGCCGGTAAGTGGTCCGATGATCCAATGATCATGGGTTATTCTGAAGGCAAAGAAGTCAAAAACACCATTCGTTACGGGATGAGAAACAAACGCTCCCGTTCTACAAGTTACTGTTACCGCTATGTCAAACGTGCCCTGATGGGTGGTGACATGATTGATCGTTATCCGCCTGGAGGCCATGCCCGCGATGCGGTCCGTGACCTTAAAGCCCAGGGCATGATCAATCTGATGGACAATCCCAAGTACCGCAACATGATCAAAAGTCCTGCGGATGTTCCAAAAGGCGCAGTGATCGTCTATCATAATGGTACCAAAGAATCCGGTGACGTTCAGATCAAGACGGACTGGGGTGATAACGGTGGATTTGTCAGTGATTTCTATTCCAACAATTCATTCCTAAGCTCTCCTAAAGCGCGTCGTTACGCGAAACAGGGTAAGCCGTACCGAATGATCGGCGTGATGATCAAACCGTAAGAAGGGAAAGTACAATGAGAAAATTCGCACTTATTGCCATCCTTTGTTCCTTCTGCGCAGCCCCTGCAATGGCGGCTGATGCGGTGACTGCTGAAGTGTCAAAACTGCAGGCTTTGAAGCTTGAAACCGTCAAAACAGCGGACGAAAACACCAAACTGACTGAAGCCGACATGAAGGCACAGGATGAAGTGTTTGAAGCTCTGGAAGGCGCGGTGCAAGCGGCCGTCAAAAAAAACACACCCGAACTGGATGCCGAGATCCTGCGTGTGACTGTGGAAATGCTGAAAAAAGATCCGACACAGTTCGCAGGTGAAATCGTGCTGCCACTGTATGAGAAAAATAAAAAAAGCTTCCTCGAATCACTGAAGAAGCTTTCCCCGTCTGACGCCAAACTGGTCGAAGACGCTGTCAAATCCGCCGCGCGCCAAAAGCGCTACGGCAACGGATAAATCCTAAACGGAAGCAATCTCGCTGAAAGACTTTGCTTCCAAAGATGCTCCCCCGACCAGGAAACCATTCACGTGCGGTTGTTTGATCAAACCCGCCGCATTGTCCGGCTTTACGCTGCCACCATAAAGAATCGGTGCCGTTTCAAAACCCAGTCCTTTTAGAATATTGAAAACGTCGGTGTGGGTTTCCGCCACCTGTTCCGGCGTCGCCACCTTCCCCGTGCCGATTGCCCAAACCGGCTCGTAGGCAATGACCACAGGTTTGGATTTGTCGGCCTTCGCCAGACCCAGATTCAGTTGAGTTTCCAGAACACGGAAAGTTTTTGCAGACTCGCGCTCTTGCAGGGTTTCACCAATGCACAACATTGGTGTCAGGCCCAGGCTTTGAACGAAAGCGACTTTGTCTGCCACCAGGGCATCGCCTTCACCAAAGATCGCACGGCGTTCGCTGTGACCGATCAATACGTAGCTGCCGCCCAGATCCTTTACCACTTGCGCAGAGTTTTCGCCGGTGAAAGCACCTTGTGCCTGAAAATAACAGTTCTGTGCACCAAACTTGATGCTGGAACCTTTCAAAGATTCACTGGCGGCTTCCAAAGAAATCGCCGAAGGGAAAAAGACCACTTCCCCCGTTGCTTTCCCCGCCAGTTCCTTGAACTGAGCAAAAAACTCACGCGTTTCTTTTGGAGATTTAAAAAGCTTCCAGTTAGCAGCAAAAATCTTTTTCATAACGTCTATCCTTTAAGGCTGGTCAAAAGGGTTCAGATGCAAGGCGGAGGTGAGCCCTCGCAGCGCAGGCGTGCTCCAAGCACGTCGGAGCGAGAAGGCCCGCCGACAACGAAGTCAGATGGGCCCTTTTCACCAGCCGTCCTTAGCGAATTCTGGTGCGTAGGATTTCAAGACCCGGCAACTTGTCGCCCTGAAGGTATTCCAGAGACGCACCACCACCAGTGGAAATGTGGGTCATTTTCCCAGCAAAACCGGAAGCTTCCGCCGCCGCTGCAGAGTCACCACCACCCACGATCTTAACTGCGTTGCTTTCAGCAATGGCTGCTGCCACACCGAAAGTGCCTTTTGCGAAGGCCGGATTTTCAAAGATGCCCATAGGGCCGTTCCAGAAAATAGTGCCCGCTTCACGCAAAGCCGCAGAGAAGTTCTTGATGGATTTAGGACCGATGTCCACACCCAGCTCGTCTTCTGCGATCGCCACATCATTGGTCACATGCGCGTGCGCTGTGTCCGTGATGCCTTTGGTCGCCACATGATCCACCGGCAACAAAATGGTTTTGTTGCGGGCTTCAATACGCTCGATCATTTCTTTGGCGTATTTCAGTTTGTCATTTTCAACCAAAGATTTACCGACTGGCAGGCCCTGAACTTTCAGGAAAGTGTACGCCATCGCGCCACCCACGATGAAACCGTCAACAACGTCCATCAGGCGTTCGATAACTGCGATCTTGTCAGAAACCTTCGCACCACCCATCACCGCGATGTACGGGCGTTTTGGGTTTTGCAGCAGGGAATCCAGCATCGTGATTTCCTTTTCAATCAGGAAGCCGATACCTTTGTCCTTCATCACTGAAGGCAAAGCATGAATGGTCGCGTGAGCGCGGTGAGAAGCACCAAAAGCGTCGTTGATGTAAACGTCGCAGTAGTTGGCGATCTTTTGCGCGAACTCGATGGAATCTTTTGTCTCCCCTTCTTCGAAACGCACGTTTTCAAGAAGGATCAACTGATTTGGTTTCAGAGAAGGCAAAAGGTGTTTTGGAGCGTCAGAGTCCGGTTCTTCCACCAGAATCACTTCCGCATTCAAAAGATCCTGCAGGCGCTTTGCCACAGGCTCCAAAGAAAACTCTGTGTCGTCTTTGGATTTGGGACGACCCAGGTGGGAAGCCATAACCAGCTTCGCTCCTTGTTCCATGCAATACTTGATTGTCGGCAAAGATGCCGTGATGCGGTTTTCGTCCGTGATCTTGCCGTTCTCCATTGGAACGTTCAAATCCAAGCGCAGGAAAACAACTTTCCCTGCCAACTCGAAATCACGAACTGTCTTGATGCCTTTAAGACCGTTAGCCATGAATTAAAGACCTTTCTTCTGCATGTGCAAGGCAACGTCCACCATGCGGTTGGAGAAGCCAGTTTCATTGTCGTACCAGGAAAGAACTTTCACCATGCGCGGGCCCACAACCATGGTTGTTGCCAGATCGACGATGGAAGAATGTTTGTTGCCGTTGAAGTCCACGCTGACAAGCTCGTTGTGTTCTACTGCCAGAACACCTTTCATCGCGCCTTCAGAAGCTTTGATCAAAGCTTCGTTCACGGATTCACGGGTTACGTCTTTCTTTGCAGTGAATGTGAAATCCACCAAAGAAACGTTCGGAGTCGGAACACGCACGGAGATACCGTCGATCAGACCTTTCAGCTCTGGCAATACCAGACCCACGTTTTTCGCAGCCCCGGTTGTTGTCGGGATCATGCTGACCGCCGCAGCACGGGCACGGCGCAAATCGCTGTGAGGAGCATCCAGGATCTTCTGGTCATTCGTGTAAGAGTGAACAGTCATCATGGTACCGTGTTCGATACCGAAGGTGTCGTTCAGAACTTTCGCCAAAGGCGCCAGGCAGTTTGTCGTGCAAGACGCGTTAGAAACCACAACGTGCTTGGATGGATCGTAAGATTCGTGGTTGATACCGTACACCATTGTGATGTCCGCACCTTTTTCAGCAGGGCCGGAAACCAAAACGCGTTTTGCACCAGCAGAAATGTGCTGCATGAAATCTTCGCGTTTTTTGAATGCGCCAGTGCACTCAAGAACAAGGTCGACGCCCAGATCCTTCCAAGGAACTTCGGCTGGATTGCGGGTTTTGGAAACAGCGATTTTTTTACCGTTTACGATCAGGTTGTGACCTTCAGTTGAAACGTCAGCGTTGAACACGCCGTGGGCAGAGTCGTATTTCAGCAAGTGAGCATCACCTTCGATGCTGTCCAGAGAATTGATTCCGACGATATCGAATTTTTCAAAACCCGCGCGGAAAAGAACACGACCAATACGACCAAAACCGTTGATACCAACACGCAACTTAGACATGAGTGAGCTCCTTGTTTTAAACCCACTCAATATCGGCTTTTGGAGACTAAAAAGCCAGTCTAGACACTGTTAGTCATAGACTGGCTTTTAGTGAAAATTACTTAAAATTTCCGCTCTCAGGGCCGCCTTGGGCGGCACTGATGTTTTTTAGTAACGGCTGACTGTCAGGGAAGGACGGTCTTCGCTGGAAATCGCCTTCACAAGTACGTCGGCAACGCCACCCATGGACTCAGCACGAATGTCGATCACCTGAACGCGCTCACGCAGGTTCAAGTTCTCGGAAATCGCCGTATCACCCGCGTAAACAGTGCCCGTGTTAGTCAGTTCACGAACCTGGATGCGACGGTTGGATTCTGTATACACAGTCGTGTCGTGGATTTTAACACCCGCAGCCAAGCCACGGATCTCGATACGATCCAAAGCAATTGGGTAGCGCAGGGTCACACGGAACCACTCACCACCCGTGCGGCGGGTGATCTGGCTGATCTGAGCGGTGCCTTCATAACCGTGGCCATACTGACCACCCGGAGCTGGAGGAGGAGTTGGGCGAGTCGGAGCCGGAGTAGGACGGATTGGTTCGTTGTTATGACGACCACCACCGTTGCCACGGCCATTGAAGCGAACTTCCGTTTCTTTTACTTCATACCAGGAACCATCACGGCGGGAGCATGCATATCCGCGGGTTTCTTCGGTGCGGTCACGCAGATAGATGATGGACGTGTATTCACGGCAGTATTCGCCCGTGCGGTTGTTGTAACCTTCACGAGTGGAAGTGAAGCTGCCGCGCGCACCCGTGCGGGAACCATAATGACGACCATCCCAATCACGACGGCTGCCCAGGTTGTCCTGCAAAGAGCGTCTTTGTGCTTCTGCCAGAGCCTGACGATCAGCTTCATCCAAGTCCTTGCCGACTTTGGAGCCAATCAATGTTCCAGCTACAGCTCCGATAATGATAGCTGCTTTGTTGCCGTTCCCTTTACCGATTTGCGTACCGATACCGCCACCGATGATACCACCAATGATACCGCCGATAACTTCCTTATTCGCAAACGCAGGGCTTGTATATTGTACAAGGGAAGCGACAATTACTGATCCTAGAACGAGGTTCTTTTTCATAAAGTCTCCTTAAAAGACTGATTAGTGAATCCGTTGACCCTATATCCAAACTTTGTGCCAAGAAAACCAGTGTCAAAAGGGAACCGAAATTCCCTTAAAACCATTTTAACGAGCCGCGATCTCTTTCATCGCAGCAAAGTGGTTGTAAAGAAGTGAATTGTACGAGTACGCATTCTTGCGACCTTCAAAGTGCTTCACCAGATCAAAGCGCTGCAGGCTGCTCATGTGAGGCACCAGACGGCGCAGACTTCCTTGAGACAACTCGACACCTTTGCGGATGATGGCAGCGTAAGAATTATACCCTACAGAATTGTATGAATAGGAATTCATCTTTCTGTGGTTTTCATCCAGTTCCTCATCGATCTTAACAAAGGTCTTGTCCAAGCGACGAACTTCCTGCTCATAGTAGTTCGGGGCCGCAGCATAAACCTGCTGAGCCATCTTGCTGTAGGCGTTGTATGGAACCGAATTGTAGGAGTAGGTGTTCATTTTTCCTACATACTCATCCCCGCGAGCCAGCAACTGAGCTGTGGTTCTGATGTCACAATCCAACGCCAGTTTAAGACCGTTTTCCATCGCGCCGAAGATCGCTCTTCCCACCTCAGAGTACGCATTGTACTGAGTGGAGTTGTACGACTGCTGATTCATTTTCTGGAAGTAAAGGGCGCCCAAAACCTCCAGTTTTTCCATCTTGGTTTCTTTGGCTTCATTGCTTTTTGCGATCTGAACCATTCTGGCCGCTGTTGCTTTCAGCTCACGGTCGGCCATGTTGTATTCCACGGAATTGTAGCTGGCTGCGTTCTTTCGGCGCGACCAAGCATCCATTTCCACATCCTGTTGCTCCAGACTGCGAGTCACATCGGCACGACGAACGCACGCATAATTGCCACCACCATGACCATCATTATTGCCACCGCCATGGTGCCCACCGTTGTGACCGCCATTGCCGTTGCCACCCGGTTGTTGCGGCACATTCCCCAGAACCAGTTGCGGACGGCTGTCCGTGGAAAGAGCCGTGACACGAATATCGGCATAACCACCATAGGATTCAGCCAGGATGTCGATAGCCACGATGCGGGAACGCAGGTTCAGATTTTCAGAAACCGCGCGGGAACCCACACCGAACACCGCTGTGTTGCGGAATTCACGGATGGAAACACGCTGGCCGTCTTCAGTGATCACACTGGCATCGTGAATTTTCAAACGCATTGCCAACGCCGCCACTTCAATGCGCTCCAAAGAAACCGCACGACGCAGACTGATGCGATACCACTCCCCGCCTGAACGACGGGTCACACCCTGAATCTCAAGAGTGCCTTCCTGAAGATACTGACCCGGAGGAGGTGGCGGCATCGGCGGAGCCTCGGGATAACGACCCGGGCGGTTGTCATTGTGTTGTGCCATCGCAGGGTGTGCCGCCTGCAGTACTGCTGCAGCAGCCAACATTCCAAGGATCAGTTTCTTTTTCATAACAATCTCCGAAATTGCAAATATTGATATTACTGGTTTTAAATTAAAATCTTCTTATTTGGACAGGCGAGAAACATCTGTGTAGCTCGCATCACTGTAACCGTCGTATTTCACCAGGGCATAACCGTTGGTGTAAACCGAACGAACCGTGCCGGCGTACTGGCCGTTCAGGATCACCCGGTTGCCAGTGCAGATGTTTTTATGACAATCCGCCTGACGTCCCAAACGATCCACTTTGATGAAGCTCAGGTCACTGTAACCATCAAACTTGATAGAGGCCGTGCCATCAGCAAACACCTCGCGCACGGTTCCGACATAATAGCCCGAACCGTTATTGAACAGCACGCGAGTGCCGCCGCTGTAACCCTTCACAGAAGACACCACTTTCACCAGACGCGAAGTCTTGATGAAGCTGTATTCACTGTAACCTTCAAATTTGATTTTCGCGGTGCCATCAGCATAAATTTCAGTGACACGGCCCAGATAATTTCCGCTGCCATTATCGAACATGACTCGCGTGTCCACACAAATATCGCTGGCGCAACTCTGTCCTTTCATCAATCTTTTATGGTCAAGGAAGCTCAGGTCGCTATATCCGTCAAACTTGATGGAAACCATTCCGTTTACAAACGTCTCGCGCACAGTACCCGCATAGTAACCGCTGCCATTATTGAAGATGATTCTTTCACCCACACAAACAGATCCCGCACACTGCGCGGACTTGGTCAGTTTTGTCGATTTGATGAAAGATGGATCGCTGTAGCCTGGGAACTTCACCTGACGAACGCCGTTGGCGAAAACCATGCTGATCATACCCACATACTGATTTCCATTATCGAACAGAACGCGGTCACCGACACACTGAGTGGCCTGGCAGTTCATTGAGCGTGCAAGGTCTTTCAGGTCCAGAATAGAATCCTGGCTGTAACCCGGGAAGCTCACGCGGGCTTTACCGGACACGAAGATCTCTTTCACTGTGCCGACATAGCTCGTGCCGTTGTCAAACAGAACCCTATCACCCACAGCAATAGCCGTGGATTCTTGAGTGCGACCCGGAGCCGGAGGAGCTGTCGGCGTCACTGGTTGCGCGACTGCCGGCCCCTGCGCCGTCATACGTGGTACACCCAGATCAGAAACCGCTTTCACGCTCAATTCACTGATACCACCATAGGACTCAGCGCGGATTTCTATTGCAGTCACTTTCTGGTTCAAATTCAGATTGCCGGAAGACGCCGTGGCGTTGATATCCAAAACAGCGGCGTTACGGTACTCGCGAACATCCGAGCGCTGGCCATTTGCCAGAATCAAAGTCACCTCGTGAATTTTCACGCGGGCATTACGCCCTTTGATTTCCATATTTTGCAAAGTCAAAGCCTCTGCCAGAGTGATCTTGCGGATCTCACCGTCTTTCTTACGGGAAATCTCGCGCACCTGAACCTCGCCCGTGTACTGGCGCTGCACCGTGGACGTGGCAGTTGAAGACGTCGTCGTGGTCGTTGTATCTGCCCCTTGCTCTTTCGGTGGCTGCGGGAATTCCATGCCGCCGCCGACATCATCAAAGCCCGGCAGGTCCGAAATAATGTCTGCATGAGCATTTTGCATCATGGAAAGTGTCGCAAGCACAGTGGCAATCAACCGACGTTTCATAAAGACTCCATACTGTTTTGGTTCCGCAGGCAGTAATCCAAGGTTCGTGCCGCCTGCGGGCGGCCTCAAGCACCGATAAATTTGTTTTAAAGCTGGTCACCTGTCTCATTGGTGGACAGGGGGCGCCCAAGGGCACTTCCGACTATCTGGCGCGGGACAAGACTGTATGAGGACGCAGATACACCTTACCGTCGTCGTCATCTCGAACCGAGATCAAGCCACCGGCATAAGCTCCTTCTACACGGCCCGCATAGTAGCGGCCATTGCTCAGAGTGGACAGAACACGATCACCGCGGCAGAACCCGTTGGCACATTTCATCTCTTTAAATACGACATTGTGCTGACGTGCATAGGATTTACCATCATCGTCATCGCGCACATAGATCAGACCATTGGAATAAACACCCGTCACGGACCCGAAGTAGTACTTGTCACCGGACTTCGACATCACACGGTCTTTAATGCAAAGACCTGAACTGTGGCACTGCACGGACTTAAAGACGATCTCTTTTGTACGGGAGTAAACCTTACCATCGTCATCGTCACGCACAAGGATCACACCATTGGAGTAGATGACATCGATAACGCCACTATAGTATTTCGTGCCATCACCCGACCGGGAAAGAACGCGGTCTTTCACACACAGGGACTCCAGGCAGCTCAAGCGGCGATGAATGACCTTGATATCACGGAAATAGTCCTTGGAATCATCAGCATCACGCATCTTCACCATGTTGTTGGAATAGATCGCAATGATCTTACCCACATAGGCCTTGGCTTGAGAACCCACTGGATAGGCCATGACCTCCTCACCTTCACACAGGCCGTTAGAAGCGCAGGAAATGCGTTTACCCACAGAGGAAATATCACGAACGTAGGTTTTGCCATCGTCCTCGTCACGAACCAGGACTTTGCCATTGCCATAAACTTCGACAACACGGCCGTCATAGTATTTGCCTTGAGAACTTACAGACACCACCACGTCACCGGATCTCAAACGAGTGTCCACCGGACGGCTTGGCTGAGTTGGCTGAGTCGGACGATTCGGCTGCGACGGCGGGGCCACAATCACCGGGCGCTGCACAGACATGCGAGGAACAGCTCTGTCCCCCACGGCTTTCAAAGAAATCGTCGCGGCATGGGAATAAGACTCCATACGCAGCTCAATAGTGCGAATGTCGTCATTGATATTCAGGTTTTCAGACGTCAACTGGGTGCCCGTCTCCAGAACATTGCTGTTATGGAACTCACGGATCATGTAGCGCTGACCGCCCACGGTCATCACGGTCGCTTCATGGATTTTCAGACGGCTGGATTGCACGGTCAGTTCCAGATACTTCAGGTTTGTCGGCTGCACCAGATTAAAGCGATAGGCTTCACCGCCGGACTTGCGGCTGATCTGATCCAGGTTCGCCACGTCGGTATACTGACGGGTCACACCTTCATTGGGCATCGGCGGAGGAGGCGGACGGAACGTCTGTCCTTGAGAACCACCGTCCTCAAAGCCTGGCAGGTCCGAAATAATCTCAGCGTGAGCTGAGGCCTGAATCAAAGTCACAGCGGCAAGCAAACCCGCCACCCATTGTGTGTTCTTCATGGAAACGCTCCTGTTTTAATAGACAGAGCGAATTATTCCAAAGTTCGTGCCTCCACAATGGTTCCTAAATAAGCTCTAATTTTGAGCTCGGCATTTTTTACTGACTCAGAATTAGACAGCAGGTCCTTTTTCGGCGGCGCTCCCAAGTCCTCATGGGAACTGTGTTTTTGCAGCTTTCAGAAAGAAAACGGGTGACCCCGCAAAGGGTGCGATAGCAATTGAGGATCACATCAAGGAGTCACCCCATGAATTCATTTAAAAGCCCCTCCCCGGCCCTAACAACCCTGGTTGCCGCCTTGGCCGCGACCCTCGCCCTGACGGCCTGCAGCCCACGTTCTTTCGGGCCCGCAGCGGAAGAGCCTGCAGACACGTCCCAAACCGGAATTATTAACGGAGACCCGATTCGGGAACGCGGCACTCAAGCCGCCCGAAGTGTGGTGCTGATTGAGATGGTCAACAGACATAATCAGGTTCTGGCATTTTGCACCGGCACCCTGATCGCCCCGCAGACGGTGCTTTCCGCCGGACATTGCTTTGATGACAGCATCAAAGGCATGACGGGATTCAATATCGTTTTCACGAACAACTATGAAATCTTCGGCCGCAAGATGCTGGTGCGAGAAACCACCCGCCGGGGACTGGCGTACAAACACCATCCAAAATTTAACTCCACCAAACTTTATGATCATGACATCGCCATTGCGACCTTTGATGGTGGGATTCCGGAAGGCTATTCCACCGTCAGTATAGACACCGACACCAAAGGGAATTATTCCGGGCGAAGTGTTTACGTCTATGGCTTTGGGCGCTCTAAGGACTATACCGGTAAGCCCAATGAAGACCTCTTTGCATATCTGGGGCAGCTTCACCGCGGCGTCATGCAGATTGATTCCCAGTTCAATCGCTACGGCGACCGTTACTGGTTGAATTCAAAGGTTCCGGTGTTCATCTGTCAGGGGGATTCTGGCGGGCCGCAGTTTTCACATGAAAACGGCGTGCTAAAAGTGATCGGGGTTAATTCCGCAGTCTATGGCAAACGCCTGCCGAACGGACAGGTCAGTTGTGCTGGCATCGCCCAGGCCACCAAGGTGGCACCCTTTGCACCGTGGATCAAAACCACGCGAGCTCAGTTGCTGCAAGCTACCACTGAATTTTCGGGAACATTTTCAGAGCATTGATACGCGTCTGTTCACACAATTGTTCAAGGCTGATCCCTTTAAGGTCAGCCACGAACTTCGCCGTGTGAATAACATAAGCCGGCGTGTTCTTTTTCCCGCGCATTGGGATCGGCGCCAGGAACGGTGAATCGGTTTCCACATGGATACGGTCCAGCGGCAGCATCTTCACTGTCTCGCGCAAAGAATCGGCACTTTTGAATGTCACCACGCCGCTGATAGAGATATTAAATCCCACATCCAGAGCCTGACGAGCCAGCCATTCCGTGCCGGTAAAACAATGGATCAGGCCATTCACTTCACCTTTGAATTCTTTTAAAATCTCGATGGTGTCCTCTTCCGCATCGCGGGTGTGAATTTCCACCGGCATTTTGGTTCGGCGGGCAATTTCCAGCTGTGCGCGGAAGGCTTCCTTTTGAAGTTCACGCGGGGAATTATCGTAATAATAATCCAGACCGATTTCACCGACAGCCACCACACAAGGCTCAGTGACATGTTCTTCGATGAATTTGCCGGCGGCTTCTGTATAGGTGCCACCGTCATGAGGGTGAACGCCCAGTGTGCAATACACTTCCGGGTAATATTTGCGGGCGATGTCCAGAACGATCGGATGGTCTTCCGGCTGGGTGCCGATGGTGATGATCTTCTTCACGCCCACGGCTTTCGCATTGTTGATAGCGGCTTCAACACCCTCTTCGAGCATATTCAAATGTGCGTGAATATCGATCCATTCCATATTTCTAGTATATTCAATATGCGCAACTACTGTCTAGCTTGTTCTGAACTCCGATTCTCTCATCCACTATAGTCGAGACTACTCACCTTCTTGATCAGCAGGATTTGACACAGGAGTGACGGAGCCAATCTTTCCTTGAATATCGGTCACATCAATTTCAACCACGGCCGAAGAAGCAGGTCTTTGCAAACTCCCCAGTGCCGCCATGTTATAAATATGCTCCTCAGAACGAAGCAACGACGGATTCGTCCTAGCGAACCAAGTAAAATGAACCAGCACAAAAATTACAATTGCCACCAACAACACAAGCAAAGTAACAATCACATAAGTCTGTCCACCCCAGATACATAAGGGGACTAAAAGCACTGCAAGTACAAGCACAAGCACAACCAGAACTGTAAATGGATGATTTAGTTTTGTCTTGGCCAAAGATACCAGATTATTTGAATCAAACATTTAACAGCCCTCTCTTTGTTTCATAAAGAGAAACATCAACCTGCACACACTTTCCGACAACCTTCTTAATCGAAAATAACAATTGATAAGGAAGACCCGAGATCATTAGCTCCACTCTATTTCTTGTCCCTATATACGCTCCATCGAGATGACCAATTTTAACTGTAATAGTTAGCGAATTTTCACTTCTACTTATAACCTCGGAGGAAGGCGTAAAGTTCCAATCATCATTCACAATAAATGTCATCGTGAAAAATTTGCCCCCAACAATCGGAATAGAAACAACAACCGGCTCGACAATATCACCCAAAAAACTCTCTGAAGAGAGCAACTGGTATGGCCCGTTCTCAATCTTTAAATCTACTTTGTTCATTAACGATATCCTTGGTTTAGCTAAACAAACACAGACTACTCACAAACAATAACACCCCACCCAGGGCTTTACATGCGACTAGTAACGTAGAATTCCTCGATGATCAGCTGTGGATCACGATTGGCAGCAAAGGCCTGCTCCACCTGCAGCGCTTTCTGAATCAAATTCAGAATTCGTGGGCGCTCCAGCTCTGCCAGGACCTTGATCAGCGGCGCCTGATCCAGATTCACAATCTGAGTTTTGGCACCCTCTTGCAGGCAAATAGCATCCTTCAGGAATCCCACCCAGTAAGAAATTATGCGCTGCCCTTGAGCGCGGTCTTTGAACTCGGTTCTCCATAGTTCATTCAGCAGGAAATCGTTATCCTGAATAAACAAGGTCAAAAGCTCGACTGCTTTTTCGCGAACCTCTTGTTCAGGACCTTCCTGCAACTGAGCCAGCTTTTCAAAGCTGCCCCCCGCCGCTTTCAAAGCCCAGGCTGGTGCTTTCACGCGCTTCCCCAGATCTTCCTGAGTCAACGGACGGAATTGAACAATGCGGGACCGGGAACGAATCGTCGGCAAAATCCCCGCCACACTCGGAGCGATCAAAAAGAAGAACGTGCCTTCAGGGGGTTCTTCCAAAGTTTTTAGCAGTGAATTGGCCGCTTGCGGATTCAGGGTTTGCGCCTGATCAATGATGATCACGCGATTGCCCGTCAGACTTTTTAAGCTGAGGAATTCCAGAATTTCTTTGGCCTGTTCCATTTTGATGTTGGCACCCGACGGCGCAATCACCTTCAGACCTTCGTGCGAACCTTGAGAAATCCGGAAGCAGGAGGGACACTTGCCACAACCACGCGGACTGGAAGGACACAACAGCGCCTGGGCCATGCCCATCGCTGTCAGTTTTTTGCCGATGCCGCCGGGACCGACAAACAAAAAAGTCTGGCCGGGCTTTCCGTTTTCGAAAGACTCGACCATCTTTTTGATTGTTTCCTGATGTCCTAAGACGAAATCCAGCATGCGGGCCATAGCGACGTCCTTACAGAACTTTTCGTTCAGTCAAAGACTGCAACAACTGTTTAAACAAAACTTCCGGAGTTTCACGCGCATCCAGCACGATCCACGAAGCGGCGTCCTCGCGGGACTGCTTCAGGAAGGACTGGCGAACGTTTTCATGGAAAGTGTCGGCTTCAGATTCAATGCGGTCTTCCGTTTCACCCGTGACTGCCCCACGCCCTTGACGACGACGGCGGCTTTCTTCCACGGACAGATCCAACAGCACCGTGACATCAGCTTTCAAGCCACCCGTGGCAAAGCTATTCAGCATCACCACATCAGCTTCCGAGATCGCACGCCCGCCGCTTTGAAACGCAACAGAGCTTGCAGAAAAACGATCACACAAAACCCAGGTGCCGGCAGCCAAAGCAGGACGGATCACCTGATCCACGTGCTGGGAACGGCTGGCTTCATAAAGCAGCAATTCCGTGCGCGGGGTTGGAGCCGGACCTTCTTTTCTCAGAATCATGTTGCGGATTTCATCACCTAGCGGGGTTCCGCCGGGCTCACGGGTGCGCAAAAAGTTGATGGCTCTTTTTTGCAGCTCACGCTCCAACGCCGCCATCAAAGAACTTTTGCCGGAGCCATCCAGCCCCTCAAATACGATAAATTTCATTTTGCACCGCAAGAAAGATTAGTTGAATACAGGACCGCACGCACGGCGTCCACCTACGTGGACTTTGTCAGATATTGCGCGGTAGACGTCAACAAATCGCATCGCGACAAGGCGCACAGAGCCCTTCACATCGCCTATTTGGACTCTGACGAATCCTTTGACCAGCGGTGACACGGTAATGCGGATCAAGGCCTGGCGCTCAAAGCGGTTGGTGAACGTCAATAGGTCCGCCAACGGTGGCGGAGGGAAGCCAAGACTGGAGCTCAACCCCGACGAGAAGAACTCAGGGGACGAGGTGCTGTACCCAGGAATTGCCGGAGGATAGAACGAAGTCCCCTTCAGAGTCTCAGCGCCATCCCGACGGCCCATGGTAATACCGGCTTTACCAACCACGCCCATCACGGTGATCGCGGCCTTGGTATTGTCGAACTTTTCAGAGTTGTGGAAGATCTCAAACACAAAAGCTTTTTTGGTTTTGTTAAAGGCAATGCTGAAGCCCACTTCGTCAGCTCCACCGCCCCCTTTGCGCAGAACCCCGGCTTCGGCCAGAATACCCGCAGAAACACTCAAACCAAATTCATTGGAATCAATCACCAGTGGCGCCTGAGACCACAACTTGTAATCCAACCCGCGCAGAATGCTTTGCACAGCCTGCTGGCTGCGCACTTGGAAGGTTCTTTGCGCCTGGGATTCAACAACAGTCTCTTTCCCGAAGGCTTTTTTCACTTTGATTTTCACAAAACTCAGACCGTCGCCCACCAGGCTTCCGGCACCGTACACAAATTTGGTGGAATTCAGAATGCGCGCAGCATTCGTCAAAAACATCAGACGCATTTCATGGAATTTTTTGCGGCGGTCTTCAGGAAGACTTTCAAATGGTTCCAAAGGGTCGGTTTCAGCCACAGAACCACCACGGGCGATGATTTGTTCACGGACTTTCTCAGGGATCTTCAGACCCAAAGATTCTTTCATCAGCTCGCGATCCGGGGTCGTTTCAAATTCGTAGATCTGCTCGCCCTTGCCGACCTTGATCAGCAACTTGTCCTGTTGGGCGATCTGCGCTTTTTCAAGCGTGCTCTCTACGACTTCCGTTTCAATAGACGAAAGATCTTCGGCCCAGGCAGGGACCCAAGTTGAGACAAGCAATGCCGCAAAGGTAAGGGAGCGAACTACGTTTTTCATATTGAGCTGTGAAAAATGCAATCCCAGGACCGGGCTTTTAGCAATGCTAACTATATGATTTCTCGATTTTTTGCTGTCTAAGGCTTAGACAGCGGGCCCTAGCCCGCCACCAGTTCGAGCTGAGGCGTGGGACCCCTTAAAACTCAACAACCCAAGTTCCGGCCGAGGTTTTATTGAACTTGTACATGATCAGGGGATGCTCAAGGGTTTCCGGGGTCTTCCCGATCTGCTTGCCAATCCCGTTAACGGCTTCAGCAAAGTTGAAACTGCGACTGCGGCCCGGATCCATTCCACCCGCGATGCGGGCGAGGGTCATTCGCAAGGACGGCGGATAGGTGTTCACAACCACGACGGCGGTGGCTTTGGTTTCGGTCAGAAATTTGACCTCCACCACTTCCACTTCGGATTTTTTCAGCATGAATTCCTGATAGGACTTGTTCAGCCATTCGGATTGTTTGATGGAATCATCCGCTTCGATTTTCAACTGCTCCTGGAACTTCTTTTCCCCCAGCTCCAACGCGAGCTTTTTGATGGTTCCCTCCTGAGTTGTACAGGAGGACAGCAGCACAAAAAATAAGCAGGTGGCCAGACGGATGGAGTTTTTCATGTCTCTATGGTGATCAATAAGCGCTCCAGACTCAACAGAGTCGTGACTTAACGCGTTAGGCCACCAGAATCAGGTCACTTTGGGGTGGACGAAAACCGCCATTATCCATATATTTGGGGGTCTTTGGGAGATTACATAAAATGACTACATTTATCGGCGTATTGCATATCATCGTAGCCCTTGTTTTGATCATCTTGGTTTTGATCCAAGATTCCAAATCTGATGGCGCTCTGGGCATGGGTGGATCTTCCGGTTCCAACTCTTTGTTGGGTGCTACTGGCGCTCAGTCTTTGGCTGGTAAAATGACAGTATGGGCAGCCATCATCTTCGCGGTGACTTGCCTGGCTTTGGCGACTTTGACTTCTTCCAAAACCAAGTCCGTAGTTGACAGCCTTCCGCTGCCAACAGCTCCGGCTCAAGAACATTTCCCAACAGAAGCTACTGACGCTGCAGCCGGCGCTGCGGCTGTTCCTGCTGCAGAGACTGCTCCGGCAGCAACTCCAGCGGCTTCCCCTGCTGCAACAGCAGCTCCTGCACAGAAGTAATTTTAGTGCCTTCCTGACAGGTTCTTCGCTATAGTTTTCCTATGGCGAAGAACAACTGGCTGATTCCATCTCTGATTATCGTAGGCGTATTAAGCGTCGCCCTTTCTCTCTTCATCTCAACTCAGACTGAAAAAACCAAACCCGGTGCCCGTCCTTTGGCGCGACTGGAATTGAATCTGGGTAAAGTCTTTGTTCTTCGCAATAACATGACCAACAAAGAAGTCCTGACCCGCAAGGCGACTTTGTTTGCGCTGGATTCCGTTGAAACCAGTGTCGATGGTGATGCGACGATGGAGTTTGATTCGTCTTACCGTATTCGTGTGCTGGAAAATTCTTTGATCACGCTGGATGAGGAAAACGAGCGCATTGTTCTGATCATCAAGCGCGGTGATCTGCAGGTTGAAAACTATGGCCGCGAAGGCAGCGTTTACATCTCGAAGGACGGCGTGCGCTGGACGGCCACTGATTACGAAATGAATTACAAAAAACAGGCCCCGACCGAAACTCTGCCGGAACTGGCTCCGGCGGAAACACCGATGGCAAATCAAAAACCGGTGGAGGGCCTGACGTCCGAGTTCATTCAAGACACTCTGAAAACCCATCGCAGTTCGTTCTTTAAGTGCTACACACAACTGCTACAAAGAACTCCGGGTGTTGTCGGCCAGGCTTCGATCAGCTTCACCATCGAACGCACAGGTAAAGTCAGCCAGGCCGACATTGCCAGCAGCAGCCTGAATGACCCTCAATTCAAAAAATGTCTTCTGGAATCCGTACGCCGTGTGGAATTCAAAGTCTTCGGCGGTGATCCGATCACCACTGTCTTCCCTCTAAGATTTGAATAAAAAAAGGGCCTTCGAATGAAGGCCTAGCGATAGTCGTGCAGATAATCAATGCGGTCCGGAATCCAGGGTTCATGCACCCCTTCCATCTCGTACACCCGTCCGTCATCCACCAGCTTCTCTTTGAGTGGCGCAACACTGGGCTGATAAGATGAATGCAGCAGACCTTTTTCGATAAAGAACGGACGGACTTCGTTGTAAGCGCGTTCACCCAAAACCCCGCGGCGGATGAATTCATCAAAACTCTTCATCAGCTCTTCCGGAGTGTAGCCATAATTATAAACCATATCCTGGATCACGGCGTAGATTCCGTCCAGATTCAGACGGCCGTCCTGATACATATCCAGCGCCACTTGGAACGTGTTATAAGTCGCCAGCGTACGGCGACCGAACTTCAGATAGTAGTCCGGGTCCGTGTCGGTGGCCAGGTTGATATAGATTTTTTCCACCGGATCGTTTTCTGGAATCTGCGCCTGCAGCTCCAGAATGGTGTTCACCTGCTCGCCCGTGACGTTCAGCTTTTCCAGCGTCGTGCGAATGTCATTGGTGCCCAGACGGCGGGAACAAATATCCGAATAAAGATTATAGATGATCGCATCGGTTTCACTGTCATCGCCCCAGCAGATCTGGCGCACGTTTTCACCCAGACGCGTGCGCAACTGCATCAGCGCCTGCAGCTTGTAACCCACCTGCTTGGTCAGACGCCAGAAGCGGCCCGGGCGCAGGTTGGCCAGATTGTCTTTATAAAAACAGCCAAAGGGACGGATGTTGTCCAAAGAAAACTTTTCCGAGATACGTTCTTCCATCTGTGGCGGTGAAGCCGTGATGAAATAGATCGGAAAGTACATGTAACCTTTTTGTTGCTTGCGGTATTCAGACAGGGACTGCAAAAGCGTGTTGGTGCCGGGAATGTTTTTCTTGTTCAGGGCACGTTCCAAAATGGTGGTCATCAGACCCGACAGGGAATCAATCGTGGTGTCCAGATAGGTCTTATCCAGGTCCCACAAAAAGACTTCCTCGTGACTTTTCTCCATGCCCTCGGACACGTAACGGAAAAAAACCACATCCCCATTCATCTCACTACGATCACGCCAATCAGCCATGACTTTATTCTGACACAGGCCCACGGCTGCCGCAATTGAGATTAGAAACAGCCCGTGGTATTGACCGGTTCTGCCATCTGACGGCAACGAACCTGAGCTTTGGAACACTTCACACGCAGGTGGAAGTGATTGTGGTGGTCCTTTTCGGGAATCAGGCGGCGCAGCGTCTGAGCCGCAAGGCTTGAGTTGTCACCCTTGGTCAACTCGCCCTTGGCAATGGCATGACTGCACAGGGCCTGCTTCAAAGCACCGTGAATAAAGATACGGTCAATAAGCTGAGTGCCCACGACCTCTTTAAACAGTTTCCATTGAGGCTCCAGCATCCAGTTGGCGTGAGGTTTGTTCACTGCCACAGCGGACGCGAAGTACCCTTGGAAGGACTTGTTGTTAAAGAAGAAAGCCACGTCCGCATCCAGACCATTTTGATGGGATTTGTGGGAACCCAGCTTACCCCCCGCCTCACGGGACAGATCGCCCACAGACAGCTCGTAACCCGGGATTTCTTTTTTCGTCAAAAGACCCATTTTCACAATAATGTAAGCCAGCTCATTGGTCGCGAAGTGAGTTTTTCTTTTCGGACGAATGATCTCATAGCCTGTCGGAGCATGGGCCTGCTGGTAGGTCAGCATGTTCGCAGCATTCTGCAAACGGCCCGCATTCACCGGTCCGATAGCCTGACTGACTTTGTTCACAGGCGGAGCTGTCTCAGGCACACGAGGCTGACCGGTTTTTGGAGGATCCTTTTTAGGCTCCTCACGCTTTGGAGGTTCTTCTTTTTTTGGTTCCTCTTTTTTCGGTTCTTCTTTTTTAGGCTCGTCCTTTTTAGGAGGATCTTTTTTGGGATCTTCCTTCTTAGGTGGATCGGCCTTGGGAGAATCCTTCTTAGGTTCGTCCTTTTTCGGAGTGTCCTGCTTTGGCTCCTCTTTTTTAGGCTCTTCTTTCTTAGGTTCTTCCGTTTTTGGAGCTTCCGGCTTTTTTACTTCCAGAATCTTTTCGATGTCATCAGCAACGTCACCAACGTAACGGCCTGGCTCGCCCTCGACTTCATCGTGCCCGCCCTCGATCTCAGATTCTTCGTCTGCCGGCAGTTCTTCTTCACCCGGAATTGGTTCTTCCGTCGCCGGACTGACGTCATCCTGCAGAGACTCCACCTGATGGTGATAAACGATGCCCTGATAATAAACGTAGATATCAATGAAAGATGAGCGGCATCCGCCGTCAACACTCAGACACGTGGCCTTCGCCGCCACTTTCAAATCCTGATTGTCCGGGGTTTTGGCTTTATAGGTTTTCAGGGCGATGAATCCGTAAGGATCCAAGATACCCGCAAGATCCAGCTCCACGGTCTGAACTGATTTTGCACGCACCGGAAGGAATTCGATTTTTCCCTTCAGGGTCATGCCTTTGGTCGTCTGATCAAAATTGACACTCAAATCCTGCACCCGAGTGGAACCGCGCACGACTTTGTATCCATCCTCGTCTATCACATTGGGTTGTGCCGGCTCATAAGTCGTCACGACCTCAGACCCCTGTTCACGGGTGTCCGGAGCACAGGCTGCCAGCATTGATAAGGAGCTTAAAATGATGAGGGCACGCAACAAAGTCTTCATCCTGCCGGGAACATTGCAGGATTCATGCTTTCGGGAGCTGCAATATAAGCGGACTTCCTACTGACGGACTGTCAAAGTTTTAGATAGATATGACAAGAAGCGGTCCCGCAGCTCGCCATTGCGGATTTCGTACAGATTTCCGTGACGTCCGTCCGGGATCAGCCAAAGTTCTTTCGGCTCGGCGGCGGCTTTATACATATTTTCAGTAAATCGCGGCTCTACCGCTTTATCAGCCGTGCCGGTGATGAATAGCAACGGGATGGGTGACAACGACGCCAGCGACTGCGGGGCGTATTCATCACTGACCACCACCGACGACAAGGGCTGCAGGATCCATGTGAACCAGTGCCGGTTCATCACGCCTTTGGCCATCCCCTGATAAGAATCAAAACTGGCTTCGACGACCACATTCCGCAAAGGAATGCGGCCTTTGATTTCTTCTGCGGTTTTCAGTGCGATAATTCCGCCCAAGCTGTGCCCGTAAATTATCAGGGGGCGCGAGTCCTTTTTCTGATGCAGCCATTCCGCCGCTGCGACCCCCGCCGCCACGGTGTTTTCCGGAGTCGGGTAACCGCTGGACTGCCCATAGCCAGGATAATCAAAGATAAAATAGTTATAACCTTGCGACGGCAGCCATTGAAACATCAGAAAATGCGACGTCAGGTTTTCGGCGTTGCCATGGAAAAACAGCATCGTGCCTTTGTTGTCAGCATGTGCAGAGGCAAAGTACCAGCCGTGCACTTTTTCACCCGTGGAGGTGGTCAAATACACATCTTCAGGACTTAATTTAATCCGGGCCGGATCAAAGAGCTTTTCTTTCATCGGGTAATAGAAAAACGACTGACACCCGGTCAGCAGCATCGTCGCGATGCATCCGAAAAAGAAACGGCGAAGGCCCGAAAACTTTGTCATACTGGAATCATGAAACGATTCGAACATCAATGGCAAGACTATAAGTGGGTCGATTGTGAAGCTCCTTCGCAGGAAGATCTGCGTCAGTTGGCCGAGGAATTTCCCATTCCCCTGCAGGCCCTGACGACATGTCTTGATCCCGAACATTTGCCGATGTGCACGTTCTATGAAAAAGTATGCTTCTTCATTCTGCGCCATCATGATGTCCAGGCAAAACCCAAAGCCGGCACCATGCAGGAACTTACCACCAAAATCATTTTCTTTGTGGGTCAGGATTTTTTGCTGACGATTCACCGTGTGCCTCTGGAATGCATTTCAATTAAAAAAGACAAAGTCGCTTTTGAACAGCTTCCCCTTTACACCCTGGTGAAATCGCTGTGTGTGCAAACTGTGAAAAGTTTTGATGCGCCCTTGGATGTGCTGGATTCAAAAACCGATGTGATCGAAGAGCGTGTGTTTGCCCTTAAACGTCGCACGATCCTGCGCGAAGGTTATCACATCAAACGAAAAGCCGCGTCTTATCGCAAGATTTTCAAATTCACCGCCGATGTCTTCAGCAAGATTCATCACCACGAAAACATTCCTCTAAAAGACATACAGCAGGTGCGTGAGCCTCTGGAAAAAGTGGCCTTTTACGCCGATGACATTTACGAGGAAATCACCGGACTATTGAATCTGCACCTGTCCTTGATGTCACAAAAAACCAATGAAGCATCTTTCCGCACCAACGAAGTGATGCGGGTGTTGACTGTGCTTTCCCTGTTCTTCTTGCCTTTGAATTTCATCGCCGGGGTTTACGGAATGAACTTTGAAAACATGCCGGAACTCAAAGAGCCCAATGGCTATTACGCAACCTTGGCCTTTATGCTGATGGTGGTCGTCGGCATCACATGGTGGATCTATAAAAAAGGCTGGCTGAAAAAAGAAGAACTGTAAAAAGCAGGCCCCCAGGGCCTGCTTTGACTGCCAGCTAAGTCCGAGCCCGGGCCTGCACGAAGGAATAAAAGAACACGGCGTTCGGATCACTTGCGACCCGCGCCATTTCTTCCTTCACACCTTCAACCACTTCCTGAGAAATGCATTTGGCTTCCACCAGTTGATCGCTGGCGCTTAACAGAAGCTCAGTCCAGTATTCAATACAGTCTTTACGTGCTTGCGGATAACGATTGTCCAGGAACCAGGTTTTGATCTCTGTGTGGATGTCATGATATCCGAGCTGCATAAAGAAGTTCCCCAGCTTGGCTCCGACAAATGGATCCCCTTTTTGCTTCAGTTGATATTCATTGAAGGCCATCCAGTACTTCCACACGTTCGGCGAATACGGATCCAGGAAAAAGGAAGCATTCATCACTTCAGTGGCATAGACCACGGACCCAGGGCGCAACACCCGGCGCACTTCCGACAAAACCCGAATCGGATCCGGCACGTGCTCCAGAATCCAGCACAGGAAAGCCCCGTCGAAAGAGTTCGCAGAAAAGTCCATCGCCGTGGCATCCATTTCCTTGAGCTCAAAACGCTGTTCGGCAAAAGGCAAATGACTTAACCGGTGTTTCGCCGCAGAAAGTTGTTTCGTGCTGCGATCAATGCCGGTCAGCTTCAGATCAGGAAAACGCCGCAGAATGATTTCACTTTGCGCCCCAACACCACAGCCGACTTCCAGCAAATCTTTGACGTTGGATAAATTGATATTTTGATAAACCGTGTGTTCACCGAAGCGCGCCTGTTTGCGCAAACGATCTTGTTCTTCTTTGGTGAACCCATGCAGATAAGGAAAATCAGCCATCGAAAGCCCCCTTCGGAGGTGAAGCTTCTATTTAATAGCTGAGCCCCCGATTGCTCAAGCCCTCTCACTCTGCGCCAGCACAAAGCAAAAGTTGCCATGCAACAAACTTAAGAAGCCTCACTTGTTTTCATAAGCGCCAAACCGAGGCCCTGCCTAGCTGTGGGGCTACCCACAGGCAGAAATGCAGCGACCTCCGTGGGCGCCACGACGGCGCGCACCCGCGCGAAAGCGCGGGCCACGGCCGAGCCCGGATGGCGTGTCGCGGAATTACTGACTGAGGGGAGCCCCACAGCTAGGCAGGGCCGCTAGAATCCTTCCCAGCGTACATTGACGCGGGGGAATTCGATCCAGTCTTCATTGGATGGGAAACCGTCAGGGCGAGGTTCGGTACCGCCCTTGAAACTTAGGAAGGCCGTCAAAGCACATATAAAGGCTTCGAAGGCGTGATTGTTTTCGATCATCAGTTTCACGTCCTGATCGTACACGAACGCGACGTTGTGCGTGCTCAATGCGTGTAGAATTTCGCGACGACTTTCATCGCCGCCGATGGCGTGTTTATGAAAGCGCAGATGACTTTTCATCACATTCAAAGAACGTCCCAAACGCCATACCGAAAGTTTGGGGAAGACCTCGATGCACTTGGCCTTCATGCTGCGCTTCAGATACATGGCCCGCGCCAGTAAAGGAGCCGTATTCGCCCCCATGGCGTGCTGAAGGATGAAGGGCTCTTCCAACTCGGAAGACACATACATCTCCACACAGCGCTGGGTGTACGGAGTGAACAGCTTGCGTGGCTTCTTTTTTTTATGCAGCTTACGCGTGTAGTCCCACATCCATTTGACGTGGGGCTTTTTGCAATCCTCGATACTGGTGCAGCAGTCATCCGACTGCAGGCACACCGGCAGATTAAAAGGCACATCAAACGCGATCAGATCAATTTCATTGTGATACTGACGAATCACTTCCTGAATTTTGAAGTCGGCGGAATGAACTTCGTCGCTCTTGATTTTTTCCACCAAGCGCGACAGGAAGATTTTTTTGTGTTTGGGATAGTATTCCAGAACGGCCAGGCAGGCCTTGTCGGTTTTACCGCCCCCCAGGGACAGACCGATGAAACGATGAACATCTCCGGCATGCGTCGCCGAAGCCGCAGTTTTTTTAACTGCGGTCTTCTTCGTCGTCTTTTTCTTTACAGGGGATCGACGGGTTTTGCGTCCATCACCTGGAAGCCGGCTTTTTGGCATGCGTTGGCTACTCCCTCACGTTTATCCGGAGGACACCAGACCAGAACACAGCCGCCGCCCCCAGCTCCACAAATTTTAACAGCCTCGGCCCCATTCTGCAAAGAGACTTCCGCAAGCTTGTAGATCTCAGGACTTGAAAATTCCGGGGCCAAGCGGACACGGGCTTCAAATTCGCGTTTAAACAACCCGCCCAGGTCCTTCCAGTTCCCGGCACGAATGGCATGCTCGGTTTCAATGGCAATACCTTTGAGATCCCGCAGGGCCTGTAATGTTCTAGGATCCTTAACAACAGAATCCTTCATCACTTCAAAGTTGTTAAGACCCGAATGATGGGCCTTGCCCGTATAGACCAGCATGAATTTTTCAGCCAGCGGCGTGTGGGACACCGGAAGCACCTTTTGTTCGATGCCGTCATAGCTGTAGTGAAGAACGTTGATGCCACCGGAAGCCGCCGGATAATAATCCTGAGTCCCGGTTGGAGTGTTCAGAATTTCGGCCTCGATATTGTGAGCCACATGAACCATATTGTGCACGTCTTTGAATGGCTTTCCACAGAACTGGGCAAAGGCTTTCATCAGGCTGATTGTCAGACTGGAGCTTCCGCCCAATCCCCCGCCCACCGGACTTTGCGAAGAGGTCTTCAAAGTAAAGCCCTGCTTGGGCATCCAGTAACGAAGCTGCGTCTGCAGCAGAATCATCTGGGGATCGGTGTCGGCCAAAGCCTCTTGCAGGTTGCTATAGGCCTTGCGCAACTTCAAGTCAGCGGATTCCAAAACAATGGTGGAATCATCATGCGGAGTCAGTTCCGCCACCGTGTAGATATCAATGGCCACATTCACAGTGGAAGCCCCATTGATAAACAAATAAAGGGGCCACAAATCCAATGTGCCCCCAGCCAAATCCACACGCGTCGGAGATTTAACTACAATCTTCTGCATTACTTTTCTTTCTGCTCGGCCATCATGGCCTGCGATTCTTCTGCTTCACTTTTTTTAGGTTGTTTCGGTTCGGACACTTCACGCAAGTCAGCCAGACTGACTTTGATAAAACGATCCAGCGCGCCCGCTTCCATTTTCATTGCCTGAGCGGGTTCAGAAACCTTGGCAAAGATGCCAAGGTCTTGAGCCTGCCCCACTTCGGCCTTCCATTTTTTGTCGGCCATCGTCAGATCCATCACAAACAGATTCTTCAGGGCCGGAAGTTTGCCCTCGACGATTTCAGAGGCCTTGGCATCTGAAATTGCTGTCAGGAATTCACGCACCTTGTTTTGATCGAGCTTCAGGTCCTTCTGCGCGGGCGCCACCCACTGGCCTTCCACACGGCGGATTTCCAAAGACCCCACCTGGTTTTTCAAACGGACTTCGTCCACGCTGGCAATCTTGTGGCGCAGGAAGCGGCGTTCCCGGAAATCCATGACACCTTTGTTCACGCGGTTTTGCCATACCGAATTCACCACCAGGACTTTGTTTTCACCATCACGGCGGGCAAACACGTTGTCTTCAAAGTTGCGTTTTTCAGAGATCTCAAAGACATTCTGGGTGCCAGCGGTGGTCTTGAAAGTCACTTTACCTGCAGGCTTATCCAGCCCATACAACGACCAGTTGATGCTGTCGCCTTCGGCGGCGGTTTCAATGATACGTTCTGGGAACACGCCTTTGACAAAATCGTCCACGGCGGTGTTGTCAGCCTGATCTTTCAAAGGCTCTTCCATATTCCAGCCGTCCACCGTGCGCTTCAGAGTGATTTTCTGATCCCCTTTTTCGACCTGAACCCAGTCCACTTGTTCAAAGTTGACGGTCATCAGGCGCGCGTCCATCGAACGCTTTTCTTCCATCTTTTTTTCGTGGAAGAAGTCATAAACCGCATAACCACCAAAAACCAGCAGACAGATGACAAGAATTGAACGTCCTTTGAGTTTCATTACGCATTTCTCCTTCTAAGCCACAGACCGATGCTGGTGCCCAACAAAAGAATAGGAAGTGGGATGATGAAAGCAAACAAGAAAAGACCAAACTTGGTTTCTGTCATGATCATTTGTGTCGCCAAAGGCTCTTTCGGCGTGATGCTGATCAGGCTTTCCTCTTTGGCCAGAGCCGCAATGGAATTCAGCACTAGATCCCGGTTTAGGTTCTGATAAAGCATCTGATTGGTCAGGAAATCCACGTCCCCTGCCACGATCGCCGTAAAGTCCTTGGCGTTATCATCTCCGGCCCACTTGCCGCTGACTTCATCCACCAGAGCATAACTGCCCTCTGGGCCTTCGCCGCGAATCTGCATGGACGGGAACGCCATGGCATTGGGAGCGGTGGAAACCAGTTCATCCACAACCACGCCTTTAACAATATCCACTTTTTTCAAAGACTGCGGATAACGGAACAAAGTCACTTCCGAGCGGCCGAAAGGTTTTGTGATCTTGTTGTTCATCGAGAAGATCACCCCCATGGTTGGGCCCTGGTTAATGCCTTTACCCATGACAGTTTCAACCTGATTCAGGATGTAGTTGTTTTCAAACTGCACACCCATCTTGGCAACCAGCTTTTCAAGACCTGCCGTGTTCTGGGATTCAATCGCCAGGAACAGACTGCCTCCATTTTTCAGGTATGCTTCCAACGCGTCGATTTCAAATGCCTGGAAACCCTGAACCGGTCCCGCGATCACGATAACATCGGCATCATCAGGAATTTTGGCATTCTGGATCAGGGAAAGTTCTTTGACCGTGTAGCGGTTGTTTTCCAGCAACGACTTCAAAGAACCCAGCCCCAGAGCCTCCTTGTTTTCGCTCAAAGCCTTTTCCCCGTGACCGACGGTGAAATAAACAGTCTTGTTCTTTTCGCGCGTCACCTTCACCAAAGCACTGGTGAAATCCTGCTCGTCGATTTTTTCGATGCGATTGCGGCGGCCCTTGTAATCCAGGAACACCACGCCGCTGCCCTTGTCGACACCAAATTCCTGTGCCAGGTCCGGGCGCTCGTTCACTTCCACGAAATCCAGCTGCACTTTGCTGCTGTGATCCTGATATTTTTTGATCAGCTCGCGGAACAGACGACGGTTTTCTTCGTTGCCCTCGACACCTTTTTTATAGAAGAAATAAACTTTCAGATCTGAATCAAGCCCCTTTACAAGCTTGATCGATTGCTCAGACAAAGTGTTCACTTTGGCGGAAGAAAAGTCCCAGGTCTTGGTGTGGCGAGCACCGATATAATTCACGGCCCCCAACACTGCCAGCAAAAGGATGATCAGCATCCCCATGCTCATGCCTTCTTTCGTTGTCTTCATGGTGAAGAACTCCTTAAAGAAGGCACGGTCCTTGATAAGCCCGACCAGAACAAATACCACCGCCAAGCCCAACGCCACCCAGCAGAACGGAACCCAGTCACCCAAAAGGTAACGAGTGATGGACATGGCGACCAAAGAAAACCCAGCGAACAGGAAAGAAATTTTGCTCAATTTACTCATGACTTATCTCCAACGTGAGGATTCAACAACACGCTCTGCCAGGAAACAGAACAGGACAATAATACTGAAGAAGAACACCAGCGCATTCGAGCGCACGGTGCCTTCCACCAGACTGGAAAGATGACTGCTCAGGGAAACATGCTCGAAAATTTTACGAGCCGCTTCGCTGTCCATGACCTCGGTGCCGATACCGACAAACCAGATGGACACGTTAAAGATCACCGACGCCACATAAGCCACGATGCTGTTTTCTGTCAAAGAAGATGCAAACAAATCCATCGCCGCATAAACCGCGCCGACCAGGAAAATCCCCAGAAAGGCCACGACCAGCGGGCCCCAGTTCACGGTTGCCAAAGTGGAGGTCGCCAGCGGATACAGCAGCGCCAGCATCACCAGCCCCCCTACCGCGCCAAGAGCGGCCAGGTACTTGCCCATCACGATCTGCAGGGACGTCACCGGAGAAGTCAGAAGCAGGTCAAAAGTGCGAAGCTTCTTTTCCTCTGCAAACAATTTCATGGTCAAAGCCGGGACCACAAAGATCAAAAGAAGATTCAAGTACGACAACTGACGCAGGAACACCCCGTAATGAATGTTCAACTGGTTTTGAGGAACCCCCTGTTGCATCACGTAGTTCATCAAAAGCTGTGAAAACAGATTCAACTGAATCGGGTAAACCCAACTGAACACCAGACTCATCAGGAAGCAGATCACCCAGAACGTCGAATTGAAGTAAAAACCTTTCAGCTCTTTTTTAAAGATTGTCATTGTTGGATTCATGCTTCACCTCCACGATCCTGCTGACCATATGTGAGTTTCAGGAAGACATCTTCCAGATCGCGCTTGGCCTGACTGAGCTCAAGCAGTCCGTACCCGGCCGTCACAAGCTGGGACGAAACATTTTCAACGGCCTCTTCGCCGCCTTTCAGGTCAATATTCCATTCCTTGCGGGAAGCCCCCAACTGAACACCCGTCACCGCCCCGACGCCGGAAAGAACCTTTTTCATGTCTTCCACGTCCTTGCGCAAGCGCACGTGCAGGCGCACCTGGCCTTTATCCAAAGCAGCCAAGTTCTGGATGCTGTCTTCCGCGACGATCTTGCCTTTGTTGATGATGATCACTTTTTCGCAAGTCGCCTCCACTTCCGGCAGGATGTGGGTGGAAAGGATGATGGTGTGCTGGCCTTTTAAAGCTTTGATCAACTCACGGATCTCGGCCACTTGTTTTGGATCCAGGCCCACGGTCGGCTCATCCAGAATCAGAACCTCGGGATCAGACACAATCGCCTGAGCAATGCCCACACGCTGCTTGAAACCTTTGGATAAATGATGAATCAAACGTTTTTGCACATCGCCCAGATTGGTTTTTTCAATGGCGTTGTTCACACACGTTTCGATTTTTTCTTTTGGCACTTGCTTCAGGGCCGCTACATAGCGCAGATAATCGCGCACGAACATGTCCGCATAGACCGGTGGAATTTCCGGCAGGTAGCCAATGCGCTTTTTGACTTCCAAAGGATTTTCAAAAACATCAAATCCTGCGACGGAGGCATTGCCATGGCTTGGAGCCATGAAGCCTGTGATGATTTTCATTGTCGTGGATTTGCCGGCACCGTTGGGACCCAAAAAGCCCACAACATCACCCTTGGAAATTGAGAAGTTCAGTTTGTCGATGGCCCGTCGGGGACCATAATCTTTGGTGAGATCTTTGACTTCAATCACGATGCAATCTCCTCTGTAATCTAGAGGAAAATGTTAGACCGAAAAAACCCCAAAAGGTACCTGCTTACTTTTTCCGAAGCGTCGCGGCGTAAGAGTTTAATTCAGGGTCAGATTGAACGATTTTTCCGAATGATAGGTGACGCGCCCCAATTTGTCGCCCTTGATCGGACGGACAAAGCGGCACTCGACGATCACCACCGCCACTTTTTGCCCGACCATCAGGGATTTGGACGACAGAGATTCACGGGCCACCCAGGCGGCGACCTCTTGCACCTCGGCCGCAGTGATTTCCTGCTCGCGCTGGCGATGGATGATGGCGTGTGCTCCCGGATAATCTTTCAGATGCAGCCAGTAATCCCACGCTTTGGCCTGGCGAAGCAGCGCCAGATTGTCAGCACCCGACTTTCCGCAATACGCCAAAGCGCCGGAATCCAGGTGCAGTTTGCGGCCCCGCGCATCGGCCTTTTTCATCAGGTCCACCAAGACAGGTTTGCTTTGCTTCGCCGAATAACGAGTGGCTTCGAGCTTCTGGATTTCGATCAAAAGCTCATCCAGGCGTTCTCGGGCACCCTCTTTTTTTCCGACCATCTGTTTGGCTTTGGAAAAACAGTGTTCGATGTTCCAGCTTAAAGACTGCTTGCGATCCACACAGGACTGCAGATCCTCAGGCACATCCAGGGTTCCGTGAGTTTTCAGATACTGGCCGGCCTCGTACCACAAAAGCTCACGATCGCTTTCGATCTGCTTTTGGATTTCACTTAAGGCCTTGCGCTTTTTTTCCAAATCCTTTTGCTTCTGCTTTTCCCATTGGGCGACCGGATCCGGGTTCGTTGGCTTTTTGCCACCGGATTGCTCTGCCAGCCACTCTTCATGGATGGCGGTCAGATCGCGCGGCTCGGGGGGATTTTCCACCACCGGAGCTGGCGACAGGTCCAGAGGCCGATCCCACGCCACCTGTTTGCCATGAGCTTTGACGATCAAATTGCATTGTTTGGGAATCAGGCGAATTTCAAGTTCGCAGTCCATCGTGGCATTCTTCAGCTGCAGACAAACTACGCGGCCAAAGGCCTCTTGAACGGTCATGGAAGTAACATACAAATTGCGAGCATGAGAATTCAGGAAAAGACTGACCGGCTTGGTTTTCGGGCCTTTTTTAAACGGGCACTGATCCTCGAAAAGCAGCAGCATCGGGGTGTTTGGCACAAGGTCCAGTATCATCCAATACATGGTCCCGCGCAGGTGAAAGCCCAAAGCCAGACCTCGGTCATTGACAAGCACGTCCTGCAACTGGGCGCCGTCCAAAATTGGAGCAAAGTAAGAGACGAAATGCTGGAGTTCTTGCTGGGTCAGGGCTTTCATTGGTCCAAGTCTCTCATCCTTTGGGCCAAATTTCTATGGGTGATGCTCAGGTTCGAAGAAGGAAAACCGATATTTGAAGGGTATGAACACAGATATGCTGCTAAAAATCGTAGAAACACAGCTTCAAGAGACTCAGAACATGCGCGAAAAGACCCCGGACTTTATCCGCAAGGTTGTACATCTGTACACGCTGCAACTGATGAAAACAGGCACCATTCCACTGGAATTCATGGAAGATGTGCTGGAAGACATTGAAGCAGAGACCATTGAAATCTATCGCAAGAAAACCTACGGTTTTTTGACCTTGGAAGAATATCGCAGGCATAAATTCCGTCAAAAAGACGACAACTAGTCACCTAAAAGCGAACTGCAAAGTTCGCTTTTTTTATTCTTCAACCTTCTCGATCACCGCAAAGTACAACGGACCAAAACCACACTGATCCGGCATGTACGCCACGCCCAGCTCCGTGCGCTCCCCACCCACACCCAAAGGTGCTTCCAGCAGTTTCACCGCTGATTTTTTCTTTTTCAAAAGCTTGCGAACCACATCATCGTTTTCCGCCGGACTGATAGAGCAGGTGGAATAAACAATGCGCCCCCCGGCTTTTACCGCCAGAAAGGCTGCCGCCAACAAAGAGTACTGCCTTGCCGCCAGATGTTCGGTGCGACGTGGACTCCATTCGTCCTGAGCCGCCTGATTTTCCAGAATATGGCGCTCACCGGAACAAGGAGCATCCAACAACACGCGGTCAAAGCTGCCGGGTTCTTTCAAACCAAACTGCACACCGTCTTTCCCGGTGACCCACACGCGGTTTCGCACCTCGCGCGGCACATACTGCTGAATCACCTTCTTCAGGCGTTCACGACGTTCCGGCGACAGGTCATTGCAGAAGATCTCACCCTCGTCCCCGAAAGATTCAATCATCACCAGACTTTTCCCGCCCGGGGCCGCGCACATATCCAACAAACGGTCCCCCGGCTGCACGTCCAAAGCTCGCGCCACCATGACGCTGGCCGGATCCATAATGTAAATATCCAGCAGCTCATCAGAATTGCGCTCGGGCTGACAGCCGTGAGCCGGCGTCAACCAATGACAGCCAGGAAGCTCGGGCTTTTCCGGAAACTGAGACCAGGATTTGGTGCTTTTATCGGAAGGGCTCCAGGCGTTCACCCGGGCGACTTGTTGTTCGCGGGTTTGCAAAGCGGCGAAAAGGCCCGCCCAACGGGAGCCATAGACTTTTTCAAAATGACGATAAAAGGGATGATCGGTGTTCATCCCCCGGATTTTACTTTCGGATCGGGAAAGAGCAAATAAATTCAGATCCCTGGTCGACAATACTTTTCACCGCAACCGTACCACCGTGACTTTGCATAATATGCTTCACAATGGCCAGCCCCAGCCCCGTGCCCCCGGCATCGCGGGTGCGCCCCTTGTCGATGCGATAAAAGCGCTCAAACAGCCGATCCAAGTGTTGCTCAGGAATCCCCTGCCCGTCATCGATCACACGCAGAATAATGTATTCTTTGATATCGCGTTCCCAGCGGATCTGAATGGTCTTGCCAGAGGGAATGTATTTCACAGCATTGGACACCAGATTGCGCAGGACTTGTTCCACTTTGCGGGCATCGGCCAAAAACGGGGGAACATCGCCGTTCACACGGATGGTGATGTTTTTTTCCGCCGCCATCACGGCCAGCTCTGAAACCACGTGCTCAGAAATCGCCAGCGGATGAATCATTTCAAGCTTCAGCTCAGAATTTGAGGCTTCCAGCGTGTTGATGCTAAGCATGTCATTCACCAGATCCATCAGGCGGTCAATATTTCGAGACACGATATCCAGGAACTTTCCGGCCTGCTGAATCTGGCCGGTTTTTACGTCCTCTTTCAGTGTGTCCACATAGCCCTTGATGGACGTAAGCGGCGTTCGCAGCTCATGAGACGCATTCCCCACGAAATCCATGCGGATCTGCTCGGCCCGTTTCATCTCGGTGATGTCGTGGAAGATCCCCACGACGCCGTAGATTTCCTGGGTCTTTTCATTGCGGATCGGGTTCACCGACACGGCAAAGAAGCGGGGCTGATTGTCGATCAAGGTCGGAAGCTTCACCGTAAAGCGCTGAACTTTACCGATCTTGATGGTTTTGCCAAAGCCTTCCAACACGTCGGAAGAGCGAATGGCATCCTTCAATCGCAGAATCTGACCGTTCAGAAGGTCGGACGACAGGAATTGCGCGGCAAATTGAGAATTAAAATAAAGAATCTTTTCATCAAGGCTGACAGACACCAGCCCCTCGGCCACGGCGCTCATGAAGGCCTGGGATTCTTCCTGAGACTGCAGATAACGGGCTTTGCGGTTTTTCATCTTGCGATGAATCCGATCCAAAGCCAGTTCCAACTCAGAGATATCAGCGGTTTCGTCGTCCGCCAGATCGTCTTCTTGTTCTTTCACCAGACTGCCGAAGGTGCGTTTGCTGGAAATGCGCAATGCCTTCAGAATCACGCGATGAATGGGTTTTGCAAAACGATAAGACGTGATGGCCGAAACCAGAATGCTGAAAACAAAGAAATTCAGCAGGGCTTCGTTATAGACAAAGGGACGAACCCCGTGACGAACATCGATAACAGAAATGACGGCCAGATACAGACCATTGAAGGCCACTACCTGCCAAGAGAAGTAGCGCCAATAAACTCGCCATGGAAATCGGATAAATCGCTTCATGCGATATCTACTTTAACCCGATATCCAACGCCACGGATAGTCTCAATACGGTCTCCCCACTCCCCTAACTTCTTGCGTAATCCGAAGACATGGGTGTCGATAGTGCGGCCAACCACGTTAATACCCTCGCCCTGAATGTTTTCAATCAGTTGTTCGCGGGTCAAAACGCAGCCGTGGTTCTGAACCAACGCCCCCAGCAGCTTGAATTCCGAAGGAGTCAGGTGCAGAGGCTCGTTGTTGTAAGAGATCTCATAAGACTTGAAGTTGATTTTCAAACCCATCAGGGAAACTTCACCGTCGTCAGCCGCTGTGGGAGCCGCAGTCTGAACCTGAGACCTGCGCAAAAGAGCCTTGATGCGAGCAATGAAGACGGAAGGATTGAAAGGCTTGGTCATATAGTCGTCAGCCCCTTTTTCAAGGCCGGCAACGATGTCCTGAGGTTCGGTTTTAGCGGTGACCATCAGAACTGAGGCCCCGGTGTTTTTGGCTTTGATTTTGTCGACGATGTCGACGCCGCTCAAGCCCGGCAGCATCCAGTCAAGGACGAACAAGGAATAGTTCTGGCGATTCATTTCGTTCAGAGCTTCTTCGGCGGAAGCACATTCGGTCACTCGGTACCCTTGACGGAGCAGGTGCAGAGCCATCAGCTCCCGGATTTCCTGCTCATCTTCCACCACTAGCACATGAACTGAATTATCAGCCAAACTTTCCTCCGTGTCGGACGTCCTTGCCAGTAAAGGCAAAGATCACGTCTTCTGCGATATTCGTCGCGTGATCTCCAAGACGTTCCAGATTTCTCGCAATCAAAATCAAATCCATGCCCGCTTCCACATCATCAGAGTGGGCTTTCATGTGCGCCATCGCATCCTGGAAAACCTTGTTTTTCAGAGCGTCGATTTCGTCATCCATCAACAGGATCTTTTTGGCCTGCTCAACGTCACCACGGACGAAGCTGTCCAAAGAGCCCTTCACCATACGTCCGGCGATTTCAGACATTTTCTGAATGTCGCCCAACTGCTGCTGGATGGGTTTGCGCCCCAGATAATCCTTCCCGGAGTAGGAGATATTCACGGTCTGATCACCCATGCGTTCCAGATCGTTGTTGATCTTAAGAACGGAAATGATCAAACGCAGGTCTTTGGCCACCGGGCCCTGCTTTGCCAGGACGTGCATGCAGGCGTTGTCCACGCGGATGTGGTCTTCATTGATCAGTTTCTCGATGTCATGAACACCGCTGAACATATCCACATCACGGGACAACAAAGCCGCGGTCACCTGAGCCAGAGATTTTTCAACATGGCCACCCATCAGAAGAATCATTTTTTTCAGGTCTTCCAGTTGAATATCTATCGCTCTTTCCATGGTATCCACCTTTAGCGCTTGGCTTGATTTATAATGATTTGAAAAATAAAGACACCGCTTAACACGGCATCTCTATTGATTCTAACAGAAACTTAACACACTCTAGAACAGAACCTGAGCGGCCAGCTCCAGCTTGGATCGCTCGCGGGCTCCCGGGGCGAAGTCCTCACCGTATTTGGTGTGATCAACCGCCAAGGCCGCCTTAATATCATCCGTCACTTGATAGCCCAAAGCAAGAATCGCGGTCTGCAAATCCTTGCCGTCCTCACCAACGACAGGGTTCAGATAATCATAACGCACCAAAATCTCCGCCTTAGGCCCTGTATGCACCACGGCGTAAAGACTGGCACCCTCGCCCCGGACGGACTGACCACTGAGCGCCGTCACATCCACCCCTTCCGCCATGTCATAATCGCGGATGGCATCGGCCGGGTCCTTGGTGGCAAGGTATTCCAAAGCCACCATCCACTCGTCCTCTTTTTCATAGGACAGCAGCCCCTGGATGCGCTCCTTCAGACCCACGTCGGCGCCGTAAAGATCGTAACTGCCCCGGACATAGCTGAGACTCAGGGACCACGGATTCCATTTAAAGATTCGCGCAAAAAGAGTGACTTCTTTGTGCGGCCCCTCTTCCTTTTCCTGCGCTCCCTCCCCGTTGGTCAGATTAAGTGCCCATTCGCCATAATCATGGGGAAGCTGGGACATGAAAGACACACCCAGGTCGGAGTACGAAAGGTATTTCCACTTTTCAGTCATGGACCAGGCGGTCTGTCCCAGGAAGCGGTATTGGTAATTCTCGTATTGAGCCTCTTGCCAGGTTTGCGGGATCAAGCCAGCGCGCAAAGCATGCATGCCTTCAAAGACACTGACCAGATCCAAGTAGGCCTCGCGAACACCGACATCAAAACGGTTCGGGCTGATGTTTTTTTGCTCAGAGCCTTCCATTGTCACGACCAGCAGGTTGTCCTCTTGCAAGGGGATGTGAACACCCAGAAACAGGGACGGAACTTCAAAGGCCGAGTTCCCGCGCTCGCCAGTTGG
Source organism: Bdellovibrio sp. BIS2 (assembly GCF_055398295.1). Classification (NCBI taxonomy): domain Bacteria; kingdom Pseudomonadati; phylum Bdellovibrionota; class Bdellovibrionia; order Bdellovibrionales; family Pseudobdellovibrionaceae; genus Bdellovibrio; species Bdellovibrio sp. BIS2. The sequence goes on along the minus strand of NZ_AP035879.1, from coordinate 962,369 downwards.
CAGATTCCAGACAGAGGCTGTGGCATCCAACTCACCGGTCAGCTCAATCTCAGAAAGAGCCAAAGCCTGCGTGGACGCAAAAAGTGAAAATAAAGAGCCAAGAACGATTTTTTTCATGTCTCTCATGCTGCCATCTTTATATACTGTTGCCAAGGAAAGGGAGCTTTACGTGTCACGTCGTATATCCGCCATTGATATCGGGTCCAACGCCATTCGCATGATGATTGCCGACGTTCATGAGCAAGCTCCGCACCTGCATATCGTGAAGAAGTACCGCGCCGCTGTCCGCCTGGGGCATGACGTTTTCACTCAAGGGGTGATCACGCCGGCCTCTTTGGACATCGCCAAGGCCACCTTTCAGCGCTATGCCCTGACCAACCGTGAACTGGGTGTGACCAAGTGCCGGGCGGTGGCCACTTCTGCCAGTCGGGAAGCGAAAAATCAGAAGGAGTTCGTGGATCTGATTTATAAAACATCGGGCATCAAGATCGAGGTTATTGATGGCACCGAGGAAGGTCGCCTGATTCATCTGGCTGTTCGTAAAGAGCTGGATCTGGACAACAAAAAGTCGATGCTGATTGATATTGGCGGCGGCAGTGTTGAGGTGACCTTTTCGCAAGGGCCGAAGATGCTGGCGACCAAGTCATTCCCAATGGGCACCGTGCGCGTGCTCGAAAATCTGGCCAAACGAAATCTGAATGAAAATCATCTGAATATCATCATGGGCGAATTCATCGGCGCTTTGGGCGAGCATATCTACAAGAACTGCGATCACGACCCGGTGGATTTCGCCATCGGCACCGGCGGCAATCTGGAATGCCTGGGGCAACTGAAGGGCGAGTTGCTAAAGAAATCCCCCCAATCATTCCTGACCCTGGCCGAGCTGACTGAAATCATCGACCGCCTGCGCACCTTCAAGGTCAAAGACCGCATCGAAAAATTGCACCTTCGCCCCGACCGCGCCGATGTCATCGTCCCGGCCGCCATGCTGGTCCAAACCATCATGCGCCAGGCAGAGACCGAAAAGATCCTGATCCCCAACGTCGGCCTGCGCGACGGCCTGATCTGGTCCATGCTCTAACCCCTCACCTCCGCCCGCCCCCGCCTCTATCTTTCCGACCCTCGCCCCACTCGATCCTCCATAACCACCCCACAGCCTTTTGGGGACCCTCGCCCGCTTTGCAGCTATGCCGCTCCATCAAGGAGTTGCACATGGCAAAACACTTTTCTTTCGGTGGCGATCTTAGACATGACTTCAATGGAACCTCTTACGGAGGAGAACTTTCCAAAGGCAAAAGACGCAGCCAGCGTCCGCTTTCAAACTTTGAACCTATTCATCTGGTACTCAAGAGCAATAAAGCCTTCGGGCGAAGGTCCCTCCTTCATCCTGCAAACCGGAAAATGCTTCTGAAATATACGCGCCGCTTTGTGTTTCGTTTCAAGGTGAGACTTTACAGCTTCGCCAATGTCGGCAACCACATCCATATATTGATCCGCGTTCCTGATCGCAAAGCCTATGTCAGTTTTATTAGTGCGCTGACTGGAACCATCTCCAAAATGATCTTCAAGTCCGCGGGCATGTGGGACCTTCGCCCCTTCACTCGTGTGGCCACTCCGGGGCGAGGGTTCGGAATAGTAAAGAAGTATATAGAAAGGAACGTTGAGCAGGGCCTGATGGTAGTGGAATCCATTATGAAGAAGGATCCGCTTTGGCGGCGGGCCGGGTTTGATTCGGTGATTTGGTCCTGGGGATAGACTGGGGCGAGGGTCCCGGAAGACAGGGGGAGGAGGTATAAAACTGACAGTGTGGTGAGTGAAATGTCACTGGTCCCGGAGTGAGACAGTGGTTTTATCAGGTTCGGTTTTAAGTCTGTCTTAATTCAGATGGCGAAGCTTCTTTGGCACTGCTCTTGCCTTTATTCATAGTGAGACAACTTTTTAAAGGGGTTCCTATGAAGTCCGCAAAGTCTTATAAGAATGTTCTGGCAATGAGCTTTATCGCCACTTCCCTGACACTGGGAGCAGCCTCCGCCCATGCCTTTGATATTCCGCTTGAGCCCCGAAAGCCCGTAACGGCTTACCTCAAAAAAGACTCAGTTCAAAAGAACTCCCAAACCATCATCCTCGGTGTTGACGGTCTCAGCTACGCAGCCTTCGTGGCCGCTCAAAAACAGGGACTCTTTAAAGACTTCACAAACTTCGGCGCGCACGTCGCTCCATTCCCATCCATGACCGATCTGTCCTGGGCGACAGTCACCCACACCTCCGACATCTTCGGAGCCGCAGGCCGTATCAAATCTGTTGAAGCCACCTACTTTGATGAATCCTCTCAATCCATCCAGGGTGACCCGCGCGACTATTACCGTCGTCTGGCGGCACCTAAATACTATATGGGTGCATTTGAATCCTTCTTCAACCCTTACGTTGAAGCCCTGATGTACTTCCCAACTGAAGAAGTCCCTAAACTTGAAATCAAAACCGTTATCGATGAGCTTTCCTCCGCCAAAGCAAAACCAGTTATGACTGGCTATGTAGGCGCCATCGATTCCACCGCGCACACACAAAAAGACCGCCTTTTCCCGGTCATGCGCATCCTTGACTCTGAAATCAAACGCCTGATCAAAAACTATAAAGACAAAGGTGTCGAAGTTGAAATCGTGCTGGTTTCCGACCACGGTAACATCGGCCGCTTCCAGGAAGGCGCTCCCGAACAGGAACTGAACGGTGTTGATATCGCTGAAGTGATCAAACGTGCGGGTCTGAACAATGTTCAACAACTGAAAGACTCCAAAGACGTGGCCGTGCCTTTGATGGCCCTGGGCACCTGGGGTCCCGTCTATCTGAAAGACCGCAAACAAATGCCTAACCTGATCCAAGAGTTCAAAAAAGAAGCTTGGTTCGACATGGCCGTCTACATCAACCGCAACAACTCTGCGGACACCCTGATGACCGTTGAAACCTCCACTGGTGGGGCGAAGGTCCAATATGACAAGAAGAATGGGTTGTATTATTACTATCCGGAAAAAGGGAATCCTTTGGAAATTCCTAAGGAATATCATTCCACGAAAGCGGCTCCTAAGGCCATGAAAGCGGATCAGGTTTTGAAGATCACGGCTTTGACTAAATATCCGGATTCTATCTTCCGTCTGATTGAGTCGGCTTCTGAGCGCAACTTCGACTTCCCGGACTTCATCCTTACTTTGAAAGACGGCAACTATATCAAGTCCGCACTGGGTGGTTTCACTAAAATGTACCGCACCCACGGTTCTTTGACGGCTGCTTCCAGCTTCGGTCTGGTGGCTTCCAACAAACGTCAGATCCCAGGCCAAATCCGCTCTAAAGACATCCTTCCATTCTTCGGCGTGGAAGCCAAAAACCTGTTCGGTGCCACCGCTCAACGCCACGAAAAGTCCGGCCGCGAAGCCCTGCAAGAGGTCAACATCAACTCCCGCCGTGGAGTTGAGACTCAAGCCAAAGATCTTTCCCAAAAACGTATCTTCCAGCACCTGACCCGATTCGTGTCTGACACGCGTCCTTACTTCCTGGTGTCTGAAATCAAGAACTTCATGGATGCCTTCAAGTTCGATCCGTTCCAAAAACCAGGATCCAGCTCCATGAGCCCGATGAACTTTGATATCTCCAAGTTCGACGTCAACACCATGATCAGCCCCGAGGACATCGGTGCGGTGACGGACGCAGTCCTGACGGCAGGTTCAGTTGAGAACCTGATGAACGACCCGCGCATTGAAAAAGTAAAAGCCAAAGTCGGCATCCTTCAGGACACCAAAACCGCGAACCTGGATCTGAAAAACACAGATCTGACTTCCGGTGGCGGCATCATGAGCGACATCGCGAAGTTCGTGCTGCCAGCCAAACGCGCGGTCATGAAAATGTACCAGCTTCCATACCTTCTGGAAAAATCCATCGTGGTTCAGGAAAAACCATTCCTGCCAGAAACACGTGACATGGTCTTTGCAAAAACCTGGGTTTCCACCAAAGAATCCCTGAGCGCGTCCTTTGCCAAACTGACTGACGTGAAAAAAGCGACTAAAACAAGCGCCGCAGAACAACTGTTGAAAGAAACCATCAAGGAAGCTGACCTTGAGGACCGTATCTATCCAACACCGCTGACGAAAATCTATAACTCCAAACTGGACGACGTGACCTTGGTGTACGTTCCAGGCATCTACAACAGCATCTTTGACAAAGAGATCTTCTCTTTGGGCCTGAATGCCCTGCAAGATGATCTGGGTCTGCGCGTGATCCAGCCGCCAGTGGAATCCACTTGCGCCAGCGACCTGAACGCCGACATCATCATGAACTACATCCGTGACGACTTCAAAATGCGCACGCAGCGTGGCCACAAGGCTCCTCGCTATGTGTTCCTGGGTTACTCCAAGGGCGCGGTGGACACACTTCACGCCTTTGTTAAAAATCCAAGCTTCGTGTCCACATACGTAAAAGGTTTCGTGTCCGTGGCGGCCCCTCTGCATGGCTCCAGCATCCTGAACACGACGGATGTACCGTTTGCCCTGGTTTCTGCATTGTCTGAAAACCAAGGTCCGGAGATCTGCCAGACTGAAAAAACCGCTTCCAAGTCCATTTCCCCAACAGCGATGGATTCCTTCTGGAGAAAGAACGAAAGATCTTTGATCGGTCTGACTCGTTACTTCTCTGTGACCTTTGAAAGTGACCCTGAAGATTCTCACATCTTCATGAAAGCCACCAAAATCATCGGTCAATTCGAAGAAAACAACGACGGTGTCGTGACGGTGTCTTCTTCCAAGTTCCCGGCTCGTTTGAAGGCCGTGGACATGGGCACCATCAAAGCCGATCACCTGGCTGGTATCTTGTCTTCCCGCTTTAACCAGAAGGCCTTCATGAAAGGTCTGGTGACGGCGCTGGCGGAAGCCAACATCACCGATGACAACGCCAATTTGGAATGGAACTCCCGCGTGATCCTTTCTGCGGCGAATGCCTCCCCGATCAAGAACCGCGCTTACTACTCTTTGGGTAAACCGGGCGTTGCCAAGGTTATGCACCTGGGCCACGAAAATCTGGTGGACTTCCTGCCATACGGAAACTCTTACGAGCTAAACCGTCAGGCATTGCCAGCAATCGTGGATCCGGCTGACAGCTATGAAGTGAAAACGAAACTGCCACAATCCCAGTTGCGTTACGATCCGTATGCGGTTCTGGACGTGGCAAAACTTCCGGATGTGATGGCTGGCGTGAAGGTGTCCCCTGCGACCAAGTCCAACATGCCTGAAGGTATCAACATCGAATACCACCACCAGAACATGGTGCACTTCCGCATGGATCACCAGTTCAACTATGAATCCCGCACTCCGGGTGGCATGGATGACAACAAGGATTCCGGTTACATCACTGCTGAATTTAACGGTGAAAAAGACTGGGCTGCCATGAGAAGTAAAAACAACTCCATCCGTCTGACGACGATGGCGTACAGATTCTCTCCGGTGGAATTCTCAACGATGGATCTGAAACTGGCAGTTACCAAAGGTGTTAAAGGCGCTGACCCGGTAAAAGGCAAAACCGGCAAAGACGACTCTGCCTTCCAGGTTTGGTTCACCATCCGTGACGGCAAAGCCAACGGCGACCGCACTTTGGTTGACCCAAAGAACGACAAGGTGATCTTGTTCGGTTACTACTGGGGTGACGAAGTGAACGGTGAAGTTCGTCAGGCTGGTTCCATTTATGAAAACTGGTACTCGAACAAAAATATCGTGGTGGCAACACTGCCTGAGGCGAAACAGCTTCTGCTGAACAACCAGGACATGCTGGGTAAAGCCCAGAACTATAAGCGCAACCTGATGGAAGACCTGAAGAAAGCCTTCCCGGACAGAAATGTGAATGACTTTGAAATCGTGGCAATCACGATTCAGCACGACTCCAACGACGCGGAAGACTCTTCCGAGGCGTTCTTCAAGTCCCTGAAATTCACACCTTAATCAGCAAGGAATTTGGGCGGGATCGAGTACAAAAGCTGTGCTCGGCCCGCTTCGGCTGACGAAAAAGACTCCAGCTCAAGACCGATAATCCCGCTTTTCTTCAAATCAATGAAACTTTCCGCCTTCATCGACAGCATATAGCTCGCAAACACACTTAAATGCGGCTCATGCCCGACAATCGCAATGCGTTTGTAATTACGTCCCTGCACACGCAGCCATTTCAAAAAGGCCTGTGGAGGACTGTGGGGTACCAGCTCCGGCGCTTCGACCACTTTGGTTTCGAAATAAATCTGCGAAATGATCTCGGCCGTCTGACGGGCGCGGGTCAGCGGGCTTGAAACGATCAGGTCGATTTCCTTAACATAGTCGCGCAGATTCACACAGACCTTCTGCATGCGCTTTCGACCCTTCAGGGTCAGCGGGCGCAGGTGATCTTCCTGGCCCTTTTTGGCGAACTCTTCTTTGTCTTCAGCCACTGCGTGACGGATGATGATCAATTCCACTTATGCACTACTCCGAGGATGAACTGGTATTTTCGTCCACAAATGTAACCCGGGCTTTCGCAATTTGCATCAGGGTTTGATGCAAGCCGACATCCTGCGAGTTGTGACGTACATAAGTGCCATCAGACTTCATTTCCCAGGACTGGCGCTGTTCTTTCACACAAAGATTCAGAATCTCCCAGCACTTTTCTTTCAAGCTGCGATCCAAAACCGGCACGATGGCCTCCACCCGGGCGTGCAGATTGCGATACATCCAGTCGGCAGAGCCCAGATAGAACTCCCCATCCACCGGGTCTTTTTCACCGTTTCGGAAATAAAACAGTCGAGAATGCTCCAGGAAGCGGCCGATGATCGAAGTCACACGAATGCGTTCACTCATGCCCGGCACCCCCGGACGAAGACAGCAGAAACCACGAACGATCATCTCGATATCCACGCCTTTTTGCGAAGCCGCGTACAGGGCCACGGCGATGTCGTTTTCTTCAAAGTTATTAAACTTGGCAATGATCTGCGCCGGACGCCCCGCTTTTGCATGCTCGGCCTCACGCTCGATCATGGCCTTAAAGCGCGAGAACATATTCACCGGAGCAATCAGCAGGTTCTGATAGTTGCTCTTTAAAGACCGTCCCGTCAGATAGTGGAAGAACTCAACCACGTCGTTGGTGATTTCTTCGCGCGCCGTCAACAACCCCAGATCCGTATAGAACCGGGAGGTCGCCACGTTAAAGTTCCCTGTTCCGATATGGCAGTAACAACGCAAGCCCTCTTGCTCCTGACGAACCACCAACGCGGTCTTGGCGTGAGTCTTCAACCCCACTACGCCATACACCACGTGAACGCCGGCATTTTCAAGCTCCGTGGCCCAATAGATGTTGCGCTCTTCATCAAAGCGCGCCTTCAGTTCCACCAGGCACACCACTTGCTTTCCTTGTTCGGCCGCGCGGATCAAAGCACGGATGAACGGACTGTTGTCGCCCGTGCGATACAAGGTCATCTTGATCGCCAGAACCTTGGGGTCTTCGCTGGCCACGCGGATGAACTTTTCCACGGACGCGGCGAAACTTTCATAAGGATGATGCACCAACTGATCCGCCATCTTAATGGCGTTAAACATGCCGTGACCGTCTTCGGCAAAAGCCGGCCCCACCACCGGAGTGTAAGGCTCAAACTTCAGCTTTGGCAGATTCACATCCGAGATCACACCCAAATCAGTGAAGTCCAAAAGACCGGCGGTTTCATAGATGTCCTCTTCAACCAGCTCCAGCTCTTCCATCAGAAATTTAAGCATCCACGGGTCTGGATTCGGCCCGTGTTCAAGGCGAACCACTTCGGCAAAACGACGCTGGCGCAATTCTTCTTCGATCGCCTCCAGCAAATCTTCGGCATCTTCCTGATCCTGATCGGAATCAGCGTTGCGGGTCAGGCGGAACGGCATCACTCCCAGCACTTGCATGGCCGGGAACAGATCCGCCAGATTTTCTTTGATCACGTCCAACAGACTGATAAAACGATGGTCTTTGTTTTCAGCGTCAGTGCGAATCCACTGCGGCAGGACTTTGGGAATCTTCACGCGGGCAAAAAGCTTTTCTTCGTTGCCCGGATGCTTCAGAGTCACGCCCAATGAAATAGAAAGATTCGAGATAAACGGGAATGGATGCCCCGGATCCACCGACAGCGGAGTCAGCACCGGGAAGACATTGCGGTTATAGTACTTTTTGACGTTTTCTTTTTCTTTGTCCGAAAGATCTTTCCAGGAAAGCAGATAGATGCCTTCTTTTTCCAAGGCGGGCCTTAGCACCTTGTTGTAGGCATGCGCCTGATCCTGAATCATCGGGATCACGAACTGACGGATTTCCTGAAGCTGGGCCATCGGGGTTTTCCCGTCAGATGATTTGGCAGAAACTCCATAAGCCATATGGCGCTTCAGACCGCCGACCCGTTTCATAAAGAATTCATCCAGATTGGATCCGGAAATACTTAAGAACTTCACCCGTTCCAGCAAGGGATTGCGGGCGTCCTCGGCTTCTGCCAACACTCGTCTGTTGAAATTCAGCCAGCCAATCTCGCGACTGGTAAAAAGACTTTCAGATGACAGAGGATGTTCGACAACCTTCGGCTTGCGTGTAGATTTCTTTTTCGATGTGCGTTTCGGCGAAGCCGCTTTGGGCGTGTTCAAAAGAATCCTCCTTGACTCCTAACCTCCTTATTTCACAATAAAGCGACTTCTTTAGCAATGTCTTACCAGGAACAACGACATGCAAAATACTCCAAAAGAATGGTCGCTTATTGATCGCATCCGTTATCGGGTCCAGCGTCAAAATGATCACACCAAAGTGCCGCTGGGTGATGACGCCTTCGTTTTCAGGAACTATCCGGGCTATTCGGTGATCTGCCAGGATATGATGGTCGAGGGAGTTCACTTCGACCTCGACTATTTCAGCGCTTTTGATCTGGGCTACAAGTCGCTCGCGGTGAATTTAAGTGACATCGCCGCCATGGGCGCACTTCCTCATTTTGCGCAGGTATCCCTGGCCCTGCCGAAAAAACTGAATGAATCTTGGCTTGACGATTTCTATAAAGGCATGACCAGTTTGGCTGATGACTATCACATGCAAGTCGCCGGTGGAGATCTGGCAGCGTCCCCTGACCGCCTGGTGGTGGATGTCAGCGTGCACGGGTCCTGCGAAAACCCACTGACCCGCAAAGGTGCAAAACCCGGAGACCTGTTGTTGTGCAGTGGCCCTCTGGGGCTTTCTTTCACCGGCATGACTGCTTTACAGAAAAATTTGGCCGGCTTTGAAGCCGCCAAAGAACGGCATTTACGTCCGAAACCCCGCTTGGATCTGGTCGCGAAGCTGCAAAAACATCACGACCGCATTCATGCCCTGATGGATTGCAGTGACGGCCTGGTCAATGATGCCCTGTTGTTGCGTCCTGAAAACTGCGGTTTTCATTTGTTTGCTGAAAATCTTCCGTTACATACCGAAAGCCAGAGCCTTGCAGTGGACCTGCATCTGAATCCACAGGACATTGTGCTTTGGGGCGGCGAGGATTACGAACTTCTCATGGCGATCCACCCTGAGGACTATGAACATTTCCCGGAATGGAAGATGATTGGGCAATTCACTGAAGATCCTCGCGTCTTTGTGACCCATCCCGATCACCATGAAGAGATTAAAGAGTTCAAGGGCTGGAAACACTTCCCCGGCTGAAATTTCTCAATTCGAGACAGCCCTTTTGCTTCAGAAAGACCGGCAACGGGCCGAAAAGTAGACTATGACAAGTCTTGCTCGCTATCACGGCCGATCACCACGCTACATTCTCAATACTGAGGACGACAGCCTGGTTCGTGTCGCGGGCCCGAAGCAAGTCCCGTGGGAAGAAGGCACCGAAATCAAAAACGTCTCTTTGACGGGTCTGGCCTTCACTGCTCCGGATGATCTGTGCCCGCTTCTGGGCGAAGTCGTGAAAATTCAGTTCACTCCACCCGGTTCGCGTCAGATGGCATGTTATGGAATCGTCACACGACTTGAAAACATTTCTGATTCCCGCATGCTCGTGGGGGTCCACTTCTATAAACTTGAAATGCAGCAAAGAATCGTGCTGGCACAGGGCCTGGCCCGCAAGTTCAAAGAAAGCCAGGAACGCGGTCAGATTGATGATATGCTAAACCGCCCGCGCAACTCAGTCAGTTTTGCCAATCTGCCGCAACTGGTTTTGATGGGCTTACTGGCGACCTTGTGGTGCGCGACGATCTGGGCTCTTCTGCGCTTTGAATACTCGGGCCTTTACAAGATGCTTTTAAGCGTCCTGTCTTAAGCGAAATACACTTCCTTCAAACGTTTATACGCAAAGTCCATGAAGCGCTTCACTTTCTGGGAAGTCTCTTTGGTGTCGGGTGAAACCAGGCTGACCGACACTTCATCCCCGCGCAGATGTCTATGAATCTGAACCAGACGACCGTCACGCAGTTCATCCTTGCACAAAAACTCTGGCACAAACGCATAGCCTTTTCCCAGACGGGCCAGATTCAACAACATCTCGGGATTGTTCGCCGTCACGATGGGATTGGTCTTCAACGTCAAACGTTTGCCGTCAGACCCGCGCACCACTTCAAGCTTCGGTTGCTGAGTCAAACCCAGAAAAGGCGCCGCTGCAAGCTTGGCCAGATCCTCCCCCACCCGATAGCGCTCTAAAAATCCCGGCGAAGCCACCAGCAGGTTTCTGACCGTTCCGATCTTACGCGCCCGCAGGGAGCTGTCTTTCAGATTTCCGATACGAATCCCCACATCGACAGACTCTTTCACCAGATCCACATAGGCTTGAGTTAAATACAGATCAAAGCGCACCCGTGGATACTGTCTGGTGAATTCATCCACGATCAGCGGAAGCTGCTTCACACCCATATCGTCCGAGGCTGTGACCCGAATCACGCCCGAAATTTCCGCTGTGGATTCACTGACCTCGCCGGTCAGGGTTTCAAGGCCTTCAATCAGACCGCGAGCGCGTTCGTAATAGATGCGTCCCATTTCGGTCAGTTGGAACTGCCGAGTGGTGCGATAAATCAACTGCACGCCCAGGTCTTTTTCCAGCGCTGACAGCCTGCGGCTGACGCGGGACTTGGGTTGCTTCAAAACTTCTGCCGCTTTGGTGAAGCTGCCGCTTTGAACAAGTTTGACGAAGGTGCGTATCTGATTGAGATCTAATTGTTCCATATACGCAACAGTATATTCCGAATATGTCACCTTTCGCAATAATCAAAAACGCACGATACTAAGTCCGTTGAAACAACATAAAAGGAGAAATTCACATGAAAGCACTTATTCTTGGTTCCCTGGTTACCTTGGCTGGTATGTCCGCATTTGCTAAATCCATCCCGGCGGGTTCTTACAACATCGACCCTGCCCACTCTAAAATTGGCTTTGAGATTCCTCACTTGGTCATTTCCACGGTGGAAGGTCGCTTTGCTCAATTTGATGGAACTTTGGACGTGGACGCAAAACTTGAGAAGTCCAAAGCCAAATTGAACATCGAAGTGGCCAGCATCAGCACCGAAAACAAAGACCGTGACGATCACTTGAAAAGCCCGGACTTCTTTGATGTGGCCAAAAATCCTAAAATGACCTTTGTCACAAAAAAGATCACTGGCACGCCGGACAATCTGAAAATTGTTGGCGATTTGACCTTGAAGGGTAAAACTAAAGAAGTGACTTTGGATGCCAAGTACCTGGGTGACGTGAACGACGCCTACGGTAACAACAAAGTGGCATTCACTGCGACCGGCAAGATCAACCGCAAGGATTTCGGTCTGAACTGGAGCAGTGTTGTGGAAGCAGGTCCGGTTGTGGGTGATGAGGTGACTTTGATCCTCAAAATCCAGGCTGGCAAACCAGCTCCTAAGAAAGGTTAATATGTCGACGATGCCTGTGCTTTTTATTGGTCACGGTTCTCCGATGAATGCTCTGGACAAGAATGCCTTCACGGAAAGCCTTCATAGACTGGGCAAAGCCTTGCCAAAACCACAGGCCGTTCTTTCTGTCTCTGCTCACTGGGAGACAGAAGGAACGAAAGTTCTTTATCATCCCGACCCTCCCACCATTCACGATTTCTACGGATTCCCCAAAGCCCTGTTTGACATGCAGTACCCGGCGCGAGGCCCGTTAAGCATCGCTCATGAAACCCAACGACTGCTGCCAAAGTCTGAGCTCTATGACAAATGGGGTTTGGATCACGGCACGTGGTCAGTTCTGGCGCACATGTACCCACACGCCGATATTCCCACTTATCAAGTCAGCCTGGATGTGACGAAAACAAACCAACAACATCTGGAGCTGGGAAAACTGCTGCGCCCGTTGCGCGACAAAGGTGTTCTGATCGTTGCCAGCGGCAACATCGTTCACAACTTAAGACTGATTCAATGGAAAAACAAAGACGGCAGCTATCCTTGGGCCGAAGAGTTTGACGGCCAAATCAAAGCCGCCCTGGAAACACGCGACACCAAAACCCTGACCGACTATGAAGCCCTGGGTGAAAGTGCCACGCTGAGCGTGCCCACCCCAGAACACTATCTGCCATTGCTCTATGCGTTTGGCGCCAGCACCGAGGAAGACCGCATTTCCTACCCTTATGAAGGATTTGAAATGGGCTCCCTGTCGATGCGTGCGGTGATGTGGAGCCGCTAGGTTAGAACATAGGCTTGGCAACCGCCAGCCAGATTGCAGCACTTCCCAAAACTGAAAGCACCGCCATGTTGGTGAAAGTCCATTGTGGTTTCTTGCGCACGATAAACGCCCAGACCCCCAACATCACCCAGATCGCGGTTTTAGCCCGTCCCCAGTTGGGAAAATTCGCACCCATCCCCAAAGTTTCCACCAGTCCATAGGCGCTGGCGAAAAGCGCCAGCCACGAAACCCCGTGAAGCGCATAACTGAATTTTCTGAACTTCTTTGCCGGCTCCCCGATGGCCACGGCCACCAGCATGAAACCAAAACTCACAAACATCAGGGCCAGGCTGATCAGATGGATCATCTTATAGGTAAAATAGTTCACGAAATCTCCTTTGGGCTTAAGCCGCCCGATTAAATTGCTTGCGTGATTTTGGGCTGATGCTACAACCTCAAGTTAACTTGAGGTCAAAAGAAATATGACTGTAAAAAACAAGACCCCTGTCCTTACTAGCTCCCTGTCCGTTGGAGAAATCGCCACCCGCAGTGGCATCTCGGTCCCGACCTTGCATTTCTATGAATCCAAAGGGCTGATCAAAAGTCATCGCAACAACGGCAATCAACGCCGTTATGACCGCTCGGTTTTGCGTCTGATTTCAATAATTAAGATCTCCCAGCACCTGGGAATGAGTCTGGAGCAAATCAAAGATCACCTTTCATCGCTGCCCCAGGATCACGCACCCACGGCGGCGGAATGGAAGCGACTGACAAAGAAATGGAATGACGACCTTGAAGAGCGCATCAAATTGCTGCAGCTTCTGCAATCACAACTTGCAAGCTGCATTGGGTGTGGCTGCATGTCATTAAAAGACTGCCCGTTACGAAACCCGGATGACCGTTACGGCAAAAAAGGCACCGGCGCACAACGCCTGAAAGAACAATGCCGGAAATAAAAAAAGCCCAGCGGCCATGCCACTGGGCTTTTTGCTTTTGGCTTTTAGGCCTCCAGGCCTTCTTCACCAACAGCGGCGAAGGCTTGTTTGGTTTTTTCGCGAACCTCGTCGCGCTTCTTGAATTTATCCATCAGCAGATACACCGCAGGAACAACGAACAAAGTCAGCGCGGTGGAAACCACAACCCCACCGATAAGACAGATCGCCATCGGACGCATGGTCTCAGACCCCGCCCCGCGCGCTGTAGCTGACGGAACGGCGGCAGCGACCGTCGCCACCGACGTCATCAGAATCGGACGAAGACGTGTCGGGCACGCTTCAATCAGCGCATCCAGTGCTTTGCTGGTACCACGGTCACGAACCGTGTTGGTAAATTCAATCAACAAGATGGAATTCTTTTTCACGATACCCATCAACAACAACAAACCGATCATCGAGAACATATTCAAAGACTGCCCCGTGATCAAAAGTGCAAAGAATGCCCCGCTGAAACTAAATGGCAATGCCATCAGGATCGTCACCGGATCGATAAAGGAATTGAACTGGCTGGCCAGAACCATGTAGGCGATCACCAAACCCATCACCAAAGCAAAGATCAGGCTTTGGAAGGATTCTTTAAAGGTCTTCGAGCTTCCGCCCTGATCAATCATATAACCCGGCTCCAACATCTTCTTCGCCGCGTCTTCGATGTAAGCCATCGCCGCCTGCTGGGAAACGCCCGGCTTCATATTCGCTGTCACCGTGATCGCACGCTGACGGTTGGAACGAGAGATCGACTGCAGGCTCGACGTCTGAACTTCTTTCGTCACTCTTGGCAGCGGAATCAGATTTCCGCGGCTGTTACCGACGAACAAAGTTTTGATCTCACCCATCGGATCACCCTGATCCACCAGTTTCAGCTTGATGTCGTAACGGTGCCCGCCTTGAGGATATTCGCCGGCCTTCACCCCACCAATCAACGCACTGACCGTGGAACCGATGGAGGCAATGCTGACCCCGTGCTGAGCCGCTGCCAGACGGTCCGGCTGCACCTGAATTTCAGGCATACCCAACAGATAGTTGGAATCCACGTCCACCATCAGACCGCTGTCGTTCATGGCTTTCATCATGTCTTCAGTGTACTTCGCAAGCTTATCCCAGTCTGAACCCAGGATCGTGAATTCGATCGGATAACCACGGCCCCCCGAGAAGCCCTGCTGCGACAAATCCATCAGGACCGGACGCATGTCTTCGATCTTGGAAAGATTCTTACGCGCCACCTGCATGAATTCCTGCTGGGACAGAACCTTCCCGGTTTCAGGATCCTTGCCGCGTTCGTTTTTTTCTTTCATGGTGATAAACATCATCGTCACGTTGGAATCAGAAACACCGCCACCGAAGCCCCCCAGGGCTGCATACACCTGTTTGATTTCCGGACGGGACAAGAGCCACGCTTCCGCTTTTTTGGTCTGCTGGTCCGTGTACTGCAGGGACGTTCCCACCGGCATGATCAAACGGGCCATAAAGATGCTCTGATCCTGCGCCGGGCTCATTTCCTTGTTCAGGAACTTGATAGAAATAAAGGACACCGCCACAAACACCAGCGAGCCAATCAACACCTTCCACGGGTGCTGCAAGCTCACTCGCAGCCAGCGGTCGTAACCAATTCGCGTGTTTTCCATCAGAGCTTCAAAGCCCTTGCCCAGTTTGGTTTTTCTTTCACCGTGATGAACAAAGCCCGCACAACGCATTGGCGTGATCGTCAAAGACTCCACCAACGACAGGAACACGGCGATAGAGATCGTCACCCCGAACTGCATGAAGAACTTCCCGATGATGCCCTTCATGAAGGCCACCGGCAGGAAGATCGCAATCACGGCCGCAGTGGCGGCCATCGCAGCAAACGAGATCTCGCGCGCGCCCAGGATCGCGGACTCAATACGCCCCCGCCCGTTTTCATTGTACCGGAAGATATTTTCCAGAACCATGATGGCATCATCCACGACGATACCGATTGCCAGAGTCAGCCCCAGCAGCGTGAACGTGTTCAGAGTATAACCCAGGAAGTAAAGACCGATGAAGGCACCCAGCAACGACGTCGGAATCGACAGCAAAACGTTAAACGTCGCCGACCAGCTTCCCAGGAACATCCAGCACACCAAAGAAGTAAAGATAACCGCCAGAATCAAGTGATGGTTCAGCTCGCCCACGGATTGTTCGATGAACTTGGTACTGTCAAAGTTCACCTGCAGGTTCATCCCCGGAGGCAGGGTTTTCTGAATGACCGTGATTTGCTCTTTCACCGCACGCGCGACTGACACGGCATTGGTGCCACGCTGCTTGCGGATCCCCAGCCCCAAAGCGGTTTTCCCGTTGAAGCGGGACATGCGCTCAATCTTGTCCAGGCCCATACTGGCGTCGGCGACCTGGCGGATCTTAACCATGTTGGTCGGATCAGCAACCGTGACACCCGCACGACGGCTGATCACGATATTGCGGAACTCCTCTTCCGTTTTTGCCTCGCCCATGGTGCGCACGTTGAAGGTTTTTTTGTCGGTCTGAATGTAACCACCCGGAAGCTCGGAGTGCTCATTACGGATGGCATCGACCACGTCATTCACAGAGATGTTATAACGAAGCAGATCTTTCGGGCGCACATGCACACGCATCACCGGATCGGTGTAACCACCCAGGAAGATGTCCCCCACACCTTCCACCGTGGTGAAGCGGTCTTTCAGATAGTCACGCGCATAGCGCATCAGGAATTCAGGGTCTTCCTTATCGTAAGTCAGAGCCAGCCAAAGAATCGGCTGATCATCAGGATTAGTTTTGGAGATGGAGGGAGGGTCCACATCATCCGGAAGCATTCTTTGAATGCCCGAGATTTTCGCCTGCACGTCCTGAACCGCCAGATCGATGTTGCGATCCAGATCAAATTCCACCGTGATGCTGGCACTGCCGGTTTTACTGCTGGACTTGATGGATTCAATCCCCTCCACAGTCATGAGCGAGGATTCAATCGGATCCACGACCTGGGTTTCCATGACCTCCGGAGCTGCGCCATCAAGGCTGACGCTCACCGTCACGGCTGGGAAATCGACATCCGGCATCTGGCTGACGCCCATGCGGGAAAACGAAATCAGTCCGAAAATCATCAGACCGAACATCAGCATCCACGCAAATACAGGATTCTTAATAGAAATATCCGACAGTCTCATACATACCCCTCTAAAGACCGGGACACTGTAGGCAATCCACCCCCATTAGTCATTAGGATTCCTATCAACACAGCGGCTCATAAGGCCTTGATATTAAAGGATTTATAAAGGCCCCCGAAGGACCACGGGCAGAGGTTGACAGCCCCCAACCCTCGGACTATTCCTGACGCACATTTATTCGGGGAGTGCACTATGAAATGGGGATTTCTGTTAGCCGTTATTTTCTCTTCTGCGATCTGCAACGCTCAAAGCTTGCGAGACATGGCAGTTGCTGAAGCCAAATACGACGGCCTTGCAAAACAAAGTGCCACCGACGCTCAGGTGTCCGGCATGCTGACGCTGAAAGATCCCCGTCCGGAAATTATCACGCGCAACTGGAAGTATTTCGCCGGCTTCTCTGTGCAAAGCTTCCAGCCCGAAGGCATCGCCACTAAAGATGGCTCCGGTTCCTTTGACATGAGCAAAAACGGCACCACCGTGATGCCGGGTCTTGAACTGGGTGTGATGAGCCCTGCCCTGCAAACGAAAGCCGTGTTGT
Organism: Bdellovibrio sp. BIS2; assembly: GCF_055398295.1. Classification (NCBI taxonomy): domain Bacteria; kingdom Pseudomonadati; phylum Bdellovibrionota; class Bdellovibrionia; order Bdellovibrionales; family Pseudobdellovibrionaceae; genus Bdellovibrio; species Bdellovibrio sp. BIS2. Next base: position 945,042 of record NZ_AP035879.1, on the reverse strand, counting down.
GGAAACTGGGCCTGCGCGCCAAAGGTGGCTTCGCGTCTCAAAGCGCCCAGGTGAAACTGGATTCCGGTTATGAAATCGACGACGCCCGTTTGAACACCATCATGTTCAGCGCAGGTCCCGTGATCAGCATGGGCTGGGAACGCCTGCCTTGGCTTTCTTTGAACGTGTCCCCGCAGTTCGGAAACATCAGCTACACGCAAAGCAGCTCCAACGATTTTGCCACTTTCAGCAAGTCCGGCGCTTACGAATCCATGAACTATGGAGTCGACGTGATGCTGGGTAAAAAATGGTCTGTATTCACTGAATGGTCCCAAAGAACTCTTAAAGACAACAATGAGATCGCACTTCAAAAAGACAACTTTGAGCTAGGAACAAAAGTAACATGGTAAAAATCCTTCTTGCACTACTTAGCACGACAACAATCCAGGCAGCGTATGCCCAGCAGGCTCCTGCAAAGAAAGAGATCACGCTGACTCAAAAAGATGTGGCGGAGCTGGTTTTAAAACAGGGTCTTAAAACCAAGGAAGTCAATTTGAAGTACCAGCAGTTCCGCCTGACTCCGGCGTTGGCGCTTTCTGCCTATGACTGGGTTCTGAACGCAGAAACCGGTTTTGAGTACGACAAATCCGCAGGTCTTCTTTCCAACTCCACTCCGGTCGAAGCCAAATACGAACGTTATCGCACCACCGTGGGCTTGAAAAAACCTTTCACCACCGGGACCACGCTGGGGATTGAGCTGAGCCGTCTTTCCCAACAAGTTGAGTTTGACAGTGTCGTGACGAATCCTCCGCCGGGCGAGCAGACCTTGGACAGCGCAGGATTGCTTTTGGAACAAGCCCTTTTGGGGAACTTCTTCGGGGTTGCGGACCGTGGCACCGTGAATGCGGCCGAGCTGACTTATCAGGCAGAAAGCATCAACCGCGCCAACGAACTGGAAGACGTCGTGCTTGAGGCGATCCGTCAGTTCTGGAACACTTATGTTGCACAGGAAAATTTCAAAGAATCCGTGGCTTCCCGTGACCGTTATAAAAAACTGGTCGATGCGGTGAAACGCAAAACCTCTTTGGGTTATTCCAACCCAGGGGACCTGCCACAGGTTCAGGCGGAGTTTGAAACACGCGAACAAAAAGTTAAAACGTCCTCGACCGAGTATCTGGACAATCTGGAAAATCTGGTGACGTTGCTTTCTTTGGAACCGGGCACAGAAATCCGCTTCCAGATCCCGGGCAATATCCCGACGGTGCCAAAACTGCCAATGAAAAAAGTGGAAGAGCTTCGCACCATCCGTTCCCAAAAGCTGAAGGTCGAAGCAGCTCAGGAATCCCTGACGGCGGCGGAATCCTTAAGCTATCCGACGCTGAACTTCGTCGGCAAGGTTTACACCACCGGTGTGGATGAAAACGCGAACGATGCTTATTCTGACGTCGTGTCTGGCACCCGTCCGAAGTACTACATGGGTCTGAGATTCCAGTACAACTTCGGCTCGGACATCCAGAACGAGCAGATCATCAACAAAAAGCTTTCCAAGGATCTTGAGTCCACCCGTCTGAGCCGCCAGTTGCTGGAGGCCGAGGACCTGGAGATTCAGGCTCAGCGTAAAGTACAGTCCACCTATGCCGTGGTGCTGAGCGCAGAAAAACAGAAAGGCTATCGCGAGAAGGCCTCTCAGGAACTGAACCGTTCCTACAATCAGGGTCGTACGGACATCTCGATCCTGATCACGGCAATGAACAACTATTTCGACTCGGAAGTTCAATACATGCGCGCCATGGGTGATTACGCCATTGCGCTGAATGAATGGGCGGCTTCCCGTGACGAATTGATTCCTGACGACGCTTCGTCAGCTGATTACACTGAAAATAAATAATAAGAGGGGTTACCATGTTGAAAAAACTAATTCTTGCAGCGACGGTTCTAAGCCTTGCCGCGTGCGCCTTTGATCAGGACAAAAACGCCGGCAAACAGCGCGAGATCGAGCAAAACGGAAAGTTGCAACAGACTTACAAACCAGTGATCGGCACTTACGTGGGCCAAATCACGACCGCTGACGGCACTCAGGATCTGGAAGTGAAATTCTTCGAACTGAAAGTCGATAACGGCGCGAAAAACTCTGACGGTTCCACCCGCTTGCACTCCACTCTTTATGCAACTTACAAGCGCATCAATCCGGCAGGCGAAAGTTACGATTTTGTTGTTGGTTTCGCTCCGGAAACCGGCGACCTGACTTTGGTGAACGTAAAGGACATCAAATCTTTGGGCCGTGACGAAATCCAGACTGTGGACGCTAAAATCAGCGGCAACAACATCCTGGGTGAAGCCAAGGCGATCTCGGGCCCGAAAGGTATCGTCAAACTTTCCTTGAAAGCGCGTGAAAATGAATCCACGGGCGGCGGCAAGGAAGAGTTTGCTTACTATGAAAGACTGCGCGCGCAACTGACCGCGATTTCCGGAACTTACGTGGGCCAGATGGATCAGGGCAACTCCGGTCCGGTAAAGGGTGTTGTGGGCATCACATTGCGCCTTTACGTTCAGGAAACTGTGAAGGAAGGATCTACCGTGACCATTCCTCGTCTGATGGGTGAATTGAACCGCGCGGACGATCCAGGCCACACGGCGGACCTGACCTTGACGGGTGTTTACGAAGCGGACCTGGCTGAGCCACGCCTGACTTTGACCGGCAAACCGGCTCGCGATCTGAATTCAAAATTTGAAGCGGCTATTTATGGCAAACTTGTAAATGGTGTTTTGGAAGGCGCTCTGACATCTAATTACTCCATGTCAGGCAAGCTGATCCTGAAAAAACAATAATCCTGCAAAGGATAAACCAAGGAGATTTGAGATGAAGAAACTACTGGTGATTGCAATTGGATTCGTGATTACCGGATTCACGACTCAGCCTGCTCTGGCACTGAGTGTGCCTTCGGTGGTTGATTCTGTGGAATACACCTACAACGTTCAGTGTTCCTTTTCTCATTTCTCGAAAAACGAGTTCTGCTTCAACTACATCTGCAAGTACAAAAAGTACTATGTGTGTGAAGGTGACCAAGGGGTTCTGGATCTGATCCTGAACATCAAAACCGTTCGATATCCAAACGAAACGGCGAAAGAAGACGTCACCAACTACAGCGTACAACCAAGATAAAAAAAGGGGCTTTGCAAGCCCCTTTCTTCTTTGTCAAAATCAACTTCTCAGATTCTCGGAGCTCAAACGGCCTTTGGGTTGAGAATGTAGATGATCCTGATGCCCCTCGAAATCTTTTTCGGGATTGGATCCATCGTAATTTTGGAACACATACATAAAGCCCGGCACAGTTTCTTTGTGACTCCAATCGCGCTGCAGTTCGCAGTAGAGCTGAGTCTTACTGATTAACATGCCGCCCGCCTGCTCAATACGGCGCAAAGCAATTTCGTGAGCGGCCCGCGAAGTACCGCCCACGGCATCTGCAACGACATAAACTTCGTAGCCTTCTTTCAAAGCATCAAGTGCCGGAAATGCCAGGCAAGCCTCAGTCCACAAGGCCGTCATGATCAGCTTCTTTCGCCCCGTGGCCTTTACAGCTTCCCGGAACTGAACATCCTCCCAACTGTTGATCGTTGTACGATCATACGTCGGGAGATGCCCCAAGAGTTCCTGAATCTGAGAGATAGGCGGTTTGTTCCTTCCGGTCTGAACATTTACCGTCGAATGAACAATGGGCAGACCGTAGTTCAGGGCCGCCTTCACAGTGCTGGTGATGTTAAACACCAGCTCTTTCTGATCCATGGATCTGATCGACGAGACCTGAATAGGCTGATAGTCGATAATAATAAAGGCGCAGTTTTCTGGTGTTAACAAGTGATCCTTCAATGGATCACGACGTGGTTCGCTAGACATTGGATTCTCCTTTTCTCAAATGAAGCATATCACCCATATTTATCGCAGACTCAGACCCGTCGCGGGCTGCACCTGCTGCACTCCAGGCATTCGCCACTGATGGCTGAGAACTTCGTCCTTCGGCCAGTACAAACGCATCAGCAAATTGAAATCATCCCCCGCCGGCGCCGGCAGCCAGTTGGCCACCTTGCTGGCCTCAGGACGTTCGCTTTGGATGTAAATCTCCAGTGACCCGTCCTTGCCGTATTTCAACTTGTCACGATCCCCAAGAGCGTATCGGTTCAGGGGATTTTTCACGAAGTTCTGTTTTGAATTGTACATTGTCAGCGACCAGAACGCCCGGACCGGAGGCAACTGCCCCTTGGCAAAGCGCAGGGTGTATTTGTTATCCCCTTTCAAAGGCATGCCGTTGGCATCCACGGAAGCGCGCGGATAGACCGCATCCTGGGGAAGATTCGCACCTAAAAAATATTTGGCGACATAGGCTCTGTTTTCGTAATCGGCACCATAGGCCCCCATGTGATAGGAATACACCCAGCCCGCACTGACCTCCACGCCCGGAGGCGCCTGATTCAGGGCCACGATTTTTTCCAACGCCATCTTCGCCCCGCGATTGAATGCGACTCTCTGAGCATCGCTTAAGGCCCGGCCATCAAACTGCCCGGTTTCAGAAATCCCCAGTCGTGCCATTTTCTCAACCATGGCAGAATCCTCCGGCTTCGGAGGATTCTGTTTCAGCAGACTTGCGAATTTTTCCATGAACTCAACCCCGTCCATGGCCTCCACCTGGGCCACCGGCGGTGTTTTCATGTCCACCGTGGAGCTGACCTGACGAGTGGGGGTGGCGATGACCTCGTTGTCCGACTGCTGCCACGAACTGAGCGTGGTCAGACGGTATTTTTTCTGAATTTCCCGAACTGCGGCAAAATCTTTCGGCCCGTTGGTTTGGGTGCGCCCGATGATCCATACAGTGTTGGTCGGTGATTTGATCTCAGTAAGACCCGTTGGCAGCTCTCCCCTCCAATCCGGTCCCGTGATGGCGAAGTCCCCTTTGTGAGACCCTGTGGTGCGCGTGCCCGGCGATGCAAACACATCCGTCCAGGCACTCATCAATTGCATCAGATAGTAGCGCTTACCCATTTCCGGCACACTTAAGATGACCGGCTCGCGCGAAAGATCCAGAAATGCAGAGCTGTAAAGTGTGTCGGCGTTGGGACTGACCACTTGGGTGAAGCTCGCATCAGGGAAGCGGTCCTTGTGCAGGAACTGATTCACCGGTGCCGCATCCGCGGTCACACGGGAAACATTGGTCATCACCTCACGACTGGTTTCAACCAAAACCATCGGATAGCCATAGATATAAACCTCTTCCGCCAGCTTCTGGATCTCTGCCGGGCTGGCCGTGGTCTTAACTGATGCGGTTGTTTTTTTCTCGGAAGAACTACAGGATGCCATCAGCATCCCGGCCGTCAGGACAACGGCCAGATTGACGAATTGGATCTTCATGAGAGCCTCCTTGCTCAACAGCCTATGATTGAAGGCGCCCTGAAGATCAGCAATATGTAAGAATGCACCAGCCTCGACCGGCTAAGACTGCCCCTGGGATTTCTTTTCCAGCTCTGCCCAACGGGCATAAGCGGTTTCGATTTTGCTTTGCAAAGCGGAAATCTCGGAGAAAAGCTCCTGAACTTTAGAGGCCTGGCTGACGACCTCGGGCTTCCCCGCCTCGGTCTGCAGATTTGACAATTTTTCTTCCATTTCAAAGATATTGGCTTCCATGTTTTCCAGTTCAAACTTTTCCTTGAACGAGAGCTTCACTGGTTTGGCCGCCACTTTTTCGGCTTTCTTCTCTTTTTTCAGTTCCTGAGCTTGCAGCTCTTTTTGTTCTTCGAACCATTCTTCCCATTGCAGATAACCCGCAAAACGCTCCATGGAAGTGGAGCCATCCAGGTTCTTGTGCAATGCCAGAATGTCAGAAGCCACCTGATCCATGAAGAAACGGTCGTGCGTGACCAAAATCACGGCCCCCGTAAATTCCTTCAGAGATTCTTCAAGCACTGTCAATGTCGCCACATCCAGGTCATTGGTCGGTTCATCGAGAATCAGCACCTGGGCTTCATTCAGCATCAGTTGCGCCAAACGCAAGCGGCTTTGCTCGCCACCTGACAGCTTTTCCACTGGCAGATCCATTTGCTGACGGTTGAACAGGAATCTTTCCAGATAACTGCGCGCAAACACATACTGCCCCTGATAATGGACATAATCGCCATCAGGGCAGATGTTCTTCAAAACGGACTCTTTCGGCTTTAAGGTTTCACGGTTTTGTTCGAAATAGGCAATTTTCAATTTGTCCGCTTGAACCACACGGCCGGAAGTCGGCGCTTCCTGCTGCAGCAGCATGCGAATCAGCGTGGATTTTCCCGAACCGTTATCTCCCAGCAACGCCAGACGTGTTTTAGGAGTCACCAGATAACTGAAGTCACTGAACAGCACACGACCGTCATAAGCCTTTGTAACGTGATCGACTTCGATCAGCTTTTGCGGATTGCGGTCGGTTTCCTTAAATTCAATTTTTACTTTGCGGGCGGCGTTCTTCGCGGAAAGCTCCTCGACATCCTCTTTCAGGGTGCCGGCGCGATCAATACGGGCCTTTTGTTTTGTCAGACGGGCCTTGGCTCCGCGGCGCAGCCACTCGGTTTCACGACGAAGAGTGTTCTTCATCGCCAGCTCCTTCTGCTCCTGTCCGGCCAAAAGAATCGCTTTTTCCTCGAGATATTCGAGATAACCACCGGTGGTGGAAATCAGATAGTTCGGATTCTTCGGATCAAGATCGAAGATCTTGTTGACGGTTCGTTGCAGGAACAAACGGTCGTGCGTGATCGTCAAAGTGGCAAAGGGCGCACGGCTCAGGAAATCCTCCAGCCACATGATACTTGAAACGTCCAGGTGATTCGTCGGTTCATCCAGCAGCAACAGCTCTGGATCGCGCACCAGTTCGCGCGCCAAAGCCACACGCTTTTTCCATCCCCCGGAAAGATCGCTGACCAGGAAGTTTTCTCCGAACTGGGTCAGCTCCAGACGGGCAATCCATTCATAGGCCGATCCAATCGCCTCATGCGGGTCCTGGGCTTTACTCAGGACCGCATCCAGGATGGTTTCATCTTTTTTGAATGTCGGAGTTTGTTCCAGATACCCCAGACGCAAACCCTTTTTCGCGGTCACGTCCCCGGCATCCGGAGTCATGGTGCCGGCCAGAATTTTCAGCAAAGTGGATTTACCGGCACCGTTGGGCCCAACCAGGCCCACACGTTCGCCCTCTTCAATGCCCAAAGAGACGTTTTTAAACAGGGTTTTCCCCGCAAAGGATTTTTCGAGCTTATGTGTATTGATGAGAAGCATGGCCCAACTTACTTCTGTTTCTCGATATCGGCCAGAATTTTCTGAATAGGAATGACGAATTCGCCCTTACAGGCATCCTCTGCGCACTTCATAATCTCAACAGAACCGCCCTCCGCGCTCTGTTCCTGGAAATCATCCTCACCACCGTGCAAAACACCGATCAATTCGTGAGTTTTGCTGTCAAACACCGGCGAACCTGAGTTTCCGACGAAAACATCCAGATTGGTCTCCAAGGATCCCGTTTCATTCACACGGCGCACTTTACCCTGAGCGGTCTTCTTAAGACTGCCCAGCGGATAACCGATGGAATAGACCGAATCCCCGACCACCGCCGGAGTCTCGGATATAACCACGGGCTCGACTTCATCCCGAGGGATGGAAATTTCCACAAGGGCATAGTCCAGCCCGCCCTGGAAATCATTTTTCTGAGCCACGATCAGTTTGCACTGCCAGCCCTTGCGGGTGGTGGCCCCTTCCATCTTTTGCTCGTCATTAAAGACAAACACGGTGTTTTCACAAGTGTGATCTTCGGTGAAACAATGCCCGGCCGTCAGAACCAGCTTCGGCCCAATCAAAGTGCCGGAACAAAAGGCCTTGGACTCCTGGTCACTCCAGGCCAACTGCGGACCGGTCCCGTAGACTTCATCCACGGTCCATACCGCTTCGCCCTTCATGATATCATTCCATTTGTCAGCATGAACCAGAGCAACGTTTGCCCGGGTGTTGCGGGTGTGAGTGGAAACCTCCTGAATGGAGTCCTCGCCATAAATCACACCCTGGGTCAGTGTCCCGTCGGTGTTTACAAATGCCGAAGGTGCAGAGTCTCCTCCGCACCCGACAAGATTCATGATAAGGGTCCCGCTAAGGATGGCCTTCCACAGATTCATTAGTGTCCTTTAGTGAAGTCTACGTCATCGCGGTGAGCTTCAGCCATGTGGCCTTGTTCCCAGCGACCTTCCACGTTTTCAGAGTCTACAACCTCGTTCTGCGTGCCTACCGCCTTCACTGTATAAGTCGCCGTGGCGATTTCTTTGTTCATGCGGTCTTCAACCGAGATACGAACCAAAGCGTCTTTACCCGCCTCGCTCACTTCACGGATGTCTTTCAGGTCGATCGTGCCGTCAATTTCTTTGGTCACATCACCCACAGTCACGAACTTCTTAAGACCCGCCATCTGAGCATCACGACCCGCAAGGGAGATGTTCATGAAGTCACGGTCGGACGTCATGTCGATCTTCAGATCCAGGTGGCGAGCAACGCTTGCCGACTTAGGACGCGGAAGTTTTGCGAAAGTGCCTTTTCTGTAAGCTTCGATTTCAGATGCAGAGGACTTTTCCATGAACGCCTGAAGTTCATTGTAAGTACCGCATTTGACTTCCGGCTTGGAGCACACTTCATTGGCAAACTCAAAGAATGCTTCCATGTAAGCACCGCTCATCCATTTGGAGAAGTGGTGACCGATATGAACCGGAGCACGGTTGCCATAGTAGTTCGTGTTGAAGTAGCTGCGATAGATGGAAAGCATGTTGGCCTTAACCTGTGCTTTTTGCGCAGTGGAAACTTCGTTCAAGCAGTCACGGGCCTTGTTGGCTTTAACGGTGTTGCCGCTTTTGTCACGCTTCATGATCTGCATTGTCTGAGGCTCTTCCTTCAATACACGGGCAGAGTCACGAACGCAGAAGTTGTAATCCATAGAGATCCACTTGCGCGCGCCACCTGGTTCCGGCACTTCCGCCAAAGGGAAGTTCCAGGTGCCGAATTCATTTCTTTGCGGCCAGTAGTTTACGAAATTCAATTTGGAAGTGTCGTACTGAATACCGAACTTCGGCAGATTCGGCCACAGGCCCGGGCTGACACCCAGAACCGGTGCACGGAAGCCCGTGATTTCGTTTCTGAACAACAAACCTTTGGATTCTTTTTTAGAGATGCCATTCAGGTCGAACACGCGATCCAGGATGGCATAGAATTGAGTGAACTCAGATTTCCAGTCCGCCTCGCTCCAGCGCAGGTCCCATTTTTTATTGCGGAAGCCACCATCAAAGTGACCCACGGCGTGGGAACCGATTTCATGGCCTTCACGATAAGCTGCATTCATCTGATCAATACGATCGGAGATATCACGTCTGTCATCGCCCCAACCGATCGCGGAACCACGGTTTTTCGTAGCCACTTCGTTGCCGGCGCCATCCAGAATCAAACGCTGACCCGGTGGCTGATAGAAGGTTTTGTTTTCAGGGCTCAGGAAATAAACCGGATTGATAAAGAATGTGAAACGTGTGTCCACGCCCGCATCTTTTCTAAGTTTGGTGTAATCGCGGGAGTACTGCCATACCTCGTTGTTGTAAGATCCATCAAAGGCAAACATCACAAATTGTGGTGGTCTTTTAACTGTGGTGGTTGTTTGCGCCCATGCAAAATGCTGGGTGAACAAAGACAAAGTCACAAGGCCCTTTGCGATCAGTTTTCTTTTGGACATGGAATCCTCCGTATTGTTTTTATATTCAATAGGGGTGATTGCAACGGCTATGCCCGTGAAATCACGGGGTTTGACCCTAAAAAGGTGTCCAAAGATTGAACGAGGAACAATTAACGGCGTTCAGTGTCTCACTATAAGACACACCCTTTTCAGGACCTTGGACCAAGATTCGGAACACATATTCACTGAAGGTCGAGGGGGAAAATAAAGAATTCTTCAAATTCAAAACTTCCCATATAAAATGAGAATAATGAAAATACAGATCGTTGCCCTTTTCATAATTGCCTGTGTGTCACTTATAAACTCGTCTGCATTTGCGGCGTCCATGACCTGCAACAAAAGACAATCCGCCACCAACTGCATGATTTGCAACTGCTATCATGAAACCCGCGGAGAATCCTTCGAAGGCATGGTGGCCGTGAATAAGGTGGTGTTGTCCCGTTCGGAAGACGATGCCTATCCGAGCTCCATCTGCGGAGTCGTTTATGACGATGCCCAGTTCAGCTGGACTCAGGACAATATCGGCAACAACATCAATGCCACCAAAGATGAAGACAAAGAAGCTTTGGAGATGTGCAAGAAAGCCGTCAACCTTTCTGTCAAAGAAGGTCCCAATGACGTCATCTATTACTACAATCCAAGCATCGCCCGTCCCTACTGGGCCCGCCGCATGACCAACTGTGGAAAGGTCGGCAATCACACCTTCCTGGTTCCGCGCGGTGAATCCTGCCCTCGGAAGCTGGGCGTGATTGGCAAGTATTCCTCTTCCGGCGCAAGCAGCCAAAGCAAGAAAAGCACAGGTGCAAAATGATGAACGCTTTGATCGCAACTCTTCTTTACAGCATTTGCAGCTCGGCTGCTCCGGTGACAACCTCGGCAACCAACGCCGCTGAAATCACGGTGCAGGATGGAAATGTAAAGGTCACCCTGCCTGCCGAGGCAAAAAAAGCCCTGATTGACTGGAATCCGGAGTTTCTGACTTTCGATCTGAAAGATTATCCGGAATCGGTCTTGAGCCTGGTAAAGGAAGTCGAACCCGGTGGTGTTCCCATGGCCTTTATTGCCGACCTTGATAACAACGGCGACAAAGACATCGTGCTGCTGGGAAGTGATTTGCACCGCCAGTACGCGGTGGCCTTGACCAAAAAAGAAGGCACGTGGCAGGCCATTGAAATCCAGTCCTGGAACATTCCGAACATCAAAAAAACAGTTCTGAAAAAAGAGGATAAAACCAAAGAAACCGGCATCCCGCTGTATGTCCTTCCCGCTGAGGAAGAACACGCCAAGAAGCTCGGTAAAAAAGTCGGCATTCAGGTGGAAAGATATCTGGGCCCGGCAACTGTTTACGAAATCAAAGACGGCAAGGCTTCCAAAGTCGTTCTGGAATAAATCAAAAGGTTCTCGTTCTTCGGGAACCTTTTAGGTTGTTTCATATTGAAAATGTCGTTGTTCTAACATTTCCAGATACTGCTCCCGATCAATCAGTTTCCCGCCCATGCTGGCCACCACGGGCGTCACCATTTGCACATCGATCCATTCGTGCCCCTGTTCTGACAAAACTTCCACCAGGCGCCACAGCGCCAGTTTTGAAGCATTGGGCTTTTTATAGAACATGCTTTCACCGCTGAACACCCCTTCAACCAGCACTCCATAAATGCCGCCGATCAGAACATTGTTTTCGCGAACCTCCACCGACATGCAGTAACCGGCTTTGAAAAATTCCATATAGGCGCGTTTCATCTGTCCCGTGATCCAGGTGCCATCCTGACCAGGACGCGGCTGTTTGGAGCATTCCTCCAGCACATGATGAAAATCCTGATTCACTGAAAAATGAATTTCCGGATGACGCTTGCGAAAACGGCGCAGACTTTCCGGAACGTGGAAATCCCGAAACTCCAGAACTCCCCGTTCTTCCGGGGAAAACCACAGCATCGGCAAGCCAGGCTGGGGCCAGGGAAAAATCCCTTTGCTGTAGGCCGTATAAAGTGTGCCGACATCCAAAGATCCCCCAATAGCCAAAATCCCTTCAGCCAGGGTTTCGCGCGGATCTGGAAAGTCGACCGAGGATCGTAATTTTCCCTGCATTACTTCGCCTTATAAGTCAGACGGTAAATGACCCCCGCCTTGTCGTCAGAAATCAGCATCGCCCCATCGGGCAAAACTTCCACATCCACCGGACGCCCCCAGGAGGAGTCCCCCTGCAACCAGCCTTCAATGAAGGACTCTGTCTTTTCAACATTGGAGCCATTCAGCTTCACAAATGTCAGACGATACCCCTGTGGTGTGGATCGGTTCCAGGAACCGTGTTCGGCCAGAATGATGCTGTCTTTGTATTGTGCCGGGAACTGAGTCCCCGTGTAAAAGCGCATACCCAACGGCGCCACGTGGGCGCGAAGCTCCACCACCGGAGCCACATAGTCTGAGCACTTTTTGCCTTTGCCAAAATCCGGATCCAGAGTGTCCTTGCCATGACAGAACGGGAAGCCGAAGTTCTGACCTTCTTTGGTCAGGCGGTTCACTTCACACGGCGGACGATCATCCCCCATCCAGTCGCGACCGTTATCGGTAAACCAAAGTTCTTTCGACTGAGGATGAAAATCAAAGCCCACAGTGTTGCGCACTCCGGAGGCCACTTCCTCTTTGCTGGTGCCGTTCACATCAATGCGATAAATGCGTGCATACTGAGTGCCGGGATCACAAATATTGCAATTAGCCCCCACCGGGACATAGAGCTTTCCATCCGGACCAAAGCGGATGAACTTCCATCCATGGTGAGTGTCTGAAGGAAAGGTTTGAGGCAGCGTGCGCACAGGTTTTGCCGGAAGCTTCACACTGGGGCCGGCATCAAATTCGTGAATGCGCGCAATTTCGGCCACATAAAGTTTTCCGTCTTTATAGGCAACACCGTTGGGCGTGTCCAGGCCCTGAGCAAAGACGCTGGCCTTGCCGTCCTTCACCACATAAACCTTGTCACCGGACCGAGAGCCCACAAAGATCCGGCCATCCGGAGCCTGCGCCAAAGACCGAGCCCCCGGCACCTGCCCCCACACCGAAATCTGAAACCCAGGAGGCATCTTCAATTTTTCCAAAGGAAGCTGCTTCGCCCCCACAGAAAGCGAAACCAAAAGCCCAAAAGAAACAATCCATCCAGCTCTCACAATCCCCTCCTTGGCCCGACCCAATCTCTAATCTCTATTTTCCACGTGCGACACAAACATCGCACTTCCCACAAGGCTCCAGGTGCTCATGCCCAAAGTAAGCATAAATGCGATTCATGCGGCACTCACTGTCCTGATTGGCCCATTGAACCATCTGCAAAAGCTTGGTGTTCTGGGCACGCAAAATAGCCTCCCCATTTTCAGCCAGGAACTGTTCATCCGTCGGCGCATTGACACAGGCATAAGGGAACGGATCGTCGGACTTTTGCAGACAGCCCCAGCGCTCCAAAATACTGACCGCCGCCTCGGACCTGAAGTCCCGGCGATTTCTAAAATTCATTTGTTCACGAAGGAAGTCAAACCCGCCCTGATCCACCTGCATTCTTTTGTCTTCTATCAGTTGATAGATCTTGCGGATGAAATCAGGCTCGGGATGGGACCATTTCAAAAACTCCATTTGAATGCTGACATCGTCCTGATCATACAACAGATGACAAGAAGACTCTGCCCCGTCCCGGCCCGCGCGACCCACTTCCTGAAAATAAGATTCCAGCGCATTGGGGGTTTCGGCGTGAATCAAAAGACGCACATTGCTTTTGTCGATGCCCAGACCGAACGCCGGCGTCGCAATCATCAGCGGAGCCTCTTCATTTTGGAAGGCCTTCTGATTACGCTTGCGATCCTGCGGCGGCAGATCGCCGTGATACACCAGATGCGCCATGCCCAGACGATTCAGGGAAGAAGAGATTTTTTTCAGCGTCTGAATCAAAGAACAATAAATGATCGCGGTGCCCGGTTGCTGGTGACGAAGCCCGACAATGGCGCGGATCTTTTCGTCAATCCCGTAGATGTCGTGAACATTCAAAGCCAGGTTCGGTCGCTCGATCCCGGCCGAGATAATCAGAGCGTCTTCCATGTTCAGTTTTTTCAGGATGTCTTTTTGAACCTCGGGGGTTGCCGTGGCGGTCAAAGCCAGCGTCGGCGGATTCCCCAAAAGGGCACGGAATTCCCCCACCCGCGAATAATCCGGGCGGAAGTCATGCCCCCACTGGGAAATACAGTGCGCCTCATCGACGGCCAAAAGCTGGATCGCGCGTTTTTCAATAGCTTGAAGGAACTCAGGTTTACGGAAACGCTCGGGGGTCACATAAATCAGTTTGAAGTCGCCTTTGGCCAGACGATTCTGGCGGGACTCCCTTTCCTCCCGGCTCAAAGTGGAACTTAAGAACGTGGCGCTGATCCCCAGCTCCTGGGCCTTGAAAACCTGATCCTGCATCAAAGCGATCAGCGGAGAAATAACGACCACCAGGCCGTCGCGGGTCTTTGCCGGAAACTGAAAGCAGAGGCTTTTTCCCATTCCCGTGGGCATTAAAGCCAGCAGGTTCTGGTTTGCCCAAACTTTATGCAGGATTTGCTCCTGCTCGCCCCGGAAGGAAGTAAAAGGAAAGTTCGCTTTTAAAAGCTGAAGAAGATCGCTCATAGTGCCGATCAGTCTACGCTACTGAGAGGGGCCCGACTAGCCAACCGCCTCGAGGATGCGGTGCGTTGGGATTCTGGCCTAGAATCTTTTTTTGCACTTAGTAGTATTTGATGATAATTCGAGTACTTTCATAAAATTTGTTTAATTTTTGCTAATAATAACAGCGATTAAAACCATATAAACGAAGGGTAAAGATATGTCCAAAAAGTGGAATATTGATATGGTCAGAAACATTGGTATCTCGGCGCACATCGACTCCGGGAAAACCACAACTTCTGAGCGTATTCTGTTCTATGGAGGAAGAATCCACGCCATCCACGAAGTACGTGGAAAAGACGGCGTTGGTGCGACAATGGACTCCATGGATCTAGAGAGAGAAAAAGGGATCACCATCCAGTCTGCTGCAACTCAGGTTCAGTGGAAGGATTATACAATCAATTTGATCGATACACCGGGGCACGTGGACTTCACAGTTGAAGTTGAACGTTCTCTTCGCGTTCTAGACGGTGCGATCCTGTTGCTTTGCGGTGTTGCCGGCGTTCAGTCTCAGTCCATCACTGTTGACCGTCAGATGAAACGTTACAACGTTCCTCGTTTGGCCTTCGTGAACAAATTGGACCGTCAAGGTGCCAACCCATACCGTGTTACTGATGCTTTGATCGAAAAATTGCGTTTGAACGCAGTTATGATCCAGATCCCAATCGGTCTGGAAGATCAGCACAGAGGTCACGTTGACCTGACTGACATGAAAGCTTACATCAACCAAGGTGAATCCGGTGAGAACGTTCTTGTAGAAGAAATCCCAGCGGACCTTGTTGAAACTGCAAAAAAATACCGTCAGATCATGATCGGTAAACTGGCTGACGTTGACTCTGCTATCGAAGAGAAATTCTTGATGGAAGAAGAGCCAACAACAGAAGAAATCCGCGCAGCTATCCGTAAAGGCACTATCGCCTTGAAGTTGGTTCCGGTTCTTTGCGGTTCCGCGTTCAAAAATAAAGGTGTTCAGCGTCTTATGGACGCGGTTACTTACTATCTTCCTTCTCCAGCTGAGAAAAAAGAGCAAGCTCTTGATATCACTAAGAACGAAGAGAAGTTCGACCTGTTCCCAGATTCAACAAAACCATTGGTTTCCCTGGCGTTCAAACTTCAGGAAACTCCATTCGGTCAGTTGACTTACATGCGTATCTACCAAGGTAAGATGGGCAAAGGCGACTTCATCATCAACCAAGTGAACAAGAAATCTGTTAAGATTCCTCGTTTGGTTCGTATGCACTCTGACAAGATGGAAGACATCGACACTGCTTACGCTGGTGACATCGTGGCATTGTTCGGTATCGACTGCGCGTCCGGTGATACTTTCTGTGACGACAAAATCCAGGCGTCCATGCAATCCATGCACGTTCCAGATTCTGTTATCAGCTTGGCTGTTGCGCCTAAAGATAAAACTGCGGCGAACAACTTCTCCAAAGCACTTCAAAAATTCCGTAAGGAAGACCCTACATTCCGCGTACACCGTGACGAGGAATCCAACGAGACTATCATCTCCGGTATGGGTGAATTGCACTTGGAAATCTACGTTGAGCGTATGAAACGTGAATTCAACTGTGAAGTTATCGTGGGTCAACCTCAGGTTGCTTACCGTGAGACTATCTCCGTTGAAGCTCCGTACGACTACACTCACAAAAAACAAACTGGTGGTTCCGGTCAGTACGCGAAAATCGTTGGTAAGATCGTTCCATTGCCTCCACAAGAAGACGGCTCTGTATTCAAGTTCGAAAACAAAGTTGTCGGTGGTCGTATCCCTAAAGAATTCATCCCTGCGGTTGAAGAGGGCTTCAAAGAGCAGACTGTTAAAGGTCCTCTGATTGGCTTCCCGATCGTTGGTGTTGAAGTTGTTCTGGAAGACGGCGCGTACCACGATGTCGACTCCTCATACATGGCGTTCAAAATCGCTGGTATGGCGGCTCTTCGTGAAGTGTACTCTGCGGCAAAACCAACTGTTCTTGAGCCGATCATGAAGCTTGAGACGACAGTTCCAGACGAATACCAAGGTTCCGCTGTTGGTCAAATCAACCAACGCCGTGGTTCCATCGTTGCAACTACTGCATTCGAAGGTAACTGCGTGATCGAAGCTGAAGTGCCACTGACAGAAATGTTCGGTTACTCTACAGACCTTCGTTCTGCAACCAAAGGTAAAGGTGAGTTCTCCATGGAATTCGCGAAGTACGCTCCAGTACCTCGTAACATCCAGGAAGAGCTTGCTAAGAAATACCAAGCTAAGCGCGCAGCTGAGCAGAAGTAATTTCGCGCGGATGCGCAGGAGGTGCGAAGCACTGGACTGCGTCCCCGCTAAGTTTGATCTTCAAACTTCAAAGCCCGGTGGAAACACCGGGCTTTTTTTATTTCCCTGCCCCGACTTATATCCAGAAAAACTAAACATCGCCGCCGGTTGTGCCGAAAAGAGATTCGTAAATTCATCTTTCAGCCCCGAGGACGACAGCCATGGATCGCGACCAGCTTATTGCCGAAATCAAAAAGCAGCTTCAGGAAGAACTGAAAAATCAGACGGACGCCATTAAGAACAAAATCCCCGGCGAACAGCGAGAGCAAATCAAAGACATGAAAGACAGCCTGACCCAAACCATGAAGGAAAACCCATGGGCTTCGGTCGGCATTGCCGCCCTGGCGGGCTTTGTGATCGCGCGCATGCTGTACAAAAGAAAGGATGACTAGATGAACTTCCTTCTGCCCATCATTTCATTCTTTATCGGTAACGCGAAAAGCCTGTTCAAAGAACCGGGCATTGCCTTCACCCAACAATTGGTGCTGCATCTGCGCGCGCTGACATTCGTGCTGGTGTCCACCATCGGCTCTCTGGCTTTAAGCTGTGTGGGCGTCTCTCTATTGATCACAAGCCTTGCCGGCCAGCTCGACAAGGGCGAGGAATTCCAGATCACGGGAGGCATGATTGTGTACCTGGTGATGACCGTGATTTCTGTGGGTGTTCTGATCTACAGCCTGAACAAGAAAACATGGTTGAAAGCTTTGGGCTTTGCTGAAAAGCCTGTGGCCGCCAAACAATCCGGAGCCCTGGAAAATGCCGTGGCCTTACTGGTGATGGACTATGTGGAAGAGCGCCAAAGCAAGCGCGCAAAGACATCAGAAGCCAGTTAAACCTGTCCCATGAATCCCCGCCAACACGGGGATTTTTGTCCCATGCGCCCTTCCTGTCCCCTTCAATTCAAATTAAACCCGGCCTCATCGTGGCACTTGGGTTGCTTTTAACAGCAGCAACACTTGATTCACGAAAGGAATCCGAAATGAAACACATTATCGTGGTATTGGCTTTGTTTGGTTTTATGTCTGTATCTCACGCGGAAGAAACTGTTTCTGAGAAAGCGAAATCCACCGCCAATGACGTGAAACGTGGCGCGAAGAAAGCCATGAACCGTGCGGAAGAAGCCGTGTGCATGGAAGGCGATGTAAAGTGCCTTGCAAAAAAAGGCCAGAACCGCGTTGAAGAAGGTGCCGACTATGTGAAAGACAAAGTCGACGAAGCAACCGACAAAAAATAATTCCTGCGAGGAATTTAAGACCAAAAAAAAGAGCTGACTGTCATGGTCAGCTCTTTTGCTTTATATAGAAAGCGGTTTCAGAAATTACATCGGCCAGCGATTGCAATACTCGTTGCTGTCAGAAGAAATCACTTTACCAGTGGATTTAGCCACAACCAGAACAGATACAGTTGTGCAGGTTTCATCATAGCTGATGTCTTCCTGAGTGCGGGTTGTGTAAACCAGAACATCGCCACGGTCTTCAACTGTGGTGTTGGACGTCACAGGATAAGTTTTGCCTTTGCCTGGAACAGAGAAGATTTCACCGATCATGCCGCCACCGTCACCACCGCCATAGCCGCCGCCATCGAATCCACCGTTGCCATAACCGCCACCATCAAAAGCGCCACCGCTGTTGCGGTCGTTGCCTTCATAGGTCTCTTCACGAGGGTCTTTTTCTTCACCACGACCACCGTCGTCTTCCTTCGGAGCCGGCTCGGATTTGCCTTTTCCTTTTTTAGCAGAAACCACGTCCTGGGAATTGTCAGAGATATTGGCAAAGGTTGGCGCCGCGAAAGAAAGAGAAAGCAGGGCCGCCAGCAAGATTGTTTTCATATGAAGACTCCTTTTGTATTCAAAGCGAAGTCTTTAGCACGAAGGGTGGTGAAGGGCCAATCCCCGTCACCACCCTTTCCATATTTTCACGATTGTTCAAACTCTGGACAGCTCAGTTCGCATTATTTTGCAACGGGCGCGACCTCGCTCAAGAAGGCCTCCAAAGCAGACCAGGAGCGCTTCTCAGCCGCCTCATTGTAGGCGTGTCCCTTGGAGGGATCGTTGCCGGCGTCCTTCTGGGTGAAGGCGTGAACTGCTCCAGAATAAGCTACAAACTGATAGTCAACTTTGGCTTCGTTCATCTCTTTCATGAAGCCGTCGACTTCCGCCGGTGGCACGTAAGGGTCGATCGCCCCGTGCAACACCAACACTTTGGTTTTGATATTTTTAACGTCTTTGGGGTTTTTGCTGGCAAGGCCCCCATGAATACTCACGGCACCCGCAACCGGCAAGCCTGCACGAGCG
Organism: Bdellovibrio sp. BIS2; assembly: GCF_055398295.1. Lineage (NCBI taxonomy): Bacteria > Pseudomonadati > Bdellovibrionota > Bdellovibrionia > Bdellovibrionales > Pseudobdellovibrionaceae > Bdellovibrio > Bdellovibrio sp. BIS2. The sequence continues at coordinate 926,018 of NZ_AP035879.1, read as the reverse complement.
GCCTCAAGGGCTCCGGTCCCGCCAAAACAATACCCCATGATCACGATCTGTTTGGCATCGACGTTCTTATTTTTCTTCAGATAATCAAAGGCCGCTTTTTCACGCGCACGGAAAAGTTTTACGTCCTCTTTGTAAGTGCCGGCAAGTTTTCCCGCCTCGGCCGGGGAACCAGGACGCACCCCTTTGCCATAGATATCGGCCGCAAGAACTACATAACCTTTTTCCGCCAAACGCTGAGCGCTGGCTTTTTCATGATCACCCAGTCCCATCCACTGGTGAACAATGATGATCGCCGGACGAGGGCCTTTGGCCGAATTGTCCTGCGCCAGGAAACCCTCCAAAGTGGTCTTGCCATCCTTGTACTCAACCGTTTCAGTTTTCACTTCAGCATGAGCCTGCATAAAGGCTCCGAACGCCAACACCACTGCCGCCAAACTCTTCATCATCTTAGGTACTCCTTTTAAGCTTTACCAAAGTCTAAGAAGGACCCGGCAAAAGGTCAAAAACCCCTCTTTCAGGCCCTGATGAGTCACAAATTCCTGTTTTATCTCGATTATATCAGGACTTCTTGCAAGTCGCGTTATAGACAGGTCCCTTCCCGGATGTGATACACTCTAGTCTCTATGGAATACCACAGGCCTAGGCCCGTCACATTTAACTTCTCAGATTTAAGCACCACTCTATGACGATCATTATTGTCCTATTCATCAGTACCATCGGTATCTCTTTTTTATGTTCAATGCTGGAAGCTGTTCTTTTGACCTCGACCTCCGCGTACATCGGGGTTCTGGTCAAAGAGAATAAAAGAAGCGGAAAGCTTCTTGAACATCTGAAAGAAAACATCGACCGCCCCATCTCTGCCATCCTGACCCTGAACACCGTTTCCCACACTCTTGGTTCCGCTGCGATCGCCTACCAAATCCAGATTCACTACGGGCAAGAAGCCGTCACTGTTGCCTCTTTTGCCCTGACCTTCCTGATCCTGATTTTGTCTGAGATCATTCCCAAGTCTGTAGGAGCCGCCCACTGGAAAGCTCTGGTTCCCTTTGCCGCCTACACCATCCAGTTCATGATCCTGCTATTGTATCCCTTGGTGATCATGTCCGAGTGGCTGGGCCGTTTCTTTGCAAAGACCTCTGAAGACCCGGAAGTGACCCGCGAAGAGATCCTGATGACTGCCGAAATCGGCGTGGAAGAAGGAACTTTGAAAGGCAAAGAATCCAACATCATCAAAAATCTGCTGATGCTGGACAAAATCTATGTGTCTGACATCATGACCCCGCGATCCGTGTTCTTTGCTTTGGACAAGGACCTGACCGTGGAAGAGGTCTTTAACAAATACCGTCCGCTGCGCTTCTCGCGCATCCCGGTTTACGACGGCAGCCTGGATAACATCATTGGCATGACTTATCGCTACAAGATCCACGAAGCCCTTTCCAACGACCTGCACGACAAGGTGATTGGCGATATCGTGACCCCGATCTCCAGCATCCCGGAACGCATGACCGTGTCCCAGGTTCTGGACTTCTTTATCAAAGAAAAAGAGCACGTGGCTTTGGCTGTTGACGAGTACGGTATCGTGGCTGGTCTGGTCAGTCTGGAAGACGCCGTTGAAACCTTGCTGGGTGTTGAGATCGTCGATGAACTCGACAGCGTCGAAGACATGCGCAAGTTCGCTCTTGAACAGTGGCAGATGCGCAAACAGAAACTGCGCCGGAGCTAGGTTGTGATTTTGTTTTATATCCCCTGTCCTGACAAAAATTCTGCGCAGAGTATCGCAAGAACTCTGCTTGAAGAAAAACTTGTCGGTTGCGCCAACATCATTCCAGGCATGGAATCGATGTACTGGTGGGAGGGAAAATTAGAGACAAGCTCTGAGCATATCCTGATCCTGAAGGCGTTGAACACATCTGACGCGCAGAAAATAATCACAAAAAGAGTCGAAGACCTGCATCCCTATGACGTTCCGTGCGTCATGACTCTCCCCGTCCTGGGAATCAATCCGGCATTCAAGAACTGGCTTGAAGAAAGTCAAAGATAGCCCTAGCTTTGAAAAGCGAAGGAGCTATCGCCATGACCAGACAAGAACTTGCCAAGAATATTTACGACATTGCTCACCTGACGGGTGAATTCAAATTGCGCTCAGGCCAGATCTCGAACGAATACTTCGACAAGTATCGTTTTGAGGCACAACCGACGTTGCTGCGTGAAATCGCCAAACAAATGGTTCCATTAATTCCTGCAGGCACCGAAGTTCTGGCTGGCCTTGAAATGGGCGGCATCCCTATCGCCACGGCCCTGTCCCTGGAAACCGGGATCCCTTGTGTGTTCGTTCGTAAAGAGGCCAAAGAATACGGCACCTGCAAGTTTGCCGAAGGCCTTGAGATCAAAGGCAAGAAGGTCTGTGTGATTGAGGATGTCGTCACCACTGGCGGTCAGGTGGTGCTTTCCACGGCGGATTTACGCTCTATCGGAGCTGAGATTTCCACAGTTCTCTGTGTGATCCACCGCGGGCCCCAGTTCCCCGAACCCAAGCTGACTGAGATCGGCCTGGACCTTCGTCCATTGTTCAAGAAATCCGATTTCTAGCCGATAAAGAGAACTGGTTTATCTTATCGAGAGGAAGACAGGATGAAACAGTTCTCTAAAGCGTTACTGGCTACCGCCATTGCTTTTTCCGCTAGCCCGTCCTTCGCGGGCTACGATGAGTTTGATTGCCGCAGCAGCGGTAACCTGAAGCTTACAGGTCTCGCGTGCGTATCCTGCGGGGCTCAGAAGTATTTCGCTGATAAAGCCGGTGGCCGTGAAGTTGTGCCATCTGAAAAGTGGCTGGCTCTTCTTGGCACAAGTGCCGTTCAAAATTTCCAATTGGACGACAAAAACAGAACCATCGTTCAAAGTGAAGATGCAAAAAAGAACTATCAAAAGATCGTCATCTCAATGATGCGTAACTATGGCTTCTGTCAGAATTACCGCAGCTCCAAGGGCCCAAAAGACCCGCAGAAATCTGACATCGCTTCTGGCGACTGGCAATCAGTTATCTATCCCGCGACCACACGCAGTTCCGGCGTTGATGCCAAATCTACAAATAAACTAGGCAAATACTATGGCTTCGATGACAACGTTATATTCGGCTGGGATGCGGGAAATAAAATGAACTTCCTTATCGCCGGAAGCCCCACACCACATGAGAACTACAGCGATTCAAATTTAAATAAGAAGTATCCACTTTACACAGACCAAGCATCTGGCGAAAGACGCAGTCGCTTTAAGGAGCGCCTGTCCCAAGCATTCCCTAGTGAGTATGATGTCTCTGGAGAGAAAAAACGCGATGTGAAAAAGATGATTGCCTCTAAAGACAAGGCAAATGGTCTGGATACCTGCCTGGAAGAAGTCAACCGCATGCAGAATGGCAGCGGTGATCCTTTGCTGAATTCATTCCTGACCAGCACGTCCGAAAACCAAGCATTCTGTAAATCCATGGCCAATGCTTGTGATATTGAATTGGATTTCTGTACTGGCAGCAAGGGAACAAAGTCCGTGACCCAACCGGAAGTCTTCAGATCCGGTGGCAGACCGCAGCCTCCACCTCCTCCACCACAACCATCCAGATCCGGCAGCGGGAACAAATAAAAAAAGGGGCTTCAAAGCCCCTTTTTCTTTTTTTCTGTTCTATCAAAATTACTGCGCACATCTTTCAGCAATCACAGACTGAATCTTCTGAAGCTTCACAGAAGGATTCTTTACGTCCCACTGCCATTTGAAGTCGCGGCAGTCCTGCCACCATGGGAAGACCATGGGACCGAATTTTTCATCCTTGTCGTCTTTCTTCATCCGCTTGTAAACGATCTGCTCAATCGGGCCATAAGCCTTCTTCATCAAAAGACCTTTTGAAATCAAATCAATCGCCACTTCCACACTGGTGACAAAGCCAATCTGACCTTCCATCGTTGGGAACTTGGAACGATCCAGTCTGGAATAAGCTTCGCGGATATAGCTGACAGCCGGAATGTGCGGGAACTCTTTCACCATCTGGTCGTAAACAACCGCATCGAACTGACCGTTGTCGCCGAAATAGATCACCACTTCCGGGTTGGTTTCAGCAAGCACCTTGCGGATGACTTTTTGCTTCAGCTCAGGATCCTGTTTGATGCCCGAGTTCATGTGCAGCTTCGTGATCGGGAAGCCGTTTTCCTCCAGGAAATCCGTGTGCTGCTCGTTCATCAGAAGCTTTGGCGCCAAAGACACATAATGGAATTCAATGTCTTCATGCTGCAGATTTAACATCTGGAAGATTTCAGACATACCCACGAAACGACTGTCATCATCGGCAAAAGAGGTTGCCGCCCCCTTCTTGGATAGCACGTGGGACACCTTCAACGTGTCATCAATATCAGACACCACAAGCACCTTGGCTTCGGCAAAAGCTGACAACATCAATCCGGCAAGTAAAGCGATGTATTTTCTCATGGACGTCTCCTGTTATTTTTTGGTTCCTAAAAAAATTAATTCGTAAATCTGCTCCCAGTTGGTCGACAGAAGCTTGTCTGCGACCTCGGTACGCTCTTCCATGTCCAATGGCTCATAGCCCCGGTCTTCAACCCAACCATAGCCCCAGCGAAACGGCGTTGGAAGCTTCGCAGAACCACCCACGCGAACACCGCGGAAGTAAGCATCCGCCGTGTATTTGTTCGCTTTGACAGTGATGCATTGTTTTAAATCTTCATCAGCTTTCAGACGGTCTTCACTGGTCCCGCCGGCCCAGTAAGCCACGTCATGCGCCACACAGCAGTCCAAATAGGCATTCACCGACCAGGCAAACCCGTCCGGACTCATGCTGCAGCCATCGCTGGTAAAGTCTTTCAGCGTATTTTTAGCAAACCCCTGCCCGGCCGCCAAAGTGACCAACAAATAGACAGCAAGCGACACCCAGTGTCCCTTGCGAGGCTTGAATAAGGCTAATTTGGATTTGAATATCATCAGCCCCTAAAGGAGCAAGAGGCAGACCAAAGAAAAACAATTAAGAAAACCAGAAAATCCCCACCGCGACCCACCCAACCAAGGTTGGTCAAAAAGGTTCAGATCCGAGGCGGAGGGTTTTTTGCGAAACGGAGGCGTGCTCCAAGCACGTCGAAGAGAAGCAAAAGGCCCGACAACGAAGGAGATGGGCCTTTTTCACCAACCGGCGCTATTTTTCTCCGACCACATAAGCGATCCAGGACTGACAAGCTTCGCCGTGATCCACACGGGTGAAGTTGCCGTCTCCGGAACCATCCGGAGCCGTACCTTCCCAGTACACGTGGGTCTTTTTAAAGCCCACTTCTTCCATGATGTCGCGGATCTCAGAGATGGACCACATACGCCAGTCATAGGTGAAGACCTGTTCGATCTTTTTCCCGCCCACTTTGAAGTGGATGTGGAATAGAGCCTCATTGGTCACAGGGTCAAAGTTCGTCTGATCCCAGTAGTAAGTGAAGCCTTCGTGTTTGATCGCGTCCTCAATGGCTTCGTAGCACTGACTGCCACCGAAGATATCCACCAGGAACATGCCGTCTTTGTTCAAAGTCTTCAGCACATTGGCGAAGTACTTTTTCAAAACCTCACGTTTTTTAAAGCAGAAGTACGAGAAATTCATCGCGGCCACGATGTCGGCTTTGGCCAGATTCGGATCCAGCACGTTGCCTTCAACCAGCTTCATGCGCTTTTGCTGTTCCGGCTTTAGCTTCGTCAGATAGTTGGCTTTGCCGTAGGCCATTGGTTCCGGATCCAGATCCACACCCACCGCCTCATGACGAGGATGCAGTTTGATCCATTCGGTGGAAAGAGCAAATGTCCCGCAGAAGTCTTCACGGAATACACGGGGCTGCTTGCCTTTCAGCTCGCGGAACGTGTTCCAGATAAAGACCACATCGTTTTCCGCCGACTGAACCGCCTTGCGGTACAGTTCGTATTTATCGAATACCAAAGCCGTGCTTTTTTTATTCACACGACGGCGGACTTTTTTTCTGTGGGACATTTCTTTTTTCATTTACGGCACTTCCGCTACGACTTCACGAATCGCAAGTTCAATGTCATGGATCTGTGGCACAGAGTTCTTTTCAAGGTTCGGGTGCAGACCGATGCCCGGCAGGTTTTTACCAGCCAGAACACGCGGACGCGCCATCAGTTGATAGAAGCACTCTTGAGTCGCACGGTAAGCCAAATGTTCGCCGAAGTTAGTCACTTCCGTGTCCTCGTTCACGAACAGAACGCGACCGGTTTTTTCGATGGATGCTTTGATCATCGGCCAGTCGTATGGATAGATCGAACGAAGATCGATCACCTCAACTGAGATGCCTTCTTCTGCCAGTTTCACCGCCACTTCGTCACACAGGTGCACCATGCGGCTGTAAGTGACAACCGTGATGTGTTCACCCGCGTGAGTGATCTTGCCCTTGCCGATTGGAACCATGTATTTTTCAAGTTCCGGCCAGCGCGGCTTCCAGCCTTCAGAATTCTGAACTGGTTTGTCGATCATGGCTTTAAGCTCTTTTTCATCCGCAGGTTCACCCGGGATCAGCTCATCACCTTTATGGCGCATCAACGCCTTGGATTTCAAATAAAGAACCGGATTTGGATCCTCGATCGCAGAAAGCATCAAGCCGTAAGCATCCAACGGATTGGACGGCATTACGATCTTCCAGCCTTGCAGGCGGGATGCCCAGGCGTCGAAGGAATGAGAGTGGTAAACGGAACCAAAGATCCCCGCACCAACCGGAGTCATCACCACCATCGGCAGTTGAATCTGACCGTTCGTGCACCACAAAGTGTTGCCGGCAATTTTCAAAAGATCGATGGTGTTAAAGATATAATCCGCAAACTGGATTTCAGCCACGCAGCGGTCACCACCCATCGCGATACCCATCGCCATGCTGATGATCCCACGCTCATCCAGAGTCGAGTTCCACGCCGTTTCCAAACCTTGAGTCGCTGTGAAAACGCCCCCCAGTGGTGCGCCCACGTCCTGACCGAAGATGTCTTTAACTCCCATGTTGGCTTCACCATAGTGAAGGGCCATTCTGATGGCCTGAGCAATACTTGCCATTAGAATTTTCTCCAATCTGCATTTTCGCTGTTAACGTAAACATGATCCCAAACAGATTCCGGAGTCGGTACCGGTTCCTGACGGGCTTGTTCCTGGGCGCTGACGCCTTCGGCTTCATAATTTTCCCAGATCTTCTTCGCCGCTTTCGCATCAAGAATACCAGCATCGATCAGGTTCTTTTCGAAAGTCAGAACCGGATCAAACAAGTGTGGTTTTTTATTGGCGCCGTCCGCGGAAGAGTGACCGTACAAACGAGTCACCTTCGCTTCGATGAAGGATGGTTTGCCGGTTTTACGGATGTATTCCATCTCTTCCTTCAGAGCCAGATAAGTTTCAATCGGGTCATTGCCATTGATCACGCGGGAACGGATGTTGAACGCAGCAGCGCGATCTGCGATGTTTGTTTCACCGTGCTGACCTTCGTACGGAGTCGAAATACCGTAACCGTTGTTCTGCACAGTGATCAGCATCGGAAGCTCCTGGCCCTTACGGGACGCAAGGATCAAACAGGATGCAAAGTCACCTTCAGCAGTCCCGGCATCACCACCAGTCACGATGGAGATCGCACCTTTACCCACACGCTTTTGCACGTGAGCCGTACCGCACGCGATCGGATACTGAACTTCCAAAGGAGACGTCACCGGAGCCACGTTCCACTGCGGGAAGCAATAGTGGCTGGAGAAGTTACGACCACCTGTGGATGGATCCGTCGCACGGTTCATCATCAAGCGGATGGAATCAATCATGTCCATGCCCAAAGCCACCATCGTCGGAGTACAGCGATAGTGCAGGTGCAACCAATCGTTCTCTGGGCCAGAGCCTTTGCGCGCCAGCATACCCAAAGCAACACCCCAGGCTTCCTCCCCAGGTCCACCAATCCAGAAGTAAGCCTCACCGGCTTTATAAATTTTGATCAGACGTTCTTCAAGCACGCGGGACTTAACCATCAGGTTGTGCATGCGAAGCAAAATTTCTTCAGACAATCCACCAAAGCTCTGCTTCTTTTTTGCAGGAGCAGTCGCTTTTTTAGAAGCTTTCACAGTGGACTTTGCAGCAGGTTTTGCAGCCTTCTTGGTAGTCTTACCAGCAGCCGCCTTACCCCCTGCTTTCACAGTGGTCTTTTTAGACATGTTAAGGGCCTCCATATTCGCGTCTATCTAAGCGAAAAGAGAGGCTTTTGTCACGCCCATTTGCCTATGTAGGTAGTCTCTTCAAATCGAAATAAAGAGGGTTTCAGGCTTTCCGGGGGCGGAAGATGCCCCCTCTTTAAGCAAAACCCTATTCCTGTTCGCGAGAATAGTAGCGAAGCCAGTTTTCTGAACTGCGGTAAAAGACTGTCGGCCGGTCATAGGAGTTCAACAAAAGAGCCCCGTACTGACCCACAGATGAAGGTGCACTCAACACCGATTGTTCAATACTTTCAAAGGCAAAACTGGAAGATCCGGCAGCCCAAGTCCCCAGTCGCAAGGCCTTGCTGACTGAGTTATGGAAAGCCACGTACTTCGCACCATCACTGCCAATCCTCAGCGACGGAGCAGCCTCCCCTAACAAAGAAGTGACTCCGGTGACTTCCACCACTCCCGCAGTAAACGCACTGGTTCCGGTGGTCACGCAGGTTTCAACGGCCGAAGCACAACTTGCGTAGCGAACTGATCCTGCTGTTGTATCCACATAAACCACAAAGGGTCTATTCTGAGAATCCAGCTTGAAATCCAGGCCCGCCCCCAGACTGGAAGCAGAACTTTCCAAAGCCACACAGTTCCACACATAAGAGCCGGAGGTCAGAGCCTCCGTCGCATATGCCACCCGCACGCCGGTGTCATACTGATAGACAATCGCGGGACGTCCATCAGAAGTAAACTGCAACTTTGCAAACTTCCCGGCATCAGCGGCGGCATTGCCACAGGATCCTGAGCCTGCCGCCCCATCGACAACAAATCTTTTCCATCCACTTTGCGCTGTCCAGCGCGCAAAACGCAGGGCTGTATTCGTCACATCGTAATAAGAAATACCAATGGCATCCCCACTCAAGGCAACACTCGGGTACTGGCCGACGTTGGCGACCGAGTCATCCACCACGGTGATTGAAAAACTCACACCCCGGTCACTGGAGCGGGCCAGAATCAGATTCTGCTCTGCTGCCACACCGTTGTAGGCAGCAATCAACGGATTGCTGTTGCTGTCAAAAGCCAGGGCCGGCATATTCCCGACAGCCGCTGTGGCGGAGGCGCTTTGCTGATAGCTGGTCACAAATCTTTCAGAAAAATACGGCTCAACAAATGTTCCGCCACGCATTCCAAAATAAAGTTTTGAACTGGCGTGAGTGTTGTTGTTGTCATAAAAATAATAAGCATAGCCGACTCGGCCATTCGGTGCCGTCGCCGCACTGAGCACCGGGAAGGAGGCCGTGTTCGGGAACACATTGCCGCGATTGTCGACAACAGAAATCACAAAACTTCCTGCCGCACCGGCTGTGACCAGCTCATCAGGATCAATCTGCGCCACCTTTAAATCATTTCCAACTGCTCCTCCGGCTGCCGCTGGCAACTGAGCATAGCTGGTATAAGCCGTATCACTCTGTCCATCGTAAGCCAGCGACACGCCTTCCTGGGCAACCGTTGTTGTTTCAATCCCGTGAACCGCTGCAAACCACGCAGTCCCATTGAACTTGCTCATCGCCACAGACGTAGTCGCCACACCAAGAGAAACCAGATAATCCGTCACACCCTTGACTGCCAAAGAAACACCGGAAGCTCCGGCAGAGGCCGCGGCGATAGTGGTTGCTGCCCCCCAATAGTTCGCCGCCCCACTCTGCACCTGATCACAGGCCACCGGCCCGCGAATATGCAGACCTGTCGTATTGGGATTTCCCACAGAATAAAACGCCAAAACCGGTCGGTTCGTCACTGGTTCCACTTTCAGATCCAGGTGCGTGCCGCCGTTATGATTGGTGTTCACCAAACCCGAAATACAAGTGGCACTGCCGGTACAACCCCTTAGAAGATTCACAACTTCAAAGGCCTGACACTTGCCATCCGCATCCAAGCCCGTGCAACGAGCGATGCTGGGATTGTTTAACGTGCCCGCAGCTCCCGTGGTGGTGGTGAATCCCAAAATCGGTGCGCCATTCACCGGGCACAACGCCAGCCCCGAACTGATCCCTGCCTGATTCGCCGCTGTCACCGTTCCCGCAAGCGCCACCAATGGCGCCACGTTCATCGAAGACCACACCCCCGCGCTGGACCGGAAAAGATACTTCACCTGGCTGTTTGTGGATGTCTGAGTGAAGAAAGAAAAAGTGATGTGCGGACGATCCTCATCGTCCAGAACCAAGGTCAAAGCCTTCATCGGATCAATCGTGGCGATCGCCACGTTCGTCGCCCCGGCCCCCACTGGCGCCTGGAAAGCGGTCGTCACCGACCACACACCCGCAGCACTGCGCTCAGCCAGACGGATGTCCTTGGTGCCGCTGCCCGGGAGCAGAGTTGTATTCTGGCTGGAGCCATAGACATAGGAAATCACCGGCGTACCATTGGCCTTAAACGCCAGTCTCAGAATTTTCCCCTGATTCAACTGCCCTGCAGTGGCCGTGTTCGGCGCGCCCACGCAGACGGAGTTCACGTTCCCGCAGACAGCTGTGCCATAATTGAAATCAACAGCCTCCACATTCCAGTTTCCCAGGGCATCCATCCAGGCATACTTCAACGCCCCGACTGCCGGTGTCGCTCCGCTGCCACCTGCTGAAGCCGACTTGTCATAATAGGCCACCGCAGGAAGTCCCGTCACCGGATTCAGAGCCAGATCGTGCGGCCCCCCGGTCTGATTGTTAAAACTTAAATTTTCGCCCGTCGAAACAATCGCGCGCACATCGACCCATGTTGGAGCTGCCGGAGTCGGCGAAGGAGATGGCGATGGTGTCGCTGGGGGCTCGGCTTCCGGGACACTCTGTGGAGTGTTGCCACTCACCTTCGAGTCTTCGGAAAAGTTGCAGGCGGTCAGGAAACAACAAGTGATGAAAATGTACTTAAGCATGACATCCCCCTAATAAATCCAGGCAAAACGAACCGGCACGGTCAGACCATCTTCAGTATCCACAGCATCCGTGACGCCGCGGGAGCCGCTGCCTTTGAACTGAAACTCGTTTCGAATCATTCCCAAACCCGCGCTGACGACAATCCCATCGCGCAAACGATACTGCACGTGCCCTTGCAGGGTTGCATAGTAAGCCCATTTCAACTGGCCGGATTCCGCCGTGGACTCGGCAAAATAAACTGGCAGGGTCACGTCCCCTATGGCCGCCACACTCCACGGCCCGCGCAGTTCCCAGGTTTGTGCCAGCTCGGCACGAAGCCCGAGCATCTGATAGCCGGAGACATAGGTGTTGGTTGAGGATTCGATGCCACTGCGATGGCGAAGATCAAGGCCGCCTTGAAGCTGCAGGCCTGAAGGTGTCAACTGCTGCTGAACACCGGCAAACATGGCCAACCCTTGCGAACGATCCGTGTCCTGAGCCAGCCCCGAGGGGATCTTGTACTTCTGCTCAAAGACCCGGGCCGCCATCACATAAGAACGTTCCTCGCTGGCGGCGCGAACTTCCCCCCTGATACCGGCGGAAAAGCCCGCTTCAGGACTGAGCAACGAATTAAAACCTTCACCCGCAACCTTATTGTTCACCAGCTGATAACCCAACTGCGCCTGAAAACTCACTGGCCGCCGAGTGACTTCCTCTGCAACGACCCCTTCGCGCAGAACTCCAGCGTTCGTGGCCTGCGCCGGGCGCGCCGGCAGAATATCGTCCTTCACAGAGGTGGGTTGTCGCTGTTGCAACTGAAGCGACAACGCCTGCATTTCAGAAGGCAGCTGATACACTCCTGCATAATGTTGCAAGACTTCCAACGCCAAGTCTGACTGCTGAAGGCTGTGCAACAACCGCGCGTGAGCCGTTGCAATCCAGGGGTTTCCGGGCTCTTCCAAATGCCACTGCTGCAAGCGATGCGCCGCTTTTTCATTTTGCCCTGCCAGCAAAAGGCTCAGCAAATAGTCATAGCGTACAGGATCCGGCGAATAACCACTGCCGATCAGATCACTGAGCACATCCTCAGCTTTGGAATATCGTTTTCCCTTAATATAGGCGCGAGCCAGTCGATGGCGAACCTCCGGGCTTTTCGTTATCTGCAGTGCCTTCCCATAGCGCGAAGCCGCGTCCCCGTGAGTGAATCCGGCAAAGGCCAGATCACCCAGCGCCACCTGAGCCCGGAATCGATCTTCAGAACTTGATTGAGGTTCCGCCAAAATCTGAAATGACATTGCTTTGGCTTGCTTCAACTGCTGGCCTTCCAAAAGCAACTGGACCTGCAGGCCTTTGGCGCCATCCGCCTTCATCTGAGGATCCAGTTTAAGATAGGAAGTCCACTCCTGCAGAGCCTGACTAAGCTGGTTGGTATCCAGATACTTCTGAATGAGCTGAGCGCGCAGGTTGTTTTCATAGGGGTTGCTTCGCAATGAGCTTTGCAGCTGTTCAATAGCTGCGACGTCAGACGACACCGGGAACGCAAAGACCTGCGATCCCGCAAGGAGAAGCAGAAGACCTAAAACGTACGACATAAACCCTCCACTGTTTCAGTGTGTCGTACGTCAATTTTTTTTAACAATTACAAGTCATCCACTCTGGACCCCTTAATACATTTCTAGACCGAACTTCTGTTCGCGAAAAGAATAAAAAAAGCCCGGGTTTTGCCCGGGCTTAAAACAACAACAACACGTTTTTCTAATCTATCGGAACACTACTTGGCGTTAGCCTGCTTCTGCTGAGGCACCAGGGATTTCCCGTCCTCAAGCTGAATCAGATCCAGAAGAACATTTTCTGCTTCCATGATATCAGGACGCTTCAAATACTCTTCGTTTTTCTTGGCCTTGCTAGCGGTCTTTTTAGCTTTGTCTTTCTTTTCTTTTTCGTTCTTGTCTTTAAGAACTTCGCTCACGCGGATCACTTTACCGCGGGCTTTGGCTTTGTTCAGCTCTTCCACGATCTTTTTGAACTCATCGTTCTTAGCAACACGCTCGCCGGATCTTTCACGCAGGGACTTCAGCCACTCTGGTTTGATTTCTTTCCAAGCGCCCGGGCCCTCTTTCACGTAGGCATCCGGTGACAGGAAGGATTCAATCGTTTTTGGCGGCAAAGAGTAATCCATGTATTTTTCGCCAATGTCATCCGCACTGAACGGGCCTGGCAACACGATATCCGCATCCACACCACGGTGCTGAGTGGATTTACCACCCGGCACGAAGAACATACCCACAGTCACTTTGATTGCGCCGAGGTTGTTCGGGATTGGAAGGACAGACTGAACTGAGCCCTTACCGTAAGTGTGATCACCACCCACGACTACGGCACGTTTATAATCCTGCAAAGTGCCGGACACGATTTCAGAAGCGGAGGCAGAAATACGGCTGGTCAAAACAACCAGCGGTCCCGCCCAGTCAACCATTGGATCTGTGTCACGAAGTGCGGACTCAGCACGGCCTTCATTTTTGGAGGACTGCTTCACCACGTTTCCGGTCTGGAAGAACAGACCCGCGATTTTCACAGCGTCTTCAAGCGAACCACCACCGTTGTTGGAAAGATCCAGCACCAGGCCATCGACTTTCTTTTCGTTGGCTTCCTTGATCAGCTTTTTCATGTCAGCCGCAGAAGATCTGCCACCGCGACGGGAATCCGCATAGAAGGATGGGAAGTTGATAACACCGATTTTCTTTTTCTGGCCGTTGATTTCACGATCCTGATAGATGATGGACGCTGCTTCGTCCTCAAGGTTCACCTTTTCACGGGTCAATGTGACATCAAACCGTTTTTTGCCTTCACCGGATTTTCTCAGGATTGTCAGGCGCACTTTCGTGCCTTTGTTACCACGGATTTTTTTGACGACGTCTTTCAAATCCATGTCGATCACGTTTTCCATCGCGCCTTTTTCCTGACCGACAGCCACGATTTTATCCTGTGGTTCGATCAAGCCGGATTTTGCAGCGGCCCCACCCGGAACCAGTTGTTCAACAACTGTGAAACCGTCCTGGGAGGAAAGTGTCGCGCCGATACCTTCCAAAGACAAACGCATTTGAATCTCAAAGTCCTCTAGCACATCACGAGAGAAGAAGCTGGAGTGTGGATCCAACGCACGAGCAAAGGAATCCAGGTAACCCGAGAACAAATCATCCTGAGTGGTGTCAGCGGTTCTTTTCACTGCACGCTCATAGTTTTTGATCACGTTCTTTTTGGCTTCATCCATTTTCATGTCTGTCGCCATGTAGTTCCCGATCTGGAACTGAATGTATTTTTTCAGGTATTCATTGGCTTCTGCGGAATCTTTCGGCCAGGTTTTCTTTTCCGGATCGAACGTGAATTCCGTTGCGGATTCAAACTTGAAATCTTTGCCCAGATATTTTTTTGCAAACTCAGAGCGGTCTTTCACGCGCTCCAGAACGATTTTTTGAGCTGCATCCAGGAATGAACAGTCACGGTTTTTGGTTTTATCAAACACGTTGCCCGCGGATTTGCGAATCGCATCGACATCACCTTGAGTCAGATAGATTTTGGAAGGATCCAGTCTTTTCAGATACTGCTCGATCACACGATTTTGCAAGTCTGTGTCGCGGTTGGAATACTTCACGTGGTTGGCAAGGAAGCCCTGTTCAATCACTGTCAGGTAACGGCACTCAAGGCCCTCTTTCAGTTGTGCCGATGCCAAAGATGAAACTGCCAATGATCCGGCAATGATGAAACCTCTAACGCCTTTTGAGAATGAACTCATGCTGATCCTTCCATGGCTCCCCGAACGGGAGCAGTCCTAATTGCATTAGATTATCAAATAATTAGCTGAGAGCATTCAATTTATGAAGCACGTCATAAATTAGGACGTAGAAAGGACTCTTAAGACTTTCGTCGATCTTCTTCGAAGAAGGAAAGCTGGGAGAGATTCTCCACTTTGTCGCCACGAAGGCCGTTCAATTTGACCTCATGCTTGATGAAACTGCCATGCTGAGTCTCAATCATAAAGAACGACATCTCGGGGAATCTCGCCTTTAGTCGAGTCATTTCCTCAACAATCAACTGGATGTTCTTGGGATCATCGTCCGACATCCCGAAGCGGTGATGCGGGTTGTAACCATACAGCTCAATAGCCTGCTCCACGCTGGCGCGGATGGCTCTTTGTTTTAATTCTGCAGTGCCTTCTTTGAAGGCCGAATCACCTAACAACTGACGTGTCTCTTTATGACTCACTGGATACACACTCAGATAGTTGGGCTCCAATGGCAGAACCTTTTTCTGAACGAACACGCGGATGCCCTCTTTCAGGGTTTCCGGGTGATGACCACGGGCTGTGATCACAGACAAAGGACGTTGATTGAAGGCCGCGTGATAGAAACATTCCCAGGAAGGCCCCTTCCACTGGAAGTCGGGATAGCCCAGAGCGGCCGCCACGTCCTGCACGAAAATCTGCTTTTTGCCTTCCAGTTTTTCCAGCTCATCCACATGGTGGTCACGGAAATTACGGAAAGTGCCGGTCATGTCGCAATAATCAATATTGTAGTCTGCAAAAGGACCGCTGCTGCCGATAGTCTGATGATGCTGGGCAAAGTCCCCGCTGGAGATCTGAATTTCAGACTTGTCGTTTTTGTGGAAAAGAATCAGCGGCGTCGTCAAAAAGGCGATGTTGTCGTCGAAATCGAAGAAATAGAAACTGCGACCGCCAAGGTGGAAGTTTCTATCCTTCTCCTTGGAACGGTTGATTCCTAACTCCAATTGTCCCTTCAGGGGACTGTCGCTCATAACACACCTTTCGATGCCCAGTGATGGGATCTGTAACTATGCGGAACGAATTTATCAGAGATTCCCCCCTCGGAAAAGGGGGGTGAACAAATTACTTCTTGGCCTTGCGAGTGACTACTTTTTTGACACCGAGAGCTTCGGCTTTCTCTTTGGCGCTGGCAGCTTTCTTCAAAGCCGGCTTTTTAGCAGCGGCCTTTTCACCATCAGCTTTTGCAGCCTTGGCTTTCGGAGCAGCTTTCGCCTTTCCTTTGCCTTTGCCTTTTGCCGGGCCCTTTTCGTTGATCAAAGCAACGGCCTGCTCCAGGGTCACAGTGTCTGGCGTCGCACCCTCTGGCAAAGACGCATTGACCTTGCCGCACTTGATGTACGGACCGTAAGGACCATTGAAGACCTGAATCGCATCGCCTGAATCCGGATGCGCCCCCAGCTCTTTCAATGGAGCCGCACGACCACGTCCCTTTTTCGGCTGAGCCAGCATTTCCATCGCTTTTTCAAAGGTGATATTAAAGATGCTTTCACCTTTTGGAATCGAACGATAGTCGCCATCGTGAACCACGAACGGTCCAAAACGACCCAGGCCCGCTTTGATTTCTTTGCCAGTTCCCGGGTGAGTTCCCAGGGTTTTTGGCAAGGAAAGCAGGCTTAGCGCCATCGCCAGATCCACCTGTTCTGGCTGAGTGCCCGGAGGCAACGACGCACGCTTCGGCTTGTCGTCTTCCGGAGTCACATCCCCCAATTGAACATACGGTCCATAACGGCCATTCAGAACGTAAACCGGCAGATCTGTTTCCGGGTCATTACCCAAAGAATCCGCCCCGTTGATTTTCTGGTCGATCAGTTTTTCCGCGATCTCTGGCGTGATATCCGCCGGAGATTCATTGTCCGGCAACGAAGCACTGACGTCTTCACCGTCACGCTGAGTGGTCACATAAGCACCGTAACGGCCGACGTGGAATTTGTATTTATCCATGCCTTCCAAAGTCATTGTACGGGCTTCGTTTGGATCAATCTTGTCACCTTGATTGTCGACCATGGCACGCAAGCCCTTAGGGCCTTTGTACACAGACGCAAGGTAACTTTCCCAATCCAGCTCCCCGTCTGCGATATTATCCAGGCTCTGTTCCATTTCGGAAGTGAAGCCCAAATCCACATACTGGGACAAATACTGACTTAATAATTTAGAAACGATCATCGCCGTGAACGTCGGCACCAACGCCGTGCCGTTCTTGCGAACGTAACCACGGTCAATGATAGTTCCGATAACAGAAGCGTACGTGGAAGGACGGCCGATGCCCTCTTTTTCCATCGTTTGAACAAGGCTTGCCTCTGTATAACGAGCCGGTGGTTTGGTTTCGTGGGATGTCGGATCCAGTTTCGCGCATTTCACACCGTCTTTGACTTTCAAAGCCGGCAGACGCACTTCACGTTCAGCCAGATCCGCTTCTGGATCATCACTGCCTTCCACGTAAGCTCGCAAGAAGCCCGGGAATTCAATGGTCATACCGGAAGCTCCAAACAACGCATCACCCACGGTGATTTTTGCGCTGACTTGTTTCTGACGGGCGTCGACCATCTGGGACGCAATCGTACGTTTCCAGATCAGGTCATAAAGACGGAACTGAGTCCCGGTCAGACCTGTTTCATCCGGATCCATAAACTGGTTCCCGGCAGGACGGATCGCTTCGTGGGCCTCTTGAGCGCCTTTGACTTTTTTAGCTGCGTAATTGCGCGGCTGCGGAGTCAGATACTCTTTCCCGTACTTGCTTTCGATGCAATCGCGGGAAGCCGTGATAGCTTCATTGGAAAGGAACGTGGAATCCGTACGCATATAGGTGATGAAACCCTGCTCGTACAGTTTCTGCGCCACTTGCATCGTTTCACGCGAGCTCAGACCCAATTTTCTATTGGATTCCTGCTGCAAAGTCGACGTGATGAACGGAGGTGCCGGTTTACGGAAGGTCGGTTTTTCCTCGACATCCGTCACCTGCCAGTTGCCGGATTTCAGATCCATGGACAACTTGCCTGCGGTCTTTTCATCCAGAACCAGAACGTCTTTACCTGCCGTCAGTTGACCGGTCAGACCGTCAAAGTCCTTACCGGTGGCCACACGTTGATTTTTGTATTGCTGCAGACGGGACTCAAAGCTGACACCGTCTTTGCTGAGTTCCGCAAGCACACCCCAGTAAGAGGACTTTTTAAAGCGCACGCGCTCAAGTTCTCTTTCCACGATCAGGCGCACCGCCACGGACTGAACACGGCCCGCAGAAAGACCGTAAGCTACTTTTTTCCAAAGCAACGGAGAAATCGTGTAACCCACCAGACGATCCAGCACACGGCGGGCCTCTTGGGCGCGCACCAGGTTGAAGTCGATCTCACGGGTGTCTTTCAATGCTTTTTGAATCGCGTCTTTGGTGATCTCATGGAACACCATTCGCTTGGTTGGAACTTTTGGTTTTAGCACTTCCAACAAGTGCCAGCTGATAGATTCCCCTTCGCGGTCTTCATCCGTCGCGAGGTACAGCTCTGAGGCTTCTTCAAGTTTGTCTTTCAGGTTTTTGACGACCTTGGTTTTATCCTTGGGAACGCAGTAAAGAGGCTCGAAGTTTTTATCGACGTTCACGCCGAGTTGCGCCCACTTTTCTTTTTTCACCTTTTCCGGGATGTCTTTTGCGGACTGAGGAAGGTCACGGATGTGGCCCATGCAGGACTCCACCACATAATCTCTTCCCAGGAACTTGCGAATGGTCTTTGCCTTCGTGGGAGACTCCACGATGACAAGCTTGATACCATCTGTTGCGTCACTTTTTTTGGCCATGCTAAGTCCTTCGTCTAGGTGTCACCTTCCAGAAAAGATCTGTAGCGACCCCTATATAATAGACAAAACATGAAGGCGAATGCCCGCCCGTGCAAGTCTAAATTTTGACGAGCCATATCAACTTAGACCTTCGCAAGATCAACAGATATACTGCGGAAATGAAAAATGCCTCTGAATTCTCCAGCCCTTTGCGCTTTCTGCTGACTGATATCGACGACACTTTGACTGATGAAGGACATTTGGGTCCGGAGGCCTATCAAGCCTTGTGGAACCTGCATGATGCCGGAATCCATGTGATTCCCGTCACAGGCCGCCCTGCCGGGTGGTGTGAAATGATCGCCCGCGTCTGGCCGGTCAGTGGGATCGTGGGTGAAAACGGCGGGTTTTATTTCCGCTATCATGGAAAGAAAATGCACCGTCATTTCTTCTTTGATGAAAAGATCCAAAAAGAAAATCGCACAAAACTTCAGCAACTTGAAAAAGAAATTCTGCAAAAGGTCCCCGGCTGCGATCTGGCCAGTGACCAGTTCTGCCGCCTGATGGATCTGGCGATTGATTTCTGCGAGGACGTTCCACCCCTGCCAAAATCCGAAGTGCAAAAGATCGTGGACCTGTTCCATGCCGTGGGAGCGCAGGCCAAAGTCAGCTCGATCCACGTCAATGGATGGTTCGGAAGCTATGACAAACTGACGATGTCTCTCAGGTTCTTGGAAAGGGAATTTGGTGTCAGCGCGGAAGAGGCGAAAAAAGTCTGTGGCTTCAGCGGCGATTCCCCGAATGACGAGCCGATGTTTGCTTACTTCCCGCACAGCTTTGCCGTGGCCAACATTCAAAACTTTATCGATCAGATAAAAAACAAACCCACCTATGTCTCCAAAGACCGAGGTGGGTTGGGTTTCACCGAAATAGCAAAAGCGATTTTAGAAAGTCACGCGAAGGCCTAGCGCGCCTCCGCCAGCCAAAGGCATGAACCCTGGCTCAAAGGTGATCGTGTCTTCGCTGGCTGGCAAACGAGATTTCAATTCACGATAGCGGCGGTTTTGCTCTGGCGGAGTCGCCCAGGCATCCACAGCCTCCCAGATGCGGAAGCCGACATAGGCAAACGCACCGGCAAACAACAACCCACCACTGCCATTGCAGTTGTCGTTGTTAGAACTCCACGTGCTCGCCACACAGTCCCCCATGCCCGCGGCAAAGACGGCGATGGAAGCAAGCTCACCCACGGTAAATATCCAGCCTTTTTCCATATAACGTCCCTGAACCGCATGACCGATCCCCAGGCCCAGCGGATACGTCGCAAGAATACCACCCACCACGTAACGAGTCTGAGAAATCTCACCACGCTCAAGGATTGTCCGGTCACTTTCACTCAAAGACGCATAAGAGATACCGTCCGCGCGCACCGCAGACCCGGTTGCAGTCTGCGCTGAAGATTCTTTCGCAGAGGTCGCATTTACAGAACCAGAAATTTTCTCAAGCGTCATCCCCGTCTTCACTTTACCAGAAACAATTTTCACCAAAGCCTTTTTGCCCCCGGCGGACAGGCGCAAGACTTCTCCTTCACCTGCAGTGCTCAGTTGAGAATTCAGGAAATGCACTCGATCGCCCACAATCAGACCTTCATGGCCTTCAAGATTGATGGTGGCCTCGATCCCTTGGATACGAGACACCGTTTGTGCGAATGAAATGGATGAAAATAGAAAAATCAGAACCGAAATGAACTTCATAAGCCCCTCTTACTTTGTGAAAAAGCATAGGACTCAGAACGATATACAGCAAGAAATCTTAACGAAGCTCGACCTTGCCTTCTTTGGAAAATGGAATGCTGAAGAAACCCGTCTTCGCGCTGCCATCAATACGATAGGCCACTTCGCGCGCCGTCAGGATGTCCCCGAGATTACCCAGGATCGCGGTGTATTTGACTGGCAATGGAACTTCAATGTCGGTGGCGGCATTGGCTGGAACCAGAATCGGCTTTTCGGTCTTGGCTTCGGTCAGCTCTTTACCCGAGATAAAAACCTTGTAAGCGATTTCTTTGACTTTGATATCGCTCTTGTTTGGATTTTGCACATTGACCACAAAGATCAGTGTCGCCCCGGTAAAGTCCGCATCACGCAAATACACCTGATTCAACTGAACCTTGGGTTCTTCGGAATAACCAAACAGGCTGGAGCAGCCCGCACTTACCACCATCTGAAACAACAACATTGTAATAAGTGCGAACTTTTTCATGCCTAGGCTCCCGCAAAACTCAAAGACTTGATCAAAACATCAGGACAGATAAAGGAATTACCCGGCTTGTTATAGTCACGGCCCACCGCTTCGATGTCACGAAGAAGCTCCAGCACGTTTCCAGACATCACAAACTGTTCAATCGGCCCCATGTTCTTGCCATTTTCATACAAGAACCCTTCTGCCGGCATCGAGAAATCCCCGGTCGACTGTTTAAAGCCCGCATGAAGTCCGCCTTCAAAACTGGCCAGATGAATGACCTTGTCATAAGAAGACAGCAAATCCTGCAAAGACTTTTCCCCACGAGCCACAACAAGATTTGTCGGCGCAATCGCCTGCTGGGAAGCCGGGCTGCGACGAGCGTGCGCCGTGTGGGGAAGATTCATTTTATTGGCATACTCCAGGTTGGACAGGTAGTTCTTCAAAACACCCTTTTCAAACAACACGGTTTTCTGCGAAGGCGCCCCTTCATCGTCAAAGGGACGAACTGAAGTGCCGCGAGTTTCAAAAGGATCATCCAACAGCTCAAACTTGTCGCTGGCAATTTTCTGACCCAGCTTACCCTTGAACAGGGACTTTCCTTCATGCACTTCTTTGGCAGAGAAATAATCATAAATCATCTGCAAAACTGTCGAGAACTGCTCGCGATCAATCACCACGGCATAGTTCCCCGTCTGAAGCTTTGTCGCCCCCAGGCGGGCAATCGCTTTTCGCACACCTTCTTCAGCCACTTCCGTGGCATTGATGTCCTCAAACTTACGGGCAAAGAAACCTTCGCCATCCATTTTGGAGGACTCCCCTTCTTTGGCCAAAGGATAAGTGTATCCAGAGTAATAGTTCTGCTTGAACTCCTGATCCAGCCCCTCTGAATTCAAGATGCGTTTGAAGCTGACTGACTCGTTAAAGCCCGAGTATGGAACATTCGCCACACGCGCATCTTTAGCCAGACACTTCTCTTCAAGAAGCCTTGCCACTTCCAGTTTGCGGTCCATGGAAATTTCCTCTGGCTTGAAAAGTTCCGGCATGGCTTTCACAGCCTGAGGTTTCACCAGATCCACCGGCTTGCTTTCACCCGTCTGAACGGTTTTGGCATTATTCAAAGCCTCTCCGTAAGTGCGCAGCAAGGATTCTTCTGAAAGGTTTTCAGTGTATGCATAACCCTGATTGGCCCCCAGAATCACACGCAAGCCCGCCATTTGCGACTGGGTGGATTCGAAAGACTCCAGCTTGCGTTTGGAATAACCAATGCTCAGTGCTTCTCCGCCGGAAACAAGCATTTCGACTTTGGCACCGTCTTTACGGGCCTGGTCTGCGATTTTTTGGAAGTTCGTTTTAATAGTGTCCATTATTTTGCTCTCCCACCAACCATCAGGCTGGAAACCAGAACTTGAGGCTGACCCACGGCCGCCGGAATTGTTCCGCTGACAGATCCGCACATACCGCGCGCCAGTTTCAGATCATCAGAAACTTTTGTGATCTTACCCAGCGTATCGATACCACGACCGATCAGGCAGGCCCCCTTCACCGCTTCTTCAATACGGCCATTGCGGATGATGTAACCTTCCGCCACCTGGAAGTTGTAATCACCTGTGCCCGGGTTCACCGAGCCGCCACCCATGCGTTTTGCATAAAGGCCGTAATCCACATCGCGAACCATGTCTTCGAACTTGTCTTTCCCGGCCGCGATGAAAGTGTTTCTCATGCGGGAGGCCGGAGCAAACTTGTAAGACTGACGGCGACCGCTGCCGGTGATTTCATAACCGGTCTGACGGGAGCCCATTTCATCCACGATATAGGATTTCAAAATACCGTTTTCAATCAAGGTTGTTTTCTTGGTCTTGTTGCCCTCGTCATCCATATTCAAAGAGCCCCATCCATTTTCGATGGTGCCATCATCAATCGCCGTCACACATTCATTCGCGATTTTCTGATTCATCTTGCCGCAGAACACGGAAGAATCCTTGGCAACACCGGTCGTTTCCAGACCGTGACCACAAGCTTCGTGGAACAATACACCGCCAAAGGCATTATCGATCAATACCGGCATGTCCCCGGCTGGTGCATAAGCCGCTGTGGTCAGCAACATCGCACGGTCCACCGCACCCTCTGCCAGAGCTTTCAAATCAATCTGATCATAAACTTCCGACGTCCCCATGTGGCCTTCATCGTCGGCGGAGCTTTCTTTCACGCCGTTACTTTCAACGAAGGTCTGCATGCGGATACGGGAATAGGCACGTTCATCATATGCCATCAAACCGCGAGAGTTGGCGATTTGCACACGCTGGAACTTTTCATTCAAACCCGCTTCAACTTGCGTCACCGCCGAGTTGCGGGCCCGGGCATGCTGATCAATGCCGTTCAACCACTTGAACTTGCGGTCGCGGTTCATCTCCCACGGCTTTTCACCAAAGGTGTGAACTGAGTCAAAAGGCACCTGCATCAGCGGCATGGATTTGGAGGCCGCACCCGTGCCACGGCTTTGAGCCGCGTTCAACGCCGCCTTCACCAGGCCGGCTTCTGAAAGATCATTCGTCGTCACATAGACAATCTCATGGCCGAAGAACAAACGAATCCCTGCGCCGTACAACTGGCCCACAATGGCCTGATCCGCTTTGGAGTTTAGAACTGTCAGTTGGGAAGAATAAGTGTCTTCAACAAAGATATCAGCGAAATCAGCACCCGTGCTCAGAGCCGCATCCAGAGCCTTGGACAGAATGTGAGGTTGAATAATCATAGGGCCTCCTTAAGATCTTCAAAGGATAGCTCAAGTCTTGCCCCCTCCCAAGGGGAAATCCCCGGAGGTCGCGTCAGAGGCCTGAAGAACTGATCCGGTATCATCTTATGATCCCTTCGATATTATGGGGCCAAATGGAACGATGCTTGAAATACCTCTGACGCAGGAGTGATTATGAGCATTAAAACAACGCTAGCCGTCTTGAGCTTGTCGAGCCTTTTGACAACGGCGCTGCCTTTTGCGGCACAGGCGTCGGTTGCGGCCCGTTGTGAAGGCATATTCACTTTTGCCAAGGTCGAGAAAAACGATCCCCGCGCCTTTGAAAACCTGACGAAATATGAACAGCTTTTCACCAAAGGTCGTGGTCTTGAAACTTACAAGATTGTTCTGGGAAAGGACTTTACCCAGTCCCTGTCCCGCGTTCTGCAAAAGCAGGACGGTCACTGGTTTGATTCCGGAGCGGGCCATGCCTTCGCGGTCCGCCAGGCGCTGCAGTCCCCGGAAGGCCAAAATCTGAAGTCCACTGTTGTCGCCTATGAAACCTCCGCCAAATCTGCGGAACGCCTGAATGTGATTTCCGGCCGGTTCCTTGAAACCATTGCCGACAAAGAAATCGCCAAAAGCGATCTGATCACCGATGTCTTCGGCCCCCTGGCCTATTCCGGCCAGCCTCATCAGGTGATGCAAAAGTATCTGAACAACCTGAAGCCCGACGGAGAAATCTTCATCTTCCTCGGGGCCCGTCATGAACTTTATGGTGAATTCAACAAGGTGATCACGGCCAAAGGCGAAGTTCTGAATTTGGGCCAGTGGCTGGAAACGATTCCCGGCATTCGCGCTGAACTTGTAAAAACCCCGAAAGAGGACGATGGCACTCATTACGAGATGTGGACCATCAAAATCACCAAGACCGATGAAAACGCCCAAGTGCCCGCCGTTGAAATGATTCACTTTAAGGAAGGCGCACCACCGGTGATGTCCTTTAAAGAAGTCGCCAATCAGGGTCTTTCCAACCACGCTTCTTTGCAGCAAAAAGCCCGCGCCACCTTCCGCGAAAGAAGCAAAAACATCACAGCCACCGAGTTCCTGGATGCCTTCCGCGGCGGCGAACTGCGCCATCCGCTGATTGCCAGCATCAAGGGCCTGAAACGTGAAGACCGCTGGGTGAATTCCTCCGAAGTCGGTGCCCAGGTCTTTGCCGGGATGAAATCCAAAGACTATGACTATAGCGACACGTCCGTGTTTGTGGGGCTGGCGCAAAAGTTTATTCGCTGGAGAGCTTCGCGCATCAACACCGATAAAATCAACTACACCCCTGTCGCGGATTCAGGCCTTCTAAAAGACGTGCGCGACGTGAAACTGATCACCGACTATCACGGGGACTTTATGTCCTCTTTCGCCCCCGACGTGGTGCTGGGCCGCTATCTGGAATCCCTGTCCAACAAAGGCGAGATTTATCTGTACACGGGAAAAGAATACGGCGGCTTCGGATCTGACAGCATGGTCATGAGAAAAGACGGAACGCAAATGCCCCTGCGCCAGTGGTTGCGCCAGATTCCGGGCGTGAACACCAGCTTGTTCCGGGGTGGCTACCACTGGACCGGTGGCGAATGGACCTTCCTGAAGGTCACGATCAAGGATCGCAATAAAATTAAAATACCAAAACTAAAACTGATGGGAACTACGGAAGGCAAAGACGGCCTTCCGCTTCCTTTCTTTGAGGAAATTTAAGTCATGAACGTTTCTGCTGTATTACTGACTCTCCTGCTGGTCGCTTCGGCCTCGGCGCAAGCCGCCTCTTCTCCGTCTTTCACGGCAGCGGAAGAAGCCGTCTTGATCGATATTAAAACCAAAACCATCGAGCTGGTGGAAAAGCAAAAGCTGGAAGCCGAAAAACTGCGCCGCTGTTTTGCATTTATTACTTTGTGTGATGCGGAAGTGAAAGAAAAACTGCCGCTGATCCGCAACGCCATCAAACAAAAATCCGAGGAATACCGCCTGCTGGTGGGTCTGGCAAACGCACAAAGCCTGATGACTTCAGCATCCGCGGCCCGCATCGGCATGACCCTGCCATTTGTGCAGTATGAAAGAAGATTCGACAAGGATCAGACAGAAATGAAACTGATCCGTCGCCTGTATCAGGAAGACTATCGCGCAATTTCCGATAAAGCCGCCGAGATGTTCAAGGACAAACCAAAAAGTCCGTATGTGAACCTGGAAGGTTATATCATTCAAAACGAACTTTCCACCGCCACGCAGTTTTACAACATGCAGGCCCTGCTGATCATTCATCAGGTGCCGTTTGTGATCTACATGAAAACCGACAAGGCCCCGGATCAGGAAATCGCCGTGGCTTTGGGGAAATACATCGAGCGCGTGAACAAGGCTTTGGGTGAACTTTATGACACCCAGAAAAATCCGCTGGAAAGTTTTCTGGTGTATGAACCGATCGTAAAAAGCATCGTGGAGGAAAATCCGCAAAGTAAAATCATCATCGAAAACCTGCTGCGCCAGCAAAAGCACGCCGTGGGTCTGAAGGCATGGATTGAAAGAAACTCACCAAGCATCAAACTGGCCGCTCTTTCCACATGTTCTCTGGTGGCAGCAGTTCTTCAGGCATGGCCGGTATCCTTAGCCTGCGGAGGCACCGCCGCTGCCATCACTGGCAAACAGCTTTACGATGACTATCACCGCATGCGCGACAACTTCGCCCTGTGGTTGACCGGAGCCCAAAGCCACACGGCTTTGAAAACATCCGAAGCCCGCGTGATGTATTCGACATTGGCGCTGTTCTTTGCCGGACAGAGCGTGGGTAACACGTTGCTGGCAATTGAAACAAGCCTTGTGGCAACGCTGTCGAATCTGCCGACGGTGGCGGCGGCCCGCTTCACCAGCCTGACAGCGCTGCGTGAAGGCGGCATCCGCTTTGCTTCACGCACGATTGAAATGAAGGGCAAGGATCTGGGGGCCAGTATCTTTGCGGCTTCCTATGCCAACGTCACCGATCATGATTTGAAGACGACCCGCGAAGACCGCATCTTCACGTACAGGGATCTGCTGCTGCTTCAGCAGGCGGCGCAGACGACGAAGCCCTAAAAGGCTTGGGTTTCACTCTTTCCTTAAAAAACAAAACCCACAACCGGTTAAAGTTGTGGGTTTTTTATTTTCAAACTTGAAAGCGAATTACTTGCGGATTTTCGCTCTGTACATACGCTTCTTGGTCAAGATGCGTTTTTTTCTGTGACGGATACCTTTTCTGGATTTACCTTTTGCTGCCATTTTAGTTCTCCTTATTATTTCTTATTTGTCGGAACATTCATCAAAGCTGCAAACGGGTTGTTAAACGGGTTTGCAGGTTTCATTGGAGCCTGAGCAGGTTTGCCTGCCGGCGGACGCTGCCCCTGACCCATTGGGCGGGAAGCACCACGGTTTTCCGGACGTCTTTCACCACGAGGTGCAGAGGCTTCCGGAGCATCGTCCATTTTCATCGTCAAAGAGATCTGGTTTTTAACCACATCCACTTTCAGAACCTTCACTGTCACATGGTCACCTGGGTTTACCACTTTACGAGGGTCATCCACGAACTTGTGAGACAATGCAGAGATATGCACCAGACCATCCTGGTGAACACCGATATCCACGAACGCGCCAAAGTTAGTCACATTCGTCACGATACCCGGGCAGATCATACCTTCCGTCAGATCCTTCACTTCCATGATGTCATCACGGAACTGGAATACCTTGAACGGATCACGCGGATCGCGGCCTGGCTTTTCAAGCTCTTTAACGATGTCATCAAAGGTGAACTCACCCACCAGTTGCGCCCATTTGGTTCTTTGGGAAGCCAGTTTTTTCGCGCCTTCACCGATAACATCAGACAAAGACACACCCAGGTCTTTCGCCATGTCCGTCACCGCCTGGTAACGCTCAGGGTGAATACCGGTGGAATCCAGAACCTGTTTGCTTTGCGGGATTCTCAAGAAACCTGCTGCCTGTTCGAAAACTTTTGCAGAGAACTTGGGAACTTTCAAAAGCTCAGTACGGTCGTTGAACAGGGCTTTCTTACGAGCCTCTACGATACCCTTCGCCAGTGCCGGACCGATACCCGCCACGTGGGAAAGAAGCGCTGCTGAAGCCGTGTTCACGTCAACACCCACGTTATTCACGCAGGACTCAACCACTGCTTCCAGGGATTTTTTCAACTGGGACTGATTCACATCGTGCTGGTACTGACCAACGCCGATGGATTTTGGATCAACTTTAACCAGCTCGGCCAACGGATCCTGCAAACGGCGCGCGATAGAGATCGCACCTTTTACAGTCACATCCAGATCCGGGAACTCTTCACGAGCCACTTCGGAAGCCGAGTACACGGAAGCTCCGGACTCAGACACCATCACAACCGGGATGTTTTTACCCAGGTCTTTCAGAACTTTCTTCAGGAAGGCTTCGGTCTCACGACCGGCAGTTCCGTTACCGACAGCAATCGCCTCGATCTGGATCTGCTTCATCACGTCACCGAACAGAACTTTGGCTTTTCTGTCAGCATCGTCACCCAAAGTGTAAAGAACAGTGTGGGAAATAAAGGCACCGGATTTGTCGATCAGAGCCACTTTACAGCCTGTTCTCAAACCTGGATCCACGCCCAAGACACATTTTGGTCCGTACGGGGAAGCCAGTAAAAGCTTACGCACATTTTCAGCAAAGACCGTGATCGCATCCTGATCCGCTTTTTCTTTCAACTGACGGTGAACTTCGTTCACAACAGAAGGAAGAACATAAACGTTCAATGCCAGACGAGCACACTGTTTCAGATAGTCGCCGATCGCATTGTCCGGAGTGGACGTCGCGAAGTTTTCATAGGATTTCAAAATAGCTTCGTCGTCGCCTTTAACATCAACGGTCAGCTCTTCTTCCTGCCAGCCACGTCTCATCGCCAGATAGCGGTGATTGTTTTTCGCATCCAGAAGGTTTTTAACCGGCTCTTCAAATTCCTTGTACATTTCGTACTTGGAGTTTGCTTTGTAGCCTTTGGCCGCCTTGGCCACCACACGACCGCTGTCGTTGTAGTTTTTCGCCACCATCGCACGAAGGTCGGCATCATTGGCCACTTTTTCGACCAGGATGTCCTGCGCGCCTTTAAGCGCTTCTTCGTAGGTGTTGATTTTTGCAGTTGGATTGAGGAAGTTCTTCGCCTTCATCTCCATGGTCTGATCGTCTTTGATCGTGCCATGACCCATATCCCAGATCCAGTTTGCCAAAGGTTCCAGGCCCGCTTCGCGTGCGATGGTCGCTTTGGTTTTCTTTTTCTTTTTGAATGGTTTGTAGATTTCTTCCAACTCGCCCAGATCCCAGGAAAGCTCGATGCGCTTCTGGATTTCTGCCGTCAGGTTGTTTTGTTCGCCGATTTCTTTAATCAGGAACGCCTTACGTTTGACGATTTCGTTGTAAGTTTCGTAACCTTCGATAACCGCGCGGATTTGAACCTCGTCCAAATTGCCGGTTTTCTCTTTACGGTAACGTGCGATGAACGGAACGGTTGCCCCTTCTGCCGCAAGTTCGATCACAGCCTGTGCTGACTTTGCGGTAACGGTTGGAGCAATACGAGCCAAATAACTCTGAAGAGCCTGATCCATAGAACCTCTAGATTTAATTGGAAATGTTAGAAGATATTAAATCGGTATTATTTGTGACGGAATTGGATCAAGCCGTGAGATGGGTCGTAAGGAGATACCCCTACGCTCACACGGTCACCAACAACCACGCGGATATTAAAGCGTCTCATTTTTCCGCAAAGCTTTGCGTTAATGATAACTTTATTATCAAGTTCAATTTTGTATAGACCACCCGCCAGGGCGTCGATCACTTTTCCGTCAATTTGTACCAAATCGTCTTTTGCCATGCAGATAAATTTCTAGGTCAGTTTCCGGGGCCTTGCAATAGTTTTCTGCCCATCGCACCCCGAAACATGAGATTTGGATTAACTTAAGACAGCTTTCTATTGCTGATCAGCATGCGTTTTCCGTCCTCAAAAAGGACTTCCAAACGATCGTATTCATTGGAAAGGATGAAACCCCAGCCAAAGATCTTATGCTGTAGCGGAGTTTTTGCCTCAAATTGACCAGAAATGCTGTAGTTCGGGGCTTTCATGGCCTTGTACTTCTCATGAAGCTCGTGCCATTTCACCTGATCGTCAGACATTCCGGTTTTGTCGATTTTGACCTTTTTTTCTTTTTTCGGAGCTTCGACTTCAACTGCCGCAGCTTCTTCAACCAGCTTCAGTTTTCTCTCGGGCTTTTCCGCCTTCGCAGCTTTTTCAGCTTTCACAGCTTTCGGAGCCGGAGCCGGCTTTTCCGCTTTGACTGGTTTTACCGGGGCTGGAGCTTCTTTTTTAACAGGAGCTTTGGCTGCCTTCACTTCCTTTGCCGGTTTTGCAACTGGCTTCGGAGCAGCTTTTGCCACAGGCTTAGCAGCAGGTTTCGCAGCCGGCTTGGCAGGTTTTGCCGCCTTCGCAGGGGCTGCCTTAGCCGGGGCTTTTTTCGCCACAGGCTTCGCCGTTTTCTTTGCCGCAGGTGCTTCCTTTTTCGCTGCCTTTTTTGCCATCGCGTTTCCTCTCCAAAATTAAAGGTGAGAAAGAATCAAAAAGTGTCTATATAAGCAGCTTTATACTATCACCCAGTGTCTTGACATCAAAAAAATAATAGTAAAGTGTTAGCGCGAGGCATCACTATGATCACAGCAGAAGTCATTAAAGAGTTAAATTCTTCCGATTTGAACTTCGTCTCCGGCTCACTTTCCGCCGTAGCTTCGAAGGTCCTTCCCCCTGAGCAGTGCGATTCTGAAAGCCTGGTATTTGTGTCCAAGCCCGATCAACTGGCCCTGGCACTGAAAGCCCAGGCCCCGATTATCGTGGCTCACAAATCCCTGACAGTTCCGACCGACAGCAAAGCGGCGTTCTTCACGGCAGGCTCTATCCAACTGGGAATGGCCGCGATCCTTCCGCTGTTTGACGGCAAGATGAACCGCTTCAACCAGGCGACCAAAATCCACCCGACGGCGATCGTTCACGAAACTGCGCATCTGGGTAAAAACGTGGGCCTGGGTCCTTATGTGGTCATCGGCGAACACGCCAAGATCGGTGATGGCGCCACCATCGGAGCCCACACCGTGGTGGAATCCTTTGCAGAAATCGGTGACCACACCCTTTTGCATCCCCATGTTTTTGTAGGGTCCCACTGCGTTTTAGGATCTCATTGCGAAATCCACCCGCACACCACCATTGGGTCGGACGGCTTCGCCTTTGCGATGCAAAAAGACGGAACTCAGAAAAAGATCCCGCAGATCGGCCGCGTGGTTATCGGCAACAACGTCGAGCTGGGTGCAAACTGCGCCGTCGACCGCGCTGCTTTGACTGAGACCCGCATCGGCAACGGCACCAAGATGGATAACTTCTGTCACATTGCCCACAATGTGATTATCGGCGAAAACAACGTGATGGCGGCAAAATTCAGCATTGCCGGTTCCAGCAAAATCGGAAACAACTGCATGTTCGGCGGCGAAGTGGCGGTTTCTGACCATATCACTGTCGGCGACCGCATTGTGATCGCCGGCCGTGGCGCTGTGACTTACAACCTGACAGAGCCTGGCCAGTACGGCGGCTACCCGCTGGAGCCCCTGCGTGACGCCCTGAAAACCCTGACCAACAAAACCCACCTCACGCGCCTGCGCAAAGACGTATCCCGCGTGATTAAACATCTGGGTCTGAAAGACGAATAACAAGGAGATCCCTCAATGACATATCAGTTTTATAAAATCATGCACTTCCTGGGTTTGATGACCCTGTTCTTCGGATTGGGCGGTCTGCTGGTTGCCAACTATGCAAAAGTGACTTTGACCAAACAAGCCCGCATCATGACGTTTGTGACTCACGGGGTGGGTTTGATGCTGCTTTTGATTGGTGGCTTCGGGATGATGGCTAAATTGGGTATCATGGCCGCTATGCC
The DNA here is from genome assembly GCF_055398295.1 of Bdellovibrio sp. BIS2. NCBI lineage: Bacteria > Pseudomonadati > Bdellovibrionota > Bdellovibrionia > Bdellovibrionales > Pseudobdellovibrionaceae > Bdellovibrio > Bdellovibrio sp. BIS2. The sequence continues at coordinate 894,326 of NZ_AP035879.1, read as the reverse complement.
AGGCTGGTTGTACGGCAAATTGATCATCTGGATGCTTTTGGGTCTGGCGGTTTCTTTGATCAAAAGAAAAGGCTATATCGGATGGCCGATCACCATCCTGCTTTTGGTTCTGGGAACCACGGCAGCGATCTTTGCGATCAACAAACCGTTCTAATTAAATCACAGGCCTTAAAAACAAAAAACCGAGGTGATGAACCTCGGTTTTTTTATTTTCTACTGACGAGTGCACTGAACGCGGGCTGAGGCGAAGTATTCCCAGCCGGAATCATTCTCTTCATACTCCAGAGTGCCCTGACCGTTGTCAGCCACTTCCAGCTTCACAAAGTACTCTGTGCGATCACCCAAAGCCGTGGTCAGCTTGGTCATGCCACCGATAGTGCGGTACAGACGTGTGTGCTCACCCACCCAGCTGTTTTCAAAGTCTGCGCTGGAAAACTTCACTTCGGCATAGTCATTCACATCAACAGAAACCGTGATAGACACCGGAACCTGTTCTTCCGTCAGGCCCTGACAGGAAAACTTCTTAGCCGCCAAGGAAGGAACAGAGAACAACAAGGGTGCTGCCATCGCCAACATCAACTTTTTCATCTTTTACTCCAAATAAACGTACTGCAAAAAAAATAAATCAATTACTGGATCGGCTCAGCCAGTTCACACTGAACGGTGAAACCCTTCAATGTCGACTTGACCCAACTGACCTTCTGACCGGAAATCTCAACAGAAGACTCGGTTTCGCCGATCATCAGGTTCTGCAAAAAGATCAGGGACTCCGGAATCGCCCCGCTGATGTCGTCCTCGATGAAAAGCTGATATTGAATCTTCAGCTCGGCATCCCCGAACTGGATCTGCGAAAATTTCGCATAACCAATATCGGTTTTAACGTTCATCATGTATTCGGAATGCTCTTTCAGAACCACGCCGTCATTCAAAAGACGGCAGTCGATTTTCTGATAGACATCCTTGGACGTCAGTCCCGCCACCGCCGAAACCGGCATAAGCATCATCACAGCCAAAAGCAGTTTCATATCCCCCCTTTATTCCTTAGAACATGGAGTACTTAAGGAAGCGGCATTCGATGTTTCCGTTAAACACGAAGTGCTTGCGTGTGGATTTCAGTTTCAAATCAGCGATCAGCTCTTTGTTACCGGAAAGGATCCACGCGTCCCAGCCCTTGAATCTGTGCTTCATGGTGAAGCTCAAGTCACGGTACACGTCACGCAGATTGTCCTCATCACCGATACGCGCGCCGTAGGGCGGATTCACGATAATAAGACCTTTTTCAACCGGTGGCTCGACAGTTGCCACAGATTCTTTTTTGAATTCGATCACCTGATCAACACCCGCACGCTTGGCATTGTCTTTCGCATTCATCAAAACGCGTTTGTCGATATCAAAGCCATAGAACTTGAAATCAAGTTCTTCTTTTTCCGCGTCCATAGCTTCCTGAACAACCTTTTCCCACGTCTCTTCTTCATAGTTCAACCAGTTCTGGAAACCAAAACCTTTGCGGTTGATACCAGGGGCAATGTTCAAAGACATCATCGCCGCCTCAATCAGGAATGTTCCGGAACCGCACATAAAGTCCACCAGTGGGCTTTGACGATCCCACTCGGACAAGCGCAGCAGACCCGCAGCCAGGTTTTCTTTCAGCGGAGCATCGCCAACTTCTTTGCGGTAACCACGTTTGAACAAGCTGTCACCGGAGGTGTCGATCGCGACGTTGAACTGGTTTTTGATCGCACGCACGTGAATGCGCAGGTCCGGATTGGTGTTATCAACATCCGGGCGCACGCCGAATTTTTCGCGGAACTGATCCACGATAGCGTCTTTGACTTTCATCGCCACAAAACGCTGGTCACGCATTTTGGATTCATTGACGCTGGCGTCGATGGAGATGGTCTGATTCGGTTTGATGTATTTGGTGAAATCGTGGCGAAGAATCTGACTGTACAGTTCTTCCGGCTGATAAGCCGTGAAATCAAGGACAGGCTTCAGAATACGGCTGGCCAAACGGGAGTGAAGGTTCGCTTTATAGCAGCCTTCCCAGTTGCTTTCGAAGAACACACCACCGATGTAACGGTCTGTGACCTTCAGGCCAAGCTCTTTCAATTCAAGTTCCAGGGGTTCAACAAGTCCACGGGCTGTGGAGGCAAAAAACTGAGGCATGGGACTGAGCCTTTCCTTTGTTAAGAAAGCCCAGTCCGAACGCCAGGCTTCCTATGTTTCGCGGTATTGTGGTCCACCGCCCCCTTCAGGAACGGTCCACTCGATGTTTTCGAATGGGCACTTAATATCACAAGTTTTGCAGTGAATACAGTTGGTATAATTGATTTGTAAGTCCTTCTTACCTGCCTCTTTTGTAGACGGCACCATCTCATAAACCGCCGCCGGGCAGAAATGATTACATGGTGATTTGTACTGAGGCTCACATACGGTACGGCAGATGTCCCCGTCCTTCAAAATAAGGTGGTTTGGGGAGTCCTCGTCATGCATGGTCCCGGTCAGGTAAACACTGGAAAGCTTATCAAAGAACAGCTCGCCATCCGGCTTCGGAAGCTTGTTGTCTTCGTGATCCAGGCCATAAGGGCCCCAGATATCCAGGACTTTTTCAGTGGTTTCAGCGTCGATATGGTCAATTGGCATTGGGTCCTGCAGACCGCGACCGCCCGTCAGCTCTTGCAGGGCCAACAGAGGCATGCTTTCCACGATGCCCTTGCTCAAGGCCTGGTGGAAGTTACGAACGCGGTAAAGCTCTTCTTTTACGAAGCCGGCTTCAATACGGTCAGAATACCCCTTGGTCACTTCCTCAGAGAAATCGCCACCCTTGATCAAGCCGTCAACGACGGCTTCTGCCGCCTGCATGCCGGATTTCATCGCCAAATGGATCCCTTTAAGCTTCTGCACGTCCACCATGCTGGCAGAGTCACCGCAGACCATAAAGCCGTTACCGTAAAGCTTCGGCATGGAATACCAGCCGCCCGCAGGCAGGGTCTTACCGCCGTAGGCGATGACTTTGCCGCCTTTAAGCATGCTTTGCAGGAACGGATGGGTTTTCAGCTTTTGCAGTTCACGGTGTGGATCCAGCAACGGATCCTGAGTATCAAGGTAAGCCACAAGGCCCACGATGATCTTGTCCCCTGGAAGGGTGTAAATGAAAGTACCACCGATGGATTTGGACAGAGGGAAGCCCATGGTATGGATGACCTGGCCGGCTTCCACCGTACCCGGAGGCATCTGGATGATTTCTTTCACGCCTTCTTCGAAGACTTCTTTGTTTTTACCGGCGCGCAGATCCAGCTTCTTTTCAACCTGGCGGAACAGGGAACCACGAGTCCCTTCGGCAAAGATCACGACTTTGGATTTCAAAATCAGACCCGGCTCGAAGTTCGCTTTTGGATTGCCATGTTTGTCGCGGCCTTTGTCGCCAGTGCGAACGCCGACGATCTTGTCGCCTTCATAAAGCGCCTCAACTGCCGCAAAGCCCGGGAAGATGTTGATGCCTTTTTCTTCACACTTAGTGCCCAACCAGCGGTTGAACTTGCTCAAAGAGATAATGTAATTGCCTTCATTGTGGAACGGCGGAGGAGTGATTGGCAGCTTGAAAGAGAAGTCAGAACCCAGATAGTAAACCGCATCTTTTTTGACTTCAGAGTCAATCGGGCAGCCTTCTTCTTTGAAGTTGGGAATAAGTTCAGTCAAAGCCTTCGGATTCAAAACCGCGCCCGAGAAACTGTGCGCGCCCACTTCCGAAGCTTTTTCCAGAACAACGATCATCTGTTCCGGGATTTGTTCGCCCTGCTTTTTACCGGCAGCAACGTCTTCGTTGTGTTTTTGAATTTGATTTTGCAGATGCAAAGCGCAGGACAAGCCCGCGGAACCACCACCGACGATCAGGACATCGACGTCCATCGTTTCGCGTGTTACACCTTCTGGCAGTTGATCGTATACAGACATATTCTCTCCATTCAATTCAATACAAAAACTCGAAACCCGGGGGCTGGCTTCCCCTATTCTTCCATCGGCTCGTCTTTGACTTCCGCCTGTGGAGCCAGCTTGCGCGCCGGAGTGGCCAGTTGGGACTGAACCTTCAGTTCCTCTTCATCCCGTCCGCCAGGATAAAGACGCTTCTTGGCCTTCATCGCAATCTCTGCTTCACGGGCCTCATCGTACTGAGGCTCGGTGGTGTCTTGCGCGTGCGCAAATGGAACACCTACTGAGGATAGCAGAAACAAACATAAGAAAACTCGGATCATAACCCGCTCCTGTCTTCCGCGCTTCGCGCGCATATTAAAAGCTAACTGAGAAAGTTGTCATTAGAAATAGTGCAGGAATTCTGGTTTTCAGTCCAGAACTCTGGCGCGGCCCAGCCCATGTTTTTCGGGGGTAAATGCTCAACCCACCGGCAGTCTGCGGTGGAACTTCATCGGTATTTGGCGTCGAACAGATTCAATCCGCTCGCGTGTGAATTTAGCGATCGTCACCCCAGGCTGGCGCATTTCCACTTGGCCAACCACGGCCCCCCAAGGGTCGATAATCAGACTGTGACCATAGGTTTCCCGGGTGCCCCCGCGAAGACCTGTATGGGTGCCGCCTTGGGCGGCTGCGATCACATAAGATTGATTCTCAATCGCACGGGCTCTGAGCAGGATTTCCCAGTGGGCCTCGCCGGTTTTCACCAGGAATGCCGCCGGCAGCAGAATCACATCGACTTCGCGACGGGCGTACTGCGAAAACAGTTCCGCAAAGCGCACATCGTAACAGATTGCCTCGCCGACCTTCCAGCCATCGATGTCGATCACATGCGGGGTCTGACCGTGGCGGAACACATCGGATTCGCGGATAGGCTGCTGCCCTTCCAACTGAATGTCGAACAGATGCATTTTCTGATAAGTCGGCTGAACCTCCCCTTCCGGAGTGATCAGCGCCGAGGAATTATAAAGATGCCCCTCCAGATACAGAGGGATCGAGCCCAGATGCAGATAAGTATTGTAGTGTTTGGCCAGTTCGGAAAGACGGGCAAAGGCCGGGTGACTGAGAGTAAGCCCCTCGATCTTTTCACCCTCTTTCAGACGCAAATAAAGGCAGTTTTCAGGAAAGGAAACAAAGCGCGGTTGCGCGGTTTTGAAGGTCTCTTTCAAGAGCTCTTCCATCTGAGCCACGTTGGTTGTTACATCATCGACCGAAGTCATTTGCACTGCTGCGACAACCAACTCTGAGCTCATCAGGGGACCTCTTACTCTTCGCTGTTAATCAGAACATTGGAAGTGCGCGCTTCTTTGACTTCGCGGCAGTTCCATTTGGCTTCTTCCAGATTTTTTCGCACATTTGTTACGAAGTCATGGCAGGACTGATGATTTTGTCCAGAGCCGATGGTTTCATCCACACCTTGTTTTGTGTAGATCGCGCGGCACACTTGATCGGTACCAATCTCAACACGCAGAGTGCGAACCGTCTTGTTATGTTTGCACAGAACAAGAGACTCCCCTAATTCAGCCGCGTGACTGAAAGACGAAAAAAAAAGCACTGTGATCGATGCCGACAACAGTGCTTTTATGTTTTTTGCTTTAGAGATTTGGTCCTGTTTCAAGCTGCTCTCCTCTTTTAACAAGTGGGGCGAAATTAATGTTTCTAAACCCAACTTAGATTTTACGCAGCTATGTAAGAGACTAAAACGAAGAGATCGCCTTAAGGACCAAATTTAGACTTTGTCTTAGGCAAACTTTGCCCGGTTGACCTTTAACTGACAACCGGACTTATAGACTAAGCGGACTTAGACTTAGCAGCCTTTTTGGAAGTCTTCTTCTCTTTGGAAGCAGCTTCTACCAACTTCACGTTGGAGTAGTCGATGAAGCCTTCTTTTTTCAAAAGACCATCTTTTTTGTCGTAGTGTGTTTGTACTTTCACACCTTGAACCTGGATTTTCATAGCGTTAGCGTCTACAGCGATAACAGTGCCCTTCTTACCTTTGTCAGAGCCTGTGATAACTTGAACTGTCGCGCCTTTTTTGATTTTCAATTTCATTGTGGCCAACCTTAATTAGTTCTTAGAAGAAATTTTCTTTTTGATTCTCATCTTAACGGTCAAAGCTCTTTTAGAAAGCTTGGAGTCGTCTTGATTAAGGATGAAATTATCAAAACCACCTACGTGCTCCATATCACGGATAGCACTAGCTGCGATTGAAAGTCTTACCATTTGGTTCAAAACGCGGCTAAAGATGCGTTTTTTCTGAACATTTGGTAGAGCAGTTGATTTTGTTTTAATGTTGGAGTGGGATACCAAGTTTTTAACAACTGGACCTTTTCCGGTTACTTCACATTTGCTCATTCTAAGCTCCTCTGGCTCTCTTACATAGGGCACCCCTTCGGATGCCTTAAAACTAGCTACAAGTCTGGGTTGGCGCCTAACGGCGCGAAAAACAAGAAACAACCATATAAAGTAAAAAGACACTTGATGGCAACTCTTTTTTCTCGTATACACAAGAACTCGCTAACCAACAGGAAATCGAAAGTAGGATAGTAATGAAAAAGACAACTCGTAGCAAATACCGTCAGGAATTCTCTGGTGACCACGTATTCGATTACAAAGATCCAGCATCTTTGACTCGTTTCATCGGTGACGGTGGTAAAATCACTCCATCCAGAATCTCTAAATTGTCCGTTGCTCAACAAAAAAGAGTAGCAGCAGCAGTTAAGAAATCCCGTAACTTGGCTCTATTGCCATCTGGTTCTGACTCTTACGATACATTCCACAGAGCAGAAGCAATCTCTCCAGTTCCTTTCGAGATCTAATCCGAAGCGAACAAGAGAACTGATTTCCTGCTTGGGAAGACAAAAAAGCCGGTGTGAAAACCGGCTTTTTTGCGTTTTAAACCTTTTCCCGGCTGACTTTCCACCAGCTCCAGACCGTCGCCGCCATCATCAGCATGTAACTTTTACTCGACCACTGATGCAGCACCGGGCCCGGAATTCCGATAAAAGACAGTTGCTCAAACGGCACGCCCCAGTTCATCAAACGGATACCTAATATAGGTAACGCAAACAGGGTCCAGAACTGCATCACAACCACAAACCAGACAAACTGGCTGAGTTCCGCCCGGCGGTATTCGACCACCATCATAATGACTGGCAGCAGCACAAAAAGAATCCCCGCCAAGGTCGCCGCGATCTGGCGATCCGGGATCCCCCTGAACAGGGCCATCACCGCCAGGATCACAATCACTTCCGCTATTAGATATCCAAGAAAAGCATTTCGTCTCATATCCAAGAAGCTAGTCCACCCCACCAGACAACTCAAGGGGTAAGCACGCCCAGCACCCGTTTATTTTGATTTGAAGCCCGAACCGTCCGGCCACCGCCTTGCAATAGGGGTTACTCGAACAACGAAACCTTTTAAGGGGGCTTAAATGGAAACCAACGAATTGAGACTTTTGAAACTGCAAACGGAACTGAAAACCTTCGGCCTGAATCCGGCCGAATGGAGCCTGCAAAAGATCCAGGCCCTGGGTTACCTGCTTCTAAACACCCAGGACGAACAATTTGCTATGTACGGAGAACTTGAATACCGCGACAAAAAACCTCGCTGGAAGTCCCTGGAGGTGGTGTCGCTTTAATAGACTTCGCAACGGACCGAGAACAAGCTGCGATTCCAGATATCCTGCTCTGAAAGAACCTGCGTGGCCTTACGAGGCTCGACAGCCACCAGAGCCGGATCCGCGGACGGCGGCAGTTCTTCGCCCGGGAACTTTTCATAAACTTTTTTACGGAAGTTCGTCCACGCCTCTTCCCCATTGGCCCGAGTATAGATGTTCTTCAAACGACAGAAGATCGCGATCTCGGCATCTTGCATCCATCCAAAACGCTCAAGCCCCATTTCCGGAGGCTTGGTTCCCCAGGCCAAACGCGCCATCAATTCAATCCCATCATTCAAGTTGGAACGAACTTCATTAATCCCATACAACTGGGAGGTACATTCGGCAGAGGATTTGCCGACACCTTCCGCCACCTCACGCAAGATTGTGAAGTACTCATAGCAAGACCCCGCACTGTTCCCGAGCTGGCAGGCCTCTTTGGCGCGCACGATGGTCGGCGGAATTTTCGACTTCTTGTAGTCTGTTGGGAAGATGTTGCCTTTTTGCAACTCCTTGAAAGCTTCAGCCTGGGTGTCGCAAACTGAGTGAGGCGGGCTCATGATCATGAAGGCAATGATGGCAACCACCAGGACCAAAATGGCAAGAACAGGCTTCGGCAAAGAGTTCAGAAAGTTTTCCATGAAAAAAAGGGTACTAATATTACGCGTTAGAATCTAGTAGTTTGACAAGAGGCCTAGGGATTATGTAGTTTTCTGACTCTGTCGGGGAGTAGCGCAGTCTGGTAGCGCATCTGGTTTGGGACCAGAGGGTCGTAGGTTCGAATCCTATCTCCCCGACCATTTTTCTAAACGAACGCTTGACCGTTCTATCCCACTTTTCAGCAACCAGATCAATTTTAAAGACAATAGAGATCAAAAAGTTACGGGTTCGCATAACACTATGCTTGGACACCAATTTCTTATGCGAACCTCTCTAAATAGCCTTCAATCAGAGTAAAAGAGACTTAAGTTTTAAGTACGTTTAGATTTATGGTCGGATCTCCATGTGTCCTATGCACACGTTTCTAAAAATCCTTCTATCAACTCCAAATCGTCTTTATATCTTTCGATAATTTTACGTATGGCAGAATGATCCCATTGTTTTGCACTTCTTGGCGCGATCTGTTTGTCATTTAAGATTTTCTTGATGGATGAGTCGCTGAAGCCGGAATGATGGAGCTGCAAAATATTGTGCACGACAATCATCTCTCTGGTTTCCATCAAAAGTTTTCCTTTGAAATAGATGTAGCCGAACGGAGCATTACCCTTCCTCAAAGATTTTATACCTAATGCACCTTCTTTGCATACAGCCACGACTGAGCTCTTAGAAATTCCTAATCGCTTTGATATTTCATTGTACGAGTACCCTTGCTCTCGCATCTTGAGCGCTCGTGGCCGTGTTTTCTTGGGCGGCTTGGGCCAAGGGATCACCGAGTAGATATAGGGACCATCCGGTCCGACTCCAACCTTAAAAAAATCGTTCATTGCATATCCTCCAGAGAATCAATAAATCTAAAAACTCAGAGTTGTATTTGATCAGATTTTATCACCTCATATGAGCACTAGAGGGATTTTTATGAGCGGCGAACCAGATTTCGCGATTTGGCCACCTTATGAAGTATTTTATATTGAGAGCATGAGATTTCGTACCTCCTCAGCGTTGGACTCAGTAGATACTGTGAATTTTTTAATAACTGCAGTCGTAAGAAACGAGAAAGACAAACTTCCTCAAGATTGGCATCGACATTTACTTGATCATCTTCAAAATATTGTCATTCAGGGAGCAGCCCTTTCACGATTTCTTTGGCCACCTCACGACGGAGAAAATAAAATGCACAAAAAGAGAGGCCAACTATTAAGAAAAGCACTGAGTATTAAAAATGATAGTCCCCTTAAAAATCGCGCTTTAAGAAATCAGATTGAGCACTTCGATGAGCTATTGGACAAATATCTTCAACCTGGAATCGTTGGCAATGTTCTTCCAGATTTTATTGGAGACTCGAGAAATAAAAGCGAAGTCCCACTTCATGTTTTTAGAGGGTATTTTCTAGATAACGGTGTTTTCCAGATTCTAAATTCAAAGTTTGAAATCAACCCGCTAGTAGAGGAAATTCATACTATTGGGGCTAAATTGGAAGAGTTGAGCCATAGAGGAAGATTAGAAGTTCGAAAATAAAATAGTCGCACATGAATTTTTTATTTTGGACTTAAGAGATTAGAGCGTGAACATATGACCAAATTTTTTGATCCTCTGGTCATAGCCACATAGAGGTTTCTTGAATCAAATGCGTCTGCATTCAATATTATAGCTGACTCAGCCTCTAATCCTTTGAGAAGCAAGGTACTTCCCACAGCTCTCTGAGGCAAGGGGCGTCCTAAAAATCTATGCTGCTCTCTAATACGGATGACCGCATCTTTAAATGAAACTACTGTGGCGTCATTAGCTAAGTGAAGTGCTCTGATACAGGCCTGCAACACCGTCGGCCTATATACTCTCACTTCTTTTGAGTTACTTACTCTATCAAGCAAATTCGCAATCTTTGAATAGGTCGGCTGAGCCACCAGATCCATCGCTGCAATTTCAATATCACTAGCTTTCGTCTTAGCAGTTCCCTTCATTAGAGATTGCACTCTGCGTGACAGATTCAGCTCGCCCACTTTCGTCATGAGACATTTTGCAAAACTCAACACAAGTTCAAAGAGGTTCTCCGAATCCAGGTTAATATTTTCAGAAAACTCAACTAGATCTTGTAGTTCCACTGCTTCAACAGCAATAGCACCACCAACTGAACTCGCGATTCTATGTCGACTATCAGCATGAACACTATCTCCAATAACGAGAGTACGATCACCATTTTCTGATGGCCTGGTCTGAGCTGCCTTAAGTATTTTTATGTAATCCGACCCTTTTCCGTTAAGCTGAATCCAGGTCACTGCCCCAGGCGCTTGAGTCAAATCAATCGGCTTACCACTCAAAAGACACTTACGTACATCCAATAGCCAATTCCCTAGCTCCTCAGACCCTCCATTTTTCCAACGCCAAGGTGTCGATAGCTCACCGGATGGCGGAAACACGCTACAAATATCCTTTTCCCAGCTAGGTTGAGTTTCTCCTCTAAAACCAAATATTGCCTGTAAAGGATCTCCCAACACGCAAGTCGGCAACGTTTCGGCAAGCACACTTACAACCAAATGTTGAGCTTTGGAACAATCTTGGTATTCATCAACAATTACTCTAGAATAGCTAGCTAATAATATGTCTTCGATAGATTTCGTTTTTAGAATTACGAGAGTAGCTTCATGAATAGCTGGATAGTCATCTCGTGGATTTTTTAATTTCAACGTTTCTGGCGTTATCTTTGATGTTTTGGGAAATGTAGATGCTAATTTCATCGCCCACCCATCGATAGTTGCCAACACATAGCTCGATGGCGATACTTTTACCTTTGCCAATCTACTTCTCAGCGCATTTACACCTGCGTGAGTATGCGTAAGCACCAGAATCGGCTTCTTGTCATTATGACTCTTAAGAGCGTTGCCAATGAGTTGAGTCTTTCCGCAACCAGCGGGTGCCGTAATAGATCCTCTATTGACCTTTAGAAGATCTATCTCAATAGCCATCTTTTACCCAATTGAAAATCGCTTCAACTCTAGCTACAAATGCTGCGTCTGCCTTATCTGGCCCGATGACGTCTCTCGCAACTTCTTCCATCAAATCAATTCGTTTAAACCAACCTTTACCAAGCTTTGCTGCTTTAGCTAAAACACCTCGCTGATCCTTAAGAACATCAGATTTACAATCTTTCAGCGAAAGCTTACCGTTTGAGGCCGTCCTAATATTTGCATCAACAAATTCATCTCCCCAAAAGATGACTGCTTTCTGAATAAGCCTCTCTACTCCATCAATGGAAAGGGAATGAAAAATCTCATCTTCTATTGCAAAATCTTTTGACCACGAAAATACATCACCAGTAGCTTTAAAAAGAGCTTCATCTTTTGCATCTGGCTTAACGTCGTCATCTCTCAGTACTGCTATGCGCCCCTTTAATTGCTGAAAAGCGGTCGCTCTTTTGAAGACTTTGGTAATTCCTCCGCCATCTGCAAGAGCCACCCCTGAGGCCATCATTGATTGAAGTCCATTGGACACTCGATACAAGTCCAATCCTCGCAAAAAGCCAATTTCAGTTGCACCTTCACAAACTAATACAGAAGATGCCAACAACGCGTCCGGATATGCCCTAACCGTCCCTTGAATATCATTCTCAACTCCTACGCTATTAACTTCATGTGAGTTTTCTGCCTTCCGCAGAAGAAAAAGCTGACTGCCATTTAACTCCCTCACAGCAACTGGCGAATGAGTTGTAACAAAAACCTGCATTGGAGATTCTTTTTCCTTTGCGCCTAATGACCCAAGAAGCCTTATCAGTCGATGGGGCTCCAATCCGTATTCCAATTCATCGATGATCAAAACGCTCGCTTGTTCGCCAGCTTTTCTTTGTAGACCTGCGATCAATAATCTCTTTGAACCAACACCCAGATTGGAGAGAGGAATGCCAATTTCATCATGAAGCGATATTATTCCTCCGCTAACCGACATAGACGCCATATCCAGCATCGCATGAACATCTTTTCCAACTGAAACTCCCAAGGTCACTGCAGTTTCACTGACAACTGATCTAGCTCCTTTTAACTGCTCATTAGCCTCTTGTCCAAATGCCTGTCTTGCCTCTCGATTTACTTTTACCATCGCTAGTGATGTGTCAACTTTCTCAGCGGAAATTTTTGTTAATACGGAACCTTTTCGCCAACTCAAATCGAAACTTGAAAAAGTACCTAATCTGGCTGGCGATAACTTCATACGGTCAGCCCATGCTAGCGAACGCATTTGGCCGTGAAGTAGTGCTCTGTCAGAAATTAAATGCCAGGTAGGTTCCAGGTCTTCATCGACCACCAATTGAACAGTCATTACCGTCTCTAGCTTTACCGCCGGCTCATCGACAATTTGTTCGGCTACATTGTCAAAGCCTCGAAGATACATTCCGTATGAGTCGATATTTTTCAGCTCGTCATCCAAATCACCTATTGTGATTTCAATTTGAACCGGACTCGATGTGTCTCCTTTAAAAAAGTCTGAATCGAGAAATTGGACATTACGACGAGCACCTAGACAAAGGTCAATGGCATCCAGAATGGTTGTCTTGCCGCTATCGCCAGGACCGATGAGACAATTAATTCCATCTTTTGGGAACCACACTAAGCTATTAATACCTCTAAAATTTTTTATACTTATACATCGTATCCGCGCCATTAAAATCCTCTGGTGTCCTCAATTCAACGGGAACTTCTTATCGATAAAATACAATGTAGTTTATTAGCGTGCTGTTGTTTAGAAGTCGAAAGATCTTGCGAATTCTTTTGGTCAATGGACCAGGATAAATTTTATTAAACTTATATTTGTTTTTGTGATGTGCAAAAATATCTGAATCGAAGAGGAGAGCTCAGTGAAACTTAAAAAGGCTTCTTATGTGTGGGCAATTAAGCATCTCTTGAAGGAAGGGGACACCGACCTTTTCCCCGTGCCGTTTGAATTTCAATTAATTAAAGCGTGCTGGAATGAATTGCTGCCTAGATTAGAGACGCTCGAGATACAAGACTACAAATGGAAAACTGGGCGATCAATGATTATTCCTAAAGATAAACTCGGGTTTAGAAAAGCCACTCAGCTCGACCCCCTGGATAGTCTCATTTTGACAGCGATAATTTATGAGTTAGGCAAGAAAATTGAAAAACACAGGAGTCCAATCGAAGATCAAAATGTATTTTCGTATCGATTCAAGCCATCTGGAGCGCGCTTTTATCGAGGCGATATTACGTGGCACGATTTCTGGCGCGTCTCAATGGAAAGAGCAAAATCTGGAAAAACCAAGTTCGTCGTAGTCACCGACATAGCAGATTTTTATAATCAAATTTACCATCACCCACTTGAGCATCAACTAAGTAGCGCATTGCCAGAACATGCAAAAAAAGCTCTTATGCAATTCGTCGCCAAAACTACACACGGCGTTTCCAGAGGTATTCCCATAGGACCCCATGCCGTTCATATTCTCGCCGAAGCAGCACTCATCTCGATCGACTCAAGTATTGATTCAAGTGGATATTCATATTGCAGGTATGTCGATGATATGCATTTTTTTGCAACGACGAAAGAAGAAGCAGAACTTATAATCTATAAATTGGTTGATATCTTAGATACTCAACAAAAATTAATCCCTCAAAAGCACAAGACAAAAATTCTCTCAGTAGAAGAGTTTATTGAAATTGCAAATCAAAATCTTAAGGATCGTCCTCTAGACAACTCAGAGGAACAAATTCTTGGAGTGATCAATCGCAATTCCAACAACGATCCTTACGCAAAAGTCGAAATTAAAAAGATTTCCTCCACTGACCTAAAGTCCCTTTCGGAGGCAAATATATCAGCGCTTGTAGAAAAGTATCTCGCAGAAGAAGATATTAATTATATCCGCTTTGGTTGGCTACTTCGTAGACTGACTCAAGTAGGTACTCCTGGAGCGATTGATACGCTTCTAAAAAATATGCATAAATTAACGCCTGTGTTAGGAGAGGTTTGCAGATATATAATTAACTCTGCCTCCAATTATACTGGCGATCCAAAATCATTGGGCGCAAAAATATGGTCCAATTTAGACAATCCGATCATCCATCAGAGCCAATACTTAACACTTTTGCTTTTAGATATTTATGCCAAGCTCCCAGAAATCAATCATCTAAGCAAAGTTACAATGGACTACTCCCAATTTCCTGGAACTCGACAAAGGAAAATAATTTTAGCCGCCATTTCAGGAAAAAAATCCGCCTGGCTAAAAGAACGTAAAAACGACTTTGATAATGCCGATCCTTGGGTACGTCGTGCAATTCTTAAGTCTATCCCGCAATTCCCAGGTGACGAAGGCCAACATTGGCTCAAGTACGCAAAAAAGCACATCGACAATCTTGAAAAAATTGTTTTAGAGGGAACTATAGAAAGAGATTTTGGTGTCTCTAAAATCACATTTTAGCAATTTTGCACCATTCTTAATTTTCTTGATGTTGCTAGATAATTTAAACGGGGAATCTATAATGACCAAATCCAAATATTTGATTTTTGATACTACCAAGGACACGCCGTATGAAAATGGTTTGCAAATTCATATCGAATCCACCTTTCAAATCATGGTTGCCTCTGGATTTCCCGACGACGAGATTACGGCTCAAGCAGCCTTCGAACTTGGGAAAAAAAGTTGGGAAAAAATGTATGCTGAAACGAAAGCTAAAGGGATCGCATCGGCAATTTCTAGCTTACTAAAGGCTCCCTCGAAAAAGGATGCGGAAAGAATATGCAAAGCAATTGAGATTACTCACGAGGATTTTTCAAACTTTATTATCTTAAGTGAAACCCTTTCTCTTAAGCACTCACTCTCGAAATCAGAGATCATTCCCGCAGATTTGGTCGGTAAAAAGCTACCTACCTTAGTTCATTTAAAGACTAATGGAGAAATCCACGCCGAAGGCGATACGGAATTATCTGAAGGACAACTCAAACATTTGATGGAAAATAGAAAGAACATGCACGTTCATATATTCGATCAACCTGACGGTCATTGGCATTGCTTCTACTTTACCTTCTCCGATTTAAAAGGTAACCATTGGCATAGTCAGCATTTACATTATCTTTCAGATCTTTGGACTTTTCCACGCGATCAATTGTTAGCTAACTTCACTCAAGCCCGATATAAGCAAATTGGAGAGCACATTAAATACTCCATGCCACAAGAAGAGGCTAGAGAGCTTGTGGTTCCAATTCTTCAATCAGAAGACCACGAGTAAATTGAGCTGAATCTTGTCGCCAAGTTCAATACACGACGTATTTCCCCAATAGTATAGGGGAGCCCCAGGTTGACGTCCGAGACTCATAGATAATTCTAGCTTCGGCCTTTAATAGTCTAAGCTGGATGTCATCAATATGTGCGATAGTCGCCCACATTAAAATGATACCGGCGCACCATTGAATAAGATTAGTTAGGTTCATAATTTATCTCCCTTAATGACAATCTTTTTAGTTTCAAAACGCGCAAGAATTTTCTTCACGGCCTTGTTATGCCATTCCTTGGCTTTTCGAGGTTTGAGCTTTTTCGCATTGAGGTAATGAGTGATTTCATTGGCATCACGTCCCTGTTTCCATTGACGATGGATTTTAAGTAATACGTCGTACTCAATCGGGTTCTCGACTAACCGTCCTTGAAAGTAACAATACCCAAAGGGTGGAGGAGTTTTCGTCTTACGAGTACGCCATCGACTGACTTCTTTAGGTGTTGGATCTTTAGGGCTTAGTTCCACGCCGGCTTTGATTAAATAATTTCTGACCGTCGTTTTTGAGATATTTAGCTCTTTGCCGACATCGCGTAAAGAAAGACCTCTTGTATAAAGCTTCGCGCATTCTCTCGAATTATCCGCCTTCATTTGAAAATTTACTTTAATGAAATCGCTGACTTGGAAAGGTTCGCATAATAGCGGCGACGGGCGACCATTTTTCTCTCCAGCCTTTGGCTGGGAAAAATGGTTGTCTGCACTTCGGCTTCGCCGAAGTAAGACCTAAAGTTTAATTTTATAAAGCCTTTTGAATCACTTCAAAAGGCTTTTTTCGTTTCAGGAGCAATTATGTCTCAGCCTCAAGATCCAAAAAACCAGCACCTGCCGGTCAATACTTCTGAACAACTGACTGCGGAGGCGGAGCTGCTTGAAGAAAACTTTGAATCCGCTGACACCCTTGAGGATTTCACGAAGACGCTGATGGAAAGTCTGACCTCAAAGCTTCACGCCAATATCGACGAGATCTTTAAGCAGAATAAGTAGCTTCGAAGAAACTGGCGGCTTTAGTAAACCTTCTGGGCAGCCAGCCCCTTTGCCACGTACTCCCTCTGCAACAGCGTCAAAAGATCCTGGGGCCACCAGATATGACTCCAGGATTTTGTTGAAGAGTTATAAGCAGTACCTCTGGCTTTAGCACGAGCCCAAACATAAAGCCCATCGCCCTTTGCATAAGAGCTCCGATTGACGTTTATAGCGGGTAAACCCCTCATAAACCCTCTGATCGCCATAGTGACACAGTTATTATTAATGGGATGAAAAACCGTGCTGCTGATATGGTACCAATCCGCACCTGCAGAACGATGGTAAAGCTTTGCAGCCGTAAGACCTTCAAAATACTTTAACACTTCCTGAGCCTGGGCCGAGGTTGCCTGAAAACGGATCGCACGAGTAGATGGATTCCCTTCTCTTTGCGCATCTAGATGACTATGCGCGTTGTTCCAGACACGCAAAATAGCTTCACCCTGTGAATTAAACAGGCCCCACATTCGACCATAACGACCAAAATCAAAAACCAGGTCTGTTTCTGCATCTTTCACACGCAAGGAAACATGACCCCATTTGTGCTCGGGCCATACCTTGCCGACGACGATAAATTCCACGAAAGTTTCTGCATGGGCGAAGGTTGTCGCAAAGAAAATAACAACCGCAATGAGAAAAGAACGCATGAGGCAGGCTCCCTACTATTTAATGCATGTGAGAGCGCAACCTGAACCACATTACGACTTACGACAATACGAAACCTCATATATTTCAAGATCATAATGACTTAACTCTTTTGTCAGGAATTCGTTTAGATAGCTCGCCGCACGAAGACATCCAACCTTTCAAGATTGAAACGTCCGCACCCCTTTGATACTCGTGAAATGTCTACAAGGGGGGAACTGTGGGCCGTTCATTATTATTGTTGTCATCTGTACTTCTTTTAACTTCAATCGTAGCCAAAGCCGATCTTCGCGGCGATCTTAAAAAAGAAGTCACTTCCAAGCACGATCCAATTTCTTACGACAAAGCCCAAGTAGAACTGCTTGGCAACGTCGCTCTGATCCGAATGACCGACGGCTCTTATGCCATCGATGAAGTCTATTGCTCCACACCTTATGGCAAAACCCATCTAGGAAACGGCGTCGGCCCAGGAAAAGAACCTGCTTCCACGATTATCAACGTTGAACACACAGTCGCTCAATCCTGGTTCAAAGGACGACACTATTTCAATGTCGGCAAAGCAGACCTGCACCACCTTTACCCGTCTGATTCCAGAGCCAATTCCATGCGCGGCAATTTCGCATTTGGGGACGTGGGCACAATTAAAAACATACCGAAGTGTTTTGATGAAGAAAGACATGACATCGACACAGAATCCAAACTGGGCAGCGGCGGCGACCGTGAGCTGGTGTTTGAACCACCTGTAAAACACAAAGGCAATGTTGCCAGAGCGATCTTCTACTTCGCGGTTCGCTATGACTTCCCAATCCCAGCTGCACAGGAAGCAACCCTGCGCCGCTGGAACAAACTTGATCCCGTGGATCAGGCGGAAGTGGAGCGCAACAATGCCATTGAAAGAATTCAAGGCAATCGCAATCCATTCATTGATCATCCAGAATACGTTGATCAAATTTCTAAGTTTTAAGCCCATCCGCACCAGGGAGTTTTGGTTATCCGGAAACTCCCTTTTTCATTTAAAAAACTCGCTCCCGATTCTTCTGCGGACACACAAAGTCCAATGCAGCCATGGCGCAAGCCCCCATTCCCATCGCAAAACAGTGACCGCGGTATGCTCCCCTCTTAGACTGCCTTCATGCAAAAGAAAGTACTTATCCCTCTGCCCAGCAAAGACTTCGACCCGACCGAGGTGGCCATTCCCTGGAAAATCCTGAATGACGGCCAAGTAAAAGTTGTCTTTGCAACCCCCACCGGAAATGAAGCCGTTTGCGATCAACACATGTTGACTGGCTCCCGCCTTGGCCCGCTGGCACCGCTTCTTGCTGCAGATAAAAATGCCCTGAAAGCATATCAAGAACTGACCCAAGCCGAAGAGTTTCATCACCCCATAAAATGGGACGAAATATCTCCTGATCAGTTCCAGGGACTGCTGCTGCCCGGTGGCCATGCACAGGGAATGAAAGAGTATCTTGAATCATCGCTGCTGCAAAAAACTGTCAGCCATTTTTTTGAAATGAACAAACCCGTCGGCGCCATTTGCCACGGAGTTGTCCTGGCCGCCAGAAGCCAACGCCAAGATGGGCGAAGTGTCCTTTATGGTCGAAAAACCACCGCCCTTCTGGCCTCTCAGGAAATGGTGGCCTGGGTTCTGACTTGCACTTGGATTGGGAACTACTATCGAACCTATTCCCAATCAGTGGAAAGCGAAGTGACGGCTGCGCTGGCTTCGCCGAAACATTTCTTAAAAGGCCCGACACCTCTTTTCAGAGACAGTTCGTCGAACCTCGATCGTGGATTTGTTGTCCAGGATGGAAACTATCTTTCTGCCCGCTGGCCTGGAGATGCACATCAATTTGCAACTACTTTCCTGAAGATGATCAAATACCAGCCGGATTTGTAAAATTTTAAGCGCCGACAACAAGAAACTTCCGAAATGGATTGGTTCGCCCCATGGCCCACGACTGAAATCGGCGAGCCAGAGCAATTCAACTTCAACCGCTAGGCGTTAAATCCCCCTCTGGGAAAACTATTTTTTAGCTCTTTACGCGCACGCCAAGGGGCCGCCCTTCAGCTATTTTCAGTTTTGGATTACGGCATAAACACCCGGGGCAAAATCTCACGTCTTGGACCCTATTTTGTCGATTCTAAAGTAGTTGCAATTTGACTCCTTCAAGGTAGCCCCGCGCTTTCAACACCGCCGTTCGCCCTCGACAAAAACATTTCAATTCGCACCGACAACGATGCTAGCGTCCTAACAAAGGGAGAAGAAATGAAATACATCCAAGCCACCGAAGATCAGATGCTGCAAATGTTGAGCAACCCGGACACAGAAATTTCCGGATTTGAGTTCACCAAGATGGATTTCACAGAGCTTAACCTGAAAAGCTCTCTTTTCCTGGACTGCAAGTTTGTCAGCTGTAACTTTGCCAACTGCTCTTTGATGAACGTCGCATTTCGCGGGGTCGTATTTGAAGACTGCAACCTGATGGGCACCAATTGGACCGAAGTGCGCAAGAATGGTGGTTATACCTTCAGCGGATGCAAACTGGATTACACAAGTTTTCAAGGCGTGGACCTGCGCGGATCAGGCTTCGTCAATTGCATGATTCGTGAATCTGATTTTGCCGGTGCCAACCTTTCCAAGGTCAGCCTTGCTGGATCCTCTCTGGCCGGGACATCGTTCACCAATGCCAACATTGAAAAAGCCGACTTCCGAGGGGCCCGTGACTACTTCATCGATCCCAAGTTCACAAAAATCAAAGATGCTCATTTTTCATTTCCGGAAGCTCTGGTTCTGATTGAAGCCCTGGGCGCCAAAGTGGAAATATAAAAAAAGGCCGGTTTTCACCGGCCTTTTTCAATTCAATATTTGAATTAAGAATTAAAGCATAGAAGCAACAGCGTCTTTTTCTTCGTTCAATTCTTTCAGTGTGTTGTTCATTTTCTCGCGAGAGAAAGCGTCGATCTCAAGACCTTTTACGATCTCGTATTCGCCGTTTTTGCAAGTCACTGGGAAGCCGTACATGATGCCTTCTGGGATGTCATAAGAGCCATCAGAAGGGATACCCATAGTAACCCACTCCCCGTTCGTGCCCAACCACCAGTCACGGATGTGATCAACAGCTGCGGAAGCCGCAGAAGCTGCAGAAGACAAACCACGAGCTTCGATGATCGCAGCACCACGTTTACCCACTGTCGGGATGAACGTGTCTTTGTTCCAAGCATCACCTTCAGCCGTACCCAGTTTCAACAACTCAGGAACTTTTGCACCGTCAGCAGTCGCGAAACGAACGTCCGGGTACATCGTTGGGCTGTGGTTACCCCATACTGCCACTTTTTTGAAAGAAGCAACTGGTTTGCCGGTTTTAGTCGCCAACTGAGACAATGCACGGTTGTGGTCCAAACGAAGCATTGCTGTGAAGTTTTTCGCTTTTACGCGACCGTGTTTCATCGCAGATTTCATCGCGATGTAGGCGTTTGTGTTTGCCGGGTTACCAACAACCAGAACTTTTACATTTGGATTAGCGTATTTACCGATCGCTTCACCTTGTACAGTGAAGATCTGACCGTTTGCAGTCAGAAGATCTTTACGTTCCATACCTGGGCCACGAGGACGTGCACCAACAAGAAGGGCCACATCAGCGTCTTTGAATGCAACTGCTGGATCACCAGTAGCGATCATAGAGTGCAATAGAGGGAACGCGCAGTCCTCAAGCTCCATCATCACGCCTTTCAGCGCTTTTTGAGCTTTTTCGTCTGGGATCTCTAGAAGTTGAAGGATCACTGGTTGGTCTGCACCCAACATCGCACCGCTGGCGATACGGAAAAGAAGTGCATAACCGATTTGGCCGGCAGCGCCGGTAACTGCTACACGAACAGGAGCTTTCATAAGCTGGTTCCTTTCAAAGATTGTCGATTTAGCTATCCCGAAGAATTTAAACCCGCCCGAAGCCTCTGTCATGGGAAAATCAGGCTAAGCTGCCTGCTTTTTGCGCAATAGGACTAAATTTAGCCCCTATCCAACATGCGTCATTTGCACCTCAAAGCGTTTTCAAATGCCCGCCAAGTTCCCGGCACCTGCTGGCAGACCGGCAATGTGCCATGTCGGGTTCCCGGCAAGTCGGCAACCATCTCAAATATACGGGCGGTACAGTCTAAAAAATCTTGGCCCACTCCCTGCTTTAGTAATTCGCATAACAACCAACACGGAGAAAAAAATGAAACTCACTCAATGGATCTGCCGCACACTGACTGCAACACTGATTCTGACCAGCACTTCTGCCTTCGCCTGCCGCCTTGGAGAAGTTCGTGCATTTAAGGACTCGGAATATTCCCGCTGCCCACAGAATCAACGCTGCAAAGACGAATTAAGTGACTGGATACCAGCAAAGGGACAATTGCTGTCGATCCGGGACTACTCGGATATCTATGCTTTGTACGGCAGCTACTTTGGAGGCGACAACAAATTCACATTTGGAGTTCCAAGAATTCCAGACCTGACGGTACAGGGGAAGTCCTATCCATTCTATGTTTGCAACAAAGGCTCCTGGTTTGCAGATGAAAACAAAGACAATGCCAGTTTTATCGAGCAACACGCAAAAATGTCTCAAAACCTAGAGAACGATCTGATTATGGATTCAAACAAACATGTTTTTACAGATATTGTCTTTGGCTCTATGACCGATCTTTACATGCCCGAATTTTGCGAAAATGAATCCACCGACCTTGAAGTGCCTACATTCAACAACGGTCAACTGATAGTCCTTAACGGCAGAAATGAGGTTCCGTTCCTGGTCAGCCGCCTGATAAACTATCCCGTCTTTCAAGGGGCTCCTAACGAATATGCCACATGCGACGAAGGAGGGATCTACTTCTCTATCATGAATCCAAAATACACACCCAAAAATATGAAAGAGCTGAAAGACCACATAATCGTTGCATCAGGACAAAACGGACAAAAACCTGTCAGAGTCTTCCTTTGCGAAGACCCCCGCAATTATTAGATTACAAACAGACAAATCCCCCGGCATCTGCCAGCTCTTGCAACAAGCGAAGGTCCGCCTTCGCTCCGTTGCCTTTCAGGTATTGAGCGGGAACACAGACCTGCCCCGCATTCAAGTCCTTCACAAGCTTCAACAACCCGGCAGAAGAGCTTTCAACCAGCACCCCACCATAGCTCAGACTGAATTGCTTCTTATTTGCCAGCCCCTGCAGCCACAACACCGGCGAACGAACACTGCGAAGCTGCACAGATGATTTCATAGTCACAGTCACCTCAGACACCGGCACGGTCTTAAACCCTTGCAGCGAAATGTGCTTCATCCAGGATTTCAAGAACGCCTCTTCCAGTTCGGCGGCACTCAGAGACTTCAACGCTTTCAAAGAGTCCTGATAAATCTTGGGCAGCCCCCCGACTTCACCGGACTTGTCATGCAACGTCTTAAAGGGTGTTGTGACTTTCAACCCCGCTGAGCCCAGCTTCGCATCAACCAAATTCTTCAATGCTGTCCCAAACATATCCCCGTGGGTCTGATCCACCCACACGCCCAGACTCCAGGTCGCGCTGAAAGAGCCGTCAGATTCAGCGATATGCCACTCTGAAGACGGCCAGTACGTCATGTCCCCCGGACCGACTTCGACAAGCTGGGAATGCTTCTTGTGCTTTTCATAATTGAACGTACGATCCAGCTCCGGATGTTCATCGCCGTAAGCTGCAGGCCACAGACGGAATCTTTTCACACCCGCCACCGGGAAGCTGAAGACCCCGCAGGAGTCCACATGAACTCCGAACGGAGTCTTGCGATAATTCCCCAGATAAAGGCCGATTTCAGAAAAACGATTCGGAAAACCCACATGACGGAAAAGATCGTCGGTAAAGTCCTGCAACAGATGCTGCTTTTTCAGATTCACCTGCAAAAGCTCATCGCAGACCAGGCAGTAATCCGGGAACTGGGCGTTCATGCGTTTGTGATAGCCCAACAAGGACTTGTCGGACTTTTCGGGAAGCAGCTGCAAAACTTCTTCCGGATCAGCCTTCACGCCCTCAATGAAAAACTTCAATCCTTCAGGATCATTCATTTCGCGGCAACGGTCACTGTAGCTGACCAACAGCTCAAAGATCTCAGCATCCGTCATCTCCAGCAGGCCGGATTTCACATTGCGGGCGACCAGGGGCTTTTTCTCCCAATGGTTCTTGGCGAAGTTCTGCCAGAACTTCTGATCAAGCACGGTGGATGCAGCCTTGGGGGTGCCGTTTTTTTGCGCCATGGAATACTCCGTTTTAAGAGCGAAATTTGAAGGCGCCAGAGTCGTTGAGATTGATCTGGGAGTCAAATAGAAGGTCCGGCCTGTAAATTTGCCACCCCCCTTCTGTGCCCCCGGCAAAGCCCCTGCTAACACCTTGCGAAGAGGGGCGATTTAGCATAAAAAGAGCCCTCGCTTTGGAGACCCCGAACTATGACTTCTGCTGCCGTCACATTTGAAAACACCATTGAAACCATCGAGCTAAAACGTGACGTGACCAAGCACTTAAAACAAGGTCATCGCTGGCTTTTCGCCAACTGTTTTGATCCCAGCCGCAACCTGAAGTCCGGAATTCATATGCTAAATTATAAGGGCGAAGCCCTGGCGTTGGGTATCTGGCAGGGCGATACTCAGTTGCGTTTCCGAGTTCTGGTTTTGGCTGAAGAGCCCATCTTCCGCCGCAACAACATGAAGCGCACCCTGGAACTTTACTTTGAAAGCCAGTGGCGCAAGGCTGTTGAGATTCGCAAAACCTTCGACCTGTCAGTCACCAATTCCTTCCGCCTGATTAACGGCGAAGGCGACGGCCTTCCGGGCCTGATCGTGGACGTTTACAACGACACGGCCGTGATCAAACACGATCACCCGATCATGGAAAAGACCTGGAATGCCCCGGCCATTGCCGAAAAAATCCAGGAAGCCTTCCCTCAGGTAAAGTGCGTGTACCTGAAGCGCCGTAATGACGCCGAAGAAAAAGGCGTCAATATTGTGGGAACCCTGGCGCCGGAAGTTCAGTTCCTGGAAAATGGCGTTCTCTTTGCCTCGAACATCCGTGATGCTGCCAAGACCGGTTTCTTCCTGGATCAACGCGACAACCGCAAAATGATTCAGCACTTTGCCAAAGACAAAACGGTGCTGAATCTGTTCAGCTATACTGGCGGCTTTTCCATCTTTGCCGCCAAAGGTGGCGCCAAAGAAGTCACCAGTGTGGATATCGCCAAAGTCGCTATTCAGGCCGTGGCCCGCAATTTCGAAATCAACGACCTTAAGACAGTTCACCATGATGTGGCGACCGATGCCTTTGCCTATCTCGAGCAGTTGAACACCGACAAGAAAAAGTACGACATCGTGATCACCGACCCGCCTAGCTTTGCCCCGAATGAAAAATCGGTCGAGCAAGCCAAGGCCGCTTACACCAAGGTGTTCTCCAACTCCATCAAACTGGTGAACCCTGAAGGCCTGTTTGCGGCGAGTTCCTGCTCCAGCCATATCTCGACCAAAGAGTTTATGGATATCTGCCAGGAAGCCTTTTCCCGCGCCCGCAAGAAGGCCACGCTGGTTTATATTGGCGGTCAGCCGGTGGATCACCCCTACCCTTTGGCCATGGAAGAGCTTCGTTATCTGAAGTTTGCCCTGTTCCGTCTGGACTAACCAAGAAGGTCTTTTATCTATGGAAACAATCCAAAGTCTTCGTCAGGAAATTGATCAGGTTCACAAAGAAATGCATGCGCTTTTACTGCGCCGCCGTGATTTGACCATGGCCGTGTGGAAGATCAAGCAGCAGGAAGGCCAGCCCTTCTTCAATGCCGAACGTGAAGAACAGATCTTAAAAGACTTCGTCAATATGGACGGGAAACAAGGTCAGGACCCGGCGATGGATGAACTGCTTAAAGGGGTCATGAACTCGGTCCTTCGGGAATACGAAAAGTATCTTCGCTCGAAATTTGAATAAAAAAAGGGAGTCTTCTGACTCCCTTTTTTATTACTTCTTGCGGCTTTGGTATTCTTTTTCTCTCTGGAAGTGGCTTTCAGAAAGACCGTAGCTTTCTACGTTCCCCAGATCCTTGATCAAAGATTCCAGATCTTTTTTACCGCTGATGAAATCCAAATGCCCCTGAATCTTGGTGATCAGCTCAGAGTGACGCTCTTTCAAGGCTTCATAGCGGATATAACCCAAGCCCAAAGATTCCCATTCCTTCACATAGCGGGCCGCCGACTGGGACGTTCCGTTGTACATGGTATTACGGCATTCCTGATCCGGCTTGATCTGGTGCCAGTTGCCGAACTGGTCTTTCAGTTTCACCTGGTGCTTTTCACAAGGCTTGCCACAGTCCTTGAAGCTGGAGCCTTTGCTTAGGAACGCCGCGAACACACAGTGCTCCATGTGGAAGCTTGGCATGTACTGGTAAGCCGTCACTTCAAATTGCGCGGCTTGACCGGCTTGAATCAGCTCACTGACCTGCACGTTGTTTAAGTCATAGCCCAGGCACAGGCTGTGAAGACCTTTGTTCAACAGGTATTGCGCCGTCAGGTGGTTCGTCACGTTCAAGCTGAAGTCACCCAGGATCTGGCCCTGATAGTTATTGGCCTGCAGCCACTGAACCGCACCCAGGTTTCTGGCAAGGATCGCATCCGGATTCAAATTGAACAGATGCTTCACGTTGCGGTGTTCATTCGGTTTCAAAATACGGGTGGTGGCAATACCCACCTTGATGCCGTTTTCTTTCAGCAGCTTCAAGCTGGGCTCAAAATCCAAACCGAACTCGAAATCCAGGATCACCAGATTCAAACCCGTGGTGGTCAACTCACCGGACTTGATGGCGTTCACGAAGTCTTCCACCTGCCCTTTTTCACGCAGAAGCAGGTTCAGCTTAGCACCCGGCACAGCTTTTTCAGCCGTCTTGTTGCCTTCAATCCATTCACCAACCGCCAAGGCGGTCAGCACTTCCGGAGCCGCGCCATTTTGAATGCGCAGATCCGTCAGTTCTTTCACCAGTTGCTGACGAAGCTCCTTCACCTGACGAGCCGGCAGGAATAGCGGCGTGGAAGCATCCAGTTCGCAAGTGAACTCATGCCCGCGGAACGGGCTACCCATCAAGGCAAACAGCTCTTCACGCAAGTCCAAAGAGTTCAAACCCTTGGATTTCGCAGGCTCACAGACATTTGCAGACGTTGCAGAAACGGTGTAACGACCATCTGTGTATGTTACCTTCAAAGGCTGCCCCAAAGACGCCTCCGCATGAATAGACACCGGAAGACGCTTCTTTCTTTCCTTGTCTTCCACACTCAAAGCCACGTCCCGCTTCAGGTCCTTGTCGTGATTGTAGAACACACGAGCACCCATGAAGTGCTCACTCATGTTGATGTCACGAGAAAATTCCAATTCAAAGCGGCGCGTGTTCAGGGATTTGACGGCGAAAACAAATCCGCCTTTTTCAGCACTTTGTCCGTTGCGGTCCTGATAAACCCACAACACACCGTCACCGGCCTGGATGAAGTCGGCCTTCAGTCCCTGCTGGATGTTTTCTTCGGTCAGTTCGACTTCCAAAGAACTGTCCTTAACACGAACGACTTTACCGAATTCAAATCCACGGTGGGCGCTGAACGTGCCTTCCACCAGTTTCTGGTGATTCACCCCGTGGAACCAACCGCTGAAGAAGCCACGGGAAAATGCCGTGGCCATTTGTTTTTTCAGCAGCACCGGATTCATCAGGGCCTGATGATTTTGCGCCGACTCAATCGCCTGATCAAAACTGCGAGCCGCCGTCGCGACGTACTCAGGCGTTTTCAGACGTCCTTCGACCTTGAAGCAGTCCACACCCGCTTCAAGCAGGCTTGGGACTTCATTGATGCCGCAAAGGTCCTGCGGGGACACCAGGAAGGACTTTCCGCCCAGATCGCGCTTTTCTTCGTCGACATACATTTCGTAGTTGAAGCGGCAGCTTTGCGCGCACTGGCCACGGTTGGCGGAACGGCCACCGATGCCTTCGGATGTGAAACACTGACCGGAATAGCTCACACAAAGTGCGCCATGCACGAAGACTTCGATTTCTTTGTCAGTGTTTTGTTTGATCGAATGAATTTCTTTAATGGAGTTTTCACGCGCCAACACGAAGCGCTGAATGCCCAGATCATCAAGCCAGGTGATGGCTTCGGCATTGCTGATGCTCATCTGCGTGGAACCGTGCACGCGCTGATTCGGAGCCATCTGACGGATCAGACGGACCAAGCCCAGATCCTGTACGATGAAGGCATCCGGTTTTAGCGGAAGGATTTTTTCCAGAGTCTCGGCTGCCTTGTGCAGTTCGTTTTGGAAGATCAGAATATTGAAGGCCAGATTCACCTTCACGCCGTAAAGATGGCAGGTGTCGATGATCTCTTTGACTTCCTCGATTTGGAAATCATAGCTTCGCCCGCGGGCATTGAAACCCGGTACACCCATGAAGATGGCATCAGCCCCATTGTGGATGGCGGCCATAGCCATCTCTTTGGTACCCACGGGAAGTAACAGTTCAGGACGTTTGAAGCTTTGTGTTTGCATGGACGGTAATAAGCCAGTACCAAGAGAATTCCGCAAGAAGAATCCCCTTCCTCCCCAAAAATGCGAAATTTTTATTAATTCCAGGGGCTTGGATTCAAGCAGCACCCCCTTATTCTCAGGCCAGAAGGCGTTAAAACACAAGATGCGAAAAATACCGATCCTGGCAAAACCCGGCTAACCTAAGCTAATTCTGACAGGGGCACTAAATGCAGATGAATTTCCTATATCAACAGAATTTGGCCGTCGTCGTACTGGTTTTGGCCCTATTGATGATTACTTCGGCCTTCATCGGCTGGACAACCCGAAAAATGATTAAAGACCAAGCTTCTTTTGAAAAGGAATCCCCATCAAGCTTCGTTCCCACGACAATATTGGGATTGCTGGCTCTGGTCCTCGGATTCACCTTTTCCATGTCGGTCATCCGATATGATGGGCGCCGAAATCTGGTTGTTCAGGAAGCCAATGCGATTGGAACTTCTTTTTTAAGGGCCGACCTTCTGCCCGCAGAATTTGGACAGCCCATAAAAGCCTTGCTCCATGAGTATGTGAAAGTCCGTATTGATTTTCATAATATCAAAACTGACACGGAAAAAAGCCGACAGATCGTTGCCCAAACTGACGAGCTTCAGCAAAAAATATGGAAAGTCATTGTTAAGGCTGCAAATAAGCACAAGGATCCGGTCACAGCCCTGAACATCAGTGCCATGAATGAAGTTTTTGATATCGGCAGCGAACGCCACCATGCCACCGCCAGCCGGACTCCCGAACTGGTGTATATTATCCTGATCATTATTGCGTTCATCGGAATTGGCTCTTTGGGATTCCTGGAAGGGACCAGAAAAGCATCACTTTTCAATGTCGGTATCTTGTCGGTGCTGTTTTCATTGGTAATAGGACTGGTGCTTGATATCGACCGTCCCCAGCGTGGCCTGATTCAAGTCAGCCAGGCCCCGCTGATTAAAATGCTGTCGGATTCAAAATAGCTTTAGTGAACGGCCTGCATCTCGGCGGCGGAAAGCATTTTCAACAGGCTTTCCAGCATGTGCACTTCCGCCTCGAGGGGACCAAAGCGCTTTTCCAGCTCAAGACGGGCTTGTTTTTTGAGTGTCTCATAACTGCGGCGGCTGGAAAACTTCCACGCCGGATGCTTGCGACAGGCCTTCAAATTCTTCTTGAGAGTTTCGTACTCTTCATTCAAGACCAAAGAACTTTGATAGATTTCATCGGTGGTCAAGTCATTGAGCTGCCCCAGCTCGGCCATGCATAAAAGTTCAATGCGTTTCAAGGCGTCATGGTCCTGGGCTTTGTATGCCGCTTGCACACGCTGCCATTTGATGGAAGCCCAATCCTGATGCTCTTTCGAAACACCGATCTGCTTGTCCGGGTGAAGCAGGCGCGCCAGTTTACGATAGGTGGTGCGAAGCAGACTTTCGGCTTCGGCCTGTTCTTTTTCAAGAGCTTCTTCACTGGCATTTTCAGCAATGATCTGCTGAAGGAAGTCTTTTAAATGGACCGGCATATTGCGCAGGTATCTTTGCTGGTAAGCGGGATCAGCCGCCTTCCACAAACGCCCCAATAATTTCCAATCGCCGCACTTCATCGCAATCTGAAAGGTTTCTTTAAACAACTGATATCCCGCCATTGGAACGGACAGATGACGGGCCATCATGCCATCGTCAATATCATTCAGATAGTGATACACCGAGCGCGCACGACGTCTAAGACCGCTCAGTGCGGAATCGTCCTTAAAGAAAATTTCAGCAAAATTAACGGCCGGTCCATCTTCAGGAATCGGCAGCGGCTCCCCGGCGACAGCGGAACTTCTGGTCGCGGTGTCGAAGCGATTCTTTCTTAGTTTGTCGATAACAAACTTCCACACATCATCGCCGGCCTGGTACTGGCTTTCCTCCTCTTTCAGCATGCAGTAGGCACGCTCCAAAGGAACATTCGAGGTGTTGGCGACGTATTTCAAATGCACTTGGAAGGTAGTCAGAACCTTATGACGGTTTTCAAGCAGCTCGCCGGCTTGAAGTTCGTCTCGGAACGTCAGATTGTACCAGTCTTGATACAGGATTTGATCCCAGAGCAGAAAATCCGTGTGGTCTTTTTCAAGCTGACGGATTTTCTTCAGCAGGTTCGACGAGGCAAAGAACAAATCTTTGCGTATATTTTGGTCATCCGTCAGAGAAACATCATGATGCATAAGAGGCAATCCCTTTACCACGCCTCTGATGTCATCGCTAATAAAAACACGGAACTGCCAAATCTATCGGCAGTGCTGCTGAAAAACCCATCAGTCCAAACGCGGACGAAGCCAACCTGGATAAATCTTGGCAAGAACATCCGAGCCCACAACCTTGGAAGGCTCTTGTACGTCAGTAAATAAAATTGGAGCCATTCCTCGCGCGGCCGTCCACTCGCCATAGTATTCTTTTTTTACGGGATGAAATGGCGTCACAGCATTAATAACAGGCAAAGCGGATTCTGCCTGAGCCGCCGCCCAGATGATCTGCACCAGATCGTCACGGTGAATCAGATTCACGGCTGAATTCCCAGCGCAAGGCCGCTGGCTTTGCGACAAACTTTTGGCAGGGTGCCGGTCACCACCAATCAAGCCGCCGGGACGAATCACCGTCAGTGGGCCCGAGAACTTCTGACCTAAAAGCGTTTCCACGGCCACCAACCAACGTGCGCTGTCCGTGGTGGGCATCGCCGGTGTTTGTTCGGTGATGCTGCCGGCTTGGCCGCCATACACTGAAATCGAGCTGATAAAAATAATCCGGCGATAGTCCCCTGTCGGAATTTTGGCAACGAAGTCTTCAGGATTGATTTGCACCAGCGGAGGTGTGTTCAGGAAAAGTACGTCACAGGATTTATTCGGAAAATCATCACAACCCCAGTCAAAATCCTGACTGCGGGTGCCCCAGTTTTCGATGCCTTTTTGACTTAAGTGTTCAGCAAGCTTCTGCCCCAGCCAACCCAATCCAATGATGCCCCACGTTTGCTTCACCACTGACCACCGACAAAATCCAGAACGGCTTTACCCAGTTCGGCAGGTTGTTCCAACGGCACATAATGCCCGCAATGATCAATGATCTGGAACTTGGAGCGTGTTATCTGGGCATGACGATTCTTCAAAGACTCCAACGGCACCACCCGGTCATTGGCCGCCGCCACGATCAGAACCGGGAACGACAGTTCTTGCAAGGCCGCGCCTTGGTCGATCCGGTCCACAGTGGCCAAGGTTTGGTTGATATACTGTTCAGAGGAAAAATCCGCACTCATCTGCATGATGGGGCCTACCACTTGCAGGTCCTTCAGAAAATCGGGGTGGATGTAACGGTCCATCTCTTTTTCCGAGATGCCGTTGTACTTTCCACGTCTTAAAAGGCCCACCATCTTCAGGCGGGCCGCCCGTGTTTTTTCCGACAAGGCACCAACGCTGGCAGCCACCAGGGACAAAGACAGAACTCGTTCAGGAAAACGGGTCGCAAAAGTTTCGGCGATATACCCGCCCATGGAAAAACCGACCAGATGAAAAACTTTGTCGGCCGTCTTTCCCACTTCTTCAATCATCGCTTCCAGGTTCTCAGGATGCTTCAGATCCACCACGCGAACGTTGTAGCGTTCGGAAAAAACCGGGACCAGCGGGGCCCACAGGCGCTCATCACACAAAAATCCCGGCAGCAATACAATAGTTTCAAGTGGCTTCATGCCCCGATCTTAACACCGGGGCATGACAAAGACACTATTTTAACGTCTTGGACAGTTCTACAAGCTTCTTCGCGACCGCGTGTCCCGACTGAGGATTCTGACCCGTCACCAGTCTTTCAGAAACAATCGCCTGCGAATTCCAGTTTTTTACCGGATGCATTGTTGCGCCTCGTTCACGCAAAGTGGATTCCAGCATGAAAGGCACCACTTTGCTAAGGCCTACTTCGTTTTCTTCAGCGTCCGTGAAGGCACTGACATCTTTGCCTTTCACCAAATAATCACCATTGGAAAGTTTCACGTTCACCAGGGCCGCAGGCCCGTGGCAGACCGCCGAAACAATACCGCCGTTTTCATAGATAGCTGCCGTCAGCTTGTCCATATCAGGCGAGTTTGCAAAGTCCCACATGGCCCCGTGCCCCCCGGCAAAGTGAATCAACTGATAGTCTTTTGAATGGACCTTGCTCACCGCCAAAGTGTTCTGCATTTGCGACATCAACTTCTTGTCTTCCACGAACTTCTTGTTATCAGGATCCTTCAAATCAAGGCTGGATTCGTCCATCGTGGCCACTCCTCCTTTGGGGCTGGCGAAGTCCACTTTATATCCGGCTTTGATCAACGGATAATAAATATGCGTCACTTCCGACAGATACCAGCCCGTTTGTTGGCCCGTGCTGCCTTTTACGTTATGGTTTGTCACAACAATCAATGCCTTTTTCATGGTTTTACCCTCTTCCTTGGCCTGGGCGCCGACCGACAGTCCCACTACAGCCAGAATAGTTGCCAGAGCTTTCATAAGTGATCTCCTTTGTTACAGCCTCAAGGATGCCCGTTTCAGCCTAATCTATCAATTTCATAGCTTTCATAATGGCTATCTGAAATAATCATAATTACTATGAAACCTGGCCTGGATTTAAACCTGTTATTTATCATTGAAAGCCTGTACCGGACGTCGAACATCTCAAAAACAGCCGAAGAGCTGAACATGAGTCAATCCGCCGCCAGCCACGCCCTTTCCAAACTGCGTGATCACTTCAATGATCCTTTATTTGTTCGCGTTCCCAAGGGAATGTCGGCCACCCAGACGGCTATGAACATGCGTGCTTCTGTTGAGGCGTTCACCCAGCAGGCCCGTGCGCTGGCCCAGCAGTCCGAAAAGTTCGACCCCAAGAAAGCCCAGGACCGCATCAGTATCGCCACCACAGATATGGTGGAAGTGATTCTGGCTCCGGCCTTGTTAAAAAGACTGAAAAATGAAGCACCGGGTTTACAGATCTCTTTCCGCCCCACGGGCGGCGACCTTCCCAAGTCAGAACTTGAAAGCGGAGTGTATGATCTTGCCATCGCCGGGTTCTACAAAAATCTTCCTGAAGGCTTTTATCAGGTGAAGGTTTACGAGGATGGCTTTTCAACAGCCTATCGTAAGAATCATCCCATCATCCAGGGAACACTGAAAGCGGCACAGTTTTACGAGTGCGACCATGCCCTGATCACGCTGCAGGGGGATTTCAAAGATGGCCTGCGCAAACGTGTGAATGGCAAAACTCTGGAACGTCATATTGCATTTGGATCTTACAGTTTTACCGGACTTGCGTGGACAGTGGCATCAACGGATTTGGTGCTGACAGCCCCTTCACAGCTACTCAAGAAGTATGCTGAACACTTCCCGGTGCAGGTACAAAAATGCCCCGTCGACATACCCAAGATTGAGATTCGCATGATCTGGCATTCTTTGACTCATAAAGATCCCCTGAAAGCCTGGTTCCGCGAGGTCTTAAGGCAAGAATTCCAAAAGCTGGCCTAACTGGCGGGAACTCTCTAAGACACATGAAATTCAAACACCTTCTCAGTCTTGACTGAATTCAGAATCATGCAGTTTTCGGATGTCTTCGCCAGGATTCTTTTGGCATTTTCAATCTGCACACAGCCCTCAAGATACACAGCAAAAACGCAACGGGCCATCCACGGTCGCCCTGCCTCATCCCGATCCACGGTCAGTTCTGATTCCACCCGAAGACTTTCATAGGCCAGTCTTGATTTTTCAGCGAACACTTTAAAAGTGGCCACAAAACAATTCTGCAGCGCCATGACATAAAGATCCTCAGGGCTGAATCCGCTCCCGGGCCCTTCAAATTCTGCGGGTATTGCCATCTGAAGACCGGCATCTACTGACATCGCTTTGGAATCCCACGGTGTCTGAATTCCCGACAAGCTTTCGGCCCTTGCTTTGAAGAACATTGGATACTTGCTCATAACAAACTCTCCTCAAAATCTTGCTGCCTTATATGGTTCATGGTAGCATGAACTAAATGAAAAAAGCAGACCAAAAAAACAGCATCCCCACCAGCACTGCCGAAATTAACAAACTCCGCGACTTGTCAGAGTCTGTTGGGGACTTTATCCGCTATTGGGGCTTTCGCAGAATTCACGGCCAAATTTGGACTCAGGTCTTTTTGTCAAAGACCAGCCTTAGTGGCGCCGAACTGACTCAAAGACTGGGCGTTTCTAAAGCTCTTATCAGCCCGGCCCTTTCCGAGCTGGAAGCCTATGGCCTCATCCTGATGACAGAAGATGGAAAGAAAACAAAACGATACTCGGCGGCCCCGAATGTCATCCCAGTGATCAAAGACATTCTTAAAGAGAGAGAAGCAAAAATCATCGCGACCGCGCAAGAAAAATTCGGGACACTCCACAAGATCCACGAAAAAAGAGGCGAGCAGGAATCGCTGATTCAATCCGACCGTGTCGAAGAGCTTGGACAGATGATCACTTTAGCGCAATTTGCCCTGAATTTTATTATCGGACAAAGTGACGAAGAATCCCTGGCTTGCTGGACGGAAGAAGCACTGAAAGCTGAAAAATAGGACTACTTCCAGCCTTTCGTAATTCCATCCACAGACTGTCTTGAACACTTAAAACGGGTGATCTTGAATCCCCGTTTTTTTTCGTTCTTCAGCCGCCCTTGTTCAAACACACGCCGCCTCCAGCGGCTGAACGCATTCCCTGACAGCACTGATCTCATGAAGTGAACGAACTCATTGGGCGACAGCCCAAACTGCACGGCAATCACCTCAAAAGTCGTGCGATCCTCCCAGCCCATGCGAACAAGTCTGGCGCGATCTTCTTCAGAGAAACCGGCAAACTTCTTTTTCAGCTCTTTTGAAATTCCCATCCGACCCTTTCCCGCCTCTCTAAAGCCGCTTAGGTTTGGCAATAAGGGCTGTCAGAACATTCCTTCCTCGGCAGCAACGGCCGGACTTTTGCAAACAAGAAGTAGCCTGCCTCCAGTGTCTTTTTTACCGGAGCACATGAAGCCAAAGGAACAATCTTTTTCAAACTTTCCAACTGAGTCCAAATCACAATAAAGGCTTCAACCCCTGTAACGATATGACCCTCAGAATCTCGAACATGAAGACTCTTATGAATTTTGTATGGATCCAGGCCTTCTGAAATCGCATCAAAGTCCGAAGAGGTGATGTCAATAAATGTTATACGATCGGCCCCTTTGAGTTTCTTATAATGAGTTATCTCACGCGAACACAGGTGGCAAAGGCCATCGTAATAAACGGTGATTCCAGATTGAGACTCGCTTTTTAGCTTTTCCATCTTGAACTCCAATTTAGTTCATAGTAGTATGAACCATATTGAAAGTCAATATTCAACAGGAGAGCCCGGCATGGGATCCATCTTTAACAGTCAATTCAAACGGACGTTTGAACTGGCCAAAATGGCCACTAAGATCGGCCTGAAGGAACTCTCCTCCGGCGACATTCAATCCAGGATCGAGCAGGCCAAAATTCTTACAGAGACTCTGGGAAACCTCCGGGGTGCCGCCATGAAGGCCGGTCAGCTCTTAAGCCTTGATCTGGATGACTACTTCCCTCCCGAAGCGATTCAAATTTTATCGCAACTGCAAAACCAAGCTTTTGAAAGCCCCGAACTGGATCTTGCTCAGGTACTTAAAGCCGAATTGACTCAAGACCAGCTTCGACTGCTGCAGAACATAAACTATAGGCCGTTCGCAGCGGCCAGCATGGGGCAGGTATATAAGGCGAGCGTCTCAGGCAATCCAGTTGTTATCAAAGCTCAGTACCCGCATCTTGAACAATCAATTGAAAATGACATAAAAGCCCTGAAAAGACTGATGTCCACTCTCTGCCTGTTGACTGGCAGAAGTATGAATCTTGAACATCTCTTTGTGGAAATTGAAGAAGTTCTGCGGCAGGAAGTAAACTATCTGAACGAGGCCCAGGCCCTTTCAAACTTTACAGAGCTCTTTGATTCCCACGCCTGGAAGTACGCCAGAATCAGAACACCAAAGCCCCTGCATCACCTTAGCACAAACAAAGTCCTGTGTCTGACTTACGAACAGGGCCTCACACTTAAAGAGTGGATCGACACCCGTCCCCCGGTCGAAAAACGTGAGATCATTGCCAAGGCCCTGTTAGAGCTTTATGTCATGGAATTTTTTGTGTGGGGCTTCGTGCAAACGGATCCCAATCCTGGAAATTTCCTGATCCGGCAAGTCCCCGAGTTGGAAGTCGTAGCCCTCGACTTTGG
Source organism: Bdellovibrio sp. BIS2 (assembly GCF_055398295.1). Taxonomy (NCBI): domain Bacteria; kingdom Pseudomonadati; phylum Bdellovibrionota; class Bdellovibrionia; order Bdellovibrionales; family Pseudobdellovibrionaceae; genus Bdellovibrio; species Bdellovibrio sp. BIS2. The sequence goes on along the minus strand of NZ_AP035879.1, from coordinate 858,277 downwards.
CGCCTCCCGGCGCTATCCTCCGGAATTCAGAAAAAACTATGTCGAGCTTCTTCATTCTATTCGCAGCACCTCACCGGAAAAGATCGTGCAAACAGCGGTTGAGTTTGGACTGCTGGATTCACGCGAGTCTGAAGATGCGAAAATGGTGTTCGTTGAACTTTTAAAACTTGGTATGAGTCCATTCTTCCAAAATGCCAATGGCCAAAAGTTCGACTTTAAAAATGACAAATTCGCGAAAGAAAATGCCCGGCTTTCCCGACAGCTTGTGCAAAGCCTCAAGTATTCTCCACCGCCACACAAGCTGATCTTCTTGCACCGCAAGCTTGGGGGAATGTTTGCCGCCCTTAGAAAGCTCGAAGTCGAGCTAGATTTGCGCGAATATTGGGACCAGATAGAAACAGCAGATATCAATTGATAAAGGAGGCCTCTTGAAAACAGCTCGTATACGGTTCTTAACCTTGTCAATGGCAGCCTGTGGAATTTTCCTGACGATCCCCAAGGTGGCTTTCGGCACGGACAAGGAGCTTGCGAAAACCGCAAAGGCACTTTTTGGAATCATTCCGGCGAAAACAGCGGCTCCTGACAAAGTCACTGCCGCCCAAATAAAGCTGGGCAGAAAAATCTTTTTTGACTACAGACTTTCCAAGGATGGCAGCACAACTTGCGTTCGCTGTCACCAACCTCAGTTTTACAGTACGGACCGACTGCCTCAATCTGCGGGATTTAATAACAACAAAGGGGCGCGCAACGCCCAATCGATCCTGAATCTGAAATATCAAGACATCGTGCATTGGCGCAACGACAGAACAAGCATCGAAGACCAGGCCCTGCGTTCGTTCACAACACATTTAAGCTTTGGAAACTCTTCGGAAAAAGAGGCCCTTAAAAGATTGGAACTGGCTGGTTACCAACCGTTGTTCAAGGACGCCTTCCCGGGATCGGATAATCCATTAACTCTTGAAAATGCCGCCGCAGCACTGGGGTCTTATCAGCGCTCTTTAACCACCCGGGCACCCTTTGATCAGTTCCTGGAAGGCGACATCAAGGCCCTGTCCAATCAGGCCAAAAAGGGCCTGAACGAATTTATAACTGTTGGATGCGCCTCCTGCCACAACGGCACCGCTGTGGGAGGAAGAACCATGCAAAAATTCGGGGTTTATCAAAACTACTGGAATCTTACCAAGTCAAAAAATCCGGACAAAGGACGCCAGGAGATCAGCAAGAAAGATGAAGACCTTTATGTCTTCAAAGTGCCGTCGCTTCGTAACATCAACGAAACAGCCCCTTACTTCCACGATGCCTCGGCACAGGATCTGGAAACTGCAATTCGCTGGATGGGCAAACTTCAGCTCAATAAAGATCTGACGGACGAGCAAGTCAGCCTGATCAAAGCCTTCCTGCAAAGTCTGACCGGTGAACTGCCAAAAGACTTCCGGATTGCTCCGACGCTTTCGCCACAGCCCTACGCTGGACCAGAGCCACTCTGATCCGCTATCCCAAGTTACGCAGACTCTTGGCGATCTGTCGGTACAACGTGCTTTCCGGATTGTTCTTTCGCTGAATTAAAAACACACTCTGCTTTCGGTCTTTTTGGGAAAGCGGTGAATCCATCTCGACCAAACGATAATCCGGAAGCAGCGCCTTGTTATGCAGGTTGACCACAAACTCTGGCAGATAGGCCACACACAGCCCCTGCCTGCACAACTCCATCGCCGATTCCATCATGGTGACGCGGTAAAGAATTTGGCGAGTGTATTCATGATCGGGCCAGCCATCCAAACCCTGCACCTTGGATGGCGTGCCTTGTGTCGGCAGCAGGGGCACAACAAACGGAAGCTCACTCCAATTCAGGCCTTTGAACTTCTTCAGACCAAAAATTCCCATTTTAATTTTTGTGACCTCGGTAAAGTCCACTCCGGCTTTCGGGATGGGCGCATACGTAATACCGATATCCACGACTCCCTCCGCGATGGCCTGTTCCAGGCGACCGGGCCGGTATTCGTGCAGCTCCAGCGGCCCAAGATCGACCGACTTCAGCAGGTGACTCAGGAAATAAGTGGTGAACACCTCAAAAGAACCCAGGCGATACGGAACTTTCTCCGAATCGGAACGAAGAAGATTTTCCGGAATTTTCAACCATTGATCCAGCAGACCTGCTGTTTCATTTTTAAAACGCTGGCCCGCCGGAGTCAGGCGCAATCCCCGTCCTTCGGGTTCCAGCAGCTTTGTGCCCACCTCTTGCTCCAGCAAGCGCAACGCCTTGGACAAGGCCGGCTGCGACACGTGCAACACCTCTGACGCCTTTACCAAGGAACCAGTCTCTGCAAATACCTGGAAGTAACGAACTCGTCCTATATCCATAAGTTAACTATATATAACTTTAATGAACTTTTATTCAACAATAAATATGACTAATTTAGCGGCAGAACCCGTCAGGAAAGGAAATAACCATGAAATATGTCTTAATATTTGGACTGTTACTAATGTCAGCCCTGCCAGCCCAAGCTGCAAAATATGTATGTAGTTACACAGAAAGCGCGTGCGATGAATACGGCAATCACTATATCTGCTCCACCGGTGACGGATGGGCCGGAGACTACATTTTCTGCTCTCCAAAGGACGTCGGTTCAAAGCAGATCCCCCGAAGCTTCAGGGGCAGAGACTTCCTCAAAGAGTGCATTGAAGAGTGTGTTAATGCGGGAGGCGCTCCGTCCACTTGCCACCATCGATGCTGGTAATCAGCTTCAGCCGAAAAATAAAGTGGCCGGGAAACCGGCCTCTTTATTCTAGAAACTTGCGTGAAACTTGATGTGACTTTCAATGAAAGTCGCAATGAAGTAATAGCTGTGATCGTACTGCTCACGATAGTTCACTTCGTAAGGCTGTCCCGCAGTTTTACAGGCACCTTCAAAGTTCTGAGTCAGCAGCTGGCCTTTTTGCAAAAACTCATCTTGCGTCCCCTGATCAATCAGGATTTTCGCCGGATGACGGGCACCGCTATTTACCAATTCTGTGGCATCATACTGGGACCATGCACTGGTGTCTGTTCCCAGATATCCTGCGAAGGCTTTTTGTCCCCAAGGACACTGAACCGGATTCACTATCGGTGAAAATGCCGAAACAGAACGATACTTCCCAGGATTGCGCAGCCCCAGAACCAAAGCACCGTGCCCACCCATAGAATGCCCCATGACGGAAATATGCTCAGCAGAAACTGCGAACTGTTTCTGAATCAGGGAATAAAGCTCTTCATTCACATAGCTGTACATCTTGTAGTGGTCTTTATAACCATCCACTGTCGCATCCACATAAAAACCCGCGCCAGAACCGAAGTCATAGCTGTCGTGCTCTCCGGGAAGCTGCAGGCCCCGTGGTGAGGTGTCCGGGCAGATCACCATCAGTTGGTGTTCTGCCAGATACTTTTGCGCTCCGGCCTTGGTGATGAAGTTTTCATCCGTACAGGTCAGACCGGAAAGCCAGATCACGCAGCCTTTGACTTTGCCCTCGGGGATGAAAGTTGAAAACTTCATCTTGGTTTTAGTCACAGCAGAATCGTGCTCCCAGAACTGCGTCAGTCCCTGGAATGTTTTATGCGTTTTTAAAGGTGTCAGATTCATGGATCCCCCGCCCGTTCTACATCTTGATGACAGAACGGATGCTTTTTCCTTCATGCATATAATCAAAGGCTTTATTGATATCTTCAAGTGGCATTGTGAATGTCACCATGTCGTCGATGTTGATTTCACCGGACATGTATTGCTCCACATAACCTGGAAGCTCCGTACGGCCCTTAACCCCACCAAAAGCAGAGCCCTTCCACACACGACCCGTCACCAACTGGAACGGACGAGTTGAAATCTCCTGACCAGCACCAGCAACACCAATCACGATGGACTGGCCCCAGCCACGGTGTGCACACTCCAAAGCCGCACGCATCAACTGGGTATTACCCACGCACTCGAAGGAATAGTCCACGCCCCATTCAGTCATCTCAACGATCACCTGCTGAATTGGCTTGTCATGTTTTTTCGGGTTTACAAAGTCCGTAGCGCCGAACTTCTGCGCCATTTCCCATTTCGCATCGTTGATGTCGATCGCGATGATACGGGAAGCTCCGGCCATTTTTGCTCCTTGGATCACAGACAGACCAATGCCGCCCAAACCAAAGACGGCAACCGTCGCACCTTTTTCCACTTTTGCCGTGTTCAAAACAGCGCCGATCCCGGTGGTGACCCCGCAACCCAGCAGGCACACTTTATCCAAAGGGGCTGCAGGATTGACTTTCGCCAAAGCGATTTCCGGAACAACCGTGTATTCCGCGAATGTGGAGCAACCCATATAGTGATGAATCATTTTGCCGTCTTTAGAGAAACGGGATGTCCCATCCGGCATCAGGCCTTTGCCTTGAGTCGCACGGATGCGCACACACAAATTGGTTTTTCCAGACAGACAGAATTTGCACTCTTTGCACTCTGGAGTATAAAGCGGAATCACATGATCGCCTTTTTTCAAAGTCGTCACACCCTCGCCGACTTCCTCAACGATGCCGCCACCTTCATGACCAAGAATCACCGGGAACAAGCCCTCTGGATCCGCACCAGACAATGTGAAAGCGTCTGTATGGCATACGCCCGTAGCAACAACCTTGATTAGAACCTCGCCCATTTTAGGTCCTTCCAGATCGACCTCTTCGATAGACAATGGGGCTCCGGCTTTCCAGGCAACTGCGGCTTTGATTTTCATGTAATTCTCCTTAGTTAATAAGAAGGAATTATAATTTCCCAACCCCCGCTTGACTAGGCAACGAAAGGAACAATACTGTTTCTTTATGGAAACAATAAGATCGTTGCAGGGAATCATAGCTTTCGTCAAAATCGCCGACTCCGGAAGCTTTTCCGCCGCGGCTCAGGCCTTGGGTGTTTCCAAGTCCCATATCAGCAAAACCATCAGCCAGCTGGAATCAGACCTTGGAGTGGCCCTGTTTGTCCGGTCCACCCGTAAAGTCCAACTGACCAGTGTCGGCGAACGTTTTCTGGAAACCTGCCGCCAATCACTGCAAAATCTGGATTCGGCAAAAAAAGAAATCCTGGATCTGTCAGACACTCCCCGCGGTGTCCTGCGCGTCACCCTTGCCGGCATCTTTGGCGAGGATTATATCGCCCCCGTGGTGATTGACATGGCCAAGCGTTATCCCGATCTGAAAATCGAACTGGATTTTTCAAGCCGCGTGGTGGATCTGATTGAAGAAAAATTCGATGTGGCCATTCGTATCGGGCATCTGGAAAACTCCTCTTTGCTGGCCACTAAAATTGCTTCACGAGTTGAATACGTGGTCGCCTCCAAAGCTTACCTTAGCGCGTCCCCAGCCCTGAAAGATCCCGAGGATCTGGCAAAACACAACTGCATCGGAGAAAGATCATCGTGGAGCTTCCGCAAACGGGGAAAATCTTTTCAAGTTCCGGTAAAAGGAAATTTCAAATGCAACAATCCGCGTGTGTTGCAAAAAGCGGCGCTATCGGGACTGGGCGTCGCCAGACTTCCGGGGTCCTATGCATTTGAAGACATCAAAAAAGGCCGTCTGATTTCTTTGCTTGAAAACTTCAGCGAAGGTCGCAAAGACATCTGGGCTGTCACCCCACTGCGCCACAAACAGAACATCAATGTGAAGATTTTTATTCAGGAGGTAAAAAAGCATTTGTCAGATGACTATGCGGACGTCCTTTTTTAGCCTGTTTTTTGAGCAAATCCAGACTTCGGGGTCAATAACACCAAGTTTATCTGGCTGCGCCTGATGAATCCTTGCCAAGTCTCACTTCGTTTTTCATAATTTTTAGGACTTCGACAATAAAGTCGGATCGACTAATAAAGGGGATTACGTGAAATCATTCATCGTAGCATTGGCTGTTTTGGGTTCTGCTGTATCTGTACAAGCTGCTTCCGGTCTTAAAGGCAATGGCGTTTATGGCGTTGCAGGTTGCGGTCTGGGTTCCTTGGTTTTCGGTAACGAAGAAGGCGCGATGCAAGTTATCGCTGCAACTTTGAACGGTACTGGTGTTCAAACTTTCGGTATCACTTCCGGTACTTCCAACTGCGGTAAAGGTCTTTTTGCCAAAGCTGAAGTAAACTCTTTCATCGAATCCAACTCTGTAGCTTTGGAAAACGACATTGCTCGTGGCCAAGGTGAGACTCTGTCCACTTTGAACAACATGTTGGGCTGTGATTCCAAATTCAACGGCACTCTTCAACAGAACTACAAAGAGATCTACGCTCCAGGCGTGAACTCTTCTGAAAAAATCGTTACTTTGGCTCAATCTTGCCAAGGCTAATGACTTTGAGTTTCTGCAACAAAAGCCTCATGAAAATGGGGCTTTTGCTTTTTTCACTGACCATCTCTTCGCTGGCTCTGGCAACCGGTGATCTGTCCTCTCGCGCCTCCACTGAAAAATGGGGCGACAACATCCAATGGTTGCGACTTCTACAATACGATAAGAACACTTTCGGCGGCTACACCAGTCCGGCTGAAAATCCCGCGTTTTTCCTGCATCCTGAAGGAAAAACCAACCCCGCTCTGGAATTGCAGGCCACCATCTCGGCCCTTCTGGATCCGGAAAAGAAAATCAAATCCAAAGATGGCCAGTTCAATGAATCCGCGGCCTGTGTCTTCCCCGCCCGAAAGCTCTGGCTTGAAAAAATCAGCGGACAAAAACTGCCTTCCGTGCCTTGTGAACGCTATGAAAGATTCATCGAAATTCTTCAGCCGCAGTCTTTGACCTATGTTTTCTCGTCTTACTATCTGAACAATCCTGCTTCCGCATTCGGGCACACTTTCCTGCGCATCAATAAAAGTGCTTCGGCCCGTGACGGCGAACGCTATGAGCTTTCTGACTATGGTGTCGGTTATGCTGCGGTGAAGGTTTCGGACAATCCTTTTATCTATTCATTCCTTGGTGTTTCAGGGCTGATGCCCGGCACCTTTGATATCAATCCGTATTACTACAAGGTTCGTGAATACAACGACTTCGAATCCCGTGACTTGTGGGAATATGACCTAAACTTCACGCCCGAGGAAGTTCAGTTGATCGTCGCCAATATCTGGGAACTGATCAGTGCCGAGTTCAATTATCACTATTTCAAAGAAAATTGTTCGTACCGTATTCTGGCGCTGCTGGAAGCCGCCCGACCTTCGCTGGAACTCACCAAAGACCTCAAGGCCCAGGTGATGCCTGCTGACACCGTCGGAACACTGTATGAACAAAAGGACCTGGTAAAGAACATCCATTATCGTCCTTCCATCCGCGCAACGTTCGACACCCGCTATAAAAAGCTGGGATCCGTGGAACAAGAACGCATTCGCCATTTTGCGAAGACCGAATCTTTGCCCCAATTGATCGCAGGTCTTGAAACCCAGCAAAAGCGCGACACTCTGGATGCAGCCATGGACTATCTGGATTTCAGATATCCAAAAGAAATTTTGCGCAAACAAGGCGCTTACCTGTTTAAAAAGGACATTCTGCTGGCTCGTGCCGAACTCGGGGGCGCATCTAAACCTCTGACCGTGCCTGCCCCTTGGAATGAGGCCCCTCACGATGCTCAAGGGTCGCGGCGCTGGGGACTGGGATACCGTGAGTGGAATTCAGACCGTTTCTATCTGATTGATGCAAAACTTTCGCTGCATGATCTGCTGGATCCCAAAAAGGGCTATCCTCCCACTGCCGAAATCACCATGGGCGCTTTCAGTTTCAGCTTTAATCCCGACTCTGATGAAGTTGCACTGGACAAAGCCACCTTGTACGAAGTCATTTCCCTTTCACCGGTCGATGCATTTAATCAGGGCTTTTCCTGGCGCCTGAAAGTTTCCGTCGAGCGCGGGTACGAAAACGGGTGCACTTCTCTTTGCCGCTGGACTGAACTGAGTGGAGGTTCTGGCATCACCAAGACTTACTGGAGTGATCTGGATCTCAGTCTTTGGTTGCGTGCCACCGGTCAAACCAGCACGGACTTCGCTGGTGACACGTGGAAGATCGGTGCGGGCCCGTCGGTCAGCGCCCGCTGGAACCGTGACTGGTTTGCACTTTTTGCCGAAAGCTACTATCGCTACGACTACAAAGGTGCTGAGTACGAGTATCGTCAAAACACACTGGGTGTGAACTTCAGTCTGAACAAGTCCTTAAGCCTGCGCCTTTCCGGCGAAGACACAAACTCTGTTCAGCGGGGCGAAGCCCGCCTGCTTTACTATTACTAGCCTCTGCTACCTTACACGTTGAGCTCCCCCCTTCGTCCCCTATGATGAAGAAAAGGAGCTCCTATGAGCCTGACAAAAAAGATTATCACGGGTTTCGCCACAGGTTTTGTTTCCGCCCTGCTGCTTTCCAAAATCAGAACTCAACTGCGATCACGTTCTTTCAAAGGAGCAGTGGTGCTGGTGTCTGGAGGTTCGCGGGGTTTGGGACTTCTGATCGCCAAAGAATTCTGCCGCGCGGGCGCCAGCGTGGCCCTGACAGCGAGGGACGGTAATGAGCTGCGCCGGGCACAGAACATTTTGCAAATGGATAGCCCCGAAGCCTTGGTTCACACCTTCGTCTGCGACTGTCGCATCCCTCTGGATGTTGAACAGACCGTCGCAGAGGTTGTGCGCACCTTCGGAAGGATCGACGTGCTGGTCAACAATGCCGGCATTATTTCTTCGTCACCCTTGGAACATGTCACTGAAGCCGACTATGAGGACTCTTTGGCAGTTCACTTCTGGGGTCCTTATCATTTCATCGAAAACTGCCTGCCGTTCATGAGCAAAGGCAGCCGTATTGTGAACATTGCCTCGATCGGAGGCCTGATACCCATTCCCCACCGGGCCGCCTACTGCGTGGGAAAACATGCCCTGGTAGGATATTCCCGAGGCCTGCACTCTGAGCTTGCAGCCAAAGGTATCTATGTCACGACGGTCTCACCCAATGTCATGCGTACGGGATCCGTCGATCATGCCACCTTCAAAGGTCAGGTTCAAAAAGAGTACGCCTGGTTTTCCATCCTGGCCTCTTTACCCATGATCAGCACCAGTGCCGACACCGCCGCTCAGCGAATCTTTCAGGCATGCATTCGGGGTGATGCCGAACTGATATTGTCCTTACCCACCAAGATCGCGGCCACCATGCAGGCGCGATTCCCCAATATGTTTTCAGACTTGATGTACTTGGCAAATATGGTGATGCCAGGTCCGGGTCAGGCAACAGCGGTGGAAGGCAAAGACGCGCACTCTTCCATCTCTCCGTCTTTTTTGACAACTTCCTCTCTGCGTGCGGCGGAAAGAAACAACGAAGGTCCAATACACTAAAAGCAAAAGCCCCGGACCAACCGGGGCTTTTTTTCTTTAAACCTGATTACGGATGAGACCGCAGATCGCGTTGGGATGATTTATCCCCACGAACCTCACCAGCTTTGGAAATATCCTCCCCGCCGGATTCTTTTAGAATACGCTCGGCTTTGTCCGCCCAGTCACCGTCGTCCACGTGGACTGAAATCAGGATACCTCCCTCTTTCACGTATCCCTCATAGCGTTTGGCTTCGTACTCTGGAATCCCAATACCCACCAGAGCTCCCCCCAAACCTCCTACGGCTCCGCCGACACCAAGGCCCGCCAGGGCACTCATGATAGGACCTGCGGCGACCAAAGGTCCCAATGCAGGGATCGTGGCAATCACCCCGGCCCCCACCAGCCAACCCAGGCTTCCGCCGATGACAGCCCCGGCGCCGGCTCCGACTGTTGCACCTTCCGGAGCTTTCGTTCCCTTTTCATGGGCGAATTCCCGCGTCTCGGATTTCTGCGGCATCAAAACTGAGATGTCGCTGTTACGGAAGTTTTCCGCTTTAAGACGTTCCACACAATTTTCAAGTTGTGCACGATTTCTAAAGATACCAAAAACCGAATTATGACCTTTTTCCATAGTGACTCCTATTTTCTGACCGTCATCTGGTCCGTGACTTTGTTACCGGAAACTTCATTGGCAATTCTGCTGATTTTCTTTTTTTCTTCCTGGGATGCCACGGCGCCTTTTAAGGTCACCATGCCATTCTGACTGACGATGGTGATATTTTTACCCATCATCGATACCGATCCATCGCTGTTGATCTTTTCGCGAATACTGCGGGTCAGGGTTGTGTCCGACTCGTTCATGCCCTGATCAGTGGCTTTGGTTGTGGTGTCTTTGGTTGTCGTGGAGTATTGATCATCGCCCTTGGCAAGCGTCGTGCAGGCCACTGCACTGATAAGAAAACCGATAAACAAATGTCTGAATTTCATAATGGACCTCCTTTGGTTAATCCCGCCATAGGTAACTATGGAAGCAAAACCTTGGGAACCATCACATCCGAAATATGCCAAGAAGCTTTGGAAAAAACGCGAGTTCTTCAAGCCACATAATACTTTAACAAAAAGGGCGGACCTTTTTACGGGATCCGCCCCTGGACTTTACCTTGCTAGGAAACGGCACCACAATGGACGACCGCGCACTTCACGAACAGAAGCGCTGGCCGTGTCTCCGGCCTCCACCACCTGATCGATACGCTCTTGCACATCATAATCAGCGCTATCCCCTGACGGAGGCGCAAACGTAAAGACAACGTACTTCATGTCCAGAGTGCCACCTGTGCTGTTGTGGAAAGAACAACTGTGCACATGGCCACTGGTTCTTAATTTTCCATAGTGACTTTCCAAAAACTTCGCACCCGCTGTTAAAGAGGACGCCGTGATCAAAAACATCAGAATCGTTTTCATACAGAACTCCTTTTTTGTGACGTCAGTCTGATAAAGTCCAGTGGCAACCGTCAACGAGGATAGAATTAAGAAGAGTCCATCAAAATATCCAAAGAAATCTGGTTAGGTATTTTTGTATCTTCAGCCGCAAAGAAAGTTCCGAATGAAAAACGGATTTCCGCAAACTAAAATGAGACCATGGAATACAGAATTGGCACATCAGGTTGGGTGTATCCACCGTGGCGAAACAACTTTTATCCCCAGGATCTTCCCCAGAAGAAAGAACTATTTTATGCCAGCCGACATTTGTCCTCGATTGAAATCAACGGCTCGTTCTATTCTTATCAAAAACCATCCACCTATTTGCACTGGTATTCAGAGACACCGGATGATTTTGTTTTTTCTGTGAAAGGCCCGCAATACATCACTCACATCAGCCGCCTGAAAGATGTCGAAATGCCTCTGGCAAACTTCTTCGCCTCAGGAGTTCTGCACCTGCGGGAAAAGCTGGGCGTCTTTTTATGGCAAATGCCTCCCAGTTTCGTATTCAATCCGGAAAAAGCAGAGCGTCTGGAAAATTTCTTCCACCTGCTCCCCCGCAGCTTTGAAGATGCGGCGGAGCTAGCAAAAAAATCCGAACGTTTCTCTGCAGAATACTCCCCGGACATTATCGGGATTAAAAAGCCGATTCGGCATGCCATAGAGGTCCGTCATCACAGCTTTGAAAATCCTGAATTCATAGAACTCCTTCGCCATAATGATGTGGCACTGGTCTTTGCCGAAACCGCCGGCAAATGGCCCTATATGGAAGACATCACCAGCGACTTTCTTTATCTGCGCCTGCATGGTGACGAAACCTTTTATAACAAAGGCTATGAGCCCGAGCAGCTTCGCTGGTGGGCCCAGCGAATCAAAATCTGGGCACAAGGCAAAAATCCCAAAGACAGCCTCACCATGCTGCCAGCGACAAACGGTGGCGTGCGGGATGTCTTCGTTTTCTTTGACAATGATCTGAAGATCAAAGCCCCTCAGGACGCAGAGGGGCTTTTGTTGCTGTTGAAATAAAAATCAATGCGACATCGGCGCGAACTGAACTCCGGCCAGGGCATCGATTTTGGCGGCGCAGATGAAATCATTTTCTGAGATTCCACCCAGCCCCTCATTCACCGAATGGGTATAGAACTTCACCACACAGCGATTGTAGCCCACTTCCAGATCGGGATGATGATCTTCGTTGTGCACGATAAAAGCCAGGGCGTTCACAAAGGCGATTGTTTGGTAGTAGTTTTTAAATTCAAAGGACTTGGCAATATGAAGACCCTGCAAAGTCCAGCCGTCCAGAATTCTTAAATACTGCTGGATTTCTTCCGGTGCCAGGGCCTGATCAACCGGGTGACTTTTCTTTCTTAAGAGTTCCGTCTGACTTATCATAGGGCCTCCGTGGGTTTAAGCTTCATTGTCGCTTAAGCACGAAAGGCCCTCAACCTGACAGTTCACATAGAAGTTTCCCGCCTGTCGAAACGGGCGAAAAGACTGTATACACACGGCACCACGTAAAGGGTCAGGAAGGTGGAAACAAACACCCCGCCGATCACCGCAATCGCCATCGGCTGACGAGCTTCTGCACCTGGCCCCAGACTCATGGCTGCTGGCACAGCCCCGGCAATGGTCGCAAAAGAAGTCATCAGAATCGGACGCAGACGAGTCGGACACGCCTCGATCAGGGCCTGATGTACGTGGATCTTTTCGGCATCCCGGCGCTGGTTGGTGAAATCCACCAACAGGATCGAGTTCTTTTTCACGATCCCCATCAACAGAATCAAGCCGATCATGCTGAAAATATTCAACGACTGGCCACCAATCAACAGCGCCAGGAAGGCCCCCGAGAAGCTGAACGGCAAAGCCATGAACACCGTCACCGGATCAATAAAGCTGTTAAACTGGGATGCCAAAATCATGTAAGCCACGATGAATCCCAGAACCAGGGCAAAGATCAGACTCATGAAGCTTTGCTGGAATTCTTCGGCAGATCCGCTCAGCAGAACTTTATATTCCGCCGGCAAAACCCTGCGAGCCACTTCCTGAGCCTTGTCCACGGATTGTTGCTGGCTGAGTCCCGGTCCGATATTTCCATAAATAATGATCGAACGCTGGCGATTCTTGCGCGAAATGCTGGAAGCCACAGACGCCTCTTTGATGTCAACGACCGAGGCGATCGGCACAAGTTCCCCACGGTTATTGCGGACTTTCAAATCCTTAATGCGCTCTTGTGGGTTGCGGCCGTTTTCAAGCATCTTCACACGAATATCGTAGCGATGCCCGCCTTTTTCATAACTTCCAACAACCACTCCACCCATCATTGCATTAAGCACTTCACCGATGGCAATGACACTGACACCCCGGTCGGCCGCTTTTTGACGGTTGGGAATGATCTGCACTTCCGGCGCGCCCGCCTGATAGTCCGAGCTGACATCGGTCATGATCTTGCTGGTCTTCAGTTCTTCCACGATCTGTTCAGAGAATTTACCCAGCTCGTTCCAGTCCGGGCCCTGAATGCTGAACTCAACCGGGAAGCCCTTACCGCCCCCGCCCCCAAACCCCTGGGTTGACGGATCCTGCACCTGAGGTTTTGAATCCGGGATGGTTTTATTCAGATACTCACGCACAACCTCGATAAATTCCTGCTGGCTAAGCTCTTTGTTTTTCTCAGCGGATTTGCCGCGCTGACCTTTGGGCTTCATATCAACAAAGATGATGGCATTATTCGCTTCACCACCTGTGAATCCACCCGCCGCCACAAACGTGGAGCTGACTTCGGACCTTTTCAGCAGAAAATCCTCGATAATCTTCACTTTCTCGTCGGTGAAAGAGATCGCAGATTTGGGAGGATTGCTGATTTGAATCATCAAAGAGCTTTGATCCTGGGCCGGCTGGAACTCCCCTTTCAGGAAGGCCACCGATCCAAAACTCAAAACAAAGAAGATCAAGGAGGCAAAGATCACTTTCCAGCGATGGTTCAGGGACACATCAAGACTGCGGGTGTAGGCATTTTTAAGACGATCAAACATGTGCTCAAATCCACGTCCGATGCGGGTCGTGCGCTCGCCAGATTCGACGAACTGAGAGGCTCGCATGGGCGTCAGGGTCAGGGCTTCCAGCAGGGAAATCATCACCGCCGCGCTCATCGTCACGCCGAACTGGAACAGGAAGCGGCCGATCAGACCCTCCATGAAAGCAATGGGCAGGAAGATCGCAACCAGGGACACGGACGCCGCCATGGCAGCGAAAGTGATCTCCCGGGCGCCGACCAAAGCAGCCTCACGTTTGCTTTTTCCCATTTCCAGATGCCGGATGATATTTTCCAGAACCATGATGGCATCATCGACAACGATACCAATCGCCAGACTTAAACCCATCAAAGTGAAAATATTCAGTGTAAAGCCGGCAAAGTAAAGAATGATAAAACTTCCCAGAACCGACGTGGGGATCGCCAACAGGACGTTGAACGTCGAAGACCAGGAACCAAGGAACAACCAGCACACCAGGGAAGTCAAAATCGCCGCAAGAATCAGAGTCAGCACCAGCTCATGCACGGATTCTTCCACGAACTTTGTGCCGTCATAGTTCACAACGATCTGCATACCTTCCGGCAGGGTCTTTTGAATTTCGGCAATACGGTCTTTCACCGCGTGCGCCACGGTCACCGCATTGGAACCGCGCTGTTTAACCACCCCAAGCCCCACGGCCGCTTTCCCATTGGCGCGAGCAAACTGCACCACATCGACCATGCCCTCTTTGAACTCCACCACTTTTTCAAGGGGGATCGGCATATAGTTCGGCCCTCCGCCGCGGCTGTTCACCAGGATCTTATTAAACTGATCGATGGTCTTTGCCTCCCCCAAAGTGCGTAAGCTGTACTCGGTCTTATTGTATTCCGCACGTCCTGCCGGAGGCTCAGCATGCTCCGTTCGCAAAGTGTTGGTCACATCGATCACGGAAAGCGCATAGCGGTTCAGGTCTTCATTGCGGACCCAAACGCGCATGTTCGGCTCAAGGTAACCCGGCATCCACAGATTTCCGACCCCTGGCACCGTTGTCAGACGGTCACGGACATAGTCCTTCACAAAGACCATCATTTCCTCCAGCGGCATTTTGTTGCTGGAAAGGGACAGCCACATGATCGGGAAATCCTCAGGATTGATCTTCATCACTGTCGGAGAATCCATGTTCTGCGGCAAGGCGTCCTGAATCTGGGACATCTTGGCCTGAACATCCTGGAAGGCCACATCGATATCACGCTCCAGATCAAACTCGACCGTGATGTCCGAGGTACTGTTGCGCGCCACGGAGGAAATATTCTTCACACCCTGGATACTGATCAGGGCGTCTTCGATCGGATCAATGACATCGGCTTCCATCACCTCAGGGGCCGCGCCTTCATACCGCACGGAAATGGAAATAACCGGGAAGTCGACATCAGGAAGTTCACTCACGCCCATGCGCATGAAACTGATCGCCCCGAAGACGATCAGACCAAACATCAGCATCCAGGCAAAGACGGGTCTGCGAATTGATAAATCAGACAATGTCATCTTAGTCTTCCTTCACTTTCGGAGCTTCAATTTCTGCCGAAGCCACCTTCAGCTTCACCAGTTCCATTTGTGCTGCAAATCTTGCCTGATCCAGTGCGCGCGCCGCAATTCTGAAATCAGTCAAGGCCACCTGCACGTCGATGTTTCGAGCCAGACCGCGGCGATAGTCTTTCTGCAAAACTTTGTAGTTGCGCTCAGACAAGTCCCCGGCTTTTTCCAAAGCCTCAACCTGCTTTAGGCGCGTCTGGAAATTTTCATAATAAGCACGAATCTCCTGATCAGCCTGCCGGCGCAAACGCGACAACAACAGATCCGCTTCGATCCGCTTGGAGGCCGCTTCGCGCACGCGGGACTGGGTGGTGCCGCCTTCAAACAACGGCACGGTCAGTTTCAACTGAACATCCCAGTTCAGGTCCTCACTATAACCGTCCGGTCTTTTGAAATAGTAATTTCCGGTCAGGTCCAATGAAGGCCAGTGCGCCCCTTTGGCGATGCTGACTTCCTCTTCCATGGCCTGGTACTGACTGCGGGCCGCTTTCACGTCATAGCGGCTTTCAATCCTGTCCAGATAAGACTGCAAAGGAGCGACCTTGACGGACTTGGCCAGTTCCGGATCAGTCAAAGGCTCGGTCGTTGGCAGGCCGGTCAAAAAGGCGAACGCCTCGCGGGCCATCTTCAGATTGCCCGTGATGATCTCGTGTTCAGCATTCAAAGCCGCCTGGCTGCTCTGAGCAGTCAGGGCATCCGAAGAACTGGATTCCCCGCGGCGCACACGTGAGGAAAGTTCCTTCACCCGTTCATCATAGATTTTCAACTGTACCGAAATATTGTCCAGATCCTGTTCCAGCGTCAGAATGTTCAGATAAGAACTTGTGACATCCTGATAAAGCTGAATCAGCGCCTGATTGCGGATTTCTTCCTGGGACTGAACCAGGTCTTTCTGCTGACGAACGGCTGCAAATTCACGCAAGCCCCGGAACAAAACCTGATTCGCCGTCACGGCCACCGTTGTTTGTCGTTCAGGGAAAAACTGCCGAGCCACCGGATCTGACGGTGCCGGCTGCATAAAATAGGTGGCGTTTGCAGAAATCTGCGGGAACATGCCCCCGCGCACCTGCTTCACTCGCTCACGAATTTGTTGAACTTGTTCGTTCTGAACTCCGACCGTTTCATTTTTCTGCAAAGCGGACTGATAGGCCTCTTGCAAAGTCGCAGAATACGCGCTGGAAGAGAGAACTGCGGAAAGACACACAATGGAAAGAGATGTTTTTCTTAGCATCCCATTATTCTTACTGAGGCTTCCCAATTTTCAAGACAGATTATTCTAAAGGCGCGTTGGGCCAAATAAAAAAGGCCGAAGTTTCCTTCGGCCTTTTCATTCACTCATGCTTGGTGAAATTTATTTGATAACCGCTGGTGGATAATAGTTACCAGCACCCGCCTGCAGGAACTCTGGAACAGAGTTCGTGAAGTCAGTCATACCACCCACACGAACCGCACCGCCTGTTGCGTTGTAATTCGGGTGTGCGTAGCTTACGAAGCGACCTTCATCAACCAGGAAGTAACCACGGAAGTTGGTGCCTTGGCCCTTCTTCAACTTTTTATCGATCTCATAACGGTCACCAGACAAACCAGAAGCCGCTGACTTGCTATAGTTCAAAGGCATCACTGTCGGATAACGGTTCACCTGATAAACACCACGCTCAATCAGATTCACACCCGGAACCGCACTGATACCCTGAGCACGAATCGTCGCAGCATCCGCCGTCAAACCGTTGGACTGGGCTGCACCGTTCGTCAACAGCATCCATTCCCAAGGAAGAGGGCGCTGGGAATCACGGTATCTGGAGAACGGAGCCGCTTCACGGGAGGCTTCACGAGCATATACACGGTAGATGTCCGTGCCTGGGCCCAAAAGGTGTCTCATGTAAGCCACCGCCTGATTTTCCAAACGCGTGCAACCATGGGAACCCGGGTTGCTGAAGAAGTTGATCATCTTCATGCGAGTGATTTCAATTGGCTTGGAACCGTCTTTACCCCAGCCCATCGTGCCGTGGATCCACTGATAGTTCACGCCACCGTTTTCACCTGCCGGAGTCAGCTTCGCAGCATACCAACCGAACGCGCCATAGTTGGAAGTTTTGCCCTGCTCGTTTTTACGAAGCCACTTTCTTGCACCCATGTACAAGCTCATGCTGTCTGTTACTGGATCTGGAATATCCTTGATGCTTTGACCTGGGGTGTACCAGCGAGGATAGAAGGCTTTACCGTCCTGATAGAACTTCACCCATTCAGAAATGCGGGCATGACCAACCCATGTTTTATAGGCATTATCATCCTGACCATCACCCTCTTCCGGGCGCCCTACAACCATGTCTGTTTCCATCACCATTTTATGCGGGCAGTTTGGCGTCGCCGTGCAACGCTCATAGATACGAGTTTTCTCCGTCGCGATGTTCTGAACCACGAAGTAACGAGATGTTGGCAACGTCAGCTCACGCTCGCTGAGATAGTCTTTGGATACAAAGAAGTCAGAAGAGATATAAGGAGATACAGTGGAAGACTTGATAATCTTGATCTGCACCAGTGGAGTCGCCTCGTTCAAGACGTCATACACTTCCACCAAATCATTTTTGGACAGCTTGCCAATAACATTATTGGCTGTGGTGGAGTTGCTGGAGCGCACGTTCAGCGTATCAGCTGAAATATAGTAACGCTTGCCTACGATCAACTGGCTCTTGCTTACCACCTGGGCGGAAGCATCCGCAACCTGGGCAGAAACAGGGGAACCGGCCAAAACACTCATAAGAACCGCTGCTGCGACTCCGACTAAAGAAGCTTTCATATAATCTCCATTCATTGCAACCAGTCTTAAAGCAAGAAGCGTGAATGGGTTTTGGCACCCTGTAATCGAATAGAACCGGGTTTGAGATTAGGACCTATGAAAGAAATACCCTGCGAAGCTCAATGAGGGCCCTGTAACGAAGGCCCGAGGAGTGTCTAAAAATTTGACAGCGAGGCCTTAGAAATGGATCCCATTTTCATAGTAAGACTCTTGCAACAGCACCTGGAAAACCACGACAACATCCTCATACCGCCCGATCTTCTTAATCTGTCGAGTGATGATCGAGGCACATTCATCCTGCACCTCCTGAGAGCGGGCAAACCACAGCACTTCCACAAACGGATAAGAAACGGTTTCCTGCCCGGAGGAGAAAAACTGTGTCTGCACCAGTTCGAATGTGAAATTATCAATAGCGGTCTTCATCGCCGGCGCCAAATCCTTGGCAAGGCTGGCACTGAGTTCCTGAACATGTTCTTTTTTTACGGCGCGCATTCTGATGTGTGGCATGCCCGGAAGCATACCACAATGCTATTTGATACCCAAACGGGTTTTGATCAATTCCAGGTCGGCGGCCTGTTGCTGCAACTGCTTTTTGAGTTCTTCATTCTCTTTACGCACGGATTCATTTTCCTGACGCAGAATCATGATCTGTCCATACAGTTCCTGAACCGCGTTCACCGTAGCCCAATGAATCGGATCGACATTCAATTCCAGATAGCCGTCCGCGCGAGTCTTCACAGCATCCGGGATCACTTGTTGAACCTCCTGGGCCACAAACCCTGTCATTGGAACATCAGAAGGAAGTTTTAGAGCATTGTCTTTTTTGTAGTTGTAGCGAATGGTTCGCAGTTTAAGGATTTCGTTCAGGCCATATTCATAGTTGCCGTGAATGTCCTTCAAGCGACGATCCGAAGCATTCGTCCAGGCCGTCCCCGTGCTCAATCCCGCAGTCCCAACAACGTGCAACTTATAAGACGGCGCCGTAGCTCCGATCCCCACGTTTCCATTTCTGTCGATAGTCATGTGATTGGCACTGCCAGTGACCGACGTATCCGTCGCCCCCGCTGCCGATGAAGTCGCAAAATACATGCTTCCTGTCGTCGGGGAATAACCGATGGCCCCAGCATACGCACTGCCACCACCATAGCCTGCATAACGTTGGGTGCCGTTATGATAACTGTTAAAGAAGTGGACCAAATCACCCCCGGTATGGAAAATATGGCCTTTGTTGATTTCCAGAGGCTGGCGCGGAGTTCCCGGCCCAATACCAATATAGCCGTTCGTATTCACCTTCAGGGCTTCCGTAGCGCCGATCCACATTCCAATCTGTTGATTGGCGTAAAGATTCAAGCCACCTGTATCTGTACCCGCAACGACAGTCGTTCGAGGTTTGGAGGCGGCAGCAGATCCCATGCCTGAATAGTTGCTCCCCTGGTGGGAGATATACCCATACCGGGCTCCCGTAGCCGCTGTTCCCAAAAGGAACAAAGCACGGGAGTTGGCACTGGTATCATCAGTATTCAACAGGTAATGGGAAACATCCCCGTCGCCAGCTCCATCCACATGAAGCTTCGCAATCGGGTTGGTTGTTCCAATCCCCACAAGGCCTTGCGGATTCACTGTCATTCGGGTCTGCCTTACCGTACCGCCGATTGCCGTGGTTCCGAAGTCGATCGAGGTTCCGTGCGCAGTCGCCGTAAAATCTTCAGCAGCAAGTATTTGAATGGCCCCGGAGTTATTGGAAAAGTTGGTGCCATCATAAGCGCCTAGTCCGTAAAGCCCCATCAGGCGGTCTCCGGTTTGAACAGCCAGACGAGAGGCGTCAGTTCCGCGGGATTTATAGAAAGCGATCTCTGCGCCATTATTGGAATTGGAAATTCGTGAGGCCAGAATAGTTCCGCTTCCGTTGCTATTCACATGCAACGGAGCCGACGGTGAGGTCGTATTAACCCCGACATTTCCATCCCGATCAATCACAAGTCGATACTGATTGTTGGTCTTCAGGGCCAGGCCAAAATAATCATTGGTTCCAATGAAGGCATCCTGACCAAAAGAGTTTCCGTCCTTAACAAACACATCCGTCAACCCATATCCCGCCGCCGTCGTCGGATTGGTTGCCGCCGTCACGCGGCCATAGGTATCCACCGTCACAGATCTGTAAGTGCCCGCCCCCACTCCGCTGGTGGGAAGATCTGAAGTCGCAATGGTGCGGAATGACGGAGTCCCATTGCCCCCGTTCGGTGCCGCCAGGAATGTTTTTGCCGTCTGCGAACCAAAGTTTGAAGCCGACACAACAATGTTTGAACATGTCATCGTATCGGTCAAAGAAGACCACGTCAGTGTCTGCGAAGACGTACAGCTTGTTGCCGGAAACATTGTATTGGTGGCAGTAACCGAGGAACGAATGTCCGCCAAAGACAGATAAGCCGGCACGTAGGTTGAAGTCCCATCATAACGAAGGACCTGGCCGGCCGCCGTCGGCGCCGTTGCGCTGATCGCTTTTCCACGAAGACCGACCACTGAGGCCGCCCCGGTGTTGGCCAAAGAAAGATCTCCACTGATCGCCACACCGGTTGCAACATTGGATCCGTTCCCCACAAAGACTTGTGCAGAAGTCAGGGTCGTTCCCAGTTTACTGCTATCACTCAACGTCTGACACAGGAATTTGCCAACGCCCGATGACCAGTACATAGTCTGCCCCGCCGTGCATCCGGCATCCGCCACGGCTGTATTGAAGGAGCTCTGGGTGACATACCCGCTCAGTGTCGCAGCCAAGCCCGTGACATCGCCGGTCGCGATTGCAGAAGATGTCCATTGAGCCCCGTTGTATTTCAGGAAGTTCCCGCTGGTCGGAGCCGCAGAAGCAACAGCAACGCCCTGAAGTTTAGCCACCGTCGGGCTGGGGTAGTTGCCGCTCAGGTCACCCGTGGCACTGCCCGTGGGGATCCGAGCATCCGACAAGCGTGAATCATTCCCTGCGGCGACCGTGTTTGCGGCCGTGCCCACATTCAGTGTCAAAGTCGGGGTTGAAGTTCCATTCACCACCGTCAAGTAAGCGTTGCCGGAGGTCACATCTGTCACAGTACCACCGCTGGCCCCTGCCACCGCTGCACAAGAAAAATTAGTGCCATTATAGCTGAGGAAGGTTCCGGCTCCACAGGTTGGCAAAACAGACTTCAGCACGAAGTCAGCCGCGGTGTTGCTGCCAAGCTTGGCTGCAGAATAAGAATAGCCCGCATAAGGTACCGAACGGATCTCTGAGTCCGGAGAAATCATCTTCCAGCCCGAGCCGTCATGAAACTGCACACGCAGACGACGGATCTCATCAAAGGCCGGAGAATACGTGGCGCCCCCGTCACAGGTGAAAGAGGTCCCGGAATTCTGAAACGCATCCAGCAGTTTGAAAGTCGGAGCCGCCGGATAGCCCTTGGTGCCCTTCCCGATAGGAACGTCAAACACCCCTCCGGAATTGGCAAGATTGATCCCATTGACCTGCTCACGGTAAATCACACACAGACCGTCAGGACTTGTGACTTCAAAACTAAAACTGACATTGTTGTATTCCAGCGGAGTTCCATCCACCTTCAGAATGCGTCCTTGATAAGTGAGCGAATTGGGGGACGCTGTCGCAATCTGAGACAAAACAAAGAGGGCGAAGAAAAGTGACGTTCCGTGAATCTTCATACCTGATTTATCGGTATTTCTTTGATCAATATTTAACTTAATTTAGTGGGGCAGACCTCATGTCCCGACTTCAGACCTCATATACGCGAAATTAACAGTATATGACATGTTCGTAAGCCAGCCCCCGACTTTTAGTAGAATGATTTTTATTTATCTCAACAAAGAACACCCTTACAGACCTCCAAGAAATTGACCCATTCCCCATAAGGTAAATACTGAAGACGTTCTACAAAAAAGGAGAAGACTATGAAAACAATCATTCTAACAGCTTTGCTTAGTGTCGGTCTGACGGCACAGGCCAACCAAGACTCAGCAACGACGAGTGCATTGGAATTTTCCAGAGAGGAGACTCAGATGGCTCCCCGCGGAGTTCTTCCCTTCCTGGGATTGGGTGGTGGTTACACCGGATACGAAACCAATGGCGCAACAGAAGGGACCCCTTCCACGATCAAACTGCTGGGTTCCTGGTATTTGGAAAGTCCCTGGGTCATGGATCTGGGCTATGGTGTGAATAACCAGCAGTTCAGTCAATCCTCTGGCACTGCCAACGAAACTGCCATCACAGATGGAGCGTTAGAGTTCGCTGCCCGCTGGGTCTCTGACAATCGCTGGCAATTCGGGGTCGTCGGAAATCAGCTTTTCAACCAGGGTGAAAACTACACCGCAGACCAAGCCGATGCGCAGTTTGTGGGTTTGCAACTCTTAAAAGAGTTCAACATGACTCCAAGCTGGCTGGCCCGTCTGGGTGTGCGCGCTCAGGCATTGACGAACAACACTGAACAACAAGTCGGCATGTACATGGTTGACCTGCAAATCGGCTGGAACCCAGGGGCTTACAAACCATCTGTCCGATCCACTGCCGCAGCGGAACCCACAGTGATGGAAGAAGTCCAAGAGGACATCACTTATCAGGAAAGAGTGGAGCCGGCACGTCCCGTCGCCGCTGTTGAAGCCGGATCTGCACTTAAAGACGTGAACATGAATATGATTGCCGGTGCGGGCAGCGCGATTCAGTTCCGTTCTTCCCAATATGCGATCTCCGGAGCTGACAACCGCAAACTTCAACAAGTCGCCAAAGTTCTGAATGAAAATCCAGACTTGGTTGAAAGAGTTGAAATTCACGGCTACGCCGATGCCACAGGCACTGACGAGGTCAATCAAAGAATCTCTCAAGCCCGTGCAGACTCTGTGAAAAACATCCTGGAAAGAAATGGCTTCACCAACGTGGAAGCTGTGGGTAAAGGTGCAACGGACTCAACAGGCATCCGAGCTCAGGACCGTCGTGCAGAACTGGTCTTTGTCGGTGTGAAGGACGAAGAGGCTTTGAAACGCGCTCTTTCAACTATCCGCTAGAAAAGATAAAGAACAAAAGATCCTCAAACGCGAGCCCAAAGGGTTCGCGTTTTTTATTCGCCGTTGAACATGATGGCCATGTCCTGATCAAAGTCGGAATCAACTTCTTTGGAAAACTCACTCCATTCCTGGTACAGATAATCCTCTTCCGCTCCTGCCACCACCACAGGCTTCTGGGTTTTCACTGCAACAACCAAAGCCAGGGTCGCCGCCATCGCAGGCACAAGCACCCACCACGCCCGACGACAACGGTGCTTGCGATCTTCAATGTGACGCCAGATCCGCGAAGACTCGCCCAAAGGGGCGTCCGGCACCGGAGTCGCGTTTTCTTTAAGAAAATTTCTGAATGAATCATCATTCATAGACTCACTCCTTTCTTTGCCAGCAGGTCACTCATCTTCTGACGAGCCAGACTTAAACGAGATTTCACCGTTCCCTCTGGGATCTCCAGAGCCCGAGCGATCTCTTTCAGTGACTGATCCTCCAGATAAAACAGAACCACCACGGCACGCATATCCATATCCAGGGTTCCCAAAGCCAGATCCACCAGCTCACGATGGGAAAGATTCTTTTCCAGACTCTCCTCCACCTGCTCTGGACTGACATCTTCTCTGCGCCCCGCTTTGCGCAGGTGATCCACCGCACTGTTATAAGCAATCCGGTACAGCCAGGTGGACGCTTCACTCTCCGCACGGAACTTACCACGATGTTCCCAGGCTTTCATGAATGACTCCTGTGTCAAATCACTCAAGGCGGACTCTCCGACCAAACGAAACAGAAGGCCCCGCACTTTGTGTGCATGGGCCTCGTAGAACTTCGCAAAGTCAGCGGCGTCAGAAAAGCTCAAAAGTCGCTACTCCTCAGATCCCTTGGACCCATGGCTGAACAGTTTAGCTCGCTGCTCTTCCGTCAAAACGTCGCGAGCAGACAACAAGGTGTCCAAACGAGCCTTGGATAATTGCTGCTTCTTTTCCAGCATACTTTGATAAGCCGCGGTCACTGCTTCTTTTGAGGCATTGCTGCGCAGGGATTCCTTGAAAGCTTTCCGGGCCGCTCTCATGTCCTCACGGCATTTTTGCTTTTCAGCCTTTGCGGCTTCACGAATGGCTTTGAGTTTTTCCTTTTGCTCTTCAGTCAAATTCAGCTCTTTCATTTTCTTCGGGCTGAAATGATTTTCCAGAGCAATTTCATCATTCTTGTGATGCTCGCGCCCCTCGGAACGAGCCCAGGCATTTGTAGACATCATTGTCGCGACGAGGGCTCCTGCCAAAACCAGATTAAACTTCATGGTTTCCTCCTGTTTTGAATCTTTAGACGACGGCCTCTGCCACCAGGTTCAAAAATTCTTGTCTAGGATCCTAACGATCAGGATCTTTGTAAAATCGAGCTGAGAATCAATTTAACGGCCTTCAGCATGGTTTCCAGCTCCATAGCCGGGGGACGGTCGGGTTTGCCCTCAGCCTGCTCAGGCAGATAAGGCACATGAATAAAACACGCTTCCGTTTCGGGTGAAGAGCCCAGAACCTGCAAAGTTTTAAAGTAAACATTGTTGCAGACATAGCCCCCCGCACTGAGGGATATCTCCACCGGGATCTGGTGCTCTTTTAGAATCTGCATCCACTGTTCCACCGGCGCGGTGGTGAAGAGCGCTGGTGGCGCCTGCGGAGAAATAGTCCCGCGCACCGGCGCGCTGCCGTCCTCGTCGGGTTTTTCGGTTTCATTCCAGTTCAGTCCCACGCGCTCAAGGCAGATGTTCTTGCGCCCACCGGCTTGTCCCAGCATCAGTACGCAATCATAGTCCTGCATCGCCATGGCCGCGGCCACAAGCCTCGGCGCTTTTGCAAAAGACACCGGCAGCAGCAAGGTGTGCACCTGATCATTAAACGTCAAATCCCTCTTGATGTTTTCAAGAAGGATTTGGCTGGGATTGACGGGTTCACCCAAGAAGGGTTCAAAGCCCGTAAGCAGAATCTTTTTACCCAAAGCGGCTCCATTTACTCAAAGTGGCTTCGCCATGTCATATAGAAATCACTGCTATATGTACCATTCAGCGGATGACCTTTGATACGGAATTCCACTTTCGTGTTGAATTCCCGAGTCAGAGCCTGCGCTTCAGCATCGGTGCGGGGAACGCGAGCGCCCAACTTGCTCAAAGATGAAACTGGCACCCAGAACTCGCGAGTGCTGGTGCAAGTTCCACTGCCGGACCATGGGCCCTTGTCAGCACAGTCACTTCCGCCGTTCCAGTTGAACAGACGGAAGACCACTTTTACCTGATTTGAATTGGAATAGAAGTGCCAGCTTTGCCCGATATGTTCGTACTGCGAACCCAGTTTTTTGAATCCAAAGGTCCATGGCATTTCCTGCTTGGTATTGTAGCTGTCCACGAACTCCGGACTGTGAGTCAGAACAAACGTGCGCAAAACAGCTGCAGAAGCCTGGGCGCCGTAAGAAGACGAGAACCCACAATGGTTGCCGTACTTCAGATTCAACACACCGACGTTCGCCGATTTTTCGTACAGATCATCATGCTCCATCACTTCCGCATTGATACGGTTGTTCACCACGGAATCATCTTTGGAAGCCCATACCATCAGCGGAGTTTTGACTTCCTCTTTCCAGTTCCAGAAGTTGTTGCTTTTAAAGAAGGCAGGAGTCGTGCTGGCAATCCCGCGGCGTTGCAAAGACGTGGAAGCCAATGAACCGATGTAATCGGCCATGTCCTTGCGACTGGAAGGAATATGGTTGTCAGTGATCAGATCCGGAACATCGGTGACATAGTTACGAGCCTCTTTGAAATGCTCTTTGGTCATTTTCGAAAAGGCACGACCCACCACTTGAGTCCCGTACAAATGATCCAGGGTCGGACGAAGGCTGATCACCGGGCAAATTGCCGTCACAGAGTTATAAACCTTGCGACCACTTGGCAAAAGATACTTGTCGTTGAATGCCGCCCCCATTACAGCCGCATTGCCCCCCAGACTAATCCCCATCAAATGCAGGCTGGAAATACGATCTTTATGCTCCCATTTTTCCATCATCCATTTGCCGACCTCAAGGGCTTCATAACCTTCAGACCAACCGCCCAGGGTCACGCGTTTATTGTAATAGATGTAGTCCATGCCCGTCTGATTCGCCAATAGCAGAACGTTGAACGGAGACTGGTCAAACAAATGCATCAAATAGCTTTTCATCGAAGCCGACTGGGAAGCCGAGCAAAACACCCCGCACTTCACAATGACCAGCGGACGAGGACGCGTGTCTTGTTTCAACGCCAAGACCCCTGGGACGCGAGTGCCATCCGGAAGCTTGACCATGAACTCTTTCACCTGAGGATGAGAGAAAAAAGGATACTGGAACTTGGAAAACTTCAACAGCCCCAGCAAACCTGTCCAGGATTTCTGCGTCAGCTCGCCTGAGCATTTGGCAAAGTATGCGCGCGCCACATTGTAATACTGGGCCGTGCTCAGCTTTTTGCCAACGATGCTGTCTTCGAAACGGCGGGGATCACAGGCTGGTGTGATCTCTTTTGTACTCAAACCATCCGGAACTTCTTCAAACATTCCTTTGGTGGTCGGAACATCCTGCCCGGCTTCTTTCGCCAGCTCCTGATAGAATTGTGTTTCCAGATCGACTTTCGGCGCATCGGCCAAAGACTGGGCCTGAGCTGAAAAAGCCAATGATGATGCAATACCAATCCCAACAAACATGCTGAAAATCTGCAGCGACATTTTACTACCTCACGTACTTCGAAAGGCTTATCGGGGGCGGTTTTCAGCGGGTTTAGAGAAAACTCAGATTGTCTAATCTCTCGACAAAATAACGGAAAATCCCGACCAAAGACGATCACGAGCGTCGATAAAAATACCGGCGGTTTTTCTTCAATAATCAGACGCAAAGTGTTTCAAAAAAAGAAAAACCCCACCTCTGCAGATGGGGTTTCGATCAGTGGAATATGTATTGGCCTTATGCGATCTTTTTAATCTGCGACAACTTGTCCTTAAGCACCGAATTTTCATGCTTCAAAGCATTCACTTCAGAAGCCAACTGATTCACCTTGCGCTTCAGGAATTCGTTCTCCTGCTGGGATGCCGGATCCGAGTCCCCCACAATATTGGGTTTGACGTCTTTCTTCGCTGCAGGTTCAGCATCAAAGGTCGGAGTCGAGAAAGCATTCACACTGAGCATCTCTTCGATGTTTTCAGGAATGTGCAGTTCAGGGTCCACCTTTTCCAGACGGATAATACCCTGAGAAATAAACCCACGAACCTCAGACAGCATCTTGGAAATACAAGTCGACTTTTCTGCCGCCGTCGGAGCAGACTCCGCCATCATATCGGTAATTTTACGTTTTGAAATCGGCGGCAAACAGGCCAGCAACTGGTCCACTTGCTCCTGCGGATTGCCATGCAGGGCATTTGCCAGGGTCAGCGGCTGCACGCGAGAGAAAATCTCCACCAAGTACTGCCCGTCCCAGCTATACACGCGTGTGATGGTCAAAATGCGTTTACGAAGTGCTTCTTCCCAAGCCGGGCTTTCGCCACCGATCAGGCCCAGGAACTGTTCACGTTTCGCTGCTGGTGATGTTTCCAACAGTTGAAGAAGTTGAAAGAAGCCGCCCTTTTTTTTGTATCTGTCTAACATGCCCATGGGTAAATTATCGGATGTGTAATACAGGACTAAAGGACATCTGACGGCTATTTTTATTATCAAAAAAGTTTTATTTCACGATGGAACATCACCCATTCGTAGTGCCAAATAGTTAGACAAAAAACTCAAACTTCCCATCCCACTTTGAGAAACGTTCTTTTGTAACTGGCGCGGGCTTCGGCCGGGGCAGTGTCTTCTCAACAAAAAGACTCTGCTGCTGAAAGTAAAAAAGGCAAAGCTGTGAAGCTTTGCCTTGCCAGAACGCTCTGAAATTGATTTTTAATCCAACGATTCACACTTATAGGACAAGCTCACACTGGTGCCTGGGGAAAGATACTGATTGAACTTCAAAGTTTTACCAACCAGGTTGTAACCCACCGGCGCACCGGACACAGTCACGATCAAGTCCTGCGGATTGGAGCAGTTCAACATGATGTCCTTGATGCGATCAGTGATCTTGGAGCGAATCTGACCCAACTGGGAAGTATAGTCGTTGGAACAGATGTCCGCCGCCATACCCCAACCGTTGTTCGTGAAGGACAAGTACACATTCCCGATACTGCCCGTCACCAAACCCGTTGTCGGAGAATAGTTATCCAAGGTCTGACTGTTCTGCTGAGCAAGACAGTTGTTATCTTTCACCACGATCGCGTGCACGCTCAAGGAGTTGAACTTGTCAGCTCCCAGGCTGCTTTTTACGTTATTAATCAGATAGTTTGGCTGATCCATCTGATCCAGAACATAACCGCCGTTGTTATAAAGACCGGATCTTTCATCCTCGTCCGCCAGGAAGATCACTGCCAAGTGAGCATCACTGCGAATGAAGCTGGAAGGATTGTTTTTAACAACCAGATTTGCAGCATAGACACCACGCTCATCACCTGATGGACAGTTTTGAGCATAAGCCTGGGAGTAAGCTGAGGACTCAATAGAAGCCAGGTTGCCACCGTTGTTACGGATCCAGTTGGCGATGAACTTCTCACACGCCAGGGTTTCAGGTCTTTGAATGGTGCTGTTGAACAGGCTCATGCGGTTGCTGTGATTGCGGGTGATATAAGGATTGCCACCGAAAGAAACCAAGCTGCCGGCATCGGATCTTGCCACATCGGTGGTTGTCATCGCGATACGATAGTCGATTTGTTGATTGTCCAGATCAGCAATAAAGTTTTGGAATCGCGGAGCCAACCTTGCCTGTTCAAACGACATGGAAGCAGAGTTGTCATTTACTATAAGGATGTCCACCTTACCGCGGCCCGCAGTCTGGGAGTAATTGAATGCGTATTTGCCATTCTCGACCACACAGCCGGAGTCTTTACATTTGCTGTCGTCCAAAGAGAACTTCACCGGGGAACATCCCACGTAAAGCCCTACAAAGAAGGAAATGGCAGCCATTCTGGTAAGTGTTTTCATAGACACACCTCTCTCAACCTCCATACATCCAAGGTCAGTGCCAAATCCGGGTGTTTTTTACAAATATTCGATTTTACAGCGTTTTTACTGTTTCATTTTGACCCCTTGGCACCCTCGCCCCTGTCGATCTCTTGGACAGGAGCCCCCGAAAGACACTTTTTTGTCTGCAATTTCAGAGGTTTATAAACTTCCGGGCACCTAGGCCGAAGGAGCGATTTTGGTCCTCGGGCCGAAAGCCTTTGAGGCTCGGTTCAATCTTTCCAATAATAGAAGGGCTGGCTCTTGCCGGGCCATAGCTGCGCAACATGGGGAGTATCTGCATGATCACAAAACTACTTGGCACTTTTATCATCCTGGCCGCTTTTACGATTGGCTATATTGTTCTGAAGGATGATCTGGGATTGGGAACGATCAAAAAGCCCAACGGCAAACAGGCAGACGCCTGTGTTCAACTGACTCCGGCTCAGCAGCTTGCCAAAATGATCAATGATGATTTCCAGAATCTGGCGGCAAACGGCGAACTGCCTGCAGAATGGTCCAACATCGCAACGGTTGAACTGCGCATGAATTCTGTATTGGCAAAAACAATTCTGGGCAAAGAACGTCCGAATATTCAAAGAGTCAAAGAAGGCGCCAACTATCTGGAACTTGAGATCGTGGATCTGCCTGACGATGAAAATCCCGGCATCATCATTCAGGCAAGCTTGTTCGATATCAAATCCAAAAACAAAATTTTCGAAATCGGCCGTACTTATACGATGAATGATTTGAATCGCGTCGCTCCACCGCAGACTGAAGAACCAGCGAAAGCAGATGCTTCGGCAAAACCAACAGCGCCACCCGCGCCAAATGAGGAGAAACCGACTGCTCAGCCGGCAGGTCAACCAAAGCAATAACTTGAATCCCGTTGAACCAAATTACTGCCTGACCGTCTAAAGAACTCAGGCAGTATTAGAACCACTGCTCTGATTTTTTTAACTTCGGCCTCGAATAAAAAAGCAACTCCCAGCTTGTCGTCGCAACTTCGAGACCAACAGCAAAGGAGATCACCATGAAAAACGCCCTGATACTCTCGGCCTTGCTTATGACCACGGCCTGCGCAAGTAATGGCCCAAAGCCAGCAAGCGAAACCAAATCCCACAAAGGTTTCGATTCCGTACTATCGGCATATCAGTATCCTTTCCCGGTCCAATTCTATAATTTCAAATCTCAGGGCCAGGATTTGAAGATGGCCTACATGGATATTGCTCCGAACAAAGAAAGCAACAAGGGCACGATCGTTTTACTGCACGGAAAGAACTTTCCCGGTGCTTACTTTGAAACACTGATTAACTCCCTCACCGCTGAGGGTTTTCGAGTTATTGTCCCGGATCAAATCGGTTTCGGTAAATCGACCAAGCCAGCATATTACCAATACAGCTTCCATGCTCTAGGACAGAACACACAGAATCTTTTGAAGTCGTTGAATATAGAAAAATACAAACTGCTGGGGCACTCCATGGGCGGCATGGTTGCCAGCCGTATGAGTCTGATGTTCCCGGAGTCAGTGACTCAGCTTTTCCTGGTGAACCCGATCGGTCTTGAAGACTGGAAAACAATGACTTCATATCGTCCGGTAGAAGAAGGCTTCCGCGGAGAGCTTGCAAGCTCTCCTGAAAAGATTAAACAGTACCAATTAGACAGTTACTACGACGGAAAGTGGAAACCGGAATACGATAAGTGGCTGGAAATACCCACAGGCTGGATCCTGGGACCGGACTATTCAGTGATTGCCTGGAATGCCGCTTTAACTTCCGACATGGTCTTCACTCAGCCGGTGATCTATGAGTTCAAAAACATCAAGGCCCCGACGGTCTTAATCATCGGCCAAAGAGATCGCACTGCCATCGGAAAAGCCTGGGCCCCGGAAGAGAACAAAAAGAAGATGGGTAACTATCCCGTACTGGGAAGACAAGCCGCCCGCCTGATTCCAAAGTCAAAATTGGAAGAGCTGAAAGGCCTGGGACATATGCCTTTCATCGAAGACTACAACACATTCTGGTCCGCCATGAAAAAGCACCTTTAATAGCCCAAAAACACCTGAAAAAGACATCTCCACAAACGAAAAAAGCCCGGTTCTTGCCGGGCTTTTCTTTTATCTACTTCCAGATTTTAGACACAAAAAAACCCGGATTACTTTCGTAACCCGGGTTCAAGTAAAATAGAGCTGGCGTCGTGCTACTCTCCCACATGGTCGCCCATGCAATACCATCGCCGCAAGAGGACTTAACTTCTGAGTTCGGAATGGGATCAGGTGTGGCCCCTCTGCTATAAACACCAGCAAAGCGTTTATTAATCAAAGTGGTTAGCTTCTTACACTAACCTTCGTTCTTTGCGCAACTTACTTCCAATCCAAATGGAGAAGTTACTTTCTTTATTTAACAATCGAATGATTGATTTAATTGATTTTTAGCGAGTCGCTGTTAGTTCCACATTTCACTCTCTTACTTATTCAGAGAGCTAGTCTCTCGTTCCTGTTAAGGAAGTCTCTGAGACGAAATCTTCGTAACTTAAAAGTTAGAAGAATGTTTTTTAAAAAAGCCTCACGACCTATTAGTACTGATCAGCTCAATACATTGCTGTACTTACACCTTCAGCCTATCAACCTCGTAGTCTCCAAGGGGTCTTTAGGGGGCCGAAGCCCCAGTGAGATCTAATCTTGTAGTTTGCTTCCCGCTTAGATGCTTTCAGCGGTTATCAATTCCGAACATAGCTACCCTGCATTGCTCTTGGCAGAACAACAGGAACACCAGAGGTTCGTCCATCCCGGTCCTCTCGTACTAAGGACAGGTCTACTCAAATCTCATACGCCCACAGAAGATAAGGACCAAACTGTCTCACGACGTTCTGAACCCAGCTCGCGTACCACTTTAATTAGCGAACAGCTAAACCCTTGGGACCTGCTCCAGCCCCAGGATGTGATGAGCCGACATCGAGGTGCCAAACTCCATCGTCGATATGGACTCTTGGATGGAATAAGCCTGTTATCCCCGGAGTACCTTTTATCCGTTGAGCGATGGCCCTTCCACGCGGGACCACCGGATCACTTTGGCCTGCTTTCGCACCTGCTCGACTTGTAGGTCTCGCAGTCAAGCCCCCTTATGCCAATGCACTCGACGCCTGGTTTCCAATCAGGCTGAGGGGACCATCGCGCGCCTCCGTTACTTTTTGGGAGGCGACCGCCCCAGTCAAACTGCCCACCAGACAGTGTCCCTCTCCTCGTAAAGAGGAGCAGGTTAGATTTCAAAGGTGCCAAGGGTGGTATTTCAAGGTTGACTCCACAATGGCTAGCGCCACTGCTTCAAAGTCTCCCACCTATCCTACACATGCCAACTCTAAAATCACTGCCAAGCTACAGTAAAGGTTCACGGGGTCTTTCCGTCTTTCTGCGGGTACTCGGCATTTTCACCGAGAATTCAATTTCGCGAGGCATTTGGTCGAGACACCGGAGAAGTCGTTACGCCATTCGTGCAGGTCGGAACTTACCCGACAAGGAATTTCGCTACCTTAGGACCGTTATAGTTACGGCCGCCGTTTACTGGGGCTTCGATTCTCAGCTTCGCTTACGCTAACTAATCCTCTTAACCTTCCAGCACCGGGCAGGCGTCAGTATGTATACTTCGTCTTGAGACTTTGCACATACCTGTGTTTTTGATAAACAGTCGCTACTCCCATTTCTCTGCGACCCGAAAAAGCTTGGGGAGTAAATCCTTACACTCTCGCGGGCACACCTTTTCCCGAAGTTACGGTGTTAAGTTGCCGAGTTCCTTGACCAAAATTCACCCCATCGCCTTAGGATATTCACCCCACTCACCTGAGTCGGTTTACGGTACGAGCTAACAAAACTAAATTTACGAAACTTTTCTTGGATGCATGGCTTTTCACACTTCCGGGACAAGTCCCTCGCATTCACACCTCAGAGTTACGACCAGCGGATTTGCCTACTGATCCTCCTACATGCTTACACCTCAATCCAATAAGAGGCTGTGATATCCTACACCGTCATTCCTTAAACACATTTTGCTAGGTAACGGAATATTAACCGTTTTGCCATCGACTACGCCACTTGGCCTCGTCTTAGGGCTCGACTAACCCTGGGAAGATTATCTTTACCCAGGAATCCTTGAGTTTTCGGCGCCCGGGTTTTTCACCCGAGTTCAACGCTACTTATGTCAGCATGATCACTTCTAGTTCGTCCAGCTGTCCTACCGGTCAACCTTCATCCTACACTAGAACGCTCCCCTACCACTAAAATATAAAATATCTTAATCCAAAGCTTCGGTAACACGCTTAGCCCCGTTGTATCTTCCGCGCAGAGTCACTAGACTAGTGAGCTATTACGCTTTCTTTAAAGGATTGCTGCTTCTAAGCCAACCTCCTAGTTGTCAAAGTAACTCCACAACGTTCTCCACTGAGCGTGCATTTAGGGACCTTAGCTGTTGGTCTGGGCTCTTTCCCTCTCGACTCATGACCTTATCACCCTGAGTCTGCCTGCCAGGGAACATATCAATGGCATTCGGAGTTTATTTGGGTTTGGTAATCCGGTAAAGACCCCTAGCCCATTCAGTGCTCTACCTCCATGATATTTTTTACCTGACGCTATACCTAAATATATTTCGGGGAGAACCAGCTATCACCCAGTTTGATTGGCCTTTCACCCCTAATCACAGATCATCAAAAGAGTTTTCAACCTCAACTTGTTCGGTCCTCCACGAGGTGTTACCCTCGCTTCAACCTGTCCATGATTAGATCACCGGGTTTCGGGTCTATGCCTGCATACTAAATCGCCCTATTCAGACTCGCTTTCGCTACGGCTCCACCTGCAACGGCTTAACCTCGCATGCAAACATAACTCGCTGACTCATTATGCAAAAGGTACGCTATCGACCACTTAAGGGTCTCTAACTGCTTGTAGACTTACGGTTTCAGGTTCTATTTCACTCCCCTCTCGGGGTTCTTTTCACCTTTCCCTCACGGTACTTGTTCACTATCGGTCACTAAGGAATATTTAGCCTTATGAGGTGGTCCTCACAGATTCCCACAAGATTTCACGTGTCTTGTGGTACTCGGGATGCCGCTAGGGCCTTCGAAGTTTTCGAGTACGGGGCTATCACCCTATCTTGCCAGACTTTCCAGACTGTTACTCTAACTTCTCCGGTCCCACATTGCGGTCCCACGACCCCTCATTCAAATTAATGAATAAGGTTTAGGCTGTTCCCCGTTCGCTCGCCACTACTGGGGGAATCTCGGAATTGATTTCTCTTCCTGAGGGTACTGAGATGT
The DNA here is from genome assembly GCF_055398295.1 of Bdellovibrio sp. BIS2. NCBI lineage: Bacteria > Pseudomonadati > Bdellovibrionota > Bdellovibrionia > Bdellovibrionales > Pseudobdellovibrionaceae > Bdellovibrio > Bdellovibrio sp. BIS2. The sequence continues at coordinate 823,674 of NZ_AP035879.1, read as the reverse complement.
TTCACTTCCCCTCGTTCGCTTCAAACAACTATGTATTCATTGAGTGATACCATAAATGGTGGGTTTCCCCATTCGGAAATCTCCGGATCAAAGTGTGTGTGCCACTCCCCGAAGCTTATCGCAGCTTACCACGTCCTTCATCGCTTCTTAGTGCCAAAGGCATCCACCGTAAGCCCTTTGTAGCTTAAAAAAATGGAACTAACCTCGCTAAAAATCAACTAAATCAATCTATTCAATTGTCAAAGAACGAAAACCGTTCAGCAAAACTCTAACTTACACCGCATTCCAGTACAGTAGAACTTGGTGGGCCTGGGAAGACTCGAACTTCCGACCCCACGCTTATCAAGCGTGTGCTCTAACCAACTGAGCTACAGGCCCGTTAGGCTTCACTCTCTCAAAACTAAACAGCTAGATAGATTTTTGGGACTCACTTACTCGGGAAGAGTAAGTTGACCTAAGATTGGGTCATTTTAACTTATCAAGAACAAGTCTTGATGAAGATTGACCGGATAATCCTTAGAAAGGAGGTGATCCAGCCGCAGGTTCCCCTACGGCTACCTTGTTACGACTTCACCCCAATCATCGACCATACCTTGGGCGCCTGCCTCCTTACGGTTAGCGCAGCGACTTCTGGTACAGCCGACTTTCATGGTGTGACGGGCGGTGTGTACAAGGCCCGGGAACGTATTCACCGCGGCATTCTGATCCGCGATTACTAGCGATTCCAACTTCATGATCTCGAGTTGCAGAGATCAATCTGAACTTAGATAGCTTTTAAGCGATTTGCTCTACCTCGCGGCTTAGCTTCGCTCTGTGACTACCATTGTAGCACGTGTGTAGCCCTAGGCATAAGGGCCATGAGGACTTGACGTCATCCCCACCTTCCTCCGGTTTAACACCGGCAGTCCATCTAGAGTGCCCAACTGAATGCTGGCAACTAAATGCAGGGGTTGCGCTCGTTGCGGGACTTAACCCAACATCTCACGACACGAGCTGACGACAGCCATGCAGCACCTGTGTACCGACCCTTGCGGGCGACGACATTTCTGCCAATCTTCCAGTACATGTCAAGCCTAGGTAAGGTTCTTCGCGTTGCATCGAATTAAACCACATGCTCCACCGCTTGTGCGGGCCCCCGTCAATTTCTTTGAGTTTTAATCTTGCGACCGTACTCCCCAGGCGGGATACTTAACGCGTTAGCTTCGTCACTGAAGGGGTCAATACCTCCAACAACAAGTATCCATCGTTTACGGCGTGGACTACCAGGGTATCTAATCCTGTTTGATCCCCACGCTTTCGGATCTCAGTGTCAGTGTTCGGCCAGTTACCCGCCTTCGCCTCCGGTATTCCTGTTGATATCTACGTATTTCACCACTACACCAACAATTCTAGTAACCTCTCCGACACTCAAGCTTCGCAGTATCAAATGCACTTCCAGGGTTGAGCCCTGGGCTTTCACATCTGACTTACAAAGCCACCTACATCCGCTTTACGCCCAATAATTCCGAACAACGCTAGGATCCCTCGTCTTACCGCGGCTGCTGGCACGAAGTTAGCCGATCCTTTCTTACAGGGTACATTCATTGTGTTATTCCCCTGCGACAGAGCTTTACGACCCGAAGGCCTTCATCACTCACGCGGCGTCGCTGCATCAGAGTTTCCTCCATTGTGCAATATTCCCTACTGCTGCCTCCCGTAGGAGTCTGGACCGTGTCTCAGTTCCAGTGTGACTGATCATCCTCTCAGACCAGTTAAAGATCGTCGCCTTGGTGAGCCGTTACCTCACCAACTAGCTAATCTTACGCGGACTCATCTTAGAGCGAAAAACCTTTGACCCCTTGAGCCGCAGCTCCTGTGGTCTTATGCGGTATTAGCTAATCTTTCGACTAGTTATCCCCCACTCTAAGGCAGATTATCCACGCGTTCCTCACCCGTGCGCCACTAGTACTCACCCGAAAGCTTTCCCCGTTCGACTTGCATGTATTAGGCACGCCGCCAGCGTTTGTTCTGAGCCAGAATCAAACTCTCCAGTTTAAATTCTGTTTAGAAGCAAACAGCTAGCTTTTACGCTATTGTTTGTTCGAATATTTTTTGAAATTGTGAATGATAATTACTCATCATTCAAAGAGCCCAAAAATCTATTTTATCTAGCTATTCAGTTTTCAAAGAGCGAACATTTTATCGTGACTTCGTTTTTATTCCGAATCGCGAGGAACCAATCTTATCAAAGATTTTGTCCCCGTCAACTATCTTTTTTCTTTTTCTTAACTTTCGACCTAAGTCTTAGTTACTGAAGAAGAAAAGTTGGTGGAGGCAACAGGGATCGAACCTGCGACCTTCTGAATGCAAATCAGATGCTCTCCCAGCTGAGCTATGCCCCCGAACGAAGTGGAGCTGTTTTCTCGTAAGGGCCGAAAAAGGTCAATAGCTTTTTTTCGAAAATTTAATAACTCACCCTAAGTTGCTCAATAAATAACCGAGGCAGGGGCCTCGGTTATTGCAAAAAGCATAGATAAGTATTTGAATTTACGCGATATTAGGCGCTAGCCTTGAATTTTGACGCGAGCAGTCTGTTGAGCCACTTTCTTTCAAAACTAAGGTCGAACCCGACCTTTTCACCACCCGAAACAATAGCTGTATAGACCTTTTTAAGGATTTCAACCTCATGATCCAAGCCGTTGTCGGCGCCCATGGACTCTTCAATAGCCTCGTACACACTCAATAGATCCGGCGTCGTCACCACTTTAGGGATGCGGGACATATCCAGACCCAGCGTCTCGAGTGGTTTGAATCCAACCAGTGTCTCGGTCAGCAGCACTTTTGTACCATTCTTGAAGTTCACCTGAATGAAGGGCTTGCCTTCAGAGTCTGCGCGGTGAAGGACTTCATTCACGTCCTGAGTGTTGAAGGAGAATAATTTCCCGTCTAGATCCTGGCGAATTTGCACTCGGCCTGACTCGTTGATCTTCGCACGAAGACCTTTGGAGGCATCGACAAAATTCAGGATGTGATCTAGCTCAGCATGTGTCGACTTTGTTTTAGAACTGCTCAAATTACCCTCCCCTAATATTATAGGGCGTCTCTAACTTACATTAGAGATATCGACAATCCCTTGAAGGACTTAACAAGAAAACAAAAAAAGATGAGAATCCGGCCTCTTATCCTGTCGCAATTTGAATAAAATTTCGTGATACTGTTTCAAGCCGGGATTCGTCGGCGGCGCGCCTTGTACCGGGCGTTCCGATTTGAGATAAACTGGCCTGAAAGAGGCACACACTATGATCATCACACGTTGGCAAGCTCCGATCATCCCAAGCAAACAGCAAGTTCTTATGATTCTGGAATCAGAGGGCATGGAACCCTATGAACAGATTCTGGAACCCGCAAAGAAAGTCGGCGATCACCGCAAACCCTTTGCTGAGGTGCGAGTTATCATCAGTGGTGAAATGATTTTCAACGTTTCCGGAAATCAGTTCGTCCTGCGCCCTGGGGACCGTGTTGAGATCCCAGGAAACACCCGCTTTTCTTACGTGGCTCAAGGCGGAGAGCCTTGCGTGACTGTTTGCGCACAAAGAGCGATCTAAGTTTTCACCGAAATCAAAAACTAAAAAGCCCCCTTCTTCGCAGACGGGGGCTTTTTTTTTATTTCATTCTGGTCGCCGCCTTTACAACCGCCTGATAAGCAAAGTCGATCGGCTTCTTTATATATAGATCTATTCCTTGTCCTTCTTAAGCTTCATCCAGCTAAGATAATCGCGGATGTTCTTTTCAAAGCCTCTTGTGGTCGGCTCGTAGATGGCGGTCTTTTCAACCTCTTCTGGCAGATAGCTTTGCTCCACCCAGCCCGTCGGATAGTTGTGCGGGTATTTATAGTCCCGGCCGTAACCCAGATCCTTTGCCAGTGCTGTCTTTGCGGATCGCAAATGCAGAGGCACTGGCAATGTGCGTGTTTTCTCCACCAATTCGCGCGCTTTATGCAAAGCCATATACGACGCATTGGATTTGGGGCATGACGCCAGATAGGTCGTCACTTGCGAAAGAGTGATGGCTCCTTCCGGAAGGCCAATCGCCTCTACGGCCTGCAAACCTGCGATAGCCACAGAAATGGCGCGTGGATCGGCGTTTCCGATGTCCTCAGACGCCAAAATAATCAAACGGCGCGCAATAAACACCGGGTCTTCCCCACCATCGAGCATTCTTGCCAGATAGTACATGGCTGCATCCGGATCGCTGCCGCGAATGCTCTTGATAAATGCCGAAATGGTGTCGTAGTGCATTTCAGAGTTCTTGTCATAGCCCAGCGGATTCTGCTGCAGAAGTTCACGCATGTCGTTCACATCCAACAGCGGACCTTCCACATCGTCTTTAGTGAAGGTGTACAGGATCTCAAGGCTGTTGATCAGGCGGCGGGCATCCCCGTCCGAATATTCAAGCAGGTTTTTACGTGCTTCCTCGGTCAGAATCTTGTCCAAAGGCTTTGCATAGTGGGCTTCGGCCCGCTTGACGATCTTATTCAGATCGTCTTCAGACAGACGCTCGAAAATCACCACGCGACAGCGGCTGAGCAAGGCGCGGTTCAGTTCATAGCTGGGATTTTCAGTGGTCGCCCCCACCAGCACCAGATCGCCCTTTTCAACGAAAGGCAAAAGCACGTCCTGCTGGGCTTTGTTAAATCTGTGAATTTCATCCACGAAAAGAATGGTCTTTTGCTGGTACTGAAGACGACGGTCTTTGCCCGCTTCGCCCACTTCCCGCAGCGCCTTGGCGCCGGAGTCCACTGCATTCAGGTGCACATAGTGGGCATTGAAGTGCTGGGACAATGCCAAAGCAAAAGTGGTCTTGCCGGTGCCCGGAGGCCCCCAAATGATCAGACTGGGTAAATAGCCCTTACGAAGCATCTGTCCTAGCTTCGCCTGCGGCCCCAGGGTCTTTTGCTGCCCAAAGATGTCATCCAGCGTCTTGGGACGCAGAATTTCTGACAGCGGTGAAGTTCCATGGGAGGCTTGAGATGCAGAGAAAAGATCCATAGGAGGGTCATAAACCATCCCCTCCCCAGAAGCCACTATTTAATGCAGCTGATGGCAGGCGACGCTGTATTGCGGGTGCCACTGATTGCATAGCAGACAGTTCCGTCAGGCTGCTTTATTTGGTAAACCGCAGTGCCGGTGGCCTCGGGGAATATCTGTATGGTTTCCACCTTGGTCCCATCGGTAAATTGTCCGGCGGCAAACGAGTGAAGCCCTGTCGCCCAAGAGATTCCCCAGCCTCCAAACAAGGATACAACGGCAATCAAAACAGTTTTCATATTCACCTCGTCTTTTAAGTAAAGCCGAAGGACTCAATAAGGGGCAAACGATAATAAAAAAGGGCGGTTTTACCGCCCTTTTTGCATATCCTGATTTGTCAGATAACTTAGTCCCCAAGACTTTCGATGGAAATAAATCCGGTCGTTCTTTCTGGGGTTAGCTCTCCCGTGGTATCACGAGAAAAGCCGATGATGTCCACGGTCCCTGATGCCTGGAATGCCGTGGAAGCACTCAAACCGCCGCAAACGATCGGGCAGGTCATCGAGATACTTTGAGCTGGAGTGTATCTTTGCGCTGTGTCTGTCGGAGCTTTATAGCTGGCGATTTCAGGTCCCCCGACAGCCGCTTCCCCCTTGTTCCACCAAGTGTCATTCAAAGCCAGAAGGTTGTCTCCGGCAAATTCACAAACGTAAGCTCCTCCAGAGAACTGAGGTCCCTGGAACTTCAAACGTATGGAGGCAACAATCAGCGTCTTCTGAACGTTAGGCCACGCAATTGTCAGATACTGCACTTGGAAGAACGCAGCCCCCACATCATTTGGCGAAGGGTTCGTGGGATCTTCCGTTTCTTTGGTGATACAGCTTTTTGCCGACGCATTGATCACATAGGTGCGCGATGGCGACACTGTCGCGGAAAGCTGACTGGCTTCCTGCGAGCAGTTTGGCAGGGTTACTGCCACCAATGCCAACAATAAAACTTTCCAGTGTCGCATGGGTCCTCCTCGTTAGAAATCGGTGGTTGTCGGATTGCCTGCGTTGGTGTCGATCTGACCCATGATTCTTGGGGTCAGGAAGATCAGCAACTCAGACTTTTCCTTGGAGATATTCTTGGTCTTGAACAGGTAGCTTACGAATGGCAGTTCGCGGAACCAAGGAACACCCACTTCACCGTCTGTGGCATCACTTTGATAAATACCACCAATAACAGCGGTCTGACCGTTTTTCACCAGCACACGGGTGTTGGCTTCACGGCTGTTCACCGCAAATGCACCCTGACCGGCACTGGACACGTCAGCACCACGGAATTGTCTGTTAACCAGTACTTTCATGATAACAGATCCATCCGCCGTTACCTGTGGAGTCACCTCAAGTTTCAACGTCAATGGTTTGAACTGGAACGTTTCCTGAGTCGCTGTCCCATTCTGAGTCACCTGACGCACCGGAACTTCCGTTGTCTGGTTGATGTCGGCTTTTTCATTGGACAGAGTCATGATACGCGGAGCAGAGATGATTTTAACCTGCTCTTCGCTTTCGTTCAGAGCCAAAGCCGCTGACAGTGTACCGAAGACATCCAAAGTACCCACATTCAGGTTGAAGTTCAAAGCACCGGAAGAACCCGCCGCACTTTGATTCACGTTGAACGATGGATTCATGTTCACCGGACCACGGGACGTGGAACCCAGCTTGATTGGCGCGCCCGTCGCACTCCAGTTCACACCGATATTGCGAGTGAAGCTTTCTTTGGCCTCAACGATTTTACCTTCGATGGACACTTGCGCCGGCTGCGTATCAAGGCTGGCGATCAGTCTTGCCGCTCGTTCGAGGTTTTCTTCGATATCGGTCACAACCAAAGCATTCGTACGAACGTCGCCGACGACACGGCCACGGTCACCCAGGAAATCTTTGATTTTCTTTTCAAGCTCGTCCACTTTGGCGTAGCTGACCGGGAACATGCGAACCTTCAAAGGCTCCAGGTTCTTTCTGGCTTGAGCCAGTTTTGTTGCATCGTCTTCTTCCGCTTTCAGATCCTGAAGTGGAGCGATACGCAAAACATTGCCCTGTCGGGTGTAACCCAGCTTTTTGGCTTTCATGATCACAACCAGTGCCTGGTCCCAAGGAACCTGACGCAGTTTCAGGCTGACTGCACCTTTGACGTCTTCAGAGATCACCATGTTCACGCCGGATTCTTCAGTGATGAAGTTCAAAGCGTCACGGATGTCCATGTTGCTGGTCTCGATAGAGATCTTTTTACCGTAGAATTTGGTGTTGCCCGCAAGGAACTCTGTCAGATTCTGGCTTGGCAGAATGTTGTTGTCTTCCATCGCTGTGCTGACGTCAGTCACTTCGGCCGCTTCCGCAGGAGCAGATCCGCTGGCCACGATCAGAAGGCTGTTGCCTTCCTGCTGAACTGCCGGCTCGCCAACACCTTCACGCATCTGGATCACAAAGCGTGCGGTAGAAGAACCCGGGTTTTGATAGGCATCAATCGCCCCCACGCTGCCTTTGATGTCTTTGGTGTTCAAAGAACGCTTCAAACGGTCTGGAAGGTTGGCGTTGTCCACTTCAATAATGAACTGGCGCAGATCCGGATTTGTGCGGGTGGTGTACGTCAAAGGACGATCCCCCTGCACGATCACAGTTCCGCCGGTTTCGTTGGCGCGGAACTTAAGGTCCGTGATGTTTGCCGGAGCTCCGGATGGAACGGCCGCAATTGTTTCAGTCACCGGAGCCGGTGCCGGCTCGGTGATGGACGGCTGATCCGCAAATGGATCAGGAGTCGTTTCCGTCACCGTCGGTTCTGGAGTTTGCGCAGGAACATCCGCAACAGAACTGTCTGCGAACGGATCTTCCGTCGGGCTGGTTTCTTCAGGAGCCGGAGCTGGCGTATCGGCCACTTGTTCCTGGCCGCCCGCCTCGTTCACTTCCTCTTCGATGGCCAGATCCTGGTCACCGGCTGGAGCTGCCTGAGATTCAGCCTGGGCAGGTTGTTGATTGTCGATTTCATCGAATTCTGCAAAGTCATCAGAAGCTGAATCAGCCGCTGGAGCGCTTTCATCCGCAGATGTCACATCTGCAGAGGAATCCATGCCATCCAAAGACAGATCGTCTTCAACCGGACGGCTTGCACAGGAAGTCAGAGAGGCAATCATTGCGCTCAGGATTACTAATCTAATGAATCCGTTCATTAGTTCCTCCTCTTAAAAGATAACTATTTTTTCAACTCCATAATGCGTGACTCTTTGAAGGCTTTGCCGTCGTCGTATTTGGTTTCCACGACAACAACCTCCCCTTCACGGATCGCCGCCACGAATCCTTCGCTTCGGCCGATCTTGGAGTTCTTAGTCACTACAAACACAGCCCCATCCGGATCTTTGATCATCGCACGAGGTGTTCTCACATCCCACAAAATACCCACGACCTGTAAACGATCAACTTCCCAGCGCTGCAGAGGCTCGAGAATCTCGTTTGGACGAGCCGCCTCCGGGCCTGTTGGGCGGACCGTTTTAAAGACCTTGAACGGGTCTCTTTTCCCGGTCGGATCGTAGATGTAACCATCACTAGACAAAATCTGCTGCGGAGCCGGCGCTGTCATCTGATCCCCAACCGGCATTTCATTGGCCGGAGGCGGAGGAATCTGTGCTGGCACATCCGCTGTTGGCGGAGTTTGCGCTGCCGGAGTGCCGGCTGGAGGTGGACTGCCCGCTGGGGTGCCACCGGCTGGAGGCACCTGAGTGTTTTCAACCTCTTTCAGAAATTCCGCTGGAAGATCACCGTTAGCCGGAGCATCCTGCGAATGCGCCGGTGCCATGAACTTCATGCTGACCGCAAAGGCCAGCCAAAGTCCCAGAGAGGCCACTAAAATGTAAGACACAATCCATCTTACAGACTTCACTGCGGGTTCTCCGTTGTAGCAGGCTTCTTCTCTTCAGGGGCCAGCTTGTAACCAACCACCTGACCTTCAAACTTCAATTTACGGGAGCCCGGTTCGCTTTCAGAGATCACAACATTCTGAACGCGCGCCATACGCTCGGCCGTGGACACCAGGAAAGTGAACTGAGCCAGCTCTGCGTAACTGCCCTCAAGGGACACTTCAACAGGAACCTCTTCCACGACTTCTTTTTTAATGTTTTCACCCGGTTTTTTCGACTTCACGCTGACGCCAGCATTACGGGCGAAATCATCGATCGCCTTATTGATATCAATAGAGAACAGCACCGCCGGCAAACGACGGGAGATCTCCTGATACTTCTGGCTCAGTTGACCGACTTTTTCCTGCATCTCCTGAACCTGTTTCAGGGTTGCATCGGTGTCTTTCTTTTTGTTTTCTTCTTCCTGCAACTGCTGATTCACAGTGACGATTTGAGCGTCGACAGCGGAACCGTCATCGTACATGAAGTTCCAATACATGGCGGTCAGACCCAGGCCGATCACCAGGATTTTACCAATTGTCTGGACTGCGAGCAGATCAAATAGCTTATTCATTCGCTCTCTCCAACAAACAACTGATTTCAAACTTCTTCAAACTGACCCCGTCCGTCACCGTTTCACTGGAGCTGACAAGGTTTACATCCATCAGGAACACACTCTTGGTCAAAGCCTCCAGGAACTGAGAGACCTCGAAGTCACTCAATGCAAGACCCTGGATGTTTACACGTGTCGGGTTCACCTGAACGCGGGTCAACCACGCTTTTTCAGGAATCACTGTCTGTAACAGATCCAATACACGGATCTCACGCTGACGGTCTTTGGAGATCTTCTCCAAAGCAGAAATACGAGCCTCCATCAGAGCCTCGTCCTCTTTGAACTTTTTAATCTCGGCCACGGAATCCGCAGCTTTGGCGTTGTAGGTCTGAAGCTCCGCCAGAATCTGGTTTTTGGAGTTCAGCTCTGCCACCTTGCCCGGCACGTTCTGATTTTCGTAAATATACAAAGCTAAAGGTCCGATCAGCAAAAGCACGAGACGCTTCAGCGCCTCTTTGCGGATCTCATCAGCCCCCATGAAGGAGTCAGAAGAAATCCCCAGAGAAGCCCCGATGGAGCCCCCACCAGAGGTTGACGCTTGTGATGCCAGATTGATCTTGATCATGTCGCATCCCCCTGTTCACGCAGGGCCAGCCCCGTTACAACCCCGGCAAAGGAGCTGATCTGATCAAGATATTCAGGAGAGAATTTTTTCGGATTGGCCTTCACACGCAGGAACGGATTGAACGGTTCCATCAGAATCCCGGTCACACGGGAAACCGTTTCCACCAGTCCGGAGGTCGCAGAGCTTCCACCCGTGTAGAAACAACGGCTTAGAACCAGACCGTTCGTGGTGGCACTTAGGAAATCCAAACTGCTGCGGATTTCTTCCGTCACCGCCTCGTTGGTCGCACTGATGATGCTGTGAACTTCGTCCGGAACTTCACGGCGGGAAATCGCACTGAGCTTCAACGCTTCGGCTTCCGCCACAGTCACACCCATCGCTTTGTGGATTTCATTGGTGTAGTTGGCTCCACCCACAGGGATGTCACGGCAGAAGATCACTTCGCCGTTTTGAAGCACGACGAAGTTTGTGATGGAGGCACCAAAGTTCAGGATACCGATCACTTCGCCCGGGATTTTTCCGTAATTGAGTTCAAAGGCATTGGCCAAAGCAAAGCCAGATACGTCCAATACGCCACAAGTCAGCCCACTGACCTCAATCACTTGAGTATACTGGGTCACAAGTTCGTTTTGGGCGGCAATCAGCAGAATATCCATGGCATCCGGGGACGCACTGGAATTCAGAATATGATGGGCCAGGCTGATATTGTTGATATCAAACGGGATGTACTGCTCGGCCTCAAAACGAATCTGATCTTTGATAAGTTTACGATCCATCTTGGGAATTGTGATCTTTTTCACGATCACGGCGGTTCCCCACATGGCTGTGGCGATGGATTTACGCTTGGTTTTTACTTCGTTGATCAACTGCTGAATGGCGATACCGACCGAGGCGATATCCACGATCTCCCCGCCAGACACGGCATTGGGAGGCGTTGGTGCAAAACCAAAAGAGAGAAGCTGGGCGCCCTTGCCACTGACGTCCATTTCAGCAAGCTTGATGGAGCTCGATCCAATGTCGAGTCCTATGACCTTTTTCGATTTAAAAAACATGCTTTCGCTGCTTCCCCAGTTGTACCACTCGGATGTCTTTTCAAAGACTTACGTCTTTAGGACACAAGTCTGATATACTAAAATTATTTCTGCTTGGGTGGGGAATGTCAAACAAGGGTCGAGGCTGAAACCAAAAGGTCCAGCCCCGGGGCGAAGGTCTTGCCCTGAAATCAGACAGCCGGAAGGAACAAACCGAGGTACCAAAGGGCGATGGCTTCACCACCAAACAGGTAAATCACCGCACCCAAAGCCAGATAAGGACCGAATGGAATCACCGTCTTTAGTCCAGCTTTCTGCTTTCTGGCAGCGATCAGACCGATCACACTGCCCACGATCGCCGATGTCATGATCACAAACGGGATGGCTTTCCAGCCGACAATGGCACCGATCCATGCCAGAAGCTTGATATCTCCACCGCCCATGCCTTCGTTTTTGGTGAACATATAATAGACGTAAGCCATCCCCCAAAGGAAGCCCCCGCCCATCAACACACCGAACAAGGCATCCAGGAACTCACGCTGAGGGTTCAGGGCCGCGCCAACAAGTCCAATGACAATCCCGGAAAGAGTGAATTCGTCCGGCAAAATCATGTGATCTAGATCGATGAATGTGCAGACAACAAGTCCAAAAATAAAGATCAGATACTCAAGCAGTGTCCAAGTCAGACCTGCATAGTGGTAAGAAAGCGCGAACAGCACCGCCATGATGATTTCCACCAGAGGATAGCGGAATGAAAACTTGGCGTGGCACTTTCGGCATTTTCCACGAAGAATGAACCAGCTCAGGATGGGGATATTGTCATACCACTTGATCTGGGTTTTGCAGCTATAGCAATAGCTGCGTGGCTTGACGACACTTTCCTCGCGCGGCAGGCGGTAGATCACGACATTGCCGAAACTTCCAAAAATCGCACCCAAAACAAAGAAAAGGACGTAAAAGCCCGTATCCAGATCAAACAATGTCTTTTCTCCTGAAGAAGAAGTTCGTCGCCAGCACCGCCAACAAAGCCCAGCCCGTCATGTGCGCCAGCATCCACAGAATATTTTCAGCCGGAATCCCCTTTTCAAGGAAGTACGCTGATTTCCAGTTCATACGATAGAAATTCGGGGTCAACCAGTGCAGCACCTTCACCGCCTGCACAAACATGTCTTCACGGCTTTTTTCCGCGAAGAAAGCCAGGTCCCCCAGCCAATGCCCCAGCAGGAACACCATAAAGCCCGCGCCCAAAGCCAGCACCGGACGCACCACCAGGCTGAAGAAAATCACCAGACACAGAATCACGGCACTTTCACACCACAGGCTTAGGGCGATTTCCAGGAACGACAGAAGGAATTGAGGCTCTTTCCACAGTCCCAACAAGATCCACAGCAAAACAGTCAATGAACCCATTAAAAGACTGTTCAACGCCAGAACACCCAGAAGCTTGCCGACGATAAACTGAGCCCGCGACACCGGTCGGGACAGAATCAACAAACAGGTTTGCTTTTCGATTTCTTTCGCCAGCAAATAAGCTCCCGAAAAAAGGGAAATCCCCAGACCTGAAATCTGAATGGCCAGGAATCCAAAATCCGTCAGAATTTTACGTTGTTCCGCAAAAGACAAGGCACCCAAAAGGAAGCTCAAGCCCAAAAGAGCGATGGCAATCAGCACCGCCACCATAAAAACACGTTCACGCAGCATTTCGCGCAAAGTGGTGCGCGCCAGAGTCCAAACCTTATACACGGCCTTCCTCCTTTCCTTTCAGAACAGAGAAGGCTTTTTCAAGACTTTGGAATTCGGCCATGAAGGAGTTTAACACCCCGTCGTACAAAATCTGACCGCGATTGATCACCACCAGATGGGTGCAAAGCTCTTCCATATCCTGCAAAAGATGGCTGCTGAAGAACAGACTGACCCCGCGCTTTTGTTCTTCGCGCAGAATGTCTTTCACCATGGCCCGGCCATCGGGATCAAGACCGGACATCGGCTCATCCAGAATCAGCAGATCCGGGCGGGTTAAAATCGCCTGCGCAATCCCAATTCTTTGCAACATGCCCTTTGAATAAGTTCGCAAGCGGCGGTCACGGGCTTCAAAAAGATCCACTTTTTTCAAAGCTTCGTGAGCTCTTTCATGGAAGTCCTTCATCGAGGCACCGTAACAAAGATTCCAGTGCAGACGCAAAAACTCCATTCCCGTCAGGAATTCATACAAATACGGACGTTCAGGAAGATAACCGATGCGGGTTTTGCTTTCACTGGTCAATGGAGATCCAAAAAAGTTGATCTGACCACTGTCCGGACGAATGAAATCAAAAAGACATTTGATCGTGGTGGTTTTGCCCGCCCCGTTGCTGCCGACAAAACCGGATGTCTGGCCTTCTGGCAAAGAAAAGGTCACGTCACGCAACACATGACGGTCCTTTTCAAAAAGACCGCCTTTGAATGTCTTATTCAGCTTTTCAATTGATAATACAGCCATGAAAAACTATGGCTTCAGCTCGATATTCAAAGCTTTCACCATCTCCCTGACAGGATCATACTGTTTGGAGGTGGCAGGCATCAAGTCGCGAGAACCCAAAATTTCAGAGTAAGTGTCTTTATTGCGGTTCTGTTCCAGAATATCAATCAGGGTGAACATCAATGTATGGGTTGTCTTGGGATAAGCATCATAGAAATCCTGACGAACGCAGAAGGGATCATTCGGGATCGGGGCGCTTTTCCATAAAATACGATATTTGGCTTTCTTGTCAGTACCGAATTTTTCCCAAGCACCCTGCAAACCTTTTTCATCGTCACTGAACACAGCGGCCGCATCGACTTTTTTGGCTTCCAGGAACTGAATGGAGGCCTGGTGATTGCCAGTGAAGACAACTTCTTTGAAGTCCGCATCACTCAAACCCTCTTTGCGCAAAGCCACCTGGGGATACAAATACCCTGAAGAGGACTTGTCATCAACGAAGGCCACTTTTTTGCCCTTCAAAGACTTCAGATTTTTGATTCCTGATCTTTGTGGCGTGATAATCATGGAATAGTAATACGGCTCGTGCCACACCTTCTTCAGAAGGACTTTGGCTTGCGCTTGCTGTTCAGCAAAGACATAGGTGGAGGAACTGAAAAAGGCGAAATCCACCTTCTTCGTTTTCATCGCCTCAATCAAACCGACATAGTTCTTGGAAACGTAGATATTGACAGGAATATTGAGTTTGGCCTGAAGCTCTTTTGCCAGAGCCAGGCCTTGTTCACGCAGATTCTCGGGATTACCCCCAGGGATCACCCCAATGGTGATGCTGGGAGGGACTGCTTCAGAGGTGCCCTCCGCTGCAAAAGCTGTGGAGATCGAAAGAAGTGTCAGCAGTCCGAGAATGAGTCGTTTCAAAATTCCTCCATGGCCCCCAGGGCCTCGACTGATGATGACTCATTTCTTTCATTTTTCAAAGCAAGAATGAAGGCTTCAGCAGCGTCACTTTCGGTGAGGCATGGAATATTATAGTCAGTGCAAGCTCGACGAATGTCGAAGCTGGCCTCAATCGCACGGCGTCCTGAGGTGGTGTTGATCACAAAGGCCACATCGCCCGAGCGGATCTTGTCCACACAGTGAGGACGGCCTTCATCGACTTTTCTTAAGGACAGACAGTTCACGCCCTTATCATTAAAGAAGTTCGCGGTCCCCGTCGTCGCAGACACCCCGTAACCCATGCGCTGAAGTTCACGCGCCAAAGGCAGCATGACTTCCTTGTCCTTGTCTCGCAGAGAGAAGAACACCTGACCGATTTTTGGAAGTCTTATGTTACTTGAAAGGAAGGCTTTCGCCAGAGCTTCGGAATAATTCTTTCCGCGACCCATGCTTTCACCGGTGGACTTCATTTCAGGGCCCAGGATGGAATCTGATTCCGGGAATTTCTTGAATGGGAAAACCACACCTTTCACGGAGACGGATTCGGTGTTTCTCCAGTTCAGGTTTTCAAGTTTCAGGTCTTTTTTCTTTTTACCCAGCATCGCCGCCACACCCAGATCAATCAGCGGAATGCCCGTAGCTTTCGCCACGAACGGCACCGAGCGGGAACTGCGCGGATTGGCTTCAAGCATGTACACGACGTCGTTCTTCACAGCCAATTGCAGATTCAAGTGGCCGATCACACCGATACGGTTCGCCAATTGCTTACTGAGGTCTTCAATGCGTTCGCAAGTTTCCGGTTTCAGACGGTGCGGAGGCAAAACCCCCATAGAGTCCCCGGAGTGAACCCCGGCCGCCTCGATGTGCTCGACAATTCCGCCGACCACAACCCAGTCATCCCCGCGCACCAGATCCACGTCGACTTCCAAAGCACCAGCCAGGAACTGATCCATCAGGCACGGCTTTTCCGGAGCGATATAGTCTTTGTGGCGCTGGAAGTAAGACAGAAGCTCTTCGGTGTTTTCGATCACTTCCATGCGGCGACCACCCAGAACATAACTTGGACGGCAGATCATCGGGTAACCGACATTTTTTTCAATGCGAAGGGCTTCTTCCAAAGAACCGGCCATGCCGGAATTTGGAATTTCAAAATTCAGTTCACGACAAATTTTAGAGAACAATCCACGGTCTTCAGCCAGATCGATTGTTTCAAGCGAAGACCCCAGCAAACGGTAACCGGCTTTCACCAGATCCGGAGCCACCCCAATCGGAGTCTGCCCACCCAGCTGAGCCACAAAACCATAGGGTTTCATGAAGCGCATAATTTCTGACAGGCTTTCCACCGTCAGAGGTTCAAAGAACAACACGTCTGAGGTGTCGTAGTCAGTGGAAACGGTTTCGGGATTGGAATTCACCATAATCACCTTGCGACCGTTTTTCTGGAAACCCTTCACTCCGCGCACACAGCTGTAATCAAATTCAATCCCCTGCCCGATGCGATTCGGACCACTGCCGATCACCACCACTGCATCCGGCGCCTGAACTTTGGCGGAAGCCATTGGCCAGTAAGAAGAATAGAAATACGGTGTCGAGGATTCAAATTCACCGGCACAAGTGTCCACTTGCTGATAGCGCGGGAACATCTGATGCTTTTCACGCAAAGCGCGGATGTCAGTTTCTTTCTTGCCAATCAAAGCTGCCAAACGGGCATCGGTGAAACCTTTGCGTTTGGCCTTCAAAAGAAGATCCACGTTGTTTTCAGTGAAGTCCGCCTTGAACATTCTTTCGAATTTAATCAAAGCCTCGATGTGTTCCAGGAAATAAGGATTGATACGAGTCAGTTCCTCGATTTCCGCCACGGTCTTGCCATCACGGAAAGCCTGGAACAAATGATAGATACGACGGCTGTTTGGATAAGAGATCTTGCCGGTCTCAAGTTCCACCTCTGGAATTGCCTGAGGGTCTTTTTCAAGACTGGCCAAAGCCTTCATCAAGGATTCCTGCAGCGTGCGCCCTATGCCCATGACTTCGCCGACGCTTTTCATCTGCGTGGTCAAAGAGTCTTTGGAGCCTGCGAACTTTTCAAAGGCAAAACGCGGGATTTTGGTAACGATGTAGTCCAAAGCCGGTTCGTAACAAGACGGTGTTACTTTGGTGATGTCATTTTGAAGTTCATCCAGAGAATAACCAATCGCCAGCAAAGCTGCGATCTTGGCAATCGGGAACCCCGTCGCCTTACTTGCCAGCGCCGAAGAGCGGCTGACCCGCGGATTCATCTCGATCACCACACGTTCTTTTGTTGTTGGGTGAACGGCGAACTGAATGTTGGCTCCGCCAGTTTCAATGCCCACTTCATTGATGATCTTGCAGGCTTCATCACGCATGGACTGATATTCACGGTCGCTCAAAGTTTGCTGAGGAGCCACGGTGATGCTGTCACCGGTGTGAACGCCGCACGGATCCAGATTTTCGATACTGCACACAACCACGAAGGTGCCCTTGTGATCACGCATGACCTCAAGTTCATATTCTTTCCAGCCCAGGATGCTTTCTTCCACCAAAACTTCGGAAGTCGGGCTTTCATGCAGCGCTGTCACCAGCATTTTTTTGTATTCTTCCGGCGAGTACGCAATACCGCCGCCGCCCCCGCCCAGAGTGTAGTTCGGGCGCAGGATCATCGGATAACCCAGCTCATCGGCGATTTGCAGGCCGTGTTCGTAGGTGCGGATCAGGTGGCTTTTCGGGTATTTCGCGCCGATTTTGTCCAGCAGACCACGGAAGATTTCGCGGTCTTCGCCGGCTTTGATCACCTGAGGTGTCGCGCCCAGCAGTTGCACTTTATATTTTTGCAGGATGCCTTTGGCATGCAGATCCAAAGCCAGATTCAGGGCCGTCTGGCCGCCCAAAGTTGGGATCACAGCATCGGGCATTTCTTTGGCGATGATTTTTTCCAGATAGTCGACCTTTAAAGGTTCAACATAAACGCGGGTGGCGATCTCTGGATCAGTCATGATCGTGGCGGGATTTGAATTCACCAGGATGACTTCAAGGCCCTCTTTCATCAGGGCCTTACAGGCTTGAGTGCCGGAGTAATCAAACTCACAGGCTTGTCCAATAACGATGGGTCCAGATCCGATAATAAGAACTCTCTTAATACTGGACTTGCGCGGCACTCTTTCCTCCTAGAACTAGATCCCGAGCTTCCCCTCATTGGAGTAAATGAGCTCAGGCTTCACGTGTTTATACTGTTCAAATTTATAACGCATTTTAATCAGGCGAAGCATCAGCAGATCCGGATCCAGATCCGGGTCTTTGCGATGGCGCTTAGCCTCGCTCAGAATGAACTTCTTCGCACTTTCAGGATGGAAGCAGAAGCCGCGGGTGAAGACATACGAGTCCCCTTGAGGGATCAAACGCACTTCAAACAATTCATCCTGATCAAAGCCGAAAACAAAAGGAGATGCCTTCACCACCATCACGTTGGAAGAGAAGAAGCCTTTTTTGTTCTGCAGAATGTCCTTGATATAGACATCCCCGTCTTTGATTTTCACAAATTCGAAAATGGAATGGCGGTGCTGCTTCAGCACTTCCAGAGTTTTCAGCTCTTCCTCAGAGAAACGAAGTTCACGCACCAGAAGGCAGGCCTCCAGCGGTGTCTGACCGAAACCTTTCAACTCACGGGTGAAAAAATACCAGTCATAGAACTGTGCCATGCGAGACTCGTAGTGCTCGGAATTTTCATCCAGAGTACCGGCGTTTTCAAAGAACTCTTTTTTGGCCATGGCCAATTCGTCCTTGAAGGCGTCGCTGACAAAGTGATTCAGAATTTTTTCGATCAGTTTTTCGTATTCGTTCATATCATCCGCTCTACAAAGTAGCTAAACAGCCCCGAAGCCTCATGCGGCCCAGGACAACTTTCCGGGTGATATTGTATTCCTAAACACTTGCGTTTTTCACTATAAAAACCTGCCACAGTGCCGTCATTGAGGTTCACATGGGTGACCTTCACGTCAGAAGGCAAAGAAGCCTCTTCCACCGCATATCCGTGGTTCTGGCTGGTCATGTAAATCTGATTAAGCAGAGTGTCGCGAATCGGGTGATTGGACCCACGATGGCCGAATTTTAACTTGTAGGTCTTTGCCCCCAGAGCCAACCCCAGAATCTGGTGCCCCATGCAGATGCCAAAGATCGGTTTTACACCCAAAAGCTCACGAACCGTCCCGATAGCCACCTTCACGTCCGCCGGATCGCCGGGGCCATTGGTCAGCATAATGCCGTCCGGATTGTAAGACATAATGTCCTGAACGGAAGAACGGCTGTTGAAAATCTTGATTTCAGAGCAACGGCTTTGCAGCTCGCGCAGGATGTTTTCTTTGCTGCCAAAATCCAGAACCGCCACTTTCGGGCCCACCATGTTGTCACCACGGCGGACTTCAGGTTCTTTGCGGGAGGCAATGTAAACCCAGTCTTTATCGAGGGTCTTTTTAGAAGCGATCAGGCTTTCGGCCTTTTTTAAAGCTTCCGCCTCGGAACCAGCCTGAACCAGCGCGCCCCATGGAGTTCCCCCTTGGCGCAAACGCAAAGCCAGGGCTCGGGTATCGACTTCGGTCAGCAGCGGGATTTTATTTTCTGTCAGGCGCTTCTTCCAGGCCTGATCACGCTCACTGTCCTGAACCTCCAGGCAGATGAATCCTTCGATCCAGAGTTTTCTGGATTCCCAGACGGCGTCTTCGACCCCATAATTCCCCTGCATCGGGGCGGTCATGACCACGATTTGTGAAAAATAAGACGGGTCCGTGGCGATTTCCTCGTAACCGGAGTGAGACGTGTTGAAAACAACCTCGCCGGCGCGATCTTCACCACCCTGCCATTGACCGGTGTAGACTTCCCCACCTTCAAGCACCAGATAGCCGCGCATCACTCCCCCTCTTTCAACGTCATTTGAATCAGACTTTGACGAATCAAAACACCATTGGAAACCTGATCCAGCACTTTGCAGCGCGGATCTTTCAGAACTTCAGAATCAAGCTCGGTCCCCTGATTGATCGGACCCGGATGCATGATCAGGGCTTTATCCGAAAGGGACTGCAGATTTTTGACTGTGAAACCGTACTGATCACGATAATCGGCCAAAGAATACTGGTGCTCGTGGCGCTCTAACTGCACCCGCAGAGCCATCGCCGCCGTGGCCCACTGAAGACCTTCTTTCAAAGAGGCAAACACCCGGCACGGAGATTGTGCGGGAAGGAACTCTTTGGGACCACACAGCGCCACTTCGTAACCGAGTTTTTCGGCCAGCTCAAAGTGCGACGCCGCCACACGACTGTGACGAACATCACCCACAATCAAAAGCTTTTGACCTGCACACGTCCCCAGATGCTTGCGAAGGGTGTAAGCATCCAGCAAAGCTTGTGTCGGATGCCCTTTTTTTCCCCAGCCCGCATTCAGAATCGGCGTGCTGATTTTTTCGGAAAGATCCTTCAGATCCAGATCATCCCCGCAACGAATAACCAGGAAAGACGGCTTCATGGCCTCAACATTCAAAACGGTGTCTTCCAGCGTTTCGCCTTTTTCAAGACTGCTGCCCGCACCGCCATCCAGACGCAACGGATGGATTCCCAAACGTGCGCAGGCGGTTTCAAAACTCATGCGGGTGCGAGTGCTGGCTTCAAAAAACAAAAGGGCTCCGGTTTTTCCGAAGCCCTGAATAGGAGCCGATTTTGATGCCGCAATAGAGTCGGCAATAGAGAATAGGAAATCGATTTTTGTTTTTTCAAGGGAGCGAAGATCAAGAATGGAGAAATTTTTCCTAGACGACATCTAGAACCCAAGACTAGGTACTTGGGCGAACCTTGTCAATGAACCGTAGAAAAAACTCGGTCCCAACGCACTGAAGGATAACGGTCGCCACCCCATTTACGCTGCCAATCCAGTGAAAGCCAAATTAAAGCCACGCGGCCCACCACCTGGGTCATAGGAACCGTACCCCAATAGCGCGAGTCGTCACTGGCATCACGATTATCACCCAACAGGAAAACCTCTCCTGGAGGCACAACCAGCGGGCCGAAATCTTTGTCATCCGGAGTTTTCTGGAAGATCACACGCCAGGAATCCGCCCCCGCAGTCTCTTTAAAGATATCAAAGAGTTCCGCATTGGGGTTGTCCGAAACTGCATCCATCTTTTCATAAGCCACGGGTTCATCATTCAGAACCAGGCGCCCCTTCACGATTTGCACCCGATCCCCAGGCAAACCCACCACACGTTTTACATAAGTCACGGACGGCTGATTGGGATAACTGAAAACCACGATATCCCCGCGCGCCGGCAAAGTCAGGTTCCAGCGTTTGGAAGCAAACGGAATCTGCACACCGTAAGACACCCGGGAGGCAAAGATAAAGTCGCCGGGTTTCAGCGCAGGCTGCATGGAACCCGTGGGAACTTTATAGGCGGTCACCAGAAAGTGACGCACAAACAGTGCGCACACCACTGCCAAAACCAAAGTTGTTAGATATTCCCGCCAACGATTCATCCTTAAATCCTAAACGGACTTGGGCGAGACCTTCAAAGCAATTCTTAGGACTTTTTATTATTTCTTAAAAGCGACCTAATCCAAAGCTTTGAACAGGCGGTTGAAGCGGATTTGTGAGGGGTCGCACACAAATGTCATTGTCGGCAAAGTACTGTTGCAGGAAAGCCAGATAATGGAAGCTTTTCCGACCAAATAATCATTTTTCACAAAGCCCCAGAAACGCGAGTCACTGGATTGATCACGATTGTCCCCCATAAAGAAGAACTGTCCCTGTGGCACTTGATATACTTGCACATCAGCAGAGTTTTCTTCACTCAAGAAACGCACCACATAGGATTTCTGCGTGTTGTTTTCCGTGAAATAATAAAACTCTTTATTGCTCACCAAAGGGCCTTCATAAGATTCCATCTTAAAAGGCTTGTCGTTCACGGTGATGCGACCGGCACGAACTTCGATCCGGTCCCCCGGCAGCCCGATCAGTCGCTTGATATAATAGACATCCGGATTTTCAGGATACTTGAAGACCACGATGTCCCCGCGTTCAGGCGTTGACCATTGCACCAGCCACTTGTCGCTGAAAGGAAAGTGCAGACCGTAAGCAAACTTTTTTACCAGAATGTGGTCATGGATCAGAAGATTCGGAATCATGCTCCCGGACGGGATCACAAAGGGCTCAAACAAGGCCCAGCGCACTCCCATCACCAGCAGAATCGGAAACAGGAATGTCAGGATCGCCTGATTCCATGTTCCTTTCAGATTGGGAGTGGCCTTGGGTTCAGACATCTAGTTCACAGAGTGGAAGAAACGTCCCCAGCGGATGGTCAGCGGGTTGCACAGGAACGGAAGCATTGGCACCGTCTCTTCACAACTTAGCCATACGAACATCGCACGACCCAGGATGTTTTGTTTTGGCAGGAAACCCCAAACACGGCTGTCAGAGGAATTCATGCGGTTGTCACCCATAACAAACAGATGGTCATCCGGAATGGTCACTGGGCCAAAGGTTTCATAGATATCACCCTTGCGAAGCAGGATGGCATGCTCTTTACCCTCTTTGGCGCCTTTGCCCGGAGGCAGGACTTCAGTGAACTCAACATAGTTTTCTTTGCTGTCGTTGATGTTGCCATCACGCTGGAAGTCCGCATCGCGCAGCCATGCAAAGTCATCCATATTGGCAGGTACCTTTTTTTCAACCGGTTTGTCGTTGATATAAAGAGTCCCGTTTTCGTAGTAAACCTTGTCGCCAGGCTCACCCACGATGCGTTTGATGAAGAAAGTGCTCATGTCTTTAGGATATTTAAAGACAATCACTTCCCCACGCTCAGGTTCGTTGAATTTCACAAGCCATTTTTCGCTGAAAGGAACACGCAAACCGTAAGTCAGCTTGTTCACGAAGATATGGTCATGAATCAAAAGCGACGGCAACATCGAGCCCGATGGAATCACGTAAGCTTCAATGAAGCCCCAACGGATGAAAAGGGCGATAAACACGGCCAGGAACAACGAGCCCCAACCTTCGGTCCAAAAGTGCTTTGTACGGAAATCCCAGCTTTTCACTTGTTGTTTGTCGCTCATGTTGATTCTCCTAGTCTTCGACTTTCAGGATCGCAAGGAAGGCTTCTTGAGGGACTTCCACATGGCCGATGGCCTTCATGCGCTTTTTACCCTCTTTTTGCTTTTCCAGAAGCTTACGCTTACGGGAAATATCACCACCATAGCACTTCGCGGTCACGTCTTTTCTGATCGCTCCCAGAGTTTCACGGGCGATGATCTTGGCACCGATCGCTGCCTGGATCGCCACCTGATACTGCTGACGAGGGATCAATTCTTTCATCTTTTCAGCCAACAGACGGCCACGGTTTTGCGCCTTGGAGCGGTGAACGATCAAAGACAGGGCGTCAATCGGCTCACCGTTGATCAGAATGTCCAGCTTCACCAGGTCTGATTCCTCAAAACCGACGAATTCATATTCCAAAGACGCATAACCTTTGGAGATGGATTTCAAACGATCATAGAAGTCCATCACCATTTCATTCATTGGCAGCTTGTACTCAATGATGACTTTTTTGTCGGTGACGTATTCCATTTTCAACTGGATACCGCGTTTGTCCTCGCACAGTTTCAAAATGCCGCCGATATAGTCGGTCGGAGTGTGCAGGGTCACCTTGACGTAAGGCTCTTCAAATTTGGCGATCTGGGTGTCCACTGGCATGCCGGATGGATTTTCCAGCATCATTTCGGTGCCGTCCGTTTTGGTAATACGGTATACAACCGTCGGCGCCGTGGTGATCAGATCCAGATTGAACTCACGCTCAAGACGCTCTTGAACGATTTCCATGTGCAACAGCCCCAGGAAACCGCAACGGTATCCGAAACCAAGCGCCGCGGATTTTTCCACCTCAAACGTCAAAGACGAGTCATTCAGACAAAGTTTGTCCAAAGCGTCCTTCAGGTTTTCGTATTCAGAAGCCACAACCGGGAAAATACCGGCAAATACCATCGGCTTGATACGCTGGAAGCCGGCCAGAGGCTCTGTCGCCGGATGTTTTGCTGCCGTTACGGTGTCACCCACCTGCACGTCACGGATGTCTTTGATGCCGCAGACGATAAAGCCCACTTCACCCGCTTCAAGCACTTCCTGCATTGCCGGGAATGGTTTGTATTTCCCCATACGCAGGACTTCATAGTCACGGTCTGTCGCCATGAACTTGATCTTGTCGCCTTTTTTGATCACGCCATCAACCATACGAACCAGGACGACAACGCCCTGATAAGCATCAAACCAAGAGTCGAAAATCAGAGCTCTTGGCGTCAGGCTGCGATCCGCCTTTGGTGGCGGAACTTTTTCAACGATCGCTTCAAGAATGTCGGTGATACCGATTTTTTCTTTCGCGGAAGCATGAATGATACCTGTGCAGTCCAGGCCCACAGTGTCTTCGATCTGCTTCGCAACACCTTCCGGATCTGCGGAAGGAAGATCGATCTTGTTCAGAACAGGAATGATCTCAAGATTATTTTCCAGCGCCAGATAAACGTTCGCCAGAGTTTGTGCTTCCACCCCTTGAGCGGCGTCGACCACCAGGATCGCGCCTTCACAAGCAGCCAAAGAACGCGACACTTCGTAAGAGAAGTCCACGTGCCCCGGTGTATCGATCAAGTTGATCTGATACATGTTGCCGTCTTTGGATTTGAAATCCAGACAGACGGTTTGGGCTTTGATGGTGATGCCGCGTTCGCGCTCAAGTTCCATGTTGTCCAGGAACTGATCCTTTTTCTCACGATCCGACAAAGAGCCGGTGGCAGAAAGAAGACCGTCAGCCAAAGTAGATTTGCCGTGGTCGATGTGAGCGATGATAGAGAAATTGCGTATGTATTTAGGATCCATGGGCGGTAGTATAAATAAGAAGCGCCGAGTTGCTAGTGACAACTCGGCGCAATGATTAAGGTTTTATTAAAATTTAAGCCAAAGTCTTTACAGCGTCTTTCAGTTGGTCGACCTTGTTCAGGCGCTCCCAAGTGAAGGACTCTTCGTTACGACCAAAGTGGCCGTAAGCCGCTGTCTGGCTGTAAATCGGTCTTAGCAGGTCCAAATCCTTCGTAATGCGAGCTGGGCGCAAATCGAAGACCTGGCGAACTGCTTTTTCAAGCACTTCAGGGCCTACTTTGCTAGTGCCATAGTCATTTACGGTGATGCTGACAGGCTCAGCCACACCGATCGCGTAAGCCACCTGAACCAGGCAGCGTTCCGCAAGACCCGCACCCACGATGTTCTTAGCAATATGACGTGATGCGTAAGCAGCAGAGCGATCCACTTTGGAAGGATCCTTACCAGAGAACGCGCCACCACCGTGAGCACCGTGACCACCGTAAGTGTCCACGATGATTTTACGGCCGGTCAAACCCGCGTCACCCATTGGACCACCCGTTACGAAACGGCCCGTTGGATTGATGAAGAATTTGGTTTTTGCATCGATCCAGTTGCCTGGGATGGATTTTTTGATCAGTTCTTCCGTGATGAATTCCTTGATCGTAGCATTGGAAACGCTGTCTGCGTGCTGAGTGGAGATAACCACCGCATCAATGCGTTTTGCGATGCCGTTTTCGTACTGAACTGTCACTTGGGATTTGGCATCCGGGCGCAACCAGTCCACTTTATTGGCTTTGCGAAGAGCGGCAAGGTCTTTCACCAGTTTGTGAGACATTGCGATGCTCAAAGGCATCAGCTCTGGAGTTTCATTGACTGCATAACCGAACATCAGACCCTGGTCGCCCGCGCCCTGATCGTCGGAAAGAGTTTCTTTAACGCCCACCGCGATATCCGGGGACTGCTGGCCCACGGCAATCATCACGCCGCAAGTTTTGTAGTCGAAGCCCTTGTCAGAGTGATCGTAACCAATGCGTTTTACAACTTCACGGGCTACTTCAGAGAAATTAACTTTTGCAGAAGTTGTGATCTCGCCACCAACAACCACCAAGCCGGTCGTCAGCAGGGTTTCACAGGCAACACGGCCCTTCGGATCCTGTGCCAGGATGGCATCCAGAATACCGTCAGAGATTTGATCGGCCATTTTGTCGGGGTGACCTTCGGAAACAGATTCACTCGTAAACAGGTAGTTTTTCACTGCGTTCGTTCCTCATTAGGGAATGGTGTTAATGAGCTCGGCCCCCACCGGGACCATCCTAAAAAACAGTCAGAATTGAGCTGGAATTTAGCGAGCGGCCAAACTATCAAAAGCACCCGGAGGGGTCAAGAGTCCTTGGGTTTGTGGTGGTAAAAATAGGCAAGCTCCAGGAAAAACACTGTAAAGCCTCCAACCAGGCCGATCAGCCCCAGGCCAATCATGAACTGAGCCAGAGTCCGCCCCAGCTCACTGATAGAGGATTCCGGCACCAGCCCCTTGCTTTGAAGCAGGAACATCAGCAGATAGGCCCCAACCGACAGGAAGGTCCACAGGATTGCATGTGCCCGACTGGTCAACAAACCCACGATCAGCGGCAGCACCGCAAACCAGATCAGCGTTGGAGAGAAAAAGCCCCCAGTGAAATAGGAAAATGAAAACTGAAAGATCATCCCCGAGGTCACCATGGAATAGGCTGCCAGGGACATCGAACGGCTCCAGCGGTAAATCAGCGGAGAAAAGGCATGCATGATTGAACAGGCAAAACCGATTTGAGCCAAGGTCGGATTTTCCACGAAAAATAAAGAGATGAAGCTGTAGGTCCACATCAGCAGACCGGTCAGAAGAGTGATCAGAACCAGCAGGCGCCATTTATAATGACGAACATGTTTGTCTTCTTTTACATCCAGGGAAAAGAGGGTGGTCCCCCAAAGAATCTGTTCTTCCTGTTCCAAGTAACATTCCAAAAATACAAGAGGTGGATAATTCCACCTCCTTAGTATAATCGCGGATCAGAAAATTTGCACCTAAATCACGCCGCCTTCTTCCAGCGTGCAAACGTGTCTTGACGTGCGCCTTTCGTAAGTTCCGGTTTTTTGTGGTCTTTATATTGTTTGTTTGTCTTAAGGAACTGTTTCTCCATTTTTTCGGCACATGCGTCCACCGCACCATAAATATCCGGGCCGTATGCCGTGGCCTTAAAATACTTCTCGCGAGTGTTCACAGAGATCTCAACACAGAATTCATTTTTAACCTTACTGAAATACACGTTGCCGTAACCTTCTTTAAGCAGGAAACGTCCCACCTCGGACATTCTTTCTTCGGTGTACTTTTCCAGGGAATCGGAGTGATCCAGATGCTTAAAGGTGTAGTTGAGTTTCATGTTTTCTCCTTCTCGGCCCCTTTCAAGGCCTTTGATTTCTTACCTGGACTTCTTATCGGTCCAGCCGGACTAAAGATGAGCCCTATTTTGAGACTCATTTGGTTTTTCTTTGGGTTAATAGACAGGCCTTAAAAATTTCATCGTCCTGCTTATTATTCAGATATTTGGCAACCGGGCTCATGGCGGCAAAAGCCTCTTTGCACTGACCGCGGCTGAATTCGAGCTTTGCGTCGAAATAGGAATCCCGAAGGGCTGCGGGCAGGCGGTCCACCGTTTTCGGCTCGGCCTCACCACTTTCAATTTTGCGTTTATACTCGCGCAGCGCATTTTCAGACTTGCGGCGCAGCTCCCGGATGTCGGAATACTTGGGTACATGGGAAGGAATCTTGCGGGAGGTCTCCAGCGCGCCCTCATAGTTGCCGGCTTCAAAATAGCCCTGCGCCTTTTCGTGCAGAGCCGCGACCTCGGCAGGATCCATCTTGTGTTTTTGGGAGCCAAAGGGGTTGGCAATCAGCCCCAGGGTCAGACCCGTCAGGGCCACGGCATACATGGCGATGTTAGCTGGCTTGATCATGGGAAACTTATCGGCAATCCCCGACCAAAGATGAGGATTTTCCATGTTCCAAAAAGAGACGGGCCCCTTTCGGAGCCCGCTAAATTCTAACTTGGGATGGTCACCATTTTTTTATAAAATTCCAGAAGCTTTTTAGCCCCATGAACCAGATTGGCTTCCCAGTCATTGTGGGCATTGTGATCCGCCCCGTCGGTGATGTATTTCAAAGAGATCAACTGCACGTTCATTTTGCGACAGACCTTGGCCAGCGCATAGCCTTCCATATCCACCAGTTCGCAAGGAACTTTCGGCGTGCCGGTTTCAAAGCTGTCACCGGTGCCGCACACACCGTGAGAAAGCTCTGGGAAATACGGAATCAGATCAATCGCGCCAGGGAGTGGGTCAAACGGCGTCTCGCCAACCTTGAATCCCAAAGGAGAAATGTCCATGTCTCTTTGGACGAAGCTTGAAACCTCGACAAGATCATGGGTTTTAAAACGGGAGCTTCCCGCAGTTCCCAGATTGATCATCACTTTGCATTTGGTTTTATGAATCACGTCCATCGCCACCAGCGCGGCATTCACCTTGCCAATGCCAGTGTAAACCACCGGGATATTTTCTTTTTCAAAGAAGCCCTGGGATTCGCCCGGAAGCGCCATCACCAAAGCCACGTCATTAATATTGAACAAGCGAAGCCACCTTTTGATCGTTGTAGGTCATCTTGTTAAGGAACGTCAGATTGACCAGAACTGCCACCGATTCAACGGAGTACCCGGCAAGCAGGCACAGGTCAATGGCCGCCTGCAAAGTGCCACCCGTAGCCAGGACATCATCCACAATCACCACACGGCCCCTGCCCGGTGGCAGCTCGATTTCAGCCGTGCCGTATTCCAGAGCGTAAGAAACTTTTCGCGTTGGTGGAGGCAGCTTGCCCGCTTTACGAATAGGCAGGAAACCTTTTTTGTGAGTCGCCGCCATGTGCGCCGCCAGAATAAATCCACGGGATTCAATGCCCGCAAAATAATCAACGTGGGTCAGGTCCACGTGTTTCAGAAGATTGTGGGAAACAAAAGTAAGGGCTTCTGCATTTTGCAGCAGAGGTGACATGTCACGGAAGATGATCCCCGGCTTTGGAAAATCAGGAACATCACGAATCAGGCTTTTTAAATCCATGGGGCACTCCTCGCAGTTGCTCCCTTATTTTTAAGGGAAACACCGCTGCGAGTAAAGAAAATCTATTCCACCACCGACGTCACATTCACACTGCGCTGTCCTTCAGGCCCCACCCAGTTTTCCAGGATGCTCCTGTAACCCGCGGAAGCTTTGAGCATGGAAAGCCCCATTTCAAATTTCTTCATCAGCGCCTTGGTGTCGGGATGTTTTTTTGAGAAGTGCACATAGATGGGCTCTTCGCTCATCTCAATCATGATTTTAAAACGATCCCGAAACTCGGGTTTGCTTTTCAGATAATAATAAAAAACATACTCATCAATAGCGACAAAGCCCACACGGCGGGAGTTCAGCATCATCAGACTGGTCAGGTCGTTGGCCGTAAAGACCTTGTTGATTTTGGAGTTTTCATCGAACTCAACACCAAAGGGAAAACCATTGGGAAGCGCCACCGTGCGCCCTTCAAGGTCTTTCACTTTCTGCACCTTCTCCGCAGTTCCCGTGCGCAAACCAACGATCAAACCTTTGCTTTTAAAAAGCGGCTCTTTGGGAAAAAGAAAATCCGCATCCATTTCTTTGCTGCGAGCCGAATTAAAACAAGCCGCAAATTTTCCACTTTGCGTCTGCGCCAGACAGCGCGGATAAGGCACCTGAACCAGGTCAATGTCTTCGCCCACATTCTTGAATGCCGCCCGCACAATATCCACGGACATGCCCACAGCACGCCCCTTCTCCCGAAAAGCAAACGGCGGCCAAGAGTCCTCCACCATCAATTTCAAAGAAGCAGACCAAGCATCAAAGCAAATAAGAATTACTAGCAAGAAACCAAATCGACCCATGCCTGCTACTTAACAAACCAAGAACCCTCAATACACCTTACACTTAAGTAATAACTAAACAATCTCACCGATACTTTCGGAACAAAGCTCCAAAAGGCCCCATTCCCCTTCCCACGCGAAAGCAACACCATACGCAAAGATCTTCCTTCTTAAAAAAAGAGGAACACTTCGAACATTAGCCTGAGGCTTGGGATGGAATTCCCGGGTCGGTGGCAAGTTCCACAGCGAGAAAAAAAAACGACGTGAAATAAAAAAAGGCAAAAACGAGCGAGGACTGTCCGAAGCCAACGGCCCGGGAATTCCATCCCAAGCCGTTCTTCGCAAATATTAGAAGTACTTTTTACGTTGAGAAGAAGGAAGAATCTTAAGCATGTCGCGGTATTTGGCCACCGTACGACGCGCAATCTGAATACCTTCGACCTTCAGCAAATCCACGATCTTTTGATCGGACAATGGATTCTTCGGATCTTCCTTGGCAACCAGATCCTTGATTTTGATTTTCACCGACTCGGAAGCCAGGGAATCACCATCCGAAGAGCTGATACCGGAGTTGAAGAAGTATTTCAGTTCGTAGATACCCTGCGGAGTGTGCACGTACTTCGCCGTGGTCACACGGCTGACTGTGGATTCATGCATGCCGATATCGTTGGCGATATCACGCAGAACCATCGGCTTTAAGTGCTCAGAACCCTTTTCAAAGAACTCGCGCTGATGCTTCACGATGGATTCGGTCACCTTGTAGATCGTGCGCTGTCTTTGGTGAATGGACTTGATCAACCAAACGGCAGAACGAAGTTTTTCCTGGATATAATCCTGGGTCTTGTCGCCGGTGGTTTTGCCACCTTTAAGCATGTTTTTATAGAAATTCGAAATTTTCAAACGCGGCAAACCGTCTTCATTCAAAGACACCACGTAGTCATCGCCGACCTTGTACACGTAAACGTCCGGAGTCACATAGTGCGTGTCACTGCTGACGAAGGCACGACCCGGTTTCGGATCCATCGCATAGATGATTTTGCAGATTTCCACGATGTCTTCAACGTCGCGGTTCAAAGCTTTGGCGATGGCTTCATAGTTTTTCTTTTCCAGATCCTTCACGTGATTTTTGATCAGCGTGACCAGATCATGGGTGTCCTCTTCCATGTGCTTGGCCTGGATCAGCAGACATTCCTGCAGATCTCGCGCCCCCACACCCGGAGGATCAAATTCATGAATCAGGGTCAGAGTGTCTTCCAGCAGCGCCAGATCCACTTTTTCCTCTTCAGCAATTTGCTCCAGAGGAACTTTGATATAACCGTCATCATCGATGGCGCCGATCAGGGCGTCCGCGGCTCTTTCCTCTTCCTCAGAGAAGCCGTTCATTTTAACTTGCCAGTAAAGGTGATCGTGCAGGGTTTGAGACGCCGTGATGACGTTCTCATAGTTCATGATCTCTTCAGAACCCGCCATGCCGGATTGTGGAGGCTTTTGGTTGGCTTCGATGTAGGATTCCCACTCGAATTCATCCTGCTTTTGTGGATCCTGAATGTTCTGCTGATCCGGGGTTTCGGAATGCTCAACTTCGTTGGCAGCCTCTTTGGTTCTTTGAAGGTCTTCTTCTTTCAGCGCGGATTCGGCCTCTTCCAGAATAGGATTTTCTTCCAGCTCGGAGCGCACAGCCGACTCCAACTCCATGCGGGACATCTGCAAAAGCTTGATTGCCTGTTGCAGCTGTGGAGTGATTACCAGAGACTGGCTCAGGTTCATCGTCTGTCGAAGAGCCATTAAAATTTCCCTTTCCCAAGAACCGTAACAGCCGGGATGGCTTTACAGCTTAAAGTTTTCGCCGAGATAGAACTTACGTGCCAATTCGGAATTTGCGATTTCATCAGAACTTCCGCTGACCTGAATCTTCCCGTCCTTCAATATATAAGCATAATCGCAAATGCCCAAAGTCTCACGCACGTTGTGATCCGTGATCAGAACTCCTATACCTTTGGCCTTAAGTTCGCGGATGATATTCTGGATGTCGGCGACCGCAATAGGATCGATCCCCGCAAACGGCTCATCCAAAAGAATGAACTTGGGCGACCCGGCCAGCGCACGGGCGATCTCCACACGACGGCGCTCGCCCCCGGACAGGGCATAACCATAGCTGTCGCGGATGTGCCCCACGTGGAAGTCCCCAATCAACTGTTCCAGCTTTTCAGAGCGGGACGCCCCGGAATATCCATGAGCCTCCAGAGCCACGATGATATTTTCAGCCACCGTCAGCTTGCGGAAGATGCTGGGCTCCTGAGCCAGATAACTCAGCCCCACCCGAGCGCGTTTGTACATGGGTTCTTGGGTGATGTTGGTTTCATCCAGATTGATCGTGCCTGAATCCGGCTGAACCAGACCCACGACCATATAGAATGAAGTGGTCTTACCGGCACCGTTCGGACCCAGCAGGCCTACAACCTGACCGGATTCAACGGAAAAAGAGGCGCCATCAACGACCTTGCGCTTTTTAAAGGACTTAGAAATGTCTTTGATGGTGAGCATGCTCATTGATCTTTATTCTCCACCTTCGCACGTACTCGTTCCACTTTAACCTTTTTTCCGCCTTCAAGGAAGACGATTTCCTCGCCCGTCAGTTCATCGTTATTTTGAATCACTTTTGGGCGACCTTTGAACGTGTACTGATTTGCCAGCAGGTCCAGGTTCACACTTTCCGAAGTGGCGAATTTGTCCACGTCACTGACACGGACCCCTCCTTTCACGGCCACGGAACTCAGAATATCGGCTCCTTTTCCGTAAAGGAATGAGGCCTCGGGCCCTTCCAGCTTCATGTTATCGTAATTCATACGAACAGCCCCCAAAAAGCGGGCCTCGCGGTTTTTACCGCTGAACTCTGCACCGTCGGCGGAAATATCAAAGGTTTTTCCGTCCTTCATTGGCTTTTGCGCCGTCACCTTGTTCTGAATCAGCATCTTGGATTGCTCAACCAGAACACGCATGCTGGCACCCTTCAGGAACAATCCGGCACCGGAGGAGTCCCGCGGCCCTTCCATCAGCACCTGCTCAGGGCTGGTGATTTGACGGGTTTTTGACGAATAGAAAATCGAGGGTGTTTTGAAAACATAGCCGTTCTCGGACTTGGTCACGACATTGCCGATAACACTCAGATCTTTGGACTTATCGTCAATGGTGCCTTCATCCCCGGTCACCGTGAATTCCAGCTTTTCCTTGTTATAGAAAAGCACCCGCACCTGTTGTAAAGCCCACTTGCCGCCAGCCTGACTGCCCTCGGCGGAAACAGCAAACAGTTCCCAGTCCCGATTGCCGGACTGGCTTTCCACCAAGTGCACTCCGCCCATTTTCTGTTCGGCCAGACTGGAGGGACCGGGCTCTTCCTTGATACCTTTTTTCTTGCGCTCCTTGGCGGCTTTGTCGCGCTTTTCAACCCGCTGGCGCAGGGCGACCTCGTCCTCGTGCTCCAGATGCGACGGGAAAATAATAAGAATCTCGACGAACAAAGCGACGAGAAGAGCCAGAAAAATATAATTCTTATATTTACCCATAGATGACAAGAATCTTAAACCATCAGGGACCCGTGGTCAAAACTTCCGCGTCGGATGCTGTACCGGGATGAAAAACAAAAAGCCCGGTTTTCACCGGGCTTTCATGTATTTTTATTCTTAATTCGAATTCGTTTCCTGCGGAAGCTTGGTCACCGCGAAGTTGATTTCGCCGGCACCGGCCTCTGTCACAGTGAACAGAACCTTTTTTACCGTCAGGAAGTCCACGCCTTTGTCGGCCTGAATTGTGACTTTGCTCCAGGCGTTGGGATCCTCTTCCGCCTCTCCACGAGTGGTTTCAACCACGTCACGGATCTTGTTTTGAAGCTTGCCTTCCTGTTCAGCACGGGATTTCACCAAAGCTTCAGACAAAGTGTCTTTCAGCTTGGGAATCAGCCACTCTTCCGTGCCTTTGACATCGTCAAAAGTCGCCACCACATCCTTATCCAGCAGAATCTCTTTGCTGGAAATGGTCACAACATGGGCGGGCTTCAGCTCGCGCACGCTGGTGGCTTTTGGCAGAACAACTTCCTTCGGGATATAAAGAATTTCACCCGTGGCATTGTAGTTCTGCAGCAGGAAGATAACCAGAACCGTGAACATGTCGACCATCGCTGTCAAAGACAACAAAGCCGTCACATCACGCTTCCCTTTTCGTTTGCTTAAAATATTGTGATAACGATGACGTTCACCAGGTCTGAAGATGGCCATTACTGCGGCCCTCCCGTCGCCACGGATATTGCCGAGAACCCTGCGGTCAGACAGTTATCCATTGCCTTGATGAGTTGTTCATAGGGGATGACGTCCGCAACCGAAACAATCGCATCCACTTTTTCAGGATACAGCTGCTTCACACGCTGCAGTTGCGCCACCAGACCCGCTTCATCAAATTGTTCGTTCACCATGGGAAGGCTGATCACTTGTTTCCCAACAGTTAAAACATAACCCATTTCCTTCACATCCACTTTCAGCACCACATCGGCGTTTGGTGGCGGTGTCGGATTGGGTTGCGTGTCCGATTTCTTCCCATAGAGGGAACTACCAATTTGAATCATAGACACTTGAGTCCAAACGGCCGTGATAAGCAGAAACGTGATAAGAACGCTCATCAAGTCGATGAAAGGCACGAGGTTCAGCTCGATATTCTTTTTTCTGCCGCTGGAATCGCCGCTATCTATGTGAGCCATTGAAAACCTCTGTTAGTCTTTGATTTTTTCTCTGTTTGCAACAACCAGGTTCAACAGACTCATGCTGGTTTCAACCACTTCATTTTCTGTTTTCTGGATGCGGTGCTGGAACAGACCGTATGCCACGATG
This sequence comes from Bdellovibrio sp. BIS2, assembly GCF_055398295.1. Lineage (NCBI taxonomy): Bacteria > Pseudomonadati > Bdellovibrionota > Bdellovibrionia > Bdellovibrionales > Pseudobdellovibrionaceae > Bdellovibrio > Bdellovibrio sp. BIS2. The sequence continues at coordinate 789,408 of NZ_AP035879.1, read as the reverse complement.
GAGATGATCGCCACCAAAAGACCAAACGCCGTACAGTTCAGGGCGTGGGAAATACCTTTGGAAAGTTCCAGAGCTTTGGTTGCAGGATCGGCTGCCGCCACCGCACGGAAGGAACCGATCATACCGATGATCGTTCCAAGAAGACCCGCAAGTACGGCCACGTTACCGAAGACCGCCAGGAAGGATGTCCAACCTTCCACTTTTGGCATTTCGCGCATCACTGCCGCATCCATTGCCACTTGCACTTCTTCATCAGGACGCTTGTTCATGGCCTGAACAAGACCCGCTTTTACTGTATTAGTCAATGGAGCCGGACGAGCATCACAATAGCTGATGGCCTGGCGCAGATCGCCGGCTACAACCATTCTGAAGATCTGGTCAGTGAACTCTTTTTTGTCCACGGCAAGATTTTTAAGCTTCATCATTCTTTCGATGATCACAAAAAGCGCCAGGATGGCGATAACTGCGATCACGTACATGACGAAACCACCCTCAGCGAAAGCACGCTGGATGAAATTCATGTTGTCTACTGTAACTGTTGGGTTCACGGGAAGTTCTCCTTCTTAAAAACTTTAATTAATTAGCCTGATTCAAAACAAACGGGTACGCCTGTACTTCAGCTGTCATTCCGGTCGGTGGCTCTGGGAACACCCAGCTTGCCAGACGACGGCGGATACATTCTTCCACACCTGGATTACCCAGAGAGGAATCGACAACTTTCACGTTGCGTGCCTGACCTCGCTCGATGATCTCCCAAGCAAGAATCACTTTACCTTCCATCTTCTTGCCCTTCTCAAGAGTGTTCAAAGCACGCTCGTAGCAGCTTTTCACCTCGTTAAGTTTAGAGCGGATCACACGACGGATAGCTTCTTTGTCAATGGTTGCGTCGAAGGATTCTTCAGCACCACCGCCTTCGATAGCCACTGTGGTCTTGGAGCCGAAGCCCTCAGACGCACCGTAAGCAGCCTGACCTGACCCACGACCCTTGGTGCCGATTCCGGCGATCCCCTGAGTTGCGGTCCCTTTTCCACCAGCTCCGGCATCCTTGAATTTGGATCCCAGATCATCACCCGCACGGTCTTCATTGAAGCCCGCAGTTCCGGTCGCCTTGTCGGCCATCCCCAGAACCTCACCGGCTCCAGAGTACGCTTTGTCGATGTTGGCGCGACTGCCCCCACCACCGAAGGCGCTGAACAGACCCACTTTGGAAAGATCTTTGTTGGAAGACTGCGCATTGGCACCAGCGGTGTTACCCGTTTTGATCGCGCCACCCTGACGAGTGGACGTGAACTTCTTGGTACGGTCTTTCGCGTTGGGCTTCGGCGCCACTTCGCTGGCTCTTGCCGCCACCTGGGCACGCTGAGCCTGCTGTCCGGTCGTTCCTTTTTTCTGTGCTTCCTTGTTCGCATCAGCCACAACCACTTTCTTAGGTGGAGGCGGGGTCGGCGTCGCCACCGGTTGCGGCGGCGGAGTCGGAGGCACTGGCGGAGGAGGCGTCGGAGTCGGAGTTGGCGCCGGTGGTGGATTGGTGAACACCACCTGGGCAATACGCTGAACCTCTTCCTGCTTGTTTTCCTGCCAGTCTTTCGGAATGGTTGCGGAAATATACAAAGCCAGCAGCCCCACGATAATCAGGGACATTGCAAGGCCTGTCATTTCAGAACCGGAAAGCATCATTGGAAGCATCGGCACTGTCGGTGCCTGCGGAACGAAGCGGATGTAAAGGCACAGGTTTCCACCCGGCAGATTCACACACAGCATTTCGTTCTGATCAACACGCACACTGTAACCATTGCCGCCCTTTTGCGCCTTGCCGGATTTGGCAAGATCTTCCACGTGCTGGGTCACCCCGCCAGAGATCACCATCTCGGTGTCCATCTCGTTGGTGGTGTTCACACGCAGCCCCGCAGACATGTCCAGCAACGGATAACCGCGCGGCACCAGTCCGTCTGGAAGAGCGACAGACAAGTCCCCGCCCGCATTTACGCGGATGGTTTTGTTGCCCTTGAAATGATAAGTCGTAAGGATGCGCTCTTTCCACGTGACCAGAACTTCGACCGTCGTGCCTTTACCCGGCTTCAGGTGCGATTTCAGATTCTGAATCTCGCTTGGAGGAGCGAATGTTTTGCTCTTTTTGGCCTTCTTGTAAGACGTGCGCTCTTTGCGGATTTCAGGTTTAACCGGAACCGCAGTCAGAACAGGCTTTTCCTCGGCCTTTGGAGCTTCCACTGGAATACTCGGAGTCACCGCCGGGATCACCGGAGTGACTTTGATTTCTTCCGTCTTCACCACGGCCGCTGGCGGCATGGATGGCTCCGGCTTCGGCGGAGGCGGGGCTGGCACTTCAGCCACTGGCGCCGCAGCTTCAGAGACTGGCGCACCCGGAACCACTTTTGGCTTCGGCACACCCACAAAGAAAGCAATACGGAAAGGACCCACTTCGATTTCATCACCAGAAGCGATGGCTTCATCCAGAACAGCCTGTCCATTTTTGAAAGTCCCTTGAGAGGAACCCAAATCACAGACATACCATCCGTTGTCACGAAGTTCGATCAGACAGTGGATTGGTGAAACTCCGTCGGCATCCAGATCCAGATGCACTTCGGCATTGTGCCCGACCACGATTTGATCCTGATCGAACTGTTTAACACCAACGAGCTGATTGTTTTTAAAAATTCTAAATATTAACGGCGATCTCAATTAGCACCCCGGACCCGCTGGATATCCTCTGTTGTTCGTCTCATCTCGGGTAAAAAGTTTTCTCTCAACTTGATCAATCTCTTATAGTTGAAGTTTTTCTTCTGAAAGAGATAAAACAGTTCCGGCTTCTGCGTCGACCCTTCAACCAACTCGTCCTCGAAGTTCAGCGTCGCTTTCTTCTTCGTGGTGGTTGTCGTTGTTGTGGTCGTGGTCGTCGTGGACCGAGAGGATGACTGCGCATGGCTCACTTCGAAAATGAAAAGTGCGGCCAGCATAATTGTCATGTGTCTTACGTATCGCAACATAGTCCTCACCCGATCCTTCACTCTATTTTATCCCAGCTTTCGCCTTATTTTCCAAAGCAATAATGCGATTACGGCTATCTGCAGGTCCACCTACAAACTTTAGTCTGTTAATGACTTCCAAACCGTCCTGATACTTCTGCATATGATCGACCAGCAGAATAGCGTAGTTGAACAGAACCTCTTTGTTGTTACCGCTGTCTTTCAGTGCCGCTTTATACATTTCTTCTGCACGGTCCAGTTTCCCCTGAGCCGTCAGAGCAATTCCATAGTTGTTCAAAACGCGAGGATCACGCACACCCTTACGATAAGCGGTCTCAAGCACGACACCGGCCTTGGCGAAGTCACGCTCCTGAACATAGATCGCACCCAGATTTGCTGCCGCCACTGCTTCGTCATTGTTGATGTCCAAAGCCTTGCGGAAGGACTTCACAGCATCACGGCGTTCGTTCTGCGCCAACTGGACAATGCCCAGATTGGAGTAAAGCTCTGCTGTTTTCGGGCTGGAGCTGATGGCTTTCCCCAAAAGATAGCGGCACAAATCAAAGCGGCCGCGCTTATAGTGATACATCGCCAGGGCATTCAGGGCCCGGGCATCATTCGGGGACTGGGTCAGAATCTGAGTCGACGCCTGATAGATTCTTTCGTCAGACTGGGATTTGATCGCCTCATTCAACGCCGCATACTGGGAAGGTGCCGGCGGAGTCACCGGACGAACCGGCTCGACCTTTTCCAGATCCTTAAACTCGTCAACCTCAACCTTAGGGGCTTCCGCCACCGCCGTTTTGGTTTCTTCAGGGGTCTCTTTGGTTGGACTGGAAGAACAAGCCGCCAGTGCCAGCAAACTGAAACAAGTGATTATTCTTTTCATTATTGACCTATCCAATTCACCAGACGAATGTCAGAGCCCACTTCGCCACCGTTGTAATAACCCTTCGGATCCTTGCTGTTCATAAACTCGTAAGCAGACTTGAACCCGTCGTTGTACACTTCCAGTTCCAGACCGCGATCCACTGTGGCCTTGTAACTTTCACGAGCCTTGGTGTTGAACGGCTCTGCGAACTTTTCCACACCGGCTTTGTACTGCTTGGTTTCTTCTGCGTTCAAGCCTGGTGGCAGTGGCGCATTGACGATCGCCTGAGCCATGTTCAGGTTGGCGGCGCCCAGAATCGAAAGCGAGCTTACGATTTCTTCCGCGCTGTCAAACTTGATCACTTCCGCAAGCTCTCCGGTCAACTTGGTCAGCAGCGCGACTTTTTTGTCAGCCGCTGCCTTTTGTTTGGCCGGATCTTTAGGGAAGGTCACGGATTTCATCTCTTTGAAAGTGTCCTCTGCTTCAGCCAGCTTGATACGGGCGGCGTAAGTCGCACCCACACCCTTCTTGTTAGGCGCAAAGCGCTTTTGGATTGCCAAAGTTTTCTGGCGCCATTCCTGGGCTCTGATCGTCGCTCTTTGACGAGCCGAAAGCTCACTGACCCAGTAAGCACTTTCAACCACCCGCTCCTGATCACGTCCGCCGGCTTCCACGTATTCCGTGTAGCGGGCAATCGCCGCCCCGGTCTGACCGGCTTTGCGATGGATCTGGGCCATGCTGAAAACTGCCTCAACGTTGTCGCTGTGTTTTTTGTTCATTTTGGTGAAGTCCGTGTAAGAACGGATGGCTTCATCCGATTTACCCAGAGCCTCATACAATACCGCCGCATTGAACATCAGGTTCGGAGCCAGGGAATCAGTTGGATTTTCCTGAGCCGCCTGACGGTAAAGTTTGGCTGCTTCCTCGAACTGGGCAGAATCCTGATAAAGCTTCGCCAGCAAACGGCGGGCTTTTGGCTTCAATTTATCCGCTGCCGGATCCTTTGATGTCAAAACGCCCTGATAAGCCGCGATCGCCGGTGCATTCATGCCTGCACGCTCATAGTTCACGGCCGCATTGAAGTTCGCATTGGCTGCCAGATTGGACTTCGGATTTTGTTTCGCGAAGGACTCAAACACCTGCGCACTGTCTGCGTATTTCTTTTCAAGCTCCAGATCCTGCCCGCGTTTGAAGGACGCCTTTTCCATCACGCCACGGATGTCCGCGCCCGCTTTGGAGGAAGCAATGCCCGGAACAGCCAGAAGTTCGGCCCCGGTTTTTTCCAATCCCACATAGTCTTTTCTGAGATTGTAAATATCCAGCAACAAGTTGGCTGAATATTCCGCATATTTGGTGTTCGGATGCTGCTTCACGATGTCACGGAAGTGAGTCGTCGCCTGATCAAAGTGATTGCTTTGATAGTACAAACGGCCCATACGGAATTTGATTTCCACGGCTTTTTCAGACGTTGGGAACTTTTCCACGTACCACTGACCGGCTTTGATAAAGCGGTCCACTTTCGGCTCCAAAGGAACCGGATCGGTGGAATTCCCCACGCGTTTTTGCATTTCCTGATCGGACGGGATGCTGCGCTCGACAGACAAGATCAAGTTCTGCGCGGATTTGCCATAGAACTTGCTTTGAGGGGCGTTATCCACCACCCATTTGTACTGCATGGAGGCTTCATCGTATTTGCCCATATCGTACAGCAATTCACCGAAGTAGAAGTGCATGTCCGCCACCGTCGCTGAATCCGGGAATTCACGAAGATACAATTGATAACCTTCGTACGCCTGGGATTGCGAATACTGGGCACGGGAGTTCTGCGCAGTCTGGTGCTGCTGCAAAACATAGTTGCGCAGCGTGGTTTCACGCAGTTTATAGGAATTTTCAATCAGCTCTTTGTTGCCCTTATTGGCGGCATACCAGGCTCCGGTGGAGTCATAGTCTTTCACCCAGCCGTAAAGCTCGGTTTTAAAGCGCTGCGTGTTCTTCGCATAGAAGTAGTTTTGCACGATCTGATACTGGTACTCGAAAGCTTTGGGAGCTGTCGGGTTCTGGGAAATCAGAAGTTTGAACACATCACGGGAAGCATCTTTGTTACCGCGATCAGAATACTGATACGCCAGTCTTTCCAGATAAGGGCTGTAGTTGTTGCCCACAAGGTTCTTGAAGTAATCCGCCGCCTTGTTTGGATCGCCGCCTTCCGCATAGAACACCACGATGTCACGCAGGGCCTCGCCCTCAAGACGTGTGCGGTTCACTTTCATACGGCTTGCCAGTTGATCTCCAGTTTCGTTCTTGCCGGCTTTGATGATGTATTCAAGATACGTCATCGCCTGCTGAACCTTGCCCAGACGGAACAAACACCATGAACCCTTGTACAGGGCAAAGGTGTGCAAACGGTGTTTCTTTTCCTTGATCAGGAAAGAATATTCTTTATAGGCATTCGCCCATTTTTCATTTTCAAAATAATATTCAGCCAGGGCAAAGTGCGCCTCGCCGACAAACTGGGAGCTCGGATAGCCGCGGGTTAGCTTTTCATAGTAATCCGCGCCTTTTTTAACTTCACCCAGCTCGAAATAGTTGTAACCCAGGAAGAAGAGCGCCTGGCTCATCTTCTCGTCGCGTGGGAAGTCACGCTGGAACCATTCATAAAGCTGAACGGCTTTTTTGTTGTATTCGCGGGCTTCCGCCGTATCCAGACGAGGTTTGGATTTGGTTTTGCCGGCCTGGAACGCACGCAGTTTTGCGTCGTATTCATCCTGTTTGCGGGAATCAATCAGACTGGCTTTTTCAACATACAGTTCGGCCAGACGCAACCACAGTTCACCGCGGTTCGGGCTGGTTTTGAATTTTTGTGTCAGCTTGTACAGTTCGCGGATCTGCTGATCCAGGACCCGTTCGTACTCAGCCTGACCGTTGCCGCTGTCTCTTTGCATGATTTCAGAAGAGCGTGGAGGTTTCACGGATTCCAGATTGTAGTTCTGAACATCCTGCTTGAAACCCATGTTCGCTGAAGGCAGTGACGTGTCCGTCTTGGACATCTGCACCCTGCCGCCGCGACTGCCATCGTTGGCCTGGGACAACAGTTCACCGACAGTCTTTTTCTTGACGGTTTTGGTGGTCTTAACAGTTTTGGTCTGAGCGCCCGCAGTGGACGCCAGAACAAGACTCATAAATCCGGAAACAAGAAGTTGATGCCTGTTGATTTTCATACTTTACTCGCAGCTCTGTTTTCCAAGGTAGTGGTAGTTTCCAACTTCATCCAGCCAGTACTCACCCTGGAACGGATAGTACTCGTAACCGTTTTCGATGTAGAACTTGCGGTTCACGTTTTCATCGATCTGGTCACCGCTGATGTCTTTACCCGCGATTTTCTTTTTGATGCTTTCCTTGCGGCCCGTGATCATCTCGTAACGGATGAATCCGGCCTGTTCGTAAAGATCACGCAGTTCCACACGCATGTTCAACAGATGCGCTTTGACCATGTCGCCGATGGCAAATTTGGTGTTTTTGCTGCGGTTTGCAAGGATCTTCAGGGAATACTGCCCCAACGGAGAAGCACGGAATGAGGAATTGGATTCCACACGCGCTTTTTCCTGGTTCAACTTTTCCAAATAGTGCATCGAACGCTTTACATCCCCCTGATCCAGCACGTTTCTTAGAACGATGTATGGCAGTCGCAGGTTCGCCGACTTGTCCGTGGTCTTCATCAGGTGGGCTTTTTCTACCTCTGCATAGAAGGTTCCGGCTTCGTTGGACGACTTCAGGAAGTCGCCGATTTTGGAGCGGACCGGGCCGTATGTTTTTTCAAACAGACTCAGGACCTTTTCCATCTCGTCGTACTTACAGATGTACAGGTATACGATTGAGCGCAAAAGCAAGCTCTCCGGCATATAGAAGTCTTCGTAATATGCCGAGTGGAGAGTTTGGAAGTTACTCAAAGAGGAACGGAAGCGCGCCGCACGCAGCATCGCCCAGCTCTGCTCAAAGACCGCGTCATGCCACATCAAAGTGTCGCGGGGAACCTGGGAGTAAGCTTCCACGGAAGCATCCCAATCCTGCTTTTGATAAAGTGCGCGGGCCAGACCCATTTGTGCCGCCACCTTGTTCGTGTCCGTCACCGGAGCACGACGGCGGGCATCGAGCATTTTGTTGAAGGTGCCAACAGCCAAAGACGGCTGGTTGGCTTCAAGCTCTGCCAGACCCTTTGCGTACAACGCCTGGAAGTAATAGCTGCTGGTCGGAGAAACACGACTGAACAGGTCCGCCGCTTTGGCAAATTCGCGGTTGCGCAGACGGATCTCACCCAGACGGAAGTTGATCATGTCGCGCAGATTCGCCGGGAAGTCATTCAAGTCCACACGGGAAATCGCGTAGTTCAGGATCGTGTCATCACCCAGGGTATCAGCAACAACAGACAGCTTTTCAATGGCCATTTTGGAATACTTTGGATGCTTCATGCGGATCACATCCACGAACTGGAATGCGGCCGTCTGATACAGTTTCAACTCAACCAGCATGGTGCCCAGGATGTACTTGATCTGCGGACGCTCAGAAGCCAGTTCAGAACGGCGACTGAGCGAGAACAGCGCATTGGCCGCGGATTCATACTGCCCGCTTTGCGCCATGCGAAGGGCGTTGCTCAGTTGGTTTCTCAGAGTGGCTTCACGGGTGTTCCCCGATACAAGCGGGGCTGCACGGCGTGCCGGAGCTGGCTGCTTTTTCAGTGTTTTACGCTGTTGGGCATCGCCCACCACCGGAACTGCGATACTTGCGGCAATCAGGAGAGGTAATAATTTCTTCATCGGTAACTAGCCTCCGGGAAGAACCAACTCATACCCACGGTAAGGAAGAGGTTGTTGAAAGAATTTGTCGATCCGTCGATGCCTTTGGCATTGAAGAAGTTCCAACTGAAATCCCAGCGAACCGCATAGGCTTTGCTCAAGGCAAAAATCTGCCCTGCCGCCAGATGCACAGTCCCTGCGCTTTCACCGGACTGGGTCTCAGTGTTGCCGTAGCCGGCAGACAGGTACAGGTCAAACGGAACGATCGTTTCATTGAACCAGGTCATTTTTCCGTAAACCGGCACATACATCAGATCCACACCGATAAAGGATTTTGGATAAACCAGATTCTCGGTGGAAACGCCGTTGATTTCGCGCAGTTCATCAGTCGCCTGACGATTGGAAGTGGTCAGACCGAAATAGTTCAGTTCCAGACCCCAGCTTTCAGACATAAAGTAGCTGGCTTTCGCCACCCCACCGAATGTCAGGAAGAACGGATCATTCGTCACTGTCGTCAAACCACCAAACAACTGGAAACGGCCGGTTTTAGGCAGGAAGCGTTTTTGAATGATGGAGATTTCCTGGAAGGGAGCCAAGGTCCCCAGGCCCGAAAAGTCCGTCAGCGTGTTGTCTTTCGGAGCGGTCTCCTGATAAGACGGAGTGGAATCAGAAATGGACGGCTGCTGTCTTGGCGCTTCTTTTTCCAGCTCCAGTTCGATCACATCCAGTTCGTCACCTTCAGACTGGGCATGACCCAGGCCCGGCACTAGGAGCGCCAGGGACACAATTACCAGAGAAGTGAGTTTTCTGCTTAACATCTGTCAGCTCCTCTTAGAACAGATAAGACAAACCCACATCCAGGTTTGTAGTGTAGGTTAGACGTTCTTGGAAATCATTGTAATCAGGTTTGGGATCGCTGGGTTTCAGCGCCCCGTTCAGGAACGGGATCGGAGCCTGGTTGGCATAAAGGCGCAGATCGAAGCGCAGGGCCCATTGCTTGGTGAAATAGAATTTCTGACCAATACCGACAGCCACCGCCGGGTAAGTCTTGTGCACGAACTTCACCGCCCCCACTGAAGCGGAACCGTAAAGAAGCGTGTTGAACACCAGGGATTTGGTCAGACTCATTTTTCCGTAGAAGGCCTTCAGGTTGTAATCACCCATGATCGTCATCTCTGGCGACGGGGCACGGCTGAAATCCAGACCGAACTGCTGATCCAGTTGATCGGCATAGCTGGAAAGACCTGCGAAATTTTTGGCAATCAAAAGACCCCAGGCATGGGCTTCGCTGGTGTTGTAATAGATACCCAGGCCCAGCTTTGAAACGTTGGCAATCGGCTCTGTCATCGCATAGCCATAGAAGCCATCGACTTCAAAGCGGCCCGCTGTCACCACGTTGCGGTTTTTCACGCTAACGGGTTTGTCGAAAACAGGAAGCACGGATTCCTGTGCCAGTTCCTCTGTCGGAAGGTTCACCACTTCCGCAAAAGCCGCCTTATGCAGCATCAGCGCAAGAACTATGATGAGAGCGGCCTTGAAACCATTTTTTAGCATGTCTTACCTACCCGATGAAAATGCACCGTATTTATAGATGTAATCACAAACTTCACGAACAGCCCCCAAACCACCAGGTCTGCGGGTCACATAATCAGCCACTTCCATAACCTCATCGACAGCCTCTGGAACTGTTGCTCCAAATGCCACCGCTTCAATCATGGGAATATCAAAAATGTCATCACCAACATAAGCCATCTCTTCAGGCTTCAGGCCGGATTCCTGCTGCAGTTGCAAGAAAGAGGGCTCTTTGTCGAGAGCACCCTCATAGAAATACTGAATACCAAGAGCCTTCACGCGCGCGCGAATGTCCTCTGCCTTACTGCCTGTAATCACTGCTATTTTGTAACCGGATTCCATAAGACGTTTGATGCCCACGCCATCCCGGATGGAATAAAAGCGGCGCCATTCAGTGCCATCAAACCACACGCGTGTGTCAGTTAATACGCCATCAACGTCGAGAACCAACATCTTGATATTTTTAAGTTTTGATATTTCTAATGCCACTGAATCATTGTGAAAAATAAAAGACAATGGAGCAAGTGCCCCACTCTGATACAGGACTTAGGGTTGTGTTGATAACACGACTAAGGTCGGGCTGCTTCGAGTTCGTTCACTCGTTGCTGCAAACGGAATAGTTGCTTTTCAAGTTCCTGGACCCGGACTTTAAGCGCCTCGGTGTCCGCGGAGGCCGAAACCCCCACGGCTTCGCCGCTTAAAAGACCAGCACCCAGTTCGGCACGTTTCAAGTTCAGCTCCTGCAGCTTTTCCAGATCGGCGTCCTCGACAAAACCATCCTGCGCCTGCTGTGATTTTAAAATCTTGTTCTGATCATGAATCTGACGACTGAGCTGCGCCATCTGCTGCAGGTTCTGCCAGCTTCCCTGAAGTTTGCCGAAGTTGGGCGGGAATTCACGCGTGATCACCGAAAAAACAATGACAAACATCACGATGGAAATGAACAGGCTGCGCAGAATCGAGCCGACAACCTTGACCAGAACGGATTTCATGAATTACTCCCGAAATGACATTTGACTCAAAACAGAAGCGGTGGTCAAGTGGACGGGTCCAGTAGACATTTTCGGGGGATTTTGAATGAAACGACTTTCGCTTCTTATCACCAGTTGCCTTCTGCTATTGACTTTGGGTTGCACCAAAAAAGAATCCGGGACCGCCGACACTGTGGCAAAAACTTCCACAAAAAAAGAACTCACGGTTGGAACCGACGCCGCCTACGCCCCCTTTGAAATCGAAAATGCCGATAAAACCATCAGCGGCTTTGATATTGAAATCATCCAGGCCATCGCCGCCAAACAAAACCTGACATTGGACATTGTGAACACTCCTTGGGAGGGGTTGTTCAGTCAGCTAGAATCCGGCGACCGCGACATCCTGATTTCCGCCATCACTATCAATGATGAACGAAAAAAATCCATGGACTTTTCAGAGCCCTACTTCGATGCCGTCCAACTGATCGCGGTTCCGAATACATCCAAAGTCACAAAGTTTGACGACTTGAAGAAGCTGAAAGTCGGCGTTCAGATCGGAACCACTGGCGATGAGGTCGTCACTCGCCTTTTGGGCCGCGCCAGCCCGAACATCAAGCGCTTCGAAGGAACTCCCCTGGCACTGCAAGAGCTGATCAATGGAGGAGTGGATGCAGTGGTGGCGGACAACGGAGTTATCAATAACTTCTTCGCCAACAATCCGAAAGACTTCAGAGTTCTGTCTGATACCAGCTTTTCGAAAGAGCAGTACGGCATCGCCGTCAAAAAGGGCAACACTGAACTGCTGAAAAAAATCAATGACGGACTGAGTGCCATCAAAGCAGACGGCACCTACGACACCATCTTCAAAAAATACTTCGGAGAAAAGAAGAACTGATGTTTTCGTGGTTTCGCACTGACATCATCATCGAATACTGGCCTCTTTTCATGCAGGGGCTTAACACCACCCTGCAACTGACCCTGATCGGAATCTTCTTTGGCACCGTGCTGGGCCTGCTTTTGGGGCTGGGAAAAATCGCCCGGATCGAGCGCGGTCCCTGGCGCTGGCCGGTTCAGATGTTCGTCCGCCTGCCCTCGCAAATTTACATAGGCTTCTTCCGAGGCACTCCGCTGTTTGTCCAAATCCTGCTGATTCACTTCGCCCTTGTTCCGTTGCTGATCCATCCCGAGGACGGTCTGCTGATTTCAGGTGACGTGGCTCTGTATTTGAAACGGGAATACGGCGCGCTTATTTCCGGGGCTTTGGCTTTAAGTCTTAATTCAGCGGCCTATATCGCCGAAATCTTCAGGGCCGGGATTCAGTCGATCGACCGCGGGCAGTTTGAAGCGGCAAGATCTTTGGGCCTTGGCTATTTTCACACCATGAAGTCCATCATCATTCCGCAGGCATTTCGTCGCATGCTGCCTCCCTTGGGAAATGAAGCCATCACCCTGCTAAAGGATTCTTCGCTGGTGTCGGCCATCGGTCTGGCGGAACTGGCTTATGCCGCCCGCACGGCCGCCGGGGCTTATGCGCGCTACTGGGAGCCGTATCTGTTCATTTCCGCAATTTATCTGATCATCACCCTTGCCATGTCCTATGTGGTTCATCGTCTTGAGAAAAGGTACCAATCCGCATGATTCAGATTCAGGCCCTGGATAAATTTTTCGGCAGCCGCCAGGTTTTAAAAAACGTGTCCTGTGAAATCAAGGACAACGAAGTGGTGTGCGTGATTGGCCCGTCAGGATCTGGCAAAAGCACATTTTTAAGATGCATCAATGCCCTGGAAATCGCCCAAGGGGGCACCATCAGGGTCGACGGTTTTGAAGTCACAAATCCAAGTACTGATCTGAACAAGCTGCGCGCCCATGTAGGCATGGTCTTTCAGCGCTTCAATCTTTTCCCGCACAAAACGGCTTTACAGAACATTATGCTGGCACCCATGAAGGTAAAACATCTTTCAAAGGATGCCGCCGAAGCCAAGGCCCGGGAACTGCTGGCCCGTGTGGGCCTGGCCGAAAAAGCCGACAGCTACCCGCACGAGCTTTCCGGAGGGCAGCAGCAGCGTGTGGCCATTGCCCGGGCGCTGGCCATGGAGCCGCAAGTGATGTTGTTTGATGAACCGACATCGGCTCTGGATCCGGAAATGGTCGGAGAAGTCCTGGACGTAATCAAGTCGCTGGCGCACAGTGGAAAGACCATGGTGATTGTGACCCACGAGATGGGTTTTGCCCGACAAGTCAGTGATCGCATCCTATTTATGGATGAAGGCCAGGTCGTCGAGCAAGGGCCGCCGGAGAAAATATTCAACCGCGCCGAGAGTGAAAGAACCAGGACGTTCCTTGGAAAGGTCCTGCGGTTCCACGGAACACCTTAATACGTCTCAGGACATATCAGGCTTCTTTCCTCTGCGCTGATTGAGAATTTCACGAGGGGCTTGAAATCTCGAAGTCTTTTTCTAATCGTTTCAAATCCTTGATTGTTGCCATCGGTATTTTTCATCCAATAGGCATCCACTTTCTCATTGGACCAGCCGCAGAACTGCTTTAAGGCCATTCCCGAAATCAATCCCGAAGAATGCCAGCCGTTCCAACAATGCGCATAGATGGGCCCGTTTGATTTTCCTTTGATCCGGTCATAGACCATCGCAAGAATCTTTTCGTTCTCGCCGGCCGCTGCATACTGCTTGTATGTCAGGGTCTGATCCTGATGATCGGTATTCTTGCACTTCACACTTTTTTGCGCGGTGGAAAAATTCTCAGAGTACAGATACACCGCCGCCGAAAAATCCTCTTTGCACAAATTGTTCAAACCGGTGGCTGGCAACGGATTGGTATTGGATCGTGGCGGGTCAAAATATTTATTATTCGCTCCCCCACGATACAAAACTCCGTGCAGAACCACCCGAAAATTTCTTGTTCCCCATAGATTCGTATCACCAAGACCTTTGTTGTCAGTGGATTTTTCAGAGGCTGATTCAAGCCCGTAGCGAGCTTGAAACTTCTTCACTTCCCGATCCAGGCGAAAAATGGAAGGGTCTGTGATTTCCGGCACAGCAGGATTTCCAGAAGTGTTTTCATCACCAGCTTCGCCTTGAGGAGTCTCAATCGCCGTTGTGGAATTCCCGGTGGACAACGTAGAAACACTGCCCTTGGCACAACCGATCAGATTTGCAGTCAGAAAACAGAACAAAATGGTTTTTGACAGAGTGGTGTATTTCATAAACGTCATCTTCAAATACTTCTGTCTGTGAACACAAGTTTGCTGGACCAATAAAATGTGAATGCGAGCCCACAACACCGACATTGGTCTTCTGATCTTGTAAGTATTTTTAATTTTCTTTTCTGGATATAAACAAAGAAGGACCTGAACACTCCCCCAAATGAGGTAGTTGGATGAAGCTTGCTGCAACTTGCACTTCTGCTGTTTTGTCTGTGTTGGCTCCCGTTTCCGGCGCATTCGCCGTCAATCTTGCAAACCTTCAAGGCGAAGCGCGCACAGAATATTTATCGCCCTACGGTGTGCGTGAGCTTTGTGTGATCGCCAAGAAATGGCCGGGCGGCGCTTATCGCAGTGATGACACCGGCAAAGAAAGCACTTTGTGTGGATATGACTTCTATCGCACGATGGGCCTCTGCCCCAAATACAATTCCACCAATCCCGGAGTTCTGCTGATTGCCCCCAATGCCCAGTACAGCAAAGAGGCCATTGATGCCTCTGACTGCAACGTCAAAAAAATGGGTGTTAAAACCGAAGCAAAATTCAAACAGACTATCACCTGCTCGTACACCCCGTCGATTCTTGCCTATTATCACATGTCACGCATCCTCGGAGGAGTCGGAAGAGTTCCGGTCTCGGTGATTCGCACCATGGACTTAAAGGTTCACAGCCAACTGACCAGCAAGGCGGTGCACGCCTTGCGTGATTCAACGGACACTATCGCCGAGGCTTGGCGAAAGCTCGGGGAAATGCATCTGAACCCCCGCGCCTTTCCCCAGCTCACGGACACCACCTTCACGCAGCTTTACGGCGGACTTTCTGACAACGTGAAGAATGAAAATCTCTATAATGATGTCAGTGGCCGGGGCCCCTATAACAGTCGCTATCAGCGTTTCCTGAAACAAAAGCCCTTTCAGAAAGTGGCCAGCACCAAAACAGTGGCCCAAATCGCGGGTTCGGCGGAATTCACCCGGGTTGCTCAGGATGTAATTCAAATGAAAGACGTCGCCGACATGGTTCTGATCGACACCCTGATGAATCAGCAGGACCGCATCGGAAACATCCATTACAAATTTTACTGGTATTCCATCAATCCTTCCACCAATCGGATTGAACGCGCAAAATCCGAAGCGGAACTGGTGGATGGAAAAATCGTCGTGCCGCCCGAGGAAAAACGCCAGATGGCCGGACGGGCCGCCGTGGTCTTGAAAGAAATGATATTAAAAGACAACGACTGCGGAGTTATCAAAGACAATATGATGAGAGCCTACAGTGTTCTGGAAAAAGTCCGGCATATGAGCTATCTGACATATCGTTACTTTATGGCTTTTGAAAAATCGCTGGCAAATCCGGCCACAAAGGCTTACTTCAAAACAGAACTGCTCTTTACAGACAAGGATTATCGGTCTTTGCAGGAGAATGCCGCCAAAGCCAGAGAAATCCTGACCGGCGCCTGCCGCACAGGTCAGTTGAAGTTTGATCTGGATCTGGAAAATTATTTGCCGGGTGCGCGACCTCCGCTCACCCCTTGTAGCATTTAAAGATACAACGGGCCCGGGGCTAAAACCTCGGGCATACCCAACAGGGTCGCCATGGAGTTTCCGAACTTCGAGAAAGAACCGCTTTCCAATTCAAAGCGGCGGATCAGATCCACCATCCAATAAGGGATCTTCTTTTCGCACTTCAGTTCCAGAATGACATTGCATCCGGGCTCTTCAAAGGACTCTGGATGATCATAGTGACTCAAAAGACGGCCGTCCGGTCGCACACACCACTCGTTCATCTCCTGATAGCGCAGGTCGCGGTCAAAGGTAACGCGGGCATAGTCATCCACCACCGACAAATAAGCTTTGCGGCGGTACTGAGTCAGAATCACCGGGCCCACATTATAGCTCATTTTCACTCGCAGATACTCTTCCAGGTTCTGCCGGGAACTTCCCTGAATATGCTCCGGAATTTTTCCCCACTCCAGAATTTCCGCCCAATTTTCATCATGAACCAGTGCCCGCTTTTTTCGCACAAATTCACGCAGCTTGTATTTGATTTCAAAAAAGTAGGGCGGCTTGGGACTGTCGCCATAAGAGCGAATTCGCATATTAAAATTAAAGGCATTGGCCGCTTCTTTGAAGCGCAACAGGTACAGGCTGGGTGTATCCAGATAAAGACTGTTTATGGTGTAGTGTTTGTCGGACGAAACTGTGGAATAGTAGTCCATTTCGCAATAGGTTTCCACAAAGCGCGAGATGGGATCGACAAGTGCCGCCGGGATCAGATACTTCAGCTCATACCGCTCTAACGCCAGCGGTGAAACCGGGCCGCTCACAAGGCCACCACTTTCTGGGATTTACTCAGATGATTCTTGGTGGGTTCAGTGGCCAGGCGTTCACTTTCCAGAAGATACTCGACAAACAAAGTTAAAATTTCCTGCTGCTGGCTGAGCAAATCAAGTTCTGTCTGCTCTTGCAGCAGACGGCCTTCCAGTACCGCTAACGTATCCTGCCCTTTGACCTTCTGGCTTTCCTTCAAGCCCTGACTGGTCATCTTGTAAAGTCCGGCCAGATTCTGAATTTGATTCTTTAAACTGACCAGTCGGTCCTTGCTGTTTTCGGCTTCCTTTTGCTTCAGAGCTCTTTTCAGAATCAATTCATTCTGTTTTTGCCGGGAAAGATCATCGGACCCCAGATGGGGCAACTGCAAAGTCAGTTCGACCTTGTAACCGATTTCATCCTCTTTGTGGGTCTGCGACACATCCAGTCCCTTCACCCATTGATCTTCGCGGCCTCGCAAAATCTCAAGTTCCCGGCTGATGTCCTTGAATTCAGTTTCTGAAATTCGCGCCGTTAAAGAAGCCTCCGGAGTCGGCAGGCTGCCCACGGCATCCACGACCTCTTGCACACTGATAAGATCAAAGCTTTCCAAAGGGTTTTCTTCCCATTGCGGAACCCAGGATTTTATCCTTTTTGCTGCAAGCTTGTGTTCCTGGGCAATTCCACTTTCAAGGCGTTTTAACTTGTAAATGTCCCCTTGAGCCCCCAGAAAAGATTTCGTCGTCGTGCGCCCGGCGCGCAAAGAAAGGCTTTGCGCCTTTAAGTATCCCTCGGACAACTTCATGGAGCTGCTTAACACGGCCATTTTTTGCTGGCTGATTTGGTATGAGATCAGATTCAGGTAACGCTCATGCAGGGCCCACGCCAAGGAGGCCTCTTGCAGCACCTTTTTTCGGGGTTCCGAATTCGGGCCCAGCTTCCATTCGGGCCACGAGCGAAACTGAAACTTCAGTCCGACTTCGTATTCATTCTTACTGCCTTCCTGTTCGGCGCTGACAAAGCCTTCAACATTGCGCAAAGGATTGCGCGAATCGGTCGGACGCATTTGCTCTTGCGAAGTGTAGGTGGTGTCGGCCCAAGCCGTCTTTAATACCTGCTCGGGCGTCACCGCAAATGAAGAAAGTCCCCCCAAAAGGATCCAAGACAAAAGCATCACGGGGTCCTTTTATCTGCCACAAGACTGACGACGGCATACTGACTGGAACTTTTGCTGTCAAAAACGGCGAACATCTGATGAGTGTCGGGATGGAGGGCAAGCCCTTCCAAATGGCGCATGCGGAATTCATGCAACAGTTCGGGGGAAGTCTGTCCAGGGGATATTTTCCAGATGGCACTGCAGGAAGCCCCCCGGCAAGAGGAGGCCAGGTAAAACGCATCTCCGTGCTTGATCAGGTCCGTAAGAACCAGTTCAACATCCTGGTGCGGAAGTTTCATTTCAAAGCGGGCGGCCAGCGTCACCTGAGCTGGCTTCAAAACCCCCTCAAAGGCAGAAGCAAAGTCTGACACCTTCAGGATAATCCCTTCGTTGCGATGAAGTACGGGCCCCTTGAGCGACAGATACAGGTCTTTGTTATCAATGGCATGACCTTCAACTTCAAAGCCTTCTTTAGCCAATTTCAGATCGGCTTCATAGACAGATTTCAACAATGGATCCTGGGAGTCTTTCAACGCCAGCATCAGGGGCTTGCGCAAATCCACATGATGTTCAACGCTGTAGCGCAGTCCGTTGCGTTTTATCTGAGCAAAGATCTGCCGCTCTTCTTTAAGTTTTCCCTTTTTGGTTGCGGACATGGAGCTTAGCAAATAAAGGTAGTCCCCTTGAACAGAAACCGATTCAATATCGGCCATCACCGGCAGGCCGGAAAGCTGAACCTGATGAGGCTGAATCTGCCCCTGTTCATTCATCAGAAAAAGCACCGGCCGATCTTCGGGATAGTCATCAGACACCAGAACAAATTGTTTCAGCTCAGGCACAAAGACCACGCCGGACATCTCTGGCTTGAAAGTCTCGACAATGTTCAGAGGTATGTCCATTTCACGCGGATCCTGTTGCTGGGAATCCAGGTTCTGAGCCGCTTCGTCGGCATTGGCCAGACTCAACAGCGACAAGCTCCATTTTTTTTGAACAAAGACTTTTTCGCCCAACAGGAACTCATTCGTGCGGGGAATCTTGATCACGACCTCACGGCCCCAGGCCGGCAGGGTTTGAATGCGCAACAGTCTTTCCGGAATCTGCACAATGCGCGAACCGATGCTGACCACCGATCCCCGCACGACTTTGCCTCCGGCTGAACTGACTTCCACCACCTGCCCCACGGACAACGTCGAGGACAGGTTTTCGTTGATGTAACCATTCACATAAGTGGGATTGAGAGGAACCAAAGTGATCAGTGGCGCAAAAGCCGGAGCCTTTTCACCGTTTTTGAAGTTCACGGCACCCACGGCGCCATCCACTTCGGCAAATACAAAAAGATTCTTCATGCGCCCTTCGATCAAAGCCATTTCCCGGCGGGCGTCTTCAAGTTCAACCAACAAAGGATCCGCCGAAGGAGCCAGATGCCCAAGGTCTTTAACCACCCCTGCCAGTTGCTGGCGCAGGTGCATTTCGGCATTGAGTTTGTCATAGCGGCTTTTCAGAACCCGCAGTTGGGATTCCCACTCTGACTGACCAAGTTCTGCCAGCAAATCGCCTTTGCGAACAATCTGACTGGGAAGCACATAGATGTGTTTGATTTCAACCGGACTGTCAAAGTTCACCTGAAACTCGCGGGACTCCGCCACGCCCAGAATACTGACCGGATCGGACCCCAGTACCAACCCCAGCACCAATACCAGAACCACGGCCACGCTCCAGCAGCCCAATAGAAAACGGTTCTCGGTCCCGACGACGTCAGCTAGTTTCACCTTACACCTCGATCACGGATTCTTGATTCATAAAGTTCAGGCCGCGCACCGAAGAAATACGCCCCAGTTCTTCAACCAGCTCGGCGGAAGTCTGACGAGGCTTTAAGCGCACCTGATAGGAAAAGTCCAAACGCTCCCCTTGCCCCATTTCTCTGATCGTGGCCAAGGCAAAGTGGCGGCAGGATTTTCCAAGGACATCTTCCACCTCGCGCTGATCCTGACCAGATCGGGAAAGATTCAAACGCAAAAGGCCGTCAAACTGAGGCCCGGCAGCGAAAGGGGATTTCTGCAGCACCGTCAAAGCCAGGATAAAACACACCGTTCCCAGAATCGCGATGCCATAGGCATGAACTCCGGAAGCCAGGCCCACGGCCAACGAGGCAAAAATAAAAAACATGTCGCGAGGATCTTTGACGTTCGTGCGGAAGCGAAGCAGGGACAGGGCCCCGATCATCCCGATACCGCGGGCCACGTTGTCACCAATAGCTTGCATGGCAATGGCGATGACAATCGGCAAAAGCACCAATCCATGCAGGAAGTTCAAAGAATAAGAAAGCCCTCGGAAGGTCTTTACATAGGCCACGGCCAAGGCCGTCCCCAGGATGAAGCTGAGCAAAAAGGCATAGATGATCGAAATCCATGTCGGATTGGCGAATGATGAGTTGAGAACGGAAAAATCCAACATACTCTTCCCCCGGATGCTTTCTAAGAGACGATCATTGTCAGTCTTTACCCCTTGATCACAACCAAAATAAAACAGAATGACGAAGACTTAATTGCCCCTTTCCGGTCCGCAATCCCCGACCATGGCAAATGACAAACTGACTGCCAATTTCCGTCACTTTAGACGGAAAAGGCCCTATAACACCTCCTCGGCTCTGACTCATTGAAATTGACCCCGGCACGGAATATGAACTCTGCCAGTCGGTCGCCGAAAAAGCGGCAAAGGAGGACGTATGGCTTCGACATTTAAACTTGGTATTCTGGCAGCTCTGGCTGCACCCGTTTTGATGGCCTCCACGGCCTCTGCCAAGGTTTATGTCAATTCCGTCTGCCATATGAAGGCCTCCACCGCCGTGAAGGACATCGAGGGCGAAGGCAATCTTCAGAAAAAATACCCGCTGGCTTCCATTTCCAAAGTCATCACCACCTTGTGGGCGATCGAAAAGCTGGGCGTGGATTATCGCCATAAAACCGTATTGCACCTGACCCCGACAGCCAACGGCGCCATGGATCTGCATGTGGAAGGCAGTCGTGATCCTATCTTCGGTCGCAACCTCAGCTATTTCCTGATCTCTGAATTGAACCGCATGAAGGTCACAAAAATTGAGAACCTGACCTTTGATGAAAACTTCCTTTTGGACTGGCTGGCGGAGGAATCCCCGCGTATTGGCGGCGTGACCCCACGCTATGAAACCATCGAACAGCAGGCCGAAGCTGTGATCAAGAATCTGAAAGAGTCTTTCTCCACAGCCATCAATCGTGCGATGTACAGCAAGCTTCGCGAAAAAGCCACTAAAGCCAAAGTCTTTATGCTGGAAAAGCCCACAATTGAAGTGCGCAACATTTCCTTCCTGCCGAAATCCAACTACAAGAAAGACAAATACACCGGCAGCGTGGTCCTGAAATCCGCTCCACTGCGCACAATCCTGAAGCGCATGAACAACCAGTCCAATAACTATATTGCGGACAACCTGTACTGGAACCTGGGTGGCACAGCGGCCTTCAACACCTTTGCGGCAGCCACACTGAAAGCTGATCAAAATCAGATCGTATTCCACAATGGTTCCGGCAACAATGAAGGCACGACGGCAAAACCCGTCTATAACGAGGCCACTTGTGAAACCATGATCAAGACCTTGTACACGCTGAACAAATCCCTGGAAGCCAAAGGTTACAAGCTGAGTGATGTGCTTTCTGTCGCCAACAAAGACAATGATTCCACCGTGGATAATTTCGGTGGTAATGCCGCAGGTGCGATGATCGCGAAGACCGGGACCGTGAACAAAGCCAAGACACTGGCAGGTTCGATTTCCACAAAAGAGGGTGAATTCTATTTCGCGATTCTTTTGCACACCGATATGGATCAAAGCAGTTCCGACCGTGGTGTAGCGGCACAAATGATTAAAAATAAAATCAGTCAACTGATCAACAAGCGCTCCGGCCCGAAAGAAATTCAGTACACAGAGATTTTGGCGCTGCCATTTGATCAGGGTTCTTACCTGACTGAACAGGAAGCTCCGGTCGTGACCCTTTCCAAGAAGTAAGTTTTAAAAGGGGATGCCAATCCCCACTTCGTTCAAAAACACATTGCTCATGATTTTCAGATCCACCTGCATGTCGCGGCTTTTATACAAAGCCGCAGTCAGGTGGGCAAACGGCATCGGGATCACATCCACGGAATGGCCGTTCACACTGCCCATGAATTTCCATTTATAGCTGTCCAGTTCATAGCACTCCCGGTAAGAATACAGACCGAAGCTCGTTTCTTCGCAGGCCATCGGCGTCTGTCGAGCGTAAACTCCCATGGACCATCCTGCACTGACCCTGTCGCTCATCTCATAATTTCGACCGATCTGAAAAGTTCCGGCCAGGTTGTCGTAACAGTCCTTCACCATCGCCGCCAGAAAGGTGACCCCGGTGGCGGTTTGATATTCCAACCCAACCCCTGGCGTGATCACCGCCGCGCCATTGCCGTCCAGTTTACGGGGCATTTCCACGGACGCTGTCATCGTGGGCTTGATTCCGTGAACTACGAAAGATGGCAGCAGCAAGCTCAGTTTTTCCCGGTCCTTCACCTTGGGCATTTTGAAACTGGAACTGCCCGTTCCCCATTCCATGCGATCCGTGCTGGCCAGGGTCGAGTTTGCAATCAACAGAACTATAAGACTGACAAGAAGTTTGGCTCCATCCATGAGGCCTCCCTATTAGGATGACACCGGACCCCGGCAGATGGGGAAACCCAACCCCAACAAAGGAATGAATATGGAAAATTTGCATTTGATAAGGGCCTAAAAGCCTCCATAATTGAATAAGGACTTCTAATTGGGGATATCATGCGCGTTTTATTCTGGCTGATTCTGGCTTTTTCCTTGGTTCAATGTACGTCTTTGCAAAAAAGTGCGGACCGTAAAACAGCGGCATCTCGCATGGTGCTGGATAAAAGCGGCTATCTTTATGACCCCTTGGACACCTCCTGCGACGGGTTCCCTCGCCTGCAGGTGGAAACCATGCCCGGTACCTGTCTGGGGATGGTGATGCCCCGGGATCGCGCCGTGGATCGCAGCAATGACAAAAGCTTTATCAAGCCCCGCACTATTTTACAGATTGCCGGAACTCAGGATTTTCTGGTCGTCGATATGGGCGGATGGAGCCCGCAGAAC
Organism: Bdellovibrio sp. BIS2; assembly: GCF_055398295.1. Taxonomy (NCBI): domain Bacteria; kingdom Pseudomonadati; phylum Bdellovibrionota; class Bdellovibrionia; order Bdellovibrionales; family Pseudobdellovibrionaceae; genus Bdellovibrio; species Bdellovibrio sp. BIS2. The sequence goes on along the minus strand of NZ_AP035879.1, from coordinate 766,389 downwards.
GGCCGCCTGTTCCTGCTGACTCGTTCGGGCTCGTCCCCTTATGAAATCAAAACTTTGAAGCTGAATCTGGAAACGCCCCATGGATTGGCATTGGGACCAGATGGGTATTACTACATCGGTGAACGCACCCGCATTTTCAAATTTCATCTGAAAAACAATCAGATCACAGATTGGACTCTGGTGGTGGGAAACCTGGCACGCAAAGAAGGTTACATGCACCCGCTTTCGCAGTTTGTGTTTGATCCACGCAACGGGGACCTTTACATCAACTCTGGGTCACCCAGTGATCACTGCGTGGTTCAGGGCACCGGCGCCTATAAATCCTGTCCGGAAGACCAAGCCCAAGGCAACGGTGCTATCTATCGCATCCCGGCCCAGTTGCTGAAAAACCTTCCTGCAGGTGGCATCAAAAACTATGAAATCACGGCCCTGGGATTACGCAACTCCATGGCCATGGCGATTTCTGATAAAGGTTATCTGATTCAAGGGGAAAACAGTCGTGACTTTGCCGAGCTGGAGGAACCTTACGAAGAAATCAACGTCGTCGATCTGGATAACGGAGTTGGCCGTCATTATGGCTGGCCCTATTGCTACAACTTCCACGCCACTTCGCCTGAATGGCTGTTCCCGGAAAACAAAAACCTTCCTATGCACAAACAGTTTAAGAAACCCGTGGACTGCACCCAAAGCAATCCTTCCGGTATCGGTGATTATCAGGCCCCGTGGTTACTGATGCCACCACATGTGGCCCCTTTGCACATGGCTTATTATAAGGGCGAGATGTTTGGTGATCTCTTCGGCGATAAGTTGTTGGTTACGTGGCACGGCTATCAACCCACCGGACATCGTCTGGTCGCCTACAACGTGGACAGCAATGGTCTGCCCCTGGCGAAAGAATCCAGCTCCACTTTCGGATTCAATCAAAAAGGTGCGTGCAGCACACGCAAGGCCTTTACTCCTCACGGTGGAATGGCCCGTCATGGTTCTTACACCGAAATCATTTCCAAGTGGGACGAAGTCAAAGGCATCCGCCCTAAGGGGGCTCCGGTGGCCTTCACCGAAGCTTCCGATGGATCCCTGTGGATTGTCGAGGACCGTGAAAACCGCAGCATCGTGCGACTGGCAAGATCAGCCACCGCCAATCATCAGGAACCTTGTGACAAAAACGCCGCTGCCGCCAACGATCCCCAAGTGCAGCTTCTGGCGTGGAGATCCGCAGTCAAAGAAAGTCCTGTGCTGGAAGACGGCTATCGCAAGGTTCAAACCGAACTGATTCAAAAGCACTGTCTGGGTTGCCACGGCAATATGCAGGCACAGGACTTCGGCAAGGACCGCTTCAGCAATCTCGATTTCCTGGTGAAAAATGAATGGATTCTTCCGGGGAACCTTGAGCGCAGCAAGCTGTATGGCAGCGTCGCTCGCGTGGAAGGCTACACGCCGATGCCTCCTGCCGACAAAGAACAGATCTTTGGCACTGCCGAAGGGGAACGCGTGAACAAGATCATCGCCGCTTGGGTGAATTCACTTCCAACCGATATCGACAGCCGCTACAGCCAGTTCAAGATGGCAGACAAACGAAACATCCGCGCCAAGCCATCCACCAGCGCCACGGTGTGTGGGCAGGTGGCCCAAGGGGACATCGTGTATTTGGACCCTCGCCCGGCCACCGTGACGGCGGCTGACGGTTACAAATGGAGCCGCATCTATCTGGTGCCTTCTCACAGCCGTCTGTATAAACAAGCCTGCCCAACACCGGAAGATGGCGTGTACTATATCTCTCGCTAAATTGGTTTTGTAAGAACTGCCCTGCTGTCAAAAAGTCGGACAGTTCTTGCATTACAACCATTCAAGACAAAGCCGTGTAAATCTCGGTATTAGATTCCAAGCTCTAGTTCTGATGGCATCCTTTATGCTCTTCCCCTCCGGATACTGACCGTTCTGGAGGAACTATGCTTCGCGATTCACATTTGAAAACCCTGCTGATGCTTGCCTGTGTGGGCGGCCTGACTTCTGCCTGCGAAATGAAAAAGAATCTGGATGATATGCACAAGTCCACGGTGGAAATGAATGAAACCACAAAACGCATGGAAGAAAAAACCGGCGAGCTGGATAAAAAATCAGAGTCTTTGGATAATAAAACCGCAGAGCTTTATGATGCCCTCAGACAGGGTAATGCCGCTCTTCTGCGCAAAGAATTCCTGCAACAGTTGAATGAATCCAAGGAAATGGCGAAAAAGCTCAGCCTGGGTGTGAAGTACTTCTGGGCTTATGAATTCCAATTGTGGTCGATGCAAGGGCTGGACAACGATCACCGCCGTGAAGAACTGGCATCTTCGGCCGCTCGTGAATTCATCCGTGAAATTCATGAATATGCCCCGACAGAAGATTTTATCTCTCCGACCTCGGACGACAACCGTGACATGAACTTCCTGGCGTTGGTCACAACCCTGCACGAAGTGAATGACAAACAAAAAAACCGTGTCGATCCAAAAGGGATCGAACACATGTCCATGCTGTCTTTGATCGAGCGTGCTTTGAAGCAAAAAGCCGATCTGGATGCAGGTCGTATTTCCCTGAACGACCTGAAGCCGTCTTCTTATGACCTGCTGGCATTTGAAAGCAAACTTATTCAGATCCTGCAAGCCCGCCAAAACTTCATCCTGACCATGCTAGTCGCCAAAGCCAGCAACATCGACAAGGGCCTGAAGAACAAAGTGAAGTTGGGTCTTTTGGGCATGAAGTGGACTTTGGATTTGAGCAAGTACAACGACGTTGAGGTCAACGAAATGACCCGCTATCTGAAGGCCGTACTGGATACACGTAAAATCCTGAAAGACGCCGGCCACGCCATCGAAGTGGACGATACAATTCAGAAAGTGCTGATGAACGGTCAAATCGCAAAAGCCAAAAAACAAGCTGACGTTCGGGCTGCAGCCGAAGGCCAAATTCTCACCTACATCCAACAAGTACGCAGCGCTTCTGTAATAACCAAATAGTACTGCCACAAGACAAGTGGATGTAAAAAAAAGCCCCAGACCTCAGAAAGATAAAATAGAAAAAGAATTGGTGGCCCAATACCAATCAGGAGGTCCCCATGAAACTGAACCTGATCTATTCAGTATCCATCATGCTACTGATAGCATTCTCCGTAGCTACTTCCTCCCCCTAAAGCAAAAAACCAAGGGATCGAACCTTATGCCCGCGGTAAAAAGCGCCAGTGCCGCTTTTTATCGCATCCCGATCGGCTGGAAAATCCAACACGAAGCCTGCTATCTAACAAATTTTACGATGATAAAGAGAATTTGGTGGAGCCGATCGGGATCGAACCGACGACCTCAACACTGCCAGCGTTGCGCTCTCCCAGCTGAGCTACGGCCCCACTTATAATGACAAGACAAAATAATAGCCCTAAAATAATTCAAATGAAAAGCCAAAAATTACTCTTTGTCTGCCTGGGAAATATCTGTCGCTCCCCCACTGCTGAAGCCGTGGCGGCACATCTTATCAAACAACGGGACCTGCCTTGGGTGGTCGATTCCGCAGGAACTTCCGGAGCCCACGACGGGGAAAAAGCCGATCCGCGCAGCATTCTGCATGGACAACGCCGGGGGTATGAGCTGACAAGCATTTCCCGTGTGGTTCGGGAATCCGACTATTATGACTTTGACTGGATTCTGGCAATGGACGCCAGCAATCTTGAAAACCTGCGCCAGCGCTGCCCAGATAAAACCCTGCTGGACAAGATTTCTTTGGTCACCGATTACTGTTCAGAATTCAAAGTCAAAGGCGTGCCCGATCCCTACTACGGGGGCGTCGACGGTTTTGATCATGTTCTGGATATTCTGGAAGACGCCATCGAGGGCCTGATCGACAAAGTTCAGGACCGCAGCGACAAGATTTAACGAACCGACAAAAACACATCCACCTGGCAGTTTTGAGGGTCCGCACTGCGCTGATCGTAAACCTCAAAGTCTGCCTTGTAGGCGCGCTCAGCGCCCAGATCCGATGGAGTCAAACCCCAGATGTGTTGCCAAAGATCGATTACAACGTTGGGCATTGGCCCTTGTTGGGAGGTGAAAGCCGCATATCTGGATGCCGGTAGCACTTTCGCAATCAGATCGTTCGGGAGATTATCAAAAGAAGAGACCTCTTTCCCCAGAATGAACGAATACTCGCCATTCACATCACTTTCATAGTCGGTATAGATTGCATAAATCGGCCCGCCAGCAATTTGATTGGGGATCCTTTGCATCACCCCTTCGCTGAAAAACCTCTGCCACTGAGATCCAATCCTGCCACTTCCCTTCATTTCATCGCCATTGCGGGTACGTACTGAAATGCCTACGATCTTGATATCTGGCTTTGCTGTGAAGGAATGGCTCACGGGATCTCCTGAGGAATTATTTGCGTGCGCGGAATTTTTCGAAGTTCTTTTTATTTTGGAAGTAAACCACAGAACCGTCAGCACGAGCCGCAATCACTGCTGTCGCCTTGTCGACGGACTTGCCAGAAACAGGATCAATCGCTGTACGGGCCGTGGCATCTTCAGCCAGGGTCTTTTTGCAGTTTTCGCAGCAACCATAATAAGTTTTATTGCCCTGTTTTACCGGGATCTGATCACGCGGGAAGACCATATTAGTGACCATGCAGACCTTTTGATTCGGCACGATCTCCAATGCTTCCGCAGCCTTGGCGGGACTGATCATTCCTGCCAGAATAACGAAGACACCCATTACGAACACTAACAATGACTTCTTTAGAGACATATCAGACTCCTGCGTTTTGCCTGTTTGCAGGTATTAGGAAACAAAGCCGCCTTTTGTGACAAATAAAGGCGGCCTCACAAATTAACGGACTTTCGCGCGCAACAGGTCCTGGATGTGCAGGATGCCCACGGGCTTGCGTGGATTTGCGGATTCTTTATCAAGAACGAAGACCATCTGAATCTGGAACTGCTCCATCACAAACAGAGCTTTTTCCGCCAGTTCGTTGGCATCAATGGTCCTTGGATTCGTGGTCATCAGATCTTTCGCAAGTCCCGTCAGCGGGTCGTTTGATTTTTCCAGACGGCGACGAATATCACCATCCGTGATCACGCCGACCAAATCACCTTTTTCATCAACGATACCCGCGGCCCCGCGAACATCCTTGTGAGTCATGATCGAGAACACCTGACGAATCGGCGTATCCAAAGTCACCGTTGGCAGGGCATCCCCGCCATGCATAACATCGCGCACGCGGGTCAACAGGCGATAGCCCAGGCTTCCACCGGGATGAAATTCGGCAAAGTCTTCTGAACTAAAACCTTTTTCCGCCATCACGGCCATCGCCACCGCATCGCCCATTGCCAAGGTCGCTGTGCTGCTGGCCGTGGGTGCAAGACCCAACGGACAGGCCTCTTCCGAGACGTGAACATTCAAAGTGAGTTGAGCGGCTTTGGCCAAGGAAGATTCCGGCTTGCCCGTGATCGCGATCAAAGGAATGCCTTTGCGGGACACAAATCTGAGGATGCCTGCGAACTCCGGGGATTCGCCGCCGTAAGACAGCGCAATCACCATGTCGTTGTTTTCAACAAGGCCCAAATCACCGTGCGAGCTTTCTGCCGGGTGCAGAAACACCGCTGGAGTCCCCGTGGAAGAAAAAGTGCTGGCAAGTTTTCTGGCGATCTGGCCGGATTTACCCATGCCCGTCAGAACAATTTTACCATCACAGGCTGTGATCATTTTCACCACTTGTTCGAAAGAGTCACCAAGGCGCTCTTTCAATGCCAGAATGGCCTGGGCCTCAACCTCTAGAACTTTCAGACCCTGTTGAATAACTTTGGACATATTCTAACGAACCTTTCTTACTTCTTCTTCAGGCTTGCTTTAACAAAATGCACGAAGAGCGGATGCGGAGCCAAGGGTTTTGACTTGAATTCTGGATGGAACTGCACGCCGACAAACCACGGATGATCAGGAAGTTCCACGATCTCGACCAGGTCACGCTCTTTGCAGATCCCGGAGGCCATCATGCCGTTCTTTTCAAACAGGTCTTTGTATTTGTTGTTGAATTCAAAGCGGTGACGGTGACGTTCCATGATGGAGGACGCCTTGTACACCTGATGAGCGCGGGAACCCGAGGCAATCGCACACGGGAAAGCGCCCAAGCGCATGGTGCCACCCTTATTGATCACTCCGCGCTGCTCAACCATGGAATCAATCACGAAGTTGCCAGTGCGTTTGTTTTCAGCGTGGAATTCACGGCTGGTGGCGTCCTTGATGCCACACACATTGCGTGCAAACTCGATCGCCGACAACTGCATACCAAAGCAGATACCAAAGAATGGAACACGTTTTTCACGGGCATACTTGATGGCCGTGATTTTACCTTCCACACCACGGGTGCCAAAGCCCCCCGGAACCAGAATGCCGTCAACCTTGCCCAATAAAGAATGTACGGTCTTGTCAGTGACCTTTTCAGAATCCACATAAATGATTTCCACGCGGGCGTTGTTGGCAACACCACCGTGAACCAGCGCTTCATGCAGGGACTTGTAGGATTCTTTCAAATCCACATACTTGCCGACCACACCGATTTTTACGGTATGACTTGGGTTCCCCAGAATCTTCACCAGATTCTGCCAGCCCTTCATGTTCAGCTTGCCGGCAGAAAGCCCCAGACGTGCCACGATCAGCTCATCCAGTTTTTCTTTGTGCAATGCCAAAGGCACTTCATAAATGAAGCGGCTGTCCTGAGCGGCGATAACGTTTTCCGGCTTCACGGAACAGAACAAACCGATTTTGGCTTTCAGATTTTCATCAATAACTTTTTCACTGCGACAAACCAGGAAATCCGGCTGCAAACCGATTTCACGCAGCTCTTTCACCGAGTGCTGGGTCGGCTTGGATTTCAACTCTCCCGCCGCCGCGATGTACGGCACATAGGTCACATGCACCAGAACCGAATTTTCATGGCCCACATCAATGCGCATCTGACGAATGGCTTCCAGGAACGGCTGACTTTCAATATCCCCGACAGTCCCGCCGATTTCCACCAGAATGATTTCACTGCCCTGAGCGGCTTCATAAATGCGGGCTTTGATTTCTTCGGTGATGTGCGGGATGACTTGAACAGTTCCGCCCAGATAATCACCGCGACGCTCGCGGTTCAAAACCGTGTCATAAATCTGACCGGTGGAAACCGAGTTCGAGCGGTTCATCAGCGCGGATGTAAAGCGCTCATAGTGGCCCAGATCCAGATCGGTTTCAGCCCCGTCTTCAGTCACATACACTTCACCGTGCTGCAATGGCGACATGGTGCCCGGATCCACGTTCAAATAAGGGTCAAATTTCATGATGGTCACTTTGTGACCGCGGCCTTCCAGCAAAGCCCCAAGGCTGGCAGCTGTCAGTCCTTTGCCAATCGAGGAAACCACGCCCCCGGTGACAAAAATAAATTTTTGCTTCAATGCTTTCTTGGTCGACTTCGCTGTCGACACCTTCTTCGTGGTGGTCTTTCTCTTTGCCATTACATCCCCTGTGAGCTTAAGAGTTTTTCGAGTCGCGCCAGATCTTCGGGAGTATCCACCCCGATACTGGCTTCCTTGACTCTGATTACTTTGATTTTTGCACCTAAATACAGAGCGCGCAGCTGCTCCAGACTCTCGGCTTTTTCAATGAGGGCCGGAGGAGCTTCGCAGAACTGTTTCAAAAAATTCTTGGAATAGGCATACATGCCGATGTGTTTCAGACAGCCATCCATGCTGCCGGCCTCTTGGGCCGACAGACGGGAATAAGGCATTGGATAACGGCTGAAATACAAGGCTTCATCCCGGCAATTCGTGACGACTTTGACGGAGTTCATGGATTGCAGTTCTTCCGCACTGATCGGATGCGCCAGCGTGGCCATGTCCATTTTCGGATCATCGACAAACACCTGAGCCAGACGGTCAATCAGCTCGCCGGTCACCAGCGGTTCATCACCCTGAATGTTCACAACAACATCACAGGATACATCTTTAATGGCAGCATGAATTCGGTCACTTCCGGTGGGAAGATCGCTGTCTGTCATGACGACTTTAACGCCGACAGCTTCGGCGGCGGCTTTGATGCCTTCGTGGTCGGTGGCGACAATCACCTCGCTCAGAAGTTTGGACTTCTTGGCTCCTTCAACCGTCCACTGAATCAGGGGGCGGCCTTTCAAGTTCACCAGAGGTTTTCCGGGGAAGCGTGTAGAGCCAAAACGAGCGGGAATCACACCGACAATTTTCATTCTTTTACCCAGTTTTCATAGATGTAGTCTTCAACGGCGTCCTGTCCTTCTTTTTTCAGAGAGGACACACCAAACACGGCACTGAGGCCCGAGGCCTTCTTCACTTTCGCCACCGCTTGCAGCATCTGACTGCGCGACATTTTGTCGGCTTTGGTCAGCACCACGGCCAGCGGGAAGCCACGACGTTCAGAGAACTCTTTCAAAAGCTCTTCATCTTCGGTCCAGGAGCGACGGATGTCCATCACCAGCAACAGTCCCCGAAGCTGTTCACGATTCATCAGATAAGTTTCAATCATGCGGTGCCATTCACGCATTTCATCACCGGAACGTGCGGCAAAGCCGTAACCCGGCATGTCCACCATCACATAGGATTGATCCAGCTCAAAGAAATTGAGCAAACGGGTTTTCCCCGGTGTGGAGCTGACTTTCGCAATCTTGTTTTTGGTCAGGGCATTGATGAAAGACGACTTTCCGGCATTGGAGCGGCCGGCAATGGCTACTTCAGCTTTCTTGTGTACAGGGAAGTCCTTTTCCAGAACGGCGCTTTTGATAAATTGAATCGTCTTTGGCATAGCCAAGACTATCAGAGCTCCCCCCATTTCTCAATTCCGAGAACCTAGTCCGCCCCAGGATAATTTGGCGAGTCGAAAAGCCCGAGCCCCGCTTATATTTGAGCCCAGCCCGGTCAAAGTCTTGAAAGGGTGGGTCATCGCATTCCCCACCACAAAGGTGGGCACTTTTTAAGCAGGAGACCCCATGTCACAAGCTTTTTTGAAAACAATGGACGAAAACCCCAAAACCCTGTCTTTGCAGGAATTCGTAACCCTGGGCAAAGACTCTCAGTGCCAGATTCAAGTCCAAGGCGAACAGATCGCCGAACGCCACGCCCGCATCGAAAAGAAAGATCAGTCATATTTGATCCGCGACCTGCGCACCCCACAGGGCACCTACGTGAATGACGCCCGCGTGATGGAGGCCTTTCTTCAGGAAGGCGACATCATCCGTCTGGGAGACCAGGAATTCCTGTTCCTGACTGAGCAGGAAGTCACAACCCCCTTCCCTATCAAAAGCCGCAATGAAGTCTGGAATGAAGAACTCCAGACACTTTCCAATGTCGCCAAAACCGAATTCCCCGTCTTGATCCTGGGCCCTTCCGGAACCGGCAAGGATGTCATTGCCCAGGCCCTGCACGAAAACAGCCTGCGCGACAAGGGCCCGTTTGTCAGTGTGAACTGCAGTGCCTTAAGCGAAACCCTGATTGAAAGTGAACTGTTCGGCCACGTGAAAGGCAGCTTCACCGGTGCCATCAATGACCGCAAAGGAGCCTTCGAGGCCGCTCGGGGCGGCACGCTGTTCCTGGATGAAATCGGTGATCTTTCCTACAGCCTGCAGGCGAAACTGCTGCGCGCTTTGGAAAACAACGAAATCCGTCCTGTGGGTGCCGATCGCAATGTGCGCACCGATGTTCGTATCATCGCCGCCACCCACCAGAACCTGTCAGAAAAAATCCGTGAAGGCCTGTTCCGTTCGGATCTGTACTTCCGTTTGAATGTCGTCTCCGTCGCCCCGCCCGCTTTGGCCTTGCGCATGGAGGATTTTGAGGAGCTGCTTTACACATTTGCCCGTAAAATGCGTGTGCGTTTTTCTTTTGGCGCCATCGCCCGCATGAAAAAGCATCCATGGCCGGGAAACATTCGTGAACTGAAAAATCTGGTCAGCCGGGCGGCCGCGCTTTACCCGCGCATTCACATCACTGAAAACCATGTCGAAAAACTGCTGGATAAAACTCTTTTGGAAAAATCCGAAGAGCGTGTCAGCAACGACATGCCGGTGATTAAGGAAATCGAAAAACAGATGATCATCAAACGCCTGCAGGCGAACAAAGGAAATCAACGAAGAACAGCGCAGGATTTGGGAATGCCGAAAAGCACCCTGCATGACCGCTTGAAATACTATGACATCGATATCACGAGCTTTAAGGTTTAACGATCGCGGTTTTGATAAAGATCCGGCGCACATAACCTTTGGTCAGGATCTTGTTCACCTCTTTGCGCAGACGTTCGCAAAGCTCCTGTTTACCCTCCCCTGAGGCTGCCTGATCGAAAGTCATCTCCTCGATCGTTCTCAGGAACAAGTCTTCCACTTCCGCTTCGCGGTCTTTGATTTCGACAACGACATCAGAGGCCGCGCCTTCCACATAGAACTCAAAAGCACCCATGGGGTTGGTCCCGGATTCAGCGGAACGGCGCAGATTCACGACCATTCTTTGCATCAGGAACACGTTCTGAGCCGCGCGGGTGGAATCATAGAAGGATTCCACTTCAGTTTTCGGATCGTACTGATACTTTTGCGATGCCCAGTCGGCCATGGAATGAATGAACAGATCCTCGCGCTGGGGGATCAGCCCCTTCGTGGCCAGACGATACAGGACAACACCGGCCCCGGCCGTGACCACCAGCAAACCCACCAACGCCAGCTTTTTTAGCAACGAGAAAGATTTGAAGGTCGCCATGAATTCGCCAAGGCCCGCTTTCAACCCTTGAGCGGTTCTTTTTGCCCACGCCAGCAATAGAGGGCCCGCATTCACAATGCGATGACGAAGCTGTTCTTTGAATTTTCTGAAGCTTAAGCGCATCATCGTGCGCTTCATTTTTACTTTGTAGGAAATGCGCGGAAGGAAAGGCAGAACCTTGAACAGCTTTTTGCGGAAACCGGTTGCGGACTGCCACAGCTTTTCTTCTTCCGCGAGGGTGTATTCCAGTTCAATGCCTTCTTCATAAATCAGGGCACCACCGGCTTCATCGGGACCGATTTCATTCAGCGATTGAGCAAACTCGGGGTCTGCTTCCGCCAGCGCAGAGTCCAAGGACTCAAGGGACATCAAATCTTCAGCTTCCCCTTCCGGAGCGCCGTCCTTGATCTCTTCCTCTACCTTGGTCGTGTTTTCCTGTTCAGCCAATCGGATTCCCCCAAGACGATTGTAAGGAAGGAATCAAATACGTCGCAAGAACAATTTATAAACAGAAGTCCATCGGCTAGCATAAAGACTGCAGGAGAGATCTTTGATGAAAGTCCTTGTATCCGTCATTGTGGCCCTGGGGGCCCTGAGTGGTTGTTCCCACCTTCACCGTTCCGCGGACAGCGGATACGCACCGGCTCCGGAAGATGTCCGCTATAGCGACAACTCCAACCGTGGCGTCTATGACCGTCAAACCCGTCAGACAGCTTATGAACTGGGCTTGGACCCGGCTTCATTAAGCAGCCGCGACCTGCAAGCAGTCCGCGACCGCCAGCAACTGCGTCAGTTGGAAAGAAGCCTTTCCTCCCGCAAAGAGCGCGAACAGTACTCCAAGATCCTGCCTTGGCTTAAAAATGATGCCGAAAAAATCGAGGTTCTTTCCATCCCTTCCATTGAAGGTCGTCAGGCCTGGGTGAACCGCAACAGTGTGTGGAACCGCTCGCAGGCTCCGCAGGAAGAAATGAAGGGCTTGATTGAGTCGCAGGACATTGCCGTCGGCATGCCACAGGACTATGTGAAAAGATCCTGGGGGGACCCGATGAGCGTGGAGGTCTCGGGCAATCCGCTTTACAAGAATGAACGCTGGAAATATCAGAAGTTTGTGTCCGCCCCGGAAGGTTACCGCAAAGAAACACGCTATGTGTACTTTGAAGGCGGACGCGTGGTGGGCTGGGAAACCGAGTAAGACGAAGCCCTAGTGAGCTTCGTCCCAGTTGTTCCCGATCGCATAGTTGACCTTCAACGGCACTCTTAGTTTCATCACATTTTCCATGATGGAAACCAACTGAGGGGAATGTTTCTGCAGATTTTCCTCGAAATCCTCAAAGATCAATTCATCGTGCACCTGCAGCAACATGCGCACGGGCACTTTTTCAAAGACCTCAATCATTGCCTTTTTGACCAGGTCACTGGCCGTTCCCTGAATCGGGGCATTGATCGCGGCGCGCTCGCCGAACTTTTTCAATGCCATGTTCTTGGATTGAAGCTCGTCGATGTAACGGCGGCGACCAAACAGAGTTTCTACATAGCCTTTTTCATGGGCCATTTTGATCGTCCCGTCGATGTATTCACGCACATTTTTAAAGCGGTTGAAATAACGGTCGATGATGTCTTTGGCTTCCGTGCGTGAAATACCCAGGTTTTCCGCCAGACCGAAGGCCCCCTGCCCATAGGCAATACCAAAGTTAACAGCTTTGGCAGAGCGACGGTGTTCCGCCGTGACATCTTTCAATGCAACCCCGAACACCTCTGCCGCCGTCGCCGCGTGAATGTCCAGATCTTCGGCAAAGGCTTTGCACAGATTTGGATCTTCAGAAATATGCGCCAGGATGCGCAGTTCAATCTGGGAATAATCCACGGACAAAAGCTTCATGCGCGGAGCCGCGATAAAGGCCTTACGAACCTGCTGGCCGCGCTCGGTGCGAATCGGAATGTTTTGAAGATTGGGCTGCGTGCTGGACAGGCGCCCGGTGGTGGTCAGCGCCTGGTTGAAGCTGGTATGCACACGCTCATCCTTGGGATCAATCATGGTTGGCAGTGCATCCACGTATGTGGACTTCAGCTTCGACATTTCACGCCATTGCAGAACAAGTTTGGCGATCGGATGCTCAAGGCCCAACAAAACCTCTTCGTCGGTGGAATACCCGGTTTTGGTTTTCTTGCCTGCCGGCAGGCCCAGCTTTTCAAACAGGATCACCCCAAGTTGCTTCGGGCTTCCCACATTGAAGGGTTCGCCGGCCGCTTCGTGAATCTGTTTTTCAATTTCAGCGATGTCTTTCGCCAGATCCTCGCTTTGTTTTGCCAGAAGATCCTTGTCGATACGAACACCCAGACGCTCCATCGACAAAAGCACTTTTGCCAAAGGCAGATCCAGCTCCTGATAAACTTTTTCACCCTGCACCGTCTGCAACTGGGACTTCAAGGTCGTCGCAAAGTTCAAATGCGCATTGTACAGTTGGGCAGGTGACGCCAGGTCTGGCAGTACGTCCGCCATGAAGCGTGTATAGATCTTTGCAAAGTCGGAGGTGTCCCCCGCTTTCAAAACATACGCAGCCAACTGGGAATCCCACGCCGCCACCGGAGTTCTTGCCCCGATCTTGTGCCAGAAGGATTTCAAATCATAACCATGCCACTGCACCTGGAAGGTGTCGGTCAACTTACCCAGATACTCATGATCAGAAACCTGAATGATCTGCGATTCAGTTCCAATGAACACACCACGCATATCACTGAAGCCCCACAGACTTTGATGTTCCGCCAGGAAGTCGGCAAGCTCGCGCGTCGTCATGCTTTTCTCAGTGAACTGACGCTCTTCCTTGGCAATCACGATGGTCGGCGCCACATCATCGGCAATACTCAAAGGCGCCGTTGGGGCAGCAGTTTTCACCAGGGGGCCCGCCGCAGCCGCCGGCGCCGACGGCGCTGCGGGAGTGGTGTCCACTGTTCCAAACAGGCTTTTTTCGAAAGATTTGAAATTCAGCTCATGCAGGAATGCGCGCAGTTCGTCCGCCTTGAACGGCTTCAGTTTATAGGCTTCAAGATCGTCCGGCATCGGCACGTCACAGGAAATCGTCACCAGCTTTTTGGACAAAAGCGCATTGTCTTTGGAGGCAATCAGCTTTTCACGAACGCTTTTGCTTTCAACCTTGTCGATGTTTTCATAGATGTCTTCGACGTGCTTGAACTGCTCCAGAAGTTTGATGGCGCCTTTTTCCCCAACGCCCTTTACTCCCGGGACGTTGTCTGAAGCATCCCCCACGATGGCCAGATAGTCGATAAACTGATCCGGGCGCACACCCCATTTTTCAAAAACACCCTCGGCATTGTAACGAACACCTTTCATGGTGTCGTACAAAATGACGCCGTCTTCGATAAGCTGACCGAAGTCTTTATCACCACTGACAATGAAAACTTCCATGCCGTTGCGACGGCCCCATTTGGTGACGGTCCCGATAATGTCGTCGGCCTCGAAGGATTCCACTTCGAAAGCGGGAACCCCCAAAAGGTCCGCCAGTCTTTTGATGTAAGGAATTTGCTGTGCCAGCTCGTCAGGCATTTCGGTGCGATGGGCTTTGTAGCCATCGTACATGTTTTTACGGAAAGAGGGCTCTTTGCGATCATAGCAGAAAACCAGATACTCGGGTTTTTCCTCTTTCAGAAGTTTGATCATCATCGACAGGAAGCCGTAAACGGCGTTGACCGGAACTCCGCTTGGAGACGACAGCGAACGAATCGCGTAGAAAGCGCGAAAGAACATGGCACTGACGTCAATAAGGTAGATTTTCTTCATGAGGGCCTCCGGATGTAAACCAAAGGTCTACACCGCACAGGCCTGAATGTCGATGATTGATGCCTATTTCAATTCGGCTTTCACGCGAGTGAAATCGATTTGTTCCAAGGCATTCTTATCAAGCTCGTTTTCTGCAGCCGGAGTGTATTTGACCTCATCGCTGCAAGCTTCCGCCTGACGAAGAATGATTTCCAAATCGCCACGGATTGCCGACTCGACAGAACGGCGTCCGTCTTCCCAAGCCTCGATATCATCAATTGAACAGTGCAAACGACGGGCAAGATCGGATCGGCTCCAGCCCAGACGCAGGCGGAGGTCACGGAGAGATTCTTTATTCCAATCAAGCTGCTGATTATTATCTAGCATATAAACCCCTGGGATTACTTCACAAAGTATCCCTTTATAGAGCAGGAATACTATTTGTATTATACCCGGAAGACACTAGATAATGCGATGAGCTATAGACTATTGCTCTGGGAATACAAAGACGAGATCGTGTTCGCCCGCCAGATCCAATTTATCGCGAGCCTGGCGCTCAATAAATGAAGGATCCTTAGCCTGCTTAAGCTGACCGGACAAAGCCGCAATGTTCTGACGCGTCTGCTGGATCTCAAAAGAGATTCTTTCGAAATCACGGTGCAAACCCCACAGACGGAAGGCGTTTCCATTAAGAACGATGGAAACGGAGAAAATCAGCAAACAAACCAGCGCCACCTTCGTGGGACTGTTCAGAAATCGACGTAAACCAACCGCAAACTGTGTGTAAGACATGAATCCATTCTAGCTATATACCCAGACGAAGGCTACAGGACTGAAGCCTAGGTCCAGCCTGATCTTTATAGTTTTTATCAATAGTTATCATATTTAATATCGATTCGATTTATAAGCCAATTTCACCGATCTTAGTGAAAGCAAGAGAGGTGTTATGAGAACGTGGGCAGACTATCTAAAGACAGCACAAACCGAAGATCCGGTTTTCGATGCTGTTCGCCAAAACGACTACAATCAAGTTATGACTTATCTGAAGAATCTGGGGAATCCCGATCTGAAAAATCACAAGGGTCATTCCCTGCTGATGCTCGCAGCCTATAACGGCCACCTTTCCCTGGTCAGCCTGCTGATCTCTTGTCGAGCGGATGTCAATTCGCGTGACAACAGTGGCAATACCATATTGATGGGCGTGGCTTTTAAAGGTCACGACAAGGTCGCCCGCCAGTTGCTACGAGCCGGCGCGGACCTGAACGCACGAAATCCGAAAGGACAGACTGCCCTGAGTTTTGCCGAGGCCTTTGGCCGCGATGACCTGGTACGCCTGTTCAATGAGCTTCAATCCGAACCACCCGCCCCAGGGCCTCGCTTCTGGCGCCGCCTGCAGGCTTTATCCCAATTCTTCATCCCCGCACGAGGTTAATTTATGAAAAAGACACTAACAACATCCGCAGGTATTCCCGTTTCTGAAAATCAGCACAGCCTCACTTCCGGCCCCCGCGGACCGGTGGCTTTACAGGACTATCACCTGATTGAAAAACTGGCGCACTTCAACCGCGAGCGCATCCCCGAGCGCGTGGTTCACGCCAAAGGCTCTGGCGCCTATGGCACCTTCACCGTCACCCATGACATCACCCGCTTCACGAAAGCGGCGATCTTTTCCAAGATCGGCAAAAAAACGGAAGCTTTCCTGCGCTTTTCCACAGTGGCCGGAGAAAAGGGCTCTGCCGACACCGAACGCGACCCGCGCGGCTTTGCTTTGAAGTTCTATACCGAACAAGGCAACTGGGACATTGTCGGCAACAACACGCCCGTGTTCTTTGAACGTGATCCTTTGAAGTTCCCCGACTTTATCCACTCGCAAAAGCGCGATCCGCAGACGGGATACAAAAACCCGGTACGCATGTGGGATTACTGGTCGAAAGCTCCCGAGGCCCTGCACCAGATCACGATCCTATTCAGTGATCGTGGCATCCCGGATGGATATCGTTTTATGAATGGATACGGCAGCCACACATTCAGCTTTATCAACGACAAGAATGAACGTGTGTGGGTGAAGTTCCATTTCAAATCCATGCAAGGAATCAAAAACCTTTCTGTCGCCAAAGCAACCGAGCTGGCGGGATCTGATCCGGATTATGCCGGTCGCGATCTATTCGAGGCGATTGAAAGAAAAGAATTCCCGCGCTGGGCGCTGAAGGTGCAGATCATGACCGAACGTCAGGCCGAACAATTCCGCTTTGATCCGTTTGACCTTACCAAGGTGTGGCCGCACAGCGAGTTCCCGTTGATGGATGTGGGGATTCTTGAACTGAACAGAAATCCGGAAAACTACTTTGCTGAAGTCGAACAAGCCGCCTTTTCACCAAGCAACGTCCCGCCGGGCGTAGGCTTTTCACCGGACAAGATGCTGCAAGGACGCCTATTCGCCTATCCTGATGCACAACGCTATCGCCTGGGTGTGAACTATCAGTACCTGCCCGTGAATCGCCCGCATTCGGAAGTAAACAGCTATCACCGCGACGGCAGCATGAGGTTCGACGGCAACGGCGGAAGACAGGACAACTACGAACCCAATGGCTTTGGCGGGCCCGCACAGAACGAAAGCCTCAGAGAGCCCGCCCTGAGCTTATCAGGCACGCTGGATCGCCATGATTCTCACAAGGACAATGACGATTTCACGCAAGCCGGAAACTTGTATCGAATGCTCAGTGAAGAAGAAAAAGACAGATTAACCACAAACATCGCAGGCACGATGAAAACCATTTCAGAGTACCTGCAGACCAAAAACATAGAACACTTCAAAAGATGCGACCCGGATTATGGCGGCCGCATCGCCGCCAAATTGGGATTAGACTAACGAAAGGGCTCGTTGCACAACTTGCGCAACGGGCCTTTTAACCATAAACGACATCGGATTGCTCAAGACGACAACGAATCAGAACGAACTCGGCCACCTCACTGGATTGATTAGAAATAAAATGTGGCAACCCACTTTGTGCCTTAAAGCAAGCACTGTCACCGACCAGCAAGGTCAGCTCTTCGGAGCCTTCCTTAGCAACGACACAGCCTTTAGTAACGAAAACCACTTCATCCGTGGCGTTATGAAAGTGAGGCGCCGATGAAGACTTCCCAGGCCCCAATATCTCATGAGAAATAAAAAGCCCCTGAACCCCCAAAGCACCTGAAATCACCGACGACAAGGAAAACTCCTCACCCGTCTTCGACGACATCAACTGACGAAAACTTCTATCGGCTAATCTATTTATTTCCATCTAAGTATCCTCAACAAAAAAACTTACGAACACTCTCTCCCAAAACGCAAAAAAGCCCGCCAAAGCGGGCTTTTGAGCTCCCCCCCGATGCCACCCAAAACCAAGGTCGCTCAAAAGGGTTCGAATGCAAGGCGGAGGGTTCTCTCCGAAACGGAGGCGTGCTCCAAGCACGTCGGAGAGAAGGAGAGAGCCCGACAACGAAGTCAGTCGGACCCTTTTCAGCGACCGCCTATCGGAAAGCTGCTTTGTCCCAGTACATACCCATACCACCCAAGTCTTCTTCGATACGAAGAAGCTGGTTGTACTTCGCCGTTCTTTCACCACGGCACAAGCTGCCTGTTTTGATCTGATGACAGTTCAAGCCTACAGCCAGATCTGCGATCGTCACATCTTCAGTTTCACCAGAGCGGTGGGACATGATTGTGCGGAATTTATTACGTTGAGCCAGGTTCACGGCTTCGTAAGTCTCAGTCAAAGTACCGATTTGATTTACTTTCACCAACAAAGCATTACCCGCTTTTTTCTCAAGACCCATGCGCAGACGTTTTGGATTGGTCACGAACAAATCGTCACCGATCAACTGCATCGTCGAGCCCATTTGAGCTGTGGACTGAACCCAGGAATCCCAGTCGTCTTCCGCGAAGCCGTCTTCGATGGAAACCAGAGGATATTTCTCTGCCCAGGATTTGTAGATGCCAAGAAGTTCGGTCGGGCTGATGTGACCACCCTGCCATTCGTATTTGCCTTCTTTGAACATTTCAGTTGCAGCCACGTCCAACGCCAGGAACACGTTCTGACCTGGATCGTAACCCGCGTCCACAATGGCGTTCATCAGCAAATCAAGAGCTTCCTGATTGGAGCCCAATTTCGGAGCGAATCCACCTTCGTCACCTACGGCTGTGGAAAGACCTTTTTTCGCCAGGATCTTTTTCAGAGTGTGGAAGATCTCAGTACCTGCACGCAGGGACTCAGCGTAAGAGTTGTTCACAGTTGGAACGATCATGAATTCCTGAATGTCCAAACCGTTGTTCGCGTGCGCGCCCCCGTTCAGAACGTTCATCAATGGAACCGGCAAGCGAGAAGCCTGGGAACCACCAACGTAACGATACAAAGGCAAACGGCAGTCTTGCGCCGCAGCTTTTGCAACTGCCAAAGACACACCCAGGATCGCATTCGCGCCCAGATTGGATTTGTTTTCAGTGCCGTCGATGTCGCGCAGAATTTTGTCGATGTAAACCTGTTCAGTTGCCTGAAGGCCCACGATCTCTGGAGCGATTTTCTCACGAACATTGTCGACAGCTTTGTAAACGCCTTTACCCAGGAAACGGTTTTTGTCGCCATCGCGAAGCTCGCAAGCTTCGTGCGCGCCAGTGGAGGCACCAGATGGAACTGCTGCGCGGCCGGTGTTGCCGTCAGCCGTTGTAACTTCAACCTCTACAGTCGGGTTTCCACGGCTGTCCAGGATTTCACGAGAGATGACACTGATGATTTCAGACATGTTGATTTCCTTCTTTCTCGGCGTTTTTATTCATCGTTTTCTTAACCAGATCCATGCTTTCAAAGACAGTGCGCGGGTACTGGGTCTTTACAAACTCCCAGTCAACGCGTCTCATGGCCTCTTTCACTGCCGGGGTCATTTTCCCCTGGGCCGCAAGCATGGTGATCAGTTGCTGGGCGCGCACCATATAGTCATGCAGACGCGCCAGATTCTGACTTAAAACATAGCCCGGAGTTTCGCTGTCGAAATTCAGGTGGGACAAAGAGCCTTCGTGAGGCAGCAGCGAAGACGCTGCATTCTCTGGCACTTCCGCCTGAACGCCGGTGGCGGACTTCAGATTCTGTTTTTCAATTGTACGGATTCTTTCCTCAAGGTCACCGACATATTTCTGAAGATCTTCACGCTCACGCTGGGTGCGCTGAAGATCATCGATCAGACTTTGGAACAAGGCCGGGCTGACCTGATGGCCGACCGATTCACTGAAGATCGAACTTTGCTGGGTCGACCAGTTCAACTGAATGGTGATGCCTTCCCAGTGACAAACCGCCGCCGGCTGACCGACGTAAACCGGCAGGGACTCGAACGCCGCCTTCAGGTAAGTCGTCACCAGCGGATATTGTTCTGCCGGCAAAGGCAGATCAAACGAGATGCTGGCTTCATCACGGCGAAGATTTTCAATCGGTGGTTTTGGAGAGATAAAGTAAGAAAGGAACTGCTCAGGCTGGTTAAAGATTTCCTGAGGATGCGGCATCATGCGCAGAACGCTGTCGAGCACTCCCCACGCACGCAACTCCGGCCCTTCATGTCCCGCACGCTGCAGAATGTTTTCTTCACGCTTCAACGGAAGTCGCAGGACGGTTTCCAGAAAGTTTTCCATTTCAGGCGCAGTCATCCAATAAGACGAGTCTTTGAGCAATTCCATCGGAAGATGGATCTGCTCATACAGCGGGCTGAGGTCTTCGCCTTGCTG
Organism: Bdellovibrio sp. BIS2; assembly: GCF_055398295.1. Taxonomy (NCBI): domain Bacteria; kingdom Pseudomonadati; phylum Bdellovibrionota; class Bdellovibrionia; order Bdellovibrionales; family Pseudobdellovibrionaceae; genus Bdellovibrio; species Bdellovibrio sp. BIS2. The sequence goes on along the minus strand of NZ_AP035879.1, from coordinate 746,097 downwards.
CTCCAGAACGGTTAAAACTGCGTTTGAAATCTTACAACTAAAGTGCACGAAGAAGGTCTTAGCCTAGTTTTTCCACTCTTTAAACACAAAAAAACGAACGATATTTCACTCTGCGCAGAGCAGCTGCGTTATAGGATTGACGCGGCGTAGATGTAAAAAGTCACCAGGCACCTTTTAGGCTACTTTTGCGAATTTGGATTTTGGGAAGGGAAGATTATTGTCGATGATCTCTTCCATGAACGACGGCACGTTGCCCGTGGGCTGGAGTTTTCCTTCCAGGGTTCCGTCGGGACGGCGTGTTAGGCGGGACATTTCAAAGATCGGGATCACGTTGTATGAACCATCCGCACTGAATCCGCGCACTTCGCTGATTGCTGCGATACGGCGAGATCCGTCCGAAAAACGTGAGACCTGGATAATAATTTCAATCGCTGAAGACACCTGAGAGCGCAAAGCCTTCTCACTGATCTTGGCATCGCCACCTTGGGCAAGAGCTTCCAAACGCACAATCGCATCTTCCGGCGTGTTGGCGTGGACCGTTCCCATACATCCCTTGTGACCGGTATTCATGGCGTTCAGCAGCTCCATGGCTTCACTGGAACGAACCTCCCCGACAATAATTCTATCGGGACGCAAACGCAGAGCGGACTTCAAAAGATCCTTGATCGTGACTTCACCCTTACCCATGGCATCGGCCTGGCGGGTTTCAAACATCACCACATGCTCGTAATCAACCTGCAGCTCGGAGGAGTCTTCAATCACCATCACACGCTGACCTTTCGGAATGCGCGTGCACAAAAGTGAAAGCAATGTTGTTTTACCGGAACCCGTACCACCGCTGACAATGATGTTTTTTCCCAGGAACATGCAGATGTCCAGGAAACGGGCCCCATCCTCAGTGATCGCACCGAAGCGGATATAGTCAGCAAAAGTGATTTTGTTGTTCGTGAATTTACGAATGGAAAGTGTCGTGCCCTTGCGGGACATCGGCGGGATCACCGCCGCGATACGGGAACCATCCGGAAGACGCGCGTCCAGACGAGGCGATTCGTCGTCGATACGTCGACCCACGCTTTGCGCGATGCTGTTCACCGCCGCACGCAGATCATCCTCTGACGGAAAAGACTCGGAAACCCTTTCGAGCTTACCCTTTCTTTCCACGAAGATTTCTTTATGGCCATTGATAAGAATTTCGGACACACCCTTGTCATCCAGGTATTTCGCAACAGGACCGAGATTCTGCTGAATGGTCTGTTTGAAAACGTTCGACTGGTCAGACATGGGTGCCTTTCCTCAGATAAAAAATTACTTGGATGCCGGCATACGATCAGGCGTTGCCGCATCGGAATAGATGATGAACTTCCCTTGCACTGCCGTTTCCGGACACTGGTAAGAGAAAATTCCATCTGTTTTTGGCGTCACATGGAAAGTCTTCTGTTCGCCAAACACCGTGTTGTGGTGCTCAGAGAAAGCATCCAGCACAAAGCTGACGTTCTTTTCCTTGTTGTTCACGTTCACCACGTGAATGCGATAGTTGCCGCCCTTTTTCAGGCGCACCTGCGCAGGAACGAAACCTTTTTCCGTATTCATGATGACGATGTCTTGAGTCGGTTCAACCGTATCAAACACCTTGCTGAGAATGTTGACGGACTGATCCTCCTGCACGCTGGCCGGCAGGCGGTCTTCATTTTTAACCTTGTTGAATTCTACCTGACGACGGGAGAAGTCCACTTCCCACGCATTCGCGACAGACGAAAGCAACAACAGGCAAAGAACCTTAGTGCAACTCTGTGCGATCCTGGAACTCACAAAACTCACGGGCCACCTCCATAGCGATATAATTCACGGATCTTGGATCCATCATGTGGAGCTTCTGAACCAGAAGGTCTTTGTCGCCACGGCAGCCGTTGATTGTCTGAAATGCGTCACTCAGGATCTGTGGGTTCGCCATCATCTCGCGTGTGACTTCGGACCAATCAAGTTTCAATACAGGGTCGATCGCCCCTACTGTGTAGAGAGCATCGAACACTAATTGCAAATCGCCTTGCAGAAACATCGAATCCTCCTAATTGCTCAAGGGCATCCAGCCCACATGGTGTTTCTATCGGTAGGAGTTCATTAGAACTTGAGTCAATTTGAGGCGATTTTTGAAGACTTGAGGAGATCTATCGTTTGACGCTGGCCCAGAGTCGAAGCAGACTTGGGCCCGGTCCGGTCGAGGGAAATTACTGTTCGGAGGCGGCAGATTCTGCCGGTTTTTCAGACGGAGTTTCGCTTTTGTGGGCCAGAATACTGCCGGCGATCTCAGAAGGAGATGTCGTGTCCTTCATCATGCGCAGCTTTCTTTCGCTGATTGCGTCCTTCGTGACTTCGATTTTAGCGTCACGAATACGCTCGGCAATCTTTCTTTCAAAACCGTCATTTTTCGCATGGGGCTTGATTTCCGCCAGCAAATTCTCGAGGAAAATGACGTAGGTCACCTGCACCACCGGCTTAAAAGCGCGAGGATTCTTCAGGGCGTTGATGGCTTCGTCAGTAAGTTGACTGATCGTTTTTTCCCAGGACTCCAACTCATCCAAATTTGAACGCAAAGGAGACACTACTTTCTCGATCATCTCGTCATCATTGGGGCGTGCATACACTGCCTGAAGTGCCTCTTTCAGTGGCACAGCTTTGCCGCTGGAAGACTTTTTCGATTCTTTAACCTTGTCACTGACCAACTGATTCATCTGATCCAGATCCTTCAGTGCCAATTGAGAATAGTTAAACAGCAGACCAGCATGCGCCGTGCCGCCAAGAAACATAACCGCGAACATTGTTAAAAGGAAATTTGATTTATTCATAGAAGTCAGTTTAAAGGGGTCTCAGAGTGAGACAAGTCCTAATTAGCAGGACCTTGGACCGGGATTTTTTCCTTCCCTCTAAACTGAAAATGATGTCAATATAAAGGGGCTCAAAAAATTACAATCATCCATCTTGGAGGAAGACATTGAAAGCACTTAAGTTATTTGGAATTTCAGCACTGGCACTTACATTGGTAAACTGTGCCCCTTCAGCTAAACAACTCAAGGAAGCAGTAGAAAAAGATCCGAGCATCGTGTTCGCAGCGATCGAAAAAGATCCAGAGCAATTCATTGAAGTGGTGAACAAAGCCGCTCAAAACGCTCAACGTAAAGCTCAGGAAAAAGCTGTTGCCGAAGAAGGCAAAAAGCGTGACGACGAATTCAAAAACCCATTGAAACCGGCTATCGAAGAAGGCCGCGTTATCTTTGGCCCTAAAGACGCTAAAGTGACTATCATTGAATACTCTGACTTCGAGTGCCCATACTGCGCTAAAGGTCACGCAACTGTTGATGAAGTGATGAAAGCTTACCCTAAGGACGTTCGCGTTGTTTACAAGCACCTTCCTTTGGATTTCCACCCAATGGCAATGCCTGCAGCTCAGTACTTCGAAGCGATCGCTTTGCAAGACGCTGCCAAAGCTGAAAAGTTCTACAACCTGGTATTCGAAAACCAAGGCGAGCTGAGAACTAAAAAAGAAGGCGCATTGAAAGATGCCGCTAAAAAAGCTGGCGCGGACATGAAGAAGCTTGAAAAAGATCTTAACTCTGAAGTGGTTAAGAAGCGCATCGAAGCTGACATGGAAGAAGCTCGTAAATTCAACTTCTCCGGTACTCCAGGCTTCCTGATCAACGGTGTTTCCCTGCGTGGTGCTTATCCATTCGCTGATTTCAAAGAAATCATCGACCGTCACCTGGCTGAAGCGAAGTAATCTTTTTAAAAGATCGATCTTCAAAAACCCACAGTTTGAAAAAACTGTGGGTTTTTTATTTGCGCGGTCCAGGTCCAGCCACTAAAGTAATCGTAACAACACCAAGGAGCTCCTATGAGCGCACACGCAAAGTCCATGATCCTTAAAGCGCAGGACGATCTCGACACCGCCAAGAAGCATTTGTCCGACGATACCCAGCACGATTTGGTGGGCTATAATCTGGCGCAAGCCTGCGAAAAGTTTCTGAAAGCTCTGTGTGAAATGCGCGGCTTGGAATACCCTCACGATGAAGAGGGGCATGATCTGGACGCTTTGATGCAGGTTTTGGAAGAGGGCAATTTCTCTGCCATTTCCTCCCACGCCGACATTATTGAACTGACCCCTTACAACTCCCCGAGCGCCCACATTCGTAAAGATGAGCGCCTGGATATGGAAGAGTACATGGGTTACGTTGAAAACTTGAAAAAACTCGTCGGCGAACAACTTCGCCTGCTGTAGTCGTTATTTTCCGGCAGCGCCGCCGGAAGGGGCCTTTTCACCAACTGTGAGAGGCCTTTTTGAGGCGTTGCTAAGCTTCCACTGCCCCCGTTCATTTCGCCACAACACCTGAGTTTCCCCCGCACGCTTCAGCTTTACCATATAACAGACTTCATTGGCCTCGGCTCTGCGCGGGCGTTCCATCGGCAGACACAGACGCTGCACTTGCGGGCTGCCGCCATCCTTCAAATACACATAGATGTCTTCACGGGTGTTTTTGGAAAGATCCACCGCGAAGGAATCCAGCACACAACGCAAGCCCGGACACTTTAACAAAGTATCCAAAGACTTTTGGGCTTCCACCAAAGATAACAACTCCATTAGCGTGTCCCCTTCCCGCTTTTGCCAGTCGAGGGTTTGCCGGAAGATGATTTTCCTCCACCATAAGATCCCACGGGCGCTTTGGCCACCTTTCGGCATTCCGGCGAAAGCACATATTCATCAAAGGCCGCATACCGGGTGTTCAGTTTTGCGCAGGCGTCAGTGTCAGCGGGGCAAGTTTGCCCTTGTTTGGTCAGATTGGCGTTGAACTTGGCTTGCGCTTCTGGCGAGGCCATCACGCTGCAATTGAGCCCCTCGTCCCAGCCGGCATCGACATAGTCCGCCCAGCGAAATTCCCTCACTTGAGTCCACTTGCCTTGAGAGCAACGGAAGTAAGGATTCGGGCCCTCGGCCAAAGCATGATAAAACAAGATTCCCTGATAGTTCGCCATGGCATCGGCATAGGAAATGGTGCCCGTGGATGCCCCGCCCGAGTAGCCTTTTTCAGATCCCAAACTGGAATGCAAGGCTGTGGACATGCGATAGCCACTTTGACGATAAGGTGTGTAGAACTCAAAACCCTGATCGATGAAGTGGCCGAATTTATCCGTGCCCACCAACTGGCCGTTTACCTTCACCGTGGAAGCAAGCTTCAAACGGTTGAAAATCCAGCCATTGTCCAACACGCCATCATAGACTGACTGCTGTGCCGTCATCTCGCGTTTGGCGATTTCGGAATTATCTTCGGCCCAGGACTCCAACGAACCGATAAAGAACCGGGCGTCGTTCAGGTCATGAAACAAAATACGCAATTTGCGTGGGTCGCTGCAGGAAATACCTTCAGCACTTGCTTCTGCCTGCAGCTCTTGCAGGCGTTTGTTCATCTCGCGATCAAAAATTTCTGTACTGTCGGGAAGACTTTTGTTTCGCCCGGTCAGATTGTCAGTTTCCTTGGCTTGCGCAGAAACCACAAAGACGGAAAGCAGAGTTGGCAGAAGTACAGAATGCAGAAAGCTCATAGGACTTCTTATCGGAGGAACGATAAACTCCTATGAGCGAAAAGAAAAAAGCGAATCAGACTTTCATTTGAAGGCGCAAAACAGATTTGGCGCCCCCGTTCTTACTGCTGCAGGCTTACGACATCTGTGAACAGACCCAGAACTTCCTTGGGCTTTTCGATACGGCTAAAAAGACTGTACTTGCGAGCGCAAATAAGCTTCAGCGACGTATCAATGTCTCTGTTCGAAGAATAGATGAACGATTTGGTATAGATTTTTTGAGTCTCCAGATCCAGGCCCTTGTCATTGTCAACAACACTCACCACCGTAAACTTCAAACCCGCTGGTAATACAATCAAACCCTGAGCATTTACATACTGGCTGTTGCGCAGGTTGTTTCCCACCAGACTGATGTAGCAGTGGTCATTCTTGTATTGTGTATAGAAAGACTGACTGGAACGGCTGTTCTGAGCATCAAAAGCAATGTCTTTTTTTAGAACCAGCTGCATCTGCGTCTGAGCCAGAGAAACACTTGAAAGCAGAGAAAGCCCGATAGTGACTGCAAATAAACGAAAAGTGGTAAGCATAAACATCCTTTCTGAAAGGAGCATATGCTTACCACAACTGATTTGATACTGTCGGACCTATCAATGGGCCCCTTGAGTATTTATAAATTTTCCCTGTTCCCAAATAACGCCGAAACGCCCCTGAGCGTTTATTTAAAGGCGTAAAGAAGGCTGCCACCCTTGATCAGATTGATAACCTTGTCACGGTTGGCTTGAGAAACCGCCGGACATCCCCAACTGCGTCCCTGGATCACGTTGGAATCCTGAACATAACTTGCCCCGTGCACAACGATGGCGCGCGAGCGGGCATTGGAGTTCGTCGTGGACAGGCCATCCAGGCGCAGGGAATAGCCGTTGCTGCCCTGATAGGTCTCTGCCGTTTTATAGAAACCCAATGAAGACGCGTTGGAGCCTTCCACGTTGCTGAACTTTTCTGCGAAGCCGTCGTGATTGCTGTCAGAGCCTTTGCCGTGAGAAACGTGAACATTCCACACTGCGCCCGTTTTCATGTCGATAAAGTACCAGCGTTTCTGTGTGGACTTCTGACTGAAATCCAACACTGAGATCACCGCCTGATTTTTGAACTTCGCCTTGTTTTCGTGGAAGTACAAAACTGCTGTTTCCAAAGCCTTGGTTGGAACAATGTGATTTGGATCCAGGTGCTGATACTGACTTAGCACATCGTCATTCGGGTTGGTCGCGACTGGTGGCGGGGTTTCAGGCTCCACAAGCCCCGGCGTTTCGGTGCTTGGCAACTCGGTGCCACCCTGAGCAGAGTTTCCATCCGCCGGCTGTTGGGCTGCGGGTTCATTATTAGGGTCATCTGGCAGAACCGGAATTCCAGGTCCGCAGGCTGCCAGCAGAAGTGTTGTGGAAAGTACTGCGAGTGTTTTAGCGCGTAAGAAAGACATCGTGCCGATCCTCCGTTGGTTGTTCCCAGAGAAAATCGGTCACTCGTATTTAAAACTTTAAAGACTGTGGAATTGCCTGAATATTTATCAGCGGTTCAGAGGGAAAGTGTCAGCTTTTTTGACACTTTCCCGACCAAAAAACAGGTCCAGAAAAACTGTCGAACAGATGCTCTGCCGGCCTTACTTCAGCGAAGCGATGTCGATAACGAAGCGATAGCGCACGTCGCCCTTCAACATTCTTTCGTAAGCTTCATTGATTTTGTCGATGGCAATCAGTTCAATGTCCGACGTGACACCTTTGGCAGCGCAGAAATCCAGCATCTCCTGAGTTTCTGCAATCCCCCCGATCAGAGAGCCCGCAAGACTGCGACGCGCACCAATCAATGGGAAGGCGTGAATGGCCTCCGGCTTGTCAGGTACACCCAATAGCACCATCGTGCCATCCCGTTTTAACAACTGCAGGTGCGCCCCCAAGTCAATCGGCGCCGACACCGTGTTGATGATCAGATCAAACTTGCGATTGTATTTTTTGAAAGTTTCACTTTCTGAAGTCGCCGCATAGTCATGCGCCCCCAGACGGTGGGCATCATCTTTTTTCTTGTTTGAAGAGCTCAGCACAGTGACTTCCGCCCCCATTGCAGCCGCCAGCTTCACAGCCATGTGACCAAGGCCTCCCAAGCCCATCACCGCCACTTTGCTGCCCGGGCCCACCTTCCAATGACGAAGCGGCGAATAGGTGGTGATTCCTGCGCACAACAAAGGTGCCGCTTTATCCAAAGGAAGTTTGGGTGAAATGCTTAGGACAAAATCCTGATTCACCACGATCTGCGTGGAGTACCCGCCTTGGGTGACGGTCTTGCCGTCTTTTTCAAGCGAGTTGTAAGTGCCAACAAAACCGTTTTCACAGTATTGCTCCAGTCCTTCGTCACAGGAACTGCAGTGACGGCAGGAATCCACCAGACAACCCACGCCGACAGAATCACCGACTTTGAATTTCTTCACGTTGCTGCCGACTTTAACGACCTTGCCAACGATTTCATGCCCCGGAACCATCGGGAATTTGGAGCCGCCCCATTCATCACGCACCTGATGCAGGTCCGAGTGACAAACTCCGCAAAAGTGGATGTCGATCTGGACATCGTCGACGCCAGGATCACGACGCTCAAATTTAAAAGGTTTCAGAGGTTCTTTGGATTGGTATGCGGCGTAGGCATTCACAGGAATCATACGAGTTTCTCCTTCAAGATAATGAGAGGTTAGGCTCGTATTGAGGTCATGACAACCCATGACCCCGAGATTAAAACTTTGGCCCACAAAGAATGTGGGACTGCAGGAAACTACATTTTCAGAGGCAGCAGTGTCTCAGACAACTCGACTGATTCCGGAGTCAGATCCAGCACGAAAGGCGACACGCGCAAACCTTTTTGATGAGCTTCGCGCAGCAGACGACCATATTCCGGATCAATGTCATCTGCCGGAGAAAATGATCCGCAGTCGTGACGCTGGATTGTGAACACGATTTCCGCAGTGTGGCCTTGCTCCATCAACGCCATCAACTCGCGCAAATGCTTTTGTCCGCGCTCGGTCACTGCATCCGGAAACTTCGCCGTGCTATCTTCAGCCAGGGTGACGTTCTTGACTTCAATGAAGTGCATTTTATCACTGTTGTTTTTCTTTAAGGCAAAATCCAGACGGGTTTCAGCGCTGATTTTATATTCCGGCTTTACTTCGTCAAAAGCCGCCCAGTGAGCAAAACCGCCCACAACCTCTTTTTTATGGCCGACAACATGATGAAGGGTTTCGCGCACCACGGTGTTCGGAGTGGCCGTGTTGACCCCCACCCAGGAACCTGTCGGCGACTTGATCATTTCCAGAGTGTATTTCAACTTTCGTTCAGGATTGGTGCTTTCAGAGAACAGGCAATGCTGGCCTGGATTGTTTACACTTTTTAAACTGCCGGTATTGGGAACGTGGGCGGTCACCTGCTGCCCTTGGAACTCGATATCCGCAAAGAAGCGCTTATAACGCTTTAGAAAAATACCTTCTTGCAGCTTGCTGTGAAACTTCATAGGAACCCCAATCTTCAAGTCAAAACCAACACCCTGAAATTAGTCCCTGAAAGGGGCTTTTGTCGACCCCTTTCAAAGCCTCCCGCCCCGCCCGCAACCTATTGGAAACCGTGGAAAAATCACACTGTTACGTGGCATCCTGTGACGACTGATTTTCAATACCGTTTATGCTGCGTGTTATCCCGTGCAAATGCTCTAGGGTGAGTCTAGAACGAGGTGTTTTAGATTTAGATATGAACAACGAAAGGAACTCTCGCAACATGGCAACTGATGTGAAACTGCCCGAGCTTGGAGAAGGCGTTACTGAAGGTGAATTGGTAAAATGGTTGGTAAAACCAGGCGATGCGGTCAAAGCGGACCAGGCTATCGCGGAAGTATTGACTGACAAAGCAACGGTAGAAGTTCCGTCACCGGTTGCAGGTGTCGTAAAAGATCTTAAATTCAAATCCGGCGACGTTGTAAAAGTCGGCGCGACGATGATCACTCTTGATGGTGCAGGCGCTGCAAAACCAGCAGCCGCTCAACCGGCAGCAGCAGCTCCGGCTCCAGCAGCTTCCACTCCAGCTCCGGCTGCAGGTGGCGGTAAGGCACAAGACGTAAAATTGCCTGAACTGGGCGAGGGCGTGACTGAGGGCGAACTGGTTAAATGGTTGGTAAAACCAGGTGACTCCGTAAAAGCAGACCAGGCGATCGCTGAAGTTCTGACGGACAAAGCGACTGTGGAAGTTCCGACTCCAGTGGCTGGTGTTGTAAAAGAATTGAAATTCAAATCCGGCGACGTGGTAAAAGTCGGTTCCACCATGATCATCCTTGAGGGTGCAGGTGGTGCCGCGGCTCCGAAAGCGGCTCCAAGTGCTGGTCCAGTGCAGTCTGCGCCTGCACACTCCGCGGCTCCCGCCGCCAAAGCAGCAGCTCCAGCAGCTTCTGTTTCCAGCGACATCTTCCCGCCTGTGGCAGACTCCAAAGTTCTGGCGACTCCGGCGACTCGTCGTCTGGCGCGTGAAATGGGCGTTGATATCAACTCTCTTACCGGAACTGGCCTTGCGGGTCGCGTGACTCGTGAAGACGTTATGTCTTCCGGTGGTGGCGCAGCTCCGGCAGCAGCGAAAGCGGCTCCAGCAGCAGCGGCTATGTCCATCCCTAAACCAGCATACCAAGGCCCGGCAGGCGCAGCTGAAGAGCGCGTTCCTCTGATCGGTATCCGCAAGAAGATCGCTGAAAACATGCAGCGCTCTAAACACGTGATCCCGCACTTCACCATCATGGATGAAGCGAAAGTGGATGCGATGGTTGCTCTTCGCGAAAGCCTGAAAGAACACGCAGAGAAAAACGGCACGAAGATCACTTACCTTCCTATCGTTATGAAGGCTTTGATCGCGACGATCCGCGAATTCCCGATGTTCAATGCATCTATCGACGATGCGGCTGGCGAAATCGTTTACAAAAAGTACTTCAACCTGGGCTTCGCAGCGGACACTCCAAACGGTCTTGTTGTTCCAGTGATCAAAAACGCGGACCAGAAGTCCATCCTGGAAATCTCCAAAGAGATCCTGGATCTTTCCAAGCGTGCGCGTGACGGCAAATTGAAACCGGATGAAATGAAGGGTGCAACTATCACTGTGACGAACATCGGTTCTATCGGTGGCACATACGCGACTCCAGTGATCAACCACCCTGAAGTGGCGATCCTGGGCATGTACAAAATCGACGAAAAAGTGGTTCTGAAAAACGGCCAGGTTTCCGCGATTAAAGTTATGAACTACACAATGACTGCCGATCACCGTTTGATCGACGGCGCTGTCGCTGCAAGATTCCTTGCTGCCTTCATCGGCCGCATCGAAAACCCAGGCAAACTATTGGTGGAGCTAATTTAATATGCAAAATTTTGACGTAGTAGTTATTGGTGCGGGTCCTGGCGGTTATGTGGCTGCGATCCGTTCCGCACAACTTGGTTTTAAAACAGCAGTTATCGAACGTGAATTCCTGGGTGGCGTGTGCTTGAACGTGGGTTGTATCCCGTCCAAAGCCATGATCACTGCGACTCACCTTTTGCACAAAGCCCAGCACAATTTCAAAGAAATGGGCTTGAACATCAAAGGTGGCATCGACGTGGACATGAAACAACTTGTGAAATGGAAGCAATCCGTTTCTGACAAGATGTCCGGTGGTGTAAATCAGCTTCTTAAAGGCTACGGCGTTACCATCATCAAAGGTGATGCTGAATTCAAGTCTTCCAAAGAAATCTCTGTGAAGTCTTCTGCAGGGACTGAGTCAGTTCAGGCGAAATACTTTGTTGTGGCGACAGGTTCCCGTCCGATTGAAATCCCTGGTTTCAAATTCGACGAAAAAGACATCTGCTCTTCCACAGGCGCTTTGGCGTTTGATACCATCCCTAAACGCGTGGCGGTTATCGGTGGTGGTTACATCGGTCTTGAGATCTCTTCTTACCTGCGCAAGCTGGGCACGGAAGTGACTGTGATCGAAGCGCAATCTGCATTGTTGGCGGGTGTGGTTGATCCAGACTGCGCGCAGATCGTGACTCGCAAACTGACTAAAGCGGGCGTGAATGTTCTTTACGGAGCAAAAGCCAAAGGTCAGAAAAAAGTCAAAGACGGCTATGAAGTGACTGTTGAGATCAACGGCAAAGACGAAGTGGTTAAATGTGACAAGATCCTTGTGACTGTCGGTCGTCGTCCAAATGGCGATCAGGCGAACCTGAAAGCGGCTGGCATTGCTGTGGATGAGCGCGGCTTCGTGAAAGTCGATGCTCAACGCCGCACGAATGTTTCCAACATCTTTGCTATCGGCGATATCGCCGGTCAGCCGATGCTGGCGCACAAGGCCTCCCACGAGGGTGTTTTGGTTGCGGAAGTGATCGCGGGCCATAACCGCGTTTACGATGCGAAAACAGTTCCGGCAGTTGTCTTCACCGATCCTGAAATCGCAGCCGCCGGTATGACTGAAGCTGAAGCGAAAGCCAAAGGTCACACCGACCTTCTGATCAGCAAGTTCCCGTTCGCAGCCAATGGCCGTGCGGTGAGCATGATGGAAACAGACGGTTTCGTGAAAATGATCGCGGATAAGAAAACCCACGTTTTGTTGGGCGTTCACATCGTCGGTCCGGAAGCTTCCAACTTGATCTCTGAAGCAGTTTTGGCGATCGAAATGGGCGCACGCATTGAAGACCTGGCTCTTTCCATCCACCCTCACCCGACTTTGGGTGAAACCATGATGGAAGCCGCAGAGGCGACCCTGGGTCACGCGATCCATATCATTCAAAAACCTTTGAAAGCATAAGCTTTCTGCGAAAAGGCCGGCCGCAAGCCGGCCTTTTTCATACAGCCGTGAGCTTTTTGCCCGTTCCCCCTGCTACTTGTCTTACAAATATGTAAGTAAGTTCAAAAGTGCACCCACTTTCAGTCCTTATCCGGTATGAATTATACCTAAATACGGATTAGATTATGGAATTAGCATTAAATACACAGACAGCCATCTATCGCTCAAAACTTATTGAGTTGGCCTCCCTGCTGAAATGCCTGGGCATTGAAATGCGCGCTTATGACAACCCTCAATTGCAATACTTTACAAAGCTGTCTCCCGCCCAGCAGGCGACGGTAAGCCAAGCGCTGGAAGCCTATGTGGGTGCCTTGCGCTCTGAGTATGTAGAGGGTGATTTTTCCAACGAGCGCTTTGTGCTGCAGTTTCTGTTTCGCATGGGCATCGTTCCGCCGTCGGATCTGCACGACACTCTGGACAAGGAAAAGTACATCCAGATCTATAATGCCGACCAAATTCAGATCTTCCGCTCTTTAAGCTGCTATGACCGCTGTTCCTTCACTCTGGAACAACTGACGACTCACACGTGGTTTGATCTGTGGGAACGCGACAGCCTGTTTTATTACGCCTGCTTTGGATTGGCGGCCACGGCTTTGAAGATCGTAAAGTTCACCAAACTGCGCTTGAACTTCCCTTATCACCGCGTGACTGAAATTAACTCGGCCCACGAATTCTCATTTGATTACCGTATCAAATCCCTGAGCGCCTTGACCCGTCAGGGAAAGCTGCAGGCGGCTCTTTTGATCGAAGACTGGAAATTTTAGCCATTCTGACACCAAAAACCGTCGGCATCGTTCCTGCATAAATGCGGGGTACAAGATTTTTGAAGTCATAATGACACCTTTTTGGGGGAAACGATGAAAAACCTATTCTTTGCAATGCTAATTGTCTTTGGTTTGGCACCATGGGCTCAGGCCGATGTTTTGGAAAGCCAGTATCAAGACGCGGAAACAAGCTACATCCGCCCAGGGCCGCGCCCAGCACCTTATCCAGGCAACCCGCGCCCGGATCCATACCCGCATCCAAATCCACGTCCAAACCCACCAGCTCCGTACCCGAATCCATATCCAGGTCCGGGCCCAGGCGTTGAATACATCACTTGCGAATCCTGGAATTACTATTATCAAGAGTGCTACTTCAACCCGTACAGAATTCACTCTGTCAGACTTTACAATGTGATCTCTTACGATGCGTGCCTGTACAACAACACGTACGGCATCTATGGGGATCGTGTGTGGGTGAACCGCGGTTGCCGCGCCATTTTTGAAGTGATCCGCTACTAGCTTCGGATACATTCAAAAACAAAAAGCCGACCTTGCATGGGTCGGCTTTTTTGTCTTTAGGGCCAGTGTTTTTCTAGCGGACGCGCAACAGGGACTTGCGCTGATTCAATTGCACAAGTTTTTCGGCCACTTTATTCTGGCGGCTTTTCGAAGTGCGATCGACAAAGGCCACCCCCGGTGCGGATGATTTCAGGATAGAACTAACATCGGCAAACACCGCCACCCCGCTTTGTCCGGGCAACAGTCCGCTGTAAACTCCTCCATAACCCGTCACCCCTTGAGCGCTAAACCCGGTGAAGAGGTTGGCCACGATCCCGGCACTGAGTGAATCTGTACCTAGCGCATATCCCAACACCACTTTGGGTATCTGCAAATCCAGATTCAGATACAACTTTGAGACACGGCTGTCGCTGAGGGGAATGGAATACCACTCGTCCGCCTTCACTCCCATGACCGGGAACAGGGTTCCGTTGGGCAAACCTTTTTCCGCCTGCAAAGCGGGAATCTTGGTCACCCGAGAAAAGTTCAATACCAGATCGATATCGGTAATCCCCGGCACCAGGGACGATACATTGAGCATTCCCAGCAGCTCCACTGGATTTTCCGGATTATAAATCGGCAACTGCACGCTCATAATCTGCAGGTTGTTGGAATCCACCTGAGTTTTTAGAGAAACATACACGTCGCCTTGGGTGATTTTGGAGGAAAGGGCCGCCCCTTTAATAAGGCCTTCCTGGGAACAAGCGGCCAGAGTCAACACCGTGGCAGCCAGCAGCACTGTTTTTTGAATCAGGGATGAGATCATTGAAACGCACTCCTTGGTTGAAACGAACAAACTTGCCCCTCCAGTTTCGGAAAAAGCCAACTGGACTAAAGGGGGGCTGTTTAAATCTTTACAAAATCGAAACTCAGTCAGAATATTCTTTCAGGCCCTACTGTCTCAGGTTAAGAATTCCGCGCGGGAGATATTCATGAAAACTCAAATTGTTCTGGCCACTTTGCTGTCCTTATCCACATCTGCTTTCGCAGCCGAAGCAGTTTCGGTCCAAAAAGCTTTGCCCGAGGTCGGCAGCAATCTTTCCGGGATCACATACAATTACGACAGTGATTCTTACTTTCTGATTCAGAACAATTCAGGAAACATTTTTGAATACAAAGCCGACTTTACCAAACCCGTGCGCACGATCCGCATGACCAATCTGACTGACGCAGACACCGAAGACATCGTATATCTGGGCAACAATCAGTATGCGATCAGCACGGAATCAAACCAGGTGCTGGTTTTGAAAATTGATGAGGTTCAAACGACGGTGGATGTTCGCGACTCCCGCGACGATGTGCAAATGATGCAACTTCCGGCTCCAGCGAAGCACAACAAGGGACTGGAAGGAGTATGTTTTTCAAAGAAACACAACACGTTCTATGCCGTTCAGGAGAAAAAGCCCAAGCGCATCTTTGAATGGACCCGCCCTTCTCATGGCAATGACATCGCCGACGCTGCGGCTTTGGGTGTGAAAGAACCGTTCGATACCGAAAAGATTCTAAAACACGTGATGAGCGATCTGTCGGCATGTATTTATGACGATAAAAATGACCAGTTGCTGCTGCTAAGCCATGAATCTTCCCGCGTGATGCGCCTGACTCGCCAGGGGCAGGTGATCGGCACCATGGATCTGCCGCTGATTCCAGATCAATACGAAGGAATGACGTTCACCAAAGACGGAAAGCTCATCGTGGTCAGCGAACCCAACATTGTGGTGATCCTGAAATAGGATCACCACCTGAAGAGGACTATTCCAGATAGTTCTTTTTCAAAGCGGCGAGCTTTTCAGGGGTCAGGGAATATTCGACGGCAAAGTAGCGATCCATGCTGCCGTAACGCTCATGAATTGCATCCAAGGCCGAACCCAGGAAGTTCTCTTTTACTGACATCAGGTAATGCAGATTCTCAAGTCCCTTGGTGGACAGCTTGGATTCAACTTTGCTTAAGACTTGTTCACGGAACGGCTGCAGGGTCTGCTCGGTGCGCAGGTAATCTTCCAAAACAGCGTCACGGGACACTCCCAAAGACAACAACATCAAAGCGGAACCAACACCCGTGCGGTCTTTGCCGACAGCACAATGCTGAACCAACGCGCCCGTTTCAAGGGGCTGCACACGTTCGAACAATCTGTGATAAGCGCGATTGGCAAAAGGCAGCTGCTTATACAGGCTTTCCATAAAGTCATGGGGAATCACACGCAGGTTTTCATCGGCCCAAAAATCGTGATTGTCGTTTTTGACAGAGTGAGATTCCGGATTGGCGGGATGGCATTCATACCGAGCCCCATTCCAAACCACATCTTTGTCGGCGGCGGACTCTTTCAGATCGCGATAATCCAGAATATCAGTGACACCAAGAGATTCCAACTGGGCACAGTCTTCAGCAGTCAAACGAGACAGGGAGCCGGAACGATAAAGACGGTTTTTTTTAACCCGTCTGCCGTCCGTCGTCAGATACCCGCCCATGTCCCTGAAATTGATTCCGCCCTGAAGTTTCATTCCGCACCTTTCCGTAAGAGCCCATGATAACACGAAGCGCGTTTATTTCATTTTCAATTAGGTCCTTGGCCCGGCGCTTTTTGGGAATCTTGTTGAATTGGCGCATCAAAAATGGAAATTTGCGTCGCATGAAAGCCAAATTCGCATTCGTTTTTGCCCTGTTCCTGGGTCTTCAGGCCAACGCTGCCTGGGATCTGAATGACGTCTCTTATCTGATGCCGTTGCCAGCCCGTTTTGGCGACGACAATCTGATGGGTATCAACACCCCCGGCCGCGGTGGCCCGCTGCTGAATCCGGCCTTCATGGGAACGATTCCCCCATTGACTCCGGTAATGAGTGAAAACGACGTAGCCACATCCCTGCGTGTGATTGCCGTGCGCATCGACCCGTGCTTCCCGCTGCCAACCCCACAATCCTGCCAAAAACAAATCCGTCTGGTATGGCAACCACTGGAACCGGGCTTCCGCAACCGCGTGCAAACGGTCGATGCCGCCCTTCACAGTTTCTATGTGCTGACCGATGCTGACTTTGATTCCCTGACAAAGGATCTGATAGCGTGGAAAGCCCGTAACAAAGTCGAAACCAAAGGTCTGCCTCTGCAAGTACACCCCGCATGGGCCGTACAAGCCGACAAATCCCCAGCGTTGGTAGAGTTCAACCACATCGTGCGCAAATACGCAGGCCCCGTAAACCTGACCCGCATCACCGCAATGGTGGTCCGAGGCGCGGGGGACATGTGGTCCTTCCAAGGCTTTGAAGTGCGCAATGGTCAGTTAAAATTGATGAAGATCCCACGCGTAGACAGATCAGCCCAAGCCTTCGTCAACTTCGCAGTCCCTTCAGACCACTTCGAACGCGGCCTGATTTCCCCGGAAGCCACCGGAGAAGATTCTTTCAACAAAGTCATCGGCAATTCCGCCCGCATGAAAGTAGGCAACGAAGACCTGCTAAGAAAAGAACTGCGCGCTATCCACCGCGCCGAAGACCCGCACAGCTTCAACCCAGAAAACATGGACTGCGCCAGTTGCCACGTAGCCCAGCCAGCAAGAGTATGGCTGGAAAGAAACCGCACAGATCTAAACCTTGAAAGCCTGTGGAATACCCACGCCTACAAAAACCCAGCTTATAATTTGTCCAACGTAAGCCCCGACCAAAAAAACACCCAAATCATCCGAGCCTTCGGCTATTTCCTGGAAAACCCAGCCATCAGCCAACGAGTCATCAACGAATCCGCCGAAGTAGCCACAGCCCTAAACCAAATCCTAAAATAGCTCTGCACGAGCGCAAGCCTCCCAAAAGCGGCGCGCGATAGCGCCAGCTCTCTCCAAAAAGGCGGCGCCCGAAAGGGCCAGCCAGAAACCCCGCGGCGCGCGCAGCGCCAGCCCCCCCCCGAACCCCGAAAACGCAAAAAACCAACCCCTAGAACGGCGGTTGGTCAAAAGGGTTCAAGCGCAAGGCGGAGGGTCCTACCGCAGCGGAGGCGTGCTCCAAGCACGTCGGAGCGAGGACAGGGCCCGACAACGCAGTCGATTGGGCCCTTTTCACCAACCGCAGCTTACTTAATACATGAGTAGTAAACTTCGTAATTCCCCTGTGGCAGCATTTGGTCAAAGACTAGGTTCAGTCCTTCCATCTTGCGAGTCCCATCATAAACCTGCCCATCTTTCAGAACCAGGATGGATCTCATGGCATCCACTACCGGCGCACACGTCAGGGTGATGGATTTCAAAGTCTTGCGTACACCTTCAGCGATACCCTGAACTTGAGCTGCGTAATCAGATGCACACACGTCACCGATCACACCACCGGTCAGTTTGGAAATCTGCTCATAGCGGAAGCCGGCAGAATAACCTTCACCCTTCAAGCACGCCTGATCGTCAGGACGAGCGATGATGGAATGGAAGCTCATGGCTTTCTGGGAACCGAAGCTGTCAGCCACGAACTTCACAAAGTTCGCAGGATCGTTCTTCGCACCGTTGGCCGATTCATCTTCATCCGAGATCACCACCACAGCCAGCTGGGAATCGTTACGGATAAAGTTCGCGTTGCCACCAGAAGCACTCATCGAGCGTTCAATGGCGCGGTACGCAGCAAAGATACCTTGTTCACTGCCGGAACCGGTTTCAGATCTTTGCAAAGTGTTGCTCAAAGTTGTGCGGGCTTCGGCGTCGTTCATGGAAGAAGTCAGAATATACTGGCCTGCTTTGTTGTACAAAGGAACCAAGCGGCCATCACCCAGGGTCTTGTGTACCGGATCGGTGGTGGTCACAGCAATCTGCCAGTCCAGACCTTTCACCACATCCAGGAAGTTACGAACACGTGACGCCATGCTTTTTTGCTCGTATTCCATGGAGCCCGAGTTGTCGATCACGAACAGAATATCCACTTTCTGGTATTCGTTCACTTTCACGTTGTTCACCATCTGTTTGTACATGGAGGAAACTTTGAAAGAGATGGATTTTTCAGACGCATGACCCAGTTTGTCTTTTGCAGAAACTTTCAGGGTGTAATCACCACCAGCAAGTTTTGGCAGAACGATCTTGTTCTGACCAGCAGCGCAGGCTTTGGTGGAAGTGCCCATAGAACAAGTCACAGAGGCCACACCGGCACCCGCGTCCGTCACGGTGAAGATCAGTTCCACATCCAGGCCTTCTTCAACCGGAGCGGAAGGATATTTTGCAAACACGATGTCCGGACCGATCTGGTCAATATAGATACGGCGCACATAGCAGGAACTGGTACGACCATCATGATCGCGGAACTGCACGCTGACAGGAACATTCTGATTGGTCTTTGAGCTTAGCAAGGTGCCAGAGTCCGCATAGTCCACCCAAGCACCGCCGCCGCAGGATTCATTTTCAGAAACCTTGGTGTAAGCCGTGTGGAACGGAGGATAGAAATCAAGACTGAGGGTGGTGGAAGCAGTCAGAACAGCGCCTTTGTTGATGTCAAAGCCATCCGGTTCGGAAGGAGCTGGAGTGCCGCCACCATTGTCGCCCCCGGTACTGCCCTCTTCGGTGCTACCGCCGCTGGAGCCGCCACCAGAGCCTGTTTCCGGCTCAGTGATCACACTGAAGTCACCATTGTTGAGGTCTTGTTTCACCTCGGTGCCGCCGCCATTGTCCAGACATCCAGTCAGAGCGATCGCTGCGATCAATGTGCTCATCAGTCCTAGATTCTTCATACCCTCTCCCTGCTTCTTTTGTGTTCCTTGAAACCATTTTGTCGGTATCCTCCGCCGCTTCTCAAGCGAATCTCATTTTGAAATTTTTGTGACTAGTGCGTTTACACCTCGAATGAAATTGCTGTCCAAAGGTTGCACACTGCTTTCTGAATTGGACCTTTGAAGAGAAAGAATGACTTGGACCTAAATCAGTGGCACAAACAAAATATGGCTGATCTGATTTTTCAGGATTGGGGACTTATCAACTATGATGAGGCCTTAAAAAAACAAAATGACCTGGTGGAAAAGGTGCATAACGAAGACCTTCCGGGCTTTCTTGTGTTCTGCACGCATCCTCCGGTGGTGACTGTGGGTCGCGCCACTCAGGCCGAGGATATCTTTGCCTGGCAAGGCCCGCTGGTGGAAGTCACTCGTGGAGGCCGCGCCACTTATCACGGTCCCAGCCAGCTTGTGATCTATCCGATTTTGAATCTTTCCCACACCCGCAAGGGTCGCAAAGACCGCGAGATCAATCCTTACTTGAAAGTGTTTGAAGACGCCATTGTCGACGTGTTGAAAACTTATGGACTCAACGGTATCGAAGGTCGCTCTTCGGCCAAACAAAACCTGAACCGCCATGATGCCGATGACACGGGTGTCTGGGTGCAAGATCACAAGATCGCCTCTGTTGGCGTGGGTGTGCGCAAATGGGTCGCCTTCCATGGAGCGGCCATCAATCTGACTTTTGATGAGAAGGCCTTCCAAGGGCTTCGTCCCTGCGGCTTCCCACCGGAGGTGATGATCAGCCTTGAACAACTGCTCAAGGCGCCGGTCGACGTGAAGGAATTTAAAGAAAAACTGAAACGCCGTTTGCTGGAAGTGCTTTGATTCCACAAAAATAAAAGGAGCCTTGCGGCTCCTTTTTTGTTTCCCTTGAATCAGGAATTACTTCTTTTTCGTGATCAGGTGATCGACGGACCAGCGACCCGCCCCGTGCAACACAAAGAACAAACCCGTGAACAGGTACAACAGACCCATTTCCTTCTTCACGAACGGATCGGCGGCGTGCACACCAAAGACGGCTACGACCATCGTGAACACCATGAAAGCCGCTGCCGGACGAGTCAACAGACCCAACGCCAGCAAAATACCCCCGGCAAATTCAGCCAGGCCCGCACACCATGCAAAGAATTCCGGCGCCGGGAAGCCCATAGAGCGAACACCTTCCACCAGCATCTCTGGCGGAGGAACTTTCCCCAAACCGTGAGAGAATGCCATCGTCAGACCAATGAACACGCGCAGTACGGTCAGCGCAAAGTCATCCATCTTGGTATTGAAATTTCTAGGTGCAATCAGTTTGCTCAGCAGTGTTTTCATCAGGGAATCCTTTCTATGATGTTCGTTCATAACGCACAGTGGGCCTAAAAAAGAACCAGGAACCTTTTATTTTAACTCGGGGGCGGAGGCGCGGAATTTTTTCAGGATCGGCATGATCAGCGCACGCTTGCTCAGATCACTGGCGGATACTGATTCAAACAATTCCACCAGATGCTCGCTGGATGCTGTGGTGATATCGCCGTCATGAAATGCCATGGACCAGTCCGGGAACAGACGTTCTGCCCCGATGGCTTCAATCAAAACTTTGACGGAATAATTTCGATCATCGTCACGGATGGCAGTCAGTACGTTACGCACCGGAGCCTCGTCCCCTTCCAGAAGCTGAACGAAATATCCATCACGAAAAATCAGCAGACCCGTAATGCCCAGGCGGGCATTGTTTCTTCGGGACACTTCGAGGATCTCACGGATGTCCGTGTAACTCAGATCCTCGGCGGCCTTGCTGAAGTAGACCAGATGGAAGACTCCGCTCATATGCCGGCAGGGCCAGTCGTAGACATCATGATCACCGCATCACCCTTAACCACAACGTCACCATTAACCTTCGCCACGTTCGTTTCAACCGTCGCGATGCCTTTTTCTTTTCTCAAACCAGTGATTTTGATGGTGATAACAATCGTATCATCAACGAATACCGGATTAACGAATTTCATATTTTGAGCAAGGTAAATACCACCCTGACCGATACCATCAACCAGCGCTCTGGAGATCAGAGCGCCGACAATCATACCGTGAGCGATACGACGACCAAAACGGGTTTTTGATGCGTATTCATCATTCAAATGAATTGGATTGTGGTCTCCGGATAGCTCCGCAAATTGCTGGATCATTTTGTCCGTCACTTGCACAGTTACCTTTGCTTCAAATCCTACATCAATCACTTCAGCCATGAAAAAACTCCTAAAAACCTACAAGATATTTGCTGCCAGCTCGGCCAGCTCAGATCTTTCACCTTTGGTCAGAGTCACATGGGCCGCAATTGGATGGCCCTTGAATCTCTCAACCGCATAGGTCAAACCGCTGTTCGCGGAATCCACGTAAGGATTATCGATCTGATAGACGTCGCCCGTAAGGACAACCTTTGTCCCTCGACCGGCACGCGTAACAATTGTCTTGATCTCGTGCGGAGTCAAGTTTTGTGCTTCGTCGACGATCAGGTACTGCTTCGGAATGCTGCGACCGCGAATGTAAGTCAGAGGCTCAATGTTCAGCATCCCCTGATTGATCAATTCTTGCGCACGCCCCGCTGCTTTTTTGTCCGCACCCATCAAAAATTCGACGTTATCGAAGATAGGCTGCATCCAAGGATTCAATTTCTGCTCGATGTCACCAGGCAGGTAACCGATATCGCGGCCCATAGGGAAAATCGGACGGGACACCAGCAAGCGCTGGAACTGCCCTTGATCCAAAGTTTTATGAAGACCCGCGGCAATCGCCATCAATGTTTTACCCGTACCGGCTTTACCCACCAGGGATACAAACATGATTTCATCATTCAGCAAACAGTCCAATGCGAAGGCTTGCTCGACATTTCGGGCATGAATGCCCCAGATGGAATCAGCGGCCTGCATCAAAGGAACAATGGCCTTGTCCGCCAGGCTGTAACGACCAATCGCAGAATGATTCGGGTTCGCCGCATCTTTCATGATCACGTACTGATTGCCATAAAGTTTCACGTCTGTGATGAAGCGTTTTTCGCGATAGAAGGCATCAATCTGCTCTGGAGACACCATGATCTCCTGATAACCCTCGTAAAGATCATCACGGTTGATATCGTTGGCATCATAGTCATTGGCAATGACACCGTAAACATCCGCCTTGATACGCAGGTTGATGTCTTTGGTGATCAACTCAACCTTGTAGCGCGGGTGCTGCTTTTGCAAAGCCAAAGCTGTGTTCAGAATACGGTTGTCCGCTTTCTGATGATCCAGCTCTGACGGCATACCTGCCAGCATCAGATCCGTGTTGATGTATACCATGGTTTCGGAGTTGTCGATCTGAACACCGCTGGCCAATGAGCCCTTGGAACGAAGAACGTCGATAAAGCGGCTGAACTGACGCGCATTTCGACCGTTTTCACCCTGGTCACGTTTGAACTTGTCGACTTCCTCGATAACAGAGATAGGAATGTGTACGTCAGCCTCACCGAATCTCAGGATTGCCTGGGAATCGAAAAGGATCACGTTCGTATCGACAACAATTTTTCTGCGCTTAGCTTTGCTCAATGGACACCCTCCGTAGTTATAGTCCATGCGTGCTGCAAACTGTTTTCAGCTGCAAACACTTCACAGCTAAATTGCAACAAATCGCAGGACCAAAGTCCACGCAAAACGGCGTCCCAAAAAATAAAAAGACCCGGCGAAAAATCACCGGGCCTTTGCCACTTTCATAATATCAGGACAGGTTATCAGGAGATGTGAGAAACAAGAACGTCGCCGGAATCTGTTTTCAGACTCGCACTGACGTTTTCGATGAACTTCACAAAGTGATGAAGCGCTACATCATTCATCGTGCCTTTGACAAAACCGGCACCATGACGAACAACGCCTTCGTCTTCGATGGCACGGCTGTTGGACACAGTGATCGTGAATGGGAAGTACGTGGAGTGATTCAAATACACTCGCATCGCCACTTCATCCCCGGCCACAAAGCCGCCTTCAGCCAGCTCCAGATCAAAAGCCAAACCGTTTTCCGAAATGTCGTATAGCGCGGCCTTCAAAAGGCCCTTTTCAGGAAGTACGACAAAAGCTCCCACGAATTCAGTTAAAATTGTTCTTTTTACGTCACGACGGTCCCGGCTCAAAATTTCCTGGCGGGCCTCTGTAATGTCGAGAACTTCCGCGCGGACCTCAATTCCCTTGTTTTCCAAAGAATTCTGAGATCTTAGGCGTGGCGTAATATCGAGAACTTTCCCCATTTTTCCCCCTGTTGACTCATTTCTTATCGGCAGAATGTGTTTCAACTTTAGCCGTCTTGCCCAAAGGTCCAGTTTCGGCTTAAAATGAGACAATGGCAGTCATTAGGGCGATTCTCTGCAGTTTTATGTTCCATTTTTTGGTCATCGTGGGCCTGATCTGGCTTGCGCCCAAACTGCAACTGCCAGAACCCGAAGTGATCGAAGTCACCCTTTCCGACGAACAGAAAATCTTCAATGCCCTGAAACCCAAAGACCGCTCCGTGGTACGCCAGGCGGTGGTGCCGGAGAAAATGAAACTGCCCGAGGATGAAACTTTGGCGCGCTTTCTGTCTGAGCAAAAACAGCGTGTGAAAGAAGAAACTCAGGCAGCAAAATCCGGTATGACCCAAAACCGCAGCAACCGTGAAAGTGCGGTGAACAAACCCGAGTCCGCCCCGCCAAAAGTGGCTGAACAGAAAAAACAGCAGCACAACACCGAGGATGTCGACAAAGACGGCTATCGCAATGTGGATATTTCCAAAGAACTGGCCGAAATGAGACGCTACAACGACGGCTTTTCTTCCGTCGGCGAATCCCTGCCCACCGATGTGAAGGTGGGCTCATTCACCGCCCTGAACACAGACCGATATCTGTTTTATACTTTTTATGCCAGAGTGGAAGAGCTGATCCGCTACCGCTGGGAAACCCGCGTGCAGCAGGCCATCGATCAGTTTGATCGCATTGATCGCATCAACGCCGGGAACCGCAACTGGGTGACTCAGGCTGAATTTATTCTGGATCGCAACGGCAATCTGCGTTCGGCATTGATTATGAAAAGCTCAGGAATCAAAAACTTTGATATGGCGGCGGTGAATGCCTTCAAGGAAGCCCGCATCTTCCCGAATCCGCCGCAAGAGATGGTGAAAGAGGATGGCTACATTCACCTCGTGTTTTCTTTCACTGTGCGCTACAGCCCACCAGCTCTGGTGAACCGCAACTAAAGATCACGACTAAGGCTTGTCGCTCATTCCAACCCGGCCAACCATCGGCAGCTTCAATGCCGGTCGCATGAAATCAACCCCGAAGTTCAGGCCCAGCAGATTCAGCTCAACACCCTCGCCCAAGCCCACGGTCAGCCCCAGCATTCCAAACAAGGAAAACTGCACGCCGGTCTTGGATTCACTCCAGCCGACGATGTCCGCCTGATTGATCCAGTCCTTGCCGATAGCGTGCGGAGGAAGTTCCACCTTCAGTTCCGGCACGTTGCGGATGATATGGGAAATAAAGGTGTTGCTGTTCGGGCCCGGATAAGCGCGGTAAGTGTTTTTGTAGGCATAATCGCGCGCCAGCTTGTCGATTTGCGGAATGGCAGCTTCCGCCTCGGCACCACGCAGGTCTTCGATCAGTTCGGGCTTGGCACCAAACCAGTGACGATCCGGAATGTCCGCCTCGATGCGAACAGCCTCCAAACCTCTTTTCACTCGCCACCCGATCACGTGATAGGTCCTATAGTGATCGGCATCTTTGGCCTTGGTCGCGATCCAGGAATGAACGGCAAAGTAGCCACGCCAACTGACCGTGCGGGCCGCATACACCTGAACCACGGCGCCTTTTTCTTCCTGAGGGGTTGGCGCCAGATGTGCACTGTCCCGGGTGGCCGTGCGCCAGTCTTGCGCTTGCGATTGAAAACCCAACAACATGAAAGCAATAAAAGATCCGATGAATTTCATTTCACCAGTATGGACTAATTTTTATTTTTTTGCGGGATTAAATGCTGAGGTCTGCTCAGAACTTAAGCTTTCCGCGGAATGAATTTCAACGACGCCGAATTGATGCAGTAACGAAGTCCCGTTGGCTCCGGTCCGTCATCAAACACATGCCCCAAGTGGGAATTCGACGACGACGCTCGCACCTCGATACGAGTCATGCCATGGGAATAGTCGGCGATCTCTTTCACCGCATCCGCAGAAATCGGACGCGTGAAGCTGGGCCAGCCCGAACCGGAATCAAATTTGTCGTCGCTGGAAAACAGCGGCACTCCGGAAATCGCATCGACATAAATGCCCTGCTCATGATGATTCCAATAGGCATTCTGGAACGGACGTTCAGTGCCATTTTCAACCATGATGCGATATTGTTCAGGGGTCAGAATCTTTTTCAGCTCGCTCTCGTCAGAGGGAAGCCCGCATTTTAAAACCTTGTCAGCCATACTTTAGTTGTACCCGGTCCAGGAGCTTTAGTCCAGAGTGTGGCCGAATTCATGTCGTTCGCCACTCAACCTTGCTACTATGTGGGAATGAAGAAGTTTTTATCCCTGACCCTATTGGCCGTTCTGATTTCGACCTCTATGCCCGCTTATGCCATGTTCACAGAATTGGGCCTGTCTTACGGAAGAAAAACCACCACCTTCGACAAAGACAACTCTTTTGACTCTGAATCCATCACAGGTTCGCTGTCCCTGTATTTCCTGGAGCGCCTGGCTCTGGAACTGAGCTACACCGATGCCACGGGCCTGCGTGAAGAAAAAGCCAGTCCATCCGACGCCCGCCGTACAACGACACAAAAGTCCCAGATCCTCGGGGCGGATTTGATTTTGGTTTTTGCGGATAAAACCGCGTTGTTCCAGCCTTACATCAAAGGCGGCGGAGCGCAGATCAGCCGCTATCAGCAGATTAAAATCGAAGGTCAGGACACTTACACAATCGAACCTGAATCCGTCACCGTTCCCAGCTATGGCGTGGGCTTGAAGATCAAAGTCACTGAATCTTTGGGCATCAAACTGAGCTATGATGTATGGAAAACACCGATCGGTGACGGCCTGCAAACGGACGACAGCTCCATCCGTGCCGGTGTGACCTGGGCATTATGAGGCTGAAACTTGGCCTGACACTTCTTGCCGTCGCCACGCTGAACAGCGGATGCCAGATGGGCTATCTGATGAAGTCGGGCTATGGGCAGATGAAGCTGCTTAACAGCCGCATTCCCGTCGATGAAGCTTTGAAAGATCCAAACCTGGATGAAGGCAAAAAGAAAAAGCTGAAGCTTGCGCAGGAAGCCCGCACCTTTGCCGAAACCGAACTGCATCTGAAATCCACCAAGAACTACACCTCTTACGTAGAACTGGGCCGCCCCTATGTCACCTACGTGGTCAGCGCCGCCCCCAAGTGGGAACTGAAACATCATCAGTGGTCTTATCCGTTCATGGGAAAAATGCCTTACAAAGGTTACTTCAATGAAGACGACGCCAAGGAAGAGGAAAAATCCCTGCAGCAGGACAACCTCGACACCTACATGCGCGGCGTTTCAGCCTACAGCACGCTGGGCTGGTTCAATGATCCGATTTTAAGTTCGATGCTTCGCTATGATGACTATGATCTGGTGAACACGATCATTCATGAAACTGTGCATGCCACGCTGTACATCAAAAATTCCGCCGACTTCAACGAACGCCTGGCCACGTTTCTGGGCAACAAAGGCGCCGAGCTTTTCTATTTGAAAAAAGAAGGTGCAGACTCGCCGACACTGAAGTTGATTCAGTCTGAAAACGACGACAGCAAAGTGTTTTCGCAGTTTATTTCGGCCGAACTGGATGCGCTTGAAAAGTGGTACAAGGAACTTCCATCCAGTGAAAGATCCGAAGAAAAACGCACGCAGCGGATACAGCAGATCCAGAGTAAATTTTCTGCTGAAGTGGTGCCGCGCCTGAAGACGGAAAGCTATAAAAGATTCGCCGATGCGAAGCTGAACAATGCCCGCTTGCTGGTGTATCGCACGTATATGCAGGACTTGAGTGACTTCGAAAAGCTGTACGAACTCAGGGATCGCAGCTATTTTTCCTTCATTGAGGCCTGTCGCGGCCTAGAAAAAGTCAAAGATCCGTCCGCAGAACTCAAAAAAATGCTCTCTCCCCCGTAAGGGCTAACCCCCGAAAATCAGGCTTATTCCACAGCCTCCTGTTTAGGCAAAAATCTGCGAAATTTTCTGCCAGTTTTGTAATGTTTCGCTAAACACGTAAAACCACGATCAAAATCCAGTTCAAATAGCAGCCGAGCATTGTTAAGAATCTAACAATGCGAAATTGCTAAAGTATCATATAACCCATTCGGGCGATGTGACCCTTTGATATCATTGAAGAATTCTTTACACGCGCAGTGTGTCTCTGCTGGCGGAATAAAAAAAATACGACTAAAACTCGCTCACTTTCAAAAAACCATGTCAGGAAGCAACAGAACGTAACAGGACCCTGACAAGTCACAAAGAAACCGGAGAGAGCATGAAATTGAAGTTCCTAGGTGCTGCCCTTGTAGCACTAGCAATGTCCCTTACTGTCCACGCTGATGAATTCGATGGTGGCAGCCCAGATTACGATCCTCGTCCAAATCCACATTACACAGAAGCAGAGATCCAGAGAAAGATCGAAAACGAAATGGCCGTGGCTTGCAGAGGCAACCTTTGCTCTATCGTAGGAACTGATGGTCACGGCGAAGGCTGGACGGTGAGCTTCCAGGTTGGCTACGGCGACAATCCAAACAGCGGCGGCAACAACTTCTACATCGGCGACAGCCAGAATTCCACGAACAATGGTGGTGACTACTACGCAGGTATCACAGTGACTTACAAGAACTACTCCTGCAACTCCACGCTGCGTGTGACTCCTTCGGTTTATCGTTTCGTGAACACGTACATGTACAACATGGTGAACGCCGACGGCTCAACGAAGCGTAACTTCTCCCCTGCAGATCAAACTGTGATTCTGTTCTACACGACGATGCTGAACAAAGTCGATAACTGCAAAGCGCTGAACTAAACCCGGTAACTGGAAATACAGAGGACTCATGAACAAACTCACGTTGATCACTTTACTGATGGCCTGCACCCTGCCGGCACTAAGCCGTGCGGAAGTGCCAGCCCATCAGACAAGTCTTCTGAGTCCTCTGAAATTCACCAACCGCGCCCAGTGCGCGCTGGATTCTGAAAAGCCGACATCCTCCATCATGATCATGATTGATGGTTACAATGCCGGCAAAACCGCGAACTCCGTCGCCAAATTGCGCGGCCTGAACACGGAAGAATACAGCAACAAGGCCATGAAGGAATTCCGACTTTCGGTGGCCTACATGACCCTGAACATCATGAACAAAATGATCCGTGGGCAGCTTCCGGTGCTGCCCATGAATCTGAAAACTGCGGATCTGCCAAAGTATCTGCAGGTCAACCGCAGCTGCGAAGCCAGTGGTGGCAATTGCACCGAGTTGAATGACTACCTTTCTCAAATCTGGGCCCGCGCCGGAAAACGCGCTGAACTGCTGGCCTTTGACAGCTTCACTCAACAAAATTTCCCTCTGCATGCCTCCAAAGACCGCCTGGGCTGCTATTACATCAAAAAATTCTCGGCTCTGCAGGGGCATCTGCAAAACCCTGAAGTCAACCAGGCCAACCTGCAGGACATCGCCCTGGCCTACCTGAACGAAGCGGACTATCTGACGGGTTGCTTTAACGCCGATGACAAACTGAACAACCGTTTCGTGACCTTGCAAATCGACTGGGAAACGAATGCAAACTCCCTGGCACAACAGGGTTTCGACTTCTGGAACAGCTTGAAAATCTATCTGTCCTGGGCGTGGAGACACACCAACGAAGTTGAACAGCTAAGCCCTTCCTTCGGTCGCATCTTCCGCTCTATCGCCTTGGAAGAATCCATCATGTTCACTCCGAACGGCTGCAAGTCCATGACAAAGCCTTCCTGTGACAGCGAATATCTTTCGTCAAACAGCATCCGCGAGCTGGCTAAAATCAGCGGCCCGACGCCTGAACACTTCGACACCGTCCCGGTGGGAACGGAAGCCGAGATGCTGGAAAAAGGCGTTCGTGGCGTGAACAATGACTTCTTGGGCACGCAGTCCTTCGACAGCGCTCAAGAATGGCTGGCGAACTTCCGTAAAAATGTGATTCAGTCCCGCGCTCTGATGAAAACCAAGTATCAGGCCGCGATCACCAATTTGAACCTGTTGCAGGATCAACTGGGCGCCGCCGTGTTAAGCTCCGTGGTTTCCAAAGACATCAGCGCCCACCGTGGCAATGAAGCCATGATGAATGAGCTTTACTACATGTGCACTGAGATCCGTCTGGCCGGCGACGAGACCCTGGACTTCCTCAAGTCCGATATCGATCGCATTGC
This sequence comes from Bdellovibrio sp. BIS2, assembly GCF_055398295.1. Taxonomy (NCBI): domain Bacteria; kingdom Pseudomonadati; phylum Bdellovibrionota; class Bdellovibrionia; order Bdellovibrionales; family Pseudobdellovibrionaceae; genus Bdellovibrio; species Bdellovibrio sp. BIS2. The sequence continues at coordinate 716,188 of NZ_AP035879.1, read as the reverse complement.
TCAGCTTAAAAACATGACTCAGATGCAGTACTCCGACCGCCGCTCTTTGCAGGAGCACGTGAACTTCTTCAACGCGGTTTCAGCTCAGGTTCTGCCCTTCTGTAACGAGCTTGAAAAACAAAACTACTGGAATAAATCCGGATACACCGTGAACAAGTCCGGCTTCGCCCCCTGGGCGAAAGAGATGATGCAGCTTCAGGCCAATCCGGAAGAAGCCAAATTCATCCCGACAGCATTCAACAACCAGCCTCTGCTGTCCTGGAACAACCAGTCTGTTGCGGGGGCCCAGGCGATCTGCTACAGCTCTGTGGACTGCACCCGCCTGATGGTGAAAAGCATGGTGGACCTTTATGCGGTTTCTACCTATGCCGATGCGCTGGTTCCCCTGGCAGGTAAAACTTCTGATCCGAATCTGTTCAACCCGTACTCTGAACTGAAAACCTGCAAAATGTACGATCCCTGGTTCCAAACCCAGCGCATGAACAAAGTGCTGATGGTGGATCTGGCCAATACCGCCCTTTTCGGCTGGAACATCCTGCCAATCTATGTGGACGTGAACTTTACCGCTCCCAAAGTGGCTTCTTTCAACCAGTTGGTGAAAGACGGTAAAATCAAATTTGATCCACGTGTGGAAAAATCCAAAATGCAAACATCTCTGGTGGCGGATTTTGGTCCTTTGCTGGGCGCACCCTGTGCGGTTTCCCTGAATAACAACGGTATCAAGAACTATAACTTCTATTCTTTCTCTGGTCTGACGGTGAATTACTGTGATTCCAAACAGTCCAATGAAGTTGTTTCCAACAATCCAAGTGATTTTGCGACCGGCGCAAAAACCGCACGTTCTTTCTGCGGCGGCTGCACCCTGAACTTCACTGCGGTGGCGGCAGCATCCACCTCCACATTCGGCGTGGTGAATCCCGCGAAGTTTGTAGTGTATCTGTTCCGCACCTTCCAGAAGTACTTCTCTGCGAAGAAAGACAAAGTAAACATCCCGAAATCCTGGGAAGTGAACGCCGCCTACGCGGCCGAAGTTTACAAAAAATACGGCCAGATCCCATCCCACTGTGTGGATCAGCTCAGCAAAGGTCTGAAATGTTTCAGAGACAGTTGTGCCGCCAAAGCCGCTGATGTCTTTGAAAAGGCCTACAACACCAAGGTTCACGAAGTTTATATCCGCGAAGATGATGACAGCCAATGGCCGCCATCCGACACCAAAGAAGCATGGATCAAGTCTGATCTGTGCAAAGGCGAAGCGGTCATTCGCTTCACCTGCAATGAGCGCAAAGTTGAAAACTTCAGAACACATTCCATGTACGGATTCCACAAGTCCTGCAGAAGAGCGATGGGGAAATAATGAGATCGATTTTGCTGTCCCTGATGCTTCTTTTGAACTCCCCAGCAGCCTTTGCCTGGTCGGTTGAATCCGCTGTCGGCACCGGTCCTCGCGGCGAATTCCAGGACACCGTCACTCTTTACTGCCGTCCCGACGAAACCCTGTGCCAGGAAGTTTGCAAATCCCAGAATTCATGCTGGAAAGAGCAGGAGCTTTGCTTCAACTGCCTGGGCACCACCAACCCGATCCTGCGCACCGTATTTACCGAGATCGACCGCCTGTACCGCAACAGTCAGCGCGTTCTGCCTGCAGCGGAAGTGGCCCGAGTGTTCACAAAGGATCACATCTTTGTGGCCGCCCAAAGCATCTATAACTTCTATTCCGCCATCGACAATCAGGAAGTGATGGCAAGATTCCAGGGACTGTGTCCGACCGGCACCGGGCAACCGCTGATTGTCCTTGAAAAAAACAAGTTTCAGGAACCATCCCGGATCAAATTCATAGTTTGCGAAGGGACCGGCCAATACAACCAGGGAATGTACGTTTTGGAGTACAACCCTCAAGTGGAAACCGGAACCAACAACGAAATTAAAGTGAACAGTAAACCTTAAAAACAGAACGTTAGATCAAAAGGAGAAAACAATGACTAACTTGATGAAATTTGCAGCGGTAGCCATGCTACTGATCTCTGCACAAAGCGCGAACGCAATCTCTTTGCGTTTCAAATTCAAAACCTTCAGCTCTGGTCCAGACATCTACGCTTGTAATGCTGGTTTGAAGCACAATGCATCCGCTCACAAAGCGTGCTACTTCGAAGACACTCAGATCGCTTGTACTGCGGGTACTTGTACTGATGCTACCTGCCACACTCGTTGCGTTTGTACTAACGACAACGGTGGTGAGTACCTGATGGACTACATGAAGGGTCAATACAGCTCTTGGAACACTGGCGATGCTAAATGGAACACAAACTGGACAGCGACTACCCGTCAAGCTGGTCAGGGTTCTTTCGCAACTTTGGTAAACCACGAAGATGCATTCTCTAACCGTATCAAAGAACTGAGCTTCAACCTTGGTTCCGAGCTTTATGGTGCTGAGTACTTCGTTGATATCTGCTACCGTGGCCCTCAGATTGAGTACTGGGAAGACAACGTAGTTGCTAACTTCAGCCTGTTGGCTCAGGTTTCTGCAACTGACTTCGTTGCTACTGGCGTTAACCCAGGTGACAACAACCCAGACGGTCCAGGTTTCAACCACGGTCGTGATGGTTTGAACATGACTCCAAACATCAAGTACACGACTTTGTCCGGCTTGACTGTTGAGTCTTACACTGTGTGCGACCTTCAAGGTATGAACACATTCAAATACGCTCGCAACAACGCTAACCAGTACAACATGCTGGATAACGAAGCGAAGTTCTCTGACTGGAATGCTCCACAAAACGGTGGCGGTGACTTCTTCACTGGTACAAACCAGCCAACCACTTTGAATGGTGCTAAAGACCTTTACAACACATGGATCAACCAAAACACAAAAACTCCACGCTTCTGCCGTGTACGTTATGTGTTCAAAGAGACAAACCATGCTGCTGCCATCAAAAACCTGAGAAAATGGCAACGTCACGGTGCTGAAATGTGTACTTACACTAAAATCGAAGAAGGCGCTGCGAACTAATCGCCCCTCTTGGTCTCTGAAAGGATCGGTCTTATGAAATTCAAAAATCTTACGGTTCTGATCCTTTCAGGGGTTGTATTTATGCTGGCAGGCGAAGCTTTCGCCTGCCGCGCTTCTCGTGACATGAAACACAATTTTGCGATCAACTTTGAATCCAATCCGCCGATCCGTATTTACGGCGATGGCGAAGGTTCGACGATCCTTCCACAAATGATCGACAAGTGCACTGAAAGTGCCGGCAGCTTCCTGATGCTTTCCAAAGGCGTCTATATGCCGAGTGATGTTTCGGATGTGGCGGATATTTCCCTTGATGGTGACCTACCGGATGAAAACATCTGCAAAATCGAAAATTCGATTTTCAGCAAGCCGATGGATCACAATCAAAAGAAATCTCTGGTTAAACGACAGCACAAATTCCTGCAGCAATGCGCCTTTGTGACCGTGGCCGAAGTCAACGGCCGCCCCCTTCGTTATAAATCCGACCAGCAATACTGCAAAACCATCCCGCAGGGTGCCAGCATGGTGCAAATGGAAGGGGAGTACTGCTTCCTGACCATCAACCCCAGCTACAATCTTTCCATCACCATGGGTTTAAAGCCTGAGTGCGCCACTCAGGAAAAAATGAAAGAACTGGGGCTTGAGTTCGGCGACATCGAAGCGGCTTTGAATTCTTATGTTGTAGGCGATGATTCCGGTCTCAGCCCTGACGTGACTGCCATTGGTTCTTCCCGCTATCGTTTTACTCTGCAGGCTCCCGCCAACATGATGGAGCTAAGCGAAGACGTGGGAATGGAAGCTCCACGCTTCCCCACCACTTACAATGCTGAATTCAACATGGGCGACCTTCAGTTCCGTCAAGCCGGTGAAGAGCGCGTGGATCTGAACATGTACCTGTCCGTGGATAACCGACAGCCTTTGTTCTGCAACCAGGCTGGCCTGTGCACGGCACCGTCTGCTTACAACATCCCGGTGGCGGCCGAAGTTGAAGTCTTTAAGGTCGGCTCGCAAAAGTCTGTCTTCATCGACGGATGGACCAGCGGCGGCACCATTCAAGGCAACTGGCAGGGGCTGATGCGCTTCCCGCAACAAAGCATTGATGGCCTGAATTTCGTCAAAGGTGAGCGCTATAAAGTGGTTGTAACCATGATTGACCCGTTTGAGGACTTCTATATCTATCTGAACAGAGCCGAGCAGTTTCTGATCGATCTGAAAGCGGCCAATGGTGTTGCGGGATTGGATCAAATCCAGTCCATTCAGCCATTGTCTGACCTGCTGGGCCTGCCACGTTTGACGGGCTTGCCGCATATTTCCTCCGGCGATCTGAATTCAGATCTGGACATGTCCCTGAGCTATTTCAAGAAACTGGGTTCCACGCGCCTGTGGCCGACTTACTATGAGCGCCTGTGCGATCCCAGCCATGGTCAGTGCTATCTTTCCGGAAAACAAAAGTTCTGGAACCGCTTCTCTGCTGAATTCACCGTGGGTGAAAAGGGGGATGGTGGCAACTTCGACTTGAATGACATCCGCGTGATCAAAGAATCCCCGCAGGGCGTGGTTATGAACAAGCAGGTGAAAACTCTGCCTCGCTACAGATGTGAGCCGTAAGAATGAAAGCACTTCTTGTCACCCTGATTGCTGTTTTTTCCTGCCCCGCTTTTGCCCAGGTGGATGTCACAGTTTCATCCAGCTCTGAGGATATTTTTGTCTGCAACGTGACCCGCACCGCTTCACCTGTGGCCCCTTCTCCGGGCTCGTTTTCGGGCAGCGTGAGCTATGAGGACCTGAGCTCTCCGGTAAGTTCACCCTGGCGCAACCGCAGTGTGGGACTGGCGCTGAATGAGGACTCTGACAAGCTGTTCTCTTTTGGCAATCAGTGGTTGTCCCGCATCACCCGCCTGAAGATGTCTTTTTCGTATGAGACCATGGGTGTCGGATACAAAGTGCACATATGCTATCTGGGCCCACTGGCTCAGTGCAAAGGCAATAATGGCAATGGCGGGGGCCATGGCTATGGCAATTGCAAAAACAATGGCAACAACGGCAACGGTGTTGGTAACGGCAATACCGGTGAAGAAGACTTCAGCGAAAGAATTTATTCATTGGCCGCCAACGTACGAAACTCTGCGAACGCCTATACTGCGGCTGCGAATCTGTACTATCGTGTGACAACGTCCTGTGATTTGCGCTCGGGTCGCACCGACACCCGCCAGGCCAATCAAGTCAGCCCCGGCGACAGTATGCAGGTGGACTATTCTTACACGACCAACTGGGCGGCCTTTGACGGAACCTTCCGTGACAACGTCATGGTCCTAAACGCCAACTGGCCACAGCGAGCCCCCAAATTCTGCGAAGTGGTTTTTGAGTTTAAAGAGGCCTCGGCCGCAGCACGCTCCAATGTTTTGACGGATAATGAAATCGAACTGTCCGTCGATATCTTCTAGGTGTGAACGTGAAAGCACTGATTATTGCCTTGATCATGTCAACCGGGTTGACGGCCCAGGCCGCCGTCTGGAATGCCCAGAATGTGTGGTCTCAAGCGCAGGAAGACCGCTATTCCCAATGGGTGGTGGAAAACTTCAAGGCCGATATTTTTTCAAATCCAGCGAATCCCTGGTACCGCATTTCCACGGATTGCGCAGATGCCGTCTATGCAGCAAGGATCATCTTTGCTTACGAGAACTCTTTGCCAGTGGCCTTCACAAATATTGAAAACATGAAGCGCAGCCTGACTCAGTCCATGACGAACTGGGATCGCCTGCCGGAAAAGGACCGCGTTCGCAAGTTCATCCAACTGGTGTCGGATCTGACCAGCACCCAGACACTGGGACATGATACGGTTCCGGTGGCAATCAAGCGCGAATACGTGCGCCCGGGCGCCATCTTTCTGAACCCCACTCTGACGGCGGAAGAGGAAAACATCGTCGGCACCCGTGGCGGACACGCCGAAATGATCATCAATGTGAATGAAAACGGTTTCATCCGCTCTTTGTATTCCACAACACCTTCCAAGGTGCGGGAACTGATCACCACGCGCAATCCTTACACCTGGCCGATCAGTCGTCTGGGTGGGTTCCGTGTCTGGAAAACGGCGACATCCCCTGCGGCGAACAATCAGCAGTTTGAAATGGCCGGATGGACCTCTTATGGACGTCCGACCCGCAAGCAGATTTACCAATGGCATGAAAGCATCAGAAAAGAACTGCGCCTCAGACCTCCGACAATCGACGAGCGCATTGATGTGGTCGTGGAAAGCATCTGCAACCTGTGGCAGGGCCGCGTGGATGCGGTGAACGCCGCCTGGAAGGCCGTGCGTGATGCCGGAGGCCGCTGCCCGTCTGCGGGTCTGCTGGATGAACACTCCACCAACCGCCGCGACGCCCGTCTGCGCGAAGCTTACGGTCAGTTGAATGACCTGATGTACTGGCGCAAGAACAACTATGAGGTGCCTGGTGCTATTGGCGACATCAAGGACGCCAAAGAGGTTCTGACAGCTTGTCATGTGATGACGGGCTTTGCCGCCAACAACGCCTGGGAATTGTTTTTAAAAATGATCGACGGCCATCTGGTCGCCGATGCCCGCTGGAGCCCGGCGGTGCGCTGGGGTGAAACATCCCGCTATGGAGGTCAACAATGTCGCTAGTGACAAGTGCTTTGGTTATGGCGTGTGTGGTCTATGGACCGGCCCAATCCCGCGACAATGTGAACAACTTCAAAATCCTGCAACCGCTGCAGATCCAGGATGGTCGTATCACCACATTGGCTCGCAACCAGATTTCGCAGTTTGAAAGTTATGACTTTAAAATTGAACAATACAATCTGGATCAGTGCCCGAACTCCATCATCGCTCGTGATTCCAAGGGTCGCTATGCTGCGGTCAAAGGGATGTACCGGGCCAATGACGGCACTTCTCAAGGGGTGTTTGTCTTTGACGATGGCAACGACGAACGCTTCAAGGCGCTGATTCATTGTCCTTACCAGTTTCAGCCCTGCGACTCTGGAATCGACGTCATTTCCGGTTGGGAGATCTTCTAAAAACAAAAAGCCGTCGAAAGACGGCTTTTTTGTTACTTCTCTTCGATCAATTTCGGAGAAGGCAGTGGTTTGGCGGTTTTCCCAGGAGTGACCTCAGGATTGGCCAGCATGGTTTTAATCCGGTTGGTCAGGTCCTGTTTGATTTGCAGATACTGCACCATGCGCTCAGGCCCCAAAAGGGGCTTTAGCTTGTCGAACTCCTCTTCATTCATTCGACCATAGCTTTGCAAAGACTTGCGATAGCGAGTCAGCTCTTCATCCTTGGATTTTGCCGTGGTGGCTTTGTTCATTTTATCGACGGAAGCCTGCAGCTCCAGATTGAACTGGGCTTTGCGTTTATTGATGTCCCGGACAATTTCAGAGAATTTCTTTTCTTCGGAGGTGTTCAGCTTCAATTCGTCGCTCATCTTCCAGATGAGAAGTTCTTCAAGCTGATTGCGTTTCTCCGCAGCTACAGCCACGGAGAAAGCCGAATTTAGACATATTAGGAATATTGGGAACAGAGTCTTCAGCAGCACGTTGTCTCACCCGAGTCAGGGTGATTAGCGTCCGCTTTCACCCATGATTTTATTGAATTTATCTACAGATAAATTTTCGAATGATTCGCGAGCTACGTCCATAAAAAAGTCAGATTCGCTCTGCGTGCTGATCAAGGTCTGGGAAATCTCCTCTGGGGACAAAAGGGCCTCAGAGACAATGCGCTCATGCCCGTCGCTCAGAAGCCCGGCTCTGGTCATCGACTGGTTTACTTTTGACACCTGCGGCATCAAAAGAACAGCGAAGGCCATCAGCGAAGCTACGCCGCTGACGGGATAAAGCCATCCTCGCCAGTGAGAGCGAAGCAGATTCCGCGGAGTCATCAGCACCGGAGCAGGTTTGATTTCCGTTGTTTCCACTTCCGCCATGATCTTGTCATGCAAACGATCGAAGAAGTCCTCGTTCATGGGCAGTTCCATATCGTCGGCGGCTTTAAGGCCTTTGCGCACTTTATCCATGCGATCCATACGGTCCACGTTGTCCATCGATTCTTATCCTTCTGCTTCCGCAAATCTTTGGTTAACCTCGAGGAAGAAGCCACCTACTTCTTCCGTCCAGTTCTTCAATTCAGCCTGCTGTTCGAATGTCTGACGAAGTTTCATCAGAGCATGTCTGTAATTCGCCTTCGCTGTATCGTATGGGCACTCCATGATATCAGCAATCTCGTTAAAGCTCAGGTCCTCGTACACACGAAGAACCAGGGCTGTTTTCTGCTTGAACGGCAGCTTCTCTACTTCATTTTTAAGTATGTCAGAAACCGCCGTATGGACGAGTGTAGTTTCGGCCTCCGCATCTACAGCCAATTGCACATCGTCGATATCCACGGTGTCGCGTTTCCACTCACGCAGTTTGTTGCGTGCCGTGTTCACGGCGATCTGGAACAACCAGCTCTTGAAAGAAGAACGACCTTCGAAGGTGTTCAGCTTTTCGTAAGCCTTGATGAACGCTTCTTGCGTCACGTCCTCAGCTGTGTCCATGTCCTTTACGAACCGCAAACTCATACGCAGCACACTTCTCTGATGTCGTTTCACGAGTTCGGAAAAAGAACGTCTGTCGCCAGACTTCACTTTTTCTACCAGTTCAAGATCCGTTACGTTTAGATCTCTCTCCATACTTTGACTCGTTTCTGTCTAAATTCGGTTAACGTTCTGAATTTTTTTCCCGAAAGAGCCATTCTGCTCCCCCCAGCACCCGGTAAATTCGCCCCCAAACCCGCGATGCCTACACTCTTTCACTAATGCAACGATGATGCCTGATTTTGAAGAGTCAAAGTGGCCCTAAATATATGAAACAACTTAGGAATTACGCATTCCGTTATAACACCCATAATCATTTCTTATGGATCAAAACCTGTACTAAGTTTTAAGCAGAGCTGACGGAAGGCAGCAGTTTTATGTCTATATATAGAGGAACTGTAAAATTGGCCAAAGCGGCCCTAGACCAAGGTAATATGAAAAAAAGCCGCAACTTTTTGGGCTGCGGCTTTAAGAATCCCAGGTTTGGAGTGTCTTCAGTAAAGTCTTGTAAGAAGCCAACCCCGGGATAAAAACTAAATTTAAGCGACGATGGTCGTACGGTTACGGCCACCCTGTTTGGACTGGTACAGCGCCTTGTCGGCACGGTCGTACACTTGAGTCCATTCAGTTTCATTTGGAAGCTTGGTGGCAACACCCACAGAGATGGTCACCGGGATCTTCTTGCCTTCAAATGTAAAGTCATGGGCTTCGATCGTCTGACGGATACGTTCGCCCACTTCACCGGCTGTTTTGGATGGAGAACCGGAAAGCAGCAGCACGAACTCTTCACCACCGTAACGAGCAAAGAAGTCGTTGGAGCGAATCAGCTTGGTGATCACGATACGGCACAGTTCCTTCAGAACATAGTCACCGCCCGGATGCCCGTAGCTGTCGTTGATCTTTTTAAAGTGATCGATATCGAAAGTCACAAGACTGAAGGGCTCGTTCAGAACTTCGGCGCGTTTCATCGCTTCAGGGCCCTTGTCCAAAAGCGCCCCTTTGGAATGAGCACCCGTCAATGCATCCTTCTGCGCACGATCGTACATCGCCGCATTGGTCATGGCTTCGATGCTGCCTTTTTCAAGGAACTTGAAGATCACGTTGCCGGTTTTGATCTGATCATTGTTTTTCAAAAGGCACGATGCCAGTGGCGGGATCACCTGACCATTCACAATGGTTTTATTGGTGGAACCCAAATCGATCACGGACACTTCACTGCCATTGACAGCGAACTTTGCGTGAGAGCGGCTCAAACTTTTATCATCAATGTAGACTTGGCTTTCCACAGAGCGGCCGATGACAATGTCACTGGCCGTGATAGGATATTGTTTACCGACGTAGCCCGGAGGGCCGATCAAAACAACAATTGCCGGCGGAACATCATCCGCCTCTTTAAGACGACCCTTGAAAGTGTCGCTGGCAACAATACTGGTTTTTTCTAAGTTGTCTGAATTGTCATCGTTGTGAGCCATAGGGAAAAGTATAAAACTTCCCCCCGTCACCTGACAATCATGCTTTCTTCAATTTCTCTTTCGCTAGTCTCTTGCCCAGCTCGACACCCGGCTGATTGAAGGCGTCGATTTCCAGGTAATCTCCAAGCCCCGCAACCACAAGCTGCCAGAACATGAACATGTAACCCAAAGAGTGTTCATCTAGGACTTTAGTCTTAAGAGTCATCGTGGACACACCACTCTGATTCAAAGCCTCTTGCGTGGCCAAACCTTCTGCCCGCAAAAGTTCACCCATCGTGCGACCTTCAAGATCCTGAGTTTCTTTGAACTGAGCTTTCTTGATACGCAAGGAACCCGCCTCGGATTCCTCCACACGCTGGAACACAACGAACTTGTCTTTGGTTCCTTCCATCACCTGCTGCAAAATCGAATGCTGATCCGAAGCCCCAACAGCAGACATCGGCGTGCTCACACGCGGAGCCGGTTTCCCCGCACGAGTCTCAGGTTTCCCCAATGACTCGGCCCAAAGCTGCTGATACCAAGCCCCGAAAGACTTCATACGAGAATTGTAAATCCAAAGCAGAGTGATCCATTCTTCACGCTTATAACTTTGCGCCACTTGCGCCATCGTCTGAGTCACAACTGCCGTGTCATTCAAAGCACGCATCGCGCCCACACGGAACTTTTCAAGGTCCAACCCCAGGAACGCCGCCGGCATCATCCCCACCGGAGAAAGCACCGAGAAGCGCCCCCCAACATCCAAAGGAATTTCACAAGTAGGAATAGAATGCTTGCGAGCCCAAGCCATCAAACTGCTGTCTTTGGTTTCAGAAATAACCACACTGTGCTTGGGAAGATTCAGTTTCTCTTCCGTGTAAATCTGATCCACAAGCTCCAAAGCACACAAAGACTCAATCGTAGTTCCGCTCTTGGAAATGAAAACCCAAGCAACCTCTTTCAGGTCCCCCAGCTCTTCAATCAAAGTCTCAAATTCCAGAGCATCCACATTGTCGACAAAGAACATATTGCGAGCACAGAACACTTCCGCAATCACCCGAGTCCCCAGCGAACTACCACCAAGACCCACGATAACAATCTTCTTAAATTTCTCTGCCAGCTCAGTCCCAACTTTATAAGACTGCTGCCACAAAGAAACCCGCTCCATCACCTGCGGAAAGCCAATCTCTTTACGTTGCAAAAACAACTTCAAAGACTCCTGACACTTCACCAAAACAGATTCATCAATTTTATGAAACGAATGCGAAATCTCCAACATAACGTGCATCTCTTTCTAAAAGTTTATCCCAACCCAGCGACGCTCCCAAAGGGAGCCAGCCCCCACGCGGCGCCCGAAGGGCCAGCCAGAAACCAACGGAAAATAAGCGGGTGATCAAAACAGTCCGAGCGCAAGGCGGAGGGGCGCCCTCGCAGCGCAGGCGTGCTCCAAGCACGTCGAAGCGAGAAGGCGACCCGACAACGCAGTCGATCGGGCTGTTTTCATCGCCCGCCTAGGAAATAGCTACGTCTTCTTCGATTTTGTGGTAACCCTTCCACTCCTTCAATCTGCCTCGCGGCCGACCTCCGTCTTCAGGGTATTCGATAAGAACATAGGTTAGTTTCGTGATCTTTCCCAAGGACACAATATCCAAAGAAGTGATCTCAGTCCATGTTCCCGTATTGAAATATTCTTTATTCTCTGACCACTGGCGATACTGGTACACGTGCGTGTGACCAAAGATGACTGTGTGCACACGGTCATCCCCCAGGATTTTACGCGCCGATTCACTTAAATCCGGAAAGATGGCGCTTTCCGCAATCACCTGAATGATACGCTTCAAAGGCCAATGACGGCGCGGATCCTTTACCAGGATGCTTTTCAGGAAATATCCCATGGCCATAAAGAACGCGCGAACCATTGTTCCGGTTTCGTTCAGGAAAGCCCAGCGGACCATTTTGCCAAAAGGACGGATCTTGTCGACGTGGGGGTAGTGCTGTTTGATTTTCAACACGACTTCCAGGAAGAAATGGGATCCAAACGGCAGGTTGAGGATCGGTTCCACCAGATCCTTTTTCAGGAAAAACTTTTTGGGGTCCATACGATTGGCGGCCTCATGCATGTGGCCGTGTTCGATATGAACTCCATCAAAGAAATAGACGATGTTTTTAAAACGAATTGGCGTCCCGATGACCTGATTCAGGTAAGCGCGGCAGGCGGGCCACAGCATTCCCTGATCGTGGTTGCCGACGATATAGGTGATGGTGTTACCGGGTTTTGCGGCGAATTCGGCCAAAGCAGTAAAGACAGCTTTATGCCCGTTCACGCAGTCTTTCAGAATTTCCAAGGTGACGGATTCGGTGATCACTGAAAGGAAGTGGCCCTTGTAATCACACTGCAGGAAGTTCAGGAAGTCCCCGTTGATAATCAGTTCGACTTCATAGTCACGATAGACACCGGTGGAATAGAAGTGAATGAATTCCACCAGCTTTTCCCCGTAATAGAATTCTTCGAGTGAATTGATTCCGCCTTTTTCCAACAGGCGGCCCTTCCCCAAATGGAGATCACTGACGATGATCTTGATTTTTTTCACGGGAGCAGGTTTCGCGACGGCGGTGCCCTCGCTACTTTCTACCTGGGAAGCGGACTCCATACTACTCAGCTTTCTTCAACGGAACGAGATTCTCTTCTTTCGCCTCCAGGTTCGTCAAAGCCAAACGCAGTGCGCGCTCGGTTCGTTTGACTTGATCCTGGTTGGCCTCGATCGTCTTGTTAAGCTCAAGACATTTCTTACGGTAATTATCGAGTTCCTGAGAGAGCTGATCAATCTTTCTTTTTTGTTCTAAAATATACTCATCTTTGGACCGAACAAGGGCGGACTTTTCCGCACGGAGCAACTCCAGGCGGTTTTCCAGTTCCCGTTCGCGGACGCGGATCTTTTTGAAGTCAGATTTTAGTCTAGTTTCAAGTTCTTCAACCTTGATACGCGCCTTGGCAACCTCGTTCTCTTTGTACTGAAGGTTCCCTTTCAGGATCAGGATCTCGCTTTGCGCGGATTCCTGCATCTCGGTTTTTTCTTTTTCAATTTCAGAAATACGGACGGTCAGATCATCAGTGCGGGAACGAATGATTTCACCAGCCGAAGCCAGCTCTTCATTTTCACCACGCAGGTGTTCCACTTCGCGTTCAAGCTCCAGGATGCGCTGCTGCGCCAGCTTCAGGTTTTCGGCCTGAGCCAGGCTGGCATCCACGGAAGTCATCACGTTGGCGGCCCCACGGCTGCCACGGAAGTTTCCGACGCTGACTTTGACGTCCACTTCGGGCTGGGATTTGCGTGAACCCACACGGGCGTTGGCAAAACCTTCAACCGCCACGGTTTTATCCGCATCAGTACCGCCCACAACAGAGCTGGTGGCGTTGAAATCCTGTTGGATGGAAACGGTTTTGTCTTCACCGGCAGGTTGCGAGCTGAACACCGGACGAGTGGAATCATCATCCATCGCCGACACAGGCATCGCATCCAGATCATCCGCGGACTGATAGCCGGCATCCGCAGAAGGACCGTTGTAACGTTCCTCTTCGCCCACGGAAGGACCCATCATGAAGCGCTCAGAAGGCGGCAGATCGCCGAAGCCTTCGGGCATTTCAAAATCGTCGGAATCGGATGACTCCACTTCAGGAATCTCCGGAGTGTTGTAAGAGCCGTCGTAAGAACTTTCATTGGACTCTGCGGAATATTCCGCGCCACCGACAAACTCTGAAGAGTCGATGTCTTTGGCAGCATCTTTCCCAAGTCCCTGTTCCAGACTGTCCCAGATGTTCCCGCCGACGCCAGTCGCATCCAGACGATTTTCATCTGTGGCAAGAGCAGGCAGCCCATTATATTCCTCGCCCGTATCGCTTGCACGATACGAGGACTCGGATTGAATCTCCTTGAGATCATCCATCAATGACTCAATCAGATTCTCTGCGGCTGAAGATTTCTTTTTCTTTTTGCTCATGTCTAAGGGAAATATCGGAATTTTCCGGACTTCCCTTTAAGTATAAAACAAAGCCGGATCAATATCAGGATCTAGGTCCGGGGTGTCTCGTATTGAGATCGTCTTTCTCGGATTTCCGGGCTTTTTGCAGACGGTCCAGCACGAAGAAGGCAACGATAAACAAACCAAGAGGGATGATGATCACCAACAGGTTCAAAAACTTCTGTGGAAGTTCCATAGGGTCTCCTTTTGATGGCGACCCTACCATCCATAAACTTCCGCCAAATCAGCGGAACCCGGTTTACTATTTAGTTTTCACTATCATAGCCTCCGCTGTTCCGTTTGTCTGCGATTTTCGGTCAAACTATGGATCCCTTATTCCATCATATTCGGACGAATCTTTAACTGAGCCTTTACTGCCCTGTAATGCGTCCGACAATTTTTAGCTGCGTCCACTTTAACTGGGCTTGAGACATATTCATGTTTTCGTAAAAACACCGTAACGTTAATATAAACAAAGGATAGTTGCATGTCTGTTGAAGTCCTCTCTCTTGAGTTCAGTGAAAGAATGGCGGGTTTTTTTGTGGCGAAGAAATTCACGCTGCAGCCCTCGTCACCGCTTGCACAATCTGACTTTCAAAAAGAATCTGAACGCTTTGATAAACTTCCTTTTGAATTCAATCTGCAGATTCATGTGCCGGACCTGGCCAAGTTTCACGCCGACAACAGCACCCCTTCCAAAGTTTCCGGCACCGTGACTGACGTTCGCTTTGGTGATGAGCTTCCCATTCTGGAAGGCCATTTTCATCTGTTCACCCGCCCGGCCGCCAGTCCCAACATGGATACCGCGAAAGAAATGCACTACACGTTGTTCTTTCAGGACCGTGAAGAAAAAAAATGGACCTTGTTTGGCTTTAAAGACGTGATCAAAGAAGACGCCCGGGAAATCTGGGAGCAAACCACGACTTTGTATTTCTATTTGTGGGAAGGCCATTCCACCTATGAAAACTTTGGGGAAAAGAAGGTTCAGGGGGTGGGTATTCTGCGCATCTCTTTAAAAGACTTCATCAAACAGATGGGAAGCTTCAAAACCAATGCAGCGAACTCTTTGGAAGACAAAGAGGCTATCTTGAAGTACTTCAAATCCTTCCTGGGAAATCTTTGGGAGGTCTACGCTCCGTTCATTTTTACCACCTCTTCGGCGCGCTGGAATGAACATATTTATCCGCCTCACACCACGCAAGGTGTGGCTTTGGGGGAAAAGACCCTGCACCCGCTGGACACCCGCGACGGCCTGAGTATTTCGATTCAGCGATTCAACTGCGGGCCACAAAAAGATGTGGTGCTGCTGCTGCATGGACTGACAACGTCAACCGATATGTTCATCATGCCGGAGCATGAAAATCTGGTGAATCACCTGCATGGCGCGGGCTACACCGACGTGTGGTCCCTGGACTGGCGCGGAAGCGGCAGATTTAACTACAACCTTTCACCGCACGGCTACACCATCGATGATATCGCCAAATACGATATTCCCCGCGCCGTGGAATTCATCCGGGAACAATGCGGAAACGACGTGCGCATCCATGTGGTTGCCCATTGTGTCGGCTCATTGGCATTTATGGCCTCTTACGCCGCCGGATATGTGACGAATATCGCAAGCATTATTTCCAATAGTGTGTCGTTGACTCCGCAAGTGCGCTGGCAATCCATGCTGAAAATGATGGTGGGTCCTGAAATCTTTGAAACGGTGTTTGGCTATGCCTATGTCAGTCCACGCATCCCTTACATGCCCGGTCGGGCCTTTGGCAAATGGCTGTACTGGATGGAAAGATCCCTGCGCAGTGAATGCCGCGAGCCCGCTTGTCATATGGTGAGCTTCATGTGGGGCTGGGGCTTCCCGGCAGTTTACAACCATCGCAACATTCATCCGGTGACTCATCGTCGTCTGATGGACCTGTTCGGCGGAACAAGTTTCCACTATCATAAGCACATCCGCAAAATGCTGCTGGCTCGTCATTCGCTGTCGTTTGATGGTCAGATCAACTACCTGGAAAAAATGAAACTTCAGGAAATGCCACCCACTCTGCTGATTTCCGGGGGCGACAATCACATCTTCCCCGGCTCAAATAAAAAGACCTATGAAGAATTAAAGACCACAAAAAACGCCGACCGGGTTCAATACAAAGAGTTTTCCCAGTACGGGCATCAGGATGTTTTCATGGGACAGTACTGTCATACCGAGGTTTTCCCGCAACTGGTGGAATTCCTGAAACAGCATTCTTTGCAACAAACTCCGGCCGCCGAAAAGCCGAAACTGCGCATTGCCTGAGGTTCTATGAAATTGGATTATGATTATATTGTGATCGGCTCTGGTTTTGGTGGTTCCGTCATGACCTGCCGCCTGGTCGAAAAAGGCTACAAGGTCTGCCTGATGGAGCGAGGCCGTCAGTGGAAGATTGGCCAGTTCCCTCGGCGCCCCCACGATGTTCAACAGCGCATGTTCTGGGATCCCGAAGATCAAAAATACGGGCTGATGGAATTGCGGGACACTCCCGAAAGCGACGTGCTGTCACTGACAGCCAGCGGACTGGGGGGTGGCAGTCTGATTTACGCGAACGTGCTTTACCGCATGCCTGAAAGATTCTTTCAAGGCTGGCCGAAGATTTACAATCGTAAGACTCTGGATCCTTTTTACGACCGCGTTCTGCACATGATGGAGGCGAAGCCCTACCCTTATGAAACGCAGAACTATTACAAGGCCACACCCAAGACCGCACTTTTGAAAAGACTGGCGGAAGAAATGCCGCCTCCGCCGGACTCCGTCGGGAAACCCAGTTTCACTTTGCCGCCCCTGGGTGTGCGATTTGAGGGAAGCTTTCCCGGACATCAAACCCACAACATGCACGGGGCTTTGCAGTCCAGATGCAACAAATGTGGCGACTGCGATATCGGCTGTAATATCAATGCCAAGAACTCTTTGGATCTGAACTATATCTTCCGGGCCCGAAATCTGAAAACGGCCGGGGAACCCGCTGACATTCGCACCCACGCGGATGTCGTGCGCATCGAACACTGCGGTGATTACTACAAGGTGACTTATGTCATTCCGGAATTCCCACAGCAGGAAACAACCTTCACTGCGAAGAATGTGATTTTGTCAGCCGGTTCCATTGGATCAACATCCCTGCTGTTGAAAATGAAGAAACAGGGTCACCTGCCGAAGTTGAACATCTGGCTGGGCAAAAAATGGAGCGGTAACGGAGATTTGCTGGGTTTGATTTTTGGATCCCGCGAAAATATTGATGCCACCAACGGCCCGGTCATTACCGGCGCCATCGAATACAATTTCAAGGACTATGAGGATGGCTATCACCATGGAATGTATCTGCAGGAGGCCGGCTTTCCGGTGGGGTTCGCCTGGTATCTTTCCGGAAAGATCCCTCAACTGCCTGGCATTCGGGGATTAGGCACACTGTTCGCTCACAGTATTAAGAAATACATTTTCAAAATTCTGAATATCGAAAGCCGTGATCAGGTCAACGTGGGTGACGAGTTCGCTCAAGCCATTGACCGCGCGGATTTCACCAAACGCTGTTTTGTACTTTTGGGCATGGGAAGAGACAAACCCGACGGAGAAATCCGTCTGCGTTCCGACAACCAGGCCATCATCAAATGGAAGATAGACGGCAGCAAGCTGCACTTTGATCGTCTGCGCACGCAAATGAAGAAAATCGCCGAGCGCATTGGCGGTGTTTTTGTCGACAATCCACTGACTCACTTGAATAAAGTCGTGGCCGTTCATCCACTGGGCGGCTGCCCGATGGGAGAAACAGCGGACACCGGCTTCGTCAATCCACTCGGGGAAGTGTTTGGATATAAAGGTCTTTACGTGGTGGATGGCAGCATCCTGCCCACCTCCACCGGACCGAATCCTTCCCTGACCATTGCGGCAGTTGCTGAATACATCGTAGAACAGATCCCAAACAAGGTAACCACAAAAAACAAAGAGACCCAGGAAGCCTAGGTGTCTTTGCTTTTAAGCTGTTTCGTTTAAATCAGTTCCAGTCCTGATAGTCATCGGCACCACCACTGCTATCCCAGTTCTCGTCGGAAATAGTCAGTGTGATACCAAACAATCGCTCGCCCCAGTAGCTCGTACATTCAAATTCGTAGTCATAGAAGTAATCAGCGACTCTTTCGTTAACTGTACCAAGGACAGCATTCTGTCTGTCTGCTGCTGAAAGATTATTGGTAACCATAAAATTTACACGAAACGAACCATAATAGCGGACTGAGTTTGAAGAAGGCAAAATGTAGCTGCTGCTTGTGGCTACACTAGTAAGGAAGTACTTCCCTGTGCTCTTCGGAAACTCTTCAATCAGATGTGGAGCGGCGCCACCGAAACACTCCTTCACATTGGTATTTGCCCCACAGCTTAACGCATTCGAGTTTGCTTCAGCAGTCGCCGGGATATAACCACCGCTGGTCACATCTGTCGGTACTCCATTTTCATCTACCGGACCTGTCGGCGTTGTGACGGGATAGGAATCGGAACGTTTATAATAATAAGGCCTAAAGCTCAAAATAGGACAATATGCAGGGTTCAGCGAGCCCACTTTGAACTCGACAGCACTGCGATACAATTGGGCCTCTGGTACAGTTACTTCGCACTCAATGTTCGTGCTGGGAGAGCTCGGCGATACAGCGCAGGTCTTCCAGTTTTTAAAAGCTGCGTTCTCTGCGGCAGACTCCCACCGCGTGCCCACCTGAAGATAAACAAAGGCCCCTGCCGGAACTCCTTCTGGCACTGGGATTGTTGGATTTGTTGGTGTAGGATTCTCTGTACTTGGGGTGTCCGTCGGAATGAGCTCCTTCGGCTCTTCCGAGCAAGAAATCACTGATACTGCCAAAAACAAGAATGCCAATAGTAAATATAATGCTGTTTTCATGCCCTACACATCGGAGTTCCGTAGACTCTCACGAGAGGACTAAACAAGAATTGTTTGCTTCTTGCCAGAAATCCGGACTTTTAGTAACAAACATGTTTCAATTTATCTTCAATTCACAAGACATCTTAACAAAGAAAAAAGGCCTCCGGAGTGGAGGCCTTTGACAGGATCTTAAACAGTGATGACTTTTTTGTATTCGGTCAGGCGTTTTTCAAGATCGCCCAAGGTCACTTTCGCCAGAGCTTTCACAGAGAAATCCTGGATCGTGTGAGAAGCCATCATGGAACCCATGATGCAGGCTTGCTTCAGATTCGCGATAGTTGGAACTTCCTTCTGAGCTGCCAGGTAACCGAAGAAACCACCGGCGAAGGTGTCACCAGCGCCTGTAGGGTCCACAACTGTCGGGATCGGCATGGCTGGAAGGATGAAATAGCCCTCATCCTTCGTGTACATCGCAAAGCCGTACTCGCCGCGCTTGATAACCACCGCCTTAGGGCCCATAGCTGTGATGAGCGGAGCTGCAGAGATCGCATTGGCAGCGCCCGTCAGCATCTTCGCTTCACCTTCATTGATCAAAACCAGATCCACCTTTTTTAGAACATCGATCAGCTTGTCTTTTTTGATGGAGATCCAGAAGTTCATGGTGTCCATACCAACAAACTTAGGGGATTTCACCTGCTCCAGTACCTGCAATTGCAGTTCAGGGGCGATATTTGCCAGGAACACGAAAGAGGAATCTTTGAAATGCTCTGGCAATTGCGGATTGAAGTCCGCAAACACGTTCAGATCCGTTTTCAAAGTTTTAGCCTCGTTCAGGTCACCTTCATAAGAACCCGCCCAGTGGAAGGTTTTCCCCGGAACCTTGGAAAGACCCGCCAGGTCCACACCACGGTTGTTCAGAAGATCATAGTCCTTCTGGTCATAGTCTTCACCAACCACACCGACAACACGCACTTTGGAAAACAAAGATGCTGCCAAAGAGAAGTAGTTCGCAGAACCACCCAAAGCGCGGTCCACTTTACCGGATGGAGTTTCAATGGAATCGTAAGCCAGACTGCCGACAACAAGAATTTCAGACATAATGTTACCTCTAGTGTTGATTGTTTTGTTCTGCTTCCTGCGCAGCCAAAAGTTCACGTTTGTATTTAGGAAGACCCGCCAGACGAGAGTTGGAAATATCCATCGTCTGAGGACGCTCTTTCACCGTGGTCAACTGACCGCAAGCCGCGAAGATGTCACGACCCATAGAGCGACGAAGAAGAACGTGCGCGCCCAGATTCATCAGCTCCGTATGGAACGCCTGGATTGTGTCGTCATCAGGACGCTCGTAACCAGAACCCGGGTGTTCGTTGAACGGGATGATATTGATTTTGCACGGAACATCTTTCACCAGTTTCACCAACTGACGAGCGTGCTCCAACTGATCGGTGATACCTTTCAGCAACACGTACTCGAAAGTGATCTTGTCTTTGGAAACACGGTAGTGCTCTTTACAAGCTTCCAGCAACGCCTTGGTATCCCAGCGCTTATTGATCGGCATCACCTGAGAACGGATTTCATCGTTAGGACCATTCAAGCTGACTGCCAGACGCACTTTCGCGTCAGCCACACGCCACATTTCCGGCACGATACCGGAAGTGGAGACCGTGATCTTTTTGCGGGACAGATTGATACCCCATGGGGAATGGATCACGTCGATCGTTTTGAAGACTGCTTCCGGATTGTCCAGCGGCTCACCCATACCCATGAATACGATATTGGTGATGCGCTGGCCTTCCGCCAAACGGTCGTGAACCTGCATGAACTGACCCACGATGTCTTCAGTGCGCAAACGACGTTTCAATTTCTGTTTGCCCGTGAAGCAGAATTTGCAGGCCATGTTACATCCCACTTCAGATGAAATACACAAAGTCAGACGGTCTTCAGATGGAATCACAACCGCTTCAACGGACATGCCGTCTTTCATGTCGAACAGGAACTTCTGAGTGCCATCAACAGACTTCAAGTGCTGAAGAACCGGTGGCAGTTCGAAAGAAAGCATGGATGGAAGGTCCTGACGGAATTCTTTGGAAAGATTGGTCATCTGTTCCGGATCAGTCACACGCTGCTCGTAAACCCATTTGAAAATCTGCTGAGCACGGAACTGCTCTTTGCCTTTGCTTTTGATATAGGCTTTCAGATCTTCCAGTGTCAGGGAGTAGAAATTGACAGGTTGATTTTCAAGGGGTTTGGCGACGTTGTCGTCAGAATAATTAACGGGCGCAAGAGTGCTGCCGGCGTTTGCTTCCATCTTCGGGCTCCTTGGCTTTTTACAGCCGTGCTTGTTACAGCTGGGACCTTACCTTCACTAAGGCTGATCCCGTTGGTTAAAGGATTATGTGTGCGGCGTTTGTAGCACAAGCACCCCCCTTTTCCTAGGGATTTCATATAATTGGGGGCCCAATAGAGCGCCTTCAGAGTCTTTTTCAGGAATTCTTACACCATCTGCCTAAGCCCTGACCAATACTGCAAAGAATCCAGTGCCCCCCCGGGGGCCCTTGTTTTTCCCCGGCGCATCTCTATATTGGCGAACATGATTTGGCCCTTTATTTTCCTGTCCTATGCCAGCTTGTTTGTTTTCGGCCTTACCGACAACATCCGAGGCCCCCTTTTTCCAGAGATTCTGAAGCAATTCGGGGTCAGCGACGGCATGGGATCCCTGATGTTTGCCTTCTCAAACATTTCGGGTTTGATTTCCAGTTATGCCTGCCGCTATCTTCTGCGTCGCTATGACCGTTTGACCGTTTTGAAGGCCGGCACTCTGGGGTTGATCATTTCCCTGCTGGGGCTTGCGGCATCCCCGATCTTCCCGGTGTTTTTGATCTTCAGTTTCGGATTTGGCTTCAGCATGGGGATTCTGGGTCTTGTTCCCAACGTTCTGGTTCCGATGGGTTCCAGTCCGGAGCGCAAGCAGCAGATGCTGGCGGGCCTTCACACCATGTACGGCCTTGCCAGCTTGATGGCTCCGTTAATGGCCGCTGCCATCGAGTACCTGACCGGAAGCTGGAGATGGACCTTTGCCGCCGCCACAGTGGGTCCGATAGCCCTGTACCTTTACATGTTTCATTCCAGTCACAAGTCCCTGCACACACGCTCTTCAGTGACGGACGACCAGCACCGCGCGAACAAAAAGAAAAACCTGAAGCCCCAGTTGTTCCTGGCCATCATGCTGAGCTTCGCAGTTGCCGCCGAGATCATGGTGTCCTCGCGCCTGGCTCTGTATATGCAACGAACCTGGAACTATTCCATGGAGGCCTCTAGCATCTATGTGACTTACTTCTTCATCTGCATGGTGCTGGGGCGCTTTGCTTTTGCGGTGATTCGTTTCCGCCAGTCGGCGCGCGTTCTGCTGTCGGCCTCTGCCGTGATCTGTTTGCTGGTGCTGCTGGCGGGCATCTATGTTCATCCCCTGTTCCTTGCAGGAACAGGCCTTGCGATCGCACCCTTTTACCCGTTGGCGATCTCGTGGATTTCATCCGAGTTCCCGGAGGATCTGGACACCGCCGTGACTTATATGATGACCACGGATTCCCTGATGCTGATCCTGATGCACGTGGGAATTGGCAAACTGACTGATTTCTTCGGAATTCAAAATGCGATACTGGCCGGCTCCGTCTTTCTGGTCGGATCATTTGCAATGGTGAACAGCTATGCGTGGCTGTTTAAGAGGTCCAAATGCGCCTGATTCTATTTTTGATTCTGTTGTTCAGCTTTCCTCCGGTCTTCGCTGTTTTGGAACTTCCACATGAGGGCCAACTGCCCGCGTTGATGCTGAACCAAAATGACGAAGAGCTTTACTTGCGTGGCGTGATTCCCGGCAAAGGCCCCAGCTCCCTGTGTGGACCGACCAGCGCATTGAACTGGTTGCAACTTGAAAAGAAGTCCCTTTCCAAATCTCAGCAAATAGACCTTTTGGAACAAGCAGCCGCCATCAGTCTTTCGCAAGGCACCAACGTTCATCATGGCCTGATCGAACCGCAACTGATTCAGTACCTGCAGAATCTGGATCGCCTGACAGGACAGAACCACACTTATCATGGCAAGGGCCGCCACTTTGGCGGGGTTGAACTGACTGTCGATGACCTGTTGTCGGCCGAACCGCAGATCTTGCTATTGCGCTATGATTCACGCCCGCGCCCTCAGGTGCCGGCCGGCCGAGGCCGTGGTCCCCGCGATGGCTTCGGAAGGGACGGTGGTCGGGACATGGGCATTCCAATTCTGGACGAAAATGAAATCCGCGGATTCCATTTTGTTCTGAAGGTGGCGGCAAATTCTGACACTCAGGAAATTCTGTTCATCGATCCGGAGAATCCCGGCCGCTATTCCCGCGCTCGACTCGAGGTCCGTACAAATCCACGCAATCAAAAGCCCGAGTTGCGACTGCTGCCTCATACGAGCAAAGACCTTTCCAGCTTCACAGGCGGCGGCATGCTGCTGTGGACGGCATTGTCAGCGATAGAGAAAAATCCGTGATCACTCTCGAGGCTAATCCCTTAGCCTCAGTTTGTGATCTGTAAAGGTCTCGTTTTCGCGGATTCAATTATGAATGTTCCAAGGAAGCCGCATACTCTGGTAGCAGCAACAGTTGTTACAGGAGTCCTATGAGTTTTCCTAAAGTTTTTGCCCGATCTGCCACTTCCTCGATTTCTAAAGCTGATGCGTCCGCAAGCTCGTTGGATCTTCAGGAAGAAAGAGAAAATGGCCGCAAAATGATTCTGGGACTATTAGTGGAACTGGTAAGTGACAGCTCCAGTTTGTCGGTCGAAATGGAGGTCGGCGATCGCACCACCATCTATCATGTCCATTGCAAAAAAGAGTGCATCGGGCAGATTCTGGGAGCCAAGGGAAAGAACATCAGTGCGATCAGAACACTTGTGGCTTCAATTTCAGCTCGCAAAGGATTCCGCGCGATAGTTGAAGTTCCTTATTTCCACGAGTAGAATCGGGTGTGCAGTTCAGAGAACTATTCTTTCTTATTTCTATTTTATGTCTGCCAGCACAGGCCTCTTCCACCTTAAAAACGGTGATCGGCGAAAACATGTCGGCCCCGTGGTACTTTGCTGATACAGCCCGGGCACCGCAGGGGATCACCGCGGACTATATGCGGGCGCTCGCGTCCGAACTGAGGCGCGAAATTGAGATTCTTGTTCTGCCAAAATTTCGCATCCGCGAGTATTCACAAAAGAACAAAATTGATCTGAACTGCTATACGTCCCGTGAATGGGCCCAGGTCCGCGAGGCTGACGTTTTTTGGTCAGAGCCTCTTTTCATTTCTAAGAATTTGATTGTTTCTAAAACCTCTGCCGTAAAATCTTTGGATCAACTGAAAAAACAGCGGATCGGCACGGTCTTGAAATACCGATACCCGGCGCTGCAAGAAAGTTTCGATGCCGGGACACTCATTCGCGATGATTCACCCAATGAAGACGCCAATCTGCAAAAATTGGATGCTTCGCGCTTTAACTATGCGGTGGTTGAAGAGATACATTTGGCTTATTATCTTAAGCGCCACAAAAGTTCAAAGATCCAAAGACGTGGACTTGTCATCGAAGAAATCCCTGTGCGCTGCTGGCTGCGCGGCGATTCTCCTCTGAAGATTTCTGATTTAAACCGTGCCATTGCCGCTATGAAGTCCAATGGCACGCTGGAAAAGATTTTTAGAAAATACAAATAGCCCACTAAGGGCGCGGGACCCATTTTACAAAATTTCCGCCAACAAGAATGATCTTTCGTCCGACTACACAGATACCGAAAACGCTGCCAATCTCGGACTCCTTGCTGCTATTCGAAATGGAACCCGTGTACCCGGGGCTTGTGCTAAGCACCCCGGCAATCGTGGTGACGACCGCACCTGGGGTGATCTTACGAACCGTGGCTTCTCCCCATTCAGCAACATAAAGATTTCCCGCAAGGTCTGTCGCAACAGTGTGGGGTTGAGAAAAGCGGGCATTACTTCCCATCCCGTCATCATTTCCGCCCTGGCCTGCAGCTCCGGCAAAAGTGGTCACAACTCCTGCAGCAGTGATCTTACGAATGAGATGATTTCCTGCGTCTGCCACAAAAATATCCCCCGACGGCGTGACGGTGATCCCAAATGGGTTGGAAAAGGTTGCACCAGTCCCAGCTCCATCAGCACCTCCCGGAACACCTACCTGTCCTGCCAACGTCGTTACGACACCGGCCAAGGTCACTTTTCGAACTGTATGATTTCCCGAATCAGCAACATACAGACTTCCAGCCCCATCACTGGCGACACTGCCAATTCCGTTGAAACGCGCCACCGTCCCCGTACCATCAGCGGAGCCCGCATTGTTGTAGTCTCCTGCCAATGAAGTCACCACTCCTCCTGGGGTGAGCTTTCTGATGCGAAAATCATCGACAATATAGATGTTGCCATCCTCTGCCACAGTCAAATCAATGGGGTTTGCGAAACGGGCCGCGGCACCGGTTCCGTCAACAGAACCTGTTTGGCCAGGACTGCCTGCTATCGTAGACACAATCCCGGAGGGTGTGATTTTTCGGATCGTTCTATTCATCGAATCGGCAATATAAAGATTGCCAGCGGAATCGGCCGCGACTCCTTCAGGCTCATAAAAGGAAGCCGCTGTTGCCGCGCCATCTGTCGAACCTTCATTATCCCCGTTCAATGAACCTACTACCAGTGTTACAATTCGTCCGGGTGTTATCTTACGAATCGTCGAATTGTCAGAGTCGGCGATAAACAAATTCCCTGAGGGGTCAATACCAACACCCGTCGGTCCAGCAAAACGCGCCGCGGTCCCCGTGCCATCCACAGCACCATATTCACCGTAGGATCCTGCAAAGTTGCTGACCACTCCCGAGGGTGTCACTTTTCTGATTGCAGAACTGCCGTAATCCGCCACATACAAATTGTTAGAGCTATCTATGGCAACTCCGCGCGGCCAGCTAAATCTAGCTGCGGTGCCAGTTCCATCCACGGCACCACTTGTATTTGCCAGTCCTGCAAAGGTCGTCACAACCCCGGCTGGCGTGATTTTACGAATTGTATCACAGCCTGTACTTACGACAAAAATATTCCCCGCCGAGTCCCCCGCAATGCCCGTCGGGTAATTAAACTTTGCCGCCGTTCCCGTTCCATCAGTACAACCAAAGGTCCCATCTCCGGCAAAGGTCGTTACCACCCCGGCTGGCGTCATCTTTCGGATCAGGTTGCTATTTCTGTCGGTGATATAAAAGTTGCCGTCCGCTGCCAGGGTGATATCCTCTGGACCGTCGAATCTTGCTGCGGATCCGGTCCCATCGGCAGTGCCCGAATTTCCGGATGATCCTGCCACCGTCGTCACAACACCCGCTGGCGTGATCTTGCGAATAAGGTGGTTGTTTCCATCAGTGACAAAAAGATTTCCACCGCCATCAATGGCGGCCGCCGTCGGGTAGTCAAACCGTGCAATGTCACCCGATCCATCCGCATAGCCGAAAGCGCCAAATTTGCCGGCAAAAGTTGAAACGATGCCATTTGAAATTTTACGAATGACAGAAGCGTTGCTATCCACGACAAAGATGTCACCCGACTCATTGACAACCGCATCACGAGGTTCTCTGAGCCGCGCAATATTCAGCGGCCCGTTGATCATAGCGGAAGCATCAACCTGACCGGCTAGAATCTGCAAGCCTACATATCTTTTGTTCCACAAGCCGCCACCGAATCCGAGAGCGTTCATTGGTGGCAGCAGTAAAGAAGTCACCATCGCGAAAGTCGAAATTTTCTTAAACATTCTCCCCCCGGATCTTGTCACTTAGTTGAATCCTTCGATCCACGAAACATAGACGACTGCCCCCACCTTCATAAAGGAATAGATCACATGCCCCACACCCGGCGTGGCATTGGCGGGTTGATAACGGAACGTCGAGCCTGAGTTCGTGAAACTGCAGGCACCCGTATGTGTATTGTTTTGCACGGCGATGGTGTACGTTGCACCTTCAGCCATGTTCACCAAGTCCCACGAGGTCCCCGAACAACCCGTCGTGGTGTACTGGAAGTTTCCGAGTGAAAGATCGAAGCTTGTAGGATTAGTGTCACTGACCAGACTTGAAGCGATGGCTCCATTGACCTTCAATTTTACGTCCGGATCTCCAGCCACGCCAATGCCGACATTCCCCGATGAATAAGCCGTAAGAACTTTGGTGTTATTGGTAAACAGAGTCACTGGTCTTACGCCATTGGATCCAAGAACAACAGTATTGGAAACACCGCTGGCACTGCTGTTTCCCCAACCGACGAAACCTTCAGGCCCGCCACCGGTGTTGAAGAATTCAACCGAACTGACTCCGCTGCCGCTGTTGTTCTGGACACTGATGGCCCCTTGTCCCGACGAGTTGTTCACCACGGTCAAATTGCGGTCGGCGCCCGAAGCACCAATAGCGACTTTGCCCGCATTATAGTAGATGTCTGACCCCGAAACTCCCCACTGGCTGGTGGGAATGTTCGTGTTACAAATGATCGAACTGGTCCCATCGGACGTACACATCTTGTTTGCCGTGATCCCCGAGACCCCAATCAGCGGCACATTTCCAGAAACCGCCCCCGTGTCTCTTGTACCAGCAGATCCGATGCCCAAACTTGTCCGGGCCGATCCCGCGCTGGTGGCGCCGGTACCGCCGTTGGCAATGGACAAAGTCCCCGTCACATCTGACGACAAAGCCACCAGTGAATTCACCCACGCGGATCCATTATATCGAATATGTTGTCCCGCCAAAGGAGATGTGATCGAAGCCGACAGCTTGCCGTTGAAGGTGTCATAGTCTGACTTGCTGATCAGACCGGCGGTCACTGAGGCTGCCGACGCCATCGGAATATTCAAAGTGTGCGTGCTGGTCGCTGAGCTGAAGGCTGGCGCTGTTCCCGCTGTACCAACAGCGAACGTTTGCGTTGCCGCAGTCAAACCACCCAGCGAAGTGATGCCACCTGCCGCCGGCGTTGTCCACGACAACGTGCCTGATCCATTCGTCGTCAGAACCTGGTTGGCGCTACCGTCTGCTCCGGGCAAAGTGTAAGTAATATTATTACCGGAAGCTGGAGCTCTGAATCCCGAATAGCCAGAAGTCGTTCCAGATGTTCTGATTTCGCCTTTCACATCCAAAGCCGAACCCGGCATCGTGGTGCCGATACCAACGTTACCCGCGTAATCGATTCTCATGCGTTCCAATGCCGTCGAACTTCCAACTGGACCCGTATAAAACAGCATGTTCGTTGGAGTATTTGTCGCCGTAAAGTTCTGATGAGCAGTGACATTGATACCTGCAGCTGGTCGGAAGCCAGAAGCATATCCAGAATACCACATTCTTCCAATGATCGTTCCAGCTGTCGTTGCTGTGGGCGAGGCTTTTGTTCCACCAGCATTTTGAATCCAAAGACCCACGGGACCTGCGCCACCGTAATCCGTGATCTGCATCTTGGTGGAGTAACCAGAAAAGTTATCCGGACTTTCAACACTCAAGCTGACGTTATCATCGGAAGACCCTATGACAGTCAGACCAGAACCCACAAGCCTCATTCTCTCAACGCCTGCAGTAGCGAAACCCAAAGTGTCCGCCGCCGCACCGAACATTCCAGTATTGGTGTCCCCAACTAGAGTGTAACCCGGCGCCGCGGCAGTGCCAGCCACAGCCTTCAATGGGCCCGTCATATTCACTGTGCCGTCAGCTTTAAAGTCGCCAGTTCCAGCACTTGGAGTGTACCAACTCAAATTCCCGGAAGCATCAGACTGAAGCGACTGTCCTGCAGTTGGCACCGCCGCTGGCCAAGTCAGATTGTAGCTCGCAGCCAATGTTGTCGGTGATTTTAAATAAACTTTCTCCGGCCCCGAAGAATCTTTGAAGTAAATCCCTTTGGTAGCATCAAAGGTTAAATCACCAGTCATTGTGTCTCCGGCGTCATTCACAGGAGTGTAGCCCAAAGCCGTAGTCACATTTCCTGAAGTGATATTCGCGCCCGGAGCCTGACAGGAAAAACCTGCCACAGTCCATGTCGGCACATGCCCCGTGGTCGCACACGCAAACTCATAGAATCTCCCGGTGGAATCCACCATCGAGAAGCCGGTGGTCGCCGAGTTCACACCCGTAAAGTCCATGTCAGCCTGAACAACTGTTCCGTCGGCAATCTTTGGCGAAGTTACGGCATTCGCCGCGATCGTCGCGACGACAGAACCAGGCCCGGTCGCCGTCACATCCCCCGTCAAGGCTGTGACGTAGTTGCCAGCAGCCTGCTTTGCAGCGAAAGAGTCATAATCTGTTTTGGAAATAAGCCCCGCGGTCACCGATGCCGTAGAAGCCATCGGGATATTCAGCGTGTGCGCATTACCCGCGGAAGACCAAGCAGGGGCCAAACCGGACGTCCCCGGTGTAGCAAATGTTTGAGTCGAACCCGTTTGACCATTCAAAGAGGTCAATCCTGCGCCCGACACTCCCAAGGCCACCGCTGCGGAACCATCCCAGTACTTCACTTGATTGGAAGTTGTATTAAACCAAGTTTTCCCTTTATCACCCGCCCCCCAGCCGGTGATCAAAGTGGTCTCTGTCGCATTCGTGTAGTTGCCAAGCCCCAAAGAGCCGGTCATTACATCGCCAGCTTTGTTCACCGGCGTATATCCCAAAGCGGTCGTCACATCACCTGAAGCGATATTCGCCCCCACAGTCACACGCCCCTTGGCATCGACAGTCACTTTGGAATAAGTTCCCGCCGTCACACCAGAATTAGCCAAAGTCGTTGCAACAGACCCCGCAGAGGATGTCACATCACCAGTCAGCGCCGGCATACGACCTGCCGCTAATGTGCCCGTCGCATCTGCCGTACCCAGGTCGACAGCATTCTTCACCGCCAAAGAGCCAAGCCCCGTGATGTCAGAATTGGACAACTGTGCCGCCACCCAATTTGTGCCATTCCAACGAAGGGTTTGGCCCGTCGTTGTTCCAGACGCGATTGAAATCACCGGAGTAGTCCCGCCCGAACTTGCCAACGGAGCTGAGGCTGTGACACCCGTCACAGTTCCCGTCCCGGCATTGTCGACTCCGCAAATCCAGCCTGAGCCATTCCATTTCAGAACTTCATTGTTCGCACAAGACACGTTGTTCGGTTTGTAAGAAAGATACTGACCGGCCGCTGAAGAAACACGGTCTGCACGCACATTGGTTACCGTCACAACACCGGCATTGGAAACCGTTGCATCCCCCGACAGGGTTTGCGCAGCCGCCGCGTTGGTGCCATCGCCGATCCAAATTTTACCATCTGCCAAAGCTGGCAAAAGTGGTGCCGGGGCCTGACAGGCAAAACCAGCCACCGTCCATGTCGGCACATGACCCGTGGTCGCGCAGGCAAAATTATAGAACTTGCCTGTGCTGTCTTTCATCGCAAACGAAGTCGTTGCGGAGTTCACACCACTGAAATCCATATCCGCGCCGACAATCGTGCCATTGGCTATTTTCGCTGAAGTCACGGCGTCTGCGGCAATCGTCGCTGCGACAGAACCTGGCCCGGTCGCGGTCACATCCCCCGTCAACGCCGTGACATAGTTGCCTGCGGGCTGTTTCGCTGCGAAGGCATCATAGTCTGTTTTATTCAGCAAACCAGCAGTGACTCCCACCGCCGATGCCATAGGAATATTCAAAGTATGTGTGTTTGAAGCAGAACTCCACGCAGGTGCCGTGCCCACAGTGCCGGTCGCAAACGCTTGTGCACCACCCGTCTGACCACCTATGCTGGTGATCCCGGAACCTGCAACACCCAAAGCCTGCACAGTCGTTCCATTCCAGAATTTCACCTGATTGGCTTCACTGTTGTACCAGGTGTAACCTTTGTGAGCGGCCGAAAGACCACCTGTCAAAGTGGCTTCTTGCGCATTCGTATATGTTCCCAAACCCAACGCGCGCTGCGGGCTCATCAAAACATAGCCTGTTGCAGTCACATCGTTAGAACCCATGTTCAAGGCGCCGGCCATCGTGTCGCCGTTTTTACTGACGGCATCCGTGATCCCGTACCCTGCCAAGGTCGTAGGTTTCCCCGTGGTGATCTTGGCCCAATCCAAAGCCGGAACATCCGCCGCCACCAAGGCGCCGTTGATCCAGGCTCCGCTCTCAAAGCGCAGGAAATGGCCGTCAGCCAAAGCCGTGGTGTTCACCGCCGTGCCTTTGATCTTATCAACGGTGTTTGCGCCCACGGCCCCGCTGACGTCACCGGCCAGAGTTGGCGCTGATGGCAATCCGGTCCAAGTGCCGTCTCCACGCAGATAAGTCGTGGCATCCGCCGTCCCCGTCGGATTCATCACCGCCAAAGGCCCCAGTCCCAGGTTTGTCCGTGCACCCGCAGCGGTGCTGGCTCCGGTTCCGCCGTTAGCCACGGCCACAACCCCGGTCACATTGCCGGCGGTGGTTGCCGTGGGGGCCGCGTAAGTTCCCGCCAGAATATCGGCCATCATGCTACTGCCAAACCAGGACTCGGCCGCTGTTTGAGTCAAACCGCCCGGCGTGTTCACGTTAATAAAGTCTGCACTGGCTTTGCCATTCAGGGTTTCTGCACTGCCGGCATTTTCGGCGTGCACGGCCAGAGGAGCCGAACGCATATTAAAGTCGGCAGTGATTCCAAGACTGCTGACCACGACACGCAGTTTACGACTGTCGGTCGCCAGAGGTGTGTAATCCGTAAATCCGTTTGAACATGTCAGACTGGTTTTAGGTTTGTCGTTAAAAACTTCTTTAAGGCTTAAAGTCGGCAGCGCAGATTTATTCCCACGCCCCACAACCAGGTAAAGGTATCCTTTTTCAATCTGCACACCCGAATGCATTTCTTCCCACAGGATGCAGGAATTGCCGTCACTGCGAACACCCAAAATCTGCACCACCACATTGGAGGTCACAGTGGGAAACGCGGGACTTGACGGGTTGGAGTTGTCCTTAATCACACCTTGAAAGGTGATCCCTTTGTTGCCATTGGTTTGCGCCAATGCCATGGAGGAAAGCAACAACAGATTCAAAATCAGAAATTTGGATCTATTCATAAGCGATAACCCCTTCTACAACGTAGTTCCCGCTAATCCGTTTTTCCGTTGTTTCTGCAATTTGACCTTGAACTTGATACTGGCCCGATACGGCCACTTCGGTATTCTGATAGTCTTTGTCGTGACGGATAGCTGCAGGAGTCGGCAGCGCCTGCTGATTCAAATCACTGATGTTGGCCTCCAGCGAACACCCACTGGTAGAAACCATCAGAACTGACATTGTTAAAGTCACAACCCAAAACATCCCTGACTCCGTCGCAAAACGTACTGCATTCAAATCTATAGAAAGGTTCGGGTTTTTCTCAGTGTTGCTCTATTTGGTCGCCACATTATGTTGTGGAAATGCATTTAAAGTGAAAATGGGAATGCGCTTTGAAGTCCTTGGTCCAGCCCTGAAATCCGCACCCAAAGCGCATTGCGATGCGCAATGTGGCTCGCGTTAAAGCCACATTTCCACGCTTCATTTCATTTTTTTGTTTTAAAGCGAATGACAGTCATGAATTAATTGTTCCATGACAGTCCAACAATTCATGCAGATACAATTGAAAAAGCGACAAGAGAAGAATCCCAAATTCTCTCTGAGATCTTTTGCCCGCTTGCTAAAAACTGACCCCAGTTCTTTATCAAAAGTATTGAACGGTCTGCGTATTCCGTCAGATGAAACAGTGGCAAAGTGGGTGGATTGCATGAAGCTGTCCGCAGAGGAAACTGAGCAACTGAAGGGAGTGGTGAATGGAGCCAATTCATTCAACCCTCTGAATTCAGATTTCTTTGAATCCACGTATAGCTGGGTTCACCCGATTCTGCTGGAGACACTGAAATTACCAAACGCCACCCGCAATATGGCGGCCTTGGCGGATCTTTTCGGAATGACCGAAGAGCAGATTCAAAAAACCATCGAGTATCTGGAAGACCACAAAATTCTGCACAAGCACCCGGAAAGCGGAAGCTACCTTCCGTCGAACCTGACCACGGTCACAATTCCTTATACGACCGACCTGCGCCGGGGACTGCAAAAGAAATATCTGGAAATGGCACAAAAAGCCCTGGAAGAAGTGCCGATGGAAAAACGGGACAACAGCACCCTGACTGTCGCCATACACACCGATGACATCCCAGCGATCAAGGACATCATCCGCGAAGCCCGTCATCGCATTCACCGCCTGGCTGAAAAAAGAAGACATCAACTGAATGCAGTCTACAACTTCAGCAGCGCCCTGTATCCGGTTAAAGAGGAGACCGTATGAAGTTCATATTGACCCTGTTGATGACATTGGGCGCTTCCACTCACGCTTCGCCTCTGCAGGATGGTCAGGAAACAAACGGCGGTGATCCTTATGCCGCAGAATTTCTGTTTGTTGTGGACTCAACCTTACAACAACTGCCGCTGACTTTGCCTTTGGAAAACGAAGCCGCGATCCAGCGTGAAGTTCTGGAGGAAGCCCGTACAGCAGTTTTGGTGGCGTCGGTTGAAGTTTTGAATCTGGATGGACGAGAAGTGGCGGCGGTCAACCAACCCCTGACGATCCCGCCCCGAATCGTCGTCTCCAGATCCGCATGGAAGTCTTTGGATATAAAACAAAAAAGATTGCTGGTGTTGCACGAACTGCTGCCAATCGCCGGTATCTACGACGATCACTACAAAAATTCTTTGCGCCTGTGGCAACTGCTTCCCTAAAGGACCACAGGGCCGTCAGTGCAGACGATCCCCATCATCTGCTTCCGGCAGCGACTCTTGAACCTCTTCGGGGGTCGCTTCACGAACCTCCAAGGCCTCAATTTCAAAAATCAGATCCTGGCCCGCCAGCGGATGATTCGCATCCAGCGTAATACGATCCTTGGAAAGCTCTGTTACGCGGAATTTTTCCGCCTTCTTGCCTTCCCGGGCAAACAGGATACTTTCCCCGACTTTCAGTTTCGGACTGCCCACCAAAGATTCCCGGGCCACTTCCAAAACTTTCGTGGTGTCGTAGTAGCCATAAGCTTCTGCCGCACTCAATTCAATCTGGCGTTTTTCGCCCTTGCGAAGATTCTTGAGACCATCGGAAAGCCCCGGCAAAGCATGCTCTGGGCCCGGAGCCGCTGTCATCACATCACGATTGTAGGTTGAGCTGATGACCTGCCCCAGTTTGTTTTTAAGAACACAGTGAAACGATATAATCTGAACGTTCATAGCATGTCCTTTTGTTGGCGAAACATTGTTGGGACGCGAGCACTTTATGGTTCAGTATCGATAATTAACAGGAAACGAATATCGAGTATCAGCGTACAGAATCGAATATCATTTTGAGACGAGCAGCCCAAGATTTCCATGCTGCCTGAACCCCAGTATAACATCCTGAGGCCCTGGCACCAGTCCGAAAATCACAAAAAAATCAGAAGATCACTTAAATCTATCGTATTTGAGCTCAACAGCAGGACCCAGCCACATGGCAGCCTGGGTATGGTCGTAAAGATCATCCCCGGTCAATTCATGGACCAGGACCGACAGGTCCCCGCGCTCATGCATAAGCCACAGGACCACTTCCGTAAAATGTTCTTTGGGGAAATTGATTTCAAACATAGGCACCGGATGCGGACCGATGGCTTCAGGAATCATCTCGCCAACGAAGACCTTCTTGCCTTCAAACATGCGAATGGCTTCAGCACGAAGATGCTCGGCCTTTTGCA
This sequence comes from Bdellovibrio sp. BIS2, assembly GCF_055398295.1. Classification (NCBI taxonomy): domain Bacteria; kingdom Pseudomonadati; phylum Bdellovibrionota; class Bdellovibrionia; order Bdellovibrionales; family Pseudobdellovibrionaceae; genus Bdellovibrio; species Bdellovibrio sp. BIS2. The sequence continues at coordinate 681,478 of NZ_AP035879.1, read as the reverse complement.
GGCTCGCATCCTCAAAGTAAATATGTGCGTCGAACTCACGAGGAAAACCCGCCGGCAAAAGTTTGCTGTTCACTGTGTAAGTCTTTTGCATGGCAGGTCCCTTTTAATGTGCGGTCTGGATGTATTCTTTCAGTTCTGGGATTTCACAAGGCACGCAGCCCACCTTACCCACAACCACGCCGGCCGCATAGTTCGCCAGCATGCAAGAATGAACCAGTGACAAACCAGACATCAACCCCAAAGACAAAGCGGCAATCACCGTGTCACCGGCACCCGTCACGTCAAAGACCTTGCGGGCATAAGTTGGAACTTCCGTGATTTCATCACCAGATACAATGGTCATGCCGTCTTTACCACGAGTCAGAACCACGTCTTTAGCGCCCGTCAGTTTTTGCAGGGCGCGAGCAACATCAACAACCTTGTTCGGATTGTCACGCAGATCATCGAAATCCATTCCCGTCAGCACAACTGCCTCATCATAATTCGGCTTGATCAAATCCACGCCCTGATAGAAAGAGCCGTGGTTGTTGCGATGTGGATCGACCATCAGTTTTTTGCCGTGTTTTTTGCAGATCGCAGAAACCTTTTCAACCACCTTGCGGGAAATCACACCTTTGGCGTAATCCTCGATCACCACACAGTCAGCTTTAGCCACATTCTTTTCAACAGTTTCAATCAGGCGGGCTTCGGCTTCGGCAGAAAGATACTTGCGCAATTCATAGTCCACGCGCACCAGGTGATGGTGCTTGGCCATCACGCGGGTTTTGCGTGTGGTGGGACGGGCTTTGTCGACAATCATGTAATCCCAGCTCACGCCGCTTTTTACGAACAATTCACGCAGAAGGTTTGCCCCGGTGTCATCACCCACAACGGAAACCAGCATGGCTTCCCCGCCAAGGCTTGCCACGTTCTGTGCCACATTGGCAGCCAGGCCCAGGCGCATGTCTTCTTCTTCCACTTCCAAAACCGGAACCGGTGCTTCGGGGCTGATGCGGCGAACCTGGCCCATGACGTATTCGTCCAGACCCACGTCACCGATAATGAGGATTTTTTTGCCTTTAAGGAAAGGGATCTGATTCAGCAGAAGTTCTTTTTCCTGAGGACCCACGGAGGCCTTTACGGGTGTTGTCATTTTTTCATTCTCCCGGAGCAATTGAGCTTCCCTTGTAGCCCAAAAAGGCCCGGCCTGTCACCCCCAAAACCCCGCACTTGGCGGCCCCGGGGGCCTCGTGATAGAACCCATGGCCTATGTTTAAACCCAAAGGCAGATTCCCATCCAAACCAGCCCCACGTTCCGCCAGCGCAGGCCCGAAAAAAGGCGGCAATGACGGCGGTGAAAAGGCCCTGCCCTATGGATTGATTTACAAACAGAACTACATCTCCGCCCGCGAAAAGGCCGAGATCATGACGTACCTGAAGACGCTCTATCCGATCTGGGAAATGCGTTATTCCAAAAACAATCCGCCCCCGGAAAACCAAAAACAGCGTCCGCTGCTGCGCCCGGTGTACTGGCTGGGGAACTGGCAATTTGCCTGCCTGAACTACTATCATCCGCCCAAAGGCATCTACAACCGCTGTGTCACCGCCGAAGGGTATCCGCCGATTTTGGAATATCTGATCCAAAAGATCGAAGCGCTGGTGCATGACACCTATGCCCCCAGAGACATCCCGCGCGGCTGGCACCTGAATACGTGTCTGATCAACTATTACGGTGATCAAATCGGTGAGGATGGCAAAAAGAACGACTGCGCCCGCGTGGGTGAACACAAGGATTTTGAACCCGGCCCGGTGGCGTCGATTTCTTTCGGGGAACGCGCCTTCTTCCAGTTTGTCTCAAGCCAGGGCACAGAATCCAAGTCCAATGCGGTTTTTCAGCAATGGCTGGACGACAGCTCTTTGCAGATTTTTGGCGGGGATAAATTCAAAAAACATCTTTTCCACCGCGTTCAGCGCGTGGACCGCAAATCCGGCGATTCTTTCCCGCTCAACGAGATTTCAAACTTTGAAACCCGCCGGATCAACTTCACCTTCCGTTACGTGCCGGACGAGCACATCACTCCTTTCCACCGTCTGTCGGCAGAGGCAAAAGAGGATGTGCAGGGCTACGTGGAAAAGCTGGCGGAACATTCGGACTTCTTCAGAGACGCCCTGACAAAATAACTAAAGGGCCACGGGCCAGGCGGCCACAAGCAAAGCCTTGCCCTTGCTTTGATCAATGCGCACTTTCAGATTTTGATTCAGCCAGCGCACGATCATTTCCTGTTCAGATCCCGTCATGTCCTTGTTGAAGAAGCGGAAATCAAACTGCGACAGGGGCAGACTCAGGCTCATGGATTTGGTTTTGCCCTTGGCGTTTTCCACTTCCAGCGCCACGGTGACGAAGCCCTGTTTTTTACCTGGCTCTTCAACTTCAAACTTCACGCTGGAACCGGAATCAAAAAAGCCGGTCCATTCCTCGTCAGAAAGATCCATTTCCAGTTTCTGTTCGGTCATTTTAAAATTCGGCGAATGCGACAGAATGTAGGACTGGAACAGCGAGGTCAAAGCACTCCAGTCATAAGGAATCGGTAATGTGCAATGCACCCCTTGCGGCAGCTCCACAACGCGGATATTTTTACTGTCGACTTTCAGATCTTTGCTCAAGAGCATCTGGGCATTCAGGTCGTAAGGAACCGCCGGATCCTGTTCGGTCGCGTAAATCAAGACCGGCTCTTCCACTTGTTTGTAGTGGCGCCAGAAATCATTCAGTTCCCAGAAATGAATACTGTCTTCCTGGCCAGGCGGCAGCTTCACCGCGTTCACATAAGAAAGACCGCCATGATAAGTGCGCGCAATTTCGGATATGGCTTTGCTCAGGAAAGAAAAATTGTCATAGGTGACCAGTGATGGAATTTTCTGATCAAGACCTTTCAACCGCTGACGGCTCCACAGGTCCACAAACGCTGATTTTACTCCGCTGTGGGTCAGTGATTCCATGGTCGAACGCAAGTTCACCACCGGGCACAGGGCCGTGAAACTGTTGATCAGCGGTCCGCGCTTGGGTGAATTGTACTTGTTCAGCAAAGACGAATAAAGCACACCGTGCCCACCCAGACTGACACCGAACACATGCACGCTGTCCACCATCTGTGACAATGGCTCAATCGGATCCTGCAGCAGGCGTGCGACCAGAATGTTTTGAATGCCCTCATCATAGCCACCGAAAGAGAAGCGGCTGTTATTGGCAACAAAGTCGGGACTCGACATGTTTTCAAGCATCAGCACATTGAACGGCGACTGCTCAAACAGCATCATCAACCAAGCGCGCTCCGGCTTAAAGTCCTCGACGTTCGAAAAAATACCCAGGCGCACAATCACCAGCGGGCGGCGTTTCATATCGCCCTTCAGTCCCAACAGACCTTTCAGTTTTACGTTGCCCGGCAGATTCACCACCACCCGGCGCAGGAACGGATGCCCCTGCGGATCGTACTTCATCGTCATCATCCGGCGCAGGTTGACCAGATATCCGTTGTCTTCCGTTTCCAGTTCAGACCGGCAGTCCTGGAAGTATTTCTGAACCAATGCCCCTTGTAACTGGGCTGATTTCTGCACCCGGCTGTCCTGCATGCGGGCCGCCCACACCTCGGGCGTGCAACCTGAAGACATCAGTTTTGGCTCACCTGTGGGGATCCAACTGATGACATTCGTCATGATAAAATTCAGCGGCTCCGGATAACGCCCCGGGCTGTCCCCCAGCAATGGAGAATCCTCGGCCGGGAAGCTGATTCGGGAGCTTTGGAACTGCTCCATGAAAGCTCTTTGGGGGCTTTGGGCGTAAAGTTGGGGACTGAATAAAAGGACGCTAAATAGGCTAAACCACGACTGAAGCATAGGCTCATTGTGGTCAAAAAGAACCACTGAGTCATCACCTTTTTCCGGAGTGACTTTGAGTATTTACTTCACTAACATTTCACCGTGTACTTAAGGAGACACATATCATGGAACACAAGATAGAGCCTCTCTATGACGGGCCTCTTTTCAGAAACGCCATTCAAACTCTCGATGAAGCTGCTAAAATTATCAACTGCGATCCCAACATCCTTGAGCGTCTAAAAAGACCTCGTCGTTGCATCACAGTTTCCGTCCCTGTTCGTATGGACGATCACAGTGTGAAAGTATTCACGGGCTACCGTGTTCAGTACTCTCCAACTTTGGGTCCTTACAAAGGCGGTATCCGTTATCACCAAAACGTGGATCTTTCCGAAGTTGTCGGCCTTGCGGCTTTGATGACCTTTAAAAACTCTGTTTTGGGTCTGCCTTTGGGCGGCGCAAAGGGTGGCATCACTGTTGATCCGACCAAACTTTCCCGCACTGAAAAACAAAACCTGACTCGTCGTTATGCTTCTGAAATCGGTCCTTTCGTGGGCCCGACAAAAGACATTCCTGCTCCGGACGTGGGCACAGATCCACAGACGATGGCTTGGTTCATGGACACTTACTCTCAGGAACAAGGTGGCTTCGCTCAACCTGGCGTGGTGACTGGCAAACCGGTGGAAATCGGTGGTTCTTTGGGTCGTAACCATGCGACCGGCTTGGGTGTTGTGTATGTTGCAGAAAAAGCTTTCGAAGTTTGCAACATGAGCATGAAAGGCGCTTCCATCGCGATCCAGGGCTTCGGCAACGTGGGTTCCTTCGCGGCGAAATTTGCGCATGAGCGCGGTGCCCGCATCGTGGCGGTGAGCGACGTTTCCGGTGGTATCTTCAACGGCGACGGACTGGACATCAACGAAGTGAACGAGTACGTGAAAGCGCACAAGTTCCTGAAGGGTTATCCAAAAGCTCAGCCGATCAGCAATGAAGAGCTGCTTGAAGTGAAATGTGATGCCTTGTTCCCGTGCGCTCTGGAAAACCAGATCGACACGCACAATGCTGAAAAAATCCAGGCAAAAATCATCGTGGAAGGCGCCAACGGTCCAATCACCAATGCGGCGACAAAAATCCTTCATAAACGCGGTGTCTTCATCGCTCCGGACGTTATCGCCAACGGCGGTGGTGTGATCGTTTCCTACTTCGAGTGGGTTCAAGACACCATGTCTTACTTCTGGGACGAGGAAGAAGTGAATGGTCGCCTGAAAGGCATCATCACGAAAGCCTTCGACAAAGGTTACGGTTTGGCCAAAGAAAAGAACATTGATATGAGATCTGCTGCAATGGCGGTTTCTGTTCAACGTCTTGAGCGCGCGATGCTGCTCAGAGGCTTGTACCCAAGATAATGCGTCCTTGGTTGCTTTTACCACCCCAGTGGGCTCACGATCTGAGCTCCCTGGGGCTTCCTTTCTACTCTCTGATTCACGGACGAAAAACTCCGCACTGGAAGAGTTTTACCTGGCGAGGCCTTGAATTCGCCAACCCCATGGGTATTGCCGGTGGTGTTGATAAAAATGCGGAACATCTGAAAGAATGGTGGGCACTGGGCTGCGGCTTTGTTGAAGTCGGCACCGTCACTCCCCGCGCGCAAACTCCGAATCCTGGAAAAATCATGGACCGCGACCTGGAACTTCAGGCCATGTGGAACAAGATGGGTTTTCCGTCTGATGGCGGCGATGAAGTTTTTCACAATCTGGCGTCCTATGCGCCGAACTACCGCACGCCGATTTTTGTGAACATCGGAAAAAACCGTCACACTCCGAACAACGGAGCTGTGGCTGATTACCTGACCTTGGTGGACCAGTTCCGCCCGTTTGCAGATGCCTTTGTTGTGAATATCTCAAGCCCCAATACGGCGGGCCTTCGAGATCTTCAGAAAAAAGACAATCTGCGTGCCCTGATCGGTCCGATCGTGGACCGCGTTTCCCACTTTGAACCCACTCCGGTGCTGGTGAAACTTTCCCCTGACATGGGGGAAGAAGGACTGGCTGAAGCCGTGTCCAACTGCCAGGAATTGGGTGTCGATGGTTTTGTTCTGACAAACACCACATTGTCCCGTCCCGCAGGATGCCATTTCCCAGCAGAAGGAGGCCTTTCGGGGGCTCCGCTAAAACAACTTTCGCAGCGCGCCCTTCAAGTTGCTGTTCAAACTTTGGGCAAAAAACGCGAGGGCCTGCTTTTAGTCAGTGTTGGGGGCATTATGAGCCCAGAAGATGTCTTTGAAAGATTGCAAATGGGCGCCGATCTTGTTCAAATTTATTCTGCACTTGTATTTCATGGACCTGGTTTCTTCCATGACGTTGCTAGAAGGTATAATGACGGACGATAGCGCAGTTGAATCAAAGCCAAAAAAATCTAAAATCCGCAAGGGTCATTGGATCCCGGTGGTGGCTGGTTTTCTGCGCAAAGACGGCAAGATTCTTGTCGGTCAGCGCCCTGAAAACAACTCTTTGGCCGGCCAGTGGGAATTCCCCGGCGGCAAGATTGAAAACGGCGAAACCCCGGAAGAAGCTTTGGCCCGCGAACTGAACGAAGAGCTCGGTATTGAGGCTGAAGTCGGTGAATTGAAGCTGGCCTGCACTCATTCCTACGGAGATGTAGGGATTCTCATATTGTTTTATGAAATCCTGTACTGGAAGGGCGAGCCTCGGGCCAAGCACCACATGATGCTGGAATGGATCCATCCGGAAGAGCTAAAACACCGTAATATCCCCGAAGCCAACCGCAAAATCCTTCACAAGATCTATAAAGCGTTGGGACTGGAATGGCGAAAATAATCCTGGTTAGCAAACATGTGAACGCGACTTCGTGGCAGCTGGCGCAAGCTTTAAAGGCCCAGCAGCACGAGGTGGTTCTGCTGACCAGTTATGGCGAAACTCCCCGCGACACCAGCGGCATCGAGTTCATGGGCTATTTCAAAAAATGGAGTTTCCTGGAAGGCGTTCGCATCATCCCAGGGCTTTTCGGCCTGCAACCCCAGATTCTGCATGTGCTTTTGGATGATGATAAAATGAATGCCGCGCAAATGGTGCTTTCCACCTTTGCAAAATCCCATCCGACTTGTGTTCTGACGACTTCTTTATTGAATATCAAAAACGGTCTGTCGCGCCGAAACCCGGTTCGTTATCTGGTTGAGGAAAGTGACATCATCACCTGCCCGACGGTGGAAACCCTGGGACAACTTCGTGGGTTGGATGTCCGATCCAATCGCCAGGGCCGTGGCATTTTGCCGCCGGTGCTGGATTTGAAAACAGAACAAAACGACGAGGCCATCGACAGCAGTGAACTGCCGTTGATCGCGAACTTAAAAAAATCCCCTTACGTGGTGCTGCCGTTCAATGAAACCCGCTTTAATCCGGACTCGGATTATTTCCTGCGCCTGCGGGCGGTGGCGCAAAAATACAAAGTGGCTTTGTGGGGAACTTACGCCCACTGGACCCTGCGTGATCGCAAGCGCTTCGCCGCATGGATGGCTGAATTCCAGTGTGCGGATCGTTGGGTTCTGACTGGACCTCTGTCTGCCCCGGTGACTCAGCAACTTCTTAGTGGCAGCACGGCTTTGATGCTGGCCGGACAAAACTTCACACCGGTTGAAATGACTGAATATTATCTGCGTGCGATTCAATCCCACGCGGTGCTGATTCTGGACACGCGCCAGACCAGTGTTCACTCCGATCTTTGGAAAAACACCATCAACTGCTGGGTGCTGAATCATTCTCAACTGCAAAAAGATCTGATCAAACTGCTGGCCAAAAGCCATCTGCGCCTGCCGGAATCCCTTTCGGAAAAACTGGCCGAAGACCGCCATCTGATCGACTCTTCGATGAATGAACTCAATCGTCTGTACAACAAGGCCTTGAATCATCTAAGATAGTTTCATGGCCAAAAAGTCCCGACTGCCGGAAACACTCAATATCTGTCTGACGTCCCAACGTTTTCCGATTCTCAGTCGTGCCACCGATCATGGGTTCTTGTGGCCGATCGCCCGTGGTCTGGCCCGCGAAGGTCACAAAGTCACAGTTCTTGCCGCCAGCTCTGCCTTAAAAAAACCGGAAGTCACCCGCGATGGCGTGAAGGTGTTTTATCTTCACGAAGGTGCAAAAAATCTTTCTCATCTGAACTTCCAAATGGCTGTTCGTCAGAAGTTCGCACAACTGCACAAGGAAGATCCGTTTCACATCGTTCACAGCATCGATAAATCCGGCTATCGCATCGCCACCAGAAAAGATGATTTCAAAGTGGCCGTGGCCTATGACGTTGAGGCGACTCAGATGTCCCAGCTTTTTGCCATTTTGGCGATGAAACAAGACACACTGGGAAGCATGCTGACCACGGCGGTCGCAACCGCCTACAAATTTTTGACCACTTACTATGGTGGGGATCGTCAGTTGCTTTCCACCGCCGACGGCATCTTTGTCACCAACCCCCAACAGCGCATTATTCTGGAAAGATATTATCTTTATCCGGACTTCCACACCTACACCGTGCCTTATGGGATTGAACTTGGAGATCTGACGCCGAAGGAAAAGTCCCTGGAATTGCGTAAGAAACTGGGAATCCCGGAAAATGCCCACGTCGCCGTTTCCATCACCGACATGACCGATGTGCAGGAAGTGATTCCTTTGCTGCGGGCCTTTGAAAAAGTCGCCATCAAAAAACCAGGCAGTTACCTGTTGTTGGTCGGCAACGGCCCGAAATTCAAAGACATTGAATTCCAGGTTTTGAACCTGGCCCTGGGGAACCGCGTGATTCTGACCGGGGCGATCCCGGCCGGAGAACTGGAAGATTACATCGTTTTAGGCGATGCCTTTGTGAATATGGGCTCCCGAACCACGGGTTTTGAGCCCTCCACCCTAGAGGCCATGGCCCAAAAGAAGGTCGTTTTGGGCTCAGAAGTGTCCCCAATTGCCAATATCATCGAAGATGGTCGGGATGGATTCCTGCTTCGCCCGGCGGATGTCGACTCTATGTCGAACCTATTGGTTGAGATCTTCTCTGGCACCATGCCGGCGGATGAAATCGGCGATCGGGCCCGCCAGAAGGTCGTTGACCTGTTTGATACAGCCAAAATGGTCCAGTCCGTGCTTGATGCCTATCGTAAAATCCTGCTCAACACGGGTCTGTATAAGAAGCATTGAGTTAAATCATTGAAAAGTGGTAGTCAGCCCCCTTCTCTTCTGTATAATCGAGAGTGTTATCAATACTTTAAGTAGGTCCGAATGACAAAAGCAGATTTGATAAATTTGATTTCTGAAAAAGCGGGTATCACCCGTGTAAAAGCAGAAACTGTAGTAAACACTATTTTTGATTCTATGGTGGAAGCTTTGATGCGCGATGACCGTATTGAAATCCGTGGTTTTGGTTCATTTGTGAACCGTCAGTACGGTGCTTACAAAGGACGTAACCCACGCACTGGTGAGATCATCAATGTTGATGAAAAGAAACTTCCGTTCTTCAAAGTTGGTAAAGAGTTGAAAGAAGACATCAACGGAGGCCCGGAAGAAAAGGGCTAAATTCAAAAGACCTTTCGGGGTCTTTAAGAATGAAAAAAGGGGCTTTTCAGCCCCTTTTTTATTTTCCAAATATGCAGCGGAACCACTATTTGCAACGCAGATTTTTAACGTCGTAGAAGTGTTCAGTCTTTTTGAAAGTAGTCACGCAAGTGTAAACCGCGCGAGTGTAGTAAACACGAACAGTCGTTTGAACTGCCAGATCTTCACCTTCAACAGTCACGAATTTATAGTCATCAATCTGAACTTGAGAATCATCGAAACCGAAGTTTTCAAGAATGATATCCGTCGTCATGATATAGATTTCTTTCATTTTTCCAGCAAATGCAGGTGCGGAAACAAACATCAAAGCGGCGATCAATAAAGCCTTCATAAGAACCTCCGGTGGTTTATTTAATGCGGAAGTTCTAACGGATGAAGCCCCCTAAAGACAGTCAAGATTGCCTTTTCTGTCATTTTTTCCGGTTATTCATATCGAAGCGCTTCAATTGGGTGCAGTTTTGACGCCTTGCTGGCTGGATAACTGCCGAAAACGATCCCAATCAGGGCAGAAAATCCAAAAGAAAGTATCACGGAGCCCGCAGAAACCACCGTCGACCACCCCAGAACCTTGGAAATCAACAGCGAGAATCCAACCCCCAGGGCAATCCCCAAAAGTCCGCCGCACACACTGACAACGATGGATTCAGCCAGGAACTGCAAAAGAATATCGCGTCGGCGTGCACCGATGGCTTTGCGCAACCCGATTTCTTTGGTTCGTTCGGTCACCGACACCAGCATGATGTTCATGATCCCGATTCCACCAACCACCAATGAAATTGCCGCGATCGAAGCCAGCAGCATCGACATTGTCTGACTGGTTGAATTCAGCGCCTGCTGAATGTCGGCCATATTGAAAACATTAAATGCGTCACCTTGTGACGACACCGGCACACGATGGCGTTTGTTCATCAGCTCTTGCAGTGAATCCTGCACATCCGGAATATCCGCAGCATCGCGAACTTCGATATCCACCGAATCCACATAGTTCTTCCCGAACAGACGATACATCGCCGTCACCACAGGAACCAGAATTCGGTCATCCTGATCCTGCGGACCCGCCGCACCCTTTTCAGGCAGAACACCGATCACGCGGAAGTTCACTTTGTTGATTTTAATCATCTCGCCAATCGGGGATTTGTCTCCGAAAAGCTCGCGGGCCACCGTGGTTCCGATCACTGCCACCAACGTCCGGCGCTGATTTTCTTCCTCAGAAAAGAAGCGGCCAAAGATCGGAGTGCTCGCACGCATTTGTTCGTACGCCGGAGCCACACCCATGACCTGGGTGTTCCAGTTTTTATTCAAGTACGTGATCTGCCCACGTCCAGAGGACGAGGGCGACACATCCTTAATTCCGCTGATTTGATTTTTAATCGTGCTGACATCATCCAAAGAAATCCGAATGCGCACACCGGATTCCTGCATCACCCCACCCACACGCACATTGCCTGCGCGCAGAACCAGAAGATTCGAACCTAAAGACGACAGTTGTTTTTCAATGCTTTGACGGGCGCCCGTTCCCAGTGCCAGCATTCCCACAACCGCAGCGACACCAATTAAAATCCCCAGCATGGAAAGACCGGAACGAACTTTATTTGCTGCCAGTGTTTGGAAGCCCTGATGAAGATGCTCTATCATTTCACGCACCGGCCACTTTGCCGGTTGTTCCTGACGTTTTTCCTGCACGGTTGTTGGCGCCGCTGGCAGTGTCTGGAGGCGCTCGTCGGATTGAATCACCCCGTCACGCAGGCGGATCAAACGCTTCGCCTGCTGACCGATTTCTTCTTCGTGGGTCACAACTATAACTGTGATCCCCTGATCATTCAGCTTGTGCAGAATCTGCATGATTTCTTTTTCGCTTTTTGAATCCAGATTTCCTGTTGGTTCATCGGCGAAAATAATACGGGGATTGTTAATCAGGGACCGGGCAATCGCGATACGCTGCTGCTGTCCCCCGGACAGTTCGTTGGATTTGTGATGAATTCTTTCGGCCAAACCGACCTTGTCCAAAAGCGTGTGAGCTTTGTCATAGCTAAACCCATCCTCGCTGTAAATCAGCGGCAGGGACACGTTTTGCCAGGCTTCCATACGCGGAAGCAGGTTGAACTGCTGAAAGATAAAACCGATTTCTTCACGACGAACAATAGCCAGCTCGTCTTCGCTGAGATCCGCCACTTCACGGCCGTTCAGGTTGTAACTGCCTTCACTGGGAACATCCAACAACCCCAGAATGTGCATCAGGGTTGATTTGCCGGAACCTGAAGGCCCCATGATGGCCACGAAATCCCCGCGCTCAATCTTCAGACTGATGCCCTTAAGAACGTCCACTTTCGTGTCGCCCATCTGATAGGATTTGCGTATGCCTTTGATATCAATCATTGACGACCCCGGCGCGGACCTGACGGAGGACCAAATGGATTGGAGCCTCCCGAAGATTTTTCCCCCAGCTTGAACTGCGTCACCAATACCACATCACCTTCAACCAAACCTTCCACCACTTCGGTGTTTCGGCCATCGGTGATGCCGGTGCGCACTTCGCGCGGAGCCGGCTTGGAACCTGGCACTTTCACCAGAACTTCAGTGCGCCCCTGACTGACCCGCAAGGCTTCACTTGGCACCAGCAGGACACCTTTTTGGGATGCGATCGTGAAGGTCACATTCGCCGTCATCCCGCTTCGCATAAAGTCCGGAGTGTTATCAGGAATCACATCCACCAGATACGTGGTGACGTTATTGACCGTGGTCGCATCAAAGGCGATCTGATCCACCGTCGCGGGTAACGGGCTTTGCGGATAAGCATCCAATACGATGGTGGCTTTTTCTTTCAGCTTGATTTGCGCGATATCGGTTTCATCCACCTGGGCCTTCACAGTCAGGCGATCGGACATCACAAAAATCGCGTCGGTGTTCGTGAAGGTCTGTCCCGGTTCAACATTCTTCAGGATCAGAGTACCTGCAATCGGCGCAATCACCGGGGTTGCCAGATAAAGTTCAGACCATTTTTTGTATTCTTCAGCCCCTTGTGCGCGGGCGGCGTCCAACATCGCCGCTCTTTCAGTGGAACTCATCCATGCCAGAATCTGACCTTTGCGGATCTGCTGGCCTTCTTTCGCCAGAATCTGTTCAATGCGGCCCGCCACCGGGGCTTTGATTTCAAGACGGTTTTTCGGCTGCACCGTGCCCGTGGAAAGAATCGTCACGTCCAAATCACCTGCGATGACAGGGATTTCACGAAAGACCGGAGCATTTCCGTCTTCCTTTTTCCAAAGGTAAAAGCCCGCTGCAACAACGACGATAAGGCCCCCCAGGATCCAGCTTAGTTTCTTTGATGATTTCATGGCAGCACTCCTACACCTTGTGTTTTTTCCCAGTTGGCTTCCGCCACCACCCTATCACGACGTTTCAGGGTCTGATCCTTTTGATAGGAAATCAGATCATTTTCAATCTTGTCCCAATCATCAAAGGTCGTAAGCCCATTGTTGTATTTACTGCGCCCGATTTCGGCACGTACGCTGCCCGCTTCGACGAAGGCATCACTGACTTTGACCTGCTCTACCGCTTCCGTGAATTCCGCAAAGGCCTGACGAAGCTTCACGATGATTTCAAGTTCTGAGTTCTTCCAGGTATTTTCGGCGACCAGCTTTTGCGCGAAGGCGCTCTTATTGGTGAAATAGTCTTTGCCACCCGAAAACAGAGACCAGGACAAGGTGGCTCCAACACTCCAGCGATCACGCTCCGGATACCAGCTTTCCCCCGTGTTACCCACAGAGCCGCTTAAATCCAATGATGGTAAAAATTCAGACCTGGAACTGCTTAATCCCGCTTCGGCACTTTGAATCTGCCCTTGGGCCTGTTGGTGTTCCGGAGTTTGTTCTGCAAGCTTTGTAAAGGATGGAGTCACAGATAAGGGACTGCTTTCCGGGGCTTTGCCTTGAACTTCAAATTCTGCGTCAGGGCTTAAACCCGTCACACGAATCAGAGAGCTGCGAGAAGTGTTAAAGAAGTTTTCGGCTTTCAGCACATCCAACTGGGCTTGTTTCAGGTAGGCTTTGGACAGCAGCACTGAACCTTTGTTCTCGCGCCCGCTTTGAAAGCGCAGTTCGACCATGTTCAGGTTGTCTGCCCGTCGTTTTTGAATACTTCGGGTCAGCTTTAAAGACTCCTGGGCATAAATGACATTGGCGAAGGCGGATTTTAAATCGTAGCTGATCTTGGCCTTCACGGTGCGCAGGCTGGCCTCCGCCACCTTCAGCTTGCCCTCGTTTTCAGAGACCTTCGCCATATCGGAAAATCCGTTAAAAACATTTTGAGTGGCATTCAAAGTCGCCGAATAACCTTCGCTTTCCACTTGATCCGTTTCACCCTTTTGGTATCCCAGGTTCGCCGAGATTTGGGGCAGATAGTTGCCGTAAGAAGCGCTCAGATTGTACCGGGCTGATTCCAGACTTTGTTCGGCGGCGATGAGCTCGGCGTTGTTCTTTTTCACCAGTTCCAGACAGTCTGCAAACGTGTAAACATTTGCGGCCAAGGCGGGTGTGCAGGTCAGAGTCAGAAGTAAAATTAGAGCCTGTGGTTTTATCATTCTAAATCTCATCAGCTTTATTGCATCGTTCACTCACAAGCGAGTCAACACCGTAAGGATAAGGAAAGACTGATGGGAGATTGTGGAATGCCAGACTCTCAATTTAAGACTTAGGTTCAGGGCTTGCAGGATTGATTTGGAAAAATATACAAGTCCTACGCCATCCCAACTATTTCATGTGATGTCCAAGCAAGACTCGAATATGACATGACACATGTTCCGGTTTCATCCTTATTTCACCATTCTATTTTTAAGCCTGGCTCTGGTTTCTTGCCAGCCGGTGCAGCAATCATTGACGCTCGCGACGGACGGCGAAAGTGCCATCATTGGCGGTGAGTTTGCGTCGGCGGGTGAATTCCCGTTTATGGTCAATATCTGGTTTAATGATCCCAAGGAAAACTATGTTTCACATCACTGTGGTGGCAGCTTGATTGCCCCCCGCTGGGTGCTGACGGCCGCACACTGTGTGCTGGAAGAAGAATCAGAAACCCGCCAGCGGGTGGTCGCTCCCGCCAAATTGATGCTGTTTATTGGTGGCATCACCCAATCCGGCCAGGATGCTCGTTCGTTGAAGATTCGCTCAATCAAAGTTCATCCTGATTTCAACTGGCCAAAATCCGATCTGGCGCTGATTGAACTTTCTGAAACGGTCACCGATATCCGGCCCGTTGACTTGAATACTGTGGACTTGGGTGATTCAACCCAAAAAGTTGTGATCACGGGATGGGGTCTAACAGATAACGAGGGACTGAAAGAAAGCGCCCAGCTTAAAAAACTGGAAGCCCCGTTGCTTCCCCGGGCTCAGTGCGCCCTGGATGATTTCCCCAAAAAACGCAGCTATGAGCTGGGACCGGAAACACTTTGCATTGACACTTTCAAGCATCAACAGTCGTCCTGTCCCGGCGACAGCGGGGGCCCCGTGTTCCTGCAGCAGAACGGCCGGGCCATTCAAGTCGGCGTCGTCAGTTGGGGTTCAGCCTGTTCAGGATTCCGCGCCAAAGGGTCTTCGGTCGGTGGATACGCTGCCGTTTCCCACGCCCTTCCGTGGATTCAGAAAGTTCTGGGCGGCAGCAAGTAGCAAACTTACTTTGAGCAGAAATCCAGGGAAGCGTCCTTGGAACAAAGTGCTTTCTTCATCATGTCGACTTGATCCACGCGCGACTTAAGCGCTTTATTTTCTTCTTTCAGCGCATTGATTTCCTGCTCCTGCTGATTCACTTTTGCGTGCAACGCCTGAGAGTCCGTCTGCCACTGAGAATAGAACTCTTTGATGGCCTGAATGATCGGAGACACCAGATTCTGATAGGCCACGGATTTCATGCCTTTTGAATCTGTCTTGACGACTTCGGGGAAGACTTTTTCGACCTCTTGGGCAATCAGACCGATATCTCGTTTGTCTCCCTTGGACGGATCAATCCAGTTATAAGTCACCCCGTTGATTTGCAGGATGGAATCCAAAGCATGATCGATGTTTGCGATATCACGCTTCAGCCGACGGTCAGACCCTTGAGTCAAAGTCCCCGCCAAAGTCGCGGTCCCATCGGTTCTCAAGGTGAACAGACAAGTTCCAATACCGAAACACATGGCATTGGCACCCAGTGGAGCCCCCGTGGAAGAAGAATACCATCGCCAAGCCTGACCTCCAGCCGCGGTGCTTTGATTGGTGATGATCGAATAGGGATCGCCGGAATTCACATGCAGGTGAGTCGATGGAACCGAAGTTCCCACCCCGACACGCCCTGTTTGATCGACCGTCATGCGAACCAGACCTTGAGTGGTCCCATTGGCCACAGTCGTAAAGTTAATCTTATTTCCACGCGCAGTTGCTGACCAGTCTTCCGTTGCCAGCACCGTCATCGAGTCCGTTGAACCATTGCTGTTCACCCAGTTCGTGCCATCATAGGCCGCTGGAACCAAAGCCAGCAGGCCCATACCATTGGTCACCGCAGTTGGGGCCGCCTTTGTTCCTTTGGCTTTATAGGCGATAAACATCGGCACTTCCGTCGGACCGTAATGGCGGGCCGCAAACCTTGCGCCGACATCAGCACCTTCAGCCTCAGCAATAATCCCGGCACGCTGGGGATGCAAGGCCCCGCTGTTACCTCCACTATAAACGTGAAGATCCGTCTCTGGCGCAGATGTTCCGATACCCACATACCCCGTGCTTCCCAGGAACATATGGAAGGCGTTCCCTGCTCTGAAGGACATCTGATCATTCGTGTGCGAATAAGAAATCCCCCCCGGATCACGACTGTCAGGATCAGAGAAATACAAAGCTGAAGCCGCCGTGTTCGGAGCCGTCACTTGCAACACGGTGTTCGAGTTCCCGATCACCGCCAGCTTATCCACCGACACATAAGGTGCCGCCGTTCCACCGTCGGTCACAACCAGATCCGCCGTAGGACTTGTGGTCCCGATCCCGACGTTGCCCGGTTCAGTGATATGGAAGTTCGGAGAATAACCTTTATGCCCCAGACTTAAGCGTCTTTGCGCTGAATCACTCGAGTTGTAGTTGTACTCGATGCTTCCCGCCTGATAGTTGCTGTGCGCTTTACCGACAATGATATTTGTTTTACTGTAGGTGTCGCCAATGTTCGGAGCCAGCGCCGCAAAAGTGGTCAGACCCGAAATCGTGGAATTGGTGTTTTCAAAAACGGCCAACGGATTTGTTCCATCCGGCAGACTGCGGCTGATGTGCAGCAGTGTTGAAGGAGCTGCCGTACCAACACCCACATTTCCGGTTGTCAGCAACGTCATGCGAGCTGCACCCCCCGTTTCAAACTGGAGGTTTTGCGCATCGTTGGTACCCAGCACGGCTGTCGCCCCAAAAGAGTTCCCATTCTGAATAAAGGCATCCGTAATTCCGTAGCCGGCGGCCGTCGTGGGACTTGTCGCGGCCGTCACTCGTCCATAGATATCAACAGTCACTGAAGAATAAGTTCCGGCAGAAACTCCGCTGGTTGGCAAATCAGCAGCGGCCAGGGTTCTGAAGCTCGGAGCACCCGCTGCACCAGTTGGTGCCGCCCAGAATGTTTTTGCTGCCGGTGTGCCGAAATTCAATTTCGCAGAAGCAATTGTGCCCGAGATTCCGCTTTCGGTGATCGAAATGCTTTGGCAAGTGAAGGTGTCGGTCAGAACAGACCAGTTCAAAGTTTTATCTGCACCACACCCCGCTGCCGGGAAAATAGTGTTGGCCGGAGTCACGGTTGAACGGATGTCGGCAAGGCTCAGGAAATTAGGCACATAGTTGGTTCCATCATAGCGCAACAACTGTCCGGCCGCAGTTGGAGCCGTTGCCGAAATGGATTTACCTCGCAGTTTTACCACATCCGGATTCGGATAAGTCCCGCCTAAGTCTCCACCGGCTGTCCCTGCTGGGGTGACTCCAGAAACTGTGACTTCGGTCACCGAGGTCAGGCGGCCTTGAGCATCCACCACCACTTGCGGAACTTTGGTCGCAGTCCCATAAGTTCCGGCAGCTACGGTTGTGTTCGCCAGATTCAAAGTCACATTGCCCGAACTGCCGCCACCACTTAAGCCGGTCCCGGCAGTGACGCCCGTGATAGTGCCGCCAGTACCGGTGGCGCTGATCGTGATCCCACCAGCCCCGTTAGTGATACTGACACCGGATCCCGCCTGAATATTGGCAGCTTGCGGAGCATCTCCCGTTTTTCCAATCAGAATCTGTCCATCGGTCAAAGCGGCGGCTTCAACAATTTTGCCCGCTGACGAAACCATCAGACGGTTGTTGTTCAAGGTCACACCACTTCCGGTACCGCCTTCACTGACCGGCAGCACGCCGTTAATGCCTGCGGCTTTACCGGAAATATTCCCAGAAATCTTCGCTCCTGAAATAGAACCCGTGATCTGGGATTCCGTGATCGAAATACTGTAACAATCAAATTTGTTCGCCGGGGTCACAAACACCAGGGACTGTCCCGCCGTACAGGATGTCGGGAACATCGTCGCATCAATTTTGTTATTCAAAGATGTCGTCAATCCGGAAATATCAGCAGAGGTCAAGGTCGCCGGCACCCAGGTGCTGGAACCATTCATCTTCAAAACCTGGCCGGAGGTTGCAAGAGTCGCACTGACATCCTGTCCCCGGATCTTTTCTGCGTTCAGAAAGCGCGCATCGTTCCCGGCAGCCAAAGTGCCTGCACCTGTTCCGACGTTGACAGAAATCACCGGGATGCTGGCGGTTCCGGACTTCGCCAAATACGGCGCGGTGACGTTTACATCCGACACCATGCCAGCTCCACCGGCATCGTTTTGACAGACAAAATCAGCGCCATCATAGGTCAGATACTGGCCGCTTGCACAAGTTGAAATGGAATTCTTAAGAACAAAATCCGTTGGCAGTTTGTCACCCAAAAGAGTCGCCGAGTGAGCATAGTTGGCAAAAGGAACAGAGCGAATGATATTGTTGGGAGTGATCGCCTTCCAACCGCTGCCGTCATGAAACTGCACTCGTAAGACTCTGAGCGCATCCACAGCGGGAGTGTAAGTGGCACCACCATCACAGGTATGAGTGATGGAATTGTTAAATACATCCTGCAGGGAATAGCCGATGGTGGAAGGGTAAAGTTTTGTGCCTTCTCCAATAGGAATATCGAACACCCCTTTGGATCCCTGCATATTGATGGTGTTTCTTTGTTCTCGGTAAAGTACGCATGTGCCCGTTTCGTTGGTGAACTCAAAAGCAAAACTGACGTTGTTGTACTCTAATGCAGTTCCATCACTGCGCAGGATTCGACCTTGATAGTTCAGGGTTTTAGGCGACGCAAAAAGGCTTTGAGATAACAAGATGACCCAAAGAAATATTCCGAGACGTGCCGTATTTTCCATACTTTCTTATCGGCAGTTATGTCTCGGAACGAAAGCCCCAACACTTGGGAATTACTCATATTTCGAACGTTTTGCGGTTGCTTTCCCAGATGTAAGTCTCAGAACAAGACCCTCGGCCCTATTTACAGATCGGAGCCTGAGGATCCTTCGCACACAGATAGGATTTGATTTCCTGATTTTCGTTTTTCAGGTTCTGATTTTCCTTCTCAAGCTGATCCATACGGTCGCTGACGCCAACGAGTTTCAGATAAAGTTCCTGCAAGGCCTTCACCACCGGAGCCAGCAACTCTGAATAGTTCACTCCATAATAGTCAGACTCCAACTCATGATGGATCAGACCCACCGGAGCATCACTCGCTGTGGATCGTTTCACTTCAGATTCCAGCTCCTGCGCCATGAAACCCCAATGTGTCTTGGCTTTCGCTTTGTCGCGGTCTGATTTCCATTTGTAGGACTTCGGCTGCAAAGACAGGATGAAATCCAGGCCCTGCGAAAGGTCCTGCACTTCGGTCTTCAAACGCTGATCTGAAGTCTGGATGGTTCCGTTCACCGCATAAACGGCCTTCCAGCGATACGTGGTGGTACCCAGATCAAAGGCGTTGTCCGTGCGAGGTCGCAGCAGACTACCCACCTGAACGCCCCCGGTAAAATCACCCTGATAGTTCAGATGCAAAGTCGCCCCCGTGTCTTTCACCAGCGCGCGAGAGCTGCCGGTGTTTCCACGATCCACCTGATTGTTGGTTCCCAGAACAAAATCAAATCCGCCATTGATCACTGTGGTGCCGCGCAGGGAACCCGCCACATCCAACGGGTAAGCCGGAGATATCGTTGCGATCCCGACATTCCCGGAGCTGGTGATGCGCATTTTTTCGGACATCGCCAAACCGGAACCTTTGTAGGCAAACCGCAAACTGTCCTGGATGTCGTCACCAAAATAAATCGTAGCATCCCCGTCGTTGATGGTCCCACTGTCCTCGTCGCGGTCCCAAATCGTGATCCCGGCAATGTCATTGGCCGCGCCCAGAACAGAAATTCCCAGACCCGTATTGTCCGTGCCCCCCAGATAAGCGTCCGCGACCGAGAATTTGGAAATTGGAGAGGTCGATCCAACCCCGACACTTCCAGTGGCAGTGACAGTCATACGGGGTATATCACTGGTCACCAAGTGCAACGGATGCGCACTGCCCGTCCCGACACCGAAGTTTGCCGCGGGATTGGTCGTGTAAGTACGAAGCATCACAGAATCCGCTTTGGGAATAGTGCCGCCCCCCCAGTTCCCAGTCACTCCCGTACCATAACTGATCAGCTGCGCTCCGTTGCCGTCAGACTCCAGATCCACAGCGGCCATGGCCAGATCCGCGGTGCTTGTATTTTTAATTAACAAGGCTGTGTCAGCGCCTTGATCCTTTTGCAGGTGCAATATTTTTGTTGGGGTCGCGACACCAATTCCCACATTCCCGTCAGAATTCACACGCATGTGTGGAGTCGTGCTTCCGTTGGCAGCAAAGTCAATAGGTGCCACGGTGTTGGTAGTCAAAAGCAAACCATTGGTAGCGGAACTGTTTGAAGCTAAAACCAAACGGTCCTGATATTGCGCCGAAGTGTGATCATTCGGATATACGGACAGCTGCCCGCTAACACCCGTTCCGACCAATTGCACGGTTGCCTGCGCCGAGGTGTTCCCGGCAGCCATGTTGTTTTCCACACGCAATTCGGTCGTGGCGTTCTGAGCTTTCAGAACATGCACCGTGCTTGCAGGACTGACAGTCCCTATCCCCACCGAAGAGTCGGACTTGAAAATAAACTGACCCGAACCACTCGTGGAAAAGTCTGCAAAGACCAAAGAACCAGCGCCCCCAGCACTGCCAGACCCCGTCGAAACCAAATTCCAGGTCTTGCCTCCAGCACTTGACGACGCCAATGCCAGACGCGAACCGCCGGTATCACTGGAGGTGAAGCGCCCCATGTTGATGGTGGAACCGCTCACATCCAAAACATGGACGGGAGTCATGCCGATCCCCACGTTTCCGGCAGAGCTCACCGTCATGCGAGTTGTACCATTGGTTTCAAATCCCAGGCTATTGGCGTCGTTGGTACCCAAAACAGCCGTTGTTCCAAAGCTGTTGCCACCTTGTTTGAAATAGGAACTGTCGTATGCCCCCGCCGGAAGATCCGTGGAAGCCAAAGCTCTGAATACAGGAGCCCCGGTCGCCCCTGCCGGTGCCGCAAAGAAAGTACCGGCCGACTGGGAACCAAAGTCCACTTTTGCTGCCGCAATCGTTCCGGAGATATTTGCTTCCGTGATCGAAATCGACTGACAGGTGAAAGAATCCGTCAGCGAAGACCAAGTCAAAGTTTGCGCGGCCGTACAAGCGGTGGAAGGAAAGATGGTATTGGCCGGAGTCACCGTCGAACGAATGTCCGCCAGACTTAGGAAATTGGGAACATACCCGGTGCCATCATAGCGCAGCACTTGCCCAGCCGCAGTCGGCGCTGTCGCGGAAATAGTTTTGCCACGTAGTTTTACAACATCCGGGTTGGGATAAGTTCCCCCCAGATCGCCCCCCGCAGTACCCGCCGGAGCCACACCGGAAATAGTCACCTCTGACACGGACGTCAGGCGGCCTTGAGCATCCACTGCCAACTGCGGAACTTTCGTCGCCGTTCCATAGGTGCCCGCGCCCACGCCGGTGTTGGCCAGATTCAAAGTCACTCCACCTGAGTTGCCACCGCCAGAAAGTCCGGTGCCCGCCGTGACACTTGTGATTGTGCCCCCAGCACCCGTCGCACTGATTGTGATCCCGCCAGGATTATTGGCGATCGTCACACCCGAACCCGCCACCAGATTGGCCACTTGAGGGGCATCTCCGGTCTTACCGATTAACAGTTGACCGTCAGTCATCACTGGAGCTTCCACAATTTTACCCGCACTTGAAATCATGATGCGGTTGTCGTTCAATGCCGTGCTGCTGTTGGTTCCCCCTTGCGCCACCGGCAGAGTCGCGGTCAGACCGCTGGCCTTGCCACTGATATCGCCGGAAATCTTTGAACCGGCAATCGTGCCCGTGATCTGGGCCTCGGTGATGGAAATGCTATAACAATCAAACTTGTTTGCCGGAGTTACAAACACCAGTGATTGTCCCGCCGTACAGGACGCCGGGAACATTGTCGCATCGATTTTATTGTTCAAAGCAGCACTCAAGCCGGAAACATCACCTGTGCCCAACGTCGAAGGCACCCAGGTGTTGGCCCCATCCAGCTTCAAAACCTGCCCCGTCGTCGGCGCCGTTGCACTGACATCCAGCCCGCGGATCTTTTCAGCATTCAAAAAACGGGCATCATTGCCAGCCGCGACAGCGCCCGCCGCCGTGCCCACGTTCAAGGAAATCACCGGGATGCTGGCTGTACCGCCCTTGACCAGTGGCGCGCTGACATTCACGTCAGAAACCATCCCGGCCCCACCCGCATCGTTCTGACAGACAAAGGCGGTCCCGTTGAAAGTCAGATACTGACCGGCAGCACAGGTGCTGACGGAGGACTTCAAGACAAAGTCAGTTTCACTTTTGTCGCCCAGTTTGGCGGCGGAATATGCGTAGTTGGCAAAAGGAACAGAGCGAATGGTGTTATTCGGTGTGATGGCCTTCCAACCCACACCATCATGGAATTGCACGCGCAAAATACGCACTTCATCCAGAGAAGGAGTGTACTTGGCGCCGCCGTCACAATCATGTTCAATGGAGTTATTAAATACGTCACGCAAACTGTAACCGGGAGTGCTTGGATACAACTTGGTGCCTTCACCGATCGGAATATCAAAGACCCCTTTGGATCCCTGCATGTTGACGGCATTTCGTTGCTCACGATAGAAAATGCAGGAACCGCTGACGTTGGTGACTTCAAAGGCGAAACTGACATTATTGAACTCCAGCGGAGTTCCATCTGTTTTTAGAATACGTCCCTGATAATTCAGGGTGGTTGGAGATGCGACGGCCTGCAGCCCAAATAAGAACAACCACAAAAACATCCCACTACGTACCCTCTTGCGTGTTTTCATAGGATACTTTTCGGCATTATTTTTACGAGGCCTTAACAGAGTTACGTGACGGTAATTCTAGTTTTCAAAGAGATGTTCCGCGAACCCTCTGAAAATGCGCACGAGTGTTTCAATCTAAGGCACTTCAAGACTTATGTATGTAGGGAATAAAAAAAGCCCCCGGCATTTCTGCGGGGGCTTATCAGGAATTCTCCTATTGATCTTGCAATCTACTGTTTTACCAGCTTCAGGGTCATGCTGCGTTCTTCATCAGCATTTTTAGAGAAGTGCTCGTTAGTCGCACACTCTGCCGGATTTGAAAGATCAGCAACAAAGTTGTTCTCAACTGTCACGGACGCTGTTGTCGCACTGATTTGGGTCATCGTCATCTTGTCGATGTAAGTACCACCGCAAGTGATCGTTCCGGTGCGGTCCGCATTCGGGAAGGTCGAGTTGAAGTGATGATTTTCCATCACTGTACCTACGTTGCCGATGATGAACAGTTCACCCAGCATGAATTGATCCTGGGCTTTTTCCATCTGGAACAGAACCTTGCCGGAACCCGTGTCACGGCATCCGTCGAAGGACGTGTCAGAACAAGTGCCTGTAGAGAAAACACCGGCCTGATTGCCGTTGCCATTGTTGTAGTCTTTATCCGAAGACAGTTCGTTGTTGTTTTCCCAGAAGACTCTGTAGCGTTTTTTGCAAGTTGCAGCACCCCAGTCGAAGTCTGGATTGTCGCCGCCGTTGCTCAATGCGCCCATCACACAATAAAGTTTGCAGGCGTCTTCGCTCATGCCCCAGCCACCGCCAGAGAAGTCAACTTCGCTGCAAAGTGTGGTACCGGAAACGATCGCACCGCCGCCCGTTTTTGTGGTTTTACCGCAAACTGCAGTCATGGTGTTGGTATGATCAGGATGCATTCGGGCCTTGGCCTTTGTCGTCAGTGTGCCAAGTTTCGTGGTGTCACTGATATCCATGGACACACCGCCGGTCATTGCACCAGCCCAGCCGCCTGTCGCTGTCCAGCCGCCATCAAGAGTGATGCCCTCTTTATCACCGCACGCCGTGCGAGCCGCGGCATCTTTCCAAACAGAAAGACCCGTTTTAGTGGCACCTGCTTTAGTCGCCTGCAACTGCTTCAGATAAACCGATGTTGGAATGTCTTCGGCGCTCTGGGCCCCGTTACAGCTTGTCACTGGAATACCGTTTTGATTCAAAGATGTTTCACAAGCACCGGTGATGCTCCAGGTCCCCGTGGGATCGGCCCAAACAACGGACGGAGCCACAGAAGAATTCTGCGTGATATTTGCCACCGGCACAGACACCTTGGCATCTGAGATGGACAAATCCGTCGGAAGTTGAATGGTCGTCGCACCTTGATTGACGGCAAGGCCGGAACCACCGGTCGCACCCGTCATCCCGGCTTCTTCCGCAGTGAACTCGAAGTCAGCAACACGCTTGCCTGATTTAACAATCATACAGCCAATCGGCTGACCCGCACCGCCCGTGATGGACAAAGAGAAAGTTCCATCATCAGAAAGAGCACTGTGCCCCGCAGTAAAAGGTTCCACCATCATCGCGCAGATCACGGTGTAATCCGAAGCAGCAAAGGTCGTCAGATCACCGGCTTTTGCCATCGGCTTTTGCATAGACTGCAAGCTGACGCCTGAAAAACCACCGCTGATCACCAATGCAGAGTCTTCCGAAGGACTGCTAGATCCCCCGCCACTGCAAGCTGAAATTAAAAGTGCTGTCCCTGTCACTGCCGTCACCATTCCGGCGACCATTTTCACTCGAGAATTTTTGGAAAACATTCTCTGTCCTTTCCTTCGTATTGAGTTTTCTGTTGGAAGTTAATCCACATTAATCGCTCTGAAAGACTGACAAAGAACAGTAAAGATGGGCAGTCCTTTGGGGCCCGAACTAGACTGAGCTTAATTAGAAATAATAAAACTGAACTTAATTCTGTTGAGGAAACAAACGAAGGTCCGAGATATTTTGCAGCCCCAGCAAGGCCATGAACAAACGTTCGACGCCCAAGGCGATGCCACCACTAGGTGGAAGTCCAGCCTCCAGGCACTGGAAGAACTCATCATCCAGACTGACGGGCTCCTTGTGCATTTCAGATTTCTTCTGCAGGTCTTCCTGGGAACGCAGACGCTGCACCGTCGGGTCGTTCAGCTCATGGAAGGCATTACAAAGCTCCATGCCTTTCCAATAAGCCTCAAAGCGGTCGCCCCAGCCATCCGATGTCAAACGTGCCAGAGCGGCTTGATACGGAGGATACTTTTCGACAAACACCAGCTCATCGGCAGGCAGTTGGCTTTCGATTTTATCCATGAAGATCAGAAAGAAATAGTCATCAATGCTTTCAGCGCTGCGAACATCGACACCGATTTTTTCCGCCAGCGTTTTCAGCTCCTCTTTGGACGTGTCCGGCTTCAATTCAAAACCACAGTGAACTTTGAAAAGCTCGGCCACGGAATATGAAGTCACCTTCACTGGGCCTGCGACTTTCATCGCTTGCGCCAGATGGCTGACCAGTTTGACGGTGTCTTCTTTAATCAACTTTAAAGAGGCATACGCACGATACCACTCCAGCATCAAAAATTCAGGCTGATGTCTTTCAGTAACTTCGCCGTTACGGAAACACGGAGCCAGCTCAAAGATTTTTTCTGCCCCCAATGCCAAAGCCTTTTTCAAATGCAGTTCAGGGCTTGTGGGTAAAAACAATTTCTGCTGGCGCGAACCGATCTTCAAGTTCGTGGAAAAAACATCCAGACTGGGTTCCGTCCCCGGACAGACCACCAGCGACGGCGTCTTCAATTCCACAAAGCCTTTAGAAACAAAGAATTCACGTAAAGATTGCAGGTAGGCGCCCCAATTTTGAGTCAATTCCTTGTTATAGGAACGATTCGGCAGGGATTGCTTTTGCGGCGCCAGCAGCACCACTTCAGTGGCCGAAACAACGGCAACGATGTCACCCTCAATCAAAAATTCAGAGTGCTTCGGGGCTTTTTCAAAATGGATTTTGTGAGTTTCGGAATCGCGGTGCAGGACCAGCTTTAAAGCGTCGCCTTCGCGTTCGATCTGATAAATGCGCCCGGCCGCCTGAGCATTTTCAGGCATTGCGGGATAGGGCTTCCAAATCTGGGTTAAAAAGTCATTTCGGCTCAAAGCCCTGCCACTTTAATGGCAAAGGCCCTGATCACGCAAGGAATCAAGCTGGGACAGGATGGAATCCATGTCATTCGCACCGTAAACAACATCTTCGTTCACCACGATACGGTGCTTCACCCAAGAGCCCTCAAAGATACCTTCGGAAGTCATCTTGCAGCTTGGAGTCGCCAAAGTCGAAGCATTCGCCGGACCCAAGTAAGTCACCATCACCATGAAACCTGTTGCTAGAAGTGCCAGAAGAACTCTCATATCCATCCCCTTGTATGTGCTGGTTCCTTATGACACCAGCAACCTCCCTGAAAACGTATAAAGCAAAGCCCTTGCCAACCCATTCTGGCCCCCCTTCAGGCACCCTCGCCCCGTCGGGTATCGGTCGATAAGACTTTTCACAAACGGCCCTTCGAGGTTGTCTTTTGGGGCATGATTGGTTATTGGAAGTGCTTAATTCTACTCGGAAAAGAGGTCTTTAATGGATTTGCAAAGAACCCTCCACACGCTCAAAGGATCCGCTGACTGGGTCAGTTTGCGTCACGTGACTGAAAAAACCACCTACCGCATGGTTCGCGATGAAAAGCCGGACCGTAACGTGATCAGTTTCGATCAAGGTGTCATGGTCGAGGTTTTGGTCGAGGGCCATTTTGGCTTTTCCGGTACCAGTGACCTGAGCAGCTCCGGGATCAAGCGCGCTTTGGATAAAGCCATCCTGATGGCCAAAGCGGCCAGCTCGCACAAAGTTCACAACTTCTCTGTGGACCAGCGCCCGATTGCCAAAGGAACTTACAAGTCCCCGGTGGTAAAACCTCTGGACTCCTTCTCGGCCAAAGAGATCTCGGACATTTTCGTGGACGCAACCCGCGCCATGAAAGTTTCCGATAAAATCGTCAGCCGTTCCGCCACGGCGATGATCGTGGAAACTCATTTCCACACGGTGACATCTTCGGGTTCCGACTTTGAACAAAGCTTCTCGATCGTGAACACGGACTTCTCGGCAACAGCCGCTGCCGGTGGCGAAACCCAGTCCCGTTCCGACAGCGGTGGTTTGGCCCGCTGTCTTCAGGTGGGGGCCGAGGTCTTTGACCGTGCTTCCATCCTGGAGCGTTCCAAAAAACTGGCGGAAGAAGCCGTGGAACTGCTTTCTGCCGACAACTGCCCGGACACGTCCATGGATCTGTTGCTGGCTCCAGACCAGATGACTTTGCAGGTGCATGAATCCATCGGTCACCCGCTGGAATATGACCGTATTTTGGGTGATGAAAGAAACTATGCCGGCTGGAGCTTCGTAAAACCTGAAGACTTCGGACACCTGCAGTACGGTTCCAAACTGATGAACGTGACTTTCGATCCGACCATCGAAGATGCCTTGGCCTCTTACGCGTTTGATGATTCCGGTCATCCAGCCACCAAAGAATTCCTGATTCACAACGGCTTGTTGGTGCGCGGTCTTGGCGGACTTGAGTCCCAAAGCCGTCTGAATCTGCCGGGTGTGGCGAATTCCAGATCATCCTCCTGGAATCGGGCGCCGATTGACCGCATGGCAAATATCAACCTTGAGCCGGGCACTTCCAAACTGGAAGACATGATCGCCTCTGTCGAGCGTGGTGTGTTCATGCTGGCGAACAAGTCCTGGTCAATTGACGACTATCGCAACAAATTCCAGTTCGGCTGCGAATACGCGAAGCTGATTGAAAACGGCAAACTGACGAAAACCGTGAAAAACCCTAACTATCGCGGCACCACCGTGAAGTTCTGGAACAATCTGAAAGCGGTCAGTGAAACTCGCGAGACCTTTGGCTCCCCTTACTGCGGTAAAGGCGAACCAAATCAGGTGATCCGCGTGGGTCACACAACACCTTACTGCCTGTTTGCTGATGTGGAGGTTTTCGGTGCTTAATTTTACAGAAAAAACCAAACAGTCCTTCAACATCGTGGCCGATCACCTTTTGTCACTTCTGAAAAAAGATGAGGCTGCCAACGTGAATCTGCACGCGGAAGAATCCCTGTTCGTGCGTTTCAACGCCAACAAGGTCCGTCAGAACACGCACGTCGAACAGCGTTCTCTGACTTTGACTCTGCAAAAAGACGGCAAGACCGCGAACATCAATTTCTCGATCACGGGCGAAGTCGATGAAGACAAAAAACGTGTCGAGTTCTGGCTGGATCAAGCCCGTCAGGAATGCGCTCTGCTGCCGGAAGATCCGTACCAGGTGGCCATCGTCAATAACGGCACCAGCGACAGCACGTTTAAAGGCTCTTTGCTGAAAGACGAAGAGGTGATCAAGGCCATCACCACTCCGGCAACGGGTGCTGACTTTGCCGGTCTTTACTGTGCGGGTCCGATCATTTCTGCGAACAAAAACTCGGCCGGTCAAAGCCACTGGTTTGCGACGGAAAACTTCTTCGTGGATTATTCCCTGTACATGGGTGAAAAAGCCGTGAAGTCGATCTATGCCGGGACTCACTGGGACCAAAAAGAGTTTGCGGCGAATATTGCCCAAAGTAAAAATCAACTGAGTTTGATGGATCGCCCTAAGAAAGTCCTGCAGCCAGGTGCTTACCGCACTTATCTGGCTCCGGGCGCGGTGGCGGAACTGGCTTCGATGTTCTCTTGGGGGGCGTTGAGCTTTAATGCTTACAAACAAGGTGGCAGCGCTTTGATGAAACTGGCGGACAAGGAAAAGTCCCTGTCCCCGCTTTTCAGTGTGCGTGAAAACTATGCCATGGGTCTGACCCATCGTTATAACTCGTTGGGGGAACTGGCTCCGGAAACGCTGAAGCTGATCTCCAACGGCCAGTTGGACAGCTATGTGATCAGCAGCCGTTCAGCCAAGGAATACGGTGTGGAAGGCAACGCCGGGGATTCTTATGAAGGTCCTCGCGCGATGGAGATCCTGCCGGGGTCCTTGAAAAAAGACGACATTTTGAAAGAACTAGGCACGGGACTCTATTTGTCGAATCTGCATTACCTGAACTGGTCCGACCGCCTGAATGCGCGCATCACCGGCATGACCCGTTATGCGTGTTTCTGGGTGGAAAACGGCGAAATCGTGGCGCCGATCGCGGATCTGCGTTTTGATGAAAGCCTGTTTGACTGCCTGGGTGAAAACCTGCTGGCCGTGACGGACTTCCAAGAGGTGGACCCGATGGTTTCCACTTATGAAAGCCGTGCTTTAGGTGGCAAAAAAGTGCCGGGCATGCTAATCAAGGACTTTAAATTCACTCTCTAAGGAGCGTCATGGTTACCTATATCGTTCAACTGGCAGTTCGTTGGGAGACATACCCTGAGTACGTCGAATGGCTTAAAAACGAACACATCGCTGAAGTACTTGCTCTACCGGGCTTTATCAAAGCGGAGCTTTGCTTGCGTAAAGGCGGCGCCATGGAGGCGTCCAGCAAAGACGTGAAAATCATTTACACCCTCAAGGATGAAGACGCGATCAAGACCTATATGTCTGAATACGCGATGCAAATGCGCGAAAAGGGGCTGGAAAAATTCTCTGGTCAGTTCTCTGCCCAGCGCGAAGTGTGGCTTGAAACTATTAATTTTACGTCAAAATAACCCTAAGGGGCTATGAATTCCCCTCTTGCGGGTGTATGTTGGGAATGTAAACAAAGGAGACCTTGTGGCAACTGCAGCTTTCCAAAAAATTCTAGAGAATCTTTCTGGCAATAAAAACGTTCAAAACCTTCTTGAAAGCTTCCAAAAGCTGAGCGACGAGATCAAAAAGAAAGAGTCTGAGCTTAAAGGCCGTTTTGATCAGGAAAAAGAAGACAAGATCGAACTGGCTTGGAAGAAATATCAGGAGATCGTAAAAGTTCTTTCTACTTCCGAAGCGAAATTGGAAAAAGAAGTGAACAGCACTATTTCCAAAATCAAAAAGTCTGCGGACGATCTGGAAAAAAACATCCAGGCTTACAAAAAGAAAGCCATCGTTCAAAAGACCAAGCTAGAAAAGTCCTTGTTCAAAAAACAAACGACTAAAAAAGCTTCCTCCAAAAAAGCCGCTGCTAAACCAGCTGCAACAACAAAGAAAAAAGCGACAGTAAAAAAAGCTGCCGCCAAAAAAACGACCAAGAAAGTTTCCAAGAAGAAGTAATTCCTCTCGAAACAACTTAAGTCACAAAAAAAGGAAGGCCCCAAGCCTTCCTTTTTTTTATTCCCAACCCCCAAAAGGTACCTGCTTACTTTTTCCCGGTCCTTGATCTTGTGGCTCTGGGACCTTTTGTCTTGTTCCGCGATAAACTGTGGACACTTTGTGTTTGCCACTGACAGCATGAATAGACATCTAGGGAGGGACTACTATGAAACATCTGCTTCTTTCACTTACAGTTTTGTTGTCTGGCGCGGCGGCTCAGGCTCAGGATCTTTTCTGCAAGCTTACGGTGAACAACGAAGTGATGGTCGACACGAAAGTGTCCACTGTTGTCGGTAAAAATGCTGCCATCGGCACTTACGACAATTATCAAATCAGCGTGCGCAATCAGGGCGCTGGCAAATTCTATATCGAAGTTTACGAAACCAACGTGTCCCGTTCCTACGCTGACGGCGTTCTGCGCACAGAAGAGGACGAAACCAAATGGACCCTGTGGAGTCGTGAAATTCTGATGGAAGCTTCCTGCCGTCTGGCGATCTAGTTTTCATCCGCTAAACCCAAAACCTAAAACGGACCGAACCACCTTCGGTCCGTTTTTTTATTCCCTAAAAGGCCCCCCGGTGACGGTTTTGGGCCCTCAAACCCCGGCCTATGGGTTCCATATCAAATATAAGCTTTCCTCCGAATGGCGGGGGAATTGCTGTATTTCAGGGAATGGTTAAGAAGTTATTATTCTTTAGCTTATTCGTTCTTCAGATCCTGGTCGCCCCGGCCCTGGCCGACAGCTATGACTATGCCCGGATCTTTGATGTGGCTTTCAAAACCATGACCCAAAAGGACCTCTATAAGGCCCTGAACGAATCCATCATTCAGCAGAAAAATCCCCTGACTCAAAGTCAGTTGGTGTTCTTGCTGAAGAAAAATCCTGAATACATCGCGATCCTTGAAGACACGACGGCAAAGTTGGCCAAAACCCAAAGTGAATCACCCGAGGCCTACGCCGCCTATTTAAAAGAAGTTAAAACCCAACTGAAGACCGTGGTGCAAACCCCGCGCTTTGCCGAACAACTGGCTAAATACGAAAGCCCGTCCCAGCCCCTGACAATGGATCTGCCGGGTGGGTCTCCGGGATTCCGTGGCATGCGTTTATTCATCAATCACCCGCATCTAAAAACCATCAACGGCAAAACCCGCACCTTACCGGGCGATGACCTGCGCAAAGTCGTCGTGGACTTCATCACCGGGGCCGAGCAGGAAATCTGGTACAATGTTTTTGATTTCGATCTGAAAGTAATCGCCGATGCTTTGAAAAACCAGCACACGAAAAAAGGTGTGAAGGTCACTGGCGGCATTGATGCCGGTACGATCAACACCCGTCCTGAAGTGAAAGCCATCTTTGATGATCTTGCCACTTTGGAAGGTGAAAGTTTTAAAACGGTCGCAGTAAAATCCGTGGGCCTGAATCATCAGAAGATCATTCTGCGCGACCCGTTTGGCCCAAAGGCCGCCGTGCTGTTCCTGTCCGGCAACTTCACCCAAAGCTGCATCGGTCCTGAAGGGGATCTGGTGAATCTGCCACCGGAAAAACGCAACGAGTTTTCCATCCCGAACGCCAATCATGCTTTGATGATCCTGGGCACTTTGCCAGCACAAGCCACCAAGGCCGAGCTTAAGAAAACCCTGGAATACAAAATCCGTGGTCAAAGCCAGTACCCGATCAGTGGCAGTTACAAAATCATGGGCGAAAAGAAAAGCCCGCATGAAGAAGCCTCTTACATCGTCCTGTCATTCTCGCCCAACGGCGGTGAAGGTGATGTGAACAAAAGCATTTTCGTGCCGCTGATTCAAAACTCCAAAGGTCCGATTGAGGCTGTGCACTTTGCGTTTTCTTCCAAGCAAATTCAAAGCGCGCTGATTGAACGTGCCGCCCGTGATATGAAGGAAAAAGGCCAATTTGAATTCCGCTCGGTCGGAGACACCCCTTTTGCCATGCGTGAATGGAGTGCGTTCCTGCTGCTATCCGGACTTAAAAAAGATCTGACCTCGGGCAAGTATCTGACAGATGCGGAAGCTCCGATTCTGCAGGCCCTGGGTGCCGCAGGTGTGACGGACCTTCAGGACAAGATCCGCACAGCGCCGGCGATTTACGGTGAACGCCACTTCCGGCTGGAAGATGGTACGGCCGTGAAGACCACGTCCAAAATTCATCACAAGGTGTTTATCTTCCCTGAAGATTCGACGGCTGTTTTGGGAACATCCTTTAATCCGAGTGAAAACGCTGAAAACAACAACGAGCAGATCGTGATCGTCAAAGATGCCGCCATCGTGGAACAAGCCCGAGGTCTGTTCGGATATCTGTACCAACAGTCAGCCCGGTCCGTAACCCAGGAAGCAAATAAACGCAATTTGAAGGCGCTGCCTTCCCCGGACGAGACTGTGGGCGATGAATCCATGGAAAGAGATCAATAAGGCTGACAGATTCCACGGCTTCTGTTAGCTTTCTGTTCATGAAGTTTCTGCGCAGCACATTGAAGTATCTGATGTTTTTCACGTTGGGGATCGTGACCTGCGCCTTTGTCGGAATGGCTGTCATCACCTACTACACGGTCGACTATCTGATTCAGGATCCCGCGACCACCACCTCTGTTCAAAAGAAACCTTACCCCGTAGCCAAAGCCACTTTGACTCCGGATTTGAAAGCCGCTGATCCGGCCTCGGAACAAGAGCTGATTCCCGCGTCCTCCAAAGAAAACTTCCGCAAAGCCTTCGACACTTCAAGGTCGTTTGTGATGATGAGTGCCGAGATCGGCGATCTGGTGCGCAAGCTGGAAAAAGCCAATATGCCGCCGCTGTGCCCGTCGCTGTGTGATGCCAGTCACATGGACCGCGAGCAACTGAGAGAAAACAAAGTCGCCTATCTGGAAAAGTACTATCAGCAACAAGGCACCCGCGCCCTGCAGGATCCTGATTTCCGTCTGATCACCGATGATATCAGCCGCATTCACCGCCTGATGGTTCCAGCCCACAAGATCATGACCAAGATTGATCGCCTGAAAGAACGCCAGCAAAACCCTGAAGGTGTCAGCACCACAGATAAGCTGGTTATCACTGCAGAAATTCAAGGCGCGGTGTTAACTGATTTCTATGGCTTTGTTCACAACGTCGAAGCGCTGAAATCCGAAGACAGGAAAATGAAGCTGATTCGCGATCTGCGTAAATCCTGCCACAAAGGCAAATCTGCCAAACAACTGATATCAGAGTGCGACTCAATAATGTCGCAACAATAAATCACTTTCGTATCTATTGATTGAATATCACACTCAAATGAATTACCTATAGGACCCTATGGGAAAAGGCCTCTCTCGCACACAAGTTTTCTTCATGACCCTGACCTGCATTCTGGTTGTGGGCAATATGTACTACAACCAACCGCTGCTGGGGATTCTCGCGCGTGAATTTGGTGTGACAGAAAGCAAAGTATCTTTGGTTCCGGCCTTCACCCTGATCGGTTATGCCTTGGGTATTTTGTTCCTGGTCCCGATGGGCGACATGATTGAACGCCGTAAACTGATCCAAGGCTCCATGACCATGGCGGGCCTGCTGGCCATCGCACTTCCATTCAGTCCAACCCTGGGTGTGTTCTGTGCGATCAGTTGTGTGATGGGCTTCTTCAACGTGTCCCAGTCTGTGTTGATTCCCTTTGCGGCAAACCTGGCCAAACCTGAAGAGCGCGGCAAAGTCGTCGGCATCGTTCTGTCCGGAATTCTGATTGGCTCTTTGATGGCAAGAACCCTTGCAGGTTTCATTGCGCAGTACTTCGGCTGGAAGACGGTGTTCATTTTTGCCGGTTCGGTCAGCTTGATTCTTTCCATCGTGTCACAGTTCGTGCTGCCGATGTCCGAACCTAACTTCAAGGGCACCTACAAACAGCTTCTGCTTTCCACCGCCAAACTTTTCCGTGAACTTCCCACCATGCGCGAAGCGGCTTTGATGGGCGCGATCTTGTTTGGAACGTTCTCGGCTTTCTGGACGACGCTGACCTTCCTGCTGGAGGCCGCTCCGTTCAACTATGATCCAAAAACCATCGGCCTGTTTGGCGCCCTGGGCATGATCGGTGCTTTGGCTGCTCCTTTGGCCGGGCGTTATGCCGACAAAAAAGGCGCTGCGGCGACCATCCGTATGGGTCTTTACTGCTCCATGGGGGCCTTTGCCCTGTTGGCGCTTTCCTCCACCTTCGTAGCAGGAATCATCCTGGGCGTTTTGGTGCTGGATCTGGGCATTCAGGTGGCCCATATCTCCAATCAGTCCCGCGTGTTTAGCCATGCGCCCGAGTACCACTCCCGCCTGAACACGATTTACATCTTTGCCTACTTTACCGGAGGAAGTCTCGGGTCTTACGTGGGCTCAACGCTATGGAGCTGGGGCCAATGGCCTGCTGTCAGCCTGGGTGGGCTCGGCTTTTGCCTGATCGCGACCCTCATTTTCCGCCGGGGGCAGAAAATCCGAGCGGCCGCCGCCAAAATAGCCTAAGATATACCCATTTCGCCTCGCATTAGCTCAAGCGCTCTCGTTGCAGAACTTTCATCCTTGAGGGTGGTTATGTTAGTCTCGGGGCGTTTATAGAGGTGTGAATGAAAATCGCTGATCTTTCTCCTAAGAATGAGTTTATCCCCCGTCACATTGGTCCTACAGATTCTGACATCCACGAGATGTTGAAAACTCTGGGTTTCAATTCCCTGGATCAAATGGCTGACAAAGTTATCCCGGCACAAATCCGCACAACCCACACTTACGCAGATGTGGGCTCAGGTATTTCTGAGCACGGTCTTTTGAATCATCTGAAACAGATGGTTTCCAAAAACAAAGTTTACAAAAACTATATCGGCATGGGTTACCACGACACCATCACTCCGACTGTGATTCAAAGAAACATCTTTGAAAATCCAGTGTGGTACACAGCCTACACTCCTTATCAGCCAGAGATTTCTCAAGGCCGCTTGGAAGCTCTGTTGAACTTCCAAACGATGATCGCTGATCTGAACGGCATGGAAATCGCCAACGCCTCTTTGCTTGATGAGGGCACGGCGGCGGCTGAAGCGATGTTCATGGCGCACTCTCTTTGCAAAAACAAAGCAAACGCGTTTGTTGTTTCCCCGGACATGCACCCGCATGTGATCGAGGTTATCGGCACTCGTGCAGAGCCGCTGGGCTTTGAGATGATCGTGATGGATCCGGCGAAGTATGATTTCGCAAAACCAGTGTTCGGTGTGTTCTTCCAGTATCCAAACACCAACGGCACGGTTGAAGACTATGCCGACATCGCAAAAAAATACAAAGACCACGGCGCGCTGGTGACAGCTTCCACGGATCTGCTGGCGATGACATTGCTGACTCCTCCGGGTGAATGGGGTGCTGACATGGTGGTGGGTAATTCCCAGCGCTTTGGCGTGCCACTGGGCTTCGGTGGTCCTCACGCCGGTTTCCTGGCAACGAAAGACGCTTTCAAGCGTTTGATGCCGGGCCGTCTGGTGGGTGTCAGCGTGGATTCTCAAGGCAAGTCCGCTTTGCGCCTGGCTTTGCAAACTCGTGAACAACACATCCGTCGTGAAAAAGCGACTTCCAACATCTGTACGGCTCAGGTGCTTCTGGCGAACATGGCTTCCATGTACGCGGTTTACCACGGCCCTGCAGGCTTGAAGAAAATCGCTCTGCGCATTCAGCGTCTGACGGCGATCCTTTCTGCGGGTCTTAAAAAATTGAATCTTGAAGTTGCTGCGGGTCACGTGTTTGACACCGTGACGGTGAAAACCGACAAAGCGGCAGAGATCATCGCTCAGGCTGAAAAGATGCAAATGAACTTCCGCAACTACGGCGGCGGCAAGCTGGGTGTTTCCCTGAACGAAGCAACGACTTTGGAAGACGTTGAACAAATCTGGGCTGCCTTCAACCTTGGCAAAGCGGCGGGCTTCACAGCCTTGTCTGTGGATGAGTCCTTGGCAGATGTGACCTTGCCAGCGAACTTGACTCGTTCCTCGGCTTACATGACTCATCAGGTATTTAACTCTCACCACAGCGAAACAGAAATGCTTCGCTACATTCACCATTTGCAAAACAAGGATCTGACGCTGACTCATTCCATGATTCCGCTGGGCTCTTGCACGATGAAACTGAATGCGACGACTGAACTTGTGCCGGTTTCATGGCCTGAAATCAGCAAGCTGCACCCGTTTGCGCCAACCGCGCAAGCCGTGGGCCTGATCGAAATGATCCATGATCTTGAGAAAAAACTTTGCGACATCACTGGTTTTGCAGCAGTCAGCTTGCAACCGAATGCGGGTTCTCAGGGTGAATACGCGGGTCTTTTGGTGATCCGCAAGTATCACCAGTCCCGTGGCCAGGGTCATCGCAACATCTGCTTGATTCCATCTTCCGCGCACGGAACCAATCCTGCTTCTGCAGCGTTGGTGAACATGCAGGTTGTGGTTGTGGCGTGTGACGATCAGGGTAACGTTGATGTGACGGACCTGAAAGCCAAAGCCGAACAGCACAAAGACAATCTGGCAGCATTGATGATCACTTACCCTTCCACACACGGTGTGTTCGAGGAAGGCATCGTGGAAATCTGCAAGATCATCCACGACAACGGCGGTCAGGTTTACATGGACGGCGCGAACATGAATGCTTTGGTTGGCATGTGCCGCCCAGGTGTGTTCGGTCCGGACGTTTCCCACATGAATCTGCACAAGACCTTCTCGATCCCTCACGGTGGTGGCGGTCCGGGTGTAGGTCCTATCGGTGTGGGCGCGCACTTGGCAGAATTCCTGCCGAAGCACTCTTTGGTGCCAGAAGCGGGTCCTGCCAACGGGATCTCTGCAACGACGTCGGCTCCTTGGGGCAGCGCGAGCATCCTGCCAATCTCCTGGGCTTACATCACCATGATGGGCGCTCAAGGTCTGCGCAAAGCCACTTTGGTCAGCATCCTGAGTGCAAACTACATCGCGAAGAAGCTGGAAGCTCATTACCCTGTTCTTTACAAAGGTAAAAACGGTCTGGTGGCGCACGAGTGTATCGTGGATGTTCGCGAGATCAAAAAGACCTCTGGCATTGACGTGACTGACGTTGCAAAACGTCTGATGGACTTCGGTTTCCATGCTCCGACCATGAGCTTCCCGGTGGCAGGCACTTTGATGATCGAGCCAACTGAATCTGAATCCAAAAAAGAACTGGATCGTTTCATTGAATCCATGGTGACCATCCGCAAGGAAATCAATGCGGTTGAAACCGGCAAGATGGACAAAGAAAACAATGCGCTTAAAAACGCTCCTCATACAGCGCAGATGCTGATGAAACCTGAATGGAATCATCCGTACAGCCGTGAAGAGGCCGTTTATCCGGTTGAATGGTTGCGTGGTAACAAGTTCTGGCCGGTTGTTGGCCGTGTCGACAACGCTTACGGTGACAGAAACCTGATTTGCTCCTGCCCTTCTATTGAAGACTACCAGGCGTAATGAAGCGCATCCTTCTTATCCGCTTAGATAAAATCGGTGACCTGATCTGCAGCATGCCTGTAGATCAGGTTTCTTTTTTAGAGGGTTGGGATAAGCACTGGGTGATCGCCAAAGGTTTGGGATTCGTCCCTGAAAACGCCGACCCTCAAAGAAAATTTCTGGAACTGAAAAAAGACGACGCCAAGGAGTCTCTGCCAAAACTAAGAGCCTTCTTGCGTGAATACCGCCCTGATGTCGCCGTCAGCCTGCAGGCCCCGTGGTGGGTCAGCTATGCACTTTGGACAGAAGGCGTGCCCGTTCGCGCGGGTGTGCGTTCGCAGTGGCACAGCTTTTTGTTTTTGAATAAAGGCCTGCGCCAGCGTCGCAGTCTCGCGGTTCAACACGAGGCTGATTACAATCTGGATGTCCTGAAGCACGCCCTTGGCATCAGCGAAAATGTAAAAACCCCGGTTTTGAAACTGACGGCCCCGGAAAACCCGGCGCTGCTTTCCAAATACCACCTGACTGCGCAAAACTATGTTGTGGTTCATCCCGGCATGGCAGGATCAGCCCTGAACTGGCCGATTGGCAATTACATCGAACTGATCAAAAAGGTGTCTGAAACCACGCAAGTGGTTCTGACCGGCACCCCGGCCGATGAAAAATGGCTGACCGAGATCAAAGCGACCTTCAAAGACCACAAAAACGTCCTAAGCCTGCAAAGTCTGCTGACAGCCACCGAGCTGTTCACGGTGCTTAAGAACGCCAAAGCGGTGGTGGTGCCAAGCACGGGTGTTGCGCATATGGCGGCTTCTTTAGGCACTCCGGTTCTGGGTATTTACCCGCACGTGCGCGTGCAAAAACCCCTGCGCTGGGCGGCCCGTGGACCTAAAGTGCATATTTTCGAAGCCCCGACCCAAAATGCCGATGGCAGTGTCTGCGACGGCGCCCACTGTGAAGAATTTCACTGTATGGCAAAAATTAAGGTCGAGGATTTGCTTCAGGCCCTGTCCTCCCTTTAGAATACCTTCATGCAAAGAGAATTCACCTGTCCCGCTTCTTTTGAAGAATCCATCAATCGTGCCCTGGCGACTTACAAGTTGTCGTTGAAGGATTCCAAGGCCCTGGCCAAATGTGTGCTGGCCTTGTCGGACTTCTTTATCGCCAAACCTGACAGCCCCACCCCTTGGAACGAATCCTGGGCGCAGGTGGCGTATCTTTGTTATTACCTGCCGCTGAATTCAACCCGCCTGACCGGACTGATTGAAGAGGCCGACAAGCGCGGATTCTTTAGTGGCCTTTCCCACGTGATCGATTTCGGTGCGGGCCTGGCGACGGCATCAATGACCTTGAATGAAAAACACAAGTTCAGCTATCAATTAATCGAGCGCGCGGCCGAGCCCCAAAATCTGATTGAAAAGCACTTTCCGCAGTTCCCGCCTCAGGAATGGCTGCGCACCTTCAGCGGGGCCCGCCTGAAAGACGGGGCAAAAACCCTGGCGCTGTTTTCTTATTCTTTGACCGAGCTGACAGAACTTCCGGACTGGGCTTATCAGTGCGAAGCCCTGATGCTGGTCGAACCATCCACCCAGCAAGATGGCAGAAAGCTTTTACAGTTGCGTCAGAAGCTTTTGGAAAAAGGCTATCACGTATGGGCCCCGTGCACGCATGAACAGGCTTGTCCTCTATTAACCCAGTCTAAAACCGACTGGTGCCATGACCGGGTACATTTCAAAGCACCGTCCTGGTTCACTGCCCTGGAAGCCGAGCTTCCGATGAAAAACCGCACACTGACCATGAGCTATGTGCTAATGAGAAAAACCAAACCGCAAGCCATCACAGCGGCCCGTGTGGTGGGCGACCGCCTGAAAGAAAAAGGCAAGGACCGTCAGATGATCTGCCGTGGTTCCGAGCGCGAGTTTTTGGCGTGGCTTCACAAGACCAAGATCGAACAGGACATCCCGCGCGGGGTTCTGGTTGATATTCCGAACGACATTCAAAAAGTTTCAAATGAACTGCGGGTCAGCCGCGAGATCACAGTTCTTTAGGGATAGTTCCGCCCGCAAATACTTCTTCCACTCTCCGGATCGGCGCAAGCGCTGGATTTCACCCTCCAGCCATTTGTGCAGATCTTTTTGGGACTGTGGCGACACCAGAATTTTTCGATCAAAGCGCTCAATGGTTTTATCCGAGATGTAAATCTGATCTTGCAGCCCCAGATCGCGAATCAAATAGACGGCCACAATCCGGCCCATAACCATAAAGTCAATCCGCCCCCGGGCCAGCATGCGCAGACTGTTATTAAAGGACTGTGTGGATTCGGCTTTTACCATTCCGGCTTTTTCCAACTGCTGCACCGGCTCGACAGCATGACCCAGAACAATCGAAGTTCTTTTACCCTGCAGTGAAGCCGGACTTTCGTATTCCAGAGCGCGTTTACGAGGCGAAAGCACCAGATTTTCATCTTCCATCAGAGCCGATGTCCAAAGGTACTTCTTTTCATCGCCATCCCCGAACCACTTCGGCGAAACCAAAGGAACCACATAAACACCGCTGCGCTGAAGAATCTTCTGCAAGCGAACCCGGGGGACAACCACCACCTTGAACTGATATTTTCCCTGGGACCGCACTGTCAGAAGTGATGCCAGATCATAGACAAGACCCTGCTCTTTTTTCTGATCAACCACAAATGGTGGAGTGTCGTAAGGCGAAACCATCTCAATCACTTGCGCAGCGGAAGTGATGACGGAATAGCAAAGCAGTGCCGATACGATCCAGAGCAGACGCATAGTATTCCCCTTGGTCTGTACTGTTATTCTACCACAGACCAGTGTTCAACAAGAGCTTCTCAATTTAAGACGAGACAATTACTCAACTGTCATTCTGCAAATACCCATTAATCTTGGGAACAAACATTCCGATATGTAGTCCATAAGGAACGCACAAGTGAATATACGGCACGTTACGGAACCATTCATTGTTCTTCTTTTGGTCTCTATTTTGGGACTGACGGGATGTATTCGTGCCAGCGTTCATAATGGAACGCTGACGGCGGATCTGGCCTCCGAAAGTGACTCCTCTTACTTCACCAATAAGAACCCGATCGAAGTCCTGATTATTTTCAATCGCGCACCCGATCAGTTTTACCCGGAAAACTTCACGCTTGAAAACGCCACAATGGGTTCCATCGTCCAGGTGGACAAAGTCACTTATCGCGTGCAACTGATCCCCACCAACCAGGGCGAAGTGCGCATGAACCTGCCAAAAGGCACAGCCGTCGGCAATCGTGGAGAAACCAACGCTGAATCCGGATTCTTTGAAGTTTACTATGACAGCATTCTGCCAACGATTGGAACCGCCACCATTTTGCCAGCGGCGGTCAGCCCCAATCCCGTTCCGTCCGTCCAGGGAACGACCGAACCCAAAGCCATCGTCACTCTATATAATTCACTTGCCTGCACCGGAGACAAACTGGCGGACTCCACCGCCGATGCGGTGACCGGTAATTTTGAATTCCCGCTGGGCAACGCTCTGACCGCCGAAGGGGCCTATGCCTGGAGCGTTCAGGCCCGCGATGCCGCTGGTAATATTCATTGTTACCCCTTCCCCCTGGCTTACACTCTGGATCAGACCGAGCCCTCGCTGCCTTCGATCTCGGTGGCACACGGCCCGGTTCAGGACAACCCTACGGCTGTGGATGTCACCTCTTGCGATGACGACAACCAAACGCCGGACTCTTTCCATCAGGTGATCTTCGTACAAGACAGCTCTGCCCCGCCGGATTTGGACAATCCGGACTGGATTACTTGTTCAGCGGGCATTAACAATGTCACCCTGACCGGCGCCGACGGCGATCACACACTGGTGATGTGGGCTCGTGATGAAGCCGGAAATATTTCTTCCAGCAACCAGATTACCATCACGCTGGATACCACAACACCAAGCCTGTCTGTGCCGACCACCGCAAGCCTTGATCGTAACAGCGCAAGCACCGTGATTCTGGCTGATGCCGTCGTGGACTCCGACGAAGAAGGTCTTGGCACTTATTCCCTGC
Organism: Bdellovibrio sp. BIS2; assembly: GCF_055398295.1. Taxonomy (NCBI): domain Bacteria; kingdom Pseudomonadati; phylum Bdellovibrionota; class Bdellovibrionia; order Bdellovibrionales; family Pseudobdellovibrionaceae; genus Bdellovibrio; species Bdellovibrio sp. BIS2. Next base: position 639,745 of record NZ_AP035879.1, on the reverse strand, counting down.
TGGCAGCGGATGCTCCAGCCTGTGCTGATCATGGCACTGTATCGATCAACGCCAGCAATGGTGCGGTGACATTTGCTCCCGCAGCCCACTATTTCAACCGTTACAGCGGAGCCGATCATCACGGAGGCCCCTGCAATATCAAAGTGCAATTCGCCGACCGGGTTTCCCCAACCGCTCACACCGTGACTGCTGACACCGCAGTGACCGTAAACTTTGTGAATGAGCCCGTGCAGATCACGGCTTGGCCGGGAACCAATGGCACGGCTTTGGAAAAGTGCGGCAACAAATGTTTTGCCAATTCCATCTTTGATCTGAGCTTTACTGTTTCCCCAGGTGGCAACGCCACTTATCCCGACCCACAAAGCATTTCATGTTCTGCCACTACGGCCGATGGATACTATGTCGACATCGCCAGTTGTGCAGTGACTGGCACCGCGGGAACTTTGTCCGTGCAGATGGGAACGGCACACGCCTCTGCCACCGATGGCACCGTGGTGTCCTTGACTGTTAATGATGGTGTGGGCACTGATTCAGAATCCTTCAGCCTGCATGTGGATAACTATGTGATGAGCATGTATCCCGCATTAGCCGTTCGCACCCAACTGTCCTGCATTTTGTGTCACGCCAACATTCAAGCCGATATCGTGACTGATTTTGGGGTTTCACAAGCCAATTACAGCAACGCAAGCAGCATTCTGGGCGTGGCGAATCTGGCGGGTTCATACATTTATCACAACGACAATTCGGCCATTGATTTCCTGGTGACAGGTTCGATCTATATGCCGAATATCACTGTCACTGACAAAAACTTTATCAAACAAACTTCGGGCAATCCGAACTCTGGTCCCATCAATCTAAGAAGCTTCCTGCAAAACAGTTGGAACCAATATCCGCCGATCACCGACAGTCAGGGAACGATCTTGATGGATGGTGACGGTTTTATGCAGGTGGATCCGACGCCAGTGGCGAAAGCACCGCAACTGGTTGCACCGAAAGTGCAGGGTGGATTGCAACTGAAGTCCGCAATCACCATTCGTGCGCCATCAGATGCCGAAGTACTGGCGCTGGACAGTTCTTTGACGGCAGGTACGGCGGCATTCGTTTACAAAGGGCCGAATTCGAAACCGGCTTTAAGCGGTCTGCAACTGCATGATTTTGGTTACGGTCAGTTCATTCGCAACAACGGCACGATTGTTTGCCATGGCAGTATCATCATCAGCGGAACGTTGTATCTAAATAACCCCGACATTCAAACCGATGACGTCGGTTGTTCGATCTATGTAGCAGGCAACGTGTTCATCGAAACCAATCGCGGCACAGCCATTCAGTATGTCGGCGGTGCAAGCTCACCGACTTTGCAGATCACCAGTTCCCGCAACATCCATATGGGTATCGGCCTTTATGATATTCGCTTTATCCGTCGCAGTCTGAATAACTATGAAGACGCTCAGAAGATTGTGAATGCCGCAAACCCCGGCGGTCTGCGCGACGCTGCGGAAGGTGCTTTGACCATCAAGTCCAATGCCAATGCCGGAGCCTGGGAATGGATGCGCTGTCCATTGCGCCCCGAACACGCCCGCTATCTGGACACTCATTACATTTCAAACGGCAACTACACGGCTTGTGATTCATCCACCGACCCCTGGAAATGTTCGATGGCGCGCGAGATGTTCAACAACTGGACCGGCGTCGTCACCGGCTATGACCACATCACCGATGAAAAAGTCGTCAATCGTTCCGGCACACTGGTGAATCCAGTGGTGGCATACGAAACCATGTGCCGCGTGAACGGCGCATATCAAATGGGAAGCTATAGCAGTTATGCCTGGGACTGGTCCGGCTATTGGGGCGAGCAGCCCGATCGTGTCGGCGCTGCCAGTGTGAATGCCACACGCATTTCCACCGTCTTTGATCACGTTCGCATCAACGCCCAGAACGTGCACAGCCGTTACTATGGAGAATTCCGCGGCTCCGTCATCGCCCCATGGGCCCTGTTCGCTGTCGGAAACTTGGTCTTTAAGTACGACACCCGACTGAACGCCGTCGTGCCTTACCCGCGGCTGATGGTGCCCAACCCAATCTTCGATGTGCAATAGCGGCTCAGCCGAGCAGAGCTGGAGCGCCGCCAGGCGCGCAAGCTGAAGCAATAAAAAAACCGAGGGGGCTTCCCTCGGTTTTGGTGTCGAGTTGATTTTTAAAACGCGCAATTATTCAGCGGCGTAGCTGGCAACAGGAATCAAAGAAACAGAAATCTGGTAAGTTTTGCCCTGAATCACGCCATTATCAAGGAACTGCGCCAGTTCACGACGGAAGCCTTTGATTTTCTCTTTGGCTTCGTCCAAACGAGCTTCATCCACATTGATGGTGATCGTGGAATGTTCGCGCTCTTCACTAGGCATCTTCTCCAATAGACGCTCCAGCTTGCGCTTCATTTTTTTCTCACGGCTGATTTCACCAAAACGCTGAAGTTCATCCGAGTTGAGGTTCAAACGCTCCCCGAACATACGAATTGTTCTCATCGTCACGGTACGTTTGCCGTTCAGGATTTTGGACAAGAAAGACGAGTCCACTTCCAAGTGACGGGCGAACGCACGCAAAGAGTAACGGGGATAGTTTTGGCTACGACGAGCCAATTCATCTTCAAGAAATTGTCTAAAATCTGAGTTTTTATTTACATCCTGCATGAGGACACAATTATGTGCAGGGCCCCTGATAATCAATATTTTGTTCACAGTCTTACAGACATTTAATATAGCTATTCGGAGCGCGTCAAAAACTCGCCGAACATTACAGAATTTTATCGAATATCAACAACTTACGGTTTCGGCCTCTTTCATCGATCGCAATGATTTCACCATCACTTTTGTACGAAAAATTCGGCAGATTTTGTAGCCACACAAGCAGTTTTTCTTCATCACGTTGTGGACCCAGTATCAGTCGGTCCGCACTCAAAACGCCGTTTTCAGTCAAAGAACGAACAATTTCCAGAATCGTGTGCGCGCCGACACCGGCGATCACCACGCTGCCCTGAATGGCCTGCCCAAGCTGCTCTCCCGGCCGCGGGTGGAAAAATGCCTGGCTGGCTGAATCCTCGCGGAAGTATTCATTCTGAAAGCGCTGCTCCAGACGCTCGATGATGTGCGGAACCTGATCGACAAAGTGCACTTCGCTGAAAAGACCGCTTTCATAGGCGTTTAAACCCATATAGCCGTGGTCGCAGCAGAAGTCCCAGACAGGCTTTCCGGGCAGAAGATGATCGTAAATAAGCTGCATGCGGCGCGAGAGTTTGAACATAGGGCGCAAGATAGAATCCTCATTGACTGAATGTCACGGGGAAAGGATTATGCAACCGCATGAAAAAGACACCTTTAGCAGACACACATGAAAAGCTGGGCGCCCGCATGGTCGACTTTGCCGGTTGGTATATGCCCGTTCAATACATCGGTCTTCGTGAAGAGCACAACAACGTGCGCACGAACGTAGGCCTGTTCGACGTCTCCCACATGGGAGAAGTTCGCGTGAAGGGCCCCAAAGCCCTGGAAACTTTGGAGTGGTTGACCACCAATGACGTTTCCAAGCTGAACGACGGCGAAGCTCAGTACTCTCTGCTGCCGAATGATCAAGGCGGCCTGGTCGACGATATCATCGTTTACTGCCTGTCTAAGGATTCTGACTATCTGGTGTGTGTAAACGCCTCTAACAAAGACAAAGACTTTGCCTGGATGACCAAACACAACAAGGGCGCCGACATCACAGACGAATCCGACCTTTGGGGTCAGATCGCCATCCAAGGCCCGAAAGCGCTGGAGCTGTGTGACCGCGTCTTTGACATCAAAGTCAGCGAAATGAAGTCCTTCACCATCAAATCCGGCACTTTCAAGGGCCATAAAATCATGATCGCCACCACCGGCTACACTGGCGAAAAAGGCTGCGAAGTCTTTGTCGAGGCGGCGGGCACGGCGGATCTGTGGATGACTTTGCTGGAAAAAGGCAAAGACCTGGGCTGCATGGGCATCGGATTGGGCGCTCGTGACACCCTAAGAACCGAAATGAAGTATTCCCTGTATGGCCACGAAATCGATGACACGACGAATCCATACGAAGCGGGCCTTGGCTGGGTGATTAAACCGGCAAAAAAGGACTTCATGAATAAAGCCCAAATTGTGGGCAAAAAAGAAGCCGGCCTGACCAGAAATCTTGTGGGATTTAAGATGCTTGAGAAGGGCATCCCCCGTCAGGGATACAGCCTGTTTTCTTTTGACAACAAAGAAATCGGCAAGGTAACTAGTGGTACTCACTCACCGACCCTGGACGAGCCTATCGGTATTGCATTTATCGATGTGGCTTACGCGAAAGAAGGAACTGAATTCCTTCTGGATATCCGCGGCCGTAAGGTGAAAGCCGTGGTTTGCAAAACACCGTTTGTAACGAAATAAGGAGCCAGACATGGGATTTCATATTCCTGAAGATTACTACTACACAAAAGAACACGAATGGGCTCAAGTTGACGAGAACATCGTAACCGTAGGCATCACTGAGTTCGCTCAAGACCAATTGGGTGAAGTGGTTTACGTGGAACTTCCAGAAGAAGGTCAAAAAATCACTCAAGGCCAAACTTTCGGTGTTATTGAGTCCGTTAAAGCCGTGAGCGACCTTTACGCTCCTGTTTCCGGCACTGTAATCGAAGTAAACGCTTCCCTGGGCGACGATCCGTCTGTTTTGAACGACGATCCAGTAAATGAAGGCTGGTTGGTTCGTATCGAAATGGATACCGAAAAAGAGCTCGCAAACCTGATGAGAGCTCCAGATTACAAAAAATTGATCAGCGAGAAGTAATTTTCTTGCATTAGCCTAGGCAACTAGGCTATCAATGTTCTTCGAATTTAAGGTGTGCCCCGCTGGTGAAATTGGCAGACACGCTAGACTTAGGATCTAGTGCGCAAGCGTGGGGGTTCAAGTCCCTCGCGGGGCACCAAATCTTTCCCTTGGGAAAGATTCTTTCAATCTCTCTCTGAGAGATCCGCAAAAGAAGCTGACTGAATAAGTCGGCTTTTTTTATGTCCGAAATCCATTCCAAGGGAATGATTCTTTCAACTCTTCCGCTTTATCCCGCTTTTCTATTTACAGGTTCGCCCAGCAGGATTCCGTTGAAGCGGTCTTTGAGCTTTACGAGCTGAGTTTCCTTTTTGGGGTATCTGCCATAGTTTGCGCGGATTCGGTCGTACCACCGATGATAGCGATCGTGATCGTTTCGCGACATAACACACAAGTTTGCAGGTCTGTTGTCACTGCGACGGCCGTTGATGTGGTGGACGACCTCCCACGGCTTCAATCGTCGCCCCAGGATTCTTTCGGCGACCACGCGATGCTCGTACCGAGGTCTTCCATAGGTTGATTTTCTAAGAACATAACCATCTCGTGTTTGTGAAGACAGAAGCCACGATAACGGCAGAAAGATCAATTTGACCGGAAGGCTTGCAACAAACCAGACAAAGCGAATGAGACTAAGGCGTCGTCTTCGAGATCCCATGAAGAACTTATCGGCGAAACAAGCTGGACCATTAGCCAGCTCGCGAATGACTCAGAATGGGAATCAGTTTCTACAGCATCATATCCACGAAGGACTTATAAAAACCTGCGCCGCACTTGGCGGTGTCTTCGTAGAACTTCACCGCCTGTTTTGTTCGGTGGTTCATCGGCTGCTCGGTTCGCACGGCGGCGTCTTTTGCCGTATCGACCATCGCAGGCTTCGAGGACTCGGTCCTTGCGCTAGAAACCTTGGTTTCAGTGGCAGCCTTTGGAGCTTCCTTGGCAGAGGACTTTGTTTCTTGCTTTGGGGATTCCGAAGTTTTGGCATTGGCTTTCGCTGCGGCCTCGGCTTTCGCCTTTTCAGCTTTTGCCGTGGCTTCAGCCTTGGCTTTGGCTTCAGCCTCGAAATCCGGCCCCGTCCATTTTTTGGCTTCTGGCTTTGACTGCGCGGCTTCTGGCTTTGACTGCGCGGCTTCTGGTTTTGCCGAAGCCTGCGCTGTCGTCGGCTTGGCCGTTGATTTTGGTGCTGACTTCACCGTGGTGTCGTATCTTTGCCGAGCCACCGGATCCATCAGCGTGTCGCGGGACACGTTCAGCTTTTTCATCACCTCGGTCGCGGCCCGCAACTTTTGCGGGTCGTTCTGATAGCGATCCGGATGATAGGTTTTCATCAGACGGCGATAGGCCGTGCGAATTTCTTCCGTAGAGGCATTTTTACTGACATTCAAAATGTCGTAATGGCTGCTTTGCGAATTCATAATGCGGCGAACTTCATCCCCAGTTTGAGCCCGTGTCACAACCGGCAAAATCAAAGGCAGCAAAAGCATCAAAATCACATTCTTCATTTGCACACCCCGGATTTGGAGGATTCACGAATGGCATCAGCGGCCTTCTCTGGCTTTTTCTTTAACAGCGCCAGAACTTCTTTGCGTTCCGCCTGAGGCAAGTCCGAAAGATACCCCAGGAACATTCCCATTTCTTCTGAATCAACTTTCCTCTGGCTGTTTTCCAGAACCTTCAGCACGTCTTTGTCTGAGGAAATTTCCTTCAATGACGTGGCGATGGATTTCACCGATGCGGCTTCAACCTTGGCGCCTTCGTTGGCGACTTTCGCGTAAGACCCCAGCTTGGAAGCCTGCGCGGCATTCTTCATCACTTTCAAGCCCGCACCAAACGGAATGATGGAGGCAGCTGAAAAGCCCGCTTCCGCCAATTCGGAATAAGCCTGGTCCGTGGCAGAGTCGGCCTTGCCAAAAGCAGCTTGAGAAGAACCTTCTGCAAATGCCGACGCCCGCAGGTCACGAGCCTCGATGAAAGATTCATGAGCTTTGGAAGAAGCATACACCGCTTCACCACCCCCGGCGATAGTTCCGGCCAAAGCCGCCCCAGCGGCCACGGTGGTCAGAGTGCCTGCGGCTGCAGTCCCGGAAAGAACCATTGCGCCGACCCCGGCCCCGATGCCAGTCGCCAACAAAACTCCGCCGACCACAAGTCCACCCCAGAAGATGGCTTTATCCAAGGTTTCATTACGCTGGGCTTTTTGATCATAGCCCTGCAGGACTTTACAAATCATGTCCAAGGCTCCCGGATTTTCCATCAGGTACTGAGCACTGGCCGCGGGATTGGTCACCAAAAGCTTTTGCAGGGACTCATCGATATCGCCCTGGGCTGCCTCTGCCAGATAGTCTGCGTGATTCTTGAGTTCGGTTTGAACCTCGGCAAAAGCTTTTTTCACGTCGGCCTGAACTATGACGTTTTTATTCTTTCTTTCGCGGATGGCTTTTGTATACAGAAGCAGCTCTGTCCCGGCCTGAGGAGGTTTTACTTTCATCTCGCGCTCGCGGTCTGTCAGCTCAACGGCAATATCCAGGGTGTCCTGATTGGAAGCTTCTTTCCAATAGGTCTGAGTGCTGGTTAACTGCTTTTGCGCGGAACCAAGAATCTTTGCACGGGCTTCTTCCTTCAGGTTCTTTTCCATGTCTTTGCCGAACACCTGAAGCTTTTTTTCCTGTTCGACGAACTCGGCACAGATACCGCCACTCAGCGCCTGCGAATCCAGTGCCTTTGCCAAAGCTTCCGAAACACCCTTGGCGGCGGCATGGGTTAGCAGACACTGCTGCAGACGCTCTTTAAGCTGGATAACGGCCAGCAGGCTATTTCCCTGCAGCAGAATCTTTCTGCCCTCGGCGGTTTGCAACTGCTGCATTTTAGACTTGTCGGCGACAAGCTTTTGGAAGGATGAACGAAATGATGCAACGACCTTGGGGTCTTCCAGGTTCGCGGCTGTCCAGGCGATTTGTTTCGTGTACAGCAACTCCAGATTGGAATCCGCTGTCGCCAGATTCGGCGAACACAGGGCAAGCAGCAATAGCATCACAAACGCAGGGACGTGCATTCCGAACTTATCGGAAATTTCAGACCGTAAACTGACCGGACTTTTGTGAAGATTCGTGTCTCAGGTTGAGACTGGGCCTCTGAAAACAAAAAACCCACACCTGTTCAGTGTGGGTTTTTCGATCCTCAACCTGTTCAATTCAGATTAGAACTCGCAAGTCGTCGCCAGATCGTACTTTTCAAAACCATCCATCAAGCAGCGGAAGGTTTCACGGATAGTCACTTGGTTGCCATCAAGAACCAGTACTTTTTTGTAGCCGATAGCACCACCAAAATCACCACAAGCATCACCACCCGGGCGCTTGGAACTTGTGCTTACAACCGCTGTGTTGGCATCTTTAAGCTTGGTGTCTTTATCAAGACTTGCACTTGGTGTGAAGTACATGCCCGTGTCCTGCAGGTAAACTGCGATAGCCTGACTGCCATCGATGCTTTCATAATTTTGAAGCTCAAGACGGCATTTACCTGTGTTGCTTTCGTCATAAGAAGCAACGATTTTACCTTCGCGACCGTCAAGGGCCTTCAGACGTTTCAAGAAGTCATTGCCGCCAGCGGAAGCAGAAATGGAAGACAATAGAATTGCAGAAGCCAGAATTTTACCAAACGTATTTTTCATAGTGTTTCCTTTGTTATGCCACCGATATTCCAAATCCTGTGCCACCCTAAATACGCGTCCTCCCCTATTCTATTGAATCTGGCCCAGCCACCCTGAAAAAACTGCTGGCAAGTGACCTGCATATGGACATGGCGACCTCCCAGAGCCACACCAGGCAGACAGGCGGAGGAAGCCAAAGAATAACTCACCAATTCAGGTAATTTCGTTGTTTATGTCAAACATCGACTGTTGACTATTTGTGGAAACAGCCGTGGAATATTTGGACTCAACTGAGTATTAACAGCTTAAGGAGCTACAAATGTTTTCTAAGGTAATCGCAGCGGCCATCGTATTGGCTTCCGTATCTGCAAATGCAGCCGACAATGAATTCTTCTTCCAATCCAAAGCAGGTCAGTCTGATGTGACTGCACGTTTGGGTCTTGTTTCCACTGCTACAGAAGCAAAAGGTGCTTCTGAAGAGACTAAATACACTGGTTTTGTTACTGGCGTTGCTTACGAATACGGTATCAACGATCAGTTCGCTGTTGAAGGTGCCTTGGCATTCACTTCCATCGAAGATGATTCCACTCCAAAAAACAAAACAACCGGCCTTCAGGATCCAACAGTCACTTTGAAAGGTAACTCCGCAATGGGAGCTTCCACTCTTCGTTACGGTTTGGGCATTGGTTTGGCTTTGCAAAAAGCTACAACTGATGGCGACGAATCTTCTGCAGCTTCCGGTGGTTTCTCTTTCAATCCATATGTAGGTATGGACACTGAAGCAGCTGGCGGTATTATCGGTGGTCGTTTGAACTACACATACAAAATGGAGCGCACAACTGACGTTGAAGGCTTCGGCGACGTTAAAACCAAAGGTGGCAACGTAATGGGTCTGTCTGCATTCTACGAGACAAAGGTTACTGACATCACTTTCGGTGGTGCTTTGAACTACGTAAGCACAGCTGAGACTGAAAACGAAAATGGCGGCACAGCTATTGACTCTTATAACACTTTGGGTCTGTCTGCATACTCTGTAATGCCAATGGGCACCTTCGCGTTGATCCCTCGTTTGGACTACGATTTCTCTAACAGCGAAGCTGATAAATACAATGTTATCCTTGTGTCTGTAGCAGGTCGTTTCAACTTCTAATTTTTAGTTGTTGATACATTCCAAACACAAAAAAGCCGACTGCAAAGTCGGCTTTTTTATTGCCCAAATTCGGCCGTGACCTTGTCCCAGAAAATCTGATCCCTTAAGTCAGAATCTCTGAAATCGGCTGATAGAATCTGCCCTTCAAAACATGGTTCGTGGGGAATTCCCCGTAATAACCAAAGCCCTGCCCATTCGGCGTCGCAAAGGCGTATTCAGACGGAGGCACACCCATCAACTGCAACAACGTGATCAGGAAACAGTTATACGGCAACCCCGATGACGGCATCGTCACATAGCGACCCGAGCGCAAAGCCCCGCCCATATTTCCGATCAACAACTGCTGGGAATCATAGCCCTGATGTCCGTTGTCATCACCAAGATCCCCCATGCCACCAGCACACAACATCCCGGTCACCATGTTTTCCAGATATGTGCGCCCCGTAACACCCTCTTCAACATTCAAAGGCGCCAGGAAACGGTCGGCAATCATATTGGCAAAGTATTTCCACCAAACCTCAAACGCCGTTCTTTGAATAGCGCTGCCACGGCTGCCATGCATGGCATCGTGAACGTTCGTGCCCAATCCACTCAAGCCCGGAATCCACTGAGGATCCTGGGCCTCCAAAGCCATAACGCCCACTTTGGTCAGACCGCACTTAAAGGCCACAGCCAGCAGGTCCATATAGATTCGGTTGCACAGACCAGGATCTGAAACCGAGCCCGGATCCGCCGGTTTTGAGCACGTTGGCGTCGGAGCCACCTGCACCAAAGATTTCTGCAGATCAGAAATGTAACCCATGTGCTGTTCAAGACGGGCCTTGTCTTCGGCGGAAATTTTACGGCTGTTTTTAAACCCAGTGTAAGCCCCGAAAACCCGATTCAAAATATTGGATTTCAGCTCATTGGTGTTATCAGCCGGAGCTGTTGTCCCCGCTGTCAGACTGCCAAAGACTTCGTTATAAAAGTTTCGAATCGTCCAGTCTTCGTAATGAGGAAGGACCTGAACTCCGCTCCCCACCTTTTGATAAAACAACCCCGCCCCCAAAAGCCCCACTCGAATGGCCTTTCGAACATAGGCCGGGGTAGAATCGGGATAAAGTGTCTTGGATGATTCCAATACAGACTCAATCGAAGGGAATCCCCCTTCTGAATTTCGATCCTGTGCCGAGGCCACCACGAAGTTCCCGTGGGCCGAGCCCCAACGAACTGAGGCATCCAGACCACGAACAATTGTCATCTGGTCATTGTTTTTCAAAGTTTCATACAAAGGATTGTTCAGCACAGGACTGATCGTGCTGGCCGTACCCAGGTTTCGCAGCAGCACTTCACGCATTCCGCTGGAGCCGACCGCTGTCGTTGCCGCACTTTTTGCGGGCCAAAGGACATTCAGATTACCGTGGTCAAACCAGAACATCATCATTCGCTTTGGTGGCGTCGCCGCCTGCGCAAAAGCTTCCACGGGCATCAGACTTGGCAATAAAGGCAGGGCCAGAAGTGTTTTTCCGGAGCCCACCAAAAACTGACGACGGGTTTTCTTGCAATAGTACATCGACATAACGTCCCCTTAGTATTTCCAGCGTCTGAATTCAGGTGAAAGAACCAGGCTCTTAATGGCACCCTTGATAGAGCCCTGTGTGCCGTCCTTACCGTACAATGTGGTCAAGCTGCGGTTCATCTGGCAGTTCGCGTTGGCATCTGCCGGCACGCGGGCCTCAAAGCGCTTCAGATGTTTTGTAAAGCACATCATCGCGCGATCACTCACCCCCAGTTGTTCCGACATCTGGCGGGCTCCACTTCCGGAAACGGAGCTTCCGGTGATTTCTTTGGTCGTATAAGACGTATCCACCGGAAGTGAGCCAATGGCCTGATTGTTCTTATAAATGGCTTCTGAGGTGCGCGAACGGCCAAAGCTGTCAAAGCCCTCGAAAGCATATCCCAAAGTGTTGAATCGGGAATGGCACCCCACGCAGGTAGTCCCTGACGCTTCCGTGGAATGAGCCGTGCGATAGCGCGTGGTGATCATGTCTTCGGTCAGAACCGGCAACGAAGTCGGCGCACTTGGTGGCGGCAGACCGATGTCCTGACAAAGCACGTGTTCAATAATGCTCAATCCCCGCTTGATCGGAGACGCCGTGAAACCTGAACGTTTCGTCAGCATCGCCGCACGACTCAGGAATCCAGAGCGGTCTTCAGCCAGGGTGTTGGTAACAGCATTCACATTGTAAATCACACCCATGCGCCCGTCAGTGGCATTGGTATATCGGGAAGTCATGATGTCCAGGAACGAACCTGAACGATTCAAAACGATCTCTTCAAAAAAACCATCCAGTTCTGAGGTCATCACCTCTGCCAGGCCCGAGGTGTTAACACCCCCAATAAACCCAGAGTCGTACTGCAGTCGATCAAAGACGTCGTATCCATAGGATTCACGGAACAGGCGGCGGATCATGTCTTTGGCGCCGTCCGTCCCCAGCAGTCGGTCGGCCTGCTGTGCAAGAACGGTGTCATCCAGAATCTGACCATTGTCAGCCAAAGCTTTCAGCGTGCTGTCCGGGGGTGCCCCGGTCAGGAAGAACGCCATCTTGGTTGCCAGTTCGTGGGCGGACAGGCTTAGCACCGTCGTACTGCCAACAACTGCAGATCCCTTGTCATAAACCTTATAGATAAAGTCCGGCATTGTTGTCACACCCGTGAAGGTCACCTTCAACAGATCGGCCTTGGCCATAGAGGAATCCCAGAATCGGGCCGCCACTTCATTGGCCTCTGTTACCGCCAATGGACGGCGGAAGGCACGGCTTCCCAGTTCCCGCACAAACTGCTGGTGACAGCTTTGCGTGATGGTTGCTGCATTCAGGCACTGACTGGTGTTGGGATAATTTCTTAATCCCGTTGTTGCACCCACAATAAGTTCAGAAGCCCGGAAGGAGGCTTCAAACAACCCATTTGAAATCGGCGCGGTCATCAACAGCGATTGTTCTTTTAACGTGTCACGATTTTCTGTGGCAACATCCGTGGGAATCGCATCCAGTTTTGCCAGCAAGGTCGCATCAGTTTTCAAGCTGGTGGCAAAATCATCCAGCAAAGACATCAGCGCCGTTCTATACTCGCGCTTGGTTAGCCTCACCATCGGGGTGTTTTGCAGTTGTCCCGGCGTGCAGGCAAATTCCTGGCGGTTGTCTTCATTAACCACCGGTGGAGGATTGTAGGATTCGGGTGACAGGGCCTTGGCAATCAGCTCAATCTCGCCTTGGCTTAAACTGATCATTTTCATCTGCGATTCGGTTCTGATAGCGATAGAAATCTGTTCTGCCGTGCGCGCCCGCTTGGCGGTCGACTTGACTGAACCATGGCAACTGGCGCAATTTTCAGCGTACAGCTTTTGCCCCTGCTGCACTTCTTCAGTGACGACGGGGGCCCCCGTTCTTAACTGAACCGCCCCCATATCCAAGGCGCTACAGTTCTGAAAAGCCACCATCATCGGCAGCGTGACGACCAAAAAGGCTCCAAGTCTGTAAGCAGCTTTAACGTCCATAGTTAGAGTTTACCTCGTGATATCTGCTTTTCGGCAGATAACTGAGGGAATAGACCCTAAATTACGAGTTATTCATGGCATTTACACTTTCTTCGTCTTTTGTCCGGAGCAAAGTGAATAAGCACTAGGCATTACCAATTTTACGTGGGAAAAATGCCGTCTGTTTCAGTCTCATTCCGCAGCAGTTCCTGCACAAAAAAAACAGTCCTATCGCCTGATCGGGCAAGGCCTTCCAACGCTTTATTATACTTTCAAAGCATATATTCTTTCTTTCTATGCAATTTACTTCATTCACTGTCAGGCCTAAAACAGGCGCATCACACGAACTGGAGTCCCCATGAAAATCCTATTGGCACTGATGCTTTCTGTTTTCTCTGTAAATGCCCTTGCTTCTTCCAAAGCGGAACAAGCCTTTCTTAAAAAACTCTATGCTGTGATCGAATCCGGCACAGAGACTTTGGAAGAAATCGATTTCGGCAATCTGAGTTCTCAGGAACAAGCAGCCCTTATGAAAGCGGCTGAAAATGAATCCAACATCTGGTACGACACCATCCTTGAAGGTGACTATCAACTGAAAGGCGACGCCAGCGTGGGTTATGGTTACCTGGCCAAGGTTTACTCTGCAAAAGGCGAATTCATCGCCTACAAGGGCATCATCCAGCATGACGCTTACGATACTGGCAGTTGTGACGTTCCCTACGAAGAAGAAGAAAAGGTGATTGAGGAATACCTGAAAGAAAACTGCATCGCCGGCGACATCTTCAGTGGCATCTATGTCAGCCCGGATTTCAAATTCCATCTGCGTGATGAAAATGAGATCGAGAACTTCCAGGAATGGTAAAGATGTGCTCTGAAAGCCACCTCCGGGTGGCTTTCTTTATTCCTGGAAAAGACCGGAACACTTCCCGGCATCTTAACGGGATCCAAACACTCAAAAGATCCCTTTTAGGTTACAAGGTCCGTGCAAACACACTTTAACCAAAGAGGATTTTCATGAAACACCTGATCGCCCTTTCTACTCTTTTGATCGCTGGCCCGGCATTCGCTGACTCTGTTAAATGCGAAGGCACTTTGAACTCTGGCACTTACGCTGAATTTGAAATGCCGGCGGCAGGCACGGCAACTTTGGCTTTTGATTATCGCGAATTCGTGATCGACATGAATTGCCAGGGTTATGCTGCTGACATTCCGGTTTATGAGTGTGTGGAAATCATCCCTGGCGGCAACAAGTTTGTTGTTCAGTTCGCTTTGGGCGCGGGTCAAGCTTACGTGTCCCAGGAAAGCAACACTCCGGGCTTCAACACGGAAAAAGGCACTTTGACCTGCAAATAGGTCTTGGAATCAGATCCAGTAAAAAGGCCGCGAATCCCGCGGCCTTTTTTTGCTTTTACGGCAACGTTGGGTAAGTGCAGATCAAAGAATCAGCCTGCCCCACGCTCAAAACATCATTGGCCTGTTTTGCGATGATGCGGGTTACGTGATCGAACTCAATATCAAAGACATGACCTTCAAAACGGGTCGTTCCTTCGATCAGCCCGCCGCGGTCCTGCGCCTTCACCTGCCCGGCCACCATCACCACCACATCCACATCAGACGTGATTTCATCGGCCACCCCCATCACGGTCAACGCAGAGTCCACGGTCGGAAGACTTTCACAGTGAAACACCACCTGACCGTCAGAAGCCTGAGCCACAGAAGCCGCCAATACCATCGCGCCTGCCAAAATCATTGTTTTCATTATAAATCCTTTCGTTAGTTGGTTGATTCCTGCCCTCGCTTTTAAAAAGGTCCCGAAGAAAAGCCAAGTTACTTTGACACAAAGTGTGTCAAACACTGACACGCCCCGGATTCATTACATGTGTCAAAAGCTGACACGGATTGTGTCAATAAGTCTGGCTTTTCCCTTGGTATCAATGCTAAGACCGTGCTCGCCATGGAACTGACCCGACTTAAAAGCAAAAGAATCCAAGCCCGCAACTTCAAGCAGCTTCTGCAAGATGAGCTGGTTGCCCGTTGTCGAACCAATCCCAATTATTCGCTTCGATCTTTTGCGCGATCTTTGCAAGTGGAGCCTTCCGCCCTTTCCCAAATGATCAACGGTAAGCGCCCCATCACCGAAAAAATGAAAATGCGTCTGGGAATGGCTCTGGGACTTTCCACTGATCAACTTCGCCATTTGCCAACGACACCCGAGACGGCACCGGAAAACACCCACGCCAAAGCCCGCTTTCAGCAATTGACTTTGGACACCTTCGCCGTCATTTCGGACTGGTACCACTATGCGATTCTGGAGCTGACCTATGTGGAGGATTTCAAATCTGACAGCACCTGGATCAGCCAGCGCCTGGGAATTACCAAGTCTGAGGTGAATATTGCGATTGAGCGGTTGTTGCGCCTGGGTCTTTTAAAGAAAAACAGCAAAGGAAAATGGATTGATGCCTCTGAAAACGGCGAATTGACTCACCTGAGTCCCGCTGAAACATCCGATGCCGCCAGAAAATATCAAATCCAACTGCTGGAGCTCTCGCAAAAAGCCGTGCAGGAAGTTCCTTTGGCCCAACGCAATCACACCTCCGCGACGTTGTGTTTTGATCCCGAGGATCTGGCCCCGGCAATAGAGCGCATTGCCGAGTTTCGCCGTTCCTTTGCGCGGGAATTCCAGCCCCGCAAGGCCAAAGAAGTTTATCAACTGCAAGTCAGTTTTTTCCCAATGACCAAACAAAAGGACGTTCTATGAAATCATTTTTCAGCGTTTGTTTTCTGTTTCTTATGGGCCTTTCCTCTGTCGCGTCCGCCCGTGGAGTGAAAGAGGGTGGCGGCGATACTGGCATCTTTGAAATGTGCGTGAACGAGCACCTTACAATGATACAATCTGAATTGATGCGCGATGATCTGATTTTAGAGTTATCCTCGGATGAAAAGATCCTGTATGTCGTCACAGTTACTGGAGAAGTCCTAGGCCGTGTGGACATATCGGTATGTCATCGATAGCATTTCGTTGATTTCTATCCGCCCGTGACAGAGACGATGAAATAATTTTGACAAGACATACCCGGACTCACTATCTAGTGATCATGGATTCGTGTCGCTTTGTCCTGATTCTTGTTTTTCTTGTTGTTTGTCAGGGTCACTACGCTAAGGCCGGTGGCGGCATTAAGTTTGGCTTTAACGCCAGCAATGCGCCTCCGTTGCTTTTTCAATTTGAAAATCAGAACAATCCCATCCCCACTGGGGGGCTGATTTACGAAGTTTCCGTCGCCATCGGTGAAGAGCTGGGCGGCGAATATTCCATCGCCCGCCTTCCGCGAAAGCGCATAGCCACCAATATCATTAACAACAAGATCGATCTGGTATGTCACAACAGTCTTAGCTGGCGGCATCCGTTCGCGGACGGGGCTTTATGGAGCAAGCCTCTTTTCACCCACACGAATGTACTGGTCGGACTGACGACGATTCCCTTTTCATCCGCTGATCAAATCAAGGGCCTTATCGGCACCGTGGAAAACTACGTCTATGCAGATCTTGAGGAAAAATTCAAAACTTTGGAGCTGCTTCGCAATGACAGTCCGAATATTGAAGTCAGCGTGAAGAAACTGCTGACGGGTCGGGTCCCCTACATTCTTTTAAGCGACATTGAATACATCTACTACAAAAGCCAGTACCCGCGACTGCAGCGAAGCACTTTTGCCATGGATAAGACCGACATTCAGTGCTCGCTGTCCAAGAAGTCCACCCTGACCATGGCCAGACTCAATCGGGCCATTGATCGCCTGCATGAAAAACAAGTGCTGGCTAAAATTATCAAACGCTATTCAGATCCAGAGACCACTCCCAAACCGGTGAGCTATGGTCTGAACAGCAATGATTCTCCTCCCTTCATCCACTTCGACAAGACCTCGTCCAGCGAGGGCATCGTGCGCGGCGGAGTCTTTTTCGATATCGCTCTGGCCATCGGAAAAAAAATCCAGCGCCCGATCAATTTCGTCCTGCTGCCCCGTGGTCGTCTGGATGCGCGCCTGGCTTCCGGACAAATTGAGCTGGTCTGTTATGACACTGAAGCCTGGGCTGGCGAGTACGCCAAACAATATCACTGGAGCACCCCAATCTTCCGACAAAGTGACTATATCGTTGGGCACAAGGCTGACGCGGAAGTGGCCAAAATCCGCACGCTGGAAGACCTTAAAGGCAAGCGCATTGGTGCCGTCCTGAACTTTGTTTATCCCGCGCTGACACCCCTCTTTGAAGACAAAAGCCTGCAACGCGAGGATGCGGGATCCGGAGCGGCTAACGTGGAAAAGCTCAGTGTGAAACGCGTGCCGCTGATTCTTTTGAACAGTCTTGAATACAGCTACTATAAAAGCAAAGATTCCAGGCTGCAAAAGGCCCCGTTGGAAATTGATCCCGTCGATGTGAAGTGTGCCCTGTCCAAAAAATCCAGTTTGAAAATAGAGGAAATCAATTCTGCCATCCACGATCTCGAAAAATCCGGCCGGATGCAGAAGGTCTTTGCCCCTTCCTATCTGCTTTGACAGGAGGATTTATGATCAAGGCTTTGATGCTGTTTCTCGTTCTGGCGGCTCTGCTTCCCGCGACCTCTCAAGCCCAGGAACCGGACAAGTCCCGCAACTATCAGTGGTTGCAATTCAATCTTTACAAGGGCTTTGACAACAAAAATCCTTTTGATCAGCAGGATGACACTTACCTGGAAATGGAGTTCGGGGGAAAATCGGGTTTTTTGGACTTTTACGGGTTCTTTGACGTCTTTGATATCTTCGATTCCCAAGACAGTGACTTCCACAATACAGACAATCTTTTTCTAAAAACCTTCCCGCGCTTTTCACTCAATCACATGACCCAGAAAGACCTTTCCTGGGGGCCGATTCAGGAATGGTATGTGGCTACCCTGTTGATCGTTGGCGACCGGGCGTTGTTTGAGGAATGCATCGGCCTGGGAGTCGACTTCAAAGTGCCCTGGAATGGAAAGCTCGGAGCCAATCTGATGGCCCGCTATGTGCGGGAAAACTATGGCGCCATCAACGAACACACCTGGGACGGTTACTTTCTGGCAGTGAACTGGTTTGCTCCGTTTTATCGCTTCGCCAATGAAAGCTTCCTGTCTTATCAAGGGTATCTGGATTTTATTTTTTCTGCCGATGAAATTGGTCAGGAACCCGGCCGAACCACCAGCTCCATCGCATGGTACAACGGCTTTTACTGGCACCAGACTGACTATTCACTGGGTTATGGGCTGAAGTACTACAAAGACTATGGTCAGTTTGTCGATGGTGGCATCGCCGGAGAAACCTCCGGCTTCGGTCACTATGTGGTTCTGGGATACAAATTCTGAATCAGACTCCGGCGGCTTTCGACTGGCCCTGATCGGCGGTGATCCAGGATTGCAGGTATTCCGGCATTGCCGGCGCCGTCAGATTTTCACCCACGGCCTTCATCAATTCTGCCGGAGAAACTGTCCCGCCTTTTTTACTTAAAAAACGGGCGCGGATCATGCCAATGGCAATAAGCTCTCCGCGGCTCATAAACTTATGCTCAAGATAAAGGTACTTGTCATCCCAAGTGATCAGTCGCGTGTGCAATGTGAATTTCTGAAAGACCTTCAAAGACCGGCGAAAGCGGATGGTTTCTGATGCGACCACCGGATACCAGCCTTGCGCCGAAATTGCTCCGGCAGCCTGAGCGCGGATCATATAATCCGTGCGCGCCAGATCCTGCAATGACAGATAAACCCCGTTGTTCATATGACGAAGAACATCCAGATCCGTGGGCCACACACGAAAAGGTGTCGCGCACTCATCCATGATTCCCACGCGGGAACGAAAACGGGAAAAAATCAAAACATGCAAAAGACGGAAAAACAGATTCATAAAAACCTCGAAAGCCCCTGGGCCCTTACAAGCCTAACAAGCGGGGCTTTGCGAAGTCAAAATGGAGTTAGTTCTGGGCTTTTAAAGATCCCTCGGCGTCCGGCTTTAAAAACCGGAACATCGGCGTTGTTTTGAATTTCCCGCTGATATTTCCGATCAAATCATAGCTTTTCGCCAGAGTGATTTTCTTCACCGCGGCCCCTTTCTTGAAATCCAGCTTGGGCATTTCCACCCAAACCAGATAGGGGCTCAAAGTACTTTCATAAAAATAAAGTCCACGGGTCAGATCCGCAACCGTGCGCCAGCGGGTGGTGGAAATATACGGCCGTGCCGGATCCGGTGTCCCGAATGGCTGAGAAACATTTCGTAAAACACTCAACACCCCGGCCACAGCCTCGCGATAGTCCTTGGGTTCCGGCAGGCGTTCGGTATAGAAAGCCGCACGCACAAAGCGGTCCGCCGCCTCGGTTGTGCCGGGAAGCTTTTTACTGCCACCAAAGCCCTGATACTGCTTCATCGATTTCAGTTGCTGATCAAAGGGAGGCGAATTCGTCATAAAGCGATACTCTTTGCCGTGATAGATTTTGATTTTGCCATCAATGTATTCCATCACCACGGAATCACCCGTCTTGTCTGACAAAGCCAAATGCACCGTGCCCTGGCGCACCCCCTGAGCCGTGGGCACGCTGGCCATCAGGACCTGAATCGGAGACTTTTCCAAAGAGGCCATGGCCTCGGCGACGGTAGCGAAGTTATCCAGGAAATACTGCGCCCACATACTGACTGACAAACCCGGAACAGCCTGATCCCGGGAACCGAAGTGACTTTCAGACAAGTAAAGCAAATTGGCCGTCAATCCTTTTTCATTCAGTCCGTCGGCCGTTCCCACATCGTACATCGACAGAATCACGCTGCCATACTTGGAGGTCCACTTGGCTGAATTGCTCGCGGCCATTCCCTCACGCTCCATGCCTCTGGGAAGTAGCCACAAATTGGATCCGGTGTCCTCGGCCCAGTCCATATTGCGCCCGACAATCACATCCTGATTCTTTCCATCCCAAAGAATGCGCGTACAGGGATAAGCCGGGACCGCCAATAACAGACTTAAAAGCACAGACAGTGTCTTCATGGGTAATAACTCCTTGTTTATATCCATTACACCTTAAAGTCTGTCCACAAGCCAGCTGTATGAAAGCAAAAGGCCTCTGACTTTCGTCAAAGGCCCGCGGTCGGTACACTTTTTCTGGATCAACTTAGAATCCGTCGGTCGTTCCGACTTTGGCACGCGGATCTTCATCCGTATCAAACGGAATCACTGCCGCTGCTGGCGGAGGCGCAGTCTTTTTCGGCGGAGGCGTGAACTTCATAACCTTGGCAGACTTCGCTTCTGGTTTTTTCGCAGCTTTGGCAGGGGACACACGGGACGAAACAGGCGCTTCAACCGGAGCCTCCACGGCGGTGGTTCCCGTAACAAAACTGTTTAACTCACGCACCATGATTTGCATTTGCTCGGACTGGGAGGAAATCTCTTCGGACGTCGCCGCGATCTCTTCAGAGGAAGCCGCATTGGACTGAGAGCTCTGATCCAGTTGATTCATTGCCTTGTTGATCTGCTGAATACCTGTGGTCTGCTCGGCACTGGCCGCAGAAATTTCGTTATTCAGATCTGCCACCTTCTTAATGGAATTCACGATGTTATTTAGAACATCCCCGGACTTATCCGCAATGTGGGTCCCATTTTCAATTTTTTCCACCGAGTCTTTAATCAAAGACGTGATGTCTTTGGCGGCTGAAGCGGATCTTTGTGCCAGGGCACGAACCGCTTCGGCAACAACTGCGAAGCCTTTCCCCTGCTCGCCGGCACGGGCGGCTTCCACCGCCGCATTCAGGGCCAGCAAATTCGTCTGGAAGGCGATATCGTCGATGACGTTGATGATCTCTTCGATCTTTTTCGAAGACTGAGAGATATCACGCATGGATTCAACCAGATTCTTGATCTCGCGTTCACCGTCCTCGGCCGCGGAACGGGAGGACTGCGACAGCGTCGCCGCCTGTTTGGCATTGTCAGAATTCATTTTCACCATGGAAGTCATTTCCTCCAAAGAGGCCACGGTTTCTTCCAAAGAAGCCGCCGCAGAAGTGGAGGACTGAGACAGTCCCTGACCGGCCAGGGTCAGTTGTGTGATGGCTTCGTTCACCTGATGACCAGCCCCTGCCAGACGGGAAACCGTGTTGTTCACCGTACGGCTCAAAGACATCCCGATAAACATCAAAAGACCAAACACCAAAGCCGCTGCCACACCACCAATGGTCGCCAGCATGATCAGGCCTTTTTGGGTTTCAGCTTTCTGTAAGGTGTTGTTTTGGGCGGCAAGCTTTTCATACATCACCACAACATCGCCAGCGACTTTTTTAATCACTGTGGAATGCTTCAGGTAGGACCCCTCGGTCATAACCTCACGCAACTTATCAAAGTCGGCGCCTGGTTTTTCCAATGCTGCAATGAGAGCTTCGACTTCCTGAACATATTCCGCATTGATTTTACGTGCGGGCTCATACATCTCGGCTTCACCGGGCTGGAACGAGGCCGCTTCATAGGCCTTGATGGCATCCTTATATTCAGTGATGGCTGTCTTTGCTTTGCCTACATAACTGTCACGATGCTTGGGAACATCTTTGTTGGCCAGGGCCCCCCAAAGATACTGCCCAATGCGGGCTCGACTGCCTTCGATTTCGCCGACGGCCTTCATGTTCGGAATGACATTAACATAAGCGTCATTCAGCATAGAGCCGGCGATGTTCAGATCTTTATAGGCCACCCAACCCAGCAGCGCAAAGCCTGCCATCGGAATCAAAGCACACACAAAAAGCTTGCCTTTAATACCCTTGAACCAAGAACTGATTGCCATAATATTTTTTGAAACCTCAAAAAGAGTTGTTTTTTAGATCCCCTCTTTTTTCGGTGAAAAACTGGCCCACCTGAAGGGCTTAATCCAAATAGTAAAAATGGGACAGTTCCGCGAGTTTACTCATATCTGGCTTTTTTATCGGTGTAACAAAGCGGGATTATTGCATTCAGGAAATATCGATAACACCCCTAATTGAATTTCAAAAAGCTCCCGAAAAATAAGACGTCACCTATTTGGGGTAGCTATTAACCATAAGGAAGTTGAAATGAAATTCTCAAACGGCACGTGGAATCATAAAGCAGTCATCGCAATCGCTCTAACCTCCCTTTTCTTTGGTTGCGCCAAAAAAGAAGAAGAAACACCCAGCACCGGCGAGGTGACTGTGGCCCAATTGGAAGGCACACGCTGGGGCTCATGCACAGCGGTGAGCGGCAGCACCTATGGGTCAGCAGTAAATGGCATGTCTTATATGCGCGGCCTTACTTTCCAGTCTGATGGCACTTATGCAATTACAACGTTGTTCTTCACGGGCACGACCTGCGCCTTTGGTGGGGATAACGTCTTTACTATGAGCCAGGCAGGGACCTTCGAAATCGGTGAAGTTCAGGAATCCGGCGCCACTCAGATCATTTACACTGCCGCAGGTTCTGTACTGACGACCTTCGCAGGCACCTCCGCCGGCGGAACGACTTGGGCCGGAAACTTTAACGACGCAACCTGCACGGGCGGCCCTGATCTGGTCGTGGATACAAATGCGACTGACACCAACACGGTAACTGGTCTGTCGTGCTCTGATTCCAGTCCCGACTTTGCCTTCCCAGAGTTTGCGCCAGCGGGAACTGTGTTCTATGACCTGGTTACTCTTTCTGGCTCCACCCTTACAGTCGGTGATCTGGCCCAACTATGGAACATTGGTCAGGTGTCCTCGTACCCAACCAGCGCCACTCAACAATTCATTGAATACTAAAGTCAGACTTGCCGCCGTAGAGAAAAACTAGCGGATAGGAAGAATACGGATCTGGCCTGGCATTCGCACAATGCGAACCAGGGACAGGTCCTTTTTCAGAACGCTTGGAGTGCCATTTTGCTGATTCATTTCAGCATTTACTTCCTCTTGAATCACTACCATGTAAGTGGCTTCAAAGATGTGCCCGGTGCCGGCATGACGGAAACCCACAAAGTAAGTGTACTGAGCTCCGGCACTCATCCAGCCTCCACGGGCAAAAGACGTCTGGACCGGGTCGGTGAACTCTACGGAACCACAGTCCTCAATCCAACTGTCAAAACGTGGTGCGGAAGGGTCACAGTTTTCTTTTTCCAGTTCATCCCGCAAGCTGGCCAAACGGGTGTTTGGATCATCCAAAAGCATTTTCATGAACTTTTCATTTTCTTCACCGTCGACAAACATGGCCGCCTGAATTCCCTGCCCTTCATCGGTAACGATTTTGACCACAGCCCTTTCAGCATCAACTTTCGTGAAATGGCGGCTTTCTGCGGCAAAAGCGGCGGAAGAAAAGACAATAGAACCCAAAATGGACAGCACAATCCATGTTTTCATTATAAAGAACTCCTTATTGTGAAGAACATAAGGGATAGTGCAGAACTTTTCTTGAGACAAATTAACATGCCTTCATTAAGGCACTGTCATGTGGTAGGTTGGACGGATGACTGAGCTCAAAGAACGATTATTAAAATATTACGAAGAAAACGAAACCAAAGTTGATATAGCATTCTTTCTGGGCGGCTTCTTTTTCGATATTCTGACCCTTTCCGCCATAGATGATCTGTTGGGTATCTCGCAACAAATCATCTATTTACTGATTCTGGGGTCGGTGCTTTATTACGACTTCCTGTTCACCCATGGCCTGTTCCAGCCCTCCCGCCGCCTGGGCAAAATCTGGGAATACCGCCAGTTGATCGTGCATTTCCTGCTGGGAAGCCTGCTCAGTCTGTATTCGCTGTTCTTCCTGAAAAGTGCGTCTCTGTTTTCGTCGGTGGTCTTTGTCGCCCTGCTGATGGGGCTTATGGTGGCCAATGAAATGAAGCGCGTTCAGCGCAGTGAAATCAATATCAAGATCGGCCTGTACGTCATCTGTGTGTTTTCATTCTTTTCCATGACGATCCCGGTGATCCTGGGTTTTGTCGGGCTGTTCCCGTTCCTGCTGTCCATCGCCTTTACCGGGGTTGCCATTTATGGGGCTTTCCTGCTGTTGAAAAGAAAGATCCAGGATCAGGGCACCCTGCAAAAATCCCTGCTGCTTCCCGGAGCCACGGTGCTGGTGCTGTTTTTGGCGTTCTATTTGGTGGGGTGGATTCCGCCGGTGCCGCTGTCGATTCAAAACATGGGTATCTATCACAGCGTGGAAAAATCCGAAGGCAAATACATCCTGTCCCACGAACAGGCCTCCTGGAGATTCTGGCGCCGAGGAGATCAGGAATTTTACGCTGAACCCGGCGACACCGTTTATTTCTTTGCCGAGATCTTTTCCCCGGCAAGGTTCAGCGACTCGGTGATTCTGCATTGGTATTACAAAGACCCCGTCCGCGGTTGGCAAACCACCGACAAAATCCCGATGAACATCACCGGCGGCCGTAAAAACGGCTATCGCGGTTTTGCCTCAAAACAAAACTATTCCGCCGGTGACTGGCGCATCAGCGTAGAAACCACCGACGGCCGCGAAATCGGACGCATCTATTTCAAAGTCATTAAATTAGAATCAAACAACCCAGAACGAGCCTTCTACAAAGACATCTACTAAAGAGGCCTTATTGATTCACTCGCACCAGTTTCACTTCAAAGTCCTGGGAGGGGCTTTTTTGAAGCTGTTCCTGGGCTTGTTCATTGGCGGCAATCGCCACTTCCGAGCTATTCAGAATTCTCAGCAACCTCTTGCGCAGAATCTTTTCGCTGATTGAGGCTTCCTTGATCATTTCGTTGAATCCCTGAACCTCAGCTTGGGAAAACGAAGCAGACATTAAAATCAGTGAAATTATTAAGAAGCGCATCCGTGCCCTCCTGTTCCTATCTATAGGAAACCGGCAGGGCTTCGGTCGGTTAATAATTAATTAGAAGCCTCTGGCGGGTGCTGAGGATCAATATACGTCTTTTCAGCATCCTCTTTAAGGACCTGGGCCAACTGCTGCGCGGCCTGGCGGGAGACGTCGATGAAGGTCTTCTGATCGTGGCGAACTTTGAATTGCTCTTGCAGCATCAGTTCATCATGCAGGCGGAAGCGCTCAATGATTTCATGGGCGCGCTTGGCAGGAGTGCCCATTGCAACCAGCAACTGCTCAGAAAGCGCAATGCTGGAATCAATCGTTTCACGGCGAACATAAGCGACTCCGGCTTCCATCAGGTCAAACGTGTGCTGACGGTTGCGGGACCGGGCAAAGACTTTCACATGCGGATAATCATCCCGCAAAACCTGGGCAATTTTGTTCGAGGTCTCAACATCATCCACCGCCAGCACGAAGAATTTGGCATTTTTGATCCCCGCAGCCTCCAGAATCTCGGGACGGGAGGCATCACCATAATAGACCTTATTGCCAAAACGGCGAAGCATGTCGATTTGTTCTGTATCATGTTCAATCGCGGTGAATTTGACGTCTTGGGTCCGCAAAACACGGCCAAAGATCTGACCGACACGACCGAAGCCGGCGATAATCACGGCATTGCCACTGTCACCCTCATCAATCTTGTCATATTGAGGACCGCCGCCCGCCGGGCTTTTGCAGGCAATCATGGCCTGGATCTTTTCATTCAGCACGATGATAATCGGACTTGCGATCATGGAAAGAGTCACCACCAGAGTGAATCGCTGGGTCCATTCTGGTGAAAGCACCTGCGCACTTTGCCCCACCCCGAAGATCACAAACGCGAACTCCCCACCTTGCACCAGATACACGGCCAGATTGTTGGAGGCCGGACGGTGCAGTTTCATCACACGTCCCACACCATAAATCAGGAAGCCTTTCAGAACCATGTAACCCACAGTGATCCCCAGGATCAGACCGGGATTTTCAATCAGCAAAGACAGCTTGACCGACATGCCCACAGATACGAAGAACAGACCCATCAGCAAACCCTTGAACGGTTCAAGGTCGGCCTCCAATTCGTGGCGGTATTCAGATTCTGAAAGCAGGACGCCGGCCAGGAATGCCCCCAATGCCATCGACAGTCCCACGCTTTCCATCAGGAAGGCCACACCGATCACCGTCAGCAACGTCACCCCGGTGAAAAGTTCGCGGCTGCGGGTTTCCGCCACCACTTGCAAAAATCTTCCCATCAGAATGCGACTTCCCAACGCCAGGCCGATAAAGATCGCCAGGGCCCCGCCCCAGTTCACCTCGCGGGTGGAGGCCGTCACCAGCCCCAAACTTGGGATCACTGCCAATGCCGGAATGGCCACCACGTCCTGCATCAACAGGATCGCAAAAGAAGCCCGGCCAAATTCGGTGTTCAGAACCTTTCTTTCAGACAAGCTTTGCAACGCAAACGCCGTCGAAGACAATGACAGAGCAAAACCCACAACAGCCGCGCTGGCCCAAGAGATGCCCAACTGGTGCCCGGCGAAAGTGAACACCACGGTACAGAACAGAATCTGCAACCCACCGAAGCCCAGCAGGGTTTTTCTTAAACCCCACAGTTTTTTGGGCTGCAGCTCAAGGCCGATGATAAAGAGCAGGAAGACCACGCCGAATTCAGCGATGGTTTGCACGAACTGAAAGTCGGAAATCAAACCCCATCCCAGGGGACCAATCAATATCCCGGCCGCCAGGTAACCCAGAATGGTTCCCAGGCCCAGCTTTTGAAACAGGGAAACAAGAACGACAGAAAAACCCAGGAACGCAAGAATCTGCAGAAGCTGCTCATGTAAAATCATGTAAACGAAGGTATCAAGCTGTCTTGATCCGGGCAAGATTCCTGTGACAACCATGGAACGATCTTTTAGTCTGGGGCCTATGACAAAGAAAACTGCAGGCATCTGGTTTATTTTTATCACCGTGACTTTGGACATGATCGGACTGGGTTTGGTGATCCCGTCCCTTCCGGACATCATGCGCCGTTTTGTTTCCAGCGAAACTTCGGTCACGGAGTACTTCGGCTATTTCATTTCCATTTATGCGCTGATGCAGTTTTTAGCGTCCCCGCTTTTAGGGGCCCTGTCGGACCGTTTCGGTCGACGCTCCGTCCTTTTGATTTCACTGCTGGTCGCGGGCTTTGACTACATCCTGATGGCTTATGCGCCAACGCTTGAGATCCTTTTTGCCGGGCGAATCATCGCGGGCCTGACTGGTGCCAACATCACCGTGGCGATGGCCTATATTGCTGACGTCAGCAATGATGAAAACCGTTCGGCGAACTTTGGCATGGTGGGCGCTGCCTTCGGCCTGGGCTTTATTATCGGGCCGGCGATCGGGGGACTGCTGGGACACCTGGGACCTGAGTACCCGTTCTTGGTGGCAGCAGGTCTGAACCTGCTGAATTTTTTATTTGGTTTGTTCATTCTGCCGGAGTCGCTGCCAAAGAACCTGCGACGCAAAATCGATTTGCGCCGAACCAATCCGCTGTATTCGCTGTTGGGGGTTTTGCGTTCCAAACACCTGCTGGCTCTGTTGCTGGTTTATTTTTTCTTCCAGTTGGCGGGTCAGACTCACCCATCCATCTGGACGCTGTACACTGAAACACGTTACGGATGGACGACGGCACAGGTCGGCCTGTCGTTGGCTGTGGTCGGACTGCTTTCTGCTGTGGCCCAAGGTTGGCTGACAAGGCTGGTGATTCCGAAGTTTGGCGAACATCGCACTGTGGTGATCGGGTCCTTTGGTTATGCGGTTTCATTCATTTTCTATGGCATGGCCACAGAAGGCTGGATGATGTATGCAATTTTGATTTTGTCAGCGGTGTTCTGGACTTCACCACCGGCACTGCAGTCCTTGATCAGTCACAAGACACCTCCTCAGGAACAGGGTGAATTGCAGGGCTCCCTGGTCAGTCTGTCCAGCCTGGCCGCGATCATCACCCCGCTGGTTACAACCAAACTGTTCGCACATTTTTCTTCAGGAAATCCGGGAACTCTCTACCTCCCGGGGGCACCTTACTATTTCGGCGCGCTGATCTGCTTCATTTCCTGGGCGATAATGTACCGTCGTAAAGTGTAACCAGAGAATTGCTAACTTTCTCGTTCGGCTTTCATCAAATCTTGACCTCTCGTTTTTTCGGCGTCCATGTTATGCTTAAAAAAACGGGAGGTGGTTATCTATCACGGCGAACGCTTTAACAGCATCACTCACCTGATCGGTGCCGCCTTGTCGGTGGCAGGATCTTCTGTGCTGATCACGCTGGCGACCGTGACCGGTGACTTTTGGAAAATTGTCGCGACCAGTGTTTATGGCGGCATGCTGGTTCTGCTCTACACCATCTCGACGCTGTATCACAGTTTTCAAGGCCGCTCGAAACAGATCTTTCAAAAGCTCGATCACATCGCCATCTATCTATTGATTGCCGGAACCTACACACCCTTCACCCTGATCACTTTGCGTGGTCCCTGGGGCTGGTGGCTGTTCGGCATCAACTGGACGCTGGCGCTTTTGGGAATCATCTATGAACTGACGCTGTCACACCGCACGCGCATCCCGTCGATGATTATCTATGTACTGATGGGATGGCTGGTTGTTGTCGCCCTGAAACCTTTGACGGCCGCGCTCCCCACTTCCGGCATTTTCTGGCTGACACTGGGGGGACTGCTGTACACCGGCGGCATCGGATTCTTTTTGTATGATGAAAAGGTCAAACACTTCCATGGCATTTGGCATCTGTTTGTTCTTGGTGGAAGTGCGTGTCAGTACTTCTGCATTCTCTTCTATCTGATTTAAGTGTCACATTGACCCTGATCGGGCTGGCACTGTCTTTGAAATATTTTCCTGCGTGATCCAACAACGGAGGGAAAATGAAACCACTAATGACTTTTGCAATGATCTGTTTGTTCTCGATGAACGTGTTTGCTGCCAATATCTTTGACTGGGTGAAACCCGACCGTCCTGGAGACCGTCCTGGTTATGGCCGCCCGCAAGTCAGTTGTTCTGCCAGCGACGACGGCTGGGAAGAGCACTGGAGCGGCCACCGTGATTGCCGCGAGTGCTTGAAAAAACACGGCAACTGTATCGAAACCTGTTCTGCCAAATACTATGCCTGTACGGCGGAAGGTGTCGACTATCGTGGTTACCGCATGACAATCGAAAGCCGTGGCAACACTCAGTACGCTGCTGAACGCGAGGCCATTGACCGCTGCCACTACCGCTACAGCAACTGCCGCATCACCTCCTGCAACGAAAAGAACGAAACCGTCTCGCGCAGATCTTGCCGCTAGTTCGTATTTCCGGTTATCTTTGAGGGAGTCATGAGCTCCCTCAAAGAATCTCTTTATTCCGCCATCAATGTGACCATGCCCGTGGACCTTTCCACGCAGCTGGATCGTCATGCCTGCGTGGCCCTGATCCTGCGCGGAGATTCCTGGGACAATTTGGAGCTGGGATATATCCAGCGCGCCTTCAGCGAATCCGACCGCTGGTCAGGACAACTGGCTTTCCCCGGCGGTAAACGCGAAGAAACCGACAAAACCGATCTGGACGCTGCCCTTCGTGAGACGCGGGAAGAAATCGGCATTGAGCTGACAAATCCGGAACTGCTGGGACGTCTGAATGATATTCAGGCCCGCAAAGCCGGAACCATGCTGGATTTTTACATCCGCCCGTTCGTGTTTTTCATCGAGCGCGATTTCAATATTGTGCTGGATCCAAATGAAGTGGCGGATTTTTTCTGGATTCGACTTAAAGAAATTCAAAATCCCCACAGAGTGACGACCTATCGCCTGCAAAGGGACAACATCTCTCTGGAGCTTCCGGCCGTGTATCTGGATCGTGAGCCGCCTTTGTGGGGTTTGTCGTACATGATGACCCTGAATCTGCTTGAAGTTCTGGCAGCGGCGAGCAAATAACCATCAAATTGTCTCACCACTGATCGTCAAAAAGAACGACACCCCTTTTTTATCGCTGTTCGCAGCGAGTTTTACGTCTCACGCTTGGACGACGTTCATTTTTTTCCAGAATTTAAAAAAAGTCGCTCAACTATCCAAAGGTCTGGCCGATAAGTTTTATGAACCTCAGGTTAGGTTCTGCGAAAGGAGCCTTGAATGGCTAAAATGCATGCAGTACGTAAGGAATATATCTGGAACCGGGAGATTCGTGAATTGGCTCTCCTGACAGAGACGGGTCCACCTTAACTACTTCAGCAGATTTAAGATTGGTGATTAAATAAAAAAACCAGAGCGAATAAGGCGCCCTGGTTTTTTTATTTTTATAATGCGGTCTGAAACTACAGGATCGAGAAGATCGTGGAGAAGCTCAGAGTCGTGGACTCGGTACGAGCATCTTTAGGGTAGTAGTTCAGATAAGGCGCGAAGTAGATGTCACGAGAGAACGCATAGCCCATGCCCACGCGGCCGCTCAGGGTTTTGTTCAGCAAATCCATCTCGCCATCACGGTAACGTGGATTCCAGAAGTTCATCGCCAGGGACGTGTAAACGTTCAACTTGTCAGAGAAGTTGTACTTCACCTGTGGATAGAAACCCAGGTGGTAACGGGATGCTTTACCGTCTTTTGGTTCATAACCGCGCTCATACAGGAAGACGCTCAAGCCTGTGTCCAGGCCCACCGCAAAACCGGAAGCCCCGATGTTGTAAACCAGAGAGTTATCGTAAGAAAGAGAAGAGTATTGACCCACATCGCGGAAGTTCGGAACCGTCGTCAGGGAGGCACCGTAAGAGTTGCGAACCTGAACATCACCCAAACGCGCATTGCGATCATAGCTGATGAATGGAGTTTTCACATCCGTGCGCTCTGCCCCTTGGAATGGAGTCAGAACGTTGATGCCCGTCCCCGCGCTGATCGCCGCTTTGGAATCCAAACGGTAACGACCGCTGATGGAGCCGCTCAGGGAAACCTGATTCACACCGATGGAACCATCCGGATTCGGCTGAAGTTTGCTGTCAAGGTCGCCCACAGGAGGACCAAAGTAAGAAAGAGAGAATTTCAAAGAGTAACGGGACAAGGAACCGGATTCCGCTTTCAACTTGGAATCAGTGATGTCTTTGTCGTCTTCGAATTTTTTGTTTTTCAGAACATCACCCACGGAAGTGGTTGTTTTCTGAGTTCCGGATTCCACAGATGGAGTGGAAAGAGTGGTAGAAGAAGTCTGAGCGTTGGCTGCCAACGAAAGACCCAGCACTGCCGCGAACAAAAGCCCTTTAGTCATTAAATCCCCCAAAGTTTCGGCAGGTTGTACCTGCCCAAGAGGGAAAAGGAAAGTCATGCTTTTGTTATGGAACGGGGCGGGTAGTTTTTTCTAAAATCCCTCACGTAATTTATAGAGCACCTGGGGCAGAGATTCGACCACATCGGACGCCGTCATGCTTAAAAGATCGCGCTTTCGGGACTTCCACAGATTCGCCGTGGCTCCGTGAACGTAGGCCCCCAGCAGGGCTGCCCGTAAAGGGGGCACCTTTTGCGCCCTCAAAGCCGTTATAATCCCCGCCAGCACATCCCCGGTTCCGGATTTCGCCAAAGCGGCGTTTCCGGTGGAAATTCCAAAAACCCGGTTGGGGCCGGCCACCAAAGTCTGCGGGCCTTTCAGCAAAACCACACAACCCATCATCTCCTGAGCAATGCGAACAAATCCATAGCGGTTGGCGGCGATTTCTTCGGCCTCCACCCCCAGGCAGCGCGCAAGCTCTCCGGTGTGAGGTGTGACGATCCAGGTTGGGGGTAACGGAAACAGATCCTGTTCCGCACAGACCGTCAGCGCATCGGCATCGAGCACCACCCGTTCGATCTTGCGGGCTTTCAATTCACGAATCACCTCAGCTGTGAGCGGAGTGACTCCAAATCCCGGTCCGCACAAGAGCGCATCAAACTTTTGATCCTGCCACTTGTTTTTCTTAAGATCCAAAACCAAAAAATCCGGATTTTCCAATGATGAAACCGCCACCCCTTGCGGAGCCAGCATCACATAGCCACTGCCCATGCGCAAAGCCCCGCGGGCCGCCAGAATCCCGGCCCCCGGGTACTGGGCACTGCCCGCCAGCAAAAGACTGCGCCCCCTGGTGGCTTTATTATCGTGGGTGCCGACAGCGGGTAAAAGTTTCCGCGCCGTTGATTTCTTAAGGATGCGAACGGGATCATTGGCTTTTTCCATAAACCTTAGTGTATAAACCAAATCCATGATCGTAAAGACAGAAGCCGACCTGGAAGGTCTTAAAAAAATCGGGAAAATCGTCGCCAACTGCCTGCAGTACATGGCTCGCAAAATGGAACCCGGCATGAGCACCAAAGAGCTGGACAACCTCGGTGGCCAGTATCTGGAGCTTCATGGCGCCAAGTCCGGCCCCATGGCAACGTACAACTTCCCTGGCTATAACTGCATCAGCCTGAATCACGAAGTCGCCCACGGCGTGCCCTCTGACAAGAAGATCATCAAAGCCGGTGACCTGATCAACATCGACGTGTCGGCTGAATTCGGCGGCTACTTTGCGGATAACGGCGGATCCTTCATCGTGCCTCCGGCAAAGAAAACGGACGAAGATCTTTTGAAAGTCACCCGTCTGGCGCTCGACACAGCGATCAAGGCCGTGAAAGCCGGAGAGCTGATCAATGTGATCGGCTACAATATCGAAAAAGTCGCCAAGTCCCACGGTTACACCGTTATTGAAAATCTGGGCAGTCATGGTGTGGGCCGCGGCCTGCACGAAGAACCAAAATTCATCGCGGGTTATTTTGATAAGACCGACAAACGCAAACTGAAAGAAGGCCATGTCATCACCATTGAGCCTTTTGTTTCCACCGGCGCAAGATTCGTCGATGAAGAACCCGACAACTGGACACTGGTGGCCGGCAAAGAACATCGCACCGCTCAGTTCGAACACACGATGGTGGTTCTGAAGGACCGCGCCCTGATCGTGACCATTCCTGACTCTGTTTAAGAACTAACAACTTTATACAGCACATCGACCCCGGCCACGATTTGCTTCTCTGTCAGCGCGGAATAACCCATGACTAACCCCACGCAACGGGGTTTCTGCACGGATTTACTGGTATAAAGTCTTTTTACTGAATAGACTCCCACCCCGCTCTTTTGCGCGGACTCCAGAAAGTATGGCTCCATTTTTTCAGGCAGATCCTTTAGCCAAACGACAATGTGCAGTCCCGCATTGTCCCCTTGAATTTCAATTCGATCAGAAAAACGCCGCTGCAAGGTTTCAACCAGGACGTCCCTCCGCTGACTGTTCTTGCGCCGAATCCGTCTTATGTGCCGTTCGTACTGGCCTGATTCCAAAAACTCGGCGAAAGCTTCCTGTTCCAGTAAAGAACTATGACGATCAGCCAACATCTTGGCTTTCCTAAAAACTGCAATCAGATCTTTGGGAATGACCATATAGCCAATACGTAAAAAAGGAGCCAGAGTTTTGGACACTGTTCCCAGATAGATCACCTGAGACTCATCTCGAAGTCCATAAAGACTGGGAACCGGCTTGATGTCGTAGCGATACTCGCTGTCGTAATCGTCCTCGACAACAAATGCATTGTTAACGGAAGCCCACTGAAGGAGCTCCATCCGACGTGCCACACCCATGACGCTGCCAAGAGGGAATTGATGCGAGGGCGTGACATACGCCAAGCGAGCCTTCACCCCGGGCAAAGCGGAGGTCTGCATTCCCTCGGCATCCACGTCGATGGAAACGGGCTTGGCTCCGCTGGCTGCAAAGGTATTCATCGCCATCACATAACAAGGATTCTCGATCACAAACCGGTCCTCGGGGGTTAACAGAATCCTTGAACAAAGATCCAAGCCCTGCTGTGAACCGCTCACAATCAAGATCTGTTCCGCTGAACACTGAATCGCCTTGGAACGCCACAAGTAAGCCTGCAGCGCTGTTCGCAGCCGCAAATTTCCCTGAGGATCATCATAGCTCAAGGTTTCACGACGCGAACCCAGCGCCATACCCAGGGCCTTTTTCCACGGATTCACCGGAAAATCGGTGACGGCCAAAGCCCCATAGCGAAAGTCAGCCACCGGGCATTTCATTTTCGCGGGCGGCTCCGCCATTTCCACGATGCTTTTGGCGAAATCAGAAAAACTCACAGCTTGCTTTCGTCGGTCGGATCCTTTGCGAATTGCAACAGGTAACGCCAAAGGCATGACCTGCGCCCGAGCACCAGGGCGGGCACTGATAAAACCTTCGGCCATAAGCTGTTCATAAGCCACAGTCACAGTTGTTCGCGAAACCCCCAACTCATCCGCCAAGGCACGACTGGACGGCAACCGGTCACCCGGTGAATAGGTCTTGTCCAGGATCTGGATTTTTAACTGTTCGTAGATGCCCTTGGAACCGATCTGCCCACGCTTCATAACTGGCCCACCTAATTTAACAAAAACTGGCACTTCTATAAAGCCAGTTTAAAGCTACACTAATGATAAGGCAACCCCACCACGAAAAAGGATTGTATGTATAAACCCAAAGCTTTCACTGAAGACCGCCAGGAAGTTTTACTTGAGCATATTTTAAAGTACCCGTTGGGCACTCTTATCAGCCAGGACGACTCCGGGATCACAGCCAATCTGATTCCCTTCAGCCTGCACCTCGACGAAGAACGACCCGTTTTACGTTGTCATTTAGCCCGTGCCAATCCCCAGATCGAATCTTTGCAAAACGGCCGCGAGGTGCTGGTGATCTTTAATGGCCCCCAGAACTATATTTCACCCAACCTTTACCCGACAAAAAAAGCTGACGGGAAAGCTGTTCCAACCTGGAACTATTCCACCGTACAGGTACGCGGAACTCCGGTAGTCATGGAAGATCCAAAATGGATACTGCAGCAGATCACGGATTTAACCAAGGCACAGGAAAAAGACAGTGAACATCCATGGCAAGTCAGCGACGCACCCCAGACCTATATTCTGGGGCAGCTCAAAGCGATCATCGGCTTCGAAATTCCCATTGAAAAAATTGATGGCAAATTCAAAGTCAGTCAAAACCAGCCCGAAATAAACAGAGTCAGCCTGGAACGGCACTTCCGTCAGATCGGCGAAACTCAAATGGCCGATTTCATTAGCCAGCGCGGCCCCAGAAAGCCAGAGGAACCGGCATGACAAATCCGCTTCAACCCTTGCTGGAAGGCACCTTGCTGACACTAAGACCTTTAAAGCCATCGGACCACGACGAACTGTATCTTTGCGCCTCTGACAAAGACATTTGGGCACAGCATCCCCAATCAGACCGACACAAGCCCGAAGTGTTTCAACAATATTTCAATGGCGCCCTCGAATCCGGTGGCGCCTTTGCCGTCCTTGATCAGGCAACTGGAAGGATGATTGGCTGTTCCCGATACTATGACTTCAAGCCCCCCGAGGCAAAAATCGGCTATACCTTTCTGACGCGCGCTTATTGGGGCGGTCTTTACAACCACGAACTGAAGGACCTGATGTTGAAGCATATTTTCAGATACTGCGAACGCATCCATCTGGAAATAGGGCGAAACAATCTCAGATCCCGCATCGCCACGCAGCGTATCGGCGCCACGCTGGCAATAGACCCCGTCGGCGCAAGTAAGGTGACCTACACCATCGAACGAGGCCACTATCTAGGGAAGGAAAGCAAATGATCACCATACACACTACAACCAAAGATCAGGCCGGAATTCTTTGCGAACTCGGAGCCCGGACTTTTACAGAGACCTTCAGTAAAGACAATTCACCTGCTGACATGCAGATGTATCTTGAAAACACATTCAGCCCGGAAAAGCAGCTGGCAGAAATCAGTGATCCCGCAAGACATATTGCCATTGCCTGGGACGGCGCAACCCCGGTGGGCTATCTGCACTTGCTCAACGGACCCGTGGATCCAGCTGTTCAAATAGAAAAACCGATCGAGCTTCTAAGACTTTACGTCCACTCCGGATGGCACGGAAAAGGGGTTGGCGCTTTGCTGATGGATAAATGCCTGCAACTGGCGAAGGATCTTGGCCACAAATCGCTATGGCTGGGTGTATGGGAACGAAACATTAGGGCTCAGAAATTCTATGCGAAATATGGATTCAAACAAGTTGGACAGCATGTTTTCAAGCTGGGTACGGACAAGCAGACAGACTTCATCATGGTCAAAGAGCTTCCGGAGCAGGCTGTGACGGATTCTGTTTAAATACACGAGGGCTTTCTTTGCAGAGGGCCTTTTAAAAGTTCTAAGATTTTCTCCTCACCCTTAGGAGACCTTATGAACAAACGCATCGCCGCTCTGTCTGTGGCTTTGGTGGTAGCAAGCCCCCTGGCTTATGCTGCCTCCCCGTCTGCAGGTTTTAAAATCGAATCCAACATCACTCTGGCTTTGGCTGAAGAAGCTGCCAAAGAAGCTGTCGCCAACTGCGCAACCAAGGGCTATCAAGTGGCCGCTACCGTCGTCGATAAGGCAGGCGACGTTAAAGCGATGTTTCGCGCCGATGGCGCGGGCCCTCATACCGTCGATGCCAGCCGCCGCAAAGCCTACACCTCCGCTTCTGCCAAGAACGGAACCTCCGCAATGCTTGCAACATCTCAAAGCAATCCTGCCGCTCAGAATCTTGGCGCCATTGACGGATTCCTATTGCTCGGCGGGGGCCTTCCCATTCGAGCTGGCAGTATCGTCATTGGTGCTATTGGCGTGGGTGGTGCTCCAGGCGGTCCTTTGGACGACCAGTGCGCTCAAGCTGGAATCGACAAAATCAAGGATCGACTAGGAAATTGAAACACTAGATTCCCCGACACGCTGCCTAAAGGCTTTAAGCCGGAAGAAAAAGGTGAAAGGCTGTTTACGTTCCTAAAATAACCGGAGGATTTATGAAACTGTTTTTTGCTATCGCTTCTTTGCTAGTGGCTTTCTCTGCGCAAGCTTCTGACCGTAAAGTCGGAAACATCATCGCGGTTGAAAGAGAAATCTCCAACCTTTACAACACGTGCTTGAAGAACGTATCTGGTGCGACAGACAAACCTCAAAGCTTCTTCTCTTGCGCTATCAAGTTCACAACTGATGGCGAGCTTCCGGTGACGAAGGGCCGCGTTCTGAAACTGATGGATGACCGCTGTCAGGTTGTGGGTGAAGCGATGAATGGTGTTGTGCTGATCACTTTCTCTGGCACAAAATCTCCGTCCACTTTCGAAACTTCCCGCGCGTGTCTTGAAAGATCTCTGAGCGATAAAGACTTCGTAAAAGTGATCGTTTACACTCTGGAATAATTGCTCCACGCGATTATCAATTCATTTGCAGGAAGAAGTGCTTCAACACTTCTTCCTTTTTTTTTTGCTTTCGCTCATCTCGAATGAGAACGATCTCACCTAAAAAGGCGAGAGACCTTTTTGTTTTTTTGCGTCCTTTTACTTGCCTCATCTTAGCCCCCTAATTAAAATGATAAGGAAGCTTTAATATGCTTGCTGACAGTTCTAGGAGGTTCTATGGCAAAGCTGTTTCTAACTGAAATTCCCTCCCGTGAAGCCATTCAAGAAGAGGCTGGTGTTCTTTATCCCCAGGTGAACCCAGAGGCGTGGTACTCGCATATTCTTTTGCGCAAAATCACCACGGAGTTTGAAATCAATCTGGACAAATTTTTCTCCCAGTACAGTTTGTCCTCAGGTCGTTTCACGCTGATGATTTTGCTGAACAAATATGTGGACGGCCTGATGCCTTCTGAATTGGCCCATATGGTGGGTGTGACCCAAGCCACAATCTCGGGTCTGATCAACAGTCTTGAAAAGGCCGAAATCGTGCAAAGAACCACGCACGAAAAAGACGGCCGCTCGTACGTGATCAAACTGACTGAAAAAGGAAAAAAACAAACCGGCGAGATCCTTCCAGAGTACCAGACCCGCATCAATAGATTCTGGAGTGAGTTCCCATCCCAGGAAAAAGATCAGATTAACGGTTACTTTGAAAGACTGATCAAACAAATGAAAGAAATCGGCCAAAAACCCGCTGCCGAATAAATAAGAAAAAGCCCGCTCACAAAGCGGGCTTTTTCTTTTTCAAACTTCCAATTTCTAATCTCTAATCTCCAATAACTATTCGCCTGCCATAGTACAACTGATGATGTTGTCCAGAGTAAAGCCCGATGTATTCTGGAATGGACCGAAGTGATTGTAAGATCTGCCCACGGACATGTGCGGGCTTACACAACGCTCTGCCGGAGCTTTCAAGGAACCGTTGGAGTTCACGTTGTACGGGTGCGTGTTCTTGGAGCTTGTCGCATTCACCTGAACTGCGAAGCTGCCAGTGACTTTCGCTGCCGCACAGAAGGCGTTGAAGGTCTGCAAAGAGCTTCCCAGCACACGGATCAATTCAGACTGGGATGCATTCGTTTTGATGCCGCACTTTGGATACAGTTGATTCCATTCACGGATACAAGCCTGGATATTACCACCAGCGTCCGGAGTGAACTGGAACAGACCGATGTTCAGACGGGATTCCGCAGGCTGGTTTGGATCTTCATAGAAGTTCACACCCGCTGGACGGCGATAACCGGATGGAGCATATTTATCCGCCACTCTTTGAGCTTTCGCCGTATCTGCCGTCGTCAAAGACTCCATGTAAGACAGACACATCATGAACTTGGACCACAATTTAGAGGCTTTCACGTAACCTTCGCGGTTGCCGGACAAAGCCTCACGGCGATAACCATTCATCAGATTTGTGAAGTCATTGATTTTTTTGATCGTTGCCGCACTTGGAATGTTTTTACCCGCAAAGGTCGTGTTCAAAGTCGAGGACGTCACGTTACACAATGGATGTGAAATCAAACTGTTTGGCAGATATGTGTTCACGTCTTTATTCAGATTGAAGTAAGAAGCCACATAACCCAGTTGCGCTTTGCTTGGCTGCATTTTCAGTTCAACTGCGTAAGCGATACGATCTGCAAAACGGTCGTTGGAATCCAGGTTCGTGTCACATTTATCTGTGGCATGAGCTTCCTGGGCGTTACGAACCGGCAAAAGCTCGCGATAAGTGCTGTATTTGGCATCCACCACACCGCCGACCGGGTAAGCCACTTCTGTAAAGACGTTGAAACCTTCCGGAGTGATAGAGTCTGTCACCGCCGCAGGTTCACGCACCGGAGGGGTTGTTGTTGGTGGAGTCGTGGTTGGCGGAGTTGTTGTCGGAGGTTTCGTAGAACCAGTGGATCCGGAGCTGCTGCTGCCACCGCCGGAGTTCACCGGCTTCTTCGCCATGGCGAAGGTCGTGGAGGAAAGAGTTGTCGTAACGATAAGGCCCATCAGGATGTTGGTTGTGCTTTTTTGTGTTTTCATACCTCCTAGATCGGAGATAGGTCGCGCGACTAAAGGCGTTCTGGACCATTTTAAGGTCCAGTTTTCAGGATCTTGGTAAAGTCCGGGAAAACTGAAAAATTAATAAACAGAAACCCTCTGGACCTTGGACCGTACTTTGGGTTTAAGAACTGCCAACGGTCCACCGATAATAAAGGGGTAGGTAAACAACAAAAAGGGAGTCTCAATATGAGTCAAAAATATGATGTACCGAACCTCTTTAATTTCCTTCTGCATACTCCAGAGGGCGGTCTCAGAAAAATGCTCGTGGACAACAAACCGTTCACTGAAGCGCACTTTAATCTGATGATGAAAGTGGTTCGCGCGTGCAACGAATCCCAGTTCACTGAACACTTTGAAAAACAGGATTTCCCAAAAGTAAAAATGGGCCCTGCGGATATGAAACTAAAAGAGAAGTTCTGGGCTGACTGCATGGTTGTATGGGATAACCGTGGACTTCTGACTCCGGCTGTGGCAACTAAGGCGGCATGATCGCATATCTTGCCCCGGAAAAATTTCTGCCTGATCTTCTGGAAGAACTTAAATACGTAAAATCAGTTCACGGAAATCTGGTACTCACTGATGGGCCCCTGCAGAATCCTGTATGGGCCCAAAATATTTGGCTTGATGCCGAAATCATTCCTTTTGAATCCATCACCCAGGCTGCCAAGGCCTTAAAGTCCCGCGGTAAACTGTGGGCCCCCTACACCATTGAAAATCACCGCCGTGCCCAGTTGATTCAGGACCAACTGCCGAAACTGCGCCCACGGGTGATCAACTTTCTGGATCCGCTTCCGGAAAACAATCTGGGCGCCTGGATGCTGCTGGATAAAAACACGCTGCTGGCATCGCCGACGACGAACTCCCCTTTTCCATTGGGGGAAGTTCAGTTCAATGAAGATAAAAAGAATCCTCCGTCACGGGCCTACCTGAAACTGTGGGAGCTATTCACTGTCTATGGCATTCGTCCCGACAAAGGGCAAAGGGTTGTGGACTTTGGCAGCTGCCCCGGCGGATGGACTTGGGTGCTGCAGACCGTGGGGTGTGAGGTCGTCAGTATCGACCGCGCCCCGCTGGAACCACATATCGCCGCCTTGCCCGGCGTGAAGTTCATGAAGACCAATGCCTTTAACGTGAAGCCCGAGGACATTGGGGCCATTGATTGGTTCTTCTCGGACATCATCTGTTATCCCGAGAAATTGCTCGAGTTGGTTCAAAATTGGCAAGCTTCAGGACTTTGCTCAAACTTCGTTTGCACGATAAAATTTCAAGGTAAGACCGACTATGAAACTTTGAAAAAGTTTCTGGCGCTCGATAATGTACGTATACAGCACTTGCACCACAACAAGCACGAGGTCACGGTATGGATCAAAGCACCTTCAAGCTCATAGCGCGCGCTGATGAAAGAGCGAAACTTTGGGATGATATGGCCAAAGCTCGCGGCGAATTCCTGTGCAAGGGCACGGACGATTCTATCTGTAAGTTGCGTGTGGTGCTGTTCAATTCCAAACATCAGGCTTTAGAGTGCACATTTGAATCGCCAACCCAAATGAAGGATCAGGAAGAATATCTGGGGCATTTCTTTTTGGGTGGTGAAAAGTACTACTTCCAAAGCAAGGCCCAGGTCATCAACGGCAAAGTGCTGATCCCCGTCCCGCAGGAACTGTATCACCTGCAACGCCGCCAAAATTATCGCGTGCGCATCCCGGATGGATATCAGGCTTTCTATAATATTATTCTGGTGAATGATAAACCCCAGAAGATCACAGGCCAGTTGGCGGATCTCAGCAGCCAGGGCTGTCGTGTGGTGTACCGCTTGGATGCCCCTTTGATGAAAACCGGCGACAAAGTCACAGGTCATCTCCTGATCGGCAAAAGAAGCCCGATCGAAGTTCAAGGCGAAGTCCGCCACATCAAAGTCGACGACGGCAACAAGGTCATCCAAACCTTCGGCATCGAGTTCACCCCCCTGCCAACAATCCTGGAAAACAAACTCTTCGCCATCACCCTAGAAATCCACAAAGAAGTCTTCCGCCGCTAAAAGGTGCCTGGTGACTTTTTACACCTACAGCGCGTTATTCGCCGGCAGGTCCGAGGATCGTCGGATCCTGCTTGCGGATCGCTTCGTATTCTTTTTCCAGATCCTGCTGCTGCTGTTTCTTTTTTAGCTCGGCTTGCTTTTTCTGATCTGCCAGGGCTTTTTTGTTTTCATCAAAGCGCTTGGTATAGTCGCGATGAAGCTGATTGAACTCGTCCGTCTTTGAGCGGATGTAGTCGTCGAAGTTTTTACGTTTGTCGCGCATATCGGCTTCGAACTGGTCGCGCTTCTCTTTTTGGTTTTCGTAGAAGTCTTTGCGCTTGGATTCGTGTTCGTCATAGAACTCTTTGCGCTCGTCAGAGGTGGATTTGGTTTTGGCAAAAGCCTTGCGCTTGTCGGCCAGCTCTTTCGTGAATTCGTCACGCTCTTTTTTCTGGATCTTGCCGAACTGTTCACGCGCCTTGGTCATGTCTTTATTAAACAGATCGCGCTTCTTGTTCACGATCGAGCTGAACTTGCCGCGAACTTCAGACGGTGTGCGGGATAAATCAGAGACCAGCCCATCCATGAAGGCCTTTTCATCGTTGTCCTTTTTTACGTTGGCCGGGATGTTCTTGCGAAGTTCTTCAAACGCCTCACGGTCGGCCTTCAAAGAGTAATTTTCATCCACCAAAGTGGTTGATTCAGGACCTTCGTTCTGAGCGCGGGATTCGATCGCAGACAGCAGGACGACCAAAGTAAAGAATAGAACCTTGATCAAAGACTTTGGTCTTAATGTATCTTGCAGCTTGGACCCCGCAGTTGCGAAAGCCGGTGATAAACTCATGCTGTCCTCCGTGATTTTGCTTCTTTTTGAGAATAATTGGACTCTACACAAAACACAACCCGCCGATAAGTGGGACATATGTTGTATGGAAGAAGAGTGATCGAACCTCAACGCGTGCCTCAGGGACAGGGTCCCCGCCGCTTCATATTGAATAAAGCCTTCCAGTACAAGTATTGCTGGTACATGATCACGGCCGTTGCGGGCGGCGCTATTTTATTCCTGCTTCCGGCTTATTACTTCATCAATCAGAACTATGAACTGTTCAAAAGTCTTGCTTACGACACGCACCCCACGCTGGTTCAGCATCTGGAGCGTGAGATCACCTGGCTGCAAGTGTTCCTGGCGGCAAGCTTTGTGTTCCTGACCGGAGTGACTTTGTTCCTGGTGATCCGCATGACGAAAAATCTGCTGTCCCCGCTGGTGGCAATGGAAAAGCACATGCACCAGTTGATGCTGGGTCAGTGGCATATCCCGGACTATCACCTGCCGGAAGAAGACGACTTCCGTGATCTGTCGATGACTTATGACTATTTCTATCGCGCGTTGAAAGCCAACACCGAGACGGAACTGAAGCTTTTGGAAAAGCTCAGCATCGATCCACAAAACCGCGAGGCCTATGCCGCGTGGAAACACCTTTTGGCTGAAAAACGTGCCCGCCTGGGCATCAAAGAGGAATTTATCCTTAACGAGAACGTCGTAGAGATGAACGAATTTGATCAGAAACGAAGAGTTTCATAAAAAAAGCCCTCCGAAGAGGGCTTTTTCAATTTACTTTCCGATGTAAAGACTCCAGGCAAGTCCGAATACCCATAAGCCACCCAGAATCAATCGCAGCGCCCAATTCACTTTAGCAAGTGATGGACTGACACCTTCCGTGCGCAAAAACTGGCAAGTGATTACAAGGAAGATCAACGAATGCCCATACCTGCTGGCATACGAAGGCAGAACCACTCCCATTAACACACCAACTAGTACAACCCAAATCGGAACCTGAACGTTTTGGAGCAACCAAGCTCGAACATTGGAATTCATACTAGAATCCTCCTGGAATTCGATGACCATTGTTCACTACAATCTTCATCTTCTTTTGCATGTTGCCCTCTACAGTAAAGTAGATGCGCGCGCGGTCTGGAGCGAACGTGGAAATGCGTTTATTTGATCCATCATCCTTGCATTCAGGCTTAGTTGAACACTGCACGCCACCCAAGGCACCGCCAATTACGGCACCTCCTGCGGCTCCGGCAGCTCCAACATGAGGTCCTCCACCTGCCCCAATTGCACCACCAATTACGGCACCTTTTTGTGCCCCATCTAAAACGTCATCAATACAGGTAGAGACGCACTTGTCTCTATCGACTACCAAATGTTGATTATTGCGATGGTGCCTATCTGATTGATCCTGAGTAGCAGACTCCTCTTCCACCTCAATATTGATTCCCGACAAAACAGCCTTCAAATTTCGACGGGCAGCGGGGTCCTTTTCCATTAAATAGAACTTCCCAATTGGAATAGCCAATCCTTCAACGACACCCTTTTCTTCAGTGTTCTCCAAGATCTTTCTGTACATAACACCAGCATTGAAAGAGTCGTCCTTTTGCTGAACGTACTTCGAGAGGCTTTCAATCGCACTATACACCTCGGGACTCGCAACTACGTCTGCTTTAGCGAACACAGGAAGTGAAAGAACGGCGAACACAATTTTTAGGCAATGGTTTTTCATAAACAGTCTCCTTTGCATCGGTATTAATGCAGAGACGGTGCTAAGAAAATCAGGCCTCAAATCCATTTAAACAGGGAATGACGGCGATAAATCCATTTTTTGAGTTTTTTACAGTCCGA
Source organism: Bdellovibrio sp. BIS2 (assembly GCF_055398295.1). Lineage (NCBI taxonomy): Bacteria > Pseudomonadati > Bdellovibrionota > Bdellovibrionia > Bdellovibrionales > Pseudobdellovibrionaceae > Bdellovibrio > Bdellovibrio sp. BIS2. Next base: position 595,650 of record NZ_AP035879.1, on the reverse strand, counting down.
TTTATTGGATTTCGGACATTCCGGACGCTATCTCGAACGTCGTAGAGATGAACGAATTTGATCAGAAACGTCGCGTTTCTTGATCGCCTCACGCTTGTCGTGGGTCTTTTTACCCTTCACCAAAGCAATCTGCAATTTGGCGCGGCCGTTTTTGAAGTAGATCTTCAGCGGCACACAAGAATAACCCTTTTCACGCAAAGCCTCGAAAATTTCATCAAGCTCACTTCTGTGCATCAGAAGTTTGCGATGTCTTTCAGGCACGTGATTGTTGTAACTGGAAGCCTTGTATTCCGCGATGTGCGCATTTTGCAGATACGCTTCATCCCCTTTGAAAGAGATGTAGGAATCCTTCAACTGAACATCCTTGTTGCGCAGGGATTTCACCTCGCTGCCCATAAGCTGCAGACCCGCCTCGTAGGTTTCCACGATCGTGTAGTCAAAGCGTGCTTTTTTGTTCTCATGAACAATCAGGATATTTTCGCTCATTTACTCAAATCCAAAATGCTTATACAGGGCCACAAACTGCTTCGGAGAAAGCTCCTCCGCGCGGGCCGTTTCTTTAAAGCCCAGCTCGGCCAACCAGCCGACCAGTTGCTCTTCAGTTAGCTTCTTTTGACTTAAAAGACCAGACAAATTTTTCTTCAAAAGCTTACGTCTTTGCGCGAAGGCGCACTTCACAAATGTCAGGAAAGCCTTGCGGTTTTTAACGTCAGACTCAATACGCTCAAAGGACAACACCCGGCTGGCCACCTTGGGAGGCGGCTGGAAATCCCTTGGCCCCGCATCGGTCACGGTTTCAATCTTCCAGAAAGCTTGTGCAAAGACACTTAAAAGACCGTACAGGTCGCTATCCACGGTTCCGCGAATTTTCTGGGCGACTTCCTTTTGGAACATCAGCACCATGCCTGCCACACCGTCTTCTTCCAATGAACGCTCAATCACGATACTGGAAGAAATCTGATAAGGCAGGTTGCTGACAAAGACCACGCGCTTGCCGGTATAGAACTGCTTCCAGTCCAAACGAAGGGCGTCTTTTTCGATCACCGTCAGGCCTTTTTCGCGCCAGTAAGCCGCGATGGCAGAATCCAGCTCAATCACCTGCATGGGCAGATTCAGCTCTAACAACAGATCCGTCAAAGCACCTGGGCCGGGGCCCACTTCAACCAGTTCTTCCGGCGCAAAGGCTTTCACCTGATCGATGATGCGATTGATGACGGTGTCGCTGACCAGAAAGTTCTGGCCCAATGATTTTTTCGCGGCAATGCCCATGGCCTCTTGCGCGCGCTGCAGACGTTCGCGTGAATAACTCATTTAAAATCCGATGCAAGAGCTTGAGGGGACGGTCCCAGATCCAAAGCCGACACTTCACCGCGAGCCATACGCAAAGCGCCGACGTAACCGATCATCGCGGCGTTATCAGTGCAGTAACGCAGAGGTGGAATCACCAAAGTATAGCCTTTTTTATCGGCCCATTCCTGAGCCCGCTGACGAAGACGTGAATTCGCACTGACCCCGCCAGTCAGAATCACACGTTTGGAGCGGAAGACTTTCGCCGCCCGATCCAGTTTCGCGATCAGGACATCCACGATGGCTTCCTGGAACGAGGCGCACAGATCCGGCAGACGTTCCTGCACAAGTTCTGGTCCCAGTTGTTCAATCATGCGCTGGCCGGAAGATTTTAGTCCCGAGAAACTCATGTCGAAAGTGTCATCATGGATCATGCTGCGGGGGAATTCGAACGCCTGCGGATTTCCCGTCTTGGCCATTTGATCGACACGCACACCACCCGGGAACCCCAGGCCTGCCATCTTTGCAAATTTATCGAAACACTCCCCGGCCGCATCATCCTTGGTGGCACCCAAGATACGATAATCGCCCAGTCCTTTAATTTGATACAAACTTGTGTGCCCACCGCTGATCGCCAAACCCACATACGGGTATCCGAAATCTTCCGGTGGAGCATATTTATCATCGCGCAAAAACGGCGCCAGCAGATGCCCTTCAAGGTGATTCACACCCAAAAACGGCAGATGTTTTGCCTGCGACAGGGATTTCGCTGTCACCAGCCCCACGATCAAAGCGCCGATCAAACCCGGACGATTGGTGACGGCAATTCCCTGCACGTCTGACCAATTCATGTTGGCTTTCTTGAAAGCTTCTTCGATCAGTGGAATGAGGGCGATGGAATGGTTGCGGGCGGCAATTTCAGGAACGATGCCGCCATAGATTTCGTGATCCAGATCCTGAGAGGCCGCCACCACAGAGTGAACCCAACCGGTACGATCAACGATCGCGACGGAGGTGTCATCACAGCTGGTTTCAATGGCGAGAACTCTTTCAATCACAGTATTACTTTTTTAAACCCTTCAAACGGATCTTAGCACGACGAGCCTCTTCTGACTTCGGAAACTTGCTGACCACCTCGTCATAGAAGGTTTTTGCCTCGTCTTTCATGCCCAATTCCTGGAAGGACACCCCGATTTTATAGGTCGCATCGGCAAACTTAGGACCTTTCGGGTTTTCATCACGGTACTTTTGATAGTTCAGGATGGACTGTTTCCAGTCTTTCTTGGCAAAAAAGTCCTGAGCCGCTTCAAAAGCGTCCCTTTTAGCCTGTTTTGCGGATTTTTCGGCCTGAGCCGCGGCTTTTTCAGCGCGCAGGGCATTTACTTCCGCGTTCAGCGCATAGATTTGTTTTTCCATGGTTGTGAGGGCTTCTTGCATTATAGCCACTTTGCCGCTCAGATCCTGGTTCTGCTGCTGAGAGTTTCTCAGGGCGTTTTCCACACCTGAGTGGCTGGAACCCAGCTTGTTTTCAACCACATCCACGCGGCCGTTCAACTCACGCATTTGCTCTTCAAGGTCGGCCACACGGCCGGACGCATCCGCATTGGTCTTTTGCAAAGTCACAACCTGTTGCTGCATCACCTGGCGCTGTTCATTTTCACGAACATCGGTGCGGGTTTTCAAACAGCCCGTCAGCAAAGTCGCGGTGGCGACAACAAGAATGATCAACTTCATAAGACATCTCCAGTTTTTTGACGAATCAGACGGGCCGAGTTCTCAGCTTTTTCAGCTGCCATACGGGCACGGATGAATTGTTCTTTGGCTTTGCCGTAATCACGGTCTTCGAAATAGATGCGGCCTTTACGATAGGCTTCTTCCGCCTGATGCCAGTATCCGGGAGAATGGCGGGCCGCTTGAACAGAACGAGCCGCATCCAGTGCGGCTCGAGCTAAGGAATAGTCATCCAGGGGAACAGGCGCAGTCTGACAGCTGACGATCACCGTGAAAAGTAAAACTCCGATGAAAAGTCTCTGTATGTTCACTCTGCGCCTTTCTTAGGTGATCTTACTGAGCAGGTACGAAGTTCGCACGGCGGTTTTTCGCCCATGCAGCTTCAGTATCGCCAGTCTCAAGTGGTTTTTCTTTACCGTAGCTGATAGTGCTCAAACGGTCAGCCGCGATACCCAAAGATACCATGTAAGCTTTAACCGCGTTGGCACGTCTTTCACCCAAAGCCACGTTGTACTCGATAGTACCACGATTATCACAGTGACCTTCGATTTGTACGCGAACAGAAGGATTTGCCTTCATCCACTCGACGTTAGTCGCGATATCTTTTTTGGAAGAAGCATCCAGGCTGGATTTGTCATAACCGAAGTGAACAGTTACCAAACCAGAAATCTTGCCGGAATCAGAACCCATTGGATCAAAATTCAGCGGAGTGGAGTCAATCGCTGTAGACTGACCGCCAGTAGGCAAAGTCTCAATAGACTGATCAGACTGAGTTTGTTTTCCTTTACAACCTGCTACGAATGCGATGGCAACAAGACCTAGAGCCAATTTACGAACCATGATGTCCTCCTATGAACTTTGAGTCGTTATTATAACACTAAAAACTTTAATTTATAGCAGCTCATTGTCAAACCTTAGATTTCCTAAATTGATGTTGCGTTGCTGTACAGCCGGACCACTAGCAAAGATTTATGCAAAAATACTCCGCAGTTTACAGCTTGGCGTCTCTATTTCTGACAATTTTACTTTCAGTGTCCCAAGCCAAGGCACAGCTTGAAGTGCCTCCGCAGCTAAAATGGAAAACTCTCAAGACCGCCCACTTCGAAGTCATTTTTAATGCCGAGCAGCAGGACCTGGGCTATCTGTATGCGGAAAAATTAGAGAAAGCCTATTCAGAACTTCGCTCTTACTTTCATTCCCGACCTGACAAAACAATCGTCATTATCAACGACAAAACCGATGTCACAAATGGATACGCCACAAGAATCCCATATCCACACATCATGGCCTACCCCGTGCTCCCCGGCCCCGAAGAAAGTCTTTCTGATACAGGCGACTGGGCGTTTGAGCTTTTGGCCCACGAATACACCCACATCCTGACGTTCGAACCCGCCAACGGGATCATGAAACCTCTGCGCGCGGTTTTTGGAACCATCATCGCGCCGAACATTCTGATGCCCCAGTGGTGGAAAGAGGGCGTGGCCGTCGAAATGGAAACCCGCCTGTCCGATCACGGCCGCTTGCGCTCGCATTATCAGGACGCCACCGTTCGGGCGATGGTCGACGCCAAAACCCTGCGTGATTTTGATATCGCCGAAGCCAATGAAAACATCTACACCTGGCCCCAAGGGGCACGGCCTTATCTTTTTGGCTCTTTGATGTGGAGTCAGATGATCGCGGACAAGGGTACCAAAGTTGTCGGCGAACTGCATGAACGCCAGGGCGGCCGGGTTCCGTATTTTATTGAAACCCCGGCCCGTGACTATTTGGGGGCCAGCTACAGCACTGAATACGACAGCATGATGAAAGAAACCGAACTTCGCGCCCTGGAGCAGCTAAAAACCCTGCGCGAAGTTTCTCCGACCGCGACCCTCACCCCCCAAAACAACTTCCAGTCCGTCAGTGCGCCGGCGATTTCACCTGACGGAAAACATCTGGCCCTGATCACCGAAGATGATGGCAACTCCCGCGCGGTGAAAATCCTGACGAAAGAAAAAGACGGTCAAAGTTTTCTGGATTCGCGCATGACCGACACCATCGAACGCTTCAATGAAAGCTTTATCCCGGCCACCCAAAAAGACGGCCCGCCAACCGGAAGCATTCAGCGCATTAGCTGGTTCCCGGATTCCAAGCGCTTGATTTACGACAAGATCGACTACACCAATCGCATTCAAAGATATTCGGACCTGTTCGTGTATGAGCTTGGCGAAAGAAAAGCCAAGGCCCTGACCAAGGGACTTCGTGGACGTGAACCTGCCGTGTCCCCGTCCGGCAACCAGGTGGTGTTCGTTAAATTGGATGGCAATCGCACTCACTTGGGGTTGCTTCGCCTGACTGGTGAAAAGAATCCACCGGCGGAATTGCTTTTCTCGCCACCGATGCAGCAGCGTGTGTCCTATCCGACGTTCCTGGATGAAGACACGATCGTGTTTTCACTGCGCACCGAAGACGGCCGTGAAAATCTGTACCGTTATTCCATTTCAACCAAAACTTCCGAAGCGGTGCTGACGGATTATCCCAACGCCCGCTTTGCGCGAAAAACGACGGAAGGCGTGATCTTTGCCTCGGCTAAAAACGGCGTGCCGAATCTTTATTTGTCAGACGTGGAATTTAAAAACGTCCGCCCGATTTCTCACACGCTGACGGCTCTGTTCACCGCAGACATGGATCCTTTGAATAAAGAAATCTTCGCCACCGAGATGACCTCCCAGGGTTTGCGTGTTTCAGCGATCAAGCCCGATGAATGGCAAAAAACACCGAACACTCTGCCTCAGGTCAGTTCTTTGATGGGCGATCGTTACGCCAAAGCCGAACGCAATCCCCAGGCTGAAGAAGAAGCCAGGAATGCCGTGAAAGCTTCCGAGCTTGATGACTATTCTCCGTATGGTTATCTGCTGCCGCGGTATTGGATGCCGTTTATCTCGGGGTCTTCCAGCGAAACCGGTCTGGTGATCGAAGCGCAGACCTCGGGCTTTGATCCACTGAAAAAACATATGTATGAAATTGCCGCGTCCTGGGATACCGGCATCAACAAAGGCAGCATCCTTGGAAGTTACATCAACCAGACAACCCCATGGCCGTTCGCGGTTCTAAGCTACAAACGCAGCTATTATCTGGGAACAGTGTCGAACGAGATTGAAGACTTCGGCGCACAACTGTCCGTGCTTCCTGACACCCACTGGGCCTCGATCTATTCAAACCTGCAAGTGGGCTGGCAATATCTGGAAAGAACCACCCTGACGACTGAAGTGAAGCGCACGGGGCCTTATGCGTATTTGAGCTACGCGAACTATTCCCAGTCCGGCGCGCAGATTTCGCCTGAATCCGGCGGCGGAGCTTACCTGGGGGCTTACAACTATATCGCGCAGGACGGTTACCTGAACCATTCGCAGTTCTTAGCGGGTGGTGAAATCTATCTTTCCCGCTTCTTGCCGAAACACCATGCGATCATGCTAAGACTGAACGGCGTGTACACTCCGGAAAAGGTGTCGCCGATTTACGGGGTTTCCACCGAATCCATGGTCTTTATCCCTAACAGCCCCCTGCCTCAGTATATTTTGCGTGGCTACAAACGCGGGCAGTTGTTTGGCCGAAATCTGGTGACCGTCAATGCCGAGTACCGCCTGCCGCTGAAGGATCTTTACCGTGGTTCGGGCACTGATGCCCTGTTCTTGCGCCGCCTATCTGCCGCCGTGGTGGGTGATGCCGCTGCTGCCGAGGGCCGCTTCGTGAACGACGTGGATCTGGTTTATGAAGTCACCAGCATGAACAAGCCGTATTACAGCGCCGGAGTCGAAGCCAAACTGGAAACCACTTTGGGTTACGTGATCCCGGTGAATGTGGTCCTTGGTTACTATGTCGCCTTCCAAGCGCCGAAGGGACCCGAGGGTGTTCTGGCGACGGCATTGCAAATAACGGGGTTCTAGACCCTGTTATTGCGGTGAGCCAAACCGCTCCATCTTGACAAAGACACAGCCCCTCGAAATTATTGAGAATATCGACAACTAGCGGCGAGGATGCTGCGCTGTCATTTTGGGGGGATTCATGGAAAAAATCAGCTGGATTAAAGAACTTGTGAAGGCTGAACAACAGATGGAAGAGTCCGGTCTTGTGGACATGAGTTTCGGCTTTGATGCTGAAAAGATTCTGATCAACGAGACGATTCAGTTCCTGCTGGCTATGAAAACTGAGTTCGTGGATGCATCCACATCCTTCAACGAACTGAAACCTTCGGCTCTGGGCCGTATCAAAATCTACGGTATCGCGAAGACCCACGCTGACTTCATGCTTTTCCGTAACGGCTTCAAGATGATCTTCTCTTTGAAAGCTCCGGGTCAGATCAGCATTCGTTTTAACTTTATCGGAACCAACTACATCCCGACTCCGGGCGCGGAAGCGACTCAAACGGCGACCAACGTGATGGACGAACACATCATCGAAGCCAAATGGGGTGCCTTCGGCGAAGTCATCTGGACATACCAGAACCAGCCGGCAAAGCTGGAATACATGGTTCGCCACTATCTGACTCTCTTCATCAAAGAGAGCTCCAAATAAGAAAGGCCCCGGAAGGGGCCTTTTTCATTTCTAGCGGGACAGTTCCGCTACAGCATCTTGAATGAATGTCTGGTGAGCATCCACGCGAGTGAATACCGAGAACAGCATGCACTTCGGAGTCAACAGACCTGGCAAAGAGTCTCCACGACTTGCCACGCCCCACACATGCAGACGGCCGTTGATTTCAAGGTAAGCCGGGCCACCGGAGTCACCACTGCAGATACCTTTGCGCAGGGACTGACCCAGCATCACTTCGGTTCTGGAAAAATTGATATCATCGATGGAAAGTCTTGTTGTGCGCAGAGTGCCCGCACCTTTGCTCATCACGATTGTCCAGTTCAAGCCATAACCGGCAACGATGGTCTTAACGTCGTTGTTCAGGTGACCTTGTTCAAACAAGATTGGCGCCACCGTGTAACCCGCTGGAGCTTCGCCTTCAAAGCGCAGAACCGCGATGTCGTTGGTGTCTTTGGTTTGAACCGCACCCGTGTAACCGTCATGCACAACCTGCCCAGTCACGCGGCGGATTTGTTCTTTGCTGGCTTTCTTCATTTCAGAAGTAAAGTAAATTGCCAGGTCTTTGGCGTTGGGATCCACGCAGTGAGCCGCTGTCAGAACCAGATTTTTTGCAATCAAAGTTCCAGAACAGATGTAACCGATTTTGGATTCATAGATGCCCACGGTGCTGCGACCGATGCTGCTGGCAGCTTCAACCTTGTCACCACCTACGATGGCTGTGTCTTCAGCCACGGTCAGATTTGGGGAATTCTGTGGCGCACACGCAGCCATCAGGAAAAGGGACGAAACCAATAGTAATGCTTTGTTCATAAAGCCTCCGTTTGTATGGGCGGAGGTTTATTACACAGGGACTGGATACTCCAGCGTATTGGTTGACACTTTTGTGGGGTTTTTGTCTGAAAGGGCGGATTTACCTAATTACACAACCCGCTGAAACTTGGGGCTGGAGGGCGAAAACACCTGAAATCTCAGGGGATTGATACTGAGGACCTGCAAGGAAATGGGGTCGTTCTTTTTAAATTTGCTGCCCGTGTGATTAAAGATAAGAAGCAGCTCCCCTTGAAAGTTACACAGAACTTCGCTGGGGGATGTGACCTCTTCCACCTGGGCGCGCAGGATCTGGCCTTTCTCCAAAGATTTAAGAAAGGTCCGGGATGCCATTTAGTCCAAGTCCTTCGCCAGATCAATGCGGCGGAACTGAACCGGACGGATCTCTGGCTCACCGATATGCAGGACCGGTCTTTTCTTTTCTACCGGAGCCGCGGTCGGCGCCGCCGGAGTTGGCTTTTCGCTCAAGAAAGTTTGCGCGATATTCTGGGTTACGTTGAACAAAGCAGAAACGTTGTTTGCGGTCTGCTGAGCAGCTTCTTCTTCAGCTTTCACTTCATTGCAGGCGGCTTTAAAGGCATCACCCAGTTTTTTCAGTGCTTCCTGATCGGCTTTCGGGACTTCGAAAGCAGTGCTGATTTCGATAGGGATTTCTCTTTGCAGCGGGGTCATAAAGCTGATGTTATCCACGTCGCTCAAGTCGGATTGAGTGGATTCCTCCATCTCTTCGTTGGCCCATTCTGGCAGGCTGTCTTCGCAGAACATCAACTGATCGCGATTCACTTTGGCGATGAATTCAATTTCACCGCGGGACAGATCCACTTCACGGGCGATTTCATCCACGCTGGAACCCTGATGGGCCATGCGCGCAGCCTTCACATATTTTACGGTATTCTGGCGTTCAATGATTTCCGTGTGGGGAATACGATCCTGGAAGATCTTGGCCACTTCCATGCTCTTTTGCATGTTCTGCTCGATCTTGCCGATTTGTTTGTCAGCGGCCTGAATCTTGGCCTGGATGTCTTTTACTTTTTGCTCCAGCAGCGCGGTCAGCTGATTGACTTGGGTTTCCGTGCGATCGGAAAGGTCTTCCAAAACGGCGATCTTGGATTGCAGCAACTGCAAACCTTTGCTCAGTCTTGGATCGTCTTTAGGAGGTCGGTTCAAGCGCACCCACATACCCACAACGCCCGCCAACAAAATCAAATTCACAAGTACTTGAAGCAAGACCCAAAAGCTCACCCATGGCCTCCCCGGCTATTCTGTTATTTATTTTAGACTGGCCAAGGTCCGTCTCACAATGAGACCAAGGTCCTAAATGTATCAAAGCAGGACCTAGACCCTAACTCGCTTTGGGACAGAAAAACCCGTGTGTTATTATGCAACAAAGGGGAGTGTGGATTATGTCGTTGAAAAAATGGCAAGGGGCGCGTTGGGCCTCTGTGTTGCTGGTGTTGGCTCTGAGTGCCTGTGGACCCGTAAAATTTTCAGCCCCTTCCAAAGATGACGTCGGCACGGACGGCAAAACTCCTGATCCGGTTCCAACTCCGGGCGCCACCCTTCGCGATGTTCACTATAACAGCACGGTTCAAGCCTCTGACAACAAGCTTGATATCATTCTGGTGATCGACGACTCCAATTCCATGCTTCCGGACAACCGCAAACTGGCGGCGAAACTTTCAGCCTTCATCACTAAACTGCAAAGCTCTAACATTGACTGGCAGATGTGTGCGACAGTGACCCGTGCGCTTCCCGTGACGGCAACGGATTCCGCTTGGGGTGCTTCCATCTACTGGCAGAAAAACGCCACGGCCTCCACTTCCCTGGGCATGGTGCTTAAAAAATCCAGCAACGTGGATTTGAACGCGGTCTTTGCCCACACTATTGAATATATCGGCGCCGGTTACAAAAACTCTGACGACGAGCGTGCGATCAAAGCCGCTTATCACCACGTCTATAACGGTGACTATCACTACAATCCAAACAACGGCTGCTACCGAGCAGATGCCGGGATCGCCTATATCATTATCTCTGACGAAGACGAGCGCAGCATCGGTGGCGATGCTTCACAGCAGGTTTACGCGGGTGAATTGAAAGCTCTTGAAAACGAAGACAAGCCTCAAGTTTTTGTCGATTATGTTCGTTCCACCTTCGGAGCGGACCGTCGCTTTACGGTGAATTCCATCATCGTAAAGCCGGGTGATTCTTCCTGTAAGGCGTCCCAGGACGCTGGCGGCGCGAAAAGCCATTACGGCTTTAAGTACGCGGAACTGTCCCAACTGACTGGTGGTGGCATCGGCAGTATCTGTGACAGTGACTATTCCACGAACTTGAATCTGTTCATTGATAAGATCAAAGACTCTTTAAGCTCTGTGCCTTTGGAGTGCACTCCGGTGGGTACGGTGAATGTGACCATCACACCAAGTATCGGGACTGTTGAGTCCCGCGTGGAAGGTCAAAGCATCGTCTTTAGCACAGCGGTTCCTGCAGGCCGCACCATCGACATCACTTACAAGTGTGCCGATGACAGCCGCAGCCCAAGCTCTGTGGGCGGCAAAGTAACCCCACTGAAAGAAGAAGGCTTCTTCAGCCGTATCATGAATTTCTTCCGTAATCTGTTTTAACCGGCAATAGTAAATGAAAATAAAAAAGGCCTTGAGTGATCAAGGCCTTTTCTTTTTGGATTTACCGTAGTTCCTACTTTTTCTTCAAAGAAACATCCACCATGGATCCCGTCGCCCCATAGACGGTCATTTTGAAGGTCTCTTTACCCGTCAGCTTCACAACCGTATAGGTGGACTTTCTGGCGATACAACCTTTGTTCTTATCCTCATTGCCATCACCGTCGTTTGGTGGCTTAAAACTTTTTGGTGCCGGGCCGGAACACATGTCTGAGGCCTTAACTATAACGTTGTCTCCAACTTTAAATTCCACACGAACGGCCTTTGTTGGATCTGCTGATCGGCTTTCTACATTGATTGTGTAGTCGCCTGCAGGAAGATTGAAGACGTCAGAAAAGACTTTTGGTGCGGCAGCCTCTTTCTTCCTAAAGAGATACCAGTCATAAATGCCAATCTGGGCAAACTTACCATCCTTCAGTACATACAACCTATCAAATCGATCAGCACTCAAATCCCCAGAGTACGCGACCATTAACAGACTTTTTCCAACTCGCGCTTCTGTAACAAGAAACTTCCCCAGCATTGTATTTTTGTCTGAATCCACTGGCGTAATATCCACAAAGCCTCGACCATTCCAACGGAATATATCTGGCGGATTCTCCTGCAACCTCAGATTCGCGGTTTTAAGAATAACTTCGTCAATGCCATCGCCATCAAGATCTTTCAACTCCCACTCATGACAATTGCCCATTTGACTGTCGAATCGGCTTAGAGTCTTCTCACTAACAACGGACCCGTCAGATCTCATTGCCATCAATTCACAAGATCTGTCTGCTGCGGACTGAACTGCCTGATACAGTACGACGAGATATGTTCCTTTGCCTTTCCCTGCAAGCTCGGAAGTTTGCACTTGATATCCAATCCCATTTTCAAGCGTAAGATTTTTACCAGAAGAGTGGGCTCTCATCGAAAGAAATTGCCTCGGAATATTCTCTTCAATAACTTTCCTTTCAGCCGCGCTCAGAGAGGACTCTGACGCAAAGGCAACTTGAGAAAGAAAAGCAAGAATTGATGCTAACAATCCAACCATACCTGAACCTCAAATCAGTCAAACAAATTTAAGTTTTATGTCTAAGGTTCATTTCTTTTTAAGAAATTGGCAAATGATACTTTGAATTGAACAGGGAAGTGTTCCGCAGGCCTTGGGAACCAAGGCCTCGAGATTAAACTAACTGGCTGACCAGATCCTTCATGCGGGCCACTCCCCGCTTCATGGTCTCTTCTGAAACCGCAAAGCTTAAACGCATGAACCCTTCGGTTCCGCATTCTGCCCCCGGCACAGTCGCCACAAAAAATTTTTCCAGCAGCACATCACAGAAGTCTTTTGAAGTTCGGATCACGCGGTCTTGATAGGACTTACCCAGGTGCGCACGGATGTCGACCCAGAAATAGAAAGCCCCTTGCGGTTCCGCGGTTTTAAAACCCGGCACGGTTTCAAGCTCTTTCAAACCTGAACTCTTGCGGGCCACCAATTTATCCACGACAGCCTTGATGTCCGCTTCTGAAGTCTTGATCGCCGCCAGCAGGGCATGCTGGGAAATACTAGAAGGAGAACCCGTGCTTTGACTTTGATAGTCCGCCATCGCCGTGATCAGACGCTCAGGACCCGAAGCCCAGCCAATGCGCCAGCCGGTCATGGAATAAGCCTTAGAGCCCCCATTCACCAGCACCGTGCGATCCTTCAGATCCGGAGCCACCGTCAAAATGTGCGGCGCCACCTTACTGCCATCAAAGACCAGGCGGTTATAAATGTCGTCAGAAATAATCACCACATGCGGATGTTTGCGCAAAACTTCAGCCAGGGCCTTTAGTTCATCCGCAGAATACTGCAAGCCTGTGGGATTGCTTGGCGAACAGAACAGGAAGCCTTTGGTTTTGGCGTTGATCGCCGCTTCCAGTTTTTCCGGCGTGATCTTGAAGTTTTCCATTTCTCCGCATTCAACGATGTGGGGCACACCGTCCGCCAGCTCCACCATCGCGGGATAACTGACCCAGTAAGGCGTCGCAATCACCACCTCATCCCCCGGCGAGCAGATCATCTGCAGCGCCGAAAAGATGATGTACTTCGCACCGGAAGCCACCGTGATTTCTTTCGGGGAATATTCAAACCCCAGTTCGGATTTCAATTTTTCAGAAATGGATTTTCTAAGCTCCACCGTGCCGTTGGCCGGTGTGTATTTGGTGATGCCTTTTTGAATAGCCTCAATACCTGCGTCGGAAGCCCCCTTGAAAGTGGGCCAATCGGGCTCTCCAACAGTCAGGGAGATCACATCGTGCCCCTGGGCCGCCAGCTCTTTGGCCTTTGCCACCAGAAACAGAGTTGGAGAAGGCTTCAGATTTTGCGCTCGTTTGGAAAGCTGGATCAAGATTCGCTCCTTACTTTCTGATTTTTTTCTCCATCGCTTCGACCACCACGTCCGGAACCAGGCCTTTCAAGGCGCCACCGTTGATGGCAACCTCTTTCACCCCGCGCGAAGAAATATAATAGAACTCGGGGCTGGCAAAGACCAAAAGGGTTTCAAAGTCCGGCGCCAACTTGCGATTCATGTTCGCCATGGTCATCTCGTACTCGAAATCCGAAACCGCACGCAAGCCCCGTACGATCACCTGGGCTTTGGCTTTTTTCATGTACTCCACCGTCAGGCCGCCAAAGATATCGACTTTGACGTTTTTCAGATGGGACAAGGCTTTTTCGATCAAAGTCTTTCGTTCTTCAACAGAAAACATGCTTTGCTTCTGTGAAGATTGTGCAACCAAAACGATGACTTCGTCATACAAAGGGGAAATACGGTTGATGATATCCACATGCCCCATTGTGATGGGGTCAAAGCTTCCTGGGTAAACGGCAATTTTACTCATGGTGTTCCTCTTCGGGTGCCGGTTCTTCATCCTGCTCCAAAGCACTTTCGTGGCAGAACAGACTTAGGATTTTATCGCCATATTCTTTTTTGCTGTAACGAACCACAGAGCCGTAACGGTCTTCCATGCGTTCTTTGGCCTGGGATTCAATCGCCAGCAGGGTCGTTTTGCCAAACGCTGCACTGGTGCTGGCGGCTTCCATCACGAAGTGGGCCATCTTTTCTGTGAACGGAGGATCGGCAAAGATAATATTGAACGGTTCGCCCTCATAGGATTTCAAATAAGCGATCACGTCCATATTGACGATCTTGTAATCCGAAGCCGGCACACGCAGCTTTTCAAAATTCTTGCGCGTGATGACCAGGGACTTGGGGTTCTTTTCAACGAAGGTGCAGAACTCCGCCCCGCGGGACAAAGCCTCAATACCCAGATTGCCGGTGCCGCAGAACAAATCCACCACACGGGCGCCCTCGATATCAAATTGCAATTTATTGAACAGGGTTTCTTTCACCCGGTCCGTTGTGGGGCGGATGTGGTCGGCATCAAATGCCACCAACTGGTGTCCACGATATTTCCCCGCAATAATTCTCATGACTACAAATCCTCTGCCATTTTTACAACGGCAAAAATATCTTCAAAAGGCTTCGGCACAAAAAGATTCGCACCCATCTGCTGAGCGGTTTCCATGTTGTGTTCACCGGCGAAAGCCGACATCAAAATCACCTTGGCTTTGGATTGATCGCGCATTTCCTTCAAAACTTCAGGACCGGTACGACCCGGCATCAGCACATCCAAAAACACCAGATCCGGATTTGAAGTCTGCCACAGTTGCAGGCCTTCATTGCCGTCACCGGCCTCCAGCACGTCATGACCCTTGCCTTTCAAGGCACGGCTCAAAGAGCGGCGGACCAGAGCTTCATCATCAACAATTAAAATCTTCAAGGCGCATTCCTTTGCGGAAGCACGATCGTGAAACAAGTCCCGTGGGGATCCACGTTTCGGAATTCGATGGTGCCTCCGAATTTTTCAATGACTGACTTAGACATACTTAACCCAAGACCCGTACCAAGTCCCTCTTTTTTTGTCGTAAAGAAGGGTTCAAAGATGCGTCGACGGATCTCTTCAGGAATGCCCGGTCCGGTGTCCTCAATCTCCAGCACGACGGAGCCATTCACCAAACTGGTGCGCAAGCTCAAGCGGCCCGGATCTTTCATGGCCTGACAGGCATTGTTAATCAGATTAAAGACCACCTGCTGCAGCAAATGCGGCTCCACATAAACCGTGGAGCCCAAAGTTTGTAAATCCACCTCCAGGCGGTGGGTGCGCAACGCCGACTTCAACATCGGCAAAGTGCGCTCAACGACCTCGTCCACACTGATATATTCAGATGGCTGGTCTTCCCCTTTCGAAAAATCGAGCAGGTTTTTAATAATGCGCTGAGACCTGGCCGTGGCCTTTTCAATCTCGACCAGATCAGAATGCAAATTGCTGCCCTCTTCGGCTTCCTGCAGCAGCACCTGGGACAACGATCGAAGCCCCGTCAGAGGATTGTTCAGCTCATGGGCGATATTTCCGGCCAGTAAACCAATGGCTCCCATTTTTTCACTTTGCAACATGCGCAGGTAAAGTTCGCGGGACTGCGTGATATCCACATACTGGTTCACAATATTCGTGGGCCGACTGCCCTGATCCAAAAGCACCGGATAGCTGTGCACCTGATAAATACGCCCATCCACTTGGATCTGCCCTGCGGCCGGAGCGCCTTCTTTCAAAGCCTGCGGCACCGGGCAGCCTTCACAAGCAGCCTTGCGATGGGCAAAACTTTCGTAACATTTGTGGTGCATGAAACGATCGCTGAATTTGCGATTGGCGCGAACCACATTGTAATCGATGTCCACAATCGCGATAGGATCGCGCATGCCATCGAAGGTTTTCTCCCAGCGATAAGAGAAAATGGAAAGCTGGTTTTCCAAAAGAACACGGTCCAAGGCCATACTTAGCGGACGAACCCGGTCGTTCATGAAATCCATGAAGGGACCCATTTCTTTGTCGTTCAAAGAATTTTCAATGCACAGGATTGCTTCGCCTTCACCGCTGGTCAGGTGACTGGTCATGCGCAGTTCAAAAGGCACAACATAGGCTTTAACAAACGGACGGCCAAAGTGATTGGCAAACGAGCGAATCAGCTCAGCACTGGGCACCTGAGCGGTCTTGGGAAATTCAAAATAACTTGAGGATTCGGTCTGAGTGAAATGCCCGGATTGAAAACTTAAAAAGAAGGTTTTGGATCCGCCCAAGCGGAAGGCCAGAATCGGATCCCCCATCTTATGGAACTTGCGCAGTTCCTTGCGCAGAATCGCCAGGATGTCTTCAAACGAGGTCTGCGTCGCCAGATCCTTGATGAAACGAATCAACTGACGTTCCCGGGTCAGCTTTTCGCTTTCCTCGTGGTGGGACATTTCAATGTACTGGGTGCGCTCTTCGACCATGCCCTCCAGGGAATGGGTCAGGGCTTCAAGCTGTTTATTCTGGTGCGAGGATTCTTTCAGCAGCAAAGAACGGGACAGAAACATCGCGTGCTTTTGCAAAGCGTTTTCCAGTTGTTCCCAGATTTCATGCTCCGTCAACGGCCAGCGCATGAAACGGTACACCTGGGCCTTGTTGATGCCTTCGCGGACTTCCTGTTCGTTAAGCTCTTCTGCGATCAAAATACGCGGAGCCATCGGCTGCAACAGGCGGGCTTGGTACAAGAACTCCAGCGACTCGGCATTGCCGGCTTCCTGGACTAAGATCGAGGAAAAGCGCTGATTCTGCAAAAGCGAAAGGGCCTCTGCGGTCGAGGCCCTGAAAATGATCTCCACTTCCCGTTTTTGGAACGGGAAAAAATGCGGAAGTCTAATTGGCGATACGTTTCCGACCCATAGAATGGGATCGAGCTTGTTCGGAATCGAACTGATTTCCTGTGTATTCGCCATTAAGTGATTTCTCCAACACCTTCAGGTGGTCCAGCCACATCTGAAGAACATTGTTTAAATCATACTCCAGGACATCCGCTAAAAGAACAAAATCCTTATTTTCCAGAGCGCGCAAAGCCTCAAGAACTGTTCTTTTACTCTCAGCTTCGGTTTTACCCCAGTCCAGTGGCGAGGCGCCAAAGAACTGATCACCCATGGTTTCTTTGATCGTCATGGCACTGTCGATCAGGAACTCGCAATTGTGAACCAGATCGTGAATGGATTTTAAAAGACCGCTCAACCCTTGAGCGCGCATGCGCTTGGCCAGGTTTTCCGTCTGCTGAATCAATTCCGGCATCGCCTCAATCCAGCCGCGCAATACAATGCCCGTCAGATCGCGGCTGTTTTCAGTCAGATACTCCAAGGTTTCAATCTGTTCCAAGGTCACCGTTGAAAAACGCGCCTCATCGGCTTCAGCCACTTCCAGACCGTTGACGATGTAGCGGCAAACAACCTGGTTGGTATGGCGCAAGTCCGATTCGATATCGCTGAACACACGCGCTAAGGGAATATTCTCATTATAGAAATTGCGAAGATCGTCTCCGCTGACTTTAAACCGCTCCATTGCCTGCCTCTTCCTTGAGTGCCTCATGCGGAATGTATACATGAAGGTAGCGTTTGAATCGCTCATGCACATTCAATGTTGCGGTACGGATTTCCTCGAGCGAGCCGGGAGCAATGCGGATTCTTTCCGCGTGATACCAGCTTACTAGAGGACTCAATTCCGGAACCATTCGGCTAATGTTGTTGATAACTTCTTCGGCGCTGTCCAGGAAAGGAGCCACCTTGGCCACCCCCAACTCAGGAATCAACGCCAACTGCTCCATAGCAAAAGTATTGATATCATTCAGCTTCATCGCCCCCTGCAGGATCTCCATGCGGTCGGCGATCGGGAAATTGCCGCCCATATAAAGGGCTTCCACCAACTGCCACTGGAAGCTTTCAGCGGGTGCCTCTTCGCGAGCATAGCTCACAAGGCCACCAGTTCTGACGATCAGTCCTTCGCGGACCTGACCATCCAAAAGATCCCCCAGCACCGAGCCCAGGTCCTCGCCCACCACTTCGGCTTCACTTTCGCGGCGATAGATAAAGGACAGACTTGCCTTCGGACCGGTCTCCCAGAAATTCACCAGCCCCACACTGACATTTAAAGTCGGTGTGTCCGTCAAAGAGGCAATATGAATAGGCGCACTGTCGCAACCCACCAGCACTTCGGCTTTTTTGATGATCGCCGGCAGTTCTGAAACCTGCGTACGCCCCGCCAGATTCACAAAAGTCATATCCGGCACCTGAGATTCAATCTGCAGCGCCAGTGGAGCTTCGGCAGCGGAACCAATCAGCACCACCGGAAGATGCGCATATCTGAGCGAAGTGACCTTCAAAGCACGCACCCACGTGTCCGGGGTCAAAGCTTTTTGAGGATCACTGGCACCGACATGCAAAACCAGATAGCGTTCTGGCAAAGTCACAGACGTTTCCTGATAAGTCGATATGCTCCAGTCCTCTTCCGTGTACTGCACATCCACCATCGAAGCCAGTATGTCAGCCACATGCACACGGTTGGGCTTATCAAGTCCCACCTGGGCATAGAAGTAAGCGCTGACGTCATCAGCAAAACACAAACTGCCGTCGGCATTACGGGTGTACCCGTTCACCACGGTGTTCGCGTCAGACAACGCGTGGGTCAGATAGCTGGAAAATGGTGAGAATGTGAAATTGATGATGCGGTCGAATTGTTCGGACTTCAAAGTCGTCACGAATTCATCCATGTGCTGAAGGGACGCTTCCAGATCCGGCTCGGCCTGAATCAGTGGCGTCAGAATGTGACTTGAAGGCAGGGACCAATGACGATCCACCGCCTGCAACCCTTCAAGGGCGCTTTCAAAGCGCGGACGAGTCAGAATATGAATCTCTGCCGTGGGATAAGTACGACGCAGGCCCTGCAAAACAGGCCAGGTCATATAAATATCGCCGAGCCTAGCGAGTTGCAGGATGAGTATTTTCATTTTTAATTTGTTCCTTGACGAGTTCTTTCAACAACTGAACTTTTTCAGCTTCCTTGCTATAACTTTGCGTCTTCAAGATCTCGCTGTAGGCTTTTTCCAGTCTCTTCAAAGCCACTGATAGATAGTTGTCCAATTCCTTTTGCATAGTACGCTCCTTCCATGGAGAGAGATTGCAAATGACGAGTCAATGTTTCACGAATTGCCAGAAGCTCAGCTTGATCTTCCAGGTCCGCCTGCACGCGATCCAGAATCTGAGTCGCCTGAGAATAGCGGGCCAACAGGGATTCCACGAACCCCTGGAAGTAACCGGCCTCATCTTTTTTACTTTTAATAATATCCTGAGCCACTAATATCAGTTCCGCCACATCCGAGGCTGAAACCGCCTTGCGGCTGGCCAGAACTTCCCGCGAAGGCAGGGCTGCGATAATGCGTTTTTGCCACGCCAGATAAATTTGCGTCTTTTCCTGATAACCGGCCAAAGCCTGCACCAGGTTCTTTTCCGGATGAGAATCCAAAAGCTGCTTCAGAGCCGCGACATAGGCCGGCTCTGCATCGCGAGAGGCTTTGTCCAGATAAAGCTTCCAAGTCGCCCGCTCCAAAGAGCCTGCGGTGTTTTCAATGTTTTTGGATTCACCACTGAGTTCATCCCAGACTTCACCAAACACCCGTTCCACTGTGATGTCTTCAGTCAGGATTCGTGCGTTTTCAGAAAATGCACCGGTTTTCACCGCATCGCTGGTGCCCAAAACCAGTTCCACCAATGGAACCCCCATCTGGGCCGCCAGATGCTTGATACTCGTGTCGCCCGTGACCAGCAAAGCACAGTCTTGCAGATGCTTGCGAGCCTCGGAAAGATCACAGATCAAAAGGTCTCGTTCAGAAAATGCCGTTAACAAAGTCTCACGTTCAAACGGAGCCCCCAGGATCTGAACCTTGTAATCAACAAGGGCCATTTCAATGGTTCGCTTCAGTTGAACGAAATTATCCAGACCCCAGTTCTTCGCAGTCTGACTGGTCAGGCACTGGAACAGAATGGATTTGCTTTTCTTGCGAACCCCTGCCGCCTGAGGGCGAACCGGAAGATCAAAGGAATTCCCCAAAAGCTCCACATAATGGAACAAAGACTTTTGAGTCCCTGAAAAGCGATCGTTAAAGTACTTAATCCAGCGGTTGTCCATGCCACGGAAGCGGCCATCTTGCTGATGCAGACCGCGCTTTTCGGGAATCTCCAACGCCCCCAACAGATAAGCACTGAGTTTATTATGCGTAAAATTATAAGCCAGATCATAGCGCTCGCCATTCAGCGACTGCACCAGTTCCTCCAGCAGGGAATAGGAATAAAGAATGTTGAAGCCGCTCTCGCCCAGGCCACGCTGCAAAGTTTCCCGGTCAAAATGGATGTACTTATCCACTACACCGTGAAGAATGCGTTCGACATTTGCAAACTGACGGTTCATCAGCAGATGAATCTCGGCGGTGGGATGTTTTTCCCGTAATCCGCGCAGCAAGGGTTCCTGCTGGATGATGTCACCAAGCCTCAGAAGAGAGACAACCAGAATCTTCATTTATTTCACCAATTCACCGAGCACGCGGAAAATTTGTTTATTAGTTTCAGGCATTGCAGAGGCCTCAATCACCGGAATCACGTCATTAATGGACAACAACTGATTTGGTTTCAGGTAAAGGGCCTTCATATTGATCCCGAACTCTTCGAAATGATAGCGAACGGATTCCACCGAACGACCGGTCAGGTGCGCAAAACATTCAGTAAAGAACTGAGCCTGCGCGCCCCAGCATTCGTGGAAGGAAAGAACGAAAGAGCGATGATTCAGCACTTCCTGGAAAAGTTCCGACTTGAACAGATCCTGAGCGGTTTGCACCACACGAATCTCGACGCGGTCCTCAAGATCCGGGAACTGGGAGCGGAACACCGGAATCAGGGATTCGCGGGATTCAATCACCGTGATACGCACATCAGGATCCACATCCGCCAGAGCCGCCACATGAAATCCGGCACCAAGGCCCACGACCACAACATGCTCAGCCGGCAGAACTCCCAGGGAATAAGCCCACTTCAAACCTTCACCGCGCGGATCGCGCAACGAAGCCAGGGCCTGACCCTCTTCAAAAGCAACCAAAGATGATTCGTGATTTTCAGAGAATGTGATCATAGGCATTTTAAGCAACCTTC
Organism: Bdellovibrio sp. BIS2; assembly: GCF_055398295.1. Lineage (NCBI taxonomy): Bacteria > Pseudomonadati > Bdellovibrionota > Bdellovibrionia > Bdellovibrionales > Pseudobdellovibrionaceae > Bdellovibrio > Bdellovibrio sp. BIS2. Next base: position 574,481 of record NZ_AP035879.1, on the reverse strand, counting down.
TGTGATGCAATGATTTTCTTTTTAAGACTTCTGACTTCCGCGTGATCTGGATTCCAAAGAAGAACACGTTCAATTTCCAGCATCGCCTGATCCACCTGACCGGCACTGCACAGCAGGTTGATCAAAACCAGGGACATGTCTTCGTCTTCTTCCACACTTGCAAGATAACCCTGAAGAGCTTCGATGGCTTTTTGTAACTTACCATCACGCAAACCCCAGTTTGCCGCCAGATGAACGGCTGTACGATTTTGTGGATTGATATCGATTGCCGTTTCAATATTGGCCCAGGCCAGCTCCATATCACCGAACTGACTGTGTACCATGGCAAGACCAACCCAGGCTTTGTCATTCTCCGGATTGATTTCAACGGCTTTACGGAAGCAATAAAGGGACTTGTCATAGTCACCGCGCTGAACTTCCAAAGTACCAAAATTCACCAGCAGCACATCGGACTGCGGGTTCATGGTGTAGGCTTTATTATAGTATTCTTCCGCTCCGTCGAAGTCGCCCTGACGCACGAAAATGTTACCCATGTTTTTGTAGGTCTCAAACAAAGTGTCGGTTTCATCCGTCAGAACCGCCAAAGCTTCAAAGTACTTGTCCAAAGCTTCCTGATCGCGACCGGACTTATATAAAGACGTGGCATAACCGTGCAGGCTTTCAAAGCCATAGTCCACTTGTGCCAGAGTCTTTCTGACGATCAAAGCCTCGGAGCTGCGGGACATCTTGTCCAGGCAGTTTGCGAGCATGTTCAACGTTGCTGGGTTCTTGGAATCTTTATTGCTGGCTTCGCGCAACAGATTCATCGCCAAAGGGTATTCGCGATGTTTCATCAACACTTGGGCATGACGGATGAAGTTGGCTACACGAGGGTCCGTGATTCTTTCTTCTTTGACTTCCGGCACATCCGCGTCGAAATCGGCAATAGCCTGTTGCGGATCAAAATAAATTTTAGTGGCTTCCTGAACGAACTCAGGACCTGAATGGTCACCGGAAATTTCACTGGACTTTTGAACGATCTGATTTTCCAACATCTGTTGTGCTCTCCTCGCGAAGACTTGATGGAGCAACACAGATGCCAATGGGTCGTTTGTGATTTAATTGAATCTGAGGCAAGTTCAGCCAGTTGTTTGACTCTTTGGCCAAACTCGCCGTCATGTTTTTGTCAGGAAAATTTTTCCTAGACCTCTTCATCCAGACGCTGATTGAAGGTCTTGGTCTTGTAACCACCCACAGCCTTGCGGTTGCGGCGAACCTCCTGCAGTTCACGGATAATGGAGTTCTTGGCCATTTCAATGCAAGCCAACACCTGAATATCCTGCTCGATAATGCGGGCAACATATTCATCCTTGATGGACAAAGCCTCTTTCACCTCGCGGCGTTCGTTTTCGGCGATCACACTTTCAGCCCCGATTTCGGAGTGAGCCTTTTCAATCTGGGCATCCACGTATTTCAGGACATCCAGAATGCGGTCGCGGGTCTGATAGAAGTACTCCAGATTGTCAAACTGCCCTTGGGCGAAGTTTGCCAGTTCCACTTCATTCAGTGCATAGAACTTTTCGAGGTAATGATTCTTTTCGTTCAACAAGGTGATAATTCTGGTCATGTCCCCTCCACAGTGACTCATTCTTAGCCCGCTTTTTTGTCTGGTGAATTATTGGTTTCCTGCTTCAACTTTTCCACGGCCTGAACCCAGCCATCATACAGCGTGTTCAGAAGTTTCAAGTTTTCCTTCAATGGCTCAGGACTGCCTGTGATATTGGCTTTGGTGTATTGCTCCATCATGAACATATAAAGCTGTTCAAGCTGGTTCGCGACATCGCCACCGACTTTGTGATCCAGAGTGTTGTTAAGTTCCATAATGATATCGAAGGCGCGCCCGATATTCATACCGCGGTCCGCGATCTTCTTTTCCTCAGCGGCCTTGATCGCCAGCTTCGTGAATTTAATGGCACCTTCGTACAGCATCAGCAGGATTTTTTCGCGGCTGGCGCTTTGTACCGAAGTCGTTTTGTACTTCTGATATGCATTTTTATTCATAGACCCCTCACTCCATCCTTCACTTATTCAACGTTCTTATGCCTTGGGTGCCATCGCTGCGAAGCGTGCCTGCTGCGCATTGAGGTCCGACATCTTCTGTTCCAGATCCGCGAATTTGCGTCGCAGACTGTCTTCTTTTCTTTCCAACTGGCGTTCTTTCGTTTCAATTCGGTTGTTCACCTGCTTGATACGATCCTCCAGACCACGCTTACGGTTGGAGATGGTGCCGAACTGCCCGTTCACCAGATTCCCGATCTCACGCTTGACGGTGGCCACAAAGCCGGTGTTAAACCCGTCACCGCGCAGGAACGCCGCCACACCCTGTGGGTTGGCCTGCAGCACCTTGTTGAACTTGTCTTGCGAGAAGTTCAAAGTACCGTTTCTGTTGAACTCAATCCCCAGCTCACCCACACGGCGAATTGGTGATTCCACACCCATCTGCGGATTCAAAATCACACGGCGCAGACTGTTTTCAATCGAACGCAGCATGCCGTCACCGCCCAATGGGCCCAGGGACGGATTCTTGCCGTTACCGGCCTGCAGCTTGCTCTGCTTCTGGATGAAATCCAAAGCGCCATTGTAAGCATCCACAAAGCTTTTAATCTTGCCGCTGATGACCTCGAGATTTTCTTTCACGGAAAGACGAATCTCGCGTCCCGGCGCAGCCGATTTAAAATCCAATGTCACGCCCGGCACCAAATCCGTGGATTTGTTGTCGGGAAGTTCAATCTCAAAGCCATCGACTTTGACCTTCGCGTTCTGCGCCTTGCGCGACTCTTCGAAGTACATGTCCTGATCCCCGTCCAGAAGATAGATCTTCGGGAAGGTCACCTGACTGTCGTTACCGGTGGAAAGACCCGACACCAAAAGTTTGAACGGGTTTTCCTGATCCTTGCGATCTTCCAGCACCTGGGCTTTCAATCCCACGTTGGCAGCGTTGATCTGTTTCATCACGCCTTCCAGGGTGGAGTTGGACCCGTTGATGTACACCTCTTTCGTCCCCTCGGGGGTTTGGAATTTGATGTAACCAACACCGATCTGAGTCTGATCCTTGTCCGGGAAGCCGTTGGACATGGCCGCAGGCTTTTGCGCCAACTGCACCACTTCCACAGAGTATTCACCCGGAATGGCCATTTGCGGGTCGACTTGGCCTTCCACTACATTGGGATCGCCACTTAGAAACTTTTTGTCGACAAAACCGCTGGAAGAAGTCAGTTCACCCAGATTCTTGGTGATATCATTCACCTTTGATTCCAGATCCTGCACAAGCTTGAGTTTGTCCTCTTGCTTGGCGCGACCAGCTTCCATTTGTTTCACGGGAATCCGCTCAGCATCCATCAGCTGCTCAACGATATTTGGTGGTAGCCCAGAGGCCATGCCGGTTATACGAATCCCTGCCATGAATTCATTGTGTCAAAATGATTCAGTGACCGTGAGTCAATTAAATGTCTCTAGGAAAGGCCAGTGGAGAGGCTTTCAGGTCTCTAATGAAAATAAACCCACAGGGATTTTGACAGGGTCCTGATTTGCTGGACCTCCTGCCGGGAATCTTATGCTCTTTTGAAATTAAAACTTAAGCCGAACGCTTAAGTAGCTGTCCTCGAGGAGAGTTATCCGACGGCAAAGTCCATAATTCCAATTCAGGAATTCGACGGATGATCGTGCCCAGATTGTCTTTCACAACAACAAAGCGTCCATCGCCTTCATCTTCAAGCTCCACAGTCCACTTGTGTTCTTTCATTGCAGGCAGACTGCGCAGATGATCCATGGCTTTTTCAAGCTGCTCTTCCGTCATCGGCTCGTGCTGTTGTTGCTGATTCTGATACTGCTCTTGCCCGTTAGCATCACGATCGTGTGTCGAATCGGACTGAATCGTCTTTCCGATCGAATCAACATGGCGAACTTCATTGTTCGGTATAATGTTGGAAATCAGTCCCTTGATATTCATGCCCAACTTATCGGCACATTCCCCCCTCCCCAAAAGGTGCCTGGTGACTTTTTACACCTACACCGCATCATAACCAGACAGAAGTCGTCCCAATATACGACTTCCCTCGACGAAGGAAAGGGTCCTAAACTATTCCAACGGATAGGAGCAAGCATGAAAAAAGCTCTGGCAAAGGAATTAACCTCACTTGTGAACTGGGCCGTGACGGAACTCGGACACGTTATCAAAGCAGAACTGGGCGCCCAGCAATTTCAACGAATTGAAAACATCCGTCGCTTTGTGAAATCCAAATCCGGAGGGCAGCTTGCGAGCTTGTTAAAGCTAAAGAGCGACATGGAAATTCTTTCGCCCCCGCAGCGCTTTGAAATTGCACATTCCTTTGCCCTGATGCTGGAACTGATCAACGCCTGCGAGTCCGCCTATCGCACTCATCGTCTGCTGGAGGAAAAGACCGCGCCGCTCAGTGAAGAAACCCACGCCTATGGACGTATCATCCACGTCCTGACGGCCCATCCAACAGAATCCCGCAACAGCGACATCATTTTCTACTTCCGCAAAATTCATCAGTTGCTTCTGCAGCGCCTGACCGCGGAAAGACATGATCAGACGCCAGAACTGCATGCGCTGCTTCGTATGGCCTGGCAGCTTCCCATGTCCAAGCAGCGAAAACCTTCGGTCATGGACGAGGCCGAGTACATTTATTCACTGATCCTGCAAGACGACATTATCGAAATCTATCTGCAACAACGCCATGCCCGGATTCCCTTTTACATCCGCACCTGGGTGGGTGGCGACAAGGACGGACACCCTGGCGTGAACGAAAAGACCATGCTGGGAAGTCTTGGCATGTCCAGGACCCGCCTGCACAACTGGGTGAAAACACAATTCGCCGCCTATCTTGCGGACCTGGCTCCGTTGTCCCGATCTGGGTTGCAGCAAAAAAATGACATTCGAAAACTGCAAAGACATGCTGTGGCTGTAAAAAGGAACCTGACAAGAACCCGTCGTATTTCCTCCGGCGATGCCACGCGGGTTCACGCCTTAAGCAAATCAGTCCATGACCTTGCGATGGAACAGCAGCGCATTTTTGGAGCGGAGTCCCCGACTCTGAATCGCATCCGCTATTTGCTGAAAATCTTCCCGGGCCTGGTGGTGCCGCTTGAAATTCGCGAGGACAGCAGCCTGGTGCACGAAGCTTTGGCCGATTCAAAATCCCGAATGAACATCAGCCGCATGCTAAAAACCCTGGCAAACCTAAGCCCCGAACACAGCCCGCGAAACTATGTGCGTGGCTTTATCTTAAGTCAGTGTGAATCGGCCAGGGACATCGAGGCGGGCATCCGGCTGAGCTCACGTCTGTTAAAGGGTCCCCGACTGCCAGTGGTGCCCTTGTTTGAAAGTTCGCATTCATTAAAAAATGGTACGGACATCATCAGCGCATTTCTTTCCGTGAAAAAGAACAAAGCACTAATCAAAAAACACTGGTCGTCTCAGTTGGAGGTGATGCTCGGGTATTCGGATTCAGCCAAGGAAAACGGCTCTTTCCCGTCACGCTTCCTGATCCAGTCGGCCATGCAGGGGCTTGAGTCCGTCATTGAAAAGCACGGACTGATCCCGATCTTCTTCCACGGATCCGGCGGCAGCATCGAACGCGGTGGCGGTTCGATTCAAGAGCAGACGGAGTGGTGGCCGCTCTCGGCTCTGAAGAATGTGAAGATGACGGTTCAAGGGGAAATGATCTATCGCAGTTACAATTCCCCGGCCATTTTGCAGCGACAACTTAATTTGCTGACTCAAAATCGCGATGCCCGCAAGCAGGCGCCGGCCACGCGTACCTCGGCCGTCAACCGCAAGGCCCTGCAGAGGCTGTCGGACTCTGTTCAGCAAAGCTATCAGCAGATTTTGCAACAGCCGGACTTTCTGGAGTTGATAGAAAAAGCAACGCCCTATTCTTTCATGAAGGACCTGCGCATGGGTTCACGTCCCTCCAAACGGCAAGGACCCGTACAACTCAAGAGCTTGCGCGCCATTCCGTGGGTTTTGTGCTGGACCCAAACCCGCGCCCTGTTCCCGACGTGGTGGGGCTTGGGAAGTCATTGGAAAAGTCTCACGGCTTCAGAGAAAAGCCGGTATCGCAAAGCCCTTAAAGAATCCGCGATGTTCCGCAGCTACATTAAGGCCGTGGGCTTTACCTTGGAAAAAATCGAGATGGACGTGTTCTTTATGTACTTGCGCTCTTCACGCTTAAGCAAAGATACGGTCTCTAAATACGAAAAAAGCTTCCGCAAAGAGTATGCGGAAGCTTCCAAGTGCATCCGGGAAATCACCCGGGAGAAAAGTCTTTTATGGTACCGCCCGTGGCTTGAAACCAGCATCGGTCTGCGCTCACCGCTGATTCATCCTTTGAATGTCCTGCAGCTTGTCGCCCTTGAAACCAAAGACATCAAGCTGCTGCGGGAAACGGTCACCGGTGTTGCCAGCGGGATGCTGACTACCGGTTAGTGATGGTGTCGCGAAGCTTGTTAACGTCGATGGCTTTCATGGCAAGGTCTGTGGCTTCGGCGTCAAGTTTCGCCGAATTTTCCAACAGACCTTCTTTAACCACGACAAGCTCTTCAGGGGTCAAACCGATCTTGTCGAACTTGCCCGCCGCCAGGGCTTCCTTGGCAAGATTCTGGAAGAATTCAGGATCATTCACCGTCGGGCTTAAGCTCTTCAGATAAGCCGTCAATCCGCCCACTTCTTTCAACTGCTCGCTGATCTCAGCATCCCCGGTCGTACTGCCACTGTTAAAGTCTTTCCCATTGTAGCCCCAACGCATGTACGGAGTAATGTAGTCCTCCACCACATCGGCAATTGTCAAAAGAGGATTTTTCTTGTCGCTTTTATAAAGGAGTTCTGCAATCTCCAATGACGGATTGAAGGTAACCTGAACATAGGCTTTGTGCTCGATCTTGTACCCGGCCTTCTTCATGTACTCCAAAGAAGAAATGGTGCCATTCAAACTGTCCTTCGCACTGCTGAGAATCTTTTCGCGCTCTGCAAAGAAGACATTGCGGTACTTGTCCTGACGATCACAACCAACGATAGTTCTTCCGCCAGTTCCCGCTTCCAGAATATGTTCGTCCGAACAATACATGCCTTTGCTTTTCACGGACTCGATGCCCTTATAAGCCCAGTCGATGGCTTTTTGGTCATAAGGCATGATCTTGTCTTTGATGAAGGCTCCGGAAGCCAAGGACGCGGCATTGTCCGTATAGTCCATCACAGTGGTAACAACAGCCTTTTCAACAACAAGATTTCCCTTCGCTCGCTGCTCCAGCGTTTCCTTGATCTCTTCGTCCGTGTGCTCGACGGAAGAACTGCCTGCGAAGTTATGGCGAAGCCCCAGAACGTGACCCATTTCATGGGCTATCACCGCACGCACATTATCTTCCTGATCCGGCTGATTCATATCGACTCTCATCCCGCACAGATCGCCATGTTTGAACGAGAACAGATCGTTCTGTCCACCGCCGGTCATGTCTTCTTTTTTGGTGAAAGAGGACGTCATATAAACAAAGCCCCGGAAGGCCTCACCCGTCAGAGGATCCACCTGGGTATTGGCGTAAGCACCAAACCCGTTATCCCAGTGAATCCAGCGAATCACGATTGACCGGTCTGTTTGCGGATCGGAATCCTTGTAACCGGTTTCAATCTTCAGAACGTCACGCCCCAGAACGCGGTTCCAGTATGTCACGCCCTCTCTGACTGCTGCCTCCATTTTTTTCGGAACGTTGGCGTCGATCAATACGCGGATGTCACCGGCTTTTTCGTCGGTGTTCCAGCGGATGATCTGGGTTTTCATGTTGTCTTCACCCTTCTTGAAGGTGTTATTGACGAAGAACCCAAAACGATTCTGCGCATCCATGGGCTTGGACTTAAACTCATCGTTCTGCACGTAAGGTTTGATCTCGAAGAAAAGAGTTTTGCTGGTTTCAAACTTTTCAGGCTTTTTCATCCCGATCTGTTTCAGCTTTTCTTCGGCTTCCTTGTTTGCTTCGCCCGCTTCACGGGACTTTTCGACAACACGGATCACCTGCTTCATAAAGATCGAGTTGTTACGCAGGGACAAAGAACTCACGTAAGAATCCTTGATATCCAGATGAGATTCCAGCTTGCGTTCGCCACGTTCGATCACGTCGGAATACGTGTACGGCAGAACGATTTCCATCGATTCCTGCAAATTCATGGACAGGAAGCCCTGCCCCATGTCGAACACCACCTGGTCGGCAGTTTCATCGACAATTGCAAAACTCTGGATCAGTTGGTCAGCGGTGACAGTCTCGACGACGTCTTTGACGGTCTGATTGAAAATCGCAATGCGATCTCCGTTTCTTTCAAAAGAAATCAACTGAGGGCGGAAGAAACTGGGCGCAGCGGACCGGGACGACTCGATAACCGTCGGAACCAGCATGAACAGCTTTCCTAAAGAGGACTTTTCAAAGGTCACATGATTTTTACTGACCTTGGCAGACGCCTCGATTTTCCCGGGAGGCAGAGAGTCTTTGACGATGATTTTTTCTGTCTCTTTACTACAGGCTACCAGCATGGACGAGCAAAGAAGCATGGCAAATGTTGAACGGCTCCAGGACAGCATACGTACTCCCAAATCGCTTTAAACCGTCTGCCGCCGTCAAAAAACGAGACAGCGGACCCAAAAAAGGGCCAAGCCGGACACCATATCCAACTTAAGCGGCTTAAACTTTCAGGAACTACAGCAAAGCAAGAACTGCTCCACTGCTTGGATTGACAGGCGAAACGCAAAAAACCCCGAGAACCGAGGCAACCGTATGATCCTAATTATGTTGCGAGGAATCCCAACCCCTTAAGTACCCCAGGAAGACCCATGTCTTCCTGGGTAGGTTGGTACCGAGAGGAAACGGAGGTATCCTCTCAGGTCAAATCCTTATAAAACAATTCTGATATTAACCAATCAATCTTAGTGCAGAGTTTGGCATCGCGTTGGCTTGAGACAACACAGATGTATTCGCCTGCAAAAGAACCTGGTTACGAGTCGTCTCTGCAGTTGCTGCTGCTACGTCTGTATCGCGGATACGAGAGTTAGCAGAAGAGATGTTCTCGTGTTGCACACCCAAGTTGTCAACTGTGGACTGCAATCTGTTCTGAAGGGCACCGAGATTTGCGCGGTAACCATTCACTTGAGACTGAGCCGTGTCGATCGCTGCAAGTGCGTCTTGTGCGCCCGTTTTGGAAGAGAAGTCGAAACCATCAATTCCCAAAGAGGACGTTGTTGCATTCGTTTCACCGGCGTTGAAGGAGATTCTATCTGCTTCAGGGTCATTGTTGATACCTACCTGGAAGTCGAACGAGTCGCCGGAACCATCCAGAAGTTTTGTTGTACCGAATCTAGTAGTCTGAGTGATACGTTGTGCCTCAGATTTAAGTTGCTGAACCTCTTTATCAAGGAAGCCACGCTCTGTATCACCGATAGTGTCAGAAGATGCCTGTACACCCAGTTCTCTCATACGAGTCAGGATGTTGGAGATCTCAGACAAACCACCCTCTGCAGTTTGAACCATGGAGATACCATCGTTCGCATTTCGGGAAGCCTGGCCCAGAGAGCGAATTTGTGATTTCAAGTTTTCACTGATCGCCAAACCTGCTGCATCGTCCGCCGCTTTATTGATGCGGGAGCCGGATGCAAGTTGTGACATTGATTTGCCGATTTCACGCTGAGAGTTCACCATTGTTCTCTGTGCGTTGATAGCGGATACGTTCGTAGAAATTCTCATTCCCATTTGGGACCTCCATTAATTCGGCCGCCTTATACCTACTTAGGCTGACCAAGTTGTACACGTTGTTGACTCAAACTTTTGTCTGGCTCTCTCAAGCGAATCTTCGTAAGGCAATCACTCCTTGCGGGTTCCTCGAGAGCTTCGACTTGGTTTGCGTCGTTGCTTCTGACATACCTTTCGGCGAGGTCTTGAAAGGCTTTAGTCGGGTCCTGTAGTTCTGGACCATGATCCAGTAAAACCTGGACTAACATCCTGAAAAACAGACCAAAACCCTGCCTTTTTCAATACCAAGGTCCAGTCCCAACAAACGTCTACCCCGACCAAAAGAAAGGTGCCTGGTGACTTTTTACACCTACACCGCATCAAAAAGTCAGAATCCGGATCTAAAACGAAGGTCTGAAAGGCTTTGATCTAGGAATTTCATTTGAATGACTACTTATGTATGGGAAGAAACAGATTCATTTGTCATACGGAATTGCCATATCACATCACTGCTAGATGCATTAATCGCGACTGGTTTTCTGTCGAGCCAGAGAATGTCTGGAGAGTGATGACCACGCATCTGCACTTCATACATCTGGCATTTGGAATTCGAATTCATGCATTTGTTTTGATGAGCAACCACTTCCATCTGATAGCTTCAGCACCCAATGGCAATTTAAGTGAAGCCATGCGCTTCTTCATGTCGGAATCCGGAAGAGACCTTCGGACATTCAGCGAGCGAATCAACGTCACCTACGGATCAAGGTTTCACCGAAGTCTGCTGTCGAACCAGCTCTACTATCAACATGCCTATAAATACTTATATAGAAATCCGGTCATGGCGGGGCTTTGCGAAAGAGTCGAAGACTATCGATACTCGACACTAAGAAGTCTTCTTGGATTGGAAAAGATGGAGGTTCCCGTATGTGATGACACTCACTGGGAAACCTGGGGCTCACGGTTTGCCACCTTGGAGTGGCTAAATACGGATCCCGGACACGAAGATTGGGAAAAGATTCAAAAAGGTCTAAGAAGAAGTGTTTTTAAAATCAGCCCCTATAAAAGTCGTCCATCCCATTTAGAAGTTGACGCGCTGTAGGTGTAAAAAATCACCAGGCACCTTCTAAAAATCCCTGGGGGCGGATGCCCCCAGGGTGGGCTTAAGACGAGGAGTATATGTGGGCGACCCCTCTTCCCGAGAGAAGCCTTATCCCAGAACAGGCTTCCCCCGACATTCCGTAATCGCGAATGTGAATCTTAAATGTTTACGCTGATATTAATTAGACCAACTTCATTGCAACTTGTGGCAACTGGTTGGCTTGAGCCAGAACCGACACCGCTGTATTTTGCAGAATACTTGCAGATGTCATTTCGGCCGTTTCTTTCGCCACGTCGGTGTCGCGGATTCGAGAGTTCGCCGCAGACAAGTTTTCATAGGACACGTCAAGGTTACTCACAGCGGACTCCATTCGCGACTGCATCGCACCGAAGTTCGCTCGCATACCCGAGACTTTTTCAATTGCCTGGTCGACCTGCTCCAGAGACGCACGCGCATCCCCCCTGTCCGCCATGGCAATCGAATCGATTCCCAAAGCCGAGGCCGTCGAGTCGGCATCAAATTCAAATTTAATAACGTTGTTCTCATCCGAGTAGGCACCCACCTGGAACTCCATCGCTCCGGCGGTTCCATCAAGCATTTTCTTCGTACCGAAGACCGTGGTCTTGGCAATACGATCCGCCTCTTGGATAAGTTGTTGGGTTTCTTTATTTAGGAACTCCCTCTCTGTGTCACTCACAGTATCGGAAGCGGCCTGTACGCCCAGCTCACGCAGACGCACCAGAATGTTGGAGACCTCATTCAAGCCCCCCTCACTGACCTGAACAAATGAGATGGCATTGTTGGCGTTGTTTCGCGCCTGACCGATACCTTTCAATTGTCCTTTGAAGTTCTCAGAAATCGCCAAGCCGGCGGCGTCGTCGGCCGCATTTACGATACGGCTACCAGAAGCCAATGCCTGTGCGGCATGCTCTGCGCGTTTCTGTTGTTTGGATAGCACGCGTTGTGCTGCGATAGATGCGGTGTTTGTTGCGATTCTTAAGCCCATAGAACCCCCCTTGGGATTAGAGATCCGAGCCGCTGGTTTTTGATGGAATCTAAAATGATCTAAGGTAGCACCACTTACCCTTTGAACACCCGAAATCCGCCTACGTCCCGTGATCTGTTTGTTTAAATTTTACTTTTCAAAAAACTTTTAAAATTTAATTCAAGGTTGGAGCCGCCCCTCTAAGAAACGGTGATTGGACGTTTCTTTCGAGGAGCTTTAGCTTCGAGAGGAGGTATCCTGATTTGATCTGGAGATCCTTTTTAGCTTGCCCAACGTGTACAACAAACTCTTCGGACCTAGGTCCAGAAAACTTTAGCCCAAGGTCCAGGATTTTTTTTGGTGGTTTTGCTAGTACTTGATTTTACTGGATATTAAGGACTCAAAAATTTTTGACCAAGGTCCAGTTGAAGCCAGACCAAGGGCTAAAAAACGATGTTTTATCGAAGACTTATGTTACACGCCAAAAACGCTACGGTGTTTTTCGCACAGCCAGAACGTTGATCCCAGCGGTGGTCGGCGAAGCCATCATCACGCGTTCGACATAGCTGTAAAGGGACTCTTTCTTCACACGTTTGTCGTCGTCACTGCCATCACGGGAAGCCCCATTGCTTGCGTGCACCATGTACAGCACACCCTTTTCGCGAATCAGAAAGCCCATGTGCGAAACATCCAGGCGCGTGCCGATGGCTTTGCGCAGATCCCAGTTCGGGCGCACCACATGGAAGATCGTTCCCGACGGAATCTTATCCATCAGCTCGGGGGTTTTCAGCAGATCCTCTTTGGCGATGTAAGGAAGCTGGCCCAGTTCCGGCTTGAAATCGCGGCTCATGCCCACGAAAGCCTCACCCTTTTTCGCAAACCACAGGTCTTTTTCAATCCACGTCTGAGACCACTTGGTCTTCGCCCCCGCGATGGAGCCAGTGATGTCTTTTACAAAACCATTTTCAATATTGTTGGGAATCCAGTCGACGCTCGGGAAATGATTGCGGGTCTCGTACGACACCACTGCTTTTTCATAGCGAATCTGATTCATACGCACACGGAACTGTTCAGGACTTGATGACAGCGACAACGCCAGCACTGTTTCCACAAACGTCGTGCAGTCAAAACCATCAAAGCGATAAAGCGGTCCATGGCTGATGTCGCCTTCCGGGCCCTCGCCCAACGGATCCACGATGTACGGGCTTTTTTCAGAAAGGAACTGCAGCGCAAAAGTCGACACACGGTCTTTGCCCTGCAATTGTGCGGATGAGGCGTAAAGGCTTTGCAGACGCTGCTCCGTCCCCGTTACTTCGGCCAACGCATAAGCCGGCATCATCCCCATCACCAGGGAGGAAACAAGTAGTGATTGAAGCAAAGAACGTTTCATAGTCACCTCATGAAAATCCAGCATTCCCCTACAAAGCAAAACGGGGGCTCAAAGAGCCCCCGTTTAATTCATTCTCACTGCAAAAAACTGTGTATCACTTTGACACAGCGACATTTAAAGCCGCTATTTCACGATCCCATCCATCCAAGCTTCCAATTCCGAAGCCCCCTGCCACTGGGCCATGTGAACATCCTGAGCCTTGCGCACAACCATAAAAGACACCCCCGCAGACGCAGGCTTCTGCGCGAGCAACCCAATCGCCGCCGCATACACTGACGGGGATTCCGACGGCAGCACATGCCCTGCATTCGCCACCACGATCACCCGCACCGGCTTTCCCGAGCGCAAATAATTTTTCAACGCCAGAATCTGATTTTTCAGGCGTTCGGAATTCTCTTCCCCCGCCAGAATAAAATCACGAGTCACCGCGTTCGCTTTATAGTCCACTTTCGTCAGATCAAAATCTTCTGCTGCGCGGGCAATCGTCACATATCCGGCTTTAATATCCCCCGCGCGCGGATTTGCCCCATAATAGCCCGGATCACTGGAAAGGTTCGCATCCACAACCGCACCCCAGTGCTTGATGTAAGCCTGATCACGGAACTGACGAATCCAGAACGGAGCCATCAGCGGATTCAGCTTCAACCAGCCCTCCCACAGCTCGGCGTTCTTCGCAGCATCAGGATTGGTTTCAGTGGGAATTCCCAAAGGGACTGTTTCAATCACATGTGGGAATTTTTTGGGACTCAGGAACGCACCCACAGTCGAAGTGTATGACAGCGTCACCGGAACGGCGTCTTTGATTTTCAAAACCGCAACAAGCTGTTCAATGTCAGAAGAAAAATCCGCAGAGCGAATGGTCGAGTCATACAGAAAGTACGGCGTTTCACTGGCAGAAAGACCTTCGATGGAAAGAGGATGCGCCGGCAATGAAGGCAGCAAAAGATTCCACCCTTGTTCTGCCAGCAGTTGCACTGAACGATCGCCCGCACTGAGTGCGCGGTTCACCCCGGGAAGTAAAATCAATGTCGAAGAGTTTTTGTTGGTTTGGATGTGCTCATAGGCAATCACCTTGCCGGTTCCCAAACGAAGATGCTGAACCTTTGCCGCGGCTGTCAGTGATACCAGAAGAACTGAAATGAACAGTGCGATTGTTTTCATGAAGCTGGAAGTAACAAAGGCTCTGGGCCTTGGCAACAGCTAAAAAGTAGAGCTTTTGACCTACTTTTCCTGTTCTTCCAGAATGGTTTTTTTTAGTCCTGGGAATCCCCGGCGTTCTCGTGCACTGGCCGCTTCTTCGCCGCGAACGACACGATATTCAATGCGATTTTTGGGATCTCCGAAACCAAGGCGCGCCATGGTGTTTTTCTTGTTACGGTGATCCATAAAGCCCGTGAAAAAATCAAAACGGCCGGCACCTTTGACGCCGCCCCCGGCATCGCGAATCACGATATAGCCATCATGAACTTCACCATTGGGCATCTTTGCATCCACCAAACGTGGAATGTAAAGAACATCACCCAGCTTATAGATTTTCAAATCCGCTGCGGCCGAGAAGTAAGGATCCAGACACGCATTGCTCACTCCATATCCGAACGGACACGTCTTGGTGTCGGTCACTATAAAGCGAGCCACGCCGTCTTTGGTTGAATGATAGTTGTAAGAGGTCGACACTCCATCATCCTCAATCAGACAAGAACCCTGCAGCAGGCACTGGGCATAGTCAGAATCACAAAGCGTGGTCAGAATACGTCCGTCAGGGGAAAGCAGGTCGCGCAATGAAGCCGAAGAGCATTTGTTTTTATCAAGCTGAATTGTGGGCTTGTAGTAAATGGTGGGGATCAATCCGGAACCGTCGCTGGATTTTGAAGCCGCACAGGCATTCAATAAAACAACAGCGGCAAGAAGAGCAAAAATCTGACTGAATACTTTCATCTTTTGACCCTCCTTCATTCCCGCTATTTATAGCAAACTTCAGAGGGGTTTTCCGGCCTGACCGGAAAAATACAGCGTGTGCATGTAAGGCTTACACTGATGGCAAAAGTTTAATCAACGCGCAGCAGGTACTTCAGCAGATAATCATCCACCATGCGCTGATAGTTGACCTTTTCAAGGGCCTTTTTAAGCTTAGCCGCCTTATCACGATTGTGAGTGTTAAAGGCGAAGAACAAGTCCTTGTCCTCCAAGATACGCTGGTTCACTGAAACCCGTCCCGCATACTGTGGATGAGTTTTCAATATCAGATAGCGGGCGTTGTTGATGTCCATCAGCGCACCGTCAATCTGCCCCAAAGCCACCCGGCGCACATTCGTGTCATCGCTCAGGACAGACTCCACGGTCAGCACTTTCTCTTTTACCAGTCGATTGAACTCGGCCGTGTTGCTGTACCCATCAGTGATCCCAAGCTTTTTTCCCTTCAGATCCGGCAGCTTTGCCCAGACCAGGGGCTTGCTTCTTTGCTGAATAAATCCCAGCGGAGATTTAAACAAGGGCTCGGAACGAGTAAAGCCGGGCAACACATCCTTCCAAGAAGGAAAATAGCCAACCACATCCGGCTGTTCAGCATTCTTTTGAGTTTGAGTCCAAGGGTGAAAGACAAATTCGACGCTAATGCCGGCTTTGTTGAGAGTGTCTTTCAAAGCCTTTGCCGCCGCTCCATTTTCGGGACAGCGAGAGCAGGTAAAAGGAGGCCATTCCAGTGTCATCACCACCCAACGTTCCGCATAGGACCGCGAGCTCGTGAGCAGCAGCACCGCCGTCAGAAAGATCGCCTTGATTACATTCATTTAACCTCTACTCCCAAGCCTAGTTTCGCACTTGTATTTCACTCGCTGATTGAACTAGGAACACGTATACGATATCACTAAAAATGCATAGGCTAATCAATAAGCATGACATTACGTTTAAGAATTTTCTTATTCAATTTAATCTCCGTCTTTCTTGCGACGTTTGTTGTTGCGCTTATTGGCCTCAAGATTGTCGAGTCTACGGTTATCGACAGCACCTATGAACGTCTGACTCAGATCCGCATCAGCAAAACCAGCTCGATCGAAAATTACTTCCGTGATCTGCAGACCGCAATCAACCTGATCTCTTCTCATGAATTGACGGACGATCTGCTGCGCGCAAAGAAAGTCGACAGCCTGCCCGAGTTCCGCCGTCTGCTGGATAACTATGTCCTGGACTTCAACATCTACGACATGGCTCTCATCAACAATCAGGGCGTCGTCGTCTACACCACCCGCAAAGACATCGAAGACGGTTCATCAGCGACCAGTGGACTGCCACCGGGATCAAAGCTGAAGGATATCTACACCTGGGGCGTGAAAGCCCAGGAAGGCTCGACTCTGTTCCTGGACTTCGACAAGGACAACCTGAATCCGAATTCCGCCACCGGGTTTGTCGCCTCACCGATTTACCGCAACCTGCGCCCGGTGGGCGTACTGGTCCTGAAGATCTCCATCTCAGAAATTGATCGCATCACCAGTGACAACTTCGCGTGGCCGACTCACGGCATGGGCCAGACGGGCGAAACCCTGATTTATGGCGAAGATTGGAGCCTGCGTAACACCGGCCGCTTCCGAGTTGAAGCCAGTCAGGCCGCACAAGGTGCGCTGGAAGCTGAAGTTCTTTCTTCCAACCGTGGCGACGAAGACATCAAAAAAATTGAAAACTTGAGTGAAGTGCGCGAACTGGGCACAGACTATCGCGGGCAAAAGGTCATTCGTTCCATCGGAAAAATCTATCTGCCCAACGGAGAGCTTTGGTACATCCAGACCAAAATTGATGAAAGCGAAGCCTTTGCGGTTTTGGACCGTATCGCGATTGCCTCCAGCGCCGCGGCGGTTTTGATCTTCATTCTGTTCTTCTTTGCGACCTTTGCCGCCACCGGAAAAGTCGTGGAACCCATCCAGCTTCTGACCGACCGTCTGGAAAAACTGGGAACAAGCAACCTGACCCAGAAGATCAACTACAACTCCAAAGACGAAATCGGTTTGCTGGTAAGCAAGTACAATCAACTGGCCGACCGTTTGGAAACCACCACCGTTTCCAAAGAGTTCCTGGACAGTGTCATTCAATCCATCAAAGCCTTCCTGTTCATCGTGAAGGTCAGCCATCACGACGACTGGAGACAGGCGTCGTACATGATCTCGCAGGCCAACGAATCCGCGCTGAAGTTCCTGGGTTATTCCATGAACCAGATTTCCCACGTGGACTTGAAACAACTGATCAGGACCCAGGAAGAGTTCAACAACTACACCTGGCTGCTGCAGACCCGTCACAGTATCGAAGCCGAAATCACCGCCCAGGACGGACGTCGCCTGCCGGTTCTTATGAACTGGGCCGCTCTTCCCAACCGCACCAGCAAAGATCTGACTTTCGTGTTCGTGTGCACCGACATCACCGACCGTATCACGGCCGAGCAGGCTTTGATCGAAGCGCGGGAACAAGCGGTGAAGGCCTCCCAGGCCAAATCAGAATTCCTGGCTCGTATGAGTCACGAGATCCGCACCCCGCTGAACGCCATCATCGGCATCACCGACATTCTGGCGGAATCCGATTTGAAGCCGGAACAATCCCAGTTGGTGCGTGTGTGTGCGAATGCCGGGGAAAATCTGCTGGCGCTGATTAACGATATTCTGGATATTTCCAAAATCGAAGCCCGCGAAGTTCGTCTGGAAAAAATCGCATTCGATCTTGAGTCAACGACTACAAATATCTGCGACATCCTGAAACAGAAGGCGACGGAAAAAGACCTGAAGTTCTCGTTAAGTGTGAATCTGCCAAAGAACCGCGCACCACTGGTCATCGGGGACCCGACCCGTCTGCGCCAGATTCTGTTCAACCTGATCGGAAATGCGATCAAGTTCACGCAGGAAGGTGAAATTGCTGTGTCACTCGACTTTGACAGCAGCTCTCAAAAATTCGTGCGCTTCACGATTCGCGATACCGGGACCGGGATTCCCAAAGACAAACAACACCTGTTGTTCCAAAGCTTCGTTCAGGCCGACAGTTCCATCACCCGCAAATTCGGCGGCAGTGGCCTGGGTCTGACAATTTCAAAAAACCTGGTGGAGCTGATGGGCGGACGCATCTGGTTCCAGAGCGAAGAGGGCTCGGGAAGTTCGTTCTATTTCACAATTCCTTATGTTCCAACGGAAGCTCCGCGCGAACTGGCGGCACCTGAAAAAACACCGGTTACCGATACCACGCCTCGACCGCCGGTGAATGAAATGACCGTCACCCGCTCTGCGCGCATCCTGGTAGTGGATGACACCGAAGACAACCGCTTCCTGCTTTTGACTTATCTGAAAAAACTGCCCTTTGAAGTTGTGCAGGCTGAAAACGGCAAAGAGGCGGTTGAAAAAGTTCTGGCCGAACCATTTGATCTGATCCTGATGGACATTCAAATGCCGGTGATGGATGGCTATGCGGCCACCCGCAAGATTCGTCAGTGGGAAAAAGATCAAGGCTTAAAGCCGATACCGATCATCGCAGTGAGCGCCAATGCCATGGCCGAAGACATGCAAAAGTCTTTGGATGTCGGCTGCAGCGAGCACGTCACAAAGCCCATCAAAAAATCAGCCCTACTTGAAATGATTCAAAGATACCTGGGTTAACCTTCCAAAACTTTAAGGCTGGTCAAAAAGGGTCAGCCGACTAAGCGAGGCGGCCGTTGCGGATGGTCGTGACCTTGTTCCCAAGGATCTCCACGTCCCGCTGATCATGGGTCACTAACAACGTCGGAATTTTTTCGGTTTCAATGACACTTTTCACCAGTTTGCGACTTTCATCACGCAGTTCCTGATCCAAAGCGGAAAATGGCTCATCCAACAACAACAAACGAGGCTCGCCCATCAGCGCCCGCGCAATGGCTACACGCTGTTTTTCCCCGCCCGAAAGCACCGCTGCCGGTCTTTGCAGGAAGGATTCCATTTTTAGAATTGAAGACAGCTCTTTCAATCGTGCCCCGGCTTTGGCCGGATCCACTTTGCGTGCCCGCGCGGCAAACATCATGTTTTCTTCCGCACTCAGGTGCGGGAAAAGATCCAAAGTCTGAAACACCACGCCCAAATGACGATCCGGTGTTTTTAGTTTCGCCAGATCCGTCCCCTGATAAGTCCACTTGAATCCCGGGCAGCTTTCAAGACCCAGCAAAATACGAAACACAGAAGTCTTGCCCGAACCCGAAGGTCCCCACAACACAGTGACACCTTCATCCAGGATTTCCCAGGAATCGATGTCTAACTTGAAGTCTCCGTAATCACGGTGCAAATTTTCGACCAAGGACACGGCTGCCTCCCACACACAAAACAAAACAAATCAAACCGGCGACAATAATCAAACTGCTTAAAACGATGGCCTGATTCAGGCGATAACCTGACATCAAGGTTTCCGTCATCATCGCGATGCTCAGATCCCGGTGCGCCAGAATGCGCGATACCGCAAAGTCACCCGCAGCCCAGATCGATGCAATGCCGGCCAGCAAACCCGCACGCCCTGAAAGCTGCGGGAACAGAATTTCCTTAAAGATCTGAGATTTCGAAGCACCCATGGAATAGGCGACGGTCATCTGATTTTGCAAAGCATGCAGTTCGCTGTCCCAGCCCATGCGGAACAGACTGTTCAGACTGAGCAGCGTCAGCGCGACCGGAATCTTTATGAACGGATAAAACCCCTCATTCGGGCCCAGGATCAAAAGACAAAAACACGCCAAAGAAGTTGAAGGTGCCACATAGCCATTCAGGAATCTTTCAAACCACGCCTTTGGCCAGCAATAAGCAATCAGCATCAAACCCGCATAGGACAAAATCCCCACGCTCATTCCCAGTGTCAGACTGCCAATAAAGTTCCAGATCAAAGCAGACTGCAATTCATAGAAAGTGGAAACCTGCGAAAGCCCCGACAGGAATCCCTGCACATAACCAAACAGGTACAAAAACGAAAGACCGGCGATAACAAAGATCCCGGTTGGTGTCTTCAACAGACTTAAGTTCGCCGTGCGTGTGCTGTGCATTCCTTTTCCGCGGCTGGCGACAAAGGACAGCGCAAAGATAAACACCGATTGCAGGAAGGCCAGCAGAACCGCATCCCCCCAATTGCTGGAAAGACGGATTTTTTCATAAATCAGAACTTCCACGGTGGTGCCACGTCCCCCACCCACGATCAACGGCACAGCGAAGCTACCAAAGCAGATCACAAAAATAAACAGCCCCAGCAACCAGAAGTCCTTTTTCAGCATCGGGAAAAGCCCGCGCAGTAAAAACTGCCAGCGCCCGGCACCTTCCACATAAGCCAGCTCGATCATGCCGCCCAGTTTGTTTTCAATCGTCGACGCCAAAAGAACCGCCACCAGGCCGAAATTCATTAACGTGTGCACGATCACAATCCCGGGAATCCCCATCGGGAACGGATCAATCACATTCAAAGTGGAAAGCAGAATGAAGATTGGCGGCATAAAGTTGGGAAGCAGGCACAGAATCTCAAGACCCCAGCGCACCTTGCGCCCGCGAGCCGAATGCAGGGTCAACAGCCCCAGCGCCACCCAAAAACCCATGATCAATGAAAAGACGGAAGAAAAGAATGCCTGAAGGAAGCTGTTCTTAAAGGCCCAGACCAGCTCGCCCATGTCGGGCCAGCCGGAAAATCCAAACTGAGTCAGCAAAAACAGGAATGGAAAAATCAGAAACAGCACCAGGCCGATTCTGAGGCACTGGCGCAGGTTCAATTGAGATCGCCCCGGCGGATCTCAGTCCAGCGGCGAAGCAGTCGGTCCACTTCGGTGGAAGAAAGGATCTCTACCTGTTGCATGGTTTTGACATTCATCAGCGGCGCAAACGAAGTGTTTTCCATCACACCCTTCATGACCGGGAACATATAGTTTTTTTCCATGATGATCTTCTGACCTTCGTTGGAAAGCATCAGATTCACAAATTGCTCGGCCAGATCACAGTGGCGGCAGAATTCCGGGATACCAACAAATTCAAACTGCACCGGCAGGGCCTCACTAAACGGCAAAGCCACATAGTCTTTCTTTTTTTCCTCGATTTCATGATACAGAGGCGAAGTCACATAAGAATAAACCAGCTTGGTCTGTTTGTTGGTGAAAAGACCGTAAGCCGTGGACCATGTCGGGGAAAAACTGTGCACCTGGCTCATCAGCTTTTGCAGATAGCGGAAGCCTTCTTCCTCGCCCTTGGAGCGAATCACCCAGTACAGGAACTGCATCCCCGGGGAACTGGTGCGTGGATCTTGTAACGCGATTTTCTTGGCCAGCTCTGGCGCCAGCAAATCATCCAAAGACGCGGGCATGCGCATCAGTTCATTTTTACGGGCCACGAAGGTCAAAGCACCCCAGTCGTAAGGGACAAAGAAACTGTTGGCCAAGGCCGGTTTCACGGCATCATAGACATCCAGTTGCCCCAGACTTAGTTTTCGCCAGCTTTGTTCGGACACGGCTTTGGAAAGATCAAACTGATCCAAACCCACCACAACATCCGCACCCAGGCTTTCGCCTTCGATTTTCAGACGCTGCAATAAAATGCCAGAATCGCTGCCTTCGATGAATTCAACCTTACATTTACAACTTTTTTCAAACAGATCCTTCAAGGCCGGTCCCGGTCCCCAGCGACCGGTAAAGGACGCATAACCAAAGACACGCACTGTGGGAAGAGAGCTGTTCGGTGCGGCGGTGTCCGTGCGGTTTAGCACCGCCAGGAACAGACCCAGGAATACGACTGTCAGAAAAAGAACAAAGTGCTTCACGCTCTACCACCAAAGCCCGCGACGGCGCTTGTAGAAATAATAGTCAAAGCCCAGACAGCGACCCGCACCGACCCAAGCCAGAATCAGGTGAATGGCCAGGAAGGTTTTATACAAATCCTCCATCGCCGGACCCGAGATAAAGAGCATCGTCACACACAACAGCACCCCCAACAATGCCACGGGACGAACCACGTAACCCACGATGTAGGAAATGGCCACGGCAAACTCAAGGCCCAGAATGATAAAGGCCACAGTCTGCCAGTTGGGAATCATGGTGGAGCTTGCAAAAATCTTAAACCAGTTCGGTGCATGACTGGCCGGAAGCCATTCAGCCATTTGATCCGCAATGCGCGGACGGGTCAGGAAGTCGCCACGATATTTCATCAGGGCATGTTCCAGATAATAGTAACCCAAAAAGATTCTTAAAAAAGAGATCGGAAGAAGATGACCTACGTATTTAACGCTCTCAAAGAATGAAACTAACATGAAGCCATTGTGAACTAGACACCCTTCTTAGGGCAAGTCTCCTCGAGAAAGCAATGACTGCACGCAGGTTTTCTCGCCTTACAGACAGCTCGACCATGAGAAATCAGCCAATGCGGCAACATGATCCAATCTTCAACCGGGACGAACTTTGACAATTGACGCTCAATCATCACCGCGTTGTCGGTCTTCACCCATCCAAAACGGTTGGCCAATCGGGTCACGTGGGTGTCCACGACGATCCCGCTTGGAATATTAAAGGCATTTCCCAGCACCACATTGGCGGTCTTGCGGCCTACGCCCCCCAGCTCGACCAAAGCCTCGAGATTTTGCGGGACTTCGCCCCCGTGCTTTTCCACCAGGGTGGTCGCACAGGCTTTCAAGTTTTTGGCTTTGTTTTTATAAAAACCGGTCGAGCGGATGAGCTCTTCCAAAGATTCGACCGGCGCTTTCGCCATGGCCTTCGGGGTTGGGTATTTCTTAAACAGCGCCGGGGTCACCATGTTGACTCGTTCATCCGTGCACTGGGCAGAAAGAACGGTGGCGACCAATAGTTCAAAGGGATTGGTGTAGTTCAGGGCGCAGTAAGCGTCAGGGTAATATCTCTTGAGAAGTTCAATAGTTGCAAGAGCCGCCGCCTCTTTGGCAGAGGGCTTTTTTGCCGGGGACTTCTTACTCGCCATCGTTTCCGATTGCCTCAACCGGGCAACCTTCCATCGCTTCTTTGCACAGAGCTTCTTCTTCCGGAGTCTCTGGCTGGCGGGATACGAATGCGTGGCCGTCTTCCTCATGCATAGAGAAGTTCTTTGGCGCCGTCAGCACGCAGGCATCACAAGCAATGCAAGATTGATCCACGAACATCTTGCCGGGCTTATTTTCTTTCCAAGACTGACTCTTCTCTGCCATCACAAACTCCTTAGGGGTGCCAAGCCGCCTTAATATAAGGCTTTTGCCCTTGATGTCAAACCCCCTTCCCGACTTGGGTCGCATTTTTCAGGCCGTCCTATGTTACTCACTGGGTCCTCCCCCCGTCCCTCGTATAGTATCTATATATGAGCCCCAGAGGGCCTTTAGGAACAAACCGCAAGTTCCGCAGCAGGAGGTCCCGAAAGGGACCACGTCCGCGAGGATGTGTCCGAAGCGGTTTGGTCCTAAAGGCCCTCTGGGGCGCTCTATGTAGATATAAGGAGAGTTCATGGAAGGACCTCGTTCCCCCCTGGAAGCTGAGCTTCCTCAGGTTCTGGATTTCCTCAATAAAAAGCTGCGCAATGATGCCTCTTGGTCCATTGCTGCGGAATATCCAACAGCCTTTTCCTCTAACAACTTGCATAATATGCGTATTATCGCCGATGAGGGCTCCGTACTATCGCATGCGGTTATGAAACCTCTTATCATTAAAAGCCCCCATGTGATCTTCAAAGTGGGTGCGATTGGTTCTGTCGTCACCGACGATCAGCACCAGGGTCAGGGTTACAGCACCCAGATCATCAACGACTGTCTGAAATCCGCGACCGAGCAGTCCTGCGACATCGCGATTCTGTGGACGGACCTGTTTGATTTCTACCGCCGCATGGGCTTTGAACTGGCGGGATCAGAAGTCAGCTTTGTGATCGAGGAAAACTTTGATGTTCCGCCGATCAACCTGCGCTTCTCTACCGACAACAAAGTTTCCCCGGATGCGATTTACCGCCTGTACGCGGCTCATTCCGTCAACTCTGTGCGCACAATTGAAGAAACCAGAAAGTTCCTCTCAATCCCGCAAACCAAAGTATACACCGCCTGGGAACCAAGCGGTCAGTTGGCGGCTTATGCGATTGAAGGCAAAGGTGCGGATCTGGGTGGTTATATCCATGAATGGGGCGGCTCGGTTTCCAAACTGATGGCGCTGTTTGCATTTATCCGCGCGCAAAAAGATCAGCCTTACACGATCATCTGCCCACGCCATGCAACGAACCTGATTCAGGCTTTGCAAACCAAGGACGTGACGATGAATCACGGTTATCTGGGCATGATCAAGCTGGTGAACTTTGACCAGTTGGCGGCCAAGATCAAACGTGCGTTCCGCGCTGAAGGCATCGCCGACATCGTGCTGGAAAAACACCCCAACCACTTTGTCTTCGGAGTCGGTCAGGATCTTTACACCATCAACAACGAAACAGACATGGTGCGCCTGCTGTTTGGCCCGGTGGACTTCCGTGGTTTGGGCATCTTCAAGGAAGAAACCGCCATTAAACTTGAAAAAATTCTGCCACTGAATCTGTGGATCTGGGGATGGGACTCTATATGAACCGATTTTTAAAACCCCTGTTGCCGCTGCTTCTGGCAGCGACGGCCGTTTCATGCATTAAAACTCCGGAACTGGAAGAGGAAGAAACTCCATCCACCATGGCGCAGGTTCAGGATTCCCTGTCCGAAGCCTGGGGCTCTGCTGATCCTTTGACCATGAGTCCGAATGATTTCCTGCTGCAGCAGACTTTCCGCAAAATTGAAACCGGCGAAGACCGCATGCTTTTGCAGGAAGGCATCACTATTTCCAAAAAAGAGGAACGCGCCAACGACTGGCTTTACACGTACCTTTATCAGACAGAAACCCTGTCTGCTGAAGGCAACACTCAGCAGTCCACCAAAGAAGATCACCGCTCGGTCACCAAAGCCGAACCGGCCATGGAAGTCTTCACTCGCGGTCAAAAGCTGAAGGGCGAAGTTTCGACGATGGCCGATGACCTGCAGATGTCCTTGGGCTTTGAGCGCCTGATCGGTTTGGCTTACGCCTGCCAGCTGACAGACGATCAAAAGAAAGTCTGCACCGAAACCCTTGGCTATGACAGTTGCGAAGTGAAATGCTTCAACTTGCAGGTGTCTGAAGAGATGCGCCCGGCTCCGGATCTGATGAAAACTCAGGCCAATTGCGGTGGGCTTGCCAACTGCACCATGAAAGTGAAAACCGTTTCATTCGACTGGGCCGCTTACTACAAAAAAGGCGAAACCACCGAGAAGCAGAAGGTCAATTACAGCATCTCCATTACTCCGGACCTGCCGTTTTTCTCTCGCGTGACGGATTACTGCTATCGTGCACTGGCGCAAGCCGGATCACAAAAAGCTCTCGTAACTGTCTGCACTCGTCTGAAAAATTATAAGCCGGGCGGCACCTAGTCTGCGCCTTGCGATTCGTTGCCAACACCTGACGAATCTTGTAGGCTAAAACCTCCTGTGGAGGTTTTATGAAAAAAATTGCCGTTGTTCTTTCTGGCTGCGGTCACCGCGACGGAAGCGAAATCACTGAGTCCGTCAGTCTGCTGATCGGCCTTCACCAGGCCGGTGCCGAAGTTCAGTGCTTCGCTCCGGACATTCAGATTCCCATCACCAATCACATCAATGGCGAAGCCGACGGCGAAAAACGCAGCCTGCTGATTGAAGCCGCACGCATCGCTCGCGGTCAGATCAAGAGCCTCGATAAACTTCATGCCAAAGATTTTGATGCCGTGGTTTTTCCGGGTGGCTATGGCGCCGCGAAGAACCTGAGCAACTGGGCCGAAAAAGGCGCTCAGTGCGAAGTGAATCCGGATGTAAAACGTGTGATCCTTGAATTCCATTCCGCCAGCAAGCCTATCGGAGCCCTTTGCATCGCTCCGGTTCTGGTGGCGAAAGTTCTGGGCGACAAAAAAGTCACCGTCACTATCGGTGACGACGCAGCGACGGCGGCTGAAATTCAAAAAACCGGCGCCATTCATGAAGAATGCCCGGTGGATGACTATATCACCGACCGCGAAAGCAAAGTGGTGACGACTCCGGCTTACATGTACGGAAATGCGAAACCCAATGAGGTCTTTACGGGCATCTTTGGGTTGGCCCATGAAATCGTGGAATGGGCTTGATGGACACTGGACAATAGAAAATTGGAAATTGGCGTAAGAAACAGGGCGTAGGACGTTAGAGGAAGTTTGGATATGAAAAAGATTGTGGCTTTGATTTTTGGTGGCAAGTCTGCAGAGCATGAAGTGTCTTTGCGTTCGGCGAAGAATGTGGCGGATGCTTTGGATAAAGATAAGTTTACGCCTGTTTTGATCGGAATCAGCAAGGAAGGCAGTTGGTATCGTTTCCCGGATATGGGTGTTTTCTCTGAGGCGACGAAGATTGTCGACCAGGCCCTTCCCTCCAAGGCCGAACCTGTCGCTTTGATGTCTTTGCAGGGAAAGCCGGTTCTTTATTCTTTGAAAGATCAATCCAAAACTTCTGTGGACATAGCCTTCCCTATTCTGCACGGAACTATGGGTGAAGATGGCACAATCCAGGGGCTGTTTAAAATGGTTCAGCTTCCATTTGTGGGTTGCGGAGTTTGGTCTTCCGCCGCCGGCATGGACAAAGAGATCATGAAACGTCTTTTGGCCGTGGCGAAAATCCCCAATGCCCGCTATCTGCTGCTAACTCCGCATCAGAAAAACGATTACAACGAAATCGTGAAACAACTGGGCTCCCCGTTCTTTATCAAACCGGCTAACGCGGGTTCTTCTGTCGGTGTTCACAAGATCAAAACGGCGGAAGATTTTGTCGTGAAGCTGAAAGACGCCTTCCAGTTTGACACCAAAGTTCTGGCGGAAGAGTTCATCCAGGGCCGCGAGGTGGAGTGTTCCGTGATGGGTCACAACCACGCACCCAAAGCCTCTTTGCCGGGTGAAGTGATCCCGCAGCATGAATTCTATTCTTACGAGGCTAAGTATATTGATGACAACGGCGCTCTTTTGAAAATTCCGGCGGAGCTTTCTGCTGAAACCACCAAAGCCGTTCAAAAAATGGCCGAACAAACCTATCAGGCCATGGGCTGCGATGGTTTGACCCGTGTGGATTTCTTCATTCGCCCGAACGGAGAGTTGTACATCAACGAGATCAACACCATTCCAGGTTTTACCAAGATTTCAATGTATCCTAAAATGTGGGAGGCCTCGGGCCTGAACTACAAGGATTTGATTTCTCAACTGATCCAATTGGGCTTTGAGAAGTTCGAAGGCGAGCAAAGCCTCAAAACCAGCTACTTGGATTAACTTTCTGCAATAATCGTGTTAAAGACCCTGAAAATTTTCAGGGTCTTCCTTCTTATGTCCTGAAGCGCCGTCAAAAAACATTTTTGTTTATTTCATCGCCTATTTAGTCGATACACTACTCGCATGGGCATCAGACGTTTCTGGAAATACCTTTCGGTCGCAAACAAGCTGTATATCGTTATCGGCGTCATGGCACTTCTCATTGCCCTGGAGCTTTTCACTTTGTATTTCGCCATGAATTCTTTGTCTTCCGTTCGCGCCTTCGTGGCCGGCGAAAGCATGTGGTCGAAAGGTCAAAAAGACGCTGTTATTACTTTGCATAAGTATGCCCGCACCCGTGATCCGCAGTTCTACACCGTTTTCCAGGAAAACGTGCGAGTGCCTTTGGGCGACAGCAAAGCGCGTAATGCTTTGGAACAGGTTCCGCCAGACACAGCCAAGGCCAAAGAGGGCCTGCTGGAAGGAAAAGTTCATCCGGATGACATTCCCGGCGTGATTTCACTGGTGCTGAGATTTCATAATTTCAAACACGTGAAAAAGGCCCTTGAGATCTGGCGCGAAGGTGACCAGATGACTCAAGAGCTGATTGTCATGGGTGAAAACCTGCACATGCTGATTCAAAAAAATGCGCCCGAATCAGAAATCTTCAAAGCCCTAAACAGTGTCGACGATCTGAATGACCGCCTGACAGTGCTGGAAGCCTCGTTTTCTTACACTCTGGGTGAGGGATCGCGCTGGCTGGAAAACATGCTGATGGTCACGCTGATCTTTGCCGTGCTGATCGTGGAGGGAACAGGCCTTTTCCTGACGATCAGTTTCAGCCGCAATCTTTCCAAAGGTCTGTCCGAACTGAACAACGCCGCCCACGAGGTGGGTGAAGGACGCTTTGATGTTCATGTGCCTGTTCGTTCCGGCGATGAACTGGGGCAGCTGGCCGAGTCCATTAACTTGATGGCCCACCATCTAAGCAGCAGCATCGGCGAACGACAGCAGGCCGAACAGGCCAGTCAGTTAAAAAGTTTATTCCTGGCCAATATGTCCCACGAGATCCGCACTCCACTGGCGGCCATCATTGGTTTTTCTGATTTGCTGAAGGAATCGAATCTGGATGAAAGTGAACGACTGCAGTACGTGAACATCATTCACCGCACGGGCGAGCATCTGACCCGCATCATCAATGACATTCTGGATCTTTCCAAAGTGGAAGCGGGTCACTTGGAAATGCAAAGCCACCCGGTAAATCTGAATTCCCTGCTGGAGGACCTGCACATCCTGATGGTCGCCCGCGTGGGCGACAAGCCGGTGCATGTGGAATTCAACCGCCGTGGCATTGTGCCGGACATGATCCGCACCGATCCTTTGCGCCTGCGCCAGATCCTGACCAACATCATCGGCAACGCCATCAAGTTCACCGATCAGGGTTATGTGCGCATGACCTACGAGATCTCTGGCAACAACCTGCTGTTCACCATCAAAGACACGGGTGTTGGGATTTCATCGTCGCAAAGATCGAATCTGTTCCAGGCCTTCTCACAAATCGACAATTCGGTTTCGCGCAAATATGAAGGCACCGGCCTGGGGCTGGTTCTGTCCCGCCGTCTGGCGCAGATGATGGGTGGTGACGTGGTTCTGGAAGACTCGGAGCCGGGCAAAGGCTGCACATTCATTGTAAAAATCGCTCTGGATATCCCGAAAATCCACACGGCAAAAATCGCCCCCGCCCCGGCCAAAGAAGTTCACTTGGGCGAGCAGCTTTCATCCACTTCCATTCTTCTGGTTGATGATGTTGAAGACAACCGACTTTTGATTCAGCGAATGCTGGCCAAACGAGGAGCCAATCTGACGCTGGCAACGAACGGTCAGGAAGGCCTGACCAAAGCGCTTGAGAAAGAATTTGATATCATCCTGATGGATATTCAGATGCCGGTGATGGATGGCTACACGGCCACCCGCAAACTGCGTCAGGCTGGTTACTCCAAACCGATTATCGCCCTGACGGCCCACGCGATGAAAGATGACCGTGAACGCTGCCTTGAAGCTGGCTGCACGGACTATCTGACAAAGCCCGTGCAGGTCGAATCATTGATTCATACGATTTTGACTTATTCGATGGAATCCACTTAGATGCATTCGATGATCTTCTGACGGGTGATGCAGATGGACTGCAAAGCCCCCGGGGGGCCTGGCTGACCATTGACGCCAGCATGACCTTCCGGTCCTTGGTTTCCGTCCAAAGCTTTGTATGAACAAGGAAGGAACGTTCCGTCCGATCCTTTCACCATCCCCATCGCTTTCCCGCCATAACCGCCCGGCCCACCTTTAGCTCCCGAGCCGCCTGCGCCGCCCATGCCGGGATTGCGATAGTGATCCAACTGAAATTCTTTCCCAGACTGTATCACCACTTCCAGAGTGCCACTGTCGCCACCCGGGGAACCATTGCTGCCGGATTTGCCTGTACGACCTCTGCCGCCGTCTTTTCCACTGGCCAGTTCGAAATACTCGCCAGATTTCGCGCACAGGGCGAATTTACCATTTTCTCCGGCAAGTCCTCGCATGGATTCATCTGGCGCGGCTCCGGCTTTCCCAACTGCGCCGTCCTGGCCCAGCATCTGAATTCGCAAAGAGCCTTTGGCTGTTCCCACATCCAGTAGAATATGTCCGCCATGACGTCCGGCCTGACCGATGCCAGCTTTGAACTCTGGGGATAACGTTTGGATTCTTGCGCCGTCGGATTCAAGGCGGTCAATATGCAGGCGCACACGGTGGCCCATCGTATAGAGAACGGCATTCTTTTTCAGAATGACTTCCTTATAGTGAAACTCCAACTCTTCCACTGGCCATATTTTGGAGGCTTTACGCAGCTCCAGTTCCAGTTCCGGCCGAGTCAGAAAAGCGCCGTTAAAAAGGTACATCTCGCCGTCGACCACCATACGGCTGATTTTGTTAACCTGAACCATGGGTTTCACGGGATCTGTGTCTTCTTTATCCCGCACCTCCACACAACCCCCAGTTACAGCCAAAACCGCCACCAAAATTGCATTCATTCCGTATTTCATATCGAACCCTTTCGAAGTTTGCAGATCGGAAACGGGACCTTACAAGTTACGGCCCGGAGCCTGTTGGATATAACGGGTTGTTGTGATCGGATTCCGGACTTTGGGCTGTGAACAGGTTTTGCAGTGGCACAGAGATGCTCTGGGAAAGAGACTTCGTCAGGATGACGATGAAATGCCAAGGATTAGAGGCGCATGAATTACAACAAGATCAACTACTTCGAAAAAGCGGACTCTCCACAACACCGTGAGTTCATCATTTCCCAAAACAATTGCATACTTTGCGGCACTGTACTGGAGCTAAAACACATTGCCGACCGGGAAGTTTCTGAAGTGAAGGAAGAGGCTTTCTGCCCTCATTGCGAAGTCAAAACCCGCAACCGCACCCACATTCTGAACTAGGGTCCGGTCAACTTTTCGACGGGGATTTCGTCACCTCTTTGACGTTACAGGGTCCCCGTCAAGATCTTAACATCCGAATAGAAGGTGCCTGACCAGGCTTTGTCTGGATTTCCGAAGCTGGATTGTTTGAATCCAAACACATTGCTTTCGGAATTGGGCTGCCATTGATTCAACCACACTTGCGCACAATCCAGTTGTGAAACCACCTTGGCCAGTTTTTCCTGAGGGCCCCAGACCACTGCGGACTGAGCCAGATAAGACGTGTTCGCCCATTTTAGAATTTCATGCTGATATTTGACCGGAGTCATCAGGAACAGTGGTCCCTGCAACTCATCCTGCTGCAGCACCGAACAGTTCGGCAGATCCAGCATCATCACGGGCTTCATGTGAAAACCTGGGCCCGAAGCACTGTCGCCGCCAGTAAGTACTTTGCCGTGTTCGACTTTGCCTTCCTGAACTTTTTTCTGCAGTTCTTCGCGACGGGCGGACGTAATCAACGGCGTCCACGGGGAATCACCCTTCGGGTCCGTCAAAGGCTGCAACTTATCAAGATAGGCTTTCATCGCTTCAATAAACTCAGCGGACATGGATTCCAGAAGGAACAAACGAGAGCTGTTCCAGCAAAGCTGTCCCTGCCCCAGCAGGAAGGATTTCATAATCTCGGGCATATGCGCCTGATAATCAGTTCCCGCCAATACGATGCAGGAGTTTTTCACACTGCCAGCCAGTTGCAGTTTTTTAAACTGCGAAAGACCTGCTTTGGCAATTTGTTCCATTGTCGATGTCTTCCCCACCGCCGTCACCGCGTGAATACTGGGGTGACCCGCTACGATCTTACCCACTTCGGCATCGCCTTGAAGCAAAGACACCGCGCCTGCCGGGGCTTCGGTTTTTTGCAAAGCTTCGCCCAGAATTTGTGCGGTGATCGGTGACAGTTCCGAGATCTTCACCACGCACACATTCCCGGCCGCCAAAGCCGGGGCCATGCGCTCAATAACCAAAAGCAAAGACAGATTCCAAGAAGCAATGATGCCCACAAGCCCCACGGGCTGAGGCAGCACTTGTGCTGACAAAGGCTGATGCAGACTTCCCGCCACGTCTTTTAGAATTTTGATGGCCGGAAGCAGACTGTGCTGCAGTACAAAACTTTGTGACAGGCCCTGATGAAGGGCTTCCTGATAGGCATATTCAGAGGATTTTTCTTCCAGCGCGGAAGCCAGCTTCAACAACAAAGCGGCGCGATCAGACAATGAAAGTTCCTTCATCACCGGTGCGGCTTTTTTTGCGGACTGGATGGCTTTGATCACATCCATGGCATCCGACGCCGTCACGCGCGCCAGTTCAGTGCCATCAAAAGGAGAAATTTTTGCGAAGGTTTTCTGACTGTCGGAAGGGACAAAGGCCCCTCCGATAAAGTTTTGCAGTTCCAACGAAGATCCTAATATAAGTTTTGGTTTCGATACTGCATCAGATGATGCGCCAACATGTCGGCTTTAAGTATCTCATCCGCCACTCCCAGTTCAATCGCTTTTTGCGGAGCATAGGGAAATTGCGCTTCTTCCGGGTGCTGCACCACGCTGGCGCCACCGCGTTTTTGCACTTCCACCAGGCCGTCGACTCCGTCGGTGCCGAAACCGCCCAATAGCAGTGCATAAACACCCTGGGCGTAAGACTGCGCTGCGGAATTGAAAAGCACATTCGCCGAAGGCAATTGCGACGACACCGGAGCTCCTTTGGAAAGACTCAGTACGGGCCCCTGAGGACCGGTCACAATTTTTCCGTGATGTTCAGCAGGAATAAAATAAACGTGACCCATTCTTAGGAAGTCCCCGTCTTTACCCACCACCGGAGTCACTTTCGAACCGGCTTTCAGCTTGCTGATGAAAGCCGTCACAAAGTTCGCCACCGTACTGCAAGCGACCACCACGGGAGGTGTATCGGCGGCGAGGCCTTTAACAAACTTTTCCAGCGCATCCGCACTGCCGGCGTTTCCACCCAGCACCACCACTTTCAACTCGGCCGCCCGACGGCGCGTTGGAGCTGCAAAGGTTGTGGTTTTGATTTCCAGAGGCGCGGGAGTCTCTTTTAACTTTTTCAGAATATTCACCGACGCAGCCGCACGAACTTTGTCCACCAGCATGCCGGCAAGGTCTTTTAGTACGGCCGGATCAAACTGTGAAGGTTTGTGCACGAACTCAACCGCCCCCAGTTCCAGGGATTTCATGGCAGCCTCCCCGGTGCTTGCCAAAGAAGAAACCATCACCACCGGGATCGGATGATGCTTCATCAGCTTTTCCAGGAACATCACGCCCGACATTTTCGGCATCTCGATGTCCAGAGTCAGCACGTCAGGCTTTTTGCTTAGAATCATTTCGCGGGCCTGATAGGCATCAGCAGCAGAGCCCACCACTTCAAGTCCGCTTTTTGTGAAGATATTGGTAAACAGAGTTCGCACTGTGGCCGAGTCATCGACAACCAGCACCTTCACGCTTTTGGCCACTGCCAAGGGTCTGAAGCCCGAGACATCCACAGGTTTATCAACACCGCCGCCAGAGGAGTTATGAATAACTTCGAAAGTCGCCGTGTTCATTTTGATTGTGCGCGCGGATTCACCGGCAACGTTTCTTTCCACGACCGGAATACCGCAGTCACGCAGTATCTTTTCGGCGAACTCGATATTGCGCTTGCCGATGCCTTCACCGATCTGGGAAACACTGATGACGTTACCGCCACCGTAAATTTTTGCCTGCAGGCGACCGCGGTTGGCCCCCAGACGCACACATTCTTCAATCAGCAGGGGAATGGCATGCGCGCCGTAGCGGGTGTTTTCACGTTCATCCGGCATGCCGTCGGCCAGCAAATAGTGATTTAAGCCCCCAATGCGGGTCGTGGGATCATGCAGAGCCACCGCCACACAGGAACCAAGCAGAGTGGAAATCACGGTCTCTTCTTTGAAGGCCGCAAGTTTACCGGGAAAAAGATAATGAGTGTTCATCAAGCCACCAGTTTTTCTAGATCCAGAACCATAATACTGCGGCGGTCTTTGATGAAAAACTGGTGAACAAAGTTCGCAGACATCATAGTGGATTGGTTTTCAAAATTTTGCAGATCAGCTTCTTTGACGCTGATCATGTCTTCAGTGTCTGTGACCTGCAGGCAGAAACGAACCCCCTGCTCTTCACAGATCACATAGAAGAAATTATCGGCATCCATCCGGGCAAAACCATGATCCTGCAGGTTGACCACCGGCACGGCTTCGCCGCGGAATGGAATCACACCCAAAAGACCCTCTTTTCTTTCCGGCAGATCAAACAGCGGCAACTTGCCGCTGATTTCGATCACACTTAAAATCGGCACCGCAAATTCCTGCACCCCAAAACGGCAGTGCAGCAGCAGAATTTCACGCAAGTTCTGCGCATTCAGCGCAAAACGTGTCGCCAGATCGGCGGTGTCGGTCTTGTCAATTCCCAGAGCTTCAATATAGCCCCGTAGAGTTTTCAAGGCTTTGATCAACTCCGCAGCCCCTTCCAGGTTGCGGCTCTTTTCATCAAAACCTTCCAGCCATTCAGCCAGATGCATAAACTCATTTGTCTTGGCATCCACCGCCCAGGCGCGTGTTTGCTCACTCACCTCAGACAGAATACGGCGCCATAGTTTTTCGTCCGTCAGATCGATGAACTTGTCTATTTCCCTGGTCACACTGTCCAGGAAATACGCTTTGAGTTCCGCTGTAAAGTCATCACCGAAGAAATCACTCATGCGGCCTCCTCGTGCGTTTGCTGTTCATACATCATCAAAGCCATCATTTTTTCCGGATCCACAATGTAGGTCACTTTTTCGTCCGCCAGGATGGAAATGCCCTTGAAGCCCTTTTGTTCCCCGATCATCGAACCAAAGGACTTAACGACCAGATCGGTCTGGGCCTCGATACGATCCACCAGCAGGGCAAACACGGCCTCTTTCAGGCGGATAAACACGGCCGAAGACTTGCGAACCGCCTCTTCCGGTACGGAGGTGCGCAGGTTCAGGATCTCGTGATAGTTCAAAATAGGCACAGTCATTCCACTGAACTGACAATAGCGCAGATGATCCACAGTGGTGATTTGCAATTCGTCACACGATGTGATGTGCGCCACGGAAGTCAAAGGCACCGCCAACTGGTAAGAGTTCCACGCACACAGCAAGGCGCTTTCCACCATGATGTGCTGAGGAATTGGAATTTCCAGGTGGAAGGCCGCCCCGGCCCCCGGATGATTTTCAATATGAATGCGGCCTTTGTATCTTTCCACGGTGGAAAGAACGATATCCATCCCGACACCACGGCCGGAGATGGTTGTGACTTTTTCTTTCGTCGAAAACCCGGCATTGAAAATGAACTTGTAAATCTGCTCATCGCTCAGGGCTTTGGCAGCGTCTTCGGTCACCAGGGCATTTTTGACCGCGCGCTGAAGAATACGCTCACGATCCAGCCCCTTGCCGTCGTCTTTAAAGATCACGTGAACAGCGCCGTTTTTTTCATGCACGTCCAGGCATAGCAAACCAATCGTCGGCTTCCCCTGCACGGCTCTTTCAAACTGATCCTCGATCCCGTGATCGATGGAGTTTCGCACCAGATGCACAAGACACTCATAAAGATCTTTGCCAAGGCCCTTGTCGATCAGAAGATCCGAGCCGGTGAACTCCAGATGAACGCTCTTATTCAGCTCTGTCGAAGCCTGGCGCACCAGAAGCGGCAGACCGGAAAGACTGTCCCCGGCTTTTTCCTTGCGGACCGTCTGCACCTGGCCCTGGAACTGATCGCAGATTTTCCCCAGATTCTGGGCAAAATCATTCTGACGACGTTCAAAGACCTCGGGCTGAATCCGGAAGTTCACCGTCTGATTCATCATCTGGAAGAAATTTTTCAACACCAGAAGCTCGCCGGACAGTCGCAGGAATTCATTCAGTTGTTTTACGGACAGCCACACACCCTCCTCATCAGAGGCCGAGGTCGTGCGGCTGACAGCGGGACGCGGGCTGCGAACAGCCGACTCATCCCCGAAATCAAAAACTCCGTAAGCGGAAATCACCTCAATGGCTTCACTGAGCTCTTCCGGATAAACTTCACGCTTGTCGCGCAGGCTTTGCGCCAGAACTTTCAAAATGCGTGAGCTTTTCAGGAACAGATCAATGCAGTCCTTGGTGACCGGACGGGATTCACGTTTGATGCGAGTTAAAAGAGCTTCAAATTCGTGAGCAAGGGAACCCAGCAACTGTCCGCCGGGAACAGCCCCCACACTGCCTTTGATGGTGTGAATTTTTCGGAAAAGGACATTCACCTGATCCTGATCTTCCGGATTGTTTTCCAGCTTCAGAATCAGATTGTCGAGATCTTCCAGAATTTCCTTGGACTCTTCGAAGAACGCACGGGACACCTCTTCGACCTGTTCAAAGTCGATAAAGGCAGAAAGATCCACCTCTTGGTTGTCCTGGGGTTTGTTTTCGTCCGACATATAAGGGAATTTATCGGTATTTCAGGGATTTAAGTTAGAACGGAAGGCAGTTTATTTAGGCCAGATTTGAATTACAAGTGCCACAAATAAGAAGAGCGACCTTACGGTCGCTCTTAGGTTTATGATTCTTTCGAACCCTCGGCGAAGGTCTAGGCGTCCTAAGAGGACGTCACCTCCGCCTTGGTTATGTCTACGTTTTTAACCATAAGCATCACCTCCTTACCAGCCCCAATAGAAGCTTAGATTTGATGATACTATGTCTGAACTGTCTTTTGCCACAAATCTGTGGTCCAGTTTTCACCTGATCAGTTCATACCGAATCAAGTTATTACAACGACTTGATGAACTGAATCAAAGCGGAACGATCCGCTTTGGGAAGTCGTGCGAATTTGTTTTTCGAGTACTCCGCTTCGCCCCCGTGCCACAAGATAGCCTCTTCCAAAGTGCGCGCACGACCGTCATGCAGGAAGCCCGCGCGAGGGTTGATGGTTTGAGTGTGCCCCATGCCCCACAAAGGACGAGTTTTCCATTCGCGGCCGTCAGCATCGAAATCCTGGCGACCGTCGGCCAGACCATCCCCCATGTCATGTAAAAGCATGTCGGTGTATGGATAAATCTTCTGATTCGCGAACGCTTTGATCGGGTGATCTCCGGTTGTGAAGCTTGGCTGGTGACAGGTTGTGCAACTGACCTGATGGAAAATCCCCGCACCGCGGATCACTTCGGCTTCAGTCGCCCCACGACGAGCCGGGACTGCCAGGGTCTGAGAATAAAATACGATGTCGTTGGCAACCTGATCCGTGGCTTCCAACCCTGCATGTGGTTCACGATCGCTTCTGTAAGCATCATACAGCGGAGTTCCCGCGATGCTTTCATCCGGGAAGGCATAGTTCGTCACACCGATATCACCACGCAAAGCCCCCAAAGACTGGTGCAATACAGAGGGTGTGTTGTTCTTCAAACCGAAACGACCCATGGAAACCGGGTACGGATCACCCGCCATGCTTTTTTCGATATCAAACACCCAGTTGGCTTTCCCGGAAACACCTTCGGCAGACAAATCACGCTGGGCCAAAGCCAAAATGTCGGCTTCTTTGATCGCCTCAAGCAAGCCCAAACCAATCATCGGCGTCCCGATACGCGCGCCCATGCGAACGTCTTTTTCATAAAGACGGCTTTTCATTTCGCCAGTCACAGAATCAAAGTACTCATCATACGCGCCGGTAACTTTAAACACAGGCTTGCGAAGCTCCACCACATCCCCGTCAGGATAGGTGAACTGGGACTTTTCGTACTTCATCCAGACTTGCGCCTGACCTGTGCCCGGAAGATCCTCCCGAACCCCCAAAGAACCCAGGTGGAACAATTGATCCGAAAAACCCGGAACCGGCACCGGAGCGCCGAATTTATTTTCTTTTGTTTTTGGTTTCTTCACACCGTCTTCGATGCTGATACGCAGGAAGACCGCTTCATTCTGGCGCAAAGGCACCCATTCTTTATTGAAAGGAACCACCGGCAAAGCACCACGGCCGTCTTTGGCGTGGCAGGCGTTACAACTGGTGTTGTTGTGGACCGGACCCAAACCGTATTCGAAACGGTTCGGATCATCAGAGAAATTTCTCTCAAAAAGAGCGTCGCCCGTCAGGTGACGAGCGATCTCTTCTTCAGACAAATTTGCAGCCGGGTTACGGAAGGCCCAGATGGACTGGCCTTTGAAAAACACTGTGGTCTCGCCACCGGATTTCTCCGCGTGAACATAGTCCATGTCAATTTGAGGAGCAGCAACCGCCGCCCCTGCCATGAAATTCAAAACAGTCAGTACAATCCAAGCCTTCATATTATTTCCCGATTACATGTCCAGAGTCGGAAGAACTTCAGACTCTAGTGTTGCGTGAAGTGCATTCAGAGCATCAATCGCCGCTTGAGTGCGGGCACGGCCTTCTTTGGTGAAGATGGCCTGACCGAAGTCACCACCACCTGCTGGACGGATCGCTTCGATCAAAGCGATGCAGTTCAGGATGTCAGCTTCAACACGAGCAGCCAAAGACGCATCAACTTTTTCAACCAAAGCTTTTACGCCCGGACCCTTGTTGTTTTTGTAGTGGCCTGTGTAGATGCTGTAAACGGAACGGATGTTGTGCTGGAAGTCTTTCAAAGAGTTCCATGCAAATGGAGATTCCACCAAAGCCATGTTCGCAGAACCGATATCCGCACCCATTGGGTCAGACATTTTACCGTTGGCAACTTCGTCAACGATACCCATCATGCCTTGAACGAATTCTTCCATGACGGCTCTTTCAGAAGAGTAGAATTCATTGTTCAAGCCCGGAGTGCTGATCACTTTCACGTAACCTGGAGCCGCTGGGTTTTCCGGGTCATAGTTTGTCGTCCAAGCGTGCGCCAGTTCCGCCGTGTGCTCTGCCAATAGCTGTGCACTTGCCTTCAAGTACTCAAGTTGTTTTGCTGTCAAAGACGCTGCTGGTTTTGTGTTGGATACTTTGCCGTCACCGAACAACAGATATTCCAAAGTGTGGAAGCCCTGAAGGTTGGTCCCCAGTGCACGAACCAGATCCACCGTGATCTTGCGGTTGGAGGACATAACAGAATCCAGATCCAGTTTGTTCAAAGGCCAAGTGTCTAACAAGGGGTCAATACCCAAAGAATCCACCGGACCGAACAGGAAGGATTCAGAGCTTTCCCAAGGGATACGGGCTGCGCGCCAAGCGGCTTGAGCTTTATCCAGGTTTTCCTGATTGGTGTTAGCTGCCAAAGCGTCAACCGCTGCAGACAATTCCGCAGTTTTAGTCGCCAGGTCATTATAAGTCGCAAGAATCACATTGTAAGAAACGTGATTGATAATTTCTTTGTTCGTTGCAGCCTGAGCCGTCGCACCCGCGAACGCCACTGCTGCCAACATCATTTTAAGAGCTTTCATTTTAAGTCTCCTTGGTTGTTAATAAAAAATAAATTACTTTTCAAAAGCGGACAGGTCGAAACCGAAGGCCACGTTGGCCTGATAGGTTTCAGGCAAGCCTTCCAGTTCGGTTTTGTCACGAGCGTACTGCACCTTCATGAAGGCTGCCGTATCCCACATCCACATGAAACCCCCGGAACGGCGGCTGACGTCGTAGCGTGGATTTTTAACGATGCTTCCCTGAACATCAGCAAAGGTGTTCACGTGTTCCGCTTTCAGGAAGAACACCAGGCCCGGTGTTTCCCAGTCATAGGAAAGCTGGACTGATTCCAAGCGGGCTTTGTGGCCCAATGGCGCAAACGCCTTTGGTTTTGCCAGGCCACCCAAAGTGGCATTGGCTGCGGAAACTTTGTCTGAATTTTCCAGTGAACCTTCGATGTACTCGGCCGCGATACCGAGGCCTTTCCATTTGTAGTTACCCATCAGCGTGGTGATGCGAACTTCCGCCGGAACTTTCAGTTTGTCGACTTTGTAGCGGTTGTCAGTGGTGTCACCCGCGTACTGGGCAAAGGCGATCCCGGTGCCCTTGGAGATATTGCCCCACTCCAGACTGAACACTGTCGCCAGATTGTCGGCGTTCATACTTTCAAAGTGACGTTGATAACCGCCACCCACCCAGGAATAAGTACGGAAGAATTCAGAATTCAGGCCGTTCACCAAAGCGGCGCGCGCTGTGAAGCCGTATTTGATTTTTTGCTCAAGCCCCACACCGGTTTCAGTCCAGCCCAGTGGCAGCATGCGACCTTCCAGATCGGACGCGAGGATGGTCGGATATTTGTGTGGCTTGGTCAGAACCGAACCCAAAGAAATGAACAACGGGAATTTACCGATGCGAACAGCCGTGTCGGTCTTTTTGAAATCCTTTTTATAGTAGATTTCATGAAGAACG
The DNA here is from genome assembly GCF_055398295.1 of Bdellovibrio sp. BIS2. NCBI lineage: Bacteria > Pseudomonadati > Bdellovibrionota > Bdellovibrionia > Bdellovibrionales > Pseudobdellovibrionaceae > Bdellovibrio > Bdellovibrio sp. BIS2. The sequence goes on along the minus strand of NZ_AP035879.1, from coordinate 534,141 downwards.
ACTTCACCGCCCTTTTCGATTTCCTGTTCGAATTCGCCGAACTCTTCGAATGGATCGAATTCGATGGTGGTCCCGACGCCGCCGTGTTCGATTTCAACTTCGAACTCGATTTTGGAGCTGTCAGTCAGTTTGTACTCACCTTCGAATGCGAACTCTGCCAGATCCATGGAACGACGAACGATCGGCTCAAGGTTCTGAACAGTTTTAAACGTTTCACCCTGAGCGAAAGAGATATAGCCGTAAGAAGTGAATTCAAATTGCGGGTACTCTTTTTTGACTTCGGTGACAGTCGCCACTTGAGTCAATACCGGCGCTTCTTCCGCCTGAGTTTCAATCTTTGGCGTGCTTTCAGTGGTCGACGTGCTTTGAATCACCGTCGTCGTTGTGGTCGTGGTTTTCTCCTGCGCCTGGGCAGCAGAAGACATGGCAAAAATAAGTGCAAGGGCCCATTTCATTTATCAAGATCTCCAGTGAGGCCCGTTTGTAGGCCCGCCCCCGGAAACTGTAAAGACCCCGCATCTATTTAGAGATAAGTGAGAAGGCCCTGAATGCCAACTGAAAGCTTATTGATAAGCCCACCCTAGGTGGCGGAAACTCCTGTATAATTTGAAAATTCTACTGGCGCAATGAGGCCATATACTCCGCCACAGAACACGCGCGCAAAGCCCCCAAACCCTGCCCTGACCACAGTGATTGAAATTCGGAATGTCCACTTTCCTGTGCTTTCTTTCGTAAGGGCGTGGTCAGCCAGTGCTGAATTGGATAGTCCGGAGTATCGGCTTCGTGGATTTTCATTTCACGGGAAAACCGATTGCTCAATCCTCGGGCCCAGCGACCACTGAAGACTTTGATCAGCTCCGTGTCTTCGGGCTTTCCTTTGAGCAAAAGATCCCGGTATTCCCGGGAAGCTCCGCTTTCATCACAGACCAGGAAAGCCGTGCCGATTTGTACGGCGCCGGCACCGGCAGAAAGCATCGTATGCATGTCAGCTTTATTCACAATTCCACCAGCGGCAATCACCGGAATCTGCAACTGCGGGGCAGAGTCCTGCACCAGTTTATACGCTGGCAACAAAGGAAACTTTCCATCCAGGAAAGAACCGCGATGTCCCCCGGCCTCTAGCCCTTGGGCAACCACCGCATCACAGCCCTGAGCTTGCAAATACAGAGCCTCTTCCACACTTGTGGCCGTGCCCATGATAAATACGTTTTGAGATTTCAGTGCCGCCATCTCGGACGGCTTGAGGCACCCGAAAGTAAAACTGAAAGCAGGGACTTTTTCTTCCAGCACAACGGCAAATTGCTTTTGAAAAAGACCGGGATCATAGGAAAGCTCCGGCACAGAATCCATTCCCACTTCACGATAGAATGGCAGCAGAAGCTTCTTCATTCTTTCCACCTGCAGCAGATCCACTGCCGGGGACGTCGGGATGAACAGATTCACGGCAAAGGGTTTTGCCGTCAGAGCTTTTACTTTCTGAATAAGCAAACGCAAAGATTCCGGCGACATGTAACCGGCCCCGATCGACCCCAGCCCCCCGCTGTTGCTGACGGCAGAAACCAGCTCGGCCGTCGTATATCCTCCCGCCATCGGGCCTTGGATTACAGGGATATCTGTCAGCTTCCAGCGGGTTTCAGGCATAAGGGACCTCGTTACTTGAACAGGAATTTGAAGCGCGGCACTTTCTGTCCGTCGACTTCGACGATTTCATTCCACATGGGAAGGGGCCGGCACCACAGACGCCCCACCGAGTTGTTGTACAAAGATTCATAGAACACCATTTCATCCAGACTCTCGCTGTGGCGGCCAACACCGATCACACGGTACTGCTTTCCGGAATAATGCTGGTAGATGCCACCAGCGACGATGTCGTGGGTGGTTTCTTTAATCATGGGATCTTTCCGACTGTTTCAACAGATGGGTGCGCTCTTGTTTGTACAGATCGAAAGCCTCTTTGATGATCTTCAGGGTTTCCGGCAAATCGTGGAAGCCTTCAACTTCAACCTTTTTATTTTCAAGGCCCTTATAGATTTCAAAGAAGTTGCGGATTTCCTTCAACTGGTGCGGTGCCAGATCCTTGATCGAATGGATGTGGGCCATCTCGGGATCATCTTCATGAACCGCGATGACCTTGTCGTCCATCTCGCCCTGATCCAGCATACGCATACAACCCACCGGGCGGGCGCGCATGATACTGAGTGGATACACCTGCGCCTGCCCCAACACCAGAATGTCGAGCGGGTCATGGTCGCCACAATAGGTGCGCGGAATAAATCCATAGTTGGCAGGATAGTGAACCGAGCTGTAAAGCACACGGTCCACTTTCAAAAGACCTGAAACCTTGTCCAGCTCAAACTTGGTTTTGGATCCTGCGGGAATTTCAATCAGCGCGGTCACCACTTCCGGAGCTTTTTCTCCGGGACTCAAATCATGCCAGGGATTCATAGAGCCTCCGTTTTTTTACTTCATCGCTTCCAGGTGTTTGATGATTTCAGACTGAATCTGTTTCATCTCGGCGTCGGAACGGCGTTGCGCGCGTTTGAAATCCAGGTCAGGGATCGACCACGCCGGGATCAGATGCAGGTGATAGTGCGGAACTTCAAATCCCGCCACGATTTGTCCCACACGCGGAGAACCCGACGCCTTCAAAATGGCTTTCCCGATTTTCTGGGATACTTTATGAAGATGAGCGTAGGTTTCTGGCGGCACCTCTGTCCAATGATTGATTTCTTCTTTGCTGATCACCAGGGTGTGTCCCAAATTGACTTGATCCAGCGCCAGGAAAGACAGGATGCTTTCATCCTCATAGATTTTGTAGCAGGGAAATTCGCCGTTGATAATTTTGGTGAAAACTGAAGCCATGAGGTCTCCTTACATTTGCTGAAAAACTCTGGAAAATCATGCCCGATCCCAAGGGCTTTGACCAGCTTCAACACCCCGGGTCCTCGTTTCAAACCGGGACATTGGGCCAGCTTCCACAATTGCTCAATACTCCCCGGCAAGAATAAGACCTGAGACAACCCCGTAGCCTATGGTAGGCTGGAGAGTATATGAGCACTATTTTTCTGCTTGAAGATGACCCAGTAATTGGCAAAGCCGTTCAACTGCAGTTGGAACTTGAAAACTATAAAGTCGAATGGGTGCAAACACTTGCTGATGCCAAACGCCAAAGCGCGGACTGCAAAGCCGATTTGTATCTGCTGGACATCAACCTTCCTGATGGCAGCGGTATGGAATTCTGCAACTGGCTGCGCGCTCAAGACAAAAAAAATCCGGTGATCTTCCTGACCGCCCGCACTGATGAAGAAAGTGTTGTGCAGGGCTTTGACCAGGGTGCCAATGATTATGTTCGCAAGCCTTTCAGTCAGCGCGAGCTGATAGCCCGCATCCGCAACCAGCTCGCGGACAACAAAGCCACTTTGGATCTGGTTCGTTTTGCCGGCCTGACCCTGATCAAAAATCAGCAGGTGCTAAAAAACGGCGACGCTCTGATCAATCTGAATCGCCGTGAATTTGAAATTCTGACGACATTCTTTGAACATCCGGAAACCATCGTGACGCGCGAACAATTGATTGAACGCCTGGCTTCAGGAGAAGAAATCTATGATCGTACCGTGGACTCCCACATCAGTCACATCCGCTCCAAACTGACAAAAAACGGCGTCACCATGGTGAAGATCAATTCCGTTTACGGTCAGGGCTACCGCCTGGAAAAAGCCGTTTAATCCCACGCCCCTCCACAGGATCTCACTTTAAACCGTGAGGTCCTAACTCCACAATCACTCAATACTTGCCCGCTATCCTGAATGTGTAAATAAGGCGGGACCATGTTACAAAAAGCTTTTCTGACAGTTTTATTTCTCGGACCGGTGATGGCCACAGCACAAACTTCGATGTGGGGCACGGGCATGTATGGCGGCATGCAAAGCTGTTCCACCGGAATGCGCGCAGGCAACGGCGCCACCAGCATCGATGACGGCACGAAAGAAATTCAGGCCGAACTTCAAGAGGCCCAACAACAGCTAAAAACCAAAAAAGCAGAAAAGAAAAAGATCGACCGCACCCTGCAACGAACCCGCACGGATGTGGAAAAATCAATCTCTAGCGACTATGCCGACTTTATCTTTGAACACATGGAAAACTCCCGCCGCTGTGAAGAGTACAAAGGCCTGCAGGAGCAATCGGGGGAATTTGTCGCTCAAGGAGAGGAAGGTGATGGTGGCACCGTCGCCAACGCCGATATGATTCCAGTGTACGGCTTTTCCACTGCCGAATGGAGGCAGTACTGCGACCGCGGTAAAGCCGGGTCCGTCAGCGGATCGGTTTGTTCCAATTCAAAGTACCGCGAAACCGACGGGGGCCGGGGCAGCGATGCCACCACTTGCAAAAAAGGTCTGTCGGACTATCGCAAGCAGTATTCCCAGTCTGAAAAACTGCAACGTGAAATCGAACGCATGGAAAACCAGATCGCCAATCTGAAGGAAGATTTGAAAGACGCCAAGGCTGACGCTCTGGAAGACCGCCGCAACGGCCTTGCCTCCTCTGACACTGAGGGTGGTGTTTGCATCGAGTGCATTGCTCAAGGAAATGGATCTCAGGCCTCGGCTCCGAAAACAGACTGGGCCAATGTGATCGCCAACGTGGGCACAGGGTTGTTTGCCTCGTATGTGGGTTACAAACAAAACCAGATGGTGGCGGAGTACAACTCTAACGCCGGCTGGCCGACACAGTCCTACCCGGCTTTGAGTTATGGATACCCCTATCTGATGGCGGGTCTTTATGGCGCGGTCAGCGGCGGCACTGGACAAGGCAGCTTCGGTTGCGGCAGCGGGATGAACGGCACAGGCAACATGAATGGTGCCATGGGCATGACAGGCGCCTATGGTATGGGTGGTATGTACGGAAATGCCGGCATGGGCGGAGCTTTCGGATATCCCGCAGGCATGATGGGCAACATGATGGGTGGCGGAATGTATTCTTCCGGCATGGGCCCTTGGGGAATGAGCGGAATGAACATGGGCGGCATGGGGGGCCTTGGTATGTACGGCGGCGCCATGATGGGTGGAATGATGGGCTATGGCTCCATGATGGGCGGGTCCATGATGAGCAGCATGGTCGGCGGTCTTGTCGGCTACGGCGGCATGATGGGATCGATGGCCGGTTATGGCGGAATGATGGGATCCATGACCGGCAGTATGATGGGTTATGGTGGTCTGATGGGAACTTACACGGGAAGCATGATGGGCTATGGCTCCATGATGGGTTCCATGATGGGCTCGATGACCGGATACGACTCTTCGTCGCTGGCGCTGCAACAGCAGATGATGCAAATGCAGATGCAGCAGTATCAAACAGCCCTGCAGTATCAGCAGCAATACCAACAACAAATGGTGCAAAAGTACCAGACTGTGTCTTCCCTGCAGCAAGAGATGTATAATCTGATGTATCGAATTCAGCAGGTGCAATACGGTGGAACCAGCTATCTGGGCGGAACACTCAGCTCCAGCACGTCACTGGGTCCGACTCCGATCTACTCCACCGGCACCAGTTCCCTGGCACCGGTGCCGATAATCAACTCAACAACCACCACAACAATTCCAGCCGGTCGTTAATTTTTTTCCCACTACCAGGCACCCAGTCTTAACAGGCGGGTGCCTTGCTTGTAAGAGTCCTCGGCAAAGCGCAGAATTCCATCAGAGCTCAGCTGCGACGTCAGGAACACCATATACACTGGCATCTGCTGTTTCAGTTGAACCTTGGTGTCTTTATCCAGCACTTCACCCGGCTTGGCCATATAGCGCTCGATCGCTGTACGATCCCACTCTGTTCCTTTCATCAGATATTCCGCAAGATCCACGGGTTTTTCCACGCGTACACAGCCGGAGCTCAGCAACCGTTGCGGTTCCGCGAACAGCTCCCGCTGATTCGTGTCGTGCAGATAGATCGCGTAAGAATTGGTCATCATGAATTTCAACGATCCCAACGCATTCATACGGTGCGGACTTTGACGAATGTAAATATTGGCGTCCTGAGTTGGATCCATGTTGTACCAGTCAATCGTGGCCGGATCGATTCTTTGAGTGAACGACTTGTTCCAGACCTGATAGTGGCGGGAATCAAAGTATTGACGAATTTCCCAGGGCCACAGATTCTTGATTTCTTCGACCTTGTCCTCGCGGAAAATAGTCGGCGGAACCACCCAGAATGGATTGATCACGATATAGACGATTTTGTCTTTCATGGTCGGCGACTTTCTTTCGGGGCGGCCGTTGATTGTACGGAAACTCATTGAATAGAACCCGCCGCCACTCTTGTCGACCAGGCTAAAATAGGACATCGCAAGGTTCACAAAGATATAGCGCTCTTCCACGTGCTGTGGGAACCAGCGCAGCTTTTCCATATCCAGACGGATCTGTCGCATGCGGTCCTGGCATGACACATTCAGATACTTCCACGTCTTCCCACCCGGAGAAATCTTGCTGTCGGGTTTAAAGCGCAGATTCCACTGAATGTCATTTACCGCAGCCACCACTTTGTCATCGAAGACGTTGTCGAGGCTGGTCATCTGATAACCCAACTGCGCCATGCGTGTCTTTAATGGAATGAGGATGGGGTCTTTGCTTCCTAGCTTTAAAGTCTTTTTGACTTTAGGCAATGCGGGCCACAGGTTGTTCACACAGGCAGTGTTCATTTTGCGAAGGCTGTCGCGCAATGCCAGATACTGCGGCATTTGCGATGACATGGACTCCAGCAGCACATTGGGATTTTGCCCGGCAGCAGCCAAAGCCGTCTGCAGTTCAATAGGCGTCGGGAATTTCTTCTTGGTCAGCTTCACATCGACTCCCACCAGCGCCGGATCAACGATTCCGGTGGAAACATTCTGTAACAGGCGCAGATAGTTAAGGCTCGCCTGATTTCGCAGAGTGGGATTTAACGGATCAACCAAAAAAGTCTGCTCCATTGAATCCGACCAGTAGCTCTTCGCATTGACTCCGTGATCCCCTGACTGTGTCATCACCCAGCGCAGTTCACTTACCGGAATTCTGTCCACAACGGCCAAATAGTCTTTTGAATTCTGCGCGTTCGCACTCAAAGCAAGGCTCAGAACAGTCAAGAAACCCATGAGACGCACCAACTCCATAACCCCTCCTCATGTCTTCTTTTGATTTAATTTTGTCTCCGTTCTTGCTGCATTGTTAGGCTGGGTCTGGCCCACGGACTTGAAGATTTCGAAATCAAAACAAACTGGATGTTTTGCCACAGAAAACTGGCTCTGACTTTGCTCCCTATCATTATCAGTAACAACATCGTTCCCCGGCTTCGATCCAATGCGAGTTCATCGCATAAAAGATCTACAGCTGTTGAACTTTTTTGGGAGGTCTCAAAATGAGATGGTCAAAGTCACTTATGACTCTGGGTTTGGTTGCTGTCAGCGTAAATTTGGCTGCATGTAAAAAGCAGTCCAACAATTCCGTGCGCACTGCCAAGATCGCCAAAACCGCCGCTCCCCTGACCGAAAAACAGAAAGCGGAAAGAGCCGCAATGACCTCAGAACAACTGTGCTATCAGGATCTGTGCGCATCCCAGTCGACAGAAATTTCCTACGCAAATCTGATGGCGAAGGCGGCCCAGCCAAGTGACACCCAAAAAGCATATTACCAAGAACATTTGGAAGCCCGCCTCAAGGACGTGGTCAATGCCAAGGTGCAACTGCACACCACCACCCTGAATCAACTGCAGGAAAAAGAGTCTGAGTTTGCCAATGCAGAACTGAACGAAACGCAAATGCGTTTAATCAAAGTCATCTATATTCTGAGTGGCAAGGACATTTCAGAATCCAACCGGAACACGATCTTTGCCAAGATTGGTGAATATGATTTCGCCAAGGCCAATCAACGGGCCCAATTGCAGGGACCTCAGGCCTATTTGTTGGCCATGCATTCAGACAAAACTGTGATGGACGCAGCCCGCGCCGAAATCAACCTCGTACTGGAAATGCAGGAGACTTTGAATAAAGCCATTGGCTTCCGATTTATCGACCTGGATCACGGTGTGTTCGCCCGCGTGAAAGCAGGCGGGGCCGCAGACGCAACTGAGCTGAAGGACCTGATTCAAAGCTCTTACAGCGTGCGCTTGGTTCACACCCTGACATTGAAGGACACGGCCATCGCCGATGCACTGCCACTGCAGACTGAAACTATTCGTACCAATCTGGCAAAGTCCGACCTTAAAGCCCGCTTGCAAAAACGTCTTTCTGAGGCTCCAGGACTGAAATCAGCCTGCGAAGTGCGCATGTATCAGGGCCTTAATCTGTATCCGGAAGTCAAAGATGTGACCGCCTTCCAGGAAACAGTGGAAGTGGTGCGAGAACAGGTTTTAAAAAACCTGAATTCTCAGGACCCCGCCTATGAGATCGTAAAGAAGATCAGCGTCTATATGCCTGAGTCTATCAATGATCTGTCCAAGTCCCTGGCTCAGTCTCTGACGGACAGAGCCCGCACCGACATGCTGCAAGTGGAAATGCTTAAAAAGATGGACGCATCCTCAACCCTGATGTTGGGCGCATTGCTGTCGCAGACTCTTGGTGAAAACGACATGCTTTGTGATGATCTGGTGAACCTCGGCATTTCTGATTTTGCCAGTCCGGGTCTGACGGGCATCAAAGTCAGTTGGATGTCTGTGAAGCTGCCGACTTATGGCGTTTCCATTCTGGCGCACGAGTTCGCCCATCACGTGTTTGCCCATGCAAAGCAGTTTGAAACTGCGAAGGCGTGCCTGACAGAAAAACAGGATTCCACCCAGTTCCTGAATGAAGACTTCTCGGATGTCCTGGCAGCCAAGGTTGTGTCACAACTGCAAAACGTTCTGCCTAAAAAACAATCGAACTATGGCTGTTTCTTCGCGTCTGAAGAAGCAGATCCGTCTTTGAAAGTTAAAGTTGTTGAAGGTGTTAAAGCTGTGCATTCCTCGGGTCTGTACCGCGCCCTGCAAATTGCGCAAGTTCGGAAAGAAACGATCCCCGACACTTGCAAAAAACTGGTGTCTGGGCAAAACTCCAAAGCCCTTAAATCCTGCGAGATGTGATTTGTGAAAAAATGCTTTCTGAGTTTTCTATTTCTGCTGAGTGCCTGCGCGCCGTCTGCCCAAGAGTCAGCGTCAGAACACTCTTTGCCTGACGGCGATGAATCAGCCATCGTCGGCGGTCGTCGTGTCACCAACACCGACCCTCGCGCCAACTGGGTCGTTATGGTTCGTGGGACCAAAGGCTCTTTCATTTTCAGAAGTTCCGGCATCTGCACCGGGGCCTTCATTACTGAAGACGTGATCCTGACAGCCGCCCACTGCCTGGATGAAAAAGACGCCAAATATGATATTGCCTATGGCCTGAATCCGCTGGAAGAAAAAAGAAAAGTCATCCGTATCGACAAAGTCATCACTCACGAAGACTACAAACGGGACACATCAAAACTGGGCGCCTATGACATCGCCCTGATCAAGATCCGTGATCCCAAACCAGCACGTCTGAAAATCCTGGGGCTGCAGGCCCAGACAACTCTGGATCAGCCAACGGCTTACCTGGCGATCGGCTATGGTAAAACCTCGGAAGGATCCAAAGTCAAAGAGCGGGGCGTGCTGCATTCCACCCCGACGATCATTTCTGAAATCAATGAGACCCATCTGATTGGCAATCAGAAAAACGGCATCGGCATTTGCCAGGGGGATTCCGGCGGACCTTTGCTGAAAGCAGACGAAAACGGCGAGCCCGTGATCATCGGCATCACCCATGCCACTTTCAGATACAAAGGCGACCCGGTCACTTCGAATGAATGTTACAGTCGCGCCGCCTATGTCAGTGTGGCCAACCAGATGGACTGGATCCAAAAAAATCTGAAGCTTCTTTCAGATCATTCAGACAAATAAAAAAAGGGAGCTTTTCAGCTCCCTTTTTCATTCGATCTTAAACCGAAATTCTTAGCGTTGGTTGGCTGGAGTCCATTTCAGACCCTCTTTGCCTGCCCATTTGCCACGAGGACGGTAGATACGGTTGTTTGCGTACTGCTCGAAGGCGTGTGCGCACCAGCCGGAAATACGGGAAGCCGCGAAGATCGGCGTGAACAGATCTGTCGGGATGCCCATGGAGAAGTAAACAGTTGCAGAGTAGAAGTCCACGTTCGGCATCAAACCTTTTTCGTTGAACATGGTGTCGTCGATCAAAGTGGACATTTCATACATGTGGTGGATACCAGCATCTTTAGTCAGCTTGTCGGACATGCCACGCAGGATGCGAGCGCGAGGGTCGCCGTTTTTGTAAACGCGGTGACCGATACCCATAACTTTTTCTTTTGCAGCCAAAGCGTCTTTAACGAACTGCTGAGCTTTTTCCATCGTGCCGATTTTTTGAAGCATCAAAATAACCTGCTCGTTCGCACCACCGTGCAAAGGACCTTTCAAAGCGCCAATCGCAGAAACGATTGCAGAATGAAGGTCAGACAAAGAAGAAGCCGTTACGCGAGTTGCGAATGCAGAGCAGTTCAGCTCGTGGTCAGCGTGAAGGATCAAGCAAGTGTCCATCACTTTTACGTGCTCAGCTTTTGGCTCAGCTCCGCCACCTAGCATGTACATCATGTTCCAAGCCATGGATTTGTCAGCTTTAGGAGCTACAGGCTCTTTACCTTTGCGGATTGCATCGAATGCGCAAAGCAGAGTTCCCATTTTCGCTGTCAAACGAACAGACTTGCGCAAGTTTGCTTCAGCGCCGTTGTCGTTAGCATCAGAATCCCAGTGAGCCATCAAAGAAACAGCCGTACGCAACCAACCCATTGGGTGTACGTTGGTAGGGATTGCTTTCAAAACTTTGATGAAATCAGGGCTCAAAGCCATTTCATTGCGAAGTTGAGTGGAGAATGCCGCCAGCTCTTGAGCATTTGGAAGTTTGTCGTTCCAAAGAAGGTAAGTTACTTCCTCAAAAGTTGAATTCGCAGCAAGATCATCGATCGTGTAACCACGGAAATTCAGAGAATCACCGACGATAAAAGATACTTTCGTCGTACATGCAACAACGCCTTCCAAACCCTTGTCCAAGGCGCCTTCATAGATATTTACTTCAGCCATCGTAGTTTCCTTTCTGACTTATCAAATACTTCTTTTTTTAAACATTGTAGACTTAACAGGAGTTTTCACAAGTTGTCACGCGGTTCCCGCCCCAAGGTCTGATAAACCCCGCGACTGAAAACATAGTAAAAATCAAATTTCCCGGAGACCGATTTCGCCCCAGGAGCCGCTTTTACCGACTGGCAAGTTTGATGACTCGGTCTTTAACCTCTGTGACGATCAGTGTCTGGTCCCGGACGGGATCCGGTTTTCCTGAATATCGCTCATTCGCGAGCAGAATCTCGTTACGCAGTTCATGCACACCCTGCTTCGGGGCCCGAGAAATCGCCTCGGAAATCCCATGTCCACCCCAGTTCACGCCCAGGGAGTTCTGGGAAAGCTTCAACCCTTCGGTCGCCAAAATCAGACGGTCCCGCGGATTGAGCTGGATCACACGGCTTTGTGGCTCCGTGTTAAAGTCCTTGCCCAGACTTGGACCGGTCGGCAGAAGCTCTACCAGACTGTCCTGACCATAGACCTGCATGAAGCCATCGATATTCCCGACAGAACAGTACTGCATTTCAAAGCTGCGGCGGTCGACGATCCCGTAAAACACACTGGCTTTGTCTTCATTCTGAATGGACGGCACCACTTCCTTGGCCAGCAACGCCAGCACCTTGTGAGCCTCAAGCCCGCGACGGGCCTCGATCTGGGAAGAAATTTTAATAATTACGGACAGCAGTACCGAAGACAGCGAATAGCCGCTGGCACTGGAAATCAGAATGCCGAATTTAAGTTTGTCTTCGTGTTCAAAGATGTCGAAGTAATCACCGCCCGAACGGGTGCCGGGAAGGAATTTGGTGCTGAACTCAAAACCCTGAACGTTGGGAAGTTCTGTGGGAGAAAGAAACTTTTGCATGACCTGCGCCAGCTTCAGTTCCTGGCTGATCTGAGCAATCATCTTTTCCAGGGCGCCGTTGGCCTTGGAAAGCTCAAGGCGGTAACGGTGAAGTTCCGCCTCTTTCACCGCCAGTTCATGTTCCAATTCTGAAATTCGCTCTTTGAGTTCGTCTTGTTCTTTTGCCATGACGGCCTATATTAAATTCTTTTTTACGCCCAGTCGTGAAGGAACAGATTCAGTTGTTCTTCTTCGGCCTTTAGTCGGGCTTGAATGTGTTCGGGCACCTGCCCTTCTTTCAAACTTCCTAACCCCTGAAGGTGATAGCGGATCTCGCTGTGTCGTTTGTGGACTTTCTCGCGGGCCCAGGTCATCACCGTGGATGACAAAAGCTCCCAGCGCTTCCAGGTCGGACCGAAATAGCGGGAAGCCTGCATTTCATCGACTTTCGCGTTACCCCCGAAATGACCCCAGATCATCTGGGCCACAAACTGCACGGTCAAAATCAAAGCAAACAGCAAAACGAACTGCAGAGTCTTATCCTGAGCCCCCGCCGTGCCCGTAGTGAAGCCCAAATTCAGGAAGGTGCGCACCTCACCGGCGATCATCATTCCCAAAAACGCCCCGCTGGCCGAGACCATCGCAAACTGAGAACCGACGCGACGGCATTCCTGATTCAAAGACCGGCTTTGCCACCAGAAGAAGATCATGCGACCCACGCGCTCCCCCGCAACCAGCCCCAGAGCCGCGTTGAAAGAGATGGTGTTGGTTAATAGCAACCCCAAAGCCAACGCCAGGGACCAGAACTCCAGTTGCACAATCAAACTGATCAAAGCTGCCAGACAGAACAAGGCAATGACCGTCGGAAAGCGCCCATCGGCCAGGAAATAAGCCAGCTCACTTTGTCCCAGGGTCGTCATCAGAATACTGGCGTTGCGAAGCATGGATTCACCCCCGACCAGGAACAGGCCTGTGCCCAGAACCCAGCCCAGAATGTTTTTCACCTGCACGGACATGAACACCGTCAGCAGCCCGACACCGGCCAGCCCCAGCAGGAAGTTTCCGTTGAAGCTCATGAACAGCAGCCCCAAAATCAGCACCCACCATGCACCGAGCGTGCTGAGACACATCAGCAAAACACTGGGACGAGTTCCCAAAACACGCAGATTCAAAAGCGCCAAACCTGAATACAAAGATTTTTGCGGGGATGCTTCCAGCACCACCACATCCACAGCGCGGATGAACATTTTTCCGAGAGTTGTTTCCAACCCCTTTTCCAGAAAGCTTTTTTGCAGGTTTGAGAAAACCACCGCCACGTACTTTTGGGAAAGATAAAGCCCCAGCAACATCAATACAAAACTACCCAACCACATAAGTATCATAGCGAACCACCTTTCCCTCGTAAGAATGACGAACACCCGGCAAAAGTTCTTCGGCCTGCATCGGGCGCTTCACCACCACGCGCTTCACCGGCCAGGTCAGGGCCTCTTGCAAAACCAGACTGGCGTCGTCGTCGTGACCGACCAGATCACGGAAGACCACCATTTCCTGCTTGGGAAGTGCGGATTTCTTTTTGTGCGGATACATCGGATCAAAATAAATGGCGTCCACTTCAAGCAGACCCTTGTTCTGTTTCAAAAACTGCAGGCTGTCGCCAAAGTGCAGTTCATAGGACTTCAGATAGTCCTTTTGGGTGCGCGCGAAGGCCTCTTTCAAAAGAGCATACAGCACCGGTGAGCGCTCGACCCCGATCACGGTGAATCCCAACTGGGTCAAAAACACACTGTCGATCCCCATACCCACCGAAAGATCCAAAACCCGGCGCGCCCCTTTGGCAACCCCCAGCGCTTTGGCGATCAATTCGTTTTTTCCCCGGTGCCCTTTGCGTTCGTAGTCCAGATGGTTTTTATCGAAATCAATTTCAAGCAGGCGCTTTTCCTGATCGCGCACAAACACGCCCTCAGGTTCGACAAAGAAATGAAAGAAGTATTGTTCGGGATTTTCAGGATTCAGCGGTGCCTTCAGAAAAGACGCCCACTCGACAGCCTTGTCATGGACTTCCGGAGCGGAAGCCCGAACACAAATGCGAAGGCCGCCGTCTAGCGAAGCAGATACCAAAGACACTCAAAAACCCACATACCAATGGCGATCAGGAACAAGTAGAAACCGGAGCGGAACACCTTGCGCATCTCGCTGCCCACAGGGCTTGAAATGTTTTTCAATTTATAGATGAAGCCCACGGACGCAAAAGCCAGAACCACCGTCAGATAAACGCCCCAGTAAAAACCGGCGTAGTTCAGATGGTAAACCAGATTGAAAATCAGGAACAAAATCCACCAGCCGGCAATCAGGCGGCGGGCCTTGTCAAACCCCAGCCAGTTCACGGTGTTGGTGAAACCCGCCTGACTGCTCGGGAAGATATTCATGAAGTTTCTCAGGTGCACGACGAACAGCACCAGCCAACCCCACACGCAGCCCAGCCAGAAGGCTTCGACGTCACCAGGAACACCCATTGCGATCTGGAAGCCCACAGTCAACAAAGGCCCCAGCATCACAAACAGAGCAAACTCGCCCCCGATACGGTACTTGAATGAGTTCTGTTTTTTAAACTGAGCCCACAGCCCCACCGTCAAACTGACAGCAAAGATCCCCGCCAGTTGCGGGAAAGCAAACACCAGCGGCACCGCACACACCAGCGCCATGAAAAGGAAGAAGGACGACAGATGTTTAACCTGAGCGGCCGTGATCCAGCCATTTTGAATGGCGCGACTGCCGGAACGCTCCAGCACACGGTCGACACCCTTCATGTGGTCCATATAGTCATTGCGCAGATTGATGGAAATAAACGCCAGCAACACACCGATGGTCGCGATCGCGGTGGTCACCGGATCCTGCATGGTGTGGTCATCAATATTCTTGGTCAGAATCAAAAACAGCGGCAGGAAAATCAGAAGGAAGGTGCGCACCTTGTATACTTGAGCAAGCTTCGCCCACAAAGAGGGCTTCGCGATTTCACTCAAAGGAAGAACACGAAACGTCACCAGCTCGGAAGCGGAATTGACGTTCAGGGTCTGCTGCGGCAGAGCCCGGTGAGTTTTGGAGAATGTCCCCAGCAAGTAGGATTCAAACTTCGCGTCTTTTTTGGAAAGCGTGATCAGTTCACTCACGAAGGTTTCCTTCTCCAGTACAGAATCTCGGTCAGCGGGCGCAATTGATCAATCAGCTTTTCTTCGCCCGGCTTCAACAGGGACTTCAGACGCTCCAGATGGTGATCATACATTTTGATCAGGCCGCGGTTGATCTCGTCGAATTCCGCCAGCTTCTGATCAAAGCGTGCTTTGCCTCCGACGTTTTCGTAGTACTGCTCCAACGTTTTGGATTTCACAATGTGATCAATTTCATGTCGAGTGGCCCCGGCACACATGAACGCCCCGAAGGAGTTCAGGTAACCGGATTTCAAATCACCCAGAATGGCTTTGCCTTCGTCGTTACGAATGTCGTAATCCAGAAGATCATCACTGCGCTGGAACAACTGCCCCAGCAGTGTGCCCATCTCAGAAAGAATGTTGTGCAGTTCCTCGTCGTAGCGTTCCTGCGCGATGAACGGCGCACGGATGCACCACTTGAACAGACTTGCCGTTTTCAGATTATGAATGCGATCCAGTTGCTCCATAGTGACGAAGAAATCGCCCACCACAGAATCCTGCAGCCATTCACCTTCCAACAGATCAGAAATCACTTCCGCGGTGTATTGAACCAGCTTGATGTTGCCGTGACCGGAAAGATTCACCATCACACGCGCCAACAGATAGTCGCCGGCCAGAACTGCGTACTCGGGCGTGTATTTCAGCCACGCGGCCGTTTTGCCACGGCGAAGGTGAGAACGATCGATCAGATCATCATGAAGCAAAGAAGCGTTGTGAATAAATTCAATGGTCTGGGACAAAAGCAGCTCAGTTTTGGGTTCAATACCCAGGTGAGCGGACATCATGCGGATCAATTTTGCGCGGAAGCCTTTGCCGCCGGAAAACAGGTCGTCATAAAGCTTGTTCAGCTTTGGCAGGTACGCCGGAAAATCCTTTGGATCATAGACTTTAAGATCAATGACGCTGCGTTGCAATTTTAACTCCTGAAGAGGTCGAATAGTCCCGCTAACTTCGCGATTTATCTGCTTGCTGTCAAGGGCTTCAAGGCCGTAAAGTCCGAGACATTATGAATAAAGTCTTTCGCACGAAAAAGACCATCACCTTCAGGGACGCCGACCCTGCGGGAATCATGTTTTTTGGAAATATTTTTGGTTTCGCCCACGATGCATTTGAAGAATTCATCGTCGACGCCGGCTATACCTGGAACGAGTGGTTTGGCAGCCGTGATCTGCTGATTCCCCTGCGCCACACAGAATCCAACTTTCTGGCGCCGTTCATCCCGGGAGAAACCTATGAAGTGAGTGTGGCGGTCGCCAGTTTTGGCGAGACTTCCTTCAAAATGAAGTACGTCTTCACTCAAAAAGACAAAACTCACGCCGTCGTCACCATGGTTCATGCTCTGGTGGATGGAAAGACAAAACAAAAGACGACTTTGCCGTCGTTGATGAAATCCCGTCTGGAACCTTATCTGGAATCCACCGGTCAGGGCTGCTAGAGGAGCGCACATGGAAGAATTCAAATTCACTGGAAAAGAATGGTGGCGTGAAGGCGTTCGTTTCGAATGCACCGGTTCCGGCAAATGCTGCACTTCCCACGGGGAATACGGTTTTGTGTACCTGAGCCTTGAAGACCGCCAGCGTTTTGCCAAACACCTCAAAATGCGCACCGGTGACTTCACCCGCAAATACTGCGATATGACCGGCGGCATCTGGCACCTGAAAGAAGACCCGAAAAACCCGGATTGCATGTTCCTGAAAGGCAAAGGCTGCAGCGTCTATGAGGCCCGCCCGACCCAATGCCGAACCTGGCCGTTCTGGCCCGAGGTTATGAACGCCAAATCCTGGGCCAAGGACGTCAAAGCCTTCTGCCCCGGCGTGGGTAAAGGCCCTGTCATCCCAGCCGAGCGTATCGAGCAACAAATCCGCGAACAAATCAAAAGCGAACAGGGCTGGGGCCGCTAGTCGGCGACAGCCGGCAGAGTCGGCAGTCGCCGGCAGAGCTGGAGGCCCGGCAGGGCCGCAAGCTGAAGCAGCAGCTGTCTAGTCCCTAGACAGTCAGGCATTTCTTACCGTTATCCAGCAAATTCCACCATTGCAATTCTCAGAAGTGAGGTCCCTTGTGTTACAAAGGACCTCATGAAAAAACTCATCTTCCCCCTTATTGCTTTGACGCTTGTTTCCCTGCAGTCTTTTGCCGGTTCCAAAGCCACGGACCGTTCTTACAAGTACTGCGATGACATGACCCAAATCGACAAGCTGCTGGATCGCAGTCGTGAATCCGTGGAGCGCATCCAGCGCGAAGGTTTGAATATTGAGCGTATCGTGGTTTCCAAAGACAAACGCCAGTTGTACCTGATTTCTGGTGAAACCTTGCTAAGAACTTACACGGTGGCATTCGGCTGGAACTTTATCGGTCACAAACAGTTCCAGGGTGACGGCAAAACTCCGGAAGGCATCTATTCCATCGATTATAAAAATCCAAAGAGCCAGTTCACCAAGTCCCTGCATGTGGACTATCCGAACAAAGCCGACATCGCTTATGCAAAATCCCAGGGTAAAGACCCAGGTGGCGACATCATGATTCACGGTCTGCCATCCAACCCACAGAAATACGAGCGCATCAGCAAAATTCACCCGTATGACTGGACACTGGGTTGCATCGCCGTGACCAACAAAGAAATCGAAGAGATCTACGCGCTCGTGAAAGAAAGAACCCTGGTCGAAGTCTGCAAAATCAGCCCCGCCAAGTAAGACTTTTCACAATAACCGAGCAGCTGAAGGCCGTTCAAAAAGGCTCAGCTGCAAGGCGATACTTGCGCTGCACTCCTTCAAGACATGACAGCTTCC
The DNA here is from genome assembly GCF_055398295.1 of Bdellovibrio sp. BIS2. Classification (NCBI taxonomy): domain Bacteria; kingdom Pseudomonadati; phylum Bdellovibrionota; class Bdellovibrionia; order Bdellovibrionales; family Pseudobdellovibrionaceae; genus Bdellovibrio; species Bdellovibrio sp. BIS2. Next base: position 516,160 of record NZ_AP035879.1, on the reverse strand, counting down.
CCGCATCATCAAAGACCCGGTCACACATCAGCACTTCTTCGCGCACAATAAACTTGTTACGAAGTTTTCCCAGACACTGAATCTTTTCGTCATCACTAAAACGATCCGCACAAAAACCAACAGCTTCCGCCGTGAACAATTCTGCGGCTGACATCTCGTTCAGGCAACGGCGCTTGTCTTCATCATAAAAGAAGGACTGACACAAACGCGATGCCGCCTGCAACCCCGGACGGGCATCCACTTTCAAACGCGTGCGGTACGGAAAAGGTCTTTGAATGTCGGCAAGGCACCGGGCCTTTTCGTCATCAAAAGTCAGCGACTCACACACGTCCACTTCCTCGGGGCGAATATCACGATTCACCACACCCGCCAGACAGTTCACGCGCTCAGAATCAAAATTCTGATGACGACAAATTGGCAAAGCCTCTTTGCTCACCCAGTTCGCGCCGCTTTCCAGACGCACGCAGCGGGGGATTTCGTTGTCATCTTCAATGCTCGCGCAAAACTGCAGCGCCGCCTGCAACCCGGGAACCGGATCAGGAATCGGGATCGAATAGGCAGGAACCGAAACCAACATCAGAGCGAAAAGTACCATCTGTTTCATAGCGAGACCTCGTCCCTACTATGTCCGTTTATATGAGGGGACTCAAGGATTGTAAGCTCAGAATGATGCGGCAATCTTACATCCGACAAAACTTGGTAAAGATTCTCAGTTTGAATCTTTAGGGGTCCACTGGACCTGTCGATGAGTAAGGTCATGATGGACGTAAGTGGCAAGAATCTCATAGTTTTTATCCTGACAGTCTTTGCGCTGACTGGGTGTAAAGAGCCCGAGATGCAGCTTTCAACCCTGGGTAAGAAGCTTCCGGCTCCTTCCCTCAAGGGCAACAGTCCGTTTGAACAGGACTTCGATGCCCAGAACTATGCCCGCGTGCAGGGAAGCTGCGATTCCCGTGTAGGCACCATTCTGGTCAGCTTTGATAAAAGCATTTGGCATCAGCCGCCTTCATCCCCGGACCTGACAGACACGGCTTTGGCCGCTGGCCTTACCAACGATTCAGACTGCTCTGACGGCAGCTTTGATATTTATCTGACCAAGAATGACCTGCAAAATATCTGGGGCATCACCACCGGTTCTTCCGGCAGCGATGTGGATTATATCTATATCAAAGGTTCTTCGGTGATCGGTGACACGGAAACACTCACCCTGGTGGATGGCGACGCCAACACCCCAGGAAACGGATCCAATTCCGGAGCGGCGGCCGTTGTGGTTCTTGAGAAAAGCTGGCCACGCGGGTTTGCAGGATCGAATCAGTGCGGCTCATTCTCGGTTTTCCTTAACACCGAAAATGGTCAACGCGCGATCCATTCTGCAGATGTGACTTTCCAGCTTAGCAAATCGGCAGGAGGCTCCACTTACAGCGGTATCACCGCCTACAAAACCTGGAGCGACTGTCAAAGTGATACGAACACAACAGACACCTTCACCATCCCGGCGACAGCGGGCTATACAGAAATCTATTATCGTTTCCCATCCACGCCAATTGACGGAACTCTGAGCTTTAAAGTCATCAACACTTCGGCCCTGCGTGCAAGCACAACTGCGGCAGATGTGACACTCAGAAATTCAGAGGCCTCATCCAGCTATCGCTGGTTGGCACTGGACGAGCATATTTCCCAGATCTACAAGAACATCTGCTATCCGTTCCGCTTAAGATCCAACAACTATAACAACAGCAGTGCTTACGATCAGTTCGGCGGCACTCTGGATGTAGCGGCAAGCGATGCCCGTCTGAAATTCTATTCCGATGCCTCCTGCGGCACAGTGACCTCCAGTTACACTTTCAGCAGCTATAATCCCGTGATTACCGGCTACATTAAATTCTCGGACGCGACCTCCTCTGACACGATGACCTCGGTCAGCGTGAGTGTCACGGGCGCCACCGGCAACAGCTATAGCTATGACACCCTTCCTCTGAACTTCCGTGTGGATATGAGCAGCAAGTCTATTGCTGCGAAGCTGGACTTGTGGGGACCGCGCGATATCGGTAACGGCTATTGCAATGCCTATAACGTCGTGACCATGAACGCCAACGGCACCATGCTGCCGGTCAACGGGGACCTGACCGTGAATCTTGCCACGCAGGAAAGTAATTTGGGCCAGTTCTTTTCTGATGAATCCTGCTCAACGCCGGCAACCACGGCGATCGTAGCCAAGAACACCGCCCTTAAAAAGGTGTACTTCCGTGCAGCCGCCGCCAATGCGGGAACTTATCATTTCAATGTGAATGCGGCGGGATTAACGAACCATACGCCGATTATGAACATCAGCACTCCGGCTGCGCAGTTCAAGCTGGCGCCATTTGATATGCAGGCTGGTGCGTGCAAACCGCTTTCTATCGGGGTTGCGGATGCCGCGGGCATCTTCCGCATCGCCACTCAAAGTCACGCCACGACAGTGTCTATCGGACTGTCGCCGGATCCGGGCGCCAATGTTGTCTTTACTGATCCAAACTGCAGTGCCCCTTTCGCAGGCAGCACAGTCACAATTTCAAGTGGAATGGGCGCAGCAGTTTTGTACATTCAAACCGCCGGCATGGCCGGAAAAACCCTGAATGTCACCGTCTATGGTTCAGGCGGACTGTCGGGCACCAGCCTGACCGGAACCCTTCAATAACTATTTGATCTTTTCGTGCAGGTGCTTCAGAAGCTTTTCGCGGTCCTTTTCAGGATGGATCGCAAAAGTTTCTGTTTCACCTTTGGTGGAGGCAAACGTCACGGCCTGAGTGTCGTCAATGCAAAGATCCAGACAACTGGTTGTCACTACTCGGATCTTGGAACCGTCGCCACTTTCCTTGAATGATTTTTTCAGGAACATTTTCAGATTATCAGCGCTGTTGCCTTCTTCCTCCAGCAACTTGGGGCTGATGGACTTGTGGCACTTCGTGCAGATCAGAACGATGCCTTGGGACCAGGGGTTTTCTTCGCGCTTCATAGTTTTCTCCTCAGCTCCGCCCACAGGATTTTTCCCAAATCACTGCGCGGGATCTCGTTCATATAATAAATTTTACGTGCTTTTTCAAAGGGAAGCACTTTTTCTGAATACAACTGCAGGACTTTGTCCGTGTCAGCTTCCGACAAAAGACTGACCAGATGAATTTCTGCTCCCAGCCTGTCAGAAGGCACATCCAGCAATGTCACCTGAGTCGGCCAGTGCGGATTCAAATACAAAGCGCAGGATTCCAGTACAGAACGCAGTCTTGCCACGTTGGTGGCTTCGCCACCAATCTTGACGTAGTCCTTGCTACGACCCTCGACCAGCAGATTGCCATTCACAACGGACCCTTTGTCTTCGGTCGTAAACCAGCCGTCCGTCGTTTTCGGATCCCACACACGCGAACCCGCTTCGGTATTCTGCGCATAGCAAGTGAACAGGGATTGCGCCCACACTTCCAGATAGCCGCCGTCATTCTGCCGAGCCTTCGCATGAGTCAACAAACCCACGGGTGGGAATTCCTCCTGCATCAGGCTGTCCAAGGACGCCGTCGCGATCTGCGAGGCGGTCTCACTCATTCCATAACTGGGCAGAACGGGCCACCCCAGTGCGCGCGCTTTTTTATAAAGATCCACCTCGAAGGCCCCACCGCCAACGACGATCGCTCGCAAAGTGGCCGGCGCCTTCAATTCGTGGGATACCAGATCATAAACTTGCGTCGGAACCAACGCCGACAAAGTGCAGCCTTCAGACACCAGCACATCGTAAAAGTGCTGAACGTCCCAGCGCCCGTCTTTCAGTGCCTTCACCACCCGGGCTCCGCTAAGATGCGCACGAATTTCAATACCCAGGCCCCCCACATGAAAATGCGGCAGCACCTGCGTCCACACATCCTTGGCAGAACTTTGCACATGAAGATTCACGGACCGAGCCGAAGCCATCAGAGCCTGTTTCGACAAAGCCACAAGCTTGGTTGCCGAAATCGAGTTCGCAGTGGAACCGGAGGTCGCAATCCACACATGGCCTTTCAGATTTTTTTCGCTCTGACTTTTTTCAGCAAGTCTGTACAGCGCCTGATAGTCAGCTTCCGGCCAGCGGGGGTTTAGCAGAATTTCATTGGCGTATGAATGAAGATCTATCGGACTTTGAGCTGATACCACGTCAGGGCCTCCAGCAATTTATCAAAGCCCACGCCGGTGCCTTTGTTTTTCAAAAGATACGGTCCCTGGGTGGAAAGCTCGGCCGAGAAAGAATCCATCTGGTACAGACGATGAGTCAGACAGCCGGATTCAAGGATCATATCCCCGTACTTGTCTTTTAGTTCCATCGCCACACCCACGGCATGCACCACCCCCACTGGATGATCCATATAGCTGGTCACGGCCAGTTTCAGATTCCACTTCAGGCAGTGGGCCACGGCTTTATCAACATCGGTCTTTGCCGGCTTCACCACAATCACATCAAAAGGCGCGGAAGCAATCTTGCCCCAGGGCACTTTGTCGTACTGATTGTCCAAAGCGATTTTTGCCAGCTTGCGGGCTTCGCCCCAGGCGTGGAAATCAAACGGGAATGGATCTTCGACGTATTCAATCAGCGGTCGCACCGTCAATGGCAGATTCACCATGAACTTTTCAAAAGTCTGCCAGCTTCCCAGGGCATTGAAATCCAGACGCATGCGCAGGCCCGAAGCGGCAATATGAGTCAGCATGTCTGCTTCTTTTGGCAGATCTCGGCCCATTTTGACTTTGATGGTGGTATAGCCTTCGTTTTTCAGTCCATCCAGAAATCCGGGTTTCAGATCCTGGTAATGAGAAAGCAGATAGTTGTTTTTGATTTTTTCGCCGCCATCAAAGACGTGCTTTTTTTCTTTGCGAAGAAGCGCGTCCCGACGGGCCAGCCAGATGCTTTGCTCAATCTGCGTGGTCATGCGACCCATGCGCAGATCAGATAGCTGTTCTTCCAGGGACAGATCCCCCAGCTCTGGCCACGGATGCAGGTCCGCAAAGCCATACAGCCCGTCATTCCACTCGACCTTCAGCAGAATCCCTTCACGCGCGGTGGCCACTGTTGTGGCATTCAGGGACTGAACAGGCTTCAGAGTGTAGGGGCTGTAGCTGATCTTAATCAAAAGGCAAATCCAATCGCGATAAGAAGTCCAAAGAGCAGATGCAAACCCGCAGCCTGCCCCAGGAATTTATTGTACGCCGGACTTGGTTCCGTGGCGAAAACATTTTTCGTGATCTTCACCGCCAGTGGCAAAGCAAACATCGAAACAATCGCCGCAATCTTGTAACCTTCAAACCACCAGTACAGATTGAGAACAAACGGCAGAAATGCCAAGGCCGCAATCTCCCAACGGGAAAACTGCACGCCAAAACGCACCGCCAGGGTTTTTTTGTTCACCAGACGATCACCACCGTGATCGCGCAGGTTGTTGATCGCAATCAGCACCGTGGCATGCAAACCAATCTGAAGCCCCAAAACAAAGGCTTCCGTCAGCCATTCGCCCGTATTCAGGAACACGATCCCCGTCACCGCCAGCAAACCAAAGAAGATAATCACAAACAAGTCGCCCAAGCCCAGATAAGCCAGCGGGAACGGACCGGCGGTATAGGAATAACCCATCAGCACCGACGCCACACCAATGGCCACAATCACCCAGCCACCTTTCAGCACCAACGGCACTCCACAAAGCACGGCCAAAGCAAAACACAATGAACCCAGAAGCATCACCTGATTCGCCGTCAAAATCCCGGCCTGAGTGATGCGCTGAGGACCAATGCGTTTTTCCGTATCCGCGCCTTTTTTAAAGTCCACGGCATCGTTCACCAGATTGGTCCCGATCTGAATCAGGAAAGAAGCCATCAATGCGTAAAACAAAACCCAGCCATCCCAGGAAAGACCAATGGCCTTTACCAGCGCCGTTCCCGCCACACAGGGCACCAGGGCAGCAGTCAGAGTTTTAGGGCGAAAAGCGAGAAGAATACTTTTAATCTGGGTCGCAGAGGTCATTTTGCATCGCATTGTTAAGGGTTAAAATCCAACCTCTTTGTATCAGATTCTTTTCGCGTGACCAAAAGAATTTCTAAGGGCAAAAGAAGGAGGTTTTCCGAATGAAGGGGGTTTTTATGAATGGCATGACTTTAGTGGCTTTTGCTGCCGGCGCGGTGATTTCCGGACTGCTGGTTTATTTCAAGCTGAAAGCGCAATTTGCCTCTGAAAAGTCCCAGTTGGAAGCCGACCTGTCCACGGCACAGATGAAAAATGATCTTCTTTCACAAAGCCTGTCGGAACAAAAAAACCTGATGGTCGAAACCCGCAAACAGCAGGAAGAGCTGTCCCAGCGCATGAACACCCAGTTTGAGGTGATGGCGCAAAAGATCTTTGAAGAAAAATCCGCCAAGTTCACCGACCAGAATCACAAAAACATCTCATCTGTGCTGGAGCCGCTGAAAGAACGCATCAAGGACTTCGAAAAGAAAGTCGAAGAAACCTATTCCACCGAACGTTCCGAGCGCGGTGTTTTGCGTGGTGAGCTGACCAAGTTGATGGAACTGAACAAAGTCATGTCCGCGGAAACCCAGAACCTGACCAAGGCGCTGAAAGGCGAAGTGAAAACTCAAGGAAACTGGGGTGAACTGATTCTGGAAAACATTCTGGAAAGATCCGGACTGCGCAAAGGTGAAGAGTACGTGATCCAGGGAACAGACATGGATCTGCGTGGCGAAGACGGCCAGATCCTGCGCCCGGATGTGATCGTGAACCTGCCGGATGAAAAGCATCTGATCGTCGATTCCAAAATGACCCTGATCGCCTATGAGCAGTATTCCTCCGCGGAAACCACAGAAGAGCAGGAGCGCCTGGGGAAACTGCACATCGATTCCCTGAAAAAACACATCGACGGTCTTTCCGAAAAGAAATACCACGCTGCTGACAAGCTGATCTCTCCGGACTTTGTGATTTTGTTCATGCCTTTGGAGCCGGCGTTTGCATTGGCCTTCAAACTGAAACCTGATCTGTTCCAGTATGCATGGGAAAAGAATGTGGCAATCGTCAGCCCGACCACTTTGCTGGCGACACTCAGAACCGTGGCGGCTTTGTGGAAGCAGAATCGCCAGGAAAAGAATGCGCTTGAAATCGCAAAGCGTGGCGGTCATTTGTACGACAAGTTCGCTGGTCTTTTGAAAGACCTTCAACAGCTTGGGAACAAGCTAGAAGACGCGCAGAAAGCCCATCAGGATGTCATCAAGAAATTCTCCGAGGGCAAAGGCAACCTCATCGATCAGGTCGAAGAACTGAAACGTCTGGGCGCCAAAACCGAAAAATCCCTGCCACAGCTTGAGCAGGCCTAAAGCCTGCGGGGGCTGCTTAAGCACAAAGCCCCCTCTTGTTCCGTCGCAGATTTGCTTTGTATTGATTGAGCCCACACCCCTTGAAACTTAGTCTGTTCAAGGGGCCTCATGACACGAAAGAATTTTTTCCTGCTGGGTCTGGCCGTGATTATCGGCGCATCCGTCTGGCTCTATTTTTCCTATAAAGGTATCAAAACCACTCAGGACGCCTTGGTCGAGCAGGCCGAGCGGACCCGCGCCCGTCGTCCCGCCTCTATCCCTGTTGTCGTGTCCGCTCCGCCTGAAAATCGCGCCATCACGGCCACCAAGGCCCGCCTGCAACAGGAAGCCCTGACCCTGCAAGAGCAGCTTCTGGAGGCCAACACAAACCTGCAACAGTCCCAACAGACCCTGGAAAGCCTGCGCGCCCGGCAGCAGGAGGAAAGCCAGGCCCCGACAGCCGACACGTTTTCTTCCGAACTGCAAAACAGCAGCCTGGAACTGCAAAGCTTCATCAGTGAACTGAACTCCTACGACCGTCTGGCCGAAGACATCAATCGCCGGGCAGACGAAGCCCTGCGCCTGCAAAGCAGCCAGGCCCAGGTGGCGCGCAGTCAGATCGATGAAAACATTCGCTCTCAGGAAAACTACATCCGTCAGACTCAGGATGAGATCATTTACTGGCAGCAGAACACCAACGATCTGACGGCCCAACAAACCCGCTTGGAGGATCTGAACAACCTGCTGTTGCAGCAGCAGCAACAACTGGAACTGATGCAAAACGAAAAGCTGCTGCTGTCATCCCAGGCTCTGCAAGGCCCGCAAAGCGTGCAACAGGCCCGCGCCCAGGCCTTGTCGGATCTGGATCAGGATCGCAGCAACCTGCAGGAGGAAATCGCCATCCGCCGCTCCCAGATCCAATCCCTGCAGGAAAATATCTATGAGTCCACCGCCAGTGACTATTCCCTGCGCCGCCAGTTGCTTCAAACCCAGCGCGCGGTCGAACAACAACAGCAGCAGATCCGCCGTCTGGAGTCTTCGTTGATAGAAAAAAACGCCGAGCTGAATGCCCTAGAATAGACAACGGGGGCTAAAATAAAAAAAGGAGCCTCTGGGGCTCCTTTTTCATTTTCTGAATCTTTAAAAATTAAAGTTCAGCGTCGCGAACAACATGCAGCTTGGTTGCCACATCGATGCCCGTGGATTGATTTTTGATTGCGACAGCCGGGTTCTGCACCACACGCTGTTGCAGCTTGGTGAAGATAGGCTCGCGGATAGCCAGGTTGTTATCCTGAAGAACACACTGACGAGCCGTACGGGCTTCGATGTTCACGACAACTGGAGCCTTCAAGTTCGCAGTCATCAAAGTAGGATCATCCGGGATAGTCACGATAGAGAAATAACGGGCTTTGTCCTGAGCCGTCAGTTTCAAAGCTTCCATGTCCCCTTTGGTCAGGGTTGCTTTGTACTGAGGAGCGAACAGTTCAGGCTCAAGAACAGGGAAGGCAATCGCAGGAGCTTCGCAGCTCTGCAACCATGCGAAGATTTCATCATTCGGATCGTCAAGAAGAACGAACTTGCGCAAATCAGCGAAGCCCAACAGGCCTTCGGTGAAAGTCAGAACATCTTCTTGTTTCAGCTCAACTTGGCCGAATCGCGATGTTGAAATGATCATTCATCCTCCCAAAAGGTACTCAGGATTCACCCTTATTTTAGACACACCAAGGCGCTATGATGGTGAATACATGTATAAATCTGGACCTAAATCTAGGGAGACTCAATTAAAATCTAGTAGACTTGACTGGGCGCTTCAGGCTGACAGCGGCCATAGGAAAGAAAAAGACGTCCCTGCCGAGGGGGCGGGTCGATGATTTTAGAAACGAAAAAAGGCCCGGCATCTCTGCCCCAGGCCTTTTTGCTCCCAAGTCTTTTAAAACCTATTATGGTTTCAATAACTTAGCGATATTACGTGTTTTATCGGCATCTGTGGTAGCAGACTGCTGATTTTGATCCTGAATCGCAACGTACACTTCTTCACGGTGGATTTTCGTGTCTTTGGGCGCTTCGATACCTAGGCGGACCTGTTTACCTTTAATTTGAACTACTCTGATTTTGATGTGGTCATCGATAGCGATGCTTTCACCCAACTTCCGTGTGAGAACCAGCATGACAACTCCTTTTGCTGCAGTCGTTATCGGTAGTTTTAAGCGGAACTGTAGGTATTATTTTTATCTTAGAAAGTCAAGAAGGCTTGGCTGAATAAGCTTACCCGACGTTTCGAGAGTCGCTTTCAGGGTGCTATCGGTCTTATTGATATCGGAAATAACCTGGAAAGCATCGGCATCTTCCAACTGGGAAGCCGTTACTTTATTGTCCACCACGGCCTTTTGCAGGGAATCGGTGGTGCTATTGACGGCCATAATTCTGGACCCAACCTCGGATCGAGCCAAAACCACCTGGGAAATAGCCTGATCCAGGGTGTCCAAAGCCTCCTGAACCCCCGCTTTATCGTTGGTTTTAAGGGAAATCTCCAGATTCTTAAGCGTCGAGAACAAATTCACGCCCACAGAGCCTGTGACCGGATCTTGCTTGTCCGAGCGGTTTTGACGGCCAGACTCTGACGCAGGACCTCGCGTGGTCAGGAAGTTAGAGTCCACTTCCTCGTTGATCTGTTGACGCTCGATTTCCTTGTTTTGGAAGTCCTTCAGGGACTCAACATCGGTCGGCGTCTCGTACTGGGCACGAACGATCCCGTCCCCGCCCAAACCACGACCCAGGAAGACTTTACTGCCCGGAAGGTTCATCGCCACGAAGGAGTCCTTCTGGGTCTGAATCTTCATGTCAGCATCATTACCAAAATATTCGCCGGACTGATTGAATGGCGTTGTCTGGGTCTTCTGACCCCCGAAGATATATCTTTCACCCAGTTTGCGGTTCCCGATCTGGATGGACTGGTTGTAGATCTGCTCGATCTCGCTGGCCGTGACCATACGGCTTTCTTCATTACCGCTGGCATCATTCGACTGGCTGACCGCCAGTTCTTTTGCACGCACCAGGATTTCAGTCAGCTCACTCAGGGACTGATCTGAAAACTCCAGGAAGCTTCGGGCGTTATTGATGTTTTTGATGAACTGGGTGTTGCCGCGTTCTTCGGTTCTTGCCGTCAGAACACGCGCCGAAGCCAAAGGATCATCCGAAGGCTTGTTGATACGCTTTTGAGTCGCAGCCTGATTCTGCAAATCAGCCATCTCCGACCGGTTCTTGGTCAGATTCTGGTTTACCTGATTGAAAGACATCTTATCCGCGATTCTCACTCATCACATCCGTTTTAGATTCAGTACTGTATCAAACATTTCGTCGGCGGTTTTGATCAAACGTGCAGACGCATCGTAAGTTTTCTGGAACTCAATCATCTTCGTGGTTTCTTCATCAAGGCTGACGCCGCTGATGCTCTCACGAATATTGGTCAACTGGGACATCACATTCTTTTGTGACTCCTGAGCCTTCACCGCACGCTGGGAGATCGCACCGATCTGACCCACCTGGGTGTTATAGTAATCATCCAAAGTGGACGTGCCACCATCCATCACCTGACGGTATTGCAAAGCCGAGATCACGTTGGCCACGGTGTTATCCCCGGCAGCGCCCGGCTGGGCTCCCGTCGCGATTCTTCCCACATCATTAAAGACTGTCTTGTTCAGACCGATAACCGATGCGGCCCCTTTGACCTGATCTGGCATATCAAAGAACAAAACACCATTACGGCCGCTTTTATCAAACCCCTCGATGTGAGCGGTGTTGACCTCTTTGGCCAGAGTGTACGCCATGTTATCCACATGAGACAAAAGATCCTCGATCACGTGATCACGCACATCCAGAGCGCCACCAATGCGGCCCCCGGTGATCTGCCCGGTAATGTTCGCGGAAGTTGATCCGCTGCCTTCAAAGAAGACTTCAACACGGTCACGGGCATCTGTCTGACGGGCTTTCAGCTCAGAGGAACCGATACCGGAAACCAGAATCGCCGTGCGCCCCGCAGTCACCGTCACCATGCCGTCTTTACCCTCGGCCCAGGAAATGTCGATTTTTTCGCCCAGTTTTTTCAGCAAAAGATCACGACGGTCGCGCTCGTCATTGGCAGGGGTTCCCTGCACCTCAACCATCTGAACCTTTTCGTTCAGGGAGGCGATCTCTTTGGACAACTGGTTGACCTCTTCAACGGTCGTTTTGATCTGACCGTCAAGGTCTTCCTGAACCGCCTTCAACTGACCCACCACGCGACCGAAATCTTTGGTCAGCGCCACCGACGATTCACGCACCATCGTGCGGGAAGCCAGACTTTCAGGGTTGTTGGAAAGTTCACGGAAAGAGTTGAAGAAATCAGTCATGTACTGATTTAAACCCTTGTTGTTCTGTTCATTGTAAATCTGCTCAACACGGCCCAGAGCATCCGCGCGGGAATCCTGGAAGCCCATGCTCATGCCTTCGCGCTGGATTTGTTTTTCAAGCCATGGATTGTTAACGCGGGTAACGACCCCTGCCCGGGCACCCATCCCGATCTGAAGATTTCCTTCAGTGATAGGCGTGTTCGTCTGAAGCTCCACTCTCTGACGAGAGAAGCCTTCAGTCGATTTATTGGCGATGTTATGACCGACCGTTTGCAATGCCGTCTGAGAGTTCATCAGAGAGCGTTTGCCCGTATCCATCATTGCCGAGATTTTAGACATCCTATCCTCATCTCCGGTGGGTTCGTTACTGCTGCTTCAGCCTGCGGGGCTCCGCCCCTTCGGCTCTGCCCGGTCGAGCCGGGGGCCTCAGGCTTCTTTACTTACGAAGTTGCCTGCGACTTGTGGGCCTTGTTTTACCTGGCCCTTGCCTCCGTAAGTTTTCTTGCCGGAAAGCGTGTCTTTGATATTGTTCAAAGCGCCGTTCAATGTCGACAGAGCGGACTTTGTGTATTCTTCGTTATCTTTGTTAATTTCAGTGATGCGTTTGATCAGAATGTCCAGCGCCGCGTGCTGCGTGCGCAGACGGTCTGCGGCTGGAGTGCCGGCAAGTTTCTGCGCAAGCTCCAGCAAACGTGGATTTTCAACATCCGCACCAATCAGCGTCGCCAGTTCCATCGCATAGCGGGAACGCAGGGAATCCTGAGCGCGCAGTTTGAACAGCAACTCTTCTTTCAGTTTGTTGCTTTCATCCAATGCTTCACGATCCGCCTTCAAAAGAATTTCTTTTTCTTTGCGAACGATATCCAGCAGTGAACGGTAGATTTTGGTAAGTTCTTCGAGATTTGATTCTAACTTGTGAAACGCTCTTTCGACTGTTGCATCCATCATCTTCATCATCCTTGATGCCGCCGTGGGCGGTTAAGATTTATGTTCGAGGCAGCTTTTCACTCCGGCTTCGCTGGAGTAGAGCTGCTTCAGCTTACGCGCGCTGTGCGCGCTTCAGCTCTGCCCGCTGAGGCGGAGCTCTGTCCGCTGGGGCGGAGACTAAAATTCCAAATGTTCGTCGACCATTTTGTCGGCGATGGCTTTGGCGTCAACTTTGTATTTGCCTTCGTCAATCAAGGCACGGAATTTTGCAACTTTAGCTTCGTCAACATCCGGAGTTGCCAATGCAAGTTCCTTGATGCGTTTTGCTTCTTGTGCACGAGGAGAAAGTTCCACGCGAGAAGATTCGCCAAGATTGGAGGAAGTCAGAACGTCAGCTTTCGCCGCGCCGATATTATCCGCTTTGCCTTTGATACCAGCGGCGTTGTCAGCTCTGGAAGAATCAGTAAGATTCAAATTTTGACCGACTTTATTGTGCGTGATCTTCATCGAGATCCTCCTCCGTCGAAAGAGTGTAAAAACACACTCTTCTGTTCATTCAATAGTATCACAATGGGACAATTACACCAAATCATTCTGAGACAGTTTCTGGTCTAGGTTCACTCTGTGGTTCGATGGTCCAGTAGAGCGATTTCGCCTCTGGACTTAAAAAGCCAAGGGTGTCGCCAGCTTGCAGTTTTTCCCCTGTCGAAACTTTTGACAGTCCGCCTTTGAATACCATCTGGCTCTTTAGACCATTGTCGTGACCGATCTCGACCAGGGTCTGGTCATCGGCCAAACTGCGCTTGCCAATAAGCACGCCATCCCAAGGGGCCTTCACTTCGGAAGCCGCTCCTGGGGCTGATTCAGTGTCGAATCGGTAAGACAGGGCCTGCTTCTTTCCCGGGTGCTGGAATGGCTTCAATGCCAGGTTGCTTTTCTCATCCATGGCCAAAGGTCCTACAGGCTTTGTGACAGGTGCACGCACACCCATGGCCACGCCGAACTTGTTCATCAACTGATCATAGATCATGTTGGACAAACCGATACCACCGCGTTCGCCCCACTTTTCGACGTACTGGTCGTCTAACTGTTCTCGGAAAATTTTTTCAGCCTGGTTCGACTGGATGAAACCGCCTTCTTTGACGGTCGAGCGCATGGCTTTCATCATCTCCCGCAGGAAATGTTTTTCGTACATGTCAGAAACTTCGCGCAACTTCTGCTCTGGCGCCTTTTGTTCAGGCCGCCCCATCATACGATTGCCAATGGGTTTAAAACCGCCGGATCCCACATCGCTCATTGCGAGACTCCTAGATCAAAAAAAGAAAAAGGTACGGATGTACCTTTTTTGAAAGAGAAAAAAAAGGGGAGTTAGAGTCGGAGAATCATGTGCATCCTGCACTCGATTCTGAGAGTGTAGCTTCGGCTCGTGTTGATCACTCCGTGATCTCTGCTGACCTATTGCTCCTGTTTCCTGCGAGAAACTTTTGACTCTTGACCTTCCATGGTTCGCGATCTCTTTCTCACCCTCCCCGCGTTTCAAACACGTCCATGTGTCTGAAACTATAACTTTGATTGTATTAAATGCTGTGTCATTCTGAAACAGAAATCTCATAAAACTTCGAGTTCCCCGTGCAAAGCTCCAGCTGATTTTATGGACTGAAGTATTGTAATCAGGTCCTTCGGCGAGACTCCGAGCTTGTTAAGTGCCTGGACCAGTTCACCAACGCTGACACCACTGTCGAGAACCGCCACTTTTTCTTCCGCACCTTTTTTGCCATCGCCCACTTTCACTGACAGTGCTCCGTGTGAGATAGCAACGCGTGAGATCTTCACTTTGTCACCGATAACAATCGTTCCTGTTTTTTCATTCACAACAACACGAGCTTTCATGTCGGGATTGATCTCGATGGATTCAATCGTCGCCAGAAGCTCCACACCGCGATTTTCATAGGCAAACGGTGTGATGATATCAATCGTGCCGGAATCCTTTGCCGAAGCATAGTGACCACCCAGCTCTTTATTGATCGTCAGCACAGAGCGCGCGGCCGTCGTGAAATCCGGATTGATCAACGTCAGACGGTACATTTTTCTGGAGGAAAAATCCGCTGTCATATCACGCTCAATCGTTGCCCCATTCGGAATACGGCCCGCAGTGGTGTGTGAATCTTTGCCATCACCACCAATCACGATGCTTCCCTGAGCCACGGCGAACACCTGCTCATTGGCAGCGCGCAAAGGCGTCTGCAACAATGTGCCCCCCTGCAGGGAAGACGCCTCACCAATCGCGCTGACCGTGATGTCGATCGGATTCCCCGCCTTGCCAAACGCCGGCATGGTCGCCGTCACGATCACCGCCGCCACGTTCTTGCTGGAAAAGTCGACATTGTCGAGCTTCATTCCCAGCTTGTCGAGCATGCGCACCATGCTCTTGCTCATAAATTCATTCTTGCCGTCGCCAGTGCCTTTAAGGCCGACCACGATACCATAACCAATCAGCTGATTTTCACGCACGCCACGAATGCTGGCGATATCCTTCAAGCGGGCTGCATTGGCCGACTCGATCAAAGAGAAAAACAAGACAGCGGAAAGAATCAGAAAGTTTGTGATTTTATTCATTGCTCTTTGTCTTTCTTAAAGAAACCACGTCGTACTGTGGATCCAGAAGTTTATCCGAGTTGATGCCCGCATCGTTGAAGTCCTCTGGACGGATCAAACCCGTCACGATGACTTTGTATTCACGCTTGCCGATCATGAACGGCTGCTGACCTTTGATGCGATAGTTGCCATCGGCCATTTTTTCCACGATACGGGTTGGGATGCTGGCCACATCGGCCGCCCCGTCATCCTTTTCCTCAACCTTCGCAGGCTCCGGCTTTTTGGCTTCGACTGATGCCGGAGCACGGGACGCCTCATCCCCATTTTGCGCCAAAGAGTTGTTCAACTGCTGTTGCTGCTGCTCTTCAAGCTGTTTCAAAAGTTTTTTGATCACAGACACTTTGGTGTCGACCTGTTTTTTGGCCGGGCCATCCAAAGTGACGTTCAACAGGTCGCCTTCTTTGCGCATTTTGTTTTGCGCAAACAGATAAGCTCCCTGGCCTTCCATCACCCATGTCGATCCGGCACTGGCACCCAGGTCGGATTCTTCTTCCATGCGGTTTTTCGTCATGCGCTTGTACTGACGGTCCGTCGGCACACCCATGTTCTGGTTGTCAGAATATCTTGGCGCTGTATTGATATCTTTCAGCGCCGGTGCCTCTTTCGGGCCGTCCAAAGACGCCATGAAATCCTGCATGGTTGCGCAACCTGCAGTGAACACCATCAAAACCAAAATTGAGAAAGAAGAAATCATCTTCATCATTGCAACTTCACCACACCTTTTTCAGTGACCAGACCGGACAGAACTTTTTGGGTTTCCAGATTTTTTACCTTGATAAGATCCCCAACAAAGCCACTGTCCTCCGCCATCATGTTGACGGAGATCTCGAAACTGTCATCGCCAAGCAAAGCTTTAACGATCTGTCCCTTCTTAGCTGCCGGTTCACGTTTGAGATCAGAAGCCCATACGGTGCTTCCAACGGGAAGTGAGCGAGCTGCCATCTGACCCTGGATATCCTCCATGCGCAAACTGCCATCCTTGGCAAAAGTCACGTCCGTCATGGACATGCGCAGGTCATCTGCTTGAACTCTCTCTCCTTGTAAGATCAAACGGGTCGTTACAGGGGTTAATTTTGAAACGCGAATTGTGCCGGAAATCCATTTAATCTGGCGCTGATCCCCATCGCGCAATGGCAACAGGAAGCCCCCCTTGGCTGAAAGCTGAGTGAAATCAAGATCCCACAGCTTTGACGCCGGACGCGGAGTGCTTTGGATGCTGATCTGATATTCACACTCGTTGCAGCGGGCCTTTAGAATATTATGAACTTTTCTCTCAACTTCCTGGCGTGACACCGGCGTGGAAGCAAAGCTCACCTGCACTTGGGATGGAACTTTGAATTGAGGGTTCAGACGACGCAGATTTTCCTGACTGTTCAAAGCCGCGCGCATCTTCACCAGAATTTCGCTGGAGTTCAAATGCTGGCTCAGCAGCAATTCCCGGCAGTCCTCGCGCAGGACCACGGCATCCAGAGCATTCACCAACTCTTCGGTGCCGCCCGTTACCGTCGCGATGTCCCCCAGGCGCAAAAGTTCACGCTGGGAAATCTCCACACTGGAAGGAATGGAGATTTCAGGCCTAGCGAAGGCCTGCAGACTTACCAGAAATGCAAACACGAAGATCTTCTTCATCAATTATCTCAGATTGTTAATGGCTTGAAGCATCTGATCAGAAGCCTGCATCACTTTGGAGTTGGTTTCCATCGCACGCTGGGCGGTGATCATATTGACCATCTCATCCACAATGTTCACGTTGCTGGATTCCAGCTGCCCTTGTGCCAGATAGCCTGTGCCGTTCAAACCCGGACGGGAGGCAATCGCCTGACCGCTGGACGGAGTCTGTGTGAACAGATTTTTACCCATGGCTTTCAAACCAGCCGGGTTTACAAAGTTCACGATATCGATTTGACCGATAGTCTGAGGAACATCATTCAGGCCCGTGATCACACGCACTTCACCCGTGGGTGCCACCTCGATACCGGAGACGTTGGCAGGCACAGTGATTTCCGGCTGCAAAGCATTTCCGTTTTTGTCGACCAGACGGCCGTTGGGATCTTTTTTGAAGGCCCCGTCGCGGGTGTAAGCTGTTTCACCATCCGCCGTCAGCACCTGGAAGAAACCGGAACCTTCGATCTGAAGATCCAGAGGATTCTTGGTGATCTGCGCCTGGCCGCCGGCAAAATCCTTTTGCACACCCGCCGTACGCACACCCAAACCGACCTGAACCCCGTTCGGGGAATAAGCATTCAGACCCGAAGCCGTCCCTGGCTCCTTTTGGGTCTGGTACATGAGGTCTTCAAACTCAGCGCGGGATCTTTTAAAGCCAGCCGTTGAAACATTGGCGATATTATTGGCGATAACATCCATGTTGGTCTGTTGTGCCGCCATCCCTGTAGCTGCTGTGTTCAAACTCTTAAGCATTCACGAATCCTTCCGTTGGCTTAATAAATAATTTCAAAAACCGGCTGCAAATCCTAAGCAGCTAGTTTGTTTTTCCCACCACATTGATCATTTTGTCGGCCATCTGATCGTAAGCACTGATGGCCTTCTGCGTGCTTTCAAAGACACGATTGGTGGAAATCATGTCCGTCATCTCCTGAACGATATTGACGTTCGAAGTTTCCAGAAAACCCTGTTTCAAACTGGGGTTTGCAATATTCTGCATGTCTGGAGCGATATTGGGTTTGAAGGTATAAAGAGAGCTGCCGGTCTTTTGCAGTGAATCGGGATTGTTCACGTTCACCAAAGACAGTCGACCCAGATTTTCCGTGCCCTCGTACACATCCCCATTGTCGGCGATAGCCACGGCCCCATTGCCCGTGAAACGAATCACGCGGCCGGCGGGATCAGAACCGGCTTCACCCTGACGAAGAACAGGATAACCTTCCTTGGTCACAAGCTGTCCGTTGCCATCCAATGTAAAATTACCGGAACGAGTCAGCTTCACGCCGCCCGGAGTGGCGATTTCAAAGAAACCTTTGCCATCAATGGCCACATCCAGACTGTTGCCTGTCGGTTTCAAACCACCTTGAGAAAAGTCAGTGAAGGTGCCTTTGGTGTCGACATAGGATTTGTCGCCACCTTGCATGTTGTAGAAGCTTTCAATCGCCGCCACATCGCGCGGGATCTGCGTGGTCTCTGGCATCTTTTCGTTGGCGGTCAGATATTCCTGGAAGAGCTGCTGGTCCCGCTTGAACGCAGGTGTGTTCACGTTCGCCAAATTATTGGCGATTGTATCAAGCTTCGTACTTTGAGCCATCGCTCCACTGAGTGCTGTATAGACCCCTTTTATCGCCATGAAAACCCCTCCACAGTGTTGAGCAGCAAGGCGTGTGCCATCTTTTGACAGGACGGATTTTGGTCTGGGAAAAAGGTTCCAAGCCAGACCTTCGTTCAGGAAAAAAAATCTGGGCTCAAGTTTTCTTCGATTTGACCGTGCATTGACCTTCGTCGATGGTGCCAGGGAATTGTCAGATCTTTGTCGACAGTGTCAAAGAATCGGCTTCATAATTGATTCTATGAGGACGTGGGTTGCATTCATTTTTATTGGCATCATTCAACTGAGCACCGGAGCTGGCGCGGCTTCTGTGGCATCAGCAACCCCGGCTACAGCAGCGACCACGGCAGCCCCTGCACCAGGGACTCAGGCCCTCAGCCTGAAGGAAAAACTGAAAGCCCTCACTGCCAAGTCCACCCACGTTCAATCCGACAATCTGATTTTTGATCTTCCCGTCACCTACAATAAAAAAGTCAGTCAGTGGATCGCCTATTTCCAGGGAAGCGGCAACAAGTGGTTCCGCACCTGGATGCAGCGTTCGTACAAGTACATGCCGTTCATTCAGGAAGAACTAAAGCGCGCGGGTCTGCCATCAGATCTTGCCTATATGGTGATGATTGAAAGTGGCTTTGCCCCGAATGCAATCAGTACGGCGGATGCTGTAGGCCCGTGGCAGTTCATCGAATCCACCGGAACTCGCTATGGCCTGAGCAAAAGCTGGTGGCTGGATGAGCGCCGTGATTTAAAAAAGTCCACCTTGGCAGCCATTCGTTACCTGAAAGATCTGCACGCTGAGTTCGGTTCCTGGTATTTGGTGGCGGCAAGTTACAATATGGGTGAAAACGGTCTGCGCCGTCGCATCAAAAAATACGGCACCAAAGATTACTGGGCACTCATTAAGCTGGATGCACTTCCTCAAGAGACACAAGACTACGTTCCTAAAATCCTGGCGGCCATGCTGATTGCCAAAGCTCCGAACCTTTATGGCTTCCGTGACTTGGAAAAAATGGACCCATTGGAATATGACGTTGTTCTTGTCCCTGGTGGCACCGATCTGGAACCTTTGGCAGATCACTTGGGAGTCACCAGAAAAGCATTAAAAGATTTGAACGCCGAGCTGTATTTGGGATACATTCCTCGTCAGATTGAGAAGCACTTCATCCGCGTTCCGAAAGGAGCTGGAAGAATGGTTTCCACTTACGTCTATCAGCACTCTCGGAAAGTTGCTTTGGAATGAAACCTCTGATTGTCCAAAAATATGGCGGCGCCACTTTAGCAGATCCTGAAAAAATCAAATCTGTTTCGTCCCGCATTGCCGCCCAATCAAAAGAGAATTCACTGATCGTCGTGGTCAGTGCCATGGGTAAAACCACCAATTCCCTGATTGATCTTGCCAACCAGGTGTCTGGTCATCCGCAACGCCGCGAAATGGATATGCTGCTGACCGTGGGTGAACGCATCAGCATGTCCCTGGTCAGTATGGCCTTGAATGATCTGGGTTGTCCCGCAATCAGCTTCACCGGAAGCCAAGCCGGAATTTTCACAGACGATTCCCACGTGAATGCGTTTATCAAAGACGTTAAACCCATGCGCCTGGAAGAGGCCCTGAAAAACAACCGCGTGGTGATTCTGGCCGGTTTCCAGGGTGTGTCCCCGGTCACCAAGGAAATCACCACCCTGGGACGTGGCGGCTCGGACACTTCGGCTGTTGCCATGGCGGCAGCCTTCAATGCCGAACGCTGCGAGATTCTGAAAGACGTCCCGGCCGTTTTTACTGCCGATCCGAACATCGTGAAATCCGCGCGCCCTTTAAGTGAACTGAATTATGATCAATTGATGGAGATGACATTCTGGGGCGCCAAAGTTCTGCACTACCGCTCCGTGGAACTTGCAAAGATGCGTGATGTGACCCTTTACATCGGCCCCGCCTCCAGCAAAACCTCTGACGGAACCATCGTCAAAAAAGGATTGAATATGTTTGAATCCTGCAAAGCTCTTTCTTTGAACTCTCACGAACTTGTTCTGGGCATTCACTGCCGCGAAAAAAATCCGGCCAAGGCCCTTCAGGGTCTGCAGGCGCTATTGGACAAAAACCAGATCGCCTTCCCCCAACTGCTCAGCTGCGAAACCAGTCTGGATAAAACCGAAATCTTTTTGACCGGCCCGCAGGAAATCATGTTCGCCGTGAAGAAAGAACTGGAAAAACATCCGGACTTCACCCTGCTGCCAACGGACTATTCCACCGTCACTCTGACTTGCACGGGTGCGACATCACCGGAAATGACCCAGAGGGTTTTGAATACTTTGACGGGGAAAAATCTGGAAACCCAAAAGATCCTGATCAGCGCCATGAGCCTGACCGTTCTTGTTGAGGCACCCCTGCGCAAGCAGGTCATTGAGTGCCTTCATCCTTTGATTTGATTTTTGATTAAGGCAGAAGAGTCGGACTCATCACGCGATAGCGGTTTTGAATCTTCTGCCAGATATTGGAATGCGGTCCGGTGATTCCATCCGGGCCTCCGCTGCCAGCCAAGCCACGCAATTTTGGATCATACTGTCCACCGGGAAGGAACTTGCTTAGATCAGGTCCGCCTTTGCCTTTTGCCGCACCAGCCATACCCGCCATGCCGGCAGCGCCGCGATCTCCACCACCACTGCCGCCGCCAGAGCCACCAAAGGATCCGCCGCCACCATAGAATCCGGCATTCACCTGAACACCATCTTCAAGGCCTTCTTCGCCGGCACCACCACCGGCTGCGCCACCGCCGCCGCCTCCACCAGAACTGGAGATGCCCGCACCACCGCCCTGCTTGCCATCCACTGCCTCACCCGCACCGCCAGAACCTGGCTTGCCTGGAAGAATGGAAGGAAGACTTGGCAGATCACCCCCGGCACCTTCGAGACCTTGAGTACCCAGACGAGCTCCCGGGTTTGTGCTGCTGATGAAAGTAGAACCGCCGGCACTGTTTTCATTCATACAAATTGGATCTGTCGGATTCTTGGAGCACACGCACACCTTGCTGCCCGCATTTGCAGGGTTTGTGCAATCAGCGGCAGCGATCGCGGCACAGCCTGGCAGATTCGGGTTTGTTTTACAAAGCTCAGGCAAAGCTGTGCTGTCGCCTGCAGTCTGTTCCGCACACTGAGCCGCGTTTTTCATTGTACCTGCGAAGTTATTGATCGCCTGATTGGCTTCCTGAACTTTGGAGTCAAAGTCATTACAGCGTTTCGCAGAGTTTTCCGCCGAAGCAATTGCCTGACGACTGATACCATTGCCGCCCGCTGCCGCATCCAAACAAGCGGCATTCTGCTGGGCAAATTCAACAACCCGGTCACAGACGGAATGGCAACTGCCGATGGCGGACTGACAGTTCAATCGATAAGCGGCCACTGCCGCATTGGCCGCCGAACTGAATGAAGCCATCTTGGAACAAGCCGCCTGAATGCTGCCTGCGGTCTGCTGACCGAACATTAAACTAAGCTGCGAGGCCGTGTTGGCAACACCGCTCATGCCAGAGTCATTTTTTTCATCACAGGAATAAGAGGTCTCGGAAATTTGGGTGCGACATTCTTCCATCATAGTATGCAGTTGGGTGCTGCACGTGAACATCACATTGCTTGTTGGTGCCGGAGGCCCGACAAAGCTGTCGTTGGGAGTGCACTGCTGTTGACCTGATTCACTGACAAAGCAACTTGAGCCCGCTGGACAAGCGATATTACATGCAGGTGCGGCTGCGGCGTCATTCGCGACAAAGAATAGCGAAATTGTGAATAGCGTTTTCAACGCGAACAATGGACTCATTCCCATGGTATCTCTGATCGGCATTCCACCAGGGGAACTTAACCAAGGTACTGAGCGACGTCTCAAACAGAGACTAAGGCATCAGAGTCGGGCTTAGAACCTGATATCTATTCTGAATTTTCTGCCAGATATTTGAATGAGGCCCGGTAATTCCATCCGGCCCGGCGTTCCCTGCAAGACCGCGGGCTTTAGGATCGAACTTACCACCTGGCAGGAACTGACGCAGATCCGGAGCACCTTTGCCTTTGGCCGCTCCGGCTTGACCGGCCATACCGGCGACACCGCGATCACCACCGCCACTACCCATACCAGAACCACCGAAGGATCCGCCGCCACCATAGAACCCGGCATTCACCTGAACACCGTCTTCAGAGCCTTCTTCGCCTCCGGCGCCACCACCGGCTCCACCACCACCTCCGCCACCTGAGCTAGAGATGCCAGCGCCGCCGCCTTGTTTGCCGTCCACAGCTTCACCGGCCCCGCCAGAACCTGGTTTGCCAGGAAGAATGGAAGGCAGACTTGGCAGATCACCCCCGGACAAACTGGCCCCGGATGTCGACAGACGCGAGCCTGGATTTGTACTGCTGATGAAAGTGGAACCCGCAGCGCTGTTTTCATTCATACAAACCGGATCGGTCGGGTTCTTTGAACAGACACAGACTTTGCTTCCGGCATTCGCTGGATTCGTGCAATCAGTTGCTGCCACTGCGGCACAGCCGGGCAGCGTTGGATTGGTCTTACAAAGTTCTTCCAATGCCGTTGTGTCCCCCGCCGTCAACGATGCACACTGAGCGGCGTTTTGCATGGTTCCAGCAAAGTTATTGATTGCCTGATTGGCTTCCGCCACTTTGGCATCGAAGTCATTGCAGCGCTGAGCTGCGCTTTCAGCAGAAGATCTCATCTGAGCCGAAGATCCCACACCGCCAGCAGCATCCAAACAAGCGGCATTGCTGTTGGCAAATTCAACAACCTGATCACAAGCCGAATGGCAACTGGTAATGGATGATTGGCAGGTCAAACGATACGCGGCCACGGCCGCATTCGCTGCAGAACTGAAAGAGGCCATCTTTGAACAGGCCGCCTGGATACTTCCCGCCGTCTGTTGACCGAACATCAAACTCAGTTGTGAAGCCGAATTGGCGATGCCGCTCATGCCTGAGTCATTTTTTTCATCACACGTAAAGGAAGTGTCGGTGACCTGAGCACTACACTGCTCACGCAGTTGGTTGTATTGAGAGAGACAATCGGTATTGTTCACCTGATTTGCAGCCACACACATGTCGTTGCGACCATTGGGATCCGTCGGATCCGGCATAAAGCAGGTGAAACCTTCAGCACACTGAGCCCGGCAGCGGCGAGCCTCTGCCTCCACGGGAATAAGAATCACTGAAAGCGCGAACAACATAATCACTGATAAAAACGATCTCATTCCCATAACAAACTGTTCGGCATTTCAGAGGGGAACTTTACCAAAGTATAATGAATCTCAGAGTGAGATTATGGAATTAAGGTTGGTGTCAGAACCTGATAACGATTCTGTATCTTCTTCCAGATATTTGAATGGGGTCCCGTAATACCATCAGGTCCTCCGGTCCCCGCAACACCACGGGCTTTCGGATCATATTTTCCACCCGGCAGGAACTGTCGCAAATCCGGGGCACCGTTTTTACCGGCAACACCGGCTTGACCTGGCTGACCTTGACCAGCTCGGCCTTCACCACTGCCGCCTCCGTATCCCCCGAAGGATCCCCCGCCACCATAGAATCCGGCATTCACCGAGTGACCACCCTCTTCGCCTTCCGCACTACCACCTTCACCGGCACCAGCGGCACCGCCGCCGCCGCCACCACCTGAACTGGAGATGCCCGCACCGCCGCCTTGCTTGCCGTCCACAGCTTCGCCCGCGCCACCAGAGCCCCGCTTGCCATGCTCAATGCCCGGCAATGAAGGCAAATCACCACCGGACAACTCAACGCCGGAGGTGTTTAGGCGAGCCCCGGGATTGGTGCTGCTCAGGAAGGTGGATCCACCACTGCTGTTTTCAGACATACAAATGGGATCAGTCGGATTCTTGGAGCAAACGCAGATTTTTGTGCCTGCAAGTTCGGGCTTGGTGCAATCCACCGGTCCCGTCGCCACACATCCTGGAAGATTCGGATTGGTCTTACAGAGCTCTGGAACAGGCGCACCGTCACCCGACGTGGCCGCCGCACAGCTCGCTGCATTTCGCATGGTGCCCGCCACATTGTTGATCGCCTGAGTCGCCTCTTGCACCTTGCTTTCAAACTGATCGCAGCGCTCAGCCTTGGATTCAGCATTTTGCAGCAGCATCGCATTGGATCCTGCCGTTCCCTGAAAACCCTGAACCGTGCACGTCGGATTGTTCTGAACGAAATCAACAAGCTTGCTGCAAGTCGAACGGCAGGTTCCCAAGGCACTGTTGCAATTCAGGCGATAAGCCGCGACAGCCGCATTGGCCGCCGCCGAAAAACTGGCCATCTGCGAACACGCCGACTGAATACTGCCCGAGGTCTGCTGCCCCAGCATCAAGCCCAACTGCGAAGCGGTGTTGGCAACACCGGACATGCCAGAGTCATTTTTTTCATCACAAGTGTGCGAAGTTTCCTGAACCGCATTCGAACATTCGTTCAGCAGTTCGGTATATTGGGAAGTACAATCATTCACCGTCGACTGAGTGTTGCCATTGATGATATCGATTCGGCACTGATAGTCCCGCCCGCTGCCATTCACATCCACACACTCGGAAACCGGGCAGCGCCCCCCGCAGGGCACTGACCCTGGTTCGGGATTATAATTGGAGGACTGAGCTGGTTCCTGCTGGCGTTGCTGGGCCGGTCGCGAGGTGCCTGATGACCGTGGCGCGCCTCCACAGCGGCCCTCGTTCTGGGTCTGCACCACGCACATGTCATATTTTCGCATTTGAGATTGATCGGCCTGACCCGACTTCGGAAGGAATCTGGCTGCACACCATTCAGCGCAACCCAAGAACGTGTCCGCAGACGCCGGTGCGCTCAAAAGAAGTGCCGAGAATAAGAGGGATATACACCCAAAGTACCAGTTCCCCATGGTTTTCTCTTCGGCCCCCCCACACTGTTCCTATAGCGCCTCACAATATATTCTCATGTTTTAATGTTCCCTGTTCTCAAATTAATTTAACAAATCATATTCTTGATTAGAGACCACTATCTGTCTCAGAATGAGATCAATACAGGAGTTCCCAATGAAGAAGCATCTTTATGATTTCACCGTCAAAGCCGCCAACGGCCAGCCCGTGTCTCTGGATCAGTACCGTGACAAAGTGGTGCTGGTGGTGAACGTGGCGAGCAAATGTGGTTACACTCCCCAATACAAAGGCCTTGAGGAACTTTACCAGCAGAACAAAGACAACGGCCTTGTCATCCTGGGCTTCCCCTGCAACCAGTTCGGCGCGCAAGAACCGGGCAGCAACGAAGAGATTCAGCAGTTCTGTGAATTGAACTATGGCGTGTCCTTCCCGGTGATGGGCAAAGTCGAGGTGAACGGCGGCAATGCTGATCCTCTGTACCAGTGGATGAAAGAGGAAGCTCCGGGACTGCTGGGAACTGAAATGATCAAATGGAATTTCACCAAGTTCCTGATTGGAAAAGACGGAACTGTGTTGAAACGTTTCGCCCCGAAAGACGAACCCAAAGACATCGCTGACGACATCAAAAAAGCCCTGGCTTAGATCTCGCCGCGGAACATACAAATAAACGTCACCGGACTGTCTGTGGCTTAAACACCGCCACAGCAGCCAGGTCCCTCACTTTCCTTCCCGCCTTCTGGCACCGTCGTTGCTATCTCCTCCTTATATACAAGGAAGGGATCCATGGTGATTTTCCGCCCGCTGCTGAAAGCTTTGCTGTTTTGTCTCGTTGTGGGACAATCGACTGCTTTTGCCGCCCTTAAAGTGGAAAAAGAAAAGTTCGACAACGGGGTCGTTTCCCGCGAGTCGTACTATCAGGACACCCGACTGGTAGAGCGTCGTTATTTCAATATCGACGGCGTCTTCACCGCGTGGACACGCTTTACCTATCCGGCGGCAGGCCGGGTGATTGTCACGGACCTTTCCGTTGAAAAAGAAAGCTACGGCCTTGTCCAAACCCGCGAGGAATGGACCGGACTTGATGCGAACAATTCCCAGACTGAAAAATCCCGTCTTATACGCAAATGGCACTTTACCAAAGAAGCCCCTTTCAATCTGGAATATGTGGGCTGGAATGAACAAACCTCGCCGTTCCGGGAAATCCAAAAAGACTATCTGGATAAGAACGAGAAGGTAACCAGCTCGGTTTACCTTTACTACAAGGGCACCGATGAAAAGCCGTATGCCTTTATCGAAAAGGACCCCGCCGGAAAGACGATTGCGGAATTCAGTCTGTATGAAAAGTATGATCTGGAAAAGTCACTGAAAGAGGCTGGCAAAACTGCCGCCGAGATCAAAGTGCTGAAAAACCAGCGTGAAAACCCGGACAAGTTCGTTATCGCGATCATCGATTCCGGTTTTGACTACAATCACAGTGAACTGGTCACAAAGTGGTGGAACAATCCGGCAGAACCCGTCGATGGCATTGATAACGATGGCAACGGCTGGGTGGATGATAACTTTGGCTGGGATCAGGTTCGCGATATGGGCCTGCCAACAGAATCCACCAGCGGACTGCAGAAAGACCACCGTCCTCTGTCGCATGGAACTCACGTCGCACACATCGCCACCAAGGGCTTGAACAATGTGGCTCTGGTTGGGTTTGCCGGTGATTACACCCGCGCTGACTATATCAAAAAGATGTCCGCCTTCATCAAACAACATAAAGTCCGTCTGGTGAATATGAGTCTGGGCTTCCCCTCAGATAACAAGGACATGCTGGGCTTGCGCGATGGTATTCGTGCCTATAAGACCATGATCGAAGAAAATCCAGAGACTCTGTTCGTCGTGGCCTCGGGCAACGCCGGTCAGGATCTGGACATCAGCAAGAACCGTCAGTACCCGGCAAGCTTCACTCACCCCAACGTGATGAAAGTGGGCGCACTGAATGCCGCCACGATCGAAGAGGTCACCCCTGAAAATGCGACGATGGCTGACTTCAGCAATTTCGGTCAGGACAACGTCGATATTCTGGCTCCGGGGGTTGACGTCAATGCAGCTTCTTTGGGGGGCGGCCGGATTAAACATTCCGGGACCTCGATGGCGACACCTTACATGGTGAATCTGATTGCGCAACTATGGGCCGAGCTTCCACATCTGACGGCGGCGGAAGTCCGTCAGTTGTTTATCGAAACAGCCCAAGTCACCAAAACACCCGCACCGATCAAGTCCCGAGGTTATGTTGATTTGAAGGCGGCTTTGCTCAAAGGAAAAATCAAAAAGCTGCAGGGCCGTTCTGCCGCCCTGGAAGGACCAAACTGCTGGAACGCATCCACTTATCTGGCAGGAATTTCAAAAGGCATCCACCACACCGTGGGCAGCGAATTTGCCAACGTGCTTGAATCACCGCTATGCACCCAGATTTCCCGCGAAGAAGCACAAGCCGGAGACATCGTCGCCCTTCGCCGGGTGAACCGCAAAGGCAAAGTCCTGCCTGCCGCGTTTGCCTCGGAAGTGCATGGTTACACACACCTTAATTCCGGCATCGGATTCACTAAAAACGGCGTGATGCCGCAAGCCCCGTATGAAGTGCAAAGCAGCGAGCACATCTTCAACAAGTACCGCTCTGCCGATGGCCGCGAGTGCAAAAAACTGGGAATTGAACGTCAGGACTGCCGCCTGGTCGAAATGGTCTATCGCTGCCAGACGCTGGAATCTTACATGAATGCTCGCGGCGGCTTGAATGCCTTCGAACAGGACATTCAACTGGCTCTGGATAAAGCAGAAAAGAATCTGGAAGAGCACTTTCTGAATGGAAAGCAACTCAACCCGGATTTTTCCCTGCAGGGTATCGCCGGCAGGATTGAGGGCTTGAAAGCCCAGGGCAGCACTCAGATGGTCATCGACTATTTTGAGTCCCGCTTAACTTCGCTGGAATTTGGAATTTAGACATTTAAATAAGTAAATGAATTTTTAAAAAGGAGAATTTTTATGAAAAAGGTTTTGATGGTTGCTCTGCTGATGGCGGGTGTTCAGGCTCAGGCGGATACGGAAATGCGTGTTTATACGAACGCGGAAGGTTGCACTGTGATTCAGGAAGCCCGCACTAACGGCACCACTTACGACATTGAAATGGCCGGTCAGCGCGCCTTCGTGGGTGTTTTGCATGACAGATCCACCGGAGACATCGCCGCTTTCTGCGATGACGTGAAAATCACCAGCACAGCAAAAGGCTTGAAGATGGAATGCGCGAAAAACCAGAATGGCGGCCTGACGACTCGCGGAGCTGCCGAACTGGGTCTTTTGAAAGATGGCACTTTGACTTCGATCAGTGTGATCGGCCAGGTTAAAAAGTTGTTGGGTTGGCAGACCGACACTGAGATTTCCTGTGCTAATCTGGAAGAGGACGTCGGTCCCTAGTTACCTTCTTGGTGGAATAATAACGATATTACGCGTGCCGGGATACCCGGTGCGCTGTCTTGCCGCTTCGGCCTCCGCTGGGGTTGCCATGCGGAATGGAAAGCTGTTTTTGATATTGGCAAAACCCATCCGGTTGAAGGTGTTTTCCTTGGCATAAGGTTTCGTGAATCCGGTGTAAAAATCAAACCGACCCGGCCCTTTGATTGCTCCCCCCGCATCCCGCACAACAAAGAACCCGTCATGAGTCACTCCGTTAGGCATCACGGCCCCATCCAGCCTGGGCACATAGATCACATCCCCGATTTTATAAATACTTAAGTCCGCGGCCACCGTGTAATACGGATCCAAACAGACATTGCGCATTCCATATCCATAAGGACACTTGCGCATGTCGACCTCCTTAAAGCGGGGAATATTGTCGGCTCCCCGGGCATAGTAATTAAATGAACGAAAACGTCCATCCTCATCGTGAACATAACAAGCCCCTTGCATAACACAGTTGTTGAAGTCCGCAGCACAAAGACGCGTCAGCACCTTGTCTTCCGGCGACAACATTTCAACCCGAACCTCATCCTGACACTTGTCCACATCAAATTTGATAATGGGCTTATAGTAGATGGTGGGATTCAAGTACAAGGGCTCTTGTGGTTCGGGTAAAGGAGGAGGCATCGGAGCATCCGAGTAATCATCGGCACGAGCCTCCAAACTAATGGCCAGAACTAAAGTCAGAAACACTTTCAACATGGCCCCATACTAACAAACTCAAAGGGCCAGCAGGTCTTTTCGGGTAAAAGACATAAACCAGTGCGACAAAAGGTACCAGGTACCTTTTTCCGAAGCGCTGCAACACTTAAATTTCTATAATCAATGGGCCAACTGAGGGCAAGAGTGATCCTGAATCTCTTCGACGGAGCCGTAATTGTTTGTGCCACGCTCAAAGCGACTTGTGAGCAAAATCAAACTATGGCCCTTCTTTTTGTCTTTCACCGCCAACAGGCCCAGCCCAAACTCGCCACTGTGATCTTTGGCACCTGGCACTCCGTCGGCCAGCATCTGGAAGGCGTTGCCTTTTTCCAGCTCTTTTTCGCTGATCTTACGGACATAGTACTTATGACCCAACAAGGGCTGCGGCAACAACGTCCATCCGTTTTTCAGTTTCACCGCTTGCTCCTGCAGTTGCTGCTGGACCTGAGGTTTCACGCAAGACACATGGATGTGCAACTGATTCTGACTGCGCCCGAACTGGGAATTGATTGCCAAAGACACCGCTTCCACCGGAATGACGGAACCGTGCTTTTTATCCATATAGGTTTTGGCTTTCCAGGCCAGATCAAAATAGTTCGTCGCACCCGCGTCGCGGATTTTAGGGCTTTCCATACCGGTGATTTTCTCCGTCGGCATCAGCAGATACTGCAAATCTCCGACGCGGTCTTTAAACACGACATAACCTTTTTCCTCGCCTTGCGCGATGTTCACTTCGATGCACGGATTTTTCTCTTCACCGATTTTATGCAAAGGCAGACACTGCGTGCTGATGATATTCCACAAAGCATCCGAACGCGGAACTTCAACGACAGGCTTAGATTTGCAGGAGCTC
This sequence comes from Bdellovibrio sp. BIS2, assembly GCF_055398295.1. Lineage (NCBI taxonomy): Bacteria > Pseudomonadati > Bdellovibrionota > Bdellovibrionia > Bdellovibrionales > Pseudobdellovibrionaceae > Bdellovibrio > Bdellovibrio sp. BIS2. The sequence continues at coordinate 485,647 of NZ_AP035879.1, read as the reverse complement.
AGTCCCAGAACAGCAACAGCGGCAAAAACGAAAGACAGGTTTTTCACAAACGACCTCCGTTTAGAAATTTATCCAAACGGAGGCACCAAATCACGAAGTCAGTGATTATCCCTCACTTCGTCCAGTCGCCATGAAATCCTCCATAGCCATCTCATGCACAGCCCCTGCCCCCGCCATCGAACCCGAAGCTGCCGCCTGCAAAACGGACTGAGCCATTGTCATATTGTCGCCACCGGCATACACCCCGGCAACCGATGTCATTCCCTTCGGATTAACCTTGAACAACCCCCATTCATTCTTTTCACAGCCAAGTTCTTCCCCCAGTGAGGACTTGGTCTGGAATGGCAAAAGGGGAACCATGAACAACGCCTTTCTTAACAGAACCCTGCCGTCTTCCAGATGCAACTGCACTCCCTGCTCTGTCTTCACCACTTGCTTCAGGGGAACTTGCTCTACTAGAATATTTATGGATCTAAGATGATCCAGATTTTCCTGTTTGAGTTGCGTCGGACCATTTGTAAACACAACAAGGTCTCGCGAAAGCGCATTGAACATTGGAAGACCATGCAGCAACATCTCTCCGTCACCGAGAACTCCCAAAGCCGTGCCCGCCACTTCGTAACCGTGGCAATAAGCGCAGTGAAAAATCGAAACTCCCCACAGCTCTTTGATACCCGGTACGGGGGGCATGCGGTCGGCGATCCCGTCAGTCAGGATCAGCTTGCGCACATTCAATGAACGATCCTTCAACTGCACAAAGAACCCGTCCTGTCTTTTTTCCGCCTTTATAACAGTGCCTTCATAAAACTGCACGGTGGAATACTTTGCCAAATCTGCCCGAGCCTGCTTGCGCCATTCCGCTGGATGAATACCATCCAGCGCCGGCAGATTATTTACGTGATGAGAGGGGGCATTTCGTGGTCGGGAATCATCACACACCAGAACCTTGCGGCGCATGCGGCCTAGACTTAAAGCGGCTCCAAGGCCCGCAGGCCCTCCTCCGACGATCAAGGCGTCCATATCGAATTTCATAGAACATCACTTTCCGAGACATAAGTGCTCAGGAACCATTTTAATCCATCTCCTCGTCCATGATAATTTCTAGTTTTTTGACTAATTGATACTTTAATGGTATCAATTAACTATGGACATAACGAAACTAAAAGCCTTTATGGTTGTCGCTGAACAATTGAATTTTCGTAAAAGCGCGGAAATCCTGGGAATGTCCCAACCGCCCTTGACTCGCCTGATTGCCGCTTTTGAAAGCGAGCTGGGCACCCCTTTATTCGAACGCACAACCCGCCAGGTAAAGCTAACTGGCGCAGGGGTCTTTCTGCTACAGGAATCCCGTCGGATTATGCAGAACATGGAGGAGGTCGAAAAGCAGGTTCGCTCCATCGGTAAAATGAAACGCGGGGATCTGAAGATTGGCTTTTCTATCACCGCCTTTCTGGCGCGCCTGCCTCGGATCATTGAAGAATTTCATGATCGTTTCCCCGGCATCCACGTGGATCTTGAACAGGGTTCAGACCGCGAGATTTTAAAGGGACTTCGCACCGGACATTTTGATGTGGGCTTTATCGGTGGCACCATGGTCGCTGATTCTCTGGAAACTATGCAAGTGAAGGACCAGCCTCTGGGTGTCCTGCTGCCACGGCGTCATCGTCTGGCAAAAAGAAGAGAAATTGATCTGACTGAATTAAAGGACGACACCATCATTCTGCATCCACGTCAGGAATCTGAAGTGTGCTACGATACTTTTGCACACTTGTTTGCAGCAGCCGACTTCCATCCGAATATTTATATCAAGGGCGAACGCGAAAGCTGTCCCATCCTGGTGGCCACTGGTAAAGGCGTTTCACTAACAGTATCGGGCTCACAAGGTTTCGCCTCGGAGGACACAAGTTTTGTACCAGTAAAAAATCTGTTCATGCCCGTATCAGCATACTGGGATGCAGAAAACAGAAGTGCTTCGACAAAAAGCTTCTTGAGCTTTGTCAGCGAGAACCGCTCTTTGAAACCGCAGACAATTGAATGCCTGACCGATGTACTGAGAGTCTAAAAAGCTGGCGGAAGTTCCGCCAGCCAGATTTTAGTTCATCTTTTTTTGCAGTCGTAAATAAGCATCGGCATCCCGCGGTTTTGCCCAGTCGTGACCAACCTTTTGGAGGTCTTCGTCATTCAGATCCACCCCCAACCATTGGATGAAGTTTTCATCACAGATGAAGAAGTCTTTCTGGTATGGCAACAGATAGCCGCCATCCGATTCCAGATGGGCCCGGGCCTCGTCATAAGACGCATACCAGACTTTCCAGTAAGCGCTGTGACCCTTCTTGCAGAAGTCCACCTGGTTTTCCAGCGTGGCTTTCAGATCATTCCACGAGTCAAAACCCGCAGTCTTGGCAATCAGGGCAAAAGCATCCTTTAACTGAAAATCCTGACCGGCTTTCTGTTTGGCTTTTTGCAAAAGTTTGGCTTTGATTCGATACGATTCAAGGCGTGATACAGACATAGAACATCCTTTGGTCTTGTCGCCGTCCCCGCCCATGGCAACCAAAAGAATTAATTTTGATTTTTTGAAGACACGATTTAGATCGCATCACGAAATGAGATTCTCTTTTGCGGGTGCAGGCTTTTTCGCGAAGCCTTGAACCCAATATAGCCGAAATTGAGGCCTTCCGAAAGAGAAAATAAAAAAGCCCTGACCGTTGCCAGTCAGGGCTTTGAAAAGACTCGTCTTTTTAAAAGGAAGCTGCTTTAGCTTTCGCGGCTATTCACACTCCGGCTTCGCCGAAGTAGCGCCGCTACAGCTCTGCCGGCAGGGCCGAACTAGTGCTTGCCCTTTTTACCTTTTTTCGGAGCAGCATCTTCTGCTTCGATTTCAGTTGGCTCTGTACCTTCGTGGTCTTCACCGTTGTTGCCGTTAGTATCAACCAAAAGTTTGCCGATACCGTTTGCCGCAAGGATCTTCTTACGAAGTTCAGTCATGTATTCCGGGTGCTCTTTCAGGAAGGTTTTCGCAGCATCACGGCCTTGGCCCATGCGCTCACCGTTGATAGAGAACCACGCGCCGGATTTTTCAACCATGCCCGCAGTCACTGCCAGATCCAGAAGGTCACCCTCTTCAGAGATACCTTCACCGTACATCAAATCGAATTCAACTTTGGTGAATGGAGGCGCCATTTTATTCTTAACAACTTTCACCGCAGTACGGTTCCCAGTCACGTCTTCACCGTTTTTGATCGCGCCCACACGGCGTACATCCAAACGAACAGAAGAGTAGAATTTCAAAGCGTTACCGCCCGTAGTTGTTTCAGGGTTACCGAACATAACACCGATTTTCATACGGATCTGATTGATGAAGATAACAAGCGTGTTGGAACGATTGATCGCCGCAGTCAATTTACGAAGAGCCTGGGACATCAAACGAGCCTGCAAACCAACGTGGGAATCACCCATGTCACCTTCGATCTCTGCACGAGGAACCAAGGCTGCTACGGAGTCGACAACCAATACGTCGATCGCGCCGGAGCGAACAAGAGTTTCAGTGATTTCCAAAGCCTGTTCACCAGTGTCTGGCTGGGAGATCAGAAGATCTTCCGTGTTTACACCCAGTTTACGAGCGTAGTTTACGTCCAACGCGTGCTCCGCATCGACGAAGGCAACAACGCCGCCTTTTTTCTGAGCTTGAGCGATAACAGACAAGCACAGGGTTGTTTTACCAGAAGACTCTGGTCCGTAGATTTCAACGATACGACCTTTTGGAAGACCGCCGATACCCAAAGCGATATCCAGGCTCAATGCACCGGTGCTGATCGCTTCAACGTCTTTAACCAAAGAATCGTTCGCGCCCAAACGCATGATGGAGCCTTTACCGAATTGCTTTTCGATAGTCGAAACAGCCAATTCAAGGGCTTTGATTTTTTCTGAGTTTGCTTTGTTGTCTACAGTAGCGTTTGCCATCTGTTATTCCCTCTCTCTCGTGACTATCGCCACGACGCTTTTTTACACTCCGACTCTGTCGGAGTACAAATTATTGTTTAAAAATCAGGCCGGGGGCCTTTTACTATTTCTTGTCGAGAACTTCTTTCAGCCAAGCCACTGCGTAGTCTACCGAAGTCATCTGGATGGATTTGCGATCGCCTGAAAAGAGTTCTTTTCGGGAATCTTCAAAACCCGGTCCAGCGATGGCAAAGCATACAGTGCCCACTGGCTTTGACGGTGTTCCACCTGTCGGACCAGCGATACCTGTGATTGCCACAGACCAATCAGTTTTAAGCTGACGACGCACTCCGTGCGCCATTTGACGAGCGACTGACTCGCTCACCGCACCCTCTTGCATGAGAGTGTCTCGACGAACCCCCAGAAGATCCACCTTCGCCTCGTTAGAGTAAGAAACCACAGAGCCTAGAAATATGTCGGACACGCCTGGTTGCTCTGTTACAAAAGCCGAAAGTGCACCTCCAGTACAACTTTCCGCAAAACCCACTGTGAGTTTTTGGTCGCGAAGGGATCGAATGAGTTCTTGAAGCTTCTGATCGTTTGGCATCATTGACTGATCACCACGATCTGAGAGCCCAACCAATTGGTTTGAGTGTAGATCACTTGCATGATGAGGCTCGCAATTATCCCCGCGGCCACGTCATCGATCATCACTCCAAGTCCTCCTTGGATCTTCTTATCTAAATATCCTATGAATAAAGGCTTTGTGATGTCCAGCAATCTGAACAGGGCAAAACCGATTAAAATGGCCTGCCATGTCATAGGCATCCAAACCATGGTGATCAGAAAACCCAAAACCTCATCAATTACGATCTCTTTGTGATCATGACCGCCCTTGGAACGTTCGTAAGCCTCGCAGGCCGCAATTCCGACTGGGAGCAGCAAAATCACCGCCCCCATGTAAACCAAAGGACCCAATTTGCTTAAAAGAATGACAATTGGAATGGTCGCCAGGGTGCCGACAGTGCCCGGCCCTTTAGGAAAACGGCCCACACCAAACAGAGTCGCAAGTTGTATCAGAAAGTTTGTCACCATACCGATGAGGTACGCCGGACCCCGAGGCCTTGCAATGCAGAATGAGAAGCGTCAGAGCATTAAAGAAGGTTCAGAAACCGGCCCCGATTCCCGGACTGAAGCCGCCCACAGTTTCCCCGGTTTTGCCGAATACTTGGCGAAGAAATTATCACGACGACAGACCATCACGGCCGACGCACGTTCGGGCATTTCAACAATCCCCTGCATTTCAAAACACGTTTCTTCGGCATAGCGAAGGACCTTGCGGTTGCGGATGTCGGGCTCGCCAAAAATGCGCTGGGTGCGGGTTTCCTCGAACTGGAATTTTAAGAACGCGGCGATCAGCGACGGCGTGTAAGTGCGCCCCAGATAAGCGGTTTCTCCGATCAAAAAATGCAAACCCTGATCAAACGGACGGCTGTCGACGTACTTCCCCAGGATGTCGTCCTGAAGCCAGTAACGCTCCCAATAGCTGACCGGGCGGCCATCAATAAAACCGATGAAAAGATCCTGATGTTTGTCGGAAAGTTCGCTGATCAGATGGGCTTCAAGCTCGGTCCGGGTTTTCGCCAGATTCCACCACTGCGAAACATACTTCTGATGCATCCACTTGTAGTACACATCAAAATCACGCTCGATGGAAAAAGGGCGAAACGCATAGTAGCACCCGTTCTGACTGTTATAGATCTCAGCGCCTTGAGAGTTCATACCCGAAGACTAAAGCCCTCCGGCCCCAACCCAGGCAAGATCAAAGCCAAGAACTTCCTGAACTCGAAATAAACAACGAACCACTATCCATTTGGTTTTCAGGTTGGACGCAAGGATCTATGTCTCAGTGCGAAAAACTTATGGGTTCCATCAAAATTAGCGATTCGACTTATGCAAGCCCTTTTCGCATACTGCCTTCACGGAGGCCCCATGATTCGTTGGATGATTCTGCTGGCTAGCTTGCTCTACTTCGTAGACACCCTGGTAGCCATTCAGTTGTAGATCAAACGCCGGAAACTAAAATGTTTGGTTTCACCTCTAAGACTCTCGGGGCCGACCTATTTTCTTGCCAGATCTCAGTTCCCAGCCACTCCTGTTAATGCTATAGATTTTTTATGAAACCAATCATTCTTACGGGCGACCGCCCAACAGGTCCCCTCCATCTTGGTCATTACGTTGGATCTCTTAAAAACCGCGTGGATCTTCAGGATTCCCACGATCAATACATCATCATCGCTGACGTTCAGGCTTTGACCGACAACTATGATGATACAACCAAGGTTCGCGACAACATCTTGCAAGTGACGTTGGACTATCTGGCGGCCGGCATTGATCCAGCAAAAAGCACCATCTTTGTTCAATCCGAATTGCCGGAACTGTTTGAGATGACCACTTACTTCATGAATCTGGTGACCGTGGCACGTCTGGAAAGAAATCCAACCGTGAAAACCGAAATCCAGCAGAAGAATCTGGAAAAATCCTTGCCTGCAGGTTTCCTGACTTACCCAGTAAGCCAGGCCGCTGACATTCTGGGCTTCAAGGCGAACCTGGTTCCAGCCGGTGAAGATCAAAACCCGATGATCGAGCAGACCAACGAAATCGCCCAGCGTTTCAACCACATCTACAAAACGGATTTCTTCAAGCCGGTCAAAGGCATGCCGGGTGTGGCGGGTCGCCTGCCGGGTATCGACGGCAAAGCGAAGATGAGTAAATCCCTGGGGAATGCCATCTATCTTTCCGACGATGCAGACACCATCAAAAAGAAAGTTCAGAAGATGTACACCGATCCAGGTCACATCCGCATTGAAGATCCGGGCAAAGTCGAAGGCAACGTCGTCTTCAGTTTCCTGGATGTCTTCGACCCAAGAAAAGATGAAGTCGCAGCTTTGAAAGAACACTATCAGCGCGGCGGTTTGGGTGATGGCACTTTGAAAGTGCGCCTGACTGAAGTTCTGAACACGATCATCGCACCCATGCGTGAACGTCGTGCCCAGTACGCTCAGGACCCGCAAGCGGTTCTGAAAATCTGCAAAGAAGGTTCCCTGAAAGCTCAGGAAAAAACCCGTCAGACTTTAAAAGAAATGAAAGCGATCATGGGAGTGGGGATCTAACTCCCCCACCTTTAAAGTGCCGGAGTTCTGCCGCCATCCACAGGAAGATTGATTCCGGTGATGTACGCGGCGGCGGGACTGGCCAAAAAGGCAATTGCCTCGGCCATCTCCTGAGGCTCTCCGATTCTTCCTGCCGGAATGGTTTTCTTCCAGGCCTCTTCCACTTCATCGACACTGGCATTTGTACTTTTCGCCGAAGCATCCACCAGACCTCTGAAACGGTCGGTGCGAATATATCCCGGCAACACGTTGTTCACCGTCACACCAAAGCCCGCAAGTTCACCGGCCAAAGTTTTTGACCAGCTCGCCATCGCACCACGAACGGTGTTGGAGACGCCCAGATTCGGGATCGGAGTTTTTACGGAAGTGGAAATAACATTGATGATGCGACCATAGTGATTCTTCTGCATGGACGGCAAAACAGCCTGCACCAGCAGATGAGAGGCTTTTAAATGCGCACGCAAAGGCTGATCAAATTCCTCAACAGACGCCTTATGCAAAGGCCCGCCCTTGGGACCACCGGTGTTGTTCAAAAGAATGTGCACAGTTTCCGATGCCAAAGGAGCAAGGACATTGGTTTTTAAGGATTCCGTGTCCCCCAAATCCGCCAGCAGATAACGGTGACCAGAGCCTGCCAGAGATGACATCAGGCCTTTCAATTTCTCTTCATTGCGAGCCACCGCAATAATGCGTGCCCCGCGCTGCGCGAGCAGTGTGGCAGCAGCTTCGCCAATGCCACCGGAAGCTCCGCAGACGACGGCGGTTTTTCCATTTAAATCCAAAGAGGAATATGCGGATAAGTTCATTGGGGTTCTCCAGTTAACTTGAGTTAATACGAGAACCCCTTCAGGGGCAACCTAAAGGTCTTTATAATAAACCATATCTTCAGCGGAAGTGTATTTTGCGACAATCCGGCGAAGGGTGCCGTCTTTTCTCATGTCACTGATGGCTTTTCTTATTTGCTCTGCTTCGGACTTCGAAATTCTTCTTAATGAAAGATAAATTCCCCCCTGCATCTCGTACTCAGGATCCGGAACCGCCACCACATTCTGATTAAAATCAGGAATCACTTTTTGATAGTGGTTGTACACTGCTGGCGAAGTGAACATCGCCTGAACGCGCCCCGAAACAACCTGACGATAGCCGGTTGCCGGGCTTGGATATTCGACAATTCGGCCCGCTCCGATAAGCAGATCTTTTTCGGCAAGCTTCAAAAAGAATCTTGTCCCGATCTGATCACCGAACTTGATCCGCCCGTCCTTGATATAGTCCGCGATACTGCGTGCAGGATCATAGAAGGCTTTGTTCACCAACAGCTTGCGAACTGTTGAATACACCGGAACATATTCGCCGGAAGAACGAAATTTTTCAGAAGGAATCACCAAGCCCACGATGTCAGCGCGCCAGTTTTTAAAATCATCGTGCATGCGCGGGGCATCCATTGGGGCCTGAGAAACAATGCAGCCCAGACGAACTGACAGTTCATTCATAAATTCAAATGTCAGCCCATGAACATGACCTTCATTGTTCACATCAAATAGCGGAGCATAGTTGTTGACGATAATTCGGAAGCGGCGACCGCAGTCTTTTGCTGACGCCACCGCAGAGAAGCAGAAAATGATAATTGGCAGTATGAGTAACCGTGTTTTCACACAGTAATCATAACAGCGATTCAACAAAGAACGAACAAGAAGGCCTCACCCTTTCAGTCTTGTAACAAGACTAAACTCAAGGCAGTTCTTGCGCCCACGTGTCAGGGATGACGATCTTGGCATCCTCTTCCCAGAACTCATAAGGGGCTTTTTCTCCACTTTTCCTTTTTTCGCGCTCCAGATTTACCAAATCCGAACGGAGCACTTCGCCGGAAGTGTTCTTGGGAATTTCCATGAACTCCACACGGCGTATACGTTTAAATGGAGACAGACGCATGCGTGCAAAGTTCATAATATCCAACGCCAGCTCTTTGCTGGGTTCGACGCCTTTGCTGACAGTGATCAAGGCCTTCGGCACGTTTTCACGAATGGGGTCCGGGCTGGGAATGACCACCGCTTCTCGAATGGCAGGAAATTCTTTCAAGACAAACTCAATCTCGAACGGACTGATGCGATAGTCTGAGGATTTAAACAAACCGTCGATACGATCGCAGTAGGTAAAGTTCCCCATATTGTCCAAATACGCGGAATCCCCGGTGTGATAATACTTTTGTGAAGAATCCAGACCCGACATCAAACCCCAGGGACTGTCAGAGATATCCACACAGATTTCCCCGCTGTCGGTCTCTTCACCCTTGTCGTTAAGCAACGCGATTTTGAAACCAGGCAAGGCTTTCCCGGAAGTGCCGAAGCTGTCCTTTTCTTCCGGGGGCACGCCAATCAGGGTCGCGGACTCGGTCTGACCATAGCCGTCGCGGATGAACAAACCCCACGCATGATGGACTTTTGAAATCAGATCCGCAGTCAAGGGCTCACCGGTGCTGAGGGCTTCGCGCAAGTGCACGTCATACGAACCCAGGTCCTCTTGGCACAGCATGCGCCACACCGTTGGTGGCGCGCAGAAGGTGGTGATCGGGTATTCATCCAGCACATCCAGAATCAGACTGGCATTAAATCGTTTTTCCTTGAACACAAAAACCGTGGCCTCGGCGTTCCATGGAGCAATGAATGAGTTCCAGTCATGCATGGCCCAACCAGCAGAATTGATTCCGAGATGCACATCCCCCGGATGCAATCCCATCCAATACATTGTCGAAAGATGACCCACCGTAAAGCCCGCGTGGCTATGCTCGACGATTTTTGGTTTCACCGTGTTCGATGAAGTAAAATACCGGAACAGAGGATCGGTGGCCTTCGTGCGTTCGCTGACTTCGAATTCCGCACTTTCTTTGTACACTTCCGGATAAAAAATCCAGCCGTCCACTTCCGCATCCACAACCACCGAAATCACCCCTGAGGAAGTCACATCAAACTTTTCCGTATGCGCTTTCGTGGTGGCAATCATTTTGATTTTTTCGCGATTGAGCCGTTCTTTCAGCTCCTGTTGGGACAACAGTGGGTTGTTCGGAACAATCACCGCGCCGATTTTCATGGCGGCCAGCATGATTTCCCAAAGGGCCGCATCATCTTCAATCAAAAGAAAGACCGAATCCCCTTTTTGCAGGCCTTTGGCTCGCATAAAGTTCGCGGCTTGATTGGAGCGTTTTGAAATTTCGCTGAAACTGAACTTCTTTTCATGTCCGACTTCATCCACCAGCCAAAGACCGATCTTGGTATTGCCCTCAGCCATCGGGTCGAAGTAATCCAGGGCCCAGTTGAAATCATCAAAGCGGGGCCAGCGGAACTGGCTGTAAGCATGTTTATAGTCTGAACGGTGCAGAATCAGAAAGTCCCTCGCCTGCTCAAATTCATTACGAAAACTCATACAAACCTCCCGCGATTTTCCAAGATTATCATTTGTTCCTCGACTCGCCGATCTGTGTTTCTACATTGGACTGTGCAAGAACAGGGCAGTTGTGATAAAAAAATCCATGGGAATTTTTCGTACAGTTGCCAGCACTCTTATTCTTGCGATCTTTGTCTATGTCTCTCACCAGTTGACCCGCTTTACAGACTTTTCGTGGCAGGAAACAACTTTGGTTGTGAGCCTTCTCGCGTTCTTGTTCGCTTTGGTGATCGGAACTTTCCTCTTCTTCTGGAAAGAAAAAAAGCTGGACGTCAATCCATGGCGGGACCGTCTTTTGAATGGCTCCCTGACTGTCATGGCCTATATCAATTTTCTGATCACTCTGGTGATTCTGCGCGATCTGCTGGCCTTTGCTGACAAGATCAGCGGCTCGTGGATTTCCCTGGACACCCTTTACAGCTCCCAGGCCACCGCCGCCCTGATGGGACTGCCGGTGGCGATGATCGCCCTGGGAAATGCCATCGTCCGCCGCGGGGCCCGCGCCAAAGTCATGCCGATTTCTTTTGCCAACCTTCCCTCTGAACTGGAAGGCCTGCGCATCGTGCACATCACGGATTTGCATATCAGCCCCAGCCTGCCACTGCGTCTGGTGCAAAAACTGGTTGATCAGGTCAACGCCATGAGGCCGGACCTGGTTGTCTTCACCGGCGACATTCTGGACAGTTTCATTGAAAAACATCAGGCCGAGTTTGAAATCCTGAAAGACATGCGCGCCACCCACGGAATCTATTATGTTCCCGGCAACCACGAATATTACTGGGATGCCCCGAAGGGACTTCAGGCCTTCCGGTCGCTGGGATTCCATGTGCTGATCAATCAGGCCACCACCCTGAACTTCGGCAAGGCCCAATTGCAGATTGCGGGCATTCCCGACCCGGCCGCCCTGCACTTTCGCCAAGAGGGGCCGGAGCTTGAAAAGGTCGCCCACCAACTGCGCCCGGGAACCTTTAAAATTCTTCTGTCCCACCAGCCGTCCCTGGCCCCGCATATTGAAAAACTGGGGGTGGACTTACAGCTTTCCGGCCACACCCACGGCGGACAGTTCTTCCCGTGGAACTGGCTGATCGTGTTCTTTGAACGCTATGCCAAGGGGCTTTATCAGGTCGGAGCTATGCAGCTCTATGTCAATCAGGGAACGGGTTACTGGGGACCGCAACTGCGTCTGGGAACTTATTGCGAACTGACTGAAATTATCCTTCGCAAGGCTTAAAAAACGGGGTATTAATTTCCCCTATGTCCCGAGAGAAAGATCCCCTGAAAACCCGACAAGCCGCCAAGAAAAAGGTCATGGACATGATCGCTCGCCGGGACCATTCCGAAAAAGAACTTCGCACCAAATTGAAAGAGAAGTTCTCAGACGAAGAGGACGTGGGGGATATCATCGATGAAGCCATCGAGTTTGCCAAAGACAACCGCTGGCTGGGCGACCCCGTCGACCTGGCCCATCGTTTGGCCGACATGCTTCATCGCCGTAACAAGGGCATCTATTACATCAACAACTACCTGAAGGAAAAAGGTCTTCCCGCTGTTGAGACAGATCGCGCTTTGGAGCTTGAAAAGGCGCTGGCGATTGTCAAAAATAAGTACGACGAAGACCACAATTTTTCCCGAGAGGAAAAAGCCCGAGTGGGCCGGTTGCTGGCTTCCCGTGGATTCGATTCTGAGACCGTAAGAAAGGTTATTTATGAAAAGCTCTGAGATCAGAAACGCCTTTATCAAATACTTCGAAAAGAACGGACACAAAGTGGTTCCGTCCTCTTCCCTGATTCCTGAAAATGATCCCACGTTGCTTTTCGCCAACGCCGGAATGAATCAGTTCAAGAACACTTTCCTGGGTCTTGAAAAGCGTGACTATTCCCGCGCCGTGACCGCACAAAAGTGCGTGCGCGCCGGCGGTAAGCACAATGACCTGGAAAACGTGGGCTTCACGGCCCGTCACCACACGTTCTTTGAGATGGTGGGGAATTTTTCTTTCGGTGACTATTTCAAAAAAGACGCCATTCATTTTGCGTGGGAATTCCTGACTAAGGAACTGGCGATTCCAAAAGAAAAGCTTTATGTGACCGTGCACATCTCTGACGATGAAGCGGCCGACATCTGGCACAACCAGGAAGGCGTGCCACGCGAGCGCATCTTCCGCTTTGACAAAGACAACTTCTGGAAAATGGGCGACACCGGTCCGTGCGGTCCGTGCACCGAGATCTTCTATGATCACGGGCCTAAAGCCGGCACTATTTCTGATCCATTCAAAGGCATCGAAGCCGGTGAAGACCGTTTCGTTGAAATCTGGAATCTGGTGTTCATGCAGTACTTCGAAAACCCTCCGGGCACATTGACTCCGCTGCCAAAGCCGTCTGTTGACACCGGTGGTGGTCTTGAGCGTATGTCTGCAGCCATGCAGGGAGTGTTCAACAATTACGACACCGACCTGTTCCAGCCAATGATTCAGTTGGCGTGCAAGATCGGGAACATCGAATACATCTCTGACAAAGAAGTGCTGGCGAAAAACCCGGCAGCGGCTGAAACCACCGCCGCTTTGCGCGTTCTAGCCGATCACTGCCGCTCCACTTCCTTCCTGATTGCGGACGGCGCTTTGCCATCCAATGAAGGCCGTGGTTACGTTCTTCGCCGTATCATGAGACGTGCGATCCGTTACGGTCGCAAGCTTTCTGCCGACAAATCCTTCCTGCCAGGCATGGCGGAAGCTTTGATTGAAAGCATGGGCGCGGTTTATCCGGAACTTAAAACCCGCCGCGATCACATCCTGAACACCATCCGTGACGAAGAAGACCGCTTCATCGCCACTTTGGACAAAGGCACCGCGATCCTGGAAGACGAACTGAAAAAAGCCAAATCCAAAGGCATCAAAGAGCTTTCCGGCGAAGTGGTCTTCCGCATGTATGACACTTACGGCTTCCCGGCGGATTTGACCCGCGTGATCGCCAACGAACAAGGCATCGAAGTGAACGAAGCCGCGTTTGAAAAGGAAATGGAAGACAACCGCGCAAAATCCAAAGCCAGCTGGAAAGGCAAATCCATGGGCGCTGATGAGGCGCACATGATCAAGTTTGCCAAAGACTATCTTCAATCCGGCAAATCCGTGACGTTCCTGGGTTATGAAGGCACGATCGGCGACGGCAAAGTCATGGGCCTTTCCAACGGTCAGGCCGAAGTTCAGGAACTAAAAACCGGCGACACCGGTCTGATGATTCTGAATGCGACCACTTTCTATGGTGAAGGTGGCGGTCAGGCTGGTGATGTGGGTTACATCATGAACGACACCAACCGTGCCCGCGTGATCAACACCACGAAGATCGACGATATCGTTCTTCACCACGTTGAAATCGAACACGGCTCCTTCAAAGTGGGCACTGCGGTCGTCACCGGGGTGGATCCGGTTGAAAGACGCAACACGGCTGCGAACCACTCGGCAACTCACTTGTTGCACGCGGCTTTGCGCAAGGTTCTGGGCACTCACGTGACTCAGGCCGGATCTTTGGTTGATTCCCAGAAAACCCGCTTTGACTTCACTCACAACAAACCGGTTTCTTCTGAAGAAATCAAAAAGATCGAAGATCTGGTCAATGAACAGATCGCCCGCTGCAATCCGGTGCAGACCGAGATGATGTCCCACAAGGCAGCCCTTGAAAAAGGTGCGATGGCTTTGTTCGGTGAAAAGTATGCGAGCGACGTGCGCGTTCTGACCATGGGTGATTTCTCGTGCGAGCTTTGCGGTGGTACTCACGTGAAGAACACTTCTGAGATCCGTCTGTTCAAAATCGTTTCAGAAGCAGGTGTCAGCTCGGGTGTTCGCCGTATTGAGGCGATCACGGCTGATAATGCTGTTCAGTACATGATGAGTGCTGTGACCCATCTGGATGATGCTTTGGCGGCGGCTGGCTTCCAAAAAAGCCCGCACTACATCAAGCATCTGGAAACCACCGGCGAAACGGCCACTTTGGCAAATCGTGTGGAGTCCCTGAAAGATCAGGTGAAACAGCTTGAAAAAGAAATGAAGAAGCTTCAGGGCGGTCAGGTGAACGTGGATGACCTGGCAGCAAATGCGCTGACCTTCAAAACCAAAGCAGGTGCTTCGGCGAAACTGGTTCTGGCCGATGTTCCTTTGGATGACCGTCAGGTTCTGGCAGAAGTCACTGATCACCTAAAAAACAAAATCCAGTCCGGCATCGTCGTTGTTGTCGGTCAGGGTGATGGCAGCCATCCGATCATCGTCAGCGTATCGAAAGAAATTTCCGGCGAAACCAAAGCCGGTGATCTTCTGAAAGAGGTCGCGGGTGTGATGGGTGGTAAAGGTGGCGGTCGTCCAGACTTCGCTCAAGGGGCTGCACCGAACCGTGCGCAACTGAACGAAGCCTTCGGCAAAGTGAAATCCATGTTGGGTCTTTAAGACCAAAAAAAAGGGCCTTCGGGCCCTTTTTCTTTTTCTGCTTACTCGCAGTTCATCGCTGTCCAGTTGTTACGAACGTGGGAAACATAGGCTTGGAACACATCGGCCAGGCCTCCACAAAGATCTTTCAGACCTGTCCCGCAGGAATCCTTTTCTTCCCCCAGATTCACACGCGTTTCATTGGCGTACAAAGACGCATAGGCCGGTTTGTATCTCATCGCGCACATGTCAGCGGATTTCACCGGGGCTGCGCACACGGAAGAACCGCTCAGGATTGTTTTCAGTTCCGACAGACTGCCCGCAGACAGACAGCGTTCCTGAATAACCGTGTTCACTTCATCCACCAGTTGAATGCGGCCTGAATCAGTCGCAATCACCAGTCGATACTGACCCAGCTCGCTGGCTTTGGCAGCGACGCCTTCAACCACGGTGTCAGACACATTGGGAATTTCAACATAAGTGACTTTGGCGGGAGTACTTGCGGAATCACCACCACCGGAGGGAGGAAGTGCCACAGAAACATCATTCAATGATGCCATTTCAGATGTCTGAAGCGAGTTCTGACTGCAGTTCTGGAATCCCAGAATGAGACACACAGTCCCGGTCAGCAGTGCCAAACGTTTAGTCATGAATTCCCCCTGTTTGCCCGTTTCAATATGAATAGAGGCAAGATCCGTTCCGCGGTCGGACCTTCGTAATATCGGGATAAGCTGTTAGAAACTTAACGCTGTCTTAAGAGTTTGCAGGGGCTGTTTCGATGTCTTCTGCACAGTATTTTTGAACGATTTCCAGAACGGTCTGCTTGCGCACGGGTTTGCCACAGTGCTGGTCTGCCCCGGCCATCAGGCTTTTTTCAATATCTTCGGTGAAACTGTTGGCGGAAATCACCACCACAGGTGTGCGGCGCAGGCCGCGGGCCCGCTCGATCTCGCGCAGCTTTCGGATGGTGTCCAGACCCGACATCTTCGGCATCTGCACATCCATAAAGATCATGTCGTAATGACCCCGCTCCCACATCTCCAGACATTCATATCCGTTGTAGGCCGAATCCGTGGTCACATAATCCAGGCGCTTGATATAGGCTTTCAGCAGGGTGTGGTTTTCTTCCATGTCATCAACAATCAGAATGCTCTTTCGCCCCGTCTCGGACCCTGGTTGCACCACCTGGGGCGGCGGAGCCAGTTCCAGATTAAATCGCGTGCTCCAAAGCTCTGCCCGTCGTGATGTCACCTGAATCGAAAAATGGAAACGGGATCCCACAAACTGACGGCTTTCACAGTAAAGCTCGCCCCCCATCAGATGCACAATCTTCTGAGAAATACTTAAACCCAGGCCCGTGCCCCCGAAACGACGGGTGACGGAAGAATCCTCCTGCCCGAATTCATCAAAGACTTTTTTCAGGTTTTCTTTGGCGATACCAATGCCGGTGTCCTTGACCTCAAAGAAGATGACTTCTTTACCCGGCTCTTTTCCCGGATACGGCTGCACCGTCAGTTCAATTGCACCACGGTCGGTGAACTTTACCGCATTTCCCAGCAGATTCATCAGAACCTGTTTCAAACGCAGGGAATCCCCCACAATCAAGCGGTCATGTTCCGGCGGATGGAAAGTGAACTGCAGATTTTTACGCAGGATCGAAGTGCTGATCAGCGCCTGAACCTCACGCACCAGATCGCTTAACAGGAATTCCCGACTTTCGAGCTGCATGCGGCCTGATTCAAACTTTGAAAAATCCAGGATATTATTCAGCATGCTGAGCAGCGTATCCCCGGCACTTTGCAACGAGATCAAAAGCTCTTTTTGCTCGAAATTCAGATGCGTTTCATTCAACAGCTCTGCCGACCCCAGCATCGCATTTAATGGCGTGCGGATCTCGTGGCTCATGGTTGAAAGGAACAGGGATTTTGCACGGGTTGCGGCTTCCGCACGATCGCGGGAATCCTGCAAGCGGGCCAAAGCCTCTTTGTCCTGCGCGATCACGTACTTTCCGGTCATCCACACCATCAGGGTGAAAACGACATAAGCCACCAGGGACACAAAACCAAAGAAGAACAAACGGAAGTACAATCCGGAATAAGCCTCTGTCTTTTCCTGATAGATCACCAGATGCCATGGCTTTCCTTTAATCGGACGGGAATAGGTCAGATAGGTTTTGCCATCCGCCCCGGGAAATTCCTGAAGCTGGCGCTGGTTCTGTATATTAAAAACTTTTTGCGAAAGCTTGGGCATCGCCTTGAATTCATCCTGATTCAAAGCCCGCAGATATTTAAAGCCCAGCACCGGCGTGTCCTTGGCAATCAAAGGCAGCACCGGACGACCGTGTTCATCCACGATCAAGGCACCCCCGGTTTCACCCAGCTTAAAGACCCCCAGGCGGTGTGCGATGTCCCCGGCCAAAGTATCAATCCCCACCACGGCTTCAAGCTTTCCGCCATTGCTGAAGATCCCGGTGGAGGTGCTGAACATGATTTTTTCCATGTAGCCCTTGTCGAAATAGAAATCCGAATAATTCACTCCGGAATTCTTTTCGTTCATCCACCACCACTGAACATCGGGATCCTTGTCGTAACCGGGTTCCGCGAAGACTTCCGCCACAAAGGTGGATGGGTCATTGTATTTGGGATTGGCAAACAGGGAATAATCGCGGTGAACGACATAAACGTAGGCCTCACGCCCCATGTATTCCCGCGCCAGACGAGGCCCCAAAGCGACCCAGGCATTAAACTGAGTGCTGTGGCTGGCAATTGTGGCCGAGGCAAACTGGCGGAACTTTTCAACTCGCGTGCCCTTGGGCATCACATCGAAAAGTTCGACCATGCTTTTCAGTCGCTGAACATTGGCTTCCAGCGTGGCAAAATCATTATTGATGCGGTCGACTTCCCGGGCGGAAGCCGGTTCCATGCGTTCGCGGATGGCCCGCTGTTCTTGAATGAAAAGATGCGTGCCATACACCCCCAGCACCGTCAAAAGCACCAGGGTTGTCACCAGCTGATTCAGCAGGAATAAATGGACAAAGGTCAGCTTCTTTTTCATTCGCCCCGTATTAGAAGTTCACACCCAATCCAACAGTGCCATAGAAAGTGGTCAACTTCGCGCCGGAACCGTCAGAGTTCTTTTCATAATAGTAGTTCTTCAGACCAAACCCGGCTTCACCGAAGAAGCGCGGAGTCCACAAAACCTTCCCGTGGAAGTTCAGCACATAGTCATCACCCAGAGTGATGTCGCTGTCGGTGGACGAGAAGTATTTGATAAATTCCATGTCCACCCATTTTGGATAGTTCATGAACGGAATCTTGGAGAACCAGTAATCAATCGCACGCGGCATGGACCGGGCCCAGAACAAACCTGCGCCGATCTTCGGCACATTGCTGTCTCCCAACGTCATCGCCTCGTAAGCCACGATCAATCCCAGAGTTTCATCTTTTTCCCACAGACCCGGAGTAAAACGATAGCGCAAATCCGCATCCATCACCGCCAGCTTTACGTCTTCAGAATTGCCGCCCGCTGTGGAAGCCGGCAGATTCGTCAGGGACGTGAAATACTTCGCACTGACTCCCCAGCGCTGTTTGGACAACCAGTAGTTCTGCCAGCCAAACAGATCATTGAACCACCACGAAACGTGGCCTTCACCCAGAACCACATAATCAGAATCACTGGTCACAACACCCGTCAGACGCAAGCTGGCCTCGCCTGCACCGGCACGATAGATTTCCAAGTAAGATTTGTGCGTGGCCTTTTCGCCCGGCACATCCAAAGTCGCCGTGTTCATGGCAAACTTCTGAGGAGTTTCAAAGTTCCAGACGGTGACGTTGTCTTCCATGTCACGCACGGGCATCTGATCCTTGGAAAGATAAGTGCCTTTCAAAGCGCGGGTGGAAATAAAGCGGCGGTCCTTTTGACGGGGCGGTTCGGTGATTTCCAAATTATAGACAAACACCCCGCCGGATTTACCCGGCAAAACCAGACGGGCATTTTTCTGGTTCACATCCGCCTGCCACATGTCAGCGCGGGCGCCAATCGTGCTTTCAAAACCCAGCATCTTGGTCACTGCACCATAGTCTTCACCAACGATATTTTCGGACTCCAGCTTCAAGGGTCTTGGCATATCACCAGTCAGAGTCACGTCACCGGCTTTCTTTTCAGATTCGATCATGTCCCGAATCACCGGAGCCACTGGCTCAGAGACGAATTCATAAGTCGCATCAGAGTCCAGGGTCGCCAGGAACTGTACCGGTGTTCCCACGGCCACTTCCTCAGCCCCTTGCAATTTCTTTTCTTCATTCTGGAAGATCACACGCGGGCTGGCTTCAGACTTGGTTACCCCGATCTGGACGTTGCCGTCTTTGATCTCAACACCGTACCACTGGGAGCAAATGCTGGAATAGCCTTTGCCGGCTTCCGCACGCAGACAGAAACGGAAACGCTCGCCGTCCTTCCACTGAGGACCTTTGCTTTCATCGATCGCTGCAGAGGACCAGGTGCCCGTGCCTTTCACGGGTTGCTTCCACAGCTCTTTCCCCTGCTGACTGATCACAGACACTTCACCGCCGGGAACCAGTTCATGATTCCACGTCAGATTCAAAGTGTTGTTTTCAACTTTGGCCGCCAAAGACTGACTGTCAAACACCAGCCCGCCGATATCGAGCTGCTTGCCTTTGGATTTTTTCAAGTCGTATTCGACCACGGGATTTTTGATCTTCAGCTCTTGATCCACAACAGAGAAGAACAGAGGTCTTGTGAACTCAGTTTCTTTTTTCTCGGGTTTTTCCGTGGTCTCGGCAGAAGCCGCCACGGGCGCTGTTTCTGGAGGGGTGGGTTTTGCTGCCTCTTGTGCAATGGCAGTTTGGCAACCTAAGATGACGACCAAAGATGAAATCAAGCTCTTCACAGATGTTCCTTACGCAAAATTTCGTTAACACTAAGAATAATCTAATAAACATGAATAAGTCCTTTAAATCAGAGCACTTAAGACTTAGTACTAGGACCAGCCTTGCGTCCAATGTGGAACATTGCGTGAGAGCCTAGACAAATAGTGCGATGCATTTGCATTGCATGGTCCAGCACACTGAAATAGCCTCCCTGCGTTTACCTATAGGAGGGTATTAAATGAAAAAGCTACTTATGGCTGCTTTGGTTCTTTTCGGTTCTTCTGCTATGGCAGACACAAGAATCATGACTTGCGTAGTTCCTTCTGAAACTAACGCTGTAACTTTGGCGATTGACCTTGCTGATGACCAGTCTGCTGACTTCGTGATGGTGAACCTGATCGAGCGCTCCAGCAACATGATGTTCTTCTCTCAGATGGACAAAGGCACTATCGCTCAGCAGCTTCAAAACGGTTTCCTGAACATCCTGGCTTTGACTGAAAAGTCTTCTCAAGTTGACGGCGTTATCAAAAACACCGGCTTCCTGGGCTTGAGCCTTGAGTCTGATGGTACTTTCGGTGGCTTCCTGGCTGCTAACGGCAACATCTACCCATTGTCTTGCACGAAGTAATCTGTTCTTAACAGAGCTTTCAAAATGAAATGAAAAACGCCTCGAAAGAGGCGTTTTTTTTATCGTCCAATGACGGCACCCGCGTTGGATTTCAGGCACTTGACCTGACAACTTTCATACACGGTCACCTTCGTGCCCGGCACACATGTCAGATACAGCGGTCGAATCATGGACAGGGCCTCTTCATAGCTGATCTTTTTTTTACATTCCTTTTCAATGACTTCCTGAATGGATTCCACCTTGCCGGCATAGGCGGACGTGGGCCCCAGCACCACGGTTATCGTCATAAATACTGATAAGAAAATCATAACCCCATCCATTAGAAATCCGTTCTTAGACTGAGGTAATAAGTTTTCAATACACGATCCGTGCTTTGCACGGGTCCAAACCCAATGGGAGTGGCTGAATAATTCTGCTGGCGATAGCCTGCCCGCAAAGTCACCAGACTCATCCACTTGGTCGTGACATACAAATGCTCACTGTTACCAGGTGTTGAATAAAACCGGGTCAGATCCTCGGGCGCAGCAGAGAAATAAAACGGCACACCCGAACTGGTCAGCCACTCCAAACCCAGCGCCCAGTTCTGAAAACGGTAGCGCGTTGAAAGCAAGGTCAGACTGCCATAGTTGGTCCCGTAATCCTGATCCGTCCCAAACCCCAGCCCCGGAGCCAGCAGCCCATCACTGATCGTGTTGGTGTAAGTATGACTGAGCGATACATCCAAAGCCGTCTGCGCGATGCTGTTCAGCTCAAGCAATGCTGTCAGACCATCACCCTGCAGATTCAGGTCTGAAGTGCCCGCCCCCGTTGAAAACGGCAAACGTCCACTTTTATAGTACTGAAGAATCGCACCCAGCTCATCCGTCCACGACTGATTCTTCAACGTGTAATCAAGCTGTACCGAACCCATATTGATCAGTGTTTCAGTGTCATCACCAACCTGAACACCAGCATTGGTGTCATCAGTCGGCGGACGCAAAAACTTTCTGTTTCCACCCCACACCACATCGGTGAAAGGAGTGTAAAGCACGCGCACCGCCAGTTCATGATTCAATGGCAGATGTGAATCCGCGCGGAAGGTGACCGCAACTCCGTCCAACGGAGCATCAAAGGTCAGCAGCGGATAAGTTCCCTGTCTGGGCAGCATATCCCAGAAATGTTCCGGGCTGCCATTCACCGTCGGCAGTCGTCCCACCGACAGGGTCCAAATGGATTCAGGGCAGGAAAGATCCACATAGGCTTTTTCCAGGTAAATCAAAGAACCCGAATTCGAATACACCCCTTCAACATCATGAATGTAGGTGGGATCACCACCTTGCGAACGCCAGTTGTTCATGAACTTCGTCGCTGTCAAACGGGTGTAGACGCGAATTTGCGGATTGATCTCGGCATCCGCATTCAAAGAAAGACGCAAACGCAGGTACTGCAGATCCGGATTATCAAAAGTTTCAGGGACATTTTCTTCAGCCGAGATGTGATCGTAAGTGGAAATCAAAAAGCCTGAAAGATTGAAATAACGAAGGTTCTGATTGGCTTCCAGCTCTGCAAGACGTTCTTCGACGGTTTTGGGAGTTGTCACATACATGGAAGCCTGATGGGCCTGCACCACAGATCCCAAGAACAACAGCAATAAGCCAACAGCATTCTTCATGCAGCGCCTCCCCCATATAGAGGACTAGCACCCGCATGACAGCCTTGCAATGAGAGTAAAATTACAATTCCAGGGGAATTATAAACAATAATATGTATGCAGAAAAATTGACAGCTTTAAAGACAGGGATTTTGGATAAAAAAAAGGGAGCTCGAAAGCTCCCTTTTTTCTTCCATTCGCAATTCTCGAAAGAATGCGTCCGAGCAAATTAACGCTTGGAGTATTGGAATCTACGGCGTGCACCCGCTTTACCGTATTTTTTACGCTCAACCATACGAGGATCACGTGTAACGAAGCCAGCTTTCTTCAAGATCCCTTTGAATTCAGGATTGAAAGCGATCAATGCACGAGTGATACCCAAACGGATAGCACCAGCTTGTCCGGACTCACCACCACCTGCTACAGTGATTTTAGCGTCGAACTTACCGATTTGGTTCAAAAGATCAAGAGGCTGTACAATCACCATGCGGGATTGCATACGAGTCAAATAATCTTCAGATTTTTTACCGTTGATTGTGATAGTGCCTTTACCAGGCTTCAAGAAAACACGCGCTGCGCTTGTTTTTCTTCTTCCAGTTGCATAATAGAATTTATCAGCTGCTGCCATTTTCTATCTCCGATTATTTCTTAGATGGAAGGGTGAATAGAGCCGGCTTTTGAGCAGCATGAGGATGCTCAGCACCAGTGTATGCCTTCATTTTCATGATAACGTGACGGGATAGCTTGTTTGTTGGAAGCATACCGCGAACAGCTTCGTGAATGATGAAAGTAGAATCTTTCTCTTTCGCTTGAGCTGCTGTCATCTCTTTCAAAGAACCGAAGAAGCGAGTGTGAGAGTAGTACTTCTTGTCCTGCCACTTAGTTCCAGAAAGCTCCATCTTGTCCGTGTTGATAACAACTACGAAGTCGCCAGTATCAACGTTAGGAGTGTAGATAGCTTTGTTTTTACCACGAAGGATAGTCGCTACGTGAGTTGCTACACGACCAACTTTTTGGCCAGCAGCATCGACGATCCACCATTTTCTTTCAACTTCTTCTGCTTTTGCATTGAAAGTCTTCATTTAGAGTCTCCAGTTTCATTGTGAACAGTCAGTTTTACCGTCTGCCTGTTCGGCAAAAATATGTTTGAGTTTAACAACGGGCTCTTACACTATTTTGCGGGAAGGGATGTTTTAAAGTTCTAGGCACCTATTGTCAAGGTCCTGAGGATAATAAACCTTCATCAGGTACAGGCCCTGTGCGGGCGCCGGAGGACCGGCTTTCATGCGGTCTTGAGCCGCAATAATCTCCTGCATTTTTGAAGGCTCCAGGCCTTTGCGTTCCAAAAACATTGAGGTCCCCACAATATTTCGGACCATCTGCTTTAAAAAGCCGCTACCGGTGATCGTGAACTGCAATACACCGGGTTTACGCCATTCCCAGTCCGCCTTATAAATCTCACGAACCGTGTCCGGGACCGGGGTTCCGACGGATTGGAAGCTTTTAAAGTCTTGATTTCCCAAGAGATATTTCGAACTTTCCTGCAAATGTTCGATATTGATCGGCAGGCGCACCCAGTCCGCATATCTATTTAAATGAGCGCTGGGACGGGGTTTGTTCACTATAAGATAGCGATAGGTTTTATGAGTCGCCGACAAGGTCGCATGGAAGTCATCCGGTGCAATCCAGGCTTTCTTGGCCACAATTGACGGAGGCAGATGGGAGTTCAAGGCCCAGCACAGGTCCCATTTCTTGCTTGGATCAATCTTGCGATGCGTAGAAAAGTGGCAAACCTGGTTCAGAGCATGAACCCCGGCATCGGTTCGGCCGGAGGCAAACAGGGTGATTTTTTCATTGAAGACCTTGGACAGGGCCTCTTCGATCACCTGAGCGACCGAAATCTGGTCCTCGGGTTTTTGTTTCTGCCAGCCGCAGAATCCTGTTCCGTCATAAGCAACGGTAAAGCGCACTTTAGTAGTCATGCGCGGGAACCTATCAGGTTCCCCTTAAGGCCGCAAGATGGCGGGAACTTTTAACAGCCTAGAACAAAGCTCCCTGACAGGTGACGATCTTGCCGCCGAAGTGGGCATAGTTTCTCAAGGCCGAGATGATATTGTCTTTAAATCCTTTCAAAGCCGGCAGCGACGCCTTCAACCCCTCCATACGGAAAAGATAGTATCTGGTCGCATGATCCTGATACACGAGGAAAATACCAATACCCGGAGGCATCGACATCCCGGTGGAAGCCGCCCAACCAAACTGATTCGGCCCTTGGCGGAAGACTCCCGTCGCCCCACCGTACATCGTTGTATTTTTCTGATGCGTGAAAGCCCCGTCACGTTTTTCAAACACAAGACCATAAGTGCCTGCCGCAGAAATCTCTGCCACACCGGTTAGGGTTTTCTTCAGGCGCTCAACATCCATGAAAATCTCAAAGACCATTTTTGATTTGCCGTCAGATCCCACCTGGCGCGAAACCCCTGCACCCAGTCCCAGCATATAAAAGAACCCGCCGGATTCAGGAATGAACCGGCCAATGCTTCTGCCACGCAGAGCCTCCATCACCTTTTGCGGCAGCGCCAACCCCGCCCCGATGGAAACCATCATCGTCCCGCCCTTCACATTACTGCGGGAAACAACATGGGAACTTTCATAAAAACGATTGTTCAGTTCATTCAAAGCCTTGTTGATCTTACCCGGCTTCACACGGAAGAACGACAGCACACGCGCGAACTTACCCAGAAACGCTGACTTCTTGGCCAGGAACTTGGCGATGTCGGCATCAGAAAGTTCCAGCAGTTTTTCCAGCTCCGCTTCGCTGCGCGGGCCTTCGAATTCATACAGTTTGTCTGTGGGAATATCGGCTGTCATCGCCGCGCGGGCTCTTGCAATAAAGGCCTTGCGGCTGAAGTCTTTCTCGCCCTCCACCACTTCAGACAAATCCAGTTTTATCACCGCCTCATCCGCGATGTCAGTGCGCGGAGCTTTCTGGTTTTCTGTTTGCAGGGGTGTGGATTCAAAAAGCAGGAGATTGGCGTCGTCTTCAGCAAAGGCGTGAACGCCGGTCAAAGAAACGGCAGCGATCAAAAGCAGGCTTTTGAAAAGAGTGCGAATGGCCATGGGAACTCCTGTTCCCCCTAAAAAGAGCAATGGGCATACCAACCGGCAAATAAGAGAAAAGCCCTAAAAATCCCATTATCTCTGCTAAATTGCTTATAAGACCAGAACCGCCCCCGGCCCCAGTCAGCCCTGTGACAGGAAACCCAAAATAGGCACTTCCGGCGCCTAGCGGAAGTTTTCCAAAGGGACATCCTTACCCAGCCAGCGCTGCATGATGCGGGCATAGTCCGGCGAGGTTTTCAGCTTTCTTAAACCCCGATCCAGCTTTTCACGCAGCTCACGGCTTTGCGGATGGGAGCGGGAAAAATGGACATAGATGGGCTCATTGCTCAGCTCTAAAACCGTGCTCACTTTGCCGCGAAACTGGGGGTTTCTTTGCAGGTAATAGTACAAAACCATTTCGTCGATGGCGGCGTAGTTTATCCGGCCGGTCACCACCAGCTTCAATGAAGTCATGTCATTGGCGGTGAAGTGCTTCAGGATCTTTTTGTTATCGTCGAATTCCTTCCCAAACGGAAAACCGCTGGGTAATGCCACCGTCTCCCCTTCAAGGTCACGGACGACACGGATGGATTTGGTCTTTTTTACATGGCGGTTGGTGACAATCAATCCGCGGCTGCGGAACAGGTGCTCATCCGGGAAGATGTATTTTTCAACCAGCTCCTGATTTTTTGCCGAGTTAAAGCAGCCTGGCTCTTTCCCGATGGCGGTCAAAGCCAAACAGCGCAGGTATGGGACTTCCAAAAGCTCGACTTCTGCTGATTCCAGTTCAAGTGCAGCTTGCACCAGATCCACGGACACGCCCTGCAGCCGGCCTTTCTCCACATAGGAAAACGGCGGCCAGTTGTCCTCGGCAAGGACACGATAGCTTTTGGCCTGCGCACACACGCAAGCAAGCAGGACTGGCAGAATCCAATACAGACGGGTCACTTAAAACTCCTCAATTTAGAGAAGTAAATACAAAAGAGTTTTGAAATCCCCTAATTACTTGTTGGAAATCAAAGCAGCCCGGGACCATCTGTGTTCCGCCAGTTTTCTGTTCGCAACGCCCGAAACTTGGTAATTACCCTTTTTTCACAACATTTACTGGGAATTGACCGGCACGGGCGAAAGGCGTATTTCCTGTCCCACTTTTTTAAATTAATAAAATAAGGAGTTATTCCATGAAAACATTGTTCGCAGTATTGATGCTTGTTTCCGGTTCCGCGGTTGCTTCTGACGTTAACTACTCTCGTATTACTGACGAGTACTATGTAGACTTCATCAGCTGGTGCGATTCCAACAACGTAATGGGCCAGGACAGCCAAGGTCAAACTTACGTAAAATACAACTGCTCTGAGTACGCTCAAACTTGCCGCCAGACAGTTACTCACCGTCACAACAGAACTCTTTACTTCGCAGCTTGCTCTGACAAATAGTTCTGATTCTTCAAAATTGAAGACAAAAAAAAGGCGCTCTCTGAAAGAGGCGCCTTTTTTTATTTTACCGCAAACCGAAAGCCAAAGGCTGGTCAAAAGGGTCCAGATGCACAAAATGCCTCTGGCATTTTGAGGCGAAGCCCACGCGGAGGTGGGCCCTTTTCACCAGCCTAGTAGTCGACCGTGACGCCCGCGCCGATAATCCCGCCTGAAAAATCGACATCTTCACTGAACGTCTGCAACTGGCGGTATTCCAATGACAGCCACAGGTTGTTGATGCCGTATTCAGAGCTCAGGGTGAAGGCCGTGTCGTCACTCATCGCAGCGATATTAAACAGCAAACCACCCGCCCCATACACACCCGGCGTACCCACCACGGACGGCGACTTGCCGTCGTCACGGATTTCAACCACACCGATATACGTGCCCCCGGCAGAAACATACGGTGCAATCCACTGACGATCACTCCACTCCAGACGATACACCCCACCCACATTAAGCGGAACCGCCAGGAAGGAATATTCCTCTTTTGCCTCCTGATTCGGGAACTGCGGATCAGGAGTGATAAATCTTCCCTGACCTGTGGCATACAGCAACCCAAGTCCTGCCTGGATTCCCAAACTGCCATAGCCATTGAATGGCTTCCATTCATAGTCAAACATGAACATCGCCTGGGACGAGCTACCGTACATGGAATCATAGTTGGTCACGCCGTCAGCAGAATCAATCTTCGGAGGGTCCATCATCCCGACACGGAAGGTGCCGGACTCTTTCGAAGCCGAAGGCGGCTTTACACGATAAACGTAGGCGCCATCTTTGGTGATGGTCATCAGGCCTTTAGCGGCCTGCGGATGCTGGATGTACTCCACACCACCGCTCTTGGAACGACGAACCACTTCGACCTGCGGTGTTTTCTTCACCGGAGCCACTTGCTGAGGAGGCTCTTCAGGAATTACCACCGGAGCCGTCTCTTCAACCACAGCCGGAGTTTCCTCCTCCAGCATCAGATCTTCTTCGATTTTGGAATCACTGGGCGTCTGCTCATTCAGGTTCACGGTGCCGGACTCTTTACCGGGAGCCGCACTTTGAATCTCGTCCTCGATTTGCAGGTCCTCACCTTCGAATTCGGTTTCTTCCTGAACGAATGGAGGCTCTTGCGGCGGCCCCTGTTCCTGGGCCTGGACGGCGTGGAAGGAAACAACGGCCAGCAGAACTACAAAATACTTATGCCAGGCATTCACGCTTCACCCCGCGTTCTGCGACCGGCGACAAAACGACGGTACATTTCATAAACGGACACACCTGCCAAAGCGGCAAACAGCAAGGTCACCCACAGACCAAAAGTCACGCTCATGCGGGCAAAGAACAGCAGAGGCCACAAAGCCGTGCGCACTGCCGCTTTCGCAAATTCATTTTCAGCGATCAGATTCGCATAGAAAGGACTGTGCTTATAATAAAGCTTCACCAATTTCGTCCCGATGCTGTTGCTAAGAAGATACTTGTTACGGAAGTCACGGAAGCTTTGAACTTCCGGAGCCATGTCACTGCCAAAGGCCGCCGTGGCGATAAAGCAGCTTTTGTCATCCAGAAGGCCGACGACTTTCGAAGGTGTCGCGCACAGGCTGATGGCATCGACCCCGCCAGAAGTCCCCGGCAGTGGAGAATAATAAGAGACAATTCCGGTCTTGTCCTGATTGGCCATGACCATGCAATAGCGGACGTCATTATCCAGTCCGTCGATGCGGTTGTCTCTTTCAGGGTCCACCAGTTGGATGTAACCGGAGGCATTGGAAATGCGCGCGATCGTGGTGTTGTCGTCTTCGCCATCCAGTTGTTTTTCATAGAAAAACACGGGACCTGCGTATTCGATCCCAGGTGCTGTGCTGGCCGGATAGTCATCCGCTCGGGCCAGTTGGTCGGCATAAATCTTTTCATCCCCGCGATAGGCACTGAAATAACAGTAACCCGAGCCTGCAGGAATCGTGATGTCATCAGTCGGACAGTTCGTATAGACCCAATCAGAGCCGTCGGTTTTCGCCACTCGCCCCATCACCTTGAAGGTCATCAAATCGTTGGTGGTTGTGGAATCCGTTGTGGTTTTAAAGCCCACAGAAAGTTCACCGCTGAAGTCCGCCACGCATCCACCGCTTTGCCCCAGCTTCTGGCACAGCTCACCCCAGGTGACCTGCACATTCAAAATACCATCCGCCAAAGTCGGATTGATGGAAGGGGTCAGCGTGTCTTCACCCACTTTAATGATGGCATCAGCCAAAACAGCCGACGTGTTGCTGGATTGAACACGGATCGTGATACGAAGGTTGTTATAGGCATTTTTCTTATTGCACGGCCACAGCTTGGAACTGGAAACCGTTTCGCCACTGCAACTGTCGCAAGTCGCAGTGGAATTCGCATCCGCCGTGCAAGTTCCGGCAAAGCCCGCATACAGCGTGGTTTTGGTTTCCGTTGTTGCCAGATCAATGCGAGAAGCCCCATCCACAGAAACAAGTGTGATCGTGGCCAGAGCCGGAGCAGAAAGCAGCAGTCCCCCCAGCAAGGTGGAAAGTGCAAACGTTCTAAGGTGATGCTGATATCCCGTCCATGGAAGTCTCATCCTTTAATCGAACCATGCTAAGGTCCGGAAGTCAAAAAATGCCCCCCGCCCCGACCTAGGTCGGCACCGCCCGGCAGTGCTGGAGCGCCGGCAGGCGCGCAAGCTGAAGCAGCTTCAAATTAAAAAGGCCATCGTCAGATGGCCTTTTTATCAACTGAAGAAGATCTTTTCCGCGATCTGGATGCCGTTCAGGGCGGCTCCTTTGCGGATGTTGTCGGAAACAACCCACATCAGCCACATCTTTGGATTTTCCGGGTCGCGGTGAACACGGCCCACATAGACCGGGTCTTTGCCAGAAACATCGCGGGCCAAGGGATAAACGCTTTTCTTGGGTTCATCCTGAACTACGATGCCTTCCTGCCCCTGAAGGGCCGCCATGACTTCGTCACGGCTGACGGATTTGTTCAAAGTCACCCACACGGATTCACTGTGAGCATTCAAAGCCGGGATACGCACGGTGAATGCGGACACCTTTAGATCTTTTTGACCCAAAATCTTGCGGGTCTCTTTCATGATTTTCACTTCTTCGCTGCAGTAACCTTCATCGTTGAAGGAACCAATCTGGGGAATGCAGTTGAACAAAATAGTGTGCGGGAATGTTTTTGGATCTGTCGGTTTCTGATGGTTGGAGGTCTGTTCGATCAATTCGTCATGACCACCCTGACCAGCTCCGCTCACCGCCTGGTATGTGCTGACACGCACTTCTTCCAGACCGAATTTTTCAAGCAACGGTTTCAACGCCACCACCAACTGAATGGTGGAGCAGTTTGGATTGGCGATGATCTGAGGTTTGGAATCCTTGTTCACCAGATCGCCGTTCACTTCCGGAACGATCAACACGGTGTTGGGATCCATGCGGAAGGCAGCCGAGTTGTCCACGGCAAAAGCCCCTGCCGCCACAGCCTTCGGAGCCCATTCAGCAGAGATGTCGTCTCCGGAAGAGAAGAAAACCAGATCCAGCCCGTCAAAGCAGCCGTCCTTCAAAACCTGACAAGGCCATTGCTGGCCTTGCAGTTCAATTTTCTTACCCAGAGAGTTTTCAGAAGCAAAGGGGCGCAGTTCTACAATTGGGAAGCTGCGCTCTGACAGGATGTTCATGAAGGTTTGGCCGACCATTCCGGTCGCGCCCACCACACCGACTTTAAGTTTTCTTTTCATCTTTCTTCGCCTCTTCTTCCTCTTCTTCGAGGACCAGATCGCTTTCATGCACAGATGCAGGAGCGTACACACTTGGCTTGATCTTACGGATGTTTTTTCCAAGTTTGAAGACACCGAAAACAGCGCCCAAAACCGCGTAAGCCATGAAGAGAACGAACAGCATTACTTCCGGACGAAGTGCCACGACAACCAGAACACCGACACCCAGAATCAGGTAACGGAACGGCAGACGCTCTTTCAAATCCAGATCTTTAAAGCTGCGGAAGCGGAAGTTGGATACCATCACCAACGCCAGCAAAATAGTCATCACCAGCAAACCATAGTTGCCCAGCGGTTCCAATTCCAGATCCTGGAATGCCAGAACGGAAGACGCCACGATCCCCGCCGCCATTGGAATCGGCAGACCCTGGAAGTAGTTCTTTTCAACCACGTTCGCCTGAACATTGAAACGCGCCAAACGAAGCGCACCGCAAGCCACGAACAGGAAACACGCCACCCAGCCCAAGCGGCCAAACGGTTGCAAAGCCCACAAGAACAACAGCGTGCCCGGAGCCATACCGAAGCTGACCAGGTCACACAAAGAATCGTATTCCGCACCGAATTTGCTGGTGGAACGGGTCAAACGCGCCAAGCGGCCGTCCAACTGGTCAAACACCGCCGCGACAACAATCGCGTAAGCTGCGTAAAGATAGTTACCTTTGATGGATTGGATGACGGCAAAGAAACCAGAGAACAAATTCCCCGTGGTCATCAAATTTGGAAGAATATAAATGTACATCGCCAAGCGCTGAGCTTTGGCATCGTCAGAATCAATTTTATCAAGATGAGTATCAGTAGCCATTTTTCGTCCACCTAAGCTAGAAAATGTATGCGGTTGGAGTGGCGGAAAAGACCCGTCTCCAACCTCAACGACATTAGCTTACGGCTGCGAAAAATCCAAAGAAATAAAACAGGATAGTCAATCCGACAGCGCTCATCAGAGGCAAAGTCAGATTGTCATCAAGCTTGGCAACAGGAATCAATTCTGCAAAAGCTCCCACCAAACCGGCAAACAAGCTGACCACAATCAGACGATCCATCAGATAATTATGGTAGATCAGATAAATGAACGTGACAGCCGCGCAAACAAAGAACGCCGCCATGAATCCTTGAATGGATTTATGACCAAAGATCTTGTCCTTGCCGTAAAGAATCCCAAAGTAGCTCGCGATCGGATCGGCAAAAGCCAGGAACAACAGCGTCAACGCCACGATCGGACGAGGGAAAAGGATATTAACAATCAAAACACCGCTGAGCAGGAAGGTTGTCCCCGCCAGTTTTTTTACTTCGCTTTGACGCATGATGGGCTTAAAGGCATGCATCGCCCAGTCATTCAAAGCAGGGTATTTCAAACGAAGAAAATCAAAAGGAACAAACAGACTCCACGCGACGATCAGCACGGTCATGGAAACAGCCGGTGGCATGTACACATAAGCCAGGAACATCGCGAAGACTCCAGACATATGCCAGATCTTTCGAGCATAATGAATGTCCGAACGTTTTTTTAGATCCACAGGTTGGGTCAATCCTTCAATGAGCATCAGTATAAATCCACTTATTGTCCGCGCTTCAACGCAGGGACGGTGGCTAACTTAAAGGCAGAGTAACTGAAGATCAATTTAATTGATCTTACTCTAGCTGGACGCATTAAGATGTTGATTTTAAAGGATTAAATCTGACTGGAGCGAACCAAAAGGACTTCTTCAACAGCCTTGCCGGAACGTTCACGATAGCGAATCGTGATTTCGTTATCGCCCTTTTTAAGCTGAATCAGATCCGTTTGATATTTGTCAGTGCCACGCAGGAAAATGGAAGCCGTGTAGCCATTGCTCTTATTAATGATCTCCACGTCGCCTTCTTTAAAGCCACGCAGACAATTTTTACCCTCAAACTGGACATAGCCGCTGTCCACGCTCAACGGGCTCAGGGCTTTTTTTGCACAGCTCAAATCAAACTGTGTCAGACGGCTGACCGCCGCGACCTTCGCACTCGGAATGCTGGCGGGCTC
Organism: Bdellovibrio sp. BIS2; assembly: GCF_055398295.1. NCBI lineage: Bacteria > Pseudomonadati > Bdellovibrionota > Bdellovibrionia > Bdellovibrionales > Pseudobdellovibrionaceae > Bdellovibrio > Bdellovibrio sp. BIS2. Next base: position 453,185 of record NZ_AP035879.1, on the reverse strand, counting down.
ACGACCCCCGGCAAGTGCAGGTGCTTGCGCCGACTCAAACACTTCCTCTTCAGCCACGACATACGAATCTTCCGTCAAATTCATGAACGTCGGAATTCCCAAAAGGAGAACCAACACGAAAGTGACAATAATGAACTGAGTGTCTGAAGGTTGTGCTTTAAACATACCTTTTATCATCGGAATCCCTGCGCAGGACTTTAGCTGTGTCATTTTGAGATCCACCGATCAAAAAACAGCCATTTTGCTTTAGTTTTTCCACATTTCTTCCGTATTAAAGTCCAGGTACTTGGGGGAAAGTAACTATGAATGGCCGTATTCTTCGGAAAATTCGGAATTTTCGCGTCCTTTCGGCGTTGATCATCGCTTCCCTTACTATTGTCAGCTTTCAAAACTGTGCTCCACAAAATTCATTCTGCAGTGGTGACTGCGCTGAAGAGGGTTCCACCACGGAAGCTTCCAAAGGCAGCGGCAGCAGCTCGGGCGGTCGTACCGACATCTGGGGTTCCCGTCCTGGGGGCACTGGCGGCGTGAACATGGGTGGAGGTTCCAATTCTTCAGGTTCGGGCTCGTCCACGGGCGGCGGCGGTGGCGCGGTCATCATTGGTGGCGGCGGCAGCAGCGGGGGTTCTTCCGGGGGTATCAGCACTGGTGGCGGCAGCTCTTCCGGAGGCGGTTCTTCAGACGGAACTTTCCGCATCACCAATCAGCCCACGGGTGTCAGTGTTCAGGAAAACGGCGACTTCCAGTTGGACGTGGCCGTGACCGGCGGAACCCAGCCTTACACTTATCAGTGGTATGTGAACAGCAAGGCTATTACAGGCGGCTTCGGCAACTATGCGTTCCTGGCCGGGCGTGCTGACAGTTGGAAAAACGAGGGCACTTACTATGTGGTTATCAAAGACAACAAAGGTCAAAGTCTGCAAAGCACGATGGCGCGCGTGACGATTCTGGAGCCCACTGTGGGATGCACCGCTGGCAAGTACTTCACTTACACCAATGCCACCTACGATCAGGGCTACAACTATTTCACCGAATACTTTGATGGTCCGCGCGGAAAATTCCTGCTGCACCAAAGCTATGACATCTACAACATGCTGTTCCCGTATCCGAGCTACAGCCAGTTGACTTACTTCAATGTGCCTGCGAATTTGAACTATCTGGACAAGACGTGGATCAGTTGCCGCTCAACCATTCCGCGCATCCATTCTCCTGCGGTGAATCCCAACTATTATGATTATGGCGACCGTTACGACGACACCTCCGAATGGAAGTACGACGGCAACGTTGCCTTTGAGTGCCGGAACAAAAAACTGAAATTGATTTCAAACACCTGCAAATGGGTGCGAAGATAAAAAAAGGGCTCTTTGAAGAGCCCTTTTTTATTTCTATTTTTTATCGATACTGATCGCGAACTTCTTAACCCCGGAACCTTTGACGATATCCAGAAGTCCCACCACTTTCCCGTGAGGCACATCTTTGTCCGCCGAGATGATGGCCTGAACATCCGCGTTCTTGCCCACTTCTTCTGTGGCTTTGGCGCGAACGTCCTCTTCCGTCACGAAGGATCCATTCAGGTTGATGCGTCCGTCAGCAGTCAAAGCAATATTCAGCTTGCTCGGAGCTGTCTGATCACCGCTGGCTGCTTTGGGCAGATTCACGTTGATCGTGGGCTTCATAAACATGGGTGCTGTCACCATGAAGATGATCAGAACCACAAGAATGATGTCCACGAGCGGAACGACGTTAATGTCCGCTATGGCTTCATTATTGTCGCTGTTATTAAATGCCATTTTTAAACACCTTTTTTCTTAGCGTAAGCCAGGCACAACTCTTTCACGCTTTCCAGATTCTGGAACACACCACGAACCTGTTTGCTGTAATAGTTGTACGCTGCCACCGCCGGGATCGCCACGAACAGACCCGCTGCCGTTGCCACAAGGGCCATAGAGATACCCGCCATCACCGTCTGCTGACCCGCCTCTGGAGCTGTCGCCAGATCGTTAAAGGCTTTCATGATACCCAAAACCGTACCGAACAAGCCGATATACGGAGCATTGGAGCCAACTGTTGCCAGGAAACCCAGGAACTTTTCCAGCTCTGGACGCTCGGTCAAGGCAAAGGTGTTGAAGATTTCAGAAAGACCTTTGCTGCCCGCGTCTCTCATGTGTTTCAAAGCGTAACCTGCTGCACGGCCCTCGATGGAATTAGGATCTTTCGCAAGATCTTCCACGTCTTCCAGGCTGTTGCTCTGAAGTGCCAGCTTGATGCGAGCGCGCACTCGTTGCGACTCAGCGGAAACTTTCTTCAGGGCAAAATAACGCTCCAGAATCATGCCGATGCTCAATACGCTGAGAACAAGCAAGATCCACAAAACAACCTGATCCGCCAAGTGAGCAATAGTAAATATCTTTTCCGTGAGCATGGGTGATTCCTCCAAATCTTTGACTGCGCTGTCTAATTGATCCATTATCACTAAAACCATTACATACGGTCAAGGTATGCGGAAAATCATTTTAACTCTCACACTCATCCTTCTGAGTTTGGTCCAGCTCTCCTGCCAAACAAAAGACAGGAACTCTATATTGATCATCGCGGTGGACGAATTGACCATCAGCGACGTCAATTGCAGTCAGGATCCTTCCGAGAGGTCTGGTTTTCAATTGCTTTGCAGTGAATCGGTGCGATTCACCCACGCCTTTTCCCCTTCACCCTTATCCGTTCCGGCATTGGCCTCCCTGCTGACGGGGCTTTATCCTTATCAACACAAGGTTCGCCACAATGGAGGTCCGGGACTGACGGCGGAAGTCGAGCTGGCTTCCGAGGTGGCACTGGATCAGGACTACCGCACGAGCTTCTTTTCCGGAGGCGCCCCCGTCTTTCGTCGGAGCGGGTTGAATCAAGGCTTCGAACTATTCGACGACAATATAGTTCCGACCTTCCGCAGCCTGATTCGTCCCTTTAAACAAAATGCCGATGCTTTTCGACAATGGGTTCACCAGGATGTCGGTGGCATGTCTTTCTTCAGTGTGATCTATGTTCCGGATCTGCTGTTCACGAACACTGAGACCCTGACGGATCTGGGCGAAGCCCGAAACTTGAGTTTTGAAAGTCAGCGTGAAGAACTGGATGAAAGCCTTTTTGAACTTTTCCAAGAGCTGAAATCCACCGGTCATTGGGACAGCACCACCATCTTTTTGGTGGGCCTGAACGGGCACACCGGCAACGATCGTCCGAAAGAACTCAGTTCCATGAACCTGCACGGTGAAAACACCCAGGTGGCGTTATTCATCAAACCTTCTCAAAAGAAAAAACGGGATGAAGCGATTCATTGGAAGATCGATCAAAACGTCAGCCTGGTGGATGTCGGGCGCACGCTTTTCCATCTTTTGGGCGAAAGCATCGTGGATCAAGGACCTCAGTCCTTCCCGGCTCAGTCTCTGACCGAGGTGATGAAAAGCGCCACGGCGACATGGCCGGAAGACCGTCCGCTGTTGCTGGAGTCCGGCTGGGCCCTGTGGCGCAAAGCCGGTCCGCTGAAAACGGCCGCGATCTCCAATCATGTTCTATATATCAATGACGAAAAGCCCCGCTTGTACAACACTCTGGTGGACCGCTTTGAAACCAACCCTTTGCCGTTGCTGCAGGAAAGTATTCTGCCAACCACGCAAAAGCTGCAAAACCTGCTTTATCGAAATCAGTTTGTTTCCTTCCCTCCCCTGCTTTCTGAATGGACCACGAAACTAAGCCTGCCTTACTCCCGCTGGATGCGCGTGGACCAAGAGGATCTGCTGTTGAAGGACCTGAAACGGCTGCAGGCACAACAGCCCGGCAGTTTGGACCTGCTAAACTGGACAGCTCAAATCGCTTTGAACCGAAAAGACTGGGACACTTTAAAGCAACTGGGTCAGAAAAATAAGATTTCAACCTGGCAGTTCGTGGCGGAAAAGAACCTTAATGTGAAGACCGCCAAAGTGACTGATCCGTGCTTTGACCTGGTGACCGTAAAAACCATTGGCACGGACAACCTGAAAAACTGCAATGATGGTCTGTTCCTGGAGTGGATTGACTGGATTCGCGCGGATGCCCGCGGCCTTTCGCGCGAAACCCAGCGCAAACGCTTTGAAAGATCCTTCCGCAATTACATGCTGGATCAGCAAATTCAGCGCAATAACATTGCCGCAGGTCTGATCTGGGATACGTCACGTGACAATATCTTTGCTCCGTCACGAGTGGAACTGGCACTGGCGTTGCCAGAGTTTTCCAAACTGCGCAATCAGGTTTATAAGTCCCTGACGATCGAAGAGCTTTAGTTTTTTCGGTTATTCGGCGGAAACGTCGATCAGACCCAGCCAGAATGGCGAATCCGGGTCTTCCTGAATCATGCCCGTGGTGACGGAACCCAAATCCAGCGAATCCCCTTCCCGAGTCCACAGTGTCGTCGCCACGCTGGAACTTGCCAGCAGCACCAGACGGTCGCCTTCGCTGACATAAGTATGCCCGCACTGAATATAGCAAGTCGGATCCAGCCCCAACAATTGCGACGGCAACGGCGGCAGCGCCTGTGGTCTTGGCAGTTCACTGGACAGATCCTGTCCGATGGAAAGCGGCTGCAGTCTTTGATTTCTTCTTTGAATGAACAAACTCGGACAACCCACATGGGCCCACGCCACTTGCGGACCGCGTTTGAAAATCGCCATCAGCTCAACACCGGAAAAATATTCGGCGCGGTTTTCACCGCGATAAAGCAGATCATTGGCAATCAGAATCCCGGTACGCACATAGTTCACTTCGTCCGACAGACAGGTCAGAAACTCAAACGGCGAGGTCACTTCAACGTCGGCCTTGGCGGCGCTGACGTACTTTACCACCTCGTCCATAGCACGCTGGGCGTGCTCGGGCTGTCCCCAGGACGTGGCAATCACAATCAAACTGCCGTCGTCCTCGCGATGAATGAGCGGCTTGGGGCGAAGAATCTTGGTGCTGTACGAGCGCTCCTGCAGTTTCACTTTACAATGCTCCGTATTTTTTCAACTTGATGTAGGCCTTTTTGTAGTACTCACCATCCGGAATATCCAGCTCCAGGATTTTTTTCCATTTGTCCTTGGCGCCCGCCTTGGATTCGCCACCATCGACGTTACCAAAGCTTTCCTCCAGGATGCCTTCCTGATACAGCGTCATCATCTGCTTGCGCAGTTCAGTGGTATAACGCTCGATACGATCCGGAAGCTCATCATTTGTCGGATCCAGACTGCGCGCCTTGCGCAAAGCCAGAATAGCCCCTTTCAGGTTCTGCGCCTGATAGTTCTTTTCCGCCTCAGACTGCAGGCTGGCCGTTTTCGAATTCATCATCTGACGAATAGAGGCAATATTGCGTTTTGCCTGACCTTTATAGCCGCTTGGATCCGGCAATTTTGATTCCAGAACCTTTTCATAAGCAGCAATGGCATCCAGAGGTTTGCCTTTTTTGTGCACCCCTTCCGCCCAGCCGTAAAGACCACGCATCTTCGCCACCAGCGACTGGTAAGCGGCTCTTTCAGCCTCTTTGGCCTCGCGCTGGGCATTCAGCATATCGACCTGCGATTTCAGATCCAGAATACGCGGGTGTTCTGGGTTGAACTGCAGAACCGGGCTAAGACAGTCCTCCATCTCGGCGGCCGTGATGGTAGGATTGATTTTTTTCTGACATTCCACCACCTGCTTCTGGATTTTTTCCTCAGCTTCGGCTTTGGCTTTTTCAATTTCGTCCTGACGGCGCTGCTGTTCCTGAATGAAGATGGCCTCTTTGGACAGACGCTCGATTTCGCGGATGTCCTCATAGTCCGGGATGATCTCCTGAATCTTCACGATTTCATCCTGGGCCAGTTGGTATTTACCCTGCATATAAAGATTCTTCGCATCTTTATAGCGCTGACGAACCAGAGCCTGTTGCTCCGGCTTCAGTTTCGAGAACAGTTCCTGCGGCGACCCCGGAGCCATCACCTGACCCGGCTGTGCAGGAGGAGCGGTCTTGTCACCACCGCTGAACAAATAAGCCACGGCCAAAAGAACCACCGCGCCCACAATCAGTTTTGGACGATGCTTCTGGAAATCAAATTTGCCCGAAGCCTGTGGGATCGGGCCCGGCATCGGTGCGCCCATACCCGGATACTGCATCGGCTGCTGATACGGCATTGGCGGCATGGCCCCCTGATACGGCATCATTTCGTGGGACTGCTGCTGATACTCCATCGGCACATTGTCATAGCTGGTCGGCACCAAAGGACTTGGTGGTGCCACGTTCACCAGCTCCAGACGGCTTTGGAAGCTCGCATCGTGCAATTCGAAGTACAAATAATTTTCCAGCACACTGATCGCGTCCCCGGATTTGATCGGAGTCATGTCGGTGGAGGAAATCGGATTGCCGTTTAAAAGCGTCCCATTCACGCTGCCCAGATCCAGAATCACAAACTGGGATCCGGCACGACGGATTTCAAACTGACGACGGCTGACCCGCTGATCGCGGATCTGAATATGACACGTGGAATCCCGTCCCGCAATCCAGGCATCGCCCGCATCCAGACGGATCATTTCCTTGGTTTCATTCTGAGCATCCACAATCTTGATGAAGGCCGCCGTCGGCGCCACACCAATCATGGTTTTTTCATCGCTGCCATCGAAGGAATCCGGTGCAGAACCCATCACGGCCGGCAGGTTTTCCCCACCGCTCATGGCGGGAGCTTCCTGATACGCCGGGGCTTCCGCCACCGTGTTCAGGAAATCAAATTCGTAAGGAGGCACGGTGAACATCGCCCCGTGCTCCAGTTGGAACTGCTGAACCTGTTCGCCGTTATAAATCACTTCACCATAACGGGATACAACTTCCACGTTCCAACTGCCATTGAAGGAAACTTTGAAGTGCTCGCGGGAAATGCCTTTTTCAGGCTGCAACACGATATCACAGTCTTCCTTACGGCCGGCCACGTAAGAGCGGTCCTCCGTCAGGTTCACTTCACAGACTGTTTTGCCACGCAGGCGCACACGCAGAAGAGCCATTAGAACCTGCCCTCCAGATTCAGCGTGCACTCTTCATAGAACTGCTTGGCTTCCTTGAATGAAGGATCGTCCTTGCGGTGCTGAAGCATGGTCATCACGTTGGAATAATTCGACTGGCACATTCTCCAGTTCTTTTTCTCGCGGTATCGGTTGCCTTGAATCATGTTGAATTTCACCAGCTCGTCAAACTTGATCTTCGAAAGATGGAAATACCGTTTTGCCAGCTCGTTGTCCGGATCCAGATTCAAAACAACCTGGAACGCCTCGCGCGCACGGGCATACTGGCCCTGCTGGAAGTCGCGGAAGCCCTTGATGAAGTTTTCCTGAGCCCGGCGGTATTGAACCGAGTCGTATTTTTCCTTCTTGATGGTCAAAAGCTCCTGGGAACGCTTCTCGGCTTCGGCCACGTCCGCCATGGACAGTGCTGAAGTTCTGAAAGCATTCGGATCTTTTTTGTTCTTGTTGCCGGAATCCGACAGGAAGAACCACGCCGCCAGGCCCACGATCGCGATGATGCCATAGAATCTTGCCTTCGGATTGGAAAGCAGTCCCCCGCCACCGGATGGCCCACCCATCGACGCCCCCATATTGGGCATGCCGTGATTCGGAGGCGGAGTGTAACCGCCATAAGCCATCGGCTGCGCCGGAGGCATCGAAGGGTTCGGCATCGCCGGCATCGGACGAGGCTGTTGATAAGCCGGCGTCTGCGCCTGTGGGAACGGATTACTGACCGGCATCTGCTGCGGACGCGGCGGAGTCGGAGCCGGGAACGGATTCGGCGTCAAAAGCGGAGACGGCGTCGCCGCTGGAGTTGGTGGAGGTGCCTGCACCACCGGCATGTCGACCTTGAACAGAATTTCTGTCTCACCAATCTGAATCACCGAATCGTTCGCCAGAACTTCGGATTGAATGCTCTGGCCATTGACCATCACAAAGTTTTTCTGACTCAGATTGACCAGCACAAATTCATTGCCGCGCTGTTTGATTTCAGCGTGCTGACGACTGACTCGTGGATCCTGGGAAAGGACAATGTCGTTTTCCGGACCACGGCCCATGGATACAGAAGCCTTTTCAAAAGTAAGCTTCTGACCAATATGCGGGCCTTTGATGATCTCGATGTCAAACTTCATGGAATCCTTCACCTGAGGGGCTGCGCTCATCACGAGCCTCCTTCAGTTGGTGATACAGTGATCACATAATAGTCCACTTCCTGACCTGTGCAGAATGCCTGACAGCTCAGAATGCAAAGATGTCCGCTGAATTCCAGTTGGTCCGTGTGGATGCCGCGTGGATTTTCACGGGAACGCACCACCAGACCCTCGATGTTCTGCTGCAAAGCCACATCCGGAATGGCTTTATACATTTGCCCCTGAAGCTGCGCCATTTCCGCACGAGCCACCTGCAGGAACGAAGGGTTGCAGGAAATAATCCGGCCTTCCTTCGCAATCGCCACACACGGGTAACCAATCATCTGCATCAGATTTTCAGCCTCGCCGTCCTTGTTCACAAATCCGGCGGCCCCACCGCCCTTGTCGGTGTCACCATTGATATATCTTGTCAGCAGACTGTTGATATTGCCAATCAGGGCCTGCAGTGGCGGGAACTGGAAGTCCACCACCGTGTTATCAGTCTTTTCACGCATGGCTGTATCCAACTGTGCATTCAACGTAACCAGCGGATATTCAATCAGCTTGTACATGAAGAAGAACAACAACAGACCAATCAACGATGCAATCACCAGAGTCTGCATGAACAGACTGATCGCCCGTCCGTCATCAAAGGCCAGACTGCCGATATCATAAAGCACAATGGCGTGAGCCTTCACCGACTGCTCCCCCGTGTTCGGGTCAAACAGACCAATCGGGAAGCTGGCCCCGATAGTGGATGAGTCCACTTCCACGGACTGCGGGCGCATTTCCCGGCGGGCCGAGTGCACAAATGGCAGATCCGGCGTGGTCCCCGCGCGCGAAGCTGGCGCCAGGATCATACCGTCAGATTGCTGCACGATCAGAACCTGCTTCACACCGTCCTCGGATTCCGCCGCGTTGGTGCTTAAAGAAGAGTAACTGTTTTGCAAAAGCGCCGCTTGATTTAAAGTTGCCACCGTGCGGGCAATCGACGCAGCCCGACGTTTACTTTCATTGGTGATGCTGGCGCGGGTGATCTGCACCATCGGAATCATGGAAAGCAGGGTCGTGGAGAAGATGAACAACACCACAAAGCCCAGCAGAACCATTTTCATTTCCACAAACTGCGGCAGCTTGTAAACCCCGGGCAAAGCCACGCGGTCCATATATTCATTGAATTTATCCACCAGGCCTTTAAAGCCACCCTGCTGGAAAGCCGGAGCTGGCGCGGGTGCAGGGCCTGCGCCCGGCATTCCCATGCCCGCCATCGGTTGCGGCATTCCCTGAGGCATGCCCATGTTTTGCTGAGGCATACCCATATGCATAGGTTGCGGCATCTGTGGAGCGGCCCCGCCGCCATAATAAGGCATTGGCGCCTGCGGGCTTGGTTGTCCTTGCGGGCGCTGCGCCCGGGATTCCTGCGCCGGGATCACATCGGCAATCACGTCGTGAATGCCCAGCTTGTCTCCAAGGCGCATCACACCGCTTTGCACGCGGACACCGTTCAAATAAGTTCCGTTGCTGGAACGAAGATCCGTCACAACAATTTTATCTTTAAATACAGCAATCTCGGTGTGTTCCTTGGAAACACCGGCACTGATAAGTTTTATGTCACACTGAGGAGCCCGTCCAATGAGGTTTTTCCCCATCTTCAGCTCCAGCACTGAACCCGCCTGCGGGCCGGTCAAGATTCTAAGCGCCCACATAAAGTTGATCTCCCACGCTGACATTCCCGTTGCTGACTGTCCCTGATGCCATCTCTATCACCGAAGCGGCTCCCCATACCGGGAGCACCAGTCTCCAGGGACGCACATCCCTGCGGATCGCGCGCACCTTCAGATTTTTATCCACAAACACACAATCAATCGCAAACTTCATAAAGAAAGTATGGATGCTGTTGCAGTGATGAATCCACAACGCCTTTTCAGCCGGCAGACTTTCGCGGCCCAAAAGACCTTTGCCACGGCTCAGGAAAGTGGAGGCCACTTCCAGATCCGCAATCAAAGTTTGGTTGTTGGTTGTGTTCATCAACTTAGCCATCACTTCTACTTCCCACCATACATGAACGAAACCGCCACCGGACCGAAGACGATGATGAAAACCGCCGGCAGAATAAACAGCATCAGCGGGATCAGCATGGTCTGGGAGGCTTGCGCACCGGCTTTCTCGGCACGGACGAATCTTTCAAGACGCATCTGCACCGACTGGTCCTTAAGAACCTGCGAGATACTGGCACCGGTAGCCTCTGCATCCACCAGAACCGCCACAAAACTTGTGATCTCGTTCATATCCAGGCGCTCCGCCATTTCCTTCAAAGCCTGAGCCTTGGAGGAACCGATTTTGATATCTTTCAGCACAATTGAAAACTCTTCCGCCAGCACACTGTCCGTGCCACTGGCTTTATCCACGATCTTCTGAATCGCCGAGAAGAAGTCCAGACCGGCTTCCACCGACAGCGCCAGCAGATCGATGAAGAACGGCAGATCCGCACGCACAGAAAGTTCGCGGCGCTTCTTTTCCCCGCGCGCATGAATCTGCGGCAGATAGAAACCAATCAGCCCCATGCCCACCACCACCAGCGGGGACAAACCCAACTGCAGTGAGAAGTTCATGATCAACAAGAAGATCGGGAACATGATCCCCCACAGGAACTGCAACCCGATGAATTCATCCTCGTTCAGCTCTGAAGACAGGCCCGAGGTTTTGATGTATTTACGAACTTTTTTGCGATAGGACTCGCTGCGAATCTTCATCGCATGCTGCAAGGTGAACTGATGCACCAATGGACGCGAGAAATTGATCACCGGATTTTTGGATTTCACCGGCTCATCATTGTTCGCCCATGAAAGCTGCTGCTTGTCCGTGTTACTTGCAAAGATGGAACTGACAAAAAGGAAGACCGCCACTCCTGCGAGCAGCAATCCCAGAATCAGCATTAACTCTGCACTTCCCATTTTCGCCTCTTCGTGTTCAAGTATCCTCATGAAACCAGCATTGATCTTGGCCTCAGAGTCACCGCGCCGAAAACAGCTTCTTAGCGAAGCGGGTTTTTCATTCGACGTGGTTCCAGTTAAAGTATCGGAAATTCCTAACAAAAACCTGAATGTAAACGATCAGATTTTAGATATCGCCCGACGAAAAGCGAGTGCCGCTTTGCCCCTGCTAAAGTCCAGCCGTACAGACACGTTTATCGTGCTTTGCGCGGACACGGAGGTGATTTTCGACGGGGCCCCCCTGGGGAAGCCCGCCGATCGTCAGGATGCCTACCGCATTCTTAAACTTTTGTCGGGTAAATATCATGAGGTGATCACGGCTGTGTGCCTGGTCGAGTCCAGCACGGGCAAGGAAGTGTCTCAGACTGAGACCACCAAAATTTATTTCCGGGAGCTGACTGACGATGAAATCTGGACCTACATAGACACCGGCGAACCGATGGACAAAGCCGGCGCTTATGGAATTCAAGGCCAGGGTGGGAAATTCGTTGATCACTTCGAAGGGCCCTTCGACAACGTAGTGGGACTTCCCGTCGATCTGGTGAAAAATCTACTGTCCAAATTTTAAACAGCGAAAGATCTCTGGGGCCTTCAGCGCACCTTCTGTTATGGTGCGCCTTTCAGCTCTTAACCGGAGGTCTTGATTCATGAAACGTCCTATTTCTTTGGCTTTGTCTGCGCTGACTTTGACGGCTTCCCTGGCTCACGCACAGGAAGAAGTTCTGCCTCAGGCGCCTTCCAACGAAAAATTGATTGAACTGCAGACGACTCAGGGTATGAAACGGGCGATGGAGAAAGTCCTGAACCTCGATACTGAATGGGGCATCTTCGACAAATTCAAACCGAACCGCTGCAAGTACGCCATTCAGATTCCTGACTCTGTCACCCGCGGCACCATCGCCCTGACTTTCGATGACGGACCAAATCCTGAAACGACGCCAGTGATTTTGGATGTGCTAAAAGCGCATGGCGCCAAGGCGACTTTCTTTATTTTGGGAAGCAAAATCAAAGGCAACGAATCCATTCTGCGCCGTATGGTCGCCGAAGGCCATCAACTGGCGAATCACTCTTACAGCCATCCGAACTTCCATGAACTGAGTTCTTCACGTATGAATTCAGAAATTTCGCAAACCGACCGTCTGCTTCGCACTGTGGGCACGCCGCGCTTCTTCCGTTATCCCTACGGAAACTCCACATGCTCCAGCAACGAACTGGTCAGCTCTTTGGGTTATGTGAATGTAGGCTGGGATATCGACACCTGTGACTGGGCTTTTGCTGATGGCCAAGTAAGCGACAAAGAAAACGCCACCTGCCAGGCTCCACAGCACCTGCGCCGCGATTACGCGGGCTACGTCGCCAACGTGGTGGCCCAAACCCAAGGCGGCGTTCTGCTGATGCACGACATTCACAAAAACACCGCGCACAGCCTGGATCGCCTGATGACGATGCTGGAACAAGACGGCTACCGTTTCGTCTCCCTCACCGACCGCAACATCTTCCCCAAACTAAACCGCCGCTAACCCCAAAAGGTACCTGCTTACTTTTTCCGAAGCCCTGCACAAAACGCGGCGCTTCGGAAAAAGTAAGCAGGTACCTTTTAGATTCTTAGAGGATAGGGCTGGGATTGCAGTCCTATTTTTTTTAAATGTTCTAGTATTTCGCGGTCGGCGATGATGGAATAGCCGCGAATTTCTTCCAAGACCCGTGTCCACGGGCGCTGATCCCAGAATTTCTTTTTCAATTTTCGTGTTTTAGCTGCCCCGGTGATCATCAGGGCCAGCATTCCGCTGACGGCGCGAATGAAGGGCGCAAAGGTGCGCCGTTTGCGCAGGCGAATCAGCACATGCAGGCTTTCGCCCGAGCAGACGATTTCCCTGAGGGAAATACCGTATTTTCTTGCCTGAGTCTTTAAAACTGAATCGATGATTTTTCTGTTCTTTGATTTTTCAAAAGCCCATTCGCCCCGGGCTGATTCTGACGACAACACAACATGCATCATGTTTTTCAAAGAAAGCGGTCGCGCCGTTTTGGCGTGGCTGTTCTTTAAAAGCTGACCCCCGAACTGCTTCGTAAGTTGCAGACGGGGGTTATCTATACGGGTTGTGGCTCTTCGGGAGGAGCGTCTCATGAACCATGTTCTACCATCATTTCCGATGTCGTCAACAAAAAAAGTAGCGATGGTATTTTTCTGGACATTTTCGCGAAGAGGATGATAGTTTTCCGGTCATGGCATTAAAAGAGATCATAGAAAAAGCAAAACCCGCGAAGATCCTGGCCGTTTCCAAACTTCAACCGGCAGAAAAGGTGCGTACCCTGCACGCCGAGGGTCAGCGCCTGTTTGGTGAAAATTACGTTCAGGAAGCCCTTGAAAAACAAAGTGTGCTTTCTGACCTTCCTGATATTCAGTGGCATCTGATTGGACACCTTCAAAAGAACAAAGCAAAAATGGTGGTTGGAAAGTTCCACCTCATCCATTCTGTGGACTCTCTGGAACTAGCCCAGGTGATCAGTCGGCAGTGCGAACAAAAAGGCGTCAGGCAAAACATCCTGATCCAGGTGAATCTGGCGGGCGAAGCCAGCAAAGAGGGCTTTTCCGCTGAAACCCTGGAAAGCCAGTGGGCGGACCTGACAAAACTGCCGCATCTTCATATTTATGGCCTGATGACCATGCCCCCATTAACCGAAACCGGGGCCGAAGTACGTCCTTACTTTGCAGAGCTGCGCCGACTGCGCGACCGACTGAAAGCGGCCACGGACACGACAGTTCACCCACTGAATGAGCTGTCAATGGGCACGAGTCACGATTATCCGGTCGCGGTCGAAGAAGGCGCCACAATCGTGCGGCTTGGGACTATTTTATTTGGCGAACGTCCCGCCAAAGGGTAGGATCACTATATGAATCCCTTGTTGAAATCGCAAAAAATCGGCTTTCTGGGTGCAGGGAATATGGCGCAAGCCATGATCAAAGGTCTCGTCGAAGGAGGCTTTCCTGCCAAAAACATCTTCGCTTCCAACCGCTCCGAAGGAAAACTTCACAAGCTCGCTGAAACCTTCAAAATAAATCCGGTCTTCAGCAATGACGAGCTGGTCGACACTTGCGACATCATCATTCTGGCCATCAAGCCTCAGGATCTTCTGCAGGCTCTGGAGCCTGTGACCCGCAGCTTTGACGAACACAAGATCGTCATCAGTGTCGCTGCCGGCATCCGCATGGAGAAACTGGAACGCTACATTCAGGGCGCCCGACTTGCCCGAGTTATGCCCAACACCCCGTCCCTGATCGGCCGCGGTGTCATCGGTTATCTTTTGAATGATGAAGACGACGGCGGACTGGATAGCACAGTGGAAGATCTTTTCCAGCCACTGGGTCGCGTGATTCAGGTGCACGACGAGGATCAGTTTGAAGCTTTGATGGTTTCCTGCTCCAGCGGAACCGGATTTGTCTTTGAAATGATGATGTACTGGCAGGACTGGATCGAAGAGCACGGCTTCTCTGTTGAAGAGGCGCGCATGATGACGATTGAAACTTTTGTCGGCGCTTCGTTGCTGGCGGCGCAAGCCCGCGAAGGGGTTGAAGACCTGCAGGCCCGCGTCACCTCCAAGAAAGGTGTCACGGCGGCTGGACTTCAGTCCATGAGAGAGCTTGAGATTGAACGCGCTCTTCGCATCAGCTTTGAAAAAGCAGCGATGAGAAACAAAGAAATGGCCCGGGAAATCAAATAACCTTGCCCAGGCACAGACTCGGCCTTTATCCTTAATCATGTTGTTCAAGGAGGAACAAAATGAGAATTACTCCTATCGATATCGCTCACAAATCTTTTGGTAAAAAGATGATGGGTCTTGATGCTGACGAGGTTATGGATTTCCTTCAGCAGATCGCCGCTCAGATGGAGTCTTTAATTCAGGAAAGAAACACCCTGAAAGAAGCCATCCGCGAAAAAGAACTTTCTTTGATGGAATACAAAGAGCGCGATCAGGTTTTGAAAGAAACTATCGCCACAGCAACCCAGATGGCAGACCGCCTTCGCCAGGATGCCGACCGTGAAGCGAAACTGATCATCGCCGATGCTCAGCAAAAGGCTGAAATCATCACCCGTGATTCCCGTGACTCTTTGAAGAAAATGTACCAGGAAGTGACAGAACTGAAGCGTGCGCGCATGCAGTTTGAAGCCAACCTGAAAGCTCTGGCCCAGGCGCATTTGTCCCTGCTGGAACAAGGTGAAAAGTACATGCCGCAAGCGCAACTTCCAAATCACAATATCGTGAATGGAAATGGCTCTGGCCGCACCACCAACGTGTCCCCGCTTTCTGCCGAATAAGCAGCGTAAAAGACACCATGATTGAATCAACAAAAGGTGGAGTTCGACTCCACCTTTTTATTCAGCCCAAGTCATCCAAGAACGAAGTTGTGGGTCCCCACAACGGCGAACTCAAGATCAAACTGACCGCCCCGCCTGTCGACGGAAAAGCCAACGAATGCCTGATCGAATTTCTGTCGGACCTTTTTGATATTCCCAAGCGCGATGTGCTTCTGATCAAAGGCGAAACCGGGCGCCACAAAGTGGTGGAACTGTCCGGCCTTGATGCCGAAAAAACAAGGGAAGCACTGAGGCTTCCCAAAAACTAACGACGTTTCTTTTTGTTGGATTTCAGCTCGATCTGGAATTCCGTATCATCGAGCTGCTGTTGCAGTTCATCATCAACACGCGGGCGCTTTTTCGGCTGCGTCGGACGTGGCTTGAACAGATTCTGATCCACTCCGTCGCTGGTTTGCTCTTTGAAGCGGCGAACTTTCTTTTCAGAACTCAGGTCGCTTTCCTCATACATGTTGGAGCGATAGTTCGGCACCGGGTTTTCAACCGGCGGAGCGTATTCAGGCTCTGAATAACCTTCACTCATATCGAAGCTGTAGCGGATGAAACCACCCACGTGGAATCCGGCTGCCGAGTTAGAACCGGTCAAAGTCATGCCTCCGTTGGCCTGCACACTCAGCTTCGGACTGATCAACCAGGTGGCGTACAACTGGCTGTCCATCAGATTCGGCTTCACAGAATAGAACTTCATGGAACCGGCATTGACGCTGTTGATATAGGATGTTCTTAAAGCTTCCGTCACATCCGTCGTGTCATCAGATACACTTTGATAACCAAAAAGCTCAGCCCCCAAACGCAGGCGCTGCATTTTCATTTGCGCCCCCACACCCCAAGGCATCAGGAACGAACGACCACTGCCACGATAGTTAAACCCCAGCCAGCCATAACCGCGCAAGGTGCCGAAATCTTTTTGCGCGATCAAACGGGAGCGAACCTCAAAAACCCCTTCAGAATTCAATACGGTATCCGAAGCAGGGTTCACCTCTTCAAAAGGCATGACCGCGATGACTTCCGGAATCAACTGAAACAGGTCGGAATACATTAAGAAATCAAAGCCCACGGCCGCTTCACTGATGGAGCTGTTGGAACGGCTTGCAACCGAATCCTTGCTTTCAGCGTTGCTGATCGTTCCCCAACCAAAAATGGACCAGTTCTTTTTCGGAACATAGCGGGTTCCAAATGAAGTGTCGATCAATGAGTAGCTGTTGCCACTCACCAGGCTCTGACTGCCGCCCCCTGAAGCCGGGTAATTGGCCTCAGAATAGAAATAGTTGGCATTCACCTCGAAATCCCAGTGATCCCGGCGAAACTCCTTGTAGTTATCCACAGCCAGAGCCGGCAATGAAATCGAAAAAATAGACAGAGCGACACACGCCCAACGCGGAAGATTATTTGCCATTTTCATAACTTCCTAATATTAACAACCCTATGACTGCGACATCAAACAAATCACAGCTTGCCATCATCTTTTTCACTGTTTTCCTGTATTTAGTGGGCTTTGGTGTGGTTATCCCGATCCTCCCCATCCTAAGTCGCAACTTCGGCGCGACCGCTCTTGAAACCGGCCTGCTGCTTTCCGTTTACTCCCTGATGCAGTTCCTGTTCGCACCGTTCTGGGGCCGCCTCAGCGACCGACTGGGTCGCCGTCCGATTTTGCTGTTCTGTCTGGTGGGTGAAACTCTTTCTTACATCATGTTTGCCTGGGCAAGGTCTTTAGAGTGGCTCTTTGTTGCGCGTATTCTGGCAGGTTTCTTTGGTGCAAGTCTTTCCACAGCCTCGGCTTATATTTCAGACATCACTCCGAAACATGAGCGCTCCAAGGGCATGGCCCTGATTGGCGCCGCATTCGGTTTGGGCTTTGTTGTCGGCCCGGCTCTGGGGGGCGGTCTTGCGGTTTGGGGTCAGCACATCAATCCGGCCCCGCACTTTGACACTTCGTTTGCGTCTTACTGGGTGGCGGCGTTGTGCTTTGCTAACTTCCTGTTCGGCGTGAAGTTTCTGAAAGAATCCTTAAGCGAGAAAAGCGAATCCGCCGCAAAAAGAAAGCGCTTCTCGATCATGTGGCAGTATCTGAACAAAAAAACTGTCGGCCCCCTGATGACTGTCTTCTTGCTGTCCTCCTTGGCAATGTCATCGATGGAGGCCACACTGATTTTGTTCATGGGCGAAAAGTACCAATGGGACGTTAAGCAGGTCAGCTTTGGCTTCGCGTATATCGGAGTCATCATCATCTTCACTCAGGGTTTTTTGGTGCGCCGACTGCTGCCAAAATGGGGCGAGCGCAAAGTGCTTCGCCTGGGCATCTTGCTTTTGGCAGTGGGTTTAACCGGGATCGCTGTTGCGGACTCTATCACCGGCATGGCCATCACCATGACTTTGCTGTCACTGGGCAACGGTTTGGCCAATCCGTCGACCTTGGGAAGTATCAGTCTGTTGTCTGAGGCCAACGAACAAGGGGCTGCGATGGGAGTCACACAAAGCATGGCTTCCCTGGGGCGCATTTTGGGTCCAGCCTTGGGAGGCGCACTTTACGGAACGGTGGCCATCACCGCTCCCTTCTGGGCATCAGGTTTGATGGCGTTCCTTGGGCTTGCCATCGTTATTATCATTTATAAATTCATCCCCGAACACGGGCGTGTAGGATAGATCATGGACTTTAATTCAATCGGCTTTTTCCAATTCGACAATCTGATTCAAACCCGCACGCCGTTTCTTTTGGTGATCCTGGACAATGTGGATCTGAATGACTGGTACAAAAGCGTCACCAAAATGCACCTGGATAACATCAGCCTGCCATCCACCCCCGAGGGGGCCTTGGAGGCGGTTAAAGGCAAGAACCTGCCTCCGCACTTTGCCGTGGTGGTTCTGGATCGCGATGAGAAGTCGGCCCCCCAGGTTGCGGCCATGTTGGAACAAGCCGGATTCATCAACAGTTTCTATGTTAAAGGTGGTTTTGAAGGCCTCCTGATCGAACGCCAACAATAATTTGACACAGAACCAACACAAAAATTTAAAGCATTGTTGTTGAAGGCAAGACTTTATACCATACTAGCAACATCAAAACTTAGAACTTTAAACAAGGAAGTAACATGAAAAAGTTTTTGATTGCAGCACTTGCTACAACAACGATGACTTCTGCAGCTCAGGCCGGAACTTTGAATTTGGACCTGCGTGCGGACTACAACTCAACCTCTTACGATGAATCTGCGCTGAAGGACTTCTCCAAGTTCTACTTCAAGACAGGTCGCTTGGACTATTCAGGCAAAGCAACGGAAGATCTTTCTTTCCGCGTTCGCTTGGCTTTCAATAAATCCGCAACTCAGCTTTCAACTGACAGCGCTCAAACTGCAGTTGAGTACGCTTTCCTGACTCACAAAATGTCTGATATGTTCGCGTTGTCTGTAGGTCGCTTCAACACTGAATTCGGTGGTTTCGAAGGTGCGACGAGCGGTGCGGATTTGTACCTGACTTCCCAGTTCTACACTCACTCTGGTCCTAACGGTCCTTTGGGTGGCGAAAACTACGGCACATCCAATCTTCTATACATGACTGGTGTTAAAGGTACTTTGACCTTTGGTGATCAAAACGTGTACCTGATGGCAACCAACGAGAAAGAAGATGAAGCTTTGGCGGGTGGCGAAACCTTCGACCAGAACACATCCATGATGGGTATCGTATGGAGAGGTGGCTGGATGGAAAAAGCCCTTATGACAAACCTTTCTTACCACACTATGAACGGGGCCGCGAGCGGCGACAAACACCAGTTCATGACTGCGGGTGTGATGTGGAATGCAAAACCAATGATGTTCTCTTTGGACTATTTGATGTCTGAAGCAAAATTGGATGCTGGCGAAAAAGACACTGTAACTTCCATCGTGGCGAAATTCGCTTACACAGGCTGGGAACAATGGACTCCGCGCCTGGAAGTTCAATCTTCTGAAGAGAAGCTTGAAATCGGTGGCGAAGCGACCAACAAATTCATCGGCTACGGTGCAGTTCTTGAGTACAAACCATACACAGACACGAACTTCCGCTACCACCTTTCCTACAACAACGTGAAGGAAGAGCCAGAAGCTGGCGACGACATCACAAGCCAGGAAATCGTTTTGGGTGCCCGCTTGATGGCGGACTTCCTAAAATAACGAAAATAAGCACTGTTCATACAGACTTAGATCAAGGGAGGCCGAAAGCCTCCCTTTTTTATTTCGCACCGCTCCCCATCCCCTCACCTTCCCTCGTCTATTTTCACCTGAACTTCTGCCGATTTGGCCTATCCCAAAGTGCTTGAATTTGTTAGCCTCTAGGGGTTAAAAACTTAAGAATTTCATATCCTTAAAACCTTTAGAGGTCGTTGAAAATGTCAGAACAGTTATCAGATCGTTATAATCCCGCAGATGTTGAATCGCGCACGTATGAATGGTGGGAAAAGAACGGGTACTTCAAAGCCCAGGATCAATCCACAAAACCTCCATTCTCTATCATCCTTCCTCCGCCGAACGTCACGGGATTCCTGCACATGGGTCACGCTTTGGATCACACGATTCAGGACATGATGATCCGCTGGAAAAGAATGAACGGCTACAACACCATGTGGTTGCCGGGTACAGATCACGCCGGTATCGCGACTCAATCCGTGGTCGAGCGTGAATTGAAAAAAGACGGTGTCACTCGTCACGATCTGGGTCGTGAAAAATTCGTGGAGAAAGTTTGGGACTGGAAACACCAGTACGGAAACCGCATCTATGGACAAATGCGCCGCTTGGGTGATTCCTGCGACTGGGATCGCGCTGTGTTCACTTTGGACGAAGGCGTTTCCAAAGCCGTTCGCAAAGTGTTCGTATCCCTTCACAAAAAAGGTCTGATCTATCGTGGTCAGCGTCTGGTGAACTGGTCCGGTCCTCTGGAAACAGCGATCTCTGACCTGGAAGTTGAACACAAGCAGATCAAAGGTTCTTTGTATCACGTGAAATATCCTTTGGAAGACGGTTCCGGCTTCCTGATTGTGGCGACGACTCGTCCAGAAACCATGCTGGGTGACTCTGCTGTTTGCGTGCATCCAGAAGATGAGCGCTACAAGCACCTGATTGGCAAAAACGTTTTGCTGCCTCTGACCAACAGAAAAATCAAGATCATCGCTGACACTTACGTGGATAAAGAATTCGGTTCTGGCGTGGTAAAAATCACTCCGGCGCACGACTTCAATGACTACAAGATCGGAAAGTCCCACAATCTTGAGTTCATCAACATCCTGACGAAGAAAGCCGAGATCAACGAAAACGGTGGCGTTTACGCCGGCTTGAAAGTTCAAGAGGCGCGCAAGCGCATCCTGGAAGACCTGAAAGCTCAGGATCTTCTGGAAAAAGAAGAGCCCCACGTTCATTCCGTAGGTCACTGTTCCCGCTCGGGTGCGGTGGTAGAGCCTTACCTGTCTGAACAGTGGTTCGTGAAAATGGAAGCTTTGGCTGTTCCGGCAAAACGTGTTGCTGAAAACGGCACCATCCGCTTTGAACCGGAATCTTGGACAAAAGTTTACCTGCACTGGCTGAACAACATCGAAGACTGGTGTATTTCCCGTCAATTGTGGTGGGGTCACCGCATTCCGGTTTGGTACTGTGAAGACTGCAACCATCAGACAGTGGCTGAAACAGATGTCACGGCATGCGAAAAGTGCGGCAGTACAAAACTTCACCAGGACGACGACGTTCTGGATACATGGTTCAGTTCCGCTTTGTGGCCGTTCTCAACAATGGGCTGGCCAAATGAAACGGAAACCCTGAAAACATTCTACCCAACCAGCTATCTGGTGACCGGTCACGATATCATCTTCTTCTGGGTGGCTCGTATGATCATGATGGGTCTTGAGTTCCAAAGAGACGTTCCATTCCGTACGGTTTACATCCACGGCCTGGTGCGCGACTCTCAAGGGCGCAAGATGTCCAAGTCTTTGGGTAACTCCATTGACCCGGTGGAAATGATTGAAAAACACGGTGCCGATGCTTTGCGTTTCACGTTTGCGGCGCACTTGTATTCAGGCAAAGACTTCAAGTTCAGCGAACAGCGTCTTGAAGGCTACCGCAACTTCATGAACAAAGTCTGGAACGCGGCTCGTTTCGCGCTTTCCAATCTTGCTGACTTCAAGGCTCCGGCGGAAGGTGTAAAAGCTTTGCCGAACAAAGCCCACATCAGCGTCTTTGACCAGTGGATCATCTCCAAACTTGAGGAAGTGACCAAAACTGTTGAAGAAGCGATGGAACAGGAAAGATTCTCTGATGCCTCCACAGCTCTGTACCAGTTCATCTGGAATCAGTTCTGTGACTGGTATATCGAGTTCACCAAACCGATCCTGAACGGCAACAATGCGGAAGAAAAAGCCGCCACCCAACTGGTGATTGCTCAGGTTCTGAACCGTATCATGCGCCTGCTGCACCCGTTTGCTCCATTTATCTCTGAAGAGATTTACCAGAAGCTTCCGATCAAAGGCACCGCATGTATCGTGGATCAGTACCCGAATGCCCGTAACGACAAAGAATTCCTAAGCCTGGGTTCTGCCCAAGCCGCTTTGGAAATCGACATCGTGAAAGAAGTGATCACCGCGATCCGCAATATCCGTGGTGAAAACCGCATCAGCCCGGCGGTCAAACTGAACGTGCGCCTGGGTGTGACCAACGATCAGACACAAAAGATCCTTGGCAACAACCGCACGGCTTTGATGACCATGGGTCGTCTGGAAAACATGGAAATCGGACCGGAAGGCAACATGATGAAATGTGCCGTAGCTCCGGTGGTGGTGAAAGATGCCAGCGTGAAAGTGATCATCCCGCTTGAAGGCCTGGTCGATTTCGACGAGGAAGTAAAACGTATCAACAAGTCGATCGAAAAACTGACTCGTGATATCGGCATGCTTTCCGGCAAACTTTCCAACGAAAAGTTTGTCGCCAACGCCGACGAAGAGGTTGTAGCGGCGGACCGTGCCTTGCTGGCGCAGTCCAAGGTTCAACTGGATTCATTGCGTGATGCTTTGACCCGCTTCCAGTAAGCTGAAAACTCAAAAGCCTCCGTGGTGACTATCACGGAGGCTTTTTTTATGTCCGAAACTAATACCCCGCACGATGGCGCGGATGACGCCGAGGGCGTCGCAAAGGCCGCTCTTCACGGCTGTCGAAATCAATATCATCACTGCCATAACGATAGTCAAAATGCCGGTCATAGTGGCGATCCAGTTCCGGATGGCGCGCTTCATAAGAATTGCGATAGCCGTTGCGAATGCGTTCGGCTTCGTAGGAATCCCGCGGCGTCCAGTCCGATTGACCGTAAGCCCGCTCATCAGGATAGCGTTCACGGTGAGGCTCGTAATCCCGATAGTCCATTTCGGTGCCGCGCTCATAGTCCCGATTCATTTCGAAATCTCGATTGTCAGAATTATCCCGGCGGCGCAGACGATACTCGCGCTCGTCGCGGTACTCCCGGCTGTCCCCCCGGCTGCGGCTGCGATAATCCACATAATCATCCGGCGCCTGGGATTCACGACGATAACGGGCCCTTTCATCTGTGGCCTGAGGAGGCGGCTGATACCGGTCGTATTCATCAATAAATTCACTGTAATCAGGTTCCCGCTCGGGACGCCGGCGGTATTCATCCTGTCTGAATCGATTTCTTTCCATGAAATCCTCCTTGTGGTGAACGACTTATTTTAAGTTCCACCGAAGTCACCCTCAAGAAAGCAAAAGGCCCTTTGCCAAAGCAAAGAGCCTTTCGTGCACTTCAACATGTCTCTGTCATTTAGAAGGTGATCTTCACCGAGTCCGCAGATTTTTTTGCCGGACCATGGAAGACCGCTTCAATATTATTTCCATCCGGATCCAGCACAAAGGCCGCATAATATCCGGGATGATAAGGACGTTCCCCCGGGGCTCCGTTATCCTGGCCACCGGACTTCAAAGCCACTTCGTAAAACTTCTTCACCATATCGCGGTCTTTAGCCTGAAATGCCAGGTGCGTTCGCCCCGTCAATTTTCCCGCGCTGGCCGGGCTGTCGACTGCGGAAATAAACAGTTCATCACACCAGAAAAAGCCCGGTCCTTCCCCACCCATCGGAACACCCAAAGTTTCAAAAACTGCAGAATAAAACTTTTTGGTTTTTTCCAGGTCTTTCACTACCAGTTGCAAGTGATCAATCAGACGCCCGCGGTGCAATTCATTCGTTTCCATCATTTTCTCCTAAGGGTTGTTGCGACACTGACATTGGAATGACGAGGCCTTGTCGGCTCCACTGCAGCGGAAGGTCGCCCCGTCATGAGTCAGCTCAAATGAAAATATTCTGCCATTTTTTTCGACCAGCAAAAGATCATCACCATTTTGATAGTAAATGCGGCGGGAAATCGATCGACTGACAACCTCCCCGTCCCCCTCCAGACTGGCCACCAGGGCATCAGAAGGATTCGACATCTGCTCTTTGGAAAGTGGCAAGGCTTTGGCGGTGCCATCGGCAGAAAAGGCCTCGTACTTCAAGGTGCGCGAAGACCCCGCTTCGATGCTGGGTGCATTTTCAATGTAAATGCGACGTAGCTCGCCGCCTTTGGTGCGGATGTCGGTTGCAGTCCATTCCTCGGTCTGTGTGACAATATCACCCAGATCCGGATTGATCACCTGATTGAAAGTGTCAAAGTTGATCTCCACATTGGGATCCAGGGTGTTCATCTGCATGTTAAGACAGACGGCCATCTCTTTTAGTTTTTGCTGGTAAGCTGCAAACTTGCCGGGATCTTCCATCTCAGTCGGCAAAAAGCCCGCAGACGGTGGAGCTGCACTGACGTCCACCGGTGGCGGTTCTGCCTTCACGGGCGGAGCCACGCTTTCAGCAGGGACACCTGTGGTTTCCTGAACCGCAAGCGTTTCATCAGCGGTCTCATCAGGAGAACCGCCATAGAAATGGCAGAAAGTAAAAATCAAAAGGACAGCGGCAACAAGGGATAGAATCAAAGCTGATTTCTTGCTCATCCCTTATTTATCGACTGATATCAACAGCGACGTCAATGGGTACAAACTGCGGCAGGGAAATTCCTTTGAAGTTGAAACGAACCTGCATAATATCAAATTTCTTGGCCACTTCTTCACATCCGGGGCCTTTCATTCCGACATACATAAGATAGTTTGGCAAACCGGGTTCGTATTCCAGATACCACTGATCCACCAGGCAGTATCCGCGCACAGTCGAGCCCTGATTAGTTTCAAAATCAACCTCACTGGCCGAAGCAAAAGAAATGGATTTATTCACCAGAAATGCATCCGCGGCATTCAGCACCAGACCGATGCGCAACATCGCTGTTTCACTGAGCGGATTCCAGATCGCCGAATAGTCATAGCCTTTGCCGCCCAAGGGCTGAATGCGGAAGCTCATACGATTGGCTTCCATCGTCTGCATTGCCTGGCCATACGCCGACCACAGAACCGTCAGGACCATCACCACTAACATCAAATATCGCATGATTCCCCCTCATGTGAAATTCGCAGGTGACTTTGTTCTAGTGGCCGTGGGGCCCAAAACGCAAGAAAGGGATCCGCGTGGATCCCTTTCTTGAAGTCATTTCAACTGTGGTGACAAGTTTGGGCTTACTTTAACAGACCAATCTCGCGCAGTCGCTGCATCAAGAAATCCTGTCCAGTAATATCAGCGTACTTGGCGCCTGTCCCTTTACAAGATGGCAAGCAGCTCAGCATAGCATCCGGGTGCGGGTGCATGAAGAACGGCATGGAATAACGACTTTGATTTGTACCATCCTGTGGATTGATCACACGATGAGTAGTGCTTGGCAAAACGTCATTCGTCAGACGAGCCAGCATGTCGCCGACGTCCACGATCAAAGTGTCTGGTTCGGAGTCGATATCCAACCAAGTGCCGTCACGATCTTTCAATTGCAGACCGGAAGCGGTTGCAGCTGGAAGAATTGTAATGAAGTTGATGTCTTCATGGGCCGCCGCGCGAACACAGCGAGGATCCACCCCCTCAGGAATTGGTGGGTAGTGCAAAAGTCTCAGGATGGAGTTTCCATCTTTGGTCATCTTGGCAAAGAAGTCTTTTTCAACTTCCAAAGGCATCGTCAACGCTTCCAGCATCACATCGCCCGCTTCTTCCAAAGCTGCATACAACTTGGAGAAATGGGACTGGAATTCCGGCAGTTCAGACGGCCATACGTTTGCAGGGTAAACAGCTTTCAAAGGGTTGCCTTCAGAAAGCTCACGGCCCACGTGCCAGAACTCTTTCAAGTCCATCACCGGAGAATCTTTGGCGTGTTCCTGACCGAATGGAGTGTAACCGCGCTGGAAGCCGGCTTTTGGAGAAATATAGGATTTTTTAACTTCGGTCGGAAGTGCGTAGAAGTTTTTAAGGATGTCGTAAGCTTTGTGCAGATCTGCAGCCTGGACGTTGTGATCTTTAAGAATGATGAAACCATATTCTTTCAGACCAGTGAAAAGTTTGTCGATGAACTCTGAGCGTTCGGCGCCAGTTCCTTTGGTGTAACTTGCAAGGCTCAATGTTGGCACTTTACGAAGAGTGCTGTTTTCAGAATGAGAAGCAGTTTCCAGTGTTCTCACGAATCCTCCCTTGTATTGGTTCATCCGGAGAGTAGCCTGCTGCGCAATTAAAAGGCAACTGCAACTAATTATGCATAAAAAGAATATCGAATACGCGCACCTGGGTGGGGCTTTCAAATTTGAAATGGACATCCACGTCGTACAGACGGACTGCATGCGAGCTTCTATAAGGGGAATCGCCCTCTTCAAAACCACGATAAACGACAGGACGCGGGTCCTGTTTCAGGGTTTCTTCAATCACTTCGCGCAGAGCTTTATCGGGATTTCGCATCTGCCACTCTTGTAAAAGTTGCTCGGCCTTGTCGTCAAAAGTCACCGTGATCGGATTCTTGGCGATCTCGGCAGGCCAGCCTGTGCGGGCTGTGGGAATGGCCTCCACCTCAGGCAGATAAGGTTTGATATCCAGAATCGGAGTGCCATCGACCAGGTCCGCTCCGGCCACCACGATGCCGTCTTTTTCCACTCGCACCAGTTCCACCAAAGACAGTCCGATCGGATTCGGACGATGCGGGGTGCGGGTCGCAAACAACCCCATGCTCTGCCCGCCCAAACGTGGTGGGTGCACCTTCGCATGGAAGCGCGCCACTTTATTTTGATGGAAGACCCAGATCAGCCACACATGACTGAAGCCCTCAAGACCTTGCAAAGATTCCTCCGGCTGAAGATCCGCGCGGATTTTCAGACGTGCTTCGGCCCGCTTAACAAGCCCAGGCTGTCGCGGTGTTCCAAATTTATCTTTAAAGCAAGACTCCAAGTAGCCAATAGGTTCCATACGCTAGCCCGTACCGCTCGCGGTCTTCCTGCGTCAAGGACTTTCGAATAACAAGGCTTTTTCAGATGACATGAGCCCCTGAAAGCATAAAACGGAGGCAAATTAACAGCCATTTAGGAGGCATTGATGAAACACCTTATTTTGGTAGCAGCTCTTGTGTTGGGCTCAGGCTCTGCATTTGCGGGCGAACTTGATAACGAGTCTTCCGTAACCAATCAGTCCATGAACGGCACTGTGGTGATCCGTGTTGATAACCGCAACAACCAAACAGCGGTACTGGCAACTGAACAAGCCGTGACCAGCGACGCTCAGGCGCAGGTTCTGGCAAAAACAGGATCCTTCGACCAATCTGCAAACGTTCGCAACGAACTTGATCAGGATGGTGGAGCTTCCAGTTGGTACTTCTACAGCGGTTACAACTACTACAGCTACGTCTACTGGTACGGCAACTGGTACACACCATGCTACACGTATAACTACGGGTACTATTCTTACTACTACTACTCGAACTACTATTGGTAGAAACTAACGGCGGCCTTCCGGGCCGCCCTTAGGAATGGGGATCTCCGCTTGCATCGACACGGGCTCCTGCCCTCGCCAGCCTGTCCGCCTTTGGCGGCCAACGCATCCGCTGGCTGGAGGTCGATTCCAGCGGAGATCCCCATTCCTAAGGGCTCAAGCAAGTCCTTGTTCTTGCACTTCGAAGAAAGTGATAGGAGTCATTTTTATGAAAAGTTTCGTGTTTTGCGCTTTGATGCTTGGTCTGACAACAGTCAGCGTGGCGTCTCCGTTCACCAATACTGATTCATTAAAAAATTCATTGGGGTTTACGCCGTATTATTCTTCGCAGAATCCTGGGCGCAAGTTGAAGGTTGCGGTTTTGGATAAAGGTTTCTTTGGGTACGAGAAAGAGATCGGGCGTACTTTGCCTGCGGGGACTCGTTATGTAGCCGGGCCGGTGGCGAATCCTGAGAATATGAAGGTCGTGCATGGGTTGAAGATGGCGCAGATTCTGACGGCCATGATGACCAATGATATGCGTGCTTCTCAGTGGATGCCCGAGCTGACTTTGTACAATGCTTTTGGGTATTCCAATTTCAAGGCGGCTATTGATGATGTGATTGCTCGTCAATATGATCTGGTTCTTTATTCTGAGGTCTGGGAATACGGCGGCAATGGGGACGGTGGTGGCTTTATCAATGCTGAGGTCAACCGCGCCACTCGTGCGGGCGTGATCTGGGTGAATGCGGCTGGTAACTTTGCTTTGACCACTTACAATGGGCCGTTGACGACGGTTCAGGACAATTGGATTTTGTTGCCGGATCAGAACAATGCTTTGGCTTTGCGCTGTCAGGCGGCGGCAGGCAAAAAATGTTCGGCAAAGATTGTTCTTTCCTGGAATGACTTCAAAGATGATGTTGAAGAAGGCACCACCAAGGATCTGGATCTGGCTCTGACTGATGACATGCTGAATGTGATTCAGAACAGTGCTTTGAAACAATCGGACAACCGCAATGAAGGTCGTCCCGGGTTTTCCAAGTATCCGCGTGAAATCATCTCCGCAGAACTTTCACCGGGGCTTTATTTCCTGCGTGTGAAAAACAGATCCAACAATTTCACCAACCGCGATCAATTGCGTATCACGGCCGACGGTGATGGTTTGGTGATGCCTTCCCATTCCCGTGGCGAAAGTATCTTGAATCCTGCTGACAACCCGACGGTGATCACGGTGGGTGCAAGTGATTCGGACCGTTCTTCGACTTCGTTCTTTAAAGACAAACCCGATCTGCTGGCGCCTTCTTCCATAAAGCTTTCTGATGGCACTGAGTATCGTGGCAGCTCCAACTCGGCGGCGATCGTGGCTGCCGGTTTGGGAATTTTGAAATCCCGTGAACCGCGCATGACTCGCAAAGATCTTTTGGATGCAGTCAGCTCCAAACACAACTGGGAACAGCGGGGATTGTCTTTGAACTTGTTGGGCTTTGGTCCAACAGGTCCCAACTGTTTTGTTGATGTGGCCTTCAATCCGATCCCGGAACAAATCCGTGATGTCGTTGCTCGTGGGGGTGTGCCCGTGCAAACGACGGCAGCCATTCGTGTGATGGTGGCATTTGATCCCATCTTGCTGACTCCAGGACTGAACCGTCAGCTTTTGAATGACATGATTGTGGCTTTGCCTCAGGGCGGATACGGCATCTTCAATCGCCGTGCGATGATTCCTCCGGGTGCGGTGGAAGTCTTCCAGCGTCCCTTGGAGGCAGGTCTTTGCCGTCCGACTCCGGTCAACGGCAAGAACTTCCGTCTGTAATTGCTGTTCGCCACCATACGATGCAGACCTAAGCACTTATGTTTTTAATTTCCCGGATTTTTTCCATATAATCCGGGAATGACATTTCTGATGGGCTTTCTTCTTTTGATCTGCATCGGAGTCTCCCCTGCGTTCGCAGCGGGCTCTTCTTCATTTAATTTTCCGCAAGGCACAGTGGACCTTATCAGCTCGCACCCGGGCTGGAATCCCCAGCAGAAAAATTCTTTAGGTCTGCATTTCAAAATGAAAGAGCACTGGCATATCTATTGGAAGAACTCCGGCGACTCGGGGGCTGCCCCCAAATGGAAGTGGACCGTTGAAAATGCCAGACTGACTGGTGAACAATGGCCCCTGCCAGAGCGAATCCATGTCGAAGGGCTGACCAACCTGGGCTATTCCCACGAAAGTCTTTTTATCTTTGATCTTGAGCCTCAAGATCCGGCGAAACCCGTCAGTGTGGTTTTGAATCTGGAGTTCCTGATCTGCAAAGTCGAATGCATTCCCTATTTTACAGAACTTCGAAAGGAAATTCCCTTCTCGGCCCAAACGGGGCCGCCGGCGGCGATCTTTTTAAAATTTATTTACCCCGAAAAAGCCCCTTCTTCATTCCGCTGGTCCGTGGATGGTCGCACCGACCAGATTCTGAAAACCACCCTGTCCTTGCCTGTAAATCTGAATCTTAAGAATCTCGAAGTTTTCCCCGAAGATGGCGAGACATTCAAAAGCAGCGTTCCTGCCTTGGAACCTCAAGGGTCGCAGTATCGGATTCAACTTCCACTGCAGGATACTTCCAAAACTGATTTTACCGGATCACGCTTTTTACTGGTCACGGAAGACACTGCCGGCAACAAAAAAGGCTACGAGATGGAGCTTACCGCGGCGGCTCCTGCGGCTTTGGCAACGATTCTGATCTGGGCTTTGCTGGGCGGGTTCATTCTGAACTTTATGCCGTGTGTGTTCCCGGTGCTTTCCATCAAAGTCTTAAGCTTTCTGGGACCGGATCAGGACAAACACAAGCTTCGCATCTCGGGCCTTTACTACACCATGGGTGTGATGTGTTCATTTCTTGCTTTGGGCGGACTGCTTTTGGCTTTGCGCGCAGGGGGCGAGCAGATCGGCTGGGGCTTTCAGTTGCAGTCGCCGTTGATCGCAGCAGGTATCGCGCTTTTATTCGTCTGGCTGGGCCTGAATTTCCTGGGCACTTTTGAAATAGGCCAGTCGTTAAGCTATTTGGGCGCAAAGAAAACTTCGCAGTCCCTGTGGGGCTCATTCATGACCGGCGTACTGGCCACCGTGGTGGCCACCCCATGCACGGCACCCTTCATGGGGGCCGCTTTGGGGGCCTCTTTAGCTCTGCCGGCGATGAACACGCTGATGGTGTTTGCAGGCCTGGGCTTGGGCATGGCCCTGCCATTCTTGATTTTGTCCTATACACCTCAGGCCTTGAAGTTTCTGCCCAAGCCCGGAATGTGGATGCAAACCCTGAAAGAGTTTTTGGCGTTCCCTCTTTTTGCCACTGTGCTCTGGCTGCTGTGGGTGCTGTCTCATCAGATTGTGGTGGATTCCATAATTTATTTACTGGGCGTATTTCTGCTGGTCGCGCTGTGGGTGTGGTTTACCCACACGATCCGCCATGAAAAAGCCCGTCAACTGACACTGCTTGCCGGATTTATTTTGTCGTTTGTGCTGCTGACAGCCCTTCCGCAAGAATCCATATCTGTTTCTGCCTCAAACACAGCTGCCGCGGAAGTATGGAAACCCTTCACGGCCGAGCAAGTCCAACAAGATCTGGAACAAGGAAAGTCCGTGTTCATCGACTTCACCGCCGCTTGGTGTATCACCTGTCAGGTGAATAAAAAGCTGGTCTTGCATACGACCGAAATTCAAAAGGCCTTCACTGAAAACAATGTGCAGCTTTACAAAGCGGACTGGACTGACAAGGATCCCAAAATCACGGAGGCTTTGGCTCAGTATGGTCGCAATTCACTGCCCCTGTATGTCTTCTACCCAGCAGGCAGTCGCAAGGCCCTGCTGCTTCCTGAAATACTAACCAAAGGCATCGTACTCGATTTATTTAACAAGGAGAAAGAACCATGAAAAAACTGATATTTGCACTGGCTTTGACCTTTACCTCAACCTTAGCGTTCGCAGACGCGAAAGTCGGCGCGCCAGCGCCGGACTTCAATGTGACTGATGCCAACGGCAAAACCCACAAACTTTCTGACTACAAGGGAAAATACGTGGTGCTAGAGTGGTACAACAAGGACTGTCCGTATGTGCGCAAACACTATGACAGCAAGAACATGCAAAACATCCAGTCGGAAATGACGGGCAAGGGCATCGTGTGGCTGTCGGTGATCTCTTCCGCCAAGGGCAAACAAGGCCATATGCCCGCGGCGGATGTGGT
Source organism: Bdellovibrio sp. BIS2 (assembly GCF_055398295.1). Lineage (NCBI taxonomy): Bacteria > Pseudomonadati > Bdellovibrionota > Bdellovibrionia > Bdellovibrionales > Pseudobdellovibrionaceae > Bdellovibrio > Bdellovibrio sp. BIS2. Next base: position 421,580 of record NZ_AP035879.1, on the reverse strand, counting down.
GAAAAACGGAACCAAAGAAGCTTCGAAAGCCACCGCCATTCTGGTCGACGAAAACGGTAAAATGGGCAAAGCCTACGGCGCCAAAACGACTCCGCACATGTACCTGATTGATCCCCAGGGTGTGCTTCGCTACAACGGGGCGATTGACAGCAACGATTCCGCGGATCCCGCGACGATTGCTTCAGCCGAAAACTACATCATCCGCGCCGTCGCCAGCGCAGAAAAAGGTGAAAAGATCGCCAAAGAAACCAGCAAGCCCTACGGCTGCAGCGTGAAGTACTAAACACCTGCTCACTTACAATTTGAGCCCGCACGGAAAGCCCCGTACCCTTAGCGGTATGGGGTTTTTCTTTTTGATTAAAAAATTCATACCCATTCCCGTCGTTCTTGCTTACCTAGGGTGCGCTTCGCTCCCACCCAACACAAATCGTTCTTATTCTGAAGCCCTGCCTCCTGATCCAAAGACTCAACTGGCCCAGGCGACAGAAGAACAGCTCAAAAAACATCCGGGTCTGTCAGGCTTCTATCCCCTGGCGTCCGGTCTGGAGGCATTGGTCGCCCGTATGGCGGCGGTCGCCGTTTCTGATCGCAGCATCGATCTGCAATACTATATCTGGGAAAATGACCTGACCGGCCGAATGCTGATGCATGAAGTTCTGCTGGCAGCCGATCGGGGCGTGCGCGTGCGTGTTCTGCTGGATGATCTTAACCAGGGACGCTATGAGCGAGGCCTTGCCATTCTGGATTCACACCCGAACATCGAAGTGCGCATGGCCAATCCTTTCGCCGGAAGAAGCTGGCGCATTCTGGATGCGATGAGATTTTCCACCGTCAACCGTCGCATGCACAACAAGGTCTTTGTGGTCGACAATCAAACGGCGATTGTGGGCGGACGCAACATTGGCAATGAATACTTCTGGGCCAGCGAAGAAATGAACTTTGGTGACTTCGATCTGTGGGCCATCGGCCCGGTGGTTCAGGATCTTTCGCGGGAATTTGATTCTTATTGGAACAGCGAAATCGCCTATCCTATTTCTGTCTTGGTCAATGGATTCAAGCCCACCGCCGAGGACCTGCAAAAACTGAAAGCCGATGCCGCAGCCGCCATCGAGGAAGCCGAAAAAACCCAGTATGCCGCCGCCCTCAAAGAAACACCGATGGTGAAAAAGTTCACCCACGAGCCGTTAAAACTTTATTGGGGAAAGGCCGAAGTCGTGATTGATCCGCCGGAAAAATTTCGCCAGCATTCAAAGGAACAGACCGACAACCTTGCCCATCAGCTTTATCCTCTGATCGAAAAGACCCAGAAAGAACTGATTCTGGTTTCCCCTTACTTTATTCCCGGCAAAAAAGGAGTGCAGTTTTTTAAGAATCTAAATGACCGTGGCGTTGCCTCTCTGGTTCTGACCAATTCCCTTGCTTCCAGTGATGTAGCCACCGTGTTTTCAGGCTACAAGGGTTACCGCAAGGATCTTCTTGAACAGGGGGTTCAGCTTTATGAGCTAAAACCCACCCCGCAAAAAACCATGCCGAAAAAGAGCCGTGTGGGCGCCAGCTTCTCCAGCGCAGGCTTGCACGGAAAGATCTTTGTCTTCGACCGAAGGAAGGTCTTTGTCGGGTCAATGAACCTGGATCCACGATCGGCCACTTTGAACAGCGAAATGGGCGTCGTTGTCGACAGCCCCGAACTGGCCGAAGCGATCAGCAAGAACCTGATCGCCAATCTTCGCGAAGACAGTTATCAGGTTTTACTGGATGACAGAAAGAACCTGATTTGGAAAACCACCGATGACCATGGCAAAGAACAGGTCTTTACCAAAGAACCTGAAACCAGTTGGTGGAAGCGCCTGAAAGCGGGGCTCAGCGGGATCTTCGTTCCCGAATCCTGGCTGTGATTGGCAGCTTGGGCATAAAAAAACCCCGAGTTTTCAACCCGGGGTCTTCACAATTTCGTCAGCAGATAGCGTTGCGACTAGAAATTGCCAGATCTTCTCATCAGACCGTCTTTGTTCTTGATGATGATTTCTTTACCATTGAGGTCTATAAGGCCTTCGTTTTTAAACTCTGTCAAATGACGAGACAAGGACTCATTGATCGTGCTGGCAAGTTGAGCGAACTCATTTCTTGTCAGTTTCAAATTCAAAGAAATACCATTCGGTGTCTGAACCCCGAATCTGTCTGCCAACAGCACCAGTTGATAAGCAATACGTTCCTGAACAGAGGCCAGGTAGTGAAGCTGACTGATGGTTTCGAAAGATTCCAGGTCGTTAACGGCCTGATTCAAAAGCAACTTAATCAGCGGGCTGGATTGTGCCATCGCCACTTGAATAAGTTCGCGTGGATACAACCAAAGAACTGTGGATTTCACAGCTTTGGCATGACTTTGTGTTACAGCACCTTTCACAAGTGCCTTGTAGCCAAAGTATTCACCTGGTGATACAAGCTTCGTCACGTATTCGTTAGTCGTGGTGCGGCCGCGCGCGTGGGATCGATTTACAACAACTTTTACACATCCCGACTGAACGTAATACAGACCCTTCGCCGGCTCCCCTTCTTTGAAGATCATCTCCTCTTCTTTGAGATGAATAACTTCATAGGGAACGTTTGAAGTATTCGGAATACTTAGGTTTTGACCACCCATAAAACCAAGGGAGTTTACTCCGCCGTTGAGTATTGTCTGAGATTCCATACTCTTTTACCTCCGAGCTTTCTTCGTTGGGTTAATTGTTGAGGTCATCCTAAACTGGTATTATACAGCCTCCTAATTGAAATTTCGACATAACACTCTTGTAACGGCCTCCTGTTTACGCACAAACATACTTATGACTTGACTCACAATGCCCCCTCCCCTACTTTCAGCCCCATCCAAAAATGGAATTTTTTCGTAATTTCATGCTCTTACTCAGCATATGACGGCGCTGCAAGAGTGGTTCAAGTGGAGTACTAAAATGGCAAAAAGCTTCCTTACGATGCTGTTATTCTTGTCAGTCGGCACATTTTCCCACGCAAATCCCCTCAAAGTTGGCTTGGTTCTCGATAAAGGCGGCAAAGACGACAAGTCTTTTAACTCTGCGGCTTATCAGGGAGCTAAAAAAGCCGAGCAGGATTTGAAGATCGACCTGAAATACGTTGAAGCCACAGACACCAACGCCATTGAAAATCTGCACCGTGCTTTTGCCCGTAAAAATTTTGACCTGATCATCGGCGTGGGCTTTGCCCAGCAGGAAGCGGTTAAAAAGGTAGCAGCTCAATTCCCGAAAATTAAGTTTGCTGTTATCGACAGTGATGTCAAAGCACCAAACGTGCGTTCTTTGCTGTTTGAAGAGCATGAAGGCTCGTTCCTGGTGGGGGCCCTGGCGGCAATGGCTTCCAAGTCGAACTCGGTGGGTTTTGTTGGCGGCATGGACATCCCGTTGATCCGCAGATTCTCAATGGGTTATGTGGCAGGTGCCAAATATGTGAACCCGAAAATCAATGTCACTGAAAACTATGTGGGCGTGACAGGTGAAGCCTGGAACAACCCGGCCAAAGCCAAAGAACTGGCGCTGGCGCAAATTGCCAAAGGCAGCGACGTGATCTTCGTGGCGGCGGGAGCTTCCAACACCGGTGTCTTCGACGCTGCTGAAGAAAAAAAGAAATTCGCCATCGGTGTGGATTCCAATCAGAACTGGATCAAGCCCGGCATTATTCTGACCAGCATGATGAAAGCCGTCGATGTGGCGGTGTATGACACCATCAAAGAAACCCAGGCCGGCAAATTCACCGCAGGTGAAATCCGCTATGGCCTGAAAAACCAGGGTGTGAACTACACTTTGGACAAACATAATGAAAAACTGATCACCGCCGACATGAAGAAAAAGGTCGAAGAGATCAAAAAGAAAATCATCGCCGGCCAAATCCAGGTTCCTGATTACTACAAAAAGAAATAGGTGCCTCTTAATATGTCCATGGCGGTTGAATTCAAAGGGATCAGCAAATACTTTGGCGCCGTTCGCGCCAACTCGGACATCTCTTTTGCCATTCCGTCGGGCTCCATTCATGCCATCGTAGGCGAAAACGGGGCCGGCAAATCCACGGCCATGAAAATCCTGTTCGGAATGTACCAGCCTGATGGCGGCGAGATTCTGATTCACGAAAAACCTGTTACCTTTGAAACCCCGATCGATGCCATGGCCGCCGGCATCGGCATGGTTCACCAGCACTTCATGCTGGCCGAACCCTTCACGGCCCTGGATAATATTCTGCTGCAACAAAAAGGTTCGGCATTTTCCCTGCTTCCGCGCGCAGAACAGCGTCAGCGTCTGAATGAAATCGCCGGTCGTTATGGCTTTCATGTCGACCTTGATGCCAAGGTCGAGGATCTGTCTGTCGGTGAACAGCAGCGTATTGAAATCCTGAAAATCCTTTCCCAGAACTCCGAAATTCTGATTCTGGATGAACCCACAGCCGTTCTGACTCCGCAGGAAGTGCAGGAACTGTTCACCAATCTTCGCAAACTGAAAGCCGAAGGCAAAACCATTCTGATCATCACCCACAAGCTGAAAGAGGTGATGGCACTTTCTGATGCCGTGACCATCTTCCGTGCCGGTCGCATGGTCGCCCACAAAGCAACCCGCGAAACTTCCGTGGAAGAACTGGCCGAACTGATGGTGGGTCGCTGCCTGCAAGATCCGAAAGAGCGAACCTCCACCATTGAGCAGAATCACGTGCTGCTGAATTTTGAAAAGCTTTCTGCAGCAATGGGCAACCATCGCATTGAAAACATCACACTGAAAGTTCACGCCCGCGAGATCGTCGGTGTGGCGGGCGTTGAGGGCAATGGGCAGGACATTCTGATCCGCGCCCTGCTGGATCAAAAATCGCTGAACAAACACTCCTTGCTTGGACAGGTTCTTTGTGAAGGCAAATTGCAGGCCTTCCCTGAAGACCGTCTGCGCTTTGGTGTTCTGCCTTCCCGTCCTGTTTATGAAAACTTCCTGCTGGGGCAGCAGCGGTCTGGCCTGTTTAATTCCGGCCTTCTGCTAAAAACCCGTGCTTTGATTGAGCGCACCCGCGAAATCATGAAGGAATACGATGTTCGTCCCCACGATGAACATCTGCCGTTTGAAAAGCTGTCCGGCGGAAACCAGCAAAAATTAGTCGTGGCCCGTGCCCTGACTCAAAAGCCGGATGTAATCATTGCCGCACAACCCACCCGCGGCGTGGATATCGGTGCCATTGAATTTATTCACAATGAACTGCGCCGCTGCCGCGATGAAGGTGCGGGCGTGCTTTTGATCTCTTCTGAGCTGGATGAACTGATGGCCCTTTCTGATCGCATTGTTGTTCTTTACAAAGGCCATCTGGTGGCGGAATTCCCACGCTCCGCCTTTAATGAAATCGCCTTGGGGAAAGCCATGGGAGGTGGACATTGAAACGTGTCTTCGGCTTCCTGTTGGGCCTGACACTGGCTTTGCTGCTGACTTTGTTCGCGGGTGAAAACCCGTGGAATGTCTTTATGATTCTGGTGCGCAGTGCTTTTGGCTCCATGTACGATCTGGGGCTGACTCTTTCATACACCACACCTTTGATTTTCTGTGGTCTTTCCGTTGCCATCGGCTTTCATGCCGGTCTTTTCAATATCGGCGCTGAAGGTCAGCTGACCATGGCGGTGGTGACGACTGCAGCTATCGGTGTGCTGTTCCCGCAGATCCCTTTCCCGCTGGCTCCGGTGATTGCCCTGCTGGCAGGTCTGGTGGCCGCCGGGTTGTGGGGCTGGATTGCGGGCTGGCTGCGCGCCGTGCGTGGCAGTCATGAAGTCATCATCACCATCATGATGAACTTTATCGCCGCCGGCCTTGCAAGCTGGTTCACCCTGAAGATCATTCCCAATCCAGAATCCCAGAATCCTGAAACCGCCATGGTCGCACCTCAGTACATGTTTAAGGACTATGATCTGATTGCCCGTCTGTTCCCGGACACCCCGGCCAATGCCTCGTTGGGCTTTGCGATTGTGCTGGCTGTTTTGATGTGGATATTCCTCTGGAAAACCACGTGGGGCTTTGAATTGCGGGCGGTGGGCTCAAATCCCGAAGCCGCTCACCGTGCGGGAATTTCAGAAAAGAAAGTGCGCATTCTGGCGATGACCTTGGCTGGAGTGATGGCGGGCTTCGTCGCTTTGTCGGAAGTCTTGGGCAGCGCCGGGCAATACCGCATTGGCTTTTCTCCGGACTATGGCTTTATCGGTATCGCTGTTGCCCTGCTTGCCAGCAACAACCCTTTGGGAATTATCGTGGCGGCCTTCCTGATGGGTGCGCTTCACAAGGGCGCTTCGGATCTGGATCTTGAAACGACCACGATCACCCGCGACTTCTCTCGCATCATCCAGGCTTTGGTTATTTTGGGTGTGGTGGCGCAAGGCTATTGGGAATGGATCAAAATCAAAAGGAGGAAAGGTTAGATGGAAACTATGACCTGGATTCTGGCTTTGACTTTGGCGACCCTGCGCCTGGCAACACCTTTGGTGTTTGCTTCGATGGGTGGTTTGATGAGCGAACGCTCGGGGGTCGTGAATGTCGCCCTTGAGGGCTTTATGCTGATCGGTGCCTTTGCCGGCGCCATTGCCGGTCAGTATTTCGCTTCAGCGTGGATGGGGTGGGGCTTTGCCATTCTCGCAGGCCTTGTTATCGGCGCTCTTTACGCTTTGTTTGTGATTGAGCTTAAAGCCGATCAGATCATCACGGGCATGGCCGTGAATCTTTTTGTGATGGGTTTCATCCCCTTTGTGACGAAGATTCTTTACAGCTCCACCGGCTCCACTCCAGCTCTGCTGGTGGAAGACCGCTTTACCTTTGAACCGTTGTTGATGGCCGGGCTGCTGGTCGCCGCGATCAGCCTCTGGATGTTCCACACGCGTTCAGGCCTGTGGGTTTTGTTTGCCGGCGAAAATCCTGAAGCCCTGACCGCCAGTGGTGTCAGTGTTCGTAAAGTCCGCTGGTCCGCTGTGACGTTGAGCGGGGGTTTTGCCGCCATGGGTGGCGCCAGTCTTTCATTGTTCCTGGCTTCGTCTTATTCCCCGATGATGACCGGCGGCCGTGGTTTCATGGCTTTGGCGGCGCTGATCTTCGGTAAATGGAAGCCGGTACCAGCCTTTGCGGCGTGCCTGCTGTTTGCCTTTGCTGATGCCGTGCAAATCCGTCTGCAAGGTGTGCAAATCGGCGGCGTGGAAGTTCCGGTTCAGTTTGTTCAGATTTTACCTTACATCGTGACAGTCATTGCTCTTGCGGGCTTTATCGGCAAAAGCCGGGCTCCAAAGGCACTGGGTCACCAATAATTTAAGAGGTTTCTATGAGAAATATTCTGTTGGCATTGCTTCTTCTTGGATCTTCTCAGGCATTTGCCTGGGGCGGCCGCGGTCACGACACCATCTGCCGTGTTGCCACCTTCCTGGTGAAAGAACCGGGCTTGAAAGAATACATGCAGCACAAACCCCAGATGATGGGACACCTGTGCAATATGCCGGACTTTTACTGGAAAAGCCTGGGTGGCGACGCTGCGAAACTGGGGAACTCCACGCACTTCATCGATATTGAAGTTATTGGCCTGGATGTGAAAGATATCACCGTTGATTACAAACAACTGATGACTGAATTCACCGGCAAACCAAACAAGTTCAAAAACGACGGCTCCACGATCAAATCCATCCCGCAGGAATTCGGTTCTTCCTGGTGGAGAGCCGACCAGTTCATGCGCCACATCGCGGGCCTGAAAGAGGACTTCGCGAAAGCCAAAGCGCCAACGAACTTCAAAGAAGAACAGGACAACGAGCTTCCTTACAACAAGCTGGCCTATGATATGGTCGTGTCCATGGGGCTGATGGGTCACTTTGTTGGCGACAACTGCCAGCCATTCCACACCACGGCGGACTATGACGGTTATGCCGCCGGTCACGGTGGCATCCATGCTTACTTTGAAGATCAGGTTGTTGGCCAGTTCGATGGCGACCTTGACTATCTGGTGCTGAAAGCGGCTCGCGGAATGAAAAATCCGGAATTCATGAAGCCAAAAACAGCCATTGAGAAAATGAAAGTTCTGAGTGTGATCTCAAACAAAGAGATCCCGAAGATCCTGAAAATGGATCCAGTCATCAAGAAGTCCACTCTGGTGAAAGAAAAAGGCATGGAACTTAAAACCGCAGCGGAACGTCAGCCGGCATCTGTGGCCTTCAAAAAAATGAAACCGATGATCGTGACGGAAATGGCTCGTGGCGCAGTTCTATTGGCGGCGCTTTGGGATGAAGCTTATGTTTCTGCCGGCAAACCAAAAATCGGCGCTTACAAGTCCTACAAGTATCCGTTCACTGTTGATTTCGTAACCCCGGACTATATCGAAGTTCCGAAAACAGAAGAAAAGAAATAGTTCAAAAAAATGTCCACTGCTTTTCTGGCGGTGGACATTTCCTTTTAGTGTTTGTGCGCTTGAATTGCGTAGTCCACCATTCCCTGGAAATCCACGATCACCACGGGTTCATCGCCCACCACCCAGGCATCATGGCCGGGCGGAACCAAAGACACATCCCCGGGTTTACAATCTATCTCTGTTCCATCATCCATCTTGATTCTGAGTACTCCTGAAACATGGTACTGAAAGTGCGGAGCTTCGCAGCTATCGGTTTGTGCGATCTCTTTCACTGATTTGGACCAGCGCCAGCCTGGCTGCAGGGTCGCCCGGCCCACAACGGCCTCGCCAAAGCGGACCAGCTCCAAACGGCCATTAGGAAACTCGCGAACCTCATCCGCAGAACTGAAATTCAAAGCTTTAAGCGTTCCGCTGACCTTTGCAAAGGCCGTCGAAGGATTCGGCTTTTGCGGTGATGCGGAAGTTTGTTGCGTAGCCATAGTCACCTCCTAAAACTCATTCTACGCCCGTTCGGCATACCACTCAAATTCTCCTCCTCGCCCGTGCCGACCGCCACTGGCCCACTTCCATGTTCTTGGACCGAATCTCGATTTTTAGATAGTGGGTCTGGAAAACTGACCTCAGTAAGAACCTATTGCAGATGGCCGCGGCACGTCCGGTGCTATCCGACTTAGGACATCCGCAGGAGATAAAATGAAAACGCCGCTTTTACATCTATTAAAACTGACCATGCTGAGCGCCCTGATAGCTCATTTGGGAATTCATGCCCTTTATCTGGCACCCAACAATCCCGCCACTCCCCAATATATGAGCTTCGTCGACACTTACATGGGAACGTTCTTTACCCAGAACTGGCACCTGTTCGCACCGGAGCCGGCAACCGCCAGCCTGCAACTTTCCTATCGCTGCGACAGCCTGCAAGCGTGGAAGTTTCCTTTGAGCGACATGCTTGAAGACCACAAATCCCTGCCGGTCACAGCCAAGGGGAAACAATCCTACGTTCTGCAACATCTGGCGCGTGAGATCTTTAACAGCAAGATTCTAAAGAAAACAGACGCGGCCATGGATGAACTGCACATCCTGCAAAGATATTTGCAAGACCAGTGCGGTGAGCAAGCCGCAGCCGAGGTGCGCATTCAGCGGGTGTTCACTCAAGACTATTCCAAGCGCTTTTCCAACACGGAAGTCCGCACTGAAACCTTCACCTTCGGCATCAAACAGGAGTCCTTCGCATGGAACTGATTCAGCAACTTAAGGAATTCTATCTAAAACTGCATCTGGAAGTGAAGTCTCTGCAGGCACTGCGCTTTGCCCGCCGCCTGGTGTATGCCTGGGCATTTATCAACTACGCGATCCTTGCGACAAAGGCCGCCTACTTCTATTCCAGCAGTGCTTACATTCCGGCCAAGGATTTCGACAGTCTGAATCTGTTGGAAAAGTCCCTGAACCTTCTGCACTGGGGGCCCTTCGCCGACGCCTATCCCGTGTTCCTGGCACTGATTCTGGCTGCGACGGCTTTTGCCTTCTTTGAAAAAGCCCCGCGCGCCTCTGCAGCGGTGGTTTATTTTCTGATGATGAATCTGGATAACAAGGCCTATGTGACTTTGGATGGCGGTAACAATCTGATGCATTTGGTGACCTTCTATCTGATCTTCATCAATACAAAAGAAACACAATCCGCATTTTCAATCACCCTGACGAACCTTGCTGCGCTGATGATCAAAATCCAGGTTACCTTGGTTTATGCAACTGCAGGTCTTTTAAAGGTCATGGGACCTCTGTGGAATAAAGGCGTCGCTCTTTATTACACCATGGGCGTCAGCGAATATGGCAATCATGAGATTTTTAAAACTCTTGCCAACTATCCGCTGCTGCTGGCGGCGATGACGTTGGGAACTGTTCTGTTTCAAATCTCGCTGCCTTATCTGATCTGGCAGCGCAACTGGAGACCTTACATCGTACTGATGGGAACGGCCTTGCATCTTTCGATCTCTTTGGTGATGGGTTTGTTCATGTTCGGATTCGCCATGTGTGTAAGCTACTTCTTCTTCTATGAAGACGGAGAAAAAGGATTGTTTGGATCCTTGCTGAAAAGGGTGCGGGTATGAAAATCAAAAAAGTGCTGAGCCATACTTTCACCGTGCTGATCTATTCCTGGGTGGGCCTGCAGTTCTTTTCGTGCAGCCCCGATATCCAGAAAGTGAAAGAAAACGAATTAGCCACCCGCCTGCAGAACACTTGGCAGGAGCTAAAGAAAGACAATCTGATTCACGGAAGCATTCTGATCCAAAAAGGCTCCGAAGTTCTGTTTGCCGACGGCGACCTGAATAAGGTCTACCCCATCGCCAGCATCTCGAAGTCCTTTGTGGGTTTAATTTACTTTCACAAATCGCAGCAGGGTTTAAAACTCGACACCCCGGTCTGCCACTGGCTGAAAAATTTCTGCACCGGAGACTTGCAGAAGATCACTCTGCAACAGTTGTTGGATCATAAATCCGGCTTTGGCCGGGATCTGAGCCTCGTAAGCTTTTTAAAACGCTCCATGAGTACTGACTGGAACTTGCAGGATATCGACACACTGGTTCTGGAAGACAAGGACCTGAAATCAGCACCCGGGAAAGAATTCGGATATTCCAACTTTGGATATCTGGTTCTGTCCCGGGTTCTGGAAATCATTGAACAGAAAAACTTTTCCCAAATCCTGCAGGAGCATGTCCCTGCTTCCACAACTGCGGCGATTCAAAAAGGGGACAAACTTCCGACATATGCACTGATCCCGGGAAGTTCAATTCAGTGGGAGCTGAACAAGGAAAGTACTCTGTATAAATCCGCCGGTGCCGGAGGCATCAAGTCGTCAGCCCAGGATCTTATGCAGTGGCTGGGGCAGCAGCGACAAACACTGCCGAAGCTGAACAAGGACAAGCACTATTCACTGGGATGGGTGCGCTCGGAAAAGCAGTCTTATCAAGCTTTCTGGCACAACGGAGCGACTCCGGGGTTTTACTCGCTGGTCGCGGTGATTCCGGAATCGGACCTGAAGATCGTGATTCTGACTGACAACTATAAATTTATAAAACACTGGTCCGACAGGGCCGAAGCATTTGAACAATACCTTTATTAAGGAGGAAAAAATGAAAAAGTTTATCACAGGGGCTCTGGCAGGCTTGGTCCTTGTCTCTTCAACAGCGAACGCACAACTGTGCAGTCCGGTCACCCGCCCCGCGGGCGGCTTTGTTCCACCCATCGTCGTGAAAGAGCGACTGAAAGAACTCCGGCAGGAACTGGGCGACCGCAAGCTGGAAGAGATTTTGGGAAGACCTGTCCTGGTTTCACTGGACAAGTACTCAGAGATGGATCCGAAAGGAATTAACGCCAACGCCTTTGTCGCAGCCGCTGCAGCAGGCGCCGCCGCTTCCGTTGTCGAGTATGTTTGGGATCGCTATGTTGGTAACGGCCCGAAAGATCGTTATATTCAGGAAGAATACTTTGATATTCGTCCCGGCACGGTGCCGGTGCTACCCGCCGATCCACCCAAAGTGGGCGGACGCGATATCGGTCCCGTAGCCCTGACACCGGCTGCAGTGGGAACTGCCGTGGCGGGAACGGTTGCTTACAAAGCGGCTGAATACAGCATGCGAAAAGTCTTTGGCGATCCGAACAAGGACGTCCGTCAGTATGATGAAAGAGACTTTGATATTCAAAGAAACTACCAGAACTAAGATCCCCGAAGGCCCGCCAAAAGCGGGCTTTTCTTATTGTCTCATTCTGAAACTGACCTCGGGGCCTGTATGCCGTTACAAGGCCCCTGTCATATCCTTAGACGCCCAGTTCTTCCAGGCTCTTTTTGACCGGGGCATAAAGCTCGCACTCTTCAAAGTTGGAGAAAAACTTTTATTAAGGAGAGAGAGCATGAAAAAGAAGAGTGTATTGGCGATGGCTATCATTATGGTTCTGGGTTCTGTTAAGGCGATGGCAGAGAATTTCGAACAGGATGAAATCTACCGCGAAATTCAATTGGGAAAAGTGGAAGCCACTGAAGCTGCGAACGGCTGCGAAGAGTGCGCACTGAATACCGACGGCAAACTTGACGCCGTGGAGTTCGACAATCTGAATCAGCTCACCAAAACTTACGCCGCTGAAGAAGATATGAAAGAGCGCCAACTTATCAGTGAAGTGAGCGTTAAAATCTCCAAAATTGAGAGATTAAAAGATGTAAGTCAGCCTCAATTGAATAAAGAAGTGCTAAGAACAGTCAGCGAGGCCAAGAAACTTCGCGACATGAATAAGCACAACTCCAAAATGCTACAGAAGCTTTCCGGAGATCTTGATGAAAGATGGCAGTCCTTGAATGAGATGGACGAAAGAAATCAAATTCAGGGTCTGCGTGTTCACCCTGAACTGAGATACTAATCAGGGCGGGCGTCATGAAAATGAAGTTACTAACACCGCTGATTGTATTTTGTCTAATAGCACCGGCGTCATCCATGGCGCAGGAGCTGGAAGAAAGCCGTATCATCACCGCTCAGATGAATGACATGCAGAGAATGATTCATGAGATCGCGGAATTGCAGGATCAGGCAGACGTTGAGTACGAACATGATGGCGTCGAACGCGTCGGCCAACTGGGTAAGATCATTGTCGAAGCAGAGATTCTTCGTGAATCGGCTGAGCTCTCAGAATCAGGTGACGAGGTTAACGAAGCCTGGCTGGAGGTCTCAAACCTGAGAACCATGGCCTGCAAAATTGTAAAAGGCGAACAAGCGACAGAGTGCAAATAGACAAAGAGAAAAGAACAAAAGCAAAGACCTGGCGAACGCCGGGTCTTTTGCGTTCTCAGGCAGTCCTTCGCTTACCGCGCCGTCAGGGTGCTGCCTGCCGAGGCCGCCATAATACATCCGATGGCCAGCCACTGGGATGGCATCAAAGATTCACTTAAGAACAGTATTCCGATCATTGTTGCAAACGCTGGCTCCAGGCTCATCAATATCCCGAAGGTCTTTGCCGGCATGTTCTGCATCGCTTTCATTTCAAGTGAGTATGGTAATGCACTTGAAAGAATCGCGATCACAAATCCCATCATCCACAATGACGGATCCACAACTTGATCAAAGTTTGTGTAAAGTCCCACGGGGAAAGTCACTGCGGCGGCAAAACACATTCCCACCGCTGCCGTCGCCGAAGAAGAATTTTCTTTTCCCGTCGACTTTCCAAAGACGATATAAAGAGCCCAGAAGAGCCCCGCGCCCAAAGCCAACAGCACTCCGACCATATCCAAAGCCTGACTGACTTCAGATAATGGCAGTATCAGATAGATACCCAGGCCCGCCAGCACCGCCCACACCAGATCCAAAATTCGTTTGGAGGAAAGCAGCGCCACCGTCAGCGGACCTGTGAATTCCAATGCTACAGCGATTCCCAGAGGAATACGTTCCAGGGCAAAATAGAACAGCAGATTCATCAGGCCCAGGGAAATACCATAGGCAGCGATACGGCGAAGGCCGGACGCAGTGAATTTTTCCCGCCACGGACGCATCACCAAAACCAGGATCAAAGCAGAAATGAAAACCCGCAGGGCCGTTGTGCCCGCAGGTCCCGCCACCGGGAAAAGACCTTTAGCAACCGAAGCGCCAAACTGAATGGAAAGCATGGCGATCAAAATGAGATAGATGGATTTATAAAGCGGTTGCACTAGAGGCTTCTCCGTCACTTTTCTAACAGGTGCGCGCGCTCTTGGGCTCAAAGTGTCAGGCCAGTCTCACACTGAGAATCGCGCTTGCTAAGTGCCTGACAGCAGGTCGAAGGATTCTCATCTTTAAACAGCCGACATGGCACGGTCATAGCAATAGGTGTATGTATACCGCTTGTTACAAAGGAGTTCAAAATGACATTCACTAAAATCATCACAGCAGCAATCATCACAATGTCAGCTACAGCTTCTTTCGGTGCTACCAAATGTGCAGACAAAGCAAACATGGGCCGTCACGCTCACACAGCTTCCCAGTCCAAATTCTCCCCGACTGTGAAGGTTGTTAAAACTGCTACAAACTCTGGTATCCAGTAATTAGCTAATTTAATTCAAGTTCCCCCAAACCCAAGCCTTCCCCCCCAGGGCTTGGGTTTTCCCTTTTTTAGACCTTCAAAAAACAAAAACCCCACTCTTTTCGGAGTGGGGCTCTTATTAGATCTTCAACAAGTATCCGGTTCCATGTATCGACGACAGTCGCCCTTTTAGCTCGGGCACCTTGCGCTTCAGATTGTATAAATGAGTGTCCAGAGAGTTCTTAACAATGTGGCGTCCGCCCCAGATGTTTTCTTCCAGTTCTACACGCGTAACCAACTGGTTCTTTTTATCCATCAGAACTCTAAGAATCATGTATTCAACTTTCGTCAGGGAATGACTGTTACCGGACACATAGATACAGCGATTTTTATCATCCAATGAAATATGCGCTTCATACCAGCCAATGGCTGCGAGCCGATTCTGCAGATCGACCTCATTGATGGGCTTTTCCAAGAATCCACTGACACCGTTGTTAACAGCACGAATGGCCATGTCTTTGTCAGCATTACCGGAGACAATCATGATGAAGGCGCGCGGGCTGCGCTCGCGAATTGCGGGGATCAACTCAAAACAAGTGTGCTCATCCAGCGTGTGATCCAGGAAAAACAAATCCCACGACTGGCTTTCAATCATTCGCATCGCTTCTGCGAAAGAGGAAGCACACTCAATCTTACCCAAATGACTGAATTTAGCCTGAAAAAGCAGGGCGAAATCCTTGTTGTCATCAACAAGAAGTATCTTTTTCTCCATGGCTCCTTCCAACGTTCAATATTACCACTAAAGAAATGTGTTCAACGCTTTATTGTTAAAGCTATGTCAAAAAGTAAACTAACATCAACTTAGTCAGCAGACATTATAAGAGTTTATCTCACTCATCTATTTGAGTTTTTCTTGAGTTTTTCAGAATAAGGAACAGAAAGATATCGTCCGAACGGGCGAGCAGGAGCGGAAAAGAAAGGATTGAGGTCTTAAAAAACAAAAAGCCCAGGGGTTACCTGGGCTTTTCGTTCTCTCACTTTTAAGACTAGGTCTTAGAAAGTGTAAGTGTAAGCAACTTGAGAGAAGAAGTTGTCAGAGTCGATTTTACCACCAACTGTATCAGAGAAGGTAGCATCGATCATGCTCTTACCGAATTTGATACCTGCGCCAGCAGCCATTCTTGTAGAGTCAAGATCAGTTTTGTCGCCAGAAGCGTCGTCTTTAGTTTCGTTCAAGATCACGTTTTGAGCAACGGATGCACGAAGAACCAACCAAGAAGCCGCGTTGTGCTCAACACCCATGTAAACTGGAAGCAACAGAGACTCAGAAACGTCTTTTACTTTAGTAGAAGCTACTTCTACACCGTAGAAGAAGTTGCCTTCTTCAGACTTAACTAGAGTGTTAACCATACCCAATTTGTAGGAAGTTGTTTCTGCCTCAGAACCAGCCAAAGCGCCATCGCCTTCAACTTTGGACATTTTTACGTTACCGTAAACTTCCATTTCTGGAGACATGTGGTAACCAACAGTTACGTTAGTCAAACCTTTGGATTCAACTTCAGCAGCAACTGTGCCGTTGTCCATTTCAGATTTGCCAGTGAAACCTTGAACCAATTCGAAGTCCCAAGTTCCGTTGGAAGCTGCAACTGCAACACCCATAGAAGAAGCTTTAGCTTCGATAGCGTCGTTTTTACCGTTGGAGTACTTCGCAGTCACACCCCAAGTCCAGTCGCCCATTTTGGAAGCGTAGAACAAGTTCAGACCGTTTTGCTCTTTCAACAACAAACCGTTGCCTGGAGCAGCTGCTTCGATAGCAGCGTTAGCTGTATCAATTGCAGTAGAGAAATCTGCAGAACGACGACCGAAGTAAGCACCGAATGCAGAATCGTCACCGTGACGTTTTACGAAACCACCTTCAGCGTGAGGAGTTGCATTACCAGTACCACCCCATTCGATAGTCGCTTGTTCAGAAAGCGCCATGAATTGGTAAGGTCTGTCAAACGCAGTTTGGAAATCCAAAACGTGACGTGAGTTAGCCAAAGCCTCTACACGTGCTTTAGAAGCCATTGCTGCTGGAGCTGCTGCCATAGTCAAAGCTGCTGCTACTAGAATCTTTTTCATTGTTGCATCCTTTCGTTTCGTTGCAATCTTATGAACTTTTAAATCCATTAAAAGCTTTAATCGTTTACACAAAAAATGCTAATGAGGACCAGTTCCAAGATCAACAACAAAAATTTTCGGTAAGTTTTCAGCGCACCCAAAAAGCCGAAAGACGCATCAGGACTGTGACTTCAACTCCACAGGACTTTGTTACCAAGAACCCTCGCCAAAAAATCCGCTTTTTTAAAGTTTTTATTCCAGTAAAACTCGCGCCAGTAGCGGCTTTCATTGAAAAAGTAAAACTGCGAATTTTTCCTCGGGAAAGATGCATAGTTGTGAATTGTCTGCTGTTTGTTGGTCCAAAATAAAATGCAAAAACGACAATTGACGCAAAAGCTCCATTTGGGTCTGGAATGCTGGATCAAGGTCTAGCTTTACAAACATTTTACGTTACACAACAAGACCTCAGTCATAATCTTTTTCCCAAACTTAACCATTTTTTGAACTTATATATAAGGAGTTCATGTGAAGATCCCAATGCTATTGTCCGCTTTGCTGGTGCTTGGCAGTTTCAGTGCACAAGCTGCAGAAATCTCTGGCCTGACTGTTAACGGAGAGGTTGCTTTTGATTACAGCTTCCTTTCCACGAAAGATACAGCCCTGCAGAATTCTGACGGTGTTACTAATGAGGCGTACCGCTTGCGTAACGCTCAGGTGCTGATCAGTAAGGAAACCGAACAAGTTTACTTCGTAACCCGTCTGAACTATGCGCCGACGGCTTATCAGTCCTCTCCTACTGACAGCAAAACTGCGAACTTTGGTATGCTGGACCAGGCAGAGATCTTTTATAAAGCCATGCCTAATCTATATATAGGTTTCGGTCGTTTCCTGACCACCATGGGTTATGAATCATTGATGAAGTATGAAAACGCGTTCTACAGCAACACCATTGCATATCAAAGCATCGTGCCTGGTTATGGTGAGGGCTTGCGTGCAAAGTATGTGGCTGGTGACTGGCTGACGGCAACTTTGTCCACTTATAACCAAGCGGCTTACGGAGCTTTCGGCGAAGACTATTCTCCGACCAAAACAACAGAACTGTCTGCAACTGGCAAAGCCGCAGGTCTGACATGGTTTGCGGGTTACTATCTGGGCACGGATGATCCATCAGGCGTTAAAACGGAAAGATCATCTTCCAGCGTGTGGGCTTCTTACCAGATCACTGAAAACTTCCTGGCTGCATTGATCTATGATTCTTTGACGACAAAACCAGATGGCGATCGCTTGCACTGGTCTGATGCCACCACGGTTCTACTGACTTATGGTCTAGGTCGTAACAACCTGGGTCTGCGTTATGAGATGGTCCGCGGCGCCAACGAAATCGGTTATGGCGCGGCTGACACTGTGAACTCTATCAGCGTGACAGACAAGTTCGTCCTTAACGACAACTTCAATCTGTATGTGGAGTACCGTCAGGACATGTCTAATGAAGACGCGTTCGTTGATGGCGATGGCGCAGCTACCGACAAAGCCAGCGTTGTAACCCTGGGTGCCCTGGCGCACTTCTAATTTTCAATCCGCATGACGGGGGCCTCGGGCCCCCGTTTTCTATCTAAGCTACCGAAAGCACTCACAATAGTCCGCAGTTGCATTTTTTCGGCAATTCCGCTATCTTAAAGCCACATCTCTTAGAAAAGATTCCTCTGCGAATCTTGATCCAATCTCTAAGTTCCATTCACTGTTCGATCACAAGTCAGCAAAAAAGATTCTACTTTAAGCCTGCGTAACTTGTGCTAATCTCAAATAAAAGGAAATACAGCCTGTAATGCAAAAGAAAAAAATCCTCACTGGCACCATCAAAAGACATCCTGACGGATTTGGATTTTTCATCCCCGACGACAAAGAACACCCCGACGTCTACATTCCCCGCCACTCCATGGAAGGCATCATGACCAATGATAAAGTCGCCGTGGAAGTCACTCCCGAAAAAGGGGGCGAAAGATTCCGTGGTGAACTTGATCATGTTCTAAGTCGTGGAACCAAAACCGTGGTGGGCCGCTTCTTCAAAATGAACGAGCGCACCGGACTTATCCGCGATGAAGGCAAAGGCTGGGGTCAGGATCTTAAAATCAAGATCGAAGACTCTATGCAGGCCAAGGATAAAGAACTGGTCGCTGCCGAAATCACCAGCTATCCCGATGACGGCAAACCATTCACCGGCAAAGTCACCGAAATCATCGGTGACGCCATGGATCCGCTGACAGACCTGAAACGTGTGATTCGCGCCAACAATATTCCTCTGGAGTTTTCAAAAGCCACTTTGGAAGAGGCCGAACACTTCACAGAAGTTCCTGACGAAAAAGACTTCAAAGGCCGCCGCGATCTGCGCGACAAAGCCCTGATCACAATTGACGGCGCCACCGCCAAAGACTTTGACGATGCTGTTTACGTGGAAACCCTGAATGAGGGCTTCCTGCTTTATGTCGCCATCGCCGACGTCAGCCACTACGTCAAAATCGGCACCGCTATCGACAAAGACGCCTACGAGCGTGGCACCTCGGTGTACATGCCAAACTTTGTGGTGCCGATGCTGCCGGAAGTTCTGAGTAACGGTCTTTGCTCCCTGAATCCTCACGTGCCGCGCCTGTGCCTGGTGGCTGAGATGCTGTTTGATTTCACCGGCGAGCTTGTCAAATCCGACTTCTATGAAGCCGTGATGGAAAGCAAAGCCCGTGTCACTTACGGTGAAGCCCAGGAAATCATCGACGGCAGCGAAGTTGAAAAACACAAACACGTCAAAGAGCACATCCTGCGTCTTTCTGACCTTGCGAAGATCCTTATGGCCAAACGCTTTAAGGAAGGTTCCCTGGATCTGGAAATCCCGGAAACCGAACTGGTTATCGACGGTGCCGGAGTTCCAGTGGACATTCAGCGCTCTGAGCGCCTGTTTGCCCATCGTCTGATTGAAGAAATGATGCTGGCGGCGAACGTCGCAGTGGCAAAATTCCTGCACAGTCGTGAAATCCCCGCTTTGTACCGTATTCACGAACCGCCAAATGAAATGGCGATTCGCACTTTGGAAAAATATCTGGCGAACTTCGGTGGTAAGACCAAACTTGGCAGCGGAAAACTGCAAAAACGCCTGACCAAGGCGCTGGAAGAGTTTGAAGGCCGTCCGGAAGCGCAAATCCTGAACATCCTGACCCTGCGATCCATGAGTCAGGCGAAGTACAGCATGAACAACGTCGGCCACTTCGGTCTGGGGTTTGAGTTCTACACTCACTTCACCTCCCCGATTCGTCGTTATCCCGATCTGATCGTGCATCGTCTGCTTAAAACCCAGGTCATGCCCAATTCCCGCTATCGCCTGATGAGCGAAGATGATCTGGCAACAGCCGGAACCATTCTATCCGCGGCGGAACAGCGCTCGACCAAAGCCGAACGTCAGGTTCAATCCATCAAGAAGGCCCGCTTCATGCAGAAATTCGTCGGCCAGGAATTCGACGGCATGATCAGCTCCGTGGCAAAATTCGGCGTCTTCGTGTTGCTTCGTGAATATGACATTGACGGCTTGGTACGCCTGGATGATCTGGGTGGCGAACGTTTCGAGTTCGATGAGGAAAATCTGCGCCTGGTGGCGAAACGTTCCGGCTTTGCCTATTCCATCGGCGACAGCATCCGTATTCAGGTTGTGGCCGCTGATCCAGAGGCCGGGCAGATCAACTTTGCTCTGGCGGGACTGGAAAAAGAAGAACACGACGATGACAGAACTCCGGCGGAAAGATCCGCGGCGGCTGTTCTGAAACGTTTGCATGGTGAAAAAAGGTCTGAAAAACGACCTAAAGATCACATCAGTCACGGTAAGAAAAAACATCAGGACCGTGAATTTGAACGCGGCGAAAAGCGCGCTGACAAAAAAGCTGGCAACAAGGACTTCGGCAGCAAGAAGAAAGAATTCGGCAAAAAGAACTTCCGCGAGGAAGGCCCGGACCGCTTCAAGCAGAAGCCTGGAAAGTCCAAGTTCTTCGGTGACGTTCGTAAGGATGCTCCTGAAGGAAGCGCTGAAAAGCTGCGCAAGGTTGAAAAACAGTACAACCTGAAGCCACGCCAACTGGACAGCGAGGAAAAGCGGGGTCCAGACAAGACCTTGCTCGAGATGATCCTTGGTCCAGAGAGATACCGCGAACAAGTCAACGGGGACGCTGCAGACAAACCAAAGCTCAGTAAAAAATTGATGTTTGCCGAACAGTCTAAACTCCGGGATAATGACGGCTATTCGGAGAAGAATAGTGACAGCCTTAAACACCGGACGCCAGATCGGAAAGACTCTAAAAAACGCGGCAAGACTGAGAACGATCGTGGGGGTGTTCGCAAAGCACGGGTTTCACCAGGTCGCGGAAAAGGTAAAACTCGGTAAATTCATCATCCAGCGTTTGAACGCAAGCTCTGACGTCGAAGAACTTTCGATGCCAGAGCGGATGAGAATGAGTTTTGAGGAACTGGGTCCCACGTTTGTAAAACTGGGACAATTGCTGGCCACCCGCCCTGACTTGGTTCCCGATGAGTACGTCACTGAATTTGAGAAGCTGCACGATCGTGTGCAACCCCTGTCCTTCGAAACTATTGAAACCGTTCTTCGCGAAGAATTCGGAAACTCCCTTTATCAGAAATTTGAATCCATCGAACAAGAACCTCTGGGATCGGCCAGTATTGCCCAGGTTCACCGCGCCCGCCTGAGCACCGGCGAAAACGTTGTCATCAAAGTTCAACGTCCGGGCATCATTCAGACCATCAACGATGACTTGAATGTTCTTTATCTGCTGGCGGAACTGCTGGTCACTTATATTCCTGAAACCCGCACCTACAATCCCGTGGGGATCGTGGATGAATACTTCCGCACCTTGGAGCTGGAAACAAATTTTGTTGTTGAAGCCAACAACATCCGCCGCTTCCAGGAGAACTTCGCCGATGATGAAAATGTTAAAATTCCCAAGGTCTATCTGGATCTGACCACCGAGCGCGTCCTGATCATGGAGGCCCTGCCAGGGGTTCCCCTCAGTCAGGAAGCCTCACTGCAGCAGCCCGGCATCGATCCTGAAGAAGTCATCCGCAGAGGTCTTAAAGCCTATCTAAAGATGGTCTTTGAAGACGGCCTTTTTCACGGCGATCTTCATGCCGGAAATTTCTTCGTTCTGCCTGAAAACAGAATCGGCCTGATTGATTTTGGCGTCGTGGGCCGCCTCAACACACGCACGCAGGCCTCCATTGCGAATATGCTTTTGGCACTGTCGCGAGAGGACTATGAACGTCTGGCCTATGAATACGTGGATCTGGCACCGTTCACCGACCGGGTGAACATTGATATCTTTGCCAAGGACCTGCGCGAGCTGATCGCGCCCTATTTTGGACTGACATTGAAAAACGTGAATCTGGGAAAAGTGCTGATGCGCTCCTCCGGGATTGCTGCCCGCCACCACATTCAGGTTCCGACCGACCTGATGCTGTTCTTCAAGTCGATTGTTTCCATCGAAGGCATGGGCCGCAAAATTCACAAGGACTTTGATTTCCTTCAGTACTCTTTGGAATTTGCCGGTGATCTGGCTAAAACCCATTTCGGCCCGGAAAGAATTCTGAACGATATGTCGCAGATGGCGCGGGAATCAAAAACATTCCTGAATGCCCTGCCTCGCCAACTGAATTTCTTCCTGCGCAAGGTGAACAGTCCGGATCATGCCTTTAAACTGAACGTTACGGAAATCAAAGACCTGAAACGCTCGGTGGAAAGCTCTTCCAATCTGCTGTTCCTGGGTGTGATTATCGCAGCCCTCATCATGAGCGCCTCGTTCGTGTATGTGCACGATACCGTCAGCCACATTGCCGGAATGCCGACGATCAGCTTTATCGGCTATATCATCGCAGGCTTCCTGGGCATGTTTGCGTTTCTTAATTATATTAGAAAACCCTGATACGGAGATAAGATGCAACAGTTGTACTATGAACTCAGTGTCCTGGCCAAAGCAGTCAATTTTAAGAATCTTTCTGCCGCCGCCCTGCACGTGGGACTGAGCCAGCCCCAGCTTTCCCGTATCATCGCCAAGATTGAAGACGAACTGAAAATCGTTCTGCTGGATCGTTCGGCGAAAAGAAAGTCCGGATGGACCGCCGTGGCCTTTCAGCTTTCCGAAATCTTTGAAAAATCCATCCGTCGTCTTGAAACCGAACTTCAGGGCATCAGCAACAACCAGATGGTGGGCGAACTGCATATCGGCACCCTGGAAGGGCTTTCGGATTTTGCGCTGAACACGTCCCGTCTTTGTTTTGAAGAAGTCGGCGTTAAAAAAATCACCCTGGATATCTTTGACCTGAATGAACTGGAAGCGAATTTCCTTTCCGGAAATCTGGATCTGATCTTCACCTCCAAACAGCCGGGCCGTCAGAAATTCAAATATCTGATGGAACTGGGCTTCCAGAAACTGGAGCACATCGAGTCCTCGAAAAAGTTCAACGTTCTTTCCACATTTGAATACGGTCGCGCCAACAAGAAAGAACTGGAACACTTCCCTCACGTTTTCGTCTCAAACTCCCTGTCTATCCGTCGCTCGTGGTTTGAAAAACACGGAGGCACCGGGCATCTTCCCACCGAAGCCAAACGCGGTCGCGCCAAAGACGCCGAACCCGTGATGATGATCGGGTCTGAACTGCTCAATCCCATGCTCTGGGAAAACATCATTTCCGCCATCGAGGAATAATCCCCTCCCGCCCCCCCCAATTGAAACGGGCCAGTGACGCCATAAAACGTCACCGCTGTTGAAATTATTCACACAGGGTTCTGTGGGGGCCTCGTATTGAGACACTGGGCTCTGGCACCCCCCTTGCTCATAAGGATTCCGGATTCTTTTAACGGAGGACTTATGGAATTCCTATTGTCACTTGGTCGCGCTTTCACTTCTTCTGACGCTTTCTGGATGTGGGCTATTTTGGCTGCTCAGGTAGTGTCCGTGGCGATTATCGCCGAACGTTCTATCGCTCTTTTTGTAAACCGCAAGGTGAACCAAAAAGACCTTTCCAAAGCCATTGCTGAAGACATCAAAAATGGCAATCTGGACAAAGCTTTGCGCCGCTCCCTGCAGCTGAGCGCCAAAGAACCATTGGGAGTTGTGGCTTCTGCTGGTATTCAGGCCGCAATCGATATGGGCGGCAAAGAGGAAATCCAGTTGAAGATGGACGAAGTCCTTCTGGAAGAAAACTCCCGCATTGAAAAACGCATCGGCTTCCTGGCGATGTTTGCCAACGTGGCCACTCTGGTGGGTCTGTTGGGTACTATCACCGGTCTGATTCATTCTTTCGCCGGTATTGCCAATGCCAACCCGGTTGAAAAAGCGGCCATTCTTTCCAATGGTATCTCTTTGGCGATGAATACAACTGCTTACGGACTGATCGTGGCCGTGCCTGCACTGATCATGTATGCAGTGTTGCAGAATCGTGCGACCAAACTGTCAGAGGATCTTAATAAAGCGTCTTTGAATTTGTTCATCCAACTGGGCTTCCACTACGCTCCGGTTTCTGACAAGAAAGAAAGATCTCTTGTATGAGCAGCAATAAAGAGTTGAATTTCGAAATCAACATCCTGCCCATTCTGGACATCCTGTCAGTCATGATTTGCTTCTTGCTTCTGACTGCGGTGTGGATCCAGATCGGGACACTGGATACCAAGCAGGCTATTGGAGACAACTCCACAGCCGGCGCCAAGAATCCCCCTTCACTGTGGGTGACGATGGCTGCTGACGGTGGCGTTCAGCTCTCTTTGCGTGATCTTCCCCAGGCCAAGGTTCTTGAGTCCCGCATTACCAAATCCACCAAGGGTGTGAACTGGGAAGCGCTGGAAGGAAAGCTGAAGGCTCTGCGAGATCAGTATCCGGATCTTAAAACAAGTGTTGTGCGCCCGGAAGCGAACACCTCCTACGGTGATGTGATTCGCGTGATGGACCGCCTGAAACAAAGTGCCTTTGAAGGCGTGGGCTTGTCCCCGCTGGGGTAGGAACTATGAGAAAATCACTATTGGAAAATGCGGCATCCCCTAAACGTTCGCCAATGACTGAGTCGCTGACTTTGAGCAGTGGTGGCAAAAAGAAAGGCCTGTTCCGTCGTGAGTTGGCTCTGGCTTTGCCACTAACGTCCTTGATCGATGCGTTTTCGATCATCGTGATCTATCTGTTGATCGGAACTCAAAACAGCGGGATGGAAACACAGATTCCAAATAAAATGACACTGCCTTCGGCCAATCACAGCCAGGGCGTGGAAAAGGTCACCCCTATTCTGCGCATCGAAAAAGGGAGCTACTTCCTTGACGACAAGCGTGTTGCCGCCAATGACCTGACAAACAAGCTGGCGGAACTGAAAAAGTACACCGAGGAAAAAGAACTCGAACTGATGGTTCAAGCTGACACGGAAATGAGATACGCCGACCTGGATCCTCTGCTAAAAGCTGGATCTCTCGCCGGTATCGAAAAACTTAAATTCGCAGTGGTGCCGGGCAAATGAAAAATCTAAGACGAATCACTCTGATCAGTATCGTAGTCCTTGGTGCTCTGAATGGTCGTCTTGCCCTTGCTGACAAGATGAACGCCGGAACGCAGGACCTGGTTATCCAAAAAATGGAACGGGTCCTGTCCGCCATTGGCAAGGAAGATCCTTCATGGGTTCCAACCCAGCAGCGCCTGGCCGATTTGCTGGCGGAACGCGCGCGAGACCGCTTCATGCTGGAAGTGGAAGCCAACTGTGACGGCTGCAAAGGGTCGAAAGCCGACCGTCAGAAGGCCATTGGTATCTATGAGGAACTGCTTCGTCAGGTCAGCCTGAACGAACACGGACCTATTCTGTTCCAACTGGCGCATTTGTACGAAATGGCCGGTCAGAACGACAATGCGATTCGTCTGTTTGAACAAATCATCAAGGAAGCCAAAGCCAAGAAAATCAATCCGGCGATTGTTTCCCGTTCCCACGCCTCTTTGGGCGATCTGTTGTTCCAAAAGAACAAATTCAAAGATGCCCGTTATCACTATGTGATCGCTCTTAAAGACGATAAATTGGAAAACCGCGCCCTGGTGACTTACAACATGGCTTGGTGTGATTTCAACGAGGACAAACTTTCCTCGGCGATCACGATTCTGGAAACTCTTCTTAAAAACAAACACCTGATCACCCGCGACACGGAAGAGGGCTCCAAATACGATCCTGTCTTCCATGCTGATATCATGCGTGATCTGGCGACTTTCTATTCCCGTAAAGACATCAACGACAAAGAAATCGCCCAGTTTGAAACGCTGGCGCCTGCGCAGAACCGCAAGGAACTTCTGTTCCACTTTGCCGGGGAAGCCGACCGCCTGGGACAAAAACAAGCCGCACACAAGATCCTGAACCGCTATCTTGAACAGCCGGATCTGACTAAATCAGAGCGTCTGTCGGCATTTGTGCGTATGGCACAAGTGAACTATGACCGTGGTCAAACAACTCAATCCACGCAAGACTTCGCCAAGGCGGCGGCGGCCTTCAAAACCACCGATTGTGATGATGAATCCAAGTGTGAAGAACTGCAGAAAACGATGAAGCGTTATGTAACAGAGCTTCACCGCCTGAAAAAGCTGAATCCGGATCAGGATCTGCTGAACGCTTACGTTATCTATAACAAAACATTCCCGACGGACATCGAAATGGCCAACCGTGGTTCCCAAATCGCGATGGACATGAAGAAGTATCCTCTGGCGATCCAGATCTATCGCAGCATCAGCGAAAGCCGCAAGTTCTCTGCCAAAGAGCGCGAAGAGGCTTTAACGAATGAAGTCTCTGCTGCGGAAAAATCCCAGGACCTGAATCTGCGTCGTGAAGCTTATGTTCACTATCTGAAGTATTCAGACAATGACGCAAAATCCTTTGAAGTTCGTTACCAGCTGGCTTATCTGAGCTATCAGCAAAAACAACTGAAGGAAGCGGCTGTGGCCTTCAATGACCTGGCGGAAGATAAAAAAGGATCTGCAGATCTTCGCAAGAAAGCTGCCGACCTTTCCTTGGATTCCGCGGCGCAATTGAAGGACGAAGAATCCCTGCAAAAATGGGCATGGGACTATGCCAAGCTTTTCCCTGCCCACCGTGCAGAATTTGAGGCACTGGCACGCAAAGCCCTGATGAACCAGGTGGCCTCTGTCGCCAACAATCCAAAATCGTCTTCTTCAGACATGAAAAAAGCCCTGAAGAAAGTGATGAGCACCGACGTGGCGACAGCAAAACCTGCTGAAAAGGTTCTGTTCTATACCAATGCCAGTGTTCTGGCCCAGAAAACCGGTGAAGACAGCATCTATATTCAGTCCGTCCTGGCATTGATTGCCATGAACGAAGTTTCTGATTCCAAAAAAGATGACCTGCGCGAACAACTGGCAGCTCATTACGAAAAACATCTGGATTTCAAAAATGCTTACCGCATGGCTTCTCAGGTACGTAGCCCAAAGGTGTCTGAAAAAGACCGTGAGTTCCGTCTGGGCACACTGGCTGATCTGGCAGAAATGAATCCGGAAAAACACTATAAGGCCGCTTTGAAAGCCGGTCTTAAAGGTGAGCGTTCTTTGATCATGAGATCCCGCCTGGTTCTGCTTTCCTCCAACCCGGTGAAAGAGCTGAAAGCTCAGGCGCCAGAGTTGAAACAGAAACCGGATCTGCTGAACGAAACCGCTTTGCTGGTTTACGCCCGCACCATGGACAAATCCGGTTTGAAATCCGTGTTTGAAATGAAAGAGCTTCGTCGCAAGTCCGCGGCGCAGTTCTTCCAGAAGCAGGATTTCTACAACAAGGTGGCCAACTTCCATCCGAAGATTGCCTCCCATCAGTTGAACGGCAAGAACGATCGCACTGTGCAGAAATCCATTCAAGAGCGCATGAACCTGACGGCGAAAGCCGACGGCATGCTGAAAGAATCTTTGGCACTGAAAGACATCACAGCTCAGCTCATTATGTTGAATATCGTGGCGTCTGAAAATGAACGCCTGGTGAAAGACCTGGCTTCTTTGCCAATGCCAAAAGGTTTGAGCCCGGCAGAACAGCGCCAGTACGTGGACCTGCTGAAAGGCCGCTCTAAGCCATACCTTCTGAAGGCTCGCACGGCGAAGCAGAAGATGGATGAACTGTGGGCTCAGTCCCCGGCTTTGGGCCAACTGGCTGCTGAATACAAAATGGCGCGCCCTGAAATCCAGAAGCTGCTTCTGCGTGAAATGCAGATTCTGGAAGACCTTCCGGGCCGTGGCCGTATGAAAACAGCGGTTTCTGATGCTTTGGGTTCTTCTTCCTTCTCTAGCCGTGACCTGGTTTCTGCACGTAAATCTGTGTCTGAAAACCCGTCCAATGTGCGTGATTTGGAAAACCTGAAATACCTAGAGACAAAAATGGGCCACCCTCTGATGCCGTCCTACCTGGAAGCCCGTTTAAATCAAATTCAGAAAGGAAAGAGCCTATGAAATCCCTGATTGTTGTGGCCCCCCTTTTGCTTAGTCTACTAGCGGTACCCTCCCTGGCGTCTCAAAAAGCGACAGGATCGAATAAGGTGAAAAAAGAGCAAAGCCACAGGCCCAAACTCGGCACCTCGTTCAAATTTGATGGCAGTGCGCTTAGAGGTAAGTACCAGAGCTCACTGAATACGAAAGCCACCGTAGAGAACGACAAGCTTCTTGAAGATCTCCTGGGTGGCCGAAACCGGTTCGATGACAAAATCGACCAAGACGAGAAAAGAAACTAGGACGTAAATATGAGTACTGCAAAGTTGTTAATTCTCGAAAACAGGTTAGGACAAAAAGTCCGCACCTTTGCTGTGGACTCCGAATCGCTGAACATCGTTTACCTGAAAAACAGCCGTCGTATTGAGGCTGTTTCCAACCTGCAGGCCCTTGATTCCAACGACATTGAATACCGTCTGCTGCAAACCGTGGATCTTTCCCAGATGGGTGATCAGGGTGTGGCGCTTGAAGGCCTGGGCCGTCTGCGTGTGGCTGATGCTTCTGCTCAAAACAGCCCGACTTATCAACTGGCGGATGAACAAGACGACGAACAACTGAAGATCATGCTTAAAAAAACCTCGCTGGCTCACTTGGCTGCCGTCTTGAGTCTGATGATGGGTGCATGGATCTGGGCGTCTTATTTCACTAAAACGGAAGAGCCAATGCTGGTGACGATTGAGTTGCCTCAGGAAAAGCCCGTTCAGAAGGCTGAGCCACGTCAGCACGTTCAGGTTTCCCAGAAAAAAATCAAACAAACCAACAAAGTCTATCGCCCGAAAGCTCAGGCGAAACTGAAAACCAAACCTTACAAAGTAAACACGGCCAAAGCCAAAGACGTTTCCCGATTTGGTGCTCTGGCTGCTTTGGGTGGTACACCAAAAGGCACACGTGGCTACGAGGGTCTGGATAACAACTCTATGAAAGCCATTCGTTCTGCCGGTGTTGGCAGCGGCGGTGGCGGCGTTGGTTCTGCCGGTCGCGGCGGTATCAAAGGTTACATGCCGGGTAACGGCCTGATTGCCGGTTCCGCCGGTGAAGGCAGCGGCAAAGCAGTCAGCGCTGGTGGTTACGGTGCGGCTGGTATCGGCGGTGGCCGTGCTGGTAACGGCAAAATCTCGTTGGTTGGCGGCACCTCTGCGGTGAGTCTGCCTTTGGATGAAGAAGCCAGCGTTGAAGGTGGTCTGGATCGCGATCAGATCATCGCCGTGATCAACAAAAACAGAGGTCAAATCGTTTATTGCTATGAAAAAGGTCTGCAGGCCCAGCCATCCATCGGTGGACGTGTGGCGGTGGACTTTGTGATCGGCCCTGCAGGTCGCATCACCACAGCCAAAGTGGCGCAATCCTCTTTGGGCTCCCGCATGGTGGAAAACTGCATGCTTCAACGCATGAAAACATGGCAGTTCCCCCGTCCGGTTGGAAACGTAAATGTGGACGTTCTTTATCCATTCGAACTCATGCGCGTAAGCAGTCGCTAAGCGAGGTAGAATATGAACTTTCTTAAAACCACTCTTCTAGCTGTCCCTGTCACTTTGGTACTGTCTGGCTGCGGTGACTGGAACAAAAATCCGGTTCCGGAATCAAAGACTTCCACAGGTGAGGCTTTCGATCTGGATACTTTGAGAAAGCATTCCAAGGACGTGATCACTCACGGCCAGGACAAACCCCGTGAAATCACCAACACCGTGATCGTTGAAAAACCGGTTGTGGTGGTGAAAGAAGAATCCACCATCGACCAGAAATTCATCGTCATCACTCCTGATGCCCAGATGACTTTCAACGAAGGCCAGGAAGGTGTGTTTAAAGTTTACGCCCGTGTTCTTGTTCCAGGCGTACAAATCTCCCTGACAGCGAAAAACCTGCCGGAAGGCGCAACTTTGACGGCTTCTCAGGCGGAAAAAGATCTTTATCTTTTGAAATGGAACCCGGCTCTTTACACGGTTTCTTCCAATGAAAACATGAAAACCTTCAACGTGAAACTGGTGGCTGAAATCACTTCTGTTTCAAGCCAGCAGAACGCAGACAAACTCAAAGGTCTGGTTCGTGAGCGTGAAGTGAATCTGTTCCTGTTCAAAAACCAGGAAGCTCCTTCTGAACTGAAAGTTGATGGTCTTGCGGCTGAAGTGGCGCAAGGTCAGGAGATTCCGTTCTCTGTAACAGTGAAAGTTCCGGGCATCGACGGTCGTTCCGCTCAGAAACCACGTCTGGTGATCAGCTATGACGGTGTTAGCTACACCACTGGCAATGACTTCCTGGAGCTGGATGGTTCCCGTCACGTTGTTGCTGACAAAAACAAAAAAGACCCAGAGTACCTGGGTGACTCCAAATGGAAATTCTCTTTGGTGTTCGATACCAAGAATATCTCTGTTCAACCGCAACTGGCAAAAGACGGGTCCTTCATGGTTAACGCCAACGGCCTGCGTGTTCGTCTGAGCTTCAAAGCTTACAGCCCGAACAGCTTGTCTACACCGGAAACTCTGTCCAAGCTTAAAATCCGCTTTGCTTCCCAGGAGCCAACAACTCCTCCTCCAGCAGTGGGTCAAGCAACCACAGGAGCACAATAGTCATGAAAACACTTAAACTGCTTTCCCTGTCCGTGATCGCTGCAACATTTATGGCCTCCCCAGCAATGGCTCAAGGCAAAGCGTCCGCGAAAAAAGCGACGCTGGCTGATGACATTGATTCTTTGGGCGGTAACAAAGAGCTGGCTGAAATGGCTCAAAACATCAAGTCCCAAACCCGCACTCGCATCGTGCAGGACCGCATCGTTGAGCGCAGAAACCGTGTTGAGTTCGGCTTGGCTTATGGTTCCACTTTCGGTGGTGATTCTTACGTGAAGACTCAGTCCCTGAACCTTGCGATGGACTATCACATCACTCCACGCTGGTCTTTGGGCGTTCGTTACATGGACTTCGGTAACAGCCTGACGGACGAAGGTAAACGCGTGTTTGAACAAGCTCGTAAGAACTACGAAGCTGGTGGCCGCGCTTACGCGGTGGATATCGACTATCCTGAAAATGCCGCCCTGGCCGTTGTGAACTGGTATCCGATCTATGGTAAAACCAGCTTCCTTGATATGGGTGTGACTCAGTTTGACCTTTACCTGCTGGCAGGTGGTGGTCAGATGACTCTTTCCAGCGGTACAACAGCTTTGATGACGGCGGGTGCTGGTGTGGGCGCCTGGATCACCAAAAATCTTTCCGCTCGCGCCGAGATGAGATACCAGACTTACAAAGACCAACCGGTGACTGGCTCCAGAACTCTGGACACTGTGACTGGTTCTTTGGGACTTGGATGGATTTTATGATCTCCGGCAATTTGTTCCTGAAAAACATTTTGATGATGGCTTTGGTCAGCTCTGCTTCTGTGGCAGGTGCGGCCGACAAGCTGTCCATCAAGGACTGGGGCAAATCTTTTGAAACGGCCCTGAATTCCAAAAACTCTGGCGACGCTCTGAAGCTGTTGGATTTTAAGAGTCTTGAAAAAGACGCTTTGCCAAAGTGTGTAGACTGCTCCAGCAAGGACGCGATGAAAAAAGCCCGCGTTCTTTTTGCCAAAGGCAACTTTGACGAATCCCTGAAGCTTTACAATCAGGTGCCTAAAGGCAGTGATTATTGGTTCCAGGCGATCGAGGAAAAAGGCTGGGCTTATTTCCGCCAAAATGACTCTGAAAAAGCCCTGGCGCAAACCAAAACTCTGGTCAGCCCTCAGTTTGGTGAAGTCGTGAACTCGGAAGCGTACTTCCTGCGTTCCCTGACCCAATTGCGCATTTGTGATTACAAAGGTGTCTTTGAAACTCACGAGATTTTCAAAGAAAGACAAAAAGCCCGTATTTTGGAAGTTCAAAACCTTTCCAAGACCGGCATGAATGCGGCCTTTGCTAAAGCTTTGACCAAAGTGACGAGCTTCCCGGTTAAAGCTTCCGACGTGGCAGAATCCCTGCTGGATCTTCCGGTTCTTTACTATAAGGACACCGAGCTTCAGGGTCAGATGCTGCGCTTTAAAGTCGCCGAAAAAGCTCTGGAGGTTCTGCAAAACCGTGGTACTCACCCGACTTTGCAGTCCCAGGTCACCAAAATTCAGCAGGACAGTCTGGATAAGATAAAGTCCCGCCTGAAAAAACTGGCTCAGGAAGAAACCGATGCGAACTTCCGCATCGTGCAGAAGCTGAATCTGATTGAAGTTGAAGCCATTCAAAGAATCCACACCGACATGAAACTGGCTCAGGAGCTTTACTCCAAGGGCGATTTCAAAAAAACCGGTGAAGATCAGTTGGTATTCATGGACGACGGTCGTCCGTGGATTGACGAACTTGATAAGTACGACGTGGCAGCCAAAACCTGCCCGCAGAACATCAGGAGGAAAATGTGAAACAGATCATCGCTCTTTGCATTTACACATCTGCTTTGATGCTGGTTACGGCCTGCAGTCCTGAATCCCCGGGCCTGATGGTGCAGCAGGATCCTATCCCTGAAACACCGGTTGAAATCCCTCAGTATGAAATGCCGGCCCAGCAGGAATTCAAGTGGATCACTGAAGACGGTGGCCAGTCCCAACTTGATTTCAATCCACAAGTGGACATTTTATTTGTGACGGACAATTCTGAATCCATGAAATCCGCCCAGGAAAATCTGGTGCGCAATCTGGATCGTTTCACCAACGGGATCAATAAAAACGCCATGATCGATTATCAGATCGGTGTGATCTCCACGTGGGACAGCTCTGAGCGTTTCTCTGCAACCAAAAAAGATAAATACGGCATCGGTGAACTTCGCCACATCAAAGACGGCAAGTCTCAGAACTACAACAAACGCTTCGTGACCAAAAAGGAAAAACACCTTCTGGCTTCCACACTGGATCTGGGTGTGGCCCCATACGCTCAAGGCGGCCCGGAGGATGAAGAGTTCTTCGCTCCTCTGACGGCAGCGCTGGAAAAATCCGGCCGTGGTGGTGTGAATGAAGGCTTCTTCCGTGAAGACGCCCAGCTGGTTGTGGTGTTCCTGACCGATGCTGACGAATTTAAACAGTCCCGCATCACTCCGGAACAAATGGCCCGCACTCTGCTGGATTTCAAAAAAGGCAAAGCCAACAAGCTGGCGGTTTATGGTGCTTTGGTAAAAGCCTCAGATTCTGATCAGTACAAAGACTGGGCTTTGCGCATTCACCCTAAGTACAACGAACAGTGCTTCGACATGACTCAGAAGACGCCGAAAAACAACGGCACTTGCACTGGCTTTGGCCCTGAGAAACTGGAAGAGCTGATTGTTCGCGCCAACGAAGACAAAGGTGCCCCGGATGCGATCAAATCCAAATACATCGTGGGTATTGTGAACAAAAACTTTGGTGAGGATCTAGCCCGTATCGGTTCTGACATCACAAAGAAGACCCTGGCTAAAGAGATCTTCCTGACTCAGCGCCCTCGTGCAACGGCTGACGGATCCCTACAGATCCGTGTTCGTTACGGTACTCCGGAACAACTGAACGCCGGTCGCGGTCAGGTGATTCCGAACAAAGCCAATGGCGGCTGGACTTATGATCCAGAGAACAACTCGGTGTTGCTGCCGGGTGATATCGAGTACAAGTACCAGGACAAGGCCCGCTTCGCCGTCGACCTTATTCCTCTGACTTTGGCGCAGTAATTCTATTGATGAAGTCCGCCACTTCGGCGGACTCATTGATCACCCGCTGGCTGATCGCCACATTCTTCCCGAAATAACCCAAAGCCCGAATCTGCTGGGTATTCCAGATCTCGACACTTGTGTTTTTCAGATCATATTTTGGATTGCCGTAAATTTCCTGACTCCACAGCTTTTCAACCTGAAGTTCCGGGCGTTTGTTCAGCACCCAGTGAATCGCAGGCTGAGCCACGTGGCAACTGACGCAGTCCATGTTTTCCGGATTGAAGAATTTGGGATTTTCAATGCGGAAGGCGGCGCGCACTTCCTGACGAATGGTGTCCTCGGTGCCCTCCCCCATGCGGATGGATTCTGCCGCCAGATTATTGAAAGTATCATCCCCTTTGGGAATCGGAGAGATCCCGCCACCGCTGAAGTGATCTGCCGGTACCGCCATGTTGATAAAGGACTGAGACAGGCGGTTCAGGCGAGGAATTGGCAAAAGTTCCAGTTTGTTGTTACGCGGTTCAAAACCGGCAAAGGCCCACATATCCCCGTTGCCACGCAAAACCATCGCCGTCACACGGCTGAAGTTCTCAATACCTGCGTATTTTAAAATGATCTTGTGAAAATCCGCCAGCGCCACAGAAGAATCTTTTTCTGCCGCCCATGCCGGATGAACCTGCAAAGGCAGGTACTTGGTGTTCACGGAGTGTTTGGATTTCCAGGCGTCGATTTCTTTCAGAAGATTCGCAAACTCCCAGTCCTGCAGAACATAGAAGCTGTGCAAAGCCGCATCGACGGTCTGAACTTCGTTGCGACGATTCATTTCAATCGGCTGCCACGCCAGGCGAATTTGACGCTGACAGGACTGCGGAGTCGGCAGCGGGAAGCAAGGATCAATTCGCACCGCCATGACACGAAGAGTGCTGTTGACCTCGGGACGAGTGCGATCAATGGCCAATACCGGCAACTGATTTACCATCGAAACAGGAAGCAAAGCCCCGCCGCGCGCCGGGCTTTCAAGTTTAAGCAGTCCATCCCCGCCCACGGTTTGGGGCAAAGGCATCAGATAAGTGACATCGTTCAAGTCCCACGCCGCTTGAGCGTGCACAGCCATGCTGGTCAGAAGAATCATTAGCAATTTCATAGGATTGGTTGTTCCTTGGAGATCTCTTTGATTCAACAATAATCGCTCTGGCCGGGGTTGGAAATGCCTAAATGAAAACGCGTTGAAAACGCAAATGATCGCTGACAGCGACGGGAACAAAAAAAAACGGCCTCCCGAAGGAAGCCGTTTTCTGATTTTGGTTATAATTCAGCCTTAGCCCAAAAGCTTCAAAGCCAATTGTTGTGACTGGTTCGCCTGACCCAGGACTGACACACCCGCCTGCAACAAGATGTTATTTCTTGTCATCTCGGACGTTTCTGCCGCCACGTCGGTGTCTCTGATTCGGGAGTTCGCGGCTGACAAGTTCTCATCAGCGATCAACAAGTTGTTCGATGTTGATTGCAGACGATTTTGTAGCGCACCGAAGTTCGCGCGAATCGCGTTCACCGATGTCAAAGCGGAATCGATAGTCCCCAGGCTCAATTGAGCACTTTCCTTGGTCCCCACATTCTCTGCCGTCAATCCCAGGGCATCAATGGAGGCGTTGGCCGCGCCAGCGTTGAAGCTGATACGGTCACGGAAAGCGTCGTTGTTTACGCCGACCTGGATGTCAATCATCCCACCAGTACCGTTAAGTAGTTCGTAACCGTTGAAGACCGTGGATTCAGTAATACGCTGGATCTCGGATTTCAGCTGTTGATACTCAACGTCCAAAAACTTTCTTTCTGTTTCACCAATCGTGTCAGAGGAAGCCTGTACACCCAATTCTCTCAAACGAATGAGCATATTGGATACTTCATTCAAGCTGCCTTCTGCGACCTGCACAAGGGAAATACCATCGTTGGCATTTCGGTTGGCCTGTCTCAAACCCCGGATTTGTCCTTTGAGGTTTTCGCTGATCGCAAGACCTGCAGCATCATCAGCGGCCTGATTGATTCTCATTCCAGAAGCC
Organism: Bdellovibrio sp. BIS2; assembly: GCF_055398295.1. Lineage (NCBI taxonomy): Bacteria > Pseudomonadati > Bdellovibrionota > Bdellovibrionia > Bdellovibrionales > Pseudobdellovibrionaceae > Bdellovibrio > Bdellovibrio sp. BIS2. Next base: position 385,829 of record NZ_AP035879.1, on the reverse strand, counting down.
AATCTTGCCATTGATCTGTTTGCGTTGATGTTAGTCATGTACAGATTTTTTTGTGCATTCAACGCTGCCACATTGGTACCGATTCTTAATCCCATTCTATCCTCCGTGCTTCATAGTTCTTCCTCCGTGAAAGTTTGCCATCCATTGGCATAAGGCGCGATCCGTGCACCTGTAAAATTAATATTCGGAACTTGCGATACAGTTCCCTGCTTAACTTTTCGGAAAAATAATGCAACTGCTCGAGTCCAGTTTTTGTCTTTTCTTTTTTATTTTTTGCTGAGGAAAAACTTTTTGAAAATTCGGTCGCTGCGAAGAAAAATGCAGCATGCAAAATCGGCGGATAAAGTCACTCGAAAGAGAGCTTTACCAAAAGGCAGAATCCTGTTTCACACATCCATCCCCGCCAGTCACAGTTTGACTGAAAAAATGAGGCCGCCGTGAAAGACGGCCTCGTCGCAGGAAACAGATCAAATTGTCAGCTCGTTTTACAGAGCTCGGGTCGTTACACTTGAGGGTGATCTTGATCAGTCAAGATCGGGAACCTAGGTCACTCCAGGATTAACCCTGGAATGACTTGTTCAAGAGTCCAAGTGCTACGTTAGCTTGGGAATTCGCTTGTGCTAGGACGGAAGTACCGGCTTGCAACAAGATGTTGTTCTTGGTCATTTCAGATGTCTCTTCAGCTACATCCACATCTCTGATACGAGAGTTAGCGGCTGACATGTTCTCTACAGACACTTGAATGTTTGAAACTGTAGATTGAAGACGATTCTGGATCGCACCGAAGTCTGCACGCATTGCGGAGACACTGACGATCGCCTGGTCAATCGCCGCCAAAGCGTTCTGTGCAGAAGCTTTGTCAGAAACTGAAGTCAGGTTCACACCCAAAGCTGCAGAGTTTGCATCGGCTTTGGAAGCGTCGAAAGAGATACGGTCGATTTCAGGATTATTTCTGGTACCAACTTGGAAGTCCAGGATGGATCCCACACCCGCCAGCAACTGAGTTCCGTTGAACTCTGTACCTTCGGAGATACGGTCGATCTCGGAAACCAGCTGATCGTATTCCACGTTCAGGAACTGTCTTTCTACAGGACCGATAGTATCGGAAGCTGCTTGTACGGACAATTCTCTCAGACGGATCAAGATCGAAGAGATCTCGTTCATGGAACCCTCGGCCACTTGAACCAGAGAGATACCGTCTTGAGCGTTTCGGGATGCTTGTTTTAGACCGCGAATCTGAGCTTTCAAATTCTCAGAGATCGCTAGGCCGGCGGCATCATCACCAGCTCTGTTGATGCGGAATCCTGAAGCGAGCTTTTCCATGCTCTTATCAAGACCGATCTTCGTCCCCCAGAGAACTCTCTGAGCATTCAACGAAGCACTGTTCGTATTAATTCTGAGACCCATGTTTCCTCCTCCTTGAAGATTTCTGAGTTTCTATCCTTGAAACTCAGTGCACCTACCGTGGTGCCCTTGGGCGGTTCATTTGCTTACCTTACTCATCGGAGTCCCCAGAAATTCCTAAAGTGATACGTCTCATTTTTTTACATTTCTGGACCGAGGGCTTGTATCAGGGACCCTCGCCCCGCCAGCCAAAATCAAGGCTAAATAGCTATTATCAATGAAGTTTTTTCAAACCACTTCGCCGCAGCCTGTAGAGGCAAAAACCCTGTATCTAGCCCTTGGTCCTGTATCAAACAGGCATATCTAGGCAAGCGCAAAGACCTCCTTTATCTATAGATGAAGCTGTTTGACAGCCCCCATGAATGACAGCTAATTGAGATTCACTGCTAGGAGACCCCATGGAAATTCGCGATCCCGTTCACGGCTCTATTTACTACTCTGAACAGGAAGTCGCCGTGCTTGATACGGCAGAATATCAGCGCCTGAGAGCAATCAAACAGCTTGGTTATGCCGAGTTCAGCTTCCCGGGTGCGACTCACAACCGCTACATTCACTCTGTCGGTGTGGGCCATCTTGCCGGTGAAACATTCGATGCGATTTTCCGCGTTTATCCGTTCTCAAAACCCTCAGTCAAAACCCGCTTCCGTCAGGTGTTGCGCCTGGGGGCTTTGCTTCACGATGTGGGCCACGGTCCCCTGAGCCACACCACAGAGCAAGTGATGCCGCATTTGTCAGAGCTGAAGATTCAGCTTTACAAAGAACAAGAACAATACGGCGAAGAGGCGCACACCGTGATGAATCACAACCGTCGCGCCAATCACGAAGACTATACAATTAAATACGTCACGGATTCTGCGATCTCCGAAACCCTGCGCACGAACTTCCCTGACATTCAGCCGATCCACGTGGCCTGCCTGATCGACAAGGCCCTGCACTGCCCGGATGATTTCTTTGTCGACAATGGCGTCGACTTCCGCCCGATCCTGTCCCAGTTGGTGTCCAGCGAACTGGATGTGGACCGCATGGACTATCTTGAGCGTGACAGTTATTTCTGCGGCACGAACTACGGAAAAATCGATCTGTCCTGGCTGATTCAGAACATGACCTTTCACCGTCGTGAAAACAAAATGTATCTGGGACTGAATCGCCGTGCGCTTTATTCCTTCGATGACTTCTTAATTTCCCGTCACCACATGCACTTGATGGTTTATTGCCATCACAAGAGCATCATCTATGAGGAAATGCTGAACCGTTATCTGACTTCACCGGATTGCACCTTCGTGCTGCCGGGGGATATTAACGAATACACCAAGTACAATGACTATCGCCTGCACGAGCATCTGTCCGGCGCCGACAACCCGTGGGCACAGAGAATCGCACAAAGAAAACCGTTCAAGGTTCTGATCGAGCAGCACAACACGGCGGAATCAGAAAGCCCTGAAGCAATTAAAAAGGCCCTGGAAGCTGATGGCATTGAAGTGATCCGCACCAGCTCCAAAGCGCGTCTGTCGAAGTATCACACGGCTTCCCCGGAAGAGCGTGCACTGCAGATTTATGTGGTGGACCAGTATGATCGCTGGGCGCAGCCGTCCCCGATCAATCAGACGACAGAGATCTTCCAGCGCTACGAAGGTGCTCGTATCATCGACCGTATCTATGTAGCTCCGGAAAATCTAAGACAGGCAGAACTGATTCTGAAAAGCCTGAAACTGTAAGCGGCCTGTTGAAGACCGCCTGCTTCTAGTTTCGGAAAGAAAAGAACATCTTTAAAAGGATGATGGTGACAAAGGCCAGACCCAACAGCTTGGGGAAGGCCTTTTTCCATTTTGAGGGGAACTTGCGGATAAGTTTCACCACTTCAAAAGGCCCGACATCGGTGACCGGAAGATGCCCTAGCATTTCGGGAACCGACCCCATGTAAACCACATAATCCACGCCGTTTCTTTGGCAGGCGAACAGATAGGCCGGGCCGCGCTTGTAGATGGCTTTTACTTCGGAAAGATCCAGCTCCAGAGGAGCCTTGTTCCAATAGTCCTTCAGCGTGTAGTGCGGGATGAAATCCCACCACTGAAACATCGGAGAATGAGGGGTGATTGTGATTTTACCGGTTGCCTGCATTTTTAAACCTAACTTAAAGAGATAACCTGACCGTTCACCGCCGCACCAAACTGGCTGACCAGATAGGTCACGGTGTTGGTGACTTTCTCTGGTTCCGTGATGCGCAGGTGCGGTTCCTTCACCTTTAAAGTTTCAACCGCTTCTTTGATGGATTTGGCTTCCGGGTGCATGGCCAGAATGAATTCTTCGGTCAAACCCAGCTTCAGCACATTCACCGTGATGTTGTGTTCAGCCACTTGCTTGGAAAGGCTTTGCGCAAACGGGACCAGCGCCCCACGAGAACCCGCAAGAATTGGGTCCGGATATATTTCATTCAGAAGATAAAGAATACGCCCGCGCTTGCGGTTTTTCAGGAAGTTTAGCACCGCGTGGGTCAGCATCACCGAAGATTTGAAGTTATGCTGGATTTCATCATCCAGATAATCAATGCTGTCACCGATTTTATAACGATTGGGTTTGTTGTAGGCCTGGGCATCGATGAACAGATCCACACTGCCAAACGCGTGAGCTGCCGAGCCCACCGCGTCTTTGATGTCATCCGCAGTCTTCATCGGGGACTTGATTCCCAGCGCACGACCGAACTTGGGATTGATTTCACGGGCATCATTGATCTGATTGCAAAAACGCTGACTGGCACTGTTGTCAAAATCCAGCAAGACGCAGTCAGAACCCATTTGGGTCAAACCCATCACCAGACTTTGAACGGTTGAATTAAAAGGTCCAACAATAAGCGCCGTTCGTTCTCTTAAATTAAATTCCATGAGTCCCTGTTCCAGAGGCCGCAGTCCTTGGCGGCCCCTCTGTTAGATTCTTTCGATGATGATCGCAATACCCTGACCGCCGCCAATACAAGCAGAGCCCAGCGCATACTTGGCGTTACGGCGATGAAGCTCGTAAACCAAGTGATTCATGATGCGGGTACCGGAAGCGCCCAAAGGGTGACCGACAGCAATCGCACCACCATTGACGTTGGTTTTTGCCGGATCCAGCTTCAGTTCCTTTTCCACCGCCAGATACTGGGCCGCAAAAGCTTCATTCACTTCCACCAGATCCATTTGATCCAGAGTCAGTCCGGCTTTTTGCAAAGCCAGTCTTGCTGCGCCCGCAGGACCAATACCCATGATTGTCGGGTCACAACCAACGGAAGCGTAACTCACGATACGCGCCATTGGTTTCATACCCAGTTCTTTGGCTTTGGATTCGCTCATCAACAAAGAACAAGCCGCCCCGTCAACAATTCCAGACGCCGCCGCCGCTGTCACAATCCCGTCTTTTTTGAAGACAGGCTTTAGCGTTGCCAATTTTTCCAAAGTGGAATCCGGTTTAGGATGCTCGTCTTTTTCAATAACCACAGTGCCCTTACGGCCTTCAACTGTGACCGGGCAGATTTCCTGTTTCATGAAACCTTTTTCGACCGCGGCATGGAAGCGCTGCTGGGACTGGATGGAATACTTGTCAGATTCTTCGCGGGTGATACCGTATTTCACCGCCAGATTTTCGGCGGTGATCGCCATTGGCATCTTTGCGTAAGCGTCAGTCAATGCAGAGGTCATTAGATCTTCCAGTTCGAAGTTCCCCATGCGCATGCCATCAAAGCGGACTTTGCGGGCCACATAAGGAATCTGGGACATTTGCTCGACACCACCGGCAAGAACCGCTGTGGCTTCCCCACACTGGATCATCTGCACCGCATTCACCCAGGACTGGAAACCACTGCCACACAGACGGTTGACCGCAAAGGCGCCCACTGCGACCGGCACGCCGGTTTTCAAACCAATGTGTCTTGGAAGATAAGCTGCATCTGCACCGGACTGAACCACGTTGCCAAAAACCACGTGATCAATCTTGTCTGCAGATAGACCGGCTTGTTCCAGAGTCGCTTTAGCGGCAGCGACACCCAGATCCGTTGCTGATACATCCCTCAAAGAGCCGCCGAAGGCTCCGAAGGGAGTTCTTTTTCCAGAGATAAATACGATTTTTTCCATGTCCTAAGGGTAGGACGCTTACCAGGACCAGGCAAGGCCAATCATCGACAGGCCCTGTTCTTTGTTGGCTTTGTGACTGACAACCAGATCTTTGTTGTTCATGACTTTGTCTTTGAACTGAATATCGGTTGCCGAAGCTTTCGCATCATAATTGACCGCAGCTTTCACCCAGCCGGAATATTCCACTTTTGCCAAAGCCTGGAAGGCTTCAACACGGAAAGAAAACTTGTGACTGACTCCACGCGGAGTTGCCGCTGGCACCACCACGTCTGTTTTCAGCTTTTCCTGGGTTTCTTCCACAGCACGACCCAAAAGGCTGTTTTTGATAATCGGAGAATTGAACCACATATTGAAACCACGATCTGCGATACGGCTCATCACAGAACCCGTGCTTTCGTTGCTTTGAATGTCCAAAGGAATGATTTTAGCGACGTCTTCTTTGGTGATTTTTGGTGTGACTTTATCCTCAGGAATCACCAGGGGCTTCGTGGTACGCAAGTCCACCTTGGCCCAGCAGGCACCCGAAAAACCCATCATCATTAGAAGGCAAGAAACCAGAAGTCTCATACATACCTCCATATACAAAGAGCATTCCACCCAAAGTGGCTCCAGTCCCTTTAAAGCGGAGATAATGAGCAAATAACAGCAGTAGAGCGGGATCTAAGACCAAGGACGTCCAGCGGCACTTCACATGACAACTAATTGTCAGCCAGTCGATGGACTTGTTTCAAAACGATTCATCTGCGCACCGGTTTTGCATCAATGGTGCGTGAACTTGTGGGTCCTAAGAATTCAGTCAGCGGGTTTGTTGTGATTTCAAGAACTTAGATCACAGCCGTCTTGCTGACTGGCTCAAAACGACACACAAAATTAGTTACTTGTCGAAAAGTTAAACACTGGAGACTCTATGAAACTCAAGAACGTTAAGTGTGGCGTGATGGCATTCGCGCTAACGGCAAGCTTCATCGTCCCCCAAACACCTCAGCAGGTGTGGGCGGCTGGAAGCACATCAACATTCCCGCTGAATTTATTCGGCGATGACGACAACAGCGATACCGGCCTGGGTTCGACGTCTCCAACCATTCCCTCCACTGGTGGCGGCGGCGGCAAATCCAACTCAAGCTCTGCAAGCTCCGGCGGTTCTTCTTCCCAACCTCGTTCTTCGACGGTGAAGGCGACTTCAACCACGCCGGGTAAAATGAATGCGGCGAAGGTTCCTGAGGCTTATAGCTGTCCACTCTTCGACAATAGACCTCACGCAGAACTTATTTCTGCAATCGACTCCCTTTCCAAAGAGGTTAAAGCTTCTCCGGAATGTACTGGCAGTCCTTCTGCTAAATCTTTGGAAGACAACGGTAATGCGATCAAAGAAAGCATTTCTGCTCTTCAAAAACTCATGACGGCACAGGATCCTTCCCAGGTGAATGTGAACTCCATCGAATCCACAATGGCGTCTGCTTTGACGGCGGTGGGTAATCTGGGTGACATCGTCAACAACAACAACTTCCTGAACTCCAAGTGTGGTCGTCAGACGATGTCCACCGGTAAAGTTCTGTTGGCACTGAACGACGTGATCAACGGCCTGGCTCCATACGCTTTGTTCGCGGTTTCCATGAACGCGGCGCTGGGTCCGGCGCTTCCATTCGTTATCGGTGGTGCGGTTGCAACCAGCGGTATTTCTGCGATTGCAAAGATGATCGATCAGAACACTCTGGACATGAGCAATCCTGAACACCGCAAAGCGGTTCTTCAGAACACCTGCCAATACACGAAAGTGGCAAAGAAAGTTCGTTTCATGCAACTGGCTCAGTCCGGCAAGATCGAAAAGATCACTCAGGAGCTTGAAAAGAACGTGGACCTTTACAATGCGAAATTTGCCAAGCCAACCGGCGAACTGGCAAACCTGCTGAAGTATAAAGATTCTTCCGAGAAATACCTGGCAGCCGTGGGCAATCAGTTTGTCAGCGATAAAGCGGACATCACAACGGTTGAAGAACAAATCCAAAGTAACAACGACGACCTGATGGTTTGTACACTGGCTAACGAGCTGGTGAACTGGGGTGCGGATGGCAAGACCTTCCCGTCTTCTGCGATCGTGAATCTGGAGCGTGCGACAGTTCAATCTGACCGTACAACAAAACTTCAGGCTTTGACTTTGAAAACCCTGCACACCAATTCCATGAAACGTGTTGCTGAATATGCAGCTAAATCCGGCGAAAGCGAATCCGCTTTGAAAGCTTGTGCGCAGACGGGTCGTTCCTGGATCCAGGGCATCCGTCAGGCAGTTAACACAACTGGCAACGTGGTGGCCAAATCCAAGTCTGATCTGGAAGTTCAACTTTCCAGCAATGCGGATTATCGTCAGTGGAAAGCTCAGTACACTTTGATCGAAACTGAAAGAACAACAATCAAGCGTGTTGAAAAAGCGATGCAACAGTTGTCTCAAGACAACTCCATCATCGACCGCTCTGAACTGGCTCAGCGCATGGTCAATCTGAAATCCGGTCTGTTCGGCTCCCGCAGCTCTTGGGGCTTCGGTAAACCACCGGTTTTGGCGTGGATCAACCACACTAAAACCATGCATGACCAGGCTATTTCCGGCTTCATCGCCAACATGAAAGCTTTGCGTGCAGGTTCTTACAGCCTGACTGATGCTGGTTTGGGTAAAGCTGTGATCATCACTCCGGCGGGCGGCTACTACACTGATCCGAAAGTTCAGGTAGCAAGCCAGAAGATCAGCCAGAATCTGGCGAACTTCACTCTGGATCAGTTGCCAGTAGGTTCTCGCGAAAACGAAATCGCGTGTCAGCAGCTTGAATCCGCATGGTTGGATTGGTCTTCAGCGATCGACCATATCGGTGCGATCCAGTTCTTCTGCGACATGATCGATCCGGTTTTGGATGTTAAAATGGATGCGTCCGTTGTAACTTCCTGCCGTGGTAATGCTCAGCTAAATGGTCGTGGTTATGTGAAGTCCACAGTGGATCAGGCGAAATTCGTTCTGAGCTCCAAGGGCTTCCAGAATGAAGCAAACCTGGTCAGCAAAAAACTGAAAGAGCTTCAGTGCCCAATGCCAGCTGTTTCTGTCATGAATCAGTAATTCGAGTTTCTTAAATTAATGCCAAGTGAAGGGTCTCTGAAAAGGGACCCTTTTCTTTTTTAAGGGAAGATTGAAACACGCTCCGAATTGAGCTGAGCCACATCCAGAATATCCTGCCGACTTAAGCCCGCCTGAGCCGTGCGAATCACCACCTGCACCCCGGCCCGGACATAGTCCTGCAAGTCTGTCTTCAACACCACCGAGTTCACGTTGTAAATAAAGGGCTTAGCCGCCGCCAGAATCAAAAGATCCGCGCGGGACAACCCCGAGCTTCCAGACATCACCACCAGCTGCACCCCCGCATTCAACAAAGCCACAAGGTTGTCGCGGGAAAGGCGACTGCTATCAACATAAAGCACATAGGTGCCGGCTGCTGCCATATCAGCAAAATCCTGATTGGTATAGCTGGTCTTGCTGACGGAAAGACCCATATTCACATTGGGATTAGAAAGCATCGACAACAGTTCCGTCTTACCAATAAGACTAACCTGATTCTGACAATAAGTGATGCGCGACACTTTCGCGATCTCGTTCACATCCGCCGCCGTCATATTAGATCCACTGTTCTGCTGCAAACACTCCGAAAACTGCGGCGGCAACGCCGCCAAAACAGAAGATGAAACAAAAAGAACCAGGACAAAAGATATAACCTTCATAAGCACCTCACCTCAAGTTTAGTACCTACAAAAAAATATACTCAAAGATTTTCCATGATATTTGCCAAATCCACTGGCGAGGAACCGTTCAAAAAGGTCCAGCCGCAAGGCGGAGGTGCGCCCTCGCAGCGCAGGCGTGCTCCAAGCACGTCGAAGCGAGAAGGTGCGCCGACAACGCAGTCGGATGGGCCTTTTTCAACGGTTCCGGTCTATTCGTCCAAGATGTAGTTGATTGGATCTACGGCGGTACCATTAATGCGGACTTCATAGTGCAAATGCGGGCCTGTTGAACGTCCGGTGTTACCCACCGCGCCCACAACGTCCCACTTGTTCACGCGCTGGCCGACTTGAACATAGATCTGTGACAAGTGACCAAAACGAGTCGTCACACCATAACCGTAATCGATGGTGATCAGCTTACCGTAAGACTCATCGTAACTGGCAAAGACGATAACCCCATCAGCCGGAGCATATACCGGTGAACCCGGCGCCGCGGCGATGTCCAGACCCGCATGCAAGGCGGTCTTACCCGTGAACGGAGACACACGATAACCAAAACGTGAGGTGATCCAGCCCTTAGCAGGTTTCATGTTCGGCGTGGAGTTCAGCAAGCTCTGGCGCTCGGAAAGACTTTCCCAAAGATCAATGACACTTTGTTCTTTCAACTGGGTTTCTTTCACGGCCTTGTCGATACGAACCACCAAAGAGGCGTAGTCTTTATCCGCATTTTCGTTGGCCAGTTCACCCTGTTGATCGTTCAAAGGCTTTTTGTTGGCAAAGACCTGATCCTGTTCTTCCAGAACGTCGGTGCTTTCACGCTGCTCCATCGGTTCGTATTCTTCCACCGGCTGACCGGCAGCAGGCTTCGGACCCATGGTCAGCTTGGTGATACGGTCGTCGGCATCGACGTTCGTGATCAATTTCAACTTGGTGGTGAAGGTCTTTACGCGCTCCAAAGAGTTTTCCAAGGCGCTGACTTTACTTTCAACCACCTGGAACTGTTTGATCAACTGAGCATTTTCAGCTTTAAGACGTTTGTTTTCCATGGCCTGCAACAGCAGACCGAAATAGTCCACCAGACCGGCGGCAAAAATGATGATAACGATGGCAGAAATAAAGGAGATGGCTTTAAGCCAGGCAGCCGAGAGCACAAGCTTACGGGTTTTCCCCGTCTGATTGCTCACAATAAACAGCGTGACCTTCTTTTTATCCAAACCTTGACCCCTACTTAGATATCTTCGCTAAAACTATCAGTAACTATTCACAATTATTCGTGGAAATGCACCAGCATCACTGTGACGTTGTCATCTCCACCATTTGCCAGGGCTTGTTCTACACAGGCTTTAACGGCTTTGTCAGGTGTATTTTGATTTAAAATCTCAGAAATTCTTCCGTCTTCCACCAAACCGGAAAGTCCGTCGGAGCACATGAGGAAAATTTCCCCAGGGAAGATCTCGCGCTCAATGATATCAGGATAAACTTCGCGCTCATAACCCACGCTGCGGGTGATGACATTTCGCCCCACAAACTGGCGCACCTGCTCTTCGCTCATCACGCCGGCGCGCAACTGCTCATTGATCAGGGAATGGTCTTCGGTGATCTGCCAAAGGTTCGGGCGCTTGAAAAGATAACAGCGGGAATCGCCGACGTTTCCGACGTAAAGATGTTTGCCGCGGATATAAGCCATCACCATGGTGGTGCCCATACCAGCAAGTTCGGGACGTTCATTCGCCGCCTTGTCAAAGATGCGTTTTGAAGCCTCTTCATAAGCCTGCAGAATCACTTCGCGAGGTGATTTTCTTGTGGCTTCCGGCTGAAGCATGATTTCTTCGACCGTCTCCACCGCCATGCTGGAAGCGACTTCGCCGCCCATATGGCCACCCATTCCATCCGCCACAATGAACAAACCCAATTCCCGATTGATTAAACAGGAATCCTGGTTCGAATCACGACGAAGACCTTTATCTGTCAGATACCACGAGTCAAATTTCATAGTTGTATCATTTTCACCCACTACCGACAGAAGAGTCAAAGTCTGGCCCTAGACTTGGGTCGCAATCTTTGAGTCCGGCTCACCATCTTCTCAATTTCAAGTGTCATAATACCGATAGAAAGGGGTGAGGTCTTATGAAGAAGTCACCGACTTTCAGAAAATATATTGTGCTGTCCCTGCTTCTGCACTTTGTGGTCGTAGGAGGCTTTTACATCACGAGTTTGCTAAAAGAAGAAGCCCCCCTGAAAGAGACTGTCAGTATTGATTTTCTGACGCCGGAACAATTGCAACAATTTGCCCAAGCTGAAAAAGCCCTGCAAAAAAAGGCTTTGCAGGTGCCTGCCAATCAGATTGTAGAGCAAAGTGAGACCTCTGCGAATGAGGAAGAGGTCGACACGCGCTTCCTTTCCGCCAAAAACCAGAAGGTTAACAAACAAACTATCGCCGCTGAACGTGGTCAGTTCCAGAACACCAAAAAAGACCAGGCTGTAAAATCGGGTCCAAAAGGTGACGGCCGCCAGAAGAATGTGGCCAAATCTGAAGAGTCCCAAAAGCAAATTGCCAAAGATCTTTTCAAAGGTTTTGATGCCAATGAAGCGATCGAAAGACAGAAGCTTGCCGACCAAAAAACTGGACTGGGTGAAGGTCGTGGTACCGGTGAACAAAACACCGGAACAGGCGCTGAGGCCAGCCAATCCAACGATTATATTAAAGACGTTGAAGTGGGTCTTGAGACTTTGCTGAACACCCGCGAGTTCAAGTATTACTCTTACTACAACCGCATCCGCAAGCAGTTGTCCCAGCACTGGGAAGGCCGCGTGCGTGATAAACTGAGCAAAATGTTCAAAGAAGGCCGTGCTCCCGCTGCTGCCAACCAGGACCGCATCACAAAACTGATGATTGTTCTGAATGACAAAGGCACTCTGGTTCGCGTGCAGGTCTTGAGCGACTCTGGCGTGCAAGATCTTGATGACGCTGCCATTGAAGCTTTCCGCGCTGCTGCTCCATTCCCGAATCCGCCAAAAGGCATCGTGGAAGGTGATGGCACTGTGAAAATCCGCTGGGACTTTGTTCTGGAAACCTAAGCTCTTTTCATGAGGCTTTTTTCATTAAAAAGCCTCTGCCGACTTCCCTCGTGCAAATCACTTTGCTTCCTGTTATGACGGGCCTATGCAATCTTCCGCCAAGCCCAACACTCCCTTTGCTTTATTGATTCTTCTGCTGGCCAGTCTGACTGCGTTCGGTCCACTTTCCATCGATATGTATCTGCCGGCGTTTCCGGCGATCGCAGAAAATCTGAATGTGCCTTTGTCATCTGTGCAGATGTCGTTGGCGTCTTTCTTCATCGGTCTTGCCACCGGTCAGATTTTTTATGGCCCGATCACTGATCGTTTCGGGCGCAAAAAACCTTTGTACGTGGGTTTGGGAATTTACGCATTGGCGTCTTTGGTCTGCGCTTTCACCAAGAATGTGGAGATGCTGATTTTGTTCCGCTTCCTGCAGGCTTTGGGTTCCTGCGCCGGCGTGGTGATTTCCCGGGCGATCGTGCGTGATCTGTTCACTCATCAGGAAACCGCGCGCGTGTTTTCACTTTTGATGCTGGTGATGGGGGTTGCTCCGATTCTGGCTCCGTTCTTTGGCGGTTACATTTCTGAATTCTTCGGCTGGCGCGCCATCTTTGCTTTGATGGTGATTATCAGCACGTCCTGCATCGTGATGCTGGCCCTCTTCCTTCCTGAGACACATCAAGCGGATCAACGGGTGCATATCAAAGATTCTTTGAAAAACTACATGCAAATTATCAAAGACCGCCACTTCATGGGATATGCCCTGGCGGGAGGCGCGGCCCAGGCGGGGCTGTTTGCCTACATCACCGGCTCTTCGTTCGTGTTCATCAATCTTTTCAATATTCCGGCGAAAAGTTTTGGTTGGGTGTTTGGTTCCAACGCCATCGGCCTGATTGCGTGTTCACAAATCAATGCGCGCCTGCTGAAACGCCTGAGTTATGACGTGATTCTGGATAAAATCTTTGTCGTTCTTGGATTGCTGGGTGTGATTCTGGCCATGGCCGGAATCTTTAACTGGGGCTTCTGGGGTCTGGCGATCCCGCTGTTCCTGTTCATTGCCGCGTTAGGCATGACGTTCCCCAACGCCACGGCCGGGGCTATGGCGACACAGAGAAAAGCGGCTGGCAGTGCTTCCGCCCTTTTGGGAACTTTGCAGTACGGAATTGCGGCACTGTCTTCCGCGGCGGTCAGTCGTTTGCATGACGGCACAACCTTGCCAATGTGTGCGATGATTGGATTCTGTGGTGTGCTGGCTTTGGCTCTGCACCGCCTGTTGGTGAAAAAAACCACCTGATCGTCTGCGGGCAGATTGCCCCCATCGCAGGGCACTTTGCCCTGCCTTGTTTCGTGTAACTCAAATTAAGCCGAACACAGACAGCGCAAAACTTGCATTCACGGCCTTCTTATCCACCAGGAGGTCACCCGTGAAACATCACCCCAACAAGCCCGTTTCGTCCACAAAACCCACACAAAAACGCAGCCCCCCGTTGCATGAAACCGGGCGACATCAAAAGCCATCAAAACCTGAGGTGGGCCGCGTGCAACACACTCCGGAAGGCACCATAGAGGAAAGCCACGAAGAACAGGCCCCCTAAACTGAAAAATATTCATTCAGGGCTGCGTAGGGCACAGCCCCTTCGTCCTAAATAGAGCCAGAACTCTTGCTGCGGGGCTTAAAGGCATGGACTCCTCCTCTGTAGAGTGCTAGTTTGCAGTCGCTATAAAAGACTGAAAAAACTTAGGAGAACCACGTGGATAACACTAATCTCAAAAACGCAAAACCTGAGGTTCTGGACTCTATCGCTAGACGCGCCCATTACCTGGCTACCCAGATGATCTGGCAAGCCAATCATCGCCCGGACAAAGAAAAAGGCGATCCTAAAATCGGTGGTCACCCTGCCGGTTGCGCAAGCTCCCTGCACATCATGGGTGCGCTGCACCTGTTGGTAAAATCCGGTTTCGATCACATCGCGAACAAACCGCATGCTTCCCCAACAGACCACGCTTACAACTATCTTTTGGACAATTTGCTGAAGTCCGATCTTTCCAAACTGTCTTTGGAAGAAGCCAACCAGGCTATGCACGGTCTGCGCAAGTTCTCTAACGGTGACGAATATGTATTCCAATCCTACCACTCTGCGTATGACCCGGATCAACACAACTTCTTCCCGTCTGGCTCTGTGGGCATTCCACCTGTTGAAGCCGGTTACATGGCATTGGCGTACCGCTATGCTGCTGAACACGGTTACGATGTGCCAAAAGACGCTCACTTCTGGGCGGTTTGCGGGGACTCTGAATTCCGTGAAGGTTCCATGTACGAAGCGGTTCCGGATTTCTCTGAACGTGAGATCGGCAACCTGACCTGGATTCTGGATTACAACCGTCAGTCTTTGGATGGTCACCGTCTGGTGAACAACGCCATCCTGGGCGGTACGGATGCAGACCGTGTTGAAAGAACCATGGCAGCCAACGGCTGGGAAGTGATCCAGGTTCGTCACGGCGGCAAGCGTGAAGCTTTGTTCACGAAAAAAGAAGGCGAAGCCTTCAAAAACTTCCTTGAAAAAGAACTGACGGACTATGACCTTCAGGCGTTGCTTTTGGTTCATGACCTGAAGCTGCTGAAAGACACTTTGGCCAAAGACTACCCGTCTCTTAAAAAGTTCCTGGCTGCGACGGCGGATCAGGATGTTTACGAAGCTCTTCGTGATTTCGGTGGACACGACATGATGTCCCTGGCGAAAGCCATGATGAAATCCAAAGAATCCAAGCGCAAGCCAACCATCATCATCGCTCACACCCTGAAAGGCTGGGGCTTGAAGGCGGCGGCTCAGCAGGGCAACCACTCTTCTCTTCCACACGAAGATGAAGTTGAAGAACTGCGCGCAAAACAAGGCATCACCGGCACCACTTTGTACGCTCGCTTTGATGAAAAATCTGTTGAAGGCAAGTTCCTGGCCGCTCGTGGCGAGAAGATCTATGCTGACATCAAAGCTCAAAACGCCCTGAAGGCAAAAAACCAGGAATTCTTCCTGACCAAACTTGCTGAGTTCGGCGACATGCCATCTTCTTTGGAAATCAACACGAAGATGACAAGCTACCCGCACACGCAGTGGATGCTGGGCCAATTGACTGCAAAACTGACTCGTATCTCCAACACTTCTTTGAATGAGTCTGAATTGAAAGCGGGCCAAAAAGCCCTGACGGACAATGAAAAACCATTCAAACTGCCAGGCGAGCTGTTCATCTCCATGGCTCCGGACGTGGGTACTTCCACGAACTTGAATCCAGCGATGGATGGTAAGATCTTCGGTGCTCAGGAAGTTCAGGACATCGAGGCAGAACTGGGCGTAAAAGACGGCAAACTTCCGGATCTGGTTCCTGGTGAAGACGTAACGGATCGTTTCCTGCGCTTTGAAATCGCGGAAGGCAACGTTATGTCCTGCGTGGGCGCATTCGGAAAAATGCGTGATATCGTGGGTGTGCCTATCATCCCATTGATGACGGTTTATGACTTCTTCCTGAAACGTGCATTGGATCAGTACTTCTACAACCTGTACTGGAAATCCTCTTTCATCTGCGTGGGTACTCCATCAGGTGTGACACTTTCTCCGGAAGGCGCTCAGCACGGCTGGAAATCCGACGTTCAAATCCCGAATCAGATCACTTGGGAGCCATACTTCTGCCAAGAACTTGACTGGATCATGGTGGACGCGATCCGCAGACACGTATTGAACGACAACGCCGGCCGCTCTGGTGTCTTGCTTCGTCTGGTGACTCGTGGTGCGGAACAAAAAGACTTCACAAAGTATCTTTCCAAACAAGCTCGTTTCAAAGTGGGTCTGGAAGGAAAACTGTCCCGCGCGGAATTCCCGGTTGCGGGTGCGGTGAACGAAGAGGAAGTGGCAGCAATGAGCGAAGCAGAAATGTTCGCCGTTGTTCGTGAAGAAGTACTGAAAGGTGCTTACTTCCTGATTGATTATCGTGGTTACGCTGGCTACGAGCCAGGCGACAACGTGATCAACATCTTCGCAATGGGTGCTTTGGTGGCTGAAGCCATGAAAGCTTCTGAAGCTCTTCTGGCTCGTGGCATTTATGCCAACGTGATCGTGGTGACTTCATCTGATCTGTTGACTGGTATCCAGGCTCACGAAAACGATTACCACTATCTGCGCAACGAACTGGGCATCAACGCGGATCTTTATCTGAAAAAAGCAGAAGAGATCTCTTCCGGCGACCTGATCACGGTTGCGGGTCGTCGTATCCCGGTTGTCAGCGTTCATGACGGTGAAGCCGGTCTGTTGGACAACTTGGGCTCTATCATTGGTGTTCGTCAGGAATGTCTTGCCGTTCGCAAGCACTCCAAGTGCGGTCGCCCTTCAGAGATCTTCAAGTACCACCACCTGGACGACGCTTCGATCGTTGAAGCCTGCGGCAAGGTTCTTTCTGAAACCGCACTTGAAAAAGTCATGGTTTCCGAACAGGCTTTGGGAGATGCGAACCAAGCTTCCCACAAAGCCGCTCACTGGACTGATTTGTGGCCATCCGCAACTCACAGCCAGAAACACTAATGCGCAAAACGCAAAAACAAGAACTCCCCTTCGATGGGGAGTTCTTTTATTCCCGCAGCAAACGTTTTGAAGAAGTCGTCTTTTTCGTCCACTTCTTCGAAGGCAGCAAAAAACAGCTGCTTCGTCACATCAAACTCGTCAATGAGATGGGTTTTGATGCTTTTGCCTTCAATCTTACCGGCACCCACAAAGATCTGACATCACTCAAGCTTCCGATCAGCTCCAAAGGCGGATTCGGGCTTAAACATATCTATGCTGATCAGATCGAAACCCTGCTGAATTCCGTACCGGGGAAAAAGATCGTCTTTTCTTTTTCTAATCCCACGGCATCCGCCATTGAAGCCATGGCCCGTCGCAATTGCAGCGACACGGTGGCTTTAGTGTGTGACAGCGGTCCCTCAGGAAAATTTATTCCTTCGGCTTACAACCTTTATACTCACGAATACAAGATACGCCCCCTGCCACTGCGGCTGGCTTTGACTCCGGTGCTGAGTCTGGCTTGGAGCCCGTTCCTGCATAAGGATCTGGACAAGGACTTAAAAACCTTCCCGCAGGGCTTTAAGATACTTTCGATCCGCGGCTGGAAGGATTTATTGATTCCACCCGATCACATTGATCAGGTGTTTGAGCCGCACACCCATCTGGATTGGACCAAGCTGTCACTGCCAGAAGCGGGTCATCTGACCGGGCTGCGTGATTTCAAATCCGAATACGCACCAGCTCTGGAAAAATTCCTGAACGGTGTCGCAACCCCTTTGACATGAAATTTGATCCGCAAAACCCCTTTCCCCTGCTGCCACTGACGGACTATGCCTATCATGAAGCCCAGGCCCATGCGGCCCTGGTGGACGACTGGCTGGGCTTTCAGTGTCTAGAGGTGGAAACCCAGATTCGCGCCCTGCCGAAAAACGCTGGCGAACATCAGAACTGGGAGCATCTTTCACTGCAGGCTTTTCAAACCCCCTACTGCGAAATTCACAACATTCTGGACCTGCTGAGCCTGCAGCCCGGCCAGCACATTGTGGATCTGGGGTGTGCTTATGCACGCATGGCGTTTGTTCTGCAACGCCATTATCCGGACTGCAGTTTTACAGGATTTGAACTGGAGGCTTTGCGCGTGCAAGAAGCCCAACGAGTGTTCTTTCATCACACCGGAAAAAACCTCAGTGCCCAGGCGCAGGATCTTTCTGCTGCGGAGTTTTCACCTCCACTGGCGGACATTTATTTCATCTTTGATTTCGGCAATCAAAGAGCGGTTGAGAAAACTCTGAACGACCTGAAAGACCTTGCCAGACGCCAGCCCATCACAGTGGTCGCCCGCGGGAAGCTGTCCAGATTCTGCATTCACAAAGATCATCCCTGGCTGACGTCTATTGAAGAACCCCAGCACTTCTCACACTTTTCCATTTACCGATCCTGATTTGCACTTACACAACAAGCTTTGGTTTTTGTGGCTGAATCCGGCCCCGTTTTCTATTCTGGGAATCCTGGAGGGGACCCATGAAAATCTTTTTGTCATCAGCACTTGTGTTGAGCGCCGCCCTGTTCACTTATGCCGAAACATCTTTCGCCGGCTTTGGATTCGGAAAACGAAACGTCGGCTACATATATGAAACCAGCTTCTCATCCATGGGATGGCGGTATCTGGATCTGCTGGAAAACAAAAGCACTGATGATCCCAAAGCTTTGGAATCCTCGCAGCGCAATGCCTGCTACAAACGCTATGGCACCATCATCAACGACAACACTCTGGATATTCGCATCGCGATTGGATACTTCGACTGGACAACCGGAAGCAACGTGCACTATTCGGGACGCAGCTATGGCGTCAGTCCTTCCCTGGACATCGGTGCCTATGAGGCCCTGAAAGATCTTTTGACCTCTTCCTGCGGCGGCAAAGCACGCTTCTGCGGCTTCCGCAAAGACCCGCAGAACAGCTCACTGTTCACCCGCGAAGTCACCATTCACGGAAAGAAGGTTCTGGCCCGGGTGGAAATCCGCTTCTCTTCAGCGTCGGAAATCCTGTCAGACAATCTGGGGAAATATCGCGACACCCAGGCGCAGCGCTCCCGCTATGCAGAAGATTTCTTCAGCCGCTCTTTGCGCGAAGCAGATGCCGTGTTTTACTTTGGTCACGCACGCAACGGCGGCGGACCGGACTTCTATCCTCCGGTTTTTCATCCGGGAACCAACAAACTGAACTACAGCGGCTATTACAAAGCCAAGCGCCCCGGCTTCAACAAGATGCTAAATGCGCTGGGTTCGTCCCGCCAGGCGCCAGTGATTGGGCTGATGGCCTGCGCTTCCCGCGACCATTTCCTGCGTCGTACACGGGCGGTCGCTCCGAATTCAGGAGTCATCAGCTCTATGGACGTGCTGAATGTGGACTATGTATATACCGCAATGATCGGCGCAGTGGATGCCTTGCTGCGTGGCCAGTGTCAGAAAAGCTTCTATCAATCCATTCGTATGACCAGTGGCAATCAAAAGTACATCACCATGGATGGAATGTTTGAATAAAGTCATATCGGGCCGGAAGAATGTCCGGCCCTGATCTGCATATCAGCAAAGATTGATTTTTGCGTCGGCCTTGTTCCTTCCTTTTATTATAATGAAAGCATCCTAGCCGAAGGAGGAACCCATGAGTCAGCTTGAGCATCTGCCTCACCCCAGCCGCTTGCCTTCTCTGAATCATCACACACTGGCCTTCTTTTCCAATCCCGAAGACGTTCGCAAAGCTGCTTCGGCACTGGTGAATGCAGGCTTTCATGAGGCCGACATCAATATCTTTGAGGGCGATGAAGGCGTGGAAGCCGTGGATCTGGATTCGATCCACGCCGACTTAATGGAAAAGTACTATCGCAAATTTGTGAAGTTTTCAGACTCGGCCGAATGGCATTTCCTGACGGAAGCGGACGATGAGCTGCGCCGGGGGCACATTCTGATGTGCCTGGTCACCATGAACGCCGAGGAAAAGGATGTGGCGGTCCCGCTGCTGAGAAAGCACAAGGCCTTCGACATCCGCTACTGCACGGGCATAGCCATTGAAGAGGTTGTTTAAGGATTCTTTCTGCGGTACATCTGTCACATTCCTGCGAGGTGACAGATGACCGATCTTGAATTCAAAATCTATAAAGTTCCTTCTGAATTCGGCGAATGGCTGGCGGCCTTCGAAGAGGACCAGTTGATTTTTCTGGGCAGTTACAATGCCGGGAAGAAGCTGGTGGAAGGCGACCTCGCGGCTTTGATTGCAAAATTCTACAGCGTGCGTATCGGCTCTTTCCAACCCGCGCCCTGGGACCACGGCAACTTCTGGACAACCCAGCATCAGATCAAACTTCAGGGCACCGAGTTTCAAATGAAAGTGTGGCTGGAGCTTTTGAAAATTCCCGCAGGAAAAACAGTTACTTATTCTGAACTGGCCAAGAAACTTCGCAAGGGCTCAGCGGTTCGGGCCGTGGCCACGGCGGTGGGAAAAAATCCCATCAGCTATTGGATCCCCTGTCACCGCGTCGTCGGCCAGGGTAACAATCTTCTGAAGTATCACTGGGGTCCGGAAGTAAAAGAGTATCTGCTGATGAAAGAAGGCGTTCTTTAAAACTTCAGATTGAAGTTCAGCGTAATGCCGGGATTTCCGACATAGTCATACTGATCAGCAAAGTCGACATTTGGAATGACCTGTACGTCGAGCATGTTCTTATACAGGATGCGGCTCCAGGCCACGCCCAGATTGTAGCTTTTCATCTGATAGTTCGGGCGGTTCTTCGAGGTGACAAAAATATTGTAAGACATATTGGTCACCTTCGAGAACCACTGCCCCAAAGCCACACCATTGGTCACCGTGAACAAATGGGCGCGGTCTTCATAATCCCCTTCATTCACAAAAGTCAGATTGAAGCGCTGAGAAAGCTGAAAGGCAAAGTTGAAGGCCAAAAAGATTCCCGTGCCCTTGTCAGCATCTGCATAAAACTGCATCTTTGGATTCACGCGATAGTTTTTTCCACGCTCGACCACACTTTCAAATGTCAGTGTGTGCGAAATCAGAAAAGATCCCGCAAAGCTGATACGCGGCTGGAAAGACGCTTTGACGTCACCCAATTTACGGAAGAAACCCAAGGTCGCCCCGTAATCCCTTTCGCGCGGGGTTTGCCGTAGATATGTCTGGGAAATACCGCGCTCTTTGGTTTCATCATAACTGGTAAAAGTGATCTGCCAGTACTCTTCGACATTGGGAAGACGCAGGTTGAAATTGAATGCGAAAGCGTCGTTGTAACCCTCTTTTTCATTGTAATAAAAAGACGGCTCAATCAGGAAGGCAGTTTTGTTCTGTTTGGTGGTGTACTGCTGACCTGCCAGAAACAAATCGACCCCTTCGGCCACACCGTCAAACCATTCAGAAATGGCGATATTGCCGGTGATGAAGGATTTTTCCCATTTGCCTTCCTTGGATTCAGACTCGGCTTCAGAGTATTCAGCGCGCGCGTTTCCACAATACAGGGCCAGGGCCAGCATCACTGACCCCAGAGCACTTATGCGCGCGAAAGATATTGGTGCTTTTTTCCCCTGCACGTTTTAGTCTCCAAACATGAAGTATTTTAGACTTATCCTTTGCCTCCTGTCGCTGAGTATCTCGCTGCTGGCTGCAAAATCAGTCCAAGCCTACATCCCTCAGCGTGGCAACGTCGTGGCCACACTCAGTCCCTATTTCTTTCAGACAAATTATGACGGCCACGAACAGGGACAAAACAAGGTGGACACCGGAATTTCGTTGGTGGCCAATGGGGATGTCGACAACAAAGGCAGTCTTGAAATCGCCGTGATCTACATGAACAAAACCTATTTCCGTGGAGACGGCAGCCGCACGGTCGCTGAAAAAACGCAGCTGATGCACATCACAATGGGATACCGTCGCTGGTGGACTGAACTTTTTTCGACCTCTTTGGCTCTTTATACGTCTTATCCAATGGGTCTTGTGGATGTGCTTCACAATGATTTCACTCCGGAAGAGGACATGGGAACAACCGCTCGTTCCACCACTGAAACCGGCTTGGATCTGGCCCTTCAGTATGAGCTGATCAACCGGGATCGCTTCTCGATTGTGGCCGAAGGGCGCTATTCATATTCACTGACCAAAAAGTCCAACGAGTACGCCGACCAGTACGGCGCCAGCATCGGGATTCGTTACTTCATCCAAAGCAAAGTGGCCTCCCCCAAAGAGCTCCGGGATTAATCAGACCCCGATTTATGTAAGTTAAATATATGATTTTGTGGACCTTTTCAGGAACACAAACTTTGGTCCATATTTGAAAATAGCCTCTTTACTTACATATAATTTACATAGTAATTTATATGTAAATGGAGAGCTTCAAATGAGCACCCTTGCCCTTCCCGAACTGGCTAACATCCCTTTTGTCTCTGCCGAGCAGCTGCAACCGCCGCCGGGACTTCCCACTGGCGTGAATGTCCTGGATGACTTTCTGCTGTGGCGAGGAGTCCCGCAAGGCGACCTCAGCCTGCTGCAGGGGGCTCCGGGCACCGGCGCCACTTCTTTGTGGATTCGCATCGTTCAAAACGTGCATTCCCAAAACAAGTGGGCGGCGTGGATCAACGGGGATGCTCAGCTTTTCCCGGCTCATTTAAGCAATTACAAAATCAATCTGAAAAAACTGCTGGTGGTCAAAGAGCCCAAAGAAAACGAACAGCTTTTCTGGCTGCTGCAAGAGCTGATCACAAGTTCCCTGTTTGAAGTGATCGGCTGCAATCTGAAAGAGATGTTTTTGAAAAACCATCAACTGCAAAAATTGAAACGGCTTTGTCGCCTGCACAAGGTGGCTTTGGTTTTTGTGAATCAGAAGGCCAGCAAGTTTGTAAACCCGCTGTTCAGTCTGATGATTCATTTTCAACGCGACTTTATCACCATCCAAAGGGCTTTGCACCGTCCAACGCCGTTCAATCTGGCAGGGAGTATGATTCATGCGAACTTTATGCATCAATTTAAAAACACCGCAAGAAAGCTCCTCAGCTGAAGCTTTTTTGGTGCTAAGCCCGCGCGTTCAGTATCGCTTCCCGCACTATATTTTCGTGGACATTGGTTCGACCCAGCACTTGATGGGTGGGGAAATGGGCTGCCTGGAAAAAGCGCTGCAGATCGCAGCGAAGTTTGCTCCGGACGCCAGCGCCGCCATTGGTGACACTCCTGCGGGCGCACAGATGCTGGCAAAGTGGCGTCCATCGCATATCAGTCTGCGCGGCAAGGAACAGGAAAGCTTCAAGGGTCTGGGGCTGGATGCACTGAAGGATCTTGAAGGTCTTTCACCGTGGGCACAGAAAAAACCAGTCGAGCACATGATTGCCTTCTTCCACACCCTGGGTGTGTATGGGCTGGAAGGGGTTCTGAATTTTCGTCTGAATTCACTGCGGGAACGTTGGGGGGATTTTGGTGTTTTACTTTGGAATCGTCTGCATTCTCAGGACTCTCAGGTCATTTCACCTCTTGTGCCTCGCGACCCTCTTGTGGGCTATGGCTACCTGGATGATCCCTTAGGTTCAGCCCCTTTGCTGATGAACCGGATCAAGATTCACCTGGACATTCTGTTTGCGCGCCTGCAGGGCCTGGCCCGTCATGCGCAGCGACTGGATGTGGTTTTGCACTGTGAATACTCGGACAAACGCTACAATCTTTCCATTGAACCCGTCAGTCCGACGCGCGATCAGGAGTTATTCGAGGATCTGCTGTTCAAAAAACTAGAACAGCAGGTTCTGGAAAATCCGATCCGGGAATTTGAAATCACTTTGTTTGATGTGCCGGAAAAGATCCAGCAACTGGATTTTTTTGAACCCCGGGATAACACCGAGGACCGCTGGCGCCGCCTGATCAGTTTTGCCAAACAATCCCAGTGTGAAATGGGCTTTCTGCAAATGGAGGCCAGTCATTTCCCCGAGCAAAGCTTCCGCCTGGTGACGGACTGGCCCGAGGACTTTAAACCCCAGGATCTGGTGGAAAGACAGGACGAGGCTTTGCAGATCAAATCGGTCTATGCCAAAGCTCTGGCTTCCAGCCCGCGCCCGTCCCTGCTGCTGGAAAAGCCGCAGGCACTGAGCACGGGCGAAGTGCAGAAGCTTCGTTTTGTGTCGTCCCTTCCCAGTGAACGGATTGAATCGGCTTGGTGGCAGATTTCAGTTCAGGATTTAAAAAACAGAGATTATTACTTTGCGCTCTCTCATCAAGGTCAACTGCTGTGGGTTTTCAAAGATCGCATAAATTCACAGGTCTACTTGCATGGGTACTTTGACTAATAAAGCTTTAGTTCCGTCACAAAATTCCAGGCTGCCGGCCAAACCCCGGCCGCGCGCCAAAGGCTTCGTCGAACTTCTGGGGCGCAGTAATTTTTCATTTCTGCAAGGGGCCTCCAGTCCTGAAGAAATGGTCTCGCAAGCCGTGGAGTTTGGTTATGACGGCATGGCCCTGTGTGATCTGAATGGATTGTACGGTGTGGTTCGGGGTTTTCAGACCATTCAGTCCCCGTCGTTGTTCACCGCCTCCCCGCAAGTGAAAGAGGGCTTTCATTATCTGATTGGCTCAGAGCTGACTTTGACCGACGAAAGCTCCGTTGTGCTGATCCCGATGAACAAACAGGGTTATTCGCATCTGTGTGAAATTCTGACATTGGGAAAACGTCAGGCCGCCAAGGGGTTTTCCAAACTCAGTCTGGAACAGATTGAAAAATACAATCAGGGACTTTTGTGTCTGGCCATTCCTCCGTGGACGGATGAACGCTATGAAAGACTTGAAAAGATTTTCGACAACCGCCTGTATCTGCCGCTGTGGCGCGATCTGACCTGGGAATCCCAGGAGTTCTGTCGACAGGGATTTGCACTGGAAGAAAAGTATCAGGCTCGTTTGTTTGTTACCCAGCGCCCTTTCATGCACAGTCCGGAACGCAAGCCCTTGTTTGATGTTCTGACCTGCACGCTTCACCACACCACGTTGGCAGAGGCGAAAAACAAACTGATTCAGAATTCCGAGAGATGCTTAAAAAGCCTCGATGATATTTCGTGGCTGTGGCAGGACCGCCTGGATCTTGTGGAAAAAACTGTGGAGATCTCGGCACGTGTGACGTTTTCATTAAATGAAATACGTTACCGCTATCCCGCATCCAGCTTGCCTTTGGGGATGACACCCACTGAGCACATGCGTGAACTGACGATGAAAGGGGCGCAGTGGCGCTATCCGGAAGGCATTCCTGAAAAAACCTTAAAGCAAATCGAACACGAACTGGAACTGATCAAGGATTTGCAGTACGAGGATTATTTTTTAACTCTGAAAGAGATCTGCGACTTTGCCTCATCCCGAGGAATCCTTTACCAGGGCCGTGGTTCGGCTGCCAATTCCGTGGTGTGTTTTTGTCTGGGCTTAACCGCGATTGATCCGGTGAAAATGAATCTGCTGTTTGAACGCTTCCTGTCTCGTGAACGGCGCGAACCGCCGGACATTGATATCGACTTTGAACACAGCCGCCGCGAGGAAGTGATCCAGCACATCTATGAAAAGTACAACGAACGCCATGCCGCCATGGTGTGCACGGTGATTCGTTATCGTTCCCGCATGGCCATTCGTGAAACTGCCAAGGTGTTCGGCATGCCACTGGCCAAAATCAATGCCATGATCAAATTCATGGGCCGCGACGGAATGAAGCGTCTGCTGGATCCCGCCGTGGCAGCGGACTTCGGCATGGAGCCTGAACCTTGGAAGATGTTCATGGCTCTGGCTCAGCAGTTGCACGGATTCCCCCGTCATCTGGGAATTCACAGCGGTGGCTTTTTAATCACTCAAGATCCCATCACCGAAATGGTTCCCGTGGAAAAGGCCACCATGAACGGCCGCTATGTCATTCAGTGGAACAAGGACGACGTGGATTTCCTGCGTCTGATGAAGATTGACGTTTTAAGTTTGGGAATGCTGACGTGTCTGCGCAAGTGCTTTGATCTTTTGCGTGATGTGAAAGGCAAGGGCTACAGCCTTGCCACTTTGCCTGCCGATGACAAGCCCACTTACGACATGATCAGCCGTGCGGAAACCGTCGGTGTCTTTCAGATTGAATCCCGCGCGCAGATGAACACGTTGCCGCGCATGCAGCCGCGGAATTTTTATGATCTGGTGATTGAAATCGCCCTGATTCGTCCGGGCCCATTGCAAGGGGGCATGGTGCATCCGTTCTTGAAACTGCGCCAGAATCGTCCCAAAGAAATCAAATATGCGCATCCGGCCCTGGAGCCGATTCTAGAAAAAACCATGGGCGTTCCCATCTTTCAGGAACAAGTGATGAAGATGGTGGTGGCCGTGGCGGACTTTACTCCGGGGGAAGCAGATGAACTGCGCCGGGTGATGTCTTCGGCCTGGAAACGCAAAGCCACCATGGGTGGCATCGAGCAGCGCCTGCGCACCGGGTTTGCCCGTCACGGGATCTCCAGTGAATACGCCGATCAGATCTATAAAACCATCGAAGGTTTTGCCAACTATGGCTTCCCCGAAAGTCACTCGGCCAGCTTTGCTCTTTTGACTTATGCCAGCTGTTATCTGAAATGCCACTATCCGGATGTATTTGCCTGCGGGCTTTTGAACAGTCAGCCCATGGGCTTTTACGCTCCCCGCACGATCATCGCCGAAGCCCAGCGCAACGGTGTGGTGGTGGCACCCTTGGACGTGCAGAAGTCCGACTATGACTACACCATTGAAAAAACCGCCTCGGGTGATCAACTGCGTGTGGGATTAAGATCTATTTATGGCATTCCCGAAGCATTGATTCGCAGAATTGAAGACAGCCGCAAAGACGAAGGTCTTTATCAGAATCTGGCCGACTTTATTCGTCGCACCCAACTGCCACGCAGTATGCTGCTGAAACTTGCCGCCGCCGGCGCTTTTGAATCTTTCAACGGCAATGTGCGGGAACTGATTTGGAATCTGGAATCTTTAAGCCTGGATCAGCAAAGCTTCCTGTGGGGCCACCCCAAAGAACAGTTTGAGCTGGGTGAAGACGAGGATGAACCTGAACATCTGCCCTTTGAATCCAACTGGGACCGCCTGCGCCGTGAATATGACAGCAAGGGGTATTCCGTTGAATCCCACCCGATGTCGGTGCTTAGAACCTATCTGCACAGCAAAAGCGAAGCTCTGCGCGAAAAACGTTTTGTGCCCTATTTTTCTTCGGATGATCTGAAGCGCATGAAAACAAAAACCAAGGTGCGGGTTGCAGGTCTGGTGGCCATCACTCAGCGCCCGCCCACGGCCAAGGGCATGTGCTTTATCACCCTGGAAGACGAGTTCGGCTTTATGAACATCGTCATTCACCCTGAGATCTATCAGAAAGACCGCACCACGATTTACACCCGCTCGCTGCTGGAAATTCACGGCCAGGTTGAAAAAGTGGGTGCCATCACCAATATCCGCGCCGAACGCATTCTGCCGCTGGGATAGCCTTTGAAAGTGCTTTTCAAGTCCGATCCCCCGGTGTTATGGTGCCGGCATGATCCGCGAAGCCATTGAAATGATTTTCACCCCTGCCACGTCCGTCGCTAAAAAGTACGGATTCGTCTATCATTCGATTTCTTTAAAACACCGCTTTGAGCGCTGTAAAAAAATCTGGCTGCCGCATTTGAAGAACTGTCAGGACACTTTCCTGCAAGTTGTAAAAGACCTGCCACAGAAAAAGTCCGTGGTGGTTCTGGGCAGTGCCCACCTGCACGAAATTCCCTTGCACCTGCTGGTGGATCATTTTGAAAGCATCACCCTGGTGGATGTCATCCATCCTTTGAAACACCACTGGGCGGCCAAACGCAACTCCCGCTTGAAACTGATCACCCAGGATCTGGGGGGATCTTTGCAGGAACTGGAAAATCTGAAATCTTTGGAGGACCTGAACAAGCTGATTCAGAATCTGTCTGAAAAACAGCTTTTCCATTTCGAAGCGGATCTGATTGTGTCGGGGAATCTTTTATCCCAGTTGGCGCTACTGCCGATGGAAGCCCTGGAAAAATACACCAAAAAAGATCTGACTCTGGCGGAAAAAGACCATATCTGCACGGCCTTTGGCGAAATTCATCTGAAGAACCTGCGCCAGTGCACCGGCCACAAACTGATTTACACCGACCGCGAAGTCACCTATCGCAATCCGCAAGGGGAAAAGATCTATCAAGGGTCGTATCCGGTGAACTTTGACGGCTTCACTAAATTGCGGGAATGGAACTGGATTCTGGCTCCGCTGAAAGAAGCCTCAAAAGATTATTCCATCGAAATGAAAGTGGAAGCTTACTCTTCCAAATAAAAAAAGCCGCATTTCTGCATCACAGATCATGCGGCTTTCTTTTTAGCAGCGTGGTCCTTTGCTGCAACCCAGAAGGTCTTCGGTTTCTTTCAGCTTAAAGAAGTTTTTCAAACGGGACTTGTTATCCAGATGAGTTGAGCTGTCGCCTTCAGTATCATGCTCCTCTAGATGGCACATCCAAGAAAGAGCCGCTTTGGCTTTTTCCGTCTGCACAGACAACTCTTTATCCTGCTTCAGGAAAATATTCAGAATGCGGAAGCCCACGATGTCGGCTTGAGTTTCCTTGTTTTTGCTTTCAACAAACTTTGCCGACTTGTCTGCCAGCTCCGAGTTCACACATGTTAGAACACGATTGTCCAATTCAAATCCACGGTACTGCAGCTGATGTGTCATCTCATGCGCCAATGTCATCACCAGGCCCGCGATTCTTTCCACTTTGGTTTTTCCGGCATTCAACAACAACTGTCCAGGGCAGATATAGATTACACCGTTCGGACCACCACCTGGCAACAAAGAGCGCGCCATCACATTCAAACCATCAATTCCACAAGCTGATGACATGTCTATAGTCACAATGTCCTTACCCTGATAGGAAAGCTCAAATGTTTCAGAAACCGACTGCACCACCGTCGTATTCAAAGCACCCACAAGGCCCATGCGACCGTCTTCATCCAGCTTTTCACTTTTCACGAATTCCATCATCAGCTTGTGTACAATCTCGGTGGCCTCTTTCACGTCTTCATCATAGTTATAAATTGTGCGATATTCTTTATCGGCCAAGAGCAAAAGGCGACTTTGAGCCTGATATCTTTTCAGATCCTCGGGAATATGTTTTTTAAAGGACTCTGCTGAGCCGTCAAACTCTTCCGGCAATGAAAGTTCTGCCTTCAGAGCTTTAACCGCAGCTTCAAAGCCGTTCTTTTTAATGTCGGCAGTAATCGGCAATACGGATTTTTCACAGATACTAATTTCAGGGGTTTCGCAGATCGGAGCGGATCTTGCGCCCGGAACAACTTGCTCCGTTTTGGCCTTGTCGCCGGTCTTGTTGCGGTACTTTCTTGCGTAATCAGAATCCTTCTCCGCACAAGCGGCCAAACCCAAACTGATCGCAAGGATAACGCTAAGCTTTTTCATAACTGCTCCTTTTCTTTACGCGTGAGTACTGAAAAACGGCACTTCCGCGGGCCGGATCCTCGATGTTCGAGGCGGACCTGATAGAGAAGAAACAAAGCAAAGGCAGGGCCAAGCCGCTGTCTCAGAATGAGATAACGCGGCGTAGGTGTAAAAAGTCACCAGGCACCTTTTACAGGCACCTTTTATTTTTTGAGGGCTATGTAGAGGCCTTCGAAGGTGGGGATGATGGCGGATTCAAACAAAGTGGGGTCGGCCAGGCGCTTGTTGAAGTCTTGCATGATGCGGACTTGTTTGTCCGAGAACTTCTGGGCGGGTTCACCCCACACGGAGCCCGACAGGAAGATATTGTCGGCCAGAATCAGGCCGCCTTGACGCACGTTTTTTTCGGCCCAGGTCAGATAGTCAAAGTAAGCGGCCTTGTTGCCGTCGATAAACACGCCGTCGAAAGGCCCCAGAGCTGCGATTTTTTCAAGCTCCTCACGGGCATCACCCATCACCAGATGGATTTTCTTTTTCGACTGATCCAGTTGCGCGAAAATCTGGGATGAGTATTCGCCGTGCTTCGGGTCTTTTTCAAGAGTCCACAACTCCCCACCCTCCGGCAGGGCATCAAAGATGTACTGCGCCGACAATCCGGTCAGTGTTCCGATCTCGACAAATTTGCGGCAGCCGTGTGTGCGCACCAGCGTTTGGATCAACTTTGCTTCCGCTGCATTGACGCTGATTCTTCCCAAATTCAGTTCATCAGCAAACTGACGGGAACGTTTTTTCAGATCACTTTCTTCAGAAAGAAGTGAAAGCATATAATTGTCTTTGTGGCTTAACACGGATTCACGCATGCCCTATCTTCGCACATCCCTCTTGTGAAGTTAACAGGAAGTTAATTTGCCCGGCACTTACGTCGCCGCTTAGCCTTAAAGGACCTGTTTCTATTAACACGGAGGTATTTTCATGCATTTGTCTTCAGCACTTAAAATTGCCGCATCTTTGACCCTGGTGTTCGCCCTGGGTGCATGTTCCAGCAAATCCAAAAAAGAGGATGAAAACGTCATTGGCCAGCGTGGGAATCGCGGTCCTGACTCAGCCCTTTCCGGAGCCGCGGGTGACTTAAGAAAATCAACCAAGTTCTCAACTCTTTCCCAGAACATTCGATTCAATGTCGGAAGTTCCGAACTCAACGCCTCCAGCCGCCGGGCTTTGGATGAAATTGCCAGCGAGCTAAAAAAGACCTCGAACTCTTATGAGAAAATTCGCATCTCTGGTCTGACGGACCCTCAAGGCGATGCTGATCGCAACCTGCGCCTGTCAGAAGCCCGTGCGATGCGCGTGCGCGACTATCTGGTGTCTCGCGGAGTGTCCGAGGATAAGCTTGAAACCATCGGCAAGGGGGCCGTAGCCCGTGAAAGCCTGGGAACGTCCTCTCAAATGGCGCGGGATCGTCGCGTGGACTTTGAGATTGTCGAATAACGTCAGAAACGGCAAGATAGTGGCTTATGAATCCACTTCTTGTCTTTGATCTTGACGGCACTTTGATTGACTCGGCCCCGGATATTATCGTGGCCGTCAATCGCACTTTGGCAAATCATTCCAAACCCACCTTAAGCGATGAACTGATCATCGCACACATCGGCGAAGGCATTAAAAAGCTTATCGCCGATTTATTTAAAGACGACTCACTGGAACCCGCCGACATCATCGCTCTGGAAATGGAGTTCCTGAAAACCTACGAAGAAGAGATGCTGCAAAAAACCCGCATCTATCCTGGTGTGGAAGACTTCCTGTCCCGCTATCAGGGGCCTATGGGTATCATCACCAATAAAAATGAAATTCCCGCCAAGGTCATTTTGAAACATCTGGGGCTGGACAAGTATCCATGGGTGAATGTTTTTGGTGCTGATACACTTGAAGAACGAAAGCCCAGCCCGCTTCCTTTAAGAACCATGATGAAGCTGGCCGGCCGTCTGCCGGGGAACACCCTGATGATCGGCGATGGCATTCCGGATATGGTTTCCGCCCAAAAAGCCGGCGTGGCCTCCATTGCCATCGGTTTTGGTTATACGGCCACTCCCCTTCTGGAAAAGTACGAACCGCTGGCCGTTTTGGAACACTATCAGGATCTCTCAGCTCTGGTTGAAAGAATCTCAGTCCGGGCCTGAGAACGTGCTGGACCTTGGTCCCATTCGTGGGAGCAGTGTAAAGGATTAACCAAAAAACTCCGATAACTTCTATAGGAATTAGTTTGAGGAGTGGAATGAAGACCCAAGGTAAAATCTGGATCATTTATGATGCCGAGGCGAAGACGCAGACAAAGCCTATGTCTGTTGTGCAAGCTCAAGTGTCGATCCTGTCCATTCCCGAACATGCTCATGCCAAATTCTTCCTGTGGACACCGGGCTGGGAAAGCTGGTTGTCTATCAAGGACTTCCTGGAATCTGATCAGAACTATTTCGTTATCGTTCAGCCTCCGAAGCCAGGCGGTATGCCTTCTCTTCCAGGTGAAAATGAAAACACCCTGACGGCGACCAAGAATGCGCCGGCCACCAATGGGGGTGCTGACAGTCCCTACACCCAAGTGGTTGTGGGCGACATTCCGCTGAAGCACCGTGAAGTCGGCGGCTATCACCAAAAAGATTTCAACGGAGATGATCTGGATCTGGCCAAGATCCGCAAAGACAAATCCGACATGCCAAAGCCCAAGAAGAAAAACGACGAACCCGAAGAAGTGCCACAAGCACAAGCCAAGTCGGAGCCGAAGGGTTCTGACCGTCGTCGCGATCCCCGACACAATTTCAAAATTGAAGTCGTACTGGTTTCCAAGGTTCGTTCGTTCCGCACTTATTCCAAGGACATCTCTTTAAGCGGGACCATGCTTGAAGACGAAATCCCAAGAGACTTCCTGAATAAGCCTTTCGATTTGATTATCGTAAATCCATTTGAACCGGATCCATCCAAAGCCCGCCTGCTCTTCCGCGCCAAAATCGTGGGTGACCTGGCAGACCCTCGCCGTTTGATGTTCATCGAACAGGATGTCACCATGACATTGCGTCTGGATGCTTTGCTGAAAGCTTACGTAGCTTATCAGGATCAAGTTCGTCGCAGCGCCGGCTAATCTTACTCTATACTCTATCAAAAAATACTGTTTCGCAGGACTGCGCATCTGCGCCCATTCACGACTATCGTCGTATAAATTACGATACTGAATTGTTTGCTCCTTAATCATCTTTCAAATTTTCAGAATAATTATTGCGTTAAAGCCTCTTAATGAAACATCGAGGCCAGTTTTCTCACATCACCGTCAAGACTCTTTAACACAAACCCGATATCTAATTTTGAGAAATCCATTAAGGAGTCTTTATGAGTACACTGAAGTACGTTGTTGTGATGGGGACCACACTAGGTCTGCTGACGGGTTGTCAGAAAGAATTGGAAGAAGCTTCCAAACCCCGCTATCTGTACATCGCAAGTGGCGCCTGCTATTCCGGCACCGGCAACACCACTTACAGTGCGACGACTTCCTCCAATGTGATCTTCCGCATCGGCCTTGAAACTGCCCAGTACGAAGGACGCATCGCCGACTTTTCCTCGGTGCTGGATGCTCCGGGCACCACCCCGGTCAGCATTGTGGATCACGACGATGAACATCTGCTGGCGTTGCTTGAACACACCGGACAACGTCGCATCGAGCTGATCAAAAAAGACCTGCTTGGCGAAAGACAGACTTTCTATAACAACACCTCCGCAACGGCCCCTATCGGCGCATTACAATCGGCCGCTCGCTATTTGCTTTCCGTCGTCGATGGTCTTTTGATCAGCCGCACGACCGCCATTGAGAAACTGGACACCGGTAAATCCCGCGAAACCGGAACAGGCACCAATGCCTGGGTTCAGGGACCCGGTGGATCTTGCAGTGCCTCGGCCACCAACATCACGTCCCTTGCGACCTATCCAACGTCATCCAATGCCGCCGGTTACAACATCATTTACACTCATTCCCAGAATGCCTCCAGTGCCAACAACCGCATCGGCATCATGAATGGACTGACCGGCTGGAATGGAACGACAGGATGTCTGGCGGCGCAATCAGGACCTGCCTTGACGGCTTATCCGACCGCCTCTGTGTATATGCCTGATTCCGGACGCATTGCGGTTGCGTATGCGGGGATCTCAGGCTCCATGCTGAATTCTATTTACACTTATGAGGTCGATGAAACCGCCAACACCATTTCAGATCCGGTGAATGCCTATGAGGTTCCAAGTGTGATCTACGGGGCTTCAGCGATGGTCTATGACGAAGTAGAGGGGCATCTGTATGTCGCCACGGGCGGTGCCGTGACCACGAACTTCACGACCGGAAATATTCCGTACAACATTGAAAAGTTCACCTATGACAGCACGACAAAGACCTTCACCCGTGTAGGCTCCACGTCGTATTACAGCGGGAATCTTGAAACCCGCTGCATTTCATCCATGTTTATTGGAAATTAAGGCGTTCCGATAATCTGAACGCCCCAACTGACCAGATCGCCATTGAAGGTCGAACCACCATCAATGACCTTGATCGTCCAGGTGCCGTTGGAACGTTCCTGGAAGAAGGCGTTGCTCAGGAAAACTTCGTTGTCAAAATCAACCTGACCCAACAAAGAATTTCGCATATTCAAAATCATGCTTTTAGTCCCGGACGGCGACGTCAGTTCCACGCCCAGATCACCCACCCGGTCATGATCCACCTTCAAGCGGATACGAACCCCTTCGATGCGCAAATTGTCTGTCACCGTCACGGTGTTGCTGACACCGGTTGCGCTGTAATCAGGAATTGCGACGCGTGTGGTGTTTTCAATCCAGGCCGTGCCGGAAAGGCTGGTGGTGAATGTCGAGGTATAATTTTTTGCCAACGAAACAGCGGCGTCCACATTCACCCGGCCAAATCCATACCAGTTATGGAATTTGAATCCCGCACTGTTGGTGACCCACGCATTTTCCCAGACCGCACCTGATGGCAAAATCACATTCTTGGCAGAGTTCCCCGGATAATTTCGCAAAGGATGATTACTGATGGCGCCAGAGTTCGGACGAACCTGCACTGCCGTTTTCGCCAGAATGTATTTCACATCACGCCAGTTTAAATTCGGATTGGCCTCCAGAAGCAGCGCAATCGCCCCCGTCAAAACCGGAGCCGCCGAAGAAGTTCCGTTGAAAGTCGTCGTGTAATTGCAATTGCTGTTTCCGTTGCTACCCCGTTCAAACTCCACTTTGCCAGAGATACTGGTCTGAGCATAACCTGCGCTGCAACCGGTGCGGTCGGTGGTCACCATCGCCGGAGAATCATCGCCGGACTCTCCCCCGAAGGACGAAATCCACACATTCGAACCAACAGAAGAATACGAAGCCGCATCACCCGTAGAATTTAAAGCCGTCACCAGAATTGTGTAAGGCGTGCTGTTGTCCGGATCCAGATTCGAGTTACCGATGCAGTAAGTGTCCGTCGAGCCTTTGCATTCCACCAGAAAGTCATTGCCGGCAGACTTTACATAGATGGAACCTTTGCCACTGCGACCATTGAGCACCCCGTTCAGCAATGCTGTTTCCCAGGCGGCCACAGGATCCGGCAGATAATTCTGCGAGTTCCCCCAGCTCATGTTGTAAACGTCATAACCACCACTCAGTTGCTCGGCCATGCGACTGTAGGTTTGCGAAACACCCGTGGACAGGAAGTTATAAGCCAGCAGCTTCGCTTTGTAAGCAACACCCTTGCTGCCCACGCCGTTATCGCCGACGGCCGCCGCCAGACCCGCCACGGATGTGCCGTGATTGTCATCGGAAGAACTTGGAGGCGCATTGCTGGAGGTGTACGGAGCTGCGTTGTGATAATTCTTGGAAACCCCATACAGGAAGTTGTCCTTCAAATCCGGATGCGCATCCTGAACCCCGTCATCGGAAATAACAATCTTGATTCCTTTTCCGGCTAAGCCCGAAGTCCATGTCTGCAACAGATTCAAATCCACACCGGCGGTCCCGGCATCGGCGGCAAAAACTTTTTGTCCGGTGTTATTGATATGCCAGGCGTAACCCAACAAAGGGTCCGCGCCCGTACCCGCCAGTTCTTCACCAACTGCCGTGAAGCTGTTTTTCGCGCAGTTGGTAAATAAAGTCCCCGTGATAGCAGCTATCACCGCGAGGCCCATCAGCATTTTGGCTTTAGGACTAAAACTTTTCATACTTCCTGCTCAAAATTTCCAGTTGGGCCTGACTGATGCCAGGTTCACTGCTTAAACGTTCTTTCAAAGAGGACAAATTGAATGTGTCCTGTGCCGAGGTCACAAAATACATATTCGCTTCCGGCATCGAACCCACAACCTTTAGGTCATATTCCTGAATCAGAGAATCGATATTCACACCTTCATTCACAGTGATCTGAATGGTGCCCGTCACAACGCCCGCAATCCCTTTGCGCTCGTTGTAAACGGCCAGGGGCTGTGATGCCGAGAAGTGACGGTCATCGCCACGGAAGCCGTCTTCTTCGACCAGATAGTAACCATTGATTTCAGCCAAGTAAGCACTGCGTTTGCCCGCAGACTGCGGATAGGCGGCCACACCCTCCCACACTTTCCAGGAAGTGCCGGACAAAACAGATGACTGCGCCAGACGGCGATCATCCGGTTTTGGCAAAACGGTCTGCTTTCTCTTTGGCTCCAGTAAACGACGTGATTCTTCCGCCTGATTCTGGCCGTGCGAAGGGATCTCGGTCACCTGCATTTGCGCGCCCGGGGACTGCATGGCGATGTCTTCTTCGCTTAAACGGTCTTCAGAGGATTCAACAACATCGACGGCCTCTTTCAAGGATTCCGCCAAAGTCGGCTCCTGGTCCTTTTTAAGGAACAGCGAAAGCGCAACAACCGCTGTGATTACAATAAGTAAGATGATGACGTGTTTACGTGCCATGAGTCCTTTAATTCTATCGCTAAAAAGGGGGCCACGTTCACTATTTTCTGCAAGAAGTATTGGGAAAGTATGGAAACAGACTGTGTTCCCGTTTTGAGACAGAACTTTGGTCTGTAATAAAAAACCCCTCAGCAATCACTCGCTGAGGGGTCCATATTTTATTCAATCAGTTTGGTTTCGATTACGGATTCAGCTTCAAAAGCGTTTCCACGGTTTTTTTCAGCTTTTCAACGTCGAATGGCTTTTTGATGTAGTCATCAGCGCCGATCTCAAAGGCCTTTTTCATGTCTTCTTCGGAAGCTTTGCCGGACACGAACACCAGCGGGATTTTTTTCAGATCGCGGTGCTCTTTCAGCAATTGCGCCAGTTCAAAACCGTTGATCCAAGGCAGTCCCACGTCCATCAGAATCAGATCCACCGAGTGATCATCCAGCACTGTGGAAAGCTCAGTGCCATCGGCCGCAAGCTTCGTCACATAACCTTCACTCTCAAGGATTCTTTTCATCGCCAGGCGCATGGTTTCGTCATCCTCGATCACAAGAATGATTTTTGGATCCAGCTTTTTCTTGGCCTCACGGAACTGATCCAAAGGCACCACTTCCTGAGAAGCAATGCGGGCCTTGGTCATTTTTTCGATCTTTTCGATCAAATCCTTGGTGTTGATTCTTTTGTCCTTCATATCTTCCTTAGTGAGCTTCCTGGGCTTCCAGCCATCTTTCAGCATCGATCGCCGCCATACAACCTGTACCGGCTGCCGTGATCGCCTGACGATATACGTGATCTTGCACGTCTCCCGCCGCAAAGACACCTGGAATATTAGTATACGTGGTGTTGGGCTGGGTGATCAAATAGCCTGTCTCATTCATATCCAAAACACCTTTGAAAAGGTCGGTGTTCGGCTTATGGCCAATGGCCAGGAATAGACCTGTGATCGGAAGTTCTTTGACAGCGCCATCAACAGTGCCTTTGATTTTCGCGCCGGTCATACCCTTGCCGTCACCCAGAACCTCGGTCACCTCGGTGTTGTAAAGCACTTCGATTTTTGGGTTCTTAAGCGCACGATCGACCATGATTTTGGAGGCACGGAAGTGGTCACGTCTGTGGATCAGGTACACCTTACTGGCAAAACGAGTCAGGAACTGCGCCTCTTCCATCGCTGTGTCACCACCACCAACAACGCCGATTTCCTGATTACGGAAGAAGGCACCGTCACAAGTTGCACACGCGGAAACACCACGGTTGGCGTAAACTTTTTCAGAAGGCAGGCCCAGGTACTTCGCGCTGGCGCCAGTGGAAATGATAATGGATTTTGCCAGGTGAAGTTTGTCACCGATCCACACTTTGAACGGACGCTGGGAAAAATCCACCTTCGTCACGTTGCGAGTGATGAAACGAGTGCCGAATCTTTCGGCCTGTTTTCTCATGACTGTGATCAGGTCCGGACCCGTGATCCCGTGGTCAAAGCCCGGGAAGTTTTCAACTTCGGTCGTGGTCATCAACTGACCGCCGGCCTCTTCACCTTCAATCATCAAAGGCTCCAGATTGGCGCGGGAAGTATAAATAGCGGAAGTCAGGCCTGCAGGGCCGGAACCGATGATAATGACGTTTTCAACTTTTTGATCCTGAGTCATAGATTACCTCACAATTGGTCGGGACAATAACGGATCAAGGCTACCACAAATAGCCCCGTTTTCATTAGTTCTTTGCACGTTTTGGACTGCGTCAGCTACAATGGGCTATGCCCGTGATTTCTTTTAAAAAGAACATGCCTGCCGTAGAGGTTCCTGCTGACACCGTCCTGATGACGGCGCTACTGGATGCGGGCCTTCCCGTGGCTTCCAGTTGTGATGGCGACGGCGTTTGCGCAAAGTGCAAAATCATTATTGTGGAAGGCAAAGAGAATCTATCTGCTGAAAACGACACAGAAAATTTTCTGCGCGAAAAAAACGGGCTTTCTTCGGATGTTCGCATCAGCTGCCAGACCCGCATTCAGGGCAACATCACGGTCGACGCGACATATTGGTGAATCTTATAGTTCACGGTGTTTGAATTCCTTGCCGGGATCATCCACTTCGTGATCCGGGCGATCCAGACGACGGGCTTCCACCGGCTGCGGAACCGAGCAGCGCTCCCCTTCAACCCGGGACATATTTGTTTTGCGCCCAATACCGGATTGATTTCGTCCATAACAGGGAATCACAGAGCTGCGTAGAACCGTGGCTGGCTCCGCCGGAGTCACAAAATCAGTTTCACGAGTGATCGCACCAAGAATCGGCTCTAATCCAAAAAAGAAAAATACACCAATGAAGAATAAGGAAAAACGAAGAAAGGATGCCATAGAATCCCCCTGTTCCCAAAACTCTCTCAGTATACCCCAAGGAAATTTAAAACGAGGACTTCTGCCACCCAACACCAGCCCAAAGTGCGATTCACGCAGTAAAGCCCTCCCAAAAAGCCGGGAATCAAGGTCGGTCAAAAGGGTTCGAATGCAAGGCGGAGGTTCTTTTGCGAAACGGAGGCGTGCTCTAAGCACGTCGGAGAGAAGCAAAAGGCCCGACAACGCAGCAGGCGGGCCCTTTTCACCGACCGCTAGACCTTCTGCAGTCTGACGAAATTGATTTTGATACCTTCACGCAGGAAGATTTTCTCAAAAGCCGTTTCGAAGTTCTGATCTTTCATTTCTGAATTGTGCAGATCCTGAGTTTCAAAAATGATCTTGTACGGAGACTGACGGATTTCATCCATCGCCCACAGGAAGTACACCAAAGAATCGGTTTTGAAATTGATGAAAGAACCCGGCTTTTGCAGACGGAACAACAATTCCAGATTATCTTTGCACACG
Source organism: Bdellovibrio sp. BIS2 (assembly GCF_055398295.1). NCBI lineage: Bacteria > Pseudomonadati > Bdellovibrionota > Bdellovibrionia > Bdellovibrionales > Pseudobdellovibrionaceae > Bdellovibrio > Bdellovibrio sp. BIS2. The sequence continues at coordinate 346,702 of NZ_AP035879.1, read as the reverse complement.
AAACGGTTCTTCGGTTTTTTCGGGGATGTCCATGGATCCGGGAAATGGATATAGACGTTGTCGATCTCGCCCTCAGCAAAAAGATGATCAATGTTGAAAGCGTGGAAACGCGTGATCGCCGCATTTTTGCAGCCAGCATTCACCGCGCGACGGATGGACTGAATCAAAGGTTTGTATTTCAGCTCAAGGCCCACCAACAGGCGGTCAGAATGGGTTTTGGCGTGATGAGCAAAGTAAGTCCCGTTCCCGGTGCCCACTTCCACGTCCATCGGCATGCCAGCATCAGCTTTAAAAACGTCCGAACGCCATTTACCCTTGTTCAGCGGAGCACGCAGCTCATCGAAAGCCACATGCGCATATTCGCCGTTCAACGCCAGGGTGTAGGCATTCTGGTTGGGAAGGTCTTTGGTGATATTAATTTGTCTTCTTAGAGCCTGATCTGTCATGGGTCCCTTGATTAGTCGGAGCCGGGTCGTCGGTCAAGCTTTTCACAGAGAAGTCCGGCCGGTGGCGGAAAGGCTGCAAACGAATCGGGCACTGAGGCACCTCACAGCTGTCACAGTAGGATTTTTTACAAGGATCCACATGGAAAGCCAGCTCCCCGTCAAACTCATAATCCTTTACCACCGCAGCCTCATAATCACTGGTCATGGCGTGAACCTGAGAAACATCCCAATATTCCGGCACCACCATATGGGCATCCACGTGATGGAATCGGCCAGAGCGAATCACGCGCAGATGGTGAATATTGATCACACCAGGCACACGATTTTTCTCCAGCGCACTGGCCAGAAGCTCGAGTGACGCCATATCCTGCTGGTCCATCAGGCCACCCAAAGATTCGCGCACAATTTTAAATCCTGAATAAGCCAGTTGCAAACCCACCAGCATCGCAATCACCGGATCCAGCCACTGAATTCCGGTCACCAAAACCAGTCCCAGGCCGACCATGACTCCGGCGGTGGTCAGAACGTCCGACAGCACATGCGCCCCACTGGCCTTCAGGGCATCCGACTGATGAGTCGTCCCCACGCGTTTCAAATACAAACCCAAAGCCAGATTCACCAGGGCGGCTCCGCCCACGATCAGCAAACCCATCTCCAGCTTCTGAGTGGGCTCATGATAAATCAGCGCTTTGGCGGCTTCGGCAATAATCATGATGGCGGCAAAAAAGATCATACCGCCCTCAAACGCTGAAGAGAAATACTCGGCCTTGCCATGCCCGTAAGGATGATCCTCGTCCGCAGGCTGAGCGGCGAAACGAATCACAAACAGCGCCACGATGGCGGCTATGACGTTCACGATACTTTCCAATGCATCAGACAGCACAGCGGTCGAGCTGGTCAGGCGATAGGCCACCACCTTCATGGTGAATATCACGACACTGGCTATGGCAGAGATCCACGCGGCACGATTACGGATTTTATCAGCAGATGAAACAGAGCTTTGCATATAAGAGCGTTTTCTTAGATACCCCGGACGAGGTCAACGACTAATTAGCCAGCAGCCTTACGGCGCTTATGAATGGCAGATTTGATTTCCACCACAGGAGCGGCATCCGGTTTGTAATGTGCAACCTGATTGCGTCCCGCACGTTTGGCTTCATAAAGGGCATGGTCGGCACGGCGAACCAGCTCACGGGCACTGATGTTTTCACCCGGGATCGTAATGGCAAAGCCCAGGGAGGCCGTCAGCTTCATCGAGTCCTCGCCATTGCGGAATGTGGTCTTTTCGATGTTTTCACGCAGGCGCTCGCAGAAGTACATGGCACCGGCATGATTGGTCTCTGTCAGCACCATCAGGAATTCATCCCCACCATAGCGGGCCGGAATATCGATGTTGCGGGTGTTGGCACGAATGATCTTACCCACCTCAGACAGCACATAACTTCCGAACAGATGGTCATGCCCGTCATTCACGGTTTTGAAATAGTCCATATCCATCATCACGACACAGACATCACGGTGGAAGCGACGACCGCGCTCCATCTCGAAGTCCAGACGTTGATACAGCGAACGCATGTTATACAGACCCGTCAGGTCATCGGTATCAACAAGCTCTTTAAGTTTCTCGTTGGCGAAAAGCAGTTGCTCGTGCAAATCGCGAATACGCAACTGTGAGCGAATGCGCGCCAGAAGCTCCAGCGGCACAAACGGTTTTACGATGTAATCGTCGGCTCCGGAATCCAGGGCCTCGATGATTGCTTCGGTGCTGGAGTTTTCAGACACAAACACGCAGGAAACGTGAGACAGACGCTCACGCACGGATTTCAAAACCCGCAGACCCGCCATGGAAGGCGCCATCCAGTCCAAAATGACAATGTGAGGAATCCAGGATTCGATCAGCTTGTGCGCTTCAGATTCGGTGGTCACACCGCGCGCGTCGTAGCCCTCCCAGCGCAATGGCTCCAGGAGAATCTCCAGGCTGTCCTTGTCGTCGTCGATTACTAGAATACGGCGACTTTTGGGTTGTTTAGGGCTTACTTCAAAACTCATCTTACATACCAGTGTAACTTCTGCCCTACTCATCGGTTAATTCCGGGAATTATTTAGACAATTTTCTAATCATAAGACCAGACTACCAAACTTTAATCCTGCCTCCGTGGGAGCCGGGCTGGGGGCTGGGCTCCGGCGCTTCGAACAGTCCTCGCTCGGGTGGTTTTTTTCTTCCTTACTAGCCCTTTGGCTCGTCGGGAGCTATTGCGTTCCACGATTACCCCCGGACCTGCGGAACTTGCGGCGGAACCCAGCCCCCAGCCCTCCTTCCTCGATCAGGACCTTGTTGGTGCGCCCGTGCGCGAAGTATTGGGAATCTAAAACAATGTGGATGGCATTCGGGATTTTGTGGACTTTGGGCGGGGGAGATTTTCTTACATTTTCTGTGTTTTGTGGAAGGGTCTGATGTGGGCGCTAAGGGGGTCTTATTCGTTGAATTGTCTGGGGATTTTGGCTATTTATGGTTGTGGTGTTTTTCTTTGAATTTTGAAGGATGTTTTTATGAGTTTGAACTTCACCGAGTACGAGAAAAAATGGCAGAAAAAGTGGGCGGACGCCAAGGCGTTTCAGGCTGAGACAAACAGTGTGAAACCAAAATATTATGCGCTGGATATGTTCCCCTATCCATCGGGCTCCGGTTTGCATGTTGGGCACATGGCCTCTTACACTCCGGCCGATATCATTTCCCGTTACAAACGCGCCAAGGGGTTCAACGTTCTTCACCCGATGGGATACGATGCCTTTGGTCTGCCGGCTGAGCAGTTTGCCATCCAGACCGGGATCCATCCTGCCATCACGACCAAAAAAGCAATTGAAAGCTTCCGCACAACTCTGCAGTCCTTTGGGTTCAGCTTTGACTGGAGCCGCGAAATCTCCACTTGTGAGCCTAACTACTACAAATGGACTCAGTTCATTTTCCTGAAACTGTATGAGCGCGGCCTGGCTTACCAGAAGGAAGTTCCGGTTAACTGGTGCCCGGCTTTGAAAACCGTTCTGGCCAATGACGAAGTCATCGACGGAAAATCAGAGCGCGGCGGTCACCCGGTCATCCGCGTGCCGATGAAACAGTGGATGCTTAAAATCACCGACTATGCCGAACGCCTGTTGAATGACCTGGACAAGGTCGACTGGCCGGAAAGAACCAAAGAGGCGCAGCGCAACTGGATTGGAAAGTCCGAAGGCGCGCGCGTCACCTTCCAGGTTCATGGCGAACAGGACAGCTTTGAAGTCTTCACCACTCGTCCGGACACATTGTACGGTGTGACCTTCATGGTGATGGCTCCGGAAAATCCGCTGGTCAAAAAGATCACCTCCCAGCCGCAGCACACGGCGGTGGAAGAATACATTGCCGCCACGGCGAAAAAATCAGAAGTCGACCGCAAGGCGACGACTGAAAAAACCGGCGTCTTCACGGGGGCTCACGCCATCCACCCGATCACGGGCGAAAAGATCGAGATCTGGATTGCCGACTATGTCCTGATGGATTACGGCACCGGTGCGATCATGGCCGTTCCTGGTCACGATGCACGTGACTTCGAATTTGCGACCAAATTCAACATTCCAATTAAAACCGTGCTTGAAAGTGACCAACTGCCATTTGAAGGCGACAGCGTCATGATCAACTCTGAATTCCTGAACGGCCTGAATAAAGCCGACGCCATCAAAAAAATGCTGGCTTATCTGGAAGAGAACAAATTGGGCGTTCGCGAAGTTCAGTACAAGCTGCGCGACTGGCTGTTCAGCCGTCAGCGCTATTGGGGCGAGCCGTTCCCGATCGTACACTTTGCTGATGGTTCCCGCGGCGTTCCCGTGAACGAACTTCCTGTCGTATTGCCGGAAGTGGCGGACTATGAACCGGCCGACACCGGAGAAGCTCCACTGGCCCGCAACGCGGAATGGGTGAAGTACATGGACGGCAACAAAGAAGGCCGACGCGAAACCGACACCATGCCGGGAGCTGCCGGATCTTCCTGGTACTTCCTGCGCTATATCGATCCAAACAATGATGCAGCTCCGTTCAGTGCGGAAGCTGAAAAGTACTGGATGCCAGTGGATCTGTACGTGGGCGGTCCTGAACACACTGTCGGTCACTTGCTGTATTCCCGCTTCTGGATGAAGGTTCTTTTTGACTGCGGTCTTGTGACCCATGATGAACCATTCCAAAAACTGGCCCACCAGGGCATGGTTTTGGGACCCGACGGTGAAAAAATGTCCAAATCCCGTGGCAACGTGATCCCAGCTCAGGAAATCGGCCAGACACACGGTTCAGATGCTGTTCGAACTTTCGTCAGCTTTATGGGGCCTTTGGATAAAGACAAAGCCTGGTCTCCGACCGGTATTGACGGCGTAAAACGCTTCCTGGATCGTATCGGCCGCCTTGTTGTCAGCGATGACGGCAAATATGTGGCGACCGATGCCGCTTTGACTTTGGAGATCGAGAAATTAGTTCACAAAACCATCAAAAAAGTCACAGAGGACATCGAGTCCATGAGCTTTAACACGGCGATCAGCGCCATGATGATTCTGGTGAACGAACTTTACCGCGCGGAGTGCCGCTCTGTTTTGGCTCTGAAACCGCTGGTACAGATTCTGGCTCCGTTTGCCCCGCATTTGGCTGAAGAATTGTGGGAAAAAATGGGCGGACAGGGACTTTGCTCTTTGGCTCCTTGGCCAAAATATGATAACACCCTGTGCGCTGACGACACTGTGACAATCGGCGTGCAAGTGAATGGAAAAATGCGCGGCACGATCGAGTTGGGCGTGGCGGCTTCCGAACAGGAAGCGGTCGCGGCGGCGAAAGCCGTTCCACAAGTGGCAGCTGTGCTGGGCGACAAGAATCCCGACAAGGTGATTTACAAAGCCGGCAAAATTTTGAACTTGATCGTTAAATAACTGGGTTCTTTTACCGAAAAGGACCCCTGAAAAACAACATGGGGTCCTTTATCCGGGCCCCCTAGTCGTGAGGGCCAGAAGAGATGTCTAATTGGAGTCCTGAAAAAAGCGCTGAGCTTTATGGGATCAACAACTGGGGCAACGGTTATTTCAGAATTAACAGCGCAGGCAATGTTGCTGTCACTCCGATGGGCGCCGCAGGTCCGACAGTGGATCTGCATGAGCTGACCCAAGATCTTTTGGACCGCGGTATCCGCGTTCCCATCATGATTCGTTTTCCGGAAATTATTAAATCCCGTGTGGAGCTTTTGAACGGCTGCTTCCAAAAAGCATTTGCTGATCATGGCTACAAAGGCCAGTACCGTGGCGTTTACCCGATCAAGGTAAACCAACAGCGTCACCTGGTTCAGGAGCTGGTGAAATACGGTAAAGACTATTCCATGGGTCTTGAAGCAGGTTCCAAACCTGAGCTTCTGGTGGTTCTGGCTTTGATGAACACTCCAGATGCACTTATCATCTGCAACGGTTTCAAAGACTGGGAATACATCGAAACAGCGATCCTGTCCCAGAAACTGGGCCGCAACACCATCATCGTGGTGGATCGTAAAGAAGAATTGAAAATGATCGTGGATGTGGCGAAAAAGTTCAACGCCCGTCCAAAAATCGGCTTCCGCGCGAAACTGAACACCCAAGGTGCCGGCAAGTGGGTTGACTCCTCTGGCGCCCGCTCCAAGTTCGGTCTGACTTCCACTGAAATCGTGGAAGGCGTTGAATTCCTGAAAAGCGAAGGCATGCTGGATTGCCTGGAACTTCTGCACTACCACATCGGTTCTCAGGTTCCTCAGATCCAGTCCATCAAGTCCTCTTTGAAAGAGGGCGCACGCTTCTACACCGAGCTGTACAAAATGGGCGCAGGCCTGAAGTACATCGACGTGGGCGGCGGCCTGGGCGTTGACTATGACGGTTCCGGCCACTCTGACAGCTCTGTGAACTATTCTGAGCAGGAATACGCCAATGACATCGTGTCTGTACTTCAGACCCTGTGTGATGAAAAAGGCATTCCACATCCAAACATCGTGACTGAGTCCGGCCGCTTCCTGGTGGCTCACCACTCGGTTTTGGTGTTCAACGTGATGGGCGTGAACGACCTTCACCGCCACGAGCCGCCTCGTCCAGCGACGAAAACGGATCATTCCATCATGCAGGACATGCAGTACATCTTTGAAAAGGTGAACAAAGACAATATCAACGAGTGCTTCAATGACCTGGAACAGGCCAAACAAGAAACTCTGCAATTGTTCACTTACGGCGTCTTGAGCCTTGAACAACGTGCATGGTGTGAATCCATGTACTTTGCGATCGCAACCAAGATGATCAAACTGGCGCGCGCGACTCCGGATTGTGAAGACATCGTGGCAGCTCTGGGTAAGGAACTGTGCGATACTTACTTCTCCAACTTCTCTGTGTTCCAGTCTGTACCGGATTCATGGGCGGTGGGTCAGTTGTTCCCGGTGATCCCAATTCACCGTCTGGGCGAAGAGCCTAAACGTGAAGCGACCTTGGCGGATCTGACTTGTGACTCTGACGGTGTGATCGAAAAATTCATCGACACGGCTTCCGGCGAGCCGAAAGAAACCATCCGCTTGCATCAGTTCACTGATGGCCAGCAGTACTATCTGGGCGTGTTCCTGACCGGTGCCTACCAAGAGATCCTGGGCGATTTGCACAATCTGTTTGGGGACACGGATGCGGTTCACATCTCTTTGAACGGCGTGGGTTACACTATTGACCATTACGTTCCAGGTGACACGGTGACTGAGGTTCTGTCTTACGTTCAGTACGGCCGCTCTGAAATGGTCGACAGCGTTCGTCAAGCGACAGAGGAATCCATCCAAAAAGGCTCGATCACAAAACAAGAAGCCAAGCTTCTGATCAAGCACTACGAAGAAGGTCTTTCCGGTTACACCTACCTGGAAGAAGCCGAGTAACCAAAAAGGTTCCTGGTTCTTTTTTAGAAAACTTCAAAGCGGCGGATGAAAATTCGCCGCTTTTTTTATTCAACCACTTCTGCGTCAGCCTGAGTGATCGCAGGCTTGCCACAGCCAGAGTAAGTCACCGTCGTGATCTTTTCCGAGGATCTCATCGTCACTATGCCGTCATCAAACCCGCAAACCGCGCGATGCAAACCATCCGAAGACACACTGTACACATTCTGGGTCACGCCACCCTTAAGGTGACTGACGTTTCCGCTGATCTGAACAAAGCCCGCTCCTTTGGCGGCATCTTCATCGGGGATAAAGTCATAAAAGGAAACCCCGGTGATCTGATGCTGAACACCCTCCACCGTCGAAGTTTCCTCAAACTCACGATCAATTTGAATTGCCCCACTGCCAAGACGTGTGTGCGTATGAGTGGACTGAACGTTTCGAATCAGTCCCGCCTTACCATAGACATCAACATCGGTGTCGATCACAGATACCACCGCGCCGTTTTCTTCTTCCCGGGTGCTGATCAAATTCACGACCCCTTTGACTTCGCGGCACGAGTATTCATACAAAATCTCGCGGCGAACATCCGAGTCCTCTTTCACCGTGCGCTTTACACAAGGGCCCTGGGGTAAAACCAGGCCCTTGCCGGAAGCAAAAGATATGTTCAAGAAAGGATCCTGCATGATATCGCCCTGAGAGGCGTTGTGAGAATCGGAATCCAGTTGGTCGCAGACTTCGCCCACGACTTCAGAATCCGGCACAGTTTCGGAATCATCGGCAGAGTCGTCGGCGGAATCATCAGCACTGTCGTCACTGGGGGAATCGTCCGTTGTGGTGGTTTCTTCAGAGGTTTTGGAACTGAATTCCTCAGTGAAAGACACCGGCGCCTTACAAGAGCTCAGTATCAGAGCCAGCAACAATACCCAGATTCCCGCGTACATCCGTTTGGACATCATAAGATCCCCCCGCACAAACAAGTGCGCCTGATGGGATCAGATTAGGGGGAAAGTATTGAGGGACTATGCAAGCCCCTCAATAATGAAAAGAATCTCGAACTGATATATTACTTTAGACCCGCATTGAGACTGGAGGTCATTTTTACCGCCGTTGGGATCACAACCGCTGGGCAGCGTGGATAATCACGGCGGGACTTATAGGCCAGGCGGTCTTCAGAAACCTCGCGGTTCATCTGGTAACCTGTCGCTGTTTTCACAAACGTGTATTTGATCACGGTGTCCAGATTCAGGGTCTTTTTATCCATGGAATACAGACGGCAGAAGCCATCGTACTTCTCGTCATGATAAGTCACCTGAGAGCGGGAAAGACTTGTGAACTCAATAGTGCCGTCCGCATAAATACGCCCCTGCTCGATACCTTTGGAATTTACCAGCTTGTTGCCATCAATTTTCAAGGACACTGGCAGATCATTCCAACCACCCAGTTGTTCACACTCATAGAAAGAAAAACCGAGCTCAACCACGTCGGCCGTTTGATCCAGATTCAAAGCGACCGTGCACTTTACATTGCGAACATCCGCAGAGCCATCCAAACGGAAGTACTTCGCCGTCATTTCACCGGCACCTTTGATTTTACCCAGAACCTGCGCCTGAACAGACAGACCAAAAACAGAGACTAGAATGCACACGAAAAACTTCATGATTCCCCCGGAAATAGATTGGTTGTTTGGACCATATCGGCGGAAGAAGAGGGTATCAACTTTAAAGACAGAAAGAATGATGCGGTGTAGGTGTAAAAAGTCACCAGGCACCTTTTGGGGATAAAAAAAGGTGGCCTTAAGCCACCTGTTTTTTATCTACATTTTGGAGTCGAAGGCGTCGCGAACTGCAAGACCGATGTTGATCAACAGGGTCAGAGTCAGAACCAGAGCCACCATCGGGCCCCAAACAATCCACTCTGCAATCGTGAACCATTTTTGAGCCTGAGCCAACAACTCACCCCAAGAAGGAGTCGGCGGACGAAGACCCAAGCCCAGATAATCCAGGAAGGACAAAGTATTTACGCCACCTGCGATAAAGAACGGCGCAAAGGTCACAATCGGAGTCAGACCGTTCGGCAGGATGTGCTTACCGATGATACGTGTGTGATCCGCACCAATGGCTTTAGCTGCCTCAACGTACTCACGCTTTCTCAAAGACAGGAACTGAGCACGCATATAAGCAGAGATCCCGGTCCAGCTGAAGATCGCAAAGAACCCGATCAACAACGGCAAGCTTGGAGTAAAGATAGAGATGATCGTCAAAAGAACGATCAGGATCGGGGTGCTTTCCACGATCTCAACCAGACGCTGACCAACCAAGTCGGTCTTGCCGCCCATGTAACCCATGATAGCACCCATGGTGATACCAATCGCATAAGTCGCAAGCCATGAACCAATCGCGAACAACATCGTGTAACGGAATCCGTACAACAGACGCGTCATCACGTCACGACCGCTCTCATCCGTACCCAACCAGTTTACTTTGGTAGGTGGAGATGGATAGGTTTCAACGGTTTTATTGCTTTCATACGGGTCCCACTGAATGATCGGCCATACCGCCCAGTCGCCCTCTTTCATTTCCAGCTCACGATAATCCATCACATAGATGTCATCACGGCCGAAGGCAGTTGGGTGATAATCCTTGAACAACGGGAAGAACAATTTCCCATTGTAGCTCATCACATGTGGGTGATTGTTGGCCCAAAGTTCCGCCGTGAAGCTCACGAAGAACATAGCCAAAAGAATCCAAACAGAGACAACAGCGACACGATCGCGCTTAAATCGCTTATATCTCTTCAGCGTCAATTCATTGCGAATAAGATATTTTTCGATCATTTGAAGTCAATCCTTGGATCAATAAGAACATAAATGATGTCAGAGAAAATACGTCCGAACATCAAAAGCAAAGACGAAATGAAGGTCAGACCCATGATCACGTTATAGTCACGTGCCATGATGGACTGATAGCCCAGCAAACCGATACCGTCCAAATTGAACATCTGTTCGATGATCAAAGAACCCGCCAGGAAAGCTCCGAAGAAGCCGCCCAAACCGGTTGCGATCGGAATCAAAGCATTGCGAAGAGCATGTTTGAAGATAACCACGTTGTCAGAAAGACCCTTGGCGCGTGCCGTACGAACAAAGTCGGACTTCACAACATCCAGCATGGAATTTCGCATCAGAGTGGAAAGCTCCGTGAAACCACCGATCATGTAACAGATCAACGGCAGCACGAAGTGGTGTGCACGGTCCACGATCTTGCCCCAGGTGGTCAGAACTTCATAATCGTCCGAGTGCAAACCGCCCAGTGGGAACATGTTCAGTTTCCCGGCGAACACAACGATCAGGAAGATACCCAATACCAGCGGTGGAATCGAATACGTCAGATTCAGAATAATAGTGGTGATACGGTCAAAGGCGCCGCCAGCCTTGATGGCCTTGCGAACACCCAGAGGGATACACACCAAATAAGTCAGGATCAAAGAGGCGATACCGAACTGCAAAGACACCGGGAACTTACTTTTGATCACATCAATGACCGGTTCCTGGTAGGTGAAGCTTTCACCGAAATCCAGACGGGACAAATTTTTAAGCCAGATGATGTAACGTTCATGCAAAGGCTTGTCGAAACCGTATTGTTTCTTCAAGGCCTCAATCACTTCTTCGTTAACCGCGGAATCACCGCGACTGTTAACGCCAGCAGCGCCGCCGCCAGCTCCACCAGCAGAGCCGAAGCGAATTGCCTGCAGCTTCTGCTCAATGGGGCTGCCCGGAGCCAAATTGATAAGAACGAAAGTCATGATGGTGATCCCGAAGAATGTCGGGATCATCAGTAGTAATCGGCGAATCAGGTAGACGATCAAAGCCCTACTCCCAAACTAATAAGAGACAGATAAACAACTCAGAGGAAGAAGCCTATTGAGGCTTCATCCACCAGTAGTCTGTACCAATTTCGTACTTAAATGTCTCTGCAGGAGTGCCCATGCGTGAAGAATTTGCATAGAATACGTACTTGTCGTTGAACAAGAACGCGTATGGAGCGTCTTCAGCGATTCTTCTGTAAACTTCTTTCAACTTAACAACACGTTTAGCTTTATTCGGCTCAACGCGAGCTTCGTCGATCAGCTTGTCCACTTCAGGGTTTTTGTAACCGATGAAGTTAGAACCACCTGGGATCGCACCGGAAGAGTGCCAGATTTGTTTTGGATCCGGATCAACAGAACCACCACCCCAAGCCATAGTCACAGCGTCGAAGTTACCTTCGTCAACCAGCTTCAGGAAGGAGTTCCACTCAAGATACTTAAGTTCCATGTCGATACCCGCTTTTTTCAGGTCTTCACGGTACATAGTCCAATATTTCTCTACGTCTTTATTAGGGTAGATCAAAGTGAACTTGAACTCAGATTTCTTGCCGTTAACGGTTTTCTCTAGAACACCGTTTTTGTCAGCGTCAGCCCAACCGGCTTTAGCCAGCAATTCCTGAGCTTTCTTCGGATTGAATTCCAAAGCTTTGTTGCCTGGGTTGTATTCGGATTTGATGTAAACCGCACCGTTGGCAAGGTCAGACATGCCGTAACGGAACTTTTTGTTCATCTCTTCGCGGTTCAACAGGTGAGCCAAAGCCACACGTACGTTTTTGTCCTGGAACAATTCTTTGCGGAAGTTCCAGCCCACAAAGCCGTAAGACTTAGGAGCGCTGTTGGCAACTTTGTGTTTAAGAACAGTTTTGCCCCAAGGAGCGCCTTCAGTTTTTTTCATGAAGGATTCGATACGCAGGTCAAGGTAATCAAGCTCACCTTTTTTAGCGCGCTCAAGCTGAACGTTTTCGTCTTTGTAGAAACGAAGAGTCACAGTGTCGAAGTTGTAAGCGCCTTTGTACAATGGCTCGTTCAGACCCCACCATTTGTCGAATTTCTTCAACTGGATCATTTGACCACGGTCGAATTTGGACATGGAGTATGCGCCCGTGCAGATCAACTGACGGTTCATTTTTTTGGATTTTTCAACATCGCCGTAGATGTGCTTAGGGATGATGGTCAAACCCGCAGCGGATTCGAAGTTTTTGAAGTACATGTCTTTAGCGGTGAATTTCACAGTGTGAGCATCAACCACTTCAACTTTGGAAAGACCTTCATAGTATGGACGAAGGTGAGCCGCTTCATATTTTGGCTCGAAGATCGCGTCGAAGGAGAATTTAACGTCTTCAGCTGTTACCGGCTTGCCGTCATGGAAGACTGCATTTTTACGAAGGAAGAAAGTGAAAGTTTTGTTGTCTTTGGAGACTTCCCACTTCTCAGCCAAACGAGGTTTCCAGTCATAAGTCTCAGAATCACGAGACAGAAGACCTTCACACACCATCGCTTGTACGTTGGAACCGTACACGTCAGTGCTTGTGATCGGATGAACTGTTGGTGGTTCACCGCCAAGATTGTTTACGAAATTTCCGCCTTTTGGTGCATTCGCATTTGGTGCGGCTGCAAAAGCGGGAGCTGTCAAAGCTGAGCTCAGTGCAAGAGCCAGGAGTCCCTTCATATTCATTGTGTTTCCTCCAAAGAATTTCGCTGGGAATTTAAGTGGTTCCCAAAGTTGGGTTAAAATGGGTTATGCGACAAAAATAATCAAGTTATTGCTCGATTGACGCCGCGCTTAAATGCTATACCATGGGGGCTAATTTAAGGAGTAAAAAATGTCTGAAAAGACTGTGAAATTCGACCCGACGACCACCATTTCTGCAGAGTTCGGAATCTTCGGAATTCCCATGACCGAAGAAGAGTCCAAGGTCGTTCTTGTACCTGTTCCCTGGGAAGTCACAACCTCTTACGGTGAAGGCGCCTCCCGCGGGCCTCAGATCATCCGCCAAGCCAGTGAACAGATTGACCTTTTTGACATTGAAGTGGGCAAAGCCTACGAAGTCGGCTACCACATGCGCGACTTCCCGGAAGACCTGTGCAACATGAACGACAAGTTCAAGGCTGTGGCTCAGGAGCTGATCGGAATGCGAACCAACCTCAGCGAAGACGAAGCCAAAATGAACAAGCTGGCCGCTCAGGTGAATGAAGCCTGCGAAGAGATGACCCAATGGGTTTACGATCAGTGCTCTGACGTCCTGAAAAAAGGAAAGCTTCTGGGTCTGGTGGGTGGGGATCACTCCACCCCACTGGGAGCCATCCGCGCCGTCAGCGACAAATACAAAGGCGAGTTCGGCGTTCTGCACATTGATGCTCACGCGGATCTGCGCACGGCCTATCAGGGCTTCAAGCAGTCCCACGCTTCCATTATGTATAATGTGATGACTGATGCTAAAAAGCCTCAGAAGCTGGTTCAGGTTGGCATCCGTGACTTCTGCGAGGAAGAATACGACTTCAGCAACTCCCGCGAAGACATCAAGACCTTCTACGACCTGGAACTGAAACGCCGCATGCTCAAAGGCGAAACCTGGGAACAAGTCTGCAAAGACATCATCAAGGAACTTCCGCAGAATGTTTACATCTCCTTTGATATCGACGGTCTGGATCCGGCCTTCTGCCCCCACACCGGCACTCCGGTTCCGGGCGGCTTGAGCGTGGATCAGGTCTTCTTCCTGTTCCGCGAAGTTCATGCTTCCGGCCGCAAGATCGTGGCTTTCGACCTGAATGAAGTTTCCACCGGCGGCCTTTCTGAAGAGGAAGTTGAATGGGACGGCAACGTGGGCGCGCGCATTTTGTATAAAATGTGCGGCTGGCTGGTGAAGAGCCATGCTTAAGGTTTACGAGTACGCGAAGTGCTCCACCTGCGTAAAGGCTTTGAAGTTTCTGGATGGGAAAAAGGTCAAGTACGACAAGCTTCCCATCGTCGACAAAGCTCCATCACAAAAAGAGCTGAAGGAAATGCTGGCCGCCCTGAAAGAGCGCGGCGGCAGTGTCCGCAACCTGTTTAACACTTCAGGTGTGATGTACAAGGAAATGAAATTAAGCGAAAAGCTTCCTTCCATGACGGAAGCTGAGTGCCTGAAGCTTCTTTCTGAAAACGGCAAACTGGTGAAGCGTCCGTTCGTCATCGGCGACGACACTCATCTGGTCGGCTTCAAAGAAGATGAATGGAAAAAAGTTTTCTAAAGCAAAAAGGTCCCTTACGGGACCTTTTTATTTTGTTCGATGGTGTGGACGAAATCCTGGAGGATGCTTCTTGCCGATCTCTTCTTCGAAGAATCCGTTCTTACGGCTGCGAAGAATGAAATAGAGTCCTCCAAAACTTATTGCCAGCGCCAAGATCACGACTGACAGGCTTATCATAACGACCTCCCATCACTGCCCTTATCTTTTCACAAAGAAAAGTGAGCAAATAGAGCGGATTCATTTTTCAGCGCCTGTTTCTCAACATATCAGCCAGCTTGACCAGCCATTTTTCCACAGACTTACGCAGAGACTGCCCTTCAGTCAGATCCTCTGCATTCACCAGAACGTGCAAAACCACGATCATCAGCGTGATGACCGCCATAGAGCCAGGAATCAATGCCAGAGCCGGAGACAAGCCCGACAGCTCCTGCTGTAACGCCCTAACGGTGAAGGCCTGAATAACGAAACAAGGTGGCTATGAGCAGGCCCGAAAACACGATTTTTCTCATAGTTGATGTCCTTTCTTGAACAAACGAAGCCGTTGTGGCCCCGCTGGTGGTCAAAGGACTGCTAAAGCAACAGTGATGCCAGAAAAAAATGCACCACCGATTTCCAGTTTTAAATGGCAAATTTCAACTGAGACGAATCAGCTTCTGACGAGGATTTCTTTTGTGTGCCTAAGCGAACCCCCAAACCCACCAGACGCACCGGCACCCCCCGGCGGCTCCAGGCCTTTTCCAACAAACGCTCAAAATCCTGCCGTGTCGGAAGCTCGTGGGTGACCTCTTCATGAGTGGTTTGCTTGAAATCGAAAAACTTAAGTTTGATCACCAGCCCCTTGATACGATCGTGATACTGCCCGCGATCCATCCGGCGCACGAAGTCCTCATACAGCGAAGGCAGCGTCTTCATGCACTCTTCAAGCGTGGAAAGATCCTTGTTAAAGGTTTCCTCCACGGTCAGTGACTTGCGCTCCCACTCGGTGACGACTTCGCGATGATCGATGCCTCGGGAAAAATCAAACAGTTCAGCCGCGCGCGAACCAAACCAGTGCGATAGCTCCAGCACGGTGTACTTCTGAATATCACCGCAGGTGCGAAGCCCCAGATCATGCATTTTCTGGGCGGTGACTCTGCCCACTCCAAAGATCTTTTCAACCGGCAGGTCTTTCACAAAAGTTTCCACATCCTGAGGTCTGACCACGAACTGCCCGTTGGGCTTTTTCCAGTCACTGGCGATCTTGGCCAAAAACTTGTTCGGCGCCACCCCGGCGGACGCCGTCAGGTTCAGTTCGGTGAAGATCAAACGACGGATTTCCTGCGCAATCAGGGTGGCGCTGCCACCAAACTGCTCACATTCGGTCACATCCAGATAGGCTTCATCCAGGGACAATGGCTCAATCTTGTTTGTGAATCTTTCCATGATTTCACGAACTTTGCGGCTTTCAGCTTTATATAAGTCAAAATGTGGAGGAATCAAAACCAACTGCGGGCACAGACGTACCGCTTGCGAAGAAGGCATCGCCGAACGCACACCGAACTTGCGGGCTTCATAGCTCGCAGTGCACAGCACGCTGCGGGTGTTCGGTGGTCCGCCGATTCCCAAGGGCTTCCCCTTAAGCTCAGGACGGTACTTCACCTCCACAGCCGCGTAAAAGCAGTCCATGTCGATGTGAATGATCTTCCTCATTTACACATTATTTACATATCGGACGGACTAAATCAAGTGGGATCTGCCTGCATCTCGGCCGGAGGCTGGGGCTCTGCCGGAAGACCTTTGACCGGAACGAACTTAGCCGAAATGGCCGCGTGGGCTTTGTCGGCAATCAGGCCCCGATCATCATCCGGGGTCGCGTAAATCGGCTCCAGGAATTCGATCTCACCTTTTACCGATTTCAAAACCGCGGACTTCCACATTGAGGTCGCAAAGGGAATGTCACCATACCAACAAAGATGATCACGCCATTTCAGGCTGAACTCTTCGCCATTCACTTCGCGGAAGTTGATCACCACCGGCTGAATCGGCACACCGGCCTGCGCCGCCGCCATCATCAGGGTTTTCTTAAACGGCAACACACGTTCACCATTGGTGGACGTCGCTTCCGGATAAAGCACCACACGGAATCCCGCACGCAGGGCATTCACGATGGACTTCATTTCATCCAGAATTTTTGTGCGACTGCGGCGCTCAACGTAAATGCAACCACCCATCTCAGTCAAAAGACCCAGGAACGGGGTTTCACGCATTTCGTTGGAAGTCACAAACAGCATCGGATGACAGGACGCCAGCATCAGAATATCAACAAAGCCCATGTGATTGGAAACGATCAGACACTTCTGATCATTTGCCGGCTTGTTGATAACCGTCAGATCCAGATTGAAAACCTTCAGAATCAGACCCGAGAAAAAGCGGGAGTTATTTGAAAAGCGCTGAAGCCTTTTCTGCGGGTCGCGCACCACCAGATGGCAGATGTACGACCACAACATGAATGTCAGGATAATCAGAACAAAGACAGTAAGTTTTAGGACTCCGCGGAGTCCAGCTTGAATCGCTTCCACAGGGTCCTATTTAAATCTTCCCGATGGAGAATGGTCAAGAAGTCAATGCACTGGAATTCACGATCCCACGCAGGCTCCCCGCCGATGTAGGCTCCGGCCTTCAAATAGGCGCGGCACAAAGGGGGAAGAAGTTCCTCAGCCTGGGCTCTCTGAGTCTCCGTGAGAGGGCTTCGGACTTCTTCTAAAAAGTGATTCAGCATCGGCATCGTGTAGGCCAGCGTCGGACGGGTGCGAAGCCCCGGCACAATACGCCCTTCCTCTTCAAAGTACCGGGTCAACAGGGCCGCATCGCGGGGATCATCCGTCTTCACCGTCGCGCAACCAAAAAGCATCTTTGAATCTGAGGCCGCCATGTATTCGGCAATTCCGCGCCACAACAGCGAAATCAAAACCCCGCGGCGGAAATCCTTGTGAATGCAGGCGCGCCCCAGCTCCAGCTTCACACCCGGCTGAGCCAGAATTGCATTCATCATGAATTCTTTGCCGGAATAAAATTCGTCGGTGAACAAAGAGCAGTTCAATCTATAGGTTCCCACGATGCGATTGCTGCGTTTTTCTTTGATGATCAGGTGGTCGCAGTCGAAGTCAAACTCATCGACGTCCACCCCTGTCGGGGCTTTCTTACCCTGCATTTCACGATGAAAGACCTCGTAACGCAGAGTCAGAGCCTCTTTCAGTTCTTCGACATCTGTCACCGTTTTAATTTCAAAAGGACCCACATCTGATTGAATATGGATCTTGGCTTTGAATTTGTGGATACGATTCAGACGCAGCTGATAGAAAGACTGCAGATTCGTGGAAACTCGCTCAAGACTTGCGTAAGCCAAAGAGTTGATCATCGAAGGCCCCCCTTAAGATCAGCTTCAGTGTAGCGGTGTTTAAATGTGAGGATTGTCAGAACTCTATCAGGATATTGTTGGCGTTCCCTTAAAGGGCTATGCTATGAGAAGGGTACATCTATGGAAACAACCGTTTTTCGCAAGACACTTTCCGATATCCCTCTGAGTCAGGAAGCTGAAAGCTACCTGAAGGAGATCGTTAAAAACCTGCCCCAGGACCTTTCGCCAGATCGTGCGGGTTACTACTCCAATGAAACTTCAGAGCTGCTGACGAAGGATGCAGCGGAACGTTTAGCGCAACATTTGAAAACTTGCGACACCCCTGTCAGCTTTGAAGACCTGCGCTCGGGCTGGAATGCCATCCTGGTGGACTATCATCGCCAGAACAACTGGGACTATCCGGTTCAGGCGCAGAAACCGGTGAAAGAACTGACCGAAGAACAAAAGACCGCACGCGAGTTGTGGCCTTATATCTGGGTGATGATCCAATCCATGATCATCCTGAAAACCGCCGTCTATTATTTCGGCATCACAGGTTCTGCAGATCCTTCAACCAGCAACACAGTCATGCTGGTCCTTGCCATCCTGACCTCGTTTGGAACCCTGGGCTTTTTCGCGTGGAGAAAATCCCGCAAATGAAATTGTTTCTATTTATCGCTGCGGGCCTGATCCTAAGCCCCACGCTGCTGAATATTCCCAAAACTGAAGCGGCATCCCTGCTGGGTACGATCGCGGCTTACGTGTTTTTATTTGCCGCAGGTCTGGAGCTGAGCCTTAAGAAAACTTTGGCGCATGTGAAGGAAGCGTCGTGGATCAGCGTGGGCGCTTTCATCTTCCCTTTGATTGCGGGATATGCGGGCGCCATGTATCTGCTTCCCGAAGGAAGCAACACTTTGTTTGTGGCAACGGCCATGGCTGTTTCCGCATTGCCGGTGATTATTCAGCTTTTGAAAGAAGCGAACCTTTACACAACCAATCTGGGCCGACTGATCGTCAGCGCTGCCACCTTGTGTGACATTCTGGCGTGGATCATGTTCTCGTTCCTGCTGCCACCCCAAAACATGGGTCCCTGGATCATTTCCCATTTACCGGTATTTGTGTTCATGGCGGGGCTTTTGATTTCCGACTGGGGTGTGGTTTCAGAAAAACACATCCAGCAGCTTGAAACCATCACACGCTGGATGTTTGCACCGATATTTTTTGTCACCATCGGCTGGGGCTTAAATCTGGTGCAGCACTTTGATGCCCGCCAGGTGGCGATTGTTACTTTGATTGCCTTTGCCGGAAAGATCATCGGATCCTACACAGTTTCCCGCTGGCGCAAATTCAATCACACCGACAGCATGACCATCGGGTTGTCCCTGAACGCCCGTGGTGCCATGGAGATTTTAATGGCCACTTTTGGCTTGAAGGCTGGCCTGATTGACATGACGTTGTTCACAAGTCTTGTTGCCATGGCGATTATCACCTCCATGGTTCCGGCTTTGACCTTCCGTTTGCAGAAAAAACTTAGACAATAAGAGACGCCGCTTTATTCAAGCGGTCGAACAAAGATTCCCAGCGTTCACCGGTCTGGTGAGCCTCGCGGTAAAACAGAATACAATCTTTCCCACGCGCGGCCACTTCACGCAAATGACCATAGAATTCACGGGTTGCCAGCAAAGGGTCCTCAGAAAGCTTCAGGATTTCATAGGAATGAATGCCCGCTTTGGGTTTGATGATCTTGATGCTTTCAATTTCATCCGGCAATTCGCCGATCTTTTCATTCACTTCCTTTAAAATGCTTTCCGGACTGCGGGAGGGATCCAGACACACCACCATTGGCACCGGCGGCATATAGTGATGCTTCATATGTCCTGGGGATTCGCGTTTGTCGACCTGTTCGATGAACTCGTACTTAAGGCCTTTTTCTTCCAGCACGCGTGCAAGATCTGACTTCAGAATATGCCCGCGGCGAAGAATCGAAAGCAGAACACCTTCAGGGCGGTGACGAACCAGCAAAACTGTGGATTCGATACCGATTTCACAATCGCCACCATCAACCACGAAAACATTTTCATTTTTGAATTCCACGCGCACATGCGAAGCCGACGTCGGTGACGTGCGACCAAACTTGTTCGCACTTGGGGCGGCCAAAGGCACCCCCACCTGCTGCAACAGTTCCAAAGCCAGCGGATGATTTGGCATGCGAATACCCACGGATTCCAGACCCGAAGTGATCATCGCATTCACGGAAGGATCCCGCGGAAGAACCATGGTCAGCGGACCCGGCCAGAACGCTTCTGCCAAGGCCTGGGACGCCGGACCCCAGAAGGCCGTGACCTTCTTGGCCTGTTCAATGGACGCCACGTGCACGATCAGCGGATCGAAGAAAGGACGCTCTTTGGTGGTAAAGATCTTTTCGATGGCCGACGGGATGTCAATACGGGCCGCCAGACCGTAAACGGTCTCGGTGGGGAAGCCGATGACTCCCCCTTCTTCCAGAATGATTTTGGCTTTGGCCAAGGCCTCGTTCGGCGTCATCATGGATACTTTTGTACATCAAAGCAGACGGGATTGAAAGGTTTCCCGTCTATTTTTCTTCCCGCAGGATGCTCAGGGCGCTTTCACGCACGATATCCAGACTGGCCAGCAGTGAAATCACCAGACTTAAAACGGTGATAATCACCACCGACAGCAGCGGCTGTACCAGCGAGAACTTGAAATCACTTTCAAAGATGAACGTATTCAGAGCAAAGCTCACCACCACGCTCAGGGCCGCCCCGAAGAACGATGCGATAAATGCCAGGAAAGCAAATTCCGTCAGAATGAAGCTGGCGACTTCCCCCCAACTGGCGCCGAGGATTTTTAACATGTTCAGTTCCCAACGGCGCAGTTTGATCTGACTGCGCACAATCGAAAACAGCACGATGTATCCGGTCAAAAGCGCCAGGCCCGCCATCAGCTCCAGGGACCAGCTCATTTTTTCGGCGGTCCTTAGGACATCATCCACCGTGCGCACAACATCAATTACAGACACGTTGGAAAATTCTTTGGCAATGGCGTTTTGCAATTCAGATCTCTGCTGATCCGGCAGGAACGGAATCGCCGCAATCCAGCTTTTCGGGGCCTCGTTCAAGACGCCGTTTTGCACCAGAATAAAGAAATTCGGCTGGAAGCTTGTCCACTTCACCTTGCGCAGGTTGATGATTTCGCCTTCCACTTCCACACCCTGCACATCAAAGACCAGCACATCACCAATCTTAAAGCCCATGCGATCTGCAAAGCGGGTTTCCACCGAGAGTTCGGCGCGCTTTTGTTTTTCCGGATCAAAGGGACCCGAGAACGGCCGGCCATCAATCATGATTTCGGAATCAGAAAGCCCTTCACGGAAAGACAGGTTCATCCCCCGGTTGCGGAAACGGGCTTCACGCTCTTCTTCCCGGGTTTTAAACCCTTGGGTTTCGAGCTTTCTTTCATAGTCCTGATCGTTCACCTTCAAGATGCGCGCGCGCACCAGCGGAGATCGGCCCAGAGGTTTCACGTCACGGTCCGCCAGAATCTTTTCCAGACCCGTCCATTGTTCATCTTGAATATCGAACATAAACAGAGACGGGATCTTGCTGTTGGCATCCATTTGGAATTCCGCCTGCAATGAGTTTTTCAACTGCGGCAGGATATTGATCAGCAAAGCCCCCAAGCCCAGCGCCACAAAGATCGCAAGGCTCGCCCCCGCCCGGCGGGACAGACTTAAGAAGCTGAACTTTAAGAACCAGCGGTTCAAGCCCCGTATCCAGCCAGCCATTTTAACGGTGCCATAACCGATCAAAAGCAGCGCCAGCACCACGGCGACCATTGATCCGACAAACAGACTGCCGATTTTCCAGGAATGAGCCTGGTACACTGAAAGGGCATAGAACAAAGCCACACAAGGCAGGAACGTCCAATAGCGACGCTGTCCTTCGCCCACCGCAAACTTTTCTTCACTGAACAGTTTCGCCGCACGCAGATCAAAGATCTTCATCAGGAACGGGATACTGACCACGAAGCTGCCAAACACCGCCATCAAAAGACAAATCAAGAACGCTTCCGGCGTCACCGTGGGACTCAGATCAAACGGCGTGAAGTTCGCCAGCAGTTTGCTGAGCAAAGGCAACACCAGCAGACTGAACAGCATCGTCGGAATGGTCGCCAACAGCCCCAGCATGGAGGCCTGCAGAATATAAACACTCACCGCCTCACCACTTTGCAGACCCAGCGTGCGCAAAATGGCGATTTCTTTCATGCGTGTCGACAGGAACAGACGATAGATGTAGGCCGCTCCCAGCGCCGACATAAACAGCGCTACGATCGCAACCAGGCCCAGATAATCAGACAAATAACCCAGTTGACGGCCGGAGTCTTCACCCGCCGTTTCAGGGGTTTCGACATTGATCTGCGGATCGGTCAAAACATTATAAAGCTGATCTCGCACCAGCTTGTGATCCGTGGTTTCTGGCAGCTTAAACAAGTGCGCCAGCGAGAACGTGCTTCCGTACTGCAAAAGACCTGACTGCGGCAAGAGTTCGCGGTTCACAAAAACTCTTGGCGCCAGACTGGCCATTCGGAAAGTTTGGGTCGCGTCTTTTTTTACAACATCAGAAATATTAAGTTTCAATTGCCCCAGTTGAATCTCATCCCCAACATCCAATCCCAGTTGGGATTTCAGCTCGGGATAAATCCACGCTTTGGGCGCTGAAAGAATATCTTTGTTGTCACTGCCCGCAGTGATCTGGCGGCCGGATTCAAGATCAAGCTCCCCATAAAACGGATAGGCCTGATCCACGGCTTTGACCAAAACCAGTCTTGAACCCTTGGACGAACTTAACATCGCAAAAAATTCATAGATCTTGCCTTCGGTGGCCCCGGCGGGAACCAGTTCCCGCATTTTCCTGGCTTCGTCCTCGGTCAGCTCGCGGCGTGCCGCCACGGCCAGATCCGCAGAAAGAATGGATTTGGCATTGGCCTGAATTTCAGTTTCCAGCGCCACGTTAAAGGCCTGCAGGGACACGAAGCCCGTCAGCCCAAGACTTAGATTGAATATAAAAAAGAGCCCAAAGCGCCAGCTACGCAAAAGCTCCCGGCAAGCAAGTCGGAAAATCATTAGGCTTCCTTCAACTGGCCTTCTTCAAGGCGCAAGGTACGTTCACATTTTTTCGCCAAAGCTTCACTGTGAGTGACAAGCAGCGTGGTGATCTTGTGTTTGCGAACCACGTCAAAAAACACATCCATGACTTTATCGCCTGTGTGGATGTCCAGGTTTCCACTGGGTTCATCAGCCAGAAGAATTTTGGGCTTCACCACCAAGGCCCGCGCAATCGCCACACGCTGACACTCGCCCCCGCTCAACTGACTTGGGAAGTGATTCAGACGATGCCCCAGGCCCAGTTCTTTTAGTGCTTCTTCAGCACGGACTTTGGGATTTTCCATTTTCAGAATTTCCAGCGCCAGCATCACGTTTTCCACTGCCGTCAAATGGGCAATCAGATGGTACTGTTGAAACACGACGGCGATGTTCTGGGCGCGGAACAAAGTCATTTGCTGTTCGCTCATCGGGGTCAGATTGATATTGTCGACCAGAATCTCGCCGCTGTCAGCGCGCTCCAGCCCCGCAAGAATTGAAAGCAAAGTGGACTTGCCACTGCCAGACTGACCCACGACGGAAACAACCTGTCCCGGCTGGATGGTGACATTAAG
The DNA here is from genome assembly GCF_055398295.1 of Bdellovibrio sp. BIS2. NCBI lineage: Bacteria > Pseudomonadati > Bdellovibrionota > Bdellovibrionia > Bdellovibrionales > Pseudobdellovibrionaceae > Bdellovibrio > Bdellovibrio sp. BIS2. The sequence goes on along the minus strand of NZ_AP035879.1, from coordinate 323,123 downwards.
GCCTTTCAGCACCTGAATCTCGGACTCCCCTTGCAGGAAACCTTTTCTAACATCTTTCAGGATCAAACTCACAACGCCCCCTTTAGAACTGAAAACACATTGTCTGCGATTATCTTGTGACCTTCTTCGTTGGGATGAATCCCATCGGCCAGATTGTATTTTGGATTCCCCGCCACCTTGTCCAGAATGAAGGGAATGAAAGTCAGTTTGTATTTCTTGGCCAGTGACTCGTACATTTTTTTGAATTTGTCGGTGTAGTCTTTGCCGTAATTCGGGGGCATGTACAGACCACCCAGGATCACTTTCACCTTTTGTGACTGCGCATATTCGATGGACTGAGCCAGATGCTTTTCGCTGTCTTCGACTTTCAGACCGCGCAAACCATCATTCGCCCCCAAAGCCAGAAGCACCACATCGGGTTTTGACTTGAACACCCACTTCATGCGACTCAACCCCGAGGCGGTGGTGGAACCACTGACCCCGGCATTGATGATGGTCCATTCTTTTTTGCCGGCCTCATGAAGTTTCTTTTCAAGAACCGCCGGGAAGGCCGCGTCTTTGGCAACGCCATATCCTTCGGTGAGCGAATCACCCAGAACGATCAGTTTTTTTTGTGCAAAGGAAAGAGAACTGCAAAGAAGAATGAGGAAAAATAAAAAAGGTCTCATAGGGTTCCTATGAGACCTTAGTTTTTAAGACAATGACAAGTCCAGCTTCGTCAAAGTATGGGCTGCTTAGCGAGGACCACCGCGACCACCGCCGCCGAAGCCACCGCGTCTTTCGCCGCCGCCACCGCCGCGACCACCACCGAAGCCGCCACGACGTGGACCGCCTTCACGAGGAGCCTGAGGACGAGCCTCAGAGATATTGATCGGACGACCGCCCAATTCAATACCGTTGCCTCTTTCGATAGCTTGATCAGCAGCAGAATCATCGGACATCTCTACAAAGCCGAAGCCTTTAGAGCGACCAGTTTCTCTGTCCATGATCACTTTTGCTGAATCTACCGCACCGAACTGTGCGAAGTGTTGGTGAAGTGCCTCATCATCTACAGAATAAGGCAGGTTGCCTACATAAAGTTTCTTAGCCACAAAGACCTCCTATGGTTGGGCCATATTACCCGAGGAAGCCTTCGAACAAGATGAAATCGAGTACACTCACACGGGGACTTAACTAGCATTAACGCTAGCATAGCCCAAAAAACGTGCAAGCCCAATTTTAAGCGCGCATATTATTAAATTGTAAGGGAAGAGGGAAGTTTCCACCACGCACCAGACTGATGCATTCTTGAAGCTCATCAATACTTTTTGACGTCACTTTCAATTTATCATCTGCAACCTGAGGCTGCACTTTCAGCTTGGAATCCTTAATCAATTTAATGATATCCTTGGCGATCTCGCGGTCAATTCCCTGTACCAAAGTGACCTTCTGGCGAAGCATTCTGCCACCAGCCTCTTCGATCTTTTCGAATTTAATCGCTTTGATATCAATCCCACGACGATGCAATTTGGTTTGCAGAATCCCCGCCATCGCCCCAATTTTGTAATCATCCTCTGCCATCAGGACCATTTCTTTTTTATCCCATTGGAGTTCAGCCTTACTGCCTTTGAAGTCGTAACGAGCTTCAATCTCTTTACGCGCCTGATTTACGGCGTTGTCCACTTCCTGAACATCAATCTCAGAAACAATATCAAACGAAGGCATCGAAAAACTCCCAAATAAATTCAAAAGAAATTCAAAGTTAAAATCCGATCAGCCAATCCATCAAACTAAAATGAGGCTGATCAAAAGGGCTCAGCCGCAAGGCGGAGGGGTCCCCTTGAAGCGCAGGCGTGCTCCAAGCACGTCGAAGCGAAAAGGGTCCCCCGACAACGCAGTCGGATGGGCCCTTTTCATCGGCCGACTAGTGGCCGGAGTTGCCGTGGAGTCCGTGTGGGTGCCCATGCAGAACTTCTTCCGCCGTCGCCTCACGAATCAAAACCATCTCGATTGCAAACTCAAGATCCTGACCAGCCAATGGGTGATTGCCATCCAGGGTGACTGCTTCGTCAGTGATTTTTGTCACACGAACGATGTGAGCGCCTTGGCCCAGTTCCAAACGCAGGTGAGCACCCACTTCCAATTGTGGAAGGTGTGCAAGCTCAGCTTTAGGAACATCCATGAACATGTTTTCTTTAACTTCGCCGTAAGCGTCTTTCGCCGCCAGCTTCACAGTTTTTTTATCGCCCTCTTGCAGGTCTTTGATTTCTTCTTCCAATTTCGGAATGATTTGGCCAGCACCTTCAAGGAAAGGAAGTGGTTGGTTGCGCTCGGAAGCGTCCAATACAGTGCCGTCAGGTCCTTTAAGAACGTAGTTAAATGCCAAGACTCTTTTCATAAATATGCCTCCTGTAGCGCTTAAAACGTCGGTATCCCATTTTGGCCCTATTCAGGCAACCGAAAAGACCCAGTTCTTTTGAATATTTAACGAGACACTTGAAATTGAGACGCAGAGCTAGATATAATCATATTTAGGATCGCGCCTGAGGGGGGAAAGCATGATGCACATGTCCTCGCTGAGGTCCTTGTTGCTTAACTCCAGCTACGAGCCGATGCAGATCGTAGGTTGGCAAAAGGCCTTGGTATTGTGGTTTCAGGGAAAAGTGGAGATATTGGAATATCACTCTGCGTTTGCCCGGTCGGTACAACGAAGGTTTCAGCTGCCCAGTGTTTTGCGGCTGAAGACTTATGTTCGACCCCGGACTGCCGGAGCCGTCCGATTCTGCCGGGAAAACGTTTATATCCGCGATAATTACACCTGCCAGTACTGCGGCACCAAACTCGCCGCCAAGTTACTCACTCTTGATCACGTTGTCCCCGCCTCACATAACGGTCCGAAAAACTGGACCAACGTTGTCGCCGCCTGCCGGGACTGCAATCAAAGAAAAGCGAATCGAACGCCCCGCACTGCCAATATGCCTTTACTGAGCGAGCCCCGTGCTCCATCATGGTTGCCGACACTGCAACTGGAGATCGGCGAGGATCATGTGCCTCCCGACTGGTCGCCCTATCTAAGGCTAAATACTGGATGACGACAGAGTACGAATTTAAAACCATCTCAACCACCGACACACTTCCCATCCGTCAAAGAGTTCTTAAGCCTCACCTGCGCGCCGAAGAATGCGTGAATCCGGGAGACGACCTTCCGACCACGTTGCACTTCGGCCTGTTTATTTCCGGAAAACTTGTCTCGGTCGCGACTTTCATCCAGGAATCACACCCTGCATTTGCTGCCGGCCATCCGTATCGCCTGCGTGGCATGGCCACCGATGACAGCTATCGCGGTCAGGGCCTGGGACAAAAGCTTGTGCGTTTTGGTGTTGAAGAACTGAAAAGCCGCCGCTGCGACCTTGTGTGGTTCAATGCGCGCATCAAGGCTTTTCCATTCTATGAAAGACTTGGATTTTCATTCTATGGTCCGCTGTTTGATATCAAGGATATCGGGCCCCATAAAACCATGTACAAGCATCTTATTCCCCGTTAACCTTTTCTCTTAGGAGGAATCGGTGAATAAGGATGTTCACAATCAGCTGACCTCAGCACTGACCACCATCATCAGCGAAACCAACGGGATCTCACTTTCTGACACTGTTGATCTGCTTTTGTCTTCAAAACTTAAAACAGAGAATCTGGATGCCTACGGCCTGGTGGTCGAGTTCCGTGATTTACTGAATCGTTTTCAGATCAATCAAGTGACGATTTCATCGCTGCTAAAGCACCCGGTGTCCGCCGCCTTGTTTGAGTTCTTCAAAAACTTCCCGCTGAAATACAACGAAGAACACATTCACCTGACCGGCGCGATCACCGCAGAATTCATCTATCCCAGACTGAAAAAACTGCTGGAAGGCCCCGACAAAGACATCTATGAACAAAAGATCAAAGAAGTCTATGGCGACAAAGCCCTGCCTATTCGTTCGGTTGAAGATGTCGACCGTCTGATCCGCCTGCAGGAAAATGAAGGCTTTTCGCGCTATCTGAAAATTCTGTATCTTCCAAAATTGATCTTCATCAATCGCGAAGTTCACAAGGAAGCGGCCTATTCCATGGCCGAAGAGCTGTACTACAAATTCAACGTCGGCCGTGTGCGTTTGAAATTCTCGCTATCCCGTTCGACGGCAAGCTCCTCCGAACAGATTCCGGGCATCGACAACGTGACCTCGGAAGACGTGGTGCTGGGCCTTTATGACGGTTTCCGCGCCTTCCAGGAAAAACATCCGAACTTTGATTTCATCCTGTCGCCGTCTTTCAGAAAAGAAGCCAACCACTTTGATTCTGAAAAGTTCAAAAACCGCCAGGAACACTTCATGGAACAGATCAACGAACTGGTCGACATGATCGACAAGTATCCGTTCCTGGAGCGTCACTTGCGAGATGTCGACACCGTGGGTGATGAGCGCGAACTTTACCGCAAAGAGCATTTCAACGAAATGCAGGCCGGCTTCCGCAAACTTCAGTACCGTGGCTTTAAAATCCGTTCGCACCATGGTGAAACCTGGCACACTCTGAAAAAGGGCATCCAGGCCGTCGACAATGCCATGAACATCTGGCACATCGACACCCTGGAACACGGAATCAGTCTGGGTATCAACCCAAACAAATACTTCCACCGGATTTATCAGGACATTCTGGCCAAAAACCAGCAAGGCCTGCCGATTTCTGAAAAGGATCCGTTGTATCGCGAACTGACCGAGCTGGATTGGGGCTTCAACCGTCACGTCCTGGATAAAATCCTGAAAGGGACCAAGATCACGGCGGAAGAGGACATTTTGTTTGTAAAAGCCAAGTTCCACACTGCCCGCGAAGTTGAGCACTATCAGCACGACGTTTTAAATCGCATGATTCAAAAAGGCGTGACCCTGGTGTCCCTGCCGTCCTCAAACAACAAGCTGACCGGCAAGTTTGAAGACTACAAGGACCATCCGTTTTCGTGGTGGGAGAAAAAAGGCGTGCAACTGGGCGTTGGCACCGACAACCACGTGACATTGAACACGAACTTCATTTATGAAATGCTGATCCTTCTTTACACCGATGCGGTGAATTTGAAGATCACAAAACTATTGATGGTAACCACCGGCGAAACCCGCCGTCCTTACATCAGCCATCTTCTGTGGAAGATGCGAAAGCAACTTGGAAAGACCGCGCACCGATGACGACTGCAAAAAAATCTCGCCGCCTTAGCTGGATGGACACTATCAAGTCCCTGGCTCGTCCCAAAGTTTCTATTATGCTGGCCCTGGGCTTTTCCTCAGGCCTGCCGTTTATGCTGGTCGGAAACACGCTGGGGTACTGGCTGCGTGAAAGCGGCATTGCGCTGGCGACCATCGGGTTTCTTTCCTGGGTGGGCCTTGCGTACTCGCTGAAGTTTGTCTGGGCACCCTTGATTGATAAAATGAATGCACCGATTTTCGGGGCTTGGCTGGGACGCCGTCGCGGCTGGATGATCATCTCGCAAATTCTGGTGGGGATCTGTCTGTTTGGCATGGCCTACGTCAAACCCGAAGGGGGCCTGGCCTTGTTCACGCTGTTGGCGGCGATAGCGGCCTTTGCTTCCGCCACTCAGGACATCGTGGTCGATGCGTGGAGGATTGAAGTTTCTGATGCCAGCGAAGACATGGCCTTGCTTTCGTCATCGTATCAACTGGGTTACCGCGCCTCTTTGCTGGTGACAGATGCCTTGATTCTGATTCTGGCCGGCGCGATTGGCTGGTCGGTTTCTTATTCTGCCATGGGCGCCCTGATGGCCGTGGGTGTGATTGCGACACTATTTGCCGCAGAACCCAAGCACGGACCGGCGAATGTGGCTGGTGCTGTGTCTTTGTGGTCTGCGCGAGGTTTGTTCGATGCCGTTGCTGGTCCGTTTATCTCTTTCTTCAAACAGCACGGTCAGCGCGCTTTATTGATTCTGGCGGCAGTGTGCTTGTACCGCCTTTCTGACTTTGTCATGGGTCCGATGGCGAATCCATTCTATGCAGATCTGGGACTGAGCAAAGAAACTGTTGGGGCTGTTCGCGGGTCCGTCGGCTTGATCGCCTCGGTTGTGGGTGTGGCTGCGGCCGGTCTGACAGCCGTGCGTTTTGGCTTTATCTCGACGTTGCTTATTGGTGCGGTGATTGGTCCGGCTTCCAACCTTGGCTTCTCGGTTTTGGCGATGATGGGGCCAAGCACTGAAGTGTTTACAGGTGCCATGATCGTGGATAACTTTGCTACGGGCTTTGCCGGGACGGCGCTGGTTGGATACATGTCGAGTCTCACGACGCTCGGATACACGGCCACTCAGTACGCCTTGCTTAGTTCATTCTATGCTTTGTTAGGAAAAGTTCTGAAAGGCTTCTCGGGACTTGCGGTGCAGAAGCTCAACGAAACCCATGCTCTGATGGAATCCTATGCACTCTTCTTCCTGGGAACGGCGCTGATCGGGGTTCCAGCACTGCTGTTATGCATCCTGCTGGTTCGCAGTAACACAAAACTAAAATCCAGTACCAACTAGAAAGAGGCCCCCACGGGCCTCTTTTAGTTTTTGCTATCTGAAATTGCGCAAACAAAAAAAACAACAGTGTTGCATTTTCAGCAATACTTCTGACACCGATCTATTATGCAGCCTCTATCTGCATGATTCTTATTCTTTCTGATAAAGCAAAATGCTAGAGTGCTCTCAGAGGTTCATATGCCAAAAAAAGTCGTCATCGTCGGTGGTGGTTTTGCGGGGCTGAAAGCCGCGCGTGCTTTCGGAAACAATGAAGATGTTTCCGTCACTCTTATTGATCGTCGCAACTATCATCTGTTCCAGCCATTGCTTTATCAGGTAGCTACAGCGGGACTTTCTCCAGCAGAAATTTCCGGACCCATTCGCGGAATACTTTCCAAATACAAAAATGTCTCAGTCTTCATGGACAATCTTGAAAGCGTTGATCTGCAGAATAAGAAAATTCAAGTGCAGGATCGCAGCATTGAATACGACTATCTGATTCTGGCCTGCGGAGCCAAACACAGTTACTTTGCGCATCCCGAGTGGGAGGAAAATGCCCCGGGATTAAAAACTCTGGAACAGGCAACCGAAATTCGCCGCCGTCTTTTGATGGCCTTTGAAAGAGCCGAAAAAGAAACCGATCCGGATAAACAAAAGCAACAACTGACCTTCGTGATTGTGGGTGCAGGCCCTACAGGGGTCGAGCTTGCCGGCACCATTGGTGAAATCAGCCGTCACACTTTGACGAAGGACTTCCGCCACATCGATCCGTCCCGCACGCGTGTGATTTTAATTGAAGCGGGCCCACGAATTCTTGCGGCCTTCCATCCGGATCTTTCCCGCAAAGCCGCCGCCGATCTGGAAGACTTGGGTGTGCAGATTTGGACCAACACACGAGTCACGGATGTGAAATCCGATTCCGTGGTGTTGGGTGACGAAGTGATTAAAGCCGCCACCATCCTGTGGGCCGCGGGTGTTCAGCCCTCCAGCATCAACAAAACAATGGGTGCGCCACTGGATCGCGCGGGCCGAGTGATTATCGAGAAGGATTTAAGCCTGAAAGAACACCCGGAGGTGTTTGTTTTGGGTGATCAGGCTTGTTATCTGACTGAAACTGGCCAGGCCTTGCCCGGTCTTGCTTCGGTGGCTATGCAACAAGGGACCCATGCTGCGAATCAGATTCTGCGCGAAATTGACGGAAAACCCCGACTTGATTTTAAGTATCTCGACAAGGGCCAAATGGCGACAATTGGCCGGCGCAAAGCAATTGCACAAATCAGCAATCTGAAGTTCAGCGGATTCTTCGCATGGATTTTGTGGTTATTCATCCACGTCTACTATCTGATTGGTTTTAAGAACAAAGTCTTCGTTATCTGGCAGTGGGCCTATGCGTACTTCACATTCAAACGTGGAGCCCGGTTGATTGTCGATAAGGAATGGCGCTCCAAACCTAAGCCGCCTGTTTCGTAACACTGGATCTATTCAAGTCTTGAGGCTGTCCTTAGCCTCAAGGCATGTACTTACAAAACTTCCACTCCATTCAGCCTCCATATCAGAAAAACCAGAAGGAATGCCTTGAATGGCTTTCCGAAGCCCACAAGCTGGCACAGAAAAATCAGGGATACTCGCAAGAGGACTACCTGAAGATGCTGCAAAGGGTGGGCTGCCCGGAAACGCAGATTGAAAAAAGGTACTTCTTCATTCCCGACGTCGAACGCTCGAACTGGGACGACAAGCCGATTTATCCAGTCAAGGCCAATTCCCACGGCGTCAGCATGCACATGCGCCACGAGTACTATCACAAAACCGTGAAAGAACTTTTTGAGCGCATCTATTCAGAGCGCGCGTTTCCCGATGATCTGATTCACGTCAGCTGCACGGGATATATCTCGCCAAGCGCGGCGCAGATGACGGCAGTGAAGTCACCCAAACCGGTGACCGTGACTCACTCTTATCACATGGGTTGCTACGGCGCTTTCCCGGCTTTGCGCATGGCCTCGGGCTTTTTGGCGAATGAAAACATTCTTGGCAAAAAGCTGACCGTGGATCTGGTACACACTGAACTTTGCAGTCTGCATCTGAATCCGGAAGATCCGACGCTGGAACAAATGGTGATTCAAAGTTTGTTCGCCGATGGATGTATCGCTTATTCGATGTCGACTCAGCAACCTCAGAACGGGTTCAAGGTTCTGTCTCTATATGAAGAACTGATCCCCAACACCACCGCCGCCATGGAGTGGATGGTTTCGGACTGGGGCATGAAAATGAGCCTGTCCAAAGATGTGCCGATGATGGTGGGCGATAAGATTCGTGATTTCACCACACGATGGTTGAAAGAGCGCGGATACGATCTTGCCCACGTGGTTAAAAACGGCTTGTTCGCCGTTCACCCGGGCGGACCCAAAATCATCGATCAGGTTGTGAAGCACCTGGAGCTGGATCAGTCTCAAGTGGCCCACAGCCGGGCCTTGCTGCGCCAGCGCGGGAACATGTCGTCGGCAACACTTCCGCACCTGTGGGAGCAGATACTTCGCGACGACAGCGTGCCTTCCGGAACCCCCATCATCAGTTATGCTTTCGGTCCCGGCCTTACAGTGTGCGGAAGTTTGATGGAGAAGTTATGACAGTCAGTGCATTTTTAGTTGTGTCAGGAATTCAAGGGGCTGCTATTTTATTTGATGAGTTCGTGTTTCATCGCCGTCGCGGACTGCCACGGTGGGAACGTATCGGCCACCCGATCGACACCATGTCGGTGATTGCGTGTTTGTTGTTCCTGGCCTTTGTTAACCGGACCCCTACCACCGAAGTTATTTATTATATTATGGCGGGCTTTTCCTGCGTGCTGGTGACCAAGGACGAATGGGTTCACCGTAAGTTCTGCTCAGCCGAAGAAATGTGGCTGCATGCGATTCTCTTCCTGATGCATCCGCTGGTGCTGTTCACCGGGATGGCCGAATGGGAGGACAACCGCCCCCTGTTCCTGGCTGTTGCCGGAGGAATCTTCGTCTTTTTCGTCTATCAGGTGGTCTATTGGAATTTCGTGGAGGCTCAAGCCCGCAAAGCCAAGCAAAAGGCCCACTACGCCCGGGTTCGGCAGGAAGAACTGTACGAATACTTCGGAGAATAGGCCCAATTTTTTGGTACAAGTCCTTGCATTGCCGCGTTGCGCTATGATACTTTGGCTTCTCTTTACGTTCCTGTTTGCGGAGAGGTGGCCGAGTGGTTGAAGGCGCACGCCTGGAACGCGTGTGTAGGTCACAAGCCTACCGAGAGTTCGAATCTCTCTCTCTCCGCCATTTATTCCCAAAAAACTAAGCCAGAAAATTTGAACTAGAGACAATGAACGTCGGCCCGATTCGAACGAAAGAGTTCGTAAAAAGTCGCACGATGCGATCGCGCACTAGCGCGACGGCGAAGCCGCTTTTTAGGTGTTGGGCTTTGCCCAACAGTCGCGCAGCGACCAAGCCCAGGATGGGCGCAGCCAATCTCAGTCTTCATCTCTAATAGGCCCCAAGCCAATAGTTCAGTATAAACATAATTTAATTTAATTCCTTGCAGGGAACTTCTATTACAAATAAGCTTTAGAGAAATGAACTTTCCATCCTCTTTGCTAAAAGCAGAAATTAAACTATTAAAAATTGGGATAGCTGCAGGCGCGCTAGGATATGTAGTCGGACGCCAAGGCGATGACTTAGATCGCACGCTGATACCTTTAGTTATAGGCATTGCTATAATCGCAACTAGCCCAGTGCTGGCGCTCGCGGAAGAAAACTTCGACAAGATTTGGAGACTTTCTTCCAGGAAGAATAAGCGTTCTAAAAATGAATGTCGCGAGCTTATTCTACGTGTCCTAGTAAGTCTTGCATTCCTCTCCTACATCGGGATCTTGGTTTATCTGGTGTGGGCCGAATCTCGACCGACAAGCTCCTTGGAACTAATAATATTAAAAATTACTTTCCTCGCTGCAGTTCCTGCAATGTATATTGTTATCGCCGCATGGATATTCGAAGAATTTGGCGAAGTATCTGAAAAGATGACCAAAACAAAAAAAGTAACGCTAGTCATAATAGCTCTAGTAACTATTGGCTTCGCATTTAGAGCCGGGGTGACCATCGGAAAGTCCAACAGAGTTTCAGATAAACAAGCCCAACAAACAATTGAACAACCAACTCTACAACCTAAAGAAAAAGAGGAGAAAAACTTGAGCAGCGATGTAAAGGCCGCGCTTTATGGCGCAATAATAGGTGGAGTATTAACATTTCTTTCAACATACTTCTTTGAAATCGTGAAATCGAACCAAGCAAAAAAGAAGGCCATTAGGGTATTTCAACACCTTCATAAGGAATGGAAAGACGCCAATAGACAAACAGCCGGCGGCAACTCCCAAAAACAGGCATATAGAATTCTTCTGCAGGTCTGCGCAAACACCAGAGAAACGATTGTAAGCAACCCTTGTGATAAAATCACAACTCTCTATTTACAATATAGCTCAATTTTATTAGAGATAAACGAGCATATTCAAACAGGCCAAAATGGCCTTGTACACTATCCGGTGTCGAGATTGGAGTCCACTTACACAGAATTTTCGAATGCAGTCGAAGAAATGGCGTGCTGCGAAAGGGCGTAAGTAAGAAACTATCAACAACCATTCCGTTTTTTTAAAAAATCCAAAGCACTTTCTCCTAAGTGGACTTTGCAGAAGAAATGTCTTTTTTTAAGAATAAACCGATAAGATCATTCTTAGAAATTCCAGCATTACTTTCACCCAAATCTAGTCTCATTTCTCGAAATAGATTATCAACTAGTTCGATCTGATTTACCCCACCCTCGCCAGCATCTGATCGCCACTTAATAAAAGCTTTGACAGCGCCTGGCCCACCATAGACTACAATTCTAGATGTAAAGCTGTAGAAGAACTCCTCAGTATTTTCAGGTAAAGTATCTTCGCCTTGCTTACCATCCTTTGACTTTCTCATTATCTCGATTAATATCTTCATAAATTCATTGTAGATTTCCGCCTTCTTTTCCCTGTGGGCCTCAAAAGCAATTCGCTCTTTGCCCTTTCTTGAATTATAAGACGCGATATATACAGAAGACAGGATCGTTGCAACAGCAGCAACCAATGCCGCCCCAATATTAGAGTCAACCTTCTTAAGTGCCGAAGCAAGCCACAAAATTAACTCATAGCCAAGATACCCCAACAAAAGCAAAAGAAGAAGACCAATACAGGTGTAAAATTTTTCTTTCATATACAAGATACCAATTCAAAAAAAGTTTCTAGCAACTAATGATGTCTATTACTTCGCAACCAAATTTCCTACAATCGCACTGATAATGGATAAAGTCAGGAATGCAAAAACAGCTTTCTGTAAAAATCTAAACTTCACAACTTGAAAAACTAGTTCGTTAATTGGAAACAGCCATCGCGTCCAGTTAAAGAGAATTCGGTAGCAGTAAGTTAGCGCAAGTAGTCCCGTTAAAAAAGCAACTGCAACAACTGCAGGGCTGATCCCTTCAGTAACTTTCACAATAGACTCATTATTACCAAACAACATCAGAATTAAGACCGGATAAACAATCAAAAACAGAACAAAGTCATATAAGTTTCTACGATGTAGAACTCTATTCATTACTTCACATCCAGACAGCTCATCGACAATCGTCGCATAAGTTCCTTTTGTCCAGTTCTCGGTCTTTCCTTCTACATTTAGTTCATTTAAATGTGCCGTCTCATCCGAAGGCCGCGTACTAAAGTCAAAAATATCGACACTTGTAAAATCCAAAGTTAACCTGAATGTGTTGGGAACATAAAAAGAAGAATCTCTATCTGCAGAGATGTCATTTAAGTAAAGGGGAAAGCCAAAGTTATCGATAACAATCTTCGTAACTTTTTTAGGCAAGTCTCCCAGAGACAAGCCTCGTGGATCAAATGACAGAAAGTACTCGCCATTATCACCATATATCTCAGTTCTTAACCTGTGATATTCCGTAAAAGGCGAACCATCTGGGTTCTTCAAATTGGCGTATGTGTCAGGATTTGCATCTCGATTTATCTCCGTAAGAACCCGCAAAATCCTATTCAAATCTGAACTAGAAAATCTATAAGAAGATAAAGTAGACCGCCGACGAAAATGCTTACCTAATGCCATAAGCTTCTTGTCGTCATAAGCTACAAATAATTTATAGTACGAATAAATTTTAACAGATCTTTGACTTAATCTCCCCGCCAGCAATCGCAAATTCGCACATTTTAATAGTAAAGTCTCGCTTAGACAAAAGATTATATTTTATTAGCACTTCGGCTTTCAAATTCAAGCCATCAATACACAAACCAAATATCCTTAATCAACCCATCCTTAAAGTCATAGATGGCAACCACATGCGACCCACTGGGAACCACGGACTCCTCATCCAGTACCTTCCCATTCAAAACAATCCGGCTTTTCAAAGTGCAGTGCAGATCCGGCGTGTTCTTAAACTTTTCGCCATAACTTTTACGAAAAGCCTCCATCCCCACCATGAACGGAACATCCTGCCCCAGCCGGTAAGCCGTGACGTCGGCATGATAGAACGAACAAAACTTTTCAATGTCCCGGGCGTTGTAAGCCTCTAGCTGCCCTTGAACCAAAGCGACTCGTTGTTCGGTTGTCATTAGCGAGGCTCCTCAATCTTCAAAGTGCTGTTCACTGAAACATTATCAAGGACCTGAACTTTTCCTGAAGGCCAACGAACCTCCACCTTGGAAATATTCTTCACCGGACCCAAACCAAAATGCAAAGTCGGATCATTCTGCTGATTCATCGTCCCCGTCACACCATCCACCTGGCGCAAGAAAACCCCGTCAGAATGATAGACTCGCACCTGGGCCGCCACCGCCTGAGTCCCTGAACGAGTTCCCTTGATCTGCACCCGCAGATAGTTGCTTCCATCCCCCATCACGTTTTGCAAAACGCGAATGGCCGGAGCTTCCTTGTTCTTCGCTCTGCCTGACTGAACCAGATCCATCTTACCGTCGTTATTCAGATCCGCCCAAGCCGCCGCATAACTGTCAAAGACGCGAGTTCCGTGAAGAGCACTGACTTCCTGAAACTTGAATTTGCCAAGATTTTTGTAAAGCACCGAGTACGAGTACGCCAAATCATAAACCTGACTGATGTAAACATCGAGCAGGCCGTCATTATCAAAGTCCGCGGCCGTGGTCTGCGCCCACAACTCATCGCCTTTGTATTTCGAGAAATCACCGATAGGGCGATAAGGAATACCGGATTGCGCCCTGACGTCAATCAACCGGTACAACGGATGACCGGTATTGCGATAGATTTTGGAATCATCACACAGATAGCCGCGCTGATCGAAAGTGCCTTTCGGGGTCATACCCACAAACTTGTGCACCAGATTGGAAACCCACAAATCCAGATTGCCGTCATTATCCAGATCCACCCAGATCGAAGCAATGGTATGTCCGTACTGAGGCCCATAGTACGCCTTGCGGGTGCTGTCATAGAACTTCTTGGGATCGTGATCACCCTGCACATTCAGCAGTGGCGCCTTATCCACCATGATCGTGGGATTCAAAGTATAAAAATTATTCGGTCGCAAACGATAGTTAGAAAAATACGCATCGGTCTGCCCGTTATTGTCATAGTCAGCAACGGCTATCCCACGCAGATAGTTGGGATTCTGCGTGAACACCGAAGGTGTTGCATCCTGAAAATATCGCCCTTTGATATTCAGATACATTTTGGGTGGCAACAAAGGGTCGCCGAATTTTGGTTCGGCAAAACCAACCAGGACATCCATCAGGCCGTCTTTATTAACATCGACAATCGCCAGATCGTGGGCATGATCTGGCACGGCAAACTTAAGGGCTGCCGAGGACTCCACAAAGCGACCCAAAGACACCTGCAAAAACGCCTGTCCTTTGGTGGTCAGAATATCCAGCAGCCCGTTATTGTCGATATCCACAAAGAGCGGGGCCCCTTTTAAATCCTGAATCCCCACCGAGTCAGTCACCTCGGTAAAACGGATGTTCCTTTCGTTACTGACATTACGGAAAAGCCTTCCCGCCGCCAGCATATCCACCCAACCGTCACCATCATAATCTCCGAAGACGATAGTCCCGGAATGAACTTTGGGAATTCCCGACAATTCGGTCACATCCTGAAACTGGGAGGCTGTAGAACTGAGGTCTTCCCTTCCAGCCTGAAAAGAACCTTCAGGAGAAGAAACTTTAAAGCCGACAACAAAACATCCAACAATCACTGCGGCACAGAAAAAAGCACGATTCATTTCAAAGACCCCTCTAAATCCTGAACGGAAATCAGACACGACTGACTTTTGAACGCTTGCGAAGACAAACAGAATCTGACGACCAACGAAGCCACGTCTGCCGGATCACGCAACTGGTGATCTGATTTCAACTTTTTGAAATTCGCGACATCCGGAAAGTCCTTCTTCTTCAGACCACGAATGGTCTGCTGCATCTGCGTGTCCAGAACTCCGGGACTGAAGTGGTAAATTTTGATTTTCTTATTCTTGGCTGTCTGTAAATCCAAGTCCGTGTTTTCGGTAAACATCTTAAGACCTGCCTTGGACGAACAATACATCGACCAGCCCGCAATCGGGCGGAACGAGGCCCCTGATCCGATATTAAAGATCGTCAGCGGCTTTTTCTCTTCCGTCGTCAGACGCGCGCACACCTGCGAAAGCAACAGCGGAGAAATCAGATTCGTCACCAGATGGGTGTTCATCTCGGCCGGATCCAGATCCACCAACGACCCCACGGGATTAATCAGGGCGGCATTGTTAATCAGGTGAACTTTTTTAAAAGGCGAAAGATCCACATTCTCAAGAGCCGATTCAATTTTTTGAATCGTCTTAAGACCCAGGCTGAAATCCGCCGTGATGTGTTTAAACTGCGAAGACCTGATATTCGGACGAGAGCGTGAAAGGTTGATGACCTGATGCCCTTTTTCAAGGGCCTGCAGACAAACCTGCTCCCCCAGTCCCTTGGAACCGCCGGTAATAATAAATAAATCCATAATATAATTATGGATTCCCGTCTGAAGTTCAGCAAGGGCGACCGGACTGCAGGTCCAGAATTCGAAACACAAAATGCGTCCCACTTTGAAGATAGCTGGACTATGGGTGGACTTCTATTAGGGGCACACACAAAAAGTCTCTTTACCTGCCGCCCGGT
Organism: Bdellovibrio sp. BIS2; assembly: GCF_055398295.1. NCBI lineage: Bacteria > Pseudomonadati > Bdellovibrionota > Bdellovibrionia > Bdellovibrionales > Pseudobdellovibrionaceae > Bdellovibrio > Bdellovibrio sp. BIS2. Next base: position 307,419 of record NZ_AP035879.1, on the reverse strand, counting down.
TTTGGATAAAGATCTGCCTATCCAGGGACAAGCACCCTTTGAAAGGATTCTTATGAGCACTCTTCATCAAATCGAATTCAGTACAGCAGATGGTAAAAAAGCGACTTTGGCCGACTATAGCGGAAAAGTTCTTTTGGTTGTGAACGTGGCTTCCGAATGCGGATTGACGCCGCAGTACGAGGGTCTTGAAAAGGTTCACGAGAAATATGAATCCCAAGGCCTGCGTGTTCTGGCTTTCCCGGCGAACGAATTCGGCGCTCAAGAGCCTGGCTCCAACGAACAGATTCAGGAATTCTGCCGCACTCAATTCGGTGTGAAATTTCCGGTGTTTGCAAAAATGGTGGTTAAGGGCGAAGGGCAACATCCGTTGTATCAGCAACTAACGTCCCTGAAGCCAGCAGCACAACAAGTTCCGGGCGGCACATTGAAGTCTGTTCTGGAAGAGCACGGCCTTCTTTCCGGCGGTCCCTCTGACATCATGTGGAACTTTGAAAAATTCCTGATCGACAAATCCGGCAACGTGGTGGCGCGTTTTGCTCCCGACATGACTCCGGAAGATCCAACAATCGTAAAAGCGATTGAAGCAGAGCTGGCTCGCTAGTTATGACCTGGGTTCTGCTTCACAATCCCGGTTGCAGTAAAAGCCGCGAGGCGATCGAAGCGCTTCGTTCCGTCGAAGGACTTGAGGTGCGCAAGTACCTTGAAAACCCCCTGAATGAAAGCGAACTGCGTTCCCTGATCCAAAAGCTCGACACCCCGGTGTCGAGCTTGGTACGCACGAAAGAAGCGCTTTTCACCGAAGCGCCTTTTGATGTGAATAATATGGACGAAGTGATTCAGCATCTGGTGAAAACACCCAAGCTGATGGAACGCCCGGTCCTGATCGGCAGCAAAGCCGCTGCCATCGGACGCCCTTTTGAAAAGATCCGGGAACTTCTAGGAAGGAAGTAGGCCCATCGCCTACTTCTTGATTCCCGCCAAACGACGGCGGATATCACCCAGTGTACTGCGGGGAATACCCAAGTATCTCGCCGCTGCCGATTCAGAGCCTTTTTTCTTCAGCGCAAAATCAATCAGCTTCAGCTCAAATTCCGACACCACATGGCTGTAGCGGCCTTCAAGGGCGGCTTCGTCAATTTCCGCTACAGAAGAGCTTTTGATAACTTCTTCATATACCGGAGCTGACTGCACAAGGTGTGGGGTTAGATCGGACACCTGGATCTCGCTATCCTCAGCCAAAACACAGGCCACTTCAATCGCAGATTTCAGCTCACGAATGTTCCCCGGCCAGGAATAAGTCAGCAAAAGCTCTTCGGCTTTTTTGCTGAAGGACTTATCCCCATAGTTACCCGCACGCAGGAATTCGTTTGCCAGATCCAAGATGTCTTCTTTGCGCTGACGAAGAGGTGGCAAAGTGATCGTGAACTTTTTAATACGGAAGAACAGGTCTTCACGGAATTTCTTATCCGCGATCATTTCTTCCAGGTTTTCATTAGTGGCGGCAATCGTGCGGCAGTTTACTTTTTTGCCAAAGTCCTGACCCACCGGATAAATATCACCACTGCTCAAAGCACGCAGCAGCTTCACTTGCAGGTCCTGGCTTAGCGTAGCCAACTCATCCAGGAACAAATCCCCGCCATCGGCACTTTCAAACTTCCCTGCGCGGGACTCTGTCGCACCGGTGAAAGCACCTTTTTTGTGGCCGAACAGCTCTGATTCTGCCAGATGGGAAGGAATCGCCCCGCAGTTCACGGCAATGAACGGACGGGAGTCGTCGTTTTCAAGACTCCACAAATACTGCGCCATCACCTCTTTACCCGAACCGGACTCCCCGCGAATCAGAACCGACTGGCCTGAACCACGGATTTTCTTGGCCGTGTCGATCACTGCCTTGAATGCCGGGGATTTGGTGTAAAGATTGATATGGGAAACAAGTTTTGATCCCGCCTGATGCTTCAAGGTCTGATTACGACGAAGCAGACGGTGCAATACCGGGGCCTTGCGCAGAACTTGCGTCAGCACTTTGCCATCAAAAGGCTTCACCAGATAATCAACCGCTCCCGCCTTCATGCAGGCCTCAACCAGATGGGATTCGTCGTGACCGGTCATCGCCACCACCACCGTGCTTGGATAGTGTTTGGAGATATGCTGAATCAACTCGATCCCCTGACGTTCGGCGGATTCATCCAGCGACAGATCGGTGAAAACAAGGTCGATGATCTGTTTATCCAGAACATCCACGGCTTCTTCCAAAGAATCCGCCAAGGCCACGGTGTGTGTCGAGGGAATCTGAGACTGCATGGTTTTACGAACAAGTGTTTCGTCATCAACAATCAGAATACGCATTAGGAAGTCCTTACTTTAAGTTCAAATTGTGAAATCCAAGGCTTCGGTATCAGGTGAACATTCAGCTTACGAACGCGGTCCTGCACCCATTTTTCGTCAAATTCAGAAGTACACAGATACGCTCTTTTTGCGAGCGCGGCCTGTTCTAAAATCTCAAGGCCCGTTTTGCTGCCATTCAGGTTCTGATCAATGATCAGCAGGGCCGACTCTGACAGGGACGCCAACGGCACCTCAGCAATGAACTTATCCACTGAGCTGAAAAAAGCCGCCGCCGTCAATCCCAGTGCTCCTGCCTTCGCCTGCCACGCACTCAGCACATTCAGATCATCATCCACAAAGAATATTTTTTGATCCGTCGCCAGTTCAATGGACGGAGCCAGCCATGCCGGGTTCTTTTCTTTGGGAACCTTCAAAGTAAAGACCGTTCCTTCGCCTTCCACTGTTGCCACATCCAGCGTGCCACCTGTCCATTCGATCGCAGTTTTGGCCTGGAATAATCCCAAACCTGACCCCCCGGTTTTTCCCGAGGTGAAACTGCGCTCAAAAATCTTATCAAGAATTGTGGCCGGAATGCCTTTACCATTATCGCGAATCTGCAAAGTCCACTTCTTGCCTTCAACACCCAGAACCAAATCCACCTTGGTGGCGCCGGCTTCAAAGGCGTTATTGATCAGGTTTGAAACAGCAGACTGAAGTTCGTTGATCTGTAAAACACTCCAGATCTCAGGCAAGGGTGAAACACCCGAAAGGGTCAATTGCTGATCCGGCTTCAAACGCACACTGTGCTCATTCACCACAGTGGCGATCAAAGGCTCCACCAAGGTGAGCTTCGGAGCTTCCACCCCGGTTTCCTGATCCGGCTTGGCAATTGAAGCGGATAGCTTCTGCACGATACCAGCCACCCTGGCCACGGCGCTTTTTAAAATCGCCAGCGGTTCCATCGGCGCATTTTCAATCTGGCTTAACGCCATGTTCATGCTCATCAAGGGGCTGCGGATGTCGTGGGCCACCTGCGCTGCCACCTGACTGCGGGCCTTATCTCGTTCAGCTTCCAGCAAGCGGGACTGACTGGCCTGCAAAGTCTGCAACATGTGATTCAGGTTTCGTCCCAATCCGTCTAGCTCGTCCCTGGATTTTCGGTCGGATTCTTCATCGGCCACATTCACACGTTTGGAATAATCCTGAGTCTGCGTGATTTCTGCCAGCAGGGAATAAATTGCATTCACCTTGCGCAGCAGGGTTGTCGTCAAAACGCGGGACAACCACAAAGAAAACAGAATCAGCGCCGCCGCCGTTCCCAACAACGTGTACTTGATGCGATTCAGTTCTTTTTCGATGGTCGCCGCCGATATGGTGGATACCATGCGGTACTCTTTGCCGCTTTTATCCTGCAATGATGTCAGGACCACCATACGCCCGTCTTTCCAGTAAGCGCCGTCCCCTTTGGAAAGCATTTCCACGGAATCGAACGTGGGCTGAAACTCGGGGCGAGTCACCTTCCCCATATTTTCATTATCGGGGCCGAACAGTTCCACATTCAGATTATCCACATCGTGATGGATCATATCTTCCAGCAGATTGTTCAGGACCATGCGGGCCTGCGAACCTTCCAGGTTTTCCAGCGTCTGCGCCAGCAGGTTCATGTGATCGATATAGGATTCTTCAAACTCGGTGATGCGATGACTGGAAAGGGCGGTGTTCAGGACCAGACAGACCGTCAACGCGGAAAAGACGGCCGTCCCAAAGATTGCCAGAAAGATCTTTTTTGAAAAGCTCATTTGGGAAATTCGACTCATGCTTCATCTTAAAACATGAGTCTTTTATGTCAAAACAATATGCGGGTTACTTGCGTTTCTTACGAGGCTTCATGGACGCTTCCGCAGCCTCGATGATCTCCTGCAGGCTCAGCTCGTGTTCCGGCTGGGACGCAATGATTTCATAGTCGGCCTTGCTGACCTTGATCACCTCAATGGTCTTACCCAGCAGGGTCTGGATTTCTTCCAGCAAAGGTTTTTCCTCAGCGCTGCAGAAGGAAACAGCCACACCCTTGTTAAAGCCCCGTCCGGTGCGCCCGATACGGTGGACATAGTTCGCCGGCTTTTCCGGAAGATCATAATTGATCACATGAGTGACATCCGGGATGTCGATACCACGAGCGCTCAAATCAGTCGCGATAAGAACCTTGCACTCGCCTTTGCGGAAGGCCTTCATCACCTCCGCACGGTCGGTCTGGTCTTTTTCTCCATGCAAAGTCAGCGACGGGACCTCCACGCGGGCCAGCGCTTTCGCCACACGTTCCGCACGCACGCGGGTTCTGACGAAGATGATGAACTTGCCATCGGCATTCTGGCGCAGGTATTCCGCCAGGAAGAAACGCTTATCGTCCATTTCAACAAACATCACATAGTGCGCGATGTTTTTGGAAACCGGGTCTTCCGGAGAAATCTGAATACGGATCGCACTGCTGCGAACCTGAGAGAACGCCAGCTTTTTGATTTCCGGATTGATGGTCGCAGAGAAGAACAAAGTCTGATGACGTTTCGTCAGTTTGCGTTTCACGGAAGTGATGTCATCGATAAAACCCAGATCCAGCATGTGGTCAGCTTCATCCAGCACCAAAGTTTCAATGCGGCTGATATCGATATGCCCCTGGGCAATCAGATCAAACATACGGCCCGGTGTTGAGATCAAAATATCAATCCCGTCCTGAAGCTTCTGAATTTGTGCATCCTGCTCCACACCACCAATCAGGGCAAAAGGCTTCACTTTGGTGTGTTTGGAAAGTTTGTTGAAGACCTCGCCAATCTGCTGAGCCAGCTCCCGAGTGGGAACCAATACCAGACATTTGATCCCGATGGCACGCTTGCTGCTTTTTTCACTGTGGATCATGTTGATGATTGGAATGGCAAAGGCGGCGGTTTTCCCGGTGCCAGTCTGGGCGATCGCCAGCACATCTTCACCCTTCAAGATAGAGGGAATGGCCTTGTACTGGATGTCGGTGGTTCTGAAGAAACCATTGTCGTTCAGGTTACGCAGCAAATCTTCAGACAAATGGAACTTTTCAAACTTCACGGGAAACCTCTTGGAATTAAACGAAGCATCTATCACAGGGCCTGAAAAAGCGGGACCTTTAATTGAAAAAAGGAAGAAATTTCCAGAATTTACCCCTTAAACGGGCCCTAAATCGAAATGACAAATTGCAGGGTTTCAAAACCCCCAAACGGACTTAAAATAAGGGCACTGCAAGGAGGCCTTATGCCCACCATCACCGTCTTTAACTCCGTCTCTTTGGATGGCTATTTTGCGGATAAAAACTCAGACATGAGCTGGGCCCATAATCAGGAACAAGACACCGAATTCACCGCCTTCGTCGCCGGAAATGCCAAAGGTGGAGGAGCCCTGCTGTTTGGAAGAAAGACCTACGACATGATGGCCGGCTTCTGGCCGACACCTTCCGCCAAAGAGGCCATGCCGGAAATTGCCGAGGGCATGAACCGCATGAAAAAATACGTGGTTTCGCACAGTCTGAACGAAGTGACCTGGGAAAACTCAGAACTGATCAAAGGTGATCTGGTCAGTGAAATCAGAAAACTAAAGAAGCAAAACGGCCCGGACATTGCCATCCTGGGAAGTGGTAGCATTGTTGCCCAGCTGGCCGAGGCCAAACTTATTGATGAATATTCCGTTGTGGTGCTGCCTCTTCTTTTGGGTTCTGGACGGTCCCAGTTTGACGGATTGAAGTCCCGCCGGGATCTGCAGCTGATAGAGTGTCGCAGTTTTAAAAACGGAAACGTATTCCTGCGCTATCGTCCAGCGGCCGTTCACGACGACCTTCACTAAACGCAAATATTCTCATGACCGAGAACTTTCAGGACCAGCCCTCTTGCTTTTGGGTACGAAACTTCATCAAATAGAGAAATGCAAAATAAAGAAGTGGATATTCTGGTCGTAGGCGCCGGTATTATTGGCGCGTCTGTGGGTGCTGAACTTTCTCGTCGTGGCGCCAAAGTGTGTGTGATTGATAAAGGCACCGTGGGGAAAGGCTGCTCTTACGGCAATGCCGGATGGATGACTCCTTGTTTTGCCATGCCTCTGCCAATGCCGGGAATGCTGATAAAATCAATGAAGTGGCTGCTGAATCCAGAGGGTCCTCTTTACATCAAACCTTCTTTGTCTTTGGATCTGGCGAACTGGATGTACCACTTTATGAAGAACATGAACGCCACCCAGGCCCGCCGCGCGGTGGATGCCCTGGTGGTGCTTTCCCAGAAAAGCCTGACTGAATATGAAAAGCTGGGACAGCTTTATCCAGAAATCCGTTTCCAGCAAAAAGGTCTGATGATGGTCAGCCGCACCCAAGCCGGTGTGGCCGCCGCCGTTGAGGAGCTGGAATACGTCAAAGACATCGGTGTTACGGGCAGGATTTTGAATGGCGACGACATCCAGCAGATGGAACCCGCATTGAAAGGTCCCCTGTTGGGCGGCGTTTACTTTGATAAAGAAGCCATGGCTGAACCCTATCTGGTGGTCCAGGCGCTGGCCAAAGAAATCCGCAAACACGGCGGCGAGATTTTAGAAAACTGCGAACTGCAGGATATGGAAATCTCCGGCAACTGCATTGAGTCCGTAAAAACATCCCAAGGCACCATTCGCGCCAAGCAGATTGTCATGGCCACCGGCAGCTGGTCCAAATCCATGGCCAAGATGATGCGTCTGCGTGTGCCGATTCTGGGTGGCAAAGGTTATGCGATGATCGTTCCGAGCTTGGAAAAGCAACCGCAGTACCCGATCATGCTGGTCGAAAAAAAGATCGCCATCACCCCACGCGAAAACTCTCTGCGCATTGCCGGCACCCTGGAACTGGTCGATCAGGACTTCTCGATCACGCAAAGACGTGTCGAGAGCATCAAAAAAGGTGCGAAAGAATTCTTGCATTTGCCTGAAGAGCTTCAAGTCCAGGAACTGTGGGCGGGACTTCGCCCGTGCACTCCGGATGGTGTGCCTTTGATTGGATATCATAACAATCTGAATAATCTGGTTTTGGCCGTTGGCCACCAGATGCTGGGACTGCAAAGCGGCGCCGGCACAGGACTGCTGGTCGCAGATCTTATCGAAGGCAAGAAACCGTTTATTGATATGTCGATTGTAAACGCGAATCGTTTCTAAATTCGATTCGCGCCTTAAGGATCCTGGAAAATTATTAGGCTTTAAAGCGATGAGTAATGAGTCCGTGGGTGGGGTCATAAGGTGACAAACCCACGGTGACACGGTCACCGACCACAACTTTGATTCTGAACTTTTTCATTTTTCCGCACAAGCGCGCGCGAATATCAACACCGTTATCAAGAGTGATGAAATAAACACCCCCGCCGGACATGTCAGATACTTTTCCGTCAATACTTACCAAATCGTCCTTTGCCATAGGCCTCCCTGCACTTTAAAAAAAACAAGGCCGGTCTTTTGAGGAACCGGCCTTCCCATGGTTCTTAGTAAGAACGGCGAGAGCCGCCGCCGAAGCCGCCGCCATTGCGACGTGGGCCGCCACCAGAGCGTGGTTCTTGTGGTTTAGCTTCAGAAATGTTCATTGCACGACCCGCCAACTCCATACCGTTCAATTTCTCAATTGCGGCGCGAGCTTCGGTATCAGTGGACATTTCAACAAAAGCGAAGCCTTTGCTGCGACCTGTTTCACGGTCCGTGATCATGTTGACAGAATCAACAGTGCCGAACTCCGCGAAAACATCATTTAGTTGATCTTGATCGACATTGAAAGAAAGATTGCCGACGTAAATTTTTTTTCCCATTTTTTGCCTCCGTTAAAAGCTTGGGGGCCATTCGCAGAAGACAAAAGGACATCTAATGAACTATGTGAACGACAGTGTGATCCTTAGTAGAACACACGCGAGTGGCGATAGATATAGCCAAATCGGCATATGAAGAAAGTATACAAAACACTGCCTCAAGTCGCTCACCGCCGAACTGACACTGAAATCAGTCAAAATACATCAAGCCGTTCATCGGGGTGAGTCACACTCGCTCTGTTTTCAGAGAGCCATTTCTTTATTTTCTCTTCGCAAATCCTGACTTCTTCGGTCCTGATTTTTGGGGCGCTACAGTTTTACCGGCAAAGGGATTGATTTTGCCGCCTTTGCTTTTAGGTTTTCCCACGGGGGTCGCGCTTTTCGCGGCTTGAGGTTTCCCCGGCGCATTCCGGCGAGGAGGTTCATTGCCTTTGGCAGGTTTGTTTTTATCAAACTTTTTCGAGCGATCAATGAACGCAAAAGTCGGATCGACTTTGATTTCCTGAGCGCCCTGCAAGTAGCCTTTGATTTTGGCGTACATGCGTGTGTCTGACGGTGTGACAAAGGTGATGGCCTCACCACCACGGCCCGCGCGAGCGGTCCGTCCAATTCGGTGCAGGAAGTCCTCTGACTGGAATGGCAGATCAAAATTCACCACGTGATCCACATGCGGTACATCCAGGCCCCGCGCCAGCAGGTCGGTTGCCACGACGATGCGGATTTCGCCTTCACGGAAGCCACGAACCACACGGTTTCTTTGCCCTTGAGAAAGCCCGCCGTGAATCAGGTCGGTTGAAAAACCGTATTCCTTCAAATAGTTCCCGACTGCCTCGCAGTTTTCCTGATTGCCCGTGAAGACGATCACACCGCCGCGAGTGGCGTTGAGTTCATCCAGCAAACGGTCATTTTTCATCGAACGATCCAGGAACAGAACCTTTTGTTTCAGGCTTTCCACCGGCGCTTCGGCTTTTTCTGAACGCACCATCACCACATCAGGTTTCATGAACAATTGTGCGATGGATTCCACATTGGAACCAAAGCTTGCCGAGAACATCATTGTCTGGCGCGGACCACGCAGAGTGCTTTGAATCGTGCGAAGCTGCGGGGCAAAGCCCATGTCCAGCATGCGGTCGGCTTCATCCAGGACGATCACTTCCACATTCTGCAAAAGCAGCTTGTTGCCGGACAGATGGTCATTCATGCGACCCGGCGTCGCGATGATCAGACGCGGATTTTTCTTCAGTTGGTTGGCTTGCTTTGAACCCGTGGTCCCGCCGATTGCCAGGCACACAGACACCGGCATTTCTGCACAAAGTTCCAGAAAGACTTTGTAGATCTGCTGGGCCATTTCACGGCTGGGCACCAGAATCAGGCCGCGCGCCTCGGGCTTTCTTTGCAAAGTGGTCAGTAAAGACAAGGCAAAAGCCAACGTCTTGCCACTGCCGGTCTGAGCGATGGCAATGATATCAGAACCATCCAGGCTTGCCGGGATGGCCTGGCTTTGTACCGGCGTCGGTTTGGAGATCTTCATTTTGGTCAAAGCCGGCATCAGCACGGGTGCCAGGTTCATTTCCTGAAAGCTATGGGCGCGAACGGGGGAATTATGCAATTTCATAGCGGGCAGGTGTACCACAACCTGTTGAAAAGAGACAAAAAAAAGCGGCTTTAAGCCTTCGCCCAAAGCCGCTTTGCAATTATAACAGACCTGATTACTTCAAAGACGCCAAAGCCGCTTCGTAGTTCGGCTCATTGACGATCTCGGACACCTGCTCAACATACAAAATCTTGTTGTCAGCAGAAAGGGTCACCACCGCGCGGGAAAGAAGGCCTGCCAGCGGGGAATCCATGATCTGAACACCCCAGTCCTTGCCGAAAGAGCTGCGGAAAGTGGAAACAGTCTCGCAGTTCTTGATGCCTTCAGCACCGCAGAAACGGGCTTGAGCAAACGGAAGGTCCGCAGAAATGTTCAGAACAACCGTGTTGTCCAATTTAGAGGCTTCCTGATTGAAGCGACGAACAGACGCCGCACAAGTGCCAGTGTCCACGCTTGGGAAGATGTTCAAAACTTTCTTTTTGCCTGCATAGGTGCTCAAAGAAACTTCAGAAAGATCGTTGCGCACAAATTTGAAGTCTTTGGCGGCAGTGCCCGCTTCTGGAAGAGTGCCGGAAGTATTAACGGGATTGCCTTTGAGTGTGATCGATGCCATGGATGCTCCTTTTGTTTAAGCGAACCCAGCATAGCACCGATCCGGTGAAGATCAAAATGATCTACTTGCAAATGGACAGATTCTGGCTCCAGCTCACAATGGACTTATAGCTGGTCTTGTCACCGGCACGCAGCACCGACCAGTACCGGGCGCCACCTTTCCACGCCCCGCTCACTTTACCGGCAATACGCCCGTCACGGCCCACCCAGCGATCCAGAATTCTGATACCACAGCTCAGGTTTTGCAACGGATCGTGAAGATCTTTGGTGGACTTAAAACCACAACCATAGGCGTTGCCGGACTCGATGGAAATCTGCAGCAAACCACGACTGATCACGCGCTTGCCGTTACTGTCATTGAAGTCCTCGGTATAGGATGTTTCAGTTTTAAAGTTACTCTCAAATCTGACCATGGACGACAGCATGAAGGCCCAGTATTGTTTGCGCTGGGCATAGGACAAACTGGAATATTTCGGACAGAACAAGCTGCGGTCGGCGGGGATCACATCCAGCAGATTTGGGCCCAGCTTATCCAATGCACTGTAAACGTGCGTGGACCAGGCCTTGCCGTCAGTCACCTTGTCTTCCCATAAAGGAATGACTTCGCGCAGATTATTATCCACGGAAGGAGGCGTCACCGGCGGAACCACCTCTGGTTCCACAGGGTCCGGCGTCGTGGTGCCGGTATCAGGAGTCGACGACGAGGAGTTTTCCGAAGAACCCACCGTCGTGGAGCTAGAGGATTTACAACCCGCCAGGATCTGAACAACAAGCAACAGGGCGACTACGAAAAATAGTTTGTGTTGAGGGGTGTTTTTCATTCTGAACCCATCGGCAAAAAAATCCCGGTGCTTGACTGTTGGTCAAACTGTCGAAGTTTTTGTAATTTTCTGGGCCTTTTTCCGTAAACCTGAAATCATGGATTTCCTACACACTGAAGGCCGGTTCACGACAAAAAAGTGAGCCGGTCCAGAGTCTGAACTTCCCTTTTGGCGGCGAAGTCTTTACAACTGGGGAATGTCTGAACATTTCGAAAAACGTCGTCCGGTCTTTTTACAGCTTGGTTTCAACGAAGCAGCTCTGCCTCAATTGAAGGCCTATCTGGATCTGTTGTGGTCCTCCAATGAAGAATTGAATCTGATCAGCCGAAAAATGACCTACGAAGAACTGATCGACAATCACGTCATCGACTGTCTGCTGCCGATCAAAGACTTTCCCAAAGATGTGAAAGTCGCGGCGGACTTTGGTTCCGGCGGGGGCCTGCCGGGTGTGATCTATGCGATCCAGTTCCCGAATGTGGAATATCATCTGTTTGAAAAATCCAAACTGAAACAGGATTTCTTAAATCGCTGCGTCAGCATCGCGCCGAACCTGCGCATTCACGGCGAGATCCCGCCAAAGCTTGAAAGAATCGAAGTGGTTTCTTCCCGCGCCTTCAAGCCGGTGGATGTGATTTTGGAATTCAGCCGTGATTACTACAAAAAAGGCGGCAAGTACTTCCTGCTGAAGGGCCGTAAAGAAAAGATCGACGAAGAAGTCGCGTTGGCGCGCAAGAAGTTCAAAGACCTGAAAGTCACCATCCAGCCGCTGAGTTCTCCAGTACTGGAAGTGGAACGCCATCTGGTTCTGATTTAATTATTTCGCAGGCCTTGTCACCACAAGGCCGATGCCTCCGGCCACCAAGCCCCAAAATGGCGAACCGATCCCCCACAAGGTCACACCCGAAGCGGTCACCAGGAATGTCAGCAATGCCGCCTCACGACTCCAGTCTTCACGCATCGCTGAAGCCAAGCCGTTTGCAATCGTCGCAAACAAGGCAATGCCTGCCACTGACAAAACCAGCTCTTTGGGGAAAGCCGCAAACACCGCCATGATCGAGGCGGCAAAAAGTGAAATCAGCAAATAGAAAGCACCGGCAGAAATAGAGCTGATATAGCGCTTGGCTGGGTCTTGGTGCGCCTCCGGCCCGGCACAAATCGCCGCGGTGATCGCTGCAAAGTTCACCGAAAATGCACCAAAGGGAGCCAACAACAAAGTCGCAAAACCTGTTCCCGTGATCACTGGTGAAATCGGCGGCTGATAGCCTGACGCTTTCAACACCGCCACCCCCGTCAGATTCTGAGAAGCCATCGTCACCACAAACAAAGGCAGGCCAATACCGATCATTACCGGGAAAGAAAATGCAGGCACCACAAATTCAGGACGGGCAAATTCAAGTTGTACCGAAGAAAAATCCAGCATCCCCTGCGCTTGGGCCACCAGCACCCCGGCCAGCAGCACAAACAGCACTGAAAAGCGCGGACTGAAACGACGGGCGGCAAAATATACCGCCAGCATGATCAACACCATCACGGGCTGGGCTTTTAAGGAATGAAACACGTCCATTCCAAAACGCACCAACACTCCCGCAAGCATGGCGGAGGCCAGTGCCACCGGAATACGGTTGGCCACGCGGGCAAAAATCCCCGTAATCCCTGAAAGCACAATCAGCACTCCACAGAAAACAAAGGCCCCAATCACTTCGGGCATCGGGATGGGAGTCGCAAAACTTGCCACCAACAGGGCGGTGCCCGGCGTGGACCACGCAGCCAGAATCGGCATCTTGTAATGCCACGAGAAAAGAATGGAAACCAACCCTGCTCCAACACAAACCGCAAAGACCCAGGAACTGGCCTGGGACGTGGTCGCCCCCGCTGCCTGCGCTGCCTGAAAAAGAAGAGCCACGGAGCTTGCAAAGCCCACCAGCACCGCCACGATGCCTGTCGCCACACTGGGAAGAACGGAAGTCATTGATTTCATGTCTGAACGCTACCACGCACTTTGCTGTTCAACAAGGAGGGGGAATTTAATTTGTCCCCGTTCCGCCTTGTGAAAGACGATAACAAGCTCATCTGCAAGAAGGAGTTTGCCATGTTGAAAGTGACCGCTGAACACCCCGAATTCAAATACATAGAAATTCTGGTCGACGGGGATATTAGTAAGGATTCCGTTGTACCCCTTCTGAATCTGATACAAAAACGCATTGATGACTGGGGTGAAGTCAGCGTCTTGGAAGAAGTTCGTGACATCGGCAAGATCGAACTTGCGGCCTTCTGGAAAGACCTTCGTTTTGGCATAAAAAATCTCAAGAAAATCCCGAAAGCTGCTATAGTTACAGACATCCACTGGGTGAAAAACGTCAGTAATTTCTTTGATCCGATTGTGGGCACTGACATTGAGGTTTTCACCCGCAAAGAGCTGGATCAGGCCCGTGCCTGGCTGGCGGAAAAGGAACCGGATGAAGCAACGATCAATAAAGCAAGTGGCCTCCGCAATCCGTGAGGATATTGACGACCTGATCACCCGACGCGCACTTCCCACCCATCAAGTGCGCATCGTGGATCCGTTTTTGTTTTTGAATCATCACGGGCCGCAAACTTACCCTTCACCGAATCACGGTCTGCCTTTTGGCCCGCATCCGCACCGCGGCTTTGAAACCGTGACCTTTATTCTGGAAGGCGACATCGCCCATCGTGACAGCGGCGGGCATGAAAGTGTGATCAACGCCGGTGGCGTGCAGTGGATGACCGCCGGGGATGGCCTGATACATGAAGAAGTGTCTTCAGAAGAATTCATGAAGAAAGGCGGGCCGCTGGAAATCCTGCAACTGTGGGTGAATCTTCCGGCAAAACTCAAACGCACCAAGCCCAACTACAGGGGCTTGCAGGCCCCGGACATTCCAAAGATCAAAACCGATGACGGCAAAGTGACTGTGGAAGTCGTCTCCGGATCCTGGCTGGGGGAAAAGGGCGCCTTTGAACCCCTGGTCGACATCCAGTGCCAGTTGCTTCACCTGAAGGCCTCCGCCCAGTTGGATCTGACAGTCTCAGCCCCGCGGAATATTTTCTTTTATGTCGTGCGCGGTTCGGTGACCGTCAACGGTCAGACTGCCGAGCGGTTTCAACTGGTTGAGTTTAACAACGACGGTGATACCCTGCGGGTCAATGCGGAAGAAGATGCTGTGATTCTTTTTGCCCATGCTGATCCTTTCAATGAACCCGTGATTTCCCACGGACCGTTTGTGATGAACACCAAAGCAGAAATCATCGAGGCTATCGAGGACTATCAAGCCGGAAAATTCGGCTAAAGACTGAGGTTCATGCCTCCATCGTCCATTCTTTCAGGACGGCTCCAGTAATGGTACTGGGGCGTCCATTCATCCATGCCGATACCGGCCAGACTGAGCAGACTCCACACCGGACAGAATGTGTCCCCCGGCCCCACCACACTGCTGTTCTTTTTAAAGATGCGCTCTCCGCGCCGCTCATAGTACACCAGGCCCGGCATATTGTTTTTTCCCGGCACTACACTTTGTTCCCGGATGTAAAGTCCCCCACCGTGGGAAACCATATTAAAGCGCCAGCCCCGATCATTGGCAAAACGCCGCTGTATTTCAGGAGGATCTTTTGAAAACATCACCACGGCGAACTGTTCTTCCAGCGCCGGTAAAAAAGCATTGTAACCATCCGCCCACATTGTGCATGAACGACAACCCTGCCCCATATTGTGAATGGCCAGCAACCGATCCTTGCCATCGAAAAGATCACGCAAGGTCACTTCTCCGTGAAGGTTTTTGAAAATGTAGTTTTTGACTTCCAATGGTGGATTTTCTTTTCTTAAGACTTCAAGACGGCGCTGCAAACGATAAATGTCGTTTTCAAGTTTTTGAATTTCGCCCAGAGGATTTTCATTCAACATAAACGCCCCCTGCCTTCATTCTAGTTACAGTGGAAGTTTTTGTCCGCGTGTATTCCGTCAGGTTATGACGTGATCTTACTGCCAAGGATCCGCACAATCTGCAGAAGGTTTTCCGGAACCTCTTGTCGATCCTCAATGCTCCAGGCGGCTGACAGCATCGAATAGCAGAATGTCCATCCCAAAATACGATAAGGATCCATCGCAAGCTCGCGATAAAGAATGTCCAGACGCTGATCAAGAATCTTTTCCAGTGGTTGTCCTGAAGGATAACAATCCAGCGGATTTGAAATCATCGCCCCGACTTCAAAGGCCGGGTCACCCACATATCCATGTGGATCAATGACCTTCCAGCCGTCGGCAGAAGCCAGAATATTGTCATGATGAAGGTCCCCGTGTAAAAGCACATCGCGCGGAGCCGTCATACAAAGTTCGTCATAAAGAACGGCTACCAGTAGCACCAGCTCTGAAGAAAGTTTTCCGTGCAACAGTGACAGTGTCGGCAGGAAGTCGCGCACATGCTTGTAAGGCAGGGTCCCCGCGGGCCGCTCTTTACCCAAAGACCGGATCATTTGCGCAATCACTGACGTGGCTTCGTCATCTTTACCGGCCTTCACCAGTGATTTCAGTGAACTGCCCGGTGACACCATCTGCATCATAAAAGCGCTTTGATCCGATTCCACCGCCAGCACTGCCGGAGTGACTTCGGAATAATATTTAAGCCATTGCAGCTCTTTATCCAGAATTCCATCAGGACAAAGTACTTTGAGCACCACAGGATTTTTTTGCGCATTGGTGCGCGCATATCCCACGAAGTTATAAGAAAGATCTTCGGCGTGCCCGGTGATCGTCAGATCCCAGCGTTCACAAAGCCCGCGCAACAAAGACGGAAGGCCTTGCAGCCACTCTTCGCCAGCAATACCAAAAGTGTCGCGGATGTTTTTCACAAACGGTGCGGGAAAATTCATACTATTGACTCTGGCACAGCGCTTCGGAAAAAGTAAGCAGGTACCTTTTGGACCTTGATCCAGATTGGGAGAGGGGCTTTTGACTTAAGACAGGAACGCGCCCAGCCTGAATTCATGCTAGAAATGATTCTGTCTTTATTTCTGATGACGAAAGCCGCTCCTGCAAGCAATTACGTGAGTGTGACTGACACTCTTCGCCGCATTGTTCAGGAAAATCCCACCAACGCTCAATGGATCGATATCGGTCAGTCTGATTCCGGTCAGATGATCTCAGGTCTTAAAATCGGAAACGGTGAAATTGCCGATCTGATTGTTGCCACTCACCACGGGAACGAGTACGGCTCCACCGCCGTGGCCCTGGGTGCTGCCGAAGCCTTTGCCAGAAATCCGATTCCGGGTCACACGGTTTACGTCATTCCGGTTCTGAATATTTCCGGCTACAACTCCCGCAACCGTTACGAGCGCACCTCCAGCGGATCTGTGGATCCCAACCGTGACTATCCAGGCCCTTGTGTGAACGGCGCCTCTCACCGCTCCAAGGCCACCAAAGCTTTGGCGGAGTTCCTGGAAAAAGCCAACATCGTCAGCTCCGCCACCTTGCACACCCACTGGCCGGCCGTTCTTTATCCATGGGGCTTCTCAACCCGTGACACGGAAACCGCCTATGACAGCACCTTCATCGGTCTTTCCAAAGATGCCGTCGTGGAAAGCGGTTATCAGGTTGGAAATTCCAAAGAGCTTCTTTACGCCGCCGATGGCGCCTTTGAAGATTACGCTTATTGGAAGCACGGCGTATGGTCATTGCTCTTTGAAATGGGTACGACTCATTCTCCGTCCCAGAATCAGATGAAACAAATGATTGACGTAAACGTTCCGGGCCTTCGCCGCTTCTTTGAAAACGCGCCCAAAGAGCGCGCTCAGAATCATGCCTTTACCGGCAAATGTGACAAGAGCTCCCGTCAAAGAGAGCACTTGGAATAGTCCCGTTTAGCGGGCCGTCAGCACAATTTTTCCAGTGTGCTGACTGGCTTCCATCATCGCATGGGCCTCTGCGACCTGTTCCAGCTTAAGAACTTTGTAAATCACCGGGCGCATTTGATTTTTATTCAGCAGCGGCCAGATATTTTTCAGCAAAGCATCGGCAATACGGGATTTTTCCGCCACCGGACGCGCGCGCAAGGTTGAGCCCGTCAAAGTCAGTCGCTTAAACATCACTTTGCGCAAATCCAGTTCCACCTTCGCCCCCTGCAAAGTGGCGATCTGCACCAGCCGTCCCTGCATCGCCAGCGCCTCAATGTTTCGGGCGAAATAGTCTCCACCCACCATATCCAGAATGACATCCACACCTTTATCCGCCGTCAGTGTTTTCACCACGCTGACAAAGTCCTCTTCCTTGTAAAGGATCACCCTTTCAGCGCCCAGATCCAGACACGTCTGCACGGATTCTTTTTTTCCCACCGTCGTAAAGACCCGAACCCCCAAAGACGCCGCCATCTGAATCGCCGTGGTGCCGATGCCTCCGGCCCCGCCGTGAATCAAAACGGTCTCGCCTTTTTGCAGGCGCCCACTTTCAAACAGATTCGTCCAGACAGTAAAGAAGGTTTCCGGCAATGCTGCAGCCTCTGTCACACTCATGCCTTCAGGAATCGGCAAACACTGCCCTTCCGGCGCCGCCACATATTCGGCATAACCCCCACCGGTGACCAGCGCACAAACCATTTCGCCCACTTTCCAGCGAGTGACCTCCGCGCCAACGGCGATGACTTTGCCCGCCACTTCAAGCCCCGGAATATCCGACGCCCCTGGCGGAGGCGGATAAGATCCCTGTCTTTGCGCGCAGTCGGGACGATTCACGCCGCTGGCATGAATCTCAATCAACACCTCGGTGGCAGCCGGTTCAGGCTTTGAACGCTCACGCACTTTTAAAACTTCAGGTCCGCCGGGCTGGGTGATTTCAATAACACGCATGATTGACTCCTTCTGGGATTCATTCAAAATGCGCCCGGCTTTTTCCGTCGTCAAGACTTTGAAACTGGGCCATAGACCAGTTGCCGGGCGTTAAGCCCGAAGGCCTGAAACACGATAAGATTTATATGAGAATCTTGCTGCTGGGATTAATCATCACAAGTGCTGTCACGGCTGGAGCTGAAGAAAGTTCCGTCTACACCTGCCGCTTTGACGGCGAGTACGGAAACTTTTCATCCATTCGCATGAAGAAATATTTCGATCCTGCGGAAAACATGCAGATGGGCAAAATCGATCTGCTGCAAAATCTGGTGGTGGTGGAAAGCACGCCGGCCCGGGTTTATCAGATTCCTCTTCTGGACAATCAAACCTACGTTCAACTGTGGAACTCCAAAGACATCCGCGTCGATGCGCAGCTTTCCTATTCACAAGGTGGCCGTGAATTCAAAGCCACCTACACCAAGAATGAGGAAAAGAAAGCTCTCGTCTGCCGAGAGCTTCGTGATTAAAGATCGAAGTTGCCTGAGGCTTCCGGCTGGAAGGTCACGGCCTGCACTTTCAGCTTCTTGCTTTGACCGTTAGGAAGCTTCCAGTTGATCTCCTGACCAACACTCAAGCCCAAAAGCGCAATCCCCACCGGCGCCAGAATCGACAAGCGTCCTTCTTCCAGTTTTGCATCCTGCGGATACACCAAAGTCATTTCACTTTCCTGACCGGAAGCTTCATCCAGGAATTGCACGCGGGAATTCATGGTCACGACATTTTTAGGGATTTCTTTTTGCGCGATCACGTTGGCGCGGCTGAGCTCTTCTTCCAAAGCTTCAGCAAAAGGACCTTCCACCTGAGATACCAAAGCGGACAGACGATGGAAATCCTGATCAGTAATAAGAATGCGAGGTTCTGTGTTGTTGTTCATAACTCCTCCTAAAGGAATAAGAGCTGTTGTTAAGTTGATTTGATTTTTAAAAATGCGGGGAACGAAAAGGTAAAACTAGGCCTTCAGCAGAATTTCTCTGCTGCAACAGAATCTCAGAATAAGATTTGCGAATGTTGCGCGGCTCATTAAGTCATTAAACCGCACTCAGGCCGCTTTTTCAAGGTCGAGTGCGAAAAGACTGTAAGTCACTGATTACTTTGCGGGTTCTTGAACCTGCTGGCTCATTTCCAAAAGAATTTTACGGGCCTTTTCATAGTCCTTGTCCGAACAATCCTTGAATCCCTCCAGGTGATAGAGGTTTTTCAGGGCCTTCGCTCCTTCCGGAGTGGACGGGAAGCTTTTCAGAGCGGCGATCAGACGGGCACTGAGATCCGCCGGAAAATCCTTGCGAAAGACAACCGGATCGCTGGGAATGGATTCAGTCTTTTGAACAATACGAACCTTTTCATAAACATCAGGGAACTGCGATTTGACCAGCCGGCGCGCGTCCTGGGGAATGCCGTCCTCTGATGGAGTGTGATACGTGGCCCCGGCATCCACACGTCCCTGATAAACCATCATCACCACGCTGTCGTGTTTACCGGCAAAGACAGTGTCACCCAGTTTGATGTTCTGATCCTTGAAAAGTTTCGCCGGAAGAATATAGCCGGAGGTGGATGCCGGATCGACATAAGCAAACTTCTTACCCTGCAGATCGTTCACACTTTTGATTCCGGGATCGGCAGTGATGATCTGACCCCAGTATTCAGAGATGCCGCGGTTCACACCAATCAGTTTGGCCTGAGCCCCGTACTTGTCGTGAGCCAGCACATAGCCGAACGTATTTAAGATCGCCACATCCACGCGCTGCGAGCCAATAGCTTCTACCACGGCGACATAACTGACCGGCACCTGCATGCGCACATGCAAACCGGACTTTTCCAGAATCCACTTTTCCAGCAGCTTCCCGTTTTCCATAAGCACAGCCGAATCCTGGCCTGGAACCAGTGCAAACTGAATAGGCTTTTCACGGCTTCCCAGCTCCTTTTGTGACGTGCATGTAATCAAAAGAAACGGGAACAGGACGACAAGAAAAAACTTCAACAAGGCGCTTCTCCTCACAGATTTCTCATCGAATTTACTCTTGGTATTAAATGTATGCAATAAACACTGTCATAAACTAATATGAATTGTAAACCTGAGCAGTTTTCGAGGATAAGGAGGGCATGGAAATGTCTAAGGTTAAGGTTGAAATCGATGCTGATCTACAAGATCTGATTCCTCAGTTTATTGAGAATCGGAAGAAGGACATTGAGTCCCTTAGTGCTCTCGTGGAGAAAAACGATCTCCAGTCTATCGCGCAAATGGCTCACAAGATCAAAGGTGCTGCTGCAGGATACGGCTTTGCCGAACTCAGCGACCTTGCCGCGCAAATGGAAGTTGCCGCGAAGAAAAACGACGCAACCCCCTTGCCTGAACTTGTGAAGAAGATGCGCATTCACTTTCTGAATATCGAGATTCATTACGTCCCGATGTAGGAGCCTATGAACCATAAGAACCGCCTGTTTCTTTTTACCTCAGTTCTGGTACTGGGCACCCTGCTCATTGCCGGAACTGTTGGTTACAAGATGGGCAGTTCTTCGCTGGAACAAAGCACCCGCGAACGTCTGGTGCAGATTCGTGAATTCAAGTCCGATGAAATTCAAAAAGAATTTGCCTATCTGAAGAACGCTCTGGTTCTGACTTCGGAATACACGCCGATTCTTCAGTTCCTGCGCCGTTATCCACAAGAGCACCAGCAACTGCAGACCTGGCTTCGTTCTCACGGAAAGCCCACAGCCTGGCGCAACGAAATGGAAGAGCGCAATCCCTCACAGGTCTCTGATTATCCCCGGATACTGGAACAATTCACAGCCCTGCCGCTGTTTTTGCAATATCAGTTTCAGGAAAGTGCCCGCACCCAGAACCGCCCCCTGCCTCAGCTAGCTTCCGTCAGCGGGTTTTCCGGGCTGGACTATTTCCGCAGCTACGAAAGTCTTCATTCAAAACTCTTCGATGTTCTGGAGCGCTCTCACCTGAGCGATGTTCTGCTGATTGAACCCAACGGCACGGTGGCCTATTCAGCCGCAAAGTCCCTGGCCCTGGGGGACAACCTTATTTCCGGCCCGCTTTCCAATTCCCGTCTGGCTCAGGCCTATCGCTGGTCTCTGAATGCCCCCAAAGGGGCCACCAAGTATTTTGATTTTACTCCGATCAGTCATTTCTGGCATACACCTGCGGCCTTCCTGACAATGCCGCTTTTTGATCAGACGAATTTTGTGGGAACTTTGGTTTTCCAGCTTTCTTTGGATCGTATTGATCAGATTCTTTCCCACAATCGCAAATGGAAAGAACTGGGTCTTGGCATGACCGGCGAAGTTGTCGCCTTCGGCACGGACGGGTTTGTGCGCAACAACCCGCGCATGTATCTGGAAAGCCCCGACAGCTTCGCTCAGAAAGTTCGCCAGCAAGATGACGCCCGCACAGCCCTGGAAAGTATTGAGCGATCCCGCTCGGCTTCTTTGTCTTTGATCCTTCCGCCGACTCAGGTTCGCCGCTATATGGAGCGGGGTGTGGCCTTTGATTCCGGCGAAGACTATCTGGGCACACGCAGCCTGCAGTCCGCTGGGCGCGTGAATGTCGCTGACAATACCGACTGGATCATCATCAGCAAAATGGATCTGAATGAAAGCCTGGCACCGCTGTCTTACAAGTTGCCGTGGTTCTTTATCGGAGGCTTTTTACTGTGGAGTCTGGCATTAGCCGGAGCATGGCTGGTTTATCGCCGCATGTTCTTTCCGTCGCAGGTGCTGGCCGACGGCATGGACAAACTGAAATCGCACAACTTCAGCGAAGTCCTGCCCGCTCCGGAAGAGGATGAATACAAAGACCTGTACCAGAAATTCGACGAGGTCCGCGAGGACTTCCGCAAAACCAAGGCCGCGCGCGACTTCCTGGAAAATGTGGTCTATTCCCTGAATGAAGTCTTTTTCATCGTCGAGGTGGAGGACGTCGAAGACAGCCTGCGCAAGAACTTCCGCGTGCGGGGTTTCAATCCCACCGCCCAGTCTTTGACCGGAGCCCCGGGGCACACTCTGAAAAACAGCGACCTCAGCCTGTGGCTTGAAACCGATTACTCGGTGATTGAAAACTCCTTGCGCGAGCGTGACATCCACAAGTCCACCCACACGGCGGAAGCTTCCTTAAAGAAAATCACCGGCGACCGTGTCCCGCTGGAAGTTTCCTGGGCCCGCGTCAACACTGAAAACAAAGGGAAGATTCTTCTGGCCATGATGGGCACCGACATGCGCTGGAAAAAGGAAATCGAAAAAGAACTGAAGCTGAAAGAGGAACTTCTGAAAGAATCCCAGTCCCTGTCCAGAACGGGATCCTTCCGCTGGGACATCCGCACCGGAAAATGCCTGTGGTCAGAGGAAGAATTCCACCTGCTGGGCCTGACCCCGGACAATGTCGTTCCAAGCTATGATCTTTTCCGCTCGCTGATTCTTTCAGAGGATCTGCCGGTCTTTGATAAAGCCCTGGCAGAAGCACACAAAAATATCGCCCCCTTCCACGTGGATCTGCGCATGAAAAAGCAGGATTCCAACGATCTGATCTGGGTGCGCTGTCAGGGCCGTACCGAGTACGACGACTATGGCAATGCCCTGTTCATGTACGTCACCACTCAGGATATCACCGAGCTTCGTCGGGTGGAGCAATCCCTGATCACCACCAAGAACGAAGCCCTCAAGGCTTCGCAGGCCAAGTCCGAATTCCTGGCTCAAATGAGTCACGAAATCCGCACACCAATGAACGCAATTATGGGAATGGCAGAACTGCTGAAAGAAACCAAGCTGGACGCCGATCAAAAGTACTATGTGACGATCTTCTGCAAAGCGGGCGAGGTTCTGATGTCGCTCATTAACGATATTCTGGATCTTTCCAAGATCGAAGCCGGCGAAGTTTCCATTGAAAACATCCCGTTTGAGATGACGAAGCTGATCGCCGACGTTGAGGACATGATGAAGCCACGCGCCCTGGAAAAGGGTCTGAGCTGTATGTGTGAAATTGCTCCGGGAGTTTCGCCTCACCTGATGGGCGATCCGACGAAACTTCGCCAGGTGCTGATCAATTTGATCGGGAACTCGATTAAGTTCACCCATAAGGGCCAGGTGCGTCTGGTCATCGGCAAGAATCCGTCCAAAAAAGACACTCTGCTTATCAGCGTTACCGACACAGGCATCGGGATTCCTGAGGACCGCCAGCACATGATTTTCCAGAAGTTTTCCCAGGCCGACAACTCCGTCACCCGAAAGTATGGCGGTACGGGGCTGGGACTTGCTATTTCCAAGAGCCTGGTTGAGTTGATGGGCGGCCAGATCTGGTTTAAAAGCCGCCCGGGCACTGGAACGACGTTCTTTTTCACAATTCCGTATCGCGAACAGATCTACAACCCGGTGAACCACAAGCCGGTGCCAATGCGCACCCCTGAACTGGATTTTGTAAATCCGAAGCAGCGTGATCCAAATCACAAGGTGAAGATCCTGATTGCTGATGACACCGAGGACAATCGCACCCTGTTCACGCACTATCTTAAGAACGAGCCGTTTGAAATAATTGAAGCAGAGAATGGACTTCAAGCCATAGATCAGATAAAGTCAGGTGAGTTTGACATCGTCTTCATGGACGTGCAAATGCCTGAGATGGATGGCTATGCAGCCACTGATCGAATCCGTGAATGGGAAAAGGAAAGTCACAAGGCTCCGGTTCCTATCATCGCCTTAACGGCGCACGCTTTGGCGGAAGATCGGCAAAAATCCTTGCGGGCCGGCTGCAACGATCATATCGCCAAGCCGTTTAAGAAGGACACCCTGTTGGGAGTCATTAACAAATACTCTCTGTAGGAGAACCAAGGATGGCTGCGCCACAAGAAGAGAAAAGCCGATTGCTCATCGTCGAGGACGATTCCGACATCCGAGAGCTGTTGAAGCATTTCTTAAAAGAATTTGTGGATGAAATCGTGGAAGCCGAAGACGGCTCTGCCGCCCTCCAGTTCGTGAAGGCCCAGGAGTTCGACACCATCTTGTCTGATATTGAAATGCCCCACATGAATGGTCTTAAGTTTTTGGCCTATGTTCGCTCATTGGGTCAAATGACCCCGTTTGTTGTGCTAACGGCTCACGGAGATCATTCCCGCGCCCTGGAAGCACTTTCTTTGGGCGCCTTTGACTTCATCACCAAGGATTCCAAACGCAAAGTCGTGATCGAAAGCGTCTGCGCGGCTTTGAAATTCGGGCGCGAGATGAAGTCTTCCAAAAACGATGCTGTGAGATCCTCTCATCTTCGTAAAATCTATGCGGATATGTCCAAATCTTCTGAGATGAGACTGCGCAAGATTATCGAGGAAATGTCGTCCTAAGATTTGACCGGCTCCCGATTTGAGGCCATGTTAACTTCACAGGAGTTGCCCCATGGTTAAAATGTCCGGAGTCTATCAAGGTCACAAACACAGTGAAATCAAACACGGCCCGTCCGGTGCCGCACTGGAAACTGACGCCCCCAAAGACAACAATGGCAAAGGTGAAGCTTTTTCTCCGACAGACCTGGTGGGTGCTGCCATGGGCAGTTGCATGATGACTGTGATGGCCATTGCCGCTGACAAAGACGGTGTGGAACTAAAGGGTGCGCGCTTTGAAGTGGAAAAAGAAATGGGCGTGAACCCACGCCGTATCGTGAAGCTGAATGTGGTGCTGCACATGCCTCAAAGCATCCCGCATGACTACAGAAAAAAACTGGAAGAAATCGCCCTGACCTGCCCGGTGAAACAAAGCGTTCACCCGGACATGCAGGTTCCGGTTTTGTTCCACTATGACATCTAGTTATTTTACCAGAACAGAGACCTCGGCCACTTTGC
Organism: Bdellovibrio sp. BIS2; assembly: GCF_055398295.1. Classification (NCBI taxonomy): domain Bacteria; kingdom Pseudomonadati; phylum Bdellovibrionota; class Bdellovibrionia; order Bdellovibrionales; family Pseudobdellovibrionaceae; genus Bdellovibrio; species Bdellovibrio sp. BIS2. The sequence goes on along the minus strand of NZ_AP035879.1, from coordinate 282,530 downwards.
TGTCACCTTCATAAAGCACAAAGTGATGACGACCCAACGAAGGCGACCACAAATAAGAATCGGTCGCCTTTATTTTTTTGTCTTCGTTGATCTTCCAGTACAGATCCTTCTTTAAGGAATTTTCAACCAGCAAAGGCATCTTTTGATTTCCCGGCGGAATTGCCGGATCCAGCGCCAGCACCATGCCGTCCTGAGGATACAAGATGCGCGCCCCCGGATAAGCTTCCGGCGATGATTCCTGCGGTGGAACGGCTTCGGCCAGTCTGGTTTCAGACGGATAGTGATCCTGCAACCAGATCATGGTGCGCTTCCAGATCGGGGCGGCGCCACTGACTCCCATCACATTCCACATCGGTTCACCGCTGAAATTTCCAACCCACACTCCCACAGTAAAACGATCGTTCATCCCCACACACCAGTTGTCGCGCATGTCCTTGCTGGTTCCGGTTTTTACCGCCGCCCCCGGCAGCGCCAGGGCGGAATCCAGTCCAAACCCCAAAGCCCTGTTCTGATTGTCGGACAGAATTTCTTTCACCTCGCGCGCACTGGTTGCCTGAAAGACCTCAACAGCTTCGGCCGTTTCCTGAAGAGGCTCAAATTTCAACGAGGACAAGAAACCATCCTGGGCCAGGGTTCGATAGCCTTGCGCCAGATCCTCCAAGGTCACATCCGCCACCCCCAAAGCCAGGGCCGGTCCGTAGTGTTCAGGCTCTTCCAGATTTCTGAAATTCAACGCCTTAAGCTTTCCCCAGAATGAATCATCGTTTAAAAGTTTGAAGGTCTTTACCGCCGGAACATTCAAGGACGATCCCAATGCGGTCTTCACCATCACCCAGCCATAAAACTGGCGGTCATGGTTCTGGGGTTTGTACACGCCCCGGTCAAAGACGATATCCACGGCCGAATCCTCAAGCCAGGATTCGGCTTTTAAAAGATTCTTTTCAAAAGCTGTCGCATACAAGAAAGGCTTCAGCGTCGATCCCGCCTGCCTCAAGGACTGAACTCCGTCGACATAAGGCGCACTGGAAAGATCGCCAGATCCACCGACATAGGCGAAAACTTCGCCCGTGCGGTTTTCAATCACAATCACCGCGGCATCATTCACGTTCTGCACCTGAAGCCTGCGAATCTGGGAAGTGATCTGTTCCTGGATATAATTTTGCAAGTCCCGATCCAGAGTTGTTTGAATCTGACCGCGCCGCCCCTCTTTTGAAAATCTTTGTGCAAGATGCAGGGCCTGTTGATTCTGGGTGATCATCTTTTGCGGCTGAATGCGACTGATACTGTCCTTCAAGCTGGGGCACAGATCCGGCTCCTGCCAGCAGGCGCGTTTTTCCCATTGTGCGGTTTCAGAATTCGGCGAACGAATCAGGACGGACAGAAGTGTTGAGTCCACACGATTTAAATCCGCTGAACTTTTTCCAAACATCATCCACGACGCCGCGTTCACCCCCCGCAGCTCGCCACGGAAGCTGACCAGGTTCAGATAGCTTTCCAGAATCTGGTCTTTGCTCCACTGGCTTTCAAGTTTTAGCGCCGCCACAGACTGGCGCATTTTTCCAGCCAACCCTTGCCAGGTTTTCTTATGGGGATGAAGCAGTTTCACCAATTGCATGGTGATCGTGCTTGCCCCGCGCGGGGAATCCTTCACACTGCGCTGATACACCGAGGCCGCCATGGCCACAGGATCCACGCCCCAGTGACGGAAGAAATTTTTATCCTCCGATTTCAGCAGCGCCGCGATCATGGCCGGCGAAATGTCTTTATGATCCGCCCACAATAAAGTGCGCTCTTTCAGATCCTGACGCCATTGATGTAAAGGTTTTCCGTTACGATCCACTAGAAATAAATCTGAACTGACATAGGACTTTTTCACCGACTCATAAGAGGGCAAAGACGGAACCCCGCTGGCCAGAATTGCAAGTCCTGCACTCAGCCCCAGCACTCCCGCCCCAACAAGTCCCCAGATCAGTCTTTTTCTCATTGCACACTCCATACGGATTCTGGCAGTTCCGCAAAGAGATCCGGGCTGTACATCGCCTCCACGCGCGGTGCTGGCAGTACGTAGGTACCTGACTGATTGAAGCGCAATGTGTATTCCATCACCTGTTCATCCTGCGGGAACCAGGAATGATAGAAACGAATCAGCTCGGACTTTCTTTCCACCGAGGTCGCATAAGAAGCCTGAATCACACTGGCCCCGGTCGGGACTGGATCTTCAACCACCACCCAGGTCTGCGAAGCTTTGGCTTTTACTTTCAACTGAACCCTGGCGACATCCCCGACACTCCAGCGGCCCTTTTCTTTCTGTTCGACAGGCGTGATGATTTTTTCAACGTTAAATCCGGCAAAGACCGGCTTGGTCACAGGAACGGCGGCTTTCACCGACACCGTGATCCACGGACGACCCGCGCCCTGCTGATCCAGCTTCAGTTCGCCTTTGTCCTGATGCCATGGAAGGCTTAACGAACCCGAGCTTCCCTTGGACCAAGAGTATTTCTCGGAAGCCCCGGCAAGTTCGGCCACGAATGTCCCTTCGACCTTTTCTTTGCCATAGTGTTCTTGCAGGCGTCTCATCACAATCGCGCCCCAGGCGTTATCTGAAGTCAACGCCCAGGCCCCCTCTTGCTGCAGGCCCCATACCCCCTGATACAGGCGAGGAATATCGGACTGCCATTGCGGAAGCTTCATCATGGTCAGAATCAGGCGCAGGACCGAGCTCTCTGTGTCACGCATAAGCCATGGCATGGATTCCAAACGCTCATCTTTGAACTGCAAACGCTTGGCGGAGAAGTAAAAGCGGTTGCGCAAGACAGACTCGATGTCTTTCATAGTCTGTTCGCGACCGGACACCTCTTTTTCCCACAAATGAATCTGATACCATTCAATCAACGTGTACATGGGCCATTGGTTCGGCGAATATTCAATCGTCGGTATGCTTGCGATATTCAGTCGGCGATAACGGGAAAGTGTCTCCATGACGGTGATCTTTTTAAGAACACTGTCGGCACGATCGAATTCCTGACTTTCACGCAAACGGCCTTCAGCGTAGGCATTCAACGCATCCAGCATGCGATTTTCATGTTCATCACTAAATGTAAAGCCGGCCTCGTGGGCAATATTCAAGACATAAGCTGTCAGGTTCACGTTTCCAGAAACTGCATTCCCCGGGAAATATCGCAACAACCCGTTGCCATCCAAATAGGTGTCAAGCTTGTCTTCCAGCTTCTGCCAGGCCTTTTTGTCATTCAAAGACACGACTCTTGAAACCTGCTGTTCAAGACAGGAATACATATAGTTCTTCCAGAACTCACGAATGCCTTCCGTCGAACCACCCAGGGAACTGTTCAGTTCCACAACGATAGAGCTTTTTGCCTGATCCGCTCCGGCAGGTTGTTGCAAAGAAAGCTTTTTGAAGTCCGGCCAGTTGCCAAATTCACTTTGATAAATTCTTGCCACTCGCACCGGAAGAATCTGCTGGGTCTTTTTTATCTCATCCACCGCGCGACCATCAACCGTGCGGGCGCTTAAGATATACTCAAGCTGGGAAGCACCGGCCGGAACTTTGACCTTCCAAAAGACCTCTTTTGCCTCGCCTGCTGCCAGGCGCAGTTTCTGGGCCGGGTGAGTCCCCGCATTTGGAGTCACGGCGAGGGTCAAATTCAGATCATGAATTTTATCCGAGGCATTGCGCACTGTGAACCCCGCCTGGAATTCGTCCCCGTCGCGAACGACCGAAGAAAGGCCCGGCATAATCATGACTTCCTGAGAAGACTGAATGGATGTCCAGCCGGTGCCGAACTGATCCTGCCCCTGCAGCGCCACCGCCACAATGCGGAAGCTCGTGGTGGAGTCATTCAGCTTGATATCAACCTTGGCCTCCCCTTTGGCGTTTAGTTTTACACTCGGGTTCCAGTACAGCAGAGTATCAAACAGTTCGCGGCGAAGACCTCCCGCCCCGTCACCGCCGATAGGTACGGCTTTTAAACCGAAGTGGCGACGACCCACCACCTGCGTCTGTGACGTTGCTGTCTGCACCGTGTGTGAACGAAGTCGCATCATGGAGCCCAGCAGATCCCAGGAATCATTGTCCCGCAAAGCCAGCAGCCCTTCGTCCACAGCCACCAAAGCCACTTCCGCTTTGGCTGCCGGTCGACCCAGACTGTCTTTCACGCTGATTGTGACTTGGGATTTCTGACGGGCACTGTAGGTCTTTTTGTCCGTAGCCACCGACACTTTCAGAGTGTTTTCTTTCCAGCCGACTTTGATTTGTGCAAGACCGAGCTTGTAAGCAGGCTTCGCCAAATCCACCAGCGCCGTTGGTTTTGGATCCGCCAGTCGCCCGCGAATCGCAAAGGCTGATACCACCACATTCGGAGCATATTCCTTTTTGATCGGCACACGAATCACCGGGCTGTCACCGCTGACATCGACGACTTCCGAGTGAAGGATGCCATCGCGCTCTACGGTCACCAGAACTTTGGTCTGCGGGAAGGGCGTGCGTAACTGAAATTCTGCGGTTTCGCCAGGCTCATAAGTTTTCTTAAACGGGATCAGATCCGCACGATCATTGTCTTCAGATCCAAACCACTGATTTTCCCCAGGGCGAATGATCCACTGAGTGACGTTACTATAGCTTATGCGCCCTTGAGCATCCTTACCGGACACCACCGCAATCACGGATCCCGAAGCCTTGGTCTTTCCTTTACACAGGAACTGGCCTTGGGCATCCGTGACCCCGCGGCACAGCTCGCCTATTTTTTTATATTCCCGGAAATCTTCATAGGCATAAAAGCCCCCCACCAGGCGCTTGCGGTGGGTGTAGTAACGGCTGGTATACAGATCAACCTGCACACTCTGATTTTTCAGTGGACGCTGTTGCAGATCCAGGGCTACAACATCAAACTCCACTTTATCCGGAGTCGCGGACCAACCGCGGGACTTCATCCCCAAAACCAGAGACGACGACCACAAAGGGAAGGTGCGGCTGAGTGATTGAATCTCTCCGTTCGGGTCCTTGTATTCAATCTCCGTACGCAGATTCTGAGGTGCGGCCGCATATTTAATCCCGGAGATTGATTCCTGGGCCACGCCTTGCTTGTTTAACTTAAAATCACGAGTCCCACTTTGTGGGACGTGGCGCTGAATTTCTTCTTCGCCCTGACGGAACAGGCCCTCACTGACCGCTACATTGGCAAAAGCATACTCCTGGAAATCTTCATTTTGCGGCGAGAAATAGCCCGGCTCAACATTCCAGCGCATCTTCACTGGCAAGTCCCCGGCAGGACCGCCGGCAAAGTATGTTCCGGACACCTGTACGGGAATATTCTTTTCCTGCACGTACACCGGTTTTGTGCCATCCAGCCTTACCTGCATCAATGGAACGCGGAAGTTTTCAACAGCCACGTCACCGACAGCAATTTGGATTGAAGGCGTGTCTTTTTCCAAAGTCAGGGTCCAGCGTCCCAGCTTCGCCCCAGCGGGCACCGGCCAGGTCACCAACGCTACGCCCGTTTGTTTGTTCCAGGTCAAAGGCAGCTTGAACGTCTGCAATCCGGAATCGTGCGCCACCGTCAGACGGGTCGGCCATTCATTTGCTGTCGGCAACGAAAACCCCGAAAGGCTGGTTTTGCGCAGTACAATTTTCGCTGACATTTTTTCTTCAGGTTTCAAAAGTGTGCGGTCTAAAATCGCATGCCCCAGCCAAGGGGAATCCGTGTCGCCCGAACGAATCTGGAAGCGCCACGATTCGATGCCTTTGTCCCAACTGGTATGGGTGAAGCTGAAATCATCACTTTTTTCCGCCATGGCAAAAAAGCCCCCGTAAAAGCCGCTTTGTGGATCCGTCGCCCAGTCATCCACCGGTTTTGCGAACTTGAAGGAAGCCCATCCGCGCGCATCCGTTGTGGCACTGGAAATAACATTCCCGGCATTGTCAAAGATGGAAACCTTTGCACCCGGGACGACTTTAGTGGTTTTAAGCTCCGTCACCCACACCCAGGCTTCATTGCGCGTGTGCTTCACATGCACAGACATATTCGTCACAAGACCGGCCGAACGCACATAGAATGGCTTTTTCTGATCCAGCAGGTTCTGTCCCAGCAGAGGGCTTTTCATTTCCACCACATAGAATCCAGAAGCCTTCAGCGGAATTCCCACCACCTCAAGGTCTGTGGCTTTTGCCGGCTTGTCGACTTTGATTTTCTGTGTGGCCTTCCCCTGCCAGTTTTTCAAAGCTTCTTCACCGTAAGGGTTTCGCATCACTTCGCCCAAGGCCTTGATCACGGACTTAAAGTCATTCGCCTTCAACTGCCCTGTCCAGCCCGCAAACTGAGTGTCCACAGACTTTTCCACGCGACGCAAAGTCACCGCCAGGGCCGCCTCGGGACCGGATTCGATCACCCCGAAAGTGGAGGCAAATTTCAGCAGCGATGGATCTTCGCCGGTTTTTACCTTCAAAGGGAACTGGGATTGATTGGACAACAGGCGATCATCCTCGTCCTTCATTTTTGCGGGAATCACCACAGTGTACTGACTGTTGGCCACAAACGGGCCCTTAAACTCCAAATAGCTGACGTTGTCTTTTCCGCCCGCAGCGGCATCCAGATTCGCAGCTTTGATTTTTTTTCCGTCGGCTGACTGGATATAAATTTCCTGTGCCAGCTTTGCCGGGAATGATGCTGAAGCATTCAGACGCATCCCCATCAAAGGGACACAGGGTCTGTTCGCAGCCTCCCGATCGCAATTGAAAGACAATTTAAACGGCTCACGCACATTGAATTCATACACTTCATCTTCTTTCGAAGTGTGACCGGATGGTGACTGCACGGCCTTGGACCATACCAGGCTCACTCTGGCACCCGCCGGGAAAGGGCGCTGTGCTTTCAGAACGACATAGTCGCCTTTGAATAATTCTTTTTCGTACTTGTATTCATTTTCGGCAGCCTGATAAGTTTTTGTCGCTTCCCCACCTGTGATCACCTGCGCAGGGACACGATCCCCCAGACCCTCAATCACAAAGTAAACACCCGCAGCCAGAGATTCTGTTTTTACCGGAGAGTCGGCAAAGACCACAAAACTTTGCTCGGGATCAATGTCACGATATGTTTGCGGGAAGATATTTTTGATATGCGGGCCGCCTGTGTTGAAGCTGAAGATCTGACCATGAACCTTCACTTCACAAGATTGTCCTCCAGCCACGGGCTCAGTGAAATCAAACACCCAGTTCCGGGTGTCGATCCAGCGGCCCTGTCCTTTTTTTGCATCAAAGCACGAACTCTGCACCGGAGAATCCAGTTTGATTTCGCCAAATCGAACCATCGGTTGATTGAATTCGACTCGCACTTGCTCAACAGATTTTACAAAGCCCTGTGGAGTGAACGTCTGCACCTGCACTTTTTGCTGAGCAAAAGACAGCGTGGTTAGAAGAGAGAAAAACAAACTGATCATAGGGAACTCCTTCTGCCTCTTAAGCTTGGCTGTCGCTTTCAGTCAGGTCACTGGTTGATGCCCTATGCCGACGTTCTCAATGGGGTTTCATTCTCAAAACTGGACTTAGTTCTGTATTCGTCCCCAACTCGAAATCACGGGGAAAAGACGTAAGATTTTCTCTATGAGGGGATTAGCTTTTATCTATTGGTGAGCGCACACAAAACCATGAGAAAATAATGGCTAGTAAAGGGAGGTCTTTATGACGACTCTTGAAACAAGAGCTATTCTGGCTCCGAAAATTCGTTTAGGACGTGTGGTAATTTATTTCTATCTGACCACATTCATCGTGGTCGGTATTATCGCCTATCTGGCGAATGGCTGATGACATCAACTCAGGGATCAGTGACAATATTCAGCACAATACTGAAAGGGGATCCCTATGAAGAAAATGTTGCTTGTCAGTTTGTTGGCCGTTGCGATGACTTCTTGTATGCATAAATCCAAGAAGGCTGAAGCCCCTGCCCCTGCTGAACCCACTCCAACCCCAACGGCGACAGCCGCTCCTCAAAAAGCCCAGGCAGTTTTGAAAACCATTAAAGGTTCCAAACTGAAAGGCATCATTCACTTCACCGAAGGTGATGGCGAAATGAAAATCGAAACGATGGTTGAAGGCATCAAACCGGGACCTCACGGATTCCACATCCATGAAAAAGGTGATTGTTCTGCTGCGGACTTTTCTTCAGCCGGTGGCCACTTCAATCCGACCAAGGGATCTCACGCGGGTCACGACGGTCATGGACGCCATGTCGGTGATATGGGAAATCTGATTGCCGATAACAAGTCCAAAGCCATCACAACTCTGGTGATCAAAGGCATGACTATGAAACCAGGTGCTGAAAGCATCATTGGTAAAGCGGTGGTTATTCACGCGGACAAGGATGATTTGAAATCCCAACCGGCAGGAAACTCGGGTGCGCGTATTGCGTGCGGAGTGATTCAGGCCCTTTAAACAAGGGCCCGAAATGAAGGGTGAAGGCTTAAACGGCCTTCACCTTCTGGAAGATTCGTCCGAAGATGCTTTCACCTTTGGCGTTGAACATTTCCATTTCAACGGTGTCGCCGGACTTCATAAATGGCGTTTTAATCGCGCCGGTCTCGATTTGCTCGATCATGCGTTTTTCCGCCAGACAGCTTGAACCATTGGCGTGATCTTCATTGGAAACAGTTCCACTGCCGATCACAGAACCCGCCGCCAGATTGCGGGTTTTTGCTGCGTGAGCAATCAACTGTCCAAAGTGGAAGTGCATGGCGCCCGCATTGGCTTTACCAAAGAATTCACCATTGTACTTCACATTGAGTGGCAAATGAATGCGCCCGTCTTTCAATGCCTCACCCAGCTCGTCTGCCGTCACGGCAAACGGAGCCAAGGCTGATGCCGGTTTACTTTGGAAGAATCCAAAGCCCGCCGCCAGCTCTTCAGGGATCAATCCACGCAAAGACACGTCATTGATCAAGACATACAGACGGATGTATTTCAGTGCCTCATCAGGGGTCACGCCCATTGGCACAAAGTCAGTCACCACACCCACTTCACCTTCAAAGTCTGTCCCGTGTGCGAAATCACGCTGAGGGATGTCTTCGGTCGGTGCCAGGAACTGCCCACACTCGCCCTGATACATCAGAGGAACCGTGCTCAAGGTTTCTGGAAGCGGAGCTTTGCGCGCCATGCGCACCAGCTTGATATGATAGATAAAGGCAGAACCATCAGCGAACAACCATGTGCGCGGAAGCGCAGAGTGGAAGTCACCTTCTTTAACGGCAAAAGCGCCTGCCGCTTTGCCCGCATTCAAGTCGTCAGAAAGTTTCTTCAGGGAAGCTTCTTTCTCGGACCATTTTTCCATCGCTTCACGCAAGGAAGGGGCAATGGCTGTGGCTTTCACCGCGGTTTTAAGGTCGCGGCTGATCACACACAATTCACCATCCATGCTTTGAGACGATTTAAGAGAACCTAATTTCACGTCGAATCCTATTTCAAAAAATCTTAGTCAAAAGTGATCTGCAAGTTCGCGCCCACCGCGCGGTAGTTTTTCAAACCGTCTGCGGCATCACCGCTGGCAGTTTCATAATACAAAGTAGCACCCAACTGCGGAGCAAATTTGAAGCTTGCACCAAAGATGATCGGAGTCAGTGGGGATTTGACATCGTTCACTTTGCCGACTTCCGCATCGCTGTCCAGATTCAGACCCAAAGATACACCGGCAAACACGCCTGCGTATTCTTCAAATTTGTACATAAGGGCCACAGGAACATCCAGATAGTTCATGCTGATCTTGTTTTCATCACCTGTGACATCACTTTCAACAACCACCGGTCTTTGAGTGTAAAGCAGACCCGTGCGCATGTGCCATGCACCGGAGATCGGGAAATGAGCGGTTGCACCAAACTGGAAGCCCATTTGGGATTTTACAGAAGCCAGATCAGAATCCACTTCACCGGACTGCTGACGAATACCCACTTCCAAACCGTAATCAATATCTGCCATCGCAACAGACGACATCATACCCAAAGCAGCCATCACTGTTAGAGCCAACTTTTTCATTTTAAATCCTCCTAAAGGCTTAATTTAAGCCCTCAAATAGTCCCATAATTTGAATTACTTATCAAAACACCACACAGCATTTAGTGCCATCTCGTTTATAACCTTATCCAGCGACACCTCGCTGTGCTCCAAAGCCAGATGATGTGCTTCAACGGTTCCACGAGCGGCCAAAACAATCAGAACCAATGGAAGCAACACCCGCCACAGGATCTCAAACTTCGACCCGGCCTGCGGGGAATACTCGTCCTTCCAATCCCCGAACTTAAGGCTTTTCACCAGCATGTATCCAAGGCTGAACAAAAGAACTGTGATGATACAGAAGATCCAGGACTGATTCGGAGGCAGCGACTTGAATTGTTCAAGCCAGCCTTCCAAATTCCAGGAGCTGTAATCAGCAAAGCGCATGCGCTTTCCGTATTTCGCAAAATGGAAAAAGTCCACAAACGTCAGAGCACAGATCAGAAACCAAACCGTCGTGAAATAGACTTTATAAAACACAAAGCCTGCACGCGGCCATTTCTGCAATACCGCCTGAATCATCACCAGGAAATAAAGTGGAATGAACAAGAATCCAAAGATCAAAAGATCAAAACGAAACCCCGCCAGGAAAGACTGGGCAATTTCAACAAACGCCGCATCCGGGGTCGCATGAAACACCGACAGGAAATAGAGATTCAGTCGGAACAAAGTCATGAAGACGATCATGGCAAACGCCAAGACGGCCATCTTTAAAAACACTTTAGAAGAGAAACGCAGAGAAAAGATAAAACGATTGGGCATCGAAAAGTCCTTTGACTGAAAATCAAAAGCAGAATGAAATGTGAGGCTCAATAGGAGTCAGTATATGTCCTCGATAGTACTTTACAACTATTTTCGAAGCTCCACTTCGTACCGTGTTCGTCTGGCTTTGCACCACAAGGGTCTGGCCTTTGAGTACAAACCCATCAATCTTTTGAAGAGCGAACAACTGACCCCCGAATACAAAGCCATCAACCCGCTGGGCGGCGTACCCACGCTGATCCACGACGGCAAGATCATCCCGGAATCCTTTGCCATCATTGAATATCTGGACGAGGTCTTCCCACAAACACCTCTGATGCCGAAAGATGCCTACAAACGTGCCCGCATCCGCCAAGTATGCGAAGTGATCAATTCCTTCATGCACCCGATGGCCAATCTGAAAACACTCAAGTACCTGACCAACAAACATGGCTATGACCAGGACCAAAAAGACGAATGGGCCCAGCACTGGATCTATCAGGGGTTGGAAGTTCTTGAAACAACGCTGAAAGAGTTCTCGGGAACTTACAGCTTCGGGGATGAAATCACCATGGCCGACATCTTCCTGATCCCGCAGCTTTTAACAGCTCAAAGATACAAAGCCGACATCACCAGGTTCCCAACCCTGGTGAAAATCAACAACAACTGCCTGAAGTTGGAAGCTTTCAAGAAAGCCCACCCCTTCAATCAGATGGATACACCCGAAGAGTTCAAAAAATAAAAAAGGCCCGGAAACGGGCCTTTTCTTTTAGTTATGATGAATGAAGAGAAAGTTCCATTTATCAATCACCGGGATGATGATGAAGACTAACATCGAAACGTTGAGCCACATAAAGAAGGCCAGCCAACGTTCAGTCCCATTGGACTTATAGTAGCGATAGAACTCTTGCAGGACCTTGAACACAAACGGGAACGTCAGCAAAACAAACATCCAACTGGCGTGAACAAACATAGGTGCTGCCAAAGCCACACCGACATAAACGAAGGTGTAAAGGCCGACCTGGAACATGGTTTTTTCCATCCCCAAGGCCACCGGCAACGTCGGAATCCCGCCCGCCGCATAGTCATCCTTGTAACGGATTGCCAGCACCCAGAAGTGCGGCATCTGCCACAGGAACATGATCAGGAACAGATACAGAGATTCAGAGTTGAAGATATCGGGATTTGCCACCGCATAACCGATGGTCACCGGCAAAGCCCCCGGGATCGCACCCGGCACAGCCGCAAACACCCAACGGCGCTTCCACCACAAAGTATAAGGGCCGTTGTAAAGGAACACGCAGAACAGACCCACCCAGCCGGCCACCGGCTCCAGCTTGAACAACATGTTCATACCGACCAGCAAAAGGCCCACGGACAGAATGCCCGCTGCTGCCGGCTTGATTTTACCGGAAGGGATCGGACGCTTGGCTGTACGAGGCATTTTTTGGTCGATCTTCCAGTCTTGAACCTGATTCAGCGCAAGCGAACCCGAGCTAAGGAAGTAAATCCCCAACAGGGTTTCTAAGAAGATTTTCCAATCAAAGGGATTTTCGATCTGAAAACCAGTGGCATAGCCGGCCAGTCCCGCAAGGACTGAGAAAACGACTATGCCAAACTTGGTAAGATCCGCGTAGATACGTAGCACGATGATCTTATAGAGGGCTGACTTCGTGAACGCGTGTCGCGATGTCGATTGCGCAAATCACGAACAAAAGCGCCAGGAAGAAGAAACCAGATGCAAAGACAAAGCGATTCATCTTGGTGTCGTCTTTCAAGTGCATGAACCAAAGGCAAACCAGAGTCGCTTTTACCAAAGCAATCAGGAACGCCACCGGAGCCGCCAACGCACCCAATTCAGCTCTGAAGTTGTGCGCGATGATTGTCAGGAAGGTCAGACCGAACAAAGCCAGGGCAACTTTGAAGTAAGTTGCCAGTGGCGTGATGTGCGGATGAAGAACATTCGGATTGTTATCGTTATGTTGAGCCATTTGTTACCCCACCAAATACAGAAGAGGGAATAGGAAGATCCAGATCAAGTCGACGATGTGCCAGAACAAACCAACACCTTCCACAACGATCCAGTATTGGCTGTGGAAATCACCGCGCATTGTGCGGATCAAACACCAAGTGATCAGACCCATACCCAACAAGACGTGGATACCGTGCAGACCTGTCATCACGTAGTAGAAGCCGAAGTACAAACCAAGGTTTGCGTGTTCTGCGCCGACTTTCGCAACATCCAGGAATTTACCCGGGAACAGACCCAGGTGGAATTTATGCTGGTATTCGAAGTACTTGATGACCATGAAGATCGCGCCGCAAAGAACAGTCGTTGCCAGGGCAAGGACCGCTTTTTTCTGCTGATTCTTCTGGATGAAGGAAATCGAGATCGCCATTGTGAAGGAGGAGAAGATCAGAACCAGGGTATTTACGAAACCCATTTTCCAATCAAGAGACTTCGCACCTTCAGCGAACATCGCCGGATACTCGTTATGGTAAAGAGCATAACCGACAAAAATCGCACCGAACATCAGGATCTCTGTCAGCATGAACAACCAGATACCCTCTTTACCAGAGGAATACTGTTGCTCAGCCGTTTTAAAGTGGTGAGCTACGTGTGCTGTGTGAGCGCCGTGTGCTGTATTATCTGTACTCATAAGGCCCCGCTGTTACTACTGGTTCAACGCTGAAGTTGTCATGTGGAGGTGGAGAAGAAGTCTGCCACTCCAAAGTTTTAGAGCCCCAAGGATTCATCGGAGCTTTTTCACCTTTCAACAGACCCTGAACGATTGTGTATAGACCGAACAGGAAACCGATAAGGATCAACCAAGAACCCACTGTGGAGATCTTGTTCAGATTCTCGTACGCCGGGATGTAGTCGAAGTAACGACGAGGCATACCCATTGCGCCCAGAACGAACTGAGGGAAGAAGGTCACGTTGAAACCGATGAAGATGAACACGAAAGAGATACGAGCAGTGGTTTCGTTGTACATCTTACCGAACATTTTCGGGAACCAGTAGAAGTAACCACCCATCAACGCCATCAAGGTACCACCCACCATTACGTAGTGGAAGTGAGCCACCACGAAGTAGGTATCGTGGAAGTGAACGTCGATTGGCAAAGTCGCCAGCATGATACCAGTCACACCACCGATGGCGAACAGGAACATGAAGCCCAAAGCGTAAAGCATCGGAGACTGGAAGGACACGGAACCTTTATAGAAAGTCGCCACCCAGTTGAACATCTTGATCGCCGTCGGAACCCCAACCAGCATTGTCAGGAAGGAGAAGATGATACCAGTCGTTTCAGACTGACCGGACACGAACATGTGGTGACCCCAAACGAAGAAGGACACCGCCGCGATACCCAAAGAAGAGTATGCGATCGCCGTGTAACCGAAGATGACTTTTTTGGAGAAGGTCGTGATCAGCTCGGAGATGATACCCATCGCCGGGATAACCATGATGTAAACCGCAGGGTGAGAGTAGAACCAGAAGAAGTGCTGGAACAATACCGGGTCACCACCCAGTTTAGGATCGAAGATACCGATACCCAGGAATCTCTCCACTGCCAGAAGAAGCAATGTGATACCCAAAACCGGAGTCGCCAGCATCTGAAGGATCGCTGTTGCATACAAAGACCAGATGAACAATGGCATACGGTGCATGGTCATGCCAGGAGCTCTCAGCTTGTGCACAGTCACGATGAAGTTCAGACCTGTCAGGATGGAGGACATACCCATAATGAAGGCTGCAAGAACCATCATCGCTGTCGCCGTACCCGTTCTGATAGAATAAGGAGTGTAGAACGTCCAACCAGTGTCGATCTTAGTAGTGAAGAAAGTCGCAATCGCCAGAGCCGCACCCGCCATGAAGCAGTACCAGCTCAGCAGGTTGATTCTTGGGAAGGCCACGTCTTTCGCACCGATTTGCAAAGGCAGGAAGAAGTTACCCAGAATCGCCGGGATACCAGGAACGATAACCATGAAGACCATGATCGCCCCGTGATACGTCATCACCTGGTTGTAAACGTCACCGTTTGCCAGAATCTGACCCACGTTTGGTGCCGCATTTGGAGCAAAAAGTTCCAAACGAAGCAACAAAGCCATGATCCCACCGACAAGGAAGAAGAACATAACAGTGATGAAGTACATCAGGCCGATACGTTTGTGGTCGACAGTAGTCAGCCAGGACCAGATGCCTTTTTCGAAATTAATATAGTTGTCGCCGTGAGCTGTAGTTTTCGCCATGCTCAACTCCTTACTTCAGATTCTTGATGTACTCGACAAGAGCACTCAATTCGTTTTCGTTCAGCTGACCCTGGAAGGTGGGCATTACGCCCTTAGGGAAGCCTTTAACGATGTGTTTGTTTGGCTCAAGAATGGATTCGCGAATGTAGTTTTCGTCGAACATGATCTTGGTGCCATCATCCATAACTTCTTCGTGACCGAATTTCTGGAACAAAGAAGGACCGACCATTGTTGCCGGGCTGTCCACCGCGTGGCAGGACGCGCAGGCTTTAACCGCAAACAATTTCTTACCTTTTTCACCCAGTGGCAGGAATCTTTCTTCCTGACCCTGTTCCAGATATTTGTCGAAGTCTTCACGGGAAACAACTCTCAACTTACCGATCATGCCGGAGTGAGAAGTACCGCAATACTCAGTACAGAACAGGTGGAATTCGCCCAGCTTGTCAGCCTTGAACCACAAAGCTGTGTAACGGCCTGGAACCGCATCCTGTTTAATACGGAAGGATGGAACGAAGAAGGAGTGGATCACATCAGAGGAAGTCAGAAGAATCTTCACGTCCTGATTGATAGGTACCACAACCTCATTCACGGTTTTGAAACCGTTCTTGTATTCAACTTCCCAAGCCCACTGTTTACCCAATACGTTGATTTCCAACGCATTTTTAGGCATCGCGCGCATTTGGTGATAGATGTACCAGCCCCAGCCGAACACACCCAGGAAGATTACAAGTGGAATGAATGACCACAAGAACTCCAACGCTGTGTTGTGAGAGATATAGGCTGTCTTGTCGTTGGAAGACTTACGTCTGTATTTCCAAACGAAATAGATCATCCCACCGATCACAAGGACGCAGGCGATCAAACTTGTTACAAGCAAGAATCCATAAAGATTGTCGACCTGCTTCGCAATCTCGGTTCCCTGCGTGGGCATGAAGGATTGGGCCTTCGCAATATTAAACCACATCATGTACCTTTATCTCCCCGCCGTATTGTTCTGCTCTCTGCGAGCGCGAATCCATACAGGCAATAACCAAATTACCATCACCAAAACCATCACCGCTCCGCCCATCTTCATTACGTTGAAGGCAACAAGCGTGTACTTGCTTTGATGTGGGTCATACTTAAAACAATAAAGCACCAAGCTGTCGACGAAGGTTCCGATTTTACCATCGGTCGCTTCGTTCAGAGCGATCTTGATGTCCTGAGGATTAAACATAATCCCCGGCAGATAGCGCGAGATCGTTCCGTCCGGAGTGATCACAATCGCTGCTGAAGCGTGGGCCCACTCCTGGGCTTTCTCGTCCCATCTGAACTTGAATCCCAGTGACTGCGTCAGTGCCTGCACTGTGGATTCGTCCGCCGTGATGAAGTGCCATTCCTTTTCAGATCCGGCGCGGTCATACAGCTTCATGTAAGTCTGTTTTTTGTGTGCCGCCAAGTCGGGAGTCTCTTTTGAGTCAAAACTCACAGACAGCAACTTAAACTTCTTACCAATCGTCCAATCCTTGTCCATCAACTTGAGCGCGTCGGTCAGACCGTTCAAATGGAAGTTACAAAGACCCGGACAGGAAAAATATACCGGCGAAATGATCACCGGATGTTTACCGTCGAAGAAAGACCCCAGCGCCACTTCCTGGCCATTGTCGTCTTTCACTTTCAAAGTCAGGTCGATTTTTGAACCCAACTTTTCGTCGATACCCACGCCTTCAAGCTCTTTGGGCTGCTCGTTGGCAACCATCGGAGCCGGCTTGCCGTCGTAGGCTTGAGCACCTGCTGAAAACAAAACAAGAACGGCTGTCGTCAGTACCGTTCCCATTGTCTTTGTTTTCAATACCAGCTCATTGGCAAGCATTAATTAAATCCTTAATTATTGTGCGGTTTTTGCAAACTCAGCAACTTTAGCAGGATCGTCTTTGGATTTATTTTCAGTGATAGAATCGATGAAATGGATCACAGCCCAACGATCAGCCGGCTTGAAATGAGAGTAAGCCGCCATAGAGGAACCTTTGATACCATTTTGCAGAACTTTATAGTGAGCGATAGCGCCTTCACCTTGAGTCCATTTACCTTCAACCAAGTTACGTGGCTTAGGATTCAAAGCCGCACCCGCAGCACCGTCGCCTTTACCTTCGTTACCGTGGCACATAGCGCAGTTTGTAGCGTAGAATTTCTTACCGTAAGCAACCATTTCCGGAGTGGAAACCCAAGGATCTGGAACTTTGGTGATATCGAAGACAGGAACAGCGCCCTCTACTGCAGGGGCATTTGGATCTACAACGTTCTCGCCAAGATCAACACCTTTATTGATCGCAACGATGTAAACGAAGAATGCACAGACGAATACCATTGAAAAGGCAAACGCCAGCAGACCACTACGGTTATACTCATCTCTAGGCTCAGACATAGGTTGGCACTCCCTGGGGGACGCAAAGTAGTTTTGTCACAGTATTGTAATATATTAAACGATAACTAACCGAAAACAGGCTGATGGGCAACCTATTACGCCGACCCGGTCGAGTTGATTTTGCGCGGCGCAACGCGCCACGCCGCCGCTAGAACAGGTAACTCCGAGTGATGTTCACAAAGGCTTCAGGATTCTCGATATTTGGACAATGTCCTAAGTCAGGAATTTGCGCGAATTTACCCCGCAAAAACAGCGCCGCCAGAGCTTGAGAATCACCCTCAGAAAGCAGCTTGTCGTGCTCCCCGTGAAGTACCAAAACTTCGTGTTCCACGGACTTCAAATCCTCACGAACATCAAGCCCATCAAGGGCTTTAAGCACCCAGTGACCGATGGTTTGCACAGCTTTATAGGCATCCGCCACCACCACTTCCTGGAAGTATTGGGAATGGGGATTATTATTATGAATCGTGGATCCAATCACCGCCGCCGTCAGAGCCCGATCTTGTTTCATCTGCTCAAACGCGGTGATCATCGAAGCATCGAACGTGACGCCTTGTGCCCCGACAGGATCAAGCAGGACGGCCTTTTTAAAAAGAGTGGGTGCTTTTGACAACATCAGCGCCGCAATCAGCCCCCCGGTGGAATGCCCCACCAGATGATACGGCCCCTTGTTCAGTTGTTTGAGCAACGCGATGAAATCCTCGGCAAACAGATGCATGTCAACTTCACTGCTATCCTTGGGGGCGGCACTTTTCCCGCACCCGCGGAATTCAGCGTAAATCAAAGAACCGGAATAATTCTTTCCCGCCGCATGCTTTGCCCAGTGTTCCTGCGCCGGATACCACCAGCGGTTGGAGGCCAGATTTCCATGGATAAAGAAAACACTTTCCGGAACCAGTCCCTCGACGACTTCATGGTGAATCATTCGCGACCCACCTGAATTTCTTCTTGGCCGGTGCGCACTTCTCCGCGGAAGGGATAACCTTCAAAATCACGACCCTCAGAAAGCTTCTTGTTGCCGGAAAGAATCTGATAAACCCAAGCCGCCGTGAAGTTTGGAACGGCTTCCACCATCTTGTGTTCCGAACCATTGATGTACAAACGGCTGGCGCGGGATTTTTCAGGAACGGCATCCCAGTATTCATCCAGCACGCTGGTATTGATGTACTGATCCTGGCGTGCAATCAACAGATGCAATGATTTTGCCGGAATGGATTCTGTCAGATCAATCGGACGATACTTGCGAATCCCCTGAACCAGACGGAAAGTGGCTTCCAGCTTGAACGGATTTTCAAGCACGATCGGCTCTGCCTGCGGATAGGTCGCATAAATGATCTGATGCAGATAATAGTCATACAAATCATCGTCGGACATTTTGTTAAACGGAAAAATCTGACGAGTCGCCCAGATCTGCGCACGAATCCACTGATCCTGACCATCCAACGGACGTGTGAACGGAGCCATCATGATCAGATTTTTCACCAGGGATGGATAAGCGGCGGTGAAGCCTGCAGCCACACCACCGCCATAAGACAGTCCAGCAATATTATATGGACCTTTTAAATTCATTTTATCTAAAAGCGCTTTCAGGTCTGCGACCTGATCCTGAACCGGAATCGGCGCCACCACCGGAGCATACTTCAACAAAGTCTGCCCTTGTCCGATGGGATCATAGCGCAAAACGCCGACACCTTTTGCCAGCAGAGCATTCACGAAAGAATCCCACTGGCGGGTGCTGTAAGTCAGACCATTGATCAAAATAACCGTGGGCTGTTTTTCTTTGGCCGGAACATAATCCACAAACAACTCTTTTTGCGGAGCAACCTGTACGAAGCCCTTAAACACTTCAGCCTTCGCCAAAGACTCCAGGGACACAAAGAAACCTGATACCAAGACACTCAAAGCCAAGAACAGAAATCTCATCGAAGTCACTCCTTATAAAAAAGTTGTCAGATCATTTACAAAACCAAACCGCCATCAACGCTGATCACAGCGCCGTTGATATAGCCCGCTTGCTCGCTGGACAGGAACAAACATGCGTTGGCGATGTCTTCCACTTCACCCAAACGCGCCACCGGAACTTTGCCTTTCATGCCGTCCAGAACTTCTGCAGGCATCGCTTTGGTCATTGCCGTTGCGATAAAGCCCGGAGCAATTGCATTGGAAGTGAAACCTTTGCGACCCAGCTCTTTCGCCCATGTCTTGGACATACCGATAACGCCCGCTTTTGCCGCCACGTAATTCGTCTGACCGAAGTTTCCATAAAGCGCCACAACAGACGCGATATTGATGATGCGCTTGCTGTTGGAGTTTGGATTGAATTTTTCCAAAACAGATTTAGTGACATTGAACAAGCCCGTCAGATTGGTATTGATCACTGCATCCCAGTCTTCAGGTGACATCTTTGCAAAAGATTTGTCGCGGGTGATACCGGCGTTGTTCACAAGAATATCCACAGCCCACGGCAAAGACGCCGCGGCTTTCGCGACGGAGTCACGATTGCCAACATCGACTTGCGCGATGTGAATCTGCGATCCGTATTTTGCAAATTCAGATTTTGCAGTTTGCAAAGCCGCTTCAGAATAATCCCAGATGGAAACATTTCCACCGGCTTCCAAAAAGCTTTTGGTGATTTGAAAACCGATACCGGAAGCTCCGCCGGTCACGATGGCATTTTTGTTTTTGAAATCAAAATTAATATTTGTCATGAACTTGAAGTACCCCGACAAGCCCCCGGTCCGTCAAAGGAAAAAGCACTTTTTCGCTCGGAGTATAGAGTTAATGCTCTAAATTTCTTTTCTTGCCAAAGACCGCAAATTGAATTCTAGATTAGCGAAATCGCAAAGGATTAAATGATGACGACGACAAGAAAAGCGACAATTGCAGGGACCGGGATGTACGCGCCTGAGCGTGTGATCACCAATCAATACTTTAATGATCTTTACAAAAAAGACATCGGATCCTTCCTGGCGGAAAACCGCAACATCAAGGAACGCCGCTGGATGACTGAAGATCAGCGCACGTCTGATTTGATTCTGCCCGCAGCCGAACAGGCGATGAAAACCGCTGGCATCACGGCGAAGGATCTGGATCTTATTATTGTCTCTACCGACACACCTGACTATCTTTCCCCGTCCACCGCCTCGGTGGTGGCGTACCGCCTGGGTGCGGTGAATGCGGGAACTTATGATATCAACACCGCGTGCGCGGGCTTTGTTGTGGGTTGTGATATCGCTTCCAAATATATTTTCGCCGACAGCAAATATAAAAACGTACTGGTGGTGGGCGCCTATGCGATGTCCAAATATCTGAACTTTGATGATTACAAAATTGCTTCCCTGTTCGCCGACGGCGCAGGCGCGGTGATTTTGCAACCATCCAAAGATGATTCCGGATTCATCGACAGCCAGATGTACACCGACGGTCAGTACCACGACTATATGGGCATCTATGCCGGGGGCACCGCCCAGCCGGTCACCCACCAGGTGGTGGAAAACAAAGGTCACCTGTTGGCTTTCCCAAAACGCATTCCGCCTGAAACCAACGGCATTCACTGGCCGCGTTTGACTAATATTTTATTGGATCGCATCCAGAAGAAACCGTCTGATATCAAGCATTTCTTCATCACCCAGTTCAACGTGCAAAGCATCTATGAAACTTTGGACAAACTGGAGCTTCCGCGCGATCGCGCCCATTACGTGATGGACCGCTACGGATATACCGGCTCTGCCAGCATCGGCATGGCGGTGGCGGATGCGGCCAATCAGAAAAAAATGAAAAAAGGCGACTTGGTCTTTATGTTGGGCTCCGGCGGTGGTATGAGCATGGCTGCACTGGCTCTGGAGTGGGGATACGACACTTAATCCATGAGAAGGTAACGATGGAACTGGATTGGCTGAAACGCTGGAAGCTTTATTCTCCGAAAAACATCGCCATTAAAGATGGCGATACGGGCCGTGAATTTTCCTACGCTGAATTTTTCGATCTGGCCAACGCCGGAGCGCACGTGCTGCACGAAAAGTTCGGCATCTGCAAAGGGGACCGTGTGGCGGTCCTTGCCACCAACGAACTGGAATACGTGTTTCTGTTCTTTGCTTTGCAACGCCTGGGCGCCATCATGGTGCCGGTCAACTTCCGCCTGACCCAGCGAGAGGTCAATCACATCGTCGCCGACTCTTCGCCAAAACTGGTTTTGTTCCAGGAAGCGTATCGCGACATCGTCGAAAACCTTCCGGGCACAAGACAGTATCTGCTGCAGGGACCAGACAGCTTCGCTGCAGATCTGCAAAATCCGCCAGCGCAAGGGGAAGTTCCCTTTGTGCCGAACGAGAATGATCCGGCGATGATCCTTTACACGTCAGGCACGACCGGCTCGCCGAAAGGCGCCATCCTGACTTACAAAATGATCTTCTGGAATTCGATCAACACGACGTTGCGACTAAATATTTCACAAACCGACTGCACGGTGATCTTTTTGCCATTCTTCCACACCGGTGGCTGGAATGTTCTAACGACTCCGTTCATTCATCGTGGCGCCAAGGTTGTGTTCTTAAAAAAATTCGACGCTGAACAGATTTTATCTTTAAGCGAAAAAGAAAAAGCGACGCTGTTGTTCGGTGTTCCGACCACCATGGAAATGATGGCAAGGTCCCCACGCTTCAACGACAGCAACTTAGAAAACATCCGCTATGCCATTGTCGGCGGCGAACCGATGCCGCTGGAGCTGATCAAGACCTGGGATAAAAAAGGCGTTCCCGTCCGCCAGGGCTATGGTCTGACCGAATTTGGTCCGAATGTGTTTTCACTGAATGAAGAAGATGCCCTTCGCAAAATCGGCTCTATCGGTTTTCCGAACTTCTATATTGAAGCCAAAGTCGTCGACCCTGAAGGCCGCGAGCTGGGCGCCAATCAGGTGGGCGAACTGCTCTTGCGCGGCCCGATGATCATGCAGGGCTACTGGCACAACGAAAAGGCCACACAAGAAACCATCAAAGAAGGCTGGCTTTGCACCGGCGATCTGGTTCGCCGTGATGACGAAGGTTATTATTATGTTGTCGGTCGCAAAAAAGACATGTTCATTTCCGGCGGTGAAAACGTGTACCCGCCCGAAGTGGAGCAGATCCTGCGTTCCCACCCCGGCGTCTTAGAGGCGGCGGTCATTGGCATTCCGGATGACAAATGGGGTGAGGTCGGCAAAGCCTTTGTGGTTCGCAGCAGCAATGACCTGACGCCGGAAACCCTGCACCAGCACTGCGTTCAGAACCTGGCGAAGTTCAAAATTCCCAAACATTTCGTGTTTTTGCCAAGCCTTCCCAAAGGGGACAGCGGCAAAATTCTGAAGCGCGTTCTAGCGGAAACGGTGAATCAAAGCTTCTAACAGGTCCGTCATTTTCAGTTATACAAACGCCCTTACGGGGGTTATACAAAGGCCACCTAACCGGAGACTTTCTATGAAAAAACTGATGATGGGCCTGATGTTGGCCGTAAATCTGATTTCCCTCAACGCCTTGGCAGACAAGCAATTCGTGGGCGCTGGCAAATTCTATGATCTTATTGCTGATTACAAAACTGTTTGCAAATCTGCAGAGTGCACCAAGCCTTACCGCGAAATGATTGTTTACACCAACAACGTGCGCGACTCCTTCCTGACCAAATTTCAATTTGCGAAACTGGAAAGAATCGCAGCGAAACAATCCTACATTTGGATCGACACAGTTCTGGCTGGTGACTTCCATGCCGACGGCAACACGGTTTTGGAAGAAGTGGTTGCGATCTTCCGTTCCAACACTCTGGTAGCCTATAAAATTGATTACAGCGAGCGTGCTTGGTATGTGGGTGCCTGCAACTGGGATGGCGAGACTGACGAGTCTTTGGCCAACTGCCCGGAAGGTAAAATCCATGAGTCCAGCTTTGTGTCCCCGGATTTCAAAACCTATATCCGCAACGACGACGACATCGCCGACTTCTATAACTAGGTCCTAGGTCGAGTATTCATTTCTTGTCAGGTTGCGCGTGGAAAACTCGTGTAAACTGACAAGTATATGTTCAAGTGGATCGTCCTTTCTGTCACCCTTCTATCTTTGTGCGCCTGTGAAAAGGGCCCCAGTCTTGGGCCCGGCGACGACGATCTATTAGCCAGCGAAAACCAGGCCGACTGCGGATTTGTGCAAAATTCTTATGGTCAGCGTATCTCCTGGAAGTCCAACATCCCTGTAAAATTAAAACTTCACAGCAGTTATCCTGTGGAATTCGAAGATGCACTTAACAAAGCAGCCCAGCACTGGAATGATGCTGCCGGCATGACTTTGTTCACCTTCAGTCGTGTGACCGACTCTCAGGCAAACACCGCCGCCAAGGACAGCAAAAGCACTGTGCACGTCCTGACGGAATGGCCGTGGCAGGAAGCTCCGAAAAAGAACTATCAGGCGTTGACCACCCTTTACTGGCGATCAAACCAGATTTATGAAGCCGATCTGATTCTGAACGAACAGTTCTTTAAGTTCTTTACTTACGACATCCCATCCATGGGTTCAGGTGTGCATCTTGAAAGTTTGATGGTGCACGAACTGGGGCATGTGTTGGGCCTCAAACACCGCGACAACACCGTGGCCAGTGTTATGTGGAGTATTTTAAGTTCAGACACAATCCGCAACACCCTGACTCAGGCGGATCGTGATACAATAAAGTGCGAGTATTAATATTATGAAGAGACAAAAGTCACCGCTGCAAAAAATGTCGCGCATGATGAGCCTGATTTTACTGATGGCGGCTCTTCCCTTTGCTTTGCACGTACTGAATGAAAAGCTTTCCCCGCAGCGCAAAGTCGCCTCTGACGGAGGCTTAAGCTCGGTGGGCACGGTCTCTGACAGCTTTGACTTAAGCGAAGCCACCCCTGAGGAATTCAGAAAAGCCTTCAAGTACCAGGTTCTTAAAAATGTCGAGCTGGATCAGTTCAGCGAGGGTCCGGGCATCAAGCTGGGGCTGTTCCTGATGAAAAGTCCGGCCGGGTCCCGCGTGTTTGTGTGTGACCGCTATCCCACCGTGGATCTGCTGTTCTCGGCAGAAGGCGTGGCTATTTCCGGTGAAATTCCAAAGATGGTCGTGCGCATCCCGTGCGTGGTCAGCGATGACCAGAACCATATCGCCGCTTTCCCGATTCCGTTTGCGCGGATCTTCGCAAGCCCGGTCAGTGATTTTGAATTCGACATCACCGCCCCTGGCATTCGTGAGGGTGGCAAAATCTATTTCCGCAATGTCGTGGATGAATGGCCGCGCGAATGGGCCTGGACCGGTGTGAAATTTTACGGGAAGGATGCTTCAGACACTTTAGAGATCACCGGCTATGAAGTGATCTCTGTTCTGGGGGAACCCCTGGTATTGCCTCAGGGGCAGTAACTGCAACAGCTAACGAACCGGCTCGAAATCCGGAACGTAACGAACCTTGTCTTCACCCTTGGATTTCTTTTCATACTCATCATAGGAACGACGGTGACCTTCAACATCGCGGGCGATCTGTTCGTCGATCTCGCGGTTCTTACGATCATTCAATGAATCCATGGCCACGGCATTCTTTTCTGCCGGCGGCTGCCACACATCACCAACATAGATGGCGTTGCCTTCAAAGAACTGCACTTCTTTCACAAACTTGATGCGCTTATCATAAAACACATAAGTCCAGCGGTCCTTGCCATGAAATCTTTGAGTTTGGGTGGGGCTTCCCATCAGATCAAGAACGTCGTCTTTTTCCATTCCAGGCGTGATTTCTTCAAATTGCTTCAGCATGGATGTCTGGCAGGCAGACAGCATCAGGCCAAGCGAAATCAACGGTATAGCCGCATATCGGAGCATACTTCCCCCATTCTTCTAAGGTACCAGCTTCGCCCGTTCCTCGAAAGCGAGCAACTTTCTTTTGTCTCAATATGGGACAGGGATTTTTATTTTTTCAGAATAACCGGATCGGTCAGACTGGCCGGGGCCTGAGGAGCGGACTTTTTATGCCCATCAGCAGCCTCAGAAGCTTCCACCTTTTTTACATCTTCCGGAGTTTCGTACTGACTGCGAACCTTCTTCAGGGTGCGCTTTACGGAAGATCCCAGGCTCATCTGATTTTCCATTTCTTCGATGGACTTTAAATCAATGCGTTCGTATTCACGTTTGTCCGCCAGACCCTTTTCCGGGTAACGGTATTTCAGCAGGGTTCTTTCCCGGTCATAGTCCTTCAGATTCTTTTCCATGTCCTTGTGCAAGGTCATCATGTGGCCCAGAATCTCGTTCACCTTGGCGGGGTCCTTGGTGTGCTGCTTTTCCAGAATCAGCTTTTGAATTTCAGTTTCACCGGCTTTAATTTTGGCTTCCAAGGCCGCCACACGGGCCTGAACCACGCCATAGCTGTCCTCGCGGGATTTGACTTCTTTCGGAGCGGCTTCCTTCTTTTCGCCGTGGCCTCCGCCATGCTCCTCACCCCCGCTGGCCAAAGCCACGGAAGCAGACAAAAGAATTGTCAAAAAGCTTAACGAAATTTTAGGAACCAGACAGGACATCTTGCCTCCAGGAAATTTTAAAAGGCAGATACTTTATTCGGTTGATCAGGACAGAGGCTTTAGCCGGAGTCAGGCCCCGCAACACAAGTCTTCCGCCTCCCACATTTGCCAGCAATCCCGCCACATCCCAGCCAAAGCGGGAATCGGTCATGGCTTCGCGCAATTGAGCCAGCAGTCGACTGGACTCGATGCCATCGATAGTGACCGTATAGGCCAAGGGCCCTGAAACCGTATCCGCGTTGGCAAAGTCAGTGACGTCAGAAAAATCGGCGGTGTCTGAAGACATTGGTGCCGGTTCAGAGGCTGGCTGCGAATTCACCGAATCCAAAGTCTGACTGAAATCGTAAGGGGCTTCTTCCATCGGTGGAACGTCCCCCGGAACTTCCACAGGTTCGGCATAAGAAACATTCTCTTGTGGAGGCGCATTCATCTCCGGATCCTGAGACGGCTCGTAAGCCTGCTCGGCATACTGCTGATCATTGGAATAAGGCTGATCCTGATAGGATTGTTCCGGAAGGGAATTGTCAGGAGTAAAAGTTTCCTGCGCAGCAGAGAAATCCTGAATCGGCGGGACAAAGTCATTTCCAGGCTGCTGGAAATCCTGTCCCCCCTGAAAATCGGCCGGAGCTTCTGGCTCCGGCTCGTGTTGTGCCATTTCTGGCTGTCCATTCCAGTCGACAAAGAAAACCGCATTGCAGTGGGAACACGTAAAAAGAGTCCCCAGATGCTTATCAAGAATCTCTACCGACTGGTGGCAACTTGGACAAGAAGCCAATTATCTTTTTCCCTTCGAATCTTTGTCCATGCGGCGACGCTCTTCACGGTTCATCGGACGATCATCACGAGGACCGCTTTGGAAAGTCATCTTACGCTTGGGAGCCTCTTCAGTCTCTGGCAGGCTGTGACCGATATCCGCTTCGCTAGGAGATGAATAATCCAATTCATCCAGGTCAGCTTCTTCCGGACGCAGGCTTTCCAGAACTTCCTGCTCGTTCTGCTGGGCCACCAGTTGAACGCGCATCACTTTCTCGATGGCATCCGACTTGATGGTGTTGTTCAAAGTCTCAAAGGCTTTGAACGCCTCTTTTTTGTACTCGATCAAAGGATCTTTCTGCGCATAACCACGCAATGAGATACCTTCTTTCAGTTTGTCGATCACGTACAAGTGGTTCTTCCAGTGATGATCAATGCTTTGCAGAAGGATCATTTTCTGAACCTGCTCAAAGAACGGACCCATGGAATTTTTCTGACGATCCCAGACTTCTTTCACGCCGGATTTCACAGCGTCGGTCACTGTTTCAGTGTTCACAGCCATGGTCGCAAAGTCGATTTTGAAACCGAAGCTTTGTGCCAGGGAGTTATTCAGACCTTCCAGGCTCCACTCTTCTTTTTTGCCGCCTTCAGGGATGTGGGTATCCAACAAATTGGAAACAACATCACCCAGCCAGTCCAGAGTGGTTCTTTCGATTTCCTGACCTTCCAAAACCTTGCGGCGCATGCCGTAGATCGCGTTTCTCTGCGCATTCATCACAGAGTCGTATTCCATCAGGTTTTTACGGATATCAAAGTTGTGACCTTCAACCTTGCGCTGAGCGCCTTCGATCGCGTTGGTCACCATTTTGGCTGTGATTGGTTCATCCTCAGGGATGTTCAGCATTTCCATGATTTTCTGGATGCGCTCACCATTGAAGATTCTCATCAGCTTGTCTTCCAAAGACAGATAGAATCTGGATTCACCCGGATCCCCCTGACGACCGGAACGACCACGCAACTGGTTGTCGATACGGCGGGATTCGTGACGTTCAGTACCGATGATGTACAAACCACCCACGGCACGAACTTCCGCACGCTCCGCTTCAACCTGAGGTTTGATCTTCTGAACCGCTTCCGCGAATTCCGGAGAATCATCATTGCCCACTTGTGCCTTTGCCAGCATGTCAGCGTTACCGCCCAGCATGATGTCAGTACCACGACCGGCCATATTGGTGGCGATGGTCACAGCCCCTTTGCGGCCCGCTTGCGCGATGATTTCCGCTTCACGCTCGTGGTGTTTCGCATTCAGAACTTCGTGCTTAACGCCTTCTTTGCGCAGGAACGAGCTCAAAGCTTCGGATTTTTCGATGGACTCAGTACCCACCAGAATCGGCTGACCCTTGGCCATACGCTCTTTGATATCAGCGGTGATGGCTTTGAACTTCGCTTTTTCTGATTTATAGACCACGTCTTCCTGATCCTTACGCTGGATCGGACGGTTGGTCGGAATCACGTTTACTTCAAGATTGTAAATCTTTTTGAACTCAACTGCCTCTGTGTCCGCGGTCCCGGTCATGCCAGACAGTTTTTCGTACATACGGAAATAGTTCTGGAAGGTGATGGTCGCCAAAGTCTGATTTTCAGACTTCACTTCAACGCCTTCTTTGGCTTCGATGGCCTGGTGCAGACCATCGCTCCAGCGACGACCCGGCATCAAACGACCGGTGAATTCATCGACGATCACGATCTCGCCGTCCTTGATCATGTATTCCACATCAAGACGATACAGATAGTGAGCTTTCAGACCCTGATACACGTGGTGCAGGATTTCGATGTTTTGCGGATCGTAAAGGTTGGAAAGACCCATCAGCTCTTCGACTTTCGCGTTTCCAGCGTCAGTAAGGGAGGCTGTTTTGGATTTTTCCTCCATGGTGAAGTGAACATCGCGCTTCAGGTGCGGGATGATCTGATTCACAGCATAGTATTTGTCAGTGGAGGATTCCGCAGGACCGGAAATGATCAGCGGCGTACGCGCTTCATCGACCAGGATGGAGTCGCACTCATCGACGATGGCATAATAGTGAGGTCTTTGAACATAGTCGTTCAAATCAAACTTCATGTTGTCGCGAAGATAGTCGAAACCAAGTTCATTGTTGGTGCAGTAAGTGATGTCACAAGCGTACATCTGCTTGCGCTGCTGATCTGTCAGACCGTGAACGATGATACCCGTGGTAAGACCCAGCCAGCCGTAAAGACGACCCATGTGCTCGGCATCACGACGAACCAGGTAATCATTCACAGTTACAACGTGCACACCGCGACCCGTAAGAGCGTTCAGGTAAACCGGCAAAGTAGCCACCAGGGTTTTACCTTCACCCGTTCTCATCTCGGCGATGTTACCGCGATTCAGAACATAACCACCGATCAACTGAACGTCATAGTGGCGCATTCCCAACACACGCTTAGAGGCTTCACGGCAGACCGCAAATGCTTCCGGCAGGATATCGTGAACTGTTTCGCCTTTCTTCAGTCTCTCTTGAAACTCGGGAGTCTTGGCTTTGAGTTGATCATCCGTAAGAGCTGCCATCTGAGGTTCCAGGGCATTGATACGATCCACAGTGGGCTGGATCTTTTTCATCTCGCGGTCGTGCTTCGTTCCGAACATTTTTGTCAAAATTTGTGTAACCATAGCCTATGAGGATAGACCCAAATTGACATAAGCGGCAAGGTAAGGGGGCAATTTCTGGATGCGTCATTGACGCGATTTCATTCAGAATTTCAAAGACTTCCTCGAGAGTGACCCCGACCAAAGCCTTAAACTATCGCAATGTAAATCGCACCTGACGAAGACCCTCATAAGCCGCGATCGCCACACTGGTAGCGAGATTCAGGCTGCGAGCCCCCTCCCCAATCATGGGAATGGTGACAGTCTGCTGTGGGTGCTTTTGCAGGAATTCGGGATCCAGTCCTTTGGTTTCTTTACCAAAAACGAACCAGTCTCCGGATTGGTACTGAGGTTCAAAATAGGTGCGCTGGGTCTTGGTGGTGAAAAGCCAGATGCGGGACGGATCTTCGACGTGTTTCCACCAGTCCTCGAAGGTTTCGTGGCGATACCAGGTCAGGTGAGGCCAGTAATCCAGCCCCGCCCGTTTCAAGTTGGTGTCGTTGATCTCAAAACCCATTTTTCCGACAATGTGCAGTTCGCAGTTGGTGCCAACACACGTGCGCCCGATATTTCCGGTGTTTTGCGGGATTTCGGGCTCGATAAGAACAATGCGGAAAAGCTTTTCTGTATTAGGCAAGGTGTCTGTAAACCTCTTGGCCCAGTTTGGACAGCGCCAGTCGACGACCTTTATCGACGATCAGCTCAAGATTCATCAGCTCACGATAGAGCGTCAAATCAATCGGTACAATCTCCCGGCCAGAGGAGCGACCCAGTCTCTGAATATAAGTGACCTGCTTGTCACTGAGTTTGGAAGTCAGCACCGGCTGCTCTTCCATGGAACGTCTCCAGTCTCCGCCTGAAATCACCGTGGCATTCACCGGCAGCTTCAGAGGATTCAGGAAATAGATCCAAGCTTTGACCGGAGCGGACATGCCTTCCGGGTGCACTTCGATCTCTTCTCTGGAGTAAAGGCTCTTGTCAGGATCCAGACGGTTGTAACCGTGGAATTCATCCATCAGGCTCAACAATAAATCGGATCCCTTAAGTTCAATCAGTTGCCCCGGAACCAGGTCAGATCCCCCTTTGACCACAGCCGGGAAGCCCACTTTCAAGCGGTAGGCTGTCGCCTTAACCCTTGCAAATACTGAAGATTCCACGAAATTCTGGATCTTGCTGAAATGGACCATGCCCTCGCAAAAAGAACCGTAAACGAAAAAACGCGTTGTAGTCATTATCCCCCCCGAGTACGACAACAAAGTTTGATTTTCCGAAAAAGAGGTCCCGTGTGTACCAAAAACCACATGGCACCGCAAGCCGCTTTGCCAGGGCATTTTCTTTTTTTCCAAGCAGTGACACTTACTGGTCTGCGTTATTACGAAATTAAAAAAAATAAATGACCTTTCTAGTTTTTGCATTCCTGATTTCCTTTGCTATCCTTTTGAAAATCCAAATTTGGAATTTCTTTTCCTGAACAAAGAAGTAGATGAAAAAAATTGAGGCAATCATAAAACCCTTCAAGCTTGATGATGTGGTCGATGCTCTCTCAGAGGTCGGCGTTGAAGGGATCACTGTCTCAGAAGTTCGTGGTTTCGGCCGGCAAAAAGGGCGCACTGAGGTTTACAAAGGCGCCGAATATGTTGTCGACTTTCTCCCTAAGATAAAAATTGAAGTGGTTCTTCCCGCAGCTCTGGTTGACAGTGCGGTGGAGGCCATTCGCAAAACAGCTCACACAGGCAAGATTGGTGACGGTAAAATCTTTGTACTTCCTGTGGACTCAGCCCTTCGCATCCGCACCGGTGAGAAGGACGAGCAGGCACTTTAGATTATAGTTTTAACCCCCAGGGAGGCTCACGATGACCGGTAAAGATGTATTGAAGTTCGCCAATGAAAAAGGCGCGAAAATGGTGGATCTGAAGTTCTGCGATATGCTTGGAACTTGGCAGCACCTGACTGTGCCTTTGCACCAACTGACTGCTGAGGCTTTTGAAGAAGGCTACGGCTTTGACGGAAGCTCCATCCGCGGATGGAAAGGGATCGAGGAATCAGACATGATCATCATGCCGGATCCATCCACAGCGATGATGGACCCATTCATGCAGGTGCCGACTTTGTCTTTGATCTGTGATGTCTGCCTTCCAGAAACACTTCAAGCCTACAACCGTGATCCTCGCCAAGTGGTTAAAAAAGCCATCGCTTACATGCAGTCCACCGGCATTGCTGACACGGCTTACTTCGGTCCGGAAGCGGAATTCTTCATCTTTGATGACATCCGTTACGAACAAACCAACAACTCTGCCTTCTATATGATCGACAGTGACGAAGCTGTCTGGAACACCGGCCGCGACGAAGGTGGCAAAAATCTGGGTTACAAAGTCCGTCCTAAAGAGGGTTACTTCCCGGCCCTGCCAACAGACTCCCAGCAGGATCTAAGAACCGAAATCTGCCTTGAACTTGAAAGATGCGGCATGCAAGTGGAACGTCATCACCACGAAGTTGCCTCCAGCCAGGGTGAGATCAACTTCCGCTTCGACACCGCCCTGAACATGGGCGACAAAATGATGTGGTTCAAATACATCGTGAAGAACGTGGCAAAACGCTACGGCAAAACCGTGACCTTCATGCCAAAACCGATCTTCGGCGACAACGGTTCAGGCATGCACATCCATATGTCCCTGTGGAAAGATGGAAAAAACCTGTTCGCGGGCAACAAATACGCCGGCCTTTCTGAAATGGCTTTGCATTACATCGGCGGTGTTTTGAAACACGCTCCGGCTCTTTGCGGTATCATCAACCCGACAACCAACTCTTACAAGCGTCTGGTTCCGGGCTTTGAAGCTCCGACAAAACTGGCTTACAGCTTCAAAAACCGTTCTGCGGCAATGCGCATCCCGAACTCGGGTCCAAATCCGAAGGCAAAACGTATTGAGTTCCGCACTCCAGATCCATCTGCCAACATTTATCTGGCGGAAGCAGCCATCCTGATGGCGGGTCTTGACGGCATTATCAATAAAATCAATCCGGGTGATCCACTGGACAAAGACATCTACGGTTTGCCGCCTCAAGAGGCAGCCGCGATCCCTTCTGTTCCGGGCACTTTGGAAGAAAGCTTGAATCATCTTATGAAAAACTGCAGCTTCCTGAAAAAAGGCGATGTTTTCACTGATGACTTGATCGAAACCTGGGTTCAGTACAAAATCGACAAAGAAGTGCGTCCGGTTCAACAAAGACCGGTTCCCTACGAGTTCCACCTGTACTACGATTGCTAAAGCGCTTTTGCGCAGGAGGCAGCGCAAGCCCTGGCTTGTGCTGCTGGACTAGATCAGCTTTAGATAAGGAAAGAATATGGCATCTGACGACGTAAGAAATTTTATGGGCTATCTGTGGATCCGAAAGGAAGATGGACTCATCACTATCGGTATCAACGAAGACGGTCTTGAAGACTTCGAATCCATTTCTTCTGTGGACCTTCCTGCAGAAAATGAACAGGTCGAAGAAGATGTCGTGATCGGAACTCTTGAAACTGATGACGGTCCGCTGGACATCTACACTCCTGTTGCCGGAACTGTGGTGGAAGTAAATTCCCAGGTTATCGACGATCCATCTTTGATCATGGAAGACCCATATGAAGAGGGTTGGTTGATCCGCATCGAGGCTGATGAAGAAGCCGATGAGGACGATGAAGACGAAGATGATGATGACGACGACGATGAGGATGAAGACGACGATTATGACGACGAGGACGAAGACTAGTCCTTAACGACAAAGCCCCGGAAAACCGGGGCTTTTTTTATTCCCGAATCAGTGCCAGGTGGTTCCCTTCGGCGCCATGCGATCCAGTTTTCTGGCGGTCAGCCAGGCCCCAATCACAAAAGCAGATCCGATCAAAATGTGCACAATGTGATCGGCGGTTCCCAGCTCGAGGTATCCTGGAATCAAACGCCACCAGAATGAATCATAGTCCATCGTTGGAGGAATCATCGTGGTGTTGGATCCGAAAAGGAATCCCGCAAGACCCAGCATTCCATAGATCGCACCAAAGATATAACTAAAGCGCTCAGCAGAAATCAGAGAATTATTCACCCCAAACCACAAGGCCGCAATGCCCGAAAATATGTGCACCAGATTGTGGGTCCAGCCCAGATGCATTCCAAACAGGTTCGGCAAAACAAATCCAGCCATTCCCACCAGCACAAAGGCAACGCCGACAACCATACACACCCATTGGGCCGGCGAGGTTTCGTTTTCAGCCAGCACGACGGGTTTTTCTTCGGGACGCTGAACAGGTTTCGAGACTTTCTCTTGTTTAGGAATTTCTTTGGGTGTTCTTTCAAAGTTCGGTCTTTGCGGTTCCATAAGATGCTCCTTTGTTTTAACAGCACCATTATCCGCCTTCCCCAAGGGCTTCGGCAGAAGACTTATGGAATTTTGACAAGATTCATTGACCGATCTGCGATTCAACAGGAATCCGGTGACCCTGTTTGGACCTTCTGCTAAATTCCGTCCATGTCTGCAAGGTTTGAGAATCTGATTTTATATGCCATCTGCACTCTGATCTGGGGCTCCACCTGGCTTGTGATCACCTTTCAGATTGATGCCGCTTCTCCGGTGACCTCGGTTTTCTGGCGCTTTCTGCTGTCAACAGCTCTGCTCCTGCTGTTCTGTTTCTGGAAAAAACAAAATCTAAAATATTCCCGTCACGACCATCTGCTGTTTGCGGGTCAGGGTGTATTGATGTTTTCCATCAACTACATGCTGACCTATGTGGCGGAAACGATGATCAGCTCTGGCATGGTCGCACTAAGTTTCACTTTGCTGGTTTACTACAATATGTTCGGCATGCGCCTGTTCTTTAAAAAGCCGATCACCGCAAACGTCATCTGGGGATCATTGCTGGGTGGCGTGGGGATTGTTTTCATTTTTCTGAATGAGATTCTGAATTTCGATCCCAGCTCTAAAACCATCTGGGGTCTGCTGGTGGGATTCCTGGCGACGCTATCCGCTTCCCTCGGAAATATGGTCGCGCAGAAGAGCTATCAAAAACGAATCCCGGTGGTGGTCACCAACACCTGGGGCATGTTGTACGGAAGCATGTTCACTTTGATCGTGGCGCTGGTGCTGCAACATGATTTAAGCATTCCGCTCAATGCCCGCTTCCTGGGGGCTCTCTTCTATCTGGCGCTGTTCGGCTCGGTGATTGCCTTTGGGGCGTATCTGTCTTTGGCGGGAAGAATTGGAGCGGAGAAAGCCGCTTATACAAGCGTGCTTTCTCCGGTGATTGCCCTGACACTTTCCAGCTTCTTTGAGAACTTCCACTGGACGCCTTATATCGTCATTGGTGTGGTTCTGTGCCTGCTGGGAAATGTACTGACGCTTACCAAGCGGGCGGGTTGATTCCCGGAGGAAGGAAGAACACACCCACTTGGAACATGATGGAAATCGTTTTATCTGTTGTTTTTCTTAAGTCACGGCCCTGCGGGGCGCCGTTATCGACGATGATCAAACCGTCATTGCTGCCGGAAATATAAGTGTGTCCCGGAGTATAACCCGCCCCATTCATCATGATGGCACCCAAAATCGGTTTATACTTCGTTGAGTCCCAGGCAACCCAGCCGGCTTTATAAAGAGCCATGGAATAATTCACGACGGCCGCGGTGCTGGACCAGATCAACTGATTGCCCTTGGTTTTATTAAAGTCATCAGTCACCCGATAGCCCGCACGCTGATAAGCCTGACGCAAAAGTTCCGACTGAAATTCGGCACAAGGAACATTCGAAAATCCGTGACGAACGGCTGTACCTTGAGTGGCGATGCTCCAAGCCCCCGTCGTGGTGATCACCCCGGTTTTTTCAAAATCGATGGATCTTTGGGTCGCAACCTTTTTATCGATCATCAAATAAGATTTCGGAGTAGCGACCTCGCGGTTCACCGCTTTTTGCAGTTCTGCAAAAATACTTTGGTACTTTTCACGCTGGGCCACGGACATGGTTTCCGGCTTCACGCCCTGATTCAATTTTGCGCCAAAGCGTTTGGTTACGGACGTGACGTAATTAAACTTGGGCTTTCCGTTGGGCTGATAGTACTTCAAAAAACCCTCTCCCGGTGCCGCCGCCTGAACCACTGCAAAGTTTCCTTCGGTTCCTTCTAAGTTGCCAACAATGGAAGCAAAAACAAACAGTCCGCCCGAGGTTTTGTTGATTTCATCAATCTTGCTTTGCGGGAACTGCGTCTTGAACGCCTCAGTGACAGAAACGATTTTCACCGGATACAGAAATCCGGTGCTGGATCTTTCGATGGCTCCGCTGGAGGTGCGGTAATCCAGATGTTTGACTTCGTAATTGGATGGAACCTCGATCTGGGTTCCCGCGGGAAGTTCGACCTTGTTTTCAAGGATGCCGGATTTTTCATAGCGCAGGGTCATGGCCTGATTTAACAACAACTTCTGACTGGTGACCGCTGAACCACCGCCTGCACCGGTATTGCCGCCGGCTTCTTCCTCCGGGGACTCCACTTCCGGAGTCGGCGGCACAAGCGAGGCGCTTTCGTTGCCGGTTTCATCAATCGCCGGGAAATCATTGGCTGGTGCGCATGCCGCCAGAGTCAAAAGTGCTGCCAACAAAAAAGACTTGGTGATTTTTGTGGTTCCTGCCATGGGACCTCCGTTCACAGAGGTCTTCGGCCGACTCACATTAGGAATTTAATGTTTTTTGTGGTGTAAAAACTTTTTTCACCAGATTGACTGCAAGTGCCCAAATTCTGAATGAAAGAACAAGACGGCTTGTTTGTTTACGGACCTCGAGGCGAGGTCCGTGATCATTCTTTACTTTCCAACCAGGGACTTTAATTCACTCACAAGCCCCTGCATCCCGTGGGACATCTGTGACATCTGATCGCTGGTCTGCGCCACTTCCTGCGCAACCTGGGCGTTTTTTTGTGAAGCCTGATCCAGCCTGTTCATTGCTTCACTGATCAAAGTGATGCCGCGGGACTGTTCATGACTGGCACCGGCGATTTCGTTGTTGATCTCAAGCACTTTCTTGGCTGAATCCAAAAACTTTTGCAGCTGCTCACCGCTTTCGGCCGCCGCCTTGCTGCCGTCGTGAATGCGGGAAACACTTTCTTCGATCATCTTGGATATGCCCTTGGCTGAATCAGCACTTCTTTGCGCCAGTCCCCGAACAGCATCCGCAACCACCGCAAAACCTTTTCCCATCTCTCCGGCTCTGGCCGCTTCAACAGAGGCATTCAAAGCCAACAGGTTCGTCTGAAAGGCAATATCATCGATCACCTGGCTGACATCCCGGATCGCTGCGGAGGATTCTTTTAGTGTCTCCATCGAGGCAATCAGTTTCTGCACGGACTCGGCCCCGGCCTTGGATGCGGCAAAACTTTCCGCCGACAATGCTGATGCGGTTTTTGCGCTTTCCGAATTCAACTTCACCATGCCGGAAAGCTCCTCTAGCGAAGCCACCGTTTCTTCAAGTGAGGCGGCGGACTGAGTCGCACCCTGCGCCAAATCCTGACTGGCCCGATTCAAGTGTGCACTGGTTTCACCCAGTGAATCCCCTGAACTTTCAATATTGGCCGCAAACCGGGTCATTCGACTTACCAGACTCTGGGTCACAAGCATTCCACCCGCCAAACAGAACAAAACACCAAGAACTGCCACCACCACATTCAGGGTTCTTAAACCCGCACCTGATTGATGGGCCGTTTCGGCATCCTTTTCTATCAGCCCCCCCAGCGCTTCCATTTTTTCCTCAAGCACCTTAAAGCTCTTGTTGAAATCTTCAAGCTCGCTTAAGGCCGCCCGATATCCCTGGGTGCTGGCAAGACCCACAATCTTTCGGGTCTGCCCAATGTACCTTTCCATTTCGGGCTTGGTTTCGGCAATGGCTCGACGAGTGCTTTCGTTCAACGGCAATTCTTCCAAAGCCTGCAGGTA
This sequence comes from Bdellovibrio sp. BIS2, assembly GCF_055398295.1. NCBI lineage: Bacteria > Pseudomonadati > Bdellovibrionota > Bdellovibrionia > Bdellovibrionales > Pseudobdellovibrionaceae > Bdellovibrio > Bdellovibrio sp. BIS2. The sequence continues at coordinate 245,183 of NZ_AP035879.1, read as the reverse complement.
CCGTTGGAAGTCCCCCGCTTTTTCCTCTGTCTCTTGCACAATCGCCTTGAGATTGTCTGCTTCGTTGCTTTCAGCCGCCAGCAAGGAAGCCAGCACCACGGAGCGCAGACCGTCATGCATCATATCCGCCAGAGTCATATTACGAACCGCTGGCAACTGAACTTTTGCAACATTATCAAACTGATTCATCAAGGTGGTGGAGTTCACATAGGAAAGAACCGCCACTCCCATCAGGACAACGATAAATCCACCACACAGGAACAACAGTCGTTTTCTTAAAGTCCAGTTCATGACTGCCTTCTACCAAAGCTTGGATTCGATTGAGAGATAAACGAAGACACCCCGTTCATGTTCAACCGCTGACGGCCCCAGCCCCAGCAGTGCTCCAATGCCCGGAACCACTTCTGTTTCCTGACCTACATCAAAAGCCGTACGAATCCCCGGAACGATGTAATAAGTGGACTCGCTGGCCTTGGTGTCCTGAGCCACCACAGATTCGGCATTATTAAAGGCAAATTCACACAACAGATTCGTTTTCGGGGTCACATTGTAAACAACACTGGTGCCGAAGTTAAATCCGAATACCGAGGCCGTATCCCCATCCGAATTCTTGGCATCCGGAGTGTAGGTAAATCCGGCATTCCAATGGTTGGTCCACTTTTCATTCAGAGTCAGAGACACCGCCTGATTGAATTGGAAACCCGCCACGCCGTTGCCAAAACCTTTTTTATAATCTCCGGTCGGCACAATCAGAGTAAAGCGAGGAGCGATGGCGACAAGTTCGGTGTTGAGTAGCTGATACCGATAGTTCAAGAGCACGTCACCCACCTGGGTTTCCTCTTCAACACCGTTCAGTTTCATCACCGGGATCACGTAGGAAAACTGATGGGTTTCATCGGTTATTGGAATCTCATTTGTAAAGTTATAAGTCCATTCATGAGCCGGATCCATGTACTGATAGGACTGGATGAACTGAACAACACCGGCCTCCTGGTTGTAGGCCTCTTCAATTAAAAAGGAATTGTCTTTGACGACTTCGGCGGATGTCACCGCGCACACAGACAACACACTCAGCACAACAGCGAGACTTCTAAAGAACAGCATGTAATTTCCCTCCGGATATTAATGATATTCTTTCGAATTTATCTTACCGACGCAAGGTTCTCCATACCATCGAGACTATAGTCACCAGACCCAGGAAGTAACAATATTGCACACTTCCCGCCAACCCCAGTGGAGAAATCTTTGCCATCTGACTGGCCAGCAATATCTGGGCCCCATAAGGAATCACCCCTTGCACTACGCAAGAAAAAATATCCAGAATACTGGCGCTGCGAGCCGGGGGCACACCTTCTGTTCTTGCCACCTCCCGCGCCAAATCGCCGGTGATGATAATGGCCACCGTGTTATTTGCCACCGCAAAGTTTGCCAGCGACACCGAAAGAGCAATACTGAATTCGGACCACATCTTTTCCAGACGGGCATTTCGAAACTGCAGTTTCTTCAGCAACGACTTCAGAGTCTGAATGCCCCCTTGCTCTTTCATCATCTGACCCAAGCCGCCCATAATCATGGAAAGCAGGAATATTTCCTGCATTTCCTTAAAGCCGGCATAGATGTCCTGCCCCAGACGCAAGACTGTGTAGTCAGCAAAGAACAGCCCCAGCATTCCCGCCAGAACAATTCCCAGCATCAACACCAAAAATACGTTCATTCCCAGCAAAGCCAGAACCAGCACCACCGCGTACGGCAAAGCTTTGTAAAGCTCCCCGGCTTGGGCCGGCACACTTGTACCGGACTTCACCGTAAAATAGAGAAGAATCATCGTCAGGATGGCCGCGGGCAGACTGATGCCAAAGTTCACCCGGAACTTGTCACGCATCGATGCCCCCTGGGAACGAGTGGCCGCTATCGTCGTGTCGGAAATAAATGACAGGTTATCCCCGAACATGGCTCCGCCGACCAGTGCACCAAACACCAATGTTTTATCCAACCCACCTGCGGCGGTAAGCCCTAAAGCAATCGGCCCCAATGCCGAAATGGTGCCCATCGACGTTCCGATAGCTGTGGATATCAAAGCCGCCAGAAAAAAGAAGCCTGGGACCATCAGGCTTTCGGGAATCACTTTCAAGCCCCAATATATAGTGGCATCGACGCCGCCAATGGCCTTCACCACCGAACCGAAAGCTCCGGCCAATAAATAGATCATGCACATGGTGAGAACATTAAGATCCCCCAGGCCCTGCATAAAGGTTGTCAACTTTCGGTCAAAAGTTCCCTTCATCAAAACAAACGCCAGGATCACTGCCGGCAGTGTGGCGACCGGAGAAGGCAATTGATAAAAGGCGAAGTCCACGCCCTGCCACAGATAATAGAATCCACTTCCCAAAAACACCGCGATGAATGTCAGCAAAGGAAGAAACGGTCTCATACCTACTCCGTTCGTCGGATGATGTGATAACCAAAGCGCGTGCGCACAGGTTGTAATGTTGTCTCATTCACCTTCAGGGCAAACGCGGCCTCTTCGAAAACCTCGTCCATTCGGCCTTCGGCAAAAACGCCCAGATCACCACCGACCCGGGCCGAAGGACACTGAGAGTACTTTTGCGCCAGTTCCTCAAAAGTCTTTCCACTTTTCAGCGCGCGCAGAATGTCGTCGGCTTCGTACTGATGTTTTACCAAGATATGGCTGGCTCTGATTTTCATACTGTCCCTTTTAATTTGACGATCACTTAAAGGTTCCATAAGGTCGTAAATGTGAAATTCACTTTATTTTTGCTTCTTTTCAGTTTTTCCGCGTGGGCAAAACCTGTGGAAGTCCATGTTGGTGGTTACGAATTTCCACCCTATGTGATCAACTCCAGCGGCCGCTATGAGGGCCTGACGCTGGACTTTATCTCCTTACTAAACAAAAAGCAGAATAAGTATAAGTTCATCTTTGTTCCAACGACCTCCACCCGAAGATACCACGATATGAAATCCGGGCGATATCAAATCATTGCCTTTGAAAGCAAATCCTGGGGTTGGGGTAACGAGCAGGTTGAAACCAGCAAGATCTTCCGCTTTGGTGCCGAGGTCTTTGTCGCCAATAAAGAACGCGCCAAAGATCAAAGCTTCTTCAATGAACTTAAAGGTAAAACCATCAAGGGCATGCAGGGCTATCACTATGGTTTCCTGGGGCTGTCCACCAGCAACAAGGCTTTAAAGGGATTCAATGTGGAATTCACCAACACCCCTGACGGAAACATCCGGTCGGTGGTGATGAAACGAGCTGACATCGCGGTGATCGCCAAAGAGTATCTGGACATATACCTGAGCAAACACCCCGACGACCGCGACAAAATCCTGGTTTCCAAGAAACCTGACCAGCTTTATGAACTGGGCGTTTTGATTGGTAAGGAAAAGAGCCCGATCTCGGTTGCTGAAATGAACCGATTGATTGATTTGGTCCTGACAGATGGCTCGTGGCCAGCCTTGCTGAAAAGCAAGGGCATCAGCGAACAAAGACTTTAATCTTTGCCTTCATCTCCGAAGATCAAATCCACTTTCAAATAAAGCGTCATCACCGGGGCAAAGTCATCCTTGCGCCCCCAGGAAATTTCCGGCGTGGTTTTCAGATAAATCCAGTCGATGCCGGTTCTTTGCGTGTAGGTTGATGACAGCACCAGGCTGTCACCGTAAAGAGAGTACCCTTCCATTTTGGTGTTAAAACGAAAATCATACGACAGGGCCGAATCCGCCGTGAAAGTCTGAATCAACGAAGGGCCGTGGTGAGTTCCAAATCGCTCATTGGTCATTGCCCAGTTGGCTTCATTGATAAACCGGAAAAGTAAATCACGATTAAAGGCATAGTCCGTGGTTAAAGACGTGGTTTCTTCCCACTCGTCTTTCTTGGACCAGCGAAATTCCTGATAGAACGAGTTTTCAAAAATTCCCATCAAGAAATTGCGACGCAGACGAAGCTTCACAAAATAGTTCACCGGAATCGTCACCACCAAGCCGGCCTCGGTATTCAGATCCCAGTAACGCTGAGCCTGTTGCTCGGTATTCAGAGCGCCCTCGGCCCCAGAGTCGCTTCGTGAAAAGTATTTATCGCGAATGCTTTTTTCCCACTTCTGAAAATTGGGCAGGTAAAGATTCAGGGACGTGGAAACATCCTCGGCTCCCAGGTCTCCGTCACGGACATAATAGGTCTGTGACACACGCAAGGTGCTGGTGTTACGGGCATCGTCGGCCCGGGTGTTTCCAAACAGGGCATCGACACTTTCAGAAAGACGGATCACTCGATTGGACAAACTGGCGCGAGTGTCTTCCAGATACCCCCGGCCGGTGCTTAGGACCTCTCCGGAAAGGGGCTCTGCGGGCGGATTCTGAGGGTCTTCGGCATGAACCGGAATCGCAAGAAATAAACAAAAAAGAACCGAAAACAACCTCATGGACTCAGGTTAAGGGGCTCACTCACAAATGTCATTACTGGAATCAGCCACTTAACGTGGAACGCCATGGGTCGCTATTACGCCCCGATTATGATTATTTAAGAGGGTGAGAAAAGTATCCCTGGATGTCCGACAATTTGCCCTGCCTTGCCCTCGACGCGGAAGCATCGAGCTGCACTCCGGCTATGGCGCCCCTCCGATGAGCGGGCAGGAAATCCACGTGGCCATTCAGCGCCGCCGTCAGCGTGAATTTGATGACTATACTCCGGAAAAGAAAATGAGCTGGGTCTTTGAGGCCGGGCCTTATGAATTCCATGTTTCCGGACGTGCCGACGGCATCACTGAAAATCCGGTGCAGATCGAAGAAATCAAAACGGCTTTTGATGTCGAAGAACTTTGGCGCAAGCTGCGTTCGGATGACAACCATCCTTACATCTGGCAACTGCGCACCTATGGATACTTCCACTACAAGGAAACCGGGCGCATTCCGTTTTTGAATCTGCATCTGGTTTCATCCCGCAATTTCAAAGCCATGGACCTGCGTGTAGAGCTGGACATCGCCCATTATGAATTGTGGCTGGCTTTGCGCCTGGAGGAACTGGTTGAAGAAACCAAGGTCAAAGAAAAGCTTTTCAAAGCCCGCCAGAAAATGGCGGAGGAAATGTCTTTCCCCTTTGCGACCCCGCGTCCGGGCCAGCGGGAGCTGATTGAAAGCATCGAAGCCCAGGTGGCTGATGAACATCCTTTGCTGGTGCAGGCCCCGACGGGCTTGGGAAAAACCGTGGGTGTGCTTTATCCGAATCTGAAGGACTCTTTGTCCCGCGGGCAAAAAACCGTGTACGTGACCCCCAAGAACTCGCAGCATATTGTCGCAGAAGAAGCAGTTGAAAAGCTGCAGGAACAAGGCAGCAAGATCCGGTCTTTGACCCTGACAGCAAAAAGCAAAATGTGCCTTAAGGCCGAAACCCTGTGCAATCCGGGTTACTGTGAATTTGCGCGTGAATACTACACCAAACTTGCCGAGCATGATCTGGTGAACAAACTTTCCAAGAAGCGCAAACTGACTCAGGAAAAACTTGTCGAAATGGGCAAAGAATTCGAGGTCTGCCCGTTTGAACTTTCTGTCGAAGCCATCGAACGCGCCGACGTGGTGATTGGTGATTACAACTATGCCTTTGCCCCACGAAGTCTGCTGGGCCGTCTTTCTGAGCCCTTACTTGAAGCGGGTGAAAAACCGAATCTGGTGATTGATGAAGCCCACAATCTTCCAAGCCGGGCGCAGGACTATTTCTCGCCGTCATTGAGTGTGCAGGAACTGGATATTCTGGAAGGTGACTTCACCAAGCTTCCCGCGACCTTTTCATTGCAGGCCGGATCTTTGATCCGCAAAGCCAAGTCGCTTATTCAGGAATATGGCGAAGAGGGCGGTTCCCGCAAAGTGGATATCGATATTGAACCTTTCCTGGATCATGAACGCTCGATTCGCGCCCTGACCACAGAATACCTTGAAAGCGAAACCGAAATCATCACCCGTGACCCGATGCTGCGCCTGATGAATCTGTGGAGTGACTTTATCGCGGCCCTTGAATACAGCGGTCCGGAGTTTTTCACGACTTATCAAAACAGCCGCTTCACGGAAATGTTGAAGGTCACCTGCTGTGATGCCTCGGAGCAACTGAAAATTGCCTATAAGCAGTTCAAGAATGTCGTGGCATTTTCTGCCACCCTGAAGCCTTTCACTTACTATCAGGAGCTTTTGGGATTTGATCTGGAAAAATCCAAGACCTTGGAATTCCAGTCGCCTTTTAAACCCGAGAACCGTCAGTTGATGATCATCCCGCAGATTTCCACCAAGCTCAGCGACCGCGTGGTCAGCTCGGGCAAAGTGGCCGAGGTTATTTCCCGGGTCACCCGCGTGAAAGCAGGCAATTACATTGCCCTGTTCCCAAGTTTTGAGTTTCTGGCGCAAGTGGAAAAACAGCTTCAAGTCCCGCACCTGCGTGTGCTTCGCCAAGAGCGCGACATGAAACAACTGGATGTGCAGATTTATCTGGAAGAACTGAAAGCCGCCAACGAGCCTATCTTGTTGTTAGGTGTGCAAGGCGGTGTGTTTTCAGAAGGCGTTGATTTCCCGGGTGACATGCTGATCGGAGCCTTTGTCATTGGACCGGCGTTACCAAGCTTTGATTTTGAGCGCGAACAGATTCGCACCTACTTTGACGGACGCTATGGCAAAGAAAACGGCTTTAACTACACTTATGTGTATCCGGCCATGGCCAAAGCCATTCAGTCGGCAGGCCGGGTGATCAGGTCTGAAACCGACAAGGGTGTGATCATTCTGATGGATTCGCGTTTCTTGAATCCGGTTTACGCCGAAGCCATGCCGCAAGGATGGTTCAAGGAAAGTCCGCGTGAGCTGGTATCACAAAAGATCCTTTCTGATCTTGAAACTTTCTGGAAGAACAGTGAAGCGCCATGCTCTTAAAAGATCTTCCGGTTTTCTTTTTGGATTTACAAACCACGGGGGCTAAACCCGGTGCTGCTGACATTTTGGAAGTCGCCTGGTCCCTTTCCGGCAATGACGAAGTTCGCAGTGTTCTTTCCGCACAGGCCGAAGACCGTCCGGTCCCCCGTCGTATTTTGTCCCTGACAGGAATTGCGGCGGAAGAACTTGAAAGCGCAACGCCACTTTCAGACATCTTTGATCGCCTGTATCTGGATATTCAGGACCGCCCGGCAGTGATTCACTTTGCCCAGTTTGAAAGACCTTTTCTAAAGGCCGCTTTTGAAACTTTGCAGCGCCCTGAGTTTCCAATTATTTGCACTCATGAGATTGCCAAACGACTTTTTCCCAACCTGCCCGCACGCGGGATCAAGGGACTGGCCGGATATTTCGGTCATGCTTCGGGGGAGTTTAAGCGGGGGGCAAGCCACGTTGAAGCCACGAGAATAATCTGGCAGCACTTGGTGAACGAACTGGAAGGCAAAGGAATATTGACCTTCGTGGATATGCAGACCTGGCTATCCACAGAGGCTCCCAAAAAGCGCACCAAATATGAATACCCAATGGCCAAGGAAAAGCGCCTGAACCTTCCCAAGGTGCCGGGAGTTTACCGCTATGTTTCGCAATGGGGTGAAATCCTTTACGTCGGCAAAGCCACGTCCCTGCATGACCGGGTGAACAGTTACTTCCGCGGGCAAAAGGGCCGTGACTCTTTCAAGCTTGAGATGCTGACACAGGCCTATGATCTGATCGTGACAGAGTGCCGGACGCCGCTGGAATCCGCTTTGCTTGAAACCGACGAAATCAAAAAATACAATCCTCGCTATAACATCAGCTTGAAAGCCGGAGAACGCGGTTTGGTGTTCTTTAGCCGTGACTTTACATCAATGAGTCCGGAACAAGATGACGAATACAGTATCGGGCCTTTCTCGAATGCTTTGGTCTTTGATTCGATTCTGAAGCTGAACGAATCTCTGAAATCGGAAGACCAGACATTTAATCCTGAAATGTTCTTTGAACCTTTGGATGCAGAACTTCTGAAATCCGGTTTTGCTCTTTTCTGCGAGCGTCTGGGAAAAAGCCCGGATGTGTTTAAGTCCTTAAGGTCTATTTTTGCGCAAGGTTTGATCTTTGTGAAAAATGCTCCGGACGAAGAAGAACTCGATGAAGCCGAAATCGAGGCCGAAGCTGCGGACTGCGATGACGATACCGGCGAAGAAATCGAAATTGAACTGACCGCCGAAGACATTGCCGACAAATTTGAACGTCACTTTAAACGTGCGGCGCACGCTTACCTGCGCGCCCGTCGCATGACCAAACTTTTAAACTGCGACATTGAATATTCCCTCAGCGCCAAAGGCAAAAAATTCCAACTGCATTTGCGTGGCGGACACCCCACCCCAGAGCCCACACCCCAAACACGCAGCACCTGGAGCGGGCATTCGGTGGACACCTACGACCGCATGGCCGTTCTGCTGACCGAACTTGAACGCGTGCGCAGCAAAAATGGCCAAGTGTCAGTCCAGCGGAAATATTGAACTTCGAGTCCGATTCTGTTGCAAAATAGGACATGATTTCAAAGACGAGCTATAAATAGGTCGGAATTTCTCCTCACAAAAGGGGACTTTTGCCCCGAAATTTGCCGCCATTTCGCTCAGAACGAAATTAAGCTGTGCTCACGGTTGGAGCCGATCCTGCATTAGTCATTCAACAGAAACCAAGGGGTTGAAGAATGATGAACAAACAAATCTCAAAAGAAAATTGGAAGAGTTTGAAAGCTGAGCTGCGTGCAGCTTGGAATGAACTGACCGCTGAAGAAATCGAAAGCACACGCGGAAGCATCAAAGCCATCTATGGTTTGGTTCAGCAGAAATGCGAACTGCATGAAGTAGAAGTAAAAGAAAAACTGACTTCGCTGCTTAAAAAATACGAGCATCCACCGACTCGTTTCCACAAAGTTTCTTAACAAACGGCTTGTGTCACCTCCATGACGCATCCTAGGGGTCCCTCTGTTTCCTGCATTCTTTCAGAGGGGCCCCGACTCCTCTCCCGTAAACTCACAATCAGAAATCACAACAAGGAGAAGCACCATGAAACATCTGATGATTCTATTCACCGGTCTATTGATCGCCACAGGTATTTCCACTCTGGCGCAGGCCCAGACGGCTGAAGATATAAAAAACGGAACAAATAACGTAAAGCTCTTGATGGGCTCCACTCAAGCCGCGGTAAACTTTGGCGTTGAGTACGAGCGCCGTACTGGCACTTTCGGGTTGGGCGCTATGCTCATGCATTCCACGAAAAACTCGGATGCGAACAAACCCGAAAGCACCACGCTGGGCGCCTTTGTGGCGTCTCACCTGTACGACCAGAATGACCTGGATCTTTACATCTCTCCAGGGGTGGCGGTGACCAATATGGATCAGATCCAGAGTTCCGGAGACGATGAAACACTGTTTGGACCAACACTTAATTTAGGAGCGACCTACACTATCAACGCAAATTGGGGTGTGGGTTTCGAGTACCTGACGATCTATAACTGGTTCAGCGACAAAACCTCAGACCACTATAACTTTGCGAATGCCGTGCTTTCATACAACTTCTAGTTGATGATTCAGAACCTGACTTATTGATTGCCAAAACTCGACTTGAAAGGGCTCTGGGGCCACGACCCAGAGCCCTTTTCGTTTATAAAGCCCCCAAACCGACTATGTCCGAAAATGGCTATAGTCAGTCTGAAAACCGCGCTATACTGGCTTCATGAAAAAGGACGATGTATTTTATAATGCCATGCTGGCCCGGGATCCCCGTTTTGACGGCAAGTTTTTTGTCGGAGTCAAAACCACGGGTATCTATTGCCGTCCGATTTGTCCTGCGAAACCCAAACGTGAAAACGTCGAGTTCTTTTCAAATCACTTGGCCGCTGAAAAGGCGGGCTATCGTCCCTGCCTGCGCTGCCGTCCAGAAAGTGCGCCTCAGTCCCCGGCCTGGATCGGGAAATCAGCCTTGGTTCGCCGTGCGATCAAGATGATTGATAAAATTGAAACCCTGGAATTCAACGAAGATGAATTTGCAGAACTTTTTGGGGTCAGTGCCCGTCATTTGCGCCGGCTTTTTATCGAAGAAGTCGGAAAAACCCCGAAGCAATTGTCTTTCGAAAATCGCCTGAATCTGGCAAGACAACTGATCACCGAAACCGCGCTGCCTATCACTGACGTCGCCTTTGCGGCCGGCTTTAATTCGATTCGCAGATTCAACGATGCGTTTAAAGAGCGCTTCAAAAAAAGCCCTTCAGAAATCCGTCGAAAACCTGTGAAAGATGAATCCACTTTGACCATTCGTCTTTCCTATCGCCCGCCTTTTGATTTTAACGGTTTGCTGCACTTTTATCGATCCCACGCCGTGGGACAGCTAGAGTGGTTTGAAGAAGGCGTCATGCACAGAATCGTTGAGGTGAACGGCAAAGTGGGACAGATCACCTTGAGCGATCTGCCTGATGAATCGTGCATAAAGCTGCAGATCAACTTCCCCGACACAACGGCCTTGCACGCCATCATATCCCGCGTGCGCAGCCTGATGGATCTGGATTCAGACCCGGTTGTTGTTGCCAATACGCTAGAGACCGACAAAGACATGAAGGCCTTGCTGAAAAAACATCCGGGGATCCGGCTGCCTTCGTCCTGGGATCCGTTCGAGGTGGTCGTCGCCGCCATTTTGGGTCAGGTCGTGAGTGTGGAGCGGGGCCGGGCGCTGGTGAATGATTTGATCGAACTTGCCGGCAGCGACTCAGGATTTTTGCGCGATGGAAAATCGGTGCGGCTGTTCCCGACTCCTGCGCAGGTGATGAAAGCTGATCTGAAAAATTTAAAAACCACCACCCGCCGAAAAGAGACTCTGGTGGCCCTTTCCAAGGCCCTGGTCAAAGGTGAACTGTCGCTGGAGCCGACCCAGGATGTGGATAGTTTCGTGGAAAAGATCCTGGGCATTCCCGGGATTGGCCCGTGGACAGCCAGCTACATGGCACTGAAGGCTCTTCGTCACACCGATGCCTTCCCCGCCACCGATTTGATTATTGCCCGTGCGATGGCTGAACACCCCAAGACCAAGTTTGAAAATTTCAGCCCGTGGCGCGGCTATGTCGCCGCCTTGTTGTGGCGGGAGTATTCCCACGTCTTGAAGAAAACCCGGAGGAAAAAATGAATCTGCTTCAATGGAAAATGAGTTCCCCGTTAGGGGATCTGTACATGGTCGCCTCTGAAAAGGGCCTGCAGTCCCTGTATTGGGAAAAGACCACGGGGATTCCGCTGGCCTCTGCCCTTGCCGGGAAAGACGGTGCCGTTAAGATTCTTAAGCAAACCGAAACCGAACTTACGGAATATTTCAAAGGCCAGCGCCAGGATTTCGATGTCCCGCTGGATGTTGCCGGCACGGAGTTTCAAGAATCGGTCTGGAAGCAGCTTAAGAAAATCCCCTATGGCAAGACCGTATCTTACACCGACATCGCCCGCCGGATAAAAAAAGAAAAAGCGGTTCGCGCGGTGGGAACAGCCAATGGAAAGAATCCGATTTGCATTATTGTACCCTGCCATCGTGTGATTGCCGCAGGCGGGGGCCTGGGCGGGTACTCTGGGGGCTTGGAACGCAAAGAAGCTTTGCTAAGATTGGAATCTGAATAGTTCTAAAACAAGAGGACCCAGGAAGGTCCTCTTGTACAACAACGGGAGGGCTTACTTGGTTACAGCTCCTTCTGCCTGCTCTTCAGTTTTTTTGTCTTTTTCCTTGCCGTGCTTTTTGCCTTTCTTTTCTACCTTCGCGACCGTTTTTTGGATGGCTTGATGTTCGTTGGTGGAAGAGGCCGCTGGCATACCTTCAGCGAAAGCAAAGGAACCGGACAAGATCATAGACATTGCGATAACTGCGAATCTCATTGTGAACCTCCATTTGGTTACTGAGTTCTTGAAAACAAGAATACCAAGAGGTTCTTAAGTCCCAATTAAAACAGGATTAATTCTTTTTTAGAGCGGAATTCCCCCGCAGTTCCATAGGGTTGCACTCCAAAATAAAGACCTTTTTATTTTCAAAATCGCGTTTTCGGGGGCAAATGGACACCTCAGAAACGGACCAATGGATTGTTTTGCACACCCCGAACAAGACTATTGGCGACAACCACCAGCCCCGCCCCCTAAAATAAAGGGACGGAGAACATCAATGAGCAAATCAGGTGCAACTTCAAAAGCGTCCCGTAAAAACCAAACCACAATCCCGGCGCGCGTTCGTCAGGCTTTGGGCATCGCCAAAGGCGACACCCTGTTGTGGACTGTGAATGGTGACGAAGTGAATATCCGTATCATCAACCGCAAACAGGTTGATTGGACAAAAACATCCGAACTGTCTTTGCTAGAGTGGACTGCTGAAGCCGAAAAACCAAAAGATCCCGAGGTCAGCGTTTAGCCGCTGACACCAAGAGCATCATGGGCCGCTCCAGTTCTTCCAAAAGTGCTGGAGTCTTTGCAATCTGCTCTGCTGAAGGAGCAAACTCTTTCACCTGAAGAATCTCAAACCCGCAGGAAATAAGCGTGTTGATCGTGGTGGCCATCGTGCGGTGATACTTGATCACGCCATCAATAAACCAATCCGTTTTGCGCTCGCCTTCGACAGAATACCCATTCACCGGCCAGGTCTTGCGCCCCTCTTCATCCACGATCCAGTGAGGGTGAGCCGCCGCCATATACACCGGATGCTCGATACTGAAAACAAACTGACCACCCTTGCTGAGCGAATGATGAATCGTTTTTACCAAACGTTCAAAGTCACGGACGTAGTGAAAGGTCAAAGAGCTAAATGCAATATCAAAAGACTCTGGGGGAAGCGTCAACTGATCCAGATCGGCAATACGATATTCAATCAGTGTGTCTTTTGTGTCTTTACGAGCACGTTCAATCATCTTTTCAGATAAATCCAGACCCAAAACGGACTTAGCACCATTATCTCGCATCCAGCGCGACACCCAGCCAAAACCGCACCCCAGATCGACAACACGTTTATCAGAAACCGGAATAAGCATCGACTGCAAAGCCGGCCACTCAGGCGCCCCTTCCAAACCGTGAGTCTGTCTTGGCAACTGGGTGTAGCCTTCAAAGAATTTGGGATTGTCATAAATATTCTGAGCCATGCTATTTCACCTCAAGTGGGTACTGCTGCCAGTTGGTTTCAAACGGTGCAAACGCATACAGCCAGCGCACCGACTGAAGCTGATCCGCTGACAAAAGATTCTTGTCGCGCAAGGCCCGGGCACGGTACTTCGCCCCCAGCGCATGAATCTCTTCCACCAGCTCGGTGATGCTGGTTTTGGATAACTCCACTTCTGCCGAATGCATGCACACGTCTTTGTTCTTTAGAACCACATCAACGTGATCCAAAAACTGCATAATCTGCGGGCGCAAAATCGCACGGGCCAGGGGGCCTTTGTGTTGAAAGCGAATATTGCCAACAGCCTTGATGCGAACCTGATTTTCAGGAAGAACTTCCAACAATCCAAATTGTTCGATTTTACGAAGGACTTTGAACATCTTCTGACTTGAAAGCTTCCAGACTTCGGCCAGCTGATCGGGACTGACTCCGCGATGAAGTGATCTGAAGATTCCAAACATCGCCGGATTCGCGGCAAAAAACTTTTCCTGATCTTCCGAAAGAACATAGTCGACTTCTTTGTCCTGATTCGCGAGTGCCGCCAGATCAAAGAATGAAATCCCCACAAGGTCACAAATCCTAAAGACCGTTTGCAGGTTGCAGTTCTGGGTTGAGAAAAGTCTTTTCACGGTGACTTCAGACACTTCCATCCGAAGCGCCAGATCCGCATAAGTGATCTTCTTGGACTTTAAAACCTGTTGAAGGCTTTTAAGCAGCTTTTTGGCATCAGTGTGTTGGTTGATTTGATCCATAATTGCTGCTTTCGTATCACTAAAAGATACTGATTTAAACATATTTGATAAAGGTATCTTACTTTGACATTCCTAATTCCAACAAGGAGTTATCAAGTGATCAAAGTACTTATTCAAACAACAATCATGATCCTTTTCAGTGTCGCCGCTTCAGCAGCCTATCTTCCTCCTGCAGAGAACGTTTCTTACTGGTGCTATCAGGGTTGCATCGACGACTATTACAGCAACCACAACGAGTGTGTGGCGAAATGCTATGGCGGCAGAACCAACCCACGTCCAAAAGCCAATCCATACCCGCAGCAGAAACAAAACTGCCAAAACAACAGCCAAGCCGAAACCATCAAAGGCTGCATGCCCGGCTGCTAAAAAAGTGGGGCCCAAAGTGAGTGGGCCCCGTAATTACCTGCATTTTCTGGTCATTGGGGCCGACTTCGTTGGCTCTGATGAAAAGTCGTTCTTTCGCACTGTTTTATTATAGACATCACTTTGCCGCTAACTAAGCTCATGGATGAAAGTAACCTTGTCGACAGGGAGTCTTCATGAAGCTTCTTTCAGTACTATTTTTTTTGATGCCCCTCTTTTCCTTTGCCGGAGAAATTCCCGGCGGCACCTACAGACTGCAGGGAGTGACCTTTACAGACTGGACACAGTGGACTTGCGAAGGCACTCGCTGGAAGATGAAATCCACCAAACAACAAGTCCAAAAGCAAACGCGGGATCTAAATGTTCGGGATTTAGGCTGGGCACTGACTGCTTCCGGCATTGATATTTTAAAACCGGCGACTACAGACACAGGCTGCGCTTATCTGCACGGCACAGGCAAGTACGGCAATAGAAACTCTCACGTCATCATTCCTTACAATGACAGCAATCCATCCACATGCATGAAAGACAACGGCCAGATACTAACCCTGACGATGGGCCAAGAGATTAAATTGCCACTGGGGCCCTGCACACCTGCAAGCCTTATTCAGACAGGCACACTCAAATTTCGTTATGGTTATGACCTGGATTCCGAAGGAGACGTTATCTGGAACCCGCAGCCTATTGAGTTCGTAGCCCAATAAAAGTTCTGCGGGTCTTGAGTTGCTGCGGCACCCTTATTGGGAGACTTTGCAATCCACAGGAGCCATCCCAGGGTGGCCGTCGACGACAAGCTTAAAGTTGCTTTTGGACGTCACGTCCACCTTGCCCAGACAGATGGGTTTATTGTCGGTGGAGATGATTTCGTATCTTAGGACAAGCTCATTGGTGTCCAACACTCCATAGTTTTTCTCGAAGGCCTCACCCGGTGCAAGGATCTTGTCATCCACAACACTCAGCGGGGCTCCGCCACTTGCACGAGTCAGAATCAAGTCCGCCATAAAACGCACATCCGTTGAATTCACAACCTTTGCCGTCATCGCCTGCGCAGCGCCGCCAAGAATCAATACAGAAAACATAGTTAGGAATTTCATCAGTACCCCCATTTACATTTTTAACACTGGCAACCCGACAGCGATATTGGAAATTGGAGATTAGAGGATTTTTACTTCGCAAAAATGGCAGGGGGGCGAGGTTGTGCCCGCGCTAAAAAGTGCCAGTGGCACTTTTTAGTGTGGAGCATGCGTGAGGCTCTTGCGGCGAAGGCCGCAAATGTCGAACGCTTAGAAAGACGAGGCTCGATGCCTCGGCTTTCGCGTCCCGACAAAGCCAGCACCAAACTCATTTAAAAATGAAAACTATCGGCAATAAAGAAGAAACAGAGGAATGGTAGGGGGCGAGGGACTTGAACCCCCGATCCCAGTGTTATGAGCACCGTGCTTTAACCAACTAAGCTAGCCCCCCACGATCTGGAATGAAGAGAGCCTATCAAACTAAAAAAGGCTTGGCAAAACCACAGTGCATTAGGCCTTAAACGAAAAAAGGCTCCCCGAAGGGAGCCTTTTGAGCTTTTGGCTAAGCCTAGTTGGTGGACTAGGAATCAACAAACGCTTTTAGTTTGTTGCTGCGAGAAGGATGACGAAGCTTTCTTAGAGCCTTCGCCTCGATCTGACGGATACGTTCACGGGTGACGTTGAAGTCCTGACCCACTTCTTCCAAAGTATGATCTGACTCTTCCCCGATACCGAAACGCATACGCAGGACTTTTTCTTCTCTTGGAGTCAAAGTCGACAGCACACGGCGGGTTTGTTCAGCAAGGTTCAGGTTCACAATCGCTTCTGCAGGATTGATGACCTTTTTGTCCTCGATAAAGTCGCCCAGGTGTGAATCTTCCTCTTCACCCACTGGAGTTTCCAAAGAGATAGGTTCTTTCGCAATTTTCAGAACTTTACGAACCTTATCAACTGGCATGTCCATTTTATCCGCGATCTCTTCCGGGGTCGGCTCACGGCCAAGTTCCTGGATCAGGTAACGGGATGTACGAACAAGTTTGTTGATGGTTTCGATCATGTGCACAGGGATACGGATCGTGCGCGCCTGATCGGCAATAGCACGAGTGATCGCCTGACGGATCCACCAAGTCGCATAAGTCGAGAATTTGTAACCACGACGGTATTCGAACTTATCAACGGCTTTCATCAAACCGATGTTACCTTCCTGGATCAGATCCAGGAATTGCAGACCGCGGTTGGTGTACTTCTTCGCGATGGATACAACCAGACGAAGATTGGCTTCAACCAACTCGGATTTCGCGGCATCAGCTTCACGCTCACCTTTCCAGATGGCCGTGTAGGTTTCTTTCACCCAGTTGTGATTCATTTCAGTTTCTGAATCCAAACGGCTGATACGCTTTTCCGCTTCCTGAGCCTGCAATACGTAGGATTTGAACTTCTGATAGTTCAAACCAGTGTCGCGGGTCATGCGGGTCAGTTCTTTTTCATTCGCATCGATCAGTTTCATACGCTCAGCCATCGCTGCAACGTCTTTGGAGAATGTACGCTCCACACCGTCTTTGATACGACGACGAAGAGTTCCGATACGGTTCACCAGGTTTTTGAACTTGATCACAACACGGTTGATGGTCTTACGGTTGAAGTTCACAGACTCGAAGTTCGCCATCAGCTTGTCATTCATGACAACAAGCTCTTTCATGGCAGCCTGACGAGCCGGAGTGTTTGTCTCTTCTTTACGAAGGGTCGCAAACAGCTTTTCCGCCGCTTTCTGATATTCAGTGACCTTGCCGATCAACTCGTGAATTTTATCGATGTATTCCTTTTCATCGTACTGAGTGTCCTCGTCCTCAAGGCCACGGAAGATCGATTTAACTTTGATACGGCCTTCATCAAGGCGCTTACCAAGCTGGATGATCTCGTAGGTACCCAGAGGGGACAAAAGGATCGCACGAACGATCTCGCGCTCCCCTTTTTCAATACGACGGGCAATTTCCACTTCCCCTTCACGGGTCAGCAGGGAAACACTTCCCATTTTGCGCAGGTAAAGGCGTACAGGGTCGTTACCCTTGACGTCTTCACTTTCGGCCAATTCTTCTTCATCAACTTCTTCGTCTTCAGAATCGACGTTTTCAAGGAAGGAGCCTTCGCCTTCCTCAGCTTTCGAACTTTCAGACAAGTCTGAAATTACTACACCACCGGCCTCAAGGCCCTGCATGAACGAGTCCAGCACGGATGGAGCGATAATTTCAGGGGGAAGGAGCTCATTGATCTCTTCGATCGTGAGTGCACCCTTCTCCTTTGCAAGCTTCAGGAATCTCTGGATTTCTTCTTTAATCAGAGCTTCCTGTTCCTGCAAAGAAAGAACCTTCACAGGCTCTTTCTCTTGTTTGTTTGGTAGGTTCGGTTTCATCAATACCCCGCCTTTTACCCTTTATTCAGAGAGATTCGGTTTCTCTGAATATTCATAATCTGTTCCAACTTATCCGAACTAGGTTCGTTTTTAAGATCACGTGCTAAGCGCTTTGCTTGTTCGCGCAGGAAATTTTCTTTTACGCGCTTAAAGCAATCGCGCAGGAGTTTCATTTCTGCCTCTTCGTCGTACCCTGGGTCGCCCTCATTCGCTGGGCTCACTTGGAATAAATATTCAGGCTGATCGACGTAAGAGACAAGCAGACTGGTCAATTTATCAAATTTACCGAGATCTTGTCTATACACATCCGTGGCTTTTTCGAGGATCTTTTTCACTCCTTCATGGGCCACGCTCTCGAGCAGATTTTCATTCACAAATTGATCGAAATTGGCACGACTTTTGAGTACCAATCCCAACAGCATCAGCTCTGCTTTAGAGGCACCCTGCAGACTGATTTTGCCTCCCTCTACACCAGAGGACACGTCTTGCGGGGCTTTCTGGTTAGCCGAGCCCATATTCGGGTTTGGCTGCACCGTCCTAGTCATTGCCGGGCGATTTTGTGAATTTACAGGGCCGCTGCCCTGTATTCCCACAGCCTGACGCAACCAAGGAAGCCCTACGTTCATTTTCTGGGCCGCCTCTGCCAAATACAGGTCTCTTAAGCGCAGATCCGGGATGGACTCAAACAGAGGTTTTAACTTATCCGCCAGCTTCACCTTTTCCGAGGCGTCACCGCGATAACCTTCCATCCAACGGGCCAAAATCATCACAAACAGGTCCGGAGCGCGATCCAGCTCGATTTTCAGAGCTTCCGATCCGTATTTCTTCACATAATCATCCGGGTCCATACCGTTTGGCAGCGTCAGCCCCTTCGGATACAGATCGGCCGCCAACAGGATCGGCAAACTGCGTTCAGCAGCTTCCATCCCGGCATTGTCCCCGTCAAACAGGGCCACCACGTTTTTGGTCATGCGCTTAAGCATTTTCCCGTGGTCCGGCGTCAGCGCGGTCCCCATCGTCGCCACGACATTGCGAATGCCGGCCTGGTACAGGGACACCAGATCCATATACCCCTCTACTATAAGGGCCAGATCGTCGCTGCGGATGTAACGGGCTGTCTGGGACAATCCGTACAACACCTTCCCCTTCACAAAGACCGGGGTCTCTGGAGAGTTCAGGTACTTGGGCTCATTTTCTTTTTTCTCTAAATAACGGCCCCCGAAGGCAATGGGCTCTCCCATCGCGGAAAGAATCGGGAACATCAAACGGTCACGGAAAATATCAAAGTGTCCGGACTTGTTGTTGCGGGCCTTCACCAGACGGGCTTCTTCCGCCAGCGCCATCGGCACATTTTTGCTAAGCAGGTATCGTTCCAGACCGTCCCATTCAGGCACGGCATAACCCACTCCGAAAGCTTCAATCACTTCCTGGGACAGGCCCCGGCTGGCGATGTATTTCTTCACCGGGTGGTCGTGTGGAACACGCTTAAGTTGCTCTGAAAAATAATCAGCCGCGAGCTTGTTTACTTTTAACAACAACTTCTTTTTATCACTGGCCTGATCGCGCTGGGCATCTTCCTTATCCGGAGCCGGCATCGGGATGCTGGCACGTCCGGCAAGATATTCCACCGCCTCAGGGAAACTCATCCCCTGATAGTCGCGCAAAAACGAAAACAGGTTGCCACTCTTGTGACAACCGAAACAGTGATAGACCTGTTTGGTTTCGGAAACGGAGAAAGACGCCGTTTTTTCAGCGTGATCAGGAAACGGACAGCGGCCCATAAGGCCGCTACCACTAGGTTTCAACTGAGTGTACTGAGAGATGATGTCAACGAGGTTGTTGGCCTCTTGCACCTTCTCGATAAAGTCTTGTGAAAATCGCATGTATCTCCAACAAAATTAGGAAAGCTTGGATTTAATAACTTCGCTCACTACTTTGTTGTCTGCGGCGCCGCCGGATTTCGCGATGACTTCTTTCATCACAGGACCCATGTCCTTCACGGATTTAGCACCCAATGCTGCAATTACTTCGGTAACAAGAGCTTCGATTTGTTCACGGCTCATCTGTGCTGGCAGATAAACTTCCAGTACTTTCAGTTCCGCGGTTTCCTGATCAACAAGATCTGTACGACCTGCAGTCTGGAATTGTTCGATGGATTCTTTGCGCTGCTTAACCAGCTTTTTGATCACGTTCATCACTTCATCAGAAGTGATTGGATCCGGTCTCATGTCGATTTCACGGTTTTTGATCGCAGCCTGGAGCATGCGAAGAGCTCCCAATTTTGCGGATTCTTTTGCGATCATGGCAGCTTTAACGTCAGCGGAGATTTTGTCTCTGATTTCCATAGTGCCTCCAAAAGGACTTACGAGAGGATTCGGTCATAAAACAGAGGCGACCAGTGGTCGCCTCTTGAAAAAACAATCTTTCAAAAAGGGAACTAGTCGTTCCAACCTTTTCTGGATTTTTTCACTGCGCGTTTACGAGCAGAGATAGACTTCTTTTTAAGTCTTACAGAAGGTTTTTCAAAGTGTTCGCGTTTTTTAACTTCAGAAAGAATACCCGCTTTTTCGCAGGACTTTTTGAATTTTCTGAACGCAGATTCAAAAGACTCACCGTCTTTGATCTTTACCATTGCCACGACAATCACCTTCCTTTCGATGTGGAATAAGAATTTGAGAGAAAGAGTGTATAACAAAGCGGCACAAAAGGGGCAAGTCTCGGGGTCCTGACGCGGTATATTATTCTTGGGCCGGTGCTTTTTTATTGAACAGCCCCGCGGCCGGTGGGACAAATGCAACAGAGGGGACCGTATGAAAGCACTTATCTACTTGATATCATTGTTATTCGTTGGAACCAGCCAAGCCCATGCTTGGGAGGCGTTCTATGTCCTTAAACCCGGAGAGCTGCGCTTTTCGAAGGCTGTCGCCACCTTCTCCCAGCAGGCCGCACCCGCTGATTGCCGGGCAAGGCTTAAAGAAATCACCTGCATTGTGAATCCGATTCAGGATCCAAAAGAATCCCGCACCTGCCAACCGGGCAGCGAAACGATGGCCCCGGCGATCGAGCGCATCTATGATGTGTTGCCGCCAAAACTGCAGCAAACCTTCTGCGGCATGACCGTGATCTTTATTGAAAACGACACCGATGTTCTGGCTTACGCCGGCGTCATGGCTTGGGATTCCAACAGCGAAGCCCAGGGCTCGTTCATGGGAATTCGCCGTGCTTTGGTTGAACAGAACTATGACGCCACATCGGTTTTGGGGTGGAAAGAGCAAAAAGCCTTTGGCCTGAAAGCCCCGCCCTTTGTGCATTTGCCAGAGGGGCCGCGCACCAGCATCGTTCTGCCGTCCTCGCTGTCAGCCCTTCATTATGTGATCGTGCATGAGCTTGGCCATATTCTGGACTTTGCCAATCGCGCCAACAACTTCGCCTGCCCGCCGGGGGAAACGTGCCATCTGAATGTTCCCGCACCGGGATCCTGGATGGCTTTAAGCTGGGAAACTCCCGAAAAACCCAAGTCGGATCAGTTGTTTCCGCTGTGGTCAAAGCTCTGCTTTTATGGCTGCAAAGAGCAGCTTAGTGTGGCCGAAATGGAAGACTTCTATCACCAATTGGCACCCACTGATTTTATCAGCACCTACGCAGCAGTCAGCCCCTGGGAAGACTTTGCCGAAAGCCTGACCTTCCATGTGATGGCCCAGCATGAGGATTTTGAATATCAGATTCAAACTCCGTTTGCGTCCTATGACCTTAAGAAGAAGTGGGACGGCCTGGGAATCAAAAAAATCTGGATGCAGGATTTCCTGAACCGCGATCTGAAATACCCAACACCTTTGAAATAGTCTAAATTGGGGGAACAACAACAGGAGTTCCCCTTTATGATGGAAATGCTAGCGAATCCGCAAATCTGGATCGCCTTCTTTACTTTGTTTGCCCTTGAACTGGTTCTGGGCATCGACAACGTTATCTTTATCTCAATCCTTGCCGGTAAACTTCCGAAGGAACAACAGGACAAAGCCCGCATCGCCGGTCTGAGCCTTGCCGTGATCACACGCGTGATTCTGCTGTTCTCTTTGTCCTGGATCATCGGTCTGACGGCACCGCTGTTTACAGTCTTCGGCCAGGAAATCTCCGGCCGTGATTTGATTCTGCTTCTGGGTGGTCTGTTCCTGATTGTGAAATCCACCATGGAGATCAATCATAAACTTGAGGGCGTGGAAGGCTCCCAGTCCAACCCGGTGGCGCATTCCTTTAATGCAGTGATCGTGCAAATCCTGCTTTTGGACATCGTTTTCTCTCTGGATTCCGTTATCACCGCAGTTGGTATGGTGAATGAGATTTCCGTGATGATCGCGGCGGTAGTACTGTCAGCGGCCGTGATGATCGTGTCGGCAAAATCCATCAGCAACTTTGTGGATTCTCATCCATCCCTGAAAATTCTGGCGTTGAGTTTCCTGCTGATGATCGGTTTCACTTTGATCGTGGAAGCTTTGGAAGTTCACATTCCAAAAGGTTATGTTTACTTCGCAATGGCGTTCTCGGTCGGCGTTGAAATGCTGAACATCCGCATGCGCAGAAAGAAACCGGCAGAGCCTGTGAAACTGCGTGAAAGAATCGCCGAGGAAACAAAATAGTGAGCCACCCTTCCCACGACGAAAAATGGATGCGCAAAGCCCTGGCGCTGGCCCGAAAAGCGGCCGAGCGTGAAGAAGTGCCTGTGGCCGCCATCGTTGTGGGACCGGAAGGGATGATCTCTTATGCGATCAACACCCGCGAACGTCAGCAGTCCCCCTTGGGACACGCCGAGCTTTTGGCTTTACACAAAGCCTCGCAAAAGCGCGGCAGTTGGCGTTTAAGTGATTGTACGTTGTATGTGACTCTGGAGCCTTGTGTGATGTGTGCCGGCGCCATTCAGCAATCGCGCATTGCCCGCGTGGTTTATGGCGCCAAAGACGCCAAAGCCGGCGCGGTGGAAAGCCTTTATCATGTCCTGAAAGACCCGCGCCTGAATCATCAGGTCGAAGTCAGCTCTGGCATTCTTGAACACCAATGCAGCGAGCTTTTGCAGGATTTTTTCAAAGGCCGCCGCGACGAAAAGAAATCCGAAAAAGCCCAGAAGGTATTCCGCGATCGCGCCAGCGTCGTGGTTTTGCACGAAGGTAAAGTCCTGGGCTTCCATGCGGTGGATCCCACAGCCCAAATTCCTTATTTCTTCCTTCCCGGTGGAGCGGTTGAAGCAGGCGAAACGGCTGCTGCCACTGCGGCACGCGAGTGTCTGGAAGAAACCGGCTACAAGATCCGCATCCTGGAAGAATCCGCCTTTGAACGCGTCTATGACTTTCCTTGGGACGGCAAAGTACACGCCTGCCGGACGGTGTTTTACGTCGGAGTTTTGGATCAAGAATGGGTCCCGCCAGGCAAAATTGAAGATGCCTCTTATCACAAGGGTGTGGACTGGCTGCCAGCCAAAGACGCCGCCAAAGTGTTTGGCTACAGCAAAGACATCCTCTGGGCCGTGCAAAAACTACTCAAAACCGCCCAAAAGCAAGCAGCCAGAACTGCCAAAAAACCTTAGGAAAGATAGAGGTTTACAGACCTCTCCCTGACCTGTAGAAGTTCCGTCACATGACGACGACTAAATTTACTGACCTTCCTTTGATTGCCCCTCTTCAATTTTCACTTAAAGAAGCAGGATACGAAACTCCAACCCCAATTCAGTTGGCAGCGATCCCTGTTATTCTTGAAGGGCACGATCTGCTGGGCATCGCCCAGACCGGCACCGGAAAAACCGCGGCGTTTTCTTTGCCGATTCTGCAAAACCTTTCCAAACACACGCGCAAGATCGAACCAAAATCCCCGCGCTGTCTGATTCTGACTCCGACCCGCGAGCTGGCCATTCAGATTCACGAAAACATCGAGGCTTACAGCAAACACCTGAACATGAAACACGCTGTGATCTTCGGCGGTGTGGGGCAAAACCCGCAAGTGCGCGCCCTTCAGGGTGGCGTGGACATTCTGGTGGCAACGCCGGGTCGTCTGATGGATCTGCACGGACAAAAGCATCTAAAACTGGATCGCGTGGAAATCTTCGTGCTGGACGAAGCCGACCGCATGCTGGACATGGGCTTCATGCAGGACATTAAAAAAATCCTGCCTCTGCTTCCGCAAAAACGTCACAACCTGTTCTTCTCGGCGACTATGCCGCACGAAATTCAAACTCTGGCCAACCGTATTCTGGTGAATCCGAAGAAAGTGGAAGTGACTCCGGTGTCTTCAACTGCTGAGAAAGTTGAGCAGCATGTGATGTACGTCGACAAGCCACAGAAGCTTGATTTGCTGTTGCATGTCCTGAAAGATGAAGCGCTCTCCAAGGTGCTGGTGTTCGTGCAGATGAAGTACGGCGCCAATCGCGTCGTGGACCGCCTAACAAAAGCAGGCATCCCTGCTGCCGGAATTCACGGTGACAAATCCCAGAACCAGCGTCAGCGTGCGCTGGAGGAATTCAAGAACGGTGACGTGCGTGTGCTGGTGGCAACCGACATCGCAGCCCGTGGCATTGACATCGACGGTATCACTCACGTGATCAACCTGGAACTTCCGCACATTCCGGAATCTTACGTTCACCGCATCGGCAGAACGGCACGCGCAGGCGCTACCGGCGTTTCGATTTCTTTCTGCACGGCTGAAGAAAGATCCTTCCTTTATGCGATCGAAAAAACCACTCGCACCAAGGTCAACGTCATCGAAGATCATCCGTTCCATTCCACTGAAATTGCCAATGCTCCGGTGATGACTGTGGGTAAAGCCAAAGCCATCCTAGAAGGCCAGCGCCTGCAGAATAAGGCTAAAAACCGTGGCGGCGGCCAACGTCGTCAAGGTGGTGGTGCGCCTCAAGGCGGCCAGGGTGGCGGAAAGAAAGCCGGTGGCAAACCAGCTCACGGCGGCAACAAGCCAGCCCACGGCGGCGGCAAACCGCACGCGAAGTCCGAGCACAAATCTGAAGGAGCAGCTTCTCACAAAGCTCACTCAAAACCTGCGCACGCAAAACCGGCTCACAAACCCGCTCACAAAAGTGAAGGCAAGTCTGCTGGTAAAAGCGAGCACGCACCAAAGAAGCGCAGCTTCTGGAGCCGTCTGCGCAACAAAGACTAAGTTTTTGTTTTTAAATCAAAGACCCAGAATATTTTCCGAAGGTTTCACCAGGGGGCCCTTACAGGCCTCCAGAAACTTCTTCACCAAAGGCTCTGACGACAGGAATCTTTCTTCCTCGTCGATATGAAACTCCGGGTGCCACTGAACACCCACAAAGAAGCCGTCTTGAGTGGAACTAAACGCCTCCACCAGACCGTCTTCCGAGGTCGCTTCGACTCGCAGCCCATTCCCCAGTTTTTTCACGCCCTGATGATGGATCGAAACAATCTCTCCGCCCGCCGTGTACATCTGTTGAAGCATTCCGCCCGGAGTGATTTCCACCCGGTGGGTGAGCTTTTCATAAAGCTCAGACTTAAAGTGCGCCAGATTGCTGGGAAGCTGGGTTGGCAGATCCTGGAATAAGGTTCCGCCCTTAAAGACATTCATCAACTGAAAGCCACGACAGATGCCTAACACCGGCTTATTGCGGGTGGCGAAGGCCTTCAGCAATTTCAGTTCATAGCGATCACGAATCGGATCGGTCTTGTGATGGGCCATGACTTCAATGGGTTCTTCACCATACAAGGTCGGACAGATATCCACCCCGCCCTGCAAAACCAAACCATCCAGAATTTCTGCGTACTGGTGAACATTCAGATCGTCTTTTTCCAGCAGGCCGGATGATTCTAAAGACGGAACCATAAACACCAAGCCGCCGTGTTTGGCGATCAAGTGCGCCAGATTCTGCTCAAGGTACTGGATTGATTTGCTTTTGATCTCAAAGCCGTCCGGCGTTTTATAAAGCAGACGAGGAGAAAGACCAATCAGCAAGGGTTTTGCTGCGTCCATACATTAAGTGTGGACCCATAAAACCCCTGGTGCAAGCCTCTTTGTGAAATTTCGGGGAACTATTCCTGAGCTTCCAGGCGATAGCCCAACGAAGGAACCGCCACGATGCGGCCGTTGAATTTATGAATTTTACGTTTCAGATAGTTGATCTGTGAATCCACATTTCGGGACGTCACTTCGGTGTCGCCCCAAATTTCTGAAAGACATTTTTCACGCGTGACCAGGTTGTTTTTCCCCGCCACCAGAAGCTTCAGAATATCAAACTGCTTTGGTGTCAGATTCACTTCTTCACCATCGACAAACACCTGACGGGAAAGAAGGTTCATCTTCAAATTCGCCGCATTCAGTTCTGAAGCCGCTTCCGGCTCTTTTTCAGAAAGGCGAGCTTTGATTCGCAAAATCAGCTCTTTCACATGGAAAGGCTTGGAAATGAAATCATCAGCGCCGGTTTCAAACGCTTTGATTCTTTCATCAATCGTCGCCGCACCGGAAACGAAGATGATCGGTGTATTTTTCGTGGAATCGCTTTCACGAACCATACGACACACATCCACACCCATCACACCCGGCATTTTATAATCCAAAAGGATCAGATCCGGACGCTTTTCATTGATCAGGCGAAACGCCGAGGTGCTGTCTGAAGTGTAAGAACACTCATACGTGGAGCTGAGAATCTCTGCCAGGAGCTTACAGCTTTCTTCATAGTCATCTACAATCACGATTTTTTTTGCAGCCAAGTCCGTTCCCCTTAAAGGAGTGGAAGTCGTAAACATATTCATATTTAAAAGCATGAGCCCAACAAATGTAAAGTGCAAGCTGCACAGGGTCCAGTTTTACATGCCTTTAAACTTGATCTTCTTCGCTTCCAGAATCTTCTTCAGTTGGTCTCTTTTGTCACCCTGGATTTCGATCATCCCGGCTTTGTCGCCCAGGATGTGGGTTCCACCGACGCCACATTTGGCTTTGAATTCTTTGGCCAAAGTCTTTAAGTACTCTTCATTACGAGGGAATCCATCAAGAACCGTGACCGTCTTTCCACCCCGTCCCCCTTTTTCCAGGCGGAACACAACGGTGAACTGGCCCTCCTGCACCGTGTCCTCAGGACGACAGCGGCATTCGGATTTTAATTCCTTACAATTCGGACATGTTACGTTGTCACGGGGATCAGTACTAAAAACTAAGCGAGTATTTTTCACGAACCTGAGCTCTCTTGATTGGATGGATTAGGGCTGGGCTCTTCACCCAACTTGTGCTGAGTATACTCTTTTCCATCGAATCTAAAAAGCTGCGGAGTTTCATCCATCACGGTCGCGATATTCACCGGGCGTTTCCAAAGCTTGAAAACGTTTTTCAGGGTTTCGCTCATGAAATCCGGCTGCATGTCGATGCCTTCATGCAGATGGGTCAAAAGCAGCTCCCCGCGGTTTTCAAAGTTTGCGTCTTCAATGCGAATGATCGGCTGACCGAAGTTCGTCATATGGAACAGCAATTGGGCTTTGATCGCCTTGAAGTCCTTGGTGTCGACCTCGAACTTCTGGGTTTTCTTATTGAACTTGTACACAAACATTTTGTTGCGCACACAGAAGTCTTCCGTCAGGAACTGATCAATGAACGTCACGTCATTGCAGACTTTTCTGACCTCGAAGATCTTGTCGCGACCCAGGCCCAACTTCCTGTCCCAGTGCTTGCGCTCACGCACGTCATCGCATTCTTCCCATTCACGACCGAACTGACCCTTGTTCCAGCGCTCTTCAATATCGCGCATCAGTTCGATGCCGACCTTGTACGGATTATACCCGTTTGGAGCCATCGCCATCGTGCCGGCATGGTGATCGGCAAAGTCGATGATTTCAGAGTCATTCAGAATCTTGGTCGTCATCAGTTTCGAGTGCCAGTAAGACGCCCAGCCTTCATTCATGGTTTTCGTCATACCCTGAGGCGAGAAGTAATAAGCCTCATCCCGGATGATCGAAAGCACATCCTGCTGCCAGTCCGTCAGCGGCGCATAGTGAATGAAGAAATTAAGAACGTCTTTTTCAGGTTCCGCCGGGAAGCGCTGAGCTTTGGCCTGCGCCTCGGCTTCCGCTTTCTGTCGCTGCTCTTCAACAAAAGAAGGCGGATTGATATAGTCCCGCATGTAGGAACGATCCACGCGCAGCAGATAGTTTGGTTCCTGCGCCGGTGGCGGATTCTGCGGCTTTACCACAGACTTTTCCACATAAGGGCTGTAACGGTCGATCAGGTTTTCCAGAGACAAACACACGTCGATGAAGTTTTCCACCACATCCTGACCATGACGGTCCATGTAGCGGCGGATGCGCGTGGCATGATTCGCCATCTGATCCATCATTTTGCGGTTGGTCTTGGAAAACCAGATGTTGTTCTTAAAGAAATCACAGTGACCGTACACGTGCGCCATGACCAGTTTC
Organism: Bdellovibrio sp. BIS2; assembly: GCF_055398295.1. Taxonomy (NCBI): domain Bacteria; kingdom Pseudomonadati; phylum Bdellovibrionota; class Bdellovibrionia; order Bdellovibrionales; family Pseudobdellovibrionaceae; genus Bdellovibrio; species Bdellovibrio sp. BIS2. The sequence goes on along the minus strand of NZ_AP035879.1, from coordinate 217,108 downwards.
TGGTCCATCATGGCGTTACCTTCCATCAGGTACGCATAGCACGGGTCGGTGTTGATCACCATTTCATAGATTTTGGAAAGGCCGTATTCATAGCTCTTGGAAAGGTGCTCATACTCCATCCCGAACTTCCAGTGCGGATAGCGCACCGGGAATCCACCGTAAGCGGCGAACTGGTTGATTTGATCATAGGTGATCAGCTCAAAGATCGTCTCAAAGAAATCAAGGCCTGCGTCTTTCGCGATCTGGCAGATTCTTTTTCTTTCGGCTTCAAGTTCGGGTGTCAGATTAGCCATAATCACTCCGTGCTACTTCAGTTACGCGACTGACGTCGCTGCACTCTGTCCGCCTAGCGGCCTTTACCAAGGAAGTCTTTGATTGAATCCAGGATCTTGTCGCGGTTTTCGATCTGACTCAAAGTCAGCCTTTCGTCCTCGCCAAATTCCTTTTGCAGGTCCTTCAGGAACTGCCCGCTGCCGTATTTGCTTTCCACCTGGCCATAACTGAACACGTTACAGTTCGGCAGGAAGAATTCCTGCAGCATCTTAACACATAGACGCGTATCCTCGCCCGACCAGTTATCGCCATCAGAAAAATGGAACGGATAAATGTTCCACTCATTCGTGGGATAGTCTGTCTGAATGATTTCCTGGCACAGCTTATAGGCCGAGCTGATCAGGGTTCCGCCCGATTCACTGGTGCGGAAGAACGTGTCTTCATCCACCTCTTTGGCAGAGGCGTCGTGAATAATGAATCTGGTTTCCAGGCCCTTATAGTGTTTGCGCAGCCACGTGTTGATCCAGAAACTTTCCAGACGGACAATTTCCTTCTGCTCATCACCCATGGAACCCGACACGTCCATCATATAGATGACCACGGCCTGGGTTTGCGGCTGCTGCACTTTTTTAAAGGACTTGTACTGCATATCCCGGCGGATCGGCAGCACCAGCGGATCTTCAGAATTGTAAGTTCCCGATCCCACCATGCGCTTCAAAGCGCGTTTGTAAGAGGATTTAAAGTGGCGCAAGCCTTCCGGTCCGACCGGAGCCAGGCCCGTGAACTTCGTCTTCAGGGATTCGATGTTCTTAGCACCCTTGGGTTGAATCAGCGGCAGTTCCAGTTTTTCACCCAGAATGTCCGCCAATTCATCCATCGACATTTCGACTTCAACCAGATGTTCACCCGGAGCTTCTCCGGCCTGACCCTGTCCGCCTTCACCCGGATCGCCAACGTCTTGACCCGGCTGCCCTTCCCCCTGACCGACCCCACCCTGCTGTTTGGGACCGTACCGGAAGTTGGGAATATCGATGCGCGGAAGCGGAATCTTCACGAATTCATCTTCGCGCTTCCCGATCATTTCGCCCTGAGAGACGTACTTGCGCAGATCCTCTTTGACCTTGCCTTTAACGATCTCTCTGAATCTGTTATGGTCTTCGCGTATCGACATTATTTATTCTTTACGTCCCCTCGGGCGAAGATACTTGCCACGTAATGCAACACATCCGTAGCAGAGATTTCATCGTACCCGAAGTCCTTGATGAGACGGGTTTTAACAATATCAATCTTCTCTTGAGTGTCTTTGTCAGCAACGTTGCTTACCAATGTGGTCAGCTTGATGCTGTCTTTCTGATCCTCGAAGAGTTTCAACTCGATGGCTTTATGCAGGCGTTCGTTCATCTTGTAGTTGAACTTCTTGCCTTCCAAAGCCAAGGCCCCGATATAGTTCATGATCTCGCGGCGGAAATCATCCTTGCGGGACTCAGGGATTTCGATCTTCTCTTCGATAGATCGCATCAGACGCTCATCCGGCTCCTCGTCGTTGCCGGTGAACTGATTGCGAACTCGTTCTCTTTGCGTATAGGCTTTGACGTTATCAATGTAATTGGCACACAGGCGCTGCATGGCACTTTCATCCGCGCTGATGGCTCTTTGCACCTCAGCTTTGATGATTTCCTCGTACTCCTGCATGACCACACCCAGAAGTTCCTTAAACTCGGTTTTCAGCTCTTCGTTGGCGATCAACGAGTGGCTCTTAAGACCTGATTCAAGCTCTTTAAACACCATGAACGGATTCACAGATCCTTTATTGGACTGCTGGGCCGCCACCAGGGCGTTGGAAAGTTTGTCCTGGATGTAACGGGCCGAAATCCCCTCAAGACCCTCGCGCAAAGTTTCTTTACGAAGCTCGCGCACGTTGTCTTCGGTATAGTTCGGCAGGGTTTTACCGTTGTACAGTTTCAGTTTCTGTAAACGGGTCAAATTGGCTTTCTTCGGTTTTTCCAGACGGGTCAGAATTGCCCACATCGCGGCCATTTCAACCGTGTGCGGAGCAATACTGATTCCACGCACTTTCTGGGAATTGAAGTCGCGTTTATAGATGTTGATTTCATCTCTCCAGCGCGTGATGTACGGAATGTCGATCTTCACGGTACGGTCACGAAGAGCTTCCATGAATTCGTTGTCCTGCAGACGACGGTATTCCGGCTCATTCGTATGCCCGATGATCACTTCATCGATATGGGTCTGGGCAAATTTCTTAGGTTTCACCCGGTGCTCTTGCGAAGCCCCCAACAGATCGTACAAGAAGGCCACATCCAGCTTCAGAACCTCGACGAATTCAATCATGCCGCGATTGGCGACGTTGAACTCCCCGTCAAAGTTAAAGGCGCGTGGATCGGAATCAGATCCGTATTCGGCAATCTTACGATAGTTGATGTCCCCCGTCAGCTCGGTAGAGTCCTGATTCTTTTCATCTTTCGGCTGGAAGGTACCAATACCCACACGGTCCGCCTCAGAGATAAATAATCTTTTCACGCGCACGTGCGACAGAACCTGCATCAGGTTGCCGTCGTATCTTTCCATCAAAGCTTTAAAGATAAAGCGTGAAGGCGGGCTCAGTTCACCATCCACATGCACACGGAAGCTGCCTTCCTGGCCTTTGTTGATGGAATCGTAAACCGTCGAACGAAGTTCTTCCGGAATCAGCAGCAAAGGTTCTTCATTCATTGGGGAATGGAAGACCTTCACACCTTTACCCAGCAGACCGTCAAGTTCCAACTTTTCATCGATCCACTCAAAGGTGTACACCGCACCCTGCTTGGTGTGGGAATAGCGCTCCAATCCTTTTTTCAACATACGGCAGATCGTGGATTTCGCACTTCCGACCGGGCCGTGCAGCAGAATCACACGTTTCTCGGTTCCGTAACCCAGGGCCGCTGCTTTCAGGACATTCACCAATTTCATCAACTGCACATCAAGACCGAAGACCGCGTCTTTGCCGTTGTTGTGAACGTCGTCGAAGAACTTGTAGCGAATGACTTCTTTTTTGAAATCGATATACGTTTCAGTGCCTTCCTCAACGATCATGTCATACATGCGCTGATAGGCGTTTCGCGTGATTTTGGGATTTTGTTTTACCAGGTCGAGATATTCCTCGAAGGTGCCACTCCAATGCTCTTTGGCATGAGTGCTTGAGTTTTGCCAGTTGGCGACCAGTGAATGCAGATCAAACTTAGAGGCCATATTCTCTCCCCAAGGTGATTGGTGACACACCTACTCTGTTAGAGTATGCCTCATTACTAGACGGTTAACGAGTTTTTTAATTTAGTTGTATTGCTTTGAACCCTTGCGGTTGTCTCAAGGTGAAAAGCTCTGGTTTAAACTGGACCTCAGTCTTGGGTGCTTCGAAGAGCCACTGCATTTCAAATTGCGGGGCCGTAATTACGACTTTCTTTTGCCCTTCTTTTCGATCCAGCCATTCGACGCGTGTTTGTTTGGCAATATTCTCACATTGATAAATCAACCCTGCGGGATCCAATCCACATTTCCAGCCGGGGCCCCGCACCGGTTCATCAAAGGCGATATTGGCCAGATTCATCGGATGCAGTGGCATACCAATCACATTGGCGAACGCCCGTTCGGTGTTACGCCCATAGAAAAACGTCTTCTGAGGATAAACCGCATAAGAGATCTGTGTCGGGCTCATCACAACACTCGCCACTTGAAACCCCAGCAAAGCCGTGATTTCAAAACGGGCTCTTTCATTTTTGATCGCAAAGATATCTATATTTAATGACTGGGTCTTATTTTCCTTCTGATTTTTGATCAGGGCCTTGGTTTCCCACTGCGCTTTCTGAAACGCACCCTCTTTCACTGTCTTGGTGACACAGCCGGAAAGGAAAAGGGTTAGTACGAACATGAAAAAATAATTGAACCTGTTCATCATTGCCTTAGCATAGAGAAATGAATTCCCTTAAACAAGCCTTGATTCAATTAAAAGCGGACTGGAAAAACAGCCTCTTTTTGGGCTGTACAGCCACCCTGTTCGTTCTGGCGGTGCGCTTTACTCCTTATATTAGTGCATTGCTGATTTCCTTTGGACTGCTATTTTTGCAGGAAGTGACCAATCGTTACCTGACATTGAAGTCCTGGCCGCGGGATCTGGGTTTTCTGAAGGAAAACACTTTGTCCTTTGTTATCTGTTCTTTGATTCTGCTGCCGACAAGCACGCTTCTGGGCTCCGCCATCGGAGTTCTGGAAAGCCCGCAGGATTTCCTGCACACCATTCCGATGTCCTGGGGTCTTTTGATTCTGGCGGTGTATTTCTATCTGGTGCTGACCCATGCCCTGCGCATGACCATCGAAGACGGAACCGCTCTTGCAAAAGCGGTGGATATTGCCGCCCTGGCCTCGCTGAAAAACTTCCGCGAGTATTTCATCATCGCTTTTTATATGGCGCTGGCGGTTTTGATTTCAGGAATTTTGTGGGGCGCAGGCTTCATCGTGACTTTGCCAGTGATCTTCTTTGCCGCCCACTATTCTTTCCTGGCGACGAAAGAACGCGGACTGCTGCAGGAAAAGAAAACCGAACCGGCTTCTTAACCCGGAAAAAGAAAAAGCCCGCAGTTTGCGGGCTTTTTTATTTTAATTCTAAATCCAGGATCTATTTTTCAGAAGCGTGTTCCGCCACCGGCTTTTCAACGGAAGCTGGCAGACGAGGCGTGCCGTTCAGTTCCTGCTTTTCGATCGCCGTGATCTTGCTGCGGATTTCCTGAACTTTTTTAGGCTCAGTTTCAAGGTCCGCGGCTTTCTTATACATCTTCTTGGCTTTATCCACCATCGAGTGCTTATAGTAAGCATCACCCAGGTGCTCAGCAATGATGCTCACCGTGGACTGATGTTTGTAAGCGGCCTCCAAGAACTTGATGGATTCAGCGAACTTGTTTTGTTTGTACAAAATCCAGCCCAGAGTATCCAGCACATAACCATCCGTCGGCTCAAGCTCCAGCGCACGACGCGCCAGTTTTTCCGCCTCCGGAAGTTTCACTCCCATTTCAGCCCAGGTGAAGGCCAGATAGTTCAGGCCTTGCACGTGGTTTGGATCCAGCTCCAGAACTTTTTGCATTTCCGTCACAACCACATCTTTGTTGCCCATACGGTCGTTGATCGTGCCGTAATAGAAACGAAGCTGAGCGTTTTCCGGGAACTTTTTCAAACCCTGCTCCAAAGTGGCAGAGGCATTTTTGTAATCACCTTTTTCATCCAGCAAGGAAGCATACATCGCGAAGATCTGAGGCTGATCCTGGCGTGCTTTCAAACCAGCGGCCGCCACTTCCAAACCTTCATTCAGTCGGCCCAAACCTTTCAACAGGTAAGCGGCGTGAACCACGGCCTCACCATAGTAAGTGCTGGTCGCCGGGATCTTCGTGTATTCTTTCACGGCTTTTTCATGCTGACGGGTTTCTTCGTAAACCGCGGCCAGATAGAAGCGAACCTTGTCTGACTCTGGCGCATCTTTCAGAATTTCTTCCAGCTTCGCCACCGCCGTGTCGTAACGTTTCTGTTCAATCAGAATCAACGCCATTTTCATGCGAACATTCAGTGGCTCGTCGGAGTCCTGCTCCATCACTTCCAGTTGTTCATAGGCGTTTTCATAGTCACCGCGCTCGATATAGATCTGCGCCAGGACTTCAGCCACACGCGGGCTTGGGGAATTTTCTTTCTGGAAAGCGCGATACAAAGACACGGCTTTGTCTTCAGATTTCTGCTTGGAATAAAGCACACCCAAAGAAAGCACGGCATCGGCAAAATCCGGTTTCAGATCCAAAGCCTTCTTGAAGGAAGTCTCTGCCGCCTTTTGGAATTTGGTTTCAGACTGCTCCAGACGCACGCGTCCGATATAGTAGTGAGCCAGGTAAGGCGTGTTGTATTCAGGATTCTTCAGCAAAGACTCAAAGTACTTCACGGCTTTGTCGGACTGTTTCTGCTCGGAATACAAAGCACCGATGTAAAGCGGAGCCTCGGTATTGTCCGGCTGAAGCTTCATCACGGTGTTGTATTGTTCCATCGCCTTGGGATAAAGCTTCAAAGAAGAATACAAACCACCCAGCAACAGGTGACCGTCCACGTTCTTTGGATCTTTCGCCACCGCTTCTTCAGCCTGGGCCAAAGATTCAGTGATCATGCCCTGCTTCAGAAACTCTGCCGCCAGACGCATGTTCACGGCCGGGGAATTGGTGTCGTAGATAAGAACCATCTTGAAGGCTTCAACTGCTTTCTGAGAATTGCCTTCCAAAGCGTACGCCTCACCCATCGCGAAGTAGTAATCGGCCTGAGTGCGCATATAAAGTGGATCCAAGGAGGCCGCGCCGTTGTCTTCCGGAGAGACCACCGCCGGAGCAAAGGACGCAGGAGCGCGATTTCTATCGTTGAATGATGCCTCGTAGTAAGGGGCTTTGTCGTCAGACTCATTTGACGTGAAGGTCGCGCAAGCCGTGAGGGTCATCAGGAAAGGAACGATGATTGCGGTCCTAGTGTATGGAAACATGAAATCTCCTTAGTCACTAGGCTGATCGGCTTCTTATGAGAATTGCTTGATGCGGCTTGAGCACCCTTTCAGCAAACGCGACCAAGGGCGCGGCTGATAAAGTGCCTAGTTATGAGACACACTCAGAAGGACACCCAGATCGTCTCCTTCATAAAGAGGCTGGGCTTCCAGAGGTCGGTCCTCGTCATCGAGCGAAGCTGTTTCGATTTTCTGATTTGGACCGGACGACCACACCAGGATCTTGATCTTGCCAGCGGCATCCGCTGCAGAAAGGATGCGATAACGATAAGGCTGACCCCAAGGGTCTGTGCCCATGGTCCCCGTGCTGCGCAGGTTTTCAGCACTCAAAGCGGACTTATCCTCTGAAACCGAAGCTGGCAGCCTGCCTCCGGCCTTGTCTTCCGACACTGTATTTTTTGATGCTTCGCGGTAAATTTGTACAACTTGATACCCAACGACCTCTGCTTTTTGGCGGGCTGTCTCACTTCTAGAGTCCTGAATCTGACGATTCCAGGGGGTCGCAATGATGGCTGTAGAGAAGCCTACGAGGCCCAGCAGGGCCAACACACCAGAGGACTTAAACTCTTGTTTTTGCTCATTTTTCATTAATTATCCGCCCAAGATTGAAGGTCGTCCTTAAACATTTCGGCGGGCTTTGGAAAAAACTTTAGACAAAGGTCTGTAAAATTCGAAAAAACGAATGGCTATTTGCAGAAAAAATAACGCCTAGAGTCTTTTCTTTTGATTTTAGGACCCCTTGACAAGGGGTGGCGGCAGGGATAGGTTGCGCCCATCTGCAAGGGGACGCCGAATCATAAGGCACCGTTAACCCCTTGGGACTTTGGGGAAATTTCAAATTGGGAGGCACTTTTGATCAACCAAAACGAAACAATGACATCGAAGCCAAATTCTAAAGTTAAAATCATCAAGCGCTATCAGAACCGCAAACTCTACGACACTCAACAAAGCTGCTATGTGACTTTGGACGATATCGCTAAGATGATCCGCACTAACGAAGAAGTGATGGTTATCGACAACAAGTCTAAAAATGACATCACTGCTGCGACTCTGACTCAGATCATCTTCGAAGCTGAAAAGAAAGCATCTCAGTACGCTCCTCTTTTCACACTGCGTGAGATCATCCAGAACGGTAACGGCAGCATCTCTGGTTACTTGGCTAAACTTGGCGCGTTCCCTCAGGACTACATGACCAAGCAACAAGTGAACACAGTTGTTGAAAACGCTTCTACAGACAGCGTTAAACAAAACTTGGAAAACCGCGTTGCAACTGCAGCGACTCGCTACAACACAGACACTACTGCTAAAGTAGCTGCTGAAAAAGCGACTGTACTTCCAGGTCTTCAACAAGACGACGAAACTCCAAACCTGCCAGGCACTTCTTTGTTGAACAACTAAGAAGACCTTCCAGCAAGGGTTTCAAAAAAGGCTCCGCAAAGCGGGGCCTTTTTTTTATTCAATTTCTGCTATTTCAAGGATCTCCAGATCACGAACTTCTTTTGACCGGCTTTGATTTCCACGTCGCGGGAATCAAGACCCTCCCCGGTGGATGTATTGCTGTAGTCCACACCTTCCAAGCGGAACTTGTAGGTGCCCGCGCGCAACGGCACACGGATAATTTGAATTGTCTGAGGCAGGAAAGACCACTGTCGCACATCCGCGCGATCCGCCATCAACAAGGCGATGTAAGCCAAATCCCCCAAAGCCTGATTCTGCTGACGGATTTGATCGGACAACACCGCTTTGGTGGCAACACCCGCCACCCGTTTGGCGAAAAGAATTCCGTAATCCTCTTCCAGGGTTTTCATTGCGGCGGTTTGCACATCGTAAACTTCGCGGCTTAGGAAAGGCTCCACGTCGGTGGAAAGATACAGGCGTGCTCGTTGAGTTTGGCTGATCACCGGCACCAGCGTCGGCAAAGTGTGACCGTTGTTTTTACCCGCGGATTTTCGCGGCCCCCAACCCTGCTGATAGATAATCACCAGCTCCCCGTTTGCCCGGTCATACCAACGGTCGGATTCCACAACATCGGGGAATTTCTTTTTCCATTCCTTGTAGCTGTCCATGCGACGGGCCAGTTTCGCCGAACGAATCAGGTCCTCGCGGATCGTGGAAATGGAGGGGTCAATTTTGTAGGCTTCCGCATAGGCGATGTAAGCATCGTCGTAACTGCGGCTGGCTTCCCAGATCACGGCCGAAAGATATTTACTGAACGAATTCAGTTCAAAGGCCTGCTTTTCATCCGCGCGGTATTTCAGATATTTTTCATTGATACGACGGGCTTCAACCAGAGCATCATCCAGTTGATCCATTTCCAGGAAGTTCATCGCCAGATAGGCATTGATAAAAATCTTTTCGAAAGTGTCGCCCTTGTACTGAACCATTTCCTCGTTCAGCGCCAGGGATCCGGCAATGCGTGACACCGACTGATAGTCGACCAGTTCGGACAGACGATCAGCCTTCATCAGAATCTGATTGCTCTCTTTCAGTTGTCCGGCGACCTGCAGGGCCACGCCGTAGTCCATCAGATACGCCAGTTGGTCGTCATTTTCCTTGTCGGCCAGGGGCTTTAAATCCGCCAGAGCCTTGGTGAAATCATGACGAGCCAATGCCTCGCGGGCCGGCTGCACCTTGCTTTGGTAAGTGGCGCAACCAATCAGGGGCAAAACTAAAAAAAGACCCACGGCATGCGTGAGTCTTTGAGCAATAAGATTCATCAATTACAGACCGATGGATTTCTTTTTGAATGTTTTACGGATCTGTTTTTGGTCAGACCAGGTGATCATGCTGGATTTCAGATTGGTCAGATTCAAAGTCAGTTTGTAGTAAACGGACTTGTCTTTGCCCACTTCCTGAACGATGGAATCCAGACGGCCGTTGATGATGAAGTCTGCGCCAATCTGGCCACCTGGGCCTTTTTTGGTGCCTTCTTCAACCATGCCGGAATTCTGATAGTTGTATTCATCAGCGATATCCTGACGGGCTTCCTTGTCGATGAAACCAACCTTGCCGGATTTCATAAGCTCCACACGAACCATGTCCATGATGCTTTGAGTGTCGATGTGTTCGCTGGTTTTATTCTGCAGGCCAGTCACCATAACCACTGGCATTTTTTTAGCGCCGTTGATGGACGGAGAAGTCATCAAACTTGCCACCAGATCCTGAACTGCTTTCTGCATGTCTGTTTCAGACCACTGATCATTCAGAAGATTTTCACGGTTCACGTCGTCGTACTGGCCTTTCACGAAAGCTTTCGGACCACAACTGGTCATTGCCAAGAAAGAAAGAGCCACGGCTGCAAAAGTCAGATTCTTTTTCATAATACCTTCCTGTCCATTTCGGACACTTCCAAAGTCTATGCTGGGGTATTTCAGGGCGCAAGTCATGCCCCTCCGTTTCAGGACGGCTGTCCTAAATCCGTCCGCTAAATAAGGCCTGTTTTCCATTAAAAACCCCGTAATTTTGCAACGAGGGACAAATATGAGAGAAGTGTCCACAAGCCTGCAAGCCTATGAAATCCTGCGCAACGATATAAACCCCTTTGCTGAAGAGCTTTGGGTTCTTGCCCTGGACTCGCAAATGAATCTGGTGCGCAAAGAAATGCTGTTTCGGGGAACGGTGGATTTCTGTCTGATTCATCCGCGCGACATCTTCCGCTGTCTGGTGCAAGCCAACGCCAGTTCCTTTATTCTGGCGCACAATCACCCCAGTCAGAACGTGATGCCTTCCGAACAAGATCTGATCCTGACCCGAAAAATCCATCAACTGGCGCAGATGTTTGAAATTCCGCTGAACGATCATCTGGTCGTCTGTGAAAACAACTATTTCAGTATGGCTGATCATGGATATTTTAAGAAATGGCGAAAGACCCGCGCGACACGCAGTCTTACTGTATAGCTTCCGAACTGTAGTCAAACACATTCATGCTGCCGCCACTTGGATTGCGGATCGGAGTCACCGACAGAACGCGGGACAGATCTTCACTTAAGATCACACGGTATCCACCACGACGGGCGTTTTCAACAAACTGCCGAGCGTACTCTTCTTTGTATGCTTGCGAATACTCGGCCTGTTGTTCAGCGTTGAACAGTTCCTTCTGAACAATGTCATGCGGGGAAAGAGTTTCCTCTTTGCGCGTGCCACGCCCCAGCTCTTCCGCCAGCTCTTGTGCGCGCGTGTCCGATGTCAGATCCAGACGGTTTTCATTGTGATAAGCGCTTTGTGCAGTGGTGGAATTAAAGTCGGTGTTCATCAGCCGCGCGTTTTCAACCTGCATGCGCTGGCGGGCCATCTCCATCTTTTCGTTGGTCAACATCAGATGGCGGTTCACGGACTTTTCAAACTTTTCGGATTTCGCTGCCGCCGGAGCCGAAGCCACTTTTTTCGGCGGATCTTCAGAGCCCAGATAGACAAAGATCATCACCGCCGCCCCTACAAAGAGCAGCAAAGCCAAAAGCATAGAGTTTTCCTTTTGTGGCTTCTGTGAAGTCATAGCCCCCTTATCGGTCAATGTGGTCCACTTCTCAAGTTTGAGACTGTCTCAAGATGAGACACTTCGGGGGTATTGATCCACGTGTTTACTGCCTCATGTTTCAAGTTAAAGGTCGTTTAAAATCAGAGACTTCCAAACATTTCCTTGATCAAAGCCGCGGCTTTTTCAGGCTACGCCGAACGGGTGAGCTAAAATTTTGTCTCATTTGTCAAAAATCTGCGCATTAATCACGAGTCATTAACCACTTTAGGGCATTTTCGGTGTCGGCACAGAAAGTGAAGTTAAGAAGCTGTCAACTTAACTCATTACCCCCCGAACCCCCTTTTGAAAGGATCCCCCCATGAAAATGATTAAAACTCTTGCCGCTGTCAGTGCCCTGGCTTTCTCGGTTAACACCTTCGCCGCTTCCCAAGGCGCTTTGACGATCACAGGTGTTGTTGCCAACAACACTTATCTTTCCCTGACCAGCATGGGCGGCAATGATGCCAATGTGGATCAGACTCTGAACGTGGATCAGATCGTAAACGGAGCTGTGACTTCCAAGACTTTCGCAAGCATCTTCCACGAAGTTTCAAACTCCACCGGGGGTTACAAAATCACGGTTTCCTCTGCTCAGGCGGGTGAATTGCGCGGCCCAGGCACTGCGAAAGTAAAATACTCTTTGGATTATTCTTCCGCAAAGATCTCTATTGCCAACTGCGCTTTGACGGCAGCATGTGAAGCTTCTTCCGGCGCTTTGACTGCTAAAACAAGCTCTGCAGTTTCTGTGGTTGTTAAGGCCACTTCCACAGCGGCTGAAATTGCGGCTCTTCCGTCCGGCACATACTCTGACGTTGTGACCGTGACGATCGCAGCACAGTAATTTAAAACTGCAAAACAAAATAAAAAGCCGGTCCCTGCGACCGGCTTTTTTTATTGGCTGGATTGAATAGTCAGATTGATCGTGTCGCTGTAGGACCCTTGCGCTTTGCCGCTGGTATTCCCGATGATGATTGTCACCGGATTCACCAGCCCGCTGGCCGGCGAAGTCCCCGTCTGCGTGGCAATCTGGGTCCACCATGGAATCGCGTAAGTGGTTCCATTGATCTTAAAGGTGTAATCGATCGTATCCGTGCCGTTGACCTGCTTCAGCTTTCCACCGTTGTCAGACCAGGCATACAGATTATAGCCCGAATTGTATTTCACAATCACATCAGCGGTGCCTTGAGCCCCGGTTGTCAGGTTGTTGCCAAAGTTGATCGTGTGCGTGGTTTTGGAAAGATCAAAGGCCCCACCGGAAGACACTACCGACAGATCGGCTTTCTTGGGCGATCCGAATGTCAGCAGAAAAGCCTGTGAAGCCACCAGCGTGTAGTTTGAGATGTTTCCCTGATACAGGCGCACCGTCACAGTATCAAGATAAGTTCCCGCAGAGCGCCAGTCATTCGCGGTGTCAAAGGCCACGGTGTAAGACGACGTCTTGGTATTATAGAACGTATTTCCCTGAAGCTTGTCACAGATGACGTCCGAGCAGGAATTCACATCCGGGAACTTTTTCAGAATCTGCAAACCCGCATTGTCGGCCGAGATCTGGTACGGCCACACATCCGAACCTTTTTTGACAGAACGATTGGTGTAGGAATTCGAAGATCCATAATCAAAAGTCAGAAAATAATTGCAGGTACCTTGTGTGGTGTTGCCAAAGACTGTGACGTTAAAGGTGTCCTTCATCGTCCCGCCAGTCTGGAAATACGGCGCTGGCTGCGCCAGAATCAACCCCATGCTTGAACAGGCCGAGGCTCTGACTCCGGCAAACGTAAGTGCTGCAAGCAGAAGACCCACGATTAATTTCATCGCTGCTCCTTTGTTCCGGTTTTAACGGTGCCCAGATTCAACATTCTGTCAGCATTGCCGGGAATCTCAAATGTGAATGGAGCAAGACCTGATTGATCTGTCACAACCCGGTACACACCCGGTTCCAAACCTTCAATCAGGAAGCGCCCCTGCTTGTTGGTGAAGAAGGTGTTGTCCACGAGTTGTCCGTTGGCATCAAACACATCACCCGCGGCGTATTCCACCGCTTTGCCTGTGGCTGTCAGCAACTGCCCCTTGACCATGACTTTTTTGGCGATCTTCAGATCCAGCAAAATACCACTGCGATAAGTGGTCTGAGTTCCATAGAATTCTTTATCCAGCAGATAGCCCATTGGCAAAGAAGTGATATCCACATTCACCGTGTTTCGGTAATAAGACGACTGATCACGCAGCACCACCGTTCGGCGCGGCCCCAACTGAGCCTGCCCACGATCCCCCGTCGGATTGATCATGATGGCCTGCCCGTCTTCCAGATTCTTGGCGTGAATCAACACAAAGCTGTCGGTCACTGGTTGCGTGAAGGCCCCATGGCCACCCACCCACGCAAAGCCAGTGTTCAACCCCAACGACGTCAGGTTGTATTCACTTCCCTGCTGGGCATGGTTCATATGATCCAGACGCACACTGAAGGGCTGCTTCAAATATTCCCCCGAGATGCTGCGCGTGTTCCCCAGCTCGCTGTTTTGGATGTTTGCATTCCAGCGATAGTCATCATATTGATAGCGATTGTTGCGGGCCACGGTGGCATTGGTGGTTTTTTGAAGTGAGTCGTAATAAGAGCTCGCGCTGTAATAGCCCTGACTTTCATTCCAATAGAACGAAATCAAGAAGCGGTCTTCTTCTTTGTCCTGCAAAACCTTGTTATAGACAAATTCCAAGCGCATCTGGCTTTTCAGCGGAATCATCAGATTGGACCGATACGTGCGTTGGTCTTCTCCCGTCATATATTCCAAAGTATTGGCACCCACGCCCCACAGCCACGAGGAATCCAGACGGAAATTGAGCTGCGCATCGTAGCGGCGCAGGTACCTTAAAGGATCCACCACGGGGGTTTGCACCGTCACCGGGCTGAAGTCGCGATCCTGATTTTCAAATTCCAGAGCCAATAACAAAGGCATCTGACGACCCAGAATTTTATCCAGACTTCGATATGTCAAACGCTCGGCAAAACCACTTTGCTGTGCCGATTCAGATCCTTGCGCCGCTTGCAAAGACAGATATCCCAAACGGGAAACACCCGACACTTCCGCGCCCAGAAGCATCTTTTCATAATAGCCCTGATAGTTCAGCCCCACCGTCAGTTGATCGGTGATCCCGCGGCGGTTGTACAAACTGACAAAAGCCGCCGAATCGTCATAGGCCCGGTCGCCACCCGAAGGCTGCCACGGAAGACCGGCAGCATAAGAAAATTCTTCCACCCCGCGAGCCAGCAAGCTGTTTTCATAAAGCAGTGAGAAGTCATAAACTTCCTCTTGCCCCAGGTCATCTTTCACCTTGATGCGCACACTGCTTTGGCCTGTCGCCAAAGGGAAATCACGAATATTGAAAACCCCCGGAGCCAGGCGCACCTGACTGAACAGCAGGCCGTTGACATAGATCTCCACAATCGAAGTGCGCTTGATAATGATTTCGGTGTCACTGAGAGGTCTTAAGGTTTTATAAGGCTGAATTGCAAATTCCCGCGTCGCCGCCAGACCCGCAATGGAAGGTGTGATCTGAAAGCCCGTTGAGCGGAATGTCAGATCCCCCAGCGTGTAGCGGATCATGCGCTCTTCATCGTCATAGCGGATGCGCGTGTCCTGTCGGCGCCACTGGGAATCAGCGTCTTCTAAAAAATCCGCGCTGGATTCAAAGACAAAGCCTTTGATATTTTCCACCAACTCCAGATTTCCGGTCAGAGGCCGACGTTCGCTTTCCACATCCGGCCCGTACTGCCAGGATTGCTGGGTTCTTAGATTCAAGTACCCACTGTGCCGATCCGGGCGCAGGTACTTCTGATTTTCAAATTCAACAAAGTTCAAATCCAGATCCTGAGGCTTTCGATACTTGGCAGGAAGACTGAGGCGCAGCTCCAGGGTGGGCGGGTCAAAGGTCACCGAAAAGCCCACCGCCTCCAAAGACTGTGTCGTCACCACTCCTTCAGGAGTCACACTGCCTTGCAGGCGCAAAAACAAATCGTCCTTCATGTAGGGCTTCACAGCCTCAAGCACAGTGCGCGCTTCAACGGAAAATTCTTCGGCGCGGTCGCGCGGGAACAACCATGCCTCCGTCAACGGCCGCCCATCCAAAACAACCGGCGCCATCAGGAAAGGCTTTCCTAACGGAGGACGACCTTGTGCCATGACCAGCACCGGAAGCAGGATAGAAAAAATTAAAACGAGACAAGACCTCAATTCTCAAGATCCTTCAGCTCAATCGTGGCGCTCAATATTTGATTTGCAGGAACGTCCTTGGTTGTTTCAACCTCGGCCGTGGCCGTATCCCCGGCCAGCAGGTTGATGGACTCCACAGCCTTATTCGTGGTCAGATCCGCAATCACGGACTCACCGGCTTTGATCTTCAGATTCTTAAATAACAAAACCTTGTGGGCCTTGCCGTCATTTGCGAAAGTCACCGCCACTTTGCGGGCACCGGTGCGTTTCACGTCTTTGACGATCACTTTCGGCAACGCCCCTTCCGGCACAACGTAAGCTGAGGCCACGTACTGCAAAAGAAATTTTAAATTCACACTGGTTTTTTTCGGGTCCGAGTTCTTTTCACGAAAATCCACCGGCAGCTGTGAAGCCACCAGGCGATAGGCTTTTTCTTTTCCGTCCTTGATTTCACCAGACCACGACACACGCACGTTGCGCTTTTCCTTCGGCAGCAGCACGACCTGCTCAGGGTAAATCACAAAGTCTTCAGTTTTCGTGCGCACCTCTTCGCCTTTGGCATTGGTGCTGCGGGCGAAGGCTTCGATTTGTACAGGAAGCTTTTCATCACCGGGATTTTCAATCACCAGCACTTGGGTGGATCTTGATCCACTGGGCGCAAACTCCACAACCATCGGAGAAAATCGGAAGGCCCAGGAAACGGACGGAATTGCCAAAGCTGCCGAAATCAGAATCAGTGACATTGAAATGATTTTTGCCATATATCCCAATGATAGGGGCTATTTTTGGGCAAAAGAAGACTTCTTAAACCAGTCCTTAACAACTAGTCTTAGGGCGCTTGAACTGTGACGAGAGAAGCCGGAGTCCGCTTGTGAACTACGACTTTAAGGTGAGGTGAATTCTTTGTGATTTGCAGTTCACCGTTCTTGGTTTTCACGTCGACTTTTTCTGCGACTCTTCCGGAAAAATGCAGCTTATGACTTTTTGCCACCGCCACACCTGAAGCCATCAAAATCGAAAGAAAGACCGCCATGATACGCATGTCTTTCTTCTCGGACTAACTGGACTAAAGCTTTAGGACATTGGTTGGGGATTCTTTTCCTGGATTGGCGGATACACCGGGATGATCACGATAAACTCTGTGCCTACGCCCACTTCTGAGCGGGCCTGAATTTCGCCCCCGTGGTTCTGAACAATTCCGTAAGAGATACTCAAGCCCAAACCGGTCCCCTGTCCGACGCCCTTGGTGGTGAAGAACGGATCGAAGATTTTTTCCAGGACATCGGCGGACATGCCCTTGCCACTGTCTTGAATTGAGACCTGCACCCAGCCACGTTTGTCCTTGGAACCCTTGTAGTCCTTCAAAGCCGAAGTGGAAATCCAGATGTGACCGCTGCCTTCAATCGCTTGCACTGCATTGGACAGAATGTTCATAAACACCTGATTCACCTGGCTGGCATAACAGTGAATCAAAGGAGTTGGCTCGTACTGACGATGAATCTCGATGCGGTTTTTAATTTCACCCTGCAACAGATTCAAGGTGGTGTCGAGACTTTGATGAACGTCGATTTCCTGAAGTTTGGCTTCTTCCAGGCGCGAGAAATTGCGCAGCCCCAGAACGATGTCACGGGTGCGGCGGGCCCCGTCCTGACAGGACGCCACCAGCTTCGGCAGATCTTTCACGATGTAATCAAACTCGTACTCTTCCTTCAAAGCCGGAAGCTTTGGCGGATCTTTTTCGGCCACTTCAGCCAGCTCGATCAGTCTTTCCGAGTACTCTTTAAGATGAGTCATGTTGCTGTAAATGAAGCCGATCGGATTATTCAGTTCATGCGCAACACCGGCCACCAACTGACCCAGGCTGACCATTTTTGCAGAGTGAACAAGCTTGGTCTGAGTGTCCTTAAGTTCTTTGTTGGCCGCTTCCAGCTCGGTGATTTTTTTGCGAAGATCCGAACGGGCCACCCAGATTTTTTTGCTCATTTCATTGAACGACTCAGTCAGAAGACCGATCTCAGTGTCGTTTTTCACCGGAATGGTGACGGCCTGTTCCTGGGATTCAAAGGACTGCAGGGCTTCCACCAGTTCGTACAGCGGCTTCAGCACCCAGCTTGAAGTCACCAGAATCGTCAGAACCAACAGCACAATGACCGCACCAACGACGCTGATGAACGCATAGTTCACGTTCTTTAAAACTGCTTTGGCCTCGCTTTTTGAAGCGCCCAAGGCCACATAGAACTTCGTGATACCCCAGTTCAGCGGATAGATCAAAAAACCATAAGGGGTGCTGCGCACATTCAGATCAAAGAATGGCTCGGCCCCCGGGCGGAAATACGGACGGAAGAAGTCTTTTTTATAGAGGTAAAAATCCGGATGGCTGGCCACAACAGCCTGGCCGTTGTCCGAGAAAAAGATCAGTTCCAGCTTCAGGCGGCTTTTGATCTTGCCCACAAAAGTTTTGTTCAGATCCATCACCTGTTCCATGTAACCGACAACGCGGCCCCCGGCTCCGGTGATTTTCGAGATCAGGATCAGATTAACTTTTTGTTTGTCACCAAATTCAGCCAGGGAAATTTCACGCTGATCTTTGACCTGCGCCATGTACTTCGCCGACAGGAAAACGGCGTCCTGAACCGGAACAAAGCTGCGCACGTTTTCTTTTTCATCTTTGAAGACTGACGCCAGCATGCGGCCTTCGCGGTTGAAGAAGGTCAGACTGGAAATATTGTCAGTCTTGATCCACTGGGAAGAGATATTGCGGATGGTGCCGCTGTCGCCTTCAGCCATGTGATAGACAAGACTTGGATCACGCACATAACGATCCCGCTTTTGCTGAATGCTGGTCAGCAGGTCTGCCAGAATCAGCTCGACTTCGCGGGCATTGCCGCTCAGGCGCTGGGACAGCTCATGATCGATGGCTTTTTCGTATTTGATCATGGAATAGCCCGTGACGAACGCCAGGGGCACGACTGAAAACAGGACGAACCAGATAATCAAGATCGTGCGCAGGGATCGTTTGGGTTTCTTCCGGAGTGTTTTCACTTTTTGGATTCATCCAAAGTGAAGATCAGACGGATGATCCCGTCCGGCATCACACGAGGGTGTTTTTCTTTGGAAAATTTGGTCTTTCCGTAAGTGCCCAGATAATTCAGCAGATCCTGATACTTCGCTTCGGGAATGGTGAAGTGGTAATACATGGAGGTTGGAGTTTTCTTCCAGCCCAGCTCCACGGAACCGGCCTTACGACCTCCCAGCTCCATGATCTTGTCGGTGACCTTCGGGCCCACACTTTCAATGTTGGTGGCTACGATCTCGCCACGATAAAGGAATCCGCCGGAAGCGGCTGCCGGAGCAGCTTCCGCAGGCTTATCCTGTTTCGCCGCCACTGCAGCAGGTGCTGCTGGCGTGGGAGTAGTCGGTGCTGCCGGTGCCGGAGTTGCCGCCGCCGGTTTATCCGGAGTTTTTTCAGCCACTGGCGGAACAGCTTCTTTAGCCCCTTCATCCACGAATTCCGGAGTTTCCTGCACCACTGTTGCGGTTTCAGTTTTCGAAACCTCGGCCAGGATCACTTCTTTAGAGCCCGTCAGGTTCCCCAGTTGCATCACTTTCTGCCATGGTGTCACCGACAACAAAGTCACAATCACCCCAACAACAACCAGAGCTTCAAGGCCCCATTTAAGACCCTGAGGCCATTTGTCGAAATTGGATTTTTGCATCAGCACTGTCAGATAACTGGAAGGAGCATTGATTTGGGAAATGATCGGTTCAGAAACACGGGTGTCCGCCAGACGCTCGGCATACTTCTGACCATTTTCAATTTTGCCCAGATCCAACTGAGCATCACGCGAGAACTTCACATGATCTTCCACCGCAGAACGGCGTTCATGGTCCAGAGTTCCCGTCAAATAATCATAAAGCAGCTCATGCCCGATGAACGGAGAAATCTCTCTTTTGTTCTTTTTGGAGAGGGGAATTTTATTTTCCTGCTGAGCCATGCTTTAGTTTACTCACACCTTGGGTCATGCTTCCCAGCTTGCGCAATGCCCGGCCTAATCTGTATCGAATAGTGCCCTGGGTAATGCCCAAACCAGCCGAAATATCATCATCACTTATCTTCAGGATTTTAGACCAAATAACAGTCAATAGCTCGTCTTCTGAAGCGGATTTCTGAAATTCACGCCATGGGCCCAGATCGACCGCATCGGGAATCAGCCAACCGGATTCCACAGTGGTGTTGGGACGTCCGCGGGACACGCGCACTTTGAATTTGTCCCAGACCGTTTTGGTCGCGGCAACAATAGCTACAGAATTTTGCAAATCAGGATTTCGCGCCTTGCGAGCCCGACAAAGGGCCAGCGCCTGGGACGAAGCCTCTATCGCTTTTTGATCATCAAGCAGGGCAAAATAGAAAAACAAAGCGATAGATTGTACGTCAGCTTCGGTCATAGCACCTTTAAGTCCATTCGTGCGTTCGGGGGCACCCTTTCGTGGATGCCCTTACTATACTAATCGACTGTAAGCTGTCTGAGAAGGTCAAGCTGGTCGAGAACTTTACCGGAACCCATCACCACACAGGAAAGTGGGTCTTCAGCGATAGAAACCGGCAGTCCAGTTCTTTCTCTCAGAAGCACGTCCAGGTTCGCCAGCAAAGCGCCCCCGCCCGTCAGAACGATCCCGTTGTCCACGATATCCGAAGCCAGTTCCGGTGGAGTTTTTTCCAGCGCGGTACGAACAGCATCCACAACTTCAGACAAAGGATCCATCAAAGCATCGTTCACCTGGGAAGAGGTGATTTCGATGGTTTTTGGAGCACCGGCCACAAGGTCACGGCCCTTGATCTCCATGGATTTTTCTTCTTCAAACGGATAAGCGTTACCGATTTGGATTTTGATGTTTTCTGCGGTTCTTTCACCGATCAGAAGGTTGAACTGACGACGAACATAGTTCACGATCGCCTCGTCAAACTTGTCACCGGCAACTTTGATGGATTTGCAGTAAACAATACCACCCAAAGAAATCACCGCCACGCCCGTAGTACCACCGCCCATGTCGACAACCATGTTGCCGGATGGTTCAGTGATCGGAAGACCGGCACCGATCGCCGCGGCCATTGGTTCCTCGATCAGATAAACCTCACGGGCACCTGCGGATTGAGCTGCTTCTTTCACCGCACGTTTTTCCACCTGAGTGATCCCGTAAGGAACGCAGATGATGATACGAGGACGGATGAAGGATTTTTTCTCGCCAAGGGATTTGCCGATGAAGTACTTCAGCATGGACTGGGTGACTTCGAAGTCAGCGATAACACCGTCTTTGATCGGGCGGATCGCCACGATGCTGCCAGGTGTACGTCCCAACATGTCTTTGGCTTCTTTACCTACGGCAAGAACGCGGTTTTGCATGCCACGGTAATTCTTTTGGACCGCAACCACGGAAGGTTCATCAAGGATGATTCCGCGGCCTTTTACGTAAACAAGTGTGTTGGCGGTGCCAAGGTCAATGGCAATGTCATTGGAAAAATAGTCTTGAACTTTGTCAAAAAAACTCATGCTGAATCTCACTTCAGTGTAATATTCATCGGGCTTTAAACAGTTCAAGTCTAGGTTCTATAAAAACCGGAGTCAATACTGATATTTAGGCCTTCTCTGAGTTTATTTTGACGCAGGTGCGCACTGAATCGTAAGGTCGGTCCCCGTCAACTGACCACGGAAGCGAACTTCCAGGCCTTCATTCAGGGTTGTTTCAGCGACCAAGGTTTTGTCGATATCCAGATCCACCGCCTCAATGGCAATGCGCTCGTCTTGCGCTGCTGCAGCGGGTTTCAGGCGCAAAGTGATTCTTTCTGTCGAGCGGCCGCGGAATATTTCACGCTCCACTTTATTGGCAACATCCCACACGATCTCTTCGTCACGACGGGTTTCTTTGCGACCGGATTCAGAGTGAGTCAGCGAGCACTTCACACGGCGCAGATCGGCTTTGGGACGCTTGAAGGACTTGTCAGACAGACAAACCGCTTCCACTTCCTTTTGAATTTCAAGGTTAGTGACCTTCAGACTGATCTGCGAACCCAGGCCCGAGCGCACCGAGAACTTGCTGTCACCGCGCTGCTGGTGCAACTGGATTTCACCCAAAGCGGCGCGACCGGTCTGGGCCGGCGTCAGCAACAAACGGCCTTTGCCATAGGAATCAACCAGGCTGCCCAGAATGTCGTAACCCTGATCGTTCTTCCCGCTCCAGAACATGTCGCGATAGATCTGACGTCTTTGCGGATTGAACGGATTCATATTCTGCAGGAATGTGCGATCTTTCAAATCCATTCCGTTCACCACACAACGAGCGGTGCTCATCGCCGGCAAAGTTCCAGGACTGCTGACTTGAGTGTTGGTGGTGCACATGCGGTTGTAAGTTTCCACGCGCATTTCGCGGGCGCAGTTGTTGTTCAAGGCATCGTTCAGCAAAGCATCGCAGTACGCATTTTTGGAGGTCAGCTTCTGGCGGCCGGTGGTGCAGCCATTGAATTTATATTCGTAGGTGAATTCACCCTGCACATCCACAGGCGTTGGCGTGGGTGTCGAGGTTGTCGGCACCGGAGCTGCACCTCCGCCGCCACCGCCTCCGCCATTAGAGCAGGCCGCCACGGACAAAGCCAAAACAGACAAAGCAAGTTGTAGATGAATGCGCATGCTATACCTCCACACACGGTCAACACCGCCCTTACTTCAAAGACCCTGCCAACGTCATAATGCAATTGTTAGAGAACCAGAGGCCCCTTCTGTTACTCCTCTGACAGGTGTGACAATTTGAGACACTTTTCCGCCAGATTTCGCGAAAAGCCAGTGATCCTCGTTTAAATCCGACGAAACATCAGCCGATAAGTGTAGTAGATGAACGTAACGGCACTATTGATACTCCTTATCACCGGTCTGGTCTCGGGTTGCACCCTCGTGGGCAATCTGACGGACTATAATTCCCTGACGCCGCCGGTTCTGACCGACAGTAACGGAACCAAAATTGAATCCCTGATCATCAATTCTGCCGACAGTCTTTCCAACTACAACCTGCGCGGTGAATGCTACTATCCAAATCAAAAAATTGACGTGATCATTCAGCCCAGCCTGAACAGTCTGTCGACGATGGAACCAAAAACCTTCACCACCGTCTGCCAGGATGGAAGCTTCAGCCTGGATGTAAATACACAAGGCTGGCCGGATGCGGAATACACTGTCAAGCTGGAAGTGACCTCATTAGCGGGAGTAAAATCTTCGAACGAAACTGCTGTCACCAAAGACATCATCGCCCCGAATGTCAGTTTCTCCACAGCCCTGCCCGCGGAAGTGGGTAATGCGCTGATCGTGGCCCTGCCGGTGGATGGTACTTGCGAAAATGATGACGGACCTGTGTCGATTGTTTCTCAAGGCACGACGCTGGCGACTTTCACGTGCACCAACGGGACTTTCAGTGGTCCGGTGGTTGTCGGGGCGCTCAATGACGGCGCGACTGTTTTACAGGTTTCACAAACCGACAGCGCCGGAAACACCGGCACCGCCAACAGCTCTTCTTTCAATAAAGATTCCATCGCCCCTCTTCTGCCGGTGACCTTCGGTACGTTGGGAAGCGCTCTATCCAACAATGACACGGATCGCACGGTCACAGTGACGGTACCAGCGGACGCCACTCAGTATCGCTATGTCGTTGTGAAAGACACTGATTGCAGCAATCAGTGGGCGGCGTTGATGGCTGCCACGCCAGTGCCTGCCGGGACCCCGGCGACTTTAAGTTTTGCAGGCGATGGCCAATACCGCCTTTGTTTCATTGCCGGAGACCAGGCCGACAACTGGCAACCGGACACGGCAGTCATTGAATCCGGCGCTGTCACTATCGACACCGTGGGACCGGCTTTGAATATCACAAGTCCTCTCGCTGGCAGCAAACATAAATCCACTGTCACTGTTTCAGGTACTTGTGAAGCCGGGGCCTCTTTAAATTTTGCCGGCGACTATACGACTTCGCCATCCACCGGCACCTGCAGTGTGGGTGGAACTTTCAGCTTTAACATCACGCTGACGGCCGGGGATGGGTTGAAAAACTTCACGCTGTCCTCGACTGACGGCGCAGGCAACACGACAAATCACACCGCCTATTCTTTGATTCGTGACAATGTGATTGTGGCTCCGTCCGTGACGTTAAACACGGCAAGCACCACAAACAACCCTGCCGCGAAGTTCACAGTCAACGACTGCAGTGATGCGACTTTCATTCTGATGAAAGAAATCAATGCGCCTCCGGCCCTGGGGGATTCCGGCTGGATCGCCTGCTCGACTGCGGCACAAAACTATACCTTTGATCTGAGTGCCAATGGCGATCAGCAGGGGCTTCGCAACGTGCGCTTCTATGCCCGTGATGAAGCTGGGAACATTTCCACCGCAACGGTCTTTACTATCACCTATGACAGCAAGGCTCCCATTCTGACTTTGGATCCGGTGCCGACCCTGGCGATCAATGTCAGCTATCCCTTTGTGGTTTATGTCACCGAAGCCACCGTGACTGCGGCGGACACTTTGTATTTGGACTATTCCACTGACGGCGGCACCACCTGGAATGTGGCCACCAGCCGTGCGTTGGGACTTGCAGGTCCCATGAACAACAAATCCTTCACCGTGAATTGGACGCCGAATGCCTACAACACCAATGTGCTGGTGCGCGCGCGTTTGACCGACAGCCACGGATTGACTGGCACCGGCACCAGCAACGCTTTCGATGTGATCCTGGACACCATCAAGCCCGTTATCACGGCGAGTGAAATGAAAATCAATGGGCAGCTTGATCCGGATGATACCGTACGGTCTTACGTCACCGTCAGCCTGAAGGCGTCAGACGCGGAAACTGCCGTCACCAAGTTCTGCTTAAAAACCACCAACAGCGCTCCGAATGCCTCTGACAGTTGCTGGGTCAGCGTGAAAGCACCAAAACCAGGCCTTGCTGAACTGCCGACCTTAACCCTGGTGGATTTTGATTTCTTCCTGGGAATCAATTTTGGCAGCTATAGCATCTATGCCTGGGTGATGGACGTCGGTGGCAATATCAGCACCAATTCCGCAACCCTTGAAAAAGACTATAACACCATCAACTACATCAACGATCCGCCTCCCCTGGTGGCAAACTTCCTGACGGTGAATTCGACCACCCCGAATAATCCGCCAAATACTTTTGACATGAACTTTGCCAATGGCGCTGCCGCCCACATCAGTTGGCAAGCCAGTGACAATGGCACGATCGCCAAGGTCGAACTGTTTTATGCCATCGACGGTCAGCCGTTCACTCTGATTTCAGATGCACTGGCGAACAATTCCAGCAATGCGACAGCGTGTGCGTATTCGGCTCCGCGCACGGGTTGTTATCTTTGGAACTCGACTGTTCCCAACGACACCTTCTTCAAGCTGCAGATTCGCGTGACTGACAACAACGGACAGACCTCTCAGGTCACCAGTCCCCCGCTGAACAGTGGTGCTTACAATCTGATTGCCGGAAACCAGGATCCAGGACATGACGGAAATGCCAAAAGCACCGTCTTTAATACCAATGTGAACACAGACACCGCGCCCGGCACAGTGCTCGTCACTACCGATGGAAAAATCTTCTTCAACGATTCCTCTTACGGCATCATTTACATTGATCCGACCACCAACAACTCGAAGGTCCTTTTGCGTCTGGCAAAAGAAAATGAAAATGCCTTTGGCGATGGCATTCCGGTGGAACAGGCTCGCGCCAAGGCGATCTTGCGTACAGCGCTGGACTATCAGAACCGCATTCTGGTTTATGACCGCGATATGATCCGTCGAATCGACACCAACGTCACACCGATGACAATTGAAACCCTGATTGGTGCGGACCCGGCTGGAAATCTTGGAACGGACACCGCCGACACTGTGGCCGATCCACGGGACTTGAAAATCAATCTGATCAAGACTTCGTCTGTTGATGAAACCTGGCCGATCCGCCGACGTTCTCCGTTCATCCCTATGCCTAACGGGGATCTTTATTTCATTTCAGAAAAACCCCAGACAGCCAAAGACAACGGGGGTCGCATCCGCCTGTATAAAGGTTCTTTGGCGGTTCCGCGTGTGGAAAGCGTGCGATTCTCAGGAGCTGGGGTCTTTGGTCAACCGGCCTGGGATCTGAACACGATGCCTTATTCATTCTTCAGCTTAAAATTTGACCCTGCGACCAGTGCCATTCAGAAAGCCTACGTTCAGGCAATCTATAGTGTCCCGGGAAATTCTTATGGCCCGATGACAGAGCTTGATCCGGTGACCCTCGTGGGAAATGGTGTTTTCCCGAATCATCCGTTTGGAAACTCTTCGCTGACTTATTACGACGTCCAGGGCATGGACGGCCGCGTTTACCGCGCCAATCGATCCACCGAAAACGGCGTCAGTCAGTTGCAGGATGACGGCACCTGGGTGCGGGTTCTGGGAACCGGTTCTCAAGGGGAATGTGCCGATGGAGTCGATGCGACTTCCTGCCCGGTCGCACTGGATGACGTCTTTGTGGACCGTTATGGCCGAATCTTCTTTTCTGCGCGAGGAGTTATCCGCACTGTCGTGAACGGCAAAGTCTATACCCTGTTCGGTCAGCGCAAAGACGCTGGCGATGGCGGCTCCGGATTTGACATGCGCCTGGCTTCCGTTACCTACATTGATCACAGTGTGGGCGATGGTGTGATGTTGTTGGATCATCAGCAAAATAAACTGCGCGAGGTATTCCCGGGGGCATCTCCGGAAGTCCGCCTGGTGGCCGGCGATGGCGCCAATGCGGGAGTCAATTTCGGTATTGCCGCCAATCTGCAGTCCATTCTTTTGGGGAACTGGTGGGACCCGAATCAGTTTGCCACTAATCCAGCCAATGGTGATGTTTACATGAACTGCGCCACTAACAAAGTACTGGTCACTCCTCCAAGCACTTACACGGTCTATCACAGTGTCTGCCGTCTGAATCGCGCCACCGGCATGTGGGAACAGATGATGAACGGCGAAGGTGCCACACCAAGCCACTCTCAGACTTCTATCGATTACGGTGATCTGCAGTTGGTGGGTTATTCTCCAGAGATCGTGGGCTTCAAGGCCGGAAATCTTTTGATGAACAATCTTTACTGGAACGGAACCGCTCACCACAATGCCACCTTCCGTCTGATCACGCCGACCACCACCCATCACGTCGGTGGTCGCATTAGC
Organism: Bdellovibrio sp. BIS2; assembly: GCF_055398295.1. NCBI lineage: Bacteria > Pseudomonadati > Bdellovibrionota > Bdellovibrionia > Bdellovibrionales > Pseudobdellovibrionaceae > Bdellovibrio > Bdellovibrio sp. BIS2. The sequence goes on along the minus strand of NZ_AP035879.1, from coordinate 190,318 downwards.
GTGGACTCAGATGCTGATGACTGTCCGGACGGGCTTTCCACAGACTGCTCATTGGGTGTCAGCGGGGTTCACCGAGTGGCTGCGCCTGTGTATTTTGATCAACTGAGCGGCTGGATGTACACCCCGCCAGTAAATGCCTCAATCCTGACGGCGAAAATGCACGTGCTGTATTCTGGCAACGTCAAGACCTTGCTGACACTGCCGCAGATTCCAAGCGCCTATGCTTATGATTCTGCGGGAGCCGCAATTTACTACTGTGGAAATGTCGACAAGAAACTTTATAAGGTCGCGATTCACAATGCGGGAGATCTGGGAAATACCGCCGTATGGCCATTGGCTTCCGGGACTCACTTTACCATCACCGAGCTTCCGATGCCGACGGACTCGATTACATGTCAGGGGCGCCGCATTCTGATCAAGGCCGCTTCGGGACCAAAACCAAAACGCCTGGTCTTTATGGCCATGCAAAATGGTCTGCCGGCCGTTTCGGAATACTTTATTCCTTAATTAGAAATGTTTTTTCCATTCCACTTCGCGGGCCATGTATTCGGTCAGCATGTGCAGTTCTTCTTTCAGGCGGGCTTCGTTCCAGCCCAGCTTTTCCTGGAAGACTTTACCGATTTCTTCCATGTGCTTCACCCCGTGATTTCGATCCGCCAGGAACAAAGGCACCCGGCGGGCAAAGAAGTCACGCATATGCAGACACATCGTGGAATCAATGGCCTGAGCCGCTTCCAACTGCCAGTAAGTCATGTCAGAGGAGTACTTGTTCAGAATCTCTTCACCTTCCATACCATAACGTTCTGCCAGCAGACGCATGTCTTCGACAGAATGCCCGGTTTCATGGGCCCATACGTCCGCCTGAACCTTGGCTTGCTGGAAAGCATCCACGCTCGTGTATGGATTAAGTGGCGTGACCGTGTTTGATTTGGACCAGGTCACACGCTCTTCAAAGGTAAAGAACTTCAACGCCGCTTTGACGGTCTGTTCACACATCAGGCGGTAGGTGGTGTATTTTCCACCTGCCACGAAGGTGATTCCACGGTCATCAGACAAGATCGTGTGCTCGCGGCTGGTTTTGCCTTCGGTACTGGAACCGTCAGCCACCAGCGGACGAACACCGGCATAGCTGGCGATAATATCGTGAGCCGTCAGGTTGGCGCCCGGGAAGTAATGATCCGTGATCGAAAGCAGATACTTCACATCTTCCGGTGTGGTGGTTACGTTTTCCGGCGACTCCTTAAAGTCAGTGTCAGTGGTCCCAATAATGATCATCTCGTGACGAGGAATCCCGAAAACAATACGATCACTTTTTTCTGCTCCCATCACCACGGCACTGGTCAACGGCAGGCGGTGCTTTGGCAGTGTTAAGTGAATGCCTTTGGTGGGGCGAAGAATCTTTTTCCAATCTTTGAAAATGCTTTCACCCAGCTCGTCCGTCCACGGGCCCACGCTGCTGATCACATGGCGGGCTTTGACCGTGAACTTTTCCTTGGAATGCTGGTCTTCGCATTTTACAGATTGAATCTTTCCGTCCGGGCCAAAATTCACGCCCGTGGCTTTTACATAGTTCACACAAAGCGCGCCGTTTTCATTCGCCGATCTCATCGTTTCATGAACCAGGCGGTCATCATCCATGTACGCGTCAGAGTAAATGTAAGATCCAAGCAGGTTGTTCGGACGAATCGCCGGCATGTGCTCGATAGACGCTTTGGCATTCAGACGTTCATGCATCTCCGGGGCCTGGAACAATGACAGGGCATCATACAACCACATGCCCAGACCCATCTTGCCCATGCCCACACGGCTTTCCTGATAAAGAGGAATCATGAAACGCAACGGATGCACCAGATGCGGCGCCATTTCAAACAAACGGCCCCTTTCATTCAGTGCCTCGAAAACCAGTTTAAATTCCATGTTTTCCAGATAACGAATGCCACCGTGAATAAGTTTTGAGGACTTTGAAGACGTGCCAGAGGCAAAGTCGCGGGCTTCAATCAAAGCCACACGCATACCGCGCGCCGACGCATCACGCGCCACCCCTGCTCCGTTGATTCCTCCCCCGATTATCACCAGATCAAAATCCTGGGATTTCATCTTGTTGATATTTTGAATTCTGTTTGCGAAGGAGAAATTCTTCATGGCTTATCCTTTTGTCGTCTTGACGGAAAGAGTTCCCGGTTGCCAGCTTTCGGCCTTGAAAGCTTTTACAGAGTTTGGCACTCCGTTGTCGTTCGGGAAGTACACCCGTTGCAGATGCTTTTCGCGGCCCAGTTTGTAGGCCAGCTCACAAAGTTCATCGCGGGCCTGCAACGAACTGTACTGCACGTGCTCCACCCACAAGGTCTGCGTCTGTCCATCCAGGAACAACAGCGGCTGGGCAATGAAATAGCCCATCAGCTTGTTGGTGTCCTGCTCCACAGCCAGAAAACTCCAGCCCAGGGCAATGTAATGATTCAGGGCCTCAACGCGGAACTTGGAGTTCCAGGTGGCAATCATCCGCTCCATTTCATCCGGATAGGTTTCTGCGAGTTTTTTATTTTCCAGATCCAAAATCTGTTGCAAATCTTCCGGCTGAATCACGCGGCAATACAGGCTCATGCCCTCAGGTCTCCTTGTCATTTTACTTTTCATATTTCATACTAAGACACTATGAAATACAAAGACTATTCCACCGACATTTGGAACCGCATAAATACGACACTGGACCAAGTTTTAAAACAGGATTCTGCACCTGTGGCCGCCTTTGATGCAGATGGTACTTTGTGGGATACCGATCTTGGCGAAACTTTTTTCCATCACCAGATCGACAACAAACTTGTGACTCTTCCACCACAGCCCTGGGAACACTACGAGAACATGAAAGCCGCAGATCCGCGCAAAGCCTACCTTTGGCTAGCTCAAATCTGTCAGGGACAAAAACTGGAGCAAGTGCACCAGTGGGCTGTTGATGCGGTCAAAGGCCACTTCCCGGTTCCTGTATTTTTGGAACAAAAGAAATTGATCGATCTGTTTCTTTCCAAAGGTGTGAAAATTTACGTTATCACCGCCTCGGTCAAATGGGCGGTGGAGCCCGGCGCGGAAATGCTGGGCCTGACCAAAAACGATGTGCTGGGTGTGGAAACAATCGTGGATAACGGCGTGATCAGCGATCGCCAAAAAGGCACCATCACTTATCGTGAAGGAAAAGTGGAGGCCCTTCTTGAGGCCACCGGCGGCAAAAAGCCGTTCTTTGCCTCCGGTAACACCATGGGTGACTACAATCTGCTGCAATCGGCGACGCATCTAAGCCTGGCCGTCAGCGCCGCTTCCCGTGACGACAAGCTCTTCAAAACCGAAAAAGAACTGCAGGAGAACGCTGAAAAGTTCTCCTGGCTGTCCCATCGTTTTGTCTAGCGAACAAGCTTGTTCATGTTAAAGCGATAGCTCAACGTCAGATTGAACTGATTCGCCTTGTTTGGATATTTCAGATTTTCCTTGGCACCTTTGCGATCCAGCTGGGTGCTGCCGTACTCGAAACCGATATCCAGATTCTTCAGGCCCAAAAGATTGCGGCAAGTGGTGCCAGCAGCCCAGCCGCGCACCCCGCGCACTTTTTCAAAAGTAAATTCGCCATCAGCAAATGCCGCGTCGGTATTGAACACATGCTGGTTATAGTAGAAATCCCAGGCGCAGGGTCCCGCCTCCACTCCACGCATCGCCACTTCCACACCGTGGGCTTTTGAATTCACATGCTGGGCATGAGGACGACGACCGTTGCCATCACCTTGTTTGTTGCGAGTGAAGTCCGCGCGGAAGACGCGCACTTCGGCTTCACCGTACTTGGACGTGAACATGTATCCCAGATAGGTGGTCATATCATCCTGGGATCTTTTTTCGCCGGGGAAGCTTCCCACATCTCCGTGCGCCCCGGTCACGCCAATGTACAAGTCATGATTCTTCAAATACGGAGCTGACTTGTCGAAGACCTTGCGAAGGGCATTGGCCACGCGCAATTCCACCGTGCCACCATAGGCCGGATACGAGTTCGCACGAGAATCCGCCGGATCCAGACTGGATTCACCTTTGATCGTGTCCCCGTCCACCACACTGAAGGACGCCAGCAACACGCGGTCCAGCTCTTCTTTCAGTTGATAGTTCATCTGAATCCCTTTGTCATAGCGAACCATCAGACCATAGGGAGCTGTCACATAGTAGCGGCTGGGTTTTCCCTGCAAAGGATTTAAGCCGCTGACCGGGAAAGCTCCGGCCAGAACCGTCACGTCCTGAGAATCGGTCATCTGGATATTGGCACCGATGTTGGCCAGGAACCACGGACGATCCACATATCCATCCGCACGCAAGCGATCCGAGTTGTGGAAGTTCTGTTCATTTGTTTCATTATAGTCGAGCACCTGATTTTTCGGGATGGCGCTGATCGAAATAAATATCTGCTTGAAGTGACGATTGGCAAAAGTCTTGGAAATCTTTCCTTCCACTTCCGTCACCATGTCGCCCATCGAAGTTTCATTTCCTCCCTCACGGCGAAGATCATTGTTGATCACCGCTGCGACTTGCGCGGAAGCAGAGCCTTCCAAACAGATTCCCTCGTGGTAAATTCCACCCCGGTCGTAACACTCATAGGATTGATCGGCACCTCTCCAATAGGCGTTGGTGTCCCAATGGACAGTTTTATCTGCAGCTCCCGCAGGGCCCGCAGCAATCAAAAGACTCACTAAGCCCAGCTTGTTCCAGTTCACTGAATTCTTTTTCATGAATATCTCCTGTTTAAGTTTTCAGAAGTTTAGAGATCAATGATCGTGCCATGCGGGTGTTCCGCACCAGTTCCGCAGAGGGTCGTTCCGGCCGGCGCTTATTACAGAGCCTCCATGGTAACAGCCGCAAATCCGCTCCCACAGCAACAACCAGCGCCCGGAAACTCACCGAACGTTTCACCCAGGTGACACAGGGAACACCTCCACCGAGGCGGTGGAATATTCCATCGAATATCTCATATTTGTTGATGCGATTTTTCTGTCGAGTATAAAGCGGGCCTTGCACGAGGTGATTCGATGGCTCTGGAAGCCGACTTTGCATTGGACGAATTGTTTTTCTCTAAAACTGATTTTAAAGGGCGGATCGAATCAGGCAATCAAGTCTTCGTCAGAGTCAGCGAATACTCTAAGGACGAGATCCTGGGACGCCCCCATAACATCATTCGCCATCAGGATATGCCCCGCAGTGTCTTTAAACTGTTCTGGAGCTACCTGCAAAGCAACAGACCCATTGCGGCTTTTGTAAAAAACAGATCAAAAACCGGCAAGTACTACTGGGTCTTTGCTATGGCCTTCCCCATGAACGATGGCTATCTTTCCATTCGTTTAAAGCCCACGTCTGTCTTTCTGGGTGAAGTGCAGAAGATCTATGCCGAGCTGGTGTCCCGAGAAAGCACCGGTCTTGGCATTGAGCAAAGCGAAGGTCTGTTGCTTTCAGAACTTCATAAACGCGGCTTTCACAGCTATGACGCTTTTATGACCCGTGCCCTGCTGGAGGAAATGAAATCCCGGGATCAGTTGCTGCTGCACTATGAAAAGAAAGTCTTGCAGACAAATAAGTGCTCGGACCGAGTGGGGGAAATGCAGGAAGCTTCAGGCAAATGCACCGACGCCGCCCGGACCGCTTTTGACCTTGCAGATTCCCTGAACCAGCGCTTTAGCCGCAACAACCAGGCGCAGAATATCAGCGACATCTGCCGCGAAGTGCAGATGGTCACCACCAATCTGACCATCTCGGCCGCCAAACTGGGAGAAGCCGGAAAAACCTTAAGTGTGGTTTCCAAGAATCTGGAAAGACTGGCAATGGAAATTGCCGAAAGTTCCCGGGAGTTTGATGAAATCTTCGCCAGCTTCAGTGTCGCGGCTTCGCGCATGTACTTTTCCATGGCCACATCACGCCTGCAAATTGAAATGATGAACCATCTGATTGGTGAAACCCAAAGCTCCGAACAAGAGGACTTCCTTGTTCAGAACTGTCATCTTTTGAAGGATCTCATTTCAGCGAACTTTGCCGATGTGGAGGAAACTGCCAAGAAGCTGATCAAAGAAAACAAGTCCCTGAACCGCTCTATCAACATGCTGTCCAAAGTCACCGCAGGGATGGATGTCATCTGTGTCGTGGGAAAGATCGAAATGGCCCGGGTAAAGGAATTCTCAAGCTCTTTAGAATCCTTGCTGGGTGATATGGAAAATCTGACCGCGAGCTTTAAAAAGACACTAAGGTCGATTGAAAATGAAAGCCAATGGGGGCTTGTTCGGTCCAGCGAGCTAAAAAACCATCTTTACGTGATTTCTCAAAGTCTTCGCCATGTTGACAACAGCATGATGGCATAAAAAAGGCCCACCTTCCGGTGAGCCTTTTGGGCTTTTAAATTTTAAGCCTTGCCGACGACTTTTTCGATATCCGCAATTTCTTTGGGAACTGATGAAGTCATGTTTTCAGAGCCAGACGAAGTCACACGCAGATTGTCCTCGATACGAATGCCGATACCACGGTATTTCTGAGGAGCTGATGCGTCGTCAGCCGGGATGTAAAGGCCCGGTTCGATCGTGAAGCACATATTGGCTTCGATCGGACGTGGCTCGTTCTTTTTAAAGTACAAACCAGCATCATGCACATCCATGCCCAGCCAGTGGCCGATACCGTGAGGATAATACTTTTTCTGAGCCAAGGCCTGAATCAAATCATCCTTGCGCCCGGACAACAAACCCAAGTCCAACATCAGATCCGTCAGCAAAGACGTTCCCATGTCGTGCAGGTCTTTAAAGAAAATTCCCGGCTTCACATAGTCACAGATCTGCTTTTGAACTTTCAAAACACCTTCGTACACACGCGCCTGCTCGTCTGTGAACTTGCCGTTCACCGGATAGGTACGCGTGATATCGCCGGTGTAGTAGTTGAACTCGGCACCCGCATCAATCAGCAACAGATCCCCGTCCTTGCAGACCTGATCGTTGAAGTTATAATGCAAGGTCGTCGCGGCATTTCCGGAAGCCACGATATAGTTGTAACCTTCACGGGCAGAACCTCTCATATAGAAGTTGTGTGCCAGCACCCCTTGCACCTGGCGTTCCGTCACCCCTGGGCGGGTGAAGCGCATGGCCGCCAAATGGGCCTGAGCGGAAATTTCACACGCTTCACGCAACTGAGTCAGTTCGTATTCAGATTTCACCAGACGAAGTTCACCCAGCAGGATATCCGCATCGTGAATCGCCAAAAGGCCATTCCCCATGCGCCCTTGCAGAGCTTTCACCGTTTGCAGAATTTCCTGCATCTTGTGATCCATCTCGGTGTTTTTGTACTGACTGTAATAAACGCGGTCGACCTCTTTCAAAAGCTGAGGCGCCACTTTGGTCAGTTCATCAAACGGATAGGCCTTGTCGATTTTGAACTCACGCTCGCAGCCTTCCGGACCATAGCGGAAACCATCCCAGGTTTCTCTTTCCACGTCACGACGGCGTACGAACATCACTGTTTCCGGAGTCAAACCCGGACGGTGAATCAAAACAGACTCAGGCTCTTCCCAGCCGGTCAGGTAAAACAGATTGGAATCCTGACGATACGGGAAATGACAGTCATGATTGCGGATGTATTCCGGATGAGAAGCCACGACCAGAGCGCCACCTGGGATTTGCTCCCCGGCTTTTTTTCTTCTTTCGGAAAAGATGTTCATGTCATAGATGGGTTTTCTGCTCATAAATTCTCCTAAAGTCCCCATTTGCGGGTAAGACCCTTCAACTGACGGGCGGCAGAGTCTGCCCCCTTGTTCATGATCTCACGACGCTTGTCGAAATCCATAATACCATAGCTGGACGTATCAAGCGAGATGACAGTGTCAACTCCTGGCAAAGGCTTATTATACAGTCCCGCGATTTCACTCCATAAGACGTTGTCGGTGGCACTGGACTCCAGGGTGAAGGGTTTTGAACCCCCCGGGGCCTGCAGCACATTGACCATCACGATATAGTTAGCCCCTTTTTGGCGCAGGTAATTGGCCAGGGCCGTGATGTCGCGAACGCCCGCCACGCTGTTTTGGTAGGGCTTAAAGAACGGCGGATAGGCCATGCACAGATACATCAACTGATCGATGCCCCCGCGGTTCATCAGGTAGACCTGATTCTTCTTTAAGTTGTAAGACGGACAGGCAAACGGCACTTTGAAGTCTTCCACTTTGGCGCGATTGAAAGCCACACCGACAAAGTCCTTCAACACCGTCACTTCGTTGTTCTTGTTCACACCGCCCAGAAGGGATTTTTTCAAAACCTCTTCATCCTTCAGCTTAAACATCTGCCACTCTACATCGTTGGCAAGTTCCTTGTTGGCGTAAAGCGCCGCCATCGGAGCGGCAAATTCAACTCCACCAATAGCGTAAACCGGAACCTTGGCTCTTTGCAGCTCATGCAGGAATCCGATGTGCGCGTAGGTCTTTGCCCCGCCACCGCCCAGAATCACACCGATCTTGGGCATGGTTGGAATCACCGGCGCCGGAGGCGGTGGTGGCGTTTCAGCCAAGTCTTCTTCATCTGATTCCATCCGCGGCGGAGTGCCAACATTTTCCGGCGGACGCGGCTGAGTCACCCCCGGACGGCTGGGAGTCGGCTGCGGAGTTTTGCGAATGTCTTCGCGGGTTCTTAAGTTCTGACAGCTTGCCAGAAACAGGAACAAGACAATCCAGCTAGATTTTTTTGGCAAAAACGAAGAACTCATTATTTCCGTCCTTTCCCTGAATCGGAGATGGGAAGTAGTCGAGAACCTTAAATCCATTTTGCGAACAAAGTTCCTTTATCCGCGTCTCGACTTCTTTATACAGTGAAACATCTTTGACTATACCCCCCTTGGCAAGGCCGTCAACGCCGACCTCGAATTGGGGCTTTACCAGACTTAAAAGACAGCCTTCAGTCTTAAGAAAATGTGCCAGTTCCGGAACTATCAAAGAGATCGAAATAAAAGAGACGTCCATGACGACCAGGTCAAACTTGTCTGGCGGGGTCGCCTGATTGACGGCTTCTTCACGGGAAAGATTGCGGGCATTGATGCCCTCGATAACTGTCATTCGTGGATTGGAACGAAGGCTGCTGTGAACCTGACCGTGGCCCACGTCCACACCCAGCACCAAGCTTGCGCCCTTTTGCAGAAGACAATCGGTAAAGCCCCCTGTGGAAATACCCACATCCAGAACTTTCAGCCCCTGCACCGAAATCCCGGCTTGCGCCAAAGCGCCTTCCAGTTTCAGGCCTCCGCGGGACACAAAACGATTCGCCGGACCTGCTTCCACTTCGATCTTTCCCTGATGGGATTCCAAAACGGCGAAGCTTGCCTTTTTCAAAATGCGCTTTTGCGAATTTTCAAAAAGAAAAACCTGACCCGCCTCGATCAGCTCCTGAGCATGAGTGCGCGACTGCGCCAGACCCTTTTCAACAAGATAAAGATCCAAACGCAGTTTATCGCCCATATTACACCTGACGGTTTTGATTAAAGCTGATCAGATACTCCAGCAGTGGAGCATCGGCAGACACTTTGTGCAGTTCCGCCAGTGTCGAAGCACTGACATCTTTCAGATAGGTCTTGGTGCCTTCAAGCCCCAGAATACCCGTGAAGCTGCGAAGATCCTGACCTTTTTCGCCGTGATCCAAAACATCGTCGGCCACCTGGAAAGCAAGCCCCAGGCCTTCGCCGAACTTTTTAAGACTTTCAATTTCTGTGGGTTTAGCCCCGGCAATCACAGCCGCCCCCTCAACCGCCACACGAATCAAAGCACCGGTTTTAAGACGGTGCAGATGAGTCAGCTCTTCCAGCGACATCTGTTTGTCACCGGCACGCAGGTCAATCGCCTGACCGCCGACCATGCCACGAATGCCTGCGGCGGAAGACAATAGGCGCGTCAGTTGCCCGACCAGGAAACTGCTATCCCCATAGTTTTCAGCAATCAGCATGAAAGCTTCGGTCAAAAGAGCATCTCCGGCCAACAACGCAAAATCCTCACCGAACACTTTGTGATTGGTGGGTTTCCCGCGGCGCATGTCATCGTTATCCATGCACGGCAGATCATCATGAATCAAAGAATACGTATGAATCATTTCCACGGCAGCGGCGAAAGGCAAGATGCGCTCTTTGCCGGCCCCGAACAATTCACCGACCAGCAAAGACAGAACCGGACGGAAACGTTTCCCGCCATTGGTGGCAGAATAAAGCATGGACTTTCGCAATTCAGAAATGGCGCTGCCGGCTGGCAGTTCCATATCAGACAGATATTTTTCCACAAACTGGTTCACAGCCTGGGTGCGCGCGGTGATTTCCTGATCAATCTGAATTGCGAGATCCAAGACTTAGTTCTCCTCTGAAGTGAAATCCGTGGTCACCGGCTGACCATCAGCCCCCACAGACATCAAAAGCTTCACTTTGGATTCAGCTTCGTTCAAACGCTGATGGCATTCGCGGGAAAGTTTCACACCTTCCTCGAACAGCTTCAAAGACTCTTCCAGAGCCAGATCGCCTTTTTCCATCTTTTGCACGATCTCTTCCAGACGGCCAAGTTTCTTTTCAAAATCCATTCTATTCCTCCTTCACGCCATCCACGATGGCGGTCACTGAGCCCTGAGCCAGGCGGATATCCAAAAGGTCTCCTTTTTTCACCTGGCTCGCAGATTTAATTACTTGCGAATTTTTGGTCACGATTGAATACCCACGCTCAACCACCTTCAGTGGACTGAGACTATCCAGCATAGCCATGACCTTGCCCATGCGGGCCTTTTTTCTTTCAATCGAAAAATGCAGCGCCTTTTCAGAACGTGCTTTCAGATATTCCAGATCCTTTTTCTTTTCATCGATCAGATCCTGAGGGCTTCCCAGTTTCTGGCTCATCAGCTCGACCCGGTGGCGACGCTCGGCCAGACGGCGGTTGATCGCAAACTCCAGACGATTTAAAAGATCATCATTGCGAAGCTCCAGATCCTGCAAGCGGCGCTTCGGATCGACCAGACGCTTGGAAAGACCCCGCATCTTTTCACGCAGGAACTTCATCTTCTTTTCAAAAGTCAGATGCAGCATGCGCTCTAGCGAAACAACCTTATTGGCCAGTTCACCCGAACTTTTCGCCACAAGCTCTGCTGCAGCCGACGGGGTCGGCGCACGCAAGTCCGCCACGAAGTCGGCAATAGTAAAATCAATTTCATGTCCCACGGCAGAGATCACCGGAACCGGACTGGCCGCAATCAAACGCGCAAGACGTTCGTCATTGAAGCACCACATGTCCTCAATCGACCCGCCACCACGTCCGACAATCACCACATCCACACCCGGAAGGGCCGTGGCTTTCTTAAAGGCCTCGCAGATTTGCGGAGCCGCCGCTTCCCCCTGAACGATGGTTGGAACCACCGTCACCTGGATGGCTTTGGCACGACGGGAAAGAACATTCAAAATATCACGAATGGCCGCCCCGGTCGGGGACGTCACGATGGCAATATGCCTTGGGAAAGTCGGAATCGGCTTTTTGCGGGCAGATTCAAACAAACCCTCGGCTTTCAATTTCATCTTTAGCTGTTCGAAGGCTTTTTGCAAAGCCCCGGCGCCGACCGGCTCCATCATCTCGCACATCAGTTGATAGTTGCCGCGCGGTTCATACACCGTGATACGGCCGCGCACGATCACTTCCATCCCATCGGTGGGTTTGAATTTCAAGCGGGCGTTGTTGCCACGGAACATCACGGCCGTGATCTGGGAGCGGGAATCTTTCAGGCTGAAATAAAAATGGCCGGAGGTGTGCGCTTTGAAGTTTGAAATTTCACCCTTCACCCACACCTGCCCGATCTGTCCTTCCAACAACTGTTTCACATAGATATTCAGCTGTTCAACGGAAAGCACGGAAGGTTCATTGGTCTTCGTCAACAAGTCGGCAGCCCCAAGACTGGCTTGAGCTGAGACATCCGTTTTTCGAAGTGGCTGATTAGGAGAGTCCGACATGGGAGCAGAGGCTAATGCCCCCACCCGGTGGAGTCAATACATTGAGAGTCAATGTGCTAGAGGGAAGTATACCAGACGTTCTGAACGGACCACAGGCCGCCCACAAAGAAGCACACCCACCCCAGGGATTTGTGCTTGGCCAAATTGGCATAGGCCTCACCCATGCGTTCCTGCCCGATGCGCGCCAGAACCGGGTTCTCCAACACAACAACCATCAGGAGTCCATAGAAAAAAACCACGAAGGGAAAAATAAAATCGAGCTTTTCAGGTGTCATATTCAATTTATCGGAGCTTTACCGGAAAGTAAGAGTCCGGTTCGATTGACGATACGAAAAGACATGATAGAATGGTTTACAGAAGGGTTCGACGGCGTAAAGCTCTATCGAAAATAAACCTTACAAGCATATTTTTGGGGACTGTCCCTGACAATGGTGAGCAAGCTCAGCTCGTACTGAGAAGCCTAAAGTTGTTATCATGGTTACCCACCTTAGCTAAAACAGGTTTACTTTTTCAGAGTGGTCTTCGAGCCTTTTTTTATTTGTCTCAAGCCGAGACAGTCCTGCAAAAAACTTCGTCATTTCCTCAATAATTTCGATTAAGAAATAGGGCTTTCGCGCGTTCAGCCCACCCCCCGTAAATCCGATAAGATCTACATGACTTTGAACCGGATGATGGCTGGTTTTATCAGCGCGTGGACTCTTATTCTGACAGCTTGTGGTGGTGGCGGCCTTGAAGGCGGCGACTATTCATCCAATGCCCCGGCATCCGAGGAACCTGCCTATTACGGCAAGCCCACCGATATGGATGCCGCCCAGTCTGTCACCGTCACACTGCCGGCAAAATTCCTGTATCGGGGCCTGAGCTTCACCCCGGGCAGCTCTACCAACGGACTGACTTCTGTGGTTTCTGCTGCCAATGCCATTCCTATCGCCTTTGCTGAATTCCATATCTACGATTCCTCCGGCTCGCGCATCCAGCAGGGTGAAACAAACACCAATGGGATTGCTTCTTTCATGATCCCGAAGACCACCGGAACCTACACCTTCAAAGTATTCTCGCGCGCCTACAACGACTATTTGAAAGTGAGTGTGCTGGCGGATATCTATTCCAACACACCTCACTATGCTGAAAAGTCTTTCACCATCACCGCTGGTGACATTACGGCAGGAACGAAGGATCTGACATCGACCCCGGTTTATGCCGAAGCCAATGAAAGCATCTCTTCACGCATTGAGGGTGGCGCCTTCAACATCATGTATGACATCCTGCTGGCGAATGAATACATCCGCCGCAATATCGGCAAGAACAACGGAGGCACCCCGTCCACGGATACCAACGTGTGGTGGGTGGCCGACAAAGTCACTGTATTCTGGAAAGCCGGCTTTAATCCTTACTCCTATTTTGGCTCCAACTCCCCGCTGTCTTTTTATTCGCCGGGGGATCGCAAATTATACATTCTGGGCGGCGTGAATGGGGATGTGAAGTCCTCGGACACGGATCACTTTGACGATTCGGTGATCTTGCACGAATACGGCCACTTCCTGGAAGACGTTTACGGGAACTCTGGATCTCCGGGCGGGTCCCACACGGGGAACTTTGTGATTGATGCAAGACTTGCGTGGAGTGAGGGCTGGGCCAATTACTTCCAAGCCGCTGTTCTAAGCGGTGCAGATGCAGCCTTTAACAACGCTGATGAAAATCGCGCACCGACAGACCCTCGCTATCATTATTACGTGGACACTTATGGCTATCGTGCCTCAGGCAACACCGCAGGTGTCAGCATTTCCTTCAACCTTTGGCAGGATGGAACCGCGGCCAGCTATGACAACACCGCCTCGGACCTTGCCGGGACCGGTACTTTCCGCGAAGTTTCAGTGTCACGTGCTCTGTACAAAGCCACTCGCAAAGACGATGCTCAGTACGAAGCCACCAAATACGGTGGTGGCATAACCTTCACCAATATCTGGAAGACCTTTGCCGGTGAAGACACTTCCGGCCACAAGAAATCCAACCCGATTACCACCAGTCTGGTGAACACAACGACCTATCCGGTACCAAGTGTGGGACTGTTCAACAATCTGCTTTCCCGTAACGTTGTCGGTGCCACCGCAAAATGGGATGCGATCTTGACGGAAGAAAAGCAGACCAAGACCACCAAAGACTATGCGTACTATCTGGGAACAACCGGGGGCGCCTGCTCGGGCACAACTGAGTTTACTGTCGGCAAAGAAGAACAACTGATGACCGCCAGAGACAGCGTTAAACGTTCAGACCAGCAGGTGAACAACGACTTCTATCTTTACTATCACGATGGAACTTCCACGACCCTGGGGTTGAGTTACACCAGTACCAAACTGGATTTGGACCTTGTCTTGTACAAGAAAGACTACGTCTACTTTGAAGATACTTACTGGAAAGCCGGATATTCATCAGATTACATCGTAAAACAAAGTCGCAATGTGGCCACCACTTCGGAGAGCATCTCCCTAAGTGGAGTGCCGGCAGGATACTACATCCTTAACGTTAAGATTAATGCCTATAACAAAACAGCATCGCAGATGAACACCAATGCGACCTACAGCTTAACCAAAGGGGGGGCCGCCATATGTGGAACCGAAAGATAACCATCACCGCAATTCTCTCCCTGGCAGTTGGCGTTTCCGTTTTCTCATTCGCGGGGAAATCGGAAAACCGCACACCCGCCTCCACTGGCAAGTCCACGTGGCGCCCCGCGCCCGTTGGGAAGCATCTGGCTCTTTTCCATGTCGAACTAAAGTCCGAAGATGAAATTCCTGAATCCGGCAGCGACGAAGTAAAACTGATCGGCCGCGTTCTGGTGAATCAGGCCCTGCAAGGCGATCTGGCTTACACCTGGTCCCTGCCCGAGGGCGTGAGTGTCGTTGATGGCATTACTTCCGACACCTTGTCCGGCGTTAAGGTCGGCCAGGTGGTTGAATTGAAGATCACCGTCACGGGTTTCTCGAAAGAAAAACAAAATGCCATCTCTTTGGCGGTAAAAGCCCTGGCTCAGGAAGAAGTTCTGGGTAACTCAGCAGTGATTGTCAGCCGCAACGAAGACACCATGGAAGCCACAGCGCCCGACATGAAAAGATCCGCGGAAGAACAACTGGGATCAGAGACAGTCCACCGTCGTCGTAAATAAGAATCCCTTAATCTCTCCGTTGCGACGGAGAGAACTGGCATAGCGAGGCTCCACCTCAAAGCGCCGCAGGCCCTCCGAACACAGCTCCCACAATTGATGCTTTCCCACCTGAAACCTCATGGTTCCGGGGACCTTTCCACTGAGCAGATCCAGAGCCGCAGCAAAGAGGTCGCGAGTCACCGCCTCTTCACGCCCGTAAAGTTTCCACCACTCAAGGGTATAGAGTTCTTCCAAGGTGTAGGTTGAAACCTCAAAGAAACGCAAATTGCGGAAAATCTGCAGGTTGTCGCTGGTATAGATCTCAACGATATTCGCCATTTCAAGCTTGTCGAAGAAGTCCGAAGAAGGCACAAGGCCCCAACGGCGCAGCGCCTTCCAACAAAAGCGCGGAGAGTCTTTCAGGGAGTAGCTTTCAGCCTGAACTTCCTGGCAGATCTCCACATAATCTTTCAAAGTTTGCAGAGCCAGGTCTTTTTGGTCATTGGCGAGCCGGCAGAAGTGCGGCAGAGCGGGGTCATGATAGGGTTTGACTGACAAACCCTCTTTTTCCAGAACCAGGGCGAGGCGCTCACACAACAGACGAAATCTTTCAACCCGGTCTGGAGTTTGCTTCTGAGCACCTTGCGCTGACTGCATTCATCCTCACATCGGGATAACTTCAATTGTTGGATTGAATTGATCCCGCAAAATTCCCTCGATGGCCATCAGTGTTCCTGAAGTGGCACTTGGGCAGGTTCCACAAGCTCCCTGGTAAAAGACATAAAGCTTGTTATCTTCATATTTCACCACATCCAGATCCCCGCCGTCACCTTGCAAACCGGGACGGACCGTTTGGTCCAGAATCTCTTCGATCTGCTGGACCTCAGGAGGAAGGCTGGCGCGGCGAAGCTTCTTTTCATCCATCTGGGTCACAGCCGGATTATGCGCTGGCATACGGGTCTGAATCACCGAACAAACATTGCGCTGAATCTCTTCCGGATCCGCATCAAAATTATGAGTGATCGTGATCACGTTCTGGAAGAAGTGAACCTGACGAACGCCCTCCACCTGGAACAAGGAAGACGCCAGAATGCTCTGCTCAGCTTCCTTGGCATCCGCATAGGTCGCTTTTCCTTCATTCAAGACGGCGCGATCCAACACGAATTTCCACGCATTAGGGTTTGGAGTTGCCTGAATACGAATCAGTACATCTTGGGTGCTCATAACAACATCTCCCGGGCCTTCACCACGGCTTTAACCATAGAATCAATATCTTCACGATTATTATACACTGAAAGGGACGCTCTGACGGTGCCTGGAACTCCCAGACGCGCCATCAGGGGCTGCGTACAATGATGACCAGCTCGGACTGCCACACCTTCTTGGTCCAGAATCTGACCAATGTCAGAGTGGTGAGCCCCTTTCAGATTAAAGGACAAAATCGCCCCTTTATTCAGAGAGGTTCCATAGATTTTCAAATCCGGAATCTCCAGGAGCTTGCCCGTCGCATAGTTCAAAAGATCCATTTCATACTTATGGATTTTATCCAGACCAATCTTTTCAACAAACGTCAGCGCCGCATGCAAACCCACAGCACCTTCCACGTGCGGAGTTCCAGCCTCAAAACGAGTCGGCACATCATTGAACGTGGTTTTTTCGATCGTCACTTTGGAAATCATGCTGCCGCCCCCTTGATAAGGTGGCATCTGATCCAGAATCTCTTTTTTCCCGTACACAGCCCCAAACCCAAACGGGCCGAAAAGCTTGTGAGCAGAAAACACAAAGAAGTCGCAATCAATCTCTGAAACATTCACCGGCAACTGAGACACGATCTGGGCCCCATCCACCAGAACCTTCGCACCGACTTCGTGAGCCAGCTTCGTCAAAAGCTTCATGTCTGTATTGGTGCCCAGAACATTCGAAGACGCAGTGAAAGCCACCATCTTCGTGCGGGCATTCAGTTTCTTTTTGAAATCTTCAAGATCCAGTTCACCGTTATCCAGAATATCGGCCGCCACAACTTTGGCGCCGACTTTTTCCGCGACCATCTGCCACGGCACGATGTTTCCGTGATGCTCCATCACGGTGATCAGGATCTCATCCCCGGCTTTCAAGTTCGAAAGACCCCAGGAATTTGCCACCAGATTCACGCCCTCGG
The DNA here is from genome assembly GCF_055398295.1 of Bdellovibrio sp. BIS2. Lineage (NCBI taxonomy): Bacteria > Pseudomonadati > Bdellovibrionota > Bdellovibrionia > Bdellovibrionales > Pseudobdellovibrionaceae > Bdellovibrio > Bdellovibrio sp. BIS2. The sequence goes on along the minus strand of NZ_AP035879.1, from coordinate 173,024 downwards.
TGGTGCCGCGAACAAAGATGATTTCCTCGGACTGACGGGCCCCCAGGAATTCGGCCACCTTCTGGCGGGCCGCTTCGAAATGCCCCGTCGCCACATCACCCAGATAGTGAGCGCCACGATGAACATTGGAAGTTTCATAAGAATAAAAATGCGCAATACGGTCGACCACCGACTGCGGCTTCAAAGTTGTCGCCCCACTGTCCAGATAAACCAGGTTCTTGCCATGAACTTTTTGAGTCAAAGCCGGGAACTGGGATCTTACAGAGGCAAATATATCGTCTAGATTGCTCATAACACTTACCGATTCAGGGCAAGGCTGCTGAACGCCTCGTCCAGATGGCGAGACAGCCATTTCTGGATGCTCTCGTCGGAAATTTTATAAATCACTTCAGAAAGGAACCCGTAGCTCAGCATCGGGATGGCTTTCTCTTTAGGGATTGCGCGGGATTGCAGATAGAACAGCTCTTCGCGGTTCAACTGACCCACTGTGGAGCCGTGCGCCGCTTTCACGTCGTCTGCATAGATCTGCAGACAAGGCTTGCTGTCGGCTTCCGCCTTGCCACTTAAAAGCAGATTATTGTTCAACTGGGCCGAGTTGGCTTTCTGCGCACCTTTTTCGATGCGAACGGTTCCGCAGAACACGGCACGGGATTCCCCGTCCAGGATGCCTTTGTAAAGCTGATTGGTATTGCACTCGCCCACTTTATGGTTGATCAAAGACGTGTTGTCCACGTGCTGGGTGCCACGAACAGCGTACACGCCCAGGATTTCTGTGTTGGAGCCAGGACCGTTCAAGATCACATCCAACGAATGGCGAGACAGACTTGCACCCGTCGCAAATGCCAGACTTTCCACGTTAGCGTCTTTTTCCACCACCATGCGGGTGCGACCGATATTCACGGCACTTTCGCTTTCGGCCTGAACACGCACGTACACAAGCTTGGCACTTTCACCAACGTGCACGTCGCTGACTGAGTTCGCAAAGTAACTGGTGCCCGTCTTGCCGTAATGGCTTTCCAGCACACGCACGGAAGAACGTGCGCCCACTTCAAGACTGAGGCGAGGAGAAACCATCAATGGCGGCCCCCCTTCTGTAGACGTGAAGAAGACGAAATTCACAGGTTTTTCCACAGACGTTTCTTTGGCAACACTCACCACGAACGGCTTTGCCATGTAAGCGCCATTCAAAGCATCAAAGGTGTCATCAAACTGAGCCGGATACTGGGAAAGTTCTTTTAGATTCACGCCCGCTGGCAATTCAGCCGACAGGGTCTTGTTCAAAACACCATTGAAGAAAACGATGTTGGCAAATTCTGGGTTCAGATATTTTTTGATTTCAACCAGAGTGTCATGACTTGGCTCAAACGGGTTCACTGCGCTTGGCAGGAACGTGCCTTCATTCAAAGCTTTCACGCTGGTATAGTGCCAGGCTTCATCTTTGCGGGTCGGAAGACCTTTATTCAGAGCATAGTCATACCCCGCCTTGCGGAAAGCGGACAATGCGCCTTCGGCAGGATTGGATTGACTGAATTTTTCATAGCTCGTTAACAGGTTCATAGTCACTTCCTATACCGTCAGCCAGTCGTAGCCTTTTTCTTCCAGCTTCAGCGCCAGTGAGCTGTCGCCAGTCTCAATGATCTTGCCGTTCGCCAAAACGTGAACGTAATCCGGCTTGATATAATCCAACAGACGCTGATAGTGAGTAACCAGAATGATCGCGTTGTCTTTACGGCGAAGTTTATTCACCCCTTCAGAAACAACACGCAAAGCATCGATATCCAGACCGGAATCTGTTTCATCCAAAAGCGCCAGGCGCGGGGACAAAACCGCCATCTGAAGGATTTCATTTTTCTTTTTCTCACCACCAGAGAAACCTGTGTTCACCGGACGATCCAGATATTCAGGTTTCATGCTGACCAGTTTCATTTTCTGATAAAGGAATTCGCGGAACTCGCCTTCAGGCATTGGTTCAGAGCCCTGGTGCTGCAATACAGAGTTGAAAGCCGTGTGCAGGAACGTGAAGTTGGAAACCCCCGGAACCTCAATCGGATACTGGAATGCCAGGAAGATGCCTTCTTTGGCTCTTTCATCCGGTTCAAGATCCAACAAGTTGGTCATGTTGAAGTTCACTTCGTATTTCACTTCGCCGGAAGTGACTTCATACGCCGGGTGACCGGCAAGCACTTTGGAAAGTGTGGATTTACCGGAACCGTTCGGGCCCATGATGGCATGAACTTCACCCGGCTTCACTGTCAGGTTCAGACCTTTCAGGATTTCTTTTTCTTCAACTCTTGCATGTAGGTTTTTGATCTCTAGTAAATTCATATTTCACCCTTGCGCTGCTTCAGCTGCGCTCTGCCGGCCTAGCCGACACTATTTTCTAATTTCATTTCGATCAGTTTTACGGCTTCGACAGAGAATTCCAGAGGAAGCTCTTTAAAGACCTCTTTACAGAAGCCGTTGACCAGCATCGAGATTGTTTTTTCCATATCCAGACCGCGGGACTGCAAATAGAAGATCTGATCTTCACTGATACGTGAAGTCGTCGCTTCGTGCTCAATCGTCGCAGTTTTGTTTTTCACTTCAATGTACGGATAAGTGTGCGCACTGCTTTGATCACCCACCAGCATGGAATCACACTGGGAATAGTTGCGCGCATTTTCCGCCGAAGGCAGGATTTTCACCTGACCACGGTAGGCATTGGAGGACTTGTCCGTCGAGATCCCTTTGGAGATGATCGTGCTTTTGGTGTTTTTACCAATGTGGATCATCTTCGTGCCGGTATCCGCCTGCATCAGATCGTGAGTCAAAGCCACAGAATAGAAAGCCCCTTCAGAGCCTTCACCCTGCAGGATGCAGGATGGATACTTCCACGTGATTGCAGAACCGGATTCCACCTGGGTCCAGGAGATCTTGGAATACTTCCCAAGAGCTTTTCCACGTTTGGTCACAAAGTTATAGATACCACCACGGCCTTCTTTATCGCCCGTGTACCAGTTCTGAACAGTCGAGTACTTGATCTCGGCATTGTCCAAAGCCACCAGCTCAACAACTGCGGCATGCAGCTGGTTTTCATCACGCTGAGGAGCTGTACAGCCCTCAAGGTAATTCACATAACCGCCCTCATCACACACCAACAAAGTTCTTTCAAACTGACCGGTGTCTTTGGCGTTGATACGGAAGTAAGTGGAAAGATCAATCGGGCAACGAACGCCTTTCGGGATGTAACAGAAAGAACCATCCGTGAAAACCGCCGCATTCAAAGCGGCATAATAGTTGTCCGTGTGAGGCACAACAGAACCCAGATACTTCTTCACCAGATCCGGATGTTTATGAATCGCCTCGGAAATAGAACAGAAGATCACACCGGCTTTATCCAAAACCTCAGTGTGAGTCGTACCTACAGACACAGAGTCAAACACCACATCCACAGCAATACCGGAGATGCGTTTTTGTTCGGTCAGCGGGATACCCAGTTTTTCAAAAGTCTTGATCAGTTCCGGATCCAGATCGTCCAAAGATTTTGGTTTCGCAGCTTCATCCGTCGCTTTTTTCGGCGCGGAATAATAGCGAATCGCCTGGAAGTCGATCTTTGGATAGGACACGTGCGCCCACTCGGGTTCCACCATTGTCAGCCAATGACGGAACGCCTTCAGACGGTATTCAAGCATCCATTCCGGTTCATTCTTTTTCGCAGAGATCAGACGAATGATGTCTTCGTTCAGACCCAACTGCACCTGGTCTGTTTCAATGTCGGTGGTGAAACCGTATTTGTATTCGTAACTTTCCAGCGGATTGCTGGAGGATTTGTTGTTATCCATGGGCCACCGCCTCAGAGGATTTTTTCGCTGGCATTGCCACTCTTTCCACCAATAGTTCTTTCAGGCTCAGGCTTTTGTAGAAGTCTGTAAGTCTGTGATTCAAAGCTGTGATCGGAGACACGATGTTGCAGGTGCCTTGAATTTCACAAGGTGCTTCCTTGTGCAGGCATTTCACCAACGCAGTTGGTCCTTCAATCACCTCAACAAGGTCGTGTATGGAAACCTTCGCCAGGTCTTTCGTGATTTGATATCCGCCATTGGCTCCGTATTCGGCGCGCAAAATCCCGCCCTTTTGCGCCATTTGCTGCATCACACGAGCCGTCGCATCAAAAGGTGTATGGAAAGAATCCGACACTTCTTTGGCAGTTGTGAGCTCACCGGGGATCTTTTGGCTCATGTATTTCAGAGCCATCAGAGCGTATTCAAGCTTGCGATTGATTTTATTCATGTAAGGTTCCCTTCACCAGCGCCCCTCAGAGAGTCCTCTGCGGACACGGCGTCGCTTTCTATCTAATAGAAAGCCAATTGAAAAACAAGGCGAAATACGCCTAATTTTAACGTATTTAAGATTGTGACAGGAATCTTTCCTTTAGTTTTGAAAAAATGTGCTGATTTCAAAGTCTTAGGGTGCTATACGAAAGGCCTATGAGAATCCTTTTCATTACCGCTGTCAGCTTCCTTATCCTTGGTATTCTACTGCTTATGGCCCGTATATGGGGCTTGGGGCAATCCTTCCCAGTTTACGAACACGCCTTCTTTTCTGGCCCCGCTCCGATCGTGATCGTTAAGGCGGACACTCTGGAGAAGGTTCAGGAAACCCTGAAACTCAAGCCTGATGCCGTGATCTGGGCCGACGTGCGCATTTCTTCCGATAAAGTGCCGTTCATTTTGCCTGCCAGCCGGGACCGCGAATTCATCGATATGAAGCTGGCTGAACAGAAAGCCAATCCGACGGCCAAAATCATGACCGGTGGCAAGTTGTCGGAATACCCATGGGAACAGATCAACGAATTCTATAAAACCACTCCGGCTTTGAAGGAATACTACGAACAGTTTCCCGAGACTCGTTTTGTTCTGAATATTATAGATAACGTGCACGACGTGCATTCCACGGTGGTCAGTGCGATTGATGACCTGAAGCCAAACCCGCGCACCCTGATTCAAAGCGATGCCCTGATCATCATGACCTCTATCAAAGAACTGAAGCCCGAGTGGGTGTACGGCACCAGTCAGCCGGATATTATGAGATTACTCAGTTTTGATTCGCTGTGGATTTTGCCTTCGACTCAATTCAAAGGCGACGTCTTCATCGCTCCCTTCAAATTGATGAAACGCCCCGCTTTCAACGATGAGATCATCACGGAGATGCGTCGTCGCAACAAAAGAATCTTCCTGGGACCTATCGAGAATGAAGCTCAGCTTGCTGAGGCGAGTCGCTATAAGGCCGAGGGCCTGATCACGACGAATTTGCCAGAATTGCTCCGTCTTCTAAACCAAGGTCCTGCTCAATAGGTTGATCCAAAATGCATTTGGGCATATCGTTTTAAGACGTACCTTAACGGAGGTCTAGATATGTCCCCTATTTTTGTCAACGCGGCCCAGGCTGCACCCTCTGTATCAGTGAACACCAGCTCCATTGATGCTATCGCTCAAGCAAGTCCCATTGTTCAGCTGACTTTGTTGATGCTGATTGTGATGTCCGTTTTCTGCTGGGCCATCGGTTACTCCAAATATGTCACTTTCAAAAACATGAAACAGTCCGATGAACTGTTCTTGTCCAAATTCTGGAAAGTGAATTCCCTGGATACGTTGTTTGAAGACATCGACCAATATAAGGACTCTTCTGTCGCCCGCGTCTTTAAAGCCGTGTACCTGGAGATGAAAAAGATCTCTGAGTCCCCGCTGCTTTCCAAAACCGAAGGCGATAAACCGATCCTTTCCGGCATCGACAACCTGGAACGTGTCCTGAACAAAGCCACTGAAAGCGAGATCTCCAAACTGGAATCGCGTCTGACCGTTCTGGCAACAACCGGTTCCACCGGTCCCTTCATCGGTCTTTTCGGTACGGTTTGGGGGATCATGGGTTCCTTCCACAAGATTGGTCAGACCGGAACAGCCAGCCTGGCGGTTGTAGCGCCGGGTATTTCTGAAGCCCTGATTGCCACGGCGATCGGTCTGGCAACAGCGATTCCAGCGGTTGTTTTGTACAACAACTTTATCTCTAAAATCCGCAAGCAGGAAATCGCCCTGAACAATTTCGGCGCGGACTTCCTGAACATCGTTAAACGTAACTTCTTCCAAGGAAATTAATCATGGGAATGAGTGGCGGCGGCGGAAAAAGCCGGGCGACATTAAGCGAAATCAACATCACGCCTTTGGTGGACGTGATGCTGGTGTTGCTGATCATGTTCATGGTGACGACTCCTTTGATGCAACAGGGGATTGAAGTGGATCTGCCAAAGACCTCTTCTTCCGGTGTTGAAGTCAACGAAGAGCCTTTTGTACTGGTGATCAATTCAGATCAGAAAATGACCATCGCCAAACAAAAGATCGCCATGACAGAACTGCGCCCGAAACTGAAAGCGATCTTCGAAAATAAAAAGAACAAACAGGTGTACATTCAGGCAGACCGCAAAGTGGACTATGGCTTCGTCGCGGAAGCTATGGCCGAAGTGCGTGCCGCCGGCATCTTTAACATCGGTCTGATCACTCAGCCGAAAGATCAATGACCTGAGCTGTGAACTATTTAGAGGAAAAAGATCAGCAGAATGATGAGCAAGTAACCCGCGGCATAGGGATCTCCTTTGCCCTGCACGCGCTTATTATTTCGATCTTTACTTTGAAGACCGTCTTCTTTGATCCGGAACCGATTGATTTCTCGCAAGCTGTGCGTGTGGACATGGTAGGCTTGCCGGACAAGGTGGAGCCCAAAGACCTTGCAGCTCCGGCCAAAGAAAATCCCAAACCGGCTCTTCCTGAAAAAGAAGTCGCCAAAGAACCCGTAAAAGAAAAGCCGCCTGAAAAGGCTCCGGAAAAAGTGGTGGAAAAGAAAACTCCGCCAAAGCCAGAGCCCGTGAAACTTCCTCCGGCAAAAGCCAAGGAAGAAGGCATTAATCTGGAAAAAGTAAAATCCCAGCAGCAGAATGCTTTGGATAAACTCAAAGCCATGGCTGCCTTGGAGAAAATCAAAGAAGACGTGGCGGAAGACAAGAAAAAAGCCGCAGCAGCTGCCGGAACCGGCAAAGCCGCCACCGGAAGTGCCCCTGTGAAAGGCAATGTCCTGTCGCCCGGCACATCTTTGACTGGAATCGCCAAGCTTCAGAATGACAACTACATTTCTGATCTGGATCGTCACATCAAACAAAATTGGACAATCCCAGAATGGCTGGCGAAGCGTGATTACAAAGCACAAGTGCGTGTGTTCGTGGATTCGCGCGGCAATATTCTGGGCAGAAAAATTGTTAAATCCAGTGGCAATCCCAGCTACGATGAAGAAGTATTAGCAACCATTGACCGTTCAGCCCCTTTCCCGGCTCCGCCAGAAAAGCTGATCGCTGTATTCTCTGTGGACGGAATCCTGATCGGATTCCCGGAATAACTAGGAGGACATCATGATGAAACAGATACTGGCCCTTGTTCTGATTATCGGCCTATTCCCTCTTTTCTCCCATGCCCAAAATAACAACGGCATCTATATTAAGCTGGGTGAAGCTCGCACCAAAAAAAGTCTGATGGCTTTCCCGCCGCTGCAATACACGGGCTCCCCTTCAACGGCATCCCGCAATCAAAGTGTCGGGGTTGAGATCTTTAATACGATCACCAATGACCTGACCGTTTCTTCCTACTTCCAGTTCATCAATCAGAGCGCCTTCCTGGAAGACACCTCCAAAACGGGCTTGATGCCGGCACCAGGCCTGCCAAATGGATTCAAATTCCAAAGCTGGTCTTCGATCGGCGCGGACTTCCTGATCCGTGCAGGTTACTCGGTCGTAGGCAACGAAGTGACTTTGGAAACTTACACTTACCATGTTCCCCGTGCCGCCTTGGTTCTGGGGAAAAAGTATAAAGGCCCAACCAGCAGTGCCCGTCGTATCGCGCACACTTTCGCCAACGACGTGATGAAAGCTCTGACCGGTGTTGAAGGTCCGTTCCTGTCCCGCGTGGTTGTTTCCAGCGACAAGGGCAGCGGCCAAAGCAAAGAGATCTTCACCATGGACTGGGATGGCGCGAACATGGAACAGGTTTCCAATCACCGCAGTATCTCGATTTCCCCGGCATGGTCCCCGGACGGTAAAAAAATCGCTTACACTTCCTATGTGAAACGTGTGGGCGCAAAATTCCGCAACGCAGACATGCTGCTTTTGGATCTGACGACCGGGAAAAGATCTTTGGTCTCTTACCGTCAGGGCATCAACTCAGGGGCGTCGTTCTCTCCGGATGGTCGTCATATCTATCTGACAATTTCTCAAGGCAACAGCCCGGACATCTATAAAATGTCTTTGGATGGAACCCTGGTGGGCAAAATCACCAATGGCCCGGCCGGAGCCCTGAACGTTGAGCCGACCGTTTCTCCGCAAGGATTGTTGAGCTTCTCTTCTGACCGTGCGGGTCGTCCGATGATTTACACGGCGGACGCTGCCGGGAACAATGTGAAACGCATCACTTTTGCGGGTGTGTTTAACTCGTCCCCGTCCTGGTCCCCGGATGGCAAAAAAATCGCCTTTGCCGGTCAGAGCGACAACAACTTTGATATCTTTGTGATGAACGCCGACGGCACCGGAATGATCCGTCTGACTTCTGCGAAAAAACCAAACGGTCGCATGGCCAGCAACGAAGACCCTTCGTTCTCTCCGGATGGAAGATTCGTGATGTACACGTCCAACCGCACGGGGAAAAATCAGATCTATATTTCCACCGTGGACGGGACCGAAGAGCGTCGTGTGACCAACGACAACAACAACTATTACAAGCCAAAATGGTCCAACAACATTGACTAACTTATCCATCGAGGATCAGTTACGGCAGGAGCGCAGCGAGATCTGGTCTCGCTTTGCTGACGCCGCCAAGACCGACTCTATGGCCCCCGATCAAATCTGCCAGCAATGGAGTGGGGCCGCGGACCTTCTTTTACGCCACGCTTTTGATCACTGCTTTTCCAATCAAAAAATTGCGCTTTTCGCCCTTGGAAAATTGGGGTCGTCAGAGCTGAATTTAAGTTCCGATGTCGATGTTCTGCTGGTCAGCCAGGAAGACTCCCCCCAAAGCCTTTCGGCCTTGCGCAAGTTTCAAAAAATTCTGACCGAACGAACTGCTGCCGGTTTTGTTTTTCGGGTGGACTTTGACCTGCGCCCCGGCGGCAAACAGGGGCCGTTGATTCCGACCCTGGATCAATTCAAAGACTATTATGGCAACTATGGCGAAACCTGGGAACGCCTGGCCTTTGTTCGTCTGCGCCCGATTGCGGGTGATGAAGATGTGCAGAAGGAAGTGCTGGCATTTGCGCAGAAGTTTTCTTTCCGCAAACATCTGGATTTTACTTTGCTGGAAGATTTAAAAACCCTGCGCTCTAAAATTCAGGGGCACTATTGGGAGCGGTCGCAGGATCAGGTGGTGGATTTAAAGCTGGGCATCGGGGGTATCCGCGATGTCGAGCTTTTCACCCACGCCCTTCAGGTTATTCACGGCGGCCGCGATCTGACTTTGCAGGTGCGCGGAACCACCGAGGCGTTGGTACTGCTGGAAATGAAAGAACTTCTGCCTTCTGAAGAAGCCAAATTCCTGCGCCAGCACTATTGGAATCTGCGCCGTCTGGAAAACTACGTTCAGGCCCTGAACGACGAACAAACCCACTTGCTGGTTTTGACGGAATCCCATCCTGAATTTGTGATGCAGGCGTTGCCGAATCTGAAGTTCGACATGCTTCGCTGTGATTCCATCGTGAAAAGTCTTTTAGGAGAAGCCCCGAAAGAAATTTCACTGGAAGAAGAACTGAAACGCACCGGCTTGCCGGATCAGGATCTGCAGGAACTTTGGCAGGAAATCCTGGGGCAGGAAGTGCTTTCCCGCAACAAGGGCCGCGATGAGCTTTCCCGCAAAGCTTTCCTAGGGGCTTTCCTTGAGACCTTGCAGGAACAAAAGGGCGACATCCGCCGGGGCTTATTGCTGTTAAAAGACTTCATCGGCAGCACGCGGGCCAAAGCCAGTTTCTTTGCGCTGCTTTTACGCGAAAAAGAACTGCTGCAGGAACTGGCGTGGCTGTTTGGCCATTCACCGTATCTTTCCCGCATTCTGTGCAATCGCCCTGAGCTGCTGGATAGTTTCGTTTACCGGGCACAAGACAAACACTCGGAAGACCTGGGAACCCTGCTGGAAGAGCTGGCTGAAAAGAAGCTTCTTTCTGAAGTCATCAACGGAAGCGAGTACCTCGAGGATAAAAACCTGCAGCAACTGACGGCGAATCTGACTTCCACCGCGGATTCGGTGGCGACCACGTTGCTGGATGCTCTGAAAAAAGAATATCCCTCGAAGCTGCGCATTCTGGCATTGGGTAAATGGGGCGGCCGCGAGATGGGCTTCCGCTCGGATCTGGATTTCATTTTCGTCGTTCCGGACGAACCGGGTGAAATGGACCATAAGCTCGCCAAACGTTTCATCACCCGTCTGACGGAAAGCCATCGCGGGGGAAACATCTATTCTATCGACATGCGCCTGCGCCCTTCCGGCAAAGCCGGCCCGCTGGTGATCGTGCAAAAGGATTTGGAAGACTATCTGCAAACTCAGGCGGCGGCCTGGGAGCGACAAGCTTACCTGAAGGCCCGCTGGATTGGCGAAAGCACTCACAACAATCTGGGTTTTTTGGATCGGGGGCTTTCATCTGCGGAGCTGGATGAGCTTGAGCGCATTCGGACTCAGTTGATGGTTGAAGGAGTTCATCCGAATCTGAAGTACAGCGAGGGCGGTCTTGTGGATGTGGAACTGGCCGCACAAACCGCCGTTTTGAAAAAGAAGCTCAAGCCCCCCTCGTCGGCAACGACGGATTTGATCAGCGCTTTAGAGGAGAAATCCGGGGTTTTACTCAAGAACTATGACCGACTGCGCCAGATTGAGCAGATGCTTCAGCTTGTTGCGTCAGAGTCGCTGACTGAACTGAGCCCAAATCATGAGTCGTTTCATGCTCTTGCCTTGGCGCTTCATCTGCATCCCTCAGAGCTCCTGAATGAAGTCTTAAGCCTGCTTCAGGCCAACGTTGCACTTTTGAAGGAACTTGACCCTCGCCGGCTGCCTCACTAATAGTGAAGGGGTTGGACAAAAGTCAGGAGACCGCAATGTCGAAGAATATCGATGTTAAGAAGGTATTTTGGATCTACCTTTTTGCATTCCTATTGGCAGCTTTCAGCTTCCGCGCAGATGCAAAGACAGAATCCAAGGCAAAGGCTACGAAGAAGGGAAAAGACATGATCGCAGTATTTGAAACATCCAAAGGCACTTTCAAAGTAAAGCTTTTCGCAGATAAAGCGCCAAAAACAGTGGAAAACATCGTGGGCCTGATCGAAGGCACCAAAGAGTGGACTGATCCTAAAACTGGCGAAAAAGTAAAGAAGCCATTCTATGATGGTCTGACTTTCCACCGCGTGATCAAAGATTTCATGATCCAGGGTGGTTGCCCACTTGGAACTGGAACTGGCGGCCCAGGCTTCCGTTTCGAAGATGAGTTCCCAGCTGGCGCTCCGAAACACGACAAACCAGGTATCCTTTCCATGGCGAACGCGGGTCCTAATACAAATGGTTCCCAGTTCTTCGTAACAACTGTTCCAACTCCTTGGTTGGATGGCCGCCACACTGTGTTCGGTGAAGTTGTTGAAGGTATGGACGTGGTTAAATCCATCGAGAACTCCAAAACAGGAGCTATGGATCGCCCAGTTGAACCAATCGTGATCAAACACGTAACGATCCAGAAGTAATTTCGAATTTAAATTTGAATATTAAAAAGCCCGGTGGAAACACCGGGCTTTTTTTATTTGCAGAACTGATCGGCGGCGATCCAGTAGGCCGGGGAACAATAGTCCGTCCACTCATTATTCTTATTGGTGGAGTACGCATAGAACCAGGTCAGTTTATCGTCTTGGGATTTGAAATGAATCTTGTCCGGCATTTCTGTCGGCTGCTTGCCGTTGATAGTGTAACACCAGCCATAGGCACGCAGTTCAGTGTCAGAGACAACCTCAATACTGTCCAGACCGATCGGGCTGTTGATGATGGAATTGATGCCTTCGGCAGAGCCCACATACGGGATCTTGTTCGCATCAAAGATTTCAAGGCTCAGAGCGCCTACAGATTTAGTCAAATCCGCTTGATAAGTGCCTTCGTGTACAGGAGTGTTTTTGCAGGCGCCAAAGATTCTCCAGGACACCGCTTGGGACTGAGATGCTGTCAGCACCACTAGCAGTGGCAACAACGGCTTAAGAGTTTTCACGACGGACCTCTTCCATATCGATTTCTTTGGCCTTCACCACGATCTGCTCAAAGATTTCTTCCGGTAAAGCGCCTGGCTGGCTGAAGATGATGTCGCTTTCTTTGATGATCATCAAAGTCGGAATGGATTTGATCTGAAACTTGTCCGCCAGCTCCACTTCGGCTTCCGTGTCGATCTTTCCGAAAATCACCTCCGGGTGTTTTGCGGCCACAGACTCAAAGATCGGGGCAAAACGACGGCAAGGTGCACACCACGTCGCCCAGAAATCCAGAATGATCATGTTGTTGCTTTCAACGATCTCTTGAATGTTGTTCTTGGTGATTTCTACGACAGCCATGGGGCCTCCTGTTTTGTGGCGCTAGGCTTATCCCAAATCCCAGAATGAGACAATCACAAGATTTAGACACCCCGGTGCCCGTTTGCGGCCTCGTCGCGGTATGAGACAAGTCCCGTGCCATTTAATCGCTTTTGAGGGGCCCAAAGCTTGCTTCTATACATTCAGAGACTGAGGTGAAGCTATGAAATGGTTCTCTAAGATTCTGACTGCCATTGCCGCTGTTAACATGATCCTGGCCCCTGTGGCCCAGGCTGCAGCCAATTGGACTGAAAAAGAGAAAGCTCAACTTGCCCAGTACCGCGACTTCCTGGAGCCAATGGGTTACACCCTCTATGTCGACAAGGAATCCAAGAAAGCCCAGGTCTTTGATAAAACAACCAAAAAACTGGCGATGGAAATCCCGTTCGGGGAAGAAAAACAACTTCGCAAGTTCTCTCCAAAATCCATCAATAAAATGATGCTGGATGAAATGGTTCGCATTAAGAATGCTTCCAAAGCATCCCTGTCCCACACCGTAAGAAACCTGCCGACGGAATCTGCGATGTTCTTCGTGGCGATGGGTGCGGTAGTGGCCGGTCAATTGATCACAAACTATTCGCAAAATCCTGTGGCAATGCAACAGCATATCCAGCACCAGCTTTCACCGATGGGTGTGTTTGGTTTCTTCACTTTCATGTATTCCCAAGGGCTGACTTCCAACCTGCTTTCCACTTACATCAAAAATCCAAAGTTCCACCACATGATCCCGTACCTGGGCATGACCGTAGGTGCTTTCCTGCAAACTTATCTTTCTTCTATCGCTTCAGATCCTAACGTGAAAGCTTGTGCGAAGGTTATGATGGGCGGAAAAGTTTCCCAGAAAGACACCGCGGCTGGCGTTGAAGAAGATCCATGCGGTAAAGCTTACGAATACCTTGTTATCCACAAGAAAATCTGGGAGTACGCTCCGGGCATCGCGTCCATGCTGATTTCATCCGGTGCGGCGGCTTTGGGTCAGGCTCTTCTGACGAAAGTGATTTTGCGTGTGACGGGTGTTGATATCGCTGTCTGGCTGACTCCGGGCACGATGCAGGTAAAAGGTTTGCGTCTTTTGATTGTTAAAGGCCTTCAGATCTCGGCGTTCGTCGCTTTGGACATGTGGTTCAACCGTCATGTGACCTTTGCCTGGAAGAACTTGTTCGATGGGGCCGATTTCCACGACATGAACCGCGACATGGTGAACCACGTGAACACCCTGAAAACAGCGAAGTGGAGCGATTCTACTGACAACTTGAAACATGAAATGAAGCACTTCCATCAGAAGATGATGGACTGGCGCATGATCAACATGGCTGAAGTCTATGAAGCTCACCACAACTGGTCTGAAGCTTTGAAAAGCCTGACGAGCATGTTTAACAGCAGCTATTCCTTCTATAACGATTTCGTGAACGAAATCCGCAACGCCAGATTCAACGAATCCCAGGTGCAGCCCCTGCTACGCACGGCTCCGCTGAATGGCGTGACTCCGCTGGATATGGCAGAAGGCCGTGAGGATCTTTATCTGACTCACCCACAGTTTATCGAAGGCATGCAGTTGGATACCGTAGCTGAAGCAGCGATCAAAGCCGATGCTTTGATGAAGTCCAATAAAGCCAAATATCTCTACCCTGCTGAAAAGAAAACTATCAACGGCATCATCGCAAAACTTTCCACGGGTGATCGCGACCAGATCGGTAAAGGTTTGCTGGAGCTAAACAACAACATACGCATTGCCGCTCAGAATGTTTCAAGCTCTCAGAACTATTTCCACGTGATGAACGAGATCCGCAGCTATATGGGTTCTCCGGATCCATCCCTGGAAGTGGGTCGTGGCTTCGGTCAGGCTTACGAAAAAGCTCCGAGCACAGCAGAAACTTTGGCTGGCACAAGCTACTACCGTCAGGTGGGCCTGTTTAAAACTCCGAAAATCACGGACTTCCTGGTCATGCAGATGATCTGCGGTCCGGACGTGGAAGCCAATGGCAAAGTTGTGAAAACTCCAAAAATTGCCGGTGCTCACACGGGCTTCCCGTCTGTGTTCCTGCCACCGACTTTGGCAAATCAGAATGATGAATTTGATCCGTGCTTTGGTATCAAGGCCGATGCTCCGGTTGAAAGAATCTACAACTGGCCGGTGCGCGCAGCCAGCGGCAAAAGCTATAAGGGCTTTGTTGAATACCTCGTACACGAAGCCCGTGACAATGCGGTTGGCTCTAAAGAAGAGTCCGCATTCCCGGCTTGGTGGACTGCCAAAACAGAATCCCAGATGCAAAAGGCCTTTGGTGAATTCTCCAAGAGCTATGACGAAATCGTCGTGAAGATGGTTCGCAAAATGTACAACAACGAACGAAGCAGCTTCAACCGCGGACCAATGGCAAACGGAATCATCAACGCTGTCTTCCAGGAAGAGCGCGTGTACCTGGCTTTGTTGCAGGAAATGCTTCAGCCATCCGCGAAGTTTGATCTGAAGTTTGAAAATCTGCTGAAGAATGCTCCGACCCATGCAGCGCTGAAGGCTGTTGAAGGTGAGTTCTTTGCTCTGAACAATTTGCTGAAGAAAATCGAAGTTAAAACGATCGAAGGCCGCGAAGTGATTCAGTCGCCTTTGGAAAACTATCAGCTCGAAGAGCAAGTGACCAAAATCCAGACCGCCTTGGCGGGCGTATCCACCCTGCTGGGCGTGGGTGACGCGACGGACGGCGCGGTCGTGACTTTGAATCAGCAACAACGTGATATCGCGGTTCAGGCACTGGAGCAGCTTCAGTCTCTGGCGCAGGAAGTGATGATGTACGGCTCTATGGCGAACGCAGTGAGCTGGGACAAGATCCGCAATATCAAACGTCTCAATGCGGAACAGGGTCAGTTCCAAAATGAGATTCAAGCCAAGATCTCTCAAATGAGAGGCATGGCGATGCCGGGCAAGAACTAGTTGGTACGCCCTTTGATATATAGAGTGTTGAAACGATTAAACTAAGCAAGGCGCTTCTGGGATTGGAGAGTCCCAAAAATTGGAGTGCCCTGTTTAAAAAATTAACAAGTACTAAGGAGAGAGAGTATGAAAAAAGCATTTGTGTTCGGTATGGCAGCCCTGGTGACGACTATGTCCCTGTCTTTGACGGTCCACGCAGCCCCTGGTGCAAAGCCAGCGCGTGAAGCTTTGGTGGAATACACCAAGCAGGTTAAGGCCGCCGCTTTCGGTAAACGCATGACCTCCAAAGGTTTGGATGCCCAGCAACTGAAAGTCGCTCAAGACAACATCATCAACGAGCTGGCCCTTCCTTCAGGCAAGAACAATGCTCTTTCCATGGCTCTGAAAGCAGATCCAACCAAGTCCGCACAACGTCTGGACAGCCTGGCAACTATCGTTGCAGCTAAAAAGATGGCGGCAGAGATTAGCAAAAACGACGCTAACGAAGGTCAATCCATCGATGCAGCAGCGACCGCTTCTGCGAAACTGATGGCAAACTCCTCTTTGACGGGCGCTCGTAAAACAGCGAAAGACCTGAGCGCGGCTGAGTTGACTGAAACTACAGCGGCATTGTCCAAACTGGAAACTCTGCCAGAGGCTATCTTGACCAGATTCTCTAAAGCAGAGCGTGACTCTTACACTCAAATCATCGAGCGCCACGACCAGATTGTTGAATCCGGCAAACGCGGCACTTCTGAAGAAGCATTTGTAGACGCGATCATGGAAGTCAAAGGCGTTGATAAAGCCAAAGCAATGGAAGTTGTGAAAAAGCTTAAAGAGTGCGTGTAAGAATAAAGAAAATCTCTACTCCGAAAAGCCGGGTCAGCAATGACGCCGGCTTTTTTATTTTTACTGGCAGTTATTGAATTCTTTGAAGTAGCGCTGGCAGATGGAGTACTGCGAATTGCAGTCATTCACATCGGTAGACTGGTAAGTTGCCATGGGGCATTCACGCATGGCTGTTTTTGTAACGACAGCCTGGAAAGATCCCTCCGCATAGACAGTGTTTCCGCTGACCAGACGATAGTTCACGTTGTTGGTGCCGACTTCCAGCAAAGGCTTTTGGAAAAGGGTGGAAATCCACAGATTGAAAGCATCAGTACTGATGCCGCGAGCCCCTTGATAGTCTTCTGTTTTGGAGCGATTGGAACCATCCTGATGAAATGCCGTCAGCTCCACTTTCGTCACTCGCGCATCACGAGGTCCCACGAAATGATCATAAGCCCCCGGTTTCATCACGATATCACGACAAGAATACAATGCCGTTCCGTTGCCGTTAAAACCGCCGCAGATAACACGAACCTGACCTTGAATTGGAGTGACAGTGAGGGAGTTCCCTTTTTCGAAGCCGACGTTCTGGGCCTGAGCCAAAGAACACAGCGCTGTGATGAAGATAACAAGTCTTAACATGAAAGGCCCCCTCTGCCTTGGATGTGCGGCTAGAGTAGGGCCTCTAAAATTCTTAATCAATAACTAGCGCGTCAAAGCCTTCAAAGTATCCCATGCTTTGAGGTAGCTAAATGCTTGATATGCTTGGTAATCAGCTTTGAACAGCTTATCGCGCGGCGACAGCTTTTCATCTTTTTTCGATCCCACGTCTTTCCACCAAGCCAAAGCTCCTTCTTCTGCGCCCTCTTTGACATCCAGCTTCTCTGCGGCTTTCTCACGATCACCTTTCAAGTGACCGGCAATATCACCTTCACGGGTTGTGACAGATTTCACAATCGCTTTAGAGAATGCATCTGGGTCCACGTCTTCAATTTCAATGTCAGGATGAATGCCTTCCGCCTGGATTGAAACACCATTTGGCGTATAGTAACGAGCCACAGTCAATTTCAGACCACTGCCATCACCCAGCTTGATCACCGACTGCACAGAGCCCTTACCGAATGTTCTTTGACCCACGATCAAAGCGCGTTTGTTGTCTTGCAAAGCACCGGACACAATCTCGCTCGCACTTGCTGTATATTCATTGACCAAGATCACGATTGGGAAGTTTGTGTACTGACCTTTTTTAGAAGCCGTCGCCACTTCTTTTTCGTTTTTGTTACGGCCAATCGTGGACACGATAGTGCCTTCTTTCAGGAACATATCGCTGACCTTGATCGCCTGATCCAACAAACCACCCGGATTTCTGCGCATATCAATCAACAGACCGGACATGTTTTTGTTGTTCTTGATATGAGTTTCAACAACCTTTTGCAGATCTTTGGAGGTGTTTTCGATGAAGCTTGTGATGCGCACATAAGCAAAGCCATCGCCCAGATCCGTATACTTCACCGATTTGATTTTCACGCTGCCGCGAACCACGGTGATGTCACGAGGCTTTTCCTCGTTATCACGAACCACACGCAAAACGATCTTGCTGCCCTTTTTCCCACGCATCATCACAGAGGCTTCGGCCAGACTCATACCCTTGGTGGTTGTTCCGTCGATAGCCACAACTTTATCCCCAGCCTTGATACCCGCTTCCCAGGCTGGCGCATCTTCGATCGGAGAAATGATCGTCAGAATGCCGTTCTGAATGGAAATCTCAATACCCAAACCGCCGAACTCACCGCTGGTCTCTGTTTCAAAGTCCTTGAACATTTCAGGCGGCATGAAGTTCGTGTGCGGATCCAGTTCGCGCAGCATACCTTTGATCGCACCATAAACCAGCTTCTTGGTGTTCACTTCTTCAACGTAATACTGCTGAATCAGATTTAGAACCTTACTGAAGTTCTGAAGGTCCGCATACCTTTCCTGGGCAAAGGCTCTTACTTGAAAACCTGTTTCTGCCATGATGAACAAAACCAGCAGAAGGGCGCCGCCCAAAATATAGGTTTTCCAGTAGCGTTTGAGTGATTGCATAGTGTTAGAGTCCTTTCATCCACTGTTGCGGGTCGTAGGGTTCGGAAAAATGTCTAATTTCAAAATAAAGTCCGGAACTGCCGTCTTGTGGGGCTTCACCCACCTGAGCCAGCACCTGAGAACCCGTGACCTCGTCACCAGTGTTCACTTTCACTTCTTGTGCATGGGAATAGACGCTGTAGTAGTGATCGCCATGATCCACAATCAGAGTTGTTCCAAAGCCCGGAAGCGTTCCGACATAGGAAACCTTTCCTTCAAACACGGCTTTGATATTGCTACCCTTGGCCGCGGAGATGAAAATTCCCTTGTGAGTTAAAGTATAGGGGTGATCCTGACCTTTCATAAGTCCAAATTTGCGGGTGATCACACCTTCAAGAGGTGCAGAAAGCTCACCTTTTTGGTCGGCAAAGGACGGCTTAAAGAGCAAGTCAAACAGTCCGGCATCGTCAATATTGTACTGCAGGGATTTTTCCCGAAGACCGTTGATTTTATTGATGGCAAAGAGCTTGTTCTTGCGGATTCCATCCAGAAGCTTGCCCTTCAGGTCCTGCTCTTTGCGCAAGGCCTTTTCCTGGGCAGCGATCTTTTGCTCAACGGTTTTCATGCTGTCCAGTCGCTGCGCCAGGGTCTTGCGTTTGCTTTCCAGATCCTTAAGGTCCCGGGAATAGTTTTTGATCAATTCAAGATCGCGAGCAGCCACCACACCCAGAATTTTCAGGTTTCTTTCCAAAGACGCTGAGCTGCTGGACGAAAACAGGAACCGGGCAATCGAAGGCCCGCCCAGCTTGTACATGGCCCGCAAACGTTCCGCCAAAAGAGTTCTTTGCTGACGGGACTTCAGGTCCAGATCCTCTACTTTTTGGGTGAGATTTCGGATGTTCACCTCGAGGAAAGCCCGCTGCTGCGACATCTCCCCTTTTTCGGTCACGATCTTTTTGATTTTCTTATTCAACTGATAAAGAGCCGACAGGACCTGACGTTGCTTCAGCTCGGCATCTTCAAGCTTTTTCTTGGTCGCTTCAAAGTCTTTGGCAAGGTTGTCCACGTCGGTGGGATTTGCGGCTTTCGCCCCCAACGACAATGAAAACACCAATGCCAACAGAATCTGTGCAAGCTTCAACGATCACCCCTGACTTCCGGCAAAGCCGTCATTCATGCGACGAACACACAGATAAGATCCCAAGGCCCCAAGCCCAGTGCCCGCGATAACAAACACCACCAAAAGCACCGGACCCATAAACTGAATGTGCTCGCCCAGTTGCAGGAAGCTCAGCTTCGTGATCAGCAGATTTTTGATCCCGATGTAAACGGCAAAACAAAGACCCAAAGACAAGACCGAGGAAACAACCCCCAACACCGCTCCTTCCACCAGGAATGGCTTTCGGATCATGGAAGGCGTGGCACCAATCATTTCCAGTACCACAATCTCGTCCTTGCGAGCCTGAACCGAGGCACGAATGGCGTTGGACATAACAAACAAGGACGCTGCCAGAATCACCAGACATAACGCGCGCAAGGTCAACTCGATCGCATTAACCAGTGCAGCGTACTTTTCGACCCAGTCCTGGCCATAGCTGACTTCATCCACACCCTCCAGTTGACGAAGTTTTCCGGCCATGGACTGCAACACGGTTGTTTGCTCGGCCGCGGCCACGTCGGATTTCAGTTGAACCAAAAGACTTGCGGGAATCAGACGAAGCAGTTCTTCATCCTGAGAGATATCCGGAGCATAACTTGCCATCTGGGAACGGAAGTCACCCAAAGCCTGCTCTTGTGTGACAAACTTCACACCTGCCACATTTTCATTTTCTTTGATTTTACTTTCAATGTCCTGACGGCCTTTTTCAGAAAGATCCTGAGAAAGGTAAACCGTCATCTGCACATCCTCACCCCACAGAGTCAGAATGTTTCTGAAGTTCTGAGATACCAAAAGGGCGGCACCCATCACCACAAAACACGCGGTCACGACAACCAGGGTGGAAACCTTCAACGCCCAGTTCTTTTGATGTGGTCTCACTTGGTGTCCCCCACAATCATTCCATCCTGCAGTTGCAGTGTGCGCTTCTTGCGACGACGAACCATCTCGTGATCATGCGTTGCCACAAAGACGGTGGTCCCTTGAGAGCAAACACGTTCCAGAAGATCCATGATCTCTTCACTTAAGCGCGGATCCAGATTTCCTGTCGGCTCATCGGCAATCAGCACTCCTGGCTGATGAATGATCGCCCGGGCAATGGCGGTTCTTTGCTGCTCCCCCCCGGAAACGAAGTCCGGGTACTGATCATGCTTGTGCGCAAGGCCCACCTGCTCCAGCACCTCGTACACACGGCGCTGAATGGCGGGTGCTTTATCGCCGCGAACCTGCAATGGCAACGCGACATTTTCAAAGATCGTTCGATCCTTCAAAAGTTTGAAATCCTGAAAAATCACACCGATTTTTCGGCGAAAGAACGGAATTTGGGAATCTCGCATCGTCAATAGATCATGGCCCGCCACCTTCACATCCCCTGATGTGGCGATATCGTAGGCTGAGATCATCTTGAACAGAGTTGTTTTACCTGCCCCACTGGGACCGGTCAGAAAAACGAACTCACCCTTGTCGATGCGCAAATCAATATTCTTAAGCGCATGAACCGGGCCTGGATAGGTCTTATAGACGTGAGAGAATTCAATCATCCCTTCATCTTATGAAAGATGACTGCTGATGAATACTCGCCACAAGTCGAGGTTTTGGTGTTTTTGAAGGATTTAAGGAAGGCTTCCCGCCATCAGGGTATCAATTATCGTGGTGTGTTGACGGCGCAGGGCCAACTTGATGGCTTCCTCCGACTGAACAGACCCCAGCTTCAAAACAGTGTCATAGGGTGTTTTGATGGTCTTCATCACAGCTCCGTTGCAGAAGATTCTGCTGACCAGATAAGGATTTTGCGTTCCCCAATCCTCTGTCTGAATGTGGAACTTCTGACCGCGCACTGTAATATCTGAGTTAAAACCTTTTTGCACCTGCACAAACCTCCCGGAAAAATTAGCAGATTTTACTGTGTTTCTCATCAATTTTTTCTTGGACGATGAGCGAATTAAAACTAGAGTCAAATCCTGGATAAATAAAAGGAGATTTGTGTATGAAGATGTTCTCGATTGCCGCAAGTGTGTTCGCCTTGCTTTGTTCGTTCTCTGCCGCTGCGGCTCCGGTTACCGGTGAAGCAGAAGCTGGTGCCGTAATTGTCAGCGGTAACAGTGATTCTGAGAGCTATGCTGCGAAAGCAAAAACCACTTACACGCAGGACAAAAATGTTTATTCCGCATTCGGGCGCTACTTAAAAACGGACTCCAACGGTGTTGAATCTGCCCGCAACTGGGAAATCGGTGCTCGTTACGAACGTGAACTGACCGACTATCTGGGCGTGTTTGCCGGCCAAAAGGCAGAAAGCGATATCTTCAACGGCTACATCCAAAGGGACTCTTCCGACTTGGGTTTGAAGTACAGCGTGATCAAATCTGACGAAATGAACTGGTTCTTCGAGGTCGGTTATCGTTATCAGAAGACACTTCCAACCACCGGCGGAACGACTCATGACAACATGGGCCGTCTGTTCACCGAATTTAACAAAGCTCTGGATAAAACCTTGTCATTCAAATACTGGGCGGAGTATCTGCCGAACTTCACAACCACCGATGCTTATTTGTTCAACACGGAAGCTTCATTGAATGTGATGTTGAATTCTGTGTTCTCTTTGAAGTTGGCTTATCTATTACAATATCAAAATTCCATTCCTGCTGATGGCAAGTACACCACAACCACGAGTACAATGAATCTCGTGGCAAAATTCTAAGAAAGGATTGAAACCATGTTTAAGGAGTTCAAAACGTTTATCATGCGCGGCAATGTTCTGGACATGGCCGTGGGTATCATCATCGGTGCGGCGTTCGGCAAGATTGTTTCTTCATTTGTTGCTGACGTTTTAACGCCGATTCTATCATTGGGCCTGGGCAAGGTGGACTTCTCAAATCTTTTTGTCGCCCTGAATGGAGAATCTTATCCAACGCTGGACGCTGCCAAAGCGGCTGGTGTGGCAACTGTGAACTACGGTATCTTTATCAACATGGTTCTGGATTTTGTTATCGTGGCCTTTGCCATCTTCCTGATTGTGAAAGCTGCCAACAAGATGAAAAAGGCTGAGGAACCAGCTCCGGTGACCACGAAAGAGTGTCCGGAATGCTGCTCTTCCATCCCGGTGAAGGCCCGCAAATGCGCTCACTGCGGAAGTGCGGTTGCTTCCTAGACCTTTTCAGTTTCGAAACACCTCGAAGCCCGGTCCCAAGCCGGGCTTTTTTATTTTCTTTTCCCGCCTGTACTGGCTCTGGCCGAAATCTCATTGTGAGACGTAAACCTTTTAGGCAGGTCTGCCGATAATTGGTACTGGTATTGCACCACTCATTATCATCGGGGAGGAAATCAAATGAATAAGATTTCAAGCTCTAAAAAAAATGCATCTGTCAAAACAGTTATCAACATCCTGAGCGTGCTTTCTTTGGTAGCCCCTTCCGTATCCTTTGCTGAATCAAGTACTGGCGGAATCACAATTGGCACCAGATCTGCCGAGGACGTAGCTGAAAGCAAAAAAGCACGCGAGCGATCTGAGTGTAATCAGGCACGCAGCGAAATTTCCTCCGCTAAAAACAAAATTGCCGAAGCCTGCCGCAAAGCCGGCCTAGGTTCAGGATGCGCGGAAAAAGCCGCTGCCTGCTCCGAAACTTTGGGCACTGATAGCTTTGACACCACTGACGCCATCGGCACTTTGATGGGTCTTCCGGCCGGCTCCAATATTGGTGGCTCTTGCCCACAGATGAATGGTCGCGACTATTACGACGAAAAAAAGCGTCTTGAAACCGAGATCAAAGACACTCAAAAAGACATCGCCGAACTGGCTGATGATGAAGCTGAGATCAAAGAGACGTTCAATACGACCATTCAGGAACTGCAACAGGCTCTGACCGATGCCCAACAGGAACTGGAAGAAACTAAGACGTCATTGGATGAGCAAGAGCGTGAAAAGATCTCTGAATTCCAGGCCAGCCAAAATGCTGCCAAAGAAAAGCTGCGCGAATACAACTCCAAAATCATCGCTTTGCGTTCTGAGATGACCAATGCCGTTCGTGAAAAAGCGACCAAAATGCTGGAATTAACGGCAGAAACATCCAAGTATGCCTGTAATCAGGAATACACCAAGGCCGCAGAATCCTATGGCAAAGTGAACGCGACTTCCAATAAAAGCCATATTTCCAAAGCCAAAGCACAAAAAGCAGCGGCTTTGGATGCGTTCAACAAATGTATGAACCGCTTCCAGCAGGCTCGAATTTCTTTGAACGAACAAAGTGCCGCAAAAATGGAATCCATCAACGACCAGATCCGCAATGCTGAAGCCAGCACCGACGAACTGAATGATTCTTTGAATCTGGCTTCCACGCAGTTGGATCAGATGAAAGCGGACACGACCAAAAGAAAAACTCAGGCCGAAAAGAAGGTCACAGACCTGATGACCCTGACTCAGAACAAGATGCAGGCGGCTCAGGAAAACATGCAGACCAAACTAAAAGCCCTGGCTACTAAACAGCAGAGCTACACCG
Source organism: Bdellovibrio sp. BIS2 (assembly GCF_055398295.1). NCBI lineage: Bacteria > Pseudomonadati > Bdellovibrionota > Bdellovibrionia > Bdellovibrionales > Pseudobdellovibrionaceae > Bdellovibrio > Bdellovibrio sp. BIS2. The sequence goes on along the minus strand of NZ_AP035879.1, from coordinate 148,929 downwards.
AGGCTTTGAACCGGGCGAACAACTCTTTGATGACTTTGGGTCCTGCGCCAAAACGTGGTGCGGAATACACATCTGAGGAAGCTTCCAGTGAAATCTCCGCGCAAACTGAGATTATCGAAGACGTAAAAGCCAACATAGCCAGTTCCGGAATTGATTGCTACCTGGGCGAAGCTGCGAAGGGCTCCTCAAAACGTTCCCGCAGCTCGGGCTCTAAATCAGGCAGAAAGTAAGACCCAGCCTTCGGGCCAGTGTCCCTAGACCCTACCCATTTGCACTGTTAGAATGGGGGCTTATTAAAGGAGCCCCCCACAGTGTTAAAAAAGATCCTGCTATTTTGCGTCGCCCTCGGTCTTGTCGGCATCCTCGGTGTCTACCTCATCATTCAGTCTGTCAGATCCGGCCTGCCACAATTGATCACTGTGAAAGACTACCAGCCCCTGCTGGTCAGTCAGGTCTATGATCGCAACAACAAGAAAATCGGTGAGTTCTTCCGCGAACGCCGCACCTTGGTTCCTTACGAAAAGATTCCAAAGAATCTTGTTAATGCATTCCTGGCGGCCGAAGATGATCAGTTCTTCTCGCACAAAGGGATCAATCCCCAAGCGATCTTCCGTGCGGCATTAGCCAACCTGCGCGCCGGTCGTTCCGTTCAAGGGGGATCGACGATCACGCAACAGGTGGCAAAAACACTGCTTCTGTCCTCTGAAAAAACTCTGACCCGAAAATTGCGTGATATTCTTCTGGCAATTGAGATGGAAAAGAATCTGAGCAAGGAAGACATCCTTTTCCTTTACCTGAATCAGATCTATTTCGGTCAGGGAGCTTACGGTGTTGAACAGGCCGCCCAGACTTATTATCGCAAACCGGTTTCCAAACTGACTTTGTCCGAAATGGCAATCCTGGCGGGTCTTCCTCAGGCTCCTTCCCGTTACAGCCCGGTTTCAAATCCTTTGCGCGCCAAAGAACGTCAGATCTATGTTCTGCGCCGCATGGCTGATGTGGGTTACGTCAGCAAAGAAGAGTCCGAAGCGGCCATCAAAGAGCCGGTGAAGGTTTACGTTCGTGAAAACTACGAAGAGTATGCTCCGTTCTATCTGGAAACTGTTCGTCAGTTGCTGGTGAATCAACTGGGTGAAGACATGGTTCTGGACAAGGGCCTGAAAATTTACACCAGCCTTGATCTGACCAAACAGATGGCCGCTCAGGACTCTGTAAAAGAAGGTCTGAAGTCTTTGGATAAGCGTCAGGGTTATCGTGGTCCCTCCAAAAACCTATCTGATGAAGACGCTATCGAAGAATTCCTGAAAGAAAATCAAAAGAAGCTGATCTCGGACTTCACTCCGGAAAGAACCATTCTGCCGGACGGAAAGTTCGCCGATATCGTACCGGTGAAATCAGCGCAGGATGAAAAGCTGCATCCGTTGCTGCCTCCGTATATCAAACTGAAAGACACCGTGAATGGTGTCGTTGAAAAAGTCGACGATGCGCTGGGTTTGGTTTACGTGAAACTGCCAGAGACCCGCGGCGTGATTGACATTGAAACCATGACTTGGGCCCGCAAACCGGATTCCGAGGCTCGCTATGACCTGGCCGCGATCAAAAAACCTTCTGAAGCGCTGAAGAAAGGCGATGTGATTCTGGTGAAAGTGGTCGCAGATCAATTCAACTCCAATCGACTGGCCAGCAAGAAAAAAGGCCTGCCGACTGCTGCCGCACCCGACTTAAGCAAATTCATCGGTCTTGAACTGGATCAGGAACCACTTGTTGAAGGGGCCTTGATTTCATTTGATCAGGAAAATCAGGATGTCCTGGCGATGGTGGGTGGATCCAACTTCGCAAAAAGTGAATTCAATCGTGCAATTCAAGCTCCCCGCCAGACAGGCTCTGCATTCAAAGCAATCGTCTACGCTTCGGCTCTGGAAAAGGGCTACACTCCGGCAACTCCGATCATGGATGCCCCGATTGTATACGAAGAAGGCGGCGCCGCTGACGATGCTGAAGGTCAGGGTGACATGAAGGTTTGGAAGCCATCCAATCACTCCAAAAGCTTCGGTGGCGACATTCTGTTCCGCAACGCTTTGGTCAAATCTTTGAATATCCCGACAGTAAAAATCATCGAGGATGTCGGTGTTCCATGGTCTATGGAATACGCTCGTCGACTGGGAATCTACAGTCCGTTGAATCCGGACTTTACACTGGCCCTGGGCTCCAGCAGTGTGACTTTGTATGAAATGACCAAAGCCTTTGCTGAATTTGGTCGCCTTGGAAAAAGACTCTCCCCGCTGCTGATTCACAAAGTGGATGATGCCAATGGCAAGAATCTGCTAAAGACCGTGTCTTTGGATGCCCGTTTTGACAAAGAGATCAAAGCCATCAATGACGGTTTCGAAGAGCGTCGCAAAGCCTTCCTCGAAGCCATGAACGATCCAGCCAAGGTCGAAGAAATGAAAAAGAAGGAAGGCAAGAATGCCAAACTTGATCCAAGCATCTTCTTCCAGGATGCTGATCAGCTGATTCGCCCTTCCACTGCTTATGTCATGACAACCTTGTTGAAAGGTGTTGTTGAAGACGCGGGTGGTACTGGTGGTCGCGCAAGAGCGGTGGGTCGCGAAGTGGCTGGCAAAACAGGTTCCACGAACAACTACTTTGACGCGTGGTTTATCGGCTACAGCCCGCAGATCTCCACTGGTGTGTGGGTGGGCTTTGACAAAGAAAAAAGCTTGGGTAAAGGCGAGGTCGGTGGACGCTCCGCTTTGCCGATTTGGGTGGACTACATGAAAGCGGCTCACGAAGGTCTTCCGCAGATGACTTTCCCCGTGCCGGACGGTATTGTGTTTGCTAATATCGACAGCGAAACAGGTAAACTGGCTTCGGCTTCAACCAAGAAGATCATTCGTCAGGCTTTCGTTGAAGGGACTGAACCTACAGCCGCCTCGAACAAAGCAGAAGAAGCGACTGACTTCTACAAACAGGATTTATCGGAATGAAGGATATTCACCTCTGGGGGGTGAAACAAAACAATCTTAAGAACATTGAGGTCAAGATCCCGGTTGGTACCATGACTGTGATCTGCGGCCCCAGTGGTTCCGGGAAATCTTCCCTGGCCTTCGAAACTTTGTTTGCCGAAGGTCAGCGCCGTTTTATCGAAAGCATGTCCAACTATGCCCGTCAGTTTCTGAACAAAGCTCCGAAACCGGACATCGAAGGCATCAATAATATTCCCCCGGCGATTTCGATTGAACAAAAGAATACGGTTAAAAGCTCCCGATCGACCGTGGGAACCACGACCGAAATCATCGACTATCTTCGACTGCTTTACGAAAAAATCGGGAAATCCTACTGCCCGACTCACCACTGCCCCACTGAAAAAGAAAGTGTGACCGAAGCCACCGACAAGGTTCTAAAGAACTTTGCCGGAAAGCGCGGTTATCTTCTGGTAGAAATCAATTCTGAAGGCCGCGTGGCTGAAGGCAAAAAGCTTCATTCACTTCTTTTGCAGGACGGCTACCTTCGTATCTACATCCCAAAAGTGACCGAGGTTAAAAAGCCTGCAGCAAAAGCAGCTGGTAAAAAAACCAAAGCTTCCGGCAAGAAGGCCTCCAAAAAAGTGGAGGTTCCAGAAGTCGTTCCCACAAATCCTGGCGGCCTGACCAATGAAGAAATGGGTACGGTCGTCGAAATTGGCGAAGCCGCCGCAATCAAAAAAGGTCTGCCTAAAGAAACGTTCTATCTGGTGATCGACCGTATGTCTTTCAACGAGGATGAACGCGGCCGACTGGCAGATTCACTGACTCAAGCCTATGAAGCCAGCATCAAATACAACACTCATCTGATCACCCGCCGAGCGACCATTCTTTCCACTGATGGAGAGCGCCTGCAGGTCAGCGAAGAAGCGTCCTGTCCGGTGTGTGGCTACACGCCGCCACCACTGAGCTCGAAACTTTTCAGCTTTAATTCTCCGATCGGGGCCTGCCCAACCTGCAAAGGCTTCGGTAATATCCTGGACATCGACGAAGAAAAAGTGATTCCAAATCCGAATTTGAGCCTGGCTCAAGGGGCCTTAAGCCCGTTCTGGATGCCCAGTGCGGCTCATGAAAAAAAGCAGCTGCTTGCGTACTGCAAAAAAACCAAGATCGACACACACACCCCTTGGAAAGACCTTCCAAAAGCGGAACGTGATGTGATCTGGAATGGAAATAAAGATTTCTTCGGCGTGCGTGGCCTGTTTGAATACTTGGATCAGATCAAATACAAAATGCACGTGCGTGTGTTTATTTCCCGCTTCCGCAGTCCGTTCCAGTGCCCGACTTGCAAAGGCGCACGCCTGCGCACGGAAGCCAATCACGTTCTAATTGCCAACTCGAATATCAATGATCTTTCCAATTTGACGATTGAGGACCTGAATGCCTTCTTCCAAAAACTGGAAGTCACCCCATTCCAGCAGGAAGTAGCGGGAGAAGTGTTAAAACAAATCCGCTCACGCCTGGAATTCCTGATGCGTGTCGGGGTTCATTATCTGTCCCTAGGACGAGAAACCCGCACACTGTCCGGCGGAGAATATCAGCGTTTGATCTTGGCCAACCAACTTGGCATGGGTCTTTCTCAAGCCTTGTATGTTTTGGATGAACCGACTGTGGGTCTGCACCCGCGCGACAACGACCGCCTGATTTCGATCCTGAAGGATCTTAAAGACCTTGGAAACACCTTGGTCATCGTTGAACACGATCACGATGTGATCAAAGCCAGCGAGCACATCATCGAAATGGGTCCTGGCTCTGGATACCTAGGTGGTGAGGTTGTTTACTCTGGCACCACTGAAAAATTCTATGACTATGAAAAGTCCAACACCGTTCCGTTCCTGAAGCCTTCCAAAAACTGGCAGGCTTTACGCACGATTCGCCCGGTGGATGTCGATAACTACAAGGTTAAGATTGAACTCAAAGGCGCCAAAGGCCACAACCTGAAGAATCTGGATGTGGTCTTCCCGCTGAATCGTCTGGTGACCGTAACGGGCGTCAGTGGCTCAGGCAAATCGACTTTGATCTCAAAAACTCTTTATCCGGCCTTGGCTCGCGCTTTGGATATTGAATACATGCCAGCGCAGGACTATTCCGGCTTGGATGGCGTGGAGCATATCAAGAACGTACTGCTAATCGACCAGTCCCCGATTGGTAAATCCGCGCGAAGCTCACCGATCACTTACCTGAAGGCGTTTGATGCCATTCGTATGATCATGTCGACAACCCCTGAATCCCAGTCCCGTGGTTACACGGCCGGAACCTTCAGTTTGAATGTGGATGGCGGACGCTGCCCGGCCTGCAAAGGCACAGGCTATGAGGAAATCGACATGATGTTCATGGATAACGTGGTTATCCCATGTGACGTTTGCGACGGTAAAAAGTACCGTCCCGAGATCCTGGAAATTCAGTACAAAAACAAAAATATTCACGAAATTCTTTCAATGACCGTGAATGAAGCCATGAATTTCTTCGTGGCTCACCCGAATATCCGTAAGCCTTTGAGCGTACTAAAAGAAGTCGGTCTGGATTACCTGCAACTGGGGCAACCGGCCAATTCTTTAAGCGGTGGGGAATCCCAGCGTCTGAAAATCGCCAAAGAACTGTCTCAAGTCCAACAGAAGTCCACCCTGTACATCCTGGATGAGCCGACCACCGGTCTGCACTTCCGCGAGGTCGAGCTTTTGATGAAGGTTTTGAACAAGCTGATCGAGACTGGCGGCAGCGTCGTCGTCGTGGAGCACAATTTGGATGTGATCCGCGGTTCAGATTATGTGATTGACCTCGGTCCCGAAGCGGGTAAAAAAGGCGGAAACATTGTGGCTACGGGCACTCCGGACGACATCATGAAAGTGAAGAAAAGTCTGACGGGGCAATATCTCAAGCGTTATATCGAGAGCCACCAAACCTCGTAATCTGGAAACAAATGATGTCACCTGAAATCAAGAAACTCCTGGGCGAACTTAAACAGTACAAAAGCACCCTTTACATCGTCGCCGCAACAGGGATTCTGAACGCACTGGCAACCACTCAACTGGCCTATATGATCAAGGGTCTGTTTGACGGGCTGTCTGCAAACCAGCAGCAAGCCATGGCCACCCTTGTGCCGATCGCATTGGGTTTGGCTCTGGTTCAGGCGACGTCCCGCTACTTCCACATTTATCTGATGAACTACACGGCTGAACGTGTGGTTCAGGGATTGCGCCAGAAGCTTCAGCAGAAGTTCATGCGCCTGAATCTGTCCTTCCATAATAACTATGCAGCGGGTTCCGGTGGTTTGATCAGCCGTATTCTGAATGATATTCGCATCATCCAGGATGGCCTGCGCGTCGTCGCTGACATCTTTCTGTATCCGCTGATGCTTGTGGGTTTGTTGATCAATCTGATCCGCATCGACTGGAAACTGACCCTGGCAACCTTCCTGATTGCTCCGTTGATTGCCGTCATTCTAAAAAATATCGCGCGCAGCATGCGCAAGTACATCCCCCAGGAACGCGATGTGATGGAGTACATGACCTCCACCATCAAGGAAAGTCTGGACGGCGTTCGCATCATTCAATCCTTCAATCTTGAAAAAGACATGGGCGAGCGCCTGATCAAGGAATCCGACAAGTACCTTGGTATTCGCAAGACCATCTACAAACGCCAGGAAGCCAGTGGTCCGGTGACTGAATTCCTGGCCACAGCGATTGTACTTTGTGTGTTCATGTACGTGAGTTATGAAATCGCCGCTGGTCGCAGCACACCAGGCACATTCGTGGGCTTTGTGGCTTCTCTGCTGATGATCAATCAGCCCATCAAGCGTGTTCAGGAAGCTTATGTGCGCATTCAGGAAGTGACCATTTCCCTGCGCCGTATCTTTGAAATCATTGAAAACGAATCAGAGGTTCCTCAAGTTGCCAATCCGGTTCCTTTCCCGAAAGACTGGAAGAAGATCACATATAAAAACGTAAGCTTCAGCTATGGCAAAGAAATGATCCTGAAGAACCTGAATCTTGAAATCAACCGCGGCGAAGTGGTTGCCCTGGTCGGCGCCAGCGGCAGCGGCAAATCCACCATCGTGAATTTGCTGGAAAGATTCTTTGACCCCACCTCTGGTGAAATCCTGATTGATGACGTGAACATCCACCACATCGGTTTGCAGGATCTGCGCCGCAATGTCGCACTGGTGACTCAGGATGTGTTCCTGTTCAGCGATACCATTGAAAAGAACATCTGGGCTGGTGATTACAACCGCACCCGCGAAGACATCCCTGCCATGGCAAAGCTGGCCAATGCCCATGACTTCATCATGAAGACACCACAAGGTTATCAGAGCCGCGTGGGTGACCGCGGAAATCTTCTTTCCGGTGGTGAAAAACAACGCATCAGTATTGCGCGAGCGATGTTTAAAGATGCCCCGGTACTGATCCTGGATGAAGCGACCAGTGCCTTGGATACTGCCAGTGAAATTGAAGTCCAAAAAGGTATTGATCACCTGATGGAAGGCCGCACAGCTCTGGTGATTGCACACCGCCTGTCGACAATTCAAAAAGCTGACAAGATCGTCGTTATGAAATCAGGTGAAATCGCCGAGATCGGAACTCACAAAGACCTCATGTCAAATGAGGGCGAATACTTCCGTTTCCACAGTTTGCAACACACTTAGTTCTATGATCTAAATAAAGTATGTCTACTTTATTTGGATCTGAGCTAAGCAGCGCTGTTATCAACACCGGTATCGCCACCATCATCCTGATTGTGGCCTTGTCCCTGATGAGCTGGCTTTTCCCGTGGCTGCAGAAAAAAATCAAGTCCCTGCCCCACAGCCAACTACCCGCTTTAAAAATCCACAACTTTGAAATCATCACCGCTCAGGCCCTGACATCTGGCATCTGCAGCCTGCTAAAGGGGCTCCGACTGATTGTTACGCTGCTGGGTCTTTATTTCTATTTCTCCCTGGTGCTGGGATTTTTCCCCGACACGCAGCACATCTCGGAAAACATGCTTCACTACATTCTGGATCCTCTGAAGGAAGTACTGAAGACCATCATCGACTACATACCCAAAGCCATTTACGTCGTCGTCATCTGCCTGGTGATGCGTTACATTCTGAAAGTCATCCGCTTGTTCTTCCTGCGCGTGGAAGGCGGATACTTGAAAATTGAAGGATTCCATCCCGAATGGGCTCACCCAACCTACAATCTGGTGCGAATTCTGGTTCTGGCGTTCACACTGATCATCATCTTCCCTCACCTGCCGGGCTCAAGCTCTCCAGCGTTTCAGGGGGTTTCTGTATTCCTGGGGCTTCTGATCTCTCTGGGGTCAAGCTCTGCCATTTCCAATATGGTGGCAGGACTGGTCATCACGTACATGCGCCCGTTTCAGGTGGGTGACCGCGTAAAACTCGGCACGACGGTCGGTGATGTCGTTGAAAAAAACCTTCTGGTTACCCGCATTCGTACGATTAAAAATGTGGATGTGACGATCCCGAATTCAAATGTCCTGAACAGCCACATCATCAACTTCAGCGCCGTTGCTGACACCAAAGGACTGATCCTGAATCCACGAATCACAATTGGTTATGATGTGAACTGGAGAAAGGTGCACGAGCTTCTGCTGGGAGCCGCAGCCCGCACCGAAGGCGTATTAAAAGATCCGAAGCCGTTTGTTTTCCAGACAGCTCTGGACAACTCCTACGTGCAGTATGAACTGAACGGCTACACCCGTCTTGCAAACAATTTTGACGATGTGTATTCCGATCTATACAGAAATATTCAGGATTTGTTTAACGAAGCTCAGATTGAAATCATGTCTCCGACCTACCATGCGCTTCGTGATGGCGAAGGAAAGCACATCCCGCCTGAATATAAGTCTTAGAATGAGACATGCGTACCAGTCCTTGGTCCAGCTTTGCACGCTCTTTAGACAGTCCCGCTAAAGTTCGTCTACTTTCTTGACGATAAAAGTATCGATACTTTTGACAGTCACTGAAAGGACGATACTTATGATTAATTGGGATGAGTTTGAACATATACATGTCATCAACAAGCTCAAACAGATTCTCAGCGCGTGGTGGAACATTGACGTTGTTTTCACAGACGAGCGCGGAATGCTTAAAGGTTATGACTCTGATAAAGTCACTTTCAGCAACCCGGCAATCACAGCTCTGGTAAGAAAAGAAGCTGGCCAGCAAAGCATCGCAGAACTTGTGACCAAGTCTCTGGATGATCTTCGCACTTCCCAAAACAGATTCTCCCTGCGCAAGTGGGACATGGTTGGTTTCGATGTGGGTGTATTCCCGATCATGATCGAAAATGACTGTGTGGGTACGGTTGTGGCTATGGGCTTCTTCCGTGACTCCAACTTCACTTCACGTCTGACAGAAATCCGCGAGCGCCTTGCAGCGTTTGGCATGTCCGGCGAAGTGATTGAAAAATGTCTGGGCAAGCTGAAATTCCTGGATGATCAGGAGCGCGCTCACTTCAATGAGCTTTGCGAACTGGTGGCTCAGGAAATCGTGACTCTTCACCTGGAAATCTCTTCCCGTGAAGACCGCATCAAAGAACTGAACAAGGAACTGGGCAACCGTTTCAAGTATGACAACATGATCGGTAAATCCAAACCAATGCAGTCTCTGTACGCTTTGCTTGATAAGATCAAAGGTGCGGATTCCACAGTGTTGGTACAGGGTGAAAACGGTACAGGTAAGGAATTGATTGCAAAATCAATTCACTACAACTCTCACCGCAAAGACAAGCCGTTCGTTATTCAGAACTGCTCCGCGTTCAATGACAACCTTTTGGAATCCGAGTTGTTCGGTCACGTAAAAGGCTCTTTCACCGGCGCTTTGAAAGACAAAAAAGGTCTTTTTGAAATGGCTGACAAAGGGACCTTCTTCCTGGATGAAATCGGGGACACCTCCCCGCAGATGCAGGTAAAACTGCTGCGTGTCCTTCAAGAAGGCACGTTCATGCCAGTGGGTGCGACGGAATCCAGAAAAGTGGATGTGCGCATCGTAGCGGCAACAAACAGAAACCTTAAAGAGATGGTAGAGCAAGGCACCTTCCGTGAAGACTTGTACTATCGTCTGAATGTGATCAACATCCGCGTTCCACCTCTGCGTGAAAGAAAAGAAGACATCCCTTTCCTGGTGGATTTCTTCCTTAACAAAATTCACGATCAGCAAGGCGGACCAAAACGCCAGATCACCAAACGCGCCCTGGAAAAGTTGTATGACTATCCATGGCCGGGTAACGTGCGTGAGCTGCAGAATGAAATCGAAAGACTTTGTGTTCTTTCCGGCGAAGAAACAAAACTGATGGCGGAGCTGCTTTCCCCGAAAGTTCTGGAAGCTGGCGAAAAGAACAAAGTTCAGGGTTCCCGTTTGCAGGGTAAGCTGAAGGATGCATTGGAAGATCTGGAACGCGAGATGATCCGCGAGGGTCTGCGCCGCACAGGTTGGAACAAGTCCAAGCTTGCAAAAGAACTGGGTATCAGCCGCGCAGGTCTTATCATGAAGGTCGAAAAATACGGCCTGGATAAACGTAAACTGGCGCGCTAAAAAGGGCACCGACCCTAAAAGAATTACCTAAATGATCGAAACTTAGTGGGCTTTAAGAGCAAATCTTAAAGCCCACTTTTTTTGCCTAAAACCCCCTAAGATACTGATTCTACAAGGAAATTACAACACCCCTTAGACTTGGCATTGCTCTTGTAATAGGGAGTCTTTGTGTAAGGGGTACGTGGTTTTATGCAGACAACATTGGATAGCTCTTTTGTAGAAAGACTAAAGCAGATTCTGGCCAACCGCTATGGGAAGGGTTTACAGATCCGTCAATTGATGGACCTGTCTGAAGTTTCAGGCGCGGAAGAAATGTTCACGCGGGGGCGTGACCTTCATATTCCTATTCGAGTGAATGGGAACTTCCTGGGAACAGCTGTGGTGCCATCCGCAGATGATCTGAATAGTGAGAAGCGCACTGGAGTGGCTCAGTTGGTAAGAATGGTGCTGGAGCCTGCCATGTACAAATGGTATCTGGATCAGAAGGAAGCCAACCTGGAAGAACTTAGTAAAGTTCAGCCTAATCTGGACAACGTCCGTCTGTTTGGTGAAGAACCAATGCCTTCCATCGATGAGCTTCTGGCCGATAATTCCATCGTGCCCAACGAAGGTCCAGCTGCAGAGCTGATTTCTCACCTGATCCACCTTGAGGGGCGATCAGAAAACAACAACAAGAAGGTCGCTTTGCAACTGCATGAGCTGACCGGCCGCTGGGCATTTGTTCCTTTCAACGACATCAAAGGCCAACTGCATTCCTCTATGGACATTGCCCGTATGGGTGGAATGACAATCTTTGTGGAAAACGTGGAAAACCTGAATGCCGCTGAACAAGAGCTGTTGATGGATTATATCAGCGAAGAGCATCTGGAAGACGAGCCTCTGATCATTACAAGCTCCCTGAAAAGCCTGGAGGAGCTGGGTGAAAGCACGCTGGATTCAAAATTCGTGGATGAAATTTCGGTGAACTGCTTTGAAGTGGACCGCGCACCGATGACGCCACAGGGGCTGAAGGAAGTTCTGGAGCTGTTCTTCATGAAAGACGGCCCGATCGACGCCTAAGTTTCCCGTCTGATTTATCCTTGATAATGCCGTGAGTGTCTGTGAGAATTTTTCTTATGGTCACTCACGATGAATTCCTAGTTCCATTTTTGACAAAAGCTTTGAACTCCGACAACTACAAGGTCTTTTCCTTGGCCGGAGACGCCTCCAACCGTCGCTACTATCGCGTGGTGCAGGACAACCAGTCCTGGGTGCTGATGCGCTGGGAGCCTTATGATCCCAACAACTATCCCTTCCTGAGCGTGCTGAATCACTTCGCCAAAAACGGCGTGCATGTTCCGACCGTTGTGGCGCAGTCCCCGCAAGAAGGTCTGATGCTGCTGGAGGACCTGGGTGATCTGACTCTGGAAAGAAAGTTCTGGGAAAGCCAAAGCCAGGAAGCGTCTTTGGAGTTCTACCAGATGGCCGTCGACGAGATCGTGAAAATCCATCACCCGGCCACTTTGGATAAATCTGACTGCACCGCTTTCAAGATCGAATTCAACACCGAAAAGTTCCTGTGGGAAATGAACTACGGCAAAGACAATCTTCTTTCCGGTGTCCTGAAATTCCCATTCGGCGAATCCCTGAACAAAGAAATCACGGATATCTTTGTGGATATCTCAAGCCGTCTGGACAGGGAGCCAAAACGCATCGCTCACCGCGACTATCATTCCCGCAATCTGATGATCAAACTGGATCAGATGAGCGTGATTGATTTCCAGGACGCCCGCCTGGGGCCGATTCAGTATGATCTGGTCAGCTTGATGCGTGACTCTTACGTGGATATGAATGATTCCATGGCGCGCACCCTGATTGACTACTATCTGGAAAGATCCAAGGCTTACTTGCCGAAAGATTTCTCGCGCGAACAATTCGATCGTATTTACGAACTGCAATCCATCCAGCGCTGCTTTAAAGCCTGTGGAAGCTTTGCAAGCTTCTATCACCTGCGACAGGATCGTCGTTATCTGAAATACCTTTCCGGAACTCTTCGCCGTGTGATGAAAGCCATCAACGAATTCCCGGAATACAAAGTATTTGCCGATGTCCTGATTGATTCCGGCGCACTGGAAAGAAAGTACGAAACTCTATGAATGTGATGCTGCTGGCGGCGGGTGAAGGCACTAGACTTCGCCCCTATACGCTGACACTTCCAAAACCGGCCATTCCGTTTGTGACGGTGCCTTTGGCCGGACACTCCCTGAGCTTTCTGGGAAACCTAGCCATCAATAAACTGGTGGTGAACACCTATCACTTACCCGGTGAAATCCACCATCTTTTCCACAGTCTGCGCCACCATGCCAAGTCTTTGCATTTTTCAGATGAAGTTGGCCAGATTCTGGGAAGCGGTGGCGGCTTGGGGAAGGCGCGGGATCACTTTATGGGTGATGACTCTTTCGTCATGATGAATGCCGATGAAATCATTCTTCCCAAAGAAGCTGACATCATGAAAAAAGCCATTACTCATCACCGTCATCAGCGCAGCCTTGCGACTCTGATGGTGATGGATCACCCTGATGTGGGAACAAAGTTTGGCGGGGTCTGGACAGATGCGCACAACCGCGTGCTCGGCTTTGGAAAAACCCCGATCGCCGGAGCCGTGAAAGCTTGGCATTTTGTTGGAGTGCAGATTCTATCCGACAAGGTCTTTGATTTTATCCCGGCTCAAGGGGAATCCAACATCCTGTATGATGCTTTGACCACGGCCATAAAAAAGGGTCTGAGTGTCGAAGCCTATCCTTTCGAATGCACATGGTTTGAAACCGGAAATCCCACAGACTTCCTGGAGGCCTCTGAAAAGTGCCTGCATTATCTGGCTGGCCCGGCGACTTACCAAAAGGCCATTTTAGAGGGAACCCTGAAAAGATACTCTAAAGAGGAAACCGTTCTGGCCTCCACAGACGGGGGTTACAGTCTGGTTTCCAAATCCGCATTTTTGGGACATTCTCGAATTCACAAAACATTCTGCGCAGGACCTGGAGCCATTGTTGAAAATGGTTGCGAGCTGACGAATGTGATCGTGGGCGCCAATGCCCGAGTGCCCGCCGGCACGAATGCCAAAGACACTCTCTTTCTGTAATAAGGATATTTATGAAACTTGGTCTTGAAGTACTTCTGTCTAATCCAAAGATGCTAAAAAGTCTTAAAGGCAAACGCGTGGGCCTGGTCTGTCACCCTGCCAGCGTGGATGAAAATCTTCAGCACAGCATGGATTTGCTTTCAAAGAAAATCAAACTTTCCTGTGCCTTAGGCCCCCAACACGGGGTTCGCGGCGACAAACAAGACAACATGATTGAAAGCCCGGACTTTGTCGATCCGGTTCACAAAATTCCTGTGTTCAGCCTGTATGGCGAAGTTCGCCGCCCGACTGCTGAAATGATGTCCCACTTCGATGTTGTCCTGTTTGATCTTCAGGATCTGGGCTGCCGTATTTACACGTTCATCACGACATTGCTTTACATCATGGAAGAATCGGCAAAGCTTGGAAAGACCGTCATCGTCTTGGACCGCCCGAATCCGGCAGGCCGCCCGGTGGAAGGCTTTAAAATGCTTCCAGGCTGGGAATCCTTTGTGGGTGCGGCACCGATCCCTATGCGCCACGGCCTGACTGTGGGTGAGCTGGCTTTGTATTTTGCTGACTACTACAAAATGGATCTGGATCTGCAGATCGTGAAAATGAAGGGCTACAATCCTGACAAAGGCCCGGACTTTGGCTGGGACCTGAAACGTCCTTGGGTGAATCCTTCTCCGAATGCAGCCTCTTTGAATATGGCGCGCGCTTATTCTGGTACCGTGCTGATTGAGGGTACAACTCTTTCAGAAGCTCGCGGCACGACTCGTGCGCTGGAAATCATCGGCGCTTCGGATATTGATTATGCCGAAGTTTTAGTACGCATGAAAAAGAAAGCACCTCAGTGGTTTAAGGGTGTGACTTTGCGTGAGTGCTTCTTTGAGCCGACCTTCCATAAGCATGTGGGCAAGCTTTGCCATGGCTTCCAGTTCCACACGGACGGCATCAGCTACAAGCACGATCAGTTCAAGCCTTTCCGTCTGACAGCACTGATGCTGAAGGTGATCCGCGAAATGCATCCGAAATACCCGATCTATCGGGATTTCGCGTATGAATACGTTAAAGACCGCCTGGCTTTTGATGTGATCAACGGCGGACCGGCGCTGAAGAACTGGATTGAAAATCCAAAGGCGACCCCGAAAGATCTGGATGCAGCTTTGGCGAAGGATGAAAAATCCTGGATCAAGGAAAGAAAGAAATACCTGCTTTATTAAAAACAAAAAGGGTGCTGGAGACAGCACCCTTTCTTTTTTCTGATATTTTGATTTTTATTTCTGCAAAGCCAGTTCAGCGTCGGTATAGAAAGACTCTTGGCTTTCTTTGACTTTATATCTGCGGGTCATCATCAGAAAGATACTGTCAGCGGCAACGCCGATAGGTTCACCATTGTAGTTCTTCTGCATGCCTGCAAGGCTTGATGGGTCGCGCTCAAGACTGACACTGCCAGAGCCAGAGCCGCCTGCTCCTGCATAACCGCCACCCGAACCATCATCAGTGGGGGAAGCTGGGCCCCAGCCACCACCACCGCCGCCACCGCCTTCACTGAAGCCGTTGGTTGCTGTCATGGAACCGAGTTTGAGCTTATCTACCTTATCAGAGGATTTTTTGGAAACCTGAGCATAGGCATCTTGTGCCGCCAAAATCGCACCTTGTGGAATTCCTGCAGCCGCCATTGAAGCTGCAGAAGAAAAGTCCGATGCCTTGTAGGTTTTACCATCGGGAGTTTTAATCGTACCAGTCTTAGGGTCGTATATACCACCCTTGGTCAAAGCACTGGTATTGCTACCAAGGGACTTAACACTTGGATCATTTGCAAGTGGGTTATTGGGATCATTCAAGTCAATATTACCGTAATCATAAGGATTATTACCCAAGCCATCAGACTGGAATGAAGTTAAACCTGAGGAGCCAGCGGCACTACCATGTTCTTTACCCTGCATCATCGATAGGATTCCAAAGCCTGTGAAAATAGCCATCATCGCGCAGGAGCCGCCAGAGCCGCTACTGCATGGTGGATACTGTTGCGCAGCCATGGCGAACATCATCGCACCAGTCAGAAACTGAGTGGCTTGGGCGCCTTTATTGGAGCTGCCGGATTTATCAGCCGAATCTTTAACAGAAGGTGATGAGGATTTGCCTGTTGTGGTTTCCACGCCTTTATCAGCTGTAGTCTGATTATTTGTTGTAGACGTGCCGCCACCGCTAACAGTCACAGCACCCGCCATAACCGGAGACCAGATCAACGACAATATACAAACGAACTTGATTGTTAATTTCGTCATAGCTTCCCCTAGTTATTCAAAAGAGTGTTCTTATTATCGCGGTAGCGTTCTTTGATCTTTTCCCAGTTGGACTTCCCACCCTGGCCAGTCACTTCATTTTTCCAAGCCTGCTGACCCGCCATACCTTGGGAAGGATCTTTTGCGCCACCCGGAAGGTACTGACGCAGCTTCGGATCAGAACTTTTAAAGCCGCCGAATCCACCACCGCCTCCGCCGCCACCGGAGCCGGACAGAATATCCGTATTCAGACCTTTTTTCGCAGCCTCGCCTTGAGCACCGGCACCACCGCCTCCGCCCCCACCAAAGCCACTCAGACCACTGCCACCACCAGTCGGAGCACCGATACCAGAGGAATCACTGCCACCGGCATTGGTGGAAGCAAGATCACGCAATCCCGCAAGAGGATCGCTTTCAATGCCTGGAAGAGTGCTTGCATCCCCTTTGCCATTCGCGGTGCCCAACTCGGCGCCTTGGGATGTCAAACGAGACGTGGATCCATCGTTGGCTTTTTGATAAGAGTTCGAACAACCTGGAGTTCTTGGATTTGCTTTACAGATACACTCTGGGTCGTTGGCAGCAGTCGTTGCATCCGCGCACTTATCGACTGCAGGAGTGACGGCAACGTCCGTGCCGGTACCGTCGGACTCCTCGTCACACTGCTGACCTTGTTTGAAAGAAGAGATCATGGAAGCAATACCGGCTCCTGCTGAAACCAGCATGTTTCCATAAGAGTAAGTACAAGCCTTATCTTTCATAGCGATTGACTGGGCAGCAATCTCCGCCCCAGCATCACCGGATAGTGCCGAGTCTTTTTCTACAGTCTGCTGAACCATCGGCAGCTCTTTGCTAACTGCATTGCTAAAGTTTGTACAAGCTGCGATTGCCGCACCGTTGGTTGGCACAAGGGGCTGACAGGCACTGAGAGAGGCTCCACTTGAATCGACAACCTTCTTAATTCTATCCAGATTTGTCTTAACCGTATCACATGATGCCTCACAGGCAGCTCGAGCAGAAGAACAAGCCGCAGTATAGGCAGTAAGACCCGCCTGAGCCAGACGTGCAATTTTAGCCAGGTTACTACAAGCATCCTGAACTGCCACACCCGTAATCATGCTGGCGACGGTATTAATATTATTTAGGGTTTTTTGAAGTTCAGGGCTGGTTTTTTCACGACATAACCAAGAAGCTGTCGCTTGGGTCTTTACACAAGTGCCGTGTAAATTGCTATAGTAACTGGCGGCACTGTCTATCTCTTGCAGGAGATTAATGGCGGGAACATCAGCGCCCGCAGATCTTGCGGCGGTACCCAATGAGAGCCAGTTGGATGTGGCCCTCTTCACGTTCTTAGCTTCTTCAGTAAACCCTTTACCTTCAACCTTTTGTTGAGCCGCGCTAACGTCCTTCGTATCAGCTTTTACTTTTACGTTGGAAGTGGCATCACCCTCGGCCTGAGCAAGCGAAGCAGTGAACGACAATGCAATTAGGCCTGAAAGAAGACTTGTCTTCAAACTACGCATAAGAATTTCCCCTACCATATCCTTTTCGGACAAAGGTCAGAGTTTCTTAAGTTTTTAGGTCTTGTCTTAGAATGAGACACTCAGATGAAATCTGTTTAGAACTCGCTATCATCGGGAGGGGGATTGAGCAATGCTCCACGCACACCCACGCCGCCCAATTCAAGATCGGTACGACGAAGATAGTCAGATGAAACCATCTTCACAGAATAGCCCGTTGTACCACCGGAGACACAGTTTCCTGGGTTTGGCACTTCTGGCTCTCCTGAATCAGCCCCCCTTGGAGTGATCGTGCACTTGCCGAACTTGCCTGGATCCAAACTGTAATCCACAAGACTCACAGGTGCCCACGAAGTCAGTACATCCTGCCATTTCGTTGATATGTAAGTCAGCTTTCCGGCAATGTCCACAAACGTCTTCATGAAGGTATTATTGGCGACAGCCTTATACTGATCAATGACGCTGAACTTATCCCAATTGATACCTTCTTTATTGGAACCTTTGTGGGTACCGATATCACCCAAGAACTCTCTATTATCGCTATAGTACGCTGAACCAACCGTCTTTAAGAAGCCATCGCGCAATCGAGTATAGTAGTTGTGATAGAAATCAGGCTCTATCGAATAGTACGTCAGGTCAAATGGGTCAGGAAGAATGGCTGACAGCTCTAGCATGCGCATACGAGAAGGTCCGTCGTTAGCATGATCCCAAGCCAGTAAATCTTGATTTCCACCACGTTGATAGAAATTAAATGGCAAATGCTTCCAATGTTCAAAGTTCGGGGCAGTATCACCTGTATTTTCCGGATTGGAGCCCACCTCGACATTGTCATTCGCTCCTATCCTCCAGTTCGGATCCAGCTTATAAATCGCACGTCCATACTGATATAGAACCCGACGACTTTTCAAACCTACTTTATCTCCAATATAGCGACTGTAGTTTGCGATTCGCGTTGGATCTCCCGGTACACCCACATGGGCTTGATCCATCAAACGAGGTGGTAGATTAGGATCCGTCTTATCATTCGGACTGCCTTGGGAACCATTATATGAGGCGGATCCCGATGGATACTTGTTGTAATACCATGGACCAATGCGACCACCGAATGGCTTGTAGAAAGCGCGGGCTTTAATTTCCAAGGAGCCAAAAGGCGAGAACGGAATCTTCGGACGTGCCGACGCAGAAACGCCTACATAGGCCATGCACCAAGGGTTCTTTTCAACCCCGATTGAATAGTTGTAGATATCACTGATGGGCTCGCGAATCCCAATATAGTTTTTTAACTCGTCGACCTCAGTTCTAAATCGTCCATCAGCAACTGTGGCATTAGGAAGATCTGATTCAACATTTGAAAGCATTTTGGGTTTTGGAGTAATCGTGGATGTCGTACAAATGGTATCAATGTAGCTGAAACCAGGATAAGTCTTGATCTGCTTCAACCAGCGAGCCGGCTCCCCTTTAGCCCCCTGCGATCCATTGCAGGCCGAATGCCCCAAAGAGTTATAGATACTCATTTTCAAATCGGATGTGTTGTTTGCAGCCGTCAGATTATTCTTAAGAGTATTCTCCATACCCAACTTGACGCTCTTGCCGTCAATATCAAAGAAATCTGCATCCGGGGAACTGGGGCTCATCGCCTTGGAAAGATAGGACATCAAAAGCGCACGATTACCTTGATCTATATTAAAGGCAACAACGAACCCACCCAGCATCAGATAGTTAAAGGAACCGAAATCCTTACAACGCTCAATCAAGCTGGCACGTAAGTTCAGCGCCAGACTTCTAGTCCTTCCAGAAACACTCGGCAAATCGATCAGCACAGGTGGGATTCTGAAGACACTAATCCCATTATGAGATTTGAGACTTTTACAGGTGTTCTCACCAGCTGGCATTGGTTTAAACGGAATATAAGTAATACAGAAAGATGGTGAGTCATAAAAGTTCTGAGCCGCCGGATTCAAACTGTCATCATCGCTATTGCGAAGACGACCCCCACCTGTTTTATCAAACGGATGCTCCTCGAAGTCCCCGGCCGTCCCCAGCATGCGATAGCGCCATGCCAGAAGCTTCCAGCTTTGTCTGATTTGATAGTTCGTATGGGCAATGACGTTCATGCCCTCGGCTTGTTTCATCGCGCCGTAATAGGCGGCCAGATCGACAGAGTTTTGCAGATTGATTTTATGGTGAACCAAAAGACCAACGTTGATGACCATTGCGAAGAAAAGGAAAAGAATCTGAAAGATCAACGCCACGAACAGGGCAATCTGCCCCCGCCTGTTGTTAAGATTCTGAATAAAAGTGCTTCGTGAGTTCAACATCTGTATCCCAGCATTGTCTCGTAGGTTGTCTCATGAAGCAACAACTCGACCTCTAAAACTTTGACTTGTTCTATAGTGAGATGACAGACTTTTATCCATAGTTCTGAAGGGAGAACTCGACGATGGTCCAACGACTTTGCCTGACGATTTTGCTGACACTGATGTTTGCGGGCCACGCACATGCTGATGTTCTATTTGAGGGCTACGCGAAAGTGCTTTCCGGCGAAGAGCACATCGGATACGTGATCAGCCGCTACGAATTTGAGCCAAAGAAAAAGCAATTCGTCTCCACCTACTTTCTGAAAACCGGGAAAGGTCCCAGCGAAACCACAGAAAGCCTAAAAGCTTACGCGGATGCCGAGCTGACACCGATTTCTTATGAATACACTTCTTTGGCTGGCAAAGAATCAAAGATCATCGACGCCAAATTCAAGGCCGGGACCTTGAGTGCCGTGATCAAAAACGGCAACAAAGTTTCCCGCATCGAAAAAAAGATCCCCAAGGGCACTTTTCTTTCCACATTCCTGGTGTACCTGATGCTGAAATCCAAAGAGGGCCTGAAGTCTGAAACCAACTATGAGTATCAGGCCATCGCCGAAGAAGACGGCGCCATCTATAAGGGGCAGGCGTTAGTTGGAAAAGAAGAAATCTACAACGGCTTTAAGTCCTTTAAGATTCTTAACACCTTCAAAGACATTAAATTCTTAAGCTACGTCAACGAACGTGGCGAAGTCCTTGGCACAAATGCCATGGGCCAGGGCATCGTCACTGAGCTGGTGGCAAATCCCTCTGAAGCCATTGGAAATATTCCCTATAGCGCCTCTCTGCTAAAAACTTTATTCGGCAAGGTGCCGGCCGGTGACGCCAACGTCGTCTCCCGCAATGCCAAGCTGAAAGCAGCAGAAGCCAACGCCCCAGCTCCGAGCAAGCAATTCGGCGTACCGCAAGGACAGGGAATCATCATCAAAGCTCAACCGGAAACAGAGAAAAAAGGGAACTAGTTCATGAGTATCAGTCACATCATTGGTCAGCACATGTTCATCGGCGTATCAGGTCACGCCCTCACCGCTGACGAAAAGAAGTTCATTGTAGAAAATAATATCGGTGGTGTGTGCCTTTTTGGCCGAAACGTTGCCGAACCCAAACAGGTTCGCGAGTTGTGCGCCGAAATCCAGTCTTTGCGCCACAAACAGGTCGACAAAGCTCCGCTGTTTATCGGTATTGATATGGAAGGCGGCCGCGTTCACCGTCTGAAGGCTCCATTCACAGTATGGCCACCACTAAGAAAGCTCGGCGATCTGGATGCGCCGACGGTATCCTTCCACTTTGCCAACCGCATGGGTCTTGAGATGAAAGCCGTCGGCATTAACCTTGATTTTGCCCCGTGTGTGGATATCTTCACCAATCCCGGCAACACCGTTATTGGAGACCGTTCCATCAGCTCCGATCCAGAGATGGTGGCAAAACACGCCTCGGCTCTGGTTCGTGGATACATCAAAGCCGATATCATCACCTGCGCAAAACACTTCCCCGGCCATGGCAACACCATCGTCGACAGCCACGAAGACCTGCCGGTTGAAAACACCGATCTGGAACGTCTGGAATCCTGCGAACTGATTCCGTTTAAAAAGACCTTCAAATCCCGCGTCGACATGGTGATGACCTCGCACATCAAGTTCCCGAAAATTGACCCTGAATGGCCTGTAACTTTGTCTGAGACATTCGTAAGAAAAATGATTCGTGAAGAAATGCGCTATCGCGGTCTTATAATCACTGACGACCTTGGCATGAAAGCCATGACCAAGCACTATGGTATTGACGAGGTGCCTGTGCGCGCCCTGAAGGCGGGCGTGGATCTGCTTCTTTACTGCAACGACCCGGAAGTTCCACCTCAAGCCTACGATGCAATCCTGGGGGCAGTGGCCCAAGGATCTTTGAAGAAAGAGGACCTTGAAACCAGCTATCGCCGCATCATGGACTTTAAGAAGGTAAAAATCCAGAATCCTGATCCACTTCCATTGGAAGAGGCCATTAAGATTATCGGCAGCCCTGAACATCTGAAAATCGCCTCTGCGATCGCCGGTGGTCAGATTCCCGACGGACTTTTGCCGGAATAATCAGATTTCAACTTTGGAACTGTCGGTGACGATGAAGATCTCGATCCGGCGGTTCATCGCCCGGTGCTCATCGGTATCGTTGGGCACCACGGGTTTCTGATCCCCATAAGACAATGAAACAAAACGC
The DNA here is from genome assembly GCF_055398295.1 of Bdellovibrio sp. BIS2. NCBI lineage: Bacteria > Pseudomonadati > Bdellovibrionota > Bdellovibrionia > Bdellovibrionales > Pseudobdellovibrionaceae > Bdellovibrio > Bdellovibrio sp. BIS2. Next base: position 126,899 of record NZ_AP035879.1, on the reverse strand, counting down.
TTCGGATCCATCTGGTGGACTTTCACCAGATAGCGTACCACCGCGGAAGCCCGGCCCCCGGCCAGCTCCCAGTTGCTTGGGAACAGGGTGCCTGACATCGGCAAATCATCCGTATGACCTTCGATAATGATTCTTTTTTTGTGAGTCTTGAGAACATCGGCCACCTTATCCAGGCTTTTTAAAGCTTCCGGTTTCAGCTTGGCTGAACCCTCCTGAAAAAAGGTGGAGGCGGCCAAAGCAATTCTCACCCCAACAGCATCATGATAAACATCCTGAATGGCCTGCTTCTTTTGGGCACTGTCCATGGACTTATCCAGAGACCTTTCCACATAGTCTTCGACCTCGGCAGGTCCGCCTTTTTTCGGGAAGTTCCCCACGGGCATTTCAAGCTCACCGATGATACTGCCGATAGAATTAGGATCCGCATCAGACCCGCCCCGGCCCACCAGGTGCAGACTGAGCTTCACAGAGTCTTCGAACTCTTTTTGTTTTTCTTCATTAGAAGTCGACGTGGCGTACATGACAACAAAGAAGGCAAACAGCAGTGTGATGAAATCCGCATAAGAGACCAGCCATCTCTCATGGTTTTCATGTTCTTCATGTTTGCGGTGTTTTTTTGCCATGAATTATTTCCGGATCTATTTCTGATCGCTATCAAGATAGGCGTAAAGCTTCTGTTCAAGCACGACAGGGTTCATCCCGCTGGCAATCAGCAGACCCCCCTCAAGGACCATCATCTTTTCACGGGTCATTGCCTGAACACGGCGTTTAAGTTTGTTTCCAAGAGGCAGGAACAACAAGTTGGCAGAGCTGACTCCATACACCGTCGCCACAAAAGCCACCGCAATACCCGCCCCGAGTTTGCTTGTGTCCGTCAGGTTTCCCATGACGTGAATCAGACCTAAAACCGCACCGATGATACCGATGGTTGGAGCAAAGCCTCCAGCGTCTGTCCAGATCTTGGCTCCGCCCAGAAGCTCTTCTTCCTCAGTGTGGATTTGGGTTTCAAAAATATCCCGGATCGTGGACACATCCACCCCGTCCACCACATTTCTAAGAACCCCTTTTAACAGGGGATCTTCAATGCGGTTCAAACGTGGCTCCAAAGCCAGGATGTTTTCTTTTTTGGCCAGACGAGCACAGTCGACGATTTCGTTTAGGCGCACTTTGCTGCGGCTTTCTTCATGACGAAAGGCCTTTTTTGCCAACTGCAAACCGGTCTTTAAGTCTTTCTCAGAACTGGAAACCATGACGGCGCCGATGGTTCCGGTTAAAACGATAATAAAGGCCGTCAATTGCATCAGCGAACTTGTGTGTCCACCTTCCAGCAGGTTGCCAAGCAGAATCCCACCGACCCCTACCAGAATCCCTATCCATGTTGCTTTGTCCATAAACAGAATGATGCCATAGGCCCCTTCCGGTGACACTTGGACCAGTGCAGAACCTAGACTTTCTGCGAGCGAAAAATTAGGGTAAAGTCACCGTGATGCTCGATTTTATTTTGTCTCTCGATAAGAGTCTTTTTGTATTGGTGAATTCACATTGGACCGCGGCTTGGGCCGATCAATTCTTTCCGTTTATCACCGATCTGCACAAAACACCGTTTTTCAAATATGTTCTGGTGCCGGTGATTCTGGCGCTGTTCATCTGGCGTCGGGGTCTTAAAAAAGGTCTGATCATCTTTGTTTTTGCTCTTCTGTCCGTATCGATCTCTGACGGCGTGGGGAACTGGGCCTTGAAAAAAACTGTTCAGCGCCCGAGGCCGGCCAACACTCAAGGGTTGGATGTTCAGGTGCGCGCTCCCTTTGGCGGCTATAGCTTTGTTTCCAATCACTCTACCAACATGTTCAGCTTCGCCAGCTTTACCTCTGCCATTTTTCCGCCGGCGACTGTGCCACTGTATACTTTGGCAACCGTGGTGGCCTATAGTCGTGTCTATAACGGCGTGCACTTTCCTACAGACGTGATCTGCGGGGCCCTACTGGGAATGATTTTTGGCATTTTGTTCGCACGCCTGTGCAAGTTGATTCTTGATCGCATCAAAGAAGAAGAAGGGACCGTCACAACATGAAGAAGGTTTTAGTCACCGGAGCAAACGGTTTTTTGGGTAGCTGGCTGACCAAAGCCCTTCTGGAAGATGGCCACGATGTTTATGCTCTGGTCCGCCCGAAAAGTGATCTTTCCGAGCTTGAAGGGGTGAAATGCAAATACGTTCACGGTGATGTCACCGACGTGCACTCACTTTTGGAAGCCACCAAAGGTATGGACACCGTCTTTCATCTGGCTGGCGTCATCGCCTATAAAAAATCCCAGCGCGCCCAGATGGACAAGGTCAATGTACAGGGAACCGCCAATGTGATCGCGGTTTGCCGTGAGCACAAAGTGCGACGCTTGGTTTATTTGTCTTCCGTGGTGGCCATCGGTGCCGGCTACACACCCGATCAGATTCTGAATGAAGAATCCCCTTACAACATCGCGGACCTGAATCTGGGATACTTTGAAACCAAACACCAGGCCGAGATCCTGGTGAAGAATGCCTGCGAAAAAAATGAAATCGATGCGGTGATGCTAAACCCCTCCACGATCTATGGTCGCGGTGATGCCAAAAAAGGCAGTCGCAAAATGCAGGTCAAAGTTGCTCAAGGAAAATTGAACTTCTACACCTCTGGTGGTGTGAACGTGGTGGCGGCAGAAGACGTTGTGGCTGGCATCCTGAGCGCCTGGAAGATCGGCCGCAAAGGTGAGCGTTATATTCTTTGTGGGGAAAACATTCTGATCAAAGACCTCTTTGCCATGATCGCGGCTGAAGCCGGCGTCAAACCACCAAAGTATCAGCTTCCTGACGGTCTTTTACATGCCGTGGGCGCAGTTGGTGACTTCATGGAAAAGATGGGCATGAAGGGGCCTTTAAGCCGGGAAAATGCCTACACGGCCACGATGTATCACTGGTTTGATTCATCCAAGGCACAGAAAGAGCTGGGCTTTAAACCAAGACCGGCCCGCGAAGCCATTCACAATTCCGTGCAGTGGATGAAAGATCACGGACTGGTAGCGAAGTAATCCCCGCATGATCAAAAAGCTAATCTTTTTCTTACTGGGTGTTGTGACTTTGATGGGTGTTGCTGTGGCGTCGCTCTGGGCCTGGCTTCCTTCGGATAAGGACATTCGCGGCTGTATGGTCACAAAAATGTACCAAGTGGAACTGTGCCCCGGTTCCAAAAACTATGTCCCGTTAAAGCAGATTGCCCCCATCCTGCAAAAGACCATCATCCTGACCGAAGATTCAAATTTCTATAATCATAAGGGCTTTGACTGGGATGCGATTGAAAAGAACGCCAAAGAAGGCTGGGAAACCGGCGTCTTTAAGCGCGGCGGTTCCACCATCACGCAGCAGCTCGCCAAAAACATGTTCCTGAACAAGGACCGCACCTTTATTCGCAAGGGTCTTGAAGCCATCATCACCGACCGCATCGAGCACACCCTGACCAAAAAAGAAATCCTGGAAAGATATCTGAACGTGGTGGAGTTCGGCAAAGACATCTATGGCGTCAAAGCAGCCGCGAAGTACTATTTCAAAAAATCACCGGCAGAACTGACAGTGGTTGAATCGGCATTCCTGGCGATGGTCCTTCCAAACCCCGTGAAATATTCCCAGTCCTATTACCGAAAAGAACTGACACCCTTTGCGCGCAAACGCCTGGGAAGAATTGTTGATGACCTTTTCCAGTATCACCGGATTTCGCAGGAAGAATACGACATTGCCAGTGCCCAGGTGGCCTATTTCTTCCAGCCTGAGCCACCACCGGAAGAGCTGACTTCAGGTGAAGAGGTGCCGACTTTGGAAGAACTTGAAAATCTGGAATCCCAAGAGCAGCTTGAGAACAGCGAGGAGACCGAATGAAAATTGTATCCGCCTGTCTTTCCGGTGTTCACTGCCGCTATGATTGCAAAGCCCAGACAAGATCCCCGATCGAAGAGATGGTGCAAAATGGTGAAGCCATTCCCGTCTGCCCCGAACAATTGGGCGGCCTTTCGACTCCCCGTCCGCCCGCAGAGCGTATTGGCGACAAAGTTCTAACCAATCAAGGTGTGGATGTGACCGAGCAATACACCCGCGGAGCGGAAGAGGCACTAAGAATTGCCAAGCTTGTCGGCGCCACCGAGGCGCTGTTGAAATCCAAATCCCCGATGTGCGGATGTGGAAAAATCTATGACGGCACCTTCACCGGCGCCCAAAAAGACGGTGATGGTGTCTTTGCCGAGCTTTTAAAAAAACACGGCATTAAAGTCACAGCGATCGACTGATTATTTAAGCAGCTTCTTGCGAATGCGGAAAAAGGCGATGTTCATGCAAATCCACGTCGCCACCAGCAGAATCAAAACGTGAATCAAAACCCACAAGGTCGGCCCCTGATGCAGCACTTCGCGCACGGCTGCCACCGCGTGTGTCAGCGGGAACAAATAAGCCACATAACGAAGCGCCGCTGGCAACTGATCCAGCGGGAAGTAAGTTCCACTGAGCAGACTCATAGGAACAATCAAACCTGAAGTGGAATAGATAAAGGAATCGTAGTTGCGCGCATAAGAAGTCAGAATCATTCCGATGCAGGAAAACAGTGCGCTCATCAGGAACAGAATCGGCAACGCCAGCAAAATACGATAAGAGTCAATCAAACCAAAGAACAAAGCCACAATCGTGACCCCGGTCACACCAAAGAAACCTTTGCTGGTCGCCCACAACAGTTCGCCCGCCACAATTTCTTCAGGTCCCACACGCGTCAGCATGATTGTCGCGTAGGTTTTCTGATGAGTCAGCTTCGTGTAATTCCCGTAAGTGCCTTCAAAGAAAGCCACCATCATCGCTGTCGTGGACAACAACGCCGGGAAGAAGAATTCAATATAAGACATGCCACCCATGTTGTTCACAAAGGCGCCAAGACCAAATCCAATGGCTCCCAGATAGATCACTGGCTCCAGCACAATCCAGAACAGGGACACAAGCCAGGTCTTTTTAAAGTACATAAAATTGCGGGACCATACTTTCATGGCGCCGCTGTTCACTGTGGGAATGGTAAAGCAGTCTTTCAGCTTCATTATTCGTCCCTCAGTTGATGACCCGCAAGCTTCAAAAAGACGTCGTTCAACGTCGGCTTGCGGATAAAGATCTTATCACTGGCAATCAGGTCCACGACACGACGGCCCTCCTGATTTTCCTTCACCAGAACAGACACGGTGTCTTTGATCACCTGATACGAGAACCCCTCGGCGCGCAAACGGCCCAGGTAATAATTCAGATCCACCGGATTGGTGTCGAACTCCACCACTTCCTTGCCGATCAGATCGCGAATCAGATCGCGGGGCTTACCGACGGTCAGAATGCGGCCGCCATCGATGATCGCCACACGATCACACATCTGCTCGGCTTCTTCCATATAGTGGGTGGTCAGCACCAAAGTGCTTTTCTCAGATTTTAGATGCTTGAAGAAGTCCCAGATCCAAACTCGCGCCTGCGGGTCAAGACCCGTGGTCGGCTCATCCAGGAAAACCACTTCCGGAGAGTTAATCAGGCCCCGGGCAATTGCCAGACGGCGCTTCATGCCACCGCTCAGCGTTTCCACCGAGCGGTCCTGATATTCTTCCAGCTTCATCAGACGCAACAAGGCCTGGGCTCGAAGATCGGCCTCAGCAACAGGGATATTATGAAAGCTTGCGTAGACGAGAAGGTTTTCAAGGACTGTAAAGTCAGGATCAAGGCCGTCCTCTTGCGGGACGACCCCTATGCGAGATTTGATCTCGCGGAAATTCTTTTTTACGTTCAGGCCAAGAACATAAAGTTCCCCGCTTGAAACCAGGGCTGAGCAATACATCATTTTCATGGTTGTAGATTTGCCAGCCCCGTTTGGACCAAGAAGCCCGAAACATTCGCCTTTGTAAATTTCAAGATTGATTCCGTCGACGGCGATCTTGTCGTCGTACTTCTTTGTCAGATCTTTTATTTCAATGGCGACGTTCGTACTCATTATTCCTTCGCTGCTTTTGCACGTTTGTGCGGATCAAGTTCACGCAAACGAAGACGGATGTGCTTCGGCGTCACTTCGATCAGCTCAGATTCTTTGATCCATTCCATCGCTCTTTCCAAAGTGAATTTTTTCACCGGAACCAGACGGATAGCTTCATCAGAACCCGAAGCACGTACGTTTGACAATTTCTTTTCACGAGTGATGTTCACTTCTAGATCATTTTCCTTGGCGTGTTCACCAACGATCATGCCTTCGTACACTTCATCACCGTGCTCAACCATCATGACACCACGCTCTTGAAGATTCCAGATCGCGTAGGATGTCGCAGTACCTTTACGGTCAGAAATCATCGCACCGTTCAAACGGTGTTCGATTTCACCACGATAGTCATCCCAACCGTCAAATTGGGTGTTCAGCAAACCGGTACCACGAGTGTCCGTCAGGAACTCAGAACGGTAACCGATCAAACCACGGGAAGGAATACGGAACTCCAGACGAGTACGGCCGGAACCCTTTTGAACCATGTTAGTCATCACACCTTTGCGTTTACCCAACTTTTCAGTCACGGCACCAACGTAAGCATCTTCGATATCGATAACCGCGATCTCCATTGGTTCCATTTTCTTGCCGTTTTCCTCTTTGAAGACAACAGTCGGTTTGGAAACCAGAAGCTCGAAGTTTTCACGGCGCATTTGTTCGATCAAAACGCCCAACTGAAGCTCACCACGACCCACAACTTTGAACGCATCTGTAGAGTCCGTTTTTTCCACGCGGATAGCCACGTTGTACAACAACTCTCTGTCCAGACGGTCGATGATTTTACGGGAAGTCACGTTCTTACCATCAAGGCCGGCGAAAGGACCGTTGTTGACAGAGAAGACCATGCCCACTGTCGGCTCTTCAACGCGGATACGCGGAAGTGGACGAGGATCCAAAACAGAAGTGATGGTGTCACCGATAGTGAAATCTTCCATACCCGCGATAACAACCATGTCACCCGCGCCAACTTCCTGAGCAGGAACCTGGGAGTTCACTTTGTACTGGAACAATGCGGATACTTTAACTTTCTTCTGAGCGTTCGCCTGAACGCAAAGAACTTCGTCACCCACTTTGATGGTACCGGCTCTCATACGACCGATCGCCAGACGACCTACGTAGTCATTGTAAGAGATGTTGGAAACCATAACCTGAAGTGGAGCGTTTTCCTCGATAGTTGGAGGCGGAACCAGGTTTACGATTGCATCGTAAAGAACTTCCAGGGAACCAGTGTTAACCGCTGGATCCAAAGTCGCCATACCTTCACGCGCGATAGCGTAAACAGTGTGGAAATCACATTGCTCTTCAGTTGCATCCAAATCGATGAACAAGTCGAACAATTCGTTATGAACTTCCTGAATACGAGCATCAGAACGGTCAATTTTGTTGATACAAACGATAACTTTTTTGCCGCCCTCAAGAGCTTTTTTCAAAACGAAACGAGTCTGTGGCAATGGACCTTCGGAAGCATCGCAAAGAAGGATACAACCATCAACCATGTTCAGGATACGCTCAACCTCGCCGCCGAAGTCACTGTGCCCCGGTGTATCGACGATATTAACTTTGATATCTTTGTACATGAAGGAGGCGTTCTTTGCCGCGATCGTGATCCCACGCTCTCTCTCAAGATCCATGGAGTCCATCAGGCGCTCTTCAACGTGCTCATTGTCACGGAAAGTACCTGCTTGTTTAATCAAGTGGTCAACCAGTGTCGTCTTACCGTGGTCGACGTGCGCGATGATCGCGATATTTCTAATTTTCTTCGGATCTTGAATCATATTTACCCTTCGTTATGAAACTCTCTAAAAACAAAACACTTAAAACTTAAACTAAAATCAAAACAAATGCTCGTCAGGCTCTTGTCAAAACGCCATCAGAGGCCCCTGCAGTTCACGGTTTGTTAACCGTGACCGCCCATTAAGAAATCTTCCTGACTGGTGTCTTCTTGTTCTACATTTCCAATACTTGCGAAAAACTCATTCGCTAAGGCCATGATCTCGTCATTGCTTTTGGACTGGAATAGATTCTTACGGAATTGAGCCGCTCCAGAATACCCTGTTGAGAACCAAGCTGCAAACTTTCTGAGCTGGATCCCGGTGATGTGCTCATCACAATGCGCCACGATCTCTTTTTGCAGACCCTGGAACAGACTCACATAATCCCTCTTCACGTCCTTAATCGGCTCGCCTCGCCACAAGGACAGGGCATCCATGAAGATAAACGGGTTTTTAAGGCACCCACGGCCGATCATCACCCCGTCACAACCGGACTGCTGCAGTCTTAAATTGGCCTGACGAGGAGTGAGGATGTCTCCGTTTCCAAGAATGGGAATCTTGGTATTGGCTTTAACATCCGCGATGAAGTCCCAGTCCGCAAGTCCGGTATAGGCCTGCGCACGGGTGCGCCCGTGGATCGCAACCCAGGAAACCCCTTCGTTGTAGGCAATATTACAAATTTCAGTGGCGTTGCGGGAATTCGCATCCCAGCCCGTGCGGATCTTGATTGTCAGAGGAATTTTAATCGCCGCTTTGACAGTGGAAACCATCTTTTGCACGGCCGCCGGGTCTTTCAGGATCGCGGAACCCGCCCCCTTTTTCACGACCTTCGGAACAGGACAACCAAAGTTCAGATCGACAAAGTCACAACCATCCGCCTCGGCCACCTGGGCGGCGCGGGCCACGATCTCGGGCTCTTCACCAAAAAGCTGGATGCCGATGGGGCGCTGAGATTCATCAAAGCTCATCAGCTTCAAAGTGCGATCGGACTTGTATTCAATACCACTGGCACTGACAAGTTCGGTGACGACAACACTGGCATCTAATTTTTTGATAAAGGTGCGAAAAGCGTGATCCGTGATCCCGGCCATAGGGGCAAGGACAAAGGGATTTGTCTTTAAGGCTTCAACTGGATTCATAGGGGAAGCGATATATCAAAATCCCCATTCTATGGATAGGGAAAACCACCGAATAAACAAAAGAAATCGAGAGCTTATAGGTTTTTCAGGCCCGATGACCACGGGCTTTACGGGGAAAGCGCCTTCTGAAAGACCGTCTATTCGATTGAGGTGGTTTTAAGCCAATGAAAAAGGGGCCCAATGGACCCCTTTGTTCATACAAAACCAAATAATTTTATGTACTTAACTTACTTTATTCAAGCCAAGTTACGCGGCCCTCAGTTTGGCGGGGGGCTTTGGGGGGATTGTGATCCGGGTATCCCATCACCATCGCACACAAAAGTTCCAGCTCCCCTCGCTGGTATTCCGGAAGTTTATCCACACCCAGGAACTGATCGACCTCTTCCTTGATCTCTAGTGGAGCGCCCATCGTGCAACTGCCAAGGCCTTCCACCAGACACGCCAGATTCATGTTTTCCACCGCCATGTACACCGAACCAATGCTGGTGTGATAGCGCTCTTCAGAGTCATTATGGGAATACGCAAACACAATCACCGGCGCATCGCCGAGTGTGTAGAAGAATCTTTCTGTGAAATCATAAAGCGACGGCTTCAGTCTTTGCGACAAAATGTCTTTGATGCCCAGCCAGGATTTTTGCGAATACTTCAAATACTCGTCGCGCTTTTTTCCCGTCACAACAAAGAAGCGCCAGTTCTGACGATTCTTTCCCGACGGCGCCTGCATTCCCGCAGCCAATACTCGCTCGATCACGTCTTTAGGAATCGGCTCAGCCTTATACTTGCGAATGGACTTCCTAGATTCCAGCAACTTGTAAAATTCATTCTTTTCCATTCGTAAATCTCCTTACGCGACGCTTCGGAAAAAGTAAGCAGGTACCTTTTAGGCCATTTCTTCGATGCCGGCTTCAATGAAACAAGCATGCAGGCGTTTAATGGCTTCGGGGCCATGCTCGTCAGCCACCAGGAAGCAGAAGTTGTGTTTGCTGGCGCCCAGACAGATCATGCGAACATTGATGTCTGGAATGGCTTCGAAAATTCTTTTTCCCAAGCCCGGCGTGTGGTTGATGTTGTTTCCGATCAAAGAAATCAGCGCCAGGTTTTCTTCGACCTGAACATCCGCAATCTGGGACAGATCCTTGATCAGATTTTTGTTCAGCAAAGTCGAGTCATCCAAAGTCACGCTGACTGAAATCTCAGAAGTCGTAATTGCATCAATACTGACTTTATGATCATTGAAGATTTTGAAAATCTGGAACAGGAAGCCATGCGCGTACAGCATTTCCGGGGTGGAAAGGGTTACGAGCACCTGCTTTTTTCGAAGCGCCATCGCACGAATCAGAGGGTGATCTTCCACATCCATGCGCACCCAGGTGCCACGGGCCTCAGCATCAAAGCTCGAGCCCACAAAGACCGGAATATTTTTACGAATTGCCGGCAGCAATGTCGCCGGATGCAAAACTTTCGCGCCAAAAGTGGCTAGTTCGGAAGCTTCTTTGAATGAAATCTCACTGATCGGCTGAGCCTTCGGACACAGGCGCGGATCGGTCGTTGCAATCCCCGCCACATCTGTCCAGATTTCCAAAACATCGGCAGACACACCTTCCGCCAGAATCGCTGCCGAATAATCACTGCCACCGCGACCCAACGTTGTGGTGATACCCTCTTCGGTCATGCCGATGTAACCTTGCGTGCACACGACTTTCTTTCCGTCACGCAGGAATGAAAGATTCTTCTGGCAAAGACTGGCCACCTCGTTTGTAAGTGGCTTGGCTTTACCGAACTGATCATCCGTGCGCAGAACTGTTCGCACATCCAGAAGTTCCGCGGATTTTGTGGAGTTATGCTTTTTTAGAACCTGAGACATCGCTTCGGTGAAAAGCACGGAAGACATTCTTTCACCCAGACTCATCAGGGTGTCCATGGCTTTGACAGAGCAGTCTTTCAAAAGGTGCACACCTTTTGCCAAAGAGCTCATTTCTTCAAACAAAGAATCCAATTTCACTTGAGCATCGGCAGGCAGCTTCAGATCCTGGGCGATCTTGTTGTGTTTATCCTGAATCTTGGAAAGGATTTTTTCTGATTCCGGCCAAGCCTGGGATTCAGCCGTTTTGCCAAGAGCAATCAGATCGTTCGTGGTGCCGGAGGTGGCAGACACTACCACCAGGCCTGAACCCTGACGGAAGCTGACTTCCGCACTGCGAAGCATACAGTCTGCATCTCCCATGGAGGTGCCGCCAAATTTAGAAACTACCAGTTTTGCCACATGCACTCCTTGGCCCTTGGGCCAGGGAATATCCTAATGCGGTTATGCTTTTTCATTCAACGACTTTTATGGCAGACTTTCCCTATGAACGCGACCACCTCTGATACGACATTTAAGAAAAAAGAAATCATCCTTATGGGAGCCCTTGCCTTGATTGCCATGGCTTTGACCGTGGTGGCCGTGGTCCCTTCCCTGCGCGGAAAAGTCAAAGATGCTTTTTTAAGTTCAGAGCGCAAGATCGTCGCCAAAGTGGACGGCACCCTGGGCCCGGACGGCCCCAAAGTGGTGGTTCTTAAAATCCAAAGCCGCAACAGCTTAAGCTTGGAAGTCTATGATGCCGCCGCCGAAGGCTTGACCTTGATGGCAAGACTGCCGCTGTATGAAACCCGTGACGGGTTTGTGCTGGTTCAGGGAAATGCCACGAATCTGGCACTGACAGATGTGGACAAGGACGGGACTTTTGAGATTGTGGCACCAACTTATGATGAGCAGATGGTGCCTAGATTAAATATCTTCCGTTACAACCCGCATACGAAATCCTTCGACCGGGCGACAGCTCCCGAGGGCTTTGAGCCCTAGTTTTTATCCGGAGTGGTCGGGCGTTTTTGCAGGTCTCTCCAGGATTTTCCTTCACGCGCTTTACGATCCAACTGGAATTTTTGAACCGCACGCTGATGACCTTTGTAGTCTTCAGAAAACACATGGGTCCCGTCGTTCTGACTGACAAAGAACAAATACTGGCTTTCCTGAGGCTTGACCGCCGCCAAAATCGCTTCACGCCCCGGGTTCGCAATCGGCCCCGGAGGCAATCCATAGATCACATAGGTGTTATAACGAGTGGGCGTTTGCAGATCGGCGCGCGTGATGTTGATCACGATTTTACCCAATGCCTCGGCTTTTCCGTAAATGACTGTCGGGTCTGTTTGCAAGCGCATTTTTTTCGCCAGACGGTTGTGGAAAACAGAAGAAATCAAAGGCCTTTCTTCCGGCGCACCCGTTTCTTTTTCGATGATGCTTGCCAACGTCACTACTTGATTGCGGGTCATGGATTTGATTTCAGCCTGAGCCATCACCTCGTTATAAACGTACAAGAAACGCTTCACCATGTTTGAAATCAGCGTTTTGGTGTCCGTGTATTTGGTCAGCATGTAGGTTTCCGGGAACAAATAACCTTCCAGACTGTCAGCCTTTTCACCCAGCAGGCTTTGAATCAAAGCCGGGTCACGCACCAAAGCCATGAAGCTTTCGGCCGTGCCGAAGCCCTGCTTTTCGTAAAGTTCGGCAATCTCGTAAGTGCTCAGGCCCTCACTGACCGTGAAGCTTCGGGCGATGCTTTTCCCGGATGTGATGGCCTCAAGGACTTCAGCCGGAATCATGTTCGTGCGAAGAAGGTATTCACCGACTTTGATTTTGGAACGATCCCCTTTAAAGCGGGCAAAAAGATTAAAGAACGTGGCGTTTTTCACAAGGCCCTTTTCTTCAAGCTCTTTGGCAATCGTGGCAAAGCCTTTTCCCGGAGTGACTTCGTAAACCACATCCTGAGCCACATCGCTGGGACGGGAGTTGGTAAACTGATAGGCCAAATAGGCCACGCCGCCACCGACAGAGGCCAAAAGGATCACCACCGCAAGAATCAAAACCAAAATCGTTTTCTTCATTACTTCATGTCCAAGTTCATGCCCGGCAAAATTTTTGTCGGGTCAAAAGGAGTCGTATCTTCAAGGCTCGCCACCGGAACCGTGCAGTACTGAATTGCAAAGTGCGCAGAAGGACGATCATTGCCGGACTTACCCATGCCACCAAATGGCAGACGGGAACTGGATCCGTTGGTCGTGCGATTCCAGTTCAAAAGACCCACACGCGCCTTCAACAAAGCCTGCTCGTAAAGTTCCTTGTTCTTAGAGAACAGCGCCATCACCAGGCCATAACCTGAAGAGTTCACGATATTCATCGCCTCGTCAAAGTTGTCAGATTGATAGATCGCCACATTCGGGCCAAAGATCTCGCTTTTCTGATAAACGCTGTTTGGATCAAACTTGTTCACCAGATGGATCGACGGCGTCACATAGTAACCTTTGTGTTTCAAATCCAACGCTTTACCGCGCATCAGGCTTTCACAGTTTTCGCGGTTGGCGATTTCCTGGAAGCGGATGTATTTTTCCACCGCCGCTTCATTGATCAACGGACCCATGAAGTTGTTTTCTGTCCAGTGACCGATCGTCAGCTTTTTTGCCGCCTGATAGAATCTTTCTGTGAACTCGTCAGCGATTTTCGGGTGCAGGATAATACGGCTGGTGCAGGAACAGCGCTGACCTGCGGTCATATACGAACCCACAAGGCTTTCATAGATGGCCTTGTCCATATCCGCATCATCCCAGACAACCGTGGCGTTCTTACCACCCATTTCAAGAGCCAGGATTTTCCAGTAGTGATTCAAAGTCTCTTGCTTGATTTTCAAACCGACTTCGTAAGAACCCGTGAACAAGATCCCGTCGACATGCTCGTTGGCAACCAAACGTCCCCCGGCCGCGCCGGCACCCTGAACCAGATTGAAGACGCCTGGCGGGAACTGGGCTTTTTCATAGATTTCCGCCATGAACTGACCCACGGCCGGTGTCTGTTCGGAAGGCTTGAACACCACGGTATTGCCCGCGATCAACGCCGGAATGATGTGGCCGTTGGGTAAATGCGCCGGGAAATTGAACGGACCCACTACCGCCATCACCCCGCGAGAGCGATAACGAATTACACCTTCCACTTGCGGAAGAGCGTTGGGAATTCTTTCTTCCGCCACCAGATTCAAAGACTGATTCAATGTGATGTCGATTTTTGCGCCCAAAGCTTTGGCTTCGGTCAACGCTTCCCAGGTCGGCTTCCCCGTATCACGGGAAATCACCTGCGCCATTTGTTCCGCGTGAGAATCAAACAGCTCCTTCAAACGCATCAGATAGCCGCGACGCTCGTCCACAGACAGCATCGCCCAGCCCATGTAGGCCTTTTTCGCCGCCACGCAGGCTTCGTCAATGTGGTCATTTTTAAATGGCACCGTCATGACAAGATCAGACAAGTCGGCGGGGCTGATGTCCTTGAACTCGCCGTCCCCTTTGCTGACCGGAACAAAACGTCCGTTGATAAAGTCACCTTTGTATTTGATTGGGAAGATGGTGGTGCTCATTTTCTATTTTCCTCTGTTGTAATTAAATGGAGACATATAAATTTCTTCGCCGACTTCAATGCCCAGAAGCTGACGCACTTTTGGCGCCAGCGCCACATCATTGCCGCGCACATCTGCTGAAGCCAGGGAGGCTTTAAACTCCTCACCCGTTGTCGCAACAAGGCCCTGCTCTTTATAAGCAGCATCCTTGAATTCGGTCACCCGCAGACGACGACCTTGGGTGATGGGCAGAATCTGGGACACGTTTGCGCCATAATGAGGACCGCCATCGAAAGGATCGACCTCATCCAGATAACTAAAGCCGATGCTTTCCAAAAGATGCTGGGCAGGCTTCGTGGCTTCACCCACACGGCCCAAAACCAGACGTGCTTTGGCGTCCAGCAGGCAAAGATAAATATCATCCTGCGGGAACAGACTTTCGATAAACTCTTTGTGGGATTGGGAAAGAAGATCCGCTTCCTGATAAGGAAGACCGGTGAATCGGCGGCCCAGAGCCTCCCAGAATTCACTGCGGCCTTCATCTGTCAGTGGCGGCGTCAGTTCACACAGCACACGGTCTTCAAAGCGTTCCGGGTAAAGACCCATGTATAGGAAACGGGAAAGACTGATTTGCTTTCCCAGTTTTTCCGGACGACGTCTGTAAGACTTATCAACAAGAAGTCCTCCGATTTCTGTTGGACCGTCAAAATCCAGCTGAAAGCGCAAAACTTGATGAATAAAGCCCACTCCCAAGTCCTGGGAAAAATGGTCGCGTTTGAAAATTTTGAAATAACTGTGGGGAACTTCATCGTTGCCGTGTTTGGCCAGTACCAGGGAACTTCCCACGACGTACTTTTCTTCGACGTCTTCCAGAACGAAAAGATATTCGGACTGGGTTTTGGAAAGCTTGCCTGCAAACGACTGTTCACTGCGATCGATCTTTTCACCGATCACTTTCTTATCACCCGGCAGGTTCAAAAGATTGAACTGCTTGGCGAGGTCCACCAGTTGATTCAAATCATCGTGATGTACCGGACGTATTATGAAACTCATAAACAAAACCTTTCGATGATCCTTTTATAAAACTCAATAGCTTTGTGCAGATCCTCAATAGAGACATGCTCCTGAGGAGTATGCACATTTCCTTCCCTCTTTCCGGGACCGAAACAAACACATTCAATGCCCACGCGGGTGAAGATGCTGGCTTCATTGGTGGAAGCCTGGGTGATCGGCTTGTCATCAAGTCCCATCGCCCGCAATTCATCCAGACACCCCTTTGCCAGAATCGAAGTCACTTCGGTTCGGAAGGGTTTTTTATAATCATTCACACGGAACGTGGCACCATTGGCTTCGCACACCTGGCGCAGACGGTCCATCCAGCCTTCATAGATTTCATGCGTGATCACCGGAGGGATCCGGCATGAACCGGAAATCTGAATGTCGCCTTCATTGGTGCGGATAAGCCCAATATTCAATGTCGGCGTGGTCGGATAAAAATCATCGTCCTTGTGATCCAAAAACTCCAGCTCCAGAGCCTTCACCGCGCGATAGATATTCGCAATCTTGCGCGAAATCGGTTCTGCGATCTGAGTCACCATATCGATTTCCAGAAACGCGTGGCTGGGAACAGTGTTAAAGTTGATCCCGCCATCCATCTCCATGACGTTCACCGAATCCGGCAGCATCATGAGATATTCAAACATCTTGGCAATCGCACTTTCCCCCAAATGCGGGGTTGAAGAGTGCGCCGCTTTGCCACGGAAAATCTTGGACTGAGTCGACGTACTTTCGCGCAGGTTGTGCTCTTCACGATAGCGCATCTCTTCATCCGAGAACGGCACGTGAATCTCAACACTGGCAAAACCTTTTGCCGCATTAATCACACGCAAATCGCTGGGCTCCCCGATCATCGCCATCTTCGCAGAAATCTTGTTTTTGCGAATCAGCTTCAGCGCCCCTTGCATGCCGGATTCTTCACCGAAAGTTCCAACCAGCACCGGCGGCAAGCGCCACGCACGATGGGTTCCGAAAGACGCCAGCGCCTCCAGCTTGCACAGGAAATCCAGCTTTACATCCGCAGCCCCCAGGCCATGGATTTTTCCGTCGATGATGTGCGCATCAAACGGATTGCTGCCCGTATCTGTCCAAAGTGAAAACGGTCCAGGATCCACCGTGTCCAGGTGCGTTTGCAGCAGGAACTCGGCTTCCGGGCGCTCTGCCACCGGGCGGGCAATCACATTGGCCTGCTCAAGGTCCCCGACAACCTCTTCTTGCTCTTCAACGTGCAGTCCACGCTGACGGCAGAAAGCCGCCACCCACTTGGACAATTCTTTATTGCCGTGAGTGGGTGAGCTGTCGATAGCAATCAGTTGTCGGCAGGCCTCGATGAAGTCCAACTAGACTCCTTCAAGCAAAGTTTTTTCAATCGCTTTCAAAGCGATGTCGATGTCAGCGTCTTCAATGATCGCCGGCACCAGGAAACGGGCACGAACCGGATCTTTCCCGCAAGGGAAAGCAATCACGCCGTTTTGGAACAGTTTGTTCAGGAAGGCATTCACGCTTTCTTTTTTTCCGTCATGCGGAGTGAACGCAATCATCAGACCCATGCCGCCCGCATCCTGCGCGATACCTTTGCAGGAAGTTTCATTCAAACGGTTGATGCCGTCGATGAAGCGTCTGTGAATTTGATTGATACGACCCTGAGGACCCAGGAAGCCTTCACCCAGCATGTCCAGCATTTCCATGCCCGCAGTCAAAGACGGCGTGGAGCCCGAGAACGTGCCGGCGATCAGACCTGGTTTTGGATTGTATTCTTCAGTGTAAAGAGTCGCACCCACCTGGGCTGTTTTTGCGATCGTGCAGATGTCGATGTACTGACCAATATCCAAAGTTTCATAAGCAAAGTATTCACCCGTGCGTGTGAAGGTCTGAACCTCGTCCGCCCAGATCGCGATGTTCTTGGATTTACAGAAATCCAGAAGTGGGATGAAGAATTCACGCGGAGCCGCCTGGTAACCGCCTTCACCCAGCATCGGTTCAAAACCAAAGACAGAAATGTTGCCTTCATGTTTTGCCACGTGCTCTTTCATCACGTTCAAAGCTTTTTCGCCGGATTTTGGATCGCGCTTGTCAAAGAATGGAACGCGCAGAACCTCGTGATATTCAGGCAAACCCTGTTTGTAAGCCGGATTGTCCGTCACTTCCGCCATCATTGTGGAACGACCTGCAAAGGCATCTTTGAAGCCCATCACAAAACGAGCCGGAGAATTTTTCTGACGGGAAAGTTTCAGCGCATTTTCATTGGCCATGGTACCGCAAGTGGCGATCCATGCATATTTCATGCGGCTTTTTTTACTGGCAAGTTTCACCATTTTTTCAGTGAACAAGCGATATTCGTTGTTTGGCTGAAGGTTGCCTTGAGTCAGAATGTCCGCCAAAGAACCACGAACCGCAGCAGCGATCACGCGTGGGTGAGAGTGGCCCATCAGGTGAATACCGATACCGTTGATCAAATCCAACTTCACGCTGCCGTCTTCAAGCTCCACGTAAGGACCGCGGCCCGCGCCCGTACCCATGTACGGATAGTGCAAAGGACGACCACGGAACTGACCGGCAAGATCAATCTTTTGTTTTCCAGAATCTTTAAATTCATCCATCGGAGCGCGAATGCCAGTGATCTGTGCGTTTAGTTTTCCAACTTCGCCAACAAGATCCTGAACCATGGATTTGATTTTATCGGATTGCTGTATCTGATGACCTACAAGAGAACTCATAATACCTTTCGCGGGGCCTAATCTAAGCAGGACCCATTGTTTTTTGAAATGCCCGTCTAGTTTACTCCTGGGTCAGGACTAAGACAAGCCACGCCCTAGACATCAAGAGACTTTTATCTGTAAACTTTGAGAGCTATGTCGAACTTGAAATTGCTCTCTGTGTTCTTTCTTTTTCTGGTTTTGCCCTCTCTAGGCGCGGCGCAAACAGAGACCTCTGCAGATCTTTTTAAGCAGGGAACTCAGTTTTATGTCGCCAAAGACTATGCAAAAGCGAAGGAAAGCTTCTCTAAAGCCCTGCAGAACGATCCGCACAACGCGACGGTTCTTACCAATCTTGCGTTGAGTGAGTTTCAGCTTGGAAACAAGCCCCTGGCAGTTGGCCTTCTGCGCAAAGCCCTGGATTCAGAACCGGAACTTTCCACAGCAGTGGCTGGACTAAAGTTTGTGCTGTCACAGATGCAGGTGAAGGAAGTTCCACATCAGATTGAAACTTACGAAACCCTTCGAAAGAATCTGCTGCAACCCGTTCCCTTGACGGCGTATCTCATTCTTTCCACTCTGCTTTTCTTTGTCGCGGGATGGCTGCTTTTAGGCTATGCGGGCGCTAGACGCCGCGCCCTGACTGAAGAAACCGCGCTGCCAAGATTCCCGACCGTAGCCGTCATTTTGACCCTGGGCTTTGTTATATTTACAGGGCTTCTGGGGTTGAAAATCTATGACCTGTCGGTGACTCGCGGAACCATCATCGAAGAGAAAGTCGCGTTGCAAACCGCCCCAGGTGAAAACCAGGTCTCCATCCTCGATTTATTCGGCGGAATGGAGGTTGTCGCCCACACCACTCAAGGCGATTGGGTGCAGGTGACATACCCAGGCTCTCTTACCGGGTGGATTAAAAAATCCTCACTGCTTTTGACGCGTTGACAGCTGGACCTTGGTCAAAATATGATTTACCTCTATGTTGAAAACGCTCCGAGTCATAGTCATTCTCGCGGCCCTGGGAACTCTGGTTTCCTGTGCCTCCACTGAAAAGAACTCCAATACGCCGGAAGGGGCTTTCGCCATTGCGGAAGAGTACGACAAATCTGAGCGCTATGAAGAAGCCATTCGTCGCTACACCGAAGTAAAAAACAAATTCCCGTACAGCAACTTCGCCACCAAAGCCGAACTTGCAATCGCGGATGTTTACTACAAACAGGAATCCTACGCCGAAGCCCAAGTCTCTTACCAGATGTTCAAAGAGCTTCACCCGACCGTGCCGAACTCGGACTATGTTCAGTTCCGCATCGGCATGAGCTATTACAACCAGCTTCCTTCCACCATTGACCGCGATCTAACTCTGGCCAATGACACAATCTTGAATCTTTCTGATTTGATTAAGAAATATCCGAACTCTGAGTTCGTGGCCGAAGCCAAAGAAAAGCGCACCGCTGCGATTCGCATGCTGGCGGAAAAAGAGGAATACATCGCGGATTTCTACTTCAAACGTAAAATCTTCGACAGTGCTCTGGGCCGCTATGAAGGTCTTTACAATAATTATCGCGGCCTTGGCTTTGATGCCAAAGCCCTTTCCCGTGCCACCATCTCGGCACAGAAAATCGGCGACACCGCGAAAGCAAAAAAATACGAAGCCGTTTTGGCCCGTGACTTCCCTGGCAGTCGCGAACTGAAAGACGCTGAAAAGGAGCTTGAGTAATGAACGCTCTTCATGACGATATGCTCTCTGAAGCCCGTGGATACTTCATCAACGGGAACTACAAGATGGCCGAACCGATTCTGAACCAGATGCTTCTGCAAAACACCCGCAACCCGGAAGTTTATCAGATGCTGGCGACGATCTTTTACGACAAAGGCCAGTTCAGCAAGGCGATTAAAACCTTCCGTCGTGCTCTGGAAATTGATCCGACCTACACCGACGCCAGTGTGGGTCTGTCCATCATTTTGAATGACCTGGGCAAATACGATGAAGGCAAACAGGTGTTCCTGGATGCTCAATCTCAGCTAGAGAAAAAATCCGGCAAGCAGGACCCGTTTGTAGACGAAAAAATCGCCTCCAAACACGAGGAACTGGCGGACCTGTATTATCAGTACAAGCGCTACAATGAAGCTTTGGAACAACTGCTGAAGGCACAAAAACTTTCCGGCAGAAAAGCGGAAATCACCATGCGCATTGCCGAAGTTCATGTGCAACTGGGCCAGACTGAGCGTGCGATCAAGGATCTGAAGTCCCTGATTCGCGAATACCCACACCTTATTCCAGCTCGACTGAAGCTTGGGGCGATTTACTACAACTCAAACAATATTGCTGAAGCCACTGAACAATGGGAGAATATCCTTATTCGGGATCCGCAACATCCCGAGGCTTTGCGCTATCTGAAAATGGCGCAGGCTGCTGGCATCACTTCCATCGACTTGTAAGAGGCACACAACATGGCACAACTTAAAGATCAAATGGTTCCCTTCCTGACAAGCGACGAGATCAAAGAACTTGTCGAGACTCTGGCTTCCCAAATTGAAGCTGATTATGAAGGAAAGGAAGTGGTGTTCATCTGTCCTTTGCGCGGCTCCATCCACTTCACTGCGGATTTGATGCGTAAAGTGGACCTGCCTCAGCAGGTGGATTTCGTTCACGTGCAGGCGGTTGAGCGCGGTGGCGCAATCAAGATTGTAAAAGACATCTCCGTGAACATCGCAGGCAAGCACGTGATCGTGGTTGAAGAGATCATCGACACCGGCAGAACTTTGAGCTTCCTAAGAAGCCGTCTGTTTGCGTCTGCTCCGGCATCTTTGAAAATCGTGACCCTGCTGGATAAACCGGCACGCCGTGAACTGCCAATCAAAGCTGATTACATCGGAAAGACTATTGAAGACCGTTATGTTGTTGGATACGGAATGGATTCCGAAGAGCTCGGAAGAAATTATCCGGATATTTACGCGCTGAAAAACTAATCACGCGGACGTCGTTAGGAAACGACGACGTTCACGACGAATAGAATGACCACACAAAAAGCGTAGAGAAAAACAAGGTGCTTAGGCATGCTGAGAAGTCTCCTAAGCCCCAATCTAGAGAGTCTTAGGACCTTCGTCAACACAGGACCCCAACCTAGGTCCAATTTTCTAAACAAAACTCACTTATATCAGAATTAATACCACCTCGTATTCAGGTTGTAGATCGCCCAAAAAGGTCCAGCCAGACTCGGATTGGCATTTAAGGACTCCGAAGAATCTGGCCGGAGGATTCCTTTTATGAACCAACTTTCACTCAAAGGCCGCTTTCTGATGGTGACCGGACTGTTGATGGCGATCGCCCTGATCACCAATCTGCTTTCCTTGGACCGCCTTCGCTTTCAGAACAAGGTCACCGGGGAAATCGGCGAAGTCTGGCTTCCGGCGGTCAGTAAAGCCGCGGATCTGAACATTAATCTGGCCAACTATCGCAAGCTGGAATTCAACCTGCTGGCGACCCAGAGCACTGACGAACGCAAACAGATTCTGGATGAAATGGACAGCCTGCTTGGAAATATCACGATTTACTCGAAGGTTCTGGATCCTTTGCTGACCACCGATGATCTTCGCAAAACCTATGAAGAGTTCCTGGCGGGCTGGGAGGCCTATCAGGAAGAAAGCGAAAAGTTCAAAGGCGCCGTTGATCAGGAAAACGAAAAACTCGCAGAAGAGATCCTGCAAGGGACTTCCAACACCCAGTACACCAAAGCCTATGATTCCCTGAAGAAACTTACCGATGACAGCTACATGGCCGGTGTAAGCAATGCTGAAAACGTCGCCAAGAACTTCAAACTGACCATCTACGTTCTTTCCTCCGTTGTGGGTGTCAGCCTTTTACTGGGGCTTTTTGTCAGCTTCTGGAACATCCGCAAAGTTCAAAGGTCCTTAAACATGGTTGCTGGCGGCCTGGATGAAAGCTCCTCCACCATCCGCAATCGGGCGACGGAGCTGGTGTCTTCCAGCGATCAGATCTCCTCAAGCTCCACGTCCACGGCAGCCTCATTGGAGGAAATCGTTGCATCCATGGAAGAGCTGACCGCCACAGTTCGCCAGAACTCGCTGAACTCCAATCAGGCGGCGAATATCTCCGTTGAAGGCCAGCGTACAGTGGATGAAGGACAGAAAAAACTGGAACGTCTGGTACAGGTGATCAGCGAGATTTCCAACAATTCGAAAAAGATTGAAGAGATCCTGACGATGATTGATGACATCGCCTTTCAGACGAACCTGCTGGCGCTGAATGCGGCGGTGGAGGCTGCGCGTGCCGGGGAACAAGGAAAAGGGTTTGCCGTTGTGGCCGACGCGGTTCGGGCACTGGCGCAAAAAAGCGCCGGGGCTGCCAAAGAAATCAGTGTTCTAATTCACGAGGCTTCCGAAAAATCCAAGCAGGGCGTCAGCCTGGCTGCAGACAGCGACACGGCTTTAAAAGCCATTGTGCAAAACACCCGCACAGTGTCCGAGCTGATTCAAACAGTGGCCCAAGGGTCCCATGAACAGTCCCAGGGCATTGAACAGGTGAACAAAGCCCTGACCCAGATTGATCAAAGCCTGCAAGGCGTGGCTTCATCCATGGGTGCCGTCACAGGCTCCACGGAAGACATGCAAACCCAGTCTGAAGAATTACACAAAATGATGTGTGAACTTCACATTCTGGTCGGACATAAAGAAAATAAAAACAAAGAAAATGAAACCAAACACGGGCACGAAGAAATCGAGTCCGCCATTTAAGGAGTTATCCATGAAGAAATCCACATTGATCGCCGCTTTGATTGTTTTTGGATCTGTTGCAGCCCACGCCGGTGATTGCACGATCACAACCAGCCGTAAGGCCTGCGCCGGAAAGGAAACTGAGGCGTTGAAACCTTACAACGGTAAAAACCCGACTGATGAATCCAAAAAACTGGACAGCGAGGAAGCCTGCCTGAAATGGGGCGAGAAATCCTCCAAAATCATCCGTAAGGGCACGCTGACGGAAAAATCCGTGACTGTCAAATTTGATGGCAAGGATCTTGGCAAGACTTTCGCCGACAAAGCAGAGTGCAAATAGAGCGAAATCGTCTAAGTTCTTTACGCCAGGGAGGTCCAGGGACCTCCCTTTTTATTTTCCCAAAATGAGACGTGCGCGTTGTTCAGTTTCTGTAATCCGTCCTCTAAAGAGAATCCCAAAATTATCCGATATTGTCTCTAAGGAGGAACATCCATGAAGAAGTTTAAGAACTTTTCCAAGAAGCTATTGAAGAATGAACGCGGCCAAGGTGCGACAGAATACATCCTGTTGCTGGTGGTTGTAGTCGCTTTGGTGGTTATCTTCAAAGACAAAATCAAAAGCGCAATGGAAGAAAAAGTCGGTTCATTGGCTAGTGATATCACAGGCTTCAGCGGTAACTAGTTTCTCCTGACGATTTCCGCTATCAAGCTGGGAATAAAAGGGGGACCCAATGACCGTAGAGTATGTGCTTTTACTATTTGCGACCTTCTTCTTTATCCTGAAGGCGTTCATGACTGCTCCGGCCGAGGCCTTTAAAACATCAGGCCCGCGGCTGGGTGCACGCATTGAACAGCAACTCACGACAGGAGCAGGTTTCAAACCCATTGATGGAAATCACATTGGCTGGGACGGAGAAACAAGATGAAAAGGCATGTTAACAACAACAAAGGCCAATTCCTTGTCGAGTCCGTCCTGCTGATGACTTTCATGGTGGGAGCTCTGATCTGGGCAACCGGTCAGCTGCGCGAGAACAAGTATCTTGCGAAACTGATCTCAAGCCCCTGGCAGAAAGTTTCCGGAATGATTGAGTCCGGCGTCTGGGACACCCCGGAAAGCGCCAGGGCCAAGCATCCCAACCAGGTTCGCCGGTCTCTGACCGCAGAACCTTAAAAGGAGAGAATGAGCAGAACGAAGAGCTTCTCCAGTACAATACAAAATGAACGCGGAATGATTTCCGCAGAGTTCATTTTTGCCATCGTCATTGCGGCGGGGCTTTGTATTGTCTTCTTCGCTCTGAACTTCACTCTGTCCATGGCCGAAGTGGCCCAGTACATCGCGTTTTCTGCTTCCCGTGCCCACGCAGCCGGGCACATCGATCAGGACAAGCAGGAACAGATGGCCAAAGACAAATACCTTTCCCTGATCAACAACCGTGAACTTAAGCCTTTATTCAACAAGCCTGACGGCGGATGGTTCGTCCTGTCCCCGCAGATTGATGTTCGTGGTGGTGGTGAATCCGGTCGCACCTTTGACAGCGACTATCGCTACACCGAAGAGCGCGTCCCGCAAGTGGGCGTGCGTTTTGATTTTACAGCCAAACTGCTCAGCCTGAAGGTCGCCTTCCTGGGGCCGACAAACGAGGACGATGCAGGTTTCAGTGCCAAAGTGACCGCCTTCCTGATTCGTGAGCCGACTCAGAAAGAATGTTACGAACTTCAGATCAAGCGTCGCTATGAGGCGGTTTTGAATCTGGATCAACGCTTTAAGGAACTGGCCCGCGACACCGCAGGCTATATTCCCTCGGAGGACAACGGATGCTGAAAAAGCAAAAACGCAAATCCTCCATAAATAACGAGAAAGGGATGGCTGTTTTAGAGCTCGTCCCTATTATCATTGTGATCGTGCTGCTGGTGAACTTCTCTTTGGGGTTCTTCGGCGCCATTCACACCGGGATCCTCAATTCCATTGCCTCCCGGAACTATGCTTTTGAAACTTTCCGCAACCGCGCCAATCTGACTTACTTCCGTTCCACTCCGAATGCGGACGTGGCCCTGACGTACGATAAAGTCGGCATGCGTGTGCATGGAACCCTGTCTGAAAACACCAAAGAAGGTGCCAATGACTGGGTGGCAAGTTCCCGCCGCATTGACTTCATGGCTTTGCAGCGTGAAGCCGCTGAAATTGCGGGAACAAAACCGGAACACGAAAGAACCCGTTCTCTTCCCGGCGGAAGAAACGAAACTCTTTCGGTGAATCCGATCTGGATTAAAACGACGTATGGAATTTGCCTTAACTCCGAGTGCGCAGGCACCGGAAGCTAAGAGAGTGGGACATTATGGGATCAAACGAAACTAGAAATTTATGGCTTTCGATTGCAGCAGGTGTCTTTGCGACCTTCCTGCTGTACAGCTATTCCCAGGAAAAAAAGGCCGAGTACGACAAACGCTTCGGTTCCACTAAGCGTGTGGTCGTAGCCAAGGAAGACATCGCCGAAATGCAGACCATCTACGACACGATGGTTGAAACCAAAGAGCTTCCGGCGGATTTCATCCAGCCTGATGCCATCACGATTCCTGACGAAATCATCGGTAACGTGGCGGCCGTGCCAATCAGAAAAGGCCAGATGGTCGTGAAGAACAACCTTTTGACTCCGGGCCCGGACACAGGGATTTCCCTGCAGGTTGCGCCCAGCAAACGTGCTGTCACCATTCCCGTGGATGAAGTGCGCGGGGTTGCGAAACTGATCCGCCCTGGGGACCGTATTGATATTTACGCCGCGGTGGATTCCGGCAAAGGTGTGAACCAGCGCCGTGAAGTCTTCACCATGATGAACGACGTGGTCGTTCTGGCAACGGGTGTGAGTGTTGTGAATAACATTCCACGCATGTTTGAACTGGATTCAACCGGAAAGAACCTGACCCAGATCGCCCTGACTGGTGACACCAAGTACACCACAATCACGGTCGAAGCGACGCCGAAAGAGGCGCAGGATCTGTTCTATATTCTTTCCACGGCTCCGGGGAACTTGTTCATGGCTTTGAGAAATCCAAGCGACAGAACAATTCCGCCGCGCATGCCAAGTTCGACTTCTGACAGTGTATTGGGAAAACCGATGGTTTCTATGGACGCTCCGGCAGCACCGGCAATCGCGATGCCGCCACGACCTTACGTACCACCGGTTCAACAACAGAGGGCAGCACCTCCGCCAGCACAAAGACCACGCGCCAACGGGTTTCAAACTTTGTAATTGGGTCTGATTTAGGGGAATTGAAGGGGGATATATGAGACGTAAATTTCTGATCACCGGACTGCTCAGTCTGTTTATGATCAGTGGAAATGTGGCCTGGGCCCAGGAAGAACTGGAAGCCTCGCCGACATCATCCTCAGAAGGTGAAGAGGGCGTATATCGTTCTCGCAAATTCATCAATCTCACCCTCGGCATTGAGCAGGACGAGAAGCTTCCCCCGCTTCCGGACAGCATTGAATTCAAAGGTGACTTCCGCCGAATCGTGACTGCGGCGTATGCCAAAGATCTGAATGTGATTCGTTTCACGCCGAAAGGTGAAGGTTTTGCGACCCTGACCATTCACGACAAACGAAACGGCAAGATCGTTGCGGAATTCCGCATCGACGTCAAGAAAAGCAAACTGGACAAGGTTGTACGCGAGATGCGCGCCCTTCTGGGTGACATCGAGGGTATTAACATCAAGATCGTGAACAACCGCGTGGTTGTCGACGGCCAGATCCTTTTGCCAAAAGATCTGGCGCGTATCTATAACGTTGTTCAGCAGTTCGGTGAACAGGCGTCTTCGCTTGTTACCTTGAGCCCGCTGGCACAAAAGAAAATCGCAGAGTTCATTGCCCGCGACATCAACAACCCGGAAATCGAAGTCCGTGCCGTGAATGAAAAAATCATTCTGCAGGGCTGGGCCAATTCTGACGAGGAAGCCAAACGTGCCGAGATCATCGCCAAAACCTATCTGCCCGATATCGTGATCGAGGCCGCCGAGGAAAAAGGTGTGATCAAAAAACGCCGCCCGGCGAATGATGGTGTGATCAACCTGATCCAGATCAAGGAAGCTCCGGCGAAACCACCAAGCAAAATGATCCAGTTGGTGGTGCATTATGTGGAACTGAACAAGGACTATTCCAAGGCCTTCAAGTTCCAGTTCACTCCGGAACTGGGTGACAACTCGCAGATGACCTTCCAGACCGGTGGCGATTCTCCGGGTGGTGTGATCAGCTCGATCACCGGAACTGTTTCCAATCTTTTGCCCAAACTGAACTGGGCAAAACAACACGGCCATGCCCGCGTGCTTGAAAGCACCAGCCTGATCGTGGAAGACGGTAAAAAAGGTGAAATCAAACAGGTGACCAATCAGCCTTATCCGGTCATCGGTAAAGACGGCACCCAAGGAACTGCCTTTGCCGAGGTCGGTATCGTGACGGCGATCACCCCTGTTTTGCTGGGTGAAAAATCCGGCAGTGTGCACATGGAAATGGCCTTTAAGGTGTCCAGCCTTCTGGGGAACACTCCAAGCGGTGCGCCAATCACCAGTGCGAATGAAATGACCTCCACCGTGACGGTGCGCGACCGTCAAAGTGCGGCTGTGGGTGGTTTGATTCGTAACTCGACCTCGACCGGGTACAATCGTCCGGCAGGTCAGAAGAACCCGATCATCAGCCTGTATGCATCCAAAGACTTCATCAAGCAACAAAGCCAGTTCGTGGTCTTTGTTACACCGATAGTTAAGACTTCCGCCAGCTCCGGGGCTGAGCAAATTAAGAAGAAGTTCCGTTTACGCGACTAGGGTCTCGTAAACGGACCTCCTGTTTCAGCCGATAGGAAAGCTGGAGGTCTGTTTGGCTATCAATCCTAATTGTAATCTCATCGCAGTGGTTGGCGGTAAAGGCGGCGTTGGAAAATCCGTCTTCGCAGCCAATTTCGCCTGCACCATCATGAACGAACTCCGCAGCCAGGTTCTTCTGATCGATGCCGATGCCAAGAGCGTCGGCGATCAGAACGTGATCATGGGTCTGAAACCCCAAAAGACACTGAAAGAACTTGCAAGCTTCCAGGGATCTTTGAACTCCCAGCCAATGAACACTCTTGTGACCATGCACCAGTCAGGTTTGGCTTACCTGGGTGCAGTTCGTGGCCCGGAAGAAAGCCTGAACATCAATCCGGATCTTTTGGGAAAACTGCTGGAGTTTTTCTCTCGCGCTTATAAATTCATTATCGTCGACGTGGGTACCGATCTGGGCCCGGCACAAATGGCCGTGCTTCAGGAAGCCACCGCCATCATGATCGTGACGACTCCGGAAGTTCTGGTCGTGACGCAGACTCAGCGTCTGGTGAATGAGCTTTTGTCGGCCACATTCCCGAAAGACATGTTCCAGTTAGTGATCAACAAAGCTTCTCCAACGGGTCTTTCCCCGCAAACGATTTCAAATCAATTGCAACTTCCTTTCCTGGGAATTATTCCTCAGGATGAAGCCACTTCCATGATGTCCCTGCAAAAGTACACCCCTTTTGTGATCTCGGCGCCCAAAGCACCAGTCACAGCGGCGTACTATGATGTCGCCCGTAAACTGACCGGCGGTATTTTGCAGCGCCTGAAAACCGTGGCGCGTCCGAAGCCGGCTCCGGCAGCCGCAGCCTCTGGCGATGCGGGTGGCACGGTCAACACTCAAGGAATGGATGCCCGCACCCTGCTGAAAATCCGCATCCATAACGAACTGATCCGCACCGTGGATCTGAAAAAGCTTCTGGTCGACGGCAAGCAGGATGAAAACAAAGAAAAAGAAGTTCGCGAAAAAACCAAACGCGAAATCACCCTGATCGTGGACCGCGAGGCCCCGGATGTCGCGCGTGAAGAGCGCTCCAAACTGATCAAAGAAGTTTTGGAAGAAGCACTGGGACTGGGGCCTTTGGAAGATCTTCTGGCCGATCCGGATGTCACCGAGATCATGGTTAACGGTAATAAACGGGTCTTCGTCGAGAAAAGTGGTAAGGTTCAGCTCAGCCCTGTGACCTTCACCTCCAACGATCACTTGCGCCGAATTATCGAGCGTATCGTGACACCACTGGGTCGTCAGATCAATGACTCGACTCCGTACGTGGATGCGCGTTTGAAGGACGGTTCGCGTGTGAACGCCGTGATTGAGCCTTTGGCCATTGACGGACCGGCACTGACCATTCGTAAATTTAAAAAAGGTGGTATCACCGCTGAAAAGTATATCGGTTACGGAAGTATCACCAAGAACATGATCGACTTCCTGCGCATCTGCGTGGAAAACGGTCTGAACGTGGTGATCTCTGGTGGTACCGGTTCAGGTAAAACATCCCTGCTGAACATGCTGTCTTCCTTCATCCCGTCCAACGAACGTGTCATCACGGTCGAGGATGCGGCCGAGCTGCAGCTGCAACAGGAGCACGTCGTGCGCCTGGAAACCCGCCCGGCTTCGATGGAAGGTTCTAACGCCATTCACATCCGTGACCTGATCAAGAATGCCCTGCGTATGCGTCCTGACCGCATCATCGTCGGTGAGTGCCGTGACGGCGCCGCCCTGGACATGTTGCAGGCCATGAACACGGGTCACGATGGTTCCATGACCACGACTCACGCCAA
The DNA here is from genome assembly GCF_055398295.1 of Bdellovibrio sp. BIS2. NCBI lineage: Bacteria > Pseudomonadati > Bdellovibrionota > Bdellovibrionia > Bdellovibrionales > Pseudobdellovibrionaceae > Bdellovibrio > Bdellovibrio sp. BIS2. The sequence goes on along the minus strand of NZ_AP035879.1, from coordinate 97,396 downwards.
CTCTCCGCGTGAATGTGTGGCCCGTCTGGAAACACTTTGTATGATGTCCGGTATGGACCTGCCAATGCGTGCGATCCGTGAACAGATCGCCGGTGCGGTGAATCTGATTGTGCAGATTTCCCGTCTGTCCGACGGAAGCCGTAAGATCCTGAGCATCACCGAAGTGGCGGGCATGCAAGGAGACGTGGTGACTTTGGCTGAAATCTTCAGATTCAAAGAAACCGGTTACGACAAAAACAGAAAGATCCAGGGTGTCTTCCAGGCAACTGGTACCATCCCAAGCTTTATCCAGAAACTGAGCGACAAGGGTGTGGTGATCCCGCGTGAGATCTTTGCCAATGACCCGAATGCAGGCACACCGGCAGCGGCCGCTCCTGCGAAACCACCAATCCCAGCTGCGATGGCCCCGAAAATGCCAGGCGTGGCTCCAGTGAAAAAATCGGGGTAAGTCATGAGTTTCCTGTTTAACGAATGGGTTATGATCCCTCTGTTTGGCATCTGCGTTTTCGTCATCGTCATCCTTTGGGCTGACAAGGCGATTGCGTGGCTGCACAAGCGCAGCCTTGGCCAGCGCGACGAGGTGATCAAGATTCTTCGGGTGATGGGAATGGACGTCGACGAAAAGAAAGTCACCCTGATCATCCTGCTGATGAGCTTCGGTTTGGGTGCCCTGGTCTTCCTGATCTTCTGGCCAAGTGTTTTGATGGGTGCATTCTTTGGTGCTTCCATCACCGTGGCCGGCTGGCAGTTGCCACTGCTTTTGGTGCGCATGATCTATGAACAGCGCTGTACCAAGTTTGTGGATCAGATGGTCGATGGTCTGACGATCATGGCCAACGGTATCAAGGCCGGATCCAATCCGCAGGAATCGATGAAACGTGTGGTGGAGATCATGGGAAATCCCATGAGCCAGGAATTTGCGCAAGTTTTATATCAGATGCAAGTCGGTGACAGCTTTGAAAGCGCACTGAATGACCTTGGCAACCGCATCCCGCGCCCGGATGTGCAGATGTTTGTGACCTCCATCAACATCTTAAAAGAGACCGGTGGTAATCTGGCAGAAACTTTCCAGACCATCGTACTGGTCGTGCGCGAACGACAAAAAGTAGAGAAAAAAATTCAGGCTTTGACCGCTCAGGGGATGATGCAAGGGATAATCGTCACTCTGATTCCGTTTATCTTGATGGCCGTGTTCCTGGTGATCGATCCGGCGTTCATCAAACCTATGTTTAACACAACCCTAGGTCTAGTGTTACTGGCAGCGATGCTGGGTCTGCAAATAATCGGTGGCGTGCTTATTAAAAAGCTTGTTACCATTAAAGTGTAGTTTGTCAGTTTCAAGGAAGAGGTATCGATAATGAAGAAAGCACTCTTGGCGTTCGCCTTTCTTTTTTCTGCCCAGGCGTTCGCGCTTGTGGATATGAAAAATGCCAACTACTCCAACACCTGGATTGATATGGATGTTCCGGGCAGCGGGTATGATCTGAAAATCGTGCGCACCTATAACAGCCGTTCTCTTTTCAACGGTATGTTTGGCTTCGGCTGGTGTTCTGATTTCGAAACCGCGATGGAAGTCACTGCCGAAGGCAACATCAAGGTGAAAGAATGCGGTGGTGGTCTTGAAGTGACCTTCTCTCCTCGTGAAATCACCCGCAAGGACGTCGACAGCTCTATCGCCCAGATCGTGAACAAGATGAAAGCGGAAAAGAAAGTCGGCCTGACAGAGGCGGCGATCAACACGCTGAAGACACAGTTGCTTGAAGACGACAGCCTGCGTGCGGAATATGCCCGTCAGTACGGAATCACGGTTCCGGTAAAAGAAGGCACCAAATTCTACGCCAACGGCCGTGAAGTTGAGCACTTCATTTTCAACAAAACCTATTACACCAGAAATCTTCCTGATGGCAGTTCCCAGCGCTTCAGCCCGCAGGGAAAACTGACTCATATCTATGACAAGAACAACAACTTCCTGAAATTCGACTATGACAAGGACGTGATTTCCACGCTCCAGGACAACAACGGTCGTCGTCTGACTTTCAAATACTTCCAGAACAAAAAAGTAAAAACCATCACCGGTCCCAACGGTCTGATGGCGGAATACAAGTTCGCCAATCTGGATGACCTGGCTTCCGTAAAGAATGCCTGGTTGAAAACATACACTTATGAATACGATGAACTTCACAATCTGACCAAGGCGACCTGGCCGGATAAAACGTTTGTCGCCTTGAAATACGACAAACAAAAAGACTGGGTTCTGGCGTTTGCAGACCGCGATAAGTGTATCGAGACCTACAAATACGAAGACTCTCCGACAGATCCGAAAAATCACTACTGGTCCACAGTGAAAAAGACCTGCGGCAAAGAAGTGATGGCGGATAATAAATATGAATTCTGGCACCAACAGCGCGCGGACGGTCAATATTACCTGCAGCGTGTGATGACGACCGTAAACGGCAACGTCACAGACATCACTTACCATGAGGTCTTTGGCAAACCCGTTTCCATCCGTCGCAATGCCGACCGTATCTCTTACGAATACTATCCAGATGGCCTGGTGAAGGTGAAAGCCGCACCAAACATGAAGATGGCATTTGAGTACGATCCGAAGGTTAAAAAGGTCAGCTCTGTGAACAGCACTTACTTCAATGAAAAAGGTGCCAAGGTGGCCGTTAAAGCCGCTCAGTTCAAATACGATGGCAAAGGAAACCTTGCCTATGCCCAGAACAGCGATGGCCAGAAGATCAATATGACATATGATAACCGCGGCCGTATTGCGACCATTACAGATCAGGCCAAGAAAGTGGTTAAAATCGAGTACGAGGAACGCTATGGGAAGCCATCTGTAGTTACCCGTCCCGGTTTGGGCACAATTGTGGTAAGCTATAAACCAAATGGTGAAATCAGCAAAGTGGACAGCAAAGAGGGGCCATCTGTAGCTATGCAGGTAGCCAGCACATTTAATAACCTCTTGGATATCATTGCTCCCGCAACTGCGGAACTTTACCTCTAAGGAGAAGGTGATTATATGAAAAGACTCTTGGTTCTTTCCATCTTGCTGACCCTGGGCTTCTCCTTTGCGGGAACGGCCTCTGCTGACGAAAACGCCAACCGCCCGGTAAACCCTGGTGAAGACCCGAATGAAGCCTTCAGATCGTCTCCTTTTGAGGCGACGACATCGGCTTTGGGCGACTGCCGTGAGTGTATCGCCTACCGTACCGGCGCCACCACGGGCAAAGGCTCCCGTCGCCATGACGACACTGTTTCCAGAGAAATCAAAGGCTCCAGCGCGACGCCGGGTGGATCTGAGAAATCCGGCACCGGAAGACAGTAATCCCATCTGTCTAGAAACCTGACACTCGCCTTACACAAAAGGGCTTTGGACATCCAAAGCCCTTTCTTTTTGCCCTGAAACCCTCCGAATTGTCTCACCCTGAGACGAAAACTCTGGCACACGCGATGCAATAGACCTCATTGAGTTCTTAATGATGTTTTTAAGTGTGTAAGAAAGAAGGAGAGTTTTATGAAGAAAATCGTACAAGCCACTATTGCTATGTCTTTGATCGCCTCTGTGGCAATGGCAAACACGGGTGTTTCTTGCAAAAACAACAGCGGAAGCGGTCGTCATTCCTCGACAGCGTTCAAGCAGGAGTTCAAAGCGAAGGTTGCTAAAGACACTTCGACTAAGACTTCCAAAGAGAAAACAAGCAAAGGCTGGAACTAATCCACGCGCTTTGGCTTGAATTGAATATGCCCCCTAGGGAGAGTGACTATCCCCCCCTTACAGTCGCTCTCCCTTCCCCTTTTTAAAAAAAGGGCAGGGTGAACTAGCGAATCGCTTTTTCGTGAGCGCCTTCCTGGAATCCGTCCACCGTGCTGGCCACGCCATCACCCAAGGAACGACCCAGATTTCTGATCGCCATGGCACCACCAGCGGCCGCACTTTGAATGTACTGAGACACCGTGGATTTCTGCAACCAGCGGAAAGAATGAGATTCAATCGAATCGCCGCCCACTTTCACCTGCATCAAAACAATCAGCAAGGCTGTCGCAGCAAAGCACTTCAATACAAATTTAAGTTCTTCCATGAGTCGATTCTCCCAGATGCGGTAATACTTTTGTGATTTCTTTTAAAAGCTGTTCTTTGCTGAATGGTTTTGGCAGATAGGCATCAAAGCCCGCCTCGAAGGCTTTCTGCACCAGAGCTTCCTGATCGATTGTGGAGCAGCCGATGATTTTAATATCAGGATGAAGCTCTTTCAGAATCTTTGCTGTTTCAATGCCGTTACGAAGTGGCATGACCATATCCAAAAATACCAGATCGGGCAGTGTGGCTGAAACCAGCTCTACCGCCTCGTCCCCGTTGGCAGCTTCGCCGACGCACAGGCCCCCTTCCGAGGTCACAATATTTTTGATAAGTTCACGCAAGAAGGCGGCATCATCAATTACAGCAAAACGAATCTTCATACCGCCAGTATAGAATTTAGCAGGCTTTTTTGTGAGTGGATTTTAGTGACCCCAACGATAGCCCAGTGAGAACATATAAAGCGAATTGGTCACGCTGACATTGTTCGGAGTCAAACCTGTACCAGGGTCTGGCAGACTGGCGGGACCGTCAAAGACGTTTCTTTCAGTCGAAGCACCCAGGCTCCAGATCATCTGGCTTTCGCGGGTGAATTTCCATTCCCCACCGACATCAAGGCCAATGCGCACACTTTCTTCGCCTGCACCGGATTGGATATTGGCACCCGCCGCACCTTCAGAGTGCTGCAGACGCGGGAAGAAGCTTCCCCCCAGTGTCCAGGCATAGTTCGCCGACACAGGAATCCGCGCTTTCAACCCCACACCCAGCCCTTGTGTTTTCAGACGAGCACGGGAGGTGTTATCACTGGGAACCGTCATCTTGTTATCACTGTACAACAAAGAAAATTCCAATGAATTGGATTTACGGGAAACGCCGAAGAACTTACGGAAGTTCAGACCCAGATCAACAAACTCATACTTTGCCGAAACGCGGGACTGATCTGCATCGATAGAGTCCACATCCGCCGCAAACGAGAACAAAATCTGTCCGCTCACACCAATCAACGGCGTAAACCAAACGTTCGTGCGAATCTTTAGAGCATTAAAGAAACTCTGATAATCCCGGAACGTATAATTGGACTGCGAATCGTTGTATGCCACCACGGGCATCACGTCCAGCTCCAGACGATTGTTGCGGATGTCATCTTCGTGGATTTGCTCGCGATAGAAATCAAAAATTTTGGAGGCCTTGTCAGAGAAAAGACTTTCCGCCTGCTCACTGATCGTGGGTTCCTCGACTTCAGGCGAGGTTTCTGCACCCGTCACTTTCGGAGCGGCTGCCGGCGCGACTGGAGTCGCCGCTGCTGCCTGAGCTTCGGCCGCAGCTTTGACTTCAGCTTCTTTCTTCGCAGCCAGTTCCTTTTCTTTCTTTTCAGCTTCGGCTTTTTTCTCGGCCTCAAGCTCGCTGGTCTTCAGTGTTCTGACAGCGACACCCTCGGAATCTGTGATCACCGGAGTCGCTTCTGCTTCAGATGCCGGACTGCGCTTGTTGGCCTTGCGAACCTCATAGCGTCCTGAAGAAAAACCCTCCAGACCCACTTGGGCTGATGCCGGATAAGCTGAAGCAAAAAGAGCTGCAAAAATCAGAAAGGAAAATGAAGACTTCATAAGAAATCTTTCGGCTTTCGGTCCGTATTACTTGACGCCAAATTGACCTGTTTTCAGAGGCAGTGCAGAATAAATTTATGAAATCATTCTTCCTAGGTTCTCTCTTCGTCGCGTCCTGTTTCATTTCAATCAGTCCGACTGCGTGGGCCCAGACCAATGCCCAGAACGTCTATGTCAGTGCTGCCGACCAAGATCTTGCGATTAAATCCATTGTGCTGGTTCCAACCACCGACAACGTGGGTGGTATCTACGCAAAACCTGCCGAAGAAGAACTTAGAAATCTTTTGAACGAAGACAAGCAATGGTCTTTGTCCAACTTCCCAAAAGATCTGAAAATCAAATCTGAAACTTTGGATGAAAATCCATCCGAAGTTCAAACCGTTCTGCAATCCACGCAAAGCGAAGCGGCCCTGACCTCGAAAATCATTCGTGGTCCGCGTGGGATTTCCATCACCCTGACTCTGTTTGTGGGCCGTGAAGGCCTGCCGCTGCTGCAGGAATCCCTGAATGACTACAAGGGTTTTGAAACCGCCGAGATCAAAAATGAAGTCCGTCGCCTGTTTGAAAACCTGAAGTACCGCATGCCTTTCCGCGCCACTATTCTAAGCCGCCGGGGCCAGCAAGTGACCCTGAATCTGGGCAGCAACTATGGTCTTAAACCTGACAGCCGTGTGTCGGTGGTTCAGATCATCAAGATCAACCGTCATCCCAAACTCAAATTCATGATCAGCACCGAAAAAGAAGTTCTGGGCCGCGTGAAACTTTTCAAAGTGGAACCGTTCATGAGCTTTGGTTACGTCGAAATGGAAAAAGATCCGGGCGTGATCACCGTCGGCTCCAAAGTGATGCCGGATGAGTTTGTAAAGTACTCAACCCCGATCACCACCCCTTCCGGAAAAGTCCTGCAAGATATCAGCACCCGCCCGGACAAGGACGTGGCGTTTGGCGAAGAGCCCACCGAATGGCTGCCGACAATGCCTCCGCAGTTCGGTAAGGTGGAATTGATGGCGGGCTTTGGCAACTACACCCAAAACACCAGCCTAACGACACCAGAGTCGGTGAGTGGCAGCAACAACTTCGCTCCGAACATTTTGGTGCGTGGTGAGCTGTGGCTGAATCCGGAATGGTACATGGGCGTTCACCTGCGCCAGTCTGTGTTTTCGATTGATAACAACCAGGCCGGAAGCTCCCCTTCGTCTTTGAACATGTCTGTGGGTCAATACGGCGTGAATGCGGGCTACAACTTCCTGCTGACCAATGACTTCTTTGGACCGAAGCTTCAAATCGGTGCGGGTTACATGACCACAAAGTTCACTGTGGATGGCAGCACGCCCACCACCTTCACCAGCATGGACTATAGCGGCTTCTTAATCAGCCTGGCCGGTCAGTTCCCCCTGTCTGAGGAAATCCCGGTGGATATCGGCGGACGCTTTGATTTCTATATGAATCCCGGCATGAGCGAGTCCCAGGACAGCGGTTCAGGATCTGACAGCAAGATCAATTCCTTCAGCTTCTTTATGGATTATAAAATGAAAACGCGCTTTAAGATCCGCGGCGAGCTGATGATTGAAAACTACAGCACGGATTTCTCAGGAGCCACCCGCGCCACCAGCACCAGTCACAAGATGACAACATTGTTCGGTGGGGTTCAGTACCTGTTCTAAAATAAAAAAAGCCTGGGTTTAGAGCCCAGGCTTTTTGCGTTAAGCACAGTCAGTAGTCAGAGGACTACATCATGCCACCCATGCCGCCCATACCGTCGTGGCCAGGCATCGCAGGAGCTGCAGATTCTTTCTTAGGTGCTTCAGCGATCATAGTCTCTGTCGTCAGCATCAAAGAAGAAACGGAAGCTGCGTTGGTCAAAGCGCAACGAACAACTTTAACTGGATCGATAACACCGTCTTTGATCAGATCAGTGTATTCGTCAGAGTAAGCATTGAAGCCCCAAGTTGTGGACTTGTTCTGAAGGATACGATCCAAAACGATCGCGCCATCCAAACCAGCGTTAGCCGCGATTTGACGAATTGGCTCTTCGCAAGCACGTTTGATGATAGTCGCACCGAATTGCTCTTCTTCAGAGAATTTGGATTTGTCGATTTTCGTGGAAGCACGAAGCAAAGCAGTACCACCGCCCGCTACGATACCTTCTTCAACCGCAGCGCGAGTCGCGTTCAAAGCGTCTTCTACACGGTGTTTTTTCTCTTTCATCTCAACTTCAGAAGGAGCACCAACGTGGATAACTGCAACACCGCCAGCCAATTTAGCCAGACGCTCTTTCAGTTTTTCTTTGTCGTAATCAGAAGAAGTCTCTTCGATTTGCGCTTTGATCTGACCAACACGGCCATTGATGTCGTTCTTTTTACCAGCGCCATCGATGATTGTAGTGTTGTCTTTGTCTACAACGATACGTTTTGCAACACCAAGGTCAGCAACAGTCGCTGCCTCAAGTTTCAAACCAACGTCTTCAGAGATCACTTTCGCGCCAGTCAGGATCGCGATGTCTTCAAGCATTGCTTTACGACGGTCACCGAAGCCTGGAGCTTTAACTGCAGCGATGTGCAGAGTGCCGCGCAATTTATTAACAACCAAAGTTGCCAATGCTTCGCCTTCAACATCTTCCGCGATGATCAACAATTGACGGCCTTGTTTTGCAACGCCTTCAAGGATACCGATCATGTCTTTCATGGAAGAGATTTTTTTGTCGTAAACAAGAACGTAAGCGTTCTCAAGAACTGCTTCCATTCTTTCTGCGTTGGTTACGAAGTATGGAGAAAGGTAACCACGGTCGAATTGCATACCTTCAACTACAGTCACTTCAGTTTTTGCAGTTTTGGATTCTTCGATAGTGATAACGCCTTCACGGCCTACTTTATCCATAGCGTCTGCCAACATCTGACCGATTTCTTTGTCATTGTTTGCAGAGATAGCACCAACTTGAGCTACTTCGTTGGAACCTTTTACCGGTTTGGACATGGATTTCAATTCGTCGATAACGATTGCTACTGCTTTGTCGATACCACGTTTGATGGACATTGGGTTGTGACCCGCGGAAACAAGTTTCGCGCCTTCACGGTAGATAGCTTGAGCCAACACTGTTGCAGTTGTTGTACCGTCACCAGCTTCGTCATTGGTTTTGGAAGCAACTTCCTTAACCATCTGAGCGCCCATGTTTTCGAATTTGTTTTCAAGTTCGATTTCTTTCGCAACAGTCACACCGTCTTTAGTGATCAGTGGGGAACCGAAAGATTTGTCGATAACAACGTTGCGGCCTTTAGGGCCCAAAGTTACTTTTACTGCGTTCGCCAGAGTGTTCACACCTTTAAGGATGTGTGTACGAGCGTCTTCTGAGAATGTGATTACTTTACTCATGATTTTCTCCGTTTACTTATTGATAAAAAGAATTAGTTGAATACGCCCAGGATGTCTTCTTCGCGCATCATCAGGTATTCTGCGCCATCCAGTTTCAATTCAGTTCCAGCGTATTTGCCGAAAAGAACTTTATCGCCAACTTTAACTTCCAATGGAAGGATCTTGCCATCTTCAGTTACGCGGCCTTTGCCAGTCGCGATGATTTCACCTTTTTGTGGTTTTTCTTTTGCAGTGTCAGGAATGAAAAGACCGCCAGCGGTTTTTTCTTCTTCCGCCATTCTGCGAACTAGAATTCTGTCATGAAGTGGGCGAACGCCAATTTCGTTCTTAGCCATTGTGAGCCTCCGTTTAAAACTCAGTTATGTATAAACTGTATTTACGGATGCTAATATGAATCGGCTGTGGAAAGAGTCAAGGTCGGGCGCCCAATTTTCCTGAATGAAACAGTTTGGCGCACCGAATAAAGATTAAGACTTATTTAGAATTTTCGAAGGCTTATTTAACGCCGTCTTTTCCAAAGTTATTCGCACTGGCCGGAAGGTCCGAAGAATGCGCCCCGAACACAGAGTTCGCATAGGCCGTCATCAGCTCCGCCACCTCTTCCGGGGACAGTTTGCCGGCCACTTCATTAAAAGCGGTCTTTTTATCCTGAACCTTGGTGAGATAACCCACGAAATAGTCCGTCACGGAAAGGTCTTTGGCGACTTCAAGGTCATAAATTTCCTCACGAAGTTCGCGTTCCAGCTTTTCCACAGAGATATCCTGAGAAGCCACCGCCTCCAAACCCGCGCGGTGAGCCATGTTGGGGTCCGTGCCGGCAGCAGCCAGGCGGATGCCTTTGCGGGCGTCGATCTGGGACTTCAGGGTCGTAACTTTGACCTGAGCCTGTTGAACTCTTTCCGTTTTCCACTCCCTATAACTCTTCACTTCGGCGCCAGCTTTCATAGTGAAAGCCGTCAGGCTCCAAAAGGCGATTAGGGGCAGATATTTAATAAGGCGCATGAGTCCTCCAGCAGACGTCCGATAATTCCAAAGCCCCATAATACAAAGGCTATGCCCGGCGAAAGATGGCTCATTTGCAATATAAACGATTTGGACCCTGAAATATGGCCCAATTGGGTCACTTTGAGACAAAATAGGCTTTACAGGAAATTGATACAAAGACGGGGCCGGAAAGGACCCCGGAGGCTGGCGACCTATAACGGCTTGCTGAGTTTGATCAGGTCCTTGTGCAAAGTCTGCGCTTTCTTGTCGATGGACTTGGAAAAGTTCGGTGTCGTCAGTTTGAAAACCAACACCGCCATCATGAAGGCAGATTTGTCTTTATAGTTTTGCGCCAGCTCGCGTTTTGCCTTCAGCAATTCTTCGTCTTTTTGCAAAGTCTGAATCAGCTCCGTTGCTTTTGCATCTTTCAAAAGATCCTTCACCGATTTCACACCCTGATCGCGCAGCTTTAGCTCTTCATAGAAGGACTTGAGGTATTTGGCCTCTTGGTCGTCGACGGCTTTTCCCATAGTGGCCGCCGGATTTTTTGCACCCTTAATCTGATCAATCACTGCCGCGACCGGCTTTACCCCTTCGCTCCAGTCAAAAGATCCATAACCTTCCGGATACAAAAGTTTGATCAGACCTGGAAAACCCACCAAGGCTGTTTCTTCGGAACTTTCTTCTTCAAGCTCTTCTTTGTTGAATTCAAACTTCCCGGATTTCAGCTCTGGCAGCAGCAACGCGGGGGTGAGCACCATCTCAAAGCGGAACTCTTTTTCCAGATGCGCTGAAGGACTCCAGTCCTTGATGTTGCGTTTTAATTCGGACAGCTTCGCGCGATCATCGTCACTCATGTTTTCTTTGGAAAGTTTCGCCATTTCTGTCAGAGAATCTTTCAACAGCGCCATGCCGATCTGCCCGGTGATAACTGGCATTTCACAATTGCCGAAGTGCCACCACAAGTTTGCAAGTTTCAGACTTTGCTCCCAGGATTTTGCAGTGATCGCTTCGTCATTCAGTTTTTTGGAAATCTCCAAAAGCCCGGTCATCGGCAGCAATCCCGAAGAGGTGGTCGCCTGAAAAGCGGAGCACGTGGTGAAATCACCTTCTTCAGACAGTGCACGCAGGGACTGTTCTGGATTTTCCGAGGTCAGCACTTTTTCCATGCGAAGATACAGGTCTTTGTCATTGGCGGCCGGAATTTCAAATTTCGCAGATTTTTTTAAGTGAGGATTGATGCCAGAAATGGATTCGTTAAAAACCGGAGCCGAAGCAAGAACCTGAATCGGAAGAATCAACACGCTGAAAATCCAAACCTTCATGGCAAACTCCTTTTAGGAGATTCCATGCTATCGAATTTTACAGGGGGTAAAAATAAAAAAACCAAGTCTTATGGACTTGGTTTTCTTAATCACAATCTAAAAAGATTGGCTCAGAAGGAGGGACTCGAACCCCCGACCCAGCGGTTAACAGCCGCTTGCTCTACCGACTGAGCTACTTCTGAACTCGGTGAAGGGCTAAATTAGCGGCTTTGGGCGGTTCTTGTCAAACAGAAATAATCTTAAGGGACTGCAAGCCGATCCAAAGCCTTGGAAAGCATCGGAGAGCTAAAAGGCATCCCTTTGACGCGGAAAACCGGCTTTCCCGGAACCTGCTCAAGGATCACAATCTCTCCAGACGACGCCCCATGGGCCGCCAGGATCTTTTTAAATGAGCTTTCCTCGATCCCCTCCATAGAAAAGGCCCCCATCATGATTTCACAGACGGAACTGATGTCTTCAGGCTTTTCCAGGGTTTTAACAACGGCGCCGGCTTGATCAAAGATTTCCACTTTCGGGGCTTTTTCCGGGCACCAGTTCAGGGGGCGATAGTCACTGCCAATCAAAAGACCCAGCGCGCTTTGCGGGTCGGAAGCCTTGTCCTCTAAAGCGCCGCCATCCAGGGCCTTCATGCCATAGAAAACGCCGACCAGGGCCAAAACCATCATGCCGATTTTAAGATATAATGTGCTTTTCATCGCTCAAACGTAACTCGGCGAGTTGAAACTGGCTAGCTATAACATGGGAAGTAAAAAGAGAGAAAAAATGGTGCACTCGAGAGGATTCGAACCTCTGACCACATGATTCGTAGTCATGTACTCTATCCAGCTGAGCTACGAGTGCACTGTGAAAGAGAAGTATAGATAGACTGCGGCCAGGGAAAAATCAAGCATTCTTGATAATTTTACAAAAAGAGTCGAGGCAAGACCTTGATTAACGGGCTGGGCTATGGCAATTTGGATCCTCAGTCGAGAAAACCGACCGCGGAGAGGTGGGTGAGTGGCTGAAACCAAGCGTTTGCTAAATGCTCGTACACCAAAAGTGTACCGAGGGTTCGAATCCCTCCTTCTCCGCCACTTTAACCTGCCTTCGAGCAGGTTTTTGTGTTTCTGGGCCGACCCATCCTTAGTAAAGCTTTGAAAGCTCCATAGAATACTTGCCCGGAGCATATTCACTCATGCGCTTCTTATAAAGATCCTGGAAGAACTTATCTTTAGCCGCATAGTTGGCGTAAGGGTAAATCGCAATCCCCCCACGCGGGGTGAACTCACCGATGACTTCAATGTATTTGGGCTTCATCAACTTCACCAGATCATCACAAATGGTCTGCACGCAGTCTTCATGGAAGTCACCGTGGTTGCGGAAGCTGAACAGATACAGTTTCAGGGATTTGGATTCGACCATCTTTTTGTCAGCGATGTAGTTGACGAAGATTTTTGCGAAATCCGGCTGACGGGTCTTAGGGCACAACGACGTGAATTCAGTGCACACAAAAGTTGTCCAGGCGATCTTGCCCGGGTTTTTGTTGTCAAAGGCCTCCAGAACTTCTGGAGCATATGTTTCAGGGTAATGAGTTTGATTTTCACCCAAGGCGAAATCAGCAAGCTCTTTAGAATCACGGCCGTTTTTCTTTTTCATGGGGACCTTTTTAAGAGATATCCCCACTATTAGCAACGGTATCTTTTACAGGCGCCTAGTTGATATTGGCGGCACCAATGTAACGAGCCAGCCAATATCCATACAGATAATCCACCCCTGAGTTTTCCACACCTTTTCGGTGAGAATCCTGATACAGGAAGGCCCCGTCTTTCCAGACAAAGTTGCTGGTAAAGGCCTGCAGCTCAAATACCGGATAGTTATACAAACCCTGATAGAAATAGCTGACGGGTGGTTCCGGTTTTTTCAGGGACTTCCAGAACAGCCTTGGAATCGGAGACATGCACCAATCCGGGCGCAAAGAGTGATCAATCGTCACATCCAGATTTGGGCGCGGATACGGGATTTCGCGAAGGCCCCAAGCAGCCTGATTCAAAGATGCATTGAACTGCGCCTCGCTGCTTTCCGAGCGGAAGTTCCCACCGCGGGTTCCGTGTTTATACGCAAAACCGTAAGCCACCAGAGTCTGCAAATGTCTTTGCGCCGGGGAATAGGTCACCCAGGCATCCATCAGACGCTCGCGCAACTGATCGCGGATTTTACTTTGCCCCAGCAGATCCGCCAAAGTGATGTCCGTGATATCACCCACCAACCCCAGATTGATCCCGCTCCAGTCGGCAGAGCCATGCCAGTAGAAAGTGGTGTCGAAGCTGTAGCCGGTCACCTTGGTTTTAATCTTGTCGTAGTATTTGATGTACTGCTCTTTGAAAGAGGCATCATTTGTCAGCCAGGCCGCCAGTCCCAAGGCCGCCGGGCGGTTCTGGGATTTGTCATTCACAACCTGTAGATCAATCAGCTTGCGGGAATTGGCACGAAGCTCTTTCCAAAGTTCGGTTTCACTTTGTGGAAGCACCATTCCGGCCCACAGGAAGCCATGAGTGATTCCTTTGATCATGTCGTTGTTGCCGCCCTCAAGCCAGATCAGATGCTGGAACTTGCCTTCACCGCGATGCCACTTTGCCGGAACGGGCTGGGCTGGATTATACAGGGCCAGTGTTCTGGCAAACTGCTGAGGATCGTTGGTGATCTCCATCAACGTCATCAAACCGCGCAGGGATTTCTTCACGTTATCCAAAGCTTCGCTGTCTTTGGTCTTCAGATAGCGCATCGCCTGAGAACCCACATACATTCCCGTCCACAGAGCGGCGTCACCGTCGAAGGAATAATTCAGCAGACGTCCACTTTCATCCAGGACAGCGTGCGCGACCATACCGGCTTCATTGATATGGAAATCGCGGGTGTTCTTGTCATAGCTCTTGGCTTTTTCTTCCAGCGATGGAGCATACGCGTTTCGTTTTACCGCTGCCTCCGTGATGCTGATGTCATCGACGATTTTGTTGGTGACACGAATCACGTCCTTGTTATTGCGATAGAACTGAAAGTCCGTGGGATCAAAAACGATATAGGGATTTTCGTTTTTGTATTCAGGACGGTTCTTATAGGATTTCACCAACGGATCTTTTTCATAACCGATGTCGCGCTTGAAAAGATTGATCACACCACGAACTACCAAAGGAACCTTTGGCCCCTGGGCGCTGATGTTCTGACGCTGATTGACCCACAGGGGTTGCGCCTCTAGATCGCGACGGGTGGTGATCCATTCGTTGTAGTTAGAAACTTTTTTATCGGCATAGTGAGTTGCAAGACCGTTCGGGGTCACCACATAGCGCGAAAGCACCGTGATCGGCGCACCGAAGTCTGAGGGGTCCCTCTTTTGATTTCCCAGCTTCGTGATGAAATCACCCTGGCGAATGTCATAGGAGATAGTCAGGGAATCATGCGTGGCCACGGCTTTCCCGGTCCACACTTCCTGCACTTTCAAGCCATCAAAGAAGTAGTTGATGTAGGTGACCATGCGAACCACATCAAAAGTTCCATCGGAAGCTTTGCGCAGTTCAAGCTCGCCGTTATACGGTCCACGCGTGGAAGAAGTCCCCTGCAAAAACCAAATACCCTCCATGCCGCCATTGGCTTGCAGAGAGGCGATATCGCGGGGGATTTGTTTTTCCTTGTGCTGGCAGGACAAAGAGACAACAACGCTCAAAAAAAGAAAAAGGAATGAAAGTGCTTTCATTCCTTTATTCTCTCTGACTTGTGATGGGGACTGCAGTCCCAAAACTATTTACTGGGCTTTAGTACGGAACCTTGTCGGCTTTATTGTCCCACTCTTTGAAAACTTCCAATGCTTCTGTGTGAGCGCATTGAACCATGGGTACTTTGCGGTCTTTGAGGTCTTTTGGAATTTCCTGATAAAGGAAGTCGTCGTCGAAGTTGATTTCAGCGGCATCTTTGCGGGTGTTGCCGTAATAGATCTTTTCGATGCGTGCCCAGTAGATTGCAGACAAGCACATTGGACAAGGTTCGCAGCTTGTGTAGATTTCCGCACCAGCCAGTTCAAAATTACTGATTTTGGAGCAAGCGTCGCGGATAGCAGAAACTTCAGCATGCGCGGTCGGGTCGTTGGAGGACGTCACTTTGTTCCAACCTTCACCGATGATTTTGCCGTCTTTAACAATGACTGCCCCAAAAGGACCGCCTGCGCCGGCACGCATGTTGTTTCTGGAAAGCTCGATGGCTCTTAACATAAATTCTTTGTTCATAGGCCGACGAATTTATGGGGACTCATGGAGTTAGTCAAGTTGAGCTTATGTTGCCAAAATTAAGGTAAGCTCAGGAAAATAACGCCAAGCCGCCTCGAATCAAGGCCGCGTTTAGCGTCAGTTGAAATGAATTAGTTTTGTGCCTGCTCAAGCCAGGTCAAAGCACCCAGCTCATAGAACGAACGATCCAAAAGGACCTTGGCATCCACCCAACCATCGCTGTTGGCATTCTGCCATCCTTCACCCCAGGAGTTTTGAACTTGCAGGGCTTCGTAGCAGTCGCCTGCGCTTCTGCAGACTTTGCGGTAGCCTTTGATGACGACGCCGTGGCCCTCGCCAGCCCTGCTTCCATCTTTATTTTTTAAGTCTCCACATGCCTTCAAAGATTTAACGGTAACTTTTTCTTGAGCACAGAAGGAAAAAGCAATTGGGCGTTTCTTGGACAAAACTTCTTTAATTTTACTAATAGTGGAGGCGTAATTGGATTTTGATTCTGTGGGAAATTGTTTAAGGTTCCACGAATCACTCATTAAAAGCATATTCTTCATATCCAAACAGGCGTCAGGGACTAAAAGTCTGTCCAAAAAAATCCCATAAGATTCCTGAGAAAACGCCTCTAAAATATCTTTATTAGATGCTTTAAGATTAAACTTGTCCTTCAGCTCCTGCGACTTTGCAGTAGCATACTCCAAACCACATGAGGCACATTCTTTGGATTTCTTGATAAATGTGTCATAAGAATCTTTAAATGTCTTCCACATGGATATTTCAAGATTCTGAGCCTCAACTGGGTCTTTTACATTCGCTACGACTTGGTTAAATGGCGCACATGATTCTTTCACAGAAAATTTACCTAAAGATCTCTGCAAAGATAATGCAGCCGAGCCGCCCTCATTCAATCCGACAAAGCTTTCTCTATCCTCATCGCTCATTCCCTCTGGCAATTTCGAACTGTATCTTGCAACATCCAATGCCGAAAAACGCTTATCATCACCTACATTCGCACAATCTGAAATGCTATTTTTAACACAATATGCTTCGTTCAGAAGTGTAGAGGCGACAAAAGAATAGCAGATTCCAAAAGTATCCTGGGAACGCGTCGGTGGCATATTCGTGACAGCCAATACGCCACCATCGTCTTTCAGCAGCTCTCTTGGAATTGGGTCCAAGCCCATCGCGGCATGTGATTGGGGCGCTATTAGAACTAGAAAAATAAATTTCCATAGTTGTCTCACGGGGCCCTCTTTTCCTAGCTGCGAGGCTGCAACCAGTTTAAAGCGTAGGTCTCATAGAAGGTGCGATCCAGAAGCTCTTTTGCATCCACCCAGCCGTCATCATTTGATTTCTGCCAGCCTTCACCCCAAGAGTTTTGCACCTGAAGTTCCTGACGGCAGACACCTTTGGAATTACAGATTTCGCGATAGCCTTTGATCACCACCGCGTGACCCGCACCGGACACATTCCCCGAAGCGTCCTTGATTTCTCCACAAGCTTTGTTGGATTTCACCGACAGAGGATCTTGAGCGCAGAAACTAAGGGCCAAGGGTCTTTTTTGTGTCAGGACTTCTTTGACTTTGTTGATCGACGACTTGTAGTCGCCTTTTTCACCTTCCATAGGGAAGGACTTTACCGCCCACTTACCCTCAAGACTGATCATGTCCGACATCTTACGGCATTCTTTAGGAATCAAAAGCTTATCCAGGAACAAAGAATAGGACTCTTGTGAAAACGCATCTAGAATCTCCTTGTTCGAAGCTTTCAGATTATAATTCTGTTTAATATCGTTGGCTTTGGCAGTGGCATACTCAAGACCACACTCAGTACATTCGGCATTTTTCTTTCTGAAGCTCTCATAAGAATCTTTCAACGACTTCCACATGGCGATTTCCAGATCCTGGGCCGCCTGTTCGCTGCCAGCCCTGGCGACGATCTGATCCGTTGGAGCGCACTGCTCACTGACGGCATCTTTGGCTTTGTTGATATTCAAAAGAGTGAAGACGGGCATACCTCCCTCGTTTAGTCCCTTGTAGTCCCGCCACATTTCCCCATCCGCGCCTTCTTCGGGGGCACGACTGTACCGAGTGACATCCAAAGCCGAGACCCTTTGTGAATCCGGGGCAGTGGCGCAACTGGCATTTCCACTTTGCACACAGTTTGCCTCATCCACCAATACTGCCGCCACGGCAGCATAACAGATCCCAAAGCTATCCTGAGATCTCACCTTTGGCATATTAGTCACTTGCACAGTGGATTCACCCTTTAAGGCGTAGCCCTCTCCATACTTTATTTGGGAATGCGGGATCATTCCATATTCGGCCAGCGTTGTACTGGCTCCGAACAGAATTGAAAATGCCACCAACAGTCTCTTCATTGCCTCAACCTACTGCTTCTTGGAAAAGTGTTTGTTATAAAGAGTCCACGAATCAATCACCGAGCCGTCCGGAAAAACGCAGTAATCGTACTCTGCTTTTTTGGCATCAAGAAGAATACGATTCAAAGCCTTATGTGAAAGGCAATAACGAGCGGCTGGATTGCCGATCACACCCACATTCGGAGTCTTCGCCACATCCAACTTGGTCTGTGCCGCTTTCCAGGCGTCGCAGTTCATTTTGCCATTCTTTAAACAGCTTTCAGAAAGCGTCAGTCCCTGATAATCCAAAACAGAAACAACAACGTATTTTTTGGTCTCGGGAGTAAACATCTTCAGCTTGCGCACAGGCGCCGCTCCAGCATTTACGGTCATTAGAACCAAAAACAGCACCAGCAAAGTAAAAATTTGTCTCATATTGATATGATGAAAGAGCGGAAGATCTTAAGGAATGGTGCCAACTCAAAACTGGGCCATAGACCAGCCAGATCTAAGTACCGTAAACCAATCGGGCATTTATGCCGATTTATAGACTGTGAAGATCCTTCTAACCGCCATCTTTTTCCTTCAATCTGCGTGGGCTCAAAGCCCCGGGAAGACCTATTTGAAGGCGGACGAGATCGTTTACAACCCCGGCAAATTCAAACCTGGCCGCTATGTCATTTCCTACAAAGATTTCGAAGACATCCGCTTGGATAGCAATCTCGATGGAAAGATTGACTTCTGGTATCTGAAAAAAGGCTCCACGGAAATTTACACTCACTTCACAGATGGAAATCCTATCCGCTGGGAAGTTCGCACCAACAGAAGAAATGTCATCACCGAAGCTTCTTATACGATGGCGGGTGGTCGATGGACGCTCGAAGCTTCCGGAGTTCGCGCGCCGACCCTGATGAACCTGCAGGACGAAGGATGCGAAGTCACTGCGATCAAAAAGAAAATCACCTCTTTAGGCGAGGATCTTAACCGTCGCGCACTCGCAATGGGAATTGAAGAGCACCTGATCGACAGTGGTTGCCAGGACAAATTATCCGAAGACTTCCTGCAAAGCCTCACCGATTCACTCAGTAAAAATCTGACTTCCTCCAACAAACTGACTGACTGCCTGAACGGCGAAGAGTTCAAAAAAGCCTTCTCCAAAGATAAAATTCCGGTTCAACCCGAACTGCTGGCGGCCAAGTATCAGTTGCAAGTGGCCCAGTTGGGAAAACAACCTAAAAACTATGGGCCGCTGGTCAAGTGCGAAAAGGCGAAGGATCAAAAGGCCGCCCTCAGCACGGATGAGACAACTGGATTCATTCATCTGGATCCGGAAGCTTTGAGTGGTGCGACCCCAGAAACCAATAAAAAATCCAATGCGGTGATTTCACCCTCCAGTATGGCCCATGAACTTCTGCATCGTGCGGGATTGAAGAGCGAAAAGGATGTTGCTGCAGTTGAACACTTCTGCAAAGGACACCCCGACAATTACCCGAAGATCTCCGCAATAGACATGACTACCTTCAGTATGACCCGAACCTTGAAAAAGAACGCTCAAGATGGCGCGGAACAGGCTGCCGCCCAGTCAACCGCCAATCTTATGGACCAGGAGATAAAAGCTAAGGCCAGCACTAATAAATCCGATAAAGGTATGGGCTCGGCGGCGACCTCGGCCGCTGTCAAAGGAGGCTCGCAGCAAGCATCTGCTGCCGCGACCGCCAATGTGCCGGTAGAGCTGACCGTAGCGCAAGTTCAGGTTCCGCCAGCTCCCACGTTGTCTGAATCCATCGTAAGTCCACCTCCGTCTACCGAGGCCGGTTCCCAGCAGGCCCTGGTCCGTTCAGCCTCCGAAAGCAGTGGCATGTTACGCATGGCCAACAACCTGGTTGGTGCGATGAACACCCAAGCTCTGGCCGCCACCGACACTGGCAGCTCGGAAGCTGGCAGCGGATCTTCTGAAGTCTCTCGCTCTGTCGCCTCGACAAAATCAAATGCTGCCATCAAGGGCTCCTCTTCCAATCCTGGTGCAGCCCTATTGAAGGCCTCTACCAGATCCATGGCCTCTGATGAAAGGGTGGTTGAACAAATCACGCTGGATGGCTCCAACATAGCTCCATCGGCCCCAGCGGCTGCCTCTTCTTCTAGAAATGTCGCAAGCACTTCTGCACCTTCTGCCTCCCGCGCTCCTGCAAACGAAAGTTCTGTTGGCGGCAGCGGCGGAGGGGAAGTGGCTGGTGGCAGCGCTTCCTTTGGAGGGAGTGGAGGTTCCTTTAGCGGTTCCGGAGCGGGCGCAGGCCTGGGATCGGCTCCATCACCATCTCCCGTTCGTGGACCGGCTGCCACTCGTCCTAGCGGCGGCGGTACGGAACCTGTGAAAAATGCCAAGTCCGACAACGGATCTTCGGCGCCAAGCGCCGCGCGGGATGAAGTGATCACATTTATTTCCAATAGCAACTATGCTCAGGCAAAAAAGAAGCTTTCGGATCCAGCATTCGGTAAGCAGCTTGAGTCCCAGAAAATCACCGTTCTGGATCTTTATGGCAATTCATTTGGGGCCACCAAAGGTGAGGTGATCTTCCTGGATCAAGGAGATCGCTTTGTTCGCCAAAAATAAAAAGAACAAGTCTGTCGTTGTCCTGATCGTCAGCGTTTTTTGGGTCGGGTACGTGATCGCCTCTGCGGTACAGTTCTATCTAAACGTGAAAGAGCTGACCGACCGCGAAGTCGAACGCCGCCTGATACAGATGCGCTTCGTGCAAGAAAGCTTCACTCCGCTGGTCATCACTGAGAACTTCACCCAACTGAAAGACCGACTGGAAGGTGCCCGCAACCTGTTCCTGATTGATTTCTACATTCTTCAGAATGGACCAGAGGTGGTTCTTTGGTATAACAACTTTGATAACTTAGCTGGAATCAACGTCGACTATCAAAACTTCAATCAAACTCTTGAGACTGACAAGCTCGCCATTCGCACCATCAAACTGATGGACTATCGCTTCACCGTGGGCGTCTTCCAGGACAAAAACCAAATCATGCTGCAAACAGCTTTGTCGATGAAAGGGCTGATCCTACAGGATCTTCTGATCGTAACACTGATTGTGGGCTTGGTCGTTTATCTGTTCCTGAAAGACATTTTGGACATCACACAGATTCTTTCCAATCGTGATCGCTCAAAGCTTGCCAGTATTAAGACCCTTTCCAAAGAGGGCCGTACACTTTTACAAGCCACCCAAACCTACGAAAGCACAAAAAAGTATCTCGAACACGAAAACAGATACTACTCAGATTCCCTGACCCCGGCCATCCTGCATGAAATGAAGTCTGGCCAGAAAGCTCCCTATGCTTTCCAAAGCACCATGATCCGCGTGGATCTGAACGGCTACACGCAGATCTTCCTGGATAAGAAGGACGAATACGTCACCGAGATCATGAACACCTACTTCATCAAAGCCCGCGAACTGATCGAACGCTATAACGGTTTGATCTATCAGTACGTGGGGGATGAAATCGTTTTCCATATCAAAGAAGATAAACAGAATTCCCAAGCCCTGGCGCTGGCGTGCCTGCGCAGTGTCTTTGAAGCCGCCCAGCAGATTGAAGCAAGCCTTCCCGAAGGGGCCGATCACTATTTCAAGGTAAAGGGCAGTTTTGTTCTGGGTAAAATCCGTTTTGTGAATCAGGATTCAGGCTTTGCCCTGAGTGGCCTGCCCCTGATTGAATCTGCCCGTCTGCTAAGTCAGGTGGATGACAAGGCTTCAAGCTCGGTCACTTTCTATGCGGAAGCCGCAGATTCCGTAAGTGGTCTTTGCACCATTTCCGACACAAAAGAGACTCTGCTAAAAGGTTTTGCCAAGCCGTCAACTCTTTATCGGGCAAAGGATTTCACGACGGTGACCGAAGCCCTGCACAAGGACGTGAGCCTTCTGACATACTTCCGCAGTGACGACGACCTTTGCGCCATTTATGAATTTTTGAATGAAGAAATCAGCAAGGGACAGGATCAGGCCTTCTTCACTGCCTTTGGCATTTTAAAGACCTTCAAAGTTAGGATGAGCGGGGAAGGGCAGGCCGATGCCTTTACCAAGTTCCTGCGCCATATCCTTACGGCAAATCAGTCCGGGAAAGCTAATGACAAAGTGCTTTCCGCTGCCATCTCATTAGCGTCGAACTTCGTCCCTTCCTATCTGGTGAAAGAATCATTGCTGGATACTTTAAGTTCCTGTCTGGAACATGCTGACCCGCGAGTTCAGGCCAATACCATCATCGTATTGGGAGATCTGGCTGAAGACATCGCCTTCCTCAGACGCTTCGTATATTCCAAGAATAATCGAGTGTCTGCAGATGCGTTGCTGGTCAGTGGTAAACGTAATATTGACAAGGAACTTGCCGAGAAGCTGAAGGAATACCTGGATTCCAAAAATCCGCTGTTCGTGGCCAGCGGCCGCTTTGTTGTGAAATCATTGGGTGAACACTATAAATCCGTGGACCCCGTGTTCTATGAGACCAATCCCCATTTAAAGGAACTGGTCTCGCGCTTGACTGGCTAATTACGCCTGCTTTCTCTTAAGCTTACTTGAAACCCACGGCCACACCATCGGCAGCAAAGAAACACCGATCACACCAAAGATCACGATATGGAAGTTCTGCTTCACCACCGGAAGATTTCCAAAGAAGTGGCCTGCCAGAACAAAGATCCACACCCACGCAATCGCGCCACCGATGTTGTAAACGATGAACTTACGGTATTGCATTTCACCGATGCCGGCTACAAACGGAGCAAAGGTGCGAACGATCGGAGCAAAGCGGGCAGCTACAATTGTAAAAGCCCCCCAGCGCTCATAAAAAGCGTGAGTTTGTTCCAGATATTTTTTCTTGAAGAAGCGGGAATCTGATTCAAAGACCTTCGGCCCCAAATACTTCCCGATATGATAGTTCACGGTGTCGCCCAGAATACCGGCGATCGTCAGACTGATCAGAATCACCCAAAGATTCAAACCACCTTCCACCACGGTGAAAGCACCCAGTGCAAACAGCAGGGAATCCCCCGGCAGGAACGGTGTCACCACCAGGCCGGTTTCAGCAAAGATGATCAGGAAAAGAATCACATACAGCCAAGGTCCGAAGAAAACGATCCATTCAGCGATGTGCTTATCAAGGTGCAATATAATATCAATGAGTTCCATCATAGGGGCCAGAATCTTAGCATTGGCCCCCAAGCGCAAGAAAAATCAGATCCCGACGATGCGGCGGGCCTCTGCGCGATCAAAATAACTGAATCTGTCTTCAATCATCTTGGAAAGGTTTTCTCGGTCCACAACAGTTGCATGCAACAAACGAAGCGCTTTGAATTTTCCTTCAGAGAACGGGAATTCAGACACCACATCACCCAACTGAACCGCCTGCATTTCCGGTTTCTTTTTCAACCCGCGGTAAGAGGCCAGATAAGTTTCAATCACCGCAAACTTGTCTTCATCCCGGGAGGCTCTGTCGAGTTGTTCCAGCATCACGTCCGTTTTGATGGCGAAGAATCTTTTGGTCATCAGTTTGTTGACGTTATAAACCTCGATTTCGGCACCCGCAGGCATGAAGACCTGAATGCGCACATAACATCCGCCTTCAAGCTGCACGATTTCACGGTTGCTGGTGGCAATTGAACAAGAATAGCTGCCGCTACCGATTAGATCCAAAGTGGTGCCGTTGGGTCTTTCGTTCACCGAGCCCCAGGAAGCTGATTTCGCCCACACACGATAGATGCGCAAAAAGCCAGCGTCCGCCGGAAGATCCTTGGAATAGACAACTTCAACGTCATCATCAAAACCAAAGACGTTCACGTTGATCTTTTCATAGCCGTCCACGCGGAACTCAATGTCTTCAATAGAGGGATTGTATTTGGAAGGAATGGATGACCAGTTGATGCGATTTTTTACGCTGGGCTTTCCGTTGGCGTTGTTGCCATCCTTAGAGCCACCGCCGCCGCTGTCACAGCCAGCAAGAAATGCCAAAGCCATCAATGAAACACAGATCTTGGAAAGAACTGACATAAAACACCCCACTGTTTTAAGCAGATCAAATCAAGACGAAGATCTAAAGGCAACGGAGATTTTCCCTTGGGATTAATCCAATTTCAAATTACCAATTTCCAGCCACTTTTGCGCACGGAAAAACTTGCTTTACTATGAATTAGGGAAAGAAATTAGAAATTGGAGCATTAGAGGATTTTTGCTAGGGCAAAAATGGCGGAGAGTGAGGGATTCGAACCCTCGAGCCCCGCGAAGGGCTGCCAGTTTTCAAGACTGGTGTATTCAACCGCTCTACCAACTCTCCGTCGACCGTTTTATGGGTTTTGACGAGAGTATTCAAGCAGTTGTTTCCATGACGCAGCATGAGGTCGCCGCCTCATGCTGCGTGGATTTAAAGGACTTACTTACGAATCTCGGTACGGCCGCCCATATAAGGCTGCAAAGCCTTTGGAATGCCCACGGAACCGTCTTCACGCTGGTAGTTTTCCAGGATGGCCACCAAGGTTCTTCCCACCGCCAAGGCAGAGCCGTTCAGGGTGTGAACGAACTGAGGTTTACCACCCGCACTGCGGAAACGAATGTTAGCGCGACGAGCCTGGAAATCTTCGAAGTTAGAGCAAGAGCTGATCTCACGATACGCATTCTGACCCGGCAACCATACTTCCAGATCATAAGTTTTCGCAGATCCAAAGCCCATGTCCCCGGTGCACAGAAGCACACGACGGAACGGAAGCTCCAGATCCATCAGGATCTGTTCAGCGTGGGAGGTCAATGCCTCGTGAACTTCATGGGACTTGTCCGGATGAGCAAACACCATCAATTCAACCTTGTCGAACTGGTGCTGACGAATCAGACCTTTGGTGTCGCGACCCGCTGAACCCGCTTCAGAACGGAAGCACGGAGAATACGCACAGAAGCTTTGTGGCAGATCTTTTTCATCCAGGATCTCATTGTTGTAGTAATTCGTCACCGGCACTTCTGCGGTTGGAATCAGATACAAGTCTGAACCTTCCAGATGGAATACGTCCTCTTTGAATTTCGGGAAGTTCCCGGTGCCCAGCAAGCTGTTGCTGTTCACCATAAACGGCGGAATCATTTCGGTGTAACCATGTTTCATGGAGTGTTTGTCCATCATGAACTGGATCAGCGCGCGCTCCATTTGCGCCGCCGCCCCTTTCAGGAAGGCAAAACGAGTTCCGGTGGTTTTACCCGCACGCTCGAAATCAATAATGTTCAGCGCTTCACCCAGTTCCCAGTGTTCTTTCGCTTTAAAAGAAAACTGGGTCGGAGTACCAACAACTTTGATCTCTTTATTGTCTTTTTCAGAAGAACCCACTGGCACAGAAGAGTGCGGCTTGTTCGGAATCACCAACGCCAGGTTCGTCACCTGCTGGTCGGCTTCCGCAGCCTTGGCTTCAAGCTCTTTCACCTGGGTTTTCAGAACGTCGACTTCCGCCAAGATAGCAGAAGCATCGCCGCCTTCGCGTTTGATTTTACCAATCTCGCCGCTCAGTTTGTTTTGATTGGCTTTGGCCGTTTCTGCCAGAGTGATCAGTTCTTTACGCTTTTTATTAAGCTCCATGATTTGCTCAAGAACTTCGGTCGAAGCACCACGATTAACAAGACCCTGCTTGTATTCATCATAGTAAGAAGTTCCGTTTTCAGCTTTTTTCTCAAGAAGTTTAATATCAATCATCTCAACGTCCTTTTAACAACTAACGCCCCAATTAAGGTGCGACCAATATATACATGCGCAGAAGCATCGCCACAAGCACACAGATCAAATCAAAAATTAAAATCTGACCAATGCTCCAGTTCGCCAGCAGTTTCATGATAACGGCCACAACCACCACCATGACAAAGAGCAGGGCAAATGTTCCGTACCCCACCAGCTCCTGGCCGATCAGGGCCAGCGTCAACCCCAGGAGCAATCCTGTGATCAATCGCAAACTGATATGAAAAAGTGAGATTGTTGAAGACTTCACGCCCTCTTGTGCGCTGGAGGCAAGTCCTCTCATTTTATCGCCGATTCCCATGGCTTAAATTCCTTCCGTTGTCCGTCCCTAGTTGCCCAGTCTCATGATTTTCGCTTCTATTTCAGCACGATCCAAAGCATTTGGCGAGAGGCCAAGATATTTATTGTAGGCCTGCGCCGCAGAGCGGGTGTCGCCCTTCATTTCGTAAATGGCCCCTTGCTCCCGGTAGATTTCCGCATAACCGCTTTCTCGGGCTGATGCCAGGGCCAGCATGTCTTCAGCCACATCCAAGGATCCCGACTGACGGTAACACTGGGCGGACTTGACGTAAATATCCGCCCCTTGCGGACGAAGCTTCATGGCGGTGGAGTACTCTGCCGCACATTCGGCATACTGCCGG
Organism: Bdellovibrio sp. BIS2; assembly: GCF_055398295.1. NCBI lineage: Bacteria > Pseudomonadati > Bdellovibrionota > Bdellovibrionia > Bdellovibrionales > Pseudobdellovibrionaceae > Bdellovibrio > Bdellovibrio sp. BIS2. The sequence continues at coordinate 71,034 of NZ_AP035879.1, read as the reverse complement.
CGGGCCGTGAACACTTCCGCCGCCAGAATATAGGAATCAGCCACGTTCGGATTCAGCTTTTTTTCGGATTTGGAGGCTTCCAAAGCCGTCGCAAAATCCCCCGAAGCAAACGCCGCCTTGCCAATGTAATAGTGCGTGCGCGGGTAGTTGGCGTTCAGACGCTGCACCCGTTTAAACTGCTGGATGGCCTCCTCAAAACGGCTGGTTTCCAGATACAGTTTGCCGGCCTGGAACAAAGCCTCCCCATCGGTGGGATCCAAAACGGCGGCACTTAAGAACGCCTTCAAGGCTTTGTCATTCAGACCCAAAGCCTTTTCACTTTCACCCAGCCCCAGCCATGCTTTTTTATTGCGCGGATCTGCCTCGGCGACCTTTTCATAAATATCCTTGGCCTGGCTGTAGCGGTCTTCGGATTTATATACTTCCGCCAAAGCGATTCGATAGTCCAAGGTGTAGGAGAAGCGTTTGATCAGTTCGTTTAGATAAGTGATCCCGGAATCCACCCCGTTGGTTTGCGCCAGCATCTTGGCATAGGTGATCTGCGCTTCGGGATTGGTGGCATCAATTTCCACCGCCTTGGTGGCATAGCGGATCGCATCTTTAGATGCATTTTCCTTACGCTCAATTTCCTTTTTGTTGATCGGCATGATCGAGCGGGCGAGCAGTCCGTTGGCTTTGGCCAACAAAATATATGTATCAATGTCCCCGTCATAGGCCTTCGCCGCACGCAGAGCATAGTTCACAGTGCCCGGCATGTTGTTTTTGCGGAACTCCAACTGCGCCAATCCCCGCAAAACTTCATAGTTGTTTGGCGCAATTCTCATGGCGTTGGTCAGGATCTGCAAAGCCCCGACAAAGTCAAAACGCTGGGACATATAATCAGCCTGAAGCACATACGCGGACACCAGCTTCGGTTCGGCCTTGATCGCTTTATTCAACCACTCAATGGCTTCAAAGCTTTGATTCAGTTGCCACAAGGCCTTGGCCGCCTTCATGGCCGCGGTTCCGTTTTTAGGATCTGCCTCAAAAGCCGCTTTGAATTCAGCCTGCGCTGCCAGGAAGTCCCCTTGGCGCACGTACTGGTCACCCAAGTACAGCAATTCATTGTTACGGCCTTTTTCGCCCTTCACCTTGTCAGTACCCCCCAGACGAATCACCAACTGACGAAGCTCGCCGTTGTTGGGATTCAGTCCGAAGGCTTTCTGTGCGACTTCCAGGGCTTTCTTTTTCTCACCACGCAAGACAAAGATTTCAGCCAAAGCGCCGTAACCTTCCGCCTCAATCAAAGAGGGGATGCGCCCCTTGGATTCCAAACCGGAATTCAAGAAAGCATAGGCGGTGTCAGATTTTTTAAAGCCATGGTATTCCACGATACCGGCAAAGACTTTGGCTTCTTTGTGCTTTGGATTTTTCGTCAGAACATTTCTCAGAATTCCCGCAGCCGAGGTGAAATCACCCTGATGATAAAGCGCCTGGGCCAAAGCCACCTGCGGATGCAGCCACTTTTCCCAAAGCTGCGCGGCTTTTTCATAGTAAGGCACGGCATTCACGTAATCTTTTTCACCCGCCAAAAGCTCGGCTTTGAAATCATAAAGCACCGGAAGCAAAGAAAACGGCTCAGAGCCTTCCAGCGTGGCCTCGATGGTTCCTTTGGCTTCTTTGTATCGGCCCGCCGTCATCAGCTTCACGGATTCACACACCTGACCAAACGGGCTGATCACGTTCAAGGCCCGGGTCGCTTGCGTGATTCCGGCGATGGTTTTAATATCCTGCGCATCCTGAACCGCGAACGGCCACAGCTCATAGTACACCACACAAAGCAGAGCGCGCACTTCGATGTTCATCGGCGCACCCTCAACAATGCTGACCAGTTTGTTCTGGGCTGCGACGTAGGATTCAAAAGTGTCCTGCTCCATCGCAAAAAGGGCTTCATTCAGTTTTTCTTTGATCTGCTGGTCTGAAAGCGTGGCCGTGGATTTTCCTGGCGCCAAAAGATGAATCTTGGAACCATCCGCAGGCCCGCTATCCCACAACAAGAACACGCCCAGAACAATCACCACCATTAAAATCAAGGCGGGGATTTTCAGGGATTTGGCGATCTCGCCTTTTTCCATGTTTTTGATATTGGAAAGTTCAATCACGGAATCAGACTTGGATTCCCTCGAGCTGACCGAGGCGATCTTCTGCGCTGGCGGAACATAGGCCGGTGTATCCAGCACATCAATTTGTTGCAGCAGCGGTTTTTGCGGCTGAACGTTGGCGAAGCTTTCCGGCGAAGGGGTGCTGCCGGTGTTCGTGTTGTTGCGCGGAGCTTTCGGCGCCTGCACGATCACGGTTTCAGCTTCCATCTTCTGGGCTTTTTTCGGATCGACGTCAACGACGCCTTCCAGGGCTTCCAGAAGTTTGTCATAGAACGCTGGCTCTTTGGAAATCAGCGTCCACTGGCCATCGGGAAGTTTAGAAATCATCTCCTGACCGGAAAAGACACCCTCACCAATCATCTTAAGAATGGCTTCGGTGGAGTAAGGTCCTTTGACCTGACCTTTTCTAGTTTTAACAACCCAAGTGACCTGAATGCGTGACATAGACACCTGATTATACAAAGGTTTTTTGACAAAGGTTACGACCCTCATGGGGGTGTCTCAAGGTCTGTGCTTTAGTCAAGGAAGCTGGTTCCAGAATAGAACCTAAAACCCATTATGGAATTACCCCTGGTTCCGATTTGAGTGCCTAAGTCGAGCCTGGCCGACCTCAAATCGAATTAAATGCACTTTCAGGACTGTCTCATATTGGCACACGGTTTGCTTTATAGGACATCGTAAGTTCGTGATTTGGGGAGTAAGTAGTGATTCGTAACGCTTTGATTGCAGCATACATCTTGGTAGTACTGGCGATTTCCGCGGTAGCGCGTGCTGGTGTTTTGCCAAACAATGCAATGGGCGAAGAAGTCGGTGTTTCCGATCTTCAAAACTACAACTTCAAAACTCACACAGGTGAAATCGTGGCTTTGGCTGACGGCTCTCTCGTTTTGGCGATGGCTGACCAGCAAACATTCTTCCTTTTGAAGTCACAAATCGACCTGACTCCTTACATTGGTTTTAAAGTTATGATGAGCGGTATTGAACTTGAACATCAACTTGCTCCCAATTTTGAGCTGGAAACTGTGGACCCCCTCCCTGGTTTCGGCTTCGGGAACAAAACGGTCGTCTTCTTTGTGTTTGGTATCAGCGAGGTTACTCAGTAATCTCAATCATGAGTCTCAGCCCCATCCCCTCCGCGGGCTGAGACTGTTTTTTTCTCTTAAAAAGGCCTGCGGATCCCCCTCCTTGCAGGCCTTTTCTTTTTTTAAAGTTCAAAAAATCGAAGTTAAGTGCCATGGTTGATTTATGAAATCACTCATCGCTGTTTTTGCAATCCTGATCATTCCCGGCTTCGCACAGTCCACCGAAGTTGCCATCACCATGGACGACTTTAATGTGCATGAAGAAACCCACCTTCCTGCGGAAAAAAGAAACGAAGCCATCTTAGCGGCCCTGAAAAAACATAAAATCAAAGCCGCCCTTTTTGTGACGTGCAAACACCTGAAATCCCCGCGGGACGAAAAGCTGCTGGTGGAATGGTCCGACCAGGGCCACCTGATCGGCAATCACACCGTGAACCACAAGCGCTTCGACGCCAAGGTCAGTGTCAGTGACGAGATTGCCGAAATCCAGCAATGCGATGAGCAGCTGAAATCCCAGAAGAACTTTGAAAAGATCTTCCGCTTCCCGATGCTGGCAGAAGGGGACACCGCCGAAAAGCGCGATGCGGTTCGCGACTGGATGAAGAAGAACTCCTATCGCAATGGACACGTGACCATTGATGCTTCGGACTGGTATGTGGACCGCCGCCTGCGCGACAAACTTGCCACCGATCCTGATTTTGATCTTTCCAAATTCCGCGATTTTTACCTGCAGCACATGTGGGACCGCGCCCAGTATTACAATGATCTTTCCAAAAAAGTCCTGGGCCATGAGGTGAAGCACACTTTACTGGTTCACTATAATCTGGTGAATGCGCTTTTCCTGGATGATCTGATTGCGATGTTTAAAAAACGCGGCTGGAAAGTGATCGATGCAAAAAAAGCCTTCAAAGATCCAGTCTTCACAAAGCTTCCCAACAGCATGCCTTCAGGACAAAGCCTGATCTGGGCGCTGGCGAAAGAAAGCGGAAAGCTCGAAGGTGAACTTCGTTATCCGGGTGAAAACGACACCTATGAAAAAGAAAAAATGGATGCTCTGGGTTTGTAAATCCACTTTCTGTTTCTGCTAGTTTTTGGAACGCATGTGTTTACGCAGCCAATGGTTGCAGCAGTGATCTTTGTTTTGATTTGTTGTTGGTTGTCCCATTAGATCTTTCAAAATTTTTTAGAAAGGTCTTTCAATGAAGTTCATTGTTTCTCTTTTACTTGCTTCCACCTTCTCGTCTTTGGCTCACGCTGAAATCTGCGGCGGCACTGATGATCGCGCTCTTTCTTTCGACAGCAAGGTCGGCCGCCTGGTTAAAGAAGGCGCCACTCAAGGCTGCACAGTGACTTTGGTCAGTGACAACTGTGTTGTGACGGTGGGGGCGTGCGCTTTGGACCGTGACTATGTCGAATTCAACGTTCCGGTATCCGTTGCCGGTGTCGCGCAGAAGTCTTCCCTGGAAGACCGTTACTATGTAGAAAAAGGCACGGAACGCCACAAAGCGGACGGCATTGGACATCAGTGGGCTGTACTAAGACTGAAACCCAACGAAGTGACTGGCAAAAATGCAGGGGCTGTTCAGGGCTTCTATCATATAGCGACGAAGAAATCCCAGAACAATGATCCTATTCGGGTGGTCAGCTATGGCTACGCCTTGAATGATCTTTATGACATCAAACACGGTGAAATGCCGGCCAATTCCAATCCGGAACAGATGCATTTTGCGCAGCAAGTGTCCCATGGAAAACTTGTGAAAGCGGGCATCTTCCTGATTCCTGAAATCATCGAACACGATGCCGACACTTCATATGGCAGTTGGGGCGCACCGGTGATCAACGAAAAGACCAATGAACTTGTCGGGATCAACACTCACGGCGGTTGCCGCGCCCAGTATGTCGTGAAGGCGGGGGCTCGCTACACGAACTCTGGAACCTCCATCACCGGATCTTCCGCATTCAGTAAAGCCATCAAAGCCTGTGTGGGGAAATAGTTCGCAGAAATAAAAAAGGCTCCGTGAAGGAGCCTTTTTTTCTTATTCAATTCTTCTGATCTTCGCACCCAGGGAGGAAAGCTTGTCTTCAAGCTTTTCGTATCCACGATCCAGGTGATAGATGCGGCTGACAACGGTTTCACCGGAAGCCACCAGGCCCGCCAGAACCAACGAGGCACTGGCGCGCAAGTCCGTTGCCATCACCGGCGCACCGGTCAACTGACCAGGGCTGCCACGAACAACGGCCACACGGGTTTTCGGCGTGATATCCGCGCCCAGACGGCAAAGCTCGGTCACGTGCATGAAGCGGTTTTCAAAAACAGTTTCAGTGATAACACTGGTCCCGTGAGCAACCGTCATCAATGCCATGAACTGCGCCTGAAGATCTGTCGGGAACAATGGGTGAGGAGCCGTGGTGATATCCACCGCCTCCCACTTGTCACAAGGGAAGACCGTCATGGTGTCTTTCGTTGTTTCGATCTTAAAACCCGCTTCGCGCATTTTCAGAATCAATGCTTCCAGATGAGCCGGCACACACTTCGTCACCGTCACTTGACCTTTGGTGATCGCGCCGGCAATCAGCAAAGTTCCCGCTTCAATACGATCAGGCATGATGGAATGTTTTGCAGGCGTCAGTTTTGCCACGCCTTCAATACGAATCACGCTGGTCCCATGACCCGTGATCTTGGCACCCATCTTGTTCAGGTATTCAGCCAGATCAACGATCTCAGGCTCTTTCGCCGCGTTTTCAAGAACCGTCACACCGTCAGCAAGAGTCGCTGCCATCATCACGTTCTCAGTTCCACCCACGGTCACTGTTTCAAACAGGAAAGTTCCACCTTTTAGTTTCGGGGAACCTGCGTGAACATAACCTTCTTTTTGCGTGATTGTTGCGCCCAGGGCTCTGAAACCGTCCAAATGCAAATCAATAGGACGACTTCCGATGGCACAACCACCCGGCTGGGAAACAACCGCTTCACCGTATTTTGCCAGCATCGGGCCCATGCACAGGAAGCTTGCGCGCATCTTGCGAACCAGATCGTAAGACGCTTCAAAAGAAGAAGGCTTGTTCACAGTAACGTGAAATTCATCACCCACCCACTTTGTTTCACAGCCCAGGCTGTTTAAAAGTTCAGAAGTGGATTCGATATCCTTCAGTTTCGGCATATTGGTGAAGACGTGGTTGCCTTCAGCAAGAAGAGTCGAAAACAAAATTGGCAGAGCAGCGTTCTTTGCACCACTCGTAGCGACAGTACCTTTTAGTGGGCCATTGCCCATGACGACCATTTTATCCATGTGTTTCTCCGCGGATGACTCTATCATGCCCAGAAAGATCTTTGATGACACTGATTTCGTTAAATATTTTTAAGCTTTCATAGGCCTGCTTCATCGCCGGTCCCTGACTCATTCCCATTTCCATCAACATCAAGCCCGGTGTCTTCAGGTAGGGGGCGAAAGCTTTGGACCATCCCTTTAGTAGGGCCAGGCCGCTATCTTCGGCATACAAAGCCGAGTTGGGTTCAAACTTCTTAACGTTTTCTTCCACCTGCGGGTCATCCGAAGCGATGTACGGAGGATTGGAAACCAACACATCAATCCCGCTTTGTCCGGTGAAGTCCTTGTATGCCGACATGATGGCTTCCACATTTCCCGCATCCAGGTTTAGGAATTGAACCCGATCAGCCACTTCCAGCGCCTGCGCATTTCTTTGAGCAACCTCAATGGCCCCCGGAAGCAGGTCCACGGCGATCAGCTTGGCGTTTGGATATTCCTTCAAAAGGCTCAATCCAATGCACCCCGAACCACATCCCAGGTCAATAAGACCCAAGGATGCTTCTTTGTCCGAAGCCCACGCCAGAACATCTTCCACAATGTGTTCAGTTTCCGGGCGCGGGATCAGCACCTGGTTGTTCACCTCGAAACGGTGATTGAAGAAATCACGATAACCCAGAATGTAGGCCACCGGCTCTCCGGAAGCGCGACGGCGGACCAGTTCACGCAGAACGGCCAGCTCTTCATCCTTCATCGGCTGATCAAAGCGCAAATAAAGCTGAATGCGTTCCAGCTTCAGCCCGTGGGCCAAAAGCAGTTCCGCATCCAAACGTGGAGTATCGATTTTTTTGTCTTTGAAGAAAGCTGTGGTTTTATCGAGTATTTCTTTTAGTTTCATTCATTAAGCAGAGACTTGTTTTTTAAGTGCCTCTGCTTGGAAGTTAGCAATGAGTGGATCAATCAGCAACTCAAATGAACCGCTCATAACCTGATCCAGTTGGTGGATCGTCAAACCGATGCGGTGATCGGTGATACGGGTCTGAGGGAAGTTGTAGGTGCGGATGCGCTCAGAACGATCGCCTGTACCGATCTGCTCCAGGCGGACATCGGACGCCTCTTTACGGGCCTTTTCGTCCTCAATCTGCTGCAGTTTTGCGTAAAGGATCTGGAAAGCACGCTCACGGTTCGTGGACTGTGATTTACCTTCCTGACATTTAACGTCGATACCTGTCGGCAAATGCACGACACGAACCGCGGATTCAGTTCTGTTCACCGACTGACCGCCGGAGCCCTGAGAACGCATGGTCTCAATACGCACGTCAGACATCGGGATCTTGATTTCCGAAACTTCAACCTCTGGGATCACCGCCACTGTCACAGTGGACGTGTGGATACGACCCGCGGCTTCCGTTTTAGGAACACGCTGAACGCGGTGAACGCCGGATTCGTATTTCAGTTTACTAAAGACGGAATCGCCCGTGACACTGGCGATGATCTCTTTGGCTCCGCCGGCATTGCCTTCAGAGAAAGAAATCATCTCCACCTTCCACCCTTGAGTGGAGGCATAGTGAACATAACCACGGAACAATTCATCAGCGAACAAAGCCGCTTCATCCCCACCGGCACCGGCACGAATCTCAAGAATGGTATTCTTGTCGTCGTTCGGATCTTTGGGAATCAGGGCGATTTTAAGCTGTTGTTCAAGCTCAGGCAGCTCAGCTTCAAGCTCTTTCACCTCTTCACGGATCAGTTCACGCATTTCTGCATCCTGTTCCGCAGTCAGAAGCTCTTTGCTGGCTTTCAGGTTTTCAGTTTTCTTGCGATAGTCGCGATAAACCAGAACGATCTTTTCCAGATTGCCCAGTTCTTTCATCAAAGCACGGTATTGCGTCTGATTAGAGGCAATGTCCGGTCTTTGAAGAGCCATATTGACTTCTTCGTAACGAGATTCGACTGCATCTAACTTCGAGAACATGGCTGAGGCTCCTGGATCTATTGATAGGTCTGATAAATCATGCTGATCGGGATTGGGACCATCGCTGAAAACGAAAATGCGGTTCGAAGATTGAACCGCATTTCATACAAGAACGTCCTCCGAACGGAGGTCTGAAATTTACTTCTTGCCGTAACGTTTTTTGAAACGATCGATACGACCTTCAGTATCCATCACACGTTGCTTACCAGTGAAGAACGGGTGAGATGCAGAAGAGATCTCAACTTTGATTAGTGGATATTCTTTACCATCTTCCCATTTAACAGTTTCGGAAGAGTGCAGAGTAGATGTTCCCAAGAAACTGAAGTCGCAAGAGATATCTTTAAATACAACAGTATTTACTTTTGGGTGTAGGTTTTGTTTCATGACCTGATTCCTTCTAAATAATTTAACCTATGGGTCTTAAGCTGTAAGGATGTAACATACTGACTACCCCGTGTCGAGCAGAAATCGCTGCTTTTTTTAGCAACAGATCCGCCGACCATGGCCATCCTTGGTTTCGTTAATATTTAATAATAACGTATATTTAAGATATATCATGACCAACCCCAGATGAACCTCGGGGGCTCCCGCCAACGCCAGGAAAACCAGACCTCCCCGAAGCTGACAGCCCCTTGTATTTTGCCTTCGCCCCTGACGGAATCTTGAGAGCCACCCCGGGCGCACCTACCCTTGAGCCACTATAACAAGGAGGAATTCCATGAAGTTTCTGATCCCTTTTGCGGCCGTTTTAACCCTGTCTCATGTGGCATCGGCCGAAAGCATCTATTGCACCTTCACTGAACCTTTTATTTCCGTGTCCTATAACTCCGACACCAACAAGGTGAAAGTCTCCACTCCGGATCAGGGCTCGGTTGAGCTGACCGGTAAAGTGACTTTTGATAAAGGCGGCCTGATCCATATCACCTCTGAAGGCTTAAACCACAAGCTGACGGTGAATACGACCAAAGAGGGCTCCGACGGAATGTCCGACTTCGTCTATCCGTTTGAAGGTGTCATCAACACCGATCAGATCTATGGCGGTTGTGAAACCGATACTTTGAAAAAAACCGAACCCACTCCAGAGCCAGAGCCCCAACCCCAACCAGAACCCCAACCAGAACCCCAACCAGAACCCCAGCCACAGCCTCAGCCGCAACCTCAACCGCAGCCCGAGCCTCAACCACAACCCAATCCATAAATAAAAAAGGGAGTCTCATCGACTCCCTTCCTCATAACCTCAAATTTCCAATCTCCAATATCCAGGGCTAAGCAAAGCTTAGCCTGGTCCAGACATCGCCTTCAGGAAGTCGGTGTTTGTTTTCGTGCCTTCAACTTTATCGATCAGGAATTCCATCGCGTCGATAACGTTCATTGGCGCCAAAACTTTTCTCAGGATCCACAGACGGTTCAAGTCTGCTTTATCAACCAACAGGTCCTCTTTACGAGTGCCGGATTTGTTGATGTCCATGCAAGGGAAGATACGTTTTTCCATCAGCTTGCGATCCAGGTGGATCTCGGCGTTACCAGTACCTTTGAATTCCTCGAAGATAACCTCATCCATACGGGAACCCGTATCGATCAAAGCCGTCGCGATGATAGTCAAAGATCCGCCCTCTTCGATGTTACGAGCCGCACCGAAGAAACGTTTTGGTTTGTGAAGGGCGTTGGAGTCCACACCACCAGACAGGATTTTTCCAGAAGGCGGAACAACCGTGTTGTAAGCGCGCGCCAGACGAGTTATGGAATCCAAAAGGATGACAACGTCGTGTTTGTGTTCAACCAGACGTTTTGCTTTTTCAATAACCATCTCGGCAACCTGAACGTGACGAGTTGGTGGCTCATCGAACGTGGACGATACAACTTCACCTTTTACGGTACGTTGCATGTCGGTCACCTCTTCCGGACGTTCATCGATCAGAAGAACGATCAATTTCACTTCCGGATGATTGTGCGTGATCGCATTGGCAATTTGCTGCATCAAAACGGTTTTACCCGTTCTTGGTGGCGCCACGATCAAGGCACGCTGACCTTTACCCAACGGAGCCATCAAGTCCACAACACGCGTGGTGTATTCACCAGGGCTGTGTTCCAGCTTCAGGCGCTCGTTAGGATAAAGCGGCGTCAAGTTGTCGAACAGGATCTTGTCTTTGCCTTTTTCAGTGGTCTCGAAGTTCAGAGAATCCACTTTCAACAATGCAAAGTAACGCTCGCCATCTTTCGGCGGGCGCACTGTTCCCGTCACCGTATCACCGGTTCTTAGACCGAAGCGACGGATCTGGGATGGGGAAACATAGATATCATCCGGACCTGGAAGATAGTTGTAATCCGGAGAACGCAGGAAACCGTAACCGTCCGGAAGGATTTCCAGAACGCCAGAACCATAAATGTCCTGACCCAGTTTCGCGGCACGCTTCAAAATTTCGAAGATCATGTCCTGACGGCGAAGACCGGCAGCGTTTTCGATTTTCAGTTTGTTCGCAAGCTCTGTTAGCTGCGTGATGTTTTTTGATTTCAAATCCTTGGAGGACAACCAGCTCTTTTCCTCGTCGGTCAAAGAAATGTCCGCCAAATCCACGTCCTGAACCTGAGCTGGCATCACCGAGTGAGCGTCATCACCCATCGGCTGGGCTTCATCGCGGCCACGGTCATGACGGAAGTCACGGCGCTGATTGTTGCCGCGATCGTTTCTGTGACCACCACGATCATTTCTGTCACCACGATCCCCACGGTCGTTGCGGTCAGCGCGGTCATTGCGATCCCCACGATCACGATTGTCGCGATTGTGCGGGCGGAATTCACGGCGTTGCTGATTTTGTTGAGGTCTGTCCTGGCGAGGTTCCTGACCGGCTGGAGCGGCAGGGGCAGTTTCAGTGGCTTGTGGCGCAACGGGTGCGGCTTCGGCTGCAGGTGCTGGGGAAGCTTCGGCAGCTGCTGGAGCAGAGGTTTCTTCAGTAGTACTCTTCGCAGTGCGGGTACGTTTTTTTACCACCTCAACGCCTTGTTGATCTTTAGGTTCAGACAAACAAATTCTCCTTGTAGGGATTTAAATCAGAAAAAAGAGCGATATATATAGGAAGCCGATCCGACTGGATTCGTACTTATTCGTTATGACCCCACTGTCCTTGAGCCGCCCCCCGCTTGTCAACAGCAAAACTCCCGGGGGCCCCTTTGTAAGCTGATTGTTTCAGGGTGAAACAGGGTCGAGGAAACAGAAAGTTGTTCATAATGACTGGAAACTTAACAGTTTTTTTGTTTTCTAAAAGTGAAGCCATTTCAGGTGTTTAAATATGAGCCTGGGAAGGTCCGGTTTTCAAAATTTTAACCTGAAATTTCAAAAATCACCCCGACCCCCTATTAATTTTTGGTAAGTAATACCGAAAGGATAGTATCCAAATTTAAGCACAAGGAGTCTGACGTGGAGGACACATATACAGTTCCGGCACCAAGAACCCCTCTTAACCTCGAGGTGTCTTTTAAGCGCAATTACGCGCGCGAAGAGACCAAAGGCACGCTTAAGAATATCAGCATCACGGGAGCCTTTTTAGAGTTTGAGGGCGGAGAAGTTCGCGCCAACGAAAAACTAAACCTGGTCATTATCGTGGCCGGTCGTGAGCGCAAGATCGCCGCTCATGTGATCTGGACCAACTCTGTTGGGGTCGGCGTGAAGTTCATGCCGGTGAACAACCGTGACGTTCAGATTGTCGATGACCTGATCTATTTCGTGGAAAACTCCCGAAACGATCGCCGGTCCGTAATGGATACGATCTTTAAAAAAGTCGGATAAGATCCGGAAAAACAAAAAGAGCGAGTGAAAACTCGCTCTTTTATTTTTTGGAGGACCCGGGAACCTGATTATGTTCCTACGTGGGTGTTGTCCATAGCCTGCTGTTCAAGCTCTTTCTGTTTTCTTTTCTTTCTCATCACAATCAGCACTGCCAAACCTGCGGCTGCCAGACCAACAACTGCCAAAGCCATTGTTGTGTCGTTATCCATGCCGGTCGGAGCTTCTTCAGCCACTTGCGGAGCCGGAGGATTGATTGCTTCCACTGGTGGTGGTGGTGGTGGCGCCATGTCCTGAGCCATGTCTGGCGGCGGAGGAGGCGGAGCCATATCACCCGCTTGCTCCATCGGAGGCGGTGGGATGTCCATCTGAGCCTGCTGAGCCATTGGATCTTCCGGCATTGGTGGAGCCGGGATTTCTTCCGCAGGAGCCGCAGGCATATTGCCAGCCACTTCCTGGTGCGGTTGTTCCATCGCAGGTTGCGCCGGAGCCGGAGCCGCAGCAACCGCGCCGCCTCTCCAGTAACGAAGCTCTGTACCTTCAGCGATATTGCCTTTGGAGTCTACAGAGTTAGAGGACCAAACCTCTTTCCATGCGTTGTCATAACCCAGAAGGTCTTTGGAAACTTTTCTGATGTTGTCACCGGCTTTAGCCACGTAAGTCTCAGGCGCAATGCCGTTGTCTTCGTAGTAAGTGATCATGCGGGCAGAGTCATCCGGACGATTTGGAGAATTGTAGTAAACCTTGTCACCAGCGCGAACGTCGCGGGAATTGAATGTCGGGTTGCCTTTTTTCAGTTCCTTGCGCTTGTCAGCGCCATAGATCATCTGGCTGATACCTTTCAAAGTGTCACCCGGGCGAGCGAAGTAAACTGTATTGAACCAGGTGCCGCCGGCCTTCCAAGGAGTTGTTGCAACTTTTTGCAATGGAGCGCTGGCTTTCTTCGGAGCTTCCGAAGAGGAATCAACCACTGTCGTGGAGGATTCAGTCACAGTGGAACTTTCAAAGACAGAGTTGGAGGAAGTGTCCGTCGTCGTTGTTGTTTCAGCTACAGAAGTTGTTGGAGCTGGAACATCGGCAGCAGGAGCTTCTGCGAACGGGTCGGCTGGCAAAGTTTCAGTGGTCGTCGCGACATCGGTCTGTTCTGTGGTAGCCTGATCATCACCCAGAGTCGTTTCAGCAGTTGTGGTTGTTGTTTCAGTGGTTGTTGTGGTTTCGCCCAGAGCATCTTCTGGCAGTTGGTCGCTGGCCAAAGAGTCATCACCGGCAATTTCAAGGGCGTCATCACCTTCTAGTTTTTCAAGGTCTGCGGAATCGAAGTCGGAAGCAACTTCAGCGTCTGCTTGGCTATCTTTAGACGTACAGCTTGTTACTTGGAATGCCAGACCTAGGCACGCTAGTAAGATAACGAGTTTTTTCATCATGTATTCATCCTTGATTGATGCCACGAAACATACTGTTTCAGTTAAGCGTTATTAACAATCTAAGCACAAGATCGAAGTCATGCAAACACTAAGAAAATCACTGGACTTTTGATCTAGTGGATCTTGAGTTTGGAACCCATCTTTATTTTATTTTTATCGAACCAACCTTTGTTCATTTCAAGCGCATACTTCGCAGGTTGTGCACTGGCATAAGACGGCAAGGCCGAGTCCGGAACACCTTTCCCGGACTTCATTTCCTTCACATCGATCAAGGTCAGACTTTTGTCGAAGTAGCCAATGGACAGATCTATTAATGTGTTCTTCATCCAGAAGAATCGGGTTTCCTCATTTTTAAATATAAAGAGCATTCCTTCATCTTCACCCATCTGCGAGCGGAACATCAGGCCGCGCTCATGCTGATCAGGTGTCTCGGCCACCTCCACGACAAAGGTCTTGGAGCCCAGAGTGACTTTCTTTTTTGAAAATTCCTTGGCCGCAAAGGACTGCGGAAGCAGGACCAGGAACAATCCTGCAAACATGACAAACTTAGCGAGCGTAGAACATTTCCAGCGCAACACCATAACGAACCCCTTTGGTCGTAACAACCATACCTTCCAAATTTAAAGCTTCCACCACTGCCAGCAGGATCGAGGCCCCCGCAAAGATAATATCCGCTCGGCCGCCCAGATGGTACTTGGTCTTTTTTTCTTCGACGGTGGTACGGGCAAATTCCTCCACCCAATGGGCCAGACGGTCTTTCTTCAAAAAGAAACCATCCACTTTCTTTTCATCAAAGCCACCGACCTCGATCGCAACCAGCGCTGTGGGTGTTCCCGCAACAGCCACGATCTGATCAATCTTGTGCTTTGTAATTTCTGGCAAAATTGTCGCCAGTTGTTCCTGAATATAGGCTTCCAAGGGCTTGCGATCCTTTTCGATCACCGGCTGGGTTGTGACAAACTTTTCCGTCAGGCGAACACCCCCGATGTCAAGACTGTGGCCGTACAGGATATCAGCGCCCTTGCCAACGATCAGTTCGGTGGAGCCACCGCCAACGTCCACCACCAGGGAAGTCACATTCGGATCGGTGCCACCGGCAGTCCCGCCCAGATAAGTGATTCTTGCTTCATCCTCGCCAGGAATAATTTCAATCGGAATTCCCAGCTCTTCGCCAATACGAAAGAGCTCCTGACCATTACGCGCATCTCGCGCGGCCGAGGTCGCCATCGCCAGAATCTGATCGACATGCTCAGAATCGATTTCTTTTTTAAATTCCGTCAGACACTGGCGGGCCCGGGCCAAGGCATCGGGATGGAATTCGCCGGTCTGACCAACCCCCTGACCCAAACGCACAACCTGCATCAAATCACGATGCACCTTTTTGATTCCGTCTTTGTCGCCTGAAGCAATCAGACACAGAAAAGTGTTCGTTCCCAGATCAAGTGCTGCAACTTTCTTCATTTCTTTATCCTGTCCTATTTCAACTTTTCCTGAAGGATCTTATTTACCAGTTCCGGATTGGCCTGCCCCTTGGAGGCCTTCATCACCGCGCCGACAAAGAAGCCAAAAAGGTTTTTCTTTTTGCCGGACTTGTGATCTTCGACGGTCTGCGCGTTAGCCGCCAGCACTTCATCCACCAGTTTTTCAATGGCGGCGGGGTCCGAGATCTGCACCAGTCCTTTTTCCTTCATGATGACTTCCGGATCTTTTCCGGAGTCCCACATTTCCTGGAAGATGGTTTTGGCAATCTTACCGGAAATTGTGCCCTTGTCGATCATCGCGATCATTTTGCCCAACTGCGCCGGTTTGATGGGGGATTCTTTGATGTTCTTGTTGGCGGAATTCAATTCACGCAAAAGCTCTGTCATAATCCAGTTCGAGGACGCCTTGAAATTTCTGGATTCTTTCGCTGTGTCCTCATAGAAATCCGCCAGATCTTTTTCCGTGGTCAGCACGGCGGCATCGAGCTCTGGCAATGCGTGCTGTTCCTGAAAGCGCTTCGCGCGGGCAATCGGAAGCTCCGGAAGTTCTTTTTTGTACTTTTCAATGATGTCGTCAGTAACTATCACCGGCAGCAGATCCGGATCCGGAAAATAACGATAGTCTTGCGCATCTTCTTTGGCGCGCATTGAGAACGTGCGGTTCTTGTCCGGATCCCACAAACGGGTTTCCTGAATGATTTTTTCACCGCGCTCGACACAGTCAATCTGACGTTCAATTTCATATTCAATCGCTTTTTCCACAAAGCGGAACGAGTTGATGTTTTTGATTTCGACTTTGGTTCCGAACTGAGTAGCGCCCTCTTTGCGGACCGAAACGTTACAGTCACAGCGCAAAGAGCCTTCTTCCAGGTTTCCGTCACACACATCCAAGTACCGCACAATCTGACGGATCGTGCGTGCGTATTCGGCGGCTTCCTGAGGAGTGCGCATGTCAGGACCCGAGACCACCTCCAGCAGTGGAATGCCGGCCCGGTTGTAATTGATCAAAGTGTATTCGCCGTGGTGATTGGATTTTCCAGCGTCTTCTTCCATGTGTGCGCGGGTGATGGAAACAGTTTTTTCTTTTCCTTCCACCTTAAAGGTGATGGAGCCGTTTTCACAGATCGGCTGATCGTACTGGGAAATCTGATAGCCTTTTGGAAGATCCGGATAAAAATAGTTCTTTCTGGCAAAAACAGATTTACGACGGATGTCACAACCCAGAGCAAGGCCCGTTTTGATCGAGTACTCAACCACTTTGCTATTTAGAACCGGCAGGGTGCCGGGCATGCCCACGCTGACGGGTGACGTGTTTTCATTGTCACCGGCATCAAAGGTGGTTGCTTCCGAGCTGAAGATTTTTGTCCTGGTGCTTAGCTGCACGTGGATCTCAATGCCTATGACAGCTTCATAGCCTCTAGATGACATGGGGATGTTTTCCTTTCACCAAAGAGGCGCTCTCCAGTGCATAAGCCACATTCAGCATTTTTTGTTCTTCAAAGTGACCTGCCGTCAGTTGAATGCCGATGGGAAGACCGCTTTGAGATTGCCCGAAGGGAACACTCATTCCCGGAAGCCCGGCCAGATTTGTTGAAGTGGTGAAGATGTCATTCAGATACATCGCCAGCGGATCAGAAACCCGCTCGCCAATCTTGAAGGCGGGCGCGGTGGTCACGGGACTCAGGATGACATCACATTTTTTGAAGGCTTCCAGATATTGTTGCATGATCAGGCGGCGCACCTGACCGGCTTTATTGTAAAATGCATCATAGTAACCACTGGAAAGGCAGTAGGTTCCCAGCATGATACGACGTTTGACCTCGGCCCCAAAGGCCTGCCCGCGGGTCTGACTGTAGAATTCTTCCAAATCCACAGCTGACAGATTTTTAAATTCCGCGCGGTATCCATATTTCACGCCGTCATAGCGGGAAAGATTCGACGATGCCTCACTGGCGGCCACCAGATAATACACCGGCACGGCAAACTCGGTCATGGGAACAGAGACTTCAACAATCTCAGCACCCAGTTGTTTCAATGTATCCACCGAGTTTTCCACAGTCTTTTGCACGTCTGGATGCAAATTTCCAGTCATGTATTCTTTCATCAGACCGATCTTCATGCCTTTCACATCGGCTTTCAGATTCTGACTCCAGGCGGGGACTTTTTTCTGTGCGGTGGTGGAATCCTGCGGGTCAAATCCGGAAATCACTTCCAAGGTCAAAGCCGCATCCTTCACCGAACTTACCATGGGGCCTGCCTGATCCAGCGAAGACGCATAAGCAATGATGCCATAGCGGCTAACACGGCCGTAAGTGGGTTTTACCCCGACAATGCCACAGAAGCTGGCGGGCTGACGAATCGAGCCGCCCGTATCAGTTCCCAAAGTTCCCGCCACCAGACGTGAAGCCTGCGCGGCCGCCGAGCCTCCGGAAGATCCGCCCGGCACTCGCTCCAGATCCCACGGATTTTTCACCACTCCGTGGAAAGACGTTTCGTTGGATGAACCCATGGCAAATTCGTCCTGGTTCAGTTTTCCCATCACCACGATGCCGGATTTTTTTAGGCGCGCCACCGCTGTGGCGTCATAAGGGGGAACAAAGTTTTCCAGAATCTTGCTTCCGGCCGTGGTCGTAAGACCCTTGGTACAAAACATCTCTTTGATTCCAAAGGGAACACCCGCCAACAGACCGACATCCTCGCCCTTGGCAATACGTGCATCCAAGGCCTCGGCGTCCTGAACCGCGACAGGATTCAGGGAAGTGAAGGCATTCAGTTTCGGGTTCAAAGACTCAATGCGCTTACGGAAATGCTGTGCCACTTCCTTGGCACTGACCTTGCGAGTTTTGACGGCTTCAGCAATTTCCGAAATAGAGGCAAATGTTAAATCCACAATCAACCTCCTAAACAACCGGGGGAACTTTAAAAAGATTGCCGGCACGATCCGGAGCATTGCCAGTCATTTCGTCGGCCGTGAATTCCTGACTGACAACATCTTCGCGCCAGTAAGCCTCAATTTCCGTTGGGGTCACCAAAGGTTCTATTCCGGCAGTGTTGATTTTTGAAATCTGCTCAAAGTGGGTCAGGGCCTTGGCCAGCTGGGTGCTGTATTCCTGGGCTTCTTCATCCGTCACATGCAGGCGGGCAAGTTTGGCAATCGTTTCGATCGTCTTTTTGTCAATCACCGGAAGCTCCTCTCGGTCTATCGACAACTACGCTATTACAAACTATCTTCAGAGTCATCTTTTGCCCAATGCGTTTGATGGTGACTGGACCTCAGAGATAGGTGCAAATTGTTCTATGTCCAAAAAACGTCATGAAGAGCTCAAAAAGATCATTTCCGAACACGACCACAACTATCATGTTCTGGATAAGCCCATCATTACAGATTACGAATACGATCAGCTCTTCAACGAACTTTTGGAGCTGGAAAAAAACCCCAAAGGTCTGGACCTCAGCGATTCACCTTCACAAAGAGTGGGCGGAACAGTTCTGGAGGGCTTTGCCAAAGCCCAGCACCGTTTGCCGATGCTTTCGCTGGCCAATAGTTATTCTCCGGAAGATATTTTCGAGTTCGACGAACGGGTCCGCAAGTTTCTCAACACCGAAGATCCCGTGGAATACCTGTGTGAGCTAAAATTTGACGGCCTTTCCATGGAACTCATCTATGAAAAAGGCCAGTTCATTCGCGCCATCACCCGTGGCGACGGCACCGTGGGTGAAGACGTCACCCACAACATCAAGACCATCAAGAGCATTCCACTAAAGCTTGCTCATAAAAACCCACCCGAGCTTTTGGAAGTGCGCGGGGAAGTTCTGATGTTTAAAGAAGACTTCGCCAAGCTGAATGAAACTCAGCAGGAAAATGGTCAACAGACTTTTGCCAATCCCCGCAATGCCGCGGCTGGCACCGTTCGCCAACTGGACTCCAAAATCGCGGCCTCACGTCCGCTGCGTTTCTTTGGATATGCCCTGGGTGCGGTGGAAGGGGAAACCTTCAACACCCAAAAGAACATCCAGGAATACTTCAGTGCTCACGGCATCCCGACGGTTCTTCCCTATAAAGAAGAACTGCTGGTGGTGGCCAAGGGACCGGAAGAGGTTGTGAAGTACTATCACCACATTGAAAAGGTTCGTCCAAAACTTCCCTTTGATATCGATGGTGTGGTGATCAAGGTCAATTCCTTGCGCCTGCAGGATGATCTGGGGCTGGTGGCCAGAAGTCCCAGATGGGCCACCGCCGCGAAATTCAAACCGGAACAGGCCCAAACCACCGTCGAAGACATTGTCGTCCAGGTGGGCCGCACGGGGGCACTGACTCCGGTGGCCATCATGAAGCCCGTGAAAGTCGGCGGCGTCACGGTCACCAATGCAACTTTACACAATCAGGATGAGATCACCCGCAAGGACATTCGCATCGGCGACACCGTGATCATTCAGCGTGCCGGCGACGTGATCCCGGAAATCGTGGAAGTTGTAAATCCTGACAAGCGCCCTGCGGACCGTTTGCCTTATTCGATTCCTGAAAACTGTCCGGCGTGCGGTTCCGTCGCCGTGAAAGCCGAGGGCGAAGTGGTCACCCGCTGTGTGAATCCACTGTGTATCGCTGTGGTGAAAGAATCCCTGAAACACTTCGTGGCCCGAAGAGCGATGAATATCGACAAAGTGGGTGATCGTCTGATTGAAACCTTGGTCGACAACAAATTGCTGACCAGCTTTTCGGATTTTTACCGTCTGACAAAAGAACAGATTCTTTCTTTGGATCGTCAGGGTGACAAGTCTGCTGACAACATTATCAAGTCTATTGAAAACAGTAAAAACCCGACGCTGGCGCGTTTCATCTTCGCGCTGGGAATTCGCTTCGTGGGTGAACAAACCGGAAAACATCTGGCCGATCACTTCCTGACGATTGATAAGTTCCTGGCCGCGACGGAGGAAGAACTGCTGCTGGTGCCGGAAATCGGCGCCAAGGTCGCCAAATCCATTCGCGACTGGACAGGCAATCCAAAGCTTGTCGATGAGGTGTATGCGATGATGGACCTCGGTGTGAAAATCGCAGGACCCGTGCGCGCGCAAGAGGGTTCCCTTTCAGGGATGAGCTTCCTGATCACCGGAACTTTGCCGGTGAAGCGTGATGACGCCAAAGATCTGATCGAGAAAAACGGCGGAAAAATTCTGGGCTCGGTTTCATCCAAGCTGAATTATCTGGTCGTGGGTGATGATCCCGGATCAAAAGTGGAAAAAGCTCAAGGCCTGGGTGTGAAGATCATCTCTTGGGATGAACTGCAGGCCATGATTTAGTTTTTGCCGTAAACCTGCACAAGGCGCTGGATGTCTCCGGCGCTCAGGGCCGCGCTGGGGGCCAGTTGCGCTTCGGTTTTTGATTTCAGAGTCACTCCGCCATTTTTACTGAAAGCTGTCGGTTGATACAGCGTGACCGATTCAAAGTCGAACGACGAAGCCCCGCTTAAGACCATCAATGACGCCGGGAACAGTTCAAAATTGTGTTTGTACTTTTCCTGAATATTGTCCCACATCACTTCAACAAACCGGTCCCGATCGCTGCGATTCTGTTCGTGGATAAACCCCAGGGCGTGCATGATCTCGTGGGTGATCTCAGTGACACCGCAGCCTGAGGAAATCCACAGGGGCTGCTTGCCACCGACTTTTCCCAGATAGGATTTACACCCCGAACCGGCTTCAAACACCAGAACATCTTCCTGATGGTTGTAAGGAACAAACTTAATTGGAGTTTCCACAAACTCGGCAATAGCCTGAATGATTTCTGACTTGTTGGGCACATCATCCTGGATATGAAACGGCACCACGCCGTTTTCCCACAACTGGACGCTTTCCAGGGCGACACTGCCACGGAGCTTGGCGCTGCGGGGAACTCCAATCACGATGTCTTCGTTTACGACAGCCACACCGTCTTGCACCACATAAGTCAGTTCATTTTTGACTGACGGCTCATCATGCGGGGAAGCTGGCTCCTCGAAGGGAACACTTTCACCGGCCGGTTCCGCAGTTTTCAACTCAAAGGCTGCGGCAACTTCACTGGGGGCGGAATCGGATGCAGATTCCAAGTCAGCCGGCTCCTGGCTTGCCGCCACAGGGGGCTTGTGAACATCAGGGTCTTCAGACGGTTTGAGCCATAGAAAGCAGGCAACAACAGCGGCAAGAACAAGAAGGGCAGGCACGGCTTTTTTGATCATTAAAACTCCGGGGGAATTTTTCTGTCGTAAAAAATGCAAAACCCACGGTTTCAGGGCCGTGGGTTTTAAAATTGAACCAATGCTGAACGAATTTTCGTTCGACCGAATTAAAGGTGGTCGATAACGATATCGCGAGCCATTACGGTTTTACGACCGTCAGCTTTTGCAGATTCAACGCCTTTCAAGCACAGTTGCTCAATGGCTTTACTGAGTACGTCAATAGTCTCAGCAGATGTGTTCATTTGACCTTTTTCTTTGATCAGTTTTTTAACTTTGCTTGTTACTACAAGTACTTCTGCCATGATATACCTCTCCATCCATGTTAATCGAACAGATAAAAGGTTTGCATAGGGTCCTGTGAATGACAATATGAAATCTTCTTGCGGCGCACTAATTTAAGAGCGCCCCGGGTTCATTAACAGCTCCGCTTTTCCATCCACGAACTTGAAAAGCTCTGCCTGACGGGCTCCGGCTTCACCCGGGGATATCCACACGAACGTCTTTTGATCCAACGGCTTGGTGCATTCCACATCCAAAAAGGCCGGCGACCAGCACCCGCTGTTCAGGTGTTCGACCGATCCGATCATTTCATGACGGGTGTGATGAGTGTGCCCGTAAACTATGCGATTCACTTTAGTGATTGCACTGGTCATAGCCAGAACACGGTCATCGGGTTCTTTGTAGCCAGACACGAGGGAGGTCACCGATTTGCTGTAAAATAAGAAGAACGGCAACAGCAGGAACAACGGAATGAAAGCCCAGAAGAATGAGATTTCATAAATGGCCCGGACAACGATCATCAGTTGGAAGATCAGATAGAACGCCACGAAAATAATAAATGCCCGATCCAGCCACAGCTCTCGCGCCAGCAGAAAGGGATTGCTGGCCGCCGGAGCCACAAAGAGCTCTTTCAGCTCACGCACCATGCGGGGTTCTGCGTTCGACTTTTCGGCTATCAAAGACACGCGGTCTTCAATCTTTAAAGGATTTCTCATCGGAGCCGCCAGACGATCATAGAACGAGTGAAGTAGCGTCAGCACCGAACCCCAGAACCAAGTCAGCACCAGACCCGGCTGCGCACGCAGCATGTATTTCACAAAGAACTTAATGTACTGCGGAATACTCATGATGTAATTACTGTCCACATGCGGGTTGAAGAAACCCATTCCGTTCATCAGATAACGGCAAGCCAGATTCCCAAAGGGAAGTTTCAA
The DNA here is from genome assembly GCF_055398295.1 of Bdellovibrio sp. BIS2. Lineage (NCBI taxonomy): Bacteria > Pseudomonadati > Bdellovibrionota > Bdellovibrionia > Bdellovibrionales > Pseudobdellovibrionaceae > Bdellovibrio > Bdellovibrio sp. BIS2. The sequence goes on along the minus strand of NZ_AP035879.1, from coordinate 48,458 downwards.
CGAAACAAAATTGTAACCACGAACAAACGGATTGATCGGGTCCTCACACATGCAATATGGATCGTACTGATTGCCGTGTTCGATCAGCGTGTCTTGATTGCTGATGTAGAACCACTCGACAAAGCGCACCTGCTGCTTCTTGTCTTCCGGCAAGTTCAGGTGACGATAAATTTCAGCCTGCACTTCCGGGAAGTGAAGTTCCAGATCGTGATTGCCGATGACAAAGACCGCACGGTTGCCACGCAGGACAAACTCACGCAAAGCACGCACCCAGTCGGCGTGATCTTTCAGGATCACCTCAATTTTAAAACGAGAGCGCTCTTCGATCGGAAAAAGACCGCGGCGCTTTTCAAGACCACTGACATGAAAGACCGGCTCATCCGGCAAACGCAGCACACTGTCAAAATCGAAGATGTCACCATTCAAAACAAGCTCAACGGATGCTCCTTGCGCCTTTTCCTCGCAGTTCTTCAGAAACACTTCAAACGTGTCATCAAAGAAGAACTGACGTGTCTTAAATTTCTTCCACAACGGGAAGCGCAGGTTCACCGGTTCAGCTTCACACAAATGCAAATCACTGATGATCGCAGTGTGCGACGCCATTTTAAAATCAGGAAAAGGTCTTGAAAAAGAAGTGGGCAAATCTGCCTCCCAAGTCTATGATCGTGCAGATGAAAGAATTTATCAAGAACCTGAAGACTCCAATTGCAATTGTCGGCATGGGAAAAAGCGGCGAGGCCGCCAAGCGCCTGCTGATTTTGGCTGGTCATGCACCTGAATCCATTCTTACCTTCGATGGAAAACTGGAATCGGCTCAGTTTCGTGATCCTCAGGTCCTGATGAATCAAAAACCCGGCACACTGGTCGTGTCCCCGGGTGTTCCCCTGGCATCAGCCTGGATCCAAGATGCACAGAAAAACGGAGTCCGAATCACCAGTGAGCTTTCCCTGGCATGTGCGACCTTGGACTCCGAAAAAGTGATCGGCGTGACCGGTTCGGTGGGAAAAAGCACCACCGTTTCCATTTTGGGCGCGGGGCTAGAGGCCTTTTCAAAAACCGGCTTTGTCGGAGGCAACCTGGGCACTCCGTTTGCGGACTACGCAGCAGATGTTCTTGAGGGTAAGCGCCCTCGCGCAGACTGGGTGATTTTGGAGCTTTCCAGTTATCAACTGGAAAACTGCGAAGGTCTGTCTTTGGATTATTCTGCCATCACTTACTTTACGTCCAATCATCTGGAACGATATGACAGCCTTAAACACTACTACGACACCAAGTGGAAGATCCTTTCTTTGACCAAGGATGCTTTGCTGCTGAACCGTGAAGGTGGCGATCTTGTAGAATACTTCCATAAAAACGGTGGACCTGAACAGGTGAAGATCATTTCCCGTTCGGACAAGGCCCTGACTTCTTTGCAACTTGAAAAAGCGCAGTTGATTGGCCAGCACAATCAGGACAATTTGGCGCTGGCAAGCGCTCTGGCTTTGGCGGCGAAATGGCCTTCATCCGCAATTGAGGGAATGAAAGCTTTTAAAGGCCTTGTGCACCGTCTGGAAAGTGTTGGCACCCACAAGGGCATTCGTTTCATCAACGACAGCAAAGCCACCGCCATGGACAGCGTGCTGATCGCAGCTGCGGCGGCTCACGACACTTTATCAAAACCGGGAAAGCTGTGGCTGCTACTGGGCGGTCGCGACAAAAATCTTCCGTGGCAGGATCTCAAAGCACTGGGAAATCTGAAAGACATCGAGTTTGTCTTCTTTGGTGAATGCCGTGAAATCGCCCAGAAAAAATCAACCCTTGCCGGAAACTCTTTTGCCCGTTTGGGCGAAGCCATGTGCGACATCTTGGGGAAGGCCCGACCAGGTGATACCGTGCTGCTCAGTCCGGGAGGAACCAGCCTTGATGAATTCAAGTCGTTTGAAGATCGCGGGAACTATTTCAAGAAGTGTGTTTCGGAATTTACTCTCGGAAACTAAGCACGGACAGCGTGTTTGGATCCACCGGCAGAACGCGGGAATAGATCTTCTGCGTTCTTTCGCCCACCACCACAACTTCGTGGATGTCTTCAGGAACGTTGTAAAGAATGAAACCACCGCCCGCAATACCCTTGCCATTTTGCAGGATACGGCCTTGCATATCGAAGTACACAATCTGGCGCGGATTGAATGAATCATACGCCGCCAGATAAACTTCAAAGTTTTCATCCGGAACAAAGCCCACGATCACACCTGCCGTCGGCAGATCATCAATTTTCAGATAACCTTTAATCGCACTTAACCATGACCAACGAACCACCGGCGCATGCACGTATTCATCGTTGTCATTGTAAACGTATCTCGCCGCCACATAGTCGGTGCCTTCAGGCTGAACACGCATCAGACCGTAACGTTTCAAATTCGGCAAAGTCACCGTGGTGGCGCCCTGCACTTCAAATTCGCTCTGCAGACTTTGCATGGTCACGGTGGCTGGAACGGCGTCCCCGGCAAAGGCGTCATACACCCGCAGCGGAACGGCTTCGTTTTTCATGGTGGACTGAATGTCCCCTTGAGCTACCGAACCTTCTTCGACCACCACGTTTTGATAACCCACAATCGCCTCGGCTCTGGTTGCCAGCAGGGAGTGGAAGCCTGGCTCCGCATTTACAAAAGCAAACAGACCGTTATCACCCGTGGCTTTCAGACTTGGATCCGGAAGCATGAACTGATTAAAGTACACCGGCACCAGGCTTGGATCGGATTCCACTACGACATCAATTCCGGAAAGAGTCTTGCCGTCAAGGCTGACCTTACCCCAGATGATCGTTGGTGCCCCTTCAAAGGACATCTGTCTTTGCTGGCTTAAAATATCCTGCAAGGCCTGAATCATGGACGCCGGATAAAGAGGCGTCTTAAATTCCTGCCCTGAAACCACGATGGAAGCCGTCTGCATGTGCGAAGGCGCCGCCGCCCGCATCACTGTCGTGGATCCCTTGGTCACGTTATCCATAGCCACGGCACCGTCTTTTTTCGGAGCAACTTCTTTGGCCCCTTTCACAAAGGTCACCAGGGTCTTCGCGGGAGCTGCATCATCCGGTTTTGGATTGTAAGCACTTGTGACAATACCGCCAAAGTCAGGATGTGGTTCGATGCGAATCTTCGGTCCTTGCAAACGGTTTTGCGCAATCGAAGCAACACGGTTTAAGCGGAAGCTGCCTTCACCCAGGGTTTTACCCTCTTTATCCACCAGACGGGCAATGATGGATCCGGTCACGTCTTCAACATCTATATTATACTGACCCTGAACAAGATTGACCTTGCCCAGTTCTTTTAAGACACCCTCGTCACTGCGACGGATCTCAATATGATGTTCATTGGTGACAGCCAGACCCCCGGTGATTTCAAGAGGACCGGAAATGGAACGAATGCCCGCCGGTCTTTGTTCTTCCACCAGACCATAGGAAGGATTCATGCCGTCATCAGAGGGCTGGTTGTTGCGATCCGGAATGCGCACTTCAGCTTGAGGGATCTTTGTATTGGCTTTGCCGGTGGCATCCACACCCGCCACGTACACACGCGGGTTGGAAGATGTTGCCGCCGTCATCACGCCGGATTTTTCCAGAACCTCTTTGGCCATGTCAGACCATGTTGGCTGGCTCCAGTCCTGACCGATGACTTCACTGCGGCTTTGAGCCACTTGCAGTCGCTTCGCCTGAGCAGGGGAAAGATCATTCATCCATGCCGTCGGATCAGCATCCACTGTTGCCGTGGTCGGCGCTTCGGCGACAAATCTTTCCGGAGTTTTTTGAATCACCATTTCAGCAATCTCCACGCGCTTTGCAAACAGCGGTGCGGTGGATTTTTCTGTGGCAAGATTCAACGGTTTTACTTTTTCAATTCTTGACCACTCTGCAAGTTGCCTCTCGGATTCCAGCAGTTCTTCAAAGGCGATATGTGGTGGAGAATTTTTCTGAGCTTTGATGGTGAGCGCTTCGTAAATAGGTATGAACTTCAAGCCACCCGTGGGGCTTGACCAGTATAAGCTTCCAGCTAATACCAGGAGCGGCCATAAGAACCGCTTCAGTCGCATTCCTTGCAACAGTCACCTCATTTGAAGAATAGTCATTTCTGACTAGCCTTAATCGTATTTAGAAGGAACGGAAGTCGTCAATCACGTTACGACTGTCGCGACTTTGGTTAAGGGACTGGCGGATCTTTTCCGCGATGGGCGCGGCTTTGTCGTCGTCGCGGTCAAGCAGGTCAAAACCGCCATCCTCATTACGACCTTCGACCAGAACCTGGACCTGAACATCGTAAGGACGGCGATCACCAAGAACAGTGACATGGGTGTAGAAACGTTCTCTGGCCATATCCATCTTATCGATATTCTTGCCTTTTTTGTCATAGTACTGAGACGTCATCTCGCGCCCGTTCTGACTGATGGATTTAGGCTCGCCAATAACGGCCACAATCGCACGACGGGTCTCACTCAAGTTCAGTGGGGTTTCACGCAAGATCACCCCACCAGTGCGACAACCAGCAAAAAAAAGCGTCGATGCAAGAAGGAATACCCAGACGAAGGTCTTCATCATTATTTCTTCTGAGCCTTGTTCCAGTCATCCATGAACATCTTGATACCTTTGTCAGTTAACGGATGGTGAGTCATGGATTGCATCACTTTAAACGGAATAGTCGCGATGTCCGCGCCCATTTCCGCTGCAAGTTGGATATGCATCGGGCTTCTTACGCTGGCTACCAATACTTCAGTCTCGAAGTCATAGTTGCGGTACATTTGAATAACCTGATCAACCATCTGCATACCTTCAACACCAATATCATCAAGACGGCCCACAAATGGGGAAACCATCGTTGCACCCGCTTTAGCGGCAAGCAATGCCTGCATTGGAGAGAACACCAGCGTGACGTTGGTCTTGATGCCTTCCGCTTTCAATTTCTTGACGGCGATCATGCCGTCTTCGCACATCGGGATTTTCACAACAACGTTGGACGCCAGTTTTGCCAGCTCTTTACCTTCACGAACCATTTCTTCGTGCTGCAGGCTGATCACTTCGGCAGACACTGGACCGGTGATTTCTTTGCAGATCTCTTTGATCACGGTGTGGAAGTCCTTGCCGCTTTTTGCGATCAAAGAAGGGTTTGTTGTAACACCGTCAACCCAACCACGAAGATTGGCTTGTCTGATTTCTTCAATTTCTGCTGTATCAATGAAAAACTTCATGGGGACTCCCGAGTCTGGAAACGTGATTTTTGGATACCCTCAATTTGTACGTTTTCCAGGATTAAAAATCAACCAGGCTTTTACCCTGAATATGGAACTCGGCCTGCTTGGCCGGAAGGGCGGAGCGCGCAATTTCGCTCAAGCTCTTTTGATAGATGGGATGCTCATATTGCCCCCAGGCCTCTGCGGCACAGCGAATAATAAGCGGATCCTGGTGCAGTTGTGGATAGGGAAGCGTCAGACGCGGGGACATCAAAATCATGTCATCGAAAGTCAAAAGGGTCAGCTCCGCATGGCTGCGCTGAAGCAGGCCCGGAGCGCCCTGTTCACAGCCCGACAAAATCATGTGCAGACACTGATCCACAGACATCATGGTTTCAAAGCGAATCACAAATTCCATGCGCGCACTCAAATCCAGACGCTCAGGGGTCAGATAGCGCTTATAGACTGAGGAGATCGCCACAATGTCTCCACACTCTGACAGTTTCGCCAGAAGACCTTTGGCCTTCTCAGTGCCGCCGACCAGATCCAGCGTTAGATATATCAATGCCGAATGTCGCACTGGACTCATTTGTTTTTTCCGAAAAGGACATCACGAATCTGATAAAGGCCGGGCTTTTGTTTCACCAGCCATTCCGCAGCCTGCACAGAACCCTTCGCAAAGACCGTGCGATTCAAAGCCGTGTGCTCAAAAGTCAGAACCTCTTCATCACTCATGGCAAAAATCTTATGCACGCCAAACACACCGCCCCCGCGGATGGCCAAAGCTTCAGGAAGCTTCTTATCCACAGCTTTTTCCAGATTTTCCTGCAGGGTGATCGCCGTTCCGGAAGGTCTGTCTTTTTTGCGGTTGTGGTGGATTTCCTCAATCTGGAAATCAAAGTGTGAAATCGCGGAAAACGCTTTCAGTGCTTCGTTCAGCACCGCCACACCCAGGCTCATATTGGAAGACCAAAGAACCGGGATCTTTTTGCTGTAGGTTTTTAGCAGCTCTTTTTCTTTTTTGGAAAAGCCCGTTGTTCCGCACACCACCGGTGTTTTGGTTTCGCTGGCTTTTTTCAGAACATCTTTCAGGGCCTCGGGAGAAGTGAAGTCAATCCACACATCCACCGCTTGAGCTTTCTTCGCATCCCACTTTTCTGAGCGCAGCGGGGCATACACCAGTTCGCAGCGGGGATTGGCTTCAATCACGGCAGCGATCTCTTTCCCCATACGGCCGGCAGAGCCCATCAGGCCGATTTTGATCTTCTTCACAGCACACCCACTTTTTTCATTTCGGCCTGAAGTTTTGCGGTGTTTTCAGCACCCAGCTCCACCAGTGGCAAACGCAACTCTGCGGAATCCAGAAGACCCATCAGTTGCAGGGCTTTTTTCACCGGAATCGGATTGGCTTCAACGAAAAGCAGGTTGATCAGGTCATTGTATTTCGCGATGTCCGCGCGGGCCTTGTCCAGCGCCCCTTCCGACACCCATTTTTTCCACTGCACCATTTGCGCCGGAATCACATGCGACGCCACCGAGATCACCCCGTGACCGCCAGCGCCCAGGAATTCCACATACGTGCCATCATCACCGGACAGCATCACAAATTCACTGCCGCAGGCTTTGATGATTTCACTGGCCAGATCAATTTTTCCAGAGGCTTCTTTGATGCCGACCACGCCGGAAACTTTGGCAAGATCACGGATGGTGCCGGTCTCCAGAGACGTGATCGTGCGGCCCGGAACATTGTAAAGAATGGTCGGGATCTTCACGGAAGATGCCACGGCTTTGAAGTGCTCATACAATCCGCGCTGTGGTGGTTTGTTGTAATAAGGAACCACCACCAGAATCGCATCCGCACCCATTTCTTCGGCCTTGCGGGAATCTTCAATGGTCTGGGCTGTGTTGTTGGATCCTGTTCCCATGATCAGAACAACTTTGTCACCGCAGAAACTGCGGATGTGCTTAAACAACTCCGCTTTTTCCGCCGAGGTCAGGACCGGGCTTTCACCCGTGGTTCCGTTAACGACAAAACCATCCACACCACCAGCCAGTTGCTGCTTCAATAGTTTGTCCAAAGAAGCAAAGTCAATTTTTCCGTTTTTAAATGGCGTTACCAGTGCGGTGAACGTGCCTTTGAAATTTTTCATCCTACCACCTCAAGATTGTATTTAAAGTCCCCGACAAATACGGCATCCCCTTCCATCAGCGGGTGGGGATCACCACTGATGAACGTCACTTGCATTGAACCACCGGGCATTTGCACTTCCACGCTGGTGTCTTTGCTTTCTTTACTGTGAACCAAGGCCGCCGCCACGGCACCCGTGCCGCAGGCCAAAGTGTAATCTTCCACTCCGCGCTCAAATGTCACGGCTCTGATTTTCCCTGCTGATTCCTCGGCATAAAATGTGACGTTGGCGCCAGCAGGCTGCAGATCGTGATGGGATCTGGCTTCACGGGCCATGTCTTTTAAGGCCACGGTGTCGGAAAACGCATGGATCTTTTGCACCAAGTGCGGAACACCGGTGTTCACCAGGGCGAATTTTTCTGTGGAGCTGGATTTGGTTTTAAGTTCGATCAGCTCCTGGATGAAGCGCGCTTCCGGCATTTTCACGCGGATGCGGCTATTACCTAAAATTTGCGCCACCACCAGGCCTGCGCCGGTTTTAAAGCGCAAGACTCCGGTGCCTTTGACGTCCAGAGAGTCATAACAAAAGCGCGCGGCACATCGGGCGGCATTGCCGCACATTTCTGCCGTGGACCCGTCGTTGTTGTAAAAGTCCCAGTGAAAATCAAAACCGTCGCTGCCGTCTTCGATCAGCAAGAAACCGTCGGTGCTAAGACCCAGAACACGGTCGCACACCAATTTCGCAAACTGCGGGCGGCTCATGCCCAAAGTCTTTTCCAAGTCGGCCCACGCCGAGCCCTTGCGGGCATCAATCAATGAAAATGTATTTCCCGCGCCGGACATCTTGGTGATCGACAGCGGTAACAGACGGTTCATGGCTCCTCCGTCTCGGCAGAGGTGTCATCATCCTGATTTTTTTTGATGGTTTTCTTTTTTGGATTCGGCGCCTGGTTGGCATCCTTGAAGGTCGGCTCACCACGGCCCAGCGGGGCCGGGTTCAATGGTGGCAGGGGACGGCCCTTGACTCCGCATGCGGAAACACTCAAGGCCAACACGGCAAACAGAAGGATTTTATTCAGCGGTTCCATTCATCCCCTTAAGCTCGCCTTCGACTTCCAAAACGCGTCGGCAAAGCATGGGGTCTATCATATACTGTCTGTACTGGTTCGCAGAAATGTTTTTGCAGGTCATCACGTATTTCTGAGCCTGCTCGGTGTTCATCTTTTTCTGAGAATGAGCCACTTTCCACTGCCAATAGTAGGATTCAGGATATTTTTCGTCCGCTTTCTTCAAAAGAGCCAAGGATTCCTGAGTTTTTAGCGGATTGTTAAGATCCAGAAACTTTTGGACCTCCAGGGCGTACCAGTACTTCTGCAGCGGAGATTTCTTCACCGCCACCGTGTCATACACTTTCTGGTACTCCGGCCATTTGGTCTGACAAGCCAACGCCTGGGCTTGGGTCAGTTTCAGATCTTCATCAAAAGGCACTACCAAAAGCTGTTTTCTTACAGTTTCTAGGCCTGCTTTGCAGTCACCCTTGGCGATCATCAGGCGCGCCATTTCAATCACGATGGGGAAGTTGTCAGGCTCGATGCGCGCAGCTTCCGAGACCTTGTCCAAGGCCTGATTGACGTCGGCCTTACGCAAAGACACGCCGGTTTCATAGAGCTGCTGGGACTTGTCACTGAAAAAGATGTTGGAAACTTCGCTGACGGTTTTTTTCAGTTCCGCCACCGCCTGAGGGCGGGTTTCTCTTTGAATCGCAGCCGAAAGAATATTGAGCGCTTGAGTGCGGTCGCGCTGCAGACTCAAATTATAGGCTTTTTCGATAATATCTTTGTAGGTCTCAGACTTGGGAAGTTTCGTCTGAGAAAAAGCGGGCAGGGCAAAAAAGGAAAGAGCCGCTGTTAAGGCGGCTCTCATCACTGTCATTCTCATGAATTATTTCTTCTGGAATGATTTCAAAGCAACAGTCACTTGGCCGAATTGGCTTGGAGCAACTTGTTTCAACAAACCGGACATTGGAACCAACTGTGGATTGATCCATGCGTTGATTTCAGAGTTGTCTTCTTTGTTTTTAAGACGAGCGTGGATGCAATCGAAAGTTCCAGCAGGAACAGTGATGCGCGCTTCTTTAACTTCGATAACTTCGATGTCTTGTTTAGGGATTTGTTGTTCTTTACCGTTCACCAGCAATTTTTTAGTTTCGCCAGTGTTTGGATCGATCAGCATTTCCATTTTTTGCTTACCAGCAAAACCAAGATCCATATCCTGATTCATCCAGATGCCATCAGCGCCGATAGAAGCTACAGACGTGATCATGGAACCTTTGATGAAGCCCATGTCGATGCTGTAGTCAGCTCTGTCGCCAACTTTCCAGTCCAAACCAGTAGTTTGAGCCTGTTCCAAAATGCCAGGCATTTGAGCCTGAACAACTACTTCCGTGATAGATGGTGCTGCAACTGCATTAACAGAGAACGCCAAACCTAGGGCCGCAATAATAGCCTTGAACATAAATTCCTCCTTGAATGGTTATATGGTCTCCTAATGAGACCACGACCAAGGGTGGTGCAGTCAAGGCTCTATTTATTGTTCTCTGTAACTACTCACCAGAACTTGACGCGGCTTGCTGCCGTTCGCTGGACCCACCACACCTTCTTTTTCGAAGATTTCAATCATGCGGGCAGCACGCGGATAGCCGAGTCTGAATTTGCGCTGAATTAAAGACGCAGAGATTTCTTTCTGCTCAGAAGCCCAAGACAGAATCTCGTCGTATCTTTCATCGTACTCTTCTTCACCAAAGCCGCCGCCGTCGCCGCCACCTGCTTCGCCGCCGTCACCACCAGCAAATCCATCCAGCGCTTTCATCGCCAGTGGATCGTATTCAGGTTCCGCTTGCGATGCCCAGTGTTTCACGACATTGCCGATTTCGCCGTCAGACAAATAAGGTCCGTGGTGACGAGTTGGTTTTCCCACACCCGGAGCCTGGAACAGCATATCCCCGTTCGGCAACAGACGTTCCGCACCCGAATCATCGATGATGATTCGGGAATCCATTTTGGACGCCACTTTCAAGGCCACACGGCCCGGGATGTTCGTTTTAATCAAACCGGTCACAACGTCTTTGCGCGGAGACTGGGTCGCCAGAATCAAATGGATTCCGCAGGCACGGGCTTTCTGGGTCAGACGCTGAATCGGCTCTTCGATGTTTTGTTTTTCAACGATCATCAAATCCGCCAACTCATCCACCACGATCACGATGTAAGGCAATGGCTGGTAATAGTACTGATCGAGCTTCGCCTTGCCCTCTTCCAGCTCCTGATTGATTTTTTCATGCTCTTCCACGTCGGCCTTGGAAAGATTGCCGGTCTTTTCGTTGAAGGCTTCAATTTTACCAACACCGAATTTGGACAGGGACTTATAGCGTTTTTCCATCTCACGAACCGCCCACTTCAGCGCCGTCGCGGCCTTCTTCGGTTCGGTCACGTGCGGAAGCACCAGATGCGGAACAGTCGAGAATGGCGCCAAGTCGACCATTTTCGGGTCAATCAAAACCAGGCGCAGCGTTTTCGGTGAATGCCTGAACAACAGACCCGTGATGATCGAGCCCACAAACACGGACTTACCAGAACCCGTCGTACCGGCGATCAGCAAGTGCGGCATCTTTCTGAGATCCACCACTTTAGGTTCACCGTCCACCGCACGGCCCACGGCCATCGGCAAAGCCAGATCCTCACTCCAGAACTGATCTTCAGCGATCAGGTCTTTGTAATAAACTGTTTCACGCTTCAGGTTCGCGGTTTCAATACCCACGACATCCGTTCCCGGGATGTGTCCCACCACACGCACAGATTCGGAAGACAGAGCCAAAGACAAGTCGTCTTCAAGCTCGGAGATTTTTGAGATCTTCACATCGGCATTAGGTTTAAATTCATACATCGTGACCAGCGGGCCGGGTTTGGCGTCCTGGATGCTGCCTTCGATGGAGAAGTTCTTCAATTTTTCAACCAGAGAATCGGCTTTACGCTGAATCTCGGCCTTGTCGATCTTGATACGGGACGCCGGAGGATCTTCCAGGAGCGCCAGTTTCGGCATGTCCCAGTTTTCAATACGACGAGGAGGTTTGGCCTTCATCACGACTTTGCGTTTTTGCGCCAGACGAACGGCAGGAACTTCTTCCTCTTCTTCGTCGTCGGATTCTTCTGCATCCTCTTCGGTTTCTTCCTCGTCTTCTTCTTCTGCCGCAGCCAGAAGCTCTTCCAGTTCTTCGTCCTCTTCCTCTTCTTCTTCGGAAGGTTTTTCTACGAACTTCTTGTCGGAAAGAGGGAAAATGGCCGCCTTGGCTTTTTCGTCTTTTTTGGATTTCTTGGTTTTTTCTTCCTTCACGAACATGCCGGAAAAGAACGCCGCAATTTTATCGGTGAACTTTTTCTTTTTCATGTCAGCCAAAAGGCCCTGAGGAATCTCTGCCAGCTCCTGCAAAGTGCGTTCGGAATAGAACACCACCAGCACGGCCATCAACGACCACAAAATCACCTGCACACCGACCGAGTTAAACGCCTGCATCAGCGCCTGGGACACGCCCAGACCCAAAAGGCCCCCCAGATAGATCTGCCCCTGGAAAATCTTCGTGTTCGGCAAATACAGGCTGAACAAAGCCGCCACATTCACGATCAGCAGCAAAGCCCAGACAAAACGAATGTTTTTTAGGTTCAGGGATTCACCCTTAAAGCTTGCATAGGCGATTTTACCAAAGCAGGCCACAACGACCCAGGCCGCAAGGCCCATTGCCTGGTACAGCATATCGGCCAGGAAGCTTCCTACAATTCCGCAGTAATTTGTGGATCTTAGCCCCTGTCCCATGGAATTCAGGGAAGGGTCCATAGGGTTGTAGCTAACCAGGGCCAGGGCGAGGAAAAGCCCCAAGCCTAAAAAGCCTATTGAAATGACGTCCTGTCGAAACTTTTTAAGGAATTGGTTCATTTAAAAAATTTACGAAATTCCCAGCAGTTAGTCATGCTCCCCGGGGCCTTCCTTGACTTAAGCCCCGGTATGCCCGACAAAGAGCCAGTCAAATGCTTAAAATAAATGAGATTTTCTATAGTATTCAAGGTGAAACGACCTATGTGGGCTGCCCCACGGTGTTCGTGCGCCTGACCGCCTGCAACCTGCGCTGCACTTACTGCGACACCAAGTATTCTTACTATGAAGGTGAAATGCAGACCCTGGAAGCCATCATCGCCGAGATCGATTCTCATAAGGCACCTAATGTTTGCATCACCGGTGGTGAGCCGCTGTTACAAAAAGAAGTTCACACGTTGATGAAAACTTTGTGCGACAAAGGTTACTTGGTTTCTTTGGAAACAAGTGGATCAAAAAGTGTTGAGCAGGTGGATCCTCGCGTAAAAATAATTTTGGATGTGAAAACTCCGGACAGTGGCGCGGCAGATTCATTCGTGATGGCCAACATCGGCTTTTCCACTCCCAGCACGGAATACAAGTTCGTCATCTGTTCAGAAAAAGATTTCGAATGGTCTGAGGAATTCTGCCGTCAACATAATTTATTTGAAAAATTTGTGGTTTTATACAGCCCATCATACGGCCAAGTGTCTGAACGCTGGTTGGCAGAAAAAATTTTGCAGAAAAATTCATCAGCAAGGTTGCAATTGCAGCTCCATAAGTATATTTGGAATCCCGAAACACGCGGAGTATAGTCTCTAACTATTCAGTCTGAAATTTTGGGAGTTCCATGACGCCGAACCTAAACAGTTCCGATAATCTTTTTGTCGCTAACCTTCAATCTGTAAGCTTGGAGAAACTAGTTAAAAGCAAACTAGAAGTTCTTTTTGCCCAGCAAAAAGAAGCACAAGTTGAGCTGAACGGTTTGTACAATGTGGTTCTGGAACAAGTTGAAAAACCTCTTCTTGAGCTGGCTTTGCGCGCCTATAACGGCAATCAGGTGAAAACCGCGCAAATGCTTGGCATCAACCGCAACACCCTTAAGAAGAAAATTGACAACTATAAGATTCGTGTAAAGAAAATGAACTAGTATCGTTCAAGTCTTGCATCAGCGGGCCACCTAGAACCACCACCACGCACGAGGCCCGCAAATTTTGAGTTCTATTAATTTTCGTTACTCTAGAGGGGTTCAATGAGTACGCGAATTCCACCACAAAATCTTGATGCCGAACAGTCCATCCTGGGCGGTTTGATGCTGGATCGCGAAGCTCTCGATCAGGTCGGCGACGTCCTGATGGCCGATGACTTCTATAAACCTGGTCACCAGAAAATCTACGACGCTATCAAGGACTTGCACGCCAAGGGCCAGCCTATTGATATCATCACCGTTACCAACGTTCTGCAGTCCCAGGGACACATGGAAGTTGCGGGCGGTCCTGAGTATCTGATCAGTCTTCTGGATAAGACCATTTCTGCTGCCAATATTTCCACACACGCGAAAATCGTGAAAGACAAAGCGACTTTGCGCCGTCTGATCGCGATCAATTCCTCGTTGATTGAAAAAGCCTATGATCAGGATTTCGTCGACGTGGAATCCTTCGTGGATCAGGCAGAATCTGAAATCTTCAAAGTGGGCGAGAACAAAACCAAAACCGGTCTTGTCGGATCCATGGAAATCGTAAAAGCCTCCATCCAGAAGATCGAGGAGCTTTACAAAAACAAGGCCGAGATCACCGGTCTTGCCACGGGCTTCAAGAAGCTGGATGAAATGACCGCCGGTCTGCACCCTGGAGAGATGACGATCATCGCCGCTCGTCCGTCCATGGGTAAAACAGCGTTCTCTCTGAATATCGCCCAGCACGTGGCACTTCGTCTGAAAAAGACCGTGGCTTACTTCTCCCTGGAGATGGGTAAAGAATCCATGATGATGCGTATGTTGTCTGCGGAATCCAAAGTCAGCATGAGTGAGATCCGTAACGGCCGTATCCAGGATTCTGCATGGCCGAAACTGATCAACGCCGCCAGCGCGCTTTCTGAAGCCTCCATCTTCATCGATGACACGCCAGGGGTTTCACCGTTTGAGATCCGCTCCCGTGCCCGTCGTTTGAAAGCGGAACACGGCCTTGATCTGATCATGATCGACTACTTGCAGTTGATGAGCATGAAACAAAAGATGCAGTCTCGTGAACAAGAGGTTGCCGAAATCTCCAAGTCCCTGAAAGCCATCGCCAAGGAACTGCAAATCCCGGTGATCGCACTGGCCCAGTTGAATCGTGGGGTTGAGGGACGTACCGAGAAAAAACCTATGCTTTCTGACCTGCGTGAATCCGGATCCATCGAGCAGGATGCCGACGTTATCATGATGCTTTATCGTGATGACTACTACGACAAAGAAAATCCGGACAAACAAGGTCACGCCGAAGTGATCGTGGGTAAGCAGCGTAACGGTGCCACCGGCCCTGTGAAAATGCGCTTCGACGCCCAATACAATAGATTCCGTGATGCAGATCCGGAAGGCAGCCCGGTGAGTCCACTGCCTCCACCGCAGGCGCCCCCACCAATGCCGGGCGGCAGACCTAAAAACTTTGCACCGGGTTCAACGGTCTAACATAATGGGGTCCTATGGGGCCCCTTTTTCATTTCTTCCGTCGCAAACACAAACAAGAATTCAAACCCGTCGTTTTAGTCACGGGATGTTCCGCTGGCATCGGCTTGGCCGTCGCCCACCTGTTACGCCGGCATCCTGAGTACCGTCTGGTGCTGACCGCGCGGGAAAAGAGTCTCGATAAACTTCGTGATGAATTTCTGGAGGACGAACGCCTGCTGATCCGTCCGCTGGACGTGACTTCAGAATCCGATCGCATGCTTTTGGTGAATGAAGTCAGCAAAATCTGGGGCGGCATCGACATTCTGATCAACAATGCCGGCATCTCTTATCGTGCGGTCGTTGAACACATGACTGAAAAAGACGAAGAGCTGCAAATGGCCACCAACTATTTCGGGCCGATGGGTTTGATTCGTCTGTGCCTTCCGCACATGCGCGAAACGGGCAGGGGAAAGATCATCAACGTGTCTTCCGTCAGCGGGATGCTGGCGATGCCGACAATGTCCTCGTACTCAGCTTCGAAATTCGCACTGGAAGGCGCTTCCGAGGCCCTGTGGTACGAGATGCGCCCGTTTGGTGTGACGATCTCCCTGGTGCAACCAGGCTTCATTCACAGCCCGTCCCACAAGAATGTCTATCACACGCAGAATTCGGACCCGACCCGCAACTGGAGCGGTCCTTACTGCGATTTCTACAAGAACATGACCCCGTTTGTGGAAAAGATGATGAACATGTCGCTGACCACTCCGGAAAAGGTCGCCAAACAGATTCTGCACACCATGAAGACCGAAAACCCGCCGCTGTGGATTCCGGCCACCCTGGATGCGACGGTGTTTTATTATATCCGCCGTTTGCTGCCAAGACGGGTGCTTTTGCCGTTCCTGTACTGGTGTCTGCCAGGGGCGCGGCATTGGGCCAAAGAACACACCCACAGGCGTTCTTAGGCTGCCAACTGGACCTTGGACTTGTTTCGGGGTTTGGGGTTGAGTTCCCGTTAACCTCTTGATGGACTGAAGTCGTCTTCAATTAGAGACCTTTGAAAAGCATGGAGGCTGATCATGGGAAATAATCTGGCGAAGACAGTGGTTGCGGCAACTGGACTGCCTCAGGACCCTGTCGAAAGAGAATTCAATAGTTTGCTTGAAAAGCACGGGAAAAACCCCGACAGCCTGACGCTGGAAGAACTGCGAGAGGTGATGGCGGAATACCTGCAGATGGTCTTCCTGGAAATGCATGTGGAAGACGGCGCCGAAAGCGCTTAATCGATTCACACCTTAAAACGAAAAAAGCCACACTGAGATAGTGTGGCTTTTTTATTTTCAAACTTAGCAGGAACTATTTCGCTGCGACCGCTGTTTGTTTTGCTCTTTTTTGCAGAGTCTTCATCGCACCATTGATGAAGTCAGCCTGGGATTTCACTTTCGTGTAAACACTCACCAAAGAGCAGTCATCTTTACCGTCTTTACCGGCACCACGGCTGGTGATTCCCCAAACGTACTGCTGACCTTTAACTTCCAGGAACGCCGGACCACCGGAATCACCGTGGCAGGCACCTTTGCCTTGGGACTGATCCAAAAGGATTTCAGTTTTACCGAAGGATTCAACGATTTCCACATCCACTTTACGAAGACGGTCATCAGATTTCGTGTTCACACCATCTGTTTCGATCAGACCGTAACCAGCCAAAGTCACTTTCGTGCCTGGAACCAGCAGAGATTCGTCAGACAAGAACTTCGCCACTTTGTAGCCCGGAGCCATTGTGCCTGCGAACTTCAAAACCGCCACGTCGTTGGCGTCTTCACCTTGCTCGCCCATTTTACCGTAGTCTTCATGAACGACGGCATCGGTCACCAGGCGAACATCAGCTCTTTCCATTTTGTTGATGTCGGTGTTGAAAATAATATAGATAGCCACTTCTTTGTATTCTTCACCCACAACCGGAACGCAGTGACCCGCAGTCAGAACCATGTTGTTTTTAAGCAGAGAACCTGTGCAGATGAAGGAACCTTCCTGACCATCCTGAGTTTGCACAGAGGCGATAATAGCCACTGTGGTCTTTGCGATGGAATCAGAAGTCTCTACCGGCTCACCGCCGATAATGCTTGTGCCTTGAGTGTTAACCGCGTTTTGAGAAGCCGGTGAACACGCCACCAAACCTGCCAGAACCGTCGTCGTCAGAACCAATGCTTTAGATACGTTGATCAGTTTCATGTCGCCCCCTACCTTCCCCAAAAGGTGAGGCCGTTAAACACCCAAAATGGCACCGGTGCAATACAATTTTTCAAATGTGGTCCATAAAAAAGTCTTATGGATAAAAAGAAAAGGGACCCTTGTGGGGTCCCTTTAAAGAAACATTCAGCTTTCAGAAGCCTGTAATGCGGCTTACGCGCGCTCAACAGCGATCTGGATCTTTGCTTCCATGCCTTCAGAATAACGAACAACCGCTTTGTGCTGACCCAATACTTTGATTGGCTCTTCCAAGTGGATGTCACGACGGTCAACAGAGTGACCCATTTTCTGAAGTTCTTTGGAGATGTCTGTAGTTGTTACAGTACCGAACAACTTATCAGTCTCACCAGCAGCCAGTTTGAATGTAACTGTGGTGCCGTTGATTTTGTTAAGAAGTTCTTGTCTCTCTGCCAAAGCTTTTTTCTTTTTCGCTTCAGCAACACGTTGCAAGTGCTCATACTCTTTTACGCGTTTTTCAGTAGCTTCAGCAGCCAGTTTGCGTGGGAACAGGAAGTTTCTCGCGAAACCTTCAGAAACGTTCACCAACTCACCAACACGACCTACATCTTTAACGTCTTTTTGAAGAATAACTTTCATGTGATCTCCATAGTTTTTAGCTGTTTTCAGATGGTGTCTTCATCTTGCGAAGACGCGCTCTGAAATCAACCCAGTAATCGATCAAGCCAACCACTGCCAGAATCGGCAATAACTGACCGACCAAGATTATGTACGTCAGAACCCGAATGAACAAACCTGCTCTCATCGAATTCAGAAATACCTCCAACACTGCCAGCCCCTGGAAGAAATAAAGAACGATTGCGACGTTCAAAATATTTACTGCGAGGATAGCAATGGCCTTACCGCCAAAACTCACCATTGTCAGAAGGAAGGCTGTCATCGCCACCCAAATAAAATAATCGGGCAAACGATATTCCAACAACTTGAGCTGAGAGGCAATTTTCTCGCGGGGCAAATTGAGCCACGAAAAAACCCTTCTCTCAAAAATAAGTCCCAAACCCAGGGCTAACACCAAAATGATAACCACGGCTGAGGGAACCTGCTGCATCAGAACACCCGGATCCATTTTCACAGCGGGATTCATTTCCTGAACCTTCTGTGCGAACTTTTCCACCAGTCCCTGAACTTCAGCATACGTGTTGATACCGTTTCTTTTGAAAGCCCCCAGGATACCCAGGCCAGCGGCCACAGATCCCACAAAGACACTCAGCAGACCCGAAATCCACCACCCAAGTCCTCTTTGTTCCATTTCCATATAGGCGCCTAAAGTCATCCAAACAGAGCCTAGAAACAGAGCCAGAGGCTGAGCGTTCAGGAGCCACGCTGCTCCTGTGACCACGATCCCCAAAATCCAAAAGGCGACGGGGCCGTAAGTCTTGCGCAATACACGAAGAAGAGGGGCGCCCATGACCACAGTGAGCATCGACAACAAAATCGAGAGTGATGAAATTGTGATGAACTTCTGTGGGGTCGCCGTCTTCTTCATGGCTTACGCCTTTTCTAAATTATTCGCCTTTGTCGTAACGCTCAGAACGCTCTGCTTTAGCAGCAGCAAATGCAGCTTTACGGGCAGCAGCTTTTGCTTCACGTTCTTTTTCACGAGCAGCAGATTCAGCAAGACCTTTTTTGAAGCCTTCCATGAATTTCACAAGTGAAGTGCGCTCATCCAAGCGAGTGTGCATAAAGCGAAGAACTTTGTCGTTGATACGCATAGTTCTTTCAAGCTCTGCAATGGCTTGAGTATCTGCTTCGAATGTAGAGTGGAAGTAGATAGCTTTTTTCAGCTTACCAATTGGAGTTGCCAAAGTTCTTTTACCCCAAGTTTCCAAAGAGTTGATGGAACCTTTGTAGGATTCAATCGTAGCTTTGTTCTTCTTGAAAAGATCTTTTTGATCTTCCAAAGAAGCATCTGGGTGCATAAGAACGACAACCTCGTAAGGTTTTTTCGTTGTAGTAGTTTCCATTGAACTATCCTTTCGGTTTATAGCCCCCACCTCTGTGTGCGGGAGCAAGGATGACTTTTTAAAATGTTTTACGGGTTTAGCACGGCTTTGGCCCAAGCACAAGGAATAGGCAATTGAATCCCCAAGAAACCAGCCCTAGAATGTGTAAATGGTCACATTTATTGAGATTATGGACGGCCCCAACGAAGGCTCCCGCTTCAAAGTTGAAGAGGGTTTGACCCTGGGTCGATCCAAGGCCGACATTATCATCAAGGACGGAAAAGTCTCCAGCACCCACGCCCAGTTTGCGGTGGACGGGAAGGGGCAGTACGTTCTGCAGGATCTTGAGTCCTCCAACGGGATCCACATCAACGGCCGCCGTGTGAAAAAAGTGGCCTTATTACCGGGGGTTATCTTTGAGCTGGGCCGAACCCAGTTCAAAGTCGTGACGGTCGAAGAAGAACTCGCATTGGACTTTAGCCGCCTGATCACCTGGCGCAGTATTTTGCGCGACCGCCTGGGGGCCTTGGAAGCTCCCGAGAGATCCGAGCCGGTGACCTTGCAAAGCTTTTCTCCTGCGCTGCGTCTTCAGTTCATCCAAGGCATCCAAACCGATGAGGAAATTATTTTAGGGTACGGCCCCCGCAAGGCCGGAGCTGACAGCCTGGACATTGAGCTTTTGGATGATGAAGCCCCGAAAGAGGCCTTTGAACTGCACTCAGGACCGGGCATGGTCGAGATTAAAATTAAAGCAGCAGGCCGGGTCACACTTAACAATAAATCCGTAGATGCCGAAATGTTAAAAGATGGGGATTTGATTTCTGTGGGGAACACCCTTATTAAAGTCACCTACATCTAGAGGAAGGCATCATGGACACCACACCGAAAACCACCGGCAGCTTTGAAAGCTTCGACGGCACTCCGATTTATTACGAAGTGCGCGGCGAGGGTGAACCGCTGGTATTGGTGTATGGCATCGCCTGTCTGCTGAATCACTGGCATCACCAGATTGAATACTTCTCCAAAAAATATCAGGTCATCAGTTTTGATCTGCGCGGGCATCAGAAATCCTGTCCTGTGGCCGATGTCAGCCAATTGACCGTGGATGCCCTTTCCAAAGACATTATCGGGCTGATGGCGCACTTAAATATCCGCAAAGCCCACTTTGCCGGTCACAGTTTTGGCGCGCCTCTGTTGCTGGATCTGTACGAAAAAAAGCCGGAGCTGTTTTTGTCGATGGTCTTTATCAACGGATTTGCGAAGAATCCGATCAAGGGCATGTTCGGCCTGGATGTTGTCGAGCCGTTCTTCTATTTTGTGAAATCGCAGTACGAAAATCAGCCCGACGTGTGGAATACTCTGTGGAAACTGGCGGTGGATAACCCGATGTCGATGTACATCGCAGCACTCGCCGGTGGATTCAACCTGAAAGTCACCCACTTCAAGGACATCGAGGTCTATGCCCGTGGTGTGGCCCGCATGAATCTGGAAGTGTTCCTAAGGCTGTTTGAAGAGCTGATGAAATACGACGGCGAGCCGGTGCTGGAAAAAATCGAAGTGCCGGTGCTGATTATTTCCGGCGAAAAAGACATGGTCACGCCGATCCGCTTTCAGTATCACTTCAAAGAGAAGATCAAACACTCAGAGTTTGTCCTGGTGCCTTACGGGTCCCACTGCACGCAACTGGATTTCCCGGACTACACCAATCTGAAAATCGAGAAATTCCTGCTCGATGTAAAAGAGCACAAGATCTGATTCTCAAAAATAAAAAAGCCACTCATTTCCAGAGTGGCTTTTGCTTTTTTCAATCACCAGTGGGGCTTATTATCTCCACGCCGCTTTAGTGATATCGAAACCGTATCTGTTAACTGAATCATCGGAAGTGAAGACGATCTTCACATACTCTCCATCAATAACCGGAGAGAATGTCTCATCGTTTTTGCCGCTCATGTTGCCGACAAGTTTGCCGTTGGCATCATAGAACTCCACTTTGTCGTAATCTCTCTCAGTGTCGAACTTGGAGAAATACACGGAGATCTGTTTTGCGCCCGGAACAGAGACTTCATACACCAGGTTGGATTTGTTGGTGTAAGGGTGCGGAGTGGAGTGAGCCACGTCCACAGTCTGCCAGTTTACTGGATCGTTTGGATCCGGCTGCGGCAGGGTGTTGGTCAGCATGGTATAAGCGTTTGCCAAACCACCTTTGGATTTACCACGAAGGCCCGCCAGAGGCTTGGACGTCGCGATAATTCTTTCTTTCATCTCAATACCTGTCAGATTCGGTTCAGCCGTTGCCAGAAGAACCGCCATACCCGACACGTGAGGTGTCGCCATGGAAGTACCGGACCAGGAATCGTAACCCGCACCAGTGATGGAGGAAACGATGTTCACACCCGGCGCGCCCACGTGAACTTTGGTTTTACCATAGTTCGAGAAGGACGCGATCTGACCGCGGTTGTCGATAGCTGCTACCGACAACACGTTTGGCACATCGTAAGTTGCAGGGTAAGTCGGGTTGGAATCGTTGTTGTTGGATTCATTCCCCGCAGCCGCCACAAACAAAGTGCCTGCAGCGTTGGATCTTTCGATGGCCTGTTTCAGAGTCTCAGAGTAGCCACCGCCACCCCAGGAGTTGGAAAGAATTTTTGCACCCTTGGAGGTTGCGTAATCAATGGCTTTCAAAGCGCCATCCAAAGAACCAGAACCACTCGCAGAAAGGAACTTCACACCCATGATGCGAACATTCCAAGCTACACCCACAAGACCTTTGCCGTCATCACCGGAAGCACCAATGGTACCAGAGCAGTGAGAGCCGTGACCGTGATCATCCAGTGGATTGCCGGTTGGTTTCGCCGCTGTTACGAAGTTTGCACCATAAATGTCATCGATGATGCCGTTGCCGTCATCATCAACGCCGGCTTTACCGTTTAGCTCCGCATCGTTTGTCCAAAGGTTGGATTTCAGATCCGGGTGGTTGTAGTTGATACCGGTGTCGATCACCGCCACAACAACATCTTTGGAACCTGTCGTGATATCCCAGGCTTGTGCTGCACCGATATCGATGCCAGCAATGCCTTCACGTTTTTGGGAATCGGCCTGACCGGTGTTGATCATGCCCCACAATTGACCCAGCATTGGATCGTTGGGAGTTTTATTGATTCTATAGATGAAGTTCGGCTCAACGATGTCCACGTTGGGATTCATCGCCAGGGATTTCATCACGTTGGATTGGATTTCAAACACCGGACGTTTGATCACGACGATGTTTTGACCAGGGATTACATCTTTAATGTAAGAACCCAGATCCTGGCTCAGTTCCTTCATGGAGGAAACCGCCACTGCTTCGTCTTTGAATTTAACGATGAATTCACCAGGTACGGATTCAGGCGTTGCTGCAAACGCGTTCAATCCCGTGATCAGCAAACCAAAGAATGCTGCCTTGGAGGCTCTTCCGATAAGCCCTGTCATATGATCCTCTCCTTCATTGGGTGATTTTCCAGAAAGCGAAGGGGAAAAATTTTCCCAGACGTTTCCTAGTTCCAAAATGGTACCAATGTGAGAGGGGGCTGGTTATCTATCTTTCGATTGTGGTTAGATTTCTTAAAAATTTTGGCTCAAAGTCCAGTTGTATCCAGACGAAAGTCCAGTGGTGAGCAGGGAATTCCACCGGGCTCTCGACTAAGACACAGCTTTTTTGCTGGTCTTTGGTCTAGGTGTGACCTCCTCAACGAAATCAAAACTGAGTTGTTGAGGAGTTTTAAACTGAACAATACGTTCAGGGTTTGCCGCCATCTCTTTTTTCTCAGAAGGAGTCGGCACGCTGACTCCTGTTGAAGCTTTGATGAGGTGTTTAATAAAGGCTTCTTTCACACTGTCCGGTGCGTTTTTGTTAAAGCCCAGTTCTGCCATCAGTTGATCAATCTTCTTCATAAGCCCAATCCTTGGTCTAGTTTCGGAAGTTTGCTGAACAAGCTTTAGAAGTATTCGAAGATGAATTGAATCAAAGATGTCTCTCAATAAGACAGACCCATGCCGCAGAATTTAAAGGTTAAAGGTGCCTGGTGATTTTTTACACCCACACAGCGTCATTTACCTTAAGTCAGCGAATTAACACATAGAAGTTTAAACAGAATAGCCGTGTTTAAGGGGACTTAACGCGCCGTAGGTGTAAAAAGTCACCAGGCACCTTTTGGAAATAAAAAAGGGAGTCCGAAGACTCCCTTTTGAGATTTAGCCGGCGCCGCCGTCTTTGTGTTTTTCACGTTTGGTGACGTTGGCCACGAAGAATTCGCGGTTCATGCGGCTGATGTTGGTCAGCTGGATTTCTTTCGGGCAGGCTGCTTCGCAGGCCCCCGTTGTTGTACAAGCACCGAAGCCTTCGGCATCCATCGCTCCCACCATGCGCATGGCGCGTTCTTTTCTTTCAACCTGACCCTGCGGAAGCAGTGCCATGTGAGAGATCTTGGCGGAGGTGAACAGAGCTGCAGAGGCATTCTTACAAGCCGCCACACACGCCCCACAACCGATGCAGGTCGCTGAAGACATCGCTTCATCCGCATCCGCCTTCGGTACCAGAATCGCGTTGGCATCCACGGCATTACCCGTGTTTGCAGAGATATAACCACCCGAAGAGATGATGCGATCCAAAGCGGATCTGTCCACCATCAAGTCCTTGATCATCGGGAAGGCCTTTGCACGGAACGGCTCAATTGTCAGAGTCGCCCCATCGTTGAAGTTACGCATGTGCAACTGGCACACGGTAGTGGACTTCATCGGACCGTGAGCTTCACCGTCGATCACAAAACCACAGGTACCACAGATACCTTCACGACAGTCGTGGTCAAAGGCGATAGGCTCATCACCCTTTGCCACCAGTTCCTCATTCACCGCATCCAGCATTTCCAGGAAAGAAGCGTCTTCAGAAACGTTCTTTGCCTGATACTCTGCAAAGCCCCCTTGGTCTTTCGGGCCTTTTTGTCTCCAAACTTTCAAAGTCAGATTAATATGTTTTCCAGACATGTTACGCCTCTTATTTGTAACTGCGAGTTGCTAGATGTACGTTATCAAATGTCAGTTCTTCTTTGTGACGAACAGACGTGTCGATTTTGCCGGTGTATTCCCAGGCAGCCACGTGACAGAAGTTCTTATCATCACGTTTTGCCTCGCCATCCACCTGGTGCTCCTCACGATAGTGACCACCGCAGGATTCTTCTCTTTCCAAAGCATCACGGCACATCAACTCGCCAAGCTCTAGGAAGTCCGCCACGCGGCCGGCTTTTTCAAGCTCCACGTTCAGATAATTTGCATCACCCGGGATACGAACGTTGTTCCAGAACTCTTCACGGATTTTCGGGATCTCTTGCAGGGCTTTTTTCAAGCCTTCCGCATTACGACCCATACCGCAGTATTCCCACATCACGTTACCAAGCTCTTTATGGAAGCTGTCGACCGTGCGGGAACCCTTGATGTTCATCATCTTTTTGATTTCTTCTTTCACACCGTGTTCAGCCGCTTTGAAGGCCTCGTTCGTTGTGGAAACTTTTTCAAGCTTTGTTCCACCCAGGTAGTTACCCAGAGTGAATGGAAGAACGAAGTAACCATCCGCCAGACCCTGCATCAGAGCTGAAGCGCCCAAACGGTTGGCCCCGTGGTCAGAGAAGTTCGCTTCCCCCGCCACGAACAGACCCGGAATAGTGGATTCCAGGTTGTAGTCCACCCACAAACCACCCATGGTGTAGTGAGGAGCCGGGTAAATCATCATCGGCTGTTTGTAAGGATTCTGACCGGTGATTTTGTCGTACATCTCAAACAGATTTCCGTAACGCTCGGAAATCTTGTCTTCACCCAGACGTTTGATCGCGTCTGCGAAATCAAGATACACGGCTTTACCGGATTCATTCACCCCGCGGCCTTCGTCACAGCGATATTTCGCCTGGCGGGAGGCAACGTCACGCGGAGCCAGGTTCCCGAAGGACGGGTACACGCGCTCCAGATAGTAATCACGTTCATTTTCAGGGATGTCGTTCGGATGACGTTTGTCACCAACAGCTTTCGGCACCCACACGCGACCATCATTGCGCAGGGATTCAGACATCAAAGTCAGTTTGGACTGATTTTCGCCGTGAACCGGAATGCAAGTCGGGTGAATCTGCGTGTAACAAGGGTTTGCGAAGTAAGCGCCACGTTTGTGGGCTTTCCAAGCCGCCGTCACCGCACAGTTCATCGCATTGGTGGAAAGGAAGAACACGTTGGAATAACCACCGGAGGCGATAACAACCGCATCCGCTTCGTGAGATTCAATTTCACCAGTCAAAAGATTGCGTACGATGATACCGCGGGCTTTGCCGTCGATAACAACCACGTCCAGCATTTCACGACGGCTGCGCAGCTCGACGTTGCCGACATCAACCTGTCTCATCATTTCAGAGTAAGCACCCAGAAGAAGCTGCTGACCGGTCTGACCGCGGGCATAGAAAGTACGGGACACCTGCGCCCCGCCGAATGAACGGTTGGCCAGAGTTCCGCCGTATTCGCGGGCAAATGGAACACCTTGCGCCACCATCTGGTCGATGATGTTCGCAGACACTTCCGCCAGACGATAAACGTTGGCTTCACGAGCGCGGAAGTCGCCGCCTTTTACAGTGTCATAGAAAAGACGGTAAGTGGAATCGCCATCATTTTGATAGTTTTTCGCAGCATTGATACCACCCTGAGCCGCCACCGAGTGGGCACGGCGAGGGGATTCATGCACGCAGAAAGCTTTTACTTTATATCCCAGTTCACCCAAAGAAGCCGCCGCGGATGCACCGGCAAGACCGGTCCCCACCACGATGATGGAGTGCTTTCTTTTATTCGCCGGATTCACCAGCTTGTAGTCGAACTTGGTTTTGGTCCATTTGGATTCAATCGGGCCACTTGGAATTTTGCTGTCTAAATTGTGCGCCATGTGTTGTCCCCTTAGTTACCGACAAGGAAAATGTAAACTGGTTGAGCGATAAAACCCGCCGCCACAACAACGGCGTAAGCGTAGCTCAGTTTCTTCCACGTGTTTCTGTATGTACCTTCCATCAAACCCAATGACTGGAATGTGGATCCGACACCGTGGCTAAGATGGAAGCCCAGAAGAACCAGACACACCACATACCATGCGATGTAACCAGGGCTTTGAAAGACTTCAAACATCAGCTTCGCCAGGTCGCGCATCACCACACCGTTGACGGTGGTTTCATAGTGCGTGCCGTATTTGAAAGTGATCAGATGCAGAATGATGAAAAGAAGAATCAGACTGCCCTGAATCGCCATCGTGCGGGAAGCCAGCGTGACTTTCTTTTTTCCGGAAGCGGCAACGGCGTAACGCTGCTGTTTTGCCTCGCGGTTGTTTTTGGTAAGACTCAAAGCACAGAAAACGTGAACGATCAAAGCCAGAACCAGAACGGCTTCTGCGACGTAAATGATGTTTCCGCTTGTGAGTGCGTGTCCGTAAGCATTGTAGGCATCGTTACTTACGAAGATGAGTAGATTGCCGGCCATGTGTGCGAGAACAAATCCCGCCCATACTAAACCGGTGATTCCCATTAGGTACTTTTTCCCGACGGTAGATCCGAGAAATCCAGACATGGTGTAGAACCCCTTGTTTTTGGTGTGTATTTTCTCAATAAGTTTCCACTTACCATACTCCCGGGTGCAGCTTTTTGTCCATGTCCCCCGTCATGTTTCGCGACACGTTAAATATACAATTTAGTTTTGCCTTTCCTGGACTTGGGATAGAACGAAACCCTCTTAAAAACGGGGTAAAACATGAAGATTTTTGTGTGTATCAAGCAGGTGCCTGACACCGAAACAAAGATTAAGATCTCTCCCGACCAGACTGGTATCGACACGGCGGGTATTAAATGGGTTATGAACCCTTATGACGAGTATGCAGTTGAGGAAGCCAACAAGCTTCGCGACGCAAACCCGGGATCCCAAGTATGGGTTCTGTCTGTTGGACCAAAGGCTCGTGTGGTTGAATCCTTGCGTACCGCATTGGCGATGGGCGCTGACGAAGCCATCGTGGTGAACGGCGAAGGTCTGGATAACTTTGCCACGGCAAAAGCTTTGGCTGAAGTGATCAAAGCTGAGGGCGGCGCAAAAGTCATCTTCTCCGGCAAACTTGCAATTGATGACAATGCTTCTTCTGTCAGCCAGATGATGGCTGAATTCCTGAACGTTCCTCACACCACAGTGGTATCGAAATTCAATTTCAATGGCGAAAACGTTGTGGTTGAACGTGACATCGAAGGTGGCGCGAAAGAAGTCGTGCAAATGATGACTCCAGCGGTTGTGGCGGCGAACAAGGGTTTGAACATGCCTCGTTACGCAAGTCTTCCAGGCATCATGAAAGCCAAAAAGAAAGTGATCAAAGAAATCGAATTCGCTTCTTTGAACATTCCGGCTTCCGATATCAAAATCAAATACTCCGGCTTTGCTCTTCCGGCTGACAAACCAGCTGTAAAAATGCTTTCTGGTGATGCTTCTGCACAGGCGTCCGAGCTGGTTAAACTTCTTCGCGACGAAGCGAAGGTTCTGTAAGGATTAAGACATGGGTAAAATTCTAGTTTTTGCTGAACACACAAACGGTAAACTAAAACGCAGCTCCCAGGAGCTTCTTCAGGCGGCAGCCGCTTCCGGTAACACGGTTGTTGCGGTGGCTTTCGGCTCTCACGCAGGTGATGTGACAGCAGCTTTGGGTCACAACGGGGCTTCTGAAGTTCACGTTGTGAAAGACGCTTCTTTGGATGCCTACAATCCAGAGGCTTTCACTGCAAATATCGCAGCGATCATCGGCAAAGTTCAGCCTTCCATCATTCTGGCTTCTGCTTCTTCCACCGGTAAGGATCTTTTCCCTCGCGTGGCGGCTCGTTTGGGCGTGGGTGTGGCAAGTGACTGCACGACTTTGAATATTTCCGGCGACAACGTGACTGCGGTTAAACCAATGTACTCCGGCAAATGCTTTGCGACGGTGAACTTTGAAAACAGCGCCGTAAAAATCGTTTTGATGCGCGCCAATCAACTTCCTGTAGCAGCAGCGGACACTTCCAAAACTGCCAACGTGGTTGAACACGCGGCAGCGGCGGCGGACCTGAAAACCTTGATCAAAGAAATCGTGAAGGGTGCTTCCGAGAAATTGGATCTGACTGAAGCTAACATCGTGGTCAGCGGCGGTCGTGGTCTGAAAGAAGCGGCCAACTTCAAGATTTTGAATGATCTTGCAGACGTTTTGGGTGCCACCGTGGGTGCTTCCCGTGCGGTTGTGGATGCGGGCTGGGTTGGTCACGGCATGCAGGTGGGTCAAACTGGTAAAACAGTGGCTCCGACTTTGTACATCGCAGTTGGTATCTCCGGCGCTATCCAGCACTTGGCTGGTATGAGCGGATCCAAAGTGATCGTGGCAATCAATAGCGACGCCAACGCACCGATCTTCCAAAAAGCGACTTACGGCATTGTCGGTGACGCTTTGGAAATCGTTCCAAAACTGACAGAAGAGTTCAAAAAAGCTCTTCACCACTAATCGTGTTTAGAAAGTATATTCTTCCGATTATTGTTTTCGTTTTCTACCGAACCCTCTCATGGACATGGAGGGTTCGGCTTATCGAGCCTGATTCCCTGAAACAATCTGTTGATTCCGCAACTCCATCTCCGGTGGTGCTGGCGCATTTTCACGGGGATGAGCTCGCGCTTTTATCCATCGTAAAAAGATACCGCATCGCCACCATCGCTTCACAATCCAAAGACGGTGAGTTGATGGCGACGGTGCTGAAGTGGCTGGGGGCAAAAACCAGTCGCGGTTCTTCCACGCGCGGTGGTGTGCAGGCCCTGAAAGGTCTTTTGCGTTTGGTAAAAGACGGGGGAAATTGCAGCTTTGCTGTGGATGGTCCAAAAGGCCCGTTACACAAAGTCAAACCCGGTGTGTTTGAACTTTCCCGCATGATTCACGGTCCGATTTACGCTGCGGGTGTGGCGTGTGATCGTGCGATCCATTTCCCCAAATCGTGGAATAAAACTTTTCTGCCCAAACCCTTCGCCAAAGTGATCATTTACTGGGTGGGACCGATGGCTCCAGTGAGCAAAGAGATCGATCCAAGAAACCCAGACCTTGCTCTAGAGTTAGAGGCTCTTTTGCACCAAGCTAGGCAGCAAGCTCTTAAATTCATTGCGGATAATGATGCTCAGTGCTAGCGTTTTAGCATAGTTCTCATTCAACTTTTTAAAGGGACTTTTGAAGCATGAAACTTGTAATCAGCATCTTGTTGCTCATCTCTGCGACCGCTTTTGCACAGAAATCCACGGACGTCGTGGCTCAGGTGGGTAAAAAAACTATCACGCTTGAAGACTTCAATAAAAAGTACAACGAAGTGAAGTCTCAAACCATCAACCCGCCTACCAAAGAACAATTCCTGGAAGACCTGGTTCGCTACGAAATGGGTGTTCAAGAGGCTGAAAAGCGCAACCTGCAAAAAGACCCTATCGTGCAGGACCGCTTCAACCAGGAGATGTATAAAGCCCTTCTGGAAAAAGACATCGGTCAGCGTGTTCAAAAGATCCAGGTTTCCGATGCTGAAATGAAAGCTTGGTACGCCAAGAATCCGGAACTTCGCACCAGCCATATCCTGATTGAGTTTAAAGCAGGGGCGACTCCGGCGCAGGTGGCTGAAGCAAAAAAACGTGCGACAGAAATCTACGAAGAGGTTAAAAAGAGCAAAAGACCATTTGAAGAGCTGGTTAAACTTTACTCTGACGATGCTCTTTCCAAGCAGGTTGGCGGCGATATCGGCTGGCAATCCCGCGTGACACTGGTTCCGAATTACTACGAAGCGGTTGTCAACATGAAGGTCGGTGAGATTACGGGGCTTATCGAAACTCAGTTTGGCTTCCACGTTATTAAACTGACCGGTCGCAGAAGCTTTGAGAACGCGAACAAACGCCAGATCAGAGCGGCCGTTTTCGATGAAAAAAGAAAACAGGTCTTTAACGACTACTTCGAAAAAATGAAGAAGTCTTATCCGATCAAAGAAAACAAAGGTCTTCTTAAATAAGGATTTGATCCGATGAAATTTTCAAAGAGCCCCGCACTGACGGGGCTTTTTATTTTTATGAGCCTCGCTTTGGCGGGATGTCCATCAAGCTATCAGAAACTCTCCACCAAACCCGTGGAGAAGGTGAACGACCACGTTCTGACCTCCAAGCAGTTCGCCAACCAACTGGCCCGAAGACTTCGTAATTTCGACGCCCTGGCGGCGAAGGATCCCAACAACATCCATCGCATTAAAGAAGAAATCCTGCGCGACTTCCTGGTGAAAAGCCTGACGCTGGACTGGGCCCGGGCTCAAAGCATCGTCATCGCTGAAAGCACTCTGGATAAAGAAGTCGACAAACTGCGCGCGAACTATCCCGATGATCTTTCTTTCCGCCGGGCCCTGGCTTTGGAGAATCTGTCATTCTCGGAATGGCGTGAAGAGCTGAGATATTCCCTGGTCGAGCGCGAGGTCTTTAAAAAGATCAACGAAAAGGTCAAAGCACCGACAGAAGAAGAGATCAAACGCTACTACGAAGACAACAAGGACCGCTACAAACGCAAAGAACGGGTGTACCTGCGCCAGATCGTGGTGGACGAGGACGCGAAAGCTGATGCCATCAAGGTGGACCTGAAAACCGGTGATTTTGCCGAACTGGCCCGAAAGTATTCCATCACACCTGAAGCCAAGCAGGGTGGAGTTGTCGGCTGGATTGAAAAAGGCTCTGTGGATTACTTTGATCCCCTGTTTAATGTTGGTTCTGGCGTGCAAACAATCAAAAGTCCGTTCGGAATCCACCTGATTCGTGTGGAAAAGAAGGCCCCGGCCTCCACTTTATCCCTGGAGGAGGTCAAACCACAGATTATCCGGGCGCTGCGCGCACAACGCGAGCAGGCGGAATACGTGGCATGGCTTGATGCCCAGCTCAGAAGTAGTAAAGTCTTAAAGGACTACGAACTGATGAATTCCATCAAGGTGGATACACGAGGAACCAATGATTAATCTTCTTTTTGCTTTGCTAGTGGCTACACCAAGTCATGCCGAGATTGTGGAAAAAACTGTGGCTATCGTGAATAGCGAACTGGTTTTGGAATCTGATTTCAAGGACCTGGTAAAACGCATTCCAAAACAGGGCATGGTTGATGAGTCCTTGTTGTTTGATAAACCAGCCACCAGTCTGATTGGGAACCGCAAAGCGCAACTGGATTACCTGATCAACGAAAAGATCCTGCAATCTGAAATCAAACGCCTGAACCTGACCGTGACCAACGACCGCGTGGAATCCGAATTAAAAGAAATGGCCCGCAAAAACCAGGTTAGCGAAACGGAACTTGCCAAGGTGATCCAGCAGCAGGGTGTTTCCATGGATGACTATCGCCGCTTCCTGAAAGACAGCATTGAAAAACGCTCTTTGATGGACGCCGAGATCATTTCCAAGCTGCGTATTTCTGACGAAGACGCGCTGAACGAATACCTGAAGACCAATCCGAACAACCGTCCTTCCATTGATGAGTTCTCGGTGTCTCATATCTTCTTCAATCCGAAAAAAGGCGGCGCGGAAGCTTCCATCAAGCGCGCGGAAACCGTGCTGGGTAAACTTCGCAGCGGCGAAAACTTTGAAAACCTGGCGCAGCAGTTCAGTGAAGATCCAAACTTCTCCACCGGTGGCGCTCTGGGCACCTTTAAATCCGGCGATTTCCTTCCGGAAATTGAAGAGGCTATTTCCAGCCTGAAGGTGAACGAGACCACTCCGATCGTGAAATCCCGCATGGGTTTCCACATCGTAAAACTGACGGGTAAAAAACTGACCACGGATCCGAAATTTGAGCGCGCTAAAGACAAAATCAAAGCGCAGCTTCTGGAGGCCAGCTTCAAACGTCAGTTGAAAAACTGGCTGCAATCCAAACGTGATGAGTCCTTCATCCGTATCAATGAGTAAACTTCGAATCGCTCTTACGACCGGGGATGTGGATGGCATTGGCTTTGAGGTCACTGCCAAGGCCCTGCATCACCTGGGCCCGCAAAAGGGTGTGCAGTTTCTGATGTGGCGCCCGGAAGGGGCTTCGCAAAAGTATCTGAACCTGATTGATCAGAAATTTCAGCGCATCACCGTGGAGGACCTTTCCCAGGCTCTGGAGATCGAGGGTCCCTATCTGATTGATATTGCCTCAGACCTTGCACCTGCGGAGTGGGTGGAAATCAGCGCCAAAGCCTGCCTGAAGAAAGATCTTCACGCGATGGCAACTGCCCCTTTATCAAAAACTTCAATCAAAGCGGCGGGCTTTAAAGACCTTGGACACACGGACATCTTAAAAAGACTTTCCAGAGCCAAACATGTGCACATGGGTTTTGTCGGAGAGAAGTTCAACGTGGTCCTGGCCACCGCACATCTGCCGGTGAAAGAGATTACCAAGCATTTAAGTTTCAGTGTGCTGGCCGAAGCCCTGATCAACGCCAATGAACTCAGAAAAAAGCTTCCCGCCGCCCAGGCTAAAAAACCCATCGGTGTTCTGGGGCTCAACCCCCATGCCGGCGAGGCTGGGTTGATCGGGCAGGAAGAGCTTTTGTTTTTCCCAGAGCTTGTAAGTTTTGCCAAAGAAAAAAAGATTCCGTTTGAAGGACCGCTGGTTCCGGATGCAGCCTTCTTCTCGGAAAACTGGAAAAAATACTCGGTGTATTTGAGCCTGTATCACGATCAGGGGCTGATTCCGTTTAAAATGATTCACGGGCAGGACAGTGGCGTGCATATGACCCTGGGAATCCCGTTTGTTCGCACCAGCGTGGACCACGGGACGGCCAAAGACATCTTTGGTAAGAACAAAGCCAACCCTCATTCGATGATTGATGCCGTTCGCTGGGCGGTAAAATTAGCTCGACTCTAGAGCGCAGAAATTATAATCCTAAGCCCTTGAAATAATTGAGGTGATATATGTTTCAACCCGTCATTTTTAGAGAATACGACATTCGCGGCGTCTATAACGGACAGTTCGACGACAACTTTGCTTACCTGCTGGGTCGCGCTTACGTCGTTTACATGAAACAAAACAAGAACATCACAAATCCGACCGTGGCGTTGGGCTGTGATGCGCGTGAAAGCTCTCCGGCCATCATCAAGAATCTTGCAAAAGGTCTGATGGACTCCGGCGCGAAGGTTATTCACCTGGGTCTGGTAACCACTCCGGTTTGTTACTTCGCCACGTTTGAATTGAAAGTCGATGGCGCGGTTCAGGTCACTGGTTCGCACAATCCTCCAGAATACAACGGCTTTAAAATCTCTGTGGGTAAAGGCACCATCTTTGGCGTCGAAATCCAGAAGCTGTTGCACATCATTCAAAAAGGCGAATTCATTGACGGTCAGGGTTCTGAAGAATCCTTCGATATCAAACCGATGTACTATGCTCGCTACGCCAAAGAATTCGGCCACATCAAAGACACCAAAGTTGTTTTGGACTGCGGTAACGGTGCTGGCGGTTCTGTGGTGCGCGGCCTGTTTGAAGCCTGCGGTTTGAAACCAACCATCTTGTTTGAACAGCCAGACGGCACATTCCCGAATCACCACCCGGATCCAACGGTTGAAGAAAATCTGGTGGATCTGAAAGCCCAGGTTTTGAAAGAGGGTGCGGTTGCCGGTATCGGTTTTGACGGCGATGCGGACCGCATTGGTGTCGTCGATCACACCGGCCGCATGGTTTACGGTGATGAATTGATGGTGATCATTTCCCGCGCGATTTTGGCTGAACAAAAAGGCGCCAAAATCATTGGTGACGTGAAATGTTCTGATCGCCTGTACCACGATGTTGCCAAACACGGTGGTCAGCCCATCATGTGGAAAACCGGTCACTCTTTGGTGAAAGAAAAAATCAAAGTTGAAAAAGCGCCATTCGGTGGTGAGATGTCCGGTCACGTGTTCTTTGCCGACCGCAACCACGGTTATGACGATGCTCCTTACGCGGCTTTGCGTTTGGTGGAAATCCTGGCAAAAACCGGCAAAACCATTCCACAATTGTTGGAAGGTTTACCACCGGCTTTCAACACTCCGGAAATCCGCATCGACACCACAGAAGAAAAGAAAGTTCTGATCGTTGAAAAAATGATCGAAGCTTTCCCGGCTAAAGAGGGTGCTGACTATAAAGTGGACTTCACTGACGGTATCCGCCTGAGCTTTGCTGATGGCTGGGCACTGTGCCGCTCTTCCAACACACAGCCGGTGGTGGTGGTTCGTTACGAATCCTCCTCCCAGGCGGGGCTGGATGCGATCCGTAACCGCGTTGAAGCGATTGTGAACAAGTATCTTTAAGAACTAAAAGCCGGGTGATGAACCCGGCTTTTTTTATTTCAGACATAGGCTTTCTGTCGGCAGGCCCAGCTTCATCACGGCCGTGATCGAACTTAACAGGGCCAGCTCGTCCGCAAACCCCAGACGGCTTTCCAGCTTCAGGTGCACCGTCTCTTTTTGCAGATTGTATCCGTACAACGAAATTTCACTGCCGGAACAAACCAGTCCGCCGATTTTTTTGATCTGCTTTTCCAGTGCGCGGTTCTTTGAATAGTACTGATAGTAGGTGTCTCTGATTCTTTTATTGGAAACGATCTCCAGAAGCGCCTGATCTTCCGCATGGATCACGGTCGTCACATGAGAGCCGACAAAGTTATAAAGACGCAGATAATTTTCCTGAATCGCACTGTCTGAACCACTGACGGAATTCAAGACAATCACATTGGGCGCAAGGTTTTCCACACCTTTATCCCCGAGGTTTTCTTCGGGAAGAACAAGAATGTAGGATTCCGGAAGTTCAAGTTCCTCACTCCAAAACAACAGCGGAATGTGGCGGTCCTGAAGGTGCTTTTGAATATACTCAGCCGTTTTCTGAAGGCCCTGGATTCCTGTGACCACGATGGCCGGATTACCCTGATAACTCATGATTGCTCTCCTCTCGTCAGCCGCGATGGGCTTTGTGTTGTTCTTCAGAGAGGAAAGAAGTTGTTCAATCTGCCGGCGCTGATCCTGCAACTGATCGGACTGCTCACGCACTAGATCCAGACGATGGCTGAGTGAGCTTACCAGACGTGATTTATCTAAATCGCGATCAGCCTGAAGAAGAGCTTTCACTTCTTCCAGCAGAAATCCCAGGTCTTTAAACTCTTTCAGACGAGCGGCTTCGGAAAGCTGGCTTTCCTGATAATAGCGATAGCCGTTGTCCCCGCGATGGGGTGGCACCAGCAGATTCATGTCTTCATAAATGCGCAGGGCTCTGGGAGAAAGACCCGAAGCTTTGGCAAATTGTCCGATCGTCAGCCAGTTTTTCATTCTTACCTCTAAGACAACTCTCAACGTTGACGCTGGGTTAAGGTCAATGGCGTTTCACAGGTTTTTTTGATTTAGAAGCGGATTTCCGGGCGGGCTTTTTTGTGACCTTCTTGGCCACTTTCTTTTTAACGACCTTTTTGGCGGTTTTCTTCTTCGTTTTCTTGCGCGACTTTTCCTGGGGCCACACACCCACGCGGGGATCCGCACTTCGCACCAGACGGGTGATCATTTCAATGCGCTCTTCCCAGCCCTCAAACGTGAAGGGCAGATACAGCCATTTCGGCAGCACCGGATGGTTCACTAAAAACGGGAACTGCTGCTGCAGGGATTCGTGATGAATCCGGTCGGTTGCAATCAAAACTCCATTCCAGACTTCGAATTCGTATTCTTTACCACGATAGGAATAGTCCCCGACGTTTTCTGAAAGCAGCATCTTCAACTGGCCCTGATAATACAGCGCCAGTCCGCCGAACATCGACTTGATAATAGCGTCGGGCTTTTCCTCAAAGAACTCAAAGATCCAGCGGTTTTCAAATTGCTTCATACTTCCATAGATACCAAGGCCTTATCGAGCTCTCAAGACGGAAAAAGGCCCCTGTCTAAGGATTAGACACTTAAAATTTCTATTCTGAAATCTGGGGCATTTGAGCTGTCATCTCATTTGCACCTAAAACACCGCGAGGTGAAGTGATGACTTTGATTCGACTGGCGGCCGTGATTCTTTCCCTGATTTTTGGTGCGTCTGTATCCATGGCAGACTGCCGTGATTGCACGACCGTGGACTTTGAAAAGAACATCCAACTGAATTTGCTGACTCCGATGCTGTCCATGTCCCTGAAAGACAAAATCACTTACGTTCAATCCTTCGGTATTGATGTTTACCGTGTGAAAGATCCCGAGAACCTTCCTGTCACTGTTCCCTACCTGCCTTACGCCACGGAAGATATTATTCCCGCAAAATTCATCAAGCTGTTTTCCGAAGGTGCGATCGGGCAGTACATGACGGAAACCAATTACGCTTACACCGTAAAAAAGCCCACCATCCTGTTGATTGAAAGTGTGGATGACTGGACCGTGATCCATGAGTTTGCCCATTACTTGTTTGATCGCGCTCGCTTAATGGAAGACGACACTCGTGAGTCCCTGCATCTGATGCATTCCGAAGACGCGCAAGAGGATTTCTTTGACGCCAAAGAAGCCTATCGCAACTTTGGAGGATACCGGGATGAAGAACACAAGAACCGCACCATTCAAAGCTTCGTTCTTTATGCGAAGATGCAGATTTTCTTTGAGCGCTCCGCAAGCCTTGAAGAAACCACGATCGAGAAACTTCTGCGCAATTACCATGTGACTCACAAGCCTCACGGTTTTACTCACAAAGACACCGAACGCAGCGACCGCTATGTTTATAATACGTCCCAGAAAGCCCAAGAGGCCTTGCGTTTACTGCTGGAGGACTGCGTGGATCTGGCGAAGACTTTGACCCCTCGGGATCATACGCTGATGACGGAACTTAAAACGGTCTGCCATCAGGCAAGCGAGCTGAAAAAAGACGGTGTGAATGTGTATGAAAGCACCGGACTGAAAATATCGCTGACGCCCGCGTATTAGAAGTCATCAGCACAAAATAAAAAACCCACAACCGATAAAAGTTGTGGGTTTCTAAAGACCGTTAAACCGGCCTTTGTGATCAAAAGATCAAGCCTGAATTATTTCAAGCCCAAAGCGATGATCAAAGCGTAGATTACTAGGGATTCGATAAGAGCTAGACCCAAGATCATTGGGATCAAAAGCTTACCAGAAGCCGCTGGGTTACGAGCGATACCTTCCAAAGCTGTGGAAGCAGTTTTACCTTGAGCCATTGCACCTGCGAATACAGAGATAGAGATTGCAAGAGCTGCTGCGATAGCAACAAGACCGCGGTCAGAGTTAGCAACTACAGTTTCAGTAACTGCAACAGCTGCTTCTTGAGCGAAAGCGGAAGAAGATGCGAACATAGCGATAGCTGCGATGATCATTTTTTTCATGTGGAACTCCTTATGGTTTAAAAATTTGCCTTTTAGTGATCGTGTGCAATCGCGAATGCCACGTAGACCATTGAAAGCAAAGTAAATACAAAAGCCTGAACAAAGCATACGAACAATCCCATTACATAGAATGGAATTGGTACACCGATTGGAACCAGATCAAGGAACACGGAAAGAACCGTGTGGTCACCCATCATTACGTTCGCAAGACGAAGACCCAAAGAGAAGGGGCGAACGATGTGGGAAACGATCTCGATCACAAACATCAACGGAGCCAGGAAAATAACCGGACCCATGAAGTGCTTAAGGTAAGCGATTGGTCCGTTTTCTTTAACACCCTGGAAGTTATAGAACAGGAACATCAACACACCGAAACCGAATGTGGTGTTCATGTTTTCAGTCGCCGGAGTCATACCCGGGATCATGCCCAACAAGTTGTTGAACAAGATGAAGAAGAACACGGAAGCAAAGAACGGGATGTAGTGTTTGCCGTGCTCGCCGATAACCATGTCAGCCAGACCGGAAGTCATCTCCGTCAGAAGCTCGAAGATACCGCGCAAAGAGAACTTGCTTGCTGGCAATACAGCGGCTTCACCTTTACCCAGAGAAGCACGTGCAGCTGCACCGATACCAACTGCTGCTACAGTGGCAATACCCAGAGTCGCAACGTGTGCGTACTCGTGACCAACGCCCGGAACCAATTGTGTCCAGTTAAATGACATCTTCTTTTCCTTCTCTTAAGGCTTCTTTCACCGCATATCCGAGCGCCGAAAGAATAAAACTTGCGACCCCTAGTGCGAACCACAAAGTGTCGAACCAGATTTGGTCTACAAGCTTAAAGATAATAATCCCTAAAATCGCGTACTTAAATACAATGATCCCGATAGCTAGGGCAACCAATTTCTTACTGAAGATCAATCCCCAAGCCCATCCCATCAGGAAAAAGCTCACCAAAATGACTAAAGCGCCTGAAATGAAGGAATAGCTCTGTTGTGGTGCGGCAAAAAGCCCTAGAAGGACGCCCCCAAGGAGGGTGGTGAGGGCTTGAATGGCGAGTACATATTTCATGGCGTCCCGGGTGGTTTCTTGGATTCTGATTCTTTCTCATCTTGTTTCTGAATTCGGTTCAGCAACCAGACGACCCTGACCAGCCAGCCCACCAAACACGCCAGGCTTAATCCGGCAAAGATAAGACCCTTGGTTTGATACTTCTGATCAAGATACTGGCCAAGGTAAAAACATCCCAGGATCAAACCGACAAGTTCAAAGCCGATGGATGCAAAGATTATATACTTTTTCATTACTTCCTGAACCCTTTCGCTCCCGGAGCGTTCTTCATACGCTCCTGCAGGCGCTTGATACGCAGTTCGATATACTCAGGAGGGTTGTACTTGCCCCGGTGCTCTTCCAACACAGCAATGGCGCTTTTGAAATCCAGATTTTCTTCATAACAAACTGCCAGGGTCAGGGCGACGTTTTCCTGAACAGCTTTGTCCGGATACTTATCAATGAGTTCCTTAAAGATCGCGGCAGCATTCTTGAAGTCCTTCTTCGCCACCAGGATATTACCCTTCAGCATCAGACCACTAAAGCGGATGTTGTCGTCACTTTTTAGTTTCAATAAAGAGTCGATTTCGGATTCAGCCTGGAAGAAGTTGTTCTGATAGTACTGCGCACGGGCCACGTTCATCTTATACTGGGCCGCCTCCAGATCCGTATGAGGCATCTGTTGCAGTTTGCTGTATTCAATGATCGACATCTGATAGTTCTGCAGATTGTTGAAATAAATCGAGGCGATTTGCTTCTGGGATTCAAGGCGTTCCGCCTCATCGGTTGAATGCAGAACAATGTAATGATGATAGTTGATGGCTTTATTGAAGTCTTTGATTTCGAAGAATGAAATTCTTGCGGCTTCGCGGGCAGCTTCCAGCGGGAATTTGCTGTCGCTGTTTCTTTTGATGACCCGGTCCAGATAACCCAGGGCGATTCGATGATGACCCTGGGCTATGGATTTTTGAGCTTGTTTAAAGTCCGCCTCTTCCTGCGAAGAGCAGGCGGACAGAGCCAAGACTAGGACGACCAGCAAGGCTCTGATCATGTTAGTGAGGCGCGCCTTCCGGAGCCGGAGTTTCCTCCGCCGCCGTATCGTCTTCAGCCACAACCGCCACGCCAGTCACGGTCTCATCTTTTTCGTCGATGTTGATCAGGCGCACACCTTGAGTGTTACGGCCCAGAACCGAGATGTCCGTCACTTTCATGCGGATAACCTGTCCTTTATCGGTGGAAAGAATAAGCTCCATGTTGTCAGCGACTTTCTTCGTGCCGATAACGACACCAACCTTGTCGGTTGTTTTCTGAGTGATGATACCCACACCGCCACGGGACTGGATGCGGTATTCGCCTGTTTCAGAACGTTTACCGTAACCTTTGGAAGTCACCATCAGAATGGTGTCTTTGGTGTTCTTTTCAAGAACTTCCATCGCCACCACGATATCGTCTTTTGCCAAAGTGATCGCTTTCACACCGCGGGCGGTACGACCCATCTCACGCACATCTGCTTCGTTAAAGCGGATGGACATACCTTCTTTGGTCGCGATGAAGATATCACTCTGACCGTCAGAGATCTTCACATCAATAACACCGTCATCAAGATCGGTGGTCAATGCGATGATACCTGCGGTTCTTGGGTTCGCGAAGGCATCCAGAGATGTCTTCTTGATAACGCCTTTTTCAGTCAGCATCACTGCGTATTTGTTTTCGCTGAATTCATTCACCGGCAGAATCGCACGAACGCTTTCACCGTTGGAAAGCTGAACCACGTTCGCCAAAGACTTCCCTTTGGAAGTTCTGGTGCCCAAAGGCAGACGGTGAACTTTACACCAGTAAACTTTACCTTTGTCAGTGAAGACCAGCAGCATGGTTTTGGTGCTCGCAGAGAAGATGTCCGTAACGTAGTCTTCTTCCTTGGTTTCCATGCCTTTCAGGCCTTTACCGCCACGTTTTTGCACGCGGTATTCTTCAACCGGGATACGCTTGATCAGGCCTGTGTTGGTCACAGTCACAACCATTTGTTCGTCGGCAATCAGGTCTTCGTCTTCCAGATCGCTCAGGTCACCCGTGATTTGGGTGCGTCTTGGATCGGCGTAACGTTTTTTCAGGTCTTCCAGTTCGCCCACGATGATTTTGTAAATTTCGCGAACATCAGAAAGAACAAATTTCAACCAGTCGATTTGTTTCATCAACTCGGCCAGTTCAGCGATGATCTTGTCACGCTCTAAACCTGTCAGACGCTGCAAACGCATTTCCAGGATCGCAACAGCCTGTCTTTCTGAGAATTCAAATTTCGACATCAGGGCTTCACGAGCGGCGTTGGCCTCTTTGGAAGCACGGATGGTTTTGATCACTTCTTCAATGTGATCCAGGGCTTTTTTCAGACCTTCCAGGATGTGCGCGCGCTCCTGGGCTTTTTTCAATTCGAAGATACAGCGTTTCGTAACAACGTCACGACGGTGATCCACGAACGCTTCCAGCATGCCTTTCAGGTCGAAGGTCACTGGCTGGTTTTTCGCATCCAGGGCCAGCATGATGATACCGAAGCTCGTCTGCATCTGAGTGTACTTATAAAGTCGGTTCAGAATAACGCTGGCGTTTTCACCGCGCTTCAGAACAACAACGATACGCATACCTTCTCGGGAAGACTCATCGCGGATGTCAGAAATACCCTCGATTTGTTTATCACGAACAAGGTCCGCCATGCTTTCAATCAGCTTGGCTTTGTTCACCTGGTAAGGGATTTCGGTGATGATGATCTCTTCGCGGTCTTTGACCTGAACGATTTCAGCCACCGCTTTGATAGTCACAATACCGCGGCCTTTTTTATAAGCCTGCAGGATGCCTTCGCGACCGGCGATCACACCTGAAGTCGGGAAGTCCGGACCCTTGATGTGTTGCATGAGGTCTTCAATCTGACAGTCAGGATTTCCGATCAGATGGATACATCCGTCGATAACCTCACCCAGATTGTGCGGAGGAATGTTGGTCGCCATACCCACGGCGATACCCGCAGAACCGTTCACCAAAAGATTCGGGAACTTCGATGGAAGAACCGTCGGAATCAGCAAAGAGTCATCGTAGTTCGGACCGTAAGAAACAGTTTCTTTTTCCAGATCATTCAGCAGCTCTTCTGCCAGAGCTGTCAGACGGATCTCGGTGTAACGCATGGCTGCCGGAGAGTCACCGTCGATGGAACCGAAGTTCCCCTGGCCATCTTCCAGCGGATAGCGCAGGGAGAAATCCTGGGCCATACGAACCATGGTATCGTAAACGGACGCATCACCGTGCGGGTGATATTTACCGATCACGTCGCCGACCACACGGGCAGACTTCAGGTAAGGTCTGTTGTGGCGGTTGTTCATTTCACTTTGAGCAAACAAGACGCGGCGGTGAACCGGCTTCAGACCGTCACGAACATCCGGCAGGGCACGGCCCACGATCACAGACATGGAATACTGCAGATAAGCTCCGCGCATTTCCTTGCTGATATCAACTAACGTGACGCCTTTTTCTTCTTGATTATTTTCCATAAACTTTCAAATCCCTTAAAAAATTAAACGTCCAGGCTGCGCGCAAGCAAAGCATTGTCGTGGATGAACTGACGACGAGGTTCAACCATTTCACCCATCAGGATGGAGAAGGTTTCATCCGCGGCAACCGCATCATCGATGGTCACTTTCAGTAAAGTGCGGTTGTCCTTGTTCAGAGTGGTTTCCCACAACTGCTCCGGATTCATCTCTCCCAATCCTTTATAGCGCTGGATGTAGATGCCTTTTTTCGTGGATTCCATCACGTGTGTATAGAATTCATTGTAGCTTTCAAATTGAACTTCGTTATCACCTTCAAGGATGGTCAACGGAAGAGTGCTGATCGCCTGAATATCAGCCCAGATTTTTCTAAGCTCGATGATTTCAGAAGAACGCAGGTTATCCAGGCTGAACTTGGTCGTCATGCGATCTGCGTAACGAACGGTGTAGATGTCAGCATAGACTTTGCCGGTTTCAGCCTCGGTTTTAACTTCACCTTTGTATTCAGTGATACCCAAAGTCTGATCGGCATTGATCCAGGCACCGAGGTCCGTAAGAACCTGTTCCATTTTCTTGTTGTCAGCAAAAGTCTTTTCAAAATCAGACACTTTGCTTAGCAGGAAGTACAAAACGTCCTTGTCGTATTTTTTAGAGGACACACGCAGAAGATCGTTGAAGCGCTGGATGTTTAGGATCAACTGGCGCAGATCTTTTTCCGGCAGGGATTCCTTGCCTTTGATTTTGAAGTTACCAAGACCCGAGCTCAGAAGATACTCGGTCAAAGCCGCTTCATTTTTCAGGTAAGTTTCCTCTTTGCCTTTTTTCGCGCGGTACAAAGGTGGCTGGGCGATATACACATAACCGCGCTCAAGCACCAGTGGCATCTGGCGATAGAAGAACGTCAAAAGCAATGTCATGATGTGGGATCCATCGACGTCGGCATCGGTCATGATGATGATTTTGTGATAACGGATTTTATCCACGTTCACATTGTCTTTGCCGATACCGGTACCCAAAGCAGAGATGATGACTTTGATCTCTTCAGAGGAAATGATTTTGTCAAAACGCGCTTTTTCAACGTTCAGGATTTTACCTTTTAGCGGTAAGATCGCCTGCGTGCGACGGTCGCGTCCCTGCTTTGCGGAACCACCTGCGGAGTCACCCTCCACCAGGTACAGTTCACAAAGAGCCGGGTCACGTTCCTGACAGTCCGCCATTTTACCTGGCAGCGAGCCGCCATCCAAAACGGTTTTACGACGAGTCAGATCACGGGCTTTTCTGGCCGCCTCACGGGCACGCGCGGATTCCACGCACTTCATGATGATGTTTTTTGCTACCGATGGATTGCGGTCCATCCAGTCGGCCAGCTTTTCATTCACCATCGCCTCGACGATACCTTTAACTTCGGCATTACCCAGTT
The DNA here is from genome assembly GCF_055398295.1 of Bdellovibrio sp. BIS2. Lineage (NCBI taxonomy): Bacteria > Pseudomonadati > Bdellovibrionota > Bdellovibrionia > Bdellovibrionales > Pseudobdellovibrionaceae > Bdellovibrio > Bdellovibrio sp. BIS2. The sequence goes on along the minus strand of NZ_AP035879.1, from coordinate 4,991 downwards.
TGGTTTTGGTCTGACCTTCGAACTGAGGCTCGCGAACTTTCACGGAGATAACGGCCGCCAAACCTTCACGGATGTCTTCACCCTCAAGGTTGGCTTTCAGATCTTTCAGAAGATTTTTTTCAGTCGCATACGCATTCGTTGTACGAGTCAAAGCGGCACGGAAGCCGACAAGGTGAGTACCACCTTCATGCGTGTTGATGTTGTTGCAATAAGTGAAAATGGATTCAGAGTAAGAATCATTCCACTGCATCGCGATTTCCACATCGACGTTGTCTTTTTCACCTTTGAAGTAAACGACTTCGTTGTGCAGGGATTTTTTGGACTGATTCATGTACTTCACGAATTCAGCCACACCTTCGGAATACTGGAAGTCCTGCTTTTTGCCGTTGCGTTCGTCGGTCAAAGAGATATGCAGGCCCGCATTCAGGAACGCCAGTTCACGGAAACGGTTGGCAAGAGTGGTGAAGTCGTAGCTCAGAGTTTCGTCTTTGAAAATTGTGCGGTCCGGTTTGAAAGTCACTTTCGTGCCGGTTTTGGTGGTGGTTTCACCCTGGGCCACCGGCGCCAGGATTTTCCCGCGCTCGTAGTTTTGTCTCCAGAAGTGACCGTCACGCTGAACTTCCACGGACACACGGTCAGAAAGGGCATTCACAACGGAAGCACCCACACCGTGCAGACCACCGGACACTTTGTAACCGCCACCGTCGAACTTACCACCGGCGTGAAGTACGGTCATAACCAGTTCAAGAGCGGATTTACCAGTTTGTTTCTGAGTCGCAACAGGAATACCACGGCCGTCATCCTCGACAGTGATGGATTCATCGGCGTTGATGGAGACACTGATCTTTTTGCAGTAGCCGGCCAAGTGTTCGTCTACGGAGTTATCCACAATTTCATACACAAGATGGTGGTAACCTTTGAAAGCGGTGTCCCCGATATACATCCCGGGACGCTTACGAACTGCTTCGAGACCTTCTAGAACCTGAATTGAATCGGCCGAATAGGATTTTTGTTCTTCTGTTGACACTGGAACCCCTCATTGCTTTGCATACCCCTCGACAGTTTCGAAGGTGTCGCGTTCATCATTTCCCGCAGTTGAAAACTGCCAGGAGCTACTCAAGGATTTGGCCATCCTTGATGCGCACCACGCGGAGCTGATCGAGGCTGAATGATTCAGGCAATGTGAAATCCGTCGTCGTCACAAAAATCTGCGTATTGATCTCGTGTAAGAACGTAATCAGTGCATCTCTTTTGGCTTTATCGAGCTCAGAAAGTACATCGTCTAACATCAGCACAGGATAGGTCCCGTGAGCCTTCCTATGATACACAATTTGGGCCATTTTGAAAGAAAGAATGATCGCTCTCTGCTGCCCCTGGCTACAGAAAAATCGTGAGTCTTTTTGACCATATAGGAACACAATATCGTGCTTATGAGGACCCACCAAACTTGTCCCGCTTGAGAGCTCCGCATCATGCAGTTCACGAAGTCGTTTTGTGATTGCATTTTCGACTTCTTCACGTGTGAAACTCACCGCATTTTGATCGGAAACAAGGTATTCCACCGAGATATCCACAGTGGAATTGCCAGAAATGTATTGCATGGCATTATTGAAGTCTTTGGAAAGTCCCTGCAAAGCGGTGATGCGGGCATGGGTCAAATCGGTCGCTAAACGCACAAATTGGGGGTTTAAAGACTCCAAAAGGTTCTCGGTGACCGTTTTATCCTGCAAACCCTCTAAAAAGTTCTTAAGGATCTTGTTGCGCGTTTTCAACGCTTTTCGGTAATCGGCGATCAACTGGGCGTTTTTTCGGTCAAATGTCACCAGCAGCTCGTCGACCAGTTCGCGGCGATGATCAGCGCCCTCTTTGATCGAAGAAAGACTTTCCGGACTGAACACCACGCTGGCAAAAATTTTGCGGATGTCGGCCGAGTTCACGCGCTTGTCGTTCAGAGTTAGAACCTTGCGGCTTTTTGAAAGGCCTAATTTTAGTTTGTAATGAAGATCGTTCTGAGTAATCAGCGCCTGGATAACCGACTCGGAAGTGTTTGAGTTGATCAGGGTGGAGTTGTCAGAGTAGCGGAAGGAGTCCCCTTGAGAGATCATGTACATCGCCTCAAGGAGATTTGTTTTACCCTGTCCGTTCTCTCCGAGGAAAACATTCACTCGCGGAGAGAAGGACAAAACCACGTCCCGATAATTTCGGAAATTAACCAGACGCAGTCTTTCGAAAATCATTAGATTCTCATTGGCATCACAACGCAGGTGTAAGTCTGGTCGTTGTGAGGTCTCATCAATCCTGGTGAAAGATGATCATTCAGTTCGAAATCAATTTTATCCTGGTTCATGCTGGTCAGGATGTCGGTGATGTACTTGGCATTGAAACCGATTTTGATTTCATTACCCATGTAATCCACTTCGATCTCTTCCTTTGCATCACCCAGTTCCGGATTGTTTGAAGAAATCTCCATACGGCCGTTGGAAAGATTCAACAGTACCGCTTTGGATTTTTGATTCGCCAAAAGGGACACGCGTTTCAGTGAAGTCAGGAACGCATCACGGCTGATCATCACTTTTTGCGGAAGCTTCTGTGGAATAAACTGTTGATAATTCGGGTACTTTCCTTCGATCAAACGAATCATCAGAATTGTTGATGAATGTTTCAATACGAATTGGGAGCCTTCCACAGCTATTTCCACAGTGCCGTCGATGCTTTCAAGAATTTTTTTAATCTCGTGCAGACCTTTGCGCGGAATGATCACGCCTTGAGTGGCGTTAACCTTGATGTCCTCGGAAGGTTTATTCACCAAGCTCATGCGGTGACCGTCCGTTGCCACCATTTTAAAACCGCTTTGAGGATTCAACTCAAAGAAAACACCGTTCAGGTGATAGCGGGTTTCATCGGTGGAAACAGAGTAGATTGTTTTATCAATCATCTCTTTCAGCACTTGTGCATGAATCTTGATAAACGCCTGGGAGTTGTAAGTAGGGAAGATCGGATACTCTTCCGCAGAGATACCCACAATCTTGGATGTGTATTTCCCTTGTTTGATCTCAAGCCAGTTGTTTTCTTTTTTGATCAAAGTGATTGGACCTTCAGAAAGTTCTTTCGCAATGTCGAAAAGACTTTTTGCACTGACCGCCACTTTGCCGGCCTGATGAACTTGAACTTTGATTTGATCGGTAAGGCTTACTTCCAGGTCGGTTGCAAAAACCTTCAATGTGTTCTGATCAGCTTCCAACAAAACGTTGATGAGGATGGGCATGGTGTTGCGCTTCTCAACAATGTTCTGGGTTTTTCCGATAAGACTTAACAGATCTCGCTTATCAATTTCTAATTTCATAAGACCCTCTTTTAAGAACCCTCTTATTATCTAATTCTATATATATAAATATCTAGTAGTAGTAGTAGGGGCGTGGAAAACCTAACAAATCCCCTAAGTCCATGTAAACACTAAAAAACATTTGTGGATAAAGACTCTGTACAACTTTGCAGTTTTAGAGCCTTTTTTGGGGGTAACTTGGATCCACATTTTAAGCCCCAAGTTCTTCCACAACCCTTTCCACAGTCCACATTCACACCCCTGTGATATTGTGGATTCTTTGCTCCAAGTCTTCGATATCTTTGGCGATATCTTGGTCAGAAGCCTGTAGATTCTTGACCCGTTCCAGAGCATTCATCACAGTTGTGTGATCTTTGCCCCCGAAAGACTTGCCGATATCCACCAAAGATTTATCCAGGAACTTCTTAATCAGATACATCGCGATTTGACGTGGAACGACAATCGGCTTGGCTCTGGTGGATGATTTAAGATCCAAAACACGCACTTTAAAATGATCCGCCACAAGCTTCATGATCTCTTCAACCGAGATCGTGCTTTGGGTTTCGTGGTGGGCCAAGATGCGCTTTACAAGTTCATGATCAATCGGCAGACCCTGAAGCTCAGAGAACATCTTCACCTTCTTCAGATTGCCTTCAAGCTCTCTGATGGAACGTTTGGATATTCTGGCTATGTAGTTCACGACGTCTTCTGGAAGGCGCACGTTGAACTTTTCTGCCTTGTAGCGAAGGATCGCAATACGGGTTTCCAGATCCGGCATGGTGATGTCCGCGATCAGGCCCCGTTCTAAACGGGTGCGACTGCGGTCTTCAAGGCCATGGATATCCTTGGGCATGCGGTCGCTGGCCAGGATGACCTGCTTGCGGCTGTCGATAAAGCTGTTCACGGTGTGGAAAAACTCTTCCTGAACAGCCTCACCGCGTGCGATGAACTGAACGTCATCCACCAGCAGAATGTCCGAGTTTTCGCGGTACTTCTGGCGGAATTTATCCATTTCGTGGCGGCGGATGGCGGAAATACACTCATTCATGAAGCGTTCAGCCGAGATATAGGTAATTCTAAGCTGCTGATATTGCTCGCGAATATGGTTTCCAGCGGCGTGCAGAAGGTGGGTTTTACCCATTCCCACCGGTCCGTATATATAGAGAGGGTTGTAATCGTCAGCCCCTGGGTTTCTGGCCACGTTAAAGCAGGCGGCATGGGCAAACTCAGAGTTCTTTCCCACGACAAAGGTCGAAAACGTCAGCTCCGAGTTTAAAGTGTCGGAACTGGACCTTGGTTGAGTAGGCTGGATATTCTGAGCACGCGCCAATTGGGCCTGGAGGATCTCAGAACCGCTTAAAACCTCATCCGGGGTTGTGGATGTCTCAATATGAGAATTTATTTTGTTCCCCGTAATACTGAACTCGACCTCAAACGGCTTACCGTAAGTATCTGAAATTTCTGTATAAATTTTATCCTGCAGGTTCTCGATCACGAAATACTGATGAAGGGCATTGGGGACTCCCAAGACCAGGCGGGGACGATCCGCCGAGCCCGTGGTGCTCACGTACTCAATAGGATCAAGCCAGGTATCCAACAACTTATTGTTGTCGTTCCGGCTTTTCATCTTAGTTTTGATAAGTGTCCAAAAAGACGAGTTTAATTCCAC